>NZ_CP150340.1:10247500-12623319 GCF_051474675.1 Sorangium sp. So ce406 | reverse complement strand
CGCTGCTCTGAAGTCCGCTCCACGAAAATAGGTTTCGGGGGCGACCGAAAGAACCGTCGCCCCCAACTTATCCACAGGTCTCACAGCGAGGACTCGCCTCTAACCCCTGGAGATCTCTATGTTATTCTGAATGTAATCGAAGGGCGCGTCGACTTTTCAACAGTCCGCCCACGGCCGCTTCGCCCTCGGGAATTCGTCCGCGAGCCTCCAGGGAATGCGGGTAAGAAATACGGCCCCACTGGACCGGCGCTCGGCTCGGCTCCTGCCAAGCACGCCGATCGAGGTGGGGGTGCAACCGTCGCGTCGAGGTCCATTGCATTGGAAGACAGATCGGCACAGCCGTCCCCCATACCGCCTCACAGAGCTCGGTAGCCCACAGCGCCCCTTGCGGGGCCACCCTTTGGAGGACTCGGTGCGGCGTCGGACCGCCCCGAGGACGAATCCGAGGTAGCACCGGGTGAGTCCGGGCGTCTATCCCCAACTGCGAAACCCGAACCAAGTATCGGTTTTCATTGGCATAAATTCAGTCCATTGCGCACTGCGAAACCGGCTTCGCGTCATCCGCGCTCAGACCCCCGGACACCAGGCACGAAAACTCCCGACGCCAATCGGTGATTTTCACGACGCGCCCTCGATTCCAGAGCAAAACCCGCTCATCTCGTCGTCAAGGGCTAAGTTGGCCTATTTTCCAGCTTTTTTTGAAACGCGAAGGTCGTCCAGTACACAGCTATCGGGTCGAGCCGATTTCATGGTCCGAGAATTTGCCCCCGGGGTCGCGGTCTGGGGTATGGCGAAGCGATGCCGTCGAGGATCCGGTTGACAGAGGGGGCACTCCTGGCGCAGCAGCCGGAGCGGTCGCGCCGGGCGGCGACGACCTCCGCGCGCGCCAGGGTCCTGGCGGCAGCGGCCGCGCTCTCGCTGACCGCGTCCGCGGGGCCCGCGGCGGCCGAGCGGTCGTCGCTGCCGCCGCAGCTCGCCTACGCCTACGGCGAGAACGAGACGCCCCGCGCCGCGGCCTTCGGCGGCGCGCTGCGCGCCCTCGGGAACGGGACGTCGGCCGTCTTCCTGAACCCGTCCGCGATGGTGGAGACCCGCGTCTACCACCTCCAGGGGCTCTTCCAGGGGAGCCCGGAGGCGGGCCGGCACACGTACGGCGGCGTCGTCGTCGACTCGGTCACGGGCAAGCTCGCGGGGGCGATCTCCTTCGTCGGGGGCTTCGTCGACGCCGAGGGGATCGACCGGCAGTCCCTCGATGCCCGGGTCGGCCTCGCCTACCCCATCACCGAGCGCTTCTTCGTCGGGCTCACCGGCCGCTACGCCAAGATCACGCAGGACGGGACGCCCCCCGCGGGAGGCCTCCACGACAGCAAGGGGGAAGACCCGGTCTCGGGCGGCTTGATCGAGAGGGAGGACGGGGACGTCGTCGGCCGGCACTCCTTCGTCAACGAGCTCACGTTCGACGCCGCGGTCACCGTCAAGCCGACGGACAACCTGTACATCGCGGCCGTCGGGCAGAACCTCTCGTACCCGGACCACGGGCTGCTCCCCACGACGATCGGCGGCGGCGTCGGGTTCGGCACCCCGGACTTCTCGATCGAGGTCGACGGGCTCGTCGATCTCAACTCCTACCGCGACGCCACGTACCGCCTCATGGCCGGCGGCGAGTACCTCGTCGCCGATCACTTCCCGCTCCGCGCCGGATACCGCTTCGACCAGGGCGCGGACCAGCACGCGCTGTCGCTCGGCGTCGCCTACGTGGGCACCCAGTTCTCGGTCGAGGGCGCCGTGCGCCGAGCGCTCGCCGGCGGCGGGCCCACCACGTTCGTGGTCGGGCTCTCGTACCACCTCGAGTCGAGCGGGCTGACCCGCGCGTCGTCCGACGGGCTCTAGCCTCATCTCCCCGGGGCGCCGCCCCGCTCCGCGGCCGCCCGGGTGCCGCGGCGCGTCCGGCGCGGAAGCGTCGAGGCCCGCCTCCCCCTTCTCGCCGCGGCGCGCCTGCTCTAGGTCGGCCCTGCGTGCTGTGCCTGACCCTACCGACCGATCCACGCTGGGCTGACGTGGCGCTCGCCGACCTGCCGGCGCTCCTGACCGACCACGCCCACTGCGAGATGAAGGCCGCGTCGAACGCGCTGTCCCTCGCCGCGCGCTGGCCGTCGATCCCGCGCCTCGCGAGGGCGCTCGTCGATCTCGCCGAGGAGGAGCTCCGGCACTTCCGCGCGCTCCTCGACGTGATCGAGCAGCGCGGCCTCGCGCTCGGCAAGCCGGAGACCGACGCCTACGCCAGCGAGCTGCGCAAGGCGGCGTCCAGCACCTGCGCGCGCAACGCGCGGGCCGCGCTCATCGATCGGCTGCTCGTCGGCGCGATCATCGAGGCCCGCTCCTGCGAGCGCTTCCGGCTGCTCGCCGACGGGCTCGCGGCGCGCGAGCACGAGCTCGCCGCGCTCTACGAGGAGCTCTTCGCGTCGGAGGCACGGCACTACCGGACCCTCGTCGACCTCGCCGTCGAGGTCGCCGGCGACGAGGACGCGACGCGCGGGAGGCTCGCCGAGCTCGCGCGCGCCGAGGGCGACATCGCCCGGCGGCTCGGGACGGCCGCCGCGGTGCACGGGTAGGTGCGCATGGACGTCGATCTGATCCGCCTCGATCGGGAGGTCGCCCGCGCGGCGCGCGCGTGGCGCGCGGCGCTCGACGACCTCACCCGGCGCGGCCCGACCCCGTCCGCCGCGGACCAGGACGGCGCGACCGCGGCGGAGGCGAGGGCGCGGCTCGAGAACCCGCTCGATCCGTTCCGGCGCGTCAGCGCGCGGACGACCTACCTCGAGCTCGCCGGCAAGGCCCCGAGCCTCGGCGCGGAGCTCGGGTACGCAGGCGAGCCAGAGGCCCCTGCGCCGGACCCGACCGGCCTCGCGGCCCCGCTCGCCGACTGGGTGCACACGCTCACGCTGGAGCGGGTCGTCTGGGCCGACCGCGTCCGGCTCGCCACGGCGTGGCACGCCGCATCGATCCTGATCGACGTGCCCGAGCCGGCGCGGATGTCGCCTCACGAGGCGCGGCTCAGGCTGCTCGCCGATCCGACCGACGCCGGACGGCAGACCTTCGCCGAGGTGCTCGCCCGCGGCGCCGGAGCGGTCGCCGACGCCGCGCGCATCCTCGTCGAGCGGCGGCACGAGGCGGCGCGCCGGCTCGACGAGGCGCGCCTCGCCGCCGTCGAGATCCCCTGCGACCCTCCGGGGGCCGCGCGCGGCGCCGCCGAGGCGCTGCTGCACCGGACCGAGCCGATGCTGCGGCCGGAGGCGACCTGGCACGGCGCGCTCGGCCGGGCCGTGGGGCGGGACGCCGCGTCGGGGTGGCCGGCGCGGCTCAGCCCGCGGTGGATCGAGGAGCTGTTCCGCGCGACGAAGCTCACCGAGGGCCTCGCGATCGATCTGGGGCCGCTGCCGCACCCGCTCGGCGCGGCCTCGTTCGCGCGCGCGCTCGCCCGCTTCGGCGCGGCGCTGTCGCGCGCCTCCGCGCGCGGGCCGTTCGCGCTCGCCCACGCGCCCGCCGATCTCCGGCGCGCGCGCCGCGCCGCGCTGTTCGGCGGCCTCGTCGCCGATCCCGTGTTCTGCGCCCGCGCGCTCGGGCTCGGCCGAGGCCGCGCGCTCGATCAGGCGCGCGCGACCGCACAGAGCTTCCTGCTGTCGCTGCGCCTCGACGCCGCGACCGTGTCGCTCGTGGGTCACGCCGGCCAGGACGGAGGCGGGCACGTGCTGCTCCGGGCCGCGCGCGATCGCAGGGATCGGTTCGAGGAGGCGACGGCGCGCGCGCTCGGCGCGCCGATCCCGGGGACGCTCGCCGGGGTCGTCCCGGCGCTCGAGCCCGACGCCGCCGTCCGGCTCGCCGGGGCGCTGCTCGCGGCGCGCGATCGGCGCGATCTGATCGAGCGCTTCGACGAGGACTGGTTCCGCAATCCGCGCGCGGCCGAGGCCCTGCGCGACGAGGACAGCGCGCCGCGCTCGCCCGCGTCGAGGCGCGCCGGCGCCGACGACCTCGAGGCGGGCCTCGGCGAGATGATGCGCTCGCTCGCGAGCTTGTAACGCCCCCGCGACGGCGAGCGCGGCGCCCCCTGAACGAGCGCGGCGCGGCGCGGAGAGGCGAGCCCGACCGCCCTGCCGAGATCCCTTCCAGCTTCGACTGACACGTGCTAGTGCCCGCGCGACGAAAACGCCCTCCCCCGGGGGCGCGCGGCAGCGAGCGGCTCCCGCTGCTCCGCCCTCGTCGCCGAACAAGCACCCGTGAATCCGAACGCCATGCACCCCCTTCTCGCGTCCGGCGCCATCGCCGTCGACTTCGATCTGACGTTCCTGGCGCAGGTCGTCCTGTTCTCGACGTTCATCGTCGTGCTCAAGCCGCTGCTGTTCGATCCGCTGCTCCGCGTCTTCGAGGAGCGCGAGCGGCGCACCGACGGCGCCAAGCGGGAGGCGCGCGAGATGGACGAGCGCGCAGGCGAGCTGCTCACCCGCTACGAGGCCGAGATCGAGCAGGTCCGGCGCGAGGCGGGGATCGAGCGGGAGCGCCTCCGCGCCGAGACCATGAAGGTCGAGGCGCAGATCATGGCCGAGGCCCGGGCCGAGACCGCCCGCATCCTCGAGGACGGCAAGGCGAAGATCGCGGCCGAGGTCGCCCGCATGCGCGGCGAGCTCGGCGCCGCCCAGCCCGCCCTCGCGGCGGAGATCGCCGCCAGCATGCTCGGCCGCGAGGTGCGCCAGTGAAGAAGCCGCTCCGCCGCTCCTCGATCGCCCTTGGCCTGACCGCGGCGCTCGTCACCGGCACCGCGCTGGCGCAGCAGCCTGCCGCGCAGCCCGCGCCTGCCGCGCAGCCCGCGATGCCGCCGGGGCACCCGCCGGTCGGCGCCGCCCAGCCCGGTCAGCCCGGCGCCGCCCAGCCGGGCGCGCAGGTGCCCGCCCGCCGCGACGTGCAGCCCGGCCGGCCGCTCGGGCCGGGCGGCCGCCAGCTCCCGCCGGGCCACGGGCCCCGGCCGCAGGGCGGCCAGCTCGGCCGCGCGCGCCCCGCGCCGCCGCCGGAGCCCACCGAGCACGCGTCGCACGGGGAGGAGCACTGCCCCGGCCACGGCCCGACCGACCCGCCGCCGCACGTCAACTGGTGGCAGGGCCTGATCGGCGTGAACAACGAGGCGGCCGCGAAGGGCGGCATCAACTCGCTGCTCTGGCGCTACCACAACGACAAGAACCCCTGCGACCCGAAGAACCAGCCGCCGCCGTTCCTGGCCTCGGTCCTGAACTTCGGGCTCCTCGCCTTCATCATCGTCCGCTTCGGGAGGAAGCCGATCGCCGAGGCGCTGAAGAAGCGCAAGCAGACGATCACGCAGGAGCTCGACAACGCCTCGCGCCTCAAGCGGGAGGCCGAGCGGCGGCTCGACGAGTACGAGGACAAGCTCACGCGGCTCGAGGAGACGCTCGCGGAGCTCAAGGCCGAGCACGCGGCGCAGGCCGAGCTCGAGAAGGCGCACGTGCTCGCCGAGGCGGAGCAGCGCCGCGTCCGGATGCGGCGCGACGCCGAGTTCCGCATCGAGCAGGAGCTCAAGGCGGCGCGCGCCATGCTCCTCCAGGAGGCGGTGCAGAACGCCGTCACGGCCGCCGAGGAGCTGCTGCGGCAGCGCGTCGGCCGGGACGACCTCGACCGGGTCAACGAAGAGTACCTGAAGGCCATCCCCGCGGCCGTCTCCGCCGGCGCCGCCCGCGGAGCCCAGACCACCGGAGCAGCGACATGAGCTACGAGGCCGTCGCCCGACGCTACGGGCGCGCGATCTTCGAGATCGGCAAGGAGACCGGGACCCTGGCGAACCTCTCCAGGGAGATCGGGGACGCGAGCGCGATGTACTCGGCGAGCGAGGAGCTCCGCCTGGTGCTCGACAACCCGCTCATCCCCGAGGCCCAGCGCGACGAGATGCTCGGCGAGCTCGGCGCCCGCGCCGGCTTCTCGGAGGTGACGAGGAACACGCTGCTGCTGCTCGCGCGGCGCCGGCGG
The DNA here is from genome assembly GCF_051474675.1 of Sorangium sp. So ce406. Classification (NCBI taxonomy): domain Bacteria; kingdom Pseudomonadati; phylum Myxococcota; order Polyangiales; family Polyangiaceae; genus Sorangium; species Sorangium sp. So ce406. Next base: position 12,617,292 of record NZ_CP150340.1, on the reverse strand, counting down.
CTCGCGGCGTTGCCCGAGATCGCCCGGCAGCTCGCGCTCCTCGTCGATCAGGACCAGAACGTCGCGCGGGCCGTGGTCACGAGCGCGGGCCCGCTGAGCGACGGTTACCTTGACCGCCTCCGGGCCGAGCTCGAGAGGTCGACCGGCAGGAAGATCTCGATCATCCACAAGCAGGATCCCTCGCTCATCGCCGGTGTGGTCACGCAGATCGGCGATCAGGTGATCGACGGCAGCCTCCGGACGCGGCTGTCGGCCTTCCGCGAGAACCTGCTCCGAACCTGAGGGGACGCGACCCCGCCCCCTGTTTCACGAGCGGTCGGGGCGCAGCGCGCGCTGCCCCCTCGACCTTGACGACGTAGATTTCGAAGCCCAAGCGTCTCCCGACAGAGGACTCCGCATGCAGCTCCGCGCCGAAGAGATCTCTCAGATCATCAAGAAGCAAATCCAGAACATCGACAAGGCCGCTCAGGTCACCGAGACGGGCACCGTGCTCACCGTGGGCGACGGCATCGCCCGCGTGCACGGCCTGAGCCGCGCCATGGCCGGCGAGCTCGTTGAGTTCACCGGCTCGGAGGGGTCGAGCCTGATGGGGCTCGTGCTGAACCTCGAGCAGGACAACGTCGGCGCCGCCATCTTCGGCGATACGAGCGTCATCAAGGAGGGTGACGCCGTGAAGCGCACCGGGCGCATCATGGAGGTGCCCGTCGGCGAGGCGACCCTCGGGCGCGTCGTCAACGCGCTCGGCATGCCGATCGACGGCAAGGGGCCGATCGAGTCGAAGGAGCGGCGCCGCGTCGAGGTGAAGGCGCCCGGCATCATCCAGCGCCAGCCGGTCACCGAGCCGATGCAGACCGGCATCAAGGCGATCGACGCGATGATCCCGGTCGGCCGCGGCCAGCGCGAGCTCATCATCGGCGACCGGCAGGTCGGCAAGACCGCCGTCGCCGTCGACGCGATCCTCAACCAGAAGGGCAAGGGCGTCATCTGCGTCTACGTCGCCATCGGCCAGAAGCTGTCGACGGTGCGCCAGGTCGTCGACCGGCTCGATGCGCACGGCGCGCTGGAGTACACGATCATCGTCGCCGCGACGGCGAGCGAGACCGCGCCGCTCCAGTTCATCGCGCCGTACACCGGCGTGACCATCGGCGAGTACTTCCGCGACAGCGGGCGCCACGCGCTGTGCATCTACGACGACCTGTCGAAGCAGGCGGTCGCGTACCGCCAGCTCTCGCTGCTGCTCCGCCGCCCGCCGGGCCGCGAGGCGTACCCGGGCGACGTCTTCTACCTCCACTCCCGGCTCCTCGAGCGCGCCGCGAAGATGGCCGACATCTTCTACGTCGTGGCGAAGGGGACGAAGATCGAGGGCGGCGACCCCGCGTACCGCGGCGTCGACGGCAAGGCGCACGTCGGGGCGCACGGGATGCACTCCGCGAAGGACTCGCTCTGGAAGACGGTCGATGCGGCCCTCTTCGAGAAGCTCGAGCAGGCGCGCAAGGAAGAGAAGAAGGACGAGATCAAGAAGCTCGAGCAGCAGCTCTCGGACAAGGGGAAGGCGAGCGACTACGAGATCGTCCGCGACCCGAAGTCGGGCGGCTCGCTCACGGCGCTGCCGGTCATCGAGACGCAGGCCGGCGACGTGTCGGCGTACATCCCGACGAACGTCATCAGCATCACGGACGGGCAGATCTTCCTCGAGGCCGACCTCTTCTACTCCGGCGTCCGCCCGGCCATCAACGTCGGCATCTCGGTCAGCCGGGTCGGCGGCAACGCGCAGATCAAGGCGATGAAGTCGATCGCCGGCACGCTCCGCCTCGACCTCGCGCAGTACCGCGCGATGGCGGCGTTCTCGCAGTTCGCCTCGGACCTCGACGCGAAGACCCGCGCGCAGCTCGAGCGCGGCGCGCGCCTCACCGAGATCCTGAAGCAGGGCCAGTACGTGCCGCTCGCCGTCGAGAAGCAGATCCTCATCATCTACGCCGGCACGCAGGGCCTGCTCGATGATCTGCCGGTGAGCTCGCTCGCGCGCTTCGAGGACGAGCTCTACAAGTTCATCGAGGGCAAGCACGCGCAGATCTTCGCGGACATCCGGGAGAAGAAGGCCCTCGACGACGACCTCAAGTCCCGCATGACCAAGGCGATCGAGGCGTACAAGAAGCGGTTCGTGGTGGAGCAGGGCGGCGCCTCGACCGCCAGCGCGGCGGCGGCCGACGAGGACGCGGACGGCGCGGACGACGAGGAGCCGGCGCCCAAGGCGAAGTCGAAGAACGGCAAGAGCGCCTCGAAGGCCAAGGAAAAGTAGGCAGCCGTGCCCAGCCTCAAGTCCATTCGCAAGCGGATCTCGAGCGTCAAGTCGACGCAGAAGATCACCCGCGCCATGAAGATGGTCGCGGGCGCCAAGCTCAACAAGGCGCAGCAGCGCATCACCGAGCTCCGGCCCTACGCCGTCAAGGTGCAGGAGGTGCTCTGGGAGATCACGCGCGACGCGGCCGCGGCACCTTCGGCCGACGCGCCCGCGGCGGAGAGGATCGGGGCGGAGGGCGAGGCGGCCGTGCTGACCGGGGGCGAGACGCCGGCGCACCCGCTGCTCGTGACCCGCCCGGAGCGGCGCGTGCTGCTCCTGGTGCTCACGAGCGACCGCGGCCTCTGCGGCGCCTTCAACACGAACATCAACAAGCGCGCCGAGCGCGAGTGGAAGAGCCGGACCGAGGCCGGTCAGGAGGTCCACCTCGCGATCATCGGCCGCAAGGGGCGCGACTACTTCAACCGCCGCAACGCCCCGATCCGCGAGTACCTGCCCGGGGTCTGGGACAAGCTCGGCCTCGAGACGGCCCAGGCGGTCGGCGCGAAGATCCTCGCCCCGTTCAACAAGGACGAGATCGACGCGATCTACCTCGTTTACAACGAGTTCAAGAGCGCGATCACCCAGACCGTCGTCGTCGAGCGGCTCCTGCCCGCCGGCGCGCCGGCGCGGAGCGAGGCAGACGAGGGCGACCGCGCCGGACAGGCCGCGGAGTTCCTGTTCGAGCCGGACCGCGGAGCGCTCCTGGAGCGGCTCGTCCCGATGTACGTGGACATCTCGGTGCTCCGCGCGCTCCACGAGTCGATGGCGAGCGAGCTCGGCGCGAAGCTCACGGCGATGGATGCCGCGAACAAGAACGCCAAGGAGATGATCGACAGCCTGACGCTCGAGTACAACAAGGCGCGGCAGGCGGCGATCACCAAGGAGCTGATGGAGATCATCGGCGGCAGCGAGGCGCTCAAGGAGTAGCGCCGCGCGCCGGCAGCCCTGCCGGATCTCCGACCGCTGCCTCGAACCGGCCGCCCGTGGCGATCGGTTCGAGCGCGGGCTTTGCATCTTCCACCCCATCGACCGCTCGCCGGCTGCCCAGCGCTGGCCGCGCTTCGTGCGGCCAGCACTGGCGAAGCCGGACGGGCGACCCCATGGTCCCGTTCCCGTGCTCCAGCCCATCAACGCCGACCATCCGGAACCACGCAAGATCGCGCGAGCCGTCGACCTCATGCAGAAGGGCGAGGTCATCGGCTACCCGACCGATACCGTCTACGGGCTCGGCTGCGATCTGATGAACAAGCAGGCGATCGAGCGGATCTACCAGATCAAGGGGATGCGCCAGAACAAGAACCTCGCGTTCATCTGCCCGGATCTGAGCGACATCGCGCGCTACGCGATCGTCGAGAACCAGGCGTACCGCATCCTCAAGCGCTTTTTGCCGGGGCCGTACACGTTCATCCTCCCGGCCACGCGCGAGGTGCCGAAGTACGTGCACCTCAAGCAGAAGACGGTCGGCATCCGGGTGCCGAACCACCCGGTGGCGATCGCGCTGGTCCGCGCGCTCGGGCGGCCGCTCATCAGCACGACCGCCGCGCCGCCCGGGGAGGATCCGATCATCGATCCCGCGGAGATCGACGACCGGTTCCCGGGGCTCGCGCTCGTCCTCGACGCGGGAACCGGCGGCGGCGTGCCGACGACCGTGATCGACCTGAGCCAGGGCGACATCCAGGTCGTCCGCCAGGGCGCGGGGCCGACGGACGAGCTCGTCTGAGGTGACGTCGCGCTCCGCGGCGCCTGCGAGCGGTGGACGCAGCGGAGCGCCGGCGGCTCACGCCTCCTCGGCGAGCGCGGGATCGGCTTCCCGCCCGCCGGGCACCTCGATCACGCTGTAGGCGATCGCCTCCCGGTCGAGCCGCTCACGGAACGTGGCGAACGCGAGCTGGCTGCGATCGCCGCCCACGAAGCGGCGGCCGAGCCGCGCGGCGGCGACGAGCGTGGTGCCGCTGCCGCACATGAGATCCGCGACGGTGGCGCCGGGCGCGGAGGAGGCGCGGACGATCCGATCGAGCAGCTTCTCCGGCTTCTGCGTCGGATAGCCGGTGCCCTCGCGGCGCAGCGGGGTGTTGGCGACCATCCCCGGGATGTCGGTCCACACGCTCCCGAGCCGGCGGCCCTCGTCGGCGTAGTACCGGTACGCCTTGCCGCCGAGGATCCGCTCGCGGTAGAGGCGGCCGTCCTCGTCGCGGTGCTTGAAGTGCATGGCGAGGCTGGTCTCGGCGTAGGGCTCACGGAGCGCCGGGTCCGAGGCGTTGTAGACGACCCGGCCGCGCTCGCTCGCCGCGCGCGCGTAGAGGAGGATCGTCTGGTGCGTGACCGAGAAGCCGCGCGCGCCTCGGCCGCCATTGCCAGGCGCCCAGATGATCTCGCCGAGGAACGCGCCGCGGCCGAAGAGGCGATCGCACGCGACCTTCGCGTCGTGGACCGCGCGGTGATCGAGGTGCAGGTAGAGCGTCGCGCCCTCGGCCATGCGATCGCGGATCGCCGCGAGGCGCGGCGCGAGCGTCGCGACGAGCGCGTCGGCGCTCGCGCGATCGTCGTATGCGTCGGGGCCGCTCTCCGGCCTGCGCCGGCCGCGCGCCTCGCCGCGCGCCGACCGCGCGGTCATCGTCGTCCCGACGCCGAACGGCGGGTCGAGGTAGACGAGATCGAACCGCACCTCGGAGGGGAGCGCCGCGCAGACGTCGGCCGCGTCGCCCAGCGCGACGAGGTGGCTCACAGCGCGCTGTCGGGCGCCGCGACGCGGGAGCCCGCAGCGGCGCCGCCGGGCAGGAGGTCGTCGAGGATCGCGGCGGCGAGGTCGCTGTCCGCCGGCGCGACGAGCTGCGGCACCGCCGGGAGCCACGGCCAGTAGGGGCCGCCGCCGAGGCAGCCGGAGAGGAACGCGTCCGGCGTGCACGCGACGCGGAGGTGGAGGTGATCGGCGTGCGCCGTGCTGTCGCCCGGCTGGAGCAGCACGCTCTCGGCGTACCAGATGAGCTCGGGGTCCTCGTCGCGCGCGCGGGCATACTCGATGACCAGCGCCTCGAGCCAGCGGGCGAAGAAGAGCCACTGGACGTGCGCGTCGGGCGAGCGGACGAGCGATTTCACGAGCAGCCACGTCCGCTCGACGTCGAGGCGGACGTACTCCTGCGCGCCGGGGAGCGACGCCCCGCGCCCGGCGTCGCCGCTGCCGTCGATGCGCGCGAGCCCGTCCGGCCCGAACTCGATGAAGCCCGGCGAGCGCACCGGGCGGCCGTCCGGGGTCAGCGCGTAGAGCAGGAGATCCGCGTCGCGCCCGGTGCGGTGCGACCGGTGCCCCCGCGTCGCCCCGCCGAAGCGCGCGGAGAGATCGCCGACGAGGAGCGGCTCGCCGCCCGGGCGCGCGCGCGCGACCTCCGCGGCGGCGCGCTGGACGGCCGCGACGAGCCCCGCCGTCCCCCATCGGACGCCGTTGCTGCGGAGCAGGCGGTAGCCCTCACCCTGCCTCGGGAGCTCGACCGCGTCGGTGATGACGCCGTGGTGCGGGACGCCGATCGAGCCGCGGAGCGCAGGGGCGAGCGGCGTGGGAGAAGAGCCGACGCAGGCCGCGCAGCACAGCGCGACGAGCCCCAGCAGGATCGTGGTGAGGAGGGTGCGGCTCGGCATGACAGGATCGGACGCGCCGCCGCTCCCCCGCCGCGCCGGCCCGCTGGATGCCCGCGGCGACGGCCCGGCGTCGCTCCTGCCGCCGATAACCTCGCTGGCGCCGGAGGGAAAGTTCTCGTGGATGCCGTCGAGCCCGCGGCGGCCCGGCGCGCCCGCGTCGGCAGCGGGAGCGATGCGGTCGAGCTCGCCGTGCCCTGGCGCTCCCGCGCCGGCGGCGGGAGATCGGCTGGACCAGCGCGCGCAGGCGCCACCCCCTGCCCTCACGGCGCGATCAGCGCTAACACCCCCCGCCCATGGAGCCCAACCACCGCGCCCCCCAGGGGAACTCGAGCGCGGATCGACGCTCACCGACGGCGGATCAACGCCCCCCGACGGCGGATCGACGCCCGCCGACCGAGGACGAGCCCGAGGGCGTCGCCTGGAAAGGGGCCCTCGCCGTCGCGCTCGTCGTGGGAGGCCTCGTGGTGTGGCGCGCCTGCTTCACCGCGCCCGAGGACGCCGAGAGCAGCGCCCCCGCGCCGTCCAGCGCGACGTCCGCGGCGCCCGCGCCGGGCGATCCGAGCGATCCGGCGGCGCCGGGACAGGCGCCGCCGCGCTGCGCGCCCGCGGGCCCCGCGCCGTTCGTGATCGGCGACGCGCCGCCGGCGCCGGTCGCGAAGGACGCCGGGCCCGAGCAGGGCGCGGGGGGCGGCGCGGCGGACAGCGTCGAGGACCTCGCGCCGTTCGCGGTCGAGGTCGGCCGCGGGACGGCGTTCGCCGGCGGGTTCGCCGTGGGCGCGCAGCGGGAAGCGGAGGGCGGGACCATCGCGATGGTGGCCACGCTCTCGGCCGACGGCGCCCAGGGGAAGCTCGTGCGGCTCGCGCGATCGCGGGGCGACATGGATCCGCCGGTCGTCGCGGGCGCGGGCGGCGCGATCCTCGCCGCGATGCTCGAGCCGAACGCCGGCGGGCGCGCGATCAAGATCGCGAGGATCGAGGGAGAGCACGTCACCTGGGGCGCCGAGCTCGCCGAGGGGCGCGACGAGTCGCTCGCGCTCGACATCGCCGCGTCGGGCGAGCGCGCGGTCATCGTCTGGGACGACGTGACCCGCGACGGCAAGCGATCGCGGATCATGCTCGCCTCCGCCGACGTGGGCTCGCTGCGCTCCGTCACCTCGGCCCGCCCCGTCTCCCAGCCGAGCACCGACGCCGAGCTGCCGCGCGTGATCGCCCGGCCCGGCGGCTACTGGCTCGCGTACATCGCGCGCGCCGAGGAGCCGGCGCGGCGGGCCGCGGCGGAGAAGGGCGACGACGCCGACGAGGACACCGCCGCGGCCGGCGAGACGATCGCCCACCAGTGGATTGAGGTGGTCCCCCTCGACGAGACGGGCGCGCTCACCGCCACGCCGCGCGCGGTCACGCCGAAGGACGGGCACGTGCTCGCGTACGACCTGACGCTCGGCGAGGACGACGGCGTCATCCTCGCCTTCCGGGACGACGATACCCCGAGCGGCTCGATCGGAGGGCGCATCAGCGCCGTGCTGGTGCGGCTCGGCGGCGTCGGTGAGCCGCGCGTGCTCGTCGGCGATCGTGAGCAGGACGCCCCGCCCGAGGCGGCCCTGGGCGTGGGCGCCGGGGTGCCGGCGCTCCTCCGGGGCGCGCCGGGGCCGGGCGCGAACGGCCGCGCGAGCGGCCGCGCGGGAGCCGTGTGGCTCGCGATCGCGAACGCCTCGGGCCCGACGCAGCTCGCGGCGCTCACCGCGCGGGGCGAGCTCCAGGGAGGGCTGCACGCGGAGCCGGCGCTCGGGCGTGGCGAGCCGATCGCGGCCTCCGCGGAGGCGCTGCTGGTGGCGCACCCGGCCGGCAAGGCGATGAAGCTCGACGTGCTGCGCTGCGCGCCGGCCACGCCCGGCAAGTAGGCCGGCCCCCGGGTCGAGGAGGTGCGCCGAGCACCGCATGCGGCGCAGCGCGGCGGGATGCATCGCGTGGCGCGAAAAAAGCCGTGAGCCTGCTCGCGCGCGGCTCGAGATGCGCGCGGCGTCGGTCGAGCAGGCACATGGACGTGGATTGAACGCGCGCGGGTGTGTAGCATCCGCGCCGGTGCACGGGGACGATCCGCAAGAAGGAGCGTCGCGCCGGCCTGGCTTGCCTAGCTTGTCCGGATCGCCGGACGAAGCTGGCTGGGAAGCCAACGCCGACAACGCTCAAATCGCGCGCGTGAGCGCGCAACCTCAGGCCGGCGCGAAGACGCTGCTCGTCGGCAGCGCAGGCACGTCGAGGCTCGGCGCGCCGAGCGCGAACGCGCCACCTGGCGACGAGGCGCCGCCGGCCGCGAACGCGCCGCCAGACGGCGAAGCGCCGCCGGCCGCAAACGCGCCGGCGGTGACGACCCCGCTGCCCACGCCGCACGCGCCGCTGGCCGCGACCCCGCCGCCGGCTGCCACCGCGCCGGCGGCGACGACCCCGCTGCCCACGCCGCACGCGCCGCTGGTCGCGACCCCGCCGCCGCCGCCGACCTCGCTGCCGCCGCCCAACACGCCGCTCGGCGCGGGCGCGCTGCCGCCGTTGACCCCGCTGCCGCCGCCGAGCGTGCCGCCGCCGGGACCGAACCGGACGCCGGCGCCGAGCGTGCCGCCCCCCGGCGGGGGACCGAGCAGGCCGCCGCCGCTCATCCGCCGCAAGGACGGCAGCGTCGCGAGCGGGCCGCTACCGCCGCCGCTGGCCCCGCCGTCGAGGCCTCCGCCGCCGCTGCCGCCGGGCGCGAAGGCGCCCGCGTCGACGCCGGGCCAGATCGGCGCGCCCGGCTCTGGCCAGGCCGCCGCGACCGCGCCCCGGGAAGAGCAGCCGCCGGTCCGCTCGCCGCGAGGCGCTCCCGCGCGCCCGCCGACCCCGAACCGCGCCGTGCCGCCTGCTCCGGGCTCCGGCGCGGGCGCAGGGAAGCCGGCGCCGAGCTCCCAGCCGGGCGTGCCCACGCTGGCCTCGCCGGCGGTCGCCGCCTTCAACGCGACCGCGACGCCGATGCCCATCTCGGTCGACCCGACGGCGACGCCGATGCCCATCTCGGCCGAGCCGATCTCGTCGCCCACGCCCATCTCGGTCGAGTCGATCGAGCCGCTCGTGACGCCCGCGCCCGCCTCGGCCCCCCAGCCGTCGCCGCTGACGCCGCGCTCGGCCACGAGCGAGCCGAGAGTCCCCGCGCAGAGCCTGAAGGCCCCCGCGCAGAGCCCGCAGGCGCCGCAGGCCCCCGCGCAGAGCGCGCAGGCCCCGCAAGCCGTCGCGCCGAGCGCGCAGGCCCCGCAAGCCGTCGCGTCGAGCGCGCAGGCCCCCGCGCAGCGCCAGCAAGCTCCCGCGCTGAGCCCGCCGATCGCGGCGCCCGACCTCGCCACGGAGCTCCAGCAGCGCGCCGAGCGGCTCAAGGCCAGCGACCCGGTCGGCGCGGCGCGCGCGCTCGTCGAGCTCGGCATCCACGAGGAGCGGGTGCTCAGGGACCCGGCCGCCGCCCGCCGCTCCTACGAGCGCGCGCGGCAGCTCTCCCGCACGCTCGAGCCGGCGCTCTCGCGCGTCCATCGCCTGATCGACGCGCGCACCGAGCTCGCCCTCGCGCTCGAGGTCGTCGAGGACAAGCTCCGCGTCGCCGAGAGCGACGCCCTCCGGGCCGACCTGCTCGCCGAGCGGGCGCGCCTGCTCCAGGCGCTCGGGCGCACGCCGGAGAGCTGCGACGCCTTCACCGAGGCGCTGCGGCTCGTCCCGCTCCACGCCGCGTCGCTGCGCGGGCTCGAGATCGCCCTGCGCCGCGAGAGCGCGCGCAGCACCGAGCAGGCCGGGCGGGACCTCGCGGCGCACCTCGATCGGCTCGCCGACGCGTACGCCCCGGGGCGCGGGCGCCCGGACGGCGACGGCCAGCTCACCGCCTGGATCCACGTCGAGCGCGCCGCCGTGCTCGATCGCAAGCTCCACAAGCCCGAGCTCGCCCTCGCGTCGCTCGAGGGCGCGATCGCGTTCGACCCGGGGCCGGGCCCCGTGCGGGAGGCGCTCCGCCGCCACCTCGTGCACCACGACGGCATCGTCGGCCTCGTCGGCGCGCTCTCGCTGGAGGCCGAGCACGAGCGCGACGACGAGCGCGCGTCGCGGCTGCTCTACACGGCGGCGCGGCTGCTCATCGACAAGATCCGCTCCCCCGGGGACGCGGTGCCCCTGCTGACGCGCGCGTCGACGCGCGCCCCGGCCGGGTCGCCGACCGCGCGGCGCATCGTCGGCGAGCTGGTCCGCCTCCTGGAGGCGAGCGGCGCGCTCGAGCAGGCCGCCAGCGTGCGCCAGAAGGAGCTCGCCCTCCTCACCGACCGGGAGGCGATCGTCTACGAGCACGTCCGCCTCGCGGAGATCCACGACACGCTCGGGAACTCGGAGCAGGCCTCCTTCCACGCGACGCGCGCGCTGGAGCTCGAGCCCGAGGACAGCTCGACGCGGGAGCGGCTCGACCGCGCCCTCCAGCGCCTCGGCCACCACGAGGAGCGCGTGGAGGTGTGGACCGCCGTCGCCAACGCGAACCGGCCCACGCAGGTGCGCGTCGCGGCGCTGCTGCGCGCCGCGGACATCTCGGAGCACCACCTCAAGCAGCGGGACGAGGCGCTCGCCATCCTGCGCGCCGCGTGGGCGATCGACCCGGGCAACACCACCGTGTTCGACGCGCTCTCGGCCCTGCTCGCGCCGGCGCCGCAGTCCGTCGACGAGGAGGATCCGCGCGGCGTGCGCGAGCGGATCGACCTCTACACGCAGGCGGCCAGCGCGACGGAGGACCCGACGCGCAAGGTCGGGCTGCTCGAGAAGCTCGTCTCCATCTGGGAGGACGAGCTCGCCCAGCCCGCCCGCGCCATCGAGGAGATCGAGAAGATCCTCGAGATCGACCCGGAGCGGCGCGCCGCGATCCTCGCGCTCCAGCGCAACGCCGCGCGCGCGAGCGACGCGCAGCGGCTCGCGCGCGCGCTCTGCGCCGAGGCCGAGCTCACGAGCAACCCGGCCCAGCAGCGCAGGCTGCTGCTGCGCGCCGCCGACATCACCGAGATCAGGCTCGGCGATCGCGACCGGGCCTCGGCGCTGGTCGATCGCGCCCTCGCGATCGATCCGGCCGATCCGGACGCGCTGCGCGCGCGCTTCCGCCTCGACGAGCGGTCCGGCCGCTACGAGGAGGCGCGCCGCGCGCTGCTCAAGCTCATCCAGCGCGATCCCGCGTCCGACGCGGCGTTCAGCCTCTGGATCGAGGTCGCGGCGCTCGACGAGCGGCGGCTCAAGCGGCCGCACAGCGCCGTCGAGTCGTACCGCGAGGCGGCCCGGCGGAGGCCCTCCCACCCCCAGCCGCGGATCGAGATCGCGCGGCTCCTCCGCGAGACCGGCAACTACGAGAAGCTCGTCGAGGTGCTGAGCTCGCTCGCCGACGAGACGCAGCGGCCCGAGGACCACGCGCGGCTGCTCTTCCAGGCGGCCGAGGTCCAGGAGCTCGCGCTCGGGCGCGATCAGGACGCGCTGCGCCTCCTCGCCCGCGCCGACGCCGCGCTCGCCTCGAGCCAGCCGGACCCGGCGATCCTCGACGCGATGGAGCGCATCTACGTCCGCGCCGGCGGCGCCGGCTTCGGCGTGGGCCTCGGCGCGCCCGCCGCGCAGCGGCCGGCGACCGGCACGCGCCCCGCGTCCAGCCTGCCGGGGATGTCCCACTCGATGATCGCGAGCGAGCTCGCCGGGCTCTACGCGCGCTGGCTCGAGCGCAAGCCGCCGGCGCTCGTCGATCACGCGCTCCGGATCTCGCTCGCGCTCGTCCTCGCGGAGAGCAGCCCGCGCCACGCCGTCGAGATCCTGGAGGGGCTCGTCGCCGTGGTGCCGAACCACGTCCCCGCGCTCCGCATGCTCGAGCAGCTCTACCGGCTGCTCGAGGCCCCGACGTCGCTCGCGACGGTCCTGCGCGCCGAGGCCGACGTGTTCACCTCGGCCGTCGCGCGCGGCGGCGCCCTCTGGGAGATCGCGTCGCTCGAGGAGCAGCTCGGGCCGAGCGCCGCGCTCGAGGCGCTCGCGCGCATCGTCAAGGAGTCGCCGCGCGACGCGGCCGCGCACCTGGCGATCCTGCGCCTCGCCGGCAAGGTGGCCCCCTCCGATCCGGCCGCGCCGCGGGGGCAGGCCCTCTTCACGAGCGCCGTCCGCGACAGCCGCGAGCTGACGAGCGACCCGATCGCGCGCGCGCTCTACAGCATCGAGGAGGCGCTGCTCGCCGAGGCGCAGGCCGACGCCGACCCCGCCGCCGCCCGCGCGGCGCTCGCCGGCTTCCGCGACGCCCTCGCGCTGTGGCCGGAGAGCCTGCTCGCGGCGCGCGGGCTCGATCGGCTCGCCCAGCGCGTCGGCGACAAGGCGAGCATGGTCACGGCCCAGCTCGCGCTCGCCAAGCTCGTCCTCGGGGAGCCCGCGCGCGCGACGCACCTCGTCCGCGCGGCGGAGCTCACGGCCGAGGACACCTCGCCCGAGGGCAACGCGCGCGCGCTCGAGCTGTACGAGAGCGCGCTCCGCGCCGATCCGAGCAGCGTCGCCGCGGCGCGCGCGCTCGCCCAGAAGCTCGCGGGCGACCCGCACCGGCTCGCCGACCGCCTCGGCGAGGCGCTCAACCGGGCGGCGAGCCCCGACGCGATCACGCTGCTCGGCACGGAGATCGCCCGGTCGGTGCTGCAGCACCAGGGGCGCCCCGGCGCCATCGACCCCGGCGTGGGCATCGCGGCGATCCGGCGCGTCATCGAGGCGACGCCGAACGACGCGGCGGCGCTGCTCCTCCTCGCCCGGCTGCTCACCGCGCAGCGCGTCTGGCTCGAGGCCCGCGACGCCCTGAAGCGCGCGGTGGCCGCGGCGACGGACGCCGAGACCAAGATCGCGGCGCAGTTCCTGATCGCCGACCTGTACGAGGGGCCGCTCGCGAACCCGGCGCTCGCGCAGGACGCGCTCCAGGCGGTCCTGTCGATCGACGCGCAGAACCGGCCCGCGCTGGAGCGGCTGCACAAGCTCGGCGTCGCGCGCGGCGATCACGCGCTCGCGCTGCGCGCGCTCGGGCGCCTCGTCGAGCTGTCGCCCGACCCGAACACCCGCGTCGAGGCCGGCCTGCGCCTCGCCGACGCCTACCGCGACGCCGGCGACAGCGCGGGCATGGTGCGCACGCTCTGCGACGTGATCGTCAGCTCGCCGAGCGGCGACACGCGCGGCTGGACGGCGCTCGCCCGCCTCTACCGAGTCGACACGAGCGAGGGGGCGGCGGCCTACGCCAAGGCGCTCACGCAGCTCCTCGAGATCGCCGGCACGCGCCGCGTCGCGCTCGACCCGCGCTGGCTGACGACGCTCGGCCTGCTCGAGTCGACGCTGCTCATCCGGCCGCGCGACGGGCTCGCGCGCCTCCAGCAGGCCGTCGCGCTCCCGAACGCCCCGCCGGAGTCGCGCACCGCACTCGGCCGCGGCCTCGAGGCCGCGGGGCGCAACTCGGAGGCGGTCCAGGTGCTGCGGGACGTGCTCACCTCCGACGCGGAGGTCCTCACGCGGCTCCCGGATCTCGGCCCCGCGCTCGCCGCGCTCGAGGCGGCGCTCGCCAAGGACGGGCGCGCCGAGGAGCGGGTCACCGTCGAGGAGGTCCGCGCCTGCCTCGGCGAGGTGTCGCCCGACCGCATGGCCCGGCTCAGGGGCCGGCGCGTGCCCTCCGAGGCGCCCTACGTCGGGGCGTTCGCCGGCCCCGAGATCGGCCGGCTGCTCGTCCCCGAGGCCCGGAGCTCCTGGATCGACGTGGCGCTCGCGATCGCGCCGATCGCCGCCAAGGCGATCCGCTTCGAGCTGAGCAACCTGGGGGTCAGCTCGCGCGAGCGGCTCGGCCCGCGCGACAACCACCCGACGCGGCAGCTCGCCGAGCGCGTCGGCCGCTCGCTCGGCATCGAGGCGTTCGAGCTCTACCTCGTCCCCTCGTGGCAGGGCGCCGCGCGCGTCTTCCCGGGCGATCCGCCCGCGATCGTCGCGCCGACCTCGTTCACCGAGCTGCCGGAGCTCGAGCAGACGTTCGCGCTGGCCCGCCTCTTCGCGCGCGTCGCGGTCGGCTTCACCTTCCTCGACGAGATCCCGGCCGAGGCCACCGACGGCCTGCTGCTCGCGGCGATCCGCACGCTCGATCCCGGCTTCGGGTCGGGCGCGATCTCGCCCGCGCGCGAGCACGCCGCCCAGCAGATGCTCCCCGGCATCCAGCGGGCGATCGGGCGTCGCCAGCGCAAGCTGCTCGAGGAGATCGCGCCGAACGTCGCCGTGGCGTACGACGCGCGCGCGTTCGTCATCGGCCTGCGCCGGAGCGAGTACCGCATCGGCTACCTGCTGTCCGGCGACGCGCTCGCCGCGATCGACTACCTGCGCCGGTACGATCGCGACATCGCCCGCTCGACCGAGGAGCCGCGCCTGCTCCTGCAGCACCCGGTGTCCAACGAGCTCCTGCGCTACGCGCTCTCGGCCGATGCCTTCGCCGAGCGCCGCCGCGCCGGCTCGATCTGGCCAGCGGTATAGCTGGGAGTGCGATTCACGATGTTTGCGCGTCGCGCCAACGACAGCGACGTACGGATGTCCCCGACGCCGCTGCGACGCTCACATATTTGTTTGACCTGAGCGGTGTAGTAGCGCGCGAGACGCGCGCGGCGCCGGCTCGGCGGACGGCGCGTGGTATCCTGTCTCCGCGTGACCAACACTCTGGTCCCGGGCGCCCTGGTGGCGAGTCGCTACCGGGTCGATCGCCAGCTGGCCGAAGGCGGCATGGGGGTCATCTGGGCCGCCACCCACCTCGCGAGCGGCGAGCGTGTGGCGCTGAAGCTGCTTCGTCCCGGCGCGACGGAGGACGCCTCCACCCGCCGGCGCCTCCTGCGGGAGGCGCGCGTGGCCACCGCGGTCGATCACCCGAACGTGCCGGGCATCCACGACGTCCTGGAGCTCGACAACGGGACCCCGTTCCTCGTCATGGATCTGCTCGAGGGGGAGTCGCTCCGCGACAAGCTCCTGCGGGAGGCGCAGCTACCGCTCCCCGAGCTGGCGCGCATCCTCCTGCCCGTCATCTCGGCGGTGGGCACCGCGCACGCCCTGGGCATCGTCCACCGCGACCTCAAGCCCGACAACATCTTCCTGCTCACGCTCGAGGCGGCGGCGCCGCTGCACGACGAGGCGGCCCGGGTGCGCGTGCTCGACTTCGGCATCGCCAAGCTCACCGCGTCGCACGGCGAGACCGCGTGGACCTCGGGGCGCACCGGGACCGGCGAGATGCTCGGGACCCCTTACTACATGTCGCCCGAGCAGATCCTCGGCGAGCACGACGTGGATCACCGCGCCGACATCTGGTCGCTCGGCGTCATCCTCTACGAGTGTCTCACCTCGGTCCGGCCCAACGAGGCCGCGAGCATGGGCAAGGTGCTGAAGCGCATCCTGACGGGCGCGATGCGGCCGATCGGGGAGGTCGCGCCCGCGCTGCCCGCCGACGTCGCCGCGATGGTCGATCGCATGCTCAGCCCGGATCGCGCGCAGCGCCCCGCAGATCTCCGCGAGGTCGGCGCGCTGCTCGAGCGCTACGCGGACGTCGCGCTCCGCCCGTTCGGCCCGCCCGCGGCGCCGCGGGAGCCGGAGAGCGACGCGCTCTCCTTCGAGGCCCGCGCCGGCGACGCGCTCTCGGCCGGCGCCGCCGACCTGGACGGCGAGGCGTCGGTCGCGACGCTGCGCGCGGGCAGCCTCCTGCCCTCGCCCCCGTCGAGCGCCCCGCTGCCCTCGCGCCGCACCCCGGCGGCCCCGCTGGAGGCGCCCGGCGCCGCGCCCACCGCCGCAGCGGCGGACGCCTACGGCGCCGCCGCGGAGGGCGGCGAGGGAGCCGTCGCCCCGGGGGCGCGCGGCGCGAAGAGCGCAGGCGTCAAGCTCGCCGCCGCGCTGATCGTCGCCGCCGGAGCTGCCCTGTCGCTGCTCCGCTGCTCGACCTCCTCGGCGCAGGAGCCGCCGCACATCCTCCTCGTCGCCCCGGGCGCCGACGCGCCGGGCGCCGCCGACGCCCCGCTCGATATCGAGGTGCAGAAGTCAACTCCGGACAAGCCGGAGATGCCTTGAGGGAACTGCCTTAGATACAGGCGTGAGGCCCTTCCTGACGCCTGTCGTGACGCGACGAGACGGTGTTCGGGCAGCGTCGGATTCCTGTTGCGCCGCGCTCTTGAACAGGGCGAGTCTCTCTCACCTTAGGAGAGAGGCATGCCTACAGAAGTCATCGTCCGCATCCGTTCCCCTCGCGGGATCGTCGACCTGCCCGGCACGGTGGATACCGTCGGGCAGGCCGCGTCCGCTGCGTTCGAAGGGCGCAAGTCCACACCGGGAATTCGCCTGCTCGCGGTGGCGGTGAACGACAACGACTATGCCATCTCGCTCCAGGCGCCGGTGCCCGCGGAGCACCTCGCGGCGCTCCGGGAGCGCGAGGGCAAGGCGGTGCTCATCGTGTTTCCGGGGCGCACGCCGGTGCGCCGGCGGCTCAAGGCCGTCGTCGCCTCCACTGTCGAGGTCGAGCCGGATCAGGGCGTCGCGTCGCAGGCGGCGCCGATCGACCTGACCGCCGGGCGCCAGGGCGCCGCGCCGCTCTGGCTGTTGCCCGTCGGGGTGTTCAGCGCGAGCCCGGCCCTCGCCGCCGACGGGATCGCGGCCCGCGACGCCCTCGTCACCGCGGCCCGGTGGATCTCCTCGCGCCGGACGAGCACCTTCACGCAGCTCTTTCCGCCGAGCGCGTTCCACCCGGAGGAGCCGCTGCGCAAGGAGCGGCTCTCGGCGGGCCGGGGCATGGCGCTGCTGGAGCAGGCGCGCGCGGCGCTCGAGGCCGCGGCCGTCGGCGGCGACGAGGCGCGGCGCGATCCGACGGCGGCCGCGACGCTCCGCTCAGCGGCGCTGACCATCCTGTCGCACCTCATCGCGACGTCGCTCGACGACCGCAGCTTCGCGCCGGTCGCCGACCGCGCCGCCCAGGAGATCTTCGCGCTCATCGACAAGGAGGCGGGCGACGAGACGGCCCGGCCCGCGCTGCGCGCCCACGCGATCCAGCTCCTCCAGCTCCGCGCGCCCGGGCTCACGGCGGACCAGCAGGAGCGCGCGCGGGGGCTCGTGCGCGGCCTGCTCCGCGAGGCGCCGCCGTACGACGAGCTCACGGGGCCGTGGAATCTCGCCGTGTGCAGCGCCTCGGAGTTCCACGAGGGCGAGTGCCGCATCCTCGTGTCGGCCTACGAGTTCAAGGAGATAACGCCCCCGCCGGACACGCCCCCATCGCCGAGCGGCTGGAGCCCTTACCGCGTCTTCGAGGCGCCCTTCAAGACGCCCTCCGGCGAGCCCATCCGCATCTTTGCCCGCACGGCCACCCCGCGGGACGAGAACCTCGAGATGGGGGTGAAGTTCTTCATCGGGCTGCTCATCAACCGGCACGCCCAGCTCGGCTCGTTCGACCTCCGCGCGGCCGCGGTGAAGGTGCGGCAGGAGGGCTACAAGCTGATGATGAACTCGCAGTGCGCCGGGCTCACCACGCGCTTCGCGATCTCTCAGATGTTCCCCGACGCGGACATCTATTCATCCTGGGACTCGACCTATTTCCGGGTCGGCCAGGGCGGCGTGGTCACCGCCTCCGAGGGGATCGATTGCTTCGTCGCCGCATTGCGCGGGATGAGCGAGCGCGCGTCGCACGCCGAGCTCGACGCGCGCATCCGGAAGGCGCAGTGGCACCACCCGCAGGCGCAGGTCCCCGGGTTCTCGCAGTTCGTCGGGCCCTCGCACCCGCTCGTCGTCGCCCGCTACTCCGACGTGAACCGGGACGGACGCGCGGATTATTACGACGGCTTCCTCGACTTCCAGCTCACGGAGATCGCCGAGGACATCCAGGGCTCGATGACGCCGCGCGATCCGGGGGTGAGCGCCTCGCAGATCAGCGGCGACGCCGCGGCGGGGCTCAACTGGGCGGCGGGCAGCCTCAACCGCGTCGCGCAGTACTCGGAGATCTGGGCGGGGCTCGCGGGCCAGAGCGAGCTCTATTATGTCTTCCAGTCGGGGGGCTTCTTCAGCCACCGCGAGCCGCCGCACGACGTGCCCACCGGCAACGCCGTCCGGCAGGATCTCGGGCGGCTCCCGGCCGTCACCCGGTTTCATGAGAGCAAGGACGCGCCCGGCGGCCTGTCGGTCGACGTCATGTTCCACAGCCACCTGAGCCACGCGGCCCAGGAGCTGAAGCGCCTGCTCTGCGCGGCCGACGCCATGCGCCGCGCCTTCGATCTCGGCTATCTCGAGGGCGATGACGCGCTGTCGACGCCGAGGGGCCAGCGCTGCGCCATGCTCCTCACGATGGCCGGTCTCCTGGAGTTCCCCGCGGATCAGAACTTCATCGACGGCCTGTGGTCGATGGCGCTCACGGCGCTGCGGCTGCCGCAGATCTCCCGCAGCGCGGTGCGCGCCTGCATCACCGAAGAGGACCACGAGCTGTCGAACTACTACGGTTCGCGGCGCGGGCTGGGCCAGCTCCTGGCAGCGCTCCAGAAGAGCGATCCCGTGACGTTCGAGCAGCTCGGCACCGAGGATCCGCTGGTCGGCCGGCTCGCCGAGCTCGACCTCGGCGCCGCCTGACGCCGCCCCCATCGCGCGCGGGCTCCGCGGCGGCCTCTCTCGACATCACGGGAACAGGCCTGCTCCCGATCGCGGGAACTCGGGAGTCACACCGTCAGACCGGACCGGTTTCAACCAGGGACGGTCTGCGCAACGGGTGACCGGACGATTGCACCAGCATTGAAGGGAGCGCGGCTCGCGCCGCGAATCGCGAAGCGCTGCCGAGCGCGTCGGCCACAGCGCTGGCCGAGGGGCCGCCGCGCGTTGCTCGGCGCGGTCGCCCGAGCATTGGCCGAGCGGCCGCCGCGCGTTGCTCGGCGCGGTCGCCCGAGCATTGGCCGAGCGGCGCCGGGCGTCGCTGTGGGCGGTCGGTCCAATGCTTGAGGCCCCCTGTTCGTCGGCGTACACTCGGCAGGCATGAAGTTGTTGCAGGCCGTCGCTCGGATCGGGCTGAGGTCGGGGGACGATCCGCGGCTGCGCCAGCACAAGAGGATTCTCACGCTCACGGCCGCGCTCAAGGCGTGCGCGTGCCCCGCCTGGGTGATCGCCTATGCGGCGAGCGGGGATGTCCGCTCGGCGGCGATCCCGCTCGGATACACGGCGTGCACGGCCCTGAGCCTCGTCCACTTCGCCCGGACGAAGGAGTTCGCCGGATTCCGCTTCCGCCAGGCGCTGCTCATCTTCGCGCTGCCGTTCCTCATGCACGCGAGCCGGGGCGGGTTCGTCGCGTCGAGCGGCGTCGTCCTGTGGGCGCTGCTCGCGCCGCTGACCTTCTTGCTGTTCCACGGGTCGCGGGCGTCCATCCCGTGGTTCGCCGCCTACGCGCTCCTCGTGGTGATCGCGGGCGCCATCGACCCCCTGCTCTCGGCGCGGGCGCCGGAGACGCCCGAGGCCCTCATCGCCTGCTTCTTCGCGATGAACATCCTCACGGTGTCGGCCATCGCCTACGCCGCGGTGCAGTATTTCGCGCGCCAGCTCGCGGAGGAGCAGGAGAAGCTCGCGGAGCTCGTCGCCTCCTCGGCGCAAGCGCTCGACGACCTGGCGCGGTGGTCGTCCGCCGCGGCGGCGCAGATCACCGAGGCCATCGGGGCGCGCGAGATCGCGGTGTGGAAGGCCGAGGCGGAGACGATGGTCAGCCTCACCGCGACCGCCACCGAGGCGCCGTCGGCCGAGGCGCTGCGCAGCGCCGCGCTGGCGAAGCGGCCGCTCCCGAGGTCGTCGGACGTCGTGATCCCCGTCGTCGGCATGTCGGGCGACGTCCACGGCGCCCTGGTCATCGTCGGCAGCAGCGTCGCGTGGACCGACACGACGAGGCGGCTCGTCGACTCGTTCGCTCACCACCTCGGCAGCGCGCTCGAGCTGTCTCGCATGCGCAAGGAGCTCGCCGGCGCGGCCGAGCGCCGGAAGGCGACCCTCGAGGACATGGTGAGCCGCGGAATCGATGTCCTGCAGATCTGCCCGAGCTGCCATCGTTGTTACGATCAGAACGCACCGCTGTGCAGCGACGACGGAGCCGCGCTGAGCATGCCGCGGCCGTTCCCTTACCGCGTCGCGGGGCGATATCGGCTGACCCGGGTCGTCGCGGAGGGCGGCATGGGCCGCGTGTTCCGGGCCCAGGACGAGCGGCTCGGGCGCGACGTCGCGATCAAGACCATCAGGACAGAGCATTTCAACAACGACGATGTGCGCGCGCGGTTCGCGCGGGAGGCGCGCCTCGTCGCGCGCATTCAGCACCCGTCGGTCGTCGAGGTGTACGACTCGGGCGAGCTCGAGGACGGGTCGCTCTACATCGTCATGGAGTGGCTGGAGGGCTGCAACCTGGCTCATGCCATGAGGCACAACGGGCCCGGGACGCCTCCGCAGGTGGCGCTGCTCCTGCGCGAGGGCGCCTCGGCGCTCGCGGCCGCGCACGCGGCGGGGCTCGTGCACCGCGACGTGAAGCCGGAGAACATCTACCTGGTTCCGTCCACGTCTCCGGGCGGCTTCCGCGTCAAGATCCTCGATTTCGGCATCGCCAAGGAGGTCGCGGCGGACGTCAGC
The DNA here is from genome assembly GCF_051474675.1 of Sorangium sp. So ce406. Classification (NCBI taxonomy): domain Bacteria; kingdom Pseudomonadati; phylum Myxococcota; order Polyangiales; family Polyangiaceae; genus Sorangium; species Sorangium sp. So ce406. The sequence goes on along the minus strand of NZ_CP150340.1, from coordinate 12,596,663 downwards.
GCGACGTCGACGGGCATCTTCCTGGGGACTCCGCTGTACATGGCGCCCGAGCAGGCCAGCGGCAGGCCGGTGGACGCGCGCAGCGATATCTACTCCTTCGCGGCCGTCGCCTACCAGGCGCTCACCGGGCGGCGCGTCACGGCCGGAGACGACCTCTCCACCGTCCTGTCGAGCCTCTCGCGCGTGGCCCCGCCGCCCGTCTCATCGCTGCTCCCGGGGACGCCGCCGGCGATCGACGACGCCTTTGCCCGGGCGCTCGCCCTGTCGCCCGACGAGCGGCCGGTCGAGATCGAGGCGTGGGTGAGCTCCTTCGTCGACCACCTCGACGCGCTGCCCCGGCGGTGCCGTGGCTGGCGCGCCGCGGGCGTCACGCACGACCTGGACGACTTCAGCCGCGTCGAGACGGTCCGGATCAACGAGCCCGGGGCGAAGCTCCCGTCGGTGGCGCCGCGCGCGTCGTGACCGCGCCCGCATCGTGACCGCGCCTGCGTCGTCGCTGCACGAGCGCCCCGCGGCGTGGGGAGGAGGGGCCTTGCAAAGAGGGCGGTGGAGGGGGTATGCCCGGAACGGGACCTCCATGCTGTGCCCTCGTTGCCACCGGCGGTACGCGGATGACCACCGCTTCTGTCCGCACGACGGGGAGAAGCTGGTGAAGAGCCTCGACATCCGGCGGATCCGGTCCCAGCCGACCGAGCACGTGGGCGCCGTCATCGCCGAGCGGTACCGGGTGCGGGGCCTGATCGGCAGCGGCGCCATGGCGCAGGTGTTCCTGGCGGAGGACACGCAGGGGGGCGCGCCGGTCGCGCTGAAGCTGCTGGAGCCGAGGTTCCGCCGCGAGCCCAAGGTGAAGGCGCGGTTCCTCATCGAGGCCAAGGCCGCGGCCACGGTCGTGCACCCGAACCTCGTCGAGGTCCTCGACATCGGCCTTCACGACGGGTCGCCGTACCTCGTGATGGAGCTGCTCTTCGGAGAGTCGCTGAGCTCGCTGCTCCTGCGCGACAAGCGGCTGTCTCCGGAGGCCGGCGTGCCCATCCTCCTCCAGGCCGCGGCGGGGCTCGGCGCGGCGCACCGCGCGGGGATCGTCCACCGGGACATCAAGCCGGCCAACGTGTTCCTCGTGGGCGAGAAGGGCGACGCCTGGGCGGCCAAGGTCGTCGATTTCGGGTTCGCCAAGCTGTACGAGCACTCGGGGCTCACCCAGGCCGGGGTGACCGTCGGCACGCTCGAATACATGGCTCCGGAACAGACCATCAGCGACCCGCCCGACGCGCGCACGGACGTCTACGGCTTCGGCATGCTCATGTACCGCGCGTTCTCCGGCAAGCTCCCCTTCAGCGTCGCGCGGGCCTCTGGCCACGCGCTGACGCCCGCCATGGAAGAGGCGATGGTGCTGGGCCACCAGCTCATGACGCCGCCCCCGCCGCCCGGCCTGGGCGCGAGCCCGGCGTCGAGGGCGCTCGAGGCGGTGATCATGAAGTGCCTGCGCAAGCGGCCGGAGAACCGGTATCCGTCGATGGAGGCGCTCAGCGACGATCTCGGCCGGATCGGGCGGCCTGGCGCGCTGGCGGCGGACGCGCCGATCGCCTCGCCCGACGTGTATGTCGCGACGACGCCGTATGGAGAGCACGCGGCGCGGTTCCTGTACAAGCAGCTCGGCAAGGTGTACGGCGCGGCGCCGTAGCCGCGACATGCCCGGCATGCGGCGCTCCGCACGGTTCGCACGACGCCGCGCCCCGGCGCTGGCCGCCTGCGCCGCCGCCCTCGGCTGGCCGCTCGCCGCGGGCGCGGCGCCGGGAGCGCCGCGCGAGGCCGACGCGGGTGGAGGGCCGCATCAGGCCGCCGTGAGCGGCGCCGCCACGGAGCCCGGAATCCGCCTCACGCTGCCGTGGCTGCTCGTCCAGCTCGTGCCGAGCCCGGAGCTGTGGATCGGGGCGAGCGGGGCGCGCTTCGGGGTCCGCTGGCAGGTGACGCCGTTGCTCTACTCGTTCGGGATCAACCGCAAGCTCTCGCCGTGGCGCGCCTTCGTCGTCGAGCCGCTCACGAGGCACGCGGGCTCCATCGAGCTGTTCGGCTCGCCCGAGTACGTCGCTGGCCCGGCCGCGGCGGCCGGGGGCTGGATGGTGCGCGGCGGCGTGCGCTCCTATTTCCCGCTCCTCGACCGGGGAGAGGCCCTGTCGTGCTCGCTCGGCGCGTCCGTGGTCCACGCCCGCGATCAGGTGGCCGCCTCGTACGAGGCGGGGATCTATACGCTGTTCGGCGGCCTCGGCGCTCAGGTGACCGTCACGCCGACAGCCGCCTTGCGGTCGACCACGATCACGCTCAGCATTCGCTACTTCTGACGCCGCGCATGGCCAAGCGCATCTCCTCGTCTCCCGCACGATCGCCCGCGCGGTCAGCCACGCTGTCACGCGCGCTGTCGGCGGCAGGGTCGCTCGCGCGGCCGCTCGCCGCGGCGCTCCTCGCGATCACCGGCCTGTCGAGCTGCGTGCCCGCGCGCATCCTCGGGGACAACGTCGCCATCCTGTTCGACCGGCCGCTGCCGGTGCCGGACAAGGTGCGCGCGCCTCATCGACCGGAGGCGCGGCTCGCCGTCCTCTGGGTCGGGCACGCGACCGCGCTCGTGCAGATCGACGACAAGTTCATCCTGACGGACCCTGTCTTCACGTCGAATGTGGGGCTCATCGTGAAGCGGCTCGTCGAGCCGGGGCTCGACCCCGAGGACCTGCCGCCCATCGACGCCGTCCTCGTCTCGCACATGCATTTCGACCACCTCTCGCTGGGGTCGCTGTCGCTCATCGAGCCGAAGGTCCGGACGCTGCTCGTGCCGCAAGGCGGGCTCGTCTACGTACCGAACTACGCGTTCGAGTCGGTCGAGGTCCCTACCTGGACGACATGGCAGCAGGGCGATCTGAAGATCACGGCGGTCCCGGTGAGGCACGCCGGATACCGGTACGGCCTCGACCGGGACTGGATGACGACGAGCTACACCGGATATGTGATCGAGTATCACGGGATCAAGGTGTATTTCGGCGGCGACACCGCGTACCAGCGCGATCATTTCGAGGAGACGCGCGCGCGGTTCCCCGGGATCGATCTGGCCCTCTTGCCGATCGCGCCGGTGGGGCCGCGCGAGTTCATGGCGCCGAAGCACGTGGACCCGGCGGAGGCGGTCCAGGCCTTCTTCGACCTCGGGGCGCGCCGGATGATGGCCATTCATTTCGATACCTTCATCAACAGCACCGACACGTTCGGCCAGGCGCCCCGCGAGCTCCGGCGCGTCATGGCGGCGCGCGGGCTGGGGCCCGACCGGGTGATCGTCCCGAGGCACGGAGAGCAGCGGATCCTGATCGCGAAATGGGCGCCGTGAGGCCGGTTCAAGGGCGGCCGGCGGAGGCGCCGGCGCCGCAGGAGAGATGGCCCGATCAGGGGAGCCGGGAGCGTCTGGCAGGAGGCGCGAGCGTCACGACCCGCGCTTCCCCTTGAGGCGCTCGATCTCGGCCAACGCCTCGACGAGGCGGCGCTCGAGCTCCTCACGCTGCCGTGCCTCCTCCTTGCGAAGGCGCGCCTCCTCCTTGCGAAGGCGCACCTCCTCCTTGCGAAGGCGCGTCTCCTCCTTGCGAAGGCGCGCCTCCTCCTTGCGCTTGCGCGCCTCCTCGACCGCCCGTTCCTCGGCCGCTCGAGCGCGCACCTCCAGGGCGTCGAGCATGGACTCGAGGGAGCCGATCATCTCGTCCGCCTCGAGCAGCGCCGAGGTGCCGTGGAAGAAGCGAAGGCGCTCGTCCTCGATGGCCAGGTCGAGCCCGAGCACCTGGGAGACGTACCGGCCGCCCTGCGGGATGATCGGCTCGTACCGGCGCGACCCGGCGCCGGACCGCCGGCCCGCCAGGGGCAAGCGGAAGCCCGAGAGCTTGAGCCGGGCCCGGTCGAACACGTAGTACTCGGGGATGCCGAGGCGCGCGTACCGCTCGACGTTCTCGGCCAGATCCTTGCGACGGCGGCCGGAGACGAGCACCTCGAGCGCGAAGTCGAGCCCGCGCCCCTCCACGCCGACGACCCACTTCTCGCGCCGGTGCACGGGCACGTCGAGCACGGCCATGACGTCGGGCGCGAACATCCGCTCGCCCGGGTAGTACACGGGCAGCTCGCACGCGAGGTACACGCGGCGCCCGATCCGGGCGAAGTAACTGCCGAGCGCGGAGCGGGCGCCGACCTTCGCGCCGAAGTGCTCGTCGCCCTCCGGCGGCGACGCCTCGGAGACGGGGAACTCGGAGGGGAGGCTCGCGACCACGCGCGCGCGGCCGGCCGGGCTGAGCCGCGCCCAGACCTCCTCGGAGGGCGCGCGCGGGTCGTCGGGATCGACGCGGTACAGGGCAGCCGGCTGGCGCATGACCGCAAGAATAGCCGGTGCGGCGGGTCCGTCCCAGGCCGCGGTTTCATGGGCGGCCGGCCGGACCGCCCGGCGCGGGGTCCTCCGCGGCGTCGAGCTCGCGCAGGGCCGCCGCGTAGTCCTCGGGCGTGTTGAGGTTGCGCAGCGACCGCAGCGCCGGATCCGCCTCGCGGAGCCGCGAATCCGCGAGCAGGAGCTCCGGCCCCGCGACCAGCGTGCGCGCCCGCTCGAACAGGGAGGACAGCCGCAGCATGCCCTGCGCAAGCAGCTCCGCCGCGTCGGCGCGCACCGAGCAGGCGTATACCGCGCCGAGCGGGTGATGGTGCCCGTCCGCCCACGGAACGGCGACGGCGTGGCCGCCCGCCTGCAGGTCGGCGAGGCGCCGCACGAAGGCGGGGTGCAGGAACGGCGCGTCGGTCGCCGAGACGTAGGCCCGCTCGGCGAGCGGCGCGACCGCCTCCAGTCCCACGGCGATGCCCTGCAGCGGGCCGCGGCCCTCCTCCGGGTCGCGCACGACAAGCACCCCCTCCGGCAGCGGCGGAAGCTCCTGCCCGGGGGCGGCGACCACCGCGATCGGCCACGCCGCCTCGCCGAGGCGCCGCACCACCCGCTGGAGCAGCGCCTCGCCCCCGAACGGCAGCCACGCCTTGGGGCGCCCCATCCGGCTGCTCCGACCGCCGCACAGCACCACGCCCGCCAGACCGGCGGCGCGACCGGTCGCGCCGCGCTCGCCGTCCAGCGCGCCGGGTGCGCTGGGCATGCCGGGTGCGCTGGGCATGCCGGGTGCGCCGGGCATGCCGGGTGCGTCGGGCATGCCGGGTGCGCCGGGCATGCCGGGTGCGCCGGGTGCGGTCGAGATCTTCCCCTGATTCATGAGGATCGCGCCGCGTCCGAGCATGGGCGCGCGCCCGGGCGCCGGCCACCGGGATCGCGCCCCTCGCCCGGATTGTTGGGCGCCGGCGCGCCCCCGTGGATAATGGGCCCCGAGAAGCCGCCTGCGATGCGCCACGCCCCCGTCCTCCTCGCGATGTGCGCCGCGGCCGCGCAGATCGGCTGCGAGCGGCCCGCCAACGTGGGCGCCGGGCTCGCTCCACCGCCCGCCGTCGCCACGGCCGCCCCTATCGCGCCCGCGGCCGCCCCTATCGCGCCCGCGGCCGCCCCTATCGCGCCCGCGGCCGCCCCCATCGCGCCCGCGGCCCCCCCTGGCGCGCCGGCCGATGCGATCACGCTCCTCGCCGGCGGCGACGTGTGCCTCGGCAAGGCGCTCGGCCAGGAGCTGCTCCGCAACCCGGCGCACGACCCGTTCGCCCCGGTCGCGACGCTGTTCGCCTCCGCCGACGTGCGCTTCGTCAACCTCGAGAACCAGCTCAGCGACCAGGGCGGCGAGACCCAGCACAGCCGCCAGCCGCTCGTGTTCACGGGCCCGCCGGCCGGCGCGGACGCGCTCGCGCGCGCCGGCATCAGCGTGGTGTCGCTCGCGAACAACCACATGTGGGATTACGGCAAGGGCGCGTTCCTCGAGACGCTCGGCCACCTGGAGCGCGTCGGCGTCGCCTACGTGGGCGCCGGCCGCACGCGGCGCCAGGCGTACGCGCCGGCCGTCATCGAGCGCCGCGGCTTCCGCGTGGCGGTGCTGGCCGTGACCGGCATCTGGAACCAGGGCTCGCTGTGGGAGCACCCGGCGCGCGAGTTCGTCGCGGCCGCGGAGCGGTACGGGCTCGCCGCCGCCGTGCGCGCCGCGCGCAAGCAGCCCGGCGTGGACGCCGTCGTCGTGAGCTACCACGGCGGCACCGAGTACCTCGACACCCCGCTGCCCCAGGCGCGCGCGGTCGCCGCCGCCGCCATCGACGCCGGCGCCGACGCCTTCCTCGGCCACCACCCGCACGTGCTCCAGGGCATCGAGCTCCGCCGCGGCCGGCCCATCTTCTACAGCCTCGGCAACTTCATCATGAAGGTGAAGAGGACCGGCCCCGCGGTCGAGCTCGCCATGCTCGCCCGCCTGCGCCTGCGGCGCGGCGCGCCGCCCGTCGCGGAGATCTGCCCCGTGCGCAGCGAGGGCCTCGGGACCGTCCCGCTCGCGGCCGACCCGCGGCGCGCCGAGACCGAGGCGGCGTTCACCGCGCGGATGCGCCACGTGTCGGCGTTCGTCGACGGCGAGCCGGCGATCGGCCCGTTCGGCGCCGACGGCTGCGCGCCGCTCGAGGACGCCGCGAAGGCCGCCCCCGCCTCGCCGCCGAAGGTCGCCGGGCCGATCCGCTGAGCGACGCCTTGCGGCTCTACCGCGAGCACATGCGCGAAGCGCGCGGCACGTCGATCAACGAAACTGGCTTGAGCACATTCGATCCGGGGGCGGACACACTGGACAGGTAGGTCTGAAGGAGGGAGCCGTTCGCGGCCCCCTCCTCCACGACGGTGTGCCGTTCACAGAGCGCTCACGCTCCGTTCCTTCCCCAGCCGACCACGGGCGGCCCCCTTCCGGATGCCGGCCTCCATCTCTTCGAGGGACGCGGAGCGGGCGGGCCTGGGGGAACGCCGTGCGAGGAAGTCCTCGGGTTCGTAGAGAATTGGCGTCAGGATCAGCCTTCCCTTGTCGTCGACACGAACATCGACCTGGCAGCCCGGCCGTAGCTTGAGCTTCTCACGGATCGCCCGGGGGACCGTGAGCTGGCCTTTGCTGCTCATCCTCAGGGTGGCCATGAGCCGGAGCGTAAGCCAGCCCGACTTACTCCGCCACTGCTCCCGACGCGCGCGAGCGCGCCGGTCCACACCCTACCTCCGAACCCCGGGCCATGGAACGTGGGCCTCGGGACCGCCCCGCTCGCGGCCGCCCCGCGGCACGCCGAGACCGGGGCGGCGTTCGCCGCGCGCATGCGCCACGTGTCGGCGTTCGTCGAGCGCGAGCCGGCTGCGCACGCGCGCGGTCCCTCACCCGAAGAGCTTCAGCACCACGTTGCCCGTCTTCTTGCCGGACGCAACGTAGGCATAGGCCTCCTGGATCTCATCCAGCGTCACGGTGCGGTCGATGACGGGCCGAAAACGGCGCTCGGTGATGAGCCGATGCATCACCTCGAGAAACGCCTTTCGGTCGGTGGGTACAGGGAACACGACCCGCTTCCGGCCGAGAGCGGGCGTGAGGAGCGCCAGGAATGGATTCTGCCACCCGGGTCCGGGCTCCGAGGAGACGTACACGCCCCTGGGCGTCAACAGGCGCTTGCAGGCGCCAAACGTGCTCTTTCCCACGGCGTCGAACACGTAGTCATAGACCTGGTCGTCCCGGGTGAAGTCCGCTTCCTCGTAGTTGATGACCCGATCGGCCCCCAGCGACTTCAGCAGCTCCAGGTTCCTGGTGTTCCCCACCGCGGTCACGGTGGCGCCCCGGTATACGCACAGCTGCAGCAGCGCGGATCCGATCGCCCCGGTAGCCCCGTTGATCAGCACGCGACGACCGCTCTCGAAGGCCGCCCGCTCGAGGATGCTGTGAGCATACCAGGCGCCCTCCAGGGAGGCAGCAGCCTCTTCGAAGCTCAGGCCGCTGGGCATGCGCGCGACCGAGTCATCCCCGGAAATGACGAGATACTCCGCATGAGACCCGGCCCCGAGATCATTGATCCCCCAGACGTCGTCGCCGACCGCAAAGCTGCCGACGCGCGCGCCGACCGCCTCCACCCGCCCCGCGAAGTCGGTCCCGAGCGTCTGGGTCCTTGGTCTGCGGAGGCCGGTCATGAACCGCATGATGAACGGTTTGGCCGAGAGCAACGCGCAGTCGGTGCGGCTCACCGTGGCTGCGTGGACCCGAACCAGTATCTCGTCATCAGCCGGCGTGGGCGCCGCCACGTCTTCGATCCGGATGACTGCCGGCGTTCCATACCGTTCCCGTCGGGCGGCTCGCATGGCTCCGTGATACCGGAGATGGCTGAGCGCGTCCATGTCCCTCATCGGATCGTGTGTCGCCGTATCAACCCAGGCAACATCACCTCAATACTCCATGTCCGCTGCGTGTGCTTCCCAATCGATGGCCAGGAGCTGCGTGACCACGGCCGGGTCGATCGGGAACGCGAAGTCATCCTGGAACCAGATCACCACCAGGCCGGAGAAGTCGCGGCTCCGGTCGCGAGCCGGATCGAGCGAGTCGAACCGGCCGATGCAGGTCACCCCCGGCAGGGCCGATGGGGTGCCGAACGGGTACGGGTCATCCTCGGGGAGCTCGATGGGCACCTCTATCGGCCGGATCAGGTACGGTCCGCCGGGGTACGGGTTGTCCCGGTGCTCCGAGACCAGCTCCTCGATCTGCTCCTTGTTCCGCTCGACGGTGGGCAGCCCCTCCAGCATGCCCTCGTAGGTCAGGTACTGTCGCAATTCGCGAAGGTACAGCCGTCGCCCCGAGGGCATGTGCAATTCGCCGACGCTGGTCATCCGTAAGCCTCCGCCTCCACCGCCGAGATGGGTGCCACCCATGTTTTTGTTGGAGGCACGTCCACCGGGAGATGGGTGCCACCCATGTTTTTGTTGGAGGCACGTCCACCGGGAGATGGGTGCCACCCATGTTTTTGTTGGAGGCACGTCCACCGGGAGACGGGTGCCGCCCATCTCTTGCTGGAGGCACGCACGCCAGGCGACGGGGGCCACCTCTCGCGGCCGCGTCGCGGCCCTCCGAGCTTCCTCCGAGCCCGGCCCCCGCGCCTCACGCCCGCCCGCGCCGCGCGCCCCCCACCTCCTCGACCGCCTCGAGCGCGCTCTCGATCTCGCGAACCAGCTCGTCCGCCGCCTGCTGCTCCCTGTCGGCGCGCGCCTCCTCGACCGACGCATCGAGGCGCACCTCCACCCGCCGCAGCAGCTCCGCGACCCGCTTCCCCTCGGTCGAGGCGGCGTCCACGCGCCGCTGCTTCAGGGCGCCCAGCGCGGCCTCCACCGCGGGCAGCAGCGGCGCGGCCACGACAGGGTCGGCGGCCCTCAGCTTGGCCCGGGTGCGCGTCGCCAGGCCGAGCAGCTGGCCGAGCGGCGAGCGGGCGCGCCGCCGCTGCACCACCCACCCGATCGACGCGAGCCCCAGGACGCCGAGCAGCACGGCCGCGCCCTGCACGTAAGGCACGGCCGCGGGCGCGACGGGCGGGAGCACGGCGTCCGGCACCTCGACCGTGATGCCGCCGTTCAGGCAGCTCGTCAGCTCCTGCGCGGTCTGGAGCCGCGCGCGCGCGAGCGGGACGAGCCGGAGCGGAAGGCAAGGGGCCTCCACGCCCGCGAGCGCGCAGGCGGGCGCCGGATCGCCGGTCGCGATGGCGCGCACCTCGTGGGTCGCGGGATCGCGGCTCATCACGTGGAAGCCGCCCTGCGCGAAGTCGACGAGCCCGCCGCTGTCGACCGAGGCGCCGCCCGGCGCGCCGGCCGGCCAGGTCGTCGTCGCCGCGTCGATGACCGAGCCGTCGGTCGAGCAGACGAGCTTGCCGCGGAGGACGATCTCGCCGCCAGGCGCCACGTCGACGTGCTGCGCCACCCGATCGCGCCGGAGAGGGAAGGTCTGGGTCATGGGCTCGCCTCGAACGTGCCGGTAGCTCGCCGCGCCCGCGGCGTCGTCGCCATGCGCACGGCCCTCAGTGGAGGTGCGCCCGCGAGGCGGTCTCGAGCAGCATCGCGAGCACGAGCGGGTCGCCCAGGCCGTCCGGGGCGCCCGTGTGGCTGCGGAGGCGCGCGAGGCGGTCCGCGTCCTTCAGGAAGAGCGGCTCCTTCAGCGCGTCGGCCGCGGCGCGCAGGATGCCCTCCCGCTCGGCGAGCAGCGCGGCGGCCCGGCCGCGGTCGCCGAGCGCGATGTGCCGGGAGGCCTCCGACAGCGTCTCGCCCGCGGCGAAGCCCTGGATCGTGCGCGCCACCGACGGGTCGGCGCTCGCCGCGCTGTCGGCGTCGCCGGCCGCGTACACGACCTTGAGCGGCGCCTCGTCGACGACGTTCTTCTTCGTCACGCGATCCTTGTACTTGAGCTCGATCGACGCGATCGTCCGCGCGTCCACGCCGGCCGGCAGGCCGAGCTTGAGCAGCAGCGCGTGGCTGTCGTCGCGCGAGAACGCCGGGATGAAGAACCGCATCCCGCCCTCGGCGTCGTCCTTCCGGTCCTGCTCGATGCGATCGCGCTTCTGCGCCTGCGCGTCCGCCGCGACCTCGATCTCCCGCACGCGCGCCGCCTCGACGTCGCTCAGCCGGCGCGAGCCGTAGACATGGAGCAGCTTCACGTCCGGCTTCAACCGCACCCGGAGCTCGACCGCCGTCGCGACCGGATCGAGCCGCTTGTCGAGCTCCGTCGCGAGCGCCGGGGCGATCTGGTCGGGGTCGCGCAGGTAGTAGTAGCCGCCGGCCCCGTCGCTCGCGATGCCGCTCATCAGCGCGCCGTCGTAGTCGGCGCCGAGCCCGAAGGTGCTCGTCTGGACGCCGCCCTGGAAGGCGTCGAGCGCGAGCCGCGAGAGCCGCTCCGAGCTCGTGATCCCGGCGTTCGCGCGCCCGTCGGAGAGCAGCAGCACGACCTTCACGGCGCCCTCGGGGATGCCCGGCTGGGCGGCCTGCGCGTAGCCGAGCTCGAGGCCGCGGCCGATGTTGGTGCCGCCGCCCTCCGCGATGCCGTCGATCGTGGCCTTGATCATCGCGCGCCGGGGCCCGACCGGCCCGTCGGGGATCCGGACCTGGGCGTCGCTCGAGAACGTGACCAGCGAGAAGTCGTCGTTCGCGTCGAGCCGGTCGACGAGCGCCCGCGCCGCGTCGCGCGCCCGCGCCATCGGCTCGCCCTGCATGGATCCGCTCACGTCGAGCACGAGGTGCACCGACAGGTGCGGCCGCGCCGCGGGCGCCTGCGCCGTGGAGCGCAGCGCGACGCGCACGTGCACCGGGCCGCCGCCCGGCGCGACCTTCGCGCGCTCGAGATCCGTGCGCAGGGCGAGCGTCGCGCCCTTCGGGACGTCGATCGCGGGCGCGTAGCGGGCGCCGACGTCGCTCACGAGCTCGCGCTCGGCCGGCGGCACGATGCCGCGCGCGACCGCCGACTCGAACGCCGCGAGGTGGCCGCCGCCGGGGCGGTAGGTGGTCGCGAAGCGGCCGTTCGGATCGATGGCCGCGGCCTCGGGCGCCGCGGCGACGGAGGGCGCGGCGGGCGCCAGCAGGCCGCCGGTGGCCGCGGCCCCCTTCCGGGCCCCCGCGCTGCCCCCGAGAGCGCCGGGCGGCAGCGCGGGCTCCGCCTTGGCGTTCTCCAGGGCCTGGGCCCCGCGCATCGGCTCGGCGGCCCTGGCCTGCGATGCCGCGGTCGCCCCCGCGGGCGCCGAGGACTCCGAGGCCTCCTTGACGCCGCACGCGAGCCCTCCCGCCGAGAGCCCGAGCGCGAGCGCGCCCCCGAGGAACGCTCGCTTCGCCCACATCATCCCGAGTTCGCTCATGCCTTCTCCCTCCCCGCGGTCCCAGCGGGTGCCCGGTAGGACGGGCCAGCGCCGGATCCGTTCTGTCGCCGCGCGCTAGTCCATGAACTTCGGGGGCATGAGCGGATCGTGCCCGCTCTCGGCCGCCGGCGCCTCGGACGGGCCCGCGCCCGCCGGCGCCGCGGGCGGGCGCTTCCTCGCAGGAGCGGGCGGCCGGGGCGTCGGCAGCTCCAGCTTCGGGGGGAGCGAGCCCGCCTCGGTGATGGAGACCTTCTCCTCCATCGCGCGCCTGCCCTTGACGACACGCACCTCGCGCACGCTCCCGAGCGTGCCCGTGAGCTCGATCTTGCCGTTCTTCACGCGCGCAGGCGCGCCGTCGACCTCCACCGCGGCGTCCGCGGGGACGATCGCCAGCTCGACCCGGTGCTCGACGGGCACCTCGGGCGCCGGCGGGGGGGCCGCGCTCGGGACGGGGGGCGCCCTCGGGAGCTCCCGGGAAACGATGTGCATGCCGGTCATCGCCGCGGTCGGCGGCGCGCTCGGCTGGAGCATCGCGAGCGAGCCGAGGCCCGCGGCGACGAGCGCGGCGATCGCCACCTGCGACCGGCGCGAGGAGGGGCGCGGCGCCGGCGCCTCCTGGCTCGCCCGCGGCGCCTCGGCCGTCTCGAGCGCGGGCGCCGTCGCGCCGTCGGTCGACTGGTCCCGCCAGCGCTCGCCGGCGCTCCCCGGCCCGACGAGCACGGGGCCGCTCCGCCGGGGCGCGCGCGGGGCCGCCGGGAGCTCGAGCCGCGGCGCGACGGTCTGGCGCTCCGACGGCGAGAGCGGGACGAGCATGCCCTCGTCGAGCGCGAGCGGGTCGTGGCCCGGATCGTCGCGGAGCAGCGGCAGGATCGCGTCGAGCATCACCGACGCGCTCGGGTAGCGGGCGACGGGCTGGTACTGGAGCGCGCCGTCGACGACCGCGGCGACCTCGGGCGCGACCCACGGCGCGAACTCCTGGACGGGCGTGGGCAGCTCGGCGACCAGCGCGGCGATGAGATCGCCGAAGGCCTCGACGTCCTGGGTCGGCGTGCGCCCCGCGAGCGCGTGGTAGAGCACGATCCCGAGCGCCCAGATGTCGGTCCGGTGATCGATGTCCTTGATGCCCCGCGCCTGCTCCGGGGACATGTAGCGCGGCGTCCCGAGCATGCTCCCGGACCGGGTGAGCCCCGTCGTGTCCCGGCGCGGCTCGTGGGCCGGCTTGATCTTGGCGATGCCGAAGTCGAGCACCTTCACGATGAGCCCAGGCCCCTGCTCGCGCCGCGCGAGGAACAGGTTGCCGGGCTTGATGTCCCGGTGCACTACGCCGGCCTCGTGCGCCTTCTGCAGGCCGACGCAGGCCTGGGCCACGATCCGGAGCGCGAGCCGCGGGGGCAGCGGGCCGAGGCGCTCGAGGAGCTGCGCGAGATCCTCGCCCTGGAGGAGCTCCATCACGAGGAACGGCGAGCGCGTCTCCTCGTCGACGCCCGCGTCGAGCACGCGGACGATGTGCTCGGTCTGGATGGCGCTCGCGGCCCTCGCCTCGCGCTCGAACCGCCCCACCGCAGACCGGCTGTGGAGGATGTCCGCGTTCATGATCTTCACGGCGACGCGGCGCTGCAGCTCCGTGTCGTCGGCCTCATGGACGACCCCCATCCCTCCTCGGCCGAGGAGCCGGCCCAGGATGTACCTGCCGCTCAAGGTCTTGCCGTCCACAAGCAAGGTTTACCCCAGTGGTGCTGTATGCGGGGCTTCAATCCTGATGCTAGCTCGACCCGGAAACCAGCGACATCCGTGCTCCGCCGCTGGATTCTTGCGCTCTCGCGCGACGGGTCCTGCCGGCGGCATCGCGGGTCGCGCGCGCCTCAGAACGTATAACGCGCCCCGATCCCGGGCGCGATCGCGACGAGCACCTCGCCGGCGAGCGACTCCTGCTCGAACCTGCCGAAGTACCCGCGATCCTTGTCGATCCTGCCGTAGACGCCCTGTGAGGGGTTGGTCCACACGGGCTCCTTCAGCCGGACCAGGACCGCCGCCGCGAGGCCGGCCGTCAGCTCGAGGTGCTCGCCGAAGCGCAGTCCCGCGCGCACCTCGGAGGTCATCACGAAGAAGCTGGTGGCGTCCCGCACCGCCGTGGGGTCGATGCGGAACTCGAGGCCGCTGCTCGAGGTGAAGGTGCCGCTGCGCTCGTCGCTCACCGCGCCGAGGAGGGCGCCGGCGCCGAGCCGCATCGAGAGCCGGGCGCGCTCGCCGAGCGACAGGCCGGCCCAGCCGCCCGCGAGGAGGCCGCCGAGCGCGAGCGCGTCGTCCACGGTGCCGGTGCTCTCCGGCAGCGGGTCCTGGATCTCGAACGACGTGCGTCGGGCGGTCACGGTCTGGTGGACCTGGAGGTAGCCGGTCATGACGCCGAAGCCGAAGCCGGACCAGAGCTCGTAGCCCGCGTGGACCACGCCGAGGGCGCCGGCACCGATGCCCGACGAGCAGGCCCCGCCGCACTGGCCCGCGGCGACGCCGCCGAGGCTCGGCATGAGCGCGGGGGCCGCGGCGAGCTCGACGAGGAACCGCCCGGGCGGGCCGCCGAGCTTCACGCGCTCGAGCGCGACCGGGACGACGACGCGCGCGCCGCGAGCGAGGAGCACCTCGCGCCGCGCGGCGACGAAGCCGCCCGCGGCGACCTCGACGCGGTGCGGGCCGGAGCTCAGGCGCCCCTCCCATACCCCGCTGCCGAGCGTCACGCCGTCGACGGTGATGCTCGCGCACACCGGCGAGGGCTCGATGCGGAGCGTCGAGGAGAGCTCCTCGGCGCGGAGGGCGAGGGGCGTCGTCTGCTTCAGCCGGACGATCACGGAGGCCGGCATGGTCCCGAGATCCCCCGGGCCGCGCAGCACCACCGAGTGCTGGCCGGGCGGGAGCGCGCCCTCCCAGGGCGTCTTGCCGACGGTGAAGCCGTCGACGAGCACGTCGAGCGCCTTGCCCTTCTGCTCGGTGACGCGCAGGCGCCCCGACTCGACCAGCTTCTGAAGGCGCGACAGGATGCGGACGACCTGCCCGCCGGCGAGGTCGATGCGGGTCTCGAACGGCTCGAAACCATCCTTGTAGACGCGGACGACGTGGCTGCCGGCGGCGACGCGCAGCGGGGCGGGCATGGGGTAGTCGCCGCGGCGGTGGCCGTCGACCATGACCGAGGCGCCGATCTCGGCGCCCGCGATGTCGACGGTGCCGACCAGCCCGCGCAGCCGCACGATGGCCTGCTGCGCGGCGCTCCTCGTGTCCGGCGGGAGCTTCTGCGAGAAGTCGCGGAGCAGCGTCTCGAAGAGGGCGAGCGCCTCGTCGTAGCGACGGAGCTGCTGCAAGCAGAGCGCGGCGCTCGAGGTGGCGCTCCAGGTCGGATAGACCTGCCGCGACGCGAGGAACTCGGCGAGCGCCGCCTCCCAGGCGCCCTGGCGGTACAGATCGAGGCCGCGCTCGAAGCGGGCGCGGGCCTCGGCGACGGGATTGTCGGCCGGCGGGGGATCCGCGGCGTCCGGAGGAGCGGCGTCCGGAGGAGCGGCGTCCGGCGAAGCGTCGGGAGGCGCGGGCGCGGCAGGGGGCGTGGCGGGGGCCGCAGCGGCCAGCGCGGCAGAGGGCGTCTCGGCGGGCTGGGCGAGCGCGACGGGCGCCCCGGCGAGGACGGCGGCGAGAGCAACGAGCGCGGCGGCGGTTGAGCGCCGGTGCCTGCGCGCGGCGGCCAGCGCGACGAGCGCCACTCCGACGGCGCACGCCGTGGAGGAGGCGGCGCGCCCCGGCGCGACGCTGCAGCCGCCGACAGCGCCCGGCGCGGGCGGCGGGCGGATGCAGTGGCCTCGCAGGTTGCAGACGAAGCCCGGCGCGCAGTCCTCGATCGAGGCGCAGCTCGTCTTGCAGGCGCCGCTCTGGTCGTCGCAACGGTAGGCGATGCAGTCGACCTTCGCCGGCGCTGGACAGGTGGCCGACGCCAGCGTGCACCGCGCGGGCTGGAAGCTGTGGGTCTCGTCAGCGCACGTGACCTCTTCCGCGCAGACCGTGCCGACCTTCGCTGGGCTGCCCACCGGGCCGCAGTGCCCCTCCGCGCTGCAGGCGCCGCAGGGACAGGGCGCGTCGCAGCAGGCGCCATCGACGCAGAAGCTGCCGGAGAGGCAACCGGACACGCCGGAGCCGGACGGGCCGGCGCACGCCTCGCCCAGAGCGAGGCCGAACCGCTCTGCGCTCGCGTGGGCGGAGCCGCTGTATCCACCCGTGATCAGGACCTCGCCGCTCGGCAGCAGCGTCGCGGTGTGCAGCCGGCGCGCGACGCTCATCGACGTCGTGAGGCTCCAGCTGCTCGTCGTCGGATCGTACAGCTCCGCGCTGGCGAGGGGTAAGCCCCGCTCTACTTCCACTCCGCCCGCCAGGAGGACCTTGCCGCCCGGCAGCACCGTCGCGGTGCAGTCACGACGCCCGCGCTGGAGCCGCCCCGCGGGGCTCCATGTGTCGGTCGTCGGGTCGTACACCTCGCCTTCGGGGGGGGTAGCGCCGCCCGTCTGCATCCCGTCACCGCCTGCCACGAGGACCAGGCCGCTCGGCAGCAGCGTCGCGACATGCCCGGAGCGCGCGTGGTGCATCCGCCCCGCGGGGCTCCATGTGTCGGTCGTCGGGTCGTACAGCTCCGTCGTACCCACGTGATAGTTCTCGTCGTAGCCGTCCACCATCAGGACCTTGCCGTTCGGCAGCAGCGTCGCCGTTTGCCCGAAGAGAGGGCGCGGCATCGGAAGCAGGAGCGTCCAGGCGTCGGTCACCGGGTCGTACACCTGCACGTCGCTTTCGGAGTCGTCCACTTGAGAACGGTCCACAAGGAGGACCTTGCCGTCGGGCAGCAGCGTCGCCGTGTGCACGGTGCTGACGCGCTCCATCGGAGCCGTGACGGTCCATGTGTCGGTCGTCGGGTCGTACAGCTCCGCGTCGGAGAAGCGGTCCGCCTCGGCGCCGCCTGCCACCAGGACCTTGCCGTTCAACAACAGCGTCGCCGTGTGCGCGACGCGAGCGCGGTTCATCGGGGACGCGGCGGCCCAGGTGTCGGCCTTCGGATCATACAGCTCCGTGGTCTCGAGAGGCGCATCCATGCCGACGCCGTACCCTCTTCCGCCTGTCACGAGGACCAGGCCGCTCGGGAGCATTGTCGCGGTGTGAAATGAGCGCGGAGACGCCATCATGCTGACGGAATCCCACGCTGGATCGACGAGCACCGCCTCGCCCCCCGCATCGACCGACAGCTCGATCCGCGAGCCCCGCGCCCGGAGCGCCACGGTCACGGGCCGCCCCGAGGCCGCGTAGGCGCGTGGCGCCGTCACGCGCAGCACGGGCGCTCCGGTCGTCTCGTCCACGACCTCCACCGCGCCGCCGCGGGCACGCAGCGCCGCTCCCTCGACCTGCCACGCTGCGACCGTCTCGTCCCCGCGAGCGACGCCCTCGTCCAAGAGCAGCCATTCCTCCACGCCGCTGTCTGTCGATGTCCAGAACGAGGTTCCGCCCGCCCGCCGGTAGGCCACGGCCCGGTCCTCCACGGTGCTCTCACCCAGAACGTCGTGCTCCCGCACCCGCACCTCGGTCCCTGCGGGCGTGCGAAAGCGTATGGGCTCGCTGCCCGTGCGGGGCAGCACCACGGAAAGCCGCGGGCGCCCGGTCGCCTCGGCAGTTCCCAGGAGAAACCCTTCCGCGCCGGGAACGAACGCCTCGCGGGCCGAGAGCACGGTCGCGGCATGCTCGGGGAACAGGCGATGCAGGGTGGCGGACGCAGGCGAGTCCAGCTCCGCGCTGCAGCCGCAGAGGAACGCGGTGGCCGAGAGCAGGGGACAGGAGCGCAAAAAGAGACGCCGGAGCAAGCTCGGCGGGGACATCAGGAGGCCTCCGGCGCTCGCGTCGGCTCACCGCGGCGGACCGCCGATCTTCGCGCCGCTGCCGCGAGGAGCGCGAAGAGCAGGGCGCCGAGGGCACTGTCGACGGTGGCCGCGGTGGCTGCTTGCGCAGCGCTGCAACGGGGACTCGCGGCGGGCGGGGCGGGCACGCAGCGGCCCGACAGATCGCAAGCATACCCCAGCGCGCAGTCCTGGAGAGAGTCGCACCCGTCCGTCTTGCAGGTGCCGCTGGCCGGATCGCAGTGGTAGGGCGCGCAGCTCAAGACATCTCTGGCCTCGGCGGCGGGGTCAGGGCAAGTGGCCCCATGCGCGCGGCAGCGGACGGCCGCCAGGCTGTGCGTCTCATCGATGCACACAGCCGGGAAGCAGACGCCGTCCAGGGGGACGGTAGAGCAGGCCCCGAAGCCGTCACACGCGCCGTCACAGCCATCGTGCGCGCAGTCCATGCGGAGATCCCATCCCTTCGGCTGGGGCACACATTCGCCGAGAGAAGAGCTCAGGGCGCAGGTATGGCAGGGCTCGGTGCACCGCGATTCGCAGCAAACCCCCTCCACACAGACGCGGCTCCCGCAATCGTCATCCGACGTGCACGCGCTTCCCTGGCTCGTGTACCGCTCAGCGTAGCTGGAGGCGCCGCCGGCGACGAGCACCTCGCCGTTCTGCAGCGGCGTCGCCGTGGTGATGTCGCGCAGGCTGCTCATGGGCTCCGTGAAGATCCAGGCGTTGCTCATCGGGTCGTACAGCTCCGCGCTGGTGGCGTAATCGCCGACCGGGCTTGAACTGCCCACCACCAGCACCTTGCCGCCCGGTAGCAGCGCCGCAGCGTGATCCACGCGCGGAACGCTCAGCGGGCCTGTTGGGGTCCCGGTGCCCGTCGCTGGATCGAACAGCTCTGCGTCGGTTCCGGAGCGGCTGCCGCCCGTCACCAGGATCTTGCCGCTCGGCAGCAGCGTCATCGCGTGATCGCTGCGCTTGCGCGTCATCGAGCCCGCGGGGCGCCACGTGTCGCTCGCCGGGTCGTACAGCTCCGCGACGTCGTTATCCCACAAATCACCGAGTCCGCCCGTCACCAGGACCTCGCCGCTCGGCAACAGCACCGCGGCGTGGCCATTGCGCCGGACGCTCATGGGCGCCGCGGGGCTCCAGGTGTTCGTCATCGGGTCGTACAGCTCCGCGCTGGAGAGATCCACCCGTCTACCATCGAGGGTGCCCATCCCGCCGGCCATGAGCACCTTGCCGTTCTGCAACGCCGTCGCGGTCATCCCGTGGCGCTCGGCGAGGATGGGCTCTGTGAGAGTCCAGGTGTCGGCAGTCGGGTCGTACCGCTCCGCGCCGAAGCGGGTCGCGTCCGAGGGATCTCCGACCTGTCCGGGAGTTCCGGAGTATCCGCCCACCACGAGGACGTCGCCGTCCAGCAACAGCGCCGCGGCGGTGCCAGAGCGCCGCGCTTGCATGGGAGCCGTCAGGGTCCAGCTGTCGTCTGCCGGATCATAGAGCTCCGCGCTGAAGGCGCTGCTCGCGCCGAGGTCGGCTGCGCTAACGAGCAGGACCTTGCCGCTCGGCAACAGCGTCGCGCTGGCGTAGTCACGCGGATAGTTCATCCGGCCGGCTGGCTCCCACAGCGGGTCGACGAGCACCGCCTCGTCCGCCGCGTCGCCCACGTCGACCGACAGCTCGATGCGCGACCCCCGCGCCCTCAGCGCCGCGGCCACCGCCCGCCCCGACGCCGCGTACGCGCGCGGCGCCGTGACGCGCAGCACGGGCGTGCCGCTCGGCTCGTCCACGAGTTCCACCGCCTCGCCACGCTCGCGCAGCGTCGCTCCCTCCACCTCCCACGCCGCCACCGCCTCGCCGCCGCGCGCGACGCCCGCCTCGAGCAGCAGCCACTCCTCCACGCCTTCATCGGTCGCCGTCCAGAACGACGTCCCACCCGCGCGCCGGTAGCTCATCGCGCGCTCCGCCGTCCGGCCCTCGCCGGCGGCGCCGAGCTCCCTCACGCGGATCTCGCCGCCCTCCGCGCGGCGAAACCGGATCTCACCGCTCCCGTCCTGTGGCAGCACCACCTCCGGCCGCACAGCTCGTCCCCAGGTTTCCCCGCCCGGCTCGGTCGCGTCGAGCCGGAACCCGTCCACCGCCGGAGCGAACGCCTCGCGCGCCGACAGCACCGCGTCCGCGTGGTCCGGGAAGCGCACGCGCAGCGCCGCGGCCGACGTGTCCTCCGGCTCCGCGCCGCAGCCGCCGAGCAGCAGCGCGGCTGCGAGCAGCCGTGACGGCGCCGCGAGCGGTCGTATCGAGCAAGAGAAAAGCGCAGTCATGATGAGCCTCGCGCGCCGAGTAGAGCAGCCTCGGCCCCGGCGCGCCTAGCTCCCCGCCGAGATCGCACGACCTCGGCGCCAGACCTCAGCGCCGGCCGCCGTCGAGCCCGCCCTCCTCGGTCAGCTCCGCTTTCTGCGCGCGCGCCGCGGGCGCCTCGAGCCCCGCCGCGCGGGCCAGCCCCATCACCCCCTCCACGGCCGCCGCGATGTAGCCGAACGGGTTGGCGCCGTCGACGGCGGTGACGTGCACCTCGCCCATCCGCTGCTGGAACGCGGCGGCGAGCGCGGGCATCTGCTGCGCGACCGTGAGCCGGATGATCTCGGGCGACACGGCGTTCTCGATCTCGCGCAGCGCCCGCGCGCGGTCGAGCTCGAGCTCAGCATGCGGAACGCGATGAGCGGCTCGACGATGCGGTAGACGGCGAGCCCCGTGACCTCGACGCCGACCTTCTCGAGGGTGACCTGGTCGGCCGTGAACTGGAGCTTCTGGACGGTGGTCGGCACGACCGCGACGCTGTCGCCCGGGAGCTTGAAGCACGAGGCGCCCTGACCGGAGGTGGGCCTGAGCTGGCCGCGCCGCATGTGAATGAGGTACTCGCTCGGCTTCGCGCTGATGCGGCCCCATCTCTTGAGCTTCTCCGGATCTTCGGCCGGCTTGCCCGCGCGCCAGCCTTGATCGTACCGCCCTCGGCCGGCCGCCGCGCTCGCGCGATCGCCGGCGTGGACGATCGCCGCGGCGCCGCCGGGCGCGCCGCCTTCGCCGCTCAAGATGACCCTGCGTTGCTCGATGTGCGTCATGGCCTCTCCACCTCGCGAGGACGGACTTCGCAGGAACCGGGTCAGGCGGGAGAGGCGGTGAAAGGAGGCGTTCGAGGGCCGCGCCGCCGGGAGGAGATCCAGGATGGAGCGCGGCGGAGCTCCAGAATGGAGCGCGCGGAGATCCCGAATGGAGCGCCGCGGCGGGGCCGCGGAGGTGGCCGCCGCGGGCGTCAGCGGACGTTGACCCGGAGCCTCACCGGGCGGCCGTCGCGCTCGACCACGAAGGACAGGCTCTTGTCGGAGCGCATGCGCGAGTAGGCCATCATGGCCTTTTGCGGATCGGTCAGATCGATGCTGTTGACCGACTTCACGAGATCGCCGCTCTGGATCCCGAGCGACTCGAGCACCGAGCCGGGCTTGACCATCATCTTCAGCCCGACCACCTGGTCGCCTCGCATCTCCGGGACCGCCGACGAGGTGTTCGTCACGAGCTCGGGATTGTCGAAGATCTTCTCGGCGGCCGTGCGGTCGATGTCGATCTCCAGGTCGCCGACCCGCTTGATGCTGGCGGCGATCTCCGGCGGAACGCTGCTCTTGCCGGACCGGCGGGGCGGGGTCGCCCGGGGCGACTCGGAGGGCTCCGGTGTCGGCTTCGGATCCGCCTTGTCCTCCTCGCTGGTCTTCTTGCCGAGCTCCATCTGGCAGCGCGCGCCCCCCGAGGTGAGCCACACCCGGTCCCAGGCGATGTCCTCGACCTTCCGTCCGGCGACCTCGCCGCCGCGCCGCCCGAGCGCGGTGCGCCCGCCTTCGGCCTTGATGGCCGCGAACGACCACTCCGGGTCCTCGGACATGGCGATCAGCACCACGCGGCCCTTGTCGCACGGGGGCGCGAGGTAAGGGTCGAGGTGGGAGAGGTCCGCCTGTCCCGCCGGCGCCGCGCCCGGCGGGGGTCTGAGGGGGCCAGTGATCGAGTCGAACGGATTGCGCTCCAGGATCGGCGCCGCGCTCGGCGGGGGATCGCCGGAGGGCGGCGGCCCGGCGTGCGCCGTCGCCCGAGGGGCGGCAGGGACGCTGTCCCGCGCGATCTGGTAAGCGATGAGATGAGATATGCCGGAGGCCTGAAAATACGCGGAGACCGCGACCATTCCTCCCAGGATGGTCGCGAATCGGCGCTTGATGAACGCGTCGAGGTTCATGGATACCGCTCCTCAGGGCAGGAGCGCGCCGGGCCTCGCCGCGCGAGTGTCCCTTGCCGCCGCGGAGGTCGCGGCAGTGCACGCCCTCGCCACCGGCAAGACCGCGCTTCGGGGCGAGCACCGAGCGTGCCCGCTCAGGGGCGATCGCGGCGGGAGAAGAGGGAGTCCGGCCGGGACAGCGGGGAGAGCGGCGCGCCGAGGCCACCTCGGCGGGCAAGGAGCGCGCGTCGCTCAAGCGCAGCACGACACGCACGACCCCGAAGAAGATCCGCATCTCCCGAGGGCACCACAGCGCAACGCGGGCCGTCGGCGTCGCGCGCAATGCCGGCGCTCAGCCACGCGGGAATGTTTCACGCTCCCGCGCCGCGGCGACGGCTTTGCACTACTTCAAACAACCCTGCAGGCGCCCTCTTCTCCAGAGAAAACATCGTTCCTGGTCGCTCACGACCGCGGTTTCCGACGGGAGCTCTGTCCTCGAGCGCTTGACCCACCATGGTTTGCCTGTAGCCTGCCGGGGGTTCGATCGCGCGAAGCGGAGCGTTGTTGGAGGAGCGTCATCATGAATCGATCGTGGCCCGCGCTGTTCAGATCGTTGATCCCCGTCCTCTCGGCAGCGCACGTCGCATGCGGCGACGCCGGCGCGGATCCGGGCGGAGCAGGGGGCACGAGCCGAGACTCGCCCGACACATCGAGCACGTCCGCCTCATCGACGTCCGCCTCATCGACGTCCGCCGGAGGGGCCCCCGACGTCTGGATCCCGGCGCTCGATACGTCGTGGCACTGGATGATCGACCACCCGCTGGATCTGAACGATCCCAAGGACATGGGCCTGGTCGACCCCACCGGGGCGCCCATCGACACGCCGCCTCCCACGGTCTACGACATCGACTGGGAGTTCACGACGGCCGAGACGGTGGCCGCGCTGCACGCGATGGGCGCCAAGGTCATCTGCTACGTCGACGTCGGCGCGTTCGAGGACTATCGGCCGGACGCCGGCGATTTCCCGGACTCGGTCAAAGGCAAACCGGATTACCACTGGGAGGGCTCGTTCTGGCTCGACATCCGGCAGATCGACGTCCTCGGGCCGATCATGGAGGCCCGGTTCCAGGTCTGCAAGGACAAGGGCTTTGACGCCATCGAGCCCGACGAGGTCGACGGCTACGCCAACGACTCGGGGTTCCCCCTCACCTACGAGGACCAGATCGCCTACAACCGCTTCATCGCGGATCTCGCCCACGGGATGGGCATGTCCGTCGGGCTCAAGGGCGACATCGAGCAGGCGGAGGACCTGTGGCCGCACTTCGACTGGACGCTGAACGAGCAGTGCTTCGAGTATGAAGAGTGCGAGATCCTCGTCGACACGTTCCTGGCGAACGGCAAGGCCGTGTTCGAGGTGGAGTACGACGATCCGTTCTCGGGCCACATGACCGATCGGTCGCTCTTCTGCGAACAGGCGAACGCCTGGGGCTTCAACAGCATGGAGATGCCGCTCGACCTCGACGGCGGCCGATGGCCCTGCCGTTGAGCTCGGCGTCGCGCCCGCTCGCGCGGTGAGGCCCTCGGCATCGCGACCCGCGTCTGCCGGACGCGCCGCCGCCGCGCCTCCGTCGCCTCACGCGTCGTAGAGCAGGACCTCGACCACGGCGCCCTCTCCCACCGCCTCTTCGTCGCCCGGCACGATGACCACGCCGTCCGCGCGCGTCGTCGACGACAGGATCGACGCGCCGCTCGTCGCGATCGGAAACACCCGATCTCCGTCGACGCGCACCCTCACGTAATCGACGCGCCCCGCCTGGGAGGCGATCTTGCTCGCCACAACGCACCGCCTCCGCCGGTGGGGCCACGCGCGCGGCAGGCCGCCGAGGGCGCGGATCGAGGGGCCGGCAAAGAACTCGTAGGCGCAGAGGCACGACACCGGGTTTCCCGGCAGCAGGAACACCGGGCGTGCGCCGTCCAGGAAGCCGAACCCCGCGGGACCCGCCGGGCGCATCGCCACGCCGTGGATCGCCAGCTCGCCGAGCTCCGCCAGCACCAGCGGCGCGTGGTCCTCCGGGCCGACCGACGAGCCGCCGGAGACCAGCACCACGTCCGCGCCGGACGCGCCGGACGCTGACAGCGCGCCGCGCACCGCGTCGCGCCGGTCCGGCACGTACTCGACCGCGACGTCGCCGGCGCCGTCGCGCCGCGCCAGCGCCGAAAGCACCAGGCTGTTCGAGTCGACGATGCACGCCCCGCCCGGCAGGCTCCCGGGCGGCAGGAGCTCGTCGCCGGTGATCAGGATCCGCACCGACGGCCGGCGCACCACGCGCACCTCGGCGACGCCTGTCGAGGCGAGCACGCCGACGTCCTGCGGCCGCAGCCGGCGCCCGGCCGACACGACCGCCTCGCCCGCCATGACGTCCTCGCCGATCGCCGCCACGTGCTTGCCCGGCGGTACCGGCTGGCGCACCCGCACGACCTCCGCCCCGCCGCTGCCCGCGGCCTCCTCGGCGTGCTCGACCATGACCACCGCGTCGGCCCCCTCGGGCACCGGCGCGCCGGTCGTGATCCGCACGGCCTCGCCCGGGCGGATCGCGCCCGCGTGAGGGCGCCCGGGGAACGACGCGCCCACGAGCGCGAGCTCGACCGGCGCGGAGGGCGACGCGCCGGCGATCGCCTCGCTGGCGAGCGCGTAGCCGTCCATGGCCGCGCGGGAGAAGTGCGGCACGCTCACCCGGGCGAGCACGAACTCGGCCGCGACCCGCCCGGCCGACGCCGCGATCGGGACCGGCTCGTCGCCGAGCCGCTGGATGCGCTGCTCCAGGACCTCGAGCGCCCGCTCGACGGTCGCGCGCTCGCGAAAACCTCGCATTCTGACGTCGCGCAAGGGGAGCTCGGTGCGGCGGGCCGCTCAGCCCGCGGCGGAGGTCTCGAGCACGCCGCGGTAGATCTCGTCGACGGCGAGCACGCCGTCAATAGACGCGAGCCGCGCGCGCTCGCCCGGCCCGGCCTCGTACAGCGTCCACGAGTCGTCCTCGTTGCGCCGGAAGACCTCGATCCTCCGGTGCGCCTGCGAGACGAGGACGTACTCCTTCAGCGAGGGAATGCGGCGGTAATGGGCGAATTTCTCCCCGCGATCGTACCCCTCCGTGGAGTCCGACAGCACCTCGACCAGCACCACCGGGTTGACCACGGCGTCCTTGTCCTCGGGGCCGTGCATCAGCCGGCCGCACACGACGGCCACGTCGGGGTAGGTGGCGAGGCCCGTCTCGAGCACGCGCACGCGGAGGTCGGACGAGAACACCTCGCAGGGGCACTGGCCGAGCTGCACACCGAGCGCCACCGTCACCCGAGCCGCGAGCCGCGCGTGCTCCGGCGTGCCGCCGGCCATGTCGAAGATCTCGCCGCGGAGGAACTCGTGCTTGGTCGGGCTCGCCCGCTCCTGCTCGAGGTACTCGGCGTAGGTGAAGGAGAGCTTGCGGGCGGGCGCGTTCACGTCGTGACCTCTCCCGGAGTATGGCACGGGAACGCCTCCTCCGGGGCGCGCTCGCCCCCGATCCCTACCGCCGCTCGCCCCGCCGCGGCCGGCTCGCGCGCCGGAGCGGCGCGATCAGCGCGAAGGCGCCGAGCGCCATGACCGACAGCTTCGGCCCCCGCTTCTTCCGGACGCTCGCGCGCCGCTCGCCCGCGACCGAGCAGTCCTCCGACTCGGCGGAGTCGTCGGAGCCCCCGCTGCAGCCGTCGTCCTCCGCGTAGTACTCGTCCCCGGAGTCCGGCTCGCTCGTATCCCCGCTGCAGCCGTCGTCCTCCGCGTAATACTCGTCCTCGGACTCCGGCTCGCTCGTGTCCCCGCTGCAGCCGTCGTCCTCCGCGTAGTACTCGTCCTCGGGCGCCGGCTCGCTCGTGTCCCCGCTGCAGCCGTCGTCCTCCGCGTAGTACTCGTCCTCGGGCGCCGGCTCGCTCGTGTCCCCGCTGCAGCCGTCGTCCTCGTACTCGTCTTCGTAATAGACGTCCTCGCCCTGCTCGTCGGTGTCGACGACGACCGTGTCGGCGGTGCCGGAGCAGCCGCAGCCCACGTCGGCGACCGGCTCGTCGTCGTAATAATACGGGTCGTCGTCCACGCCCGACGGCCCGCCGGTCGCGCTCGAGCCGCCGGCGCCCGGCCCGCCGCCCAGGCCCCCGGGCCCGCTCCCCGACGAGCCGCCGGGGCCAGCGCCCGCGCCGCCGCCGCCGGCGTCGCCGGAGCACTCGTCGAGGCGGATGCGGCCGGCCCGCACGACGGGCGAGACCGACGCGCCGTCCCCGAAGATCAGCGGCCAGTCGGCGCCGGACTGGCCGGCCGCGAGCCGCATCGAGACGCGGGTGAGCCACACCGACGACGGCGCGAGACCGGAGAGCCCGACCGCGAGATCGTCGGCGATCGGACCGCAGCGCAGGAGCTCCGGATCCGTCTCGTCCCGCCGCGGCGACTCCGCGCAGTCGGCCGCGCCGTCGACAACGCCGTGCTCGGCGCGCGGGCAGCTCGCGGCGACCGCGAGGCTCGACGCGAGAGCGGCCGCGGCCACCGCGGCGCACGACCCCGGCCCGTCGGGGAGGTCGCCGTACGCGTCCGCGCGCGCGAAGTACGCCGCGACCACGCTGTCGACGCTGTCGCTGCCGATCGCGATGCTGCGGCTCAGCGCGTCGTGGCCCGCGCGCTCGACGAGCGCCCCGTCGCGCGCCTGCCCGAGGACCTCGGCGCGGATCTCCGCATAATCGCTGCGCTGCGCGCTCGCGTCCCAGGTCAGCGAGGCCGGCGGGAGCGTCACCGGCGCCGCGCCCGACAGCGCGCCCCGGCCGTCGCCGAGGAGCCACGCGGTCACCAGCACGTCGCCCTCGTCCGCCCTGGTCAGCGACAGCGGCAGGAGCGGCGCGCCGCCGCCCATCGCGACGCGCAGCGTCCTCGTGACCGCCGGCCCGCCGGGCGCGTCGAACCGGGCCGCCGCGAACCGCACCCCCTGCAACGCGCCGAGCTGCGCCGCCGTCTCGGGGGAGAGCGCGAGCCCGGCCGACGCCGCCCACTGCGCGACAGCGTCCACGTCGGCGAGCACCGTCACCTCGACAGGCTTCAGCGTCGCCTCGTGGGCGAGCCGCCCGGTCATGTCGAACGGCGCCGGCGCGCCCTCCTCCCCGGGGCAGTACGAGACGGCGCCCTCGGGCGGGAGCACGCGCGGCGCGGTCGCCGCCTCGAGCGCCTCGAGCCACGCGTCCGAGCTCACGTCGAGCGCCGCGCGCGGGGGCACCGGCACGACGAGCGCCACAGGCCCGCTCGCGCCCTGGAACCGCAGGCTCGTCCAGATCGTCGTGCGCTCCGGCCCCGCCGCGACGGCGACGCGCTGCTCGACCGACGTCTGCCCAGCGCCGGGCAGCAACGCCCCCGCCGCGAGGGCGTCACCGGCGCCGGAGAACGAGAGGAGGACCGCAGGAAGCGCAAGCGCAAGCGACCGTCTGTGCATACGAGGCCGATTGGCAAGCAGCATGCCCTCCATCGTACGCGGGTTTCGAGGCCGACCTCCACGCTGTCGAGGCCGGCTGAGAACCGCGGTTCACGACGCTCCATCGCCACAGCGACCCTGCCGCGAGGAGCGCCCCGTGGACGACGCGGCGGCTCACGCCTCGTGGACGATGACGATGTCGTCGGGGTGGAGGTGGCAGAACACCCTGTCGCCGGCGTGGAGCGCCGCCTGGCCGGAGCTCTCGTTGGCCACCACGGCGGTGAGCGTGAGCCCGGAGTCGGTCCGGAGCCGGAGCTGGTCGGTCGCGCCCTTGAACAGCTCGTCCTCGACGTGCGCCTCGAAGCAGTTCTCGAAGGCGGCTTGCCGCTCCTTGCGGAGGGCGACCTTCTCCGGCCGGATCGAGATGAGCGCGCTGTCCGCCCCGGGCGCGAGGTGCTCGGCGTTAACGAGGAGCTCGATCCCCCCCTCGAGCCGGACCCGCGCGCGCTCGCCGCTCCGCGACAGGACGGCCGCCCGGAGGATGTTGGCATGGCCGATGAAGTTCGCGACGAACGTCGTCTTGGGGCGGTGGTAGATCTGCGACGCGTCGCCGAGCTGCTCGACCCGGCCCTTGTTGATCACGGCGATGCGGTCGCTCATGGTGAGCGCCTCTTCCTGGTCGTGGGTCACGAACACGAACGTGATCCCGAGCTTCTTCTGCAGCTCCTTGAGCTCCACCTGCATCGCGTGCCGGAGCTTCGCGTCGAGCGCGGACAGCGGCTCGTCGAGGAGCAGCACCTTCGGGCGGCACACGATGGCCCGCGCGAGCGCGACCCGCTGCCGCTGGCCGCCGGAGAGCTGCGCCGGCTTGCGCTGCTCCATGCCCCCGAGCGACACCATCGCGACCGCGGCGCGGACCCGCTCGTCCATCTCCGCCCGCGGCACCTTCTTCATCCGCAGGCCGAAGCTGATGTTGTCCTGCACGGTCATGTGCGGGAACAGCGCGTAGCTCTGGAACACCTGGTTCACGTCGCGCCGGTAGGGCGGCTCGTGCGTCACGTCCTTCCCCTCCAGCAAGACGGCGCCGGTCGTCGGCGTCTCGAAGCCCGAGATCATCCGGAGCAGCGTCGTCTTGCCGCACCCCGAGGGACCGAGCAGCGTGATGAACTCACCTGCCCTGATCTGGAGATCCACCTCGTTCACCGCGAGGAAGCTGCCGAATCGCTTGGTGACCGCGCGGAGCTCGACCATCACACCCATCGATTTACCTCGGAGTACCTCGGAGACCGGGAGCTCATCCGCGCTCCGGCTCCTTGCGCAGGCCGAGCAGGAAGAACACGGAGAACAGGAGGAGGAGCGTCATGCCGAGCGCGGCGCCGAACGGCCAGTCGCGCGCCTGCCCGAACTGGTTCTGGATCACGTTGCCGATCATCGGCACGCGCGCCCCGCCCATGAGGTCGGTGATCGCGAACATCCCGAGCGCCGGGATGAACACGAGGAGGACCCCCGCCAGGATCCCCGGGCGGGTGAGCGGGACGATGACGTGGGAGAAGGCGGACACCGGCCTCGCGCCGAGGTCGAACGCCGCCTCGATGAGCGCGTTGTCCAGCTTCTCGACGCTCCCGTAGATGGGCAGGATCATGAACGGCAAGTACGAGTAGACGAGCCCGATGACCACCGCCGCCGGCGTGTACATGATGTCGAGCGGCGCCGAGATGATCCGCAAATAGAGGAGTATCCCGTTCAGGAGCCCCTCCGATTTGAGGATGGACATCCAGGCATACGTCCGGATGAGGAAGCTGGTCCAGAAAGGCACCATGACCAGCATGAGCAGCTTGTTCCGGATCCCCTCGCGCGCCCGGCCGATGAAGTACGCCACCGGATACCCTGCCACGAGGCAGATCGCCGTGGTGATCGCGGCGTAGCGGATCGAGTTGAGCAGGATCTTCAGGTAGGTCGCGTCGAGCACGCGCGCGTAGCTCGAGAGCGAGAGGCGGAAGACCACCTGCCCGAGCTCGTCCCGCTCGCAGAAGCTGTAGACGAGCATGATCGCGGTGGGCGCCACGACGAAGGCGAGCAGCCACACGAGGAGCGGGGCGAGCAGCAGCCACCCGCGGACGCCCGGCCTCCGCCGGGCGCCCTGGAACTCGACGACCTGCCCCGTGGCCGTGTTCATGACGCCCCGCCGATCACTGCGACGCCTTGAGGTCCGTCACCAGCTTGTCCACGTCCGCCGCCGCCTTGCCGATGTCGTGGAAGGTCTCCATGCCGGCGAGGGGCGGGTAGCTCGCCGGGTTCGCGAGCTGCTCCGGCGTGAGCAGCTTGCGCGCCTCGGTGTTCGGGTTCGTGTAGGGGAACTTGTCCGAGATGAGCTTGCTGACCTCGGGACGGAGGATGTGGTTCATGAACATCTCCGCGCCGATCTTGTTCTCGGCGTTGGTCGGGACCGCCAGGCTGTCGATCGCCTTGTGCGTCCCCTCGGCCGGCAGGACGAACTGGAACTTGTTCTTGTCCTCCTGGTAGAGCAGGGCCGCCTCCCCGCTCCAGACGACGCCGATGTCGACGTCGCCGTTGAGCAGCGCCGTCTTCGGGCTGTCGGAGTCGAACACCTTCACGAGCTTGATCCACTCCGCGAGGGTCGGCTTGATCTTCGCGAGGTTCTCGGGCGTCACGTCGTTGGCGTCGAGGCCCATCGTGACCATCACCCAGGCGACGATCTCGCGCGCGTCGTTCAGGGCCACGATGCGCCCCTTGTACTTCGGCTGGAACACGTCCTTGAAGCCCTTGATGGGCTCCTTCACCTTCTCGGTGTTGACGACGATGCCGACCGTCGTGCCCATGTAGGGGACGGTGTATTTGAGCTCCGGGTCGTGCGCCTGGTTCCTGAACGTCGGCGCGATGTTCTTCAGGTTCGGGATGCGCGCGTGATCGAGCGGCTGGAGCTTGTTCTGCTTGATCAGCGCCTCGACCGCGTACTCCGACGGCTGGATGAGGTCGTACCGGGTGCTCCCCGCGAGGAGCTTCGACATCATCTCCTCGTTCGAGGCGTAGGTCTCGTAATTGACCTTGATCCCCGTCTCCTTGGTGAAGCCGTCCAGGACCTCCTGGGGGATGTACTCGGACCACCCGAAGAGGTTGAGCTCGCCCCCCGCCTTCGGCTCGGCCGCCGGCCCGCTGCCCGAGGCGGCCGCCTGCGGCGCCGGGCTCTCCTTCTTGCCACAGCCGAGGAGGGCCATGAGGGGGACGACCATCAGTATCAAGAGCGCTGAGATGCGTTTCATTGGCCTTGCTCCTTGTCTTGCCGGCGCAGGCGTGTCCGCGCCGCGCTCGCCTTCAGCCCTCGTCCGGGAGCCGCCTCGCGGTGCCCTTCAGCGACTCGGCGACCACCACCAGCATCGCGGTCGCGACGATGAACACGGTCGAGATCGTGTTCAGCATCGGGTTCAGACCGACCTTCGCCATGCCGAACACCTTGATCGGCAAGGTCTCGGACTTGGGCCCGCGCGTGAAATAGGTGACGATGAGCTCGTCCATCGACAGCGTGAACGACATCAGCGCCCCGGAGATGATCGCGGGCAGAAGATAAGGCACCATGACCAGGAAGAACGCCTTGAGCGGCGTCGCCCCGAGATCCAGGGCGGCCTCCTCGAGCGACGGGTCGAGCCCCGCGAGCCGCGCCTGGACGGCGATGAGCACGAACGGGAAGCAGAAGGTGATGTGCGAGATGATCACCGTCGTGAAGCCGAGCTCGACCTCCACCGTCTTGAAGAAGATGAGCAGGCTGATCCCCATGATGATCTCCGGGATGATCATGGGGATGAAGATCAGCGTGGTGATCGACCGGAGCGCGGGGAACCTGTACCGGTAGAGCAGGAAGGCGCCCGCCGTGCCGAGGGCGACCGAGAACGCCGTGGTGACGCCGGCGATGATCACGCTGTTGCTCAGCGACTCGATGAGCGGCGACCGGCGCTCGTCGCCGAGGTGCGCGACGAGCTCGCCGAAGAGCTGCCGATACCACTTGAAGGTGAACCCCTCCCAGACGACGCTCATCCGCGAGTCGTTGAACGAGTAAACGACCAGGAGCACGATCGGGAGATACAGATAGAAGAGGACCAGGCCGCTCCAGCCGCCAAGGAGCAGATTCGACAGCTTGATGCCCGACAACCTCCGGAGTCGCATGCGGCGGCCTCGCAATCTTACACGGTCGCGGCGCGAGCTTATCGCCGGCGGAACGCCGTTTGCAACCACTGCAACCCGCCGATGTGGCCCGGCGCGCCCCGCCGACGGGCGCGCCCCGCCGACGGGCGCGCCGCGGCGCCGCGCAACGAGGGTGGCGTTCCGGAGAGGCCCTTGACACCGCCCCCTCCTCCGCTTACCGGCCCTGCATGACCGGGTCGTCGCGCCGCCCTTCAGGTGAGGTCCCGTGAGCGCTCCTCGCATCTGGACGATCGAAGAGGCGAACGCCCTCGTCCCGCAGCTCTCGTCGCAGATCGGCCGGCAGCTCGCCCTGGCGGGCGAGATCGAGCGCTGCTGGCGCGAGCTCGTGGACGCCGTGCCGAGCCCGGTGACGACGCCCGAGCAGCTCGTCGAGCTGGCGCGCAGCGGCAGCGAGCAGGCGCGGGCCCAGGAGCGCGAGCTCTCCGAGAAGATCGCCGCCTACGAGGCCGGGTGGCGCGACGTCGAGGAGCTCGGGGTGGTCGTGAAGGACCAGCGGATCGGGCTCTGCGATTTCTATGGGCGCCTCGACGGCGCCCTCGTCTGGCTCTGCTGGCGCTACGGCGAGCCGGCGGTCGAGCACTACCACGCGCTCGAGTCCGGCTACGCCGGGCGCAAGCCGATCACCGCGGCCAAGCGCCGGCAGCTCCTCAACTGACGAGGCCCCCGTGATCGATCGGCAGAGAGCGGCCTGGGCCATCGAGGAGTTCCTTCGCGCGCTCGGGCGCGACGTCGAGGGGGAGCTCGCCGGCACGGGCGAGCGGGTCGCGGACGCGTGGGCGGACGACCTGATCGAGGGCGAGGCCATCGACGCGGCCGCGGTGCTGCGCGAGGGCGCCATGGAGACGGGCCCCTTCGAGCGCGGGCTCGTCGTCGCCCGCGACCTCGCCGTCACCACGATGTGCCCGCACCACCTGCTGCCCGGCCACGGCACCGGGATCGTCGCCTACCTGCCAGGCCCGCGGGTCGCCGGCATCGGCACGATCGCGCACGTGCTCGACGCGCTCGCGCGCCGGCTGACCCTGCAGGAGCGCATCGGCGGGCAGCTCGTGGATCTGCTCGTCCACGAGCTCGGCGCGCGCGGCGCGCTGTGCAAGCTCGCGTTGACCCACACCTGCCTCATCGCCCGCGGCGAGCGCAAGGCGGGCGCCCTCATCGAGACGGTCGCTGTCGCGGGGGTGTTCGCCGAGCCGGGGCCGGAGCGCGACCTCGCGTTCGCCGCCGCGCTCTCCGGGGGGTGCCGCGCGTGACCGGCGTCGCTGTCGTCACGGGGCCGAGCCGCGGGATCGGCCGGGCGACGGCGCTCGCGCTCGCGCGCCGCGGCCTCGCCGTCGCGCTGCTCGGCCGCCCGAGCCCGCGGCTCGACGCGGTGACCGACGAGGTCCGCCGCCTCGACGTCGCCGCGCTGCCGATCCCGTGCGACGTCGCCTCCGAGGAGCAGGTGGCGCGCGCCGCCGCCGAGGTCGTGGCGTGGCTCGGCGCGCCGCGCGTCGTCGTGAACAACGCGGGCATCGTGCGCCGCGGCGCGCAGGTCCACGAGACCGCGCCCGCGGCCTGGGACGAGGTCATCGCGGTCAACCTCCGCGGCCCCTACCTCGTATCGCGCGCCTTTCTCCCGTCGATGCTGGCGCAGGGCCGCGGGCGGCTCGTCCACGTCGGCAGCATCTCCTCGACCATCGCGTCGCCAGGCAATGCGTCGTACGCCGCGTCGAAGTGGGGGCTCGTCGGCTTCTCGAAGAGCCTGGCCGAGGAGCTGCGCGGCAAGGGGCTCCAGTCCATCGCCGTGCTCCCCGGCTCGGTCGACACCGACATGCTCGTCGGCAGCGGCTTCCCCCCGCAGATGAGCGCCGACGACGTGGCGCAGCTCATCGTGTACGCCGCGCTCGACGCGCCCGACGCCGTCACCGGCTCGGCGCTCGAGATGTTCGGCTGACCGCGCCGGCCTCCTTGCCGAGCTCGGTGTACGTGCGGCCGCCACACCCGGCGCACCTGCGTGCTAGCCTTGGGCCGTGGAAACGACGCCTCCGCGACCTGGCGATCTCACCGCGGCATTGCCCGAGCTCCCGCTGTTCCCGCTGCCGCAGACGGTGCTCTTCCCCGGCGCGCTCTTGCCGCTGCACATCTTCGAGCCGCGCTACCGCGCCCTCGTGCGCGACGCCCTCGAGACGCACCGCATCCTCTCGGTCGTCCTCATCACGGACACCCGCGCGGTGGACGCGCACGGTCACCCGGCGATCGCGGGCGTGGCCGGCGCCGGCGAGATCATCGACCACGCCGAGCTGCCGGGGGGCCGCTACAACATCGTCCTGCGCGGCCGCGCCCGCGTCCGCCTGGCGGAGCGCCCCTTCGTGCCGCCCTACCGCACGGCGGCCGCGACCGTCCTCGAGGACGAGCCCGCCGAGGTCTCGGCCCAGGACCACGCCGCGCTCATCTCGACCGCGGCCTCGTTCTCCTCGCTCGTCCGCGAGCGCGACAGCGGCTTCGAGTTCCGCCTGCCGCGCGACGCGGCCACCTCGCTCGTCGTGGACCTCTGCGCCCACCACCTGATCCTCGACGCCCGGGAGCGGCAGGCCGTTCTGGAGACCCTGAACGTCGCCGCGCGGGTGCGCCGCGTGACGGAAGCGCTCGCTCTCCAGCAACTCGCGCTCGCCACCGCGACGCGCGACGTCAACTGAGTCAGCTCGGCTGGGCTCGAGCGCGCGATGTTTGCGCGCTGTACCTGAACGCGAGTCCAGAAGCGATGTAGAGCGGGGTGCGGGCGCCCCAAGATCGGGTAGGCTGCGCCGCCTATGGCGACCTCTCGTTCAACGGAACCTTCTGCCCCGATCATCGTCAAGCACCCGGGGTGTCCCCAGTGGGGACTCGGATACCTCGTCGAGGAGCGCGACGAAAAGCGCTTCTACGACTTCGAGGACGGCCACAATCACTCGATCGCCAAGGCTTTCTGGTCGAAGCTCGAGCCGGTGCAGCTCGGCGACGACGAGGCGAACGCGCTCGAGGCGCGGATCCGCGGGCTCCGTGATCGGCCCTCCGCCGCCGCCAAGAAGCAGCGCGCCCGCGTGGTCGCGCCGCCGGTCACGAGCTTCGACGAGCAGGTCGCGAGCTTCGAGTCGCAGTTCGAGGGCGGGTTCGGGGGCCCGCATTTCATCGCCGAGGAGCGCGGCGCCGCGGGCGGCGAGGCGGCGAACGGCGGGGCGAAGAAGAAGAGCAAGGCCTACAAGCAGAGCGCCATCGAGACGGCGCGCGCGCTGCTCGGCAAGGGCGAGCTCGAGGCGCTGCTCGCGGCGGGCAACCTCGCCGACTTCATGGAGCGCATCCACAAGGTCCACAAGGCCGCGACCGGCCTCCTGCACCCGCTCGGCGATCTCATCCCCTTCAACAAGATGCCGGCCGAGCACCACCGCGCCTACGCCGAGGCGGTCGTCGATCTCCTCCACGGCGGCGGCGACTACGCCGCGCGCTTCGACCGGCTGGCCGGCGTGCTCGCTGCGGCCAAGGTCGCCACGTGGCCGCTCGCGACGATCCTGAGCGCGCTCGTCTACCCGGAGGAGCACGTGTTCGTGAAGCCGTCCTTCTTCGAGAAGCAGGCCGTCGTGCTCGGCTTCAACCTCGCCTACGACCGCGTGCCGAGCGCCGAGGGTTATGCCCGGATGCAATCGCTCGCGCGCGACCTCGAGCGACGCCTGCGCGAGCGCAGCCTCGCCCCGCGCGATCTGATGGACGTCTACGCGTTCCTCTGGCGCACGATCTCTCCGCCCAAGCCGTCCGCCAAGTCCTGACCGCCAGCGTCGAGCCGCCCTGCGCCGTGCCGCGCGGGGCGGCGGTCGACGGCCCTCGACGCGCGGCCGCGGCCCGCTTATGCGACGCCTCGAGGAGGTGTCGCGTGAAGGCAGCCGTGCTCGAAGCCGTCAAGAAGATCGCCGTCCGCAACGACGTCGTCCCGCCGCAGATCGGCCCGCGCGACGTCCTCGTCCGCGCGAAGGCCTGCGGCATCTGCGGGACGGACGTGCACATCTGGGAGGGCGATTTCTTCCCCACCTTCCCGCTCATCCCCGGGCACGAGGTCGCCGGCGAGGTGGCCGAGGTGGGCGCCGAGGTCACGGACCTGAAGCCGGGCGACCGGGTCATGGTCGACCCGACGGTGACCTGCGAAGAGTGTCATTTCTGCATGATCAACCGGCAGAACCACTGTCTGAAGTGGAATGCCGTCGGCGTCACCCGCGACGGCGGCTTCGCCGAGCTCGTCCGGGTGCCCGCGAAGAACTGTTATCGCTTCGAGCGCGTCTCGTTCAGCGAGGCGGCGTTCTGCGAGCCGCTCGCGTGCGTCGTGTTCGGCCAGGATCGCGCGCGCATCGAGATCGGCTCGGAGGTGCTGGTGATCGGCGCCGGCCCGATCGGCCAGCTCCACCTCCAGGCGAGCCGCGCAAACGGCGCCGCGGCGGTCACGGTGGTCGACGTCGTCGAGTCGAAGCTCGACCTCGCCCGCCAGCACGGCGCGACCGAGGTGGTCGTCGCCGACAACGCGGTCCAGGCGAAGCTCAGGAAGATCGCGCCCTACGGCTTCGACGTCGTCATCGACGCGACGGGCATCGCCCGGGTGCTCGGCGACTCGCTGCAGTACGTCAAGAACGGCGGCCGGTACCTCGTCTTCGGCGTGTGCGGCCCGCACGACAAGATCGAGATCTCGCCGTTCGAGATCTACCGGCGCGATCTCGAGATCATCGGCAGCTTCGCGATCCGCAGGACGTACGACCGCGCCTTCAAGCTGATGGAGCGCGGGGCGGTCGACGTAAAGAAGCTCCTCTCCGAGGCGATGCCGGTCGAGGAGCTCCCGCGCGGGCTGGAGATGATGAAGAAGGGCACCGCGCCGATGAAGCTCCAGGTCGTGTTCTAATCGCTCACCCTTTCTTTACGAAAAAGGACGCTCTCCATGGCCATCGTGATCGGAATCGACGTTGGGACCAGCGGCCTCAAGGCCATCGCAGTTGAGACGGAGCGCGGCGCGGCGGTCGCGTCGGCGCACCGCGAGTACCCGCTCTCCACCCCGCACGCCGGGTGGGCCGAGCAGGATCCCGAGGACTTCGCCGCGGCGGCGCTGAGCGCCCTCGGCGAGCTCGCCCGCGCGCTCGGCCCGCGCCGGGACGAGGTGCGCGCGATCGGGCTCACCGGGCAGATGCACTCGGCGGTCTTGCTGGACGAGGCGCAGGCCGTGATCCGGCCGGCGATCCTGTGGTGCGACACGCGCACCACGGCCGAGTGCGACGCGATCCGCGCGAACCCGAAGGTCGGCGACGCGGGCCTCGCGCGCCTCGTCGGCAACCGCGCGCTCGAGGGGTTCACGCTGCCGAAGCTGCTCTGGCTGCGGGAGCACGAGCCCGAGGCGTTCGCCCGCGTGCGCGCGGTGCTGATGCCGAAGGATTTCGTGGGCTTGCGGCTGACGGGCGAGCTCGGGACGGACGACAGCGACGCGAGCGGCACGCTGGCGTTCTCGCCGGGCGATCGCGCCTTCAGCGCCGAGCTGCTCGCGGCGGTCGGCGTCCCGCGCGGGATCTTCCCGCGGTCGGCGCCGTCGAACGCGCCGCTCGGCCAGCTCACGTCCGAGGTCGCGTCGGCGACGGGCCTGCCCGCGGGCACGCTGGTCGTGCGCGGCGCGGCGGACAACGCGGCGGGCGCGGTGGGGCTCGGCATCGTGCGCCCTGGCCGCGCGATGGCGTCGGTCGGCACGAGCGGCGTCATCCTCGCGCACACCGACTCGTGGATCGTGGAGCCCGAGATGCGGCTGCACAGCTTCTGCCACGCGGTCCCGGGCCGCTTCTACCTGATGGGCGTGATGCTCGCCGCCGGCGGCGCGCTCCGCTGGTACCGCGACGTCCTCTGTGACGGGGAGCGCATGGGGGCGGAGCTCCGCAAGGTCGATCCGTACGAGATCATCTCCGACACGGCGTCGACGGCGCGCCCGGGCGCCGGCGGGGTCGTCTTCCTGCCGTACCTGATGGGCGAGCGCACGCCGCACAACGACGCGGCGGCGCGCGGCGCGTTCGTCGGGCTGAGCGCCCGCACGACGAAGGCCGACGTCTCGCGGGCGGTGCTCGAGGGCATCACGTTCGGGCTGGCGGACTCGCTGGGCCTGATGCGCGGCGTGGGTCAGACGAACGGCGCGGCGCCGGTGACGATCGACGAGATCCGGCTGACCGGCGGCGGGGCGCGCAGCCCGTTCTGGCGGCAGCTCATGGCGGACGTCTTCGAGGCGCCGGTGGCGATCACGACGTCGACCGAGGGTCCGGCGTACGGCGCGGCGCTGCTCGGCGCGGCGGGCGCCGGGCTGTTCTCGTCGGTCGAGGAGGCGGCGGACGCGTTCGTGCACGTCGTCTCGCGCGTCGCGCCGGACCAGGCGCGCTCGGCGCGGTACCGCGAGATCCACGCGGTGTACCAGGGGCTCTACAGCGACCTGCGCGAGCGGTTCCGGCAGCTCGGGAAGCTGGCGTGAGATAGAGAGAATCGAACCACAGAGGCACAGAGGGCACAGAGGAGAGAGAAGAAGAAAGAGTCATTATCTCTCTTTCTTTTCTCCCCTCTGTGCCCTCTGTGCCTCTGTGGTTCGTTCTCTCCTTCTCGTGTAACTCGCCTACGCCGCCCGCACCCACCCCCGCGGCGTCTCCTCGAAATGCTCCGGGGCCGCGATCCCGAAGGCGCTGCCCTCCGGCTGCCAGTAATTGCGCTCGATATGGATCTTCTTCCCGTCGATGCGGATCACGTTGAACGCGTTCTGCTCCCCGCGGCCGCGCGTCGATGTCGCCGTGCCAGCCTGGATGATCAGCGAGGAGTGGCCGCCGGCCTCGAAGCGCTCCGCGGAGTGGCCGGTGTGGCTGAGGTGCAGGTGGCCTGACATGATGATGTCGACGCCGCAGCCGGCGATGGCGGCCATCGCCTGCTTCGCGCGACCGACGATGTCGTGGGGCGAGTTCGCGGGCAGATCGAACGGGTGATGCGTGACCACCACCTTCGTGACCTCGGGCCCCAGGTCGCACATCCTCTCCTTGATGCCCTGGATCTGGCGCGCGTTGATGCGCCCGTCCTTGATCGTCAGCGAGCGCGCGGTGTTGATGCCGAGGATCGCGATCTCTGTGTCCACGTGGAACGGCGAGAGATCGTCCGTGATGTGGCTCCGGTATCTGTCGAGCGGGCGAAAGAACCGGTCGAACAGGTTGTAGAGCGGGACATCGTGGTTCCCGGGCACCACGATCTGCGGCGTCGGCAGGTCGTCGAGGAAGGCGCGGGCCTCGGCGAACTCCGCGCTGCGCGCCCGCTGCGTCAGGTCGCCAGAGATCACGACCACGTGGGGCTCGATCCCCCATATCCTGTCGATCAGCGGGCGCAGAATGGCCTTGTCCACGCGTCCGAAGTGCAGATCCGACAGGTGCACGAGGGTGCGCATGATGATCATCCCCCCAGCGCGGCGAGACGCCCGGGTTGGTCCTCCTGCCGCCGCGATCCCGCGCTGATGTCCGACGACAGGGGGACGAGGACGCGCAGCGCTGACGGCCTCGTGCGGTAGACGAGCGGCGGCGTCATCCGGAGAATCTCGCCGTCCGCGGCCACGTGGAGCGTCCGGCAAGGCGCCTCCACGCGCAGCTCCGTCGTGCGCATGATACTGAAATCATTCGCCTTCTGGATGCGCCCGGCGAAGGCGCTGGCGATCAGCTTGAGCATCGCCAGGCGGCTCTCCGCGCGCGCCACGCACACGCCGAGCTCGCCCCGGTGCGGCGGGCGCTGGCGGGCGAGGTCGAGATCACCGAGCTTGAAATCGCTGTTGGCGACGAACACGAACGGCGTGTCGAGC
Organism: Sorangium sp. So ce406; assembly: GCF_051474675.1. Taxonomy (NCBI): domain Bacteria; kingdom Pseudomonadati; phylum Myxococcota; order Polyangiales; family Polyangiaceae; genus Sorangium; species Sorangium sp. So ce406. The sequence goes on along the minus strand of NZ_CP150340.1, from coordinate 12,557,183 downwards.
TCGAGCTCCTGCCCATCCAGCAGGAGCCGGAGCCGAGCCCCCTTGTGGCGCCGGATCCCGGAGACGGTCGCCAGCGCGAAGGCGAGCCACTTGTTGATCCCCCTCCGCTTCCGGAGCGCCTCGCGATCGCGCACGATGCTCGGATAGATGCCCAGGGTCGAGTTGTTCACGAAGACCCGACCGTTGACCTCGCCCAGATCGACCTGGACGCGCCGGCCCTCCACCAGGGTGCGCACCGCGCCCTCCAGGTCGAGCGGCACACCCAGGTACTTGGCGAAATGGTTCACCGTGCCGAGCGGCAGGACGCCCATCGTCTTGTCGGTCTCCGCGATCGCCGCGGCGACCGTGCTCATCGTGCCATCACCCCCGCCCGCCACGACGAGATCATAGGGCCCCCGCGCCGCGCGCCGGGCGAGCTCCCCCATGTGCCGACCCTTCTCGGCGCACAGCAGATCCGCGGCGAGGCCGCTCTCGTTCAGGAGCTCCCCGAGCCGCGCGCGCTGCTCCGCCGCGCGGTTCGACCGAGAAGAGCAGTTCAGGAGGACAGCCACGGATCGTTGTGTCACCGTCGAGTTTCCAGCAGAGAGCGAGGGCTCGTGTTCACCGGACGGCGACGAGGCAGCTCACGCGCCCCGCGCCGTCCCGACGAGCAAAGCAAGCCGCGCGCCCGGCCTCTCCGCTGCTTGCGGTGCCCCCCGGCGAGGCGCGCTTTCACGGACCGTCTCCGCGGGAACCACCCCTCCGCCGAGCGCCTCGCGCCCCCCGGCGGAGCCGGCAGCCCCGCCGGCGGAGCGGCCGCCCGGCAGGCGGCGCCGCTCCAGGCTGCCTCACGCAGCCCGGGGCGTGGCGGATTGTCACGCTGCCGCGCGAAGCGCGCTTTCGCCGCGCCTCAGCGCGCGCTGCCCGTGGCGTCCGACTCGTGGCGAGGCCAGGTGAAGAAGAACGTGGCGCCAGCGCCCTTCTCGGACTCGACCCACGCGTGTCCGCCCTTGCTGAGCACGATCTTCTGGACGATCGAGAGCCCGATGCCCGTCCCCTCGACGTTGTCGCGCGGGTTCAGGGTCTGGAATATCTCCCACACTTTCTGGTGGTACTGCGGGGCGATCCCGGGCCCGTTGTCCTTCACCGCGAACTCCCAGAGATCGCCCAGGTCCCGCCCCCGCACCTCGACGCGCGCGTCGGGGCGGTCGGCGTACTTCAGCGCATTGCCGATCAGGTTCAGAAAGACCTGCTCGAGCGGCACCCGCTCGGTGAAGAGCGTCGGCATGCCCGCCGCGACCTCGATCGAGGCGCCCTCGGGGATCGTGAGCAGCGCGAGGACCTCGTCGAGCAGCCTCCGGACCTCCACCGTCTCCGGCTTGTCGCGGGCGCGCCCGGCGCGCGAGTAGCGCAGGATACCTTCGATGAGCGCCTCCAGCCGGACCACGCGCGAGCGCAGCAGCACGATGTGCTGGCGCGTCTCCGGCGTCACCGTGTCCACGAGGTCGTCCTCGATCCACTGCGAGAGGTTCGCGATGGCGCGCAGCGGCGCCTTCAGATCGTGGCTCGCCACGTAGGCGAAGCGATCGAGCTCCTGGTTGCTCCGCTCGAGCGCCTGGATGAGGTGCTGCGCCTTGCGGAACAGGTGCGCGTTATCCATGGCGATGGCGGCCTGGGCGGCGAGGCCGACCACCAGCTTCTCCGCCCGCTCGGTGAAGACGCCGGGCGCGGGGTGCCCGAAGAACAGCCCGCCGATGACGCTCCCGGAGCGCGAGATCACCGGCACCGCGAGGTAGCTGACGACCGGCAGGTGGCCTCTCGGCATGCCGTGGTGAGGCGCGTTGTTCCCGTAGCGCGGATCCCGCGTCACGTCGTCGAGGCGCACGACGCCCTCCCCGTTGAAGGTCGGCGCGAACACGTCGGTGTTGCGCGGCATCGGGAACCCGGAGAAGTGGTCGCGGGACACGCCCGAGATGGTGTAGAGCGTGTAACTCTTCCCCTCCGCGTTCGTGACGTTGTAGAAGAACGCGCCGAACTGGGCGCCGCTCAGCCGGGTGGCCGCGTCGGTCACCGCCTGCACGAGCTTCTCCAGGTCGAGCTCCGCGGCGAGCAGCTTGCCCGCTCGATTGAGCAGCTCGAGCGTCTCCCCCTCTTCCTGGAGCTTCGTCTCCGTCTGCTTGCGCTCGGTGATGTCGAGCACGATCGCCCCCACGGCAACGATCTGCCCCTCCTTCGAGCGCACGGGGGCGTAGTTGACGATCCACGCGCGCGGCCGGTCCGACGCCCGCGTCCTCCCCGTCACCTCGGCGGAGAGCGCCTCGCCGGTCTCCAGGACGCGCCGGAGCGGGGCCACGATCGCGTCCCCCATCTCCGGGAGCAGCTCGGGGATGGTCTTGCCGAGGTGCGCCTCCAGCGGGATCCCGTTGATATCCGCCAGCGCCTGGTTGAGCCGCACCACGCGCAGGTCGCGGTCGATCACCCCGAGCCCCGCGGTCGTGGCCTGGAAGAAGGCGTCGAGCAGCGCGCAGTCCTCGTGGGAGCCGTGGGGGCCGTGCTCGCCCAGCGCGCCGCCCGCCCCCCCGCCCTGCCGCGGCGCGTCCCCCGCGTGCGCCGCGGGCGAGGCCGCATTCAGCGGCTCAGCCATTCCCTGGTGCGCGTGTGAATCCGTGTTCTCCATCGACCTCGTGGCCACTGGATGCTCCCGCTCGAGCGTGGCGCTCGAGTGCAAAGGCGACTCGGCTGCATGTCGCCGGACGGTCTCTCCAGTTCAGCACGGAGCGAGGGGCCAGGCGAGATGAGGCGAGAAGATCCTCGGGCAACGGCAGAGCTCGGCCACTCAGAGCGAGGGGGCCGACCGCCGCTCGCGAAGCGGGATGTGCAGCTCGCGCTGGGGCACCGGGACGACGATCCCCTCGGCGTCGAGCCGCTCCTTGAAGTGGCGCGTCAGCTCGAGCCGCGTCGCGAAGAAGTCCGCGGGCAGGGTCCAGGCGCGGACGAGCAGGTGGACCTTCTCGTCCGCGAGCTCGATCACGTCGACCGCCGGCGCCGGCTCGGCCAGCACGCGCGGCTCGCTCGAGAGGACCTCCCGCAGCGAGCTGATCGCGCGGGCGAGGTCGGCGCCGGCGCTGACGCCGATCGTGAGGTCCATGCGCCGGCGCTGCGCCCGGGTGAAGTTCTGGATCTTCGCGGACCGTACCTTCGAGTTGGGCAGCACGATCGGCACGCCGTCGAAGCTCGTCAGCTTGGTCTGGAACACGTCGATGGCGTCGACGATCCCGGAGGTCCCGTCGACCTCGACCGCGTCGCCGACGTCGAACGGGCGGAGCACGAGGAGGACGAGCCCGGCGGCCACGTCCGACAGCGTGTCCTTGAGGGCGAGGCCGATGGTCAGGCCGGCGGCGCCGATCACCGCGAACAGGCTCTTGGTGTCGACGCCGAAGCGCTCGAGCACCGCCATCACGGTGATCGTCAGCACGGCCAGCCGGCTCACGCTGGCCAGCACCGGGACGAGGGTCACGTCGACCTGCGTCCACCGCTTGCCGAACGACCGCACGCTCCGCGCCGTCCAGGCCGCGGCCGTCCACCCGACGATCCCGATCAAGAGCGCGCTCGCGACGCCGGCCCCGTGGCTCCTGAGGAGCTCGATCGGCGTGCCCAGCGTCGGAATCTCCTGCTCCACGGTGCATCCTCCTCGACGGCCGCGCGCCGGCGCGCCCTGGGCCGGGCTCTCTCCGCGCGCGGCCGGCGGGAGTCAACCTGCGAGCGCGGTGAGGCGGCGGAGCTGCTGCGCCGCGCTCTCGAGGCCGTTCACGAGGCCCTGGAGGAGGTGGGCCACGGCGTTGTCCTTCGCCGCCCTCGTGGCGCGCGCCGGGCGGGCCGCGAACCACGCGAGCTCGCCGGCGGCCGCCTCGACGAGGGGCCGGCGCTCCGAGAGCCAGCGCGCGCACCACGCCGCGAGGAGCGTGTCGCCCTCGGCCGCGGCGACGTACTGGATCAGCGCGACGAGGTCGACGCCGTGGCGCATCCCGAGGAGGGTGCCGCGGTAGGATTTCTCGGCGTTCAGCAGGTGATCGGCGAGGTGATCGCGCAGCGCCGAGAAGACCTCGCCCACCGCGCTCCCGCCCGCGCTGACCGGCAGCCCGCGCTCGCCCATGAGCGCGGGCAGCTCCGACAGCACCGCCTCCGCGTGGGACGACACCGCCCGCAGGGCGCGCGCCGGCGGCGTATCGCCCAGCCGCTCCGCCTCCACGCGCGGATGGGTCCTCGCCGAGCGCTCCGTCTGGAACAGCTCCCGCACGAGGTTCGCCAGGAAAGCTCGCCCCTTCTGGCTCTCCTGCTGCGGTCCGGATTCGTCCTTCTCCGGGCCGCCCCCGCCGTTCGGCGCCCCGTTGCTCTGAACTTCGTGCATGGTCGTTCCCTCTCCCCCTCCGCGTGGCAAGGTCAGGACCCGCTCGCGGCGCGCTTCCGCGCTCCCTTCCTCGCCCCCGAGGTCGTCTTGCGCGAGGCCCCTGCCCCGCCGCGGCGCGCCGTGCCCTGCGCGGCGCGGGGGCGGCTGCTCGTCGTCTTGCGCGCGGTCGTCTTGCGCGCGGTCGTCTTGCGGCCGCGGGCGCCGGTCGCGGAGCTCTTCGCCGCGCTCTTCGTCGCCCTCTTCTTCGCGGCCGGGCGCTGCTCCGCGCTCGACGCGGCGCTCCGCCCGGCGGCGTTCCGCTTGCGGGTCGCCGCCGCCTTCTTCGCCGCCGCGCTCCTCGCCGCGGCCGGCCGCGCCTTGGACGCGGCGCCCCCCTTGCGGCCTCCCTTCTTCGCCGGCTCCTTGTTCACCGGCTGGCCGACCCCCGAGCCCGACTTCTTCCCTCCGCCGGTCATCTTGTTGACGGTCGCCCAGGCCCGCTTCTCGGCTTCTCCCTCGGGGACCCCTCGCTTCTCGTACCCCTCCTCGATGTGCTCGGCCTGGCGCTTCTGCTTGTCCGTGTAGCTCGATTTGTCGCCTCTCGGCATGGTGCCCTCCTTGCGAGCCTCCTCCGCCGTGCGGGTCTGCCTCTCACGCTGGAAGCTCCGGCCCGACCTGCGGTGCGAGCCCTGAGGACCATGTGAACCATGAGAAGAGAAACAGGACCGCGCCTGTGGCTCGGGTCCATCGATGGGCGGAGTCTGACGTCGGTTGTTTCAGGAGGGAGCAAGCGCAATGCCGAGTTGCGAGGGCGGCGCCGTCCCCTGACGTGAGTCCGGATTTCCCGTCTCTTGCGGCTCTACCGCCGCGCGGGCCGCGGGATCACGGGGGCGCGAGCGTGGCAATCGGCCCCGGGTGATGAGGAACGCCCCGGTTGCTTCAGGCGAGGGGCGCGGCGGGGCGAGGGCTCAGAGCGACTCGAGGTAGGCGACGAGATCGTCGATCTGCGCCGCGGTCAGGCCGGAGACGTCGCCGTGCTTGTCGCCTCCGCACTGCGGATCGAAGCGATCGCGGAGCGTCGCCGCGCAGCCGTCGTGCATGAACGGCGCGCGCCCGGCGATGCCGATCAGCGACGGCACCTGCAGGACCTCGTCTTTGCCGACGTCCTCGTTCCGGTCGTTCGTGAGCATCGGGCCGCTGTGGCAGTCCGCGCAGGCCACCTTCTTGTCGTGGAAGAGCGCCGCGCCGCGCGCCACGGCGGCCTCGTCCTCGGGCGGCGACGCCGGGAAGGCGGGCAGGCTGTCGATGTAACGGGCCATCAGGTCGAGCCGCCGGGCGCCGGGCTGCGGCCCGCCCATGCGGGAGACGAACACCTCGCTCATCAGGCCGTCGAGGTCCATCAGGTCGCCGCTCCAGTGGAGGGGCGCCGTCTGCAGGATGCCGCCGCCCATCGCCTGCGTCCGCCGCTGGCCCACGGGGTCGAAGTTCCACGTCCGTCCATCCTCGTGCCCTTCGGGGTGGCACGACGCGCACGCGGCGGCGCTCACGCCGTTCGGCGGGCGATGGAACATCTCGTGTCCGGTGTCTCGCACGGTCGCGCCCGGGAGCGCGATGGTGCGCCGGTCGAACACCTCCACGTCCTCCGGCGCGCGGATCACCTCCAGGGCCGCCGGCTCGCGGAGCTGCACGACGATGTCGCCCCGGCCGTCGATCGCCACCGCGATCGGCTGCCCGCTCAACGGCTGCGGCGTGGCCGCGGGAGCGCAGTTGCCCTCTCCGTGCGCCATGTCGTCGACGGTCGTGCTCACGACCATGTCGTTGCCGGCTGCCACCACGGCCACGCGCTTGCCGTCGGGCGCGATCGCGATGTCGACCGGGAGCGAGACGCTCGGGAGCGCGGCCGCGGGCGCGGCCGGTCCGCCGTCGGCGCCCGCCGGGTCGATCGTGCTGATCGTGCCGTGCACGATGTTCCCATCGCAGTTGGTCGCCTGGTAATAGCCGCCCGGGCTGAGGGTGACCTGCGACGACATCGCGCGCTGGTGCAGCATCACCGCGCCGCCGCCCGGGCGCGGCGCCATGCGCCAGGCCACGGACGGCGTGTAGCTCGAGGCGGAGCCCCCGAACCCTGTCGTGTTGAAGTCGGGGAGCGTGCGGCGCGCGAGGACCGCGCCGTCGGCGCCGATGACCAGCGTCTCCGCGGACTTGAAGCGGCTGACAAGGAGCCGGTCGCCTTCGACCACGACGTCGCGCAGGTCGGCGGCGGGGCGGAGCTTCCGGACGGCGGGGCCACCGGCGGCCGGGAGCGTCACGAGCTCGCCGCCGGCGCAGGCGACGTGGATGGCGTCGCGCGCGGCGTCGTAGGCGACCCCGCGGGGCGCGCGGCAGACCTCCCGGCGCTCGAGGACCGACAGCGACTCGATATCGAGGGTCACCACGGCCCCGGCGCGCCGGAGCGCCACGTGCACCCGGCCGCTCGCGTCCTCGACGAGGCGCCCTGGCTCGTCGCCGTGCTCCAGCCGGATCTCCCCCGGCGCGCCGCCGTCGAGATCCACGATCCAGACGCGATCGCGGTCGGGGTCTGCCGCCACCGCCGTGTGTCCGTCGCTGGCGATGATCAGCGTTCCACCGCTGATGGCGGGCGGCGGCACCTCGGTCACCGTGATCCGCGGATCAGGGCCGCCGACGCCGAGATCGGCCTCCCAGGGTGGCTCCCCCGGTCCGCAGGCCGTGAGAAAGGACGAGAAAACGCTCGTGGCCAGGCTCCCCACGAGGAAAAGAGAACGACAAAGTCGCTGACGCATGAGTTCCTCCGTTCGCCGCGCGCGCGAGCTCAGCAAGAAGGATTCCAGGGAGACGTCGAGTTCTGGACGGTGGCCATGCCGGCGAGCGGCGCACGGCGCCCGGCGCCGCGCGCCGGAGCCCGACGCCGCAGGACGGAGCGGGAAGGCGTGTTCTCAGGCGTGGTGCGAAGAAAGCGGCGCGCCGCGCGCGCCGGGAGCGGGCGTCGGGCCCCCGCGTCGCGGCGGCGCCGGACAGCGCGGCGGAGGCCGGAGCGCGGGGGCGGCGTCCGTCAGCGGTAGGCTCCGCGGTACCCGATCTCGTGCTCGATCTTCACCAGCTTGTTGTAGATGCCGATCACGAGCAGCGATGGCACCCACTGGCCAACGAAGTTCGCGATCTGCTTCTTGCCGGCCAGCATGAAGCCGGCCGACAGCACCATGGAGCCGATCGCCAGCCCGAGATAAGCGCCGGACGGGACCTGCGCGGTCCTCTCCTCGATCTTCGTGGTGACCTTGCCCTCTTCCTTGTGCATCATCGGTTCGGTCGTCGTCATCGTGGATCTCCTTCGGCGGCGCCTGGCCGGCGCTGCGCTTGCCGTCGCGAGCCGGTGCGACGACCGGGCCAGAACCGAGGGCGTCCGGACGGGAACAAACCGCGCAGCGACGGCCAGGCGCTCAGATCCGCGCGGTCACCGCGCGCAGGAGCTGCCGCTGCGCCGCCGCGAACACCGCGAGCACCGGCAGGCTCAGGATCACGTTCCCGGCCATGACGAGGTGCCAGCGGACCCCTGTCCCCTGCTCCCGCAGGAGGGCAATCGCGAGCGGGAGCGTGCGCACCTCATCGTCGGTGGTCATGACGAGCGGCCAGAAGTAATCGTTGTAGTGAAACACGAAGCTGAACAGGAACAGCGCCGAGAGCGTCGGCCGCAGCATCGGGCCGAGGATCAAGTAGATGATCCTGAGCTCGCCCGCCCCATCCATCCTCGCCGCCTCGATGATCTCGTCGGGGACAGAGAGCAGCGCCTGGCGCACAAGGAACGTCCCGAGCGCGCTGACCCCGAAGGGCAGGATCAGCGCCGCGAACGTGTTCACGAGGCCGACCGAGCCGAGCATCGTGAACACAGGGACGAACGTCACCTGCGCCGGGATGAGCAGGCACGAGAGCACGAGGACGAACGCGGCGCTCCGCCCGGCGAACCTGAGCTTCGCGAGGGCATAGCCGGCCGGGAGCGCCAGGGCGATCTGCAGGAGCGCGATCGCGGTCGCCATGAACACGGTGTTGGCGAAATACCGCATCACCGGCACCGCCTGGAGCACCTCGCGGTAGGCGCCGAGCTGGAACGCCTGCGGCAGCGGGTACGCCGGGGCGCGGGTGATCTCGGGCAGCGTCTTCAGCGAGGTGATCGTCATCCACGCGTACGGCCCCAGCCACACGACGGCCACCAGGACGAGCACGGCGTCCGAGACGAGGCGCCGGGCGGCCGAGCGCCCCGCGCCGCCGCTCTGCCCCGCGGTCACGACGGCCGCCTCCCCTCGCGCGGGGCGCCCGCGCGGAGCGCCCGGAGCTGCAGGACGGTCAGAAGCAGCAAAAACACGAAGAAGATCACGATCATGGCGCTCGCCCGGCCGACCCGCAGGTTCACGAAGACGTGCTCGTAGATGGCGTAGACGAACAGGGTCGTCGCCTTCACGGGCCCCCCCTGCGTCATCACGCGGACCACGTCGAACGCCTGGAAGGACAGGATGAGGCTCGTCGTCGCCACGAACGCGGCGCTCGGGCGGAGCAGCGGCCAGGTCACGTGGCGGAACCGCCGCCACGGGCCGGCCCCGTCGAGCGCCGCCGCCTCGTGCAGCGCGCGGGGGATGTCCTGCAGGCCGGCCAGGAAGATGACCATCGCATACCCGGTGATCTTCCAGACGCTCACCGCCGCCAGCGCGAGCAGCGCCGACCGCGGGTCGCCGAGCCAGCTCATCGCCGGCAGGCCGAGCCCGCGGAGCGCCGCCGAGAGCACCCCGTCGGCGTCGAGGATCCACATCCACAGCAGCGCCACCGCGACCCACGACACGACGTACGCGCTGAACACCGCGCCCCGCACGAAGGCGTAGACAGGCCCTGGCCGATCGAGCGCCACCGCGAGCGCGAGCCCCAGCGAGCCCGAGAGCGTCACCACCACGGCGCTGTAGCCGAGCGTGCGGAGGAGCGTCCCGGTGAGCTCCCCGCTCCCGGCGAGGACCTCGTAGTTCCGCAGCCCGACGTACCGCGGCGGCGTGAGCAGGTCCCACGCGTAGAGGCTGTTCTTCGCGGCGAGCAGCAGCGGGACCAGGAAGAACACGGCCAGGAAGGCCGCGGTCGGCAAGAGGAGCAGGTAGGGCGAGAGGGGGTGCTTGGGCTTCATCGCTCGCGCGCCGCGCGGACGGCCTCGGAGAGGGTCTCGGCGGCGTCGCGCGGGGCGAGCACCGCCTCTTCGAGCCGGGGCTGCACCGCCTCGCGCTGGACGCGGAACAGGTCCGGGGACCACGGCCACGGCGCGGCGTGCGCGAGCTGGTCGACGGCGACGCGGTCGTTCGGGTGCGCGGCGTAGTAGCCGCCCTGCGAGAGCGCCTCGAGGCCGCGCCGCGAGACGGGCATGTAGCCCGTGCGCGTCGCCCACGCGTTCGCCTGCGCCGGCTGCATCATCCAGCGCAGGAACGCGAACGCCGCCTCCTGCGCCGCCGGCGCCGCGCCCCGCGGCATCACGAACATCGTGCCGCCCGTGGGCACCGAGGCGCGCACGTCGCGCGGCAGCGGGGCCGCGCCGACCTCGAAGCTCCCCGCGCCCGCCTGGCCCGCGTTGTCCTCCAGGTAGCGAAGGAACGCGGTCGAGGTCCAGATCATCGCCACCCGGCCCGCCAGGAAGTCGGTGTTCGTCACCTGCCACGCGTTGTAGTCGCGCCCCGGCGGCGGCTTCATCGTGCGGTCCTCGTGCACGAGCGCCTGCCAGAACCGGAGCGCGCGCACGCCCGCCTCGCCGCCGAGCGTCGGCGCGCCGTCCGGCTCGAGGAGGTCGCCGCCGGCCTGCCCCACGAGCGCCGCCCAGAACCACCAGTCGATCGGGCACTCGAAGCCCCACCGCCGCGTGCTGCCGCCGTCGCGCACGACGAGCCGCGCCGCCGCCCGGCGCAGCTCGTCCCACGTCGACGGCGGCGACAGCCCGAGCTCGCGGAACACGCCGCGGTTGTAGTAGGCGATCGGCGTCGATCGGTTGAACGGCAGGCACACGAGCGGGCGCTCGCCGCCGCCCACGAACGTCCCCGCCTGCCCGAGCGCCTCGACCACGTCGAGGTCGCCGCCGGGGACGCCGGCGACGAACCGATCGAGCGGCTCGAGCGCGCCCGCCTCGGCCAGGTAGGGCACCACCTCGCCGACCACGTGCGTGAGCGCCGGCGCCGCGCGCGCCGCGAGCGCCGTCCGCAGCTTGGCGAGCGCCTCGAAGTAGTCGCCCTGGTACACCGCCTCGATGCGGTAGCGGCCCTGCTCGCGGTGGAACTGGTCGATGAGCGACAGGAGCACCTCGCGGTTCTTGCCCCCGTACGCGAACCACAGCGAGGCCTCGACGCGCCCGTCCGGCGACCGCCGCGCGCACCCCGGCGGCCCCGCCGCGGCCGCGGCGATCGACGCGGCGAGCGCCCGGAGCGCGTCGCGCCGCGACAAGGACGGCGCCCGGCTCACGGCGCGGCCCCCCGGCTCATGACGCGATCCGCGCGCCGGAGCCGGCGTCGAACCAGAGCACCGCGCGCGGGTCGAGCCGCGCGCGCACCGCCTCCCCCGGCGCGGGCGTCGCGAAGCCGTGCGCCCGCGCCCGCAGCCGCGTCCCCGCGGCGTCGAGGTACAGGAACGTCTCGGCCCCGAGCGGCTCCGCGACAACGACCCGCGCCGCGATCTCCACCTCGCCGCGCGCCCCCGCGTCCCCCTCCGCCACGCCCTCCGCCGCCGCCCCCAGCGCCACGCGCAGGTGCTCCGGCCGCACGCCCGCGACGACCCGGTCGGGCAGCGCCGCCCCCGGCGGGGCGGGCAGCGCGAGCGCCGCGCCCTCGTACCGCGCGCCGGAGCGCTCGAGCTCGATCAGGTTGATCGCCGGCGTGCCCAGGAAGCCGGCGACGAACACGTTCGCCGGCGCCTCGTAGATGGCGCGCGGCGGGCCGACCTGCTGGAGCTCGCCGGCGCGGAGCACCGCGATGCGGTCGCCCATGGTCATCGCCTCGACCTGGTCGTGGGTCACGTAGACCGACGTCGTGCCGAGGCGGCGCACGAGCGCCGCGAGCTCGACCCGGAGCTCGGCGCGCAGCGCGGCGTCGAGGTTCGAGAGCGGCTCGTCGAACAGGAACGCCGCCGGGGCGCGCACGATCGCGCGGCCCATGGCCACGCGCTGGCGCTCGCCGCCCGAGAGCTCGCCGGGGCGCCGGTCGAGCAGGTGGCCGATGCTGAGCAGCGCCGCCGCCTCCTCGACGCGCCGCGCCCGCGCTGCCCTGTCGACCCCGCGCATCCTGAGCGGGAAGCCCATGATGTCGCGCGCGGTCATGTGCGGGTACAGCGCGTAGCCCTGGAAGACCATGGCCACGTCGCGGTCCTCCGGCGCGACCCGGCTGACGTCGCGCCCGCCGATCGACACCGTGCCGCCGTCGGGGCTGTCGAGGCCCGCGATCAGCCGGAGCGCCGTCGACTTGCCGCAGCCGGAGGGGCCGACGAGCACGAGCAGCTCGCCGTCCTCGACCTCGAGGGAAAGGCCGGCGAGCGCGGCGCGCTCGGCGTTCGGGAAGCGGCGGGTCAGGCCGCGGAGCGAGAGGGTGGCCATGGCGGCAGCGGCGCTAACAATCGAGCAGGAGGAGCCCCGGGATCGAGCCCGCGACCGCGAGCAGCTTCGGGCTCGGGGAGACCGCGACGGGCACCCGGGCGATCCTCAGCAGGGCGGCGTCGTACGCGCTGTCGCCGAAGGCCGCAAGCACCGCCAGCTCGGGGAAGATGCGCTCGAGCGCCCGCGTCTTCCCCTCGCCGTACGTCGCCAGCGCGCCGAGCTCGGGGGCGATCCGGCCCTCGCGGACGGCCGGGGTCATGGCGGCGATCCGCTCGGGCCCGATGCCGAGCCGCGCCACCGCGCGCTCGATCACGAACCGCGGCGACGCCGACACGACGAACACCGGCGCGCCGCGCGACCGCGCCCACTCGAGGATCGGCAGCAGCGCCGGCCGGATCCGCCCCGCGTGGCCCCTCTCCTCGAGCACGCGGTCGACGAGGGCAGCGAGCTCGTCCTCGCGCCACCCCGCGAAGGCCCACGCCATCATCGCGAACGCCCGGTCCTCCGGGTATTTCTCGGCGGCGAACGCCGCGTAGAGCGCGCTCGCGATCTCGTGCGCGCCGCCCTCCGCGGCGACGCCGAACGCCTCGGCCTCGCGGCGCAGCGCCGCCTCCGCCTCGGGCCGCGCGCAGCGCCCGGCGAGGAACGCCTCGAACAGGTCGATGCCCACGTCCCCGTCCCAGAGGGTGCCGTCCGCGTCGAACGCGAGCGCCGCGCTCGCGCCGACCGCGCCGCGCTCGGCCTCGAGGCGCCGCAGGATGTCGCTCGTGGTCACGCGCGGGATGGTGGGCGCTGCGCTGCCGTCGACGTGTGCTGCTGTCATGGTCCTCCCCGGGCCGGACGTCCGGTCCGGCCGAGGACCACGCCTACTGCGGCGCGCGCGTCGCGTCACGCCTGTCAACGTCCTGTCACGCCGCGTTCCTCGGGCGGCGGCCGGGCGCCGTGAGCCGTCGCGGCGGCGCGGCGCCGGCCCGCCGCCCCGCGGCTCGCCCTCTCGGAGGCCGTCAGCCCGCCTTCTCGAACAGCGATCGGTGCAGCACGGCGACCGCGGGCGCGACGTTCGCGTCGTCGATCACCATGCACAGGTTGATGCTGCCCATCGCGTAGCTCAGCATCTCGACGTTGACGCCGGCCTGGGACATCGCCTCGAGCACCTGCGCGGCGACGCCCTTCTGACGGGGCAAGCCCTGGCCGACGATCACGAGCGTCGTCCGGTTGGGCAGGACCTCGCAGGCGCCGAAGCGCTCCAGCTCGGGCAGCGCGCGGCCGAGCTTCCCGAGGTCGTCGGTGGTCATCGAGACCGACACCTCCGACGTGGTGATCACGTCGATGACGACCTCGTGCCGCGCCAGCACCGCGAGGACCTGCGCGAGGAAGCCGACCTCGCCGAACATCCGGGTCGAGCTGATCTTGAGCACCACCTGCCGCTCGCGGTACGCGATGCTGGTCACGGCCGGGGACGCGGCGTCGGTGTTGAAGTCGATCACCGTGCCGGGGTGATCCGGCCGGTTCGTGTTGAGCACCCGCACCGGGATGCCCTTCTCCATGGCGGGCAGCAGCGTGGAGGGGTGCAGCACGCGGGAGCCGAAGAACGCGAGCTCCGCCGCCTCGTCGAAGTGCATCGTCGGGATGTTCCGGGCCGTCTTCACGACGCTCGGATCGGCGGTCATCACGCCGTCGGTGTCGCTCCAGATCTGCGCCTCCTCGGCGCCGAGCCCCGCGGCGAGCAGCGTCGCCGTCAGGTCGCTCCCGTTGCGGCCGACGGTCGTGATCTCGCCGGCCTCGTTGCGGCCGACGAACCCGGTGACGATCGGGACGACGCCCTCGGGGACCCGCTCGGCGAACATCGCCTTGGCGCGGGCGTCGAAGCCGGGCAGCGGGCGCGCGCGGCCGAAGTTCGCGTCGGTGATGAAGCCGAGGTCCCAGACGTCGTAGGCGCGCGCCTTCACGCCGCTCCGGGCGAAGAAGTCCGCGATGCAGCGCACGGCCATGCGCTCGCCGAAGCTCGCGATGTAGTCGAGGCTCCGCGGGCTGAGCTCCTTGACGAGGCTGATGCCGCGCAGGAGATCCTCGATCTCCTGGTAGAACGGCGCGAGCAGGTCGGGCGCGCAGCCGAGCGACTCGGCGACAGCGCGCTGCTTGCCGAGCGGGATGGAGGGGTCGAACCGCCCGGTGGCGGCGAGCTTGGCGGCGTTGATCAGCGCGTCGGTCATGCCCTTGTGAGCGGAGCTCACGACGACGGGGCGGCGGGCCAGGCGGGCTCGGACGATGCTGAGGACCTTCTCGATCTGCGCGCGGCTCTCGACCGAGCTGCCGCCGAACTTCATGACGATCATTGCGCGTGCCTCCATGGGCCTGCCGGCCCGGTGGGCGCCGCATGATAGTCAGGGCCGGCCGCCAGGCGAGGAGGGAAGCGCGGTGTTCGCGGCGCGCTTCCCCGGGCACCGCCATGGCGCCGATCGCCGCACATTGAACGACGCTAGGCCTCGGTCGCCAGCAGGGCCCGGAAGCTCTCGCGCTTCGTGAGCAGGAGCCAGCGCAGGTTCTTCATGAGCTTGCCTTGCTCCGACAGCGCCGCGTGGCTCAGGAGGACGAGCTCGGCGACGCTGATGCCTTCCCGCACGTCCTCCAGCGAGACCTTGACCCTGCCGTCCGCCGCCGCGCGGCAGCGGGCGAAGCGGGAGATCACGACCGTGGCCAGCGAGAGGTCGAGCACGGCCGCGAGGAGGTGCCGGGGCGCCGAGAAGATGTGCCGGCGCTGGAGCACGAGGCGCAGGTAGTCCCTGACGATCGTCCCCTCGTCCGCGCCGAGGAACCGGTCGACCGTCCTCACCCGCTGCAGCTTGAACGGCTTCGGGATGAACAGCATGTCGACGGTGCCTCGCCCGAGCATCCAGGCGACCTTGTTGCCGGCGCTGCGCAGCGCCTGGAGCTGCGTCCACGAGGCCTTTCCGACCCGGTGGGCCTCCCGGACCCGCGACGGATAGCAGAGGTTGCCGAGGAGGTGGGCGAACAGGACCCGCGCGTAGAACGAGGGCCTCTTGCGGGGCTCGAGCGGCGCGATCTCCCCGGCGCCGGCCTGCCCGAGGGCGGCCTCGATCGACGCGTCCGTCGCGCGCTCGGCGCCCTGCGGGAGGGCGCGCTCGAAGGCGGCCGTCCAGTCATAGAGCCGCGCCAAGGTCGCGGCGGGCGAGGCGCCGGTCGCGAGCTCGTCTTCCCAGCGCTTCACCGCGCGCAGGTACTGGGGCTGGGCCAGGATGACGCCGCCCAGGGTGGCGAGCGCCTTCGACATCCGCTCGGTGTCGCCCCGCTGCTCGAGCTTCGCCTTGAGCTGGAGGTCCACCGGCTTGCCGTAGTTCTCGCGGATCGACGGGCAGAGCTGGGAGAGCTGCGCGACGACGACCTCCTTCTCGTCGCGGACGAACCCGAACGGGAACGCCTGGCACGATTTGGGGATGTACTCGTGGCCGAACCGCTTCTGCATGCTGCAGAGCAGGTCGTCGTCGAGGAAGACGCACTGGAGCCGGCGGTCCTGCTCCCGCATCGGCAGCACGCCGCGCGCGATGACGAGCGCCCCCTCCTCCCCGGCGCGCTCCCGGACCCACGGCTCCTCGAGGTACCGCCTGGCCTCGTCGCTGCTGAAGCGGATGTTCCAGGGCAGCCGGCAGCAGCGAGCTGGGCAGTCGCGGCACTCGAACTTCTGATCGGGGGGAGAGGAGAGCTTCGCCGCCGGAAGCTTCGTCGCCGGAGAGCGCTTCGTCTTCGTCGCCATGGGGCGGCGGACGATACAACGCGCCGGCGGGCTGCGCTTGGCCGCGCCGCCGCCACCTCCGCCACGCTCGCGCCGCCGCCCGCTGGGTTCGCTGTGTCAAACAGCCCCACCCCGTCCGGGAGAAGCGGGCCGCGGGGCTCAGCCGTGGCAGAAGGCGACAGGCGAGCGGGCGCGGGCAGAACGCGGACGGACGCGGACAAAAAGACAGCGCCGCCGGGGCCTCAGGGGGGCGAAGGCCACGCCGGCGGCGCTGACGTCCTATGAAGCACTCAGCGTGCCATCCGGCGCGCCCTGAGAACGACGCAGGAATGGCGACATTGCGTCGGGAACGTCCCTCTCAGGTTTCGATTCTGAAACGCCAGGGTCGCAGCATTGAACGATCGTAAAATCTCTTTGCTTACCACCACATTTCGTCATGGACGCAACCAGTACAGCCAAAACCGTCTTTTTCTCGTGTTGTGGCACGACCTGGCGTGCTCCGTGCTACGAGCGCTGTACCTCTACTAAGGAGAAACAAGATGCGACTTGGTCTTCCCCTGTCAGCAATGACAGCGATGTGTCTGGCGCTCGCTGCGTGCGGTGACGATGATCCGGCGCCGCAAGGGACGTCGACCGGCACCGGCGGCGAGGGCGGTGACGGCGGCCAGGGCGGCCAGGGCGCTGAGGGCGGCGAGGGCGGCCAGGGCGGCGACGGCGGCCAGGGCGGCGAGGCGGAGGCGAGGGCGGACGGCGAGCCCTGCACGACGAACGACGAGTGCCTCGGCGGGCTCTGCTTGACGGAGGAGCTGTTCGGCTGGGCGGCCGGCTACTGCTCCGGGCTCTGCGACCCCGACCTCCTGCCGTGCGAGGGTGGGTCCGAGTGCCTGAACCAGGGCAGCTACTCGCTCTGCCTCAAGACCTGTGCAGAGGCCGGCGACTGCGTGGGAGCGGGGCAGGCCTGCGTCGACGCGACGGGGGAAGGCGCGCTGATGTGCATCGGCGGCTGCGACGCCGACGATCAGTGTCAGGGCGCCTGCAACGACGATCTCGGGTACTGCGTCGCGTCCGGCGAGGTCTGCGACAACGGCGCGGACGACGACGCGGACGGCCTGCAGGACTGCGAGGAGCGCGACTGCGCCGCGCGGGGAGCGTGCGCCACGAGCATCGCCGCGGCCTGCACGGGCGCGACCGACGTGTCCGAGGGAGGGACGTTCTCCGGCACGACGGAGGGCGGCACCAACCTGTTCGGCGCGCTGTGCGAGACGTTCGGCGGCACGTACGCCGCCGGCGTCGGCAGGAACGAGCGGGTCTTCCAGTTTGTCGCGCCGGGCAAGGGCATCGTCCAGATCGCCGCGCGGGCGACCGAGGGCGACTTCGACTGGTACGTTCGGACCAGCTGCGACGACGCGGCGACGCTGCTCGGCTGTCTGCCCGCCTATGCCGCGGACGACGCGCCCGTGGAGCTCCCCGTCGAGGAGGGCGACACCTACTTCCTCTACATCGAGGGCACGGAAGACGCGGAAGCGGCGTATGCGCTCGACGTGTCCTTCGCGGCGCAGATCTGCGGCGACGGGAGGCGCGTCGGCACGGAGGAGTGCGACGACGGCAACACCGCGGATGACGACGTGTGCTCGAACGCGTGCGTGGTGAACACGGAGGCCGCGTGCGCGGCCGCGGTGCCGATCACCGCGGAGACCACGGAGGGGGACGCGTCCGAGGGCACGCAAGGCTTCACGGGGTCGTGCGGCGGCGCCGGCGGTGAGATCGTGTACCGGTACACCCCTGCTGCGAGCGGCGAGGTGACGATCACCGCCACGCCGGTCGGCGCGGCCGACGTCGTCCTCCACGCGCGGACCGACTGCGCGGACCGGGACAGCGAGCTCGCGTGCGCGGATGACCCGCTCGACGCCGAGGTCGCCGAGTCGATCACGCTGACGGTGACCGAGGCAACGCCGATCGACATCTTCGTCGACAGCTACGACAGCGGCTCCTCGGGGGCGTTCACGCTGACGATCACCCCGGCGGAGTGACCTGCTGCTTTCACTGCGGCGGCGGCGGAGGCGAGCCCCCCCCGGCGGGCGGCGCGTCGGGCACGCGCACGTCCATCGTGGCGACCTCGCCCGGCTTCACCTGCACGCCGGCGTTGGCGATGGTGGACTCGACGCTGATCACGTAGAGCCCGGGCGAGATCGCGGACACGCGGTACGAGCCGTCCTCCGCGGTGACCAGGGAGTACAGGCCGATCGAGTTGTCGTCGGCGAACGGCGTGGCCAGCGTGAGGCGAACTCCCGGGAGCGGCTGCCCGCCCGCCGTGACGCGGCCGCGGATCTCGCCCGTGCCCCCGGGCGGCAGGGAGACGTTCTGCTCGGTCTCCTTTCCCTCCTCGACCTCGAGATCGACGAGCCTCATCCGCTCTCCGTGCTGCGCCATCATGCGGATCGGGCCAGACGGGATCTGGTCGAAGCGATAGCGCCCCTCCGCGTCGCTGGTCGTGTTCACGAAGCCGATCCGCCGCTGCAGCAGCGTGAGCCGGACGCCGGCGAGCGGCGCCCCGTCGGATCCTCGCGCCACGCCGGCGATGCTGCCGCCGGGCGACATCACGAGCTTCACCGGCGGGAGGTTGTCGCAGCCCGCGACATCGACGTTGACCGTGCTGACGGCGTTCGCGCCGTCGTAGCCGCGCACGGCGATCGTGCCCTTCGGCACGTTGGGCAGGGAGAACGAGCCGTCGTCCTCGCTCTGCGCCTGGGCGGCGGCCTCCAGGGCGACATTGCTCATCTGGCCGGCGGCGAGCAGCGACTCCGCGTCGACGAACACCCCGGGCAGCGGCGCGCCCGACGGGTCCACGGCGCGCCCGGTCAGGGTGCACCCCTCGGGGACGGTCAGATCCACCTTCTCGACGTCCCCGGGCCGCACCCTGACGAACGGCGAGAACGCCGGCGCGTGATCCGCCGTCGTCGCCCTCACGATGACGGGCCACGACGGGAGCTGGGCGACGCGGTAGGAGCCGTCCGGGCTCTCGAACACGCGGGAGAACAGGGGCGGCGGCGCGGGGTCGTCCTCCGTCACCGGCGAGAGCACGTCGATGGAGAACCGCCGCACGGGCTCGCCGCGCTCGTCGAGCACGCGCCCCTCGATGGCGCCGCTCTTCGGGAGCACCAGGCTCACCGTCTGGCCGCTGTGCGCCGTCGTCGACGTGGTCCCGTATCCCTCGACGTTCGCGCTGAGCTGGTAGGTCCCGTCGGGGAGCGTGAGCTCGAACCGCCCGGCCTCGTCGCTCTTCGCGGTGCCCGCGGTCGTCAGCACGTTGCCGGCGACCTCGAAGGCGGACGCGACGACCGTCGCGCCCGCGAGGGTGCTGCCGTCGGTCGCGTACACGCGGCCGCTGATCGTGGGGCGCGCCTCGGGCGGCGCCTCGTGGGCGCCGCGGAGGAGCGCCCGGTTGCGGTAGCGGGCGCGCTTCTCCGCGCCGGCGGCGACCGGGGCCTTCGCGCCGGGGGCGACCTCCTCGCGCCCCGGGCGCAGGAGGAGAAAGAGGACGACGCCGGCGAGGGCCGCCGTGAGCAGCCCGAGGGCGACCCACAAGGGCCGGCGCGGGGGTCTCCGTGTCGAGGAATCGCGTTGCATGGTTGCTCCTGCAGATGAGTTGACCTGGCCAAAGCGCTTCGGCCGGACGCTCGACGGAGAAAGAAAGAGGGGTCGCCGGCCGTCGCCAGCGACCCCTCCTCCTCCTGCGCGGCGCGCTCCGAGAGATCCGCCCCCTGTCCTGCCCGGGGCCTGCGTTGTGGGCTTCTGGACAGGGAGTCTCTCGACGATGATCCGCGCGCCGAGCGCCGCCCTACCGCCGGTACGACACCGGACCTGTGTAGGTCACGGCCCGTGGCACTCCGGGGTCATCTTGATCTGCTTGGCGGAGCTCAAGGGGCTGTACTTCATCAAGGCCACGATGACGCCGTTGTAGGCATCCGCGGTCCCATGAAAGCTGGAGATCGGCTGGATCTGGCCGTGCGCGGTGATCCCGTAGTTGTTCTCGTGCGGATCGGTCTGGACGTACCCCTGGGTGAACTGGTAGCTGGCAGCGTAGCAATCCCCCCACTCGAACGTCGGACTGTACAGCATCCTGCTCTGAGCCACCCCGACCGGGCCGGTGCCCCCGGAGAACCAGTTGACGTGGTTCGAGCACACGGGATCCCACGGGCTGGTCATGACGTGCTCCTCGAGCTGAGCCATCGTGTACCCGACCTGGAGCTGCCGGAGCCCTGTGCTGGTGGTCACCTTGTAGATACAATCATTCCGCATGGCCATCGCGCTGCCGGAGACCGACGTCACGACAGCGAAAGCGAGCGCCCAACGAGCAATCTTCTTCATGAGAAATACCTCCGAGGAATCGAATCTGTGGTGAAGTTTTGTTGCAGATACCTATCCAGATCGTCACCCAAGGGATTCATGCCCCGGGGCTTGCGCCAGGAGAGCAGTGCCCCGACGGGCGCGGCGCGCGTTGTCGCCGGCCCGTCATGGTCACGCTCCCGGAGGAACCCGCCCCGAGGTCATGACGCGAACAACAGGAGACTATTCTCCCCGCGGGTTCACGCAAGCACTTTTGATTGGCAATTCTGCGGTCGGAAACACGACTGACATAGAACCAGGGAGAATAACGGCACTCCTCGACTATGCGCTCAAAACCTCTGCCTCGAACGCACCCCCTGGTGCTCCCACATCCAGCCGAAGTATCACGCACCAGCGCGCCAGAGGCGCTGTGCGGGGCGCCGCGAAGAGCGGTCCAGACCCGGAGTGGTCAGTGGGGCGCAGCGCGGGCGCACGCGGCGCGCGCGAGGCAGGAACCCAGGGATTTCGCGCGTGTCTTCGCGCCCTGTGGGCCGATGACGCCTGTGGGTCCTGACCCGCCATGAGACGCCGAAGAGCGCCGCATAGCCACCTCCTCGCCGAGGCGCGATGGGGCGCGGCAATCTCGCGATGATGGGAACTCCAGATATCGAGTCATCGCGCGGCGCCGGGTTCGTCCGGGCCTCTCCAGGCGACGCCCGGAGCGGGCGCGCGCCCTCTCGGCTGGACGTGGCGCGGCGGCCCCGGCGGCGCCGCGCGGGTCAGCGGAGCGTGACGGCCAGTCGGTAGTCGAAGACGGCCGCGGAGCCCGCCGCGCCGGACGAGGCGCGGACCCGCAGGAAGTACGTTCCCGCCGGGAGCGCGCGCGCGCCGGGGTGGCGCGGCGCGCTCCCGGTGCCGTCGAGGAGCGAGCAGTCCCCCCGGCCGCCATCGTCGTCGTCCGCGATGATCAGGCCCTCTCCGTCGAGCAGCGACAGCCGGCTGTCCATCTCGAGCGACTCGCACGTCTCCGCGCCGCCCTCGACGATCTCCGCGCGGATCGAGCGGCCCTCCGGGAGGTCCACGGCGTAGAAGTCGAAGTCGTCGATCGTGCGCGCGCCGGCGATGACCACGTCGGAGCCGACAGGCCCGTTCGCCTCGGCGAGGGTGCCATTCGGCTCCTCCTCGGCCCCCGCCGGGGCGAGGATCTTCGCCTGGAGGAGGTAGATCGGGATCGCCGCGCCGCCGTCGCGCGCCGCGACCTCGACGAGGTGATCGCCGGCCGGCAGCGCGAGGACGAGCGCCGAGCACCCGCCGATCCCGCCGGCGTACTCGGCGTCGGAGAGCCCCTCGTCCGTCGCGACCAGCGCGCCCGCGGCGTCGCGCACGCGGAGCGTCGTCGCGATGCCCCCCTCGCAGCCCGCGGCGGTGCCGTCGAGGACCTCGAGGCGCACGACCGCCGCGACCGGCAGGCTCACGCGGAACACGTCCCTGTCGCCGCCCGCGTCGATGCGCGCCGCGATGAGCGCGTCGCCCGCGATCACGACCTCGCCCGCCCCGGCCTCCGCGGCGGTGTCGTTCGGCTCGATCTCCGCGGTCGCCGCCTCGATCTGGCAGTCGGCGCTGCACCCGTCGCCGCCCGCGGCGCCGCCGTCGTCGCACCCCTCCGGCACGTCGACGAGGCCGTCGCCGCAGACCGGGATGCGCTCGCAGCCCGGCGTGCAGCCCGCGCCGCCGTCGCACTCCTCCGCGCCCTCCGTCACGCCGTCGCCGCACGAGGCGTCGAGCGAGGCGCGCAGCGTGTAGCGGGCGTCCAGCACCCCGGGGAAGCCGTGGACGAGGGCGTAATAGGTCCCCGGGGCCAGGCGGCGCGCCGAGGCGCCGCCGGGGCTCGTCGGGTCGATGAGCGAGCAGGCGCCGGCGCCGCCGTCGTCGTCGGAAGCGAGCGTGGTCGCCCCGTCCGGCGCCAGCAAGACGAGCGCGGTGTCGAGGCCGTCGGCGCACCGATCGGGGCCGCTCGCGTCGAAGGTCTCGAGACGGAGGTCCGAGACGGTCGTGAGTCGCAGGGCGAAGACGTCGACGTCGGTGTCCGGGTCGAGGACGCCGGACACGAGCGCTCCCGGCGCCACGGCGCCGTTCGCGTCGGCCTCGGCCGGGGTCGCGTTGGGCTCGATCTCGGCCGTCGCCCCCTCGAGCCGACAGGCAGCGTCACAGCCGTCCTCGTCTTCCGTGTTGCCGTCGTCGCAGACCTCTGGCTCGTCGATGAAGCCGTCGCCGCACGCCGGGATACGCTGGCACGTCGCCTCGCACGCGGGGCCGCCATCGCACTCCTCGTGACCCGCGACGACGCCGTCGCCGCACAGGGCGATTGTCCGCGCGCGCAGGGTATATCCGGCGGTGGAGCCGCCACCATAGGCCTCGACGCGCACAGGGTAGATCCCCGGCGCGGCGATGACGGCCTGGATGCGCGAGCAATCCTTCTCGCCGCCGTCGTCGTCCTCGCCCACCAGCGCGCCGTCGGGCGCGAGGAGCTGCACCACCGTATCGACGCCGCGGCAGGAGGTCGGGCCGCTCGCGTCGAAGGTCTCGATGACGAGGTCGGCGATTCCGGGGACGTCGATGGCGAAGTGGTCGACGTCGCCCGCCGGGGAGATCCACGCCGAGAACAGCGCGCCCGACGCGGTCGCCTGCCCCGCGGTGGCCTGCTCCGGCGCGTCGTTCGGCTCGACCTCCGGGACCGTCCCCTCGAGCTCGCACGCGGCGCTGCAGCCGTCTCCGCCCTCGGTGTTGCCGTCGTCGCACGCCTCGGGGCCGTCGATGGCGCCGTCGCCGCACACCGCGATCCGCGCGCAGTCCTCCGAGCACCCGTCGCCGCCGTCGCACGCCTCGGCCCCCTCGACAACGCCGTCGCCGCAGAGCGCGGTGAACACGACGAGGAGGTCGTACCCGGGGATGGTGGCGTCGCTCGTGAACTCCTCGACGGTCACGTAATACGTGCCTGGCCGGAGCTGCGTCGCCCAGGGGGCAACGGTGGAATCGATGAGCGAGCAGGCCTCGGGGCCGCTGTCGTCGTCGCTCGCCAGCACCGTCGCGCCGTCCGCGTCGAGGAGCTGGAGGAAGGTGTCGACGCCCTGGGAACACGCGCTCAGGCTGCCCGGGTCGAACGTGGCGAGCTGGATCTCCGCGAGGCGCGGCACCACGAAGGCGAAGACGTCGACGTCGCCGAGCGGCTCGATCGCCCCCGTGACGAGCTCGTTCGGCCGGAGGGCGCCGCGCTCATCGGCCTCGGCCGCGGCGTCGTTCGGCTCGACCTCGCGCACCGGAGCGTCCAGCTCGCACGCGGCGCTGCAGCCGTCGCCGCCGGTGGTGTTCCCGTCGTCGCAGAGCTCGGGGGGCTCCAGCGCGCCGTCGCCGCACACCGCGGTGTCCAGGGTGAGCGAGAGCGTGTAATCGAGCGCATGATCGAGCGTCGCGGGCTCCGCCTCCGGGGAGATCTGCACGCTGATGAAGTAGTCCCCCGCGCCGAGCTTGTTCAGCGTCAGGGAAGAACAGGTGTTGTCGCCGGCGATATCATCGTTGCTGTCGAGGGCCCCCATGCTGCCGTCGAAGATCGTCACATACGTATCGACGCCGAGCGAGCTGCACGCCGTGCCCAGCGGGCCATCGAGCGTCTCTGCCTTGAGCCGCCCGACCGCCCCGTCGGGGACGCTCACCGAGAACACGTCCACGTCGCCCGCGGGGTCGAGGAAGGCGCGGATTCGACCGTCGGGCGCGATGCAGAAGGCGTCGTTGGCCGACGCGAACTCGTCGTTCGGCTCGACCTCGCCCCCGGGCTCCACCGGACATGCGTGCGAGCAGCAATCGCCGTCCTCGTTGCCGCCGCTGCCGGCCTCTCCATCGCTGCCGGCCTCTTCGCTGCCGCCGGCCTCTCCATCGCTGCCGGATTCTCCACTGCTGCCGGCCTCTCCATTGCTGCCGGAGACAGCGGGCTCATCGATCCTGGTGCGGTCTGCGCTGGCGAGGAGCTCGCACCCGACCAGGGCTGGAGCCGCCAGTCCTAGGAACAAAGGGAGTGCGGTCCTGGAAGGGAAAAACATGGATACTGCGGCCTCTGCTCGGCGCCGTGACGGCAGAAGAGCCGAAGTCTCCCCGGCGCCGCGGCGGCAGCAGACTCAAAGCCCACCGTCGCGTCAAGGGACAGGGCGCGAGCGCCGCGCCTCAGTACGCCACGGCGACGGCCTTGCGAACGAAGTCGTCGCTGTCGAGCTGCGCGAGCATGAAATGCGCGGTGTCCTCGCGCGAGATCGTCGGACCACCGATGAAATAGCCATCCATCGGCAAGTGGTCGACGCTGGCGCGGTACTCCTTGCTGAGCCTCCCGTCCGTGAGCTTGGGCGGCCGCACGAGGGTCCAGGCCACATCGCTCTTACGGACGGCCTCTTCCATGCGCACCATGTCGGAATACCGGTTGCGGAGCAGCGGCTTCACCAGCAGGCGGAACCAGAGCGCGCGCTGCTGATCGTCGATGCCCGCCGAGGTGATGGCGATGAGGCGGCGGACGCCGTGCTCCTTCATCGCGCGGAGGACGTTGACGATGCCCTCGGAGTAGACGCGCGTCGGCCCCAGGCCGCGCGACCCGAGGGCCGAGAGGACCGCGTCGTGGCCGGCGACGGCGCGCGACACCTGCTCGGCATCCATGATGTCGCCGCGGAGCGCGCGCAGCCGCTCGTGGTGCGGAACAGGGATGGTGGCGGGATTGCGCGCGAACGCCGAGACCTCGTGGCCGGCCTCCA
This sequence comes from Sorangium sp. So ce406, assembly GCF_051474675.1. NCBI lineage: Bacteria > Pseudomonadati > Myxococcota > Polyangiales > Polyangiaceae > Sorangium > Sorangium sp. So ce406. The sequence goes on along the minus strand of NZ_CP150340.1, from coordinate 12,532,338 downwards.
GGGCCTGACGCACCAGCGCGGCGCCCGTGCCCCCCGTCGCCCCCAAGATCAGCAGTCTGCTCATGCGCCCCGAGCCTACCCGGTCTGCGGCGGCGGGTTCAACACGCGCGTGTCACGCCGTGCTCATCCGCCGAGATCTGCTCTGGAGCCGGGCGAGAGGCGCTCCGCCCGTCAGGCGCCGAGCCGCAGCCACGCGACCACGCCGTGGTGATCCGAGCCGGAGAACGGCGCCCGCTCGCAGCGCGTGATCGTCCACCCCTCCCCGGGCTGGACGAAGACATAATCGATGCGGCGCAGCGGCAGGCCCGCCGGCCAGGTGCCGCCGGGCTTGCCGGGGTGCGTCTGCTTCCACGCGTCCAGCCAGCTGGCCTCTCCGGCGCTCGCCTGGAGGTAACAGACCGCCTCCTCGCTCGGGAGCGCGTTGAAGTCGCCCATCAGCACGGCGCCGAGGCTCCTCGACTTCTCCCGCTCGCGCGCGGCGAAGCTCACGAGCTCCCGCACGGTGCGCGCCCGCGCGCGCTTCGACAGCGAGAGGTGCGTGACGAGCACGTCGATCACCGCGCCCGCGTGCCGGATCGCGGCGCGCAGGACGACGCGCTGGCTGTCGCGCTCGAACGGGTCGTCGCGATCGAGCGTGAGCGCCTCGACGGAGTGGTCGAGCACCTCGATGTCCTCCCTGCAGAGCAGCGCGACCCCCTCGCACTCGCCGCTCGCGGCGACCCTGCCGGGCGCGAACCAGGCCCGGTATCCGCCGACGAGCCGCGAGAGCTCGCCTGCCTGCCCGAGGTCGCCGCTCGCGGCCGGCGCGTGCACCTCCTGGAGCCCGATGATGCAGGGCCGCAGATCGCCGAGGAGACGGGCCAGCATCGTCCGGCGCCGCTCCCAGAGGGCGACGCCACCCCAGATGTTCTGGGTCAAGATGACAAGTTCGCGATCGTGGCTCAAATGCCTCCTCCTAGGGCGTCAGTCCGGGGATGTCTTGACCAGCGCGTCGAGGAGGCTCAAGGCCCCGTGAGCGAGCCAGTCAATCGCCTTGTCCGGGAGCGACCGCGCCGCGAGCGTGCCTCGGGTCACCGGCCGCGAGTCCGCCCTGTCCCGCGAGAACAGGTCGGCCACCCGGGCCACGAACTCCGGATCGAACACGAAGAGATTCACCTCGTTGACGGCGCTCAGGCTGCTCGGGTTCGCGTTGAAGGTGCCAATCGTGCACCAGCCGTCGTCGACCAGCGCGAACTTCGAGTGCATGACGTCCCGCTGGTACTCGAATAGCCTGAAGCCACGATCGAGCCACGCGGCGTGCTCGGCGCGCGCTGCCCGCTGGATGATCGGCAGATCGGTCTGGCCGGGGAGGATGACCTGGACGTCGACCCCGCGCCTGGCCGCGTCGACGAGGTCCTGGAGCATCCCGGACGGCGGGAAGAAATAGGCGTTCTCGATCCAGACGCGCTCCCTCGAGCGTCGGATCGCCTCGCGGTAGCGGGCGTAGACGCGCGCGTTGTCGTCCGGCGTGTCCGCGACGAGCTCGAGGTCCGGGTACTTGGCCCCGGTCGCGTAGTCGCGCAGGCCGCCGCCCTCGCCGTCGGCCTCGCGCCAGCGCTGCTCGAAGAGGTACGCGAAATCGCCGACGCAGGGGCCCTCGATCCGCATACAGACGTCGTGCCACCCCTCGCCGCCGCGCCGCTCCGGGAGCCACTCGTCCCCCCACGCCGCGCCGCCGGTGTAGGCGAAATCGTCGATCACGATCACGCGCGAGTGATCCCGCGGCAGGAGCCCGCCGCGGCCGAGCGCGATCGCCATGGGGCGGTAGGCGCGCACCTCGACGCCGCGGCGCCGGAGCTCCTCGAAGAACGGGGTGTCGGTCTCGTTCGAGCCGAGCGGGTCGTAGAGCAGCCGCGTCCGCACCCCGCGCGCGGCGGCCCGCCCCATGACCTCCGCGAACGAGCGCCCGAGCAGGTCGTCGCGGTAGATGTACGTCTCGATGTCGACGCGCCGCTCCGCGCGGTCGACGTCGCGGAAGATCGAGCCCAGCACCGCCTCCATGCCGGGCAGCAGGGTGAGCGCGTGCTCGGCCGTCAGGATGGGGCCCACGGCCTTCGGCGCGTCGGCGCCGGCGCCCGAGGACGCGGCGGCGCGGGCGACGGGCGGCACGCCCGGCGCAGACACGCTGCGGCCATCGTCGATGGGGCTGTGCAACCGGCGCTCGCGGAAGATCATCGCCGCAGTGTGGAGGATGCGCGGGGGGAGGCGAGCGCTCTACCGGGCCCGCCTGTTGTCGTCACACCGCGCGCGCGGCGCGGCCAGGCGGCAGGGGCGCGCTCAGTTGAGAGAGAGCGGGCCCTCGCCGGCCTTGGCGTCGCCCTTCATCTCGTGCGAGTTGGGATCGTACTTCGAGGTGCACTTGGCCATCACGAGGCTCGCCTCGAAGTTGCCGTCCTGCGTGAGCGCGCCCTCGACGGTCACCTGGACGCCGCCGCTCGGGACGTCGCGGAAGGTGTCGGGGATGACGCACTGGGCGTAGCGCACCGGCAGCTCGGCCTGCGTGCCGTGGATCTGAAAGCGGTACTCGCAGGGTTGGTCGCGCTTGACGAGCGTGCCCGGGACGAGCTCGCCCTCGACGCGGACCTTGCGGCCGGCGAGCTTGTCCTTGGAGGCGAGGAGCTGATCGACGGGCGTCGCGTAGACGGCGGCTTCCTTGAAGCCGACGAGGAACAGGGCGACGAGCGCGCCCACCATGACGAGCAGCGTCGCCAGCAGGCCGACGCTGCGCGAGGGACGCGGCTTCGGCTGCGCGCTCGACGCGGCCGGCTTCACGACCGCCGGGGTCTCCTGCTGCTCTGCGAGAGACAGCGCCTGGGCCAACTCTTCATCCAGCTTCTTGCTCATCGTGGAACCCTTCAGGCCCAGGCTAGCCCGCGCTCCGCGGCCGGTCGAGCGCCACCTGCTCCGGCCCGCGCTCGATCGGCGGCAACCCGCGGCATCCCGCAAGAACTGGACAGCCTTACCGGACTTGTCCCTCGCGAGCGGACCGCTCGAACTGGCGCGCCTGGTCGCGGAGGATCGACACCTCCTCGGGATCCGGGGACGTGAAGCGGACGCGCAGCCCGTCCGCCGCCTCGACGACCCTGCCGCGCGCGCCGGTGCGGGCCATGTCGAACAGGCGGCAGCGCGTCCCGACGTCGCCGGGCGGCTGCTGTCCCGCCTGGCCGATCGCGCCGAGGTGCGCGTCGAGCTGGCGGGCGAGCGTGTCGAGCGAGGTCGCGCTGGCGCCGGGGCTCGGCGTCATCACGATCTGCACGCCGCCCGGGATGTCCTCCGCGCTGACGCTCGCCGCCGCCGCGATCTGCTCGCAGAGCGCGTGCTCGTCGGTGCCGCCGCGCGTCCCGCGCTCGCCCGTCCGCCCCTCGTCGGCGGGGCCCCTGCCGAACTCGCCGCCCGGCCCCGGCGGCGCGCGCCTCGGCGCGGCGCCCGGCGGCTGTTCGTCCGCGTCGTAGGGCGCCTCGTCCTGGGGCACCTCGGACTCGAACGTCGGCGTCCCGGTGACCGGCTGGGCCGGCCGCCGCTCCCCGCCGCACCCGGAGGCGAGCGCGAGGAGCGCGAGGGATGCCAGAGTTACGTGCATGCGGTGAATCGTGCGGCGAGTCGACGCGTTCATGGAGGCCTCCTGGAGTTTCTCCGCCCTGCCAAACAGCAGCCGCCGTGCCCGCGGGCGCGCGCCCCGCGACGATCGCGGCCCGTACAGAGCGACACCGCGGTGCACGCTCCGGCGTGCGCGCCAGGCTCGGCCGCCACCCCCTCCCGGCCGCGCTGCGAGGGAGGCCAGGCATACGAAGCATGCGACGCCCCCGATCGCTCGTCTCCCGTCCTTCCTCGCTGCGCTGCTCGTGCCGCTCGCTTGCGGCGCGGCCGCGTGCTCCGTGCTCGCCCGAGGCAGCGTGCCTGAGCCCTCACGGGCCGTCCGAAGCCGCCTCGATGGCCGGGAGAAACATGGCGTGAGGGAACGCCGCGCGGATGACCAGCGCCTCACGCTGCTGGGCTCTCGGGCTGCACGGATAGCTCCGCTCGTGCAGGGCCAGCACGTCGAGCGCCTCGGTCGCCTTCCCTTCGCTGAGCGCGATGCCGGCGCTGCTGAGCAGGGCGCTCTCCCCGGTCGTGTCGTGCTCGCCGGGCGGAGCCGCCTTGCGGGATGGGGCGCGTGATGGCGCCGCAGCCGCCACGGCCACGGCCGCCGGGGCCCCGGCGCTCACGACCGCGTCGGCCACGGCGAATCCGCCCGCGGCGCGCCCGCCGCGCCCGGTCCCGGCGCGCTCGGCTGGCGCGGGGGCGGCGCCTTCGACCTCGGCGCGGACGAACACCACCGGCGCCGCAACAGGAGGCGGGAGCGCGGCATGGAGCACGCCCGCCCCACCCGGCCCCCACGAGGAACAGCGCCGCGCCTGCCTTGATGAGCCTGGATCGCGCGATCGTGACGAGCGGCGACGTGCGCTTCTCGCCGGTGGCGCCGGCGGCCTCCACCGCGCTCCCGGCTCAGGGGCCCGGCCGCTGCGAGGAGGACCTCGCGATGGCCCATGGGGAGCGCGGCGACGTTGCGGAGCGCGGCGCGGGCGAGGAGCTCTCCCTCGATCCCGACATGCGCCCTGCCGGCGGGCGCGCGGGGCACGCCGCGCAGGATCGCGCGGCGGACGTAGGCGCTCTCGCGGTGATGGGACACCTGGCGCCAAACGACGCCGTACAGCCATGCGCGCAGCGCGTCTCCCGCCGGGGCGGGATCGGCGATGGGTCTTCATCGGGGCGGTGTCCGGGACTCCAGATGCCACTGCCGCATGGCACCGTCCCACTCGACAGACGTGGGTCCGCTGGTTGCGTCAGTCGCCGGGACCATGCGAATCGCTCCAGCGGTTGCCGCCTCATCTCCCTCCATGGATTCGCGCTATGTGTTGCATCTTGTGTCATGCACCCATCAGAGACTTTCCCTGACACGGAGATCGATACACCAACCAGCAACCCCGAAGCTGACAACATCACACTTGACGACGAAACGAAAAACGGCTCCATGACCGAACCAGAGTCGATCGGCTCGGTCAAGATCATCCGCTGCAAGAAACGCGAGTATGGCGCCGACTGCATGGGCCGGTGCGCCGAAGAAGCAGGAATCTCGTGCCAGGGAGGACGACGTCATCCATACAAAGACAACGTCAAACCTGGACTGCTGGGTCAATGCAGATCGGTCGGCGTTATCAGCAGCTGCTGGTACTACTACAAAAACGGAGATGTCTGCCGGTTCGTCGGCGGAGCTCCCGTTCTGTGCCGCTACGAGGGTGGAAATCCCTGATTGAGAGCGCGCGCGTAGAACGCGGCTTCCCGCGCCGCGCGCTTCCAGTCCGGTCCGAACAGACACTCCATGCACCGAAGAGCGAGCGGGTAGAGCTCGGGCGGCCGCTCACCGCTCGAGAGTGCAGCGGCACCTAGCCCGTGGAGTCGCCGCATCCGCTCGATGTCTTCCACGGTGATGGCTGTAGGCCCGTGCAGGCGACCGCGGACGTGCTCCATCATCGCCCACGCGGCGGCGGCCATGGTGTTTTCCCATGCCGAAGGATCCACCTGGAGTTCGGCGTCGCCGCGCTCGATCGCGTCGGCGAGGATGCGGATGTAGCCGACGGCGTAGAGTTCGGCCATCGACGCCCATTCGAGCAGATCCTCTACTTCTTCCGGGATGAGTTGGTCCGAGTCAGATTCTTCCGGGATGAGTTGGTCCGGATCAGACATGCCCGGAGTCTAGTTCAATCTCACGATGCGGAAAGGCGCGGCGGCGTCGCGTCGTCCGAAGACGGTCTGGGGCGCGATTGGAGAAGGTTGGCGAGCGCCAGACCGCCGCTGGCTCCCCTCGTCTGCTGGTGGGGGCGCACGGCCAGGCGGACTCCTGGCGCCGCATCTCGCTCGGGACCTCAGAGCCGGGCGCTCCGAGCTTGCCGCCGCCTGCGCCGACCGACCCGGGAGACGGGCGCACGGAGGCGATGGATCGGCAACGGGGTCTTCATCGGGGCGGTTTCCGCGACTGCCCCGCTTCTCGCTGCACAATCGACGGGTTCGCGTCGCCGTGGGGCGCCAGAGCGCTCATTCGGGCGGCAGGGGAGAGACGGGCGCACGACGGGGACAGGTCGGGCCCTGGTGAAGGGCGACGCGGGCAGTCGCCTGGAGAAAGATGAGAAAGTACCTCGCTTGTCGAAATGCGATCGCAACGGGGGTGGTCTGCCCTCGGGTGGTCCGAGCCCGCGCTGCTCTGGATCGGAGAGACGCGCCCGCGACCCCAGCGCGCCGCACGCGCTCGCAACGGTCTCATGGGAATTGCTCCCGCGGGCGCGTCCGACGCTTCGCGAAACCGCACGAAGGTTCAGAAGAAAGCGACCAGGCGGAACGCCACCGCCCCCGAGACGGGCGCCGCGGACCACGCTTCACCATGGATCGGTCGAACGTGGGGCCGAAGTGTGTTGAGCAAGAGATCGCCGGTGAGCTGCCCGGCGAGGCGGGCCGAGAGCGGCACCTCCAGCCCCGCACGCAACCCGAGCGCTGCGAGAAGAATGCACGAGGTTTACAGGCAAGGTTTCCCTCGGCCTGAGAGATGTCACCCGGCATCGGGACTGCACGGGTGCTGCGAGGCGACCGGCGAACCGCGTCGTCCTCGCGCGATGGATGGGATGGCCGGTCGCCTGCCGGCGGGCATGCGGGGAGCGGCGCTATCCGATCGGCTCAGGCTCGGCCTGGGTCTTCTTCCTGGCGCTGGCGGCGCGGGCCCGCTGTTCGGCGCGCCGCGCTTCTTCCGCCGCGTCCTCGTACGGTGAGAGCAGCCGGTCACGGAGGAGCGCGTGCGTCTCGTCCTTGTCGTCGTCGTACTCGGCATGGACCTGGACCAGGAGCGTGCCATAGGCCTCATGCCACGCCTCGACCGCCTTGACGGCCGGATCCGCGCCCTTCGCCTCGGTGACACCGAGCTTCTTGCCGTACAGCTCCGTCCAGCGCTGCAGTCGGCCTGCCTCGGCCGAGAGGCCGAGTCGCTCGACCGCCGCCCTCACGTCCTTGCCGTCGAGCGCCTTGATCATCGCGCTCATGCGCACCCACTGCTGGGAGTAGACGAGACGGATGAAATCGGTGCCCGACGACAGCACCTCCGAGCGCACCAGCAGCGCATCGCGACGACGCGCCGCCTCGTCATCCGTCAGCGGCAGGATGTCGTCGTGATCGAACGCGCGCTCGACGGCGGCGAGCAGGCTGCTGAACGCTCCGATGCACCTGTCGGTGCCGCGATCGATCTCCACCATCGTGGCGTCGAGGCTCCCGAGCGCCTCGAGGGCCTCGGTGGACGCAATGACGGCGTGGACCGCTGCGTCGACCTTGGCAGAGAGCTTGACCTTCTTCGACTTCAAGGCCTCCCGGTGAGCGGCGAGCTTCGTACCTGCAACAATGCACCCGCTCGGCGTGAGCCGGCGGGCGAGAAATGCGGCTTTTCCCATCAGACCCGGCTATCGGGCGCACGATGACCCGGCAAGGCGGCAGCACGCATTCGACGCACCGCGGCATTCCGGCCGGCGTCCCCCCACGCGGCGCCGCACGCCGGCGGGCGTCCCCCCACGCGGCGCCGCACGCCGGCGGGCGTCCCCCCACGCGCTGCCGCATGCCGGCGGGCGTCCCCCCACGCGGCGCCGCACGCCGGCCGGCGTCCCCCCACGCCCCGCCGCACGCCGGCGGGCGTGCCCCCACCGCCCACCAGGAGGCCGGCCGGGGATCCGGCGAGGGATTTCAACGCAAAGGCGCAAAGGCGCAAAGACGCAAGGAGACAATTTCTTTGAATTTTCGTGTGATTGCGCGCTTCGCGCGCAAGGCGGATCCCGGGCCGCGAGAATCACCAAAATTCTTTGTATTTTTGCGTCTTTGCGCCTTTGCGCCTTTGCGTTGAAATCTCTCTCTTCGCCCGCGAAGCAGATCGCTGACAGGATTTCGGCCCCGCGGTACTAGGCTCGGCCGCCGCCCCCGCCCGGCCGCGCCGCAAGGGGGCGGCGCGTGCGAAGAATGCGACGTCCCCGATCCCCCCTCCCCGTGATCTCCGCGCTGCTCGTGCCGCTCGCCTGCGGCGCGGGCGCGTGCTCCGGCCGCCCGATGACGGCATCCCCCGCGCCCGCCAGCACGGCGGCGCGCGCCGCAGGCCGCGGGCCTGCCGCGGCCCCGACGGCTGCACCCCCGGTCGACGCGCTCGCGGCGACGTCCGGCGGCGCGGCGCAGCCCGGGCGCACGCCGCTCGGCGCGCCGCAGGTGGAGCCGCTCCCGTTCGACATCGAGCCGTCGCTCGACGGCCGCTCGGTGATGTTCGTCGCCGGGACGTCGTCGGATCGAATCGGCTGGGTGCGGCGCCTCGACGCCGCGACGGGCGAGCTCGGGCCGCCGCTCCAGCTCGTCGACGAGCACCTGGCCGGCGCGCTGTCGTCGGCCGGCGGGGGCACCACGCTGCTCACCTCGCAGGGCGACGAGCTCTGCGCGACGGCGTTCCTGCCCGGCGAGACCTCGGCCGCGTCGCGCGCGTGCGCGAAGGCCCGCGCGCACGCGATGGCGGCCGTGGGCGAGCGCGTCGCGCTGCTCGAGCTCGAGGCCGTCGGCGGCACCGCGAAGCGCGACAAGGCCGCCGCAGCGAAGCCCGCCCGCAAGACGCCCGCGGCGAGGCGGGACGGGAAGGCCGCGGGGGCGCGCGACAAGGCGGCCGAGAAGAAGCGCGGCAAGGCGCTCGAGAAGACGCGCGACAAGCGCGGCGCCGACCGCAAGCGCGACGGCCGGCCCCGGAAGAACGCTCGCCCGGCGCCGCGGCCGAAGCGGCCGGATCCGCTGCCCGAGGTCGAGGTGCGGGTCCGGTGGATCTCGCCGGGCGAAGGGATCGCGGCGACGTCGGCGCCCACCGGGCTGCGCTTCCGGCCGCCGCTCGACGGCATGGGGCTGATCGACGCCGGCGGGAGGCCGGGCGCGATCGACCTGCTCTACTACGCGGCGAGCTCGAAGAAGACGAGCACGTCGTGGCTCGGGAGCGCGCAGATCGCCGTCGCCTCCCTCGGCGAGGACGGCAAGCTCGATCCGGGCCGGCGCGCCGTCGTGGTCGAGGGGGACCTCGACTACGGCGCGCTGCGCGGCCACCTGGATCCGCGCCTCGTGACGGCGAGCGCGGGCTCGGTGGTCGTCGACGTGACCGGCCGCAACGGGGCGTGCCAGGCGACGCGCGTGGCGCCGTCGCTCCAGCGGCTCGGCGCCGGCGGCGGTCCCAGGGCGGTCTGCGCCGTGGATCCAGCGCGCCTCGCGGACGCGACCCCGCTCGCGCCGGCCGAGATCGCCGCGCTCGAGCGCATCGCCGCGAGCGGCGCCCGGCGCGCGCCGGGGCAGCCGGCGTACGATCCCGGCCTCGCCGCGTGGGCGGGGGATCGCGCGTACTTCCAGACGAGCGCCGGCGCGCTGTTCTCGGCCTCGCGCGCCGACGGGCAGCCGCGCCGCGAGCCGGACCCGTTCCCGGCGCGGCGCGCGCGCATCGCGTGGGGCGCGCTCGCGACCGACGGCGAGGGGCTCGCGTTCGCCGCGGGGCAGCTCCACCGGATCGACGCGCGCGGGCAAATCGCCGCGGCGCCGGCCGGCGCGCCGGAGGGCCTCGCCGCCGCGACGCCGGGAGCCACCGGCGCCGCGACGCCGGGAGCCCCCGGCGCCGCGACGTCACGAGGCGCGCCGGGAACGCCGATCGACGCGCCGGAGCGCGCCGCGGACAGGCGGCGCGCCGCGCGCATCGGGGCGTCCTGGTGGCTCGCGAGGACCGACGTGGTGCGGCTCCTGCCAGAGCCCCTCGCGGTGCCCGCGCTGCGGGGGCGCGCCCACGAAGGCGGCACGGCGCTCGTCGGCGGCCGCGAGCGGGGGCTCTTCCTCGAGGTGCTCGGCGACCGGCTCCAGATCACCGGGATCGACGCCTCGGGCGCGCTCATCGCGCCGGGCGCGCCGCGCCCGCTCGTCGCGCCGGGCGCGCTCGCGCAGATCGCGCCCGGCGCCGGCGCGGCGGGCCGCGCGCCGCCCGCCGTCGCGATCGCGTCGCCGGTGCGCGCGGGGTTCGACGCGTGCGAGCGCCGGGGCGGCGGGGCCATCGTGGCCGGCGTGAGCGCCGCGGATCCAACCCGCGTCGTGGCGCTGTCGATCGACGCGCTCGGCCGGCCCGGCGCGGCGCGCGCGACCTCGCTGCCGCTCGCCGAGGGCGACCTCGCGGTGCGGCTCGTCGCCCTGCCCGAGGGGGGCGCGCTGCTCAGCGACGCGGCCCGGCGCCACGTGGTGTGGCTCGACGACGACGGCGCGGAGCTCGCGTCGCAGCCGTGGCCGGCGGACGACACCGGCGCGCTCTGCGTCGACGGGCAGCCCGCGCGGCGCGCGGTCCCGGCCCCCTCGCCCGGGGCGTTCGTGACCGTCCCGGAGCTGGCGGCCCCCGGCGCCTGCGTGGTGGGCGACGCCGTCTGGGCCGCCGACGGCAGCCTGCGGTGGTTCGGGAGCGCGGTGAGCGGCCTCGACGCGCAGGCCGAGGCGGGCGTCGCGCGCCCCGCGCTGACGGCGGTCGCGGGCGGCGCGGGCGCGGCGGTGCGCCCGGCCGCGGCGGAGCCCGGCGAGGCGCCCGCCCCCGCGCCGCCCGGCGCGCCCGCGTGCCCCGCGGACATGGTCGCCGTCGACGGCGGCCGCTTCTGCGTCGATCGCTTCGAGGCGATGCTCGTCGACGGCGCCACCGGACAGGCGCTCTCGCCCGACTACCCGTCGACCCCGAACCTGCTCGAGCTCACGCTCGCCGAGTGGTCGACCGGCCGGCGGAGGCTCGGCGACGTCCACGCGCGCGCCTTCCCGCTGCCGCTGCTCCCCGGCTGGCAGCGCGGCCGCGCGACCGCCGCCGTGGCCCGCTCCCGGCCCGGGGCGCGGCCGAGCGGCTACGTGACCGGCCTCGTGGCCGAGAGCGCCTGCGCCGCCGCCGGCAAGCGGCTGTGCTCGGTCGAGGAGTTCGTCACGGCGTGCCGCGGCGAGGACGACACGCTGTACCCGTACGGCGACACGTTCGAGGAGGGCGCGTGCAATGTCTTCCGGGCGGGGCACCCCGCGTCCGCGCTCCACGGCAACGCGTCGATCGGCCACCTGGACCCGCGGCTGAACCGCGTGCGCGTCGGCCGGGAGCCGCTGCTCCGGGAGACGGGCGAGAGCCCCCGGTGCAGGAGCCGCTGGGGCAGCGACGCTGTCTACGACCTCGTGGGCAACCTCGACGAGTGGGTGAACGAGCCGGGCGGCGCGTTCGCCGGCGGCTTCTACTCGCGCTCGACCCGCGCGGGCTGCGAGGCGCTCGTCACGTCCCACCCGCGGAGCTACCTCGACTACTCGACCGGCGTCCGCTGCTGTCAGGACGGGTCCTCGGCGGCGACGACAGGCATGGAGTCGCCGCCGGGCGCTCCCGCGGCGCCCGCCGGCTCAGCCCCGCGGCCGCCCGGGGACCTGCCGGAGCATCCCGGCCAGGGCGAACACGGCGGAGACCACCAGGAGCACGTGGATCCAGGTGCTCCCGGGCAGAACACCGAACACGGAGAGCAGCCACATCAGCAGCGACACTAGGGCCACGCTCCAGAGCACCACATCGGTCCAGTGTTTCATTCGGCCCCTCTCGACAGGGTTCGTCCAGGGATGAAGCGAATCGCGTGCCACGCCGTCGCGGGCGCGCGCTTTCACGTGCTACGTTGGGCCGTGATGAGCGCGTCATCCTCCGCCATGGAAAGCGATCTAGAAAACCCGACGGAAGAGCACCGGATGCTGCGGCAGATGGTGCGCGATTTCGCCCGCGAGGTCGTCGAGCCGCAGGCCGACGACCACGACCGCACCGCCAGCCTCAACGTCCCCTTGATGCAGCGGCTGGGCGAGCTCGGCCTGCTCGGCGTGACCGTACCCGCGGAATACGGAGGCGCGGGCATGGACGCGCTCGCCGCCGTGATCGTCCACCACGAGCTCGCGAAGAGCGACCCCGGGTTCACGCTCGCGTACCTCGCCCACGCGATGCTGTTCGTGAACAACTTCTTCCACGCCGGCAACGACGAGCAACGCGCGCGCTACCTGCCCAAGGTGCTCTCCGGCGAGTGGATCGGCGCGATGGGCATGACCGAGCCCTCGAGCGGGACAGACGTGCTCGGCATGAAGACGTTCGCCCGTCGCGACGGGGACCGGTACGTCCTGAAAGGGCGTAAGGCGCTCATCACCAATGCCCCGGAGGCCAAGATCTTCCTCGTCTACGCGACGATCGAGGGCAGGATCACCACCTTCGTGGTGGAGCGGGGGTTCCCCGGCTTCTCGACCGACGAGAAGACCCCGAAGATGGGAATGCGGGCGAGCACGATGAGCGAGCTCATCTTCGACGATTGCGTCGTGCCCGCCCGGAACGTCCTTGGCCCGGAGGGCGGCGGGATCCGCAACATGATGAGGAACCTCGAGCTGGAGCGCCTCACCCTGGCCGCCATGAGCCTCGGGATCGCGGATCGCTGTCTGGACATCATGATCCAGTACGCCGGCGAGCGAAGGAGCTTCGGCAAGCCGATCGCGGAGCACGGGCAGATCCAGCGCTACATCGCGGAGAGCTACGCGAAGACCGAGGCGGCGCGCGCGCTCATCTACTCGGTGGCGCGCAACGTCAGCCCCGATCGGCGGAACCGGCTCGGGACGGACGCGGCGAAGCTCTTCGCGGCGCCGGTCGGCAAGGAGGTGGCGGACAACGCCATGCAGGTGCTCGGCGGCTGGGGATACTGCACCGAATACAAGGTGGAGCGGTTCTTCCGGGACGCCAAGCTGCTCGAGATCGGCGGCGGCACGCTCGAGTCCCATCAGAAGAACATCACCCGGGAGCTGATCGGCCGCATGAGCTGACGCTGTCACGCCTCGGTCGCGAAAAGGCAGCGCTGGATTTGCGGTCCGGCCATCGAGACGCCACGCGTCTCCGTCAGCATCGCCATCCATGGATTGGGGAGATCTGGCGACGGTCGCGCCGACGGCGCTGTCATCCATCATCTATGCGACGCTTCAGGCCTCCTTCCAGTGGAGGCTCACGCGGCATCGCTTCAAGGCGCGCCGCGGCGCGCCGAGGCCGCTCGGCGCGACCCCGCTCGTCAGCATCCTCAAGCCGGTGGCCGGCGTGGACGATGAGCTCGCCAGCAATATCGAGTCCTTCGCCCACCTCGACTATCCATGTTACGAGCTCGTCTTCGGCGTCGCCTCGCGCGAGGACCCGGCGGTGCCGGTGATCCAGGCCTTCATCGCGGCGCACCCCGAGGTGCGGGCAAGGCTCTGCCTGACGGACCCGAGCGAGGCGTTGAACCCGAAGGTGGCGCAGCTCCTCGAGCTCGAGCGCAGGGCGGAGGGCAGCGTCCTCGTCATCTCGGACGCCAACGTGCGTGTCCGCCCGGACTATCTCCAGTCGCTGCTGTCGATCTTGATGCGGCCCGGCGTGGGGCTCGTCTCGAGCGTGGTCGTGGGCACGGGGGAGCGCACGCTCGGCGCGGTGGTCGAGAACGCGCAGCTCGGGTCGTTCATCGCGCCCGGGGTCGTCGCGGCGGCCGAGCTCGCGGGGCGGGCGATCAGCGTGGGCAAATCGATGGCGATGCGGCGGGTCGATCTCGAGCGGGTGGGAGGGTTCGAGGGCGTGGCCAGCGTGCTGGCGGAGGACGACGTGCTCGGGCAGCGCTTCAGCGCGTGCGGGTTCGTGGTCGAGCTCTGCCTGGATCCGATCGAGAACCGCAACACGAGCTGCTCGCTCATGCGCACGCTGGATCGGCACACCCGCTGGGCGAAGATGCGGCGCGCGCTCGCTCCGCGCTGCTTCGTGATGGAGCCGCTCAACTCGCCGCTGCTGATCGCCTGGCTGACCGTGCTGCTCAGCCCGACGCGCCTCGCGCTGGAGATCTGGTTGTTCGCCTGGGCGCTGCAGAGCCTGGGGACGTTCCTGGCGCTGAGATCGCTGCGGCCGACGCGCTCCAACCTGGCGCTGGTGGCCGCGGAGCCGCTGCGCACGCTGTGCTGGTTCTTCTGCTGGCTGAACGCTCACGCGAACCGGCGGGTCGCCTGGCGGGGGAACGCGTTCACCATCGGGGCGGGGTCGGAGCTGGCGGCGGCGGAAGAGCCGGCTTCCTTGCGGTCGCCGGCCAGGTAACGGGCTCAGAGGTGGACCGAGGCGATGCCGAGGGCGGCGCCGGCCACGATGAGCCAGAGCGAGCTCACGCGGTAACGGACCAGGAGGAGCGCCGCGAGGAGGGCAAGGGCGGCGGTGAGCCAGTCGACCACCGCGGCCCGGGCGAGGCGGTAGGAGACGACCGCCATCAGCGCGAGCGACGCGGCGTTCACGCCGTCGAGGAAGGCCGAGGCCACGGCAGATCGACGGAGGCGGGGGATCAGCGGGCCGCTCAGCGCGACGAAGAAGAACGCCGGAACGAAGATGCCCGCCGTGGCGACGAGAGCGCCCGGAATCCCGCCGAGGAGATAGCCGATGAACGTCGCCGTGGTGAAGACGGGACCGGGCGTCACCTGGCCGACCGCGACAGCGTCGAGGAGCTGCGCCTCCGTCATCCACCGGTACCGCTCCACGAGATCGGCGCGGAGAAACGCGAGGAGCACGTAGCCGCTCCCGAAGAGGACCGAGCCGACCTTGAGGAAGAACAGGAACAGCGGCAGGAGCCCGAACGGCGCGCTCGCCACGGCGGCCGTCGCGGCGGCGCCGCCGGCGAGCGGGACGGCCGCGCCGCCGGCGAGCGGGACGGCGGCCGCCGCGCCGGCAGAGGGGCCGGCGGAGCGCCCGGCGGCGAGCCGGTGCGCCACGGCGAGCGCGCCGGCGCCGGCCAGGACCGCGAGCTCGTGGACCCCGAGCAGGATGGCGCCAGCGCAGAGCGCCGCGAGGACGAGCGAGGGCGTCGAGCGCAAGCCGGCGCGGCCGAGACCGAAGAGCGCCTGGACCACCACGGCGATGATCACCGGCTTCACCCCGTAGAGGAGCGCTGACATCTCCGGCACCGCGCCGAACCGGACATAGCCCCACGCAAAGCCGAGCGTGATCAGCGCCGCCGGGAAGATGAAGCAGCTGCCGGCCACGAGCAGCCCCGCCCATCCGGCCTGGCGGTGTCCGATGTGGATCGCGAGCTCGGTCGAGCTGGGCCCCGGGATCAGGTTCGTCGCGCCATAGAGATCGAGGAAGTCCTCGCGCGTCATCCAGCCGCGCCGGCGGACCACCTCGTCCTCCATCATCGCGACATGGGCGGCAGGGCCCCCGAAGGCCGTGGTCCCCAGCCGGAGAAAGAGCCACGCGAGCTCCCGGAGCGCCGCGCCGCGCGCCTGCCCGGGCGCCCGGGCTCCGTCGCTGGCCAGGCCTTCACCCATGGGCCGTCTTTTTACCTGAAAACGGGCGCCGCCGCGCCTCCAGCGAGCCGCCGAGGGCGAGCCCTCCCGGCGGCCCCGGGCGCGGCCAGCGGCCGCCGGCGGCGCGTCAGTTGACGGGCGGCGGCGGGATCTCCGGCGGGACGAGGAAGAACACCTTGCGGGTGCTGAGCGTGGTCACGCCGTCGCCGGTGACGACGATGTTCGCCGTGAACATCTGCGGCTCCTCCGTGGGAGGCACCGAGACGTTGATCTTCGGGAGCACGTCGAAGCAGACCGTCGGCCCCGGGAAGACGTTGGTGAAGGTGTCCGCGACGGCGTCGAGGTTCTTGTCGATGACCCTGAGCCCGGAGGTGCAGGGCTCCGGGGCCAGGTTGTTGGCGATGATCCTGTCGACGAAGGCGCTCACGGCGTCGATCGTGTCGCTCTCGTCGTCCTCCGCCGCCGCCGAGATGTCGAGCGTGACGTAGGTCGTGAGCACCTTGATCGCCTGCACGACAGCCAGGTTCAGGCCGGTGCCGCTGCTGGAGACCACGAACACGAGGGGGCACTTGCCGTTCGTCGCCGTCACGCCCTTGCCGTTCTCGCCGGTGCAGCACTGGCCGACCGCGCACTGCGGCGGGCGCATGCCCTCCGGCCCCCACGCCGTCGGGGGAACCACCGAGCCGGTCGCGAGCGCGCCGGCCGTGAGGTCGGCCTTGGCCTGGCCCCCGTCGGAGGTGTTCGTCACCATGCCGATGACGCGGCCGCCCAGGCTGGTGATCGAGCTGAGCGCCTGCGTGTAGTTCGGCGACGAGAGCCTGGAGTAGTTGTTGCCCGGTATCGTGCCGTTGTGGCTCGGCACGTCGGTGATCATCACCACGATGGGCAGCGAGCCGGTGCGGAAGCCGACGCCGCCGAGGGTCCCCACCGTCTCGCCCGCCGGGACCGCGCCCGGCGGCGCGGTCATCGGGTTGAACGCAGGCACCTCGGCGTCCCCCTCGGTCGTGCCCGTCCCGTGCGCGATCTGATAAAGGGCCTCCCAGCCGCTCTCCGGCAGATCATTGCCGCCGCTCGCCCTGAGGGAGTCCACCGCGTCCTGCACCGATGCCCGCCCTGCCGGCGTGAGCACGCTCATCACCCGGTGCTCCAGGAAGAACGGCTGATCGGAGGTATCCCCGTACGGGGAGATCGGGAAGTCCTTGTAATGGGTCACGCCGATGCCGATGCTCGGGATCTCCTCGGCGAGCTGATCGATCATCTCCTGGAGCGCGTGCTGCAGGTTCGAGATCGAGCCGCTCATCGAGCCGGTGGTGTCCATCGCGAACACCACGTCCGCCTGCGAGATGTTGGTCGAGAAGTCGAGCGTGTCCTGCGCCGGCGTCGGATCGTCCCGATACGGCACCACGAACACGAAATCCCCGTTGGCGTGGGGGTTGTCCAGATCGTCGTTCGGGTTCGTGCCGGCCGCGAGCTCGATGAGGTCGCTCACCCCGTCCTCATCCGTGTCCTCGCTCGCGGTGCTGGACTCCCCCGGATCGAGCACGCCGTCGCAATTGATGTCCTCGAGCTGGTCGAGCAGGCCGTCGTTGTCGCTGTCCAGATCGAAGAAATCGCCCCCGCCGTCGAGGTCGCTGTCGACCGGCGGCATGTCGGGATCGCCGTCGCCCCGCTCGACCTCGTCGGGCCGGCAATCGTCGTCCGAGTCGAGATCGCGGAACGCCGGGATCCCGTCGTTGTCGGCGTCGAGCTCCCGCTCGAAGCGATCCAGGATGCCGTCGTTGTCCGAGTCGGTGTCGCGGAAGTCAGGCCGCCTGTCGCCGTCGGTGTTGATCGGATCCGACAGGTCCGGGCCGATCTCCAGCTTGTCAGAGAGGCCATCGCCGTCGTCGTCGAGGTCCGCGTAATCGGGCAGACCGTCGTCGTCGAGATCGTCGTCGCCCTCCTCCCCGTCGGGGATCCCGTTCCCGTCGGAGTCCTCGTCCCGGAAGTCGGGCACCCCGTCGTCGTCGCTGTCCGGCAGCGTCATTTGCCCTGGCCGGACAGCGCCCTCGACCTTGTCGGGTATCCCATCGTTGTCCGAGTCGGTGTCCTCGAAGTCCAGCTCCCCATCACCATCCGTGTCGATCGCGTCGATGCGCCCTTCGTCCTCGTCGCTGATGCCGTCCTCGTCCGTGTCCTCGACCTTCGGCGACGGCTCGCCGGTCGTCGTGGCCGGCGTCGGCAGCTTGTCGTTCGACGCGGCGTTGCAGCCGAGCGGCACCGCGAGCAAGAGGCTGTAGAGGAGAGGGCGAAGACTGCGACGCATAGGAACTCCTGCGCGAATGTGGGTGCAAAATCCTAGACCCTTCGCTCAATCCGGATCAACCCACATTCCATGGCGAGCGTGCCCTCTCTGCCTTCGACAGCCCGGTGGATCGCCGCGGAGAGATCAGCGCGGACCGGCGGAACGCGCGCCTCTCCGGCAGCGGCCGAGATGTCGCCTGATGCGCTGGCAACGGAACGCAGGGCGCCTCCGCCGCAAGCGCTCGACCGCGACCTTACCGCCGCCTGTGCTTCAGAGAAGTTTCACGCGAGGCACCATGACGGTCACCGCTTCCCCCGCCGGCGCCGGCGCCTCTTCCCGGTAAGGGCAATGGCGGCACTTCGAGTTGCAACAGTATCCGCGCTTCAGGTGATACGACGCCTTGAAAACCACCCGGCCTCCCTCGAGGTAATAGTCCTCGCCCTCGATCGCCTTGGGAGGTTTCGGCCCGCGCATCTACCCTCGATCAAGCTACTCTGAAATGCCCACGGGCGCCATCGGGCCCTCCCTCCGTCCCCGCCCTCATCGTCAACCACGTCCTCGCGCGCGCGAGGGCGAGGACGCCGGCGCCGCGACGTCCGCGCGCCTCCCGTGCTACGCCTGCGCCGCCCGCCGTACCTCGCCTTCAACGGCTGGTCCGCCTGCGATGCCCGATCGATCCTGCTCGAAGCTCCTCCGCGCCCTGCTCCCGCTCCTCGCCGCGACCGGCTGCGACGGCTGCCCGAGCTCCAAGCCGTACACGCCCTACACGCTCGGCTCGGCGACGCCCGCCGGCTCGCCGCCCCCGCTGAGCGGCGTGGCCCCCGGCGCGGCCGACGCCGGCCCCGAGGCCGACGCCGGCGACCAGGACGCCGCCGCCTCGCCCCGCTTCGCGGTCGTGCCCAGCGTCCCTGCGCCCGCGGGCGGCAAGCAGTGGCCGCTCGAGGGCGGCGCCGTGGTCGCCGCGCCGACCGGCCGCACCTTCGAGGCCGGGCTCCTCCTCGACGCCGACGGGGACGGCGCGCGCGACCTCGTCGCCTGGGCGCGGTCGCCCGACGGCCTGCGCGGCGAGCTCCTGTTCGCGCCCGCCGCGCGGCCGCAGGCGCTGCGCACGCTCGCCGCGCTCCCGGGCGATCTCGCCGCGCAGGGGTGCGCCCCGCGCGTCGGCCTGAGCCAGATCGGCCCGTCCGCGCTCACCTTCGATTTCGCCCCGCAGTGCGGCGATCCGCAGCGCGCCGCCAGCGCGGGCGCCACGCGCTGGATCGCGGTGCTCCGCCTCCCCGGCGCGGGCGCGCCGCCGGAGCTCGCCCTGGAGCTCCGCCTCCGGACCCCGCCGCCCGAGGAGGCGCTCTCCGCCTCCCTCGAGGTCGTCGACCGCGACGCGGACGGCCGCGACGACCTCGTCGTGTCGGTCGGCCTCGCGGGCGCGCTCCGCCCCTTCTCCGCCCCCGCCGCCAAGGGCGCCGCCGCCGAGCTCCGCGTCCCGCTGGTCTTCCTCGATCGCCCCGCCGGCCTGTCGCGCGACGCGGCGCAGCCCGGCGAGGCGCTGCGCGGCCTCGCCGCCTCCCTGCTCCGCGACGCGCGCGGCAAGTCCACCGCGCCGTCGGTGGCCGCCGCCGCACAGCGGCTGCGCCGGCTCCACGCCGTCCTCTGCGCCGACGCCGCGGGCGGCGGCGGCGCGAGCGCCGGCCGCGACGCCGCGCGCGCGGGCGAGGCGCTCGTCTGGACGGGCGTCGGCCCCGTGCGCTGCGGGGAGCCGGGCCTCGCGGAGGCGATCGACCACGCCGAGGCCGTCGCCGCGTCCACGCGGGGCGCGCCGCTCGCGGCGATCGCGGCGCTCGACCGCGGGGGCGCCGAGCCCCGCGCCAAGGAGGACGCCAGGCTCCTCGCGAAGCTCGCGCCGCCGGCGACGGCCGCCGCCGTGTACCGCACCGCCGCCGCGCCGCAGCCGGCCGGCCGCGGCGCCTTCGGCCCGCTCGCGTTCGAGGCGAGCGGCGCGCTGCTCGTCCGGACCGCGCAGGGCGTCGTGCGCGTCGACCCCGCGGCGTCCACCGAGTCGGCGACCGACGTCCCGCCCTGGCCCGCGGCGGTCCACGCCGGCCCGGCGGAGCTCGTCGCCGTCGAGCGGCGCTGCGACGCGCCCACGCTGCTCGCGCTGTTCCGCAGCTCCCCCGACGCCGTCGGCGAGATGGAGGTCCCGCTCCCGCTGCTCCGCGCCCAGGGCCCTCGCGCCCGCGCGGCCTCGCCCGAGCGCTGCGCCGGGACCGAGAAGCTGCCCTTCGCCCCGCTCGCCGCGTCCGAGCGCGGCTTCGACATCGCCCTCGGCGCCGCGCTGGTCTCGATCGACCTGCGCGCCGCCGCGCCGACGTCGGCCGCGCTGTCGTTCCCGCTCACCACGCCCGCCCCGCAGGGCGCGCCGCGGTCGCCCGACGGCGCCACGCTCGCGGTCCCAGCCGCCGGCGGGCTCCTCGTCGCGACGGCGGGCGGCGCCGCGCGCCTCTGGTCGGGCGGCGACCTCGCGCAGGCGACGGCGTGCGCGCCGGCCAACGGGGGAGCCCGCGTCGCGTGCGTCGTCGGCGCGGCTGCGGTGATCTTCGAGGCGAAGTGACCCCCGGCGGCACGTCGGCCCGGGGGTCAGCCGAGGATCAGCCCTTGTTGACGCGCTCCAGGTACTTGCCCTCGGCCGTGTCGATCTTGATCCACTCGCCCTCCTTCACGAAGAGCGGGACGTTGACCGTCGCGCCGGTCGACACCGTGGCGGGCTTGGTGGCGCCGCTCGCCGTGTCGCCCTTCACGCCCGGCTCGCTGCTCACGATCTGGAGCACCACGTGAGGGGGCATGCTGACGCCGATCGGCTGCCCGTTGAACAGGGTCACGTCGATCGACATCCCGTCGCTCAGCCACTGGGAGTCCTCGCCGATCTTCTCGCCGGGGACGGTGAGCTGCTCGCCGGTGGCCGGGTCCATGAACACGAAGTCCGTGCCCTCGGGATAGATGTACTGGAGGCTGCGCTCTTCCACGTCCGCCGGCTCCAGCTTCTCACCCGATTTGTACGTCCGCTCCAGCACGGCGCCGGTCGCCATGTTCCGGATCTTGACGCGGGTGAACGCCTGCCCCTTTCCCGGCTTGACGAACTGGAAGTCGATGACCGAGTAGGGCTGGCCGTCGACCATCATCTTGAGGCCTTTTCGGATGTCGCTTGTGTCCATGGGCAGAGCTTCCTGGTAGCGTAAGGGCGGCCTGTCGGCGAGGCCGGGGACCGCGGGCGCGGCCCCCTGGCGCGGCTCGGGCGTCCGCGTTCGCGGCGTTCCGGGCGCGGTCGGGGACCGCGTGCGCGGCCCCCTTAGCACGAGCGCGGCCCCCTGCACAGGGCGCGGTTTCAGGACCTGAAAATGCACGACTTCGACGACGAGCTCCGGGAGATCAAGCGTGAGATCGTGGAGTCCCGTGGGCTCATCATCAAGACGAACAACCTCACGAACGCCCTCGCCGCCGATCTGAAGAGCATCTCCAAGCGCCAGATGGCGTACGAGCGGCGCGCCTTCTGGAACAGCGCGAGCGCGAACCTGCTCTTCGTGATCGTGGTGATCGGCGTGGTCAAGCTCGCCTGGGACGCGCGCGTCGACGCCGTCCAGGCCGAGACCAAGGGCGCGCGCGACCGCATCGCGAAGCACGAGGCCGATCTCAAGGAAATGCAGCAGCGGAGCGACGCGCGGGCCAAGGCCGAGAGCGACGCCGCGGCGTTTTACGAGCTCATCCGTGCCGAGCGGCGGCAGGAGGTGATCGAGGGCTTCGAGGCGCTGCGGAAGGCGCCGCTCACCCGGGCCGAGCTCGCGTTCTTCACGGACGCGGTCGACAAGGCGCGGTCGGAGCTCTCGATCAAGTCGTACCAGACGGGCCTCGATCACATGCGGACGGGCCGCTGGCACGAGGCCGCGGTCGCCTTCGAGGACGCGATCCGCCAGAAGGAGACGGCGTCGCACACCCCCTCGGCCCGGCTCAACCTGGCGCGCGCCTACCGCAGGCTGAACCGGCAGCGCGACGCGATCCCGCTGCTCATGACGCTCTCCGAGGCGTCGCCCGACCGCGAGGTCATGGACGACGCGACCTTCCTCCTCGCCGAGTGCCTCCTCGACATCCAGGCCTGGAACGACGCGAAGACGACGCTGCGCTCGTTCATTCGCCGCTTCCCGGACAGCGCGTTCATCAACGACGCGCGCCTCGCGCTGGCCGACGTATCGCTCCGGCACTGACGCGCGCCGCGCAGCGCGCATCGGGCGTTGGCCGGCGCCGGCCGGCGCTGCCCGGGCGCGCGCCGCGCCGCGCGACGCGGGCGCCGGCCTCAGGACCGGGAGCGCACGTCGATCCGCCGCGGCTCGTCCTGCTTCTCGAACCAGCTCGACCGGAGCTGGCGGCGGAAGCCTGACGCGAACAGGCAATCGCGAAACGCGTTCTGCTCGAAGGTCACCGCGCTGTGCGCGATGGGGGCGTGGATGAAGATCGCGCGGCCGCTCAGGAGCTGCTTGCGCGTGAGCTCGCCCGGGCGGCGCTCGTGCAGGCACGAGACCCCCTGCGCCTCGAGCGCGCGCGCGAGCTCCAGGTTCAGCCGCCGCACGTCGCCCGCGACGAAGTGGCTGATCAGCTTGTGCCTCTCGCGCCCCGACCGGTCCTTCCGCTCGAGCACCCAGTCGCGGTACGCGTCGACCTCGCCGTACAGCGCGTCGAAGAGGTACACCTCGTTCACCTCGCAGCCGCCGTGGCGGAGGCACGCGGCCGCGACGCGGTATCCGCCCGAGTGCGCCGACAGGCAGAGCATGCCGAGCCTCGCCTGCCGCGGGACGGCAGCGTCGCCGAGCGCCCGCCGCGCCGCGGGGCTCGAGAGCACCGCCGCGAGCTCGCCGCAGAGGCGCCGGAGGCCGCCCTGCTGCCCCAGCTTGCCCGGGGGCGACTCGGCCGCGTTCACCGCGCCCTGCGGCACGACGAGCACCGCGTTCTGCTTGCTCTCGTGGAGCTGCTCGCGGAGCTTGTGCGCCGCGATGGCCCGCTCCGCGGTGGTGACGTGGCCGTGGAAGTGCATCACGAGGTCGAGCTCACCGCTCTCCGGCGCGCGGTAGTGGGCCGGCACGAAGACCATCACCGTCTCGTCCCGGTACGGCGCGCCGTCGCAGGGGAACGGCGCCTGCGACAGCTCGAGCTTCAGCGTCACGCCGATCGCGGAGGTCTCTACCCCCTTCACCCTCGACGCCGCGGCGAGCGCCGGCGCCGGGTCCCAGAGCCCCGGCGCCGCCGCGGCGCCGCCCGCCACCCCGAGCGCCCGGAGGAACGCCCGGCGGCCGAGCGCGGGCGCTGCGAAGCGGGACAACCTGCCGTCCTCGTCCGATGCCACCCCGGCGCGCGTACACCACGCGCCGGATCAGGGCCAAGAAACGGCCAGGGCGGGGGCTACTGGCCGCCGACCGCCGCGGTGCTCACCTGCGCGAGCAGGTCCTGGATGCGCCGGACGAGCTTCGCCGGCTCCTGCACCACGCCCTCGACGAGGAGGGCCTGGTCGAGGAGCAGCTCGGACCACTGCTTCACCCGCTCCGAATCGGGCTCGCGCCCGGCCAGGATGTTGAGGTTCTTCACGACCGGGTGCCCCGGGTTGAGCTCCAGGATCCGCTTCGACTCCTCGGTGTTCTGGTCGATGAGCTTCATGATCCGCTCGAGGTTCGCCCCTGGGTCGCCCTCGGCGGCGACGAGGCAGCTCGCGCTGTCGGTCAGGCGCCGCGAGACGCGCACGTCCTTCACGCGGTCGCCCAGCGCCGCCTTGACCGCCGCCACGGCCGCGTCCACCGACGCCTCGGGCTCGTCCTTCTTCTCCGGCTCGCCGCCGAGGTCGACGTCGCCGTGCGTCACGCTCTTGAGCCGGCGCTTGTCGAACTCGTTCAGCGCCTTCACGAACCACTCGTCGACCGGATCGACGAGGAACAGCACGTCGTAGCCGCGCTTCCGGAACGCCTCGAGGTGCGGGCTCTGCTCGACCGCGCGGCGGCCGAGCCCCGTCACGTAATAGATCTCCTTCTGCCCGTCCGGCATCTTCTCCACGTAGTCGCGCAGCGAGATCACCTTGCCGGCCTCGGTATTCATCGACTCGAACCGGCAGAGCTCGGCGATCGCGTCCTTGTTCTTCCAGTCGCTGGTGGCGCCTTCCTTGATGACCCGGCCGAACTCCTTCCAGAAGGTCGCGTAGCGCTCGGGGTCCGACTCGGAGAGGTCCTTCAGCGCCTTGAGCACCTGCTTGACGATCTGCTGCTCGATCTGCGAGAGCGTGCGGTTCTCCTGGAGCATCTCACGCGAGACGTTCAGCGACAGATCCTCGGAGTCGACGACGCCGCGCAGGAAGCGCAGGTACATCGGCGTGAGCTTGTCGCAGTCCTCGACGATGAGGACCCGCTTCGCGTAGAGGCGGATCGCCCTGCGGTCCTTGTGGAACATGTCCGCCGGCGCCTTCTCGGGCACGTAGAGCAGCGCGTGGAACTGCACCGGCGCGTCGATCGACAGGTGCACGGTGAGCAGCGGCTTTTCCCCCTCGTAGCCGCCGGTCACGTGCCGGAAGAACTCGGCGTGCTGCTCCTCGGTGATCTGCGACTTGGGCAGCGTCCAGAGCGCGGCCGAGCGGTTCGCGACCTCGTCGTTCACCTTGATGGGGAAGTGGACGAAGTCGGAGTACTTGCGGATGATCTCCTTGACGCGCCAGGCCTTCGTGTACTCGCGCGCGTCCTCCTTGAGGTGGAGGACGATCTTCGTGCCGGGGTGCTCGCGATCGCCGGGGGCCACGGTGAAGGAGCCCGCGCCGGCCGACCGCCACAGGACGGGCTCGGCGCCCGGCAGCATCGAGCGGGTCTGCACGTCGACGCGCGAGGCGACCATGAACGCGGCGTAGAAGCCGACGCCGAACTGGCCGATGAGCTGCAGCTTGCCGCCTTCCTTCTTCTGCTTCGCGGCCTCGGCGTTGGCCTTCAGGAACTCCAGCGACCCCGAGCGCGCGATGGTGCCGAGGTTCTCCACCACCTCGTCGCGGGTCATGCCGATGCCGTTGTCCTCGATGGTGAGGGTCCGGGCGGCGTCGTCGAGCGTGATGAGGATCGCGGGCTCGCCCGCCTGCTCGGCGACGCCCTCGCGCGTGAGGGCCAGGAAGCGCGCCTTGTCCAGGGCGTCCGACGCGTTCGAGATGAGCTCGCGCAGGAAGACCTCCTGGTTGGCGTAAAGCGAGTTGATGACCAGCGCGAGGACCTGCTGCACCTCGGCCTGGAAGGGGAGCTCGACGGCCCCGGCCGCCCTGGCCTCATCGGACGTGGGCGGCGCGGGAGGCGGGGAGCCCGGCTCCGCGCCCGAGGGCTGGGCAGAGGGCGTGGGTCCGCTGGTTTCGGGGTTCTGGCTTTCCGTGTTCATCTCGGCGACCAAATGGATCCGATTTTCGAAACGGCAATCCCCTGACGCGCCGTCGAGCGACACCCCTACCGCGCCCCCGGGCCCCGCCCATCTCCGCGCTCGCCTGCCGCGGCGCTCCCAGGCCAGGGGTCGGGGCTCACCGGGTCACCCGGGTCGCGATCTGCGCCGAGGTCGGACGCTGCGCGCCTGGCCTCTCACGTCGAGGTCGCTGTCCCCGATCCCCGCATGTACGCTCGGCTTTTCTGGAGGGTTTGGGTTTCTTCGGGGGGGCAGGGGCGCTAGATTCACGGAGGTTGCACCCACGCCGTCGGGGAAATCTGTTGTGGTAGCACTTCTCCGTGCAGTACTCCGTCTTGTCCCGACAATCGGGATCTTGGCGCTCGCGGGGTGCGGCGACCGGGGCAAGGCGACGGCCGGTGCGGACGCGAAGCGCCCTCCCGCCTTGCTCCAGTTCGAGGGTTATCTCTACGTCCCCACGGAGACGAGCGATTTCAAGATCCTCGAGCGCGTGCGGGCGCAGACGCGCTCCCTGTTCACGGGGCTGCGGCGCTCCCGGGTGATGGTGAGCCGGCGCGAGGTCCAGGGCGCGACCACGGACCTCTTCGTCAAGGAAGCCGTCACCGTCGTCGACACGGCCACGGGGCAGCGCGACGTCGCGCTCCGCGTGCGGTACCGCTACGTGGCCCGGCCGGAGATCGCGAACGGCATCGACGGTCGCACGGAGCTCGCGCTCGCGCTGCTGCACCGGGAGGACGACGCGGTCGCGGAGCGGGTGCTCCAGGAGTGCACGGCGAAGCCCGAGCTGACCAGGGGGGGTCACAGCGCCGTCGGCCTCGATTTCGATCCGTCCCTCCCGAGATGCAAGGCCGCGATCGACGCGGAGCAGGCGGCGATCGACGCCGCGCGCGCGAAGGTCCCCGAGCTCGCCGGCGCGCCGCCGGGGTCCGCCACGGACACCGTGACGGTCGAGGAGGTCCGGCGCGTGTACCTCCCGACCCGGGTGACGGTCGAGCTCCGCGACCGGAAGCCGGGCGAGGTCGCGCCGCGCTACATCCCGGTGGATCGCCCGGAGGAGATCGCGCGGGGCCCGGTGGTGGACCCTTCCGGCGCCGAGCTTCCCGAGGAGCTCGAGCCGGCGGCGGTGATCATCGACCCGGATGTCGCGACGCGCACGCCGGAGGAGAGGGCGATCGCCGAGGGCACGCTGCTGCCGAAGATGCCCGGGTCGGGCGGCACGACCGCCGAGATCGGCGGGAAGCGGCTACCCCAGGTCGTGAGCCCCGCGGTCGCGGAGGCGCAGCAGCGCAAGGCGGCGGAGGCCCAGAACGATCGGTTCGAGATCCCGTTCGAGACGCTGGCCGACCCCAAGTTCCTGGTGGTGTGGCTGAGCCTCCTGATGGCTTACCCCATCCTCCGGGGCGACCCGCGGAAGCGGGGCTGACGTCGCCGCGCTCTCGATCCGGGGGGCGGCGACGTCGAGCTCGGCGCGGAGCATCGAGCGGATGCGCTCCGAGAGCGACGCGCCCGCGGGGAGCGCGCACTAAGGTTCTCGCCATGATGCTGCGTCTCATGGGGATATTCAGTCTCGCATTCGTGGAGACGGCCGTCGAGCGCGCCCGCCGGGGGCCCGCTCGCCCGAGCTGGGGCTTCGGCTTCGAGTGGGTTGTCCGGGCGCTCCGCCGCGACTTCATCGACATGCTCGGCTGGCCGTATCCGAGGATGCGCGCCGACATGGACGCGCGCTTCTATCCCGGGAAGGCCGTCCGTCGCGTCAAGCGAACGGGCGACACGTTGCGGGGCATCCCTGCGGTGTGGTTCGAGCCGCCGGGCGCGATGGCTCGAGGGGTCGTCCTCTATTTTCATGGAGGCTCGTACCTGTTCGGCTCCACGAAGACCCACGCGGACATGATGGCGCGGCTCGCGCTGGCGAGCGGCGCGCGCGTGGTGGGGATCGACTACCGGCTCGGGCCGGAGCATCGCTATCCCGCCCAGCTCGACGACGCGCTCGCCGCCTTCGACGCGCTGGTCGAGCGGGGCCACGCGCCCGGGGAGATCGCGCTCGCGGGCGACTCCGCCGGGGGCAACCTCGCGCTCGTGGCCCAGCTCGCGCTGCGCGACCGGGGCGAGCAGGCGCGCTGCGCCGCGCTCGTCTCTCCCTGGCTCGACCTCACCTCGAGCAGCGCCTCGACGCGCGCGAACGAGCCGACCGATTACGGGACCACGGAGGGCCTGTTGCGCCAGGCGCGCGACTTCGCGGGCGCGATCCCGCTCGACGACCCCCGGCTGTCTCCGCTGCACGCGCGGCTCGACGGCGTGGCGTCGCTGTTCATCCAGGTCGGCGACGCCGAGCGCCTCCATGACGAGGGCCTGGAGCTCGCGCGGCGGGCCCGCGAGGCGCGTGTCGACGTGACGCTCGACGTGCTGCGCGACATGCCGCACAACGGACCGGTCCTCGCCGAGTACCACCCTGAAGCCGCCCGGGGGGCCGAGACGCTGGGATCGTACCTGCGAGCGTGCCTGTCGGGGGCCGCGCAGGCGCCACGTCCACGGGAGTCGTCGCCGCGTGATGGGGAGTCTGCGCACCGGGCCTGAGCGCCGCGCCGCGCCGGTTGCGGTGCGCGCGCGCCGCGCGTACTGGATCGCGCCCACGGGTTCGCCTCGTGGGGACCTCGAGGAGGACGGAGACGATGACCCCTTCCCAGGAACTTGTCGATCTGGCCCAGCGGCTGGCGGACGCGAGCGGCGCCGTGATCCGGCGCTATTTCCGCAAGGGCATCGAGGCCGACGACAAGGAGGACGCGAGCCCGGTGACGGTCGCGGACCGCGAGGCGGAGGCGGCCTTGCGGGACATCCTCGCCGCGCGCGCCCCGGGTCACGGGATCGTGGGAGAGGAGCTCGGCCGCGAGAACGAGGGGGCGGAGCTCGTGTGGGTGCTCGATCCCATCGACGGGACGAAGGCGTTCATCACGGGCAAGCCGCTCTTCGGCACGCTCATCGCCCTGCTGCACCGGGGGCGGCCCGTGCTCGGCGTCATCGATCAGCCCGTGCTCGGGGAGCGCTGGCTCGGCGTGGTGGGCCGGGAGACGCTGTGGAACGGCGAGCCGGCGCGCGTCCGCGCCTGCGCGGGGCTCTCGGAGGTGCGCCTCTCCACGACGGGGCCGCAGTACTTCTCGCCGGCGGCGGCGCGCGCCTTCGGGGCGGTCGCGGCCCGGGCGAAGCTCGTGAGCTACGGGGGCGACTGTTACCAGTACGGCCTCGTGGCGAGCGGCTGCGTCGATGTCGTCGTCGAGCACGGCCTCAAGCTCCATGACTTCGCGGCGCTCGTCCCCGTGATCACCGGCGCCGGAGGGCTCATGACCGACTGGGAGGGGCGCCCCCTCGACGCCGCGAGCGCCGGGGACGTGGTGGCCGCCGGCGACCCGCGCGCCCACGCCGAGGTGCTCGCCGCGCTCCGCGCCGGCCGTCCGGAGCGAGGCGATGGCTGAGGCGGGCTGAGGGCTGCGCGCCAGAGCCTTGCCGGCCGGACCGTCGCGCGCCCGGCCCATGGCTCATGCGCGGAGCCCTCGGTGCTGGAGCGCGAGGGCGTTCTTCAGCACCGGATCCAGCGCGGCGGTGAGCGTCACGAAGCCGCTGAGCCAGGAGAGCAGCGCCGCGAAGTACAGGGCGAAGATGTTGTGCGCCGCCGCGAGCGGGTCGATGTCGCCCCCGACCTCGCCGCGCGCCTGGGCGTCGCGCACGAGGGCCGCGATGCGGTGCAGGAACGCGAACGTGAGGGCGTTCATCCGCTCTCCGTTCGGGCCTGACGCGCCCGGAAAGGCCTTCACGAACGCCTGCGACACGAGCGGCTGCTCGCCGTACATCGCGAACAGCCGCTGGAAGACGTGGAGGAGCTGCGGGAGCAGGGGCTCCTTCCGCGGCAGCGCCGCGAACGCCGCGTCGACCGTGGCAGCGATCCGGTCGTGCATCACCAGCATGAGCAGGTCGGCCTTGTCGCGCGCGTGCACGAACACCGTCCCCGTCGCGACCTCCGCGCGCTCCGCGACCGCCTTGGTCGTCGCGTCGTCGTAACCGAGCTCGGTGAAGAGCGCCCACGCGGCGTCCCGGATCCGCCGGCGGGTGTCGAGCTTCTGCTGCGCGCGCCCGCCGTGCCCGGGCGCCGGCGTCGACGGCGCGGCCGGCGTCGCAGCTCCCTTCCGGCGCTTCGCCGAGCCTTTACTGACCTTGCTCATCGTCCGGGTAATCTGTTTCCTCGCACGCGTTCAAGTCAATCCCCACTGAGGCTTGACAGGACGAGTGCGCATGATGACCATGGTCAGTGACTGAAGTCATTGAATGAGGTGGTGCCATGGCTCTGGTCCAATACGACGAAGGCCTCACGATGCGGCAGGCGCGGGCGATCTACTTCGACGTGAACCGCTTCGGCGCGGACGGCGGGTACGGCGACGCGTGGGTCGACTTCAAGCTCGGCCCGCTCCCCGTCCCGTTTCCGAACACGCAGGCGCGCCTGCGCGCGGTCCGCTACCACGACCTGCACCACGTGCTCACGGGCTACGACACGAACACGATCGGCGAGTTCGAGATCTCGGCCTGGGAGATCGGCGCCGGCTGCAAGGACTTCGTCGCCGCGTGGCAGCTCAACCTGGGCGGCCTCTTCGCCGGGTTGCTCTCGGCGCCCCGCCGCACGGTCCGCGCGTTCTTCCGCGGCCGCCGCAGCGAGACCCTGTATGGCCGCCCGTTCGAGGCGCTGCTCGACCGCACGGTGGGCGAGCTGCGCCGGGAGATGCGCGTGGACACGCCCTCGTCAGGCCCGGCGGCGAGCGACGTGCTCTGGCTCGCGCTCGCTAGCCTCGCGGGCCTCGCAGTGGGCGTCCTCGGATTCGCGTTCGTGCTCGTCGTGGCGCCGATCGGGATCGTGAACCTGGCGCTGCGCCGCCGGCGACAAGCAGCCGGCTGAGCCCGCGCGCGGCGTGTCCTCCCCCACCCCTCGGTCGCCGCGTCCGTCCTCCCCGCTCTGCGCGCGCCCCGCGCCTTCCCCCGCCCCAGCTTGACCTGGCGCCCGCCCCGCACGAGGATCCGCCCCGTGCCCCAGCGAAAGCGCTACCTCTTCGTCTGCGTCAACCGCCGCCCCGACGGCGTTCCGAAGGGCTCCTGCGCCCAGCGCGGCGCCGAGGGCATCCACGCGCAGCTCAAGGCCGCCCTCGCCGAGCGCGGCCTCGCGAAGGTCGAGGCGCGCGCCTGCACCTCGAGCTGCCTCGACGTCTGCTGGGCCGGCCCCGTCATCGCGGTGGAGCCGGACGGCTACTTCTACGGCCGCGTGACGGCCGCGGACGTCCCCGAGATCGTCGACGCCCTCGCCGCCGGCCGCCGCGTCGAGCGGCTCGTGCTCCCGCCCGAGGACTTCACGGAGGCGACGGCCGGCCCGCCGCTGCCGGCGCCGCCCCGCGGCGCCACGCCGGGGGCGTGATGCGCGGCTTCGAGTTCTGCGAGACCATGGCCGGGAGCTTCCACCTGGTCGACGCCCCCGCCGACGAGCGGCCCATGTCGTTCACGATCCGCGCCCGCTCGCGCGGCCTGCTCCACTTCCTGCGCAAGCCCGAGGTCGAGATCGAGGGCGAGATCGACGCCGAGGGGTTCGCCGACCACCGCTACCTGTCCGGGCGGCTCGGGCTCGACCTCGCGCGCACCGGCACCCTGCCCTACTCCTTCGAGTTCACCGCCAACGACGGCCGCCGCTGCGCGTTCGCCGGCCGCAAGACCGTCCGCCCCGGCGACCTCCTCGAGTCGATGACCGTCCTGCCCGGCGTCCTCGTCGGCGAGGGCGGCGCCGTGATCGGCGAGGCGCTCCTCCGCTTCGACCTGCGGAGCGACCTGCTCCGGTTCCTGAAGAGCTTCCGCGCCACGAGGTAGCCGCCATGCGAAGACTCGATCCCGCCGCGAGCGCGGTCATCGTCATCGACGTCCAGGAGAAGCTCGCCGCCGCGATGCCGGCGCCCCAGATGGACGCGCTGACCCGCGCGGCGACGGTGCTCATCGAGGCGGCGCGGCGCCTCGGCGCGCCCGTGCTCGCGACCGAGCAGTACCCAGCGGGGCTCGGGCGGACCATCGCGCCCATCGCCGAGAAGCTCGCCCAGGCGGGCGCGCCGGTCCTCCCCAAGATGGAGTTCTCCGCCTGCGACGCCGTCGAGTTCGATCGCGCGCTCACCCAGCGCGCCCCCCGCACCGCCGTCGTCGTCGGCCTGGAGGCGCACGTCTGCGTCTTCCAGACCGTGCGCGACCTCGCCGGCCGCGGCGTCGAGGTCCACGTGCCCCTCGACGGCGTCGCCTCGCGCCGCGACGACCACCGGCTCGCCGGCCTCGACCTCTGCCGCGCGGCCGGCGCCACGATCACGACCGCGGAGACCCTCGTCTTCGACTGGCTCCGGGTCGCCGGGACGGACGATTTCAAGCACCTCTCGAAGCTCATCCGCTGACCCGGTGACGCCGCCCCGCGCCCCGTCGAGCCCCGGATCGCTCGCTTTCCCGGGCAGCGCATCCTGACAACGTCGGCGTGCCACTTTGTCAGACCGGCCGATCGGACTTTGTCAGACCCGTGCTCGGCTGGACACGGCACTCGCGCCTATGACATAGTGGCGCATGGCTGACGATCTGGCACAAGTCGGAGCACCGCCGAGCGCGCCTCCGCCCGCTGGCGCCGCGCCGCCGCCCGGCGCCCCGACGGTCCTCGTGGTCGACGACGAGCCGTCGAACGTCGCCTCCATCGAGAAGATCTTCCAGCGCGACGGCATGCGCGTCATCACGGCGGACAGCGCCAAGGCGGCGCTGGAGATCGTGCGCAGCCGCCGCGTCGAGGTCGTCCTCACCGACCTGATGATGCCGGGGGTCAGCGGCCTCGAGCTGCTCCGCGCGCTGAAGCAGATCGCGCCCGACACCGAGGTCGTGATGATGACCGCGTACGGGACCGTCGAGACCGCGGTCCAGGCCATGCGCGAGGGCGCCTACGACTTCGTCGAGAAGCCGCTCAAGCGGATGACGATCATCAAGAGCGTGCGCAAGGCGGCCGAGCGCCAGTCGCTCGTCGCCGAGAACCGCTCGCTGCGGCAGGAGATCAAGCTGCTCACGAAGCGCGAGATCGTCGGCTCGAGCCCGACGCTCCGCCGCGTGCTCGACATCGCGACGCAGGCGGCGCCCTCGAGCGCCACGGTGCTCGTGCTCGGCGAGAGCGGCACCGGCAAGGAGCTGCTCTCGCGCTTCATCCACGAGCGCAGCGCCCGGTCGCGCGGGCCGTTCGTCGCGGTCAACTGCGCCGCCATCCCGGAGACCATCCTCGAGGCCGAGCTCTTCGGCCACGAGCGCGGGGCGTTCACCGGCGCCCTCGCCAAGCGCGAGGGCCGCTTCGCCAAGGCCGCCGGCGGCACGCTGTTCCTCGACGAGATCGGCGAGCTCTCGCCGGCCGTGCAGGTGAAGCTCCTCCGCGTGCTCCAGGAGGGCGAGTACGAGCCCGTCGGCGGCGACACCGTGCGCGCCGACGTGCGCCTCGTCGCGGCCACCAACAAGGACCTCCGCGCCGAGGTCGCCGCCGGCCGCTTCCGCGAGGACCTGTTCTACCGGCTCAACGTGATCGCGATCACGGCGCCCCCGCTCAGGACCCGGCGCGAGGACATCCCGCTCCTCGTCGACCACTTCCTCGGCGTCTATTGCACGAAGAACAACCGCCCCCGCCTGGAGGCGCCGCGCGACGTGCTCGCGCGCCTCACCGACTACACGTGGCCGGGCAACGTCCGCGAGCTAGAGAACGTGATCGAGCGCGCCGTGGTGCTCTGCCGCGGCGACCAGCTCTCGGTCGACGACCTGCCCGACTTCATCCGCGAGGCCGCCCCGGCCGAGCCGAGCTCGCTCACCTTCTCGGTCGGCACCCCCCTCGACGAGGTCGAGCGCAGGCTCATCCGCGAGACGCTCCGCCACGCCCGGGGCGACAAGTCGGTGGCCGCGCAGCTCCTCGGCATCTCCACGCGCACCATCTATCGAAAGCTCGGCGAGCTGGAGTGACGCGGCGCGCCCCCCCGCGGACAGGGCCCGCCCCGGCTTGCCGGCACCCCCGTGAAAATCCATTTGTCACTTTGGCAAGGCGAGGCCGTCCGACGCGCTCCGGGTGCGTCACCTTGGCGGGGCAGCTTCCGTGATTCCGTGAAAATGGCGGCGAGCTGCCGAAGATTGACCACTGGCATGGAACTCGCCTAGAGGAGCATGGGCGCATGGGCATCGACGCGATCCTGAAGCGGTATTTTCCCTGGGTGCTGGGCGTGTTGATCGCGCTCGCCGCCTATTTCCAGGCGTCGGGCATGGGTCAGCTCGTGGCCTCCAGCGTCGCGGTCGACGCGCCGCCGCCGCCGCCGCCGAGCCCCCCGGCGCGCCCGGGGGCGTTCGGGTCGACCGCGAGCACCGACCACGCGACGAACGCCGGGCCGATCCTCTCGCGGAACCCGTTCGACTCGGTGACGGGGCCCCTCGACGGCAAGCCGGTCGAGCTCCCGAACGTCCAGCAGGAAATGGCCAACAAGGACCCGTACGCGGATCCGTCGTGCGACGGCACCCGGGTCCTGCTCATCACGCAGGCCGAGGATCCGGAGTGGTCGTTCGCGGCCATGGCCGGCTCGGACGGCAAGGCGATCTTGCGCCGGCAAGGGGATGAGATCGCCGGGCAGACCGTTTACTACGTGGGGTGGGATCGGGTCTGGCTGACCTCCGGCAGCGCGCGCTGCCAGGCCATCGTGGGCGGCACCAACGCCGGCGCGCGGGCCAGCGCCTCGCCGGCGCCCACGACGGCGCCGCCGCCCACGGCGTCGACGTCGAAGGCGGCCGCCCGCGGCGGCAAGAAGGTCCCGCCGGAGATCGCCTCGAAGATCCAGCGGGTGAGCGAGACGGAGTTCAACGTGGAGCGCAGCGCGGTCGACGCCATCCTGGAGAACCAGGGCGAGCTGATGCGCTCTGCGCGCATCGTCCCCGAGAAGGAGGGCGACAAGGTGGTCGGCATCCGTATGTTCGGAATTCGACCGGACTCGCTGCTCGGGACGCTCGGCCTGGAGAACGGAGATCGGCTGTCCAGCATCAACGGGTTTGAGATGAGCGATCCGCAGAAGGCCCTCGAGGCCTATGCGCGGCTCCGGACGGCGGACAGGCTCACGGTGACGATCAACCGCAAGGGAAAGCCGATGAACATCGACTTCAACATCAAGTGAGCGCTCCGGACTGAACCTCGGGGACCGAAGCAGGCGACACCGGACGAGACCAGACGAAACCAGGGTAGCGGCATGGCGCGATGGATAGGGAGATTGAACGAGGGGAGCCTGCTCCGACGGACGCTGTTGTATGTCGGCACGTTCGTCCTCGGCTCTCTCACGTTCGTCGGGATCATGAGCCTTCTCCTCGTGTCGGTCGCCAGGACCGTCCTGCCGCCCCGCAACGCCGATGGATCCGCGGCGGAAGCGACGGAGGAGGCCGACAGCGAGGCCACCACCGCGACGAGCAAGACCGCCCTGGGCAAGACATCCCGCTCGAAGCGGCCGCGGCCCCCCTCGCCGGCCGAGCGCGAGAGCGCGCCGAGCGCGCCGAGCGCCGACTGAGCGGCGCCGCCTCCCCCCTTATCAACCCACGCAGAGAATATCGAGCCGACTGATGGTGATGACGACCCTCGAGCGACCCCGCTGCCTCCGGAGGAGGCTCCTCGCCGCGCCGGTGGCGGCGCTCGTGCTCGCCGCGGCGGCCCCGCCCGCCGCAGCGCAGCCCGCGAACCGCAACGCCCCCGTGCTGCGCACCCCTGGCCAGAGCACGCCGGCGCCGGGTCGCCCCGGGATCCCCTCCGGCGCGGCCGCCGCGGGCGCCGCGGGCGCGCCGGGCGCGGGCGCTGCAGGCACGGGCGCGCCGGGCGCCGCGGGTGCGCCGGGCGCGCCCGGCGCCGCGGGCGCGGCGGGCGACGCCGGAGACGATCCGCTCGCCGGGGTGAAGCAAGGCGTCCAGGAGATCGAGTTCAAGCCGAAGCCCGGCGGCTACAAGGTCAGCTTCAACCTCGACGAGGCCGATCTCCCCGAGCTGGTGAAGGCGATCAGCAACATCACCGGACGCCGCTTCATCTACGGCGGCAAGCTCCGGCAGATCAAGGCCACGGTGTACGCGCCGGAGAAGGTGACCGTCGCCGAGGCGTACAGCGCATTCCTGTCGATCCTCGCCTCGAACGACCTCACCGTCATCCCCCACGGGCGCTTCCTCAAGATCGTCGAGACGCCCGGCGCCGTGTCGGAGACGACCCCCGTGTTCGGCGCCGCCGCGCCCGTGCCCGCCGAGGATCGGTTCGTCACCCGCCTCTACCGGCTGTCCCATATCGACGCCAACGACGCGGGCGGCGTCCTGACCAAGTTCAAGTCGAAGGACGGCGACGTCACCGTCTACCCGCCCGGCAACCTGCTCATCATCACGGACACCGGATCGAACATCCAGCGCATGCTCCGCATCGTCGAGGAGATCGACGTCGGCGGCGCCGGCGATCAGCTCTGGGTGCAGCCGGTGCACTACGGCTCCGCGGCCGAGGTCGCGACGAAGCTGAACGAGATCGTGGACCCGAGGGCGGCGGGCGGCGCCGGCGGCAGGCCCGGCCGGGGCGGCGCCGGCGGCGGCGGCACCGGCGCCCGCATCATCGCGGACGACAGGACCAACTCGCTCATCATCACCGCCTCCGAGCCGGACTACCTGCGCGTCCTCGGCATCCTGAAGCGCCTCGACGTGCCGCAGTCGGGCGAGGGCCAGGTCCACGTGCTCTCGCTCCAGCACGCCGGCTGCAAGGAGCTGTCGGCGACCCTGAACCAGGTGCTCGGCGGCGGCAGCGGCGGTGGCGGCGCGGCCGTGGGCGGCCGGGGGGCCGCGCGCAACGCCCCCGCGGTGCCCGGCTCGACCGACGACATCTTCGAGGGCCAGGTGAAGGTCACCTGCGACGAGGCGAGCAACAAGCTCCTCATCACCTCGTCCCCCCACGATTACGCCCAGCTCCGCGCCGTGATCGACCAGCTCGACGAGCCGCGGCGGCAGGTGTTCATCGAGGCCGTGATCATGGACGTGAACGTCAACCGCTCGCTCGATTTCGGCATCGGCTACCACGCGGGCGCGCCGTTCGACACCGAGCAGGGCCAGGGCCTCGTGTACGGCGGCAACAACGTCGTCCCCTCGGTCGGCGGCTTGCCGTCGCAGCTCGGCGCGCTCGCGCTCGGCGTCCGGGGCGCCGAGATCCCGGGCTCGAACAACATCTTCGGGACGGGCCTGTCGATCCCCGCGTTCGGCGTCGTCCTCCACGCGCTGGCCCAGGACGGCGACTCCAACGTCCTCGCGACGCCGCACATCCTCGCGACCGACAACGTGCCGGCCGAGATCTCGATCGGCCAGAACATCCCGCTCCAGACCAACGTGGGCGGCGGCGGGCTCAACCAGCTCGCGAGCCTGGCGGGCGGCGCGGGGGCCGCAGCCGGGCTCGGCGGGCTCGGCGGGCTCGGCGGGCTGCTCGGCGGCCTCGGCGGCGCCGCCGCGCGTCAGGACGTCGGCACGAAGATCAAGGTCATCCCCCACGTCAACGACTCGGACCAGGTGCGGCTGGAGCTCACCGAGGAGATCTCCGACGCCGGCGCCCCCCTCGAGGGCGCGCTCGGCGCGATCCCCATCAACAAGCGCACCGCGAGCACCACCCTCGTCGTCCGGGACCAGCAGACCGTGGTGATCGGCGGCCTCGTGCGCGACGGCACGACGACCTCGGAGACGAAGATCCCGGTGCTCGGCGACATCCCGGTGCTCGGGTTCCTCTTCCGGCAGCGGGTCAGGACCAAGACGAAGACGAACCTGCTCCTCGTGCTGACGCCCTACGTCATCCGCGACCAGGAGGACCTCCGGGCCATCTTCGAGCGCAAGATGCAGGAGCGGCAGGAGTTCATCGACCGCTACTTCGTCTTCAGCGACAGCGCCGCGTGGGAGCCGCCGCGCGACTTCGGCCGGTCGAACGGGCTCGTCGAGGACATCCGGCAGTCGATCCTGACCGAGGAGGAGCGCGCGCGGCTCGAGGAGGAGGCCCGGCCGAAGGTGCCGCGGGAGCACACGCCGGTCGAGCCGGTGGGGCTGCCGGTCTTCGGCGGCAAGAGCGCCGGCGCCGGCGGGCCGATGCCCCCTGGTATGGAGATGGACGGCGACGCGCCCCCGCCCCCGCCGAACGGGGCCGCGCAGCCCCCGCGAACGCCGCGGCGGCCGATCGGCGGGCGGCAGATGGAGCGCGTCGAATGAGCATGCAGCAGTATCTTGGCGAGATCCTGGTCCGTCGGGGCGTCGTCCCCGCGGAGCGGCTCGTGCCGCTCTACGACACCGTCCGCGAGCGCGGTCAGCCGCTCGCGGACCTCATCGTCTCCTCCAACATCGCCGACGAGGCGAGCATCGCGAAGGCGCTCGCGGAGGAGTGCGAGGTCGGCTTCCTCCAGCGCATCGACATCGACGCGGTGCCGCTCGAGCTCGCGAGCCGGGTGCCGATCACCTACGCCAAGCAGCACAAGATCCTGCCGCTCGCCGAGCA
Source organism: Sorangium sp. So ce406 (assembly GCF_051474675.1). Taxonomy (NCBI): domain Bacteria; kingdom Pseudomonadati; phylum Myxococcota; order Polyangiales; family Polyangiaceae; genus Sorangium; species Sorangium sp. So ce406. The sequence goes on along the minus strand of NZ_CP150340.1, from coordinate 12,494,623 downwards.
CGACGGGGTCGTCTACTGCGCGACCGCCGACCCCCTCGACACGACCGCGATCGACGACGTGCGGGCGCTGTTCGGCAAGCCGGTCGAGATCGCCGTCGCCACGAGCGACACCGTGCTGAACGCGATCAACCGCATCTGGGAGAAGAAGGAGGACGGCGGGGCGAAGCTCGAGGGCGAGGCGGCGCTCGAGGAGGACAACCTCGTCGACATCATCGACTCGGACGACGACGCGCCGATCATCGCCTGGGTCAACGGCCTCTTCGCGCAGGCCGTCCGCGAGCGCGCGAGCGACATCCACATCGAGCCCGAGGAGCGCGACGTCGTCGTCCGCTACCGGATCGACGGCGAGCTCTACGTCGCGAAGCGCGCCTCGAAGCAGTTCATGGCGCCGATCATCGCGCGCGTGAAGATCATGGCGTCGCTCAACATCGCCGAGAAGCGGCTCCCGCAGGACGGCCGCATCACGCTGAAGATCGCGGGCAAGAGCGTCGACATCCGCGTCTCCACGGTGCCGACGAGCCGCGGCTTCGAGCGGATCGTGATGCGTATCCTGCACAAGGCCTCGGTCCTGCTCGGGCTCGACGACCTCGGCTTCGCGCCGCGCGAGTACGCCCTGATGGACGGGCTCATCCAGCGGCCGGACGGCATCATCCTCGTCACCGGCCCGACCGGCAGCGGCAAGACGACCACGCTCTACGCCTGCCTCAACCGGATCAACGAGCCGAGCCGGAACATCCTCACGGCCGAGGACCCGGTCGAGTACGAGATCGGCGGCATTCACCAGATCCACGTCCATCCCGGGATCGGGCTCACGTTCGCCTCGGCGCTGCGCGCCTTCCTCCGGCAGGACCCGGACGTGATCATGGTCGGCGAGATCCGCGACAAGGAGACGGCCGAGATCGCCATCCACGCGTCGCTGACCGGCCACCTCGTGCTCTCGACCATCCACACGAACGACGCGGCCGGCGCCGTGACGCGCCTCGTCGAGATGGAGATCGAGCCGTTCCTCGTGCGGAGCAGCGTGATCGGCATCCTCGCCCAGCGCCTCGTGCGCCTGCTCTGCCCGACCTGCAAGGTCGCCTACCGCCCCTCCGACCACGAGCTCCAGCAGCTCGGCCTCGACCAGGACCGGCTCGCCTGGAAGGCCCGGCGGAAGCTGTCGAACCGGTACGGCGTGCACGGACAGAAATACGACTACATCGGGCAGGACATCGACCGGGCCGTGTTCTACAAACCCGGGGGCTGCGACGCCTGCAACCAGAAGGGCTTCATCGGCCGGCGGGGCATCTACGAGCTGATGATCATCGACGACGCGGTGGGCCCGCTCATCCTGAAGAGCGCGGACGCGCAGACCATCAAGCGGGTCGCCATTTCCCAGGGGATGGATACGCTCCGTGACGACGGGGCACGCAAGGTGCTCCAGGGCACCACCACCGTCGAGGAGGTGCTCGCGGCGACCCAGGAAGACGTCATCGTCGACGAGTAGGGAAGGCCGTGGCGGTATTCGAATACAAAGGCATCCTCGTCGGCACCGGCAAGCCGGTCAAAGGGGTCCGCGACGCGGAGAACGCGAAGGCCCTGCGCGCCGCCCTGCGCAAGGACGGCATCATGCTCACCGGCGCGACCGAGGAGCAGGCCGCCAAGGCGAAGGCGAAGCGCGACATCAAGATCCTCGCCTTCGCGGGCCGCCCCTCGACGTCCGAGGTCGCCGTGATGACCCGCCAGCTCGCGACGCTCATCGGCGCCGGCATCCCGCTCTTCGAGTCGCTCAACGCGCTCATCGAGCAGGTCGAGAAGGAGTCGCTGAAGAAGGTCCTCACGCAGGTGCGCGAGCAGGTGCGCGAGGGCACGAGCTTCGCGAAGGCCCTGGAGGCGCACCCCTCCGTCTTCCCGCCCCTCTACGTGAGCATGGTGCGCGCCGGCGAGGCCTCCGGCACGCTCGAGGGCGTGCTGACCCGCCTGACCACCTTCATGGAGAACCAGGCGAAGCTCGTGGGCAAGGTGACCGCGGCGCTCGCCTACCCGGCGCTGATGGCGCTCATCGGCATCGGGCTCATCTCGGTGCTCATGATCGCGGTCGTGCCGAACGTGACGGGCATCTTCGCCTCGATGGACCAGGCGCTGCCCTGGTACACCGCGGCGCTCATCGGCACGTCGGCGTTCGCCGCGAGCTACTGGTGGCTCGTGCTCATCGCGCTCGCCGGCGCGATTTACGGGTTCCGCCGCTGGGTGCGGACGCCGAAGGGGCGCCTCCGGTGGGACACGTTCGTGCTGCGGGCGCCGATCTTCGGCAAGCTCATCCAGATGCTCTCCATCGCGCGCTTCGCCCGGACGCTCGCGACGCTGCTCTCGTCGGGCGTCGCGCTCCTCAGCGCGATGGACATCGTGCGGAGCGTGCTCGGCAACGCCGCCCTGGAGAAGGTCGTCGTCGACGCCATCGGGTCGATCCGCGAGGGCCAGAGCATCGCCGAGCCGCTGAAGCGCAGCGGCCGGTTCCCGCCGATCGTCACCCACATGATCGCCATCGGCGAGAAGAGCGGGCAGCTCGAGTCGATGCTGGAGAACGTCGCCAACGCCTACGACTCCGCCGTGGAGACCCGCGTCCAGGTGCTCACCAGCCTGCTCGAGCCGCTCATGATCGTCATCATGGGCGGCGCGGTCGCGTTCATCGCGATCTCTATCCTCATGCCGCTCATCCAGATGTCGAGCTTCGTCGGGTAGGTGGCTCATGGGGCGGCGCAGGCAGCGAGAGAGCACGATCTTCTTCCCGTGGGAGCGCGGCGGCGGGCTCTTCCGGCGGAGCGGCGTGGCGCGCGCGAAGCCCTTCGCCGCCGGCATCGCGATGGCGGTCCTGCTGCTGCTGCTCGGCGCGCGCGAGCGGCGGCTCGTGGGAATTCGGTCGACCCGCGCCACGTTGTCCGTCGTCCACGGGGCGATCACGCTCTACCGCGCCGATCACGAGCGGCGGTGCCCGGGCTCCCTGGAAGAGCTGAAGCGCGAGGGATACCTCGCGATCGACCCGGTCGACGCGTGGGGCAGGCCGCTCCGGCTCACCTGCCCTGGCAGGAAGGATCCGGAGGGATACGATCTGATGAGCGACGGGCCGGACGGCGAAATCGGCGGACTTGACAGGGTGGAGTGAGAGATGGAGACGAACAGAGCAAGCAGCGCAAGAAGGATTCGACGGCTGGGCCGGAGGCTCTCGCGGGGCGTGACCCTGGTCGAGGTGCTGATCGTGGTGACGATCATGGCGATCATCGCCGGCGGCGCCACGCTCGTGGTGTGGCCGAAGCTCAAGCAGTCGCGCGTCAAGAGCGCCTATACCGGGGCGACGATCATCAAGAGCGCCGCGGAGCAGTACCAGCAGCTCGGCGCGGGCAGCGACGGGTGCCCGACCATCCAGACGCTGGTGAGCGCGAAGCAGATCGACGGCAACAAGACGGACGACCCCTGGGGCCAGCCGTACAAGATCAAGTGCGACGAGGCCACCAACGAGGTTCATGTCGTCTCGTCCGGCAACGACCGGAAAGAGAACACCCAGGACGACATCCGGGACGACATGAAGCAGTCGGAGCTCAACAAGATCGCGGAGATGTAACGCCGCGCTGGACGTAGGAGCGCCCATGACACGCCGTCGCACGAGGGGACTCACGCTGGTCGAGGTGCTGATCACCGTCACGGTGATCGCGCTCATCAGCGGCTCCGTCATGCTCGGCATGGGCGCGGTCACGAGCGCGCGGCTGAAGCGGAGCGCCGCGCTGCTCGCGGGCGCCGTCCGGGTCGCCTACGCGCACGCGAACGCGAAGTCGAAGCCGGTGCGGCTGGTCTTCGACTTCGAGGGGCGGATGATCGTGCTCGAGGAGTCCACGGGCGAGCTCCTCGTCGAGAAGAACGACCGGACCGGCGGCGCCGCCGCGGCCACCGAGGCCGAGCGGGCGGCGGTGGCGGAGGCCGAGGCGATCCTGAAGGGGCCGCGCGCGCCGCGGCCCTCGTTCGCGCCGGCGAAGGCGTACGGCTTCAACCCCGAGAAGGACAGCCCCGGCAAGGAGCTCTCGAGCGGCGTCCGCTTCCTCCAGATCGAGACGGGGCACCAGGACGAGCCCGTGACGGAGGGGCGGGCCTATCTCTATTTCTGGCCCGGCGGTCAGACCGAGCGCGCCGCGATCCAGCTCAGCCTGGGCGGCGCGGAGACCGAGGACTCGGTGATGACGGTGCTCGTCTCGCCGCTGACCGGCAAGACGGAGCTCAAGAAGGGCAAGGCGAGCATGCCGAGGCCGCGCGACGACGCCGAGGAGTCGGAGCGCGAGGACACGGGGTTCTGATGCGCGCCCGCGGCTTCACCCTGCTCGAGGTCATGGTGGCGGTCGCCATCCTCGGCCTCGGGCTCACGGCGATCCTATCGGCGCAGGCCGGCGCCTTCTCGGCCGCGGCGCACGCGAGGAGCATCAGCTTCGCGAACGGGCTCGCGCGCTGCAAGATGACCGAGATCGAGGAGCGGCTCGCCAGGGACGGCCTGCCGGCGCTCGACGAGATCGACAGCGGGCCGTGCTGCGAGGGCGACGAGTCGCCCAACGTGAAGTGCGACTGGCGCATCGAGAAGCCCGAGATGCCCGAGCCCAACTACGGCGACCTGGACCTCGACACCGGCCTGGAGGGGCTCGGGTTCAAGCCGGGCGAGTCGAGCGGCACCGCCCCGCCGAGCGGCGAGCTCGGCGATCTCGCGCAATCGTTCGCAGGCGGCGGCGCGGGGGGCGGCAGCTCGGCGGGCGGGGTCGCCGGGATCCTGCAGCCGTTCATCGACATGCTCGCGCCGACGCTGCAGCCCATCTTCGAGGCGAGCGCGCGGCGGGTGACGGTCCGGCTGATCTGGAAGCAAGGGGCGCGGGAGCACGCGCTCGAGCTCGTGCAGTGGGTCACGATCCCCCAGATGGGCCAGCCCGAGCAGGGCGCCGAGGGCAGCGGACAGGGGGGAGGAACATGACGGCGCGACGCGCGAGCACCCTCGCGGGGCGCCGGCGCCGCCGGCGCGCAGGCGGCATCACGCTCCTCGAGGTCCTCGTCTCGGTGGGGATCCTCGCCCTCATCGGCACGCTCATCTACGGCGCGTTCGACGGCATGAGCCGGGCGCGCTCGGGCATCTCCCGGATGAGCGACCGCTACCACCAGGGTCGCGGCGCGATCGCGCGCATCTCGCGCGAGCTCCAGACGGCCTTTCTGTCCCGGCACCAGCCGACCGACAAGAACATCGCGGTGCGGCTCACCGCCTTCACGGGCGAGGACGCGTCGCCCGCCGATCGCATCGATTTCACGGCGTTCGCGCACCGGAGGCTCCTCAGGAACACACACGAGTCGGACCAGTGCGAGATCGGCTATTTCGGATCGCGCGACCCCGAGCGCGACAAGCTCGATCTGGTGCGGCGCGAGGCGAAGACCATCGATATCGAGCCCACGAGGGGCGGGATCGTCAACGTGCTCGCCGAGGACATCGAGAGCTTCAACATCCAGTACCTCGATCCCGTCACCGGGGAGTGGACCGACTCGTGGGACTCGACGCAGCCGGCGGCGCAGCTCGACCGGCTCCCCTCGCAGGTGTGGGTGACGCTGGTCCTGAACGGCGGGCCGGGCGGGGAGCCCATCAAGTTCGAGACGAAGGTGCCTATCCCGATGCAGGTGCCCATCGCCTTCGGGAACACGACGCCATGAGCCGCCCCGGGCGCCATCACGCCGGGAGGCGCGCCTCCCACGCCGCGGCGGGCGGGCGCGCGCGCCGCCGTCTACGTGCGCGGGGCGACCGGCGGGGCGTGGCGCTGGTCATGGTGCTCGGCGCGATCACGGTGCTCACCGTGTTCCTGACCGAGCTCCAGGAGGAGACCTCCACCGAGCTCTCGGCGGCGCTCGCCGATCGCGACGCGCTCCGGGCCGAGTACTACGCGAAGAGCGCCGTGAACCTGTCGCGGATGCTGATCGCCGCCGAGCCGAGCGTGAGCACGGCGCTCGGGCCGATGCTCGGGATGATCGGCATGAAGAACGCCCAGGTGCCGGTCTGGAAGTTCACCGACATGTTCCTCGGCCCCTTCAACGCGCAGCTCGTCGAGCCCGGCGTGGAGCCGCCGCCGGCGCCCGCGGGCGAGGGCAGCGCGGCGGGCAAGAACCTGGGGCTCACCGGCGGCGGCCGCTTCGAGCTCAAGATCGTCGACGAGGACTCGAAGATCAACATCAACCGCGCTGCGGACGATGTAGCCATCTCGGACCAGCTCACCGTCGGAGGCCAGCTCGCCGGCCTCATGGCCCCCGAGCAGTACAATCCGCTCTTCGAGGAGCGCGACGGAGACGGCCAGTTCTCCGACCGCATGACCATCTGCAGCGCGCTCATCGACTGGGCCGATCCAGGCGACCAGACATTCAACTGCGACTTCAAGGGAGCACCGGGCTCCACCGGGGCCGAGGACAGCTTCTACCAGACGGTCGGCCTCCCGTATCTGCGCAAGAACGCCCCGTACGACTCGGTCGAAGAGCTACGGCTCGTCCGGGGCATGAGCGACGACTTCTGGGCGACGTTCGTCGATCCGGATCCGAGCAACCCCGACAAGAGGGTCCTTACCGTCTGGGGGAGCCGTAAGCAAAAGACGAACGTGATCTCGGCGAGCGCGCAGACGCTCTGGGCGCTGACGTGCAGCGACAACGTGGTGGATCGTGCGGCCACGCCGCTCTGCACCGATCCGAACCAGATGGCGTCGTTCCTGACCGTGACGTCGCTCGTGCAGAGCCTGACCGGGGGGCTCCTCTTTCCCACCGTGAAAGAATTCGAGATCGCGATGACCCAGAAAGAGGACAAATCGTCGATGCTCGGAACGATGATCGGGCAGCAGCTCAAGGCGATGGGCGTCGAGCCCGTCAAATTCAAGGCGAAGCCCTCGAGTTTTCTCGGCAACAGGAGCAGCTTCTTGAGCATCTACGCCGATGGCATCGTCCCGGGGAACAAGCGCGAGACGCGCGTGCGCATTCACGCCGTGGTCGATCTCACGGGGGCAGGGAAGCTCGAGGAGGTCAAGTCGAACCCGAACGAGCTCAACAGTCCCAGCTCCGACGGGACCGGCCCCGCCGCGACGCCGGATGCGTACGAACAAAAGGTCCGATCGAACCCCGCCGGGACGATCGTCTACTATCGCATCGACTAGGACACCCCTCCGGGAAGAAGCGCGGATATGCACAGGCTGCTCGGGATAGATGCTGGGAAATCCGTGGTGCGGGCGGCGCTCATCCGCACCGCCTACAGGAGGGTCTTCGTCGAGGCGCTCGGCGAGGTGGCCGTGACGGACGCGGTCTCCGAGGCCGAGGCGATCCGCGCCGCCGTGGGGCTCCACCGCCCCGACGGCGCGGCGATCGCGCTCTCCGGCGAGCGATCGTTCTACCGCCGCCTGGATCTGCCCGCGGCCGCGCAGAAGGAGGTCGAGAACATCCTCGGCTTCGAGCTCGAGGCCACGGTGCCGTTCGAGATGGAGGACGCGGTCTTCGACTACCGCATGCTGAAGCGGCCGCCCGGCGTCGAGACGCTGCCCGTCTTCGCCGCGGTCGCGCGCGCGGACGACGTGCGCGAGCGCATCGCCGTCGTGAAGGAGGCGCTCGGCTTCGAGCCGGAGCGCGTCGCGCTCGGCGCGGTGGCGCTCGCCAACCTCGAGGCCGTCATGCCGGAGCTCGCCGCGCCGACCAGCGCGGGCGCGAGCGCGCCCATCGCGATCCTCGACCTCGATCACCTCACCTCCGAGATCGTGATCCTCTCCGGCGGAGAGCCCGTCTTCGCCCGCACGCTGTCGCGGGGGACGGCCGGCCTCCCCGGGACGGCGCCGGCGCTCGCGCGCGAGCTCCGCCAGACCCTCGCGGCGTGGCGCAACCTCGGCGGCGAGCCGCTCGCGGGGATGTACCTCGTCGGCGGCGGCGCGACCGCGCAGGGCGCCGAGCTGTTCCTGTCGACCCAGCTCGGCCTCACCATCCTGCCGCTGCCGACGCCTCGCCTCGAAGGGCTCACGCCCGAGCAGGCCGCGGCGCTGCCCCGCTTCGCCAAGGCGCTCGGCCTCGCGCTCGGGCTCACGCCGAAGACCAAGGGGTTCAACCTCAGGAAGGGCGCGCTCGAGGCCGAGCGCAGCTACCCGTTCCTGCGCGAGAAGATCCCGATCCTCGCCGGCCTGGGCACCGTCATCGCGCTGAGCTTCGGGTTCTCCGTCGTGGCGGAGATGCGCACCCTCGACGCGGAGCGGGAGCTCCTGCTCGCCTCGCTCGCGACCGCGTCCCGCGACGTGCTCGGCGAGGAGACGAGCGACCCCGTGAAGGCCCGCGAGCTGCTCGACCAGGGGCCCGGCGCGGCCGACGAGGACCCCATGCCCCGCGTCGACGCCTTCGACGTCATGGTGCAGCTCTCGAAGGCGGTGCCGAAGGAGATCGTTCACGACGTCCTCGAGCTCGACGTGAACCGCGGCCACACGACCATCCAGGGCGTGGTCCCGTCGGTGTCCGACGCGCAGATCATCGCGGATCACATGAAGGAACACCGCTGCTTCCGCGACGTGAAGATCGCGCGGACGAGCCAGTTCACCGAGGGCAGGCACAAGTACGTCCTCGAGCTGGATCTCAAGTGCGAGGACAAGAAGAAGAAGAAGCCCGGCGCCGCTGACGCGGCGGACAGCGCCGCCGCGGGCGCGGCGGACAAACCGGAGGGATCGCGATGACGCTCCGCGAGCGACTCGACAAGCTGGAGCCGCGCGAGCGCCGGCTCCTCACCATCCTCCTCGGCTTCCTGGCCGTGTGCGTGCTCCTGCTCGTGCCGATCGGGCTCGCGAGCGTCGCCTCCAGCAAGCGCACCGAGAACCAGGAGATGCGCGATCTGCTCCAGTCGATCTACGAGGCCTCCGGGAAGGTCAACGAGCGAAAGGCGCAGCGGGACGCGCTGCTCGCGCGCTACGCGCGGCCCGCGCCGCCCCTCGCCGGCTTCATCGAGGACGCGGCGAAGCAGCAGGGGCTCGCCGCGGCCGAGTCGCAGGATCGCCCCGACGTCCCGCACGGGAAGAAGTACACCGAGCGCGTCACGGTGGTGAAGATGCACCGGATCGGGATGCTCGGGCTCGCCAAGATGCTCGAGCGCGTCGAGAGCTCGGGCCACCCGGTCGCGGTGACGCGGCTGAACATCAAGCCGCGCGCCGGAGAGCCGGACTCCTACGAGGTGGAGCTCGGCATCTCCGCGTTCGACCGGAAGGGCGATCCCCAGCCGGCGAGCCCCGCGCCGACCGCGGCCCCCACGGGCGACGTCGAGGAGGAAGAGCTGTGAAAGCGCGTCTCCTCAAGATCGCGAAATGGGCCGTCTATCCGCTCTTTTACCTCTTCTGTCTGGGGCTCTTCGGCTACCTCACGTTCCCCTATGACCGGCTCAAGGACCGGCTGATCGCCGAGTTCGACCGCGCGCAGCAGAAGCGGGGCTCCGGCCCGGCGCAGCGCCTCGAGATCGACGAGCTCGACGCCTACTGGTTCACGGGGGTCGAGATGCGGGGCGTGCGCCTCATCATGCCCCCGAACGAGGTCGGATCGAGCAGCAGGGCGAGCGCCGCCGCCTTCACCTCGGGCGACGCCGCGAAGGACGGCGCGCCGAAGCCGAGCGTCATCGAGATCGACGAGGCGCACGCCCGGTTGAAGATCCTCCCCCTCCTGATCGGGCGGATGCGGGTCTCGTTCTGGGCGAGCGTGTTCGGCGGCGAGGTCGAGGGCGTGGTCCCGATGGGCAAATCGGGCGGCGAAATGCACGTCGAGGTCTCGGACGTCGAGCTCGCCAAGGTGGGTCCGCTCGGGGACATCCTCGGCCTGCCCATCGCCGGCACGCTGACCGCGACCCTCGAGCTCGACGCGCCGGAGGGCAAGTTCAACAAGGCGAACGGCACGCTCGAGGTCTCGGCCAAGGAGGTCTCGGTCGGCGACGGCAAGACGAAGATCCAGGGGCTCATCGCGCTCCCGGAGGCCAAGCTGGGGGAGCTCGTCCTGTCGGCGGAGGCGAAGGAAGGTGTCCTCAAGATCACGAAGCTGACCGCGAACGGCTCGGACCTCGAGCTCGACGGCGACGGCAAGGTCAACATGCGCGAGCCGTGGAACAACTCCACGGCGGATCTCTACGTCCGCTTCAAGTTCACCGATGCGTACCGGTCGAAGAACGATCTCACCAAATCGCTGCTCGGCGCGCCGGGCTCGAACATGGCCGGGCTGATCGAGATGCAGCAGCCCAAGATGAAGCGGTCGAAGCGCGCCGACGGCTTCTACGGCTGGCACATCCACGGCGCGCTGAAGCGGCCGCGGTTCGATCCGCACGCCGCGGACTCGCCCGCGGCGCGCGGCCGCAGCAAGCCGGGCGACACGCCGGGGTCGAGCCCGATCACGACCGCGCGGAAGCCCGCCGGTCTGAACCAGCCGCCCGGCGCCTCGGAGCCCGCCGCCAGGGACAGCGACGACCACGGGAGCCCTCCCCCGCCGCCGCCGCCTCAGGCCCCGCCGTCGACCGAGGACGAGTCGCCCGAGCCGCGGCCGCGGCCGATGCCGTCTCCGCCCGCCGAGGGCGAGGGCGCGCCTCCGGTCGAGTAGCGCCTCACCTCACGCTCCGAGGACTCGTCCATGCGGGACCCCAGCCGGCAGCAGAACCGGCGCATTCTGCTGATCGACGACAACGCGGCAATCCACGACGATTTCCGCAGGATACTCCGGTGCGACGCGGAGACATCGGCCTTCGATCGCCTCGAATCGGCGCTGCTCCGCGAGCCGCCCGGCCGGGCGCCGGTGCGGTTCGAGCTCACGTCCGCGACCCAGGGTGCGGAGGGGCTGGAGAAGGTCCGGGAGGCGCTGCAGCGCGGCGCCCCGTACGCCCTCGTCTTCGTGGACGCGCGCATGCCGCCGGGGTGGGACGGCCTCGAGACGCTCTCCCGCATCTGGAAGGAAGACTGCGCCATCCAGGCCGTCATCTGCTCGGCGTACTCGGACTACTCGTGGGAGGAGATCTCCGCGCGGTTCGGCCAAACGGACAACCTGCTCATCCTCGCGAAGCCGTTCGACCCGAGCGAGGTGCGGCAGATGGCCTTCGCGCTCACCGAGAAGTGGAACCAGCGCCGCGCCCTCGCCGAGGCCAACTACAAGGTGTCGGCGCAGTACACGGTGACCAGGATCCTCGTCGAGGCGACCACGCTGTCCGAGGGCGTCCTCGCCCTCCTCGGCGCGCTCGGGGAGACGCTCGGCTTCCGGTTCGGCGCCCTGTGGCTCGGCGACGACGAGAGCGACGGGCTGCGCTGCGAGCACACGTGGAGCGCCGCGCCCGACGACGCGGCCGCGCTCGAGGCGGCGACGCGGGGCGCCCGGTTCGCCCGCGACGCGGGGCTGCCCGGCCGCGCGCACGCGCAGGGTGAGCCGAGCTGGTTCGTCGACCTCGACGCCGTCGAGGACGACCCGCGCGCGCAGGCGGCGCGGGGCGCCGGCCTCCGCTTCGCGGTCGAGCTCCCCATCGCGGTGCGCGCCGACGGGCACGTCGCGGCCGTGCTGGAGCTCATGGACGCCGAGCCGCGCGAGCCCGACCCGGGGCTGCTCGACGTGCTGCTCGCCGTCGCCGCCAAGGCCGGTCACTTCATCGGCAGCAAGCGCGTCGAGGCCGCCCTGCGCCGGAGCGAGGCGAACAACCGCGCGCTCCTCGACGCCATCCCCGACACGATCCTCCGGATCAGCAGCGACGGCATCTGCCTCGACTTCAAGGCGTCCAGGGAGTCGCGGCCGACGCTCCGCGCCGAGGACTTCCTGCACCGGCATGTCTCCGACGTGTTCCCTGCCCGCGTGGCTGAGCAGATCAGCGAGCGCGTGGCGCGGGCGCTCACCGACGAGGCGACGCACGTCTTCGAGTACCAGGAGCAGCAGAACGACGGCGCGCGCGAGTACGAGGTCCGGATCGCCGGCAGGGACCAGGCCGAGGCGGTCGTGATCGTGCGCGACATCACCGAGCGCAAGCGCGCCGAGGCGGAGGCCGAGGCGCGGCGCGCCCGCGAGGAGGCCCTCCGGGCGCAGAACGAGATCCTCGCGGCGCTGTCGACCCCGCTCATCCCCATCAGCGACGACATCGTCGTGATGCCGCTCGTCGGCGCGCTCGACGCGCAGCGGGTGCGCCGGGTGCAGGAGACGCTGGTGCGCGGCGTCGCGTCCCGCCGCGCGCACGCCGCGATCCTCGACATCACCGGGGTGCCGCAGATCGACGGCCAGTGCGCCGACGAGCTCCTGCGCGCCGCCGTCGCGGTGCGCCTGCTCGGCTCGGAGGTGATCATCACGGGCCTGCGCCCCGACGTCGCCAGGACGCTCGTCGAGCTCGGCGTCGACATGAGCGGGATCGTCACGCACAACACCCTGCAAAACGGCATCGCCTCCGCGATGACCTCCGCGGCCGCCCGCGGCAAGCGCAGGCGGCGCCGCGCGAGGCGCAGGTAGCGGCGGTCGGCGCGGGGCGCTCGCGCGCTCGAGCGCTCGAGCGCTCAGCGACCCTTGACGGCTTGCGCGGCTTGCGCGGCGTGCGCGGCGTGCCGATCGAGGGCGGCGAGGACGCGGTCGTAGTCGGGCGGCAGCTCGACCGGGGGGTTGGCGTGCCGGCTCGTGACGTCCGCGAGCGCGCGCTCGTGGTATTTCACCTTGAATTCCGTGAACTTGAGGCCGTTCGCCGTCGAGACCACGACCACCCGCTGGCGCTTCTCCACGAGGCCCTTCTTCACGAGCTTCTCCAGCGCGGCGAGGGCGACCGCCGTGTGCGGGCAGGTGTACATCCCGGTGCGGTCGGCGCGCGCCGCCGCGTCGCAGAGCTCGTCCTCGGTCACCTCCTCCGCGACCCCGTTCATCGCCTGGAGCGCCATCATCGCCCGCGGCGCGCTCACCGGGTTGCCGATCTGGATCGCGCTCGCCAGCGTCTCTCCCGCCTTCATCGGCACGACCTCGCTCCGCCCCTCGGACCACGCCCGGTAGAGCGGGTTGGCCTGCGCCGCCTGCGCCACGCACAGGCGCGGGAAGCGCGTCGTCAGCCCGAGGTCCTTCAGCATCTTGAAGCCCGCGTAGAGGGCGTAGGCGTTGCCGAGGTTGCCGCTCGGCAGGACGACCCAGTCGGGCAGCGTCCAGTCGAACTGCTGCACGATCTCGATGGCCACGGTCTTCTGGCCCTCGAGGCGCAGCGCGTTCATCGAGTTCGCCAGGTAGACCACGCCGTCGGCCGAGAGGCGCTGCACGATGGCCATGCAGCCGTCGAAGTCGGTGTCGAGCGACAGGACCAGCGCCCCCGACGCGATCGGCTGGACGAGCTGCGCCATCGACACCTTGCCCCGCGGCAGCAGCACGACGACGGGCAGCCCGGCCGCGGCGCCGTACGCCGCGAGCGACGCCGAGGTGTCCCCCGTCGACGCGCACGCGATCGCCCGCACCTCGAGGCCCTCGCGGATCGCCTTGTTCACCACCGAGACGAGCACCGTCATCCCGAGGTCCTTGAACGACCCCGTATGGCTGTTGCCGCAGAGCTTGACCCAGACCTCATCCAGCCCGAGCGAGCGGCCGTAGCGGTCCGCCCAGAACAGGTTGGTGCCGCCCTCGTCCATCGACACGATCGCCTCGTCCGGCACCTCGGGCGCGACCCACTCCCGCTTGCCCCACACCCCGGAGCCGTAGGGCCACACCGTGCGCTTGTAGCGCTCGTCGAAGAGCTTCATCCACGTGGCGGGGCTCCGGTCCCGGAGCGCGTCGATGTCGTGGGCGACGTCGAGCAGGCCGCCGCAGGTGGGGCATCGATAGAGGGGCTGCGTCAGCGGGTAGCTCCCGGGACAGCCGGTCAGACATCGGAATGCAGCAGTGTAGGCCATGGCAATACGGATCTCCTGGGTGGCGGGAAGCGCCCGCGGGAGGTGGTGTTGATCAGTCGAAGCGTGGGGCTTCCATGCCGAGCCGCCTATAGAAGTAGATCGCCGCGTTCCTGGCAAACGATCCCTGCGGAACATAGACGTCATCCGGCTCCGGGAGCGGCTCTTCCGCCGAGAGCGGCCCGTCGCGGTCGCCGGCCAGCCGCTCGAGGTCCTCGAGGAACGCCTCCATCGAGGGATAGCGGTTCTCGGGGTGCTTCCGGATCGCCTTCAGGATCACGGCCTCGAGCGGCGGGTCGATGCCGCGGCGCTTCTCCGAGGGGCGGGGCGGCGGGGTCACGAGCTGCCGGGCGAGGAGCTCCGCCTGCTCCGAGCGCGGGAACGGGAGCTCGCCGGTGAAGGTCCGGAACATGACCACGCCGAGCCCGTAGACGTCGGTGCGGGCGTCGGGCCGGTCGCTCACGACCTGCTCGGGCGCCATGTACTCGAGGGTGCCCACCGCGGTGCCGGTCGCGGTGATGTGGTCCGCGGCCTGCATCTTCGCCAGGCCGAAGTCGAGCACCTTGACCGCGTACGGGTCGCCCTGCGCGCCCACGAGGTAGATGTTGTCCGGCTTCACGTCGCGGTGGATGATCCCGGCGCGATGCGCGGCGGCGAGCCCGGACGCGGCCTGCGACAGCACCGGGATGGCGAGGTCGGCGTCCATGCGGCGCTCGCGCCGGAGCCAGTCGCCGAGCGACTCGCCGAAGAGGTACTCCATGACGAGGTAGGGGGCGCCGTCGACGTCGCGCGTGCCGGCGTCCAGCACCCGGACGATGTTCGGGTGCCCGATGATGGCGGCGCTCTGCGCCTCGCGCACGAACCGCTCGCGCGTCCGCTCCGCCCGGGCGGCGAACGCCTCGAGGACCTTGATCGCGACGGGCTGCCCGGTCTCGAGCTCCACGGCGAGGTAGACGCGCGCCATCGCCCCCTTGCCGAGGTAGCCGCGCACCTCGTAGCGCTCCCCGAGGACGGTGCCCCGCAGCCGGGTCGGCTTGAACCGGAACAGCTCGATGCGCCGCGCCTCGGCGAGCTCCGCGCCGTCGTAGGGGCAGAACCGATGGCCCGCGTCGTACTCCCGGTGGCAGCGCGCGCAGAACATGGCCACGCATCGAATAGCGCCCCGCGCTCCAGCCACGCAAGCCCGCTCGCTCGGCGCGGGCTGCCGCGGCGCGCCGCCGCGCGCCCCGCGCTCACCCCACCCGGCGCGGCGAGCGCCCCGTCAGCTTCGTGTACGCGTGATAGCCGAGCCAGCGGATCGGCTCGGGCGGGACGCCCCCGAGGGGGGCCATGTAGAAGGGCAGCTCCCGCCACCGGGCGTGGTCGCCCGCGTAGAGGTCGCAGAGCACGCGGCCGGCGAGGTTGGCCAGGGTCACGCCGTGGCCGCTGTACCCGAGGGCGTAGTAGACGTTCCGGTGCTCGCCGCGCACCCCCATGCTGCAGAGGCGGCTCATCGTGATGCCGAGCGTCCCCGTCCAGCGGTGCGCGATCCGCAGCCGCTCGGCGGCGGGGAAATAGCCGATCATCCGGCGCCGGATCGCCTCGAACGCCGGCCCCGCCGAGCCGGGTGAGCCCGGGTAGGAGGTCCGGTTCCCGTAGAGATAGGCGTACGCCGCGTTGCTGCCCCCGCCGAACACGATCTCGCCGGCGGGGGTCATGCT
Source organism: Sorangium sp. So ce406 (assembly GCF_051474675.1). Classification (NCBI taxonomy): domain Bacteria; kingdom Pseudomonadati; phylum Myxococcota; order Polyangiales; family Polyangiaceae; genus Sorangium; species Sorangium sp. So ce406. The sequence goes on along the minus strand of NZ_CP150340.1, from coordinate 12,479,034 downwards.
GGCGTAGGCGATCCGGTCGTGATCGTCGCTGAAGCCGGCGACCTGCCCCCAGCCGAGCGCGGCGCGCGCCTCGGCGTCGAGCGGCTCGGTCGCGATCACGTGGGAGTGCAGCGGGAAGACGCCGGTCTTGAAGTAGCCGAGCCGCGGCGTGTAGCCGTTCGTCGCGAGCACGATGGCCGCGGCCCGGACGACCCCGCCCGGCGTGGTCAGCTCGATCGTGCGCCCCTCGCGGATCCGGAGCACCGGCGTGTCCTCGTGGAGGGCGACCCCCCTGGCCAGGAGCAGCGGCCGCAGGCTGCGCAGCAGGTCGACCCCGTTGAGCTGCCCCTCGGTCGCGTCCAGCACGGCCCCGGCCGCCCCGCGGATGCCGAGCCGCTGCGCCAGCGCCGCGCTGTCCAGGTACTGTAGCGGAATGCCCCAGCCGGCGAGCTGCTCCACCCGCGCATGGGCCAGCTCGGCCCGGCGCGCGTCGGTGAGCACCTCCATGCAGCCGTCGCGGCGGTAGCGCACCGGGAGGCCGTGCTCCTGGATGAGGGCGACGATCCCGTCGATCCCCTCCCGCGTCGTCTCGTGGACGCGGCGCGTGAGCTCTGGATCACGGTAACTCACCCCGTTGATCCAGTTCAGCATCATCCCCCCGTTGCGGCCGCTCGCACCATTCGCGAGGTGACGCGCCTCGAGGATCATGACGCGGAGGCTCGGAAATCTACGGATTAGATGGTATGCCGTGGAGACTCCGGTGAACCCTCCCCCGATGATGGCCACATCCGCCACGGCGTCCTCGCGCAGCGGCGGGACGGGCTCATAGGCCGGGGCCGCGTCGCTCCACACCGAGCGAGCGGAATCGATGTCCGTACGCGTGTCGACGAGCGCTTCGCGAGCCACGATGATTACCTATCAGATGAACGCTCCGTCTGACATCACGGACCCCGGGAGCCATCCTTGAAGAAGCGCGTCCGGCTCTGCATGAAGGATCTCTTCCACCAGGACGTGGTGGAGATGATCGAGCGCGAAACCCGCAAATACCAGATCTGGTCCATCGAGGACCCTTCCGACCCGGACTTCGACGCGGCGTATCAGATCCTCTGGGACAGCTTCGGTCCTCATGGCGAGATGGAGCGCAAGGAGGCCATCGAGGCCTTCCTGCGCGACGACCCGTACACGCCCGAGCCGTCGGGCACATACATGCGCTACTTCCTGCTCGTCGCGCGGGACTCGGACGGGAGGGTGCGCGGCGTCCGCGACGGCACGGTGCTCGTCAATCCGGCGTACGCCCCGGATCTCTGCGTCATCTACCTCGCCCATATCTTCATGATCCCGGAGGCGCGCGGTACGGTGCTGTCGTACTGGCTGCGCATCTCGCCGGTCGAGCTCGCCATGCAGTACCTGGCCGACCTCCACGCGATGGGGAAGATCACGCTCCCCGCGCCGGCGGCGCCGGGCAAGTACTTCGGGATGAACATGGATCTCGCGGCCGAGGTCGAGTTCTTCACGCCGGAAGAGCGCCTGTCGTGGCAGCGCATCCTGTTCTACGGCCGCGGCGGCTTCGACGCGATCAACCCGCGCCATTTCCCCTACCGCCAGCCGGACTTCCGCGACCCGGAGGAGATCCGCGCGACGGGCAACCAGCCCTCGCCGTTCATGGTCCTCGTCCGGCGCATGGGCCGCGAGCGGCAGGCGCAGCTCCCGATCGACGAGGCGAGGGCGCTCATGCGGCTGCTCTACGACGATTTCGCGGATCACTGCGCGCCGCACCTGCTGGAGAACAGCCTCCAGCTCGTCCTCGACCGGCTGGAGGAGCGGGCGAAGCGGAAGAGCTTCGTCGAGCTCCTGCCCCTGCCGAGCGGGCCCAGGGACCTGCACCGGCTGAAGCCGCTCTTCCGGTACAACGTGTACACGAAGTACTACCCGGACAGCCCCGACATCCGCGGCTACCTGAACAGCGGCATCCGCGAGCGGCTCGCGAACCCGCGCTACCTCGACGAGGAGCTCGCCCGCATCGCGCGGGAGCTGGAGACCCGGCCGCCGTTCGTCTACGGGAGCCGGGACAAGAGCGCGACCTGGGAGGGCACGCCGGTCACGCCCGGGTCGGAGCCGCCGCCGCCCGAGGGGACGGACGCGGGCGAGATCACCCGCGAGCTACCGGTGACGCCGTCGGCCGCGACACCGTCGACGACTGCGACGCCGTCGACGACCGCGACGCCGTCGACGACCGCGACCACCGCGACGCCGCCGTCGGCCGCGACCACCGCGACGCCGCCGTCGGCCGCGACCACCGCGACGCCGCCGTCGGCCGCGACGCCGCCGTCGACCGCAACGCCGCGGTGATCACGACGCCCCGGGCGGCGCGGCGGTGGCTCACGGCATTCACGGCGCCGGGGCGCCGCCGGAGCCGCTCGTCGCGGACCGTACGCGCAGGGCGCCCGCGCGGATCTCGCCCACCGCCACGCAGGCGGCCTCGTGCGCGTCGAGCGCGCCGCGCAGCACGAGCGCCCTCCCCCGATCGGCGGCGACCTCATCGAGCGTCCCCTCGAGAACGCCCTCCGCCAGGCGAACGAGCGGGGCGACCTCGGCCAGGCCTCGCGCGAGCCCCCGGGCCGCCGCGACAAGCCCGGACGCCGCAGGGGTGGAGCTCGCGACGGCCGCGGCCTCGTCGCACAGCTCGTCCGCGACGGAGCCCACGTCGCGCCAGCACCCGACCGCCGCGCGCAGGCCGGCGAGCGTCACCAGCGTCGAGGGCGTCGCGTGCATCGCCTCGACCGGCGGCGCGTGCGCCCGGACAGCCGCCGCGCTCTGCACCGCGGCGATTACCGGCGCGAGGGCCAGGAGCGCGCGCTCCAGCACGCGCGTGGCCTGCTCGATGCGGACGAGGCGCTCCTGCACGTCGGCGCTGCCGAGCGGCGCGTCGCGCTCGACGAGCGCGGAGAGGCGGTCGGCGACCTCGATGGCGAGCTGCTCGAGGCCGGCGACCACGGGCGGCTCGAAGCGGCGGGGCACGACGTCGAGCACGCAGAGCGAGCCGATCGCGTGCCCGCCCACCCGCACCGGCACCCCCGCGTACGCGCGGATGCCGTAGCTCTCGACGAGCTCCTTCGAGACGCGCTCGTCGCGCAGCGCGTCCTCGACGAGCAGCGGCGCCTCGTCGCGCACGACGAGCTGGCAGAACGAGTTGCTGCGCGAGGTCGCGCAGCTCACCGCGAGCTCCAGGGGCAGGCCGTGGTGCGCGCGCAGGAGCTGGATGTGGCGCACGACCAGGCTCACGAAGGCGATCGGCGCCCGCGCGAGCCTGGCGGCCCGCGCCACGCAGGCGTCGAGGAGGGCGTCCGCCTCGGTGCGCAGCATGGCGCCGCGCAGCTCGGCCAGGCGGGCGGGGTCGTTCAGGTCGGCCATGGCGGGGAGGTTACCAGCAAAGGCGGGCACGAAGACGCCGCGCCGGCGGAGCGCGCGGCGCTGCGTCCGCCGCGACCACCCGTGTGCGACGCGCATTCCCCTGTGCCGCGCGGATGTGCCGGGATCACGCGGCGCCCGCCGTCCCGGCGCGCGCCCTCGCTGCTGCACAGCGCCGGCGCCTCCGCGGCTCGCCGAGCGCGGCGGCCGAGGTCACCCCCGGCGCGCCGCCGCCTCCCGCGCCCGCACCGCCGCGACGAGCGTGCCGAGGTGCACCTCGACCACCCGGCTCACGTCGGGCGTGTAGCCGCCCGCGAGCACCCACGCGATCGGGATGCGCCGCTCGAGCGCGGCCCGGAACACGATCTCGTCGCGCGCGCGCAGGTCGTCATGCGTCAGGTCGAGCGGCGAGTACGGGTCCTCGCGGTACGGGTCCGCGCCGGCCTGGTAGAGGATCAGGTCGGGCGCCGCGCGGTCGATCGCGGGGCCGAGGTGCCGCTCCAGGAGCTCGAGGTACGCGGCGCCGCCGCTGCCGTTCGGCACCGGGACGGACCAGCTATTGGCCGTGTCCGGCGCGCGCTCGCCCTCCACGTCGCGGTACGCCCGGTTCTGCTTGTACCAGTTGCCGTAGATCGAGAGCTGAAACGCCCACGGCCGCGACGCGAGCAGCGACGCGGTGCCGTTGCCGTAGTGGAGGTCCATGTCGACCACCAGCCCGCGGCGGATGCGCCCCTCGGCGCGCGCGCGCTCCAGGGCGACGACCAGGCCGTTGAAGGTGCAGAAGCCCTCGCCGTGATCGGCGTGCGCGTGGTGGAAGCCGCTCGCGAGGTTGCCCGCGATGCCGTCCTCGAGCGCCGCGACGGTGGCGGCGATGCAGCCGCCGTTCGTGAAGCGGACCGCCTCGGCGAGCGCCGGCGACCACGGGAACTTCTGGGACTCGGCCAGCGCCCGGGGCTCGCCGGTCGCGATCGCCTCGAGGTACCCGGGCGTGTGGACGCGCAGGAGATCCTCGTCGCTGACCGGCCCGGGCTCTTCGACCCGCGCGGGGAGGCCGCTCCGCTCGATCGCCTCGCGCACCAGGGCGAACTTGCGCATCGGCATGACGTGCTCGCCGATGTCCGCGAAGTAGCGCGGCGAGTGGAACACCCGGATCGGGGGCGGGGCGGCCGCGCCGGCGGTCACTTGCAGACCGACTCGAGGATGTCGAGCGCCTCGGCCGCGTGGCGCGGCGCGAAGACGAGCGCCGGCCGGAAGCGGAGCGTGCGCTCGCCCGAGCCGCCCACCTCGAGGCCGCGGTTCCGGAGCGCGGTGAGCGCCGCGTCGCGCCGGGCGGCGTGGGGGAAGTCGACCGCGGCGAAGGTGCCGATGCCGCGGGCGCCCGAGAGCACCCCGGGGTAGCGGCGGCAGAGGTCCTCGAGGCCGGCGACGAGGCGCTCTCCGGTCGCCCGCGTGTTCTCGAGGAGCCGGTCGCGCTCGATGACCTCGAGGATCACCTCGAGCTGCGCGCCGCGGAGCGGGTCGCCGAGCCAGGTGCTGAAGACGCGCAGCGCCTCGATCGGCGCAAACTCCTCGCGGCAGGTGAAGCCGCCGAGCTGCATCTTCTTCGAGAACGTCACCATGTCCGGCGGCTCGGGCAGGTCCCACGCCTCGTGCGCCCAGAGCACGCCCGTCCCGCCGCCGCAGGTCTGCACCTCGTCGACGATGAACGCGACGCCGCGCTCCGCGGTGAGGCGGCGGAGCGCCTGGAAGAACGCCGGGCTCGCGTGGCGGTCGCCGCCCTCGCCCTGGATCGGCTCGACGATGAGCGCGGCAACCTCGTCCGGGTGCGCGTCGATCGCCGCCTTGACCGCCTCGAGCGAGCGCGCCTCGGCGGCGCGGTTCTGCTCGGCGTGCTCCGCCTCGGGGAACTGGTTCGCGGGGAACGGCACGACCGGCCAGTCGAACGCCGGGATGTCGAGCTTGTGGATCGGCTTGCTGCGCGTCGCCGAGAGGGCGCCCATGCTGCGACCGTGGAAGCCGCCCTCGAAGGAGATCACCTTGAAGGCGTTCACGCCGGGCTGCCGGTTGAGCATGCAGGCGGCGAGGTCGCCGTCGCTCGGCTGCGCGCCGCCGCGCCGGCGCCGGGCGAGCCGGATGAACGCGGACTTCAGCGCGTTCTCCACCGCCTCGGCGCCCGTCGTGAAGGTGAAGACGCGCGTGTGCCCCTTCGGCGCGACGCGCATCAGCGTCTTCTCGACGATGTCGACCCACTCGGGCGCGGGCGCGACGCCGAGCGCGGAGCGGTAGCCGGCGCACCAGTCGAAGCGGCCATCGCGCCAGGCGGCGAGCAGATCCGGGTGGTTATAGCCGATGGGCACGGCGGCGATGTGCCCGTAGACGTCGAGCAGGACGTTGCCGTCCACGTCGACCATGTAGTTGCCCAGGCTCTTCCGCGCGTCCTGGTAGAAGTGGATCGGCCGCGCGTCCTGGTGGCGCTGATGGCGGGCGCGGAGCGCCTCGGACGCGGGCCCCGGGATCTCGGTGCGCATGGCGGCGCGCTCGGGCTCACCGGGGATGGACGGGGAGATGCTGGGCTGGGCGTTCATGGTCTGACTCCATTGCAACGGGGGCCGCGGAGCGTCACGCGGATCCGCCGCGCGCGTCGGAAGGCCGGACGCGCACGACGATCGACTTCGACGCGGGGGTGTGGCTCTTCTCGGCCATGCTGCCGAGCGGCACGAGCACGTTCGCCTCGGGGAAATACGCCGCCACGTTGCCGCGGGGGATCTCGTAGAGCACGACGCGGAACGCGCGCGCGACGCGCTCCCCGTCGGAGAAGCGGCTCGTCACGTCGACGAGGTCCCCCTGCGCGAGCCCGCGCTCGGCCGCGTCCTCGGCGTTCATGAACACGACGCGGCGCCCGCCGCGCACGCCGCGGTAGCGGTCGTCGAGCCCGTAGATGGTCGTGTTGTACTGGTCGTGGCTGCGGATGGTCATCATCAGGAGCTCGCCGGGCTCGAGCTCGTGCCGCGGCAGCGGGTGCGCGATGAAGTTCGCCTTCCCCGTCGCCGTGCGGAACTCGCGCCGGGCCGCGGCGTTCGGCAGGGCGAAGCCGCGCGGGTCCTTCACCCGGACGTTGAAGTCGTCGAACCCGTCGATCGTGCGCTCGATGAGGTCGCGGATCCGGTCGTAATCCGCGGTGAGCTCCTCCCACGGCACGCGCGACCGCGCGCCCAGCGTCGCGCGGGCGAGCCCCGCCACGATGGCCACCTCGCTCCGCAGCATCTCCGAGGCCGGCGGGAGGTTGCCGCGCGAGCTCGACACGACGCCCATCGAGTTCTCGACCGTCACGAACTGCGGCCCTCTCGCCTGCACGTCGCGCTCGGTGCGCCCGAGGCAAGGCAGGATGAGCGCGCGCCTGCCCGTCACGAGGTGCGCCCGGTTCAGCTTGGTCGACACGTGCGCGGTGAGATCGCACCGGGCGAGGGCGCGGGCAGTGAACGCGGTGTCCGGCGTCGCGGAGAGGAAATTACCGCCCAGCGCGAAGAAGACGCGGGCGCGCCCGTCGGCCATCGCGGCGATCGCGGCGACCGTGTCGAGGCCGTCGCGGCGCGGCGGCGAGAAGCCGAAGTTCTTCTCGATGCGGTCGAGGAGCTCGGCGGGCGGGCGCTCCCAGATGCCCATCGTCCTGTCGCCCTGCACGTTGCTGTGCCCGCGCACCGGGCACGCCCCCGCGCCGGGCCGGCCGATGTTGCCGCGCAGCAGCAGGAAATTCATGACCTGCTGCACGTTGGCCACGCCGTTCTGGTGCTGCGTGAGGCCCATGGCCCAGCACGCGATCGTGCGCTCGGACCGCATCGCGATCTCGGCCGCCGCGCGGATCCGGTCGCGCGGGACCCCGCTCTGCTCCACGATGTCGTCCCACGGCGTCGCGCGCACCGCCGCCGCGAGCGCCTCGAAGCCGTCCGTGTGGCCCGCGATGAACGCGCGATCGAGCACGGCCCCCGGCCGCCGCTCCTCCTCCTCGAGCATCTCCTTGATGAGCCCCGTGAAGAGCGCGACGTCGCCGTTGATGCGCACCTGGAGGAACAGCGTCGAGATCGGCGCCCCCGGGCCGACGAGATCGAGCGGGTGCTGCGGGTGCTGGAAGCGCTCGCTGCCGACCTCGGGGAGCGGGTTCACCGTCACGATCTCGCAGCCGCGCTGCCGCGCCTCGCGCAGCGCCGAGAGCATGCGCGGGTGGTTCGTCCCCGGGTTCTGACCGACGACGAAGATCGCGTCCGCCAGCTCGAAATCCTGAAGAGATACGGTACCTTTGCCGACCCCGATCGCCTCGCGCAGGCCGACGCCGCTCGACTCGTGGCACATGTTCGAGCAGTCGGGCAGGTTGTTCGTCCCGAGCTCGCGCACGAAGAGCTGGTAGAGGAACGCCGCCTCGTTGCTCGTGCGCCCGGACGTGTAGAACACCGCCTCGTCCGGCGAGCCCAGCGCGCGCAGCGACGAGGCGACGAGGTCGAGCGCCTCGTCCCACGACGCCGGGCGGTAGTGGGTCGCCCCCTCCTCGAGCAGCATCGGGTGGACGAGCCGCCCCTGCTTGCCGAGCCAGTGGTCCGACTGCTTCGAGAGCTCCTCGACGCTGTGCTTGCGGAAGAACTCCGGCGTGACGCGCCGGAGCGTCGCCTCCTCGGCGACCGCCTTCGCGCCGTTTTCACAAAACTCGGCGAGCGAGCGCTTCTCCTCGGGCTCGGGCCACGCGCAGCCGGGGCAGTCGAAGCCCTCGCCCTGGTTCACGCGCAGCAGCGTGCGCACCGCGCGCGAGACGCCCATCTCGCCGACGGCGTGCCGCAGCGTCGCGCCGACCGCCGCGAGCCCGCCGGCGGCCGCGCTGCGATCGCCGATCCGGGGCGCCTCGGGCTCGGGCGGCGGCTCGGCCTGGACGTCGCGCAGCACGTCGCGCGCGCTCACGACGCCGCCTCCGCGGGGACCGCGACGCGCTCCCGGCCCGCGTACACGTTGAACCGGCCGTCGCGCGCGAAGCCGACGAGCGTCATCCCGTGCGCCGACGCGAGCTCGGCGGCCAGGCTCGAGGGCGCGCCCACCGCGACCATCACCGGGATCGACGCCCGGAGCGCCTTCTGCACGAGCTCGAACCCCGCGCGCCCGCTGACCATGAGCACCGCGCCCGGGTCGGGCAGCTTCCCGGCGAGCAGCGCGGCGCCGACCAGCTTGTCGACGGCGTTGTGGCGGCCGACGTCCTCGCGGAGGTCGGCGAGCGCGCCGCTCGCGTCGAAGAGGGCCGCGGCGTGGAGCCCGCCGGTCCGCCCGAACACCGGCTGCGCCCCGCGGAGCCGCGCGGCGAGGCCGTGCACGACGCGCGGCGCGAGCCGCGGGGCACCCCGCGCGAGCGGCGCGGGCGGCGCGAACGACGCCACGTCGATCGACGCCTTGCCGCAGACGCCGCAGCTCGCGCTGGCGACCGCGAGCGCGCGCTCGGTGCGCCCGAGATCGACGGTCACCTCGTCGCGGAGCGCGACGCGCACGAGCCCGCCCGAGGGGCCCTCGCCCTCCTCGACCGCGACGACGTCGGCCGCGCCGGCGATGATGCCCTCGGCGAACAGCAGCCCGATCGCGAGCTCGCGATCGTGGCCGGGCGTGCGCATCGTGATCCCGAGCCGGCGCTCGGCGCGGTCGTGCTGCGCGCCGCGGGCGCGCGCGACGACGACGATCTCGAGCGGCTCCTCCACGGCGAGCAGATCCTCCGCGTCCGAGGCGCTGTCGTCCGTGATCCTGCGGATCGAAACGGGGGTCGTGGTGGACGTCATGGGTGCGTGTCCCGCTCTCCCCATCCTAGTTCTCCAGGTCCGAGGCCGCCCCAGGATACGGAGAGAGATTTCAACGCAAAGGCGCAAAGGCGCAAAGGCGCAAGAAGGAGAATGATATGTATTTTGAGCAGTTATGACCCTGATGGCGCGGGCTGGCTCGAAGCGGGGGAGCTCGGCTGGCCGCCGCTGGGGATCACGCGCCGTCCTGCGCCGCCTCCGGGGCGCCCGGGGCGGCGCTCGCTCACCCCGCGGACCACGCCGCGACGAGCCGCCCGAGCTCCCGCTCCGGCGCGTCGAGCGGCGCCTTGCCGCGCCACGCCGGCGGGAACAGCGGCATCACCGCGCTCCGGAGCAGCGGCGCGAAGCCGGCGATCTCGGCGGGCCCGCGCGGGACGCCGAGGAGCGGCACGCGCTCGCCGTCGAACGCCGCGAGGCCCGCGAGCGCGCGCTCGCGGATGGGGGCGAGGTCGCCCGGGGGGACCTCGCGCGCGTGGACCGCCTGGTAATGGCGCAGGAACGACGCCGCGCCGGCGCGCGAGATGTCGGCGCGGTCCTCCTCGCCGACCTGGCGCACCACGGCGACGAGCGGCACCGGCACGGGCGTCACCCCGAGCGCCGCGGTGTCGCGGAAATCGGGCTGCGCGTACGGCAGCACCGCCGGCGGGATGGCCCAGAACCCCGCGCGGCCGTAGGCGAAGAGCCGCACCGCGGTGTCGCGGTCGTCCGGATCGACCGGCTCCATCTCGGCGGCGAGGAGGATCTCGGCCTGCCCCGCCGCGATCCCCGCCGCCTCGAGCGCGCGGCGCGCGAGCGCGACGGGCGCCGCGCGCAGCAGGGCGGCGAGGCCGGTGCGGCGGAAGTCCGGCAGGACGAGGGCGTGCGAGAGCAGCACGACGCAGCGCCGCGCCGCGCGGTCCAGCGTGACGAAGCAGTCGCGCGCGCCGGCGAGGCGCCCGTCGTCGACGCCCCGCGCGAGGATCATGTGGTACGTCGCCGCGATCGGCGCCGCCCCGTCCGCGTGCTTCCCGGCGAGCCACGCCCAGAGCACCTCCCGGCGCTCGATCTCGCCTTTCGGCCCGAAGAACGCGTCGAGCGCCCGGTAGCCCTCGTCGAACGCCGCGTCGCCCTGCGCCTCGTCCAGCGAGAACTGCGCGAGCGCCCGCGCGACCTTCTCCGGCCCCTCCCCCGGGCAGACGTCGCGCGGGTCGACGATCATCCGGCCATCTCGCGCAGCACCGCGTCGAAGACGGAGACCGCCTCGTCGACCTCCGCGACCGTCGTGATGAGGTGCGGGCGGAGGCGCACCGAGCGCGTCCCCGTGTAGCTCGCGAACACCCCGCGGCGCAGCGCGCGCCCGAGGAAGTCGTCGCGCGCCGCCGTCGTCGGCAGGTCGAAGGCGAGCAGGAAGCCGCGGCCGCGCGGCTCGCTCGCGAGCGCGGGGTAGCGCTCGCAGAGCTCCTCGAGCCGGGCCAGGAAGTGGCGGCCCGTCGCGCGCACGTTGGCGAGCAGATCCTCGGACTCGATCGTGCGGAGCGTCGCCAGCGCGACAGCGGCTCGCGCGCGGTCGCCGTTGCGCGTCTGGTACATGCGCCCGAACTGCGCGACGTCGTACGCCGACGTCGCGAAGAACCCGCCCATCTGCATCTTCTTGCCGAAGCACATGAGGTCGGGCGGGCGCGGCAGCTCGAGCTGCTCGTGCGCCCAGAGCGTGCCGCTGATCCCGAGGCCCGTCTGCACCTCGTCGAGGATGAACGCCGCGCCCGCCTTGCCGGCGAGCTCCTGCGCGCGGCGGAAGAAGACGGGGCTCGCGTGCCGGTCGCCGCCCTCGGACTGCACCGGCTCGACGATCAGGGCGGCCACCCTGCCCTGGTGCGCGTCGAGGATCCGCTCGAGGGCGGCGAGCGCCTCCGCCTCGGCGCGGTCGTTCTCGGCGGCGTAGCGCGCGAGCGGGAAGCGGCTCGCCGGGAACGGCGCCGTGGGCCAGGGGAAGGCGGGCAGGTCGGCCTTGTGGATCACCTTGGAGTGCGTCGCGGACATCGGCCCGAGGCCGCGGCCGTGAAACGCGCCGGCGAACGACACGACCACCGCGTCGGTCCCCGCGTTGTCGAGGATGCTCTTCTGCTGATCCTCCGGGAGCTCCAGCGGGTTCTTCGGCAGCCCCGCCGCCTCGCGCCGGCGCTCGCCGTGCCGGATGAACGCGACCTTGAGCGCCGACTCGACGCCCTCGCCGCCCGCGTCCACGCAGAAGACGCGCGCCATGCCGCGCGGGGCGTACCGCTGCTCGAGCGCCTCCACGAACTCGAACCAGCCCGGCGTCGTCACGAACGGCGTCGACGTCGGGTTCGCGACGGCGCGGATGAACGCCTCGCCGTGCGCCGCCTCGACCAGCGCGGGGTGGTTGTAGCCGAGCGCCCCGAGCGCGAAGTTCGCGAACAGGTCGAGGAACACGTTGCCGTCCACGTCGACCAGCGAGCACCCCCGGCTGGCCGCGTCGTCCATCACGACCGCGCGGTAGCGCGACTGCATGTCGAAGCCGCCGCGCGCCATCCACGCGCGCGCCTTCGGCCCGGGCAGCTCGGTGACGACTCTTCGCGGAGGGACGGACGGGAGCGTGGGACGATCGGAGAAGTCCATGGGTGGATGAGTATCCCGCACGGCAGGGCCGGTGTCATCGCCGCTTGCCGAGCCCGGGCGCGCGGGTTTACGACAAGGCATGTCCGAGACGCGCGAGACCGTGAAGAAGCTCTGGATTGACAACGCCGAGAGGGAGGCGCTCTCCGGCGAGACGTTCGAGACCGCGAACCCCGCGACGGGCGGGGCGCTCGCGCGGCTCGCCCGCGGCCGCCGCGAGGACGTGGACGCCGCGGTGGCGTCCGCGCGCGCGGCGTTCCCGGGCTGGGCCGCGATGGATCCGAACGAGCGCGCGCGCATCCTGTGGAAGGCGGGGGAGCTCATCCTCGCGCGGTGCGACGAGCTCGCGCGCCTGGAGGCCGTCGACACAGGCAAGCCGATCACGGCGGCGCGGACGATCGACGTGCCGCGCACGGCGGACACGTTCTTCTACTTCTCCGGGTGGGCGACGAAGCTCGGCGGCGAGACGATCCCGGTGCGGGGCCCGTTCCTGAACTACACCGTGCGCGAGCCGCTCGGCGTCATCGGCGCGATCATCCCCTGGAACTTCCCGCTGCTGCTCGCGGCGCGGAAGGTCGCGCCGGCGCTCGCGGTGGGCAACACGGTCGTGGTGAAGCCGCCGGAGGAGGCGAGCCTCACGACGCTGGAGCTCGCGCGCATCCTGGCGGAGGCGGGGGTGCCGCCGGGGGTCGTCAACGTGGTGACGGGGCACGGCGAGGAGGCGGGCGCGGCGCTCGTGGAGCACCCGGGGGTCGCGAAGATCTCGTTCACGGGCGGCACGGACACCGGCCGGGCGATCATGCGCGCGGCGGCGGGCACGCTGAAGAAGCTGTCGCTGGAGCTCGGCGGCAAGAGCCCCAACATCGTCTTCGCGGACGCGGACGTGGAGAGCGCGGCGAAGGCGGCGGTGACGGCCATCTTCTACAACCAGGGCGAGCTGTGCACGGCGGGGAGCCGGCTCCTCGTGGAGCGGGCGGTGCACGACCGCGTGCTGGAGACGGTGACGCGCGGCGCGCGCAAGCTCTTGCCGGGCGATCCGCTCGACCCGTCGACGCAGATGGGCCCCCTGGTGTCGGAGGCGCACTTCACGAAGGTGCTCGGCTACATCGACCGCGGCGCGGCCGAGGGGGCGCGCCGCGAGGCGGGCGGTCGGCGCGAGGGCCCGGGGTACTTCGTCGAGCCGACGGTGTTCTCGTCGGTCTCGGAGTCGATGAGCATCGCCCGCGAGGAGATCTTCGGCCCCGTGCTGGCGGTCATCCCCTTCGACGGCGTCGAGGAGGCAGCGCGCCTCGCGAACGCGACCGAGTACGGCCTCGCGGCCGGCATCTGGACGCGCGACATCGGCAAGGCGCACGCGCTGGCCTCGCGCCTCGCGGCGGGCACGGTCTGGATCAACACGTACAACCGGTTCGACGCGGCGAGCCCTTATGGCGGATACAAGCAATCCGGCTACGGGCGGGAGAACGGCCGCGCGGTGCTGGACGAGCTCACGCAGCTCAAGTCGGTCTGGGTCGCGCTCGGCTGAGCCGCGCGCCGCGCAGCGGGGGAATCGCCGAGATGCGGAGAGACACGCGCTCTCCGCATCCCGGCATCCGCTCCCGCGGTCGACTACTTCGTCGTCCCGGCGCCCTTCGTGCCAGCGCCGGCCCCGGCGGCCGGGGTCGCTGCAGGCGGCTGAACGCCGCCCTGGCCGCCCGGGCTCCCCGCCGTCACGCCGGTCTGCCCGGCCTGGTTCCCCGACTGCGCGCCGGCGGCGCGCTGCCCGCCGGTCGTGCCCTGGTTCCCGGCGCCCGTCGCGCCGGTCGTCGCGCCGCCCTGCGCTCCCGCGCCGGTCGCGCCCTGCGTCCCCGTCGCGCTCGTCGTGCCCGTGCCGCCGGCCGCGCCGGTCGCCGGGCCGAGCTTCTGCGCGAGCGCCTCGGCGTCCTTGAGGTGCTTCTCGATGGTCGGGCGGAGGTCCTTCTCGATCATCGCCTTCAGATCGGCGTTCTTCGCGTCCTGCAGGATGCGCTTGTCGAGCAGGTCGAGCGTCTTCTGGTGGTCCTGGATCATGGTGGCCACGAACTGCTGATCGAAGTCGGCGCCCTGCAGGGCCTTGAGCTGGTCGACCGCCTGCTGCGTCTCGGTGGTGAGCTGCTTGCTCTTGTCCGACTCCGCCGCCGTGATGCCGAGCTTCTTGACCAGCTGGGCCTGCTTCGCCTTCGCCTGGGTGTGATGCTGGGTGATGACCCTGGCGTAGGCCTTCACGTCCTTGTGCTTGGCCTTCGTCTGCGCGAGCGTGGCCTCGTCAATCTCCTTCTTGTTCGCGGCGTCGAGCACGGCGACGATCTGCTCGTCGGTGAGCGGGGCCTCGGGCGGCGCGCTCGGCGTCGTGGTGGTGGTTGCCTCCGGCTGCGCGTCCGCGCTGGGCTGCGTCGCCGGCGGCGTCGCGGTGTCGACCGGCGGCGGCGGCGTGACAGCGGGCTGGGTCGGCGGCGGCGTTGCTCCGCTCGCCGAGCTCGGATCGCTCGCCGGGGGCTGGTTCGAGCAGCCAACGCCGAGGGCGAGACCGAGCGAGACGACGAGAACGTTGCGCGATGCGACCATAGATCGAGACCTCCTCACGTAGGTTTGGGTGCCCGGCCGTGTGCAAGATCGGTGCACAAGCCGGGAGCATGGTTTTCCCGCACTTCGTGCTGTTGGTAGGATTCCATACTGTCGCAAATCGCTACAGCGGGTGCGAAGTTGCCTCAGCCGACGCCTTCTGGATGCGGATCTCGCGCGCCGCCGTCGCCTTGGCTGCGACGGGGTAGCACCACTGCACACAGGGGTGACCGGGGCTCTGGCCCGGCATGCCCCTGGTGCCGTCGCCGGACCGCCGCGGACGGTGGCCGCCGAGCACGCGTCGCCCCCGTACAGCCCATCAGGCCCCGCCGCCCGGTTCAACCCGGGCCATTCCTCGCCATCGCATTCCTCACCATCGTGGCCGGCCCATCCGTAGGACGCGAGAATCTCGGTTCGGATGAACTCCACGGCTGTGCCCGAGCGAACGACGAGACCGATCGCGTCGCCCGACACGAGCCTCACATCGGCAATCGTCGATACGCCGTCCGCGGCGCCCGTGTCTCCGTCGCGCGCGGGGACGACGGTCAGAATCGGATCCTAGATATGGCTCTGAAGCGTGCTGAAGCCATTCTGGCGCTCCCAGCTCGCCTGGCCTTCCCTTCCCCTCTTCCTCATCCAGTGCTGCGTTGTCGATGGCGGAACACATAATCCGTCCCCGCCAGCGGCGACCGTGCGCGCGCGTCGAGGTGCCTCATCGACAGCGCTTCTTCCGGTTGACACAGCACGGTTACGGAGCGCCCCTGCTGTGATGCCGGAAGGCGATCCGTCGCCCATCCGCTGCTCGCGCGCTTCGCGCAACGTCCCACGCCACCTGCGGCGAAGCCCCGCGCGCTTCCCGCTACGTCCTGCACCACCCGCGGCGAAGCCCCGCGCGCTTCCCGCTACGTCCTGCACCACCCGCGGCGAAGCCCCGCGCGCTTCCCGCTACGTCCTGCACCACCTGCATCGAAGCCCCGCGCGCTTCCCGCTACGTCCTGCACCACCTGCATCGAAGCCCCGCGCGCTTCCCGCTACGTCGCAGCATCCGCCGCCGTCGGTCGGCCGAGGCACCGGCCGGAGCACCGTCTGCTCCTGCCACCTCGGTGCTCTGCTCGATGTCCCGCTCCCCGATCACAACGCTCGTTCCCCATGCCCCCTGCGATCACCTCGCTGACGACATGCAACCGCACGATCACGTTCCTGAATCGTGCCCATTTCGTGCTCGCCTGCGACACGCGCGCCGGCGCGACTTAGTCCTTGCGTTCATGCCCAAACCCAAAAGCCCGAAGAAATCAGGGACACCCGCCGTTGAGCCCACCCAGCTTCATATCGCCGAGGCGGCCTTTCACCGCGTGAAGCCCGACCTCGACGCGATGCCGCTCGCCGGGCTGGAGACGCCGCGGCTCGATCTCCAGGCGGCGGCCGTGCAGGCCATCGGCGTGGCCAAGACGCTCTCCGCGCCAGAGCTGCGCCAGCGCATCGCGGCCATCGCCGCGGCGGGGGCGCTCGACGCCGCGCTGCTCGAGGGGCTCGAGAGCGTCGCGTGGGCGACATGGTTCGCCCGGCACAAGTTCCTCCTCACCTCGGCCACGCATTCCGGCGCGGCGCTCCCGCCCTCCCTCGTCGAGCGCGCCTACGAGACGCGCGCGCGCATGCTGAAGACGCTCGAGTACCACCTCGACAGCGACGCGGAGGCGACAGCGCAGCTCGCGCACCTGCGCGCGGGCAGCGGCCACCTCGACCTCGCCAACGACCTGTCCGCCGCCGCCGACATGTACCGGAAGCACCGCGAGGCGATACAGGACGACAAGCGGAACTTTCGCGGCGAGGACGAGAAGGAAGCGAGCGCCCTGGCGGAGCAGATCCTCCGCCTGCTCGGCGCCACGACGACACCCGAGCAGACGCTCTGGAAAGGCTACCAGGCGCGCGCCGCCAAGCTGCTCTTCCGCCATTACGACGAGGCCGTCCGCGTCGGCCGGTTCCTCTTCTATTACGATGATCCCGAGGGCCGCTTCCCCAACCTGTACACGGCGACGCGCTCCGCGCCGGCGTCTCCCCGGCCCGAGAAGGGCGACACGAAGCCGGATGCCGGCGCCGTGAAGCCCGAAGCCGCTCCCGTCGTGCCGCCCGTCATCGGCATCGCCTGATCCGGACGCGCGCGCTCCCCCGCGGCGCTCCTCCATCCCCTCCATCGCGCCGCTCGTGCCCTCCGGTCCGTTGCGCTACGGCATCGGCATGCGCCTCTACACGTTCCTCCACTCGCCCAACGCGCTCAAGGTCCGCCTCGCCCTCGCCGAGCTCGGGCTCGCCTACGAGCCGGTCGAGGTCGACCTGTTTCGAGGCGAGCAGCGCGCCGAGGCGTTCGCCCGGCTGAACCCGCACCGGAAGGTGCCCGTCCTCGAGGACGGCCCGCTCGTGCTCCGGGAGTCGAATGCCATCATCGCCTACCTCGGCCGCACCCACGGCACGACGCGCTGGCCTGACGTGCCGACGTCCGAGGCCAGGGCGCTCCAGTGGCTGTTCTTCGAGAGCGCACACATGACCCCGCACTGCGGCATCATCTGGTGGACCAACGTCGTCGCGCCGAAGACGGGCTTCCCCGCCCCCGCCGAGGCTGTCCTCCAGCGGGCCATCGACGAGGTCACGCGCTCGCTCGATCTGCTCGAGGCAGAGCTCGATGAGAGGCAGTACCTGCTCAAGAGCTCCATGTCGCTCACGGACTGCGCCATGGGCGCCGCCCTCGCGATGCTCCGCGGCTCGCGCCTCGACGACGCCGAGCGCTGGCCGAACGTGATCGCCTACCGCGAACGGCTGCGCAGCCGCGAAAGCTGGGCCGAGGCGCGCGGCGACGCGCTGAGCGAGCTCGGCTGACCCACGCGGCAGGCCAGGGCGCCCGCGGGGCAGGGCGCCCGCGGGACAGCGCGCCTGCGGGACAGCGCGCCTGCGGGTGGCACGCTGCGGCTATCTCCTCGCCCTGCGGGCGAGCCCGCGCGGGTCGCGGCCTATCGGCTCGCCCAGCTCGAACGCCGGATCGGCGGTCCTCGCCGGCGGCTCCTGCGGGTCGCCCGCCTCGAGAGGGCCGTGCGCTCGCTCGGCTTCGGCGATGGAGGGGTAATGCTCCACGTCGCCGTCCACCCGGAAGCCGCCCGCGCGCGCCGGGCGCACCACGCGGCCGAGGACGAGCCCCTCGTCCCAGGTGCCCCCGTGCTCGACAGCGATCGCCGCGCCCACGGCCACCTCGGAGAGCCTCGCTAGCGCGCCATCCGGCCGGTCCGGCGTGGGCCGCCAGCGCAGGATCATGTCCTCGTGCAGCACCACCACGGCGCGCTCGCCGGGCAGCTCGGAGACCCCGCGGGCGAAGCGGACGCGGCGCCCCGCAGCCCCGGCCGCCCCGGCGACGCCCTCGCCGCCGGCAGCGCCCTCGGCCAGCTCGATCGCCGGGCCCTCCGCCAGCTCGATCGCGGCCCCCTCCCCCGCCAGCTCCCCGATCGCGGCGCTCTCCTCCGCCCCTCCGATCGCCGCGCCGTCCTCCGCCAGCTCGATCGCGACGCCCTCCTCCGCCACCTCGATCGCGGTGAGCTGCTCCGGACGCAGATCCTCGAGCGGCGCCATGCGAAGTCCTCCTCGGCAGATCTCGGCCGCGGGCGCAGCGCCGTCAAGCCCGCGGCCTCGTGCCCCGCGCTTGACGCCCGGCCGGCTGCGCTGATGCCATCCGCGAATGGCATCGTTCGACCCGTTCCCCGTCCTCACGACGCCGCGCCTCCGGCTCCGCGCGATGGGGCCCGCCGACGTCGAGCGCCTCTTCCGTATCCGGTCGGATCCGGAGATGACGCGCTACACCGGCCGGGCGCCCGACAGCTCGATCGCCGACTCGGAGCAGAACCTCGCCGTCGTCACCGCCGGCATCCGCGAGAACACCTCAATCTACTGGGGCATCACCCTCAAGGAGGGCGGAGAGCTCATCGGGAACGGCGGCTTCTGGCGCTGGAACAAGCCCCATCGCTGGGCAGAGATCGGCTACGGGCTCCTGCCCGCGTTCTGGGGCCAGGGCATCATGACCGAGGCACTGCGCGCCATGCTCCCCTTCGGCTTCGCGTCGATGGATCTCCACCGCGTCGAGGCCCAGCTCGACCCCGACAACCGCGCCAGCGCACGCGTGCTCGAGCGGCTCGGCTTCACGCGCGAAGGGCAGCACCGGCAAAACTGGTACTACGACGGGCGGTTCACCGACACCGCGGTCTACGGGCTCCTGCGCGGCGAGCTCCAGGCCGCGACGTGACCCGCGCGCTCGCGCCTACTTCAGCGCCGGCGCCCCGCCGCTGCGCGACGGCGCCGGCGCTCCGGGCCCGGGCTCGCGTGTCCCCTCCAGGTTGAGCTGGATGCGCGCGGGGGACTCCGACGTGATCTCGACCTTCTGCGAGACGCCGTCGCTCGAGCGCGCCTCCACCGAGAGCGACACCCCCGGCTTCGGGCGAGCGATGACCTGGCTGCCCACGCCGAGCACCACGTCGTTCAGCCGCACCACCGCGGCGCTCGGCTGGACCTGCACCGCGATCGGATCCACGAGCGGCCGGTGCTCCCGCGGCCGGCTCAGCGCGACGAACATGAGCGACGCGACCGCCACCCCCGTCGACACCGACGCCACGAGCCACGGCAGCGCGACCGGGCGCAGCGCGTCGCTGCCGGCGCGCATCAGCCCGCCGATCCCCCGCCGCGGATCCGTGCGCGCGCCCCGCGACCGGCCCTCGGAGACCGGCCCCGCGCTCAGCGTCGCGCCGGGCCTCGGCCGCCACCCCGGGCGCTGCTGCGGCGCGGTCGCGCCCGCGATCTTCTGCCGCTCCTCCTCCATCGCGTCGCCGCAGCGCGCGATCAGGAGCTCGGCCACCTGGGCGCTCGTCATCACGCCCGACCGGCGCATGAGGAAGTCCTCCAGCGCGCTCGCCATCTCGCCCGCCGTCTGGAAGCGCTGCCGCGGATCGCGCGCGAGCGCCTTCAGGATGATCTCCTCCAGCTCGCGCGGGCAATGCGGCGCGATGAGCGTGGGGCGCGGCGGCTCCGGCACCCCGGTCTGCGGCAGCACCAGGTCGTGCAGCACCTGGAACGGGAGCGCGCCCGTGACCGCCTCGAAGAGCACCACGCCGAGCGAGAAGATGTCGGAGCGGCGATCGACAGGGTACCCCTGCGCCTGCTCGGGCGACATGTACTCGCCCTTGCCCTTGATCTCGCCGGTCTGCGTCGTGTCGCCCAGCCGCTCGAACGCCTTCACGATCCCGAAATCGGCCACCTTCACCGTGCCGTCTCGGTCGATGAGGATGTTCTGCGGGCAGACGTCCCGGTGCACGATGCCGAGCGGCACCCCGCGCTCGTCGTGGAGCTCGTGCGCGGCGTGCAGCCCGTGCGCCGCGTCGGCCACGATGCGCGCGGCGATCGCCGGGGAGATCGGCATCGGGCGCAGCCCCGGCCGGAGCAGCCGCTGCATCGTCTGCCCGTCGATCCACTCCATCACGAGGAAGAGCACGCCGTCGGTGTCGCCGAGGTCGAGGATCTCGACGACGTTGCGGTGGTGGATCTTCGAGGCGAGGTTCGCCTCGTCGAGGAACATGCGCTGAAACTGCGGGTCGTTCGCGAGCGCCGGGATCAGCGTCTTCAGCGCGACGACCTTGTGGAAGCCGCGGGAGCCCTCCATGCGCGCGGCCCACACCTGGGCCATCCCGCCCTCGCCGATGAGGCGCAAAAGCTCATATCGCCCGAGACGCTGCCCCGGAGCGGGGTCCTCGGAGATCCGCATGGCTCACCAGATGCTGGTGCTCGGGGAGCCGCGCCCGCGGTCTCCAGGAGCAGCCCGGGCCGCGGATCGCGGCCCCCTCTCTCCAGGCGCTCACCATAGCCAAGCGCGACCGCGCCGCAAAGGCTCGTGTGGACCCAGGGACGCACGCGCGCCGCCGACCGCCGGCGCCCCCAACGCACGGCGCCGCGACGCCGTGACGCGCAACGCCGTACCACGACCCGTGACGCGCAACGCCGGACCACGACCGTGACGCGCAACGCCGGACCACGACCGTGACGCGCAACGCCGGACCACGACCCCGCGACCCGTGACCCCGGGTCACGGCCCGGCACCCCGGACTGCGCCCCCGGCGCCCCGCGCCTCGGCGCCCCGGCGGCCTTGCCTTGATCCGCGTCGCCCCCCCGCCCTGCCCCTGCTATGGCCGGAGCACGATGACGAACGCGACCAGCGCCCCTCCGCCCGCCCGCGGGGGCCGAGCCCCGGCCTCCCGAGCCCTGTTCGACCGCGCCGCCGCCGTCCTGCCCGGCGGCGTGAACAGCCCGGTGCGGGCCTTCCGCGCCGTCGGCGGCGACCCCCTCTTCATCGCCCGCGCGCAGGGAGCGCGGCTGTTCGACGCCGACGGCGCCGAGTACATCGATTACGTCGGCTCCTGGGGGCCGGCCATCCTCGGCCACGCGAACCCCGCCGTGGTCGAGGCCGTCCGCGACGCCGCCCTCCGCGGCCTCTCGTTCGGCGCGCCGACCGAGCTCGAGGTGCGCTTCGCCGAGACGATCCGCGCGCTCTACCCGAGCATCGACATGCTGCGCTGCGTCTCGAGCGGCACCGAGGCGACCATGAGCGCCATCCGCGTGGCGCGCGGCTTCACCCGCCGCGACGCGATCATCAAGTTCGAGGGCTGCTACCACGGCCACGCCGATCACCTGCTGGTCAAGGCCGGCAGCGGGCTCGCCACCTTCGGCGCGCCCGACTCCGCCGGCGTCCCCGAGAGCGTCGCCCGCGCCACGCTGTCGCTGCCCTACAACGACCCCGCCGCCCTCGAGGCCGCCTTCGCCGCACGCGGGGGCGACATCGCCGCGGTCATCCTCGAGCCTGTCGTCGGCAACATGGGCTGCGTCCCGCCGGAGCCCGGCTTCCTCGCCCTCGTCATCGACCTCTGCCGCAAGCACGGCGCGCTCTCGATCTTCGACGAGGTGATGACCGGCTGCCGGCTCGCCCGCGGCGGCGCGCAGGAGCGCTTCGGCCTCCGGCCCGACCTGACCACGCTCGGCAAGGTCGTCGGCGGCGGCATGCCCCTCGCGGCCTACGGCGGCCGCGCCGACGTGATGCGCGTCGTCTCGCCGCTCGGCCCCGTGTACCAGGCCGGCACGCTCAGCGGCAACCCGCTCGCCGTCTCGGCGGGGCTCGCGACCCTCGAGCGCCTCACGCCCGACCTCTACGAGCGGCTCGAGAAGCTCGGCGCGGCGCTCGAGGACGGCCTCCGGGCCGCCGCGAAGGGCGCCGGCGTGGACGCGTGCGTCCAGCGGGTCGGCTCCATGATCACGCTCTTCTTCACGAAGGGCCCGGTCCGCTCCTGGGCCGACGCCTCCACCTCGGACACGAAGCGCTTCAGCGCCTTCCACGCGGGGATGCTCGCGCGCGGCGTCTACTGGCCCCCGTCGCAGTACGAGGCGGCGTTCCTGAGCGGCGCGCACACGGAAGAGGACATCGAGCGGACGGTCGCCGCCTGCCGCGAGGCGCTCGCGGCCTGAGGGCCGCGGCGGGCCGCGCGCCGGGGGCCGCGGAGCGAGGCCAGAACGGCGAAGGGCCGACCGCCGCGGCGATCGGCCCTTCGTGTGCGCCGGGGGGCCCGTCGGCGCGGCCCCCGAGGACGCGTCAGTCCGCGCCGCGGACCCAGCCGTTCCGGTAGTAGTTGCCGCGGGCGGTCGGCCAGAGCAGGCAGTTATCCGACGACTGCGGCACCGTGTACACATACGTGCACGGCTCCGGGTACTGCCCGTCGATCCACCCGATCTCGCGGAGCGACACGACGATCTCGATCGTCCCGTCGCCGTTCACGTCGGCGAGCGTCGGCACGGGCATCGCGCCGAGCCGCGGCAGCGGGATCTTGTGGAGGATCTTGCCGCCCGCGTTGAGGACGAAGAGGTGGCTCCGGTTCTCCTCGGTCGAGTAGGTGTTGAACACGACCTCGGGGATGCCATCGCCCGACAGGTCCCCGACCACGACGCCGCCCGTGAGCACCTGCGTGCTGTCCGTGTACTGGACGTCCCAGAACTCCGTCTTGTCGGCGTAGACCGCGTGGATCCGCCCGTCGAGGCCCGCGAAGATCATCTCGGGGCCGGGGCGCGTCGCGTCGAGGTCGGCGACGGTCACCTGCTGCGTCGCGGCCACGATGTTGCCGCCGAGATCCTCGCCGCCGGACAGGTAGTCCGGCGCGTAGAACGGGCTCTCCCAGCCGTCGATGCGGCTCGCGTCGTTGCGGACCACCCAGAGGCCGACGCCCTGGGACTGGTTCGACATGTCGACGTCCTCGGCCGCGGCGAGCATGATGACCTCCGGCTTGCCGTCGCCGTCGACGTCCGCGATCGCAGGGGCCGAGTTCTTGAAATAGGCCTGCAGGTCGCTGCTGTCGCCGAAGCCCTGCTGCGCGAGCTCGAGATCGTGCATGTACCGCACGCCCGGCGTCTTCGGGCGGTTCCGGAACATGGGATTCGCGTCGAAGGCCTCTCCCGTGCCGTGATAGAAGCCGGCATAGGAGTTATCCATCGGCGAGACGATGTCCTGAGAGCCGTCTCCGTCGAGATCGCCGATGGCCAGGTTCTGGTCGTAGGCGCCCACGATCCAGCACTCGGCGTCGTCGCTGCGGCGCGCGTCGCACCCGATCGTGCCGCTCTCGATCGGCGGGAAGCCCGCGACCCGCGCCCCGCTCGCGTGGAACGCCATCAGGATGTCGGGGGACCGGTCGGTGCTCGCGGCCACGACGTCGAGCTGGCCGTCGCCGTCGACGTCGCCCGCGGCGAGGGCGCGGATCTCGTCGTTCCAGGTGACGGGCCAGCCGCTGACCACCTGGCCGTTCGCGTCGAGCATGTAGATCGTGGTGCGCGCGGCGATGACGATCTCGAGCTGCTCGTCGCCGCGGAAATCTCCGACGATCGGGCTCGCCCAGATGCGGCCGTGCTGCCGCGACTCGTCGAACCGCCACCGCTGCTCGCCGTCGGGGCCCCAGGCGACGACGTTGCCGTTGTGCGTGACGAGGATCTCGTTCACGCCGTCGCCGTCCAGATCGGCGACCGCCGGCGAGCCGAGCCAGGCGCTCTCGTCGTCGTCCGAGAGCTGGAGCAGGAGCTGAGGCTCCGCGACGTCGGTGGAGCCGCCGCTCGCCGCGGGAGCGCACGAGGCGGCGGCGGGCAGCGGCTTGGAGCCCCCGGGGACAGGGCGCGGGCCGCCGCCGGAGGCGCTGCTTCCACCGCCGCGCGGGGGAGAGCCGTCAAGGCCGCCGAGCTGCCCCTCGCAGGCAGCAAGGGCGAGCACACTGACGAAGAGAGCAGTTCTGCCGGGAATTACTGAACCTCGGTTGCAGACAAAGAACTTCAGCATGGCGGGAGCTTAACAGCCGCTCCGCGCACCTCGAGCGACGGAAGTAGAAAATCACGCCGTCGAGCACACACTGGACGGTACGTCACGCTCCTCCTTCAGGGGGCGAGGTGGGCGCGTGTCCCTGACACGCCGCGACGGACGCGCGGGGCGCACGCCGGGGGCGCATGGCGGGGGTATGGGTGCGGGTAGGTGCTGTGCTAGGCTCCGCCGCCATGAACGTATCGCGACGGCTCTGGATCGCCGCCGCCGCCGGAGCCCTTCTGCTAGGCCCGATGGCGCTCGGCTGCAGCTCGAACCCCGCTCCCAAGACGGCCAAGGTGCAGGCCGGGGACATGCCCGAAGGCGCCGACTGGACGGGGGTCTATTACAGCGAGCTCTACGGTTACCTGCACCTCGTGCAGGACAACGACGCCATCTCGGGCAAGTGGATCCGGCCCGTCAAGGATCGTTGGGGCGAGCTGCACGGCTCGGTGACGGGCGACCTCATCAAGTTCTCCTGGACCGAGCATGTCATCGGCGCGATCGGGCCGAACTCGACCAAGGAAGGCCGGGGATACTTCAAGTACAAGCGGCCCGAGGGCGAGAACGTCGACGACAAGGTGGTAGGCGAGATCGGCCGCAACAAGGACGAGGTCGGCGAGCCCTGGGAGGCGGTCAAGCAGCGCAACATGATGCCGGACCTCCAGTCGATCGGCGGCACCGGCAGCTCCGACATCGGCGGCGGCGACTGGGACAGCGAGAACCAGGAGTCCGGCACGCCCGAGGCGCCTGCCTCACCCTCCGACGAAGGCGCCGCCGAGCCGCCCAGCCTCTGACCGACGGAGCGCCGGCCGGCCTCCACGGCCCTGACCGACGAAGCACCCGCGGGTCCACCGTGGCCCCTGACGACGAAGCACCTGCCGGGCTCCCCGGCCTCTGACATAACAGCACCCGATGACGCAACCGCAGCCGCGAGGCATTCAGTTCCGCGAACCCCCCATCTTCGAGCGCGGCACGCCGGGCAGGACCGGCGCGTCGCTCCCCCCGCTCGACGTGCCCGACGTCGACCCCGGCGCCCACTACGGCGCGCTCGCGCGCAAGGAGGCGGCCGGCCTGCCCGAGGTGAGCGAGCCGGAGGCCTTCCGGCACTTCGTCCGGCTCTCGCAGTGGAACTTCTGCATCGACGGGCAGATGTACCCGCTCGGGTCGTGCACGATGAAGTACAACCCGAAGATCAACGAGTGGGCCGCGCGCATCCCGGGCTTCGCCAAGATGCACCCGATGACGCCCGATGAGCTCAGCCAGGGCTCGCTCGAGGTGATGTGGCGCCTCCAGGAGGCGCTCTGCGAGGTCAGCGGGATGGACGGCTGCTCGCTGCAGCCGTCGGCGGGCGCGCAGGGCGAGCTCGCGGGGCTGATGATGATGCGCGCGTTCCACGAGTCGAAGGGGCGCTCGCCGAGGAAGGTCTTCATCCCGGAGAGCGCCCACGGGACGAACCCGGCGAGCTGCGCGCTCAACGGGCTCGTGGCCGTCCGGATCGAGAAGAACGCCGACGGGATCACCCACCCCGAGCAGGTCCTCGCCGCGATCGAGCGCGAGGGGTCGGACGGCGACGTCTGCGGCCTGATGATCACGAACCCGAACACCCTCGGGGCGTACGAGACGCACCTGCCGGCGATCATCAAGCTCATCCACGACAAGGGCGGGCTCGTCTACGGCGACGGCGCGAACACGAACGCCATCATGGGGCACGCGCGGCCGGGCGACGTGGGCATGGACGTCATCCACATCAACCTGCACAAGACGTTCACGACCCCGCACGGCGGCGGGGGCCCCGGCTCCGGGCCGGTCTGCTTCAAGAAGCACCTGGAACCGTTCCAGCCGTCGCCCGTGCTCGTGCGGCGCGGCGACGCGCTCGCGTGGGACCGCGACCGGCCCCAGAGCATCGGGCGGCTGCGGGCCTTCACCGGCAACTTCGGGATGTTCATCCGGGCGTACGCGTACATCCGGGAGATGGGCGGCGAGGGGCTCACGACGGCGAGCAGCCTCGCGGTGCTGAACGCGCGCTACCTCTGGGCCAAGCTGAAGGACCACTACCTCGCGCCGGTGCCGCAGCCGTGCATGCACGAGGTCGTGCTCTCCGACAGCCAGATCGAGAAGGAGACCGGGGTCAAGACGCTCGACATCGCCAAGCGGCTGCTCGACTACGGCTTCCACGCGCCCACGGTCTACTTCCCCCTGGTCGTGCCGGGCGCCCTGATGATCGAGCCGACCGAGACGGAGACCCGCGAGACCCTCGACGAGTTCGCGGCCGCGATGCTGAGCATCCTCAAGGAGGCGCAGGAGACGCCGGAGGTCGTGAAGCAGGCGCCGCACGGCACGGTGGTCGGGCGCCTCGACGAGGCCCGGGCGGCGCGGCAGCCGCGCCTGCGATGGTCGAAGACCTGAGCTGCGCGGGGGGAGGGCCGCCCGCGGGCGGCCTCCTCCGGCGCGCGGCGCCAGCGGACGCGCGCCAAATTCGCGAATCCACGCCGGACGCGTCTACAATGAGCGACGAGGGACCGCGGTGAGGTGCCTCACGGGACGAGCGACGCGTGGCCGATACCGTTGAGAACGAAGGCGACATCGAGACGATCTGCCAGACCACCCCGGTCTCGGTCGGAGACACCGTGCGCCTCGTGTTCCGCGCATACGACGAGGCGACGCCGCCGTTCAACATCAAGATCCGCTCCCCCTCGGGCAAGATCATCATCGAGCGCGTGCTGCGCGACCTGCCCACCGGCAAGCCGCAGAGCGCCTCGCCCGTCGAGTTCAGCGCGTCGGCCCCCGGCGAGTACAAGATCGAGATCAAGCAGCTCTACGGCAAGCAGAAGGGCACCGCCGTCCTGCGCGTGAAGTCCTGACGCTCGGCCGGCCGGCACCCGACTCCCCTTCCCCCTACCGTCGCCGGAGCTCACCCGCACAGGAGACGGGTCCAGCTCGGCGTTTTCGGCGCGGAAGCGTACTCCTGTACGCTGAGCACCGAAAACGCCGAGATGGGCCCGTATCCGAAGCGGGTGAGCTCCTCCCTAGAAGCCCGGCAGGAGCATGTTCGTCATGCGGTCGGGGCTGACGATGCCCTGGTCGTGCATCCAGGCGTTCGCCGCGTCGACGGCGGCGCGGCCCTCGTCGCCCTGGAGCAGCTCGCCGTGGCGGCGGCGCGCGGCGGCGGCGTGGAGTGCCATGCCGGCGGACTCGAAGCCGCGCACGGCGTCGATGAGCGACTGGAGGGCCGCCTCGGCCTCGCGGCGCGCGGCGGAGACGGCGGCGCGCACGGACGCGGCGAGCGGGTCGGCCCAGGGCATGTGCTCGGCGTCGAGCTTGCGGGCAGCGCGGAGCGCCTCGTCGTGGAGCGGCTCGGCGTCGGACGGCGCGGCGACCGCGGCGGCGACCGCGGCGCAGGCCCGGAGGTGCGTGATGATGATGCGCACCGCCTGGATGCGCAGCGCGAGCGAGCTCTCGATGCCCGAGCGCTGCTCGGCGAAGAGGCGGTGCGTCGCCTCGCCCTCGCCCCGGTACAGGCCGATGTGCGCGCGGGCGACGAGGTCGAAGTAGCTCTGGAGCTGGAAGCCCGCCTTGGACCAGCTCCGGATCGCGTCCTGCGCCTGGCGCTGCGCAGCGTCGGGATCGTCGCCGACCAGCCAGTAGGCGTTGCTCTGCGAGGAGCGCAGGCTCGTGGCCAGGTAACGGTCGCCGCGCTCGTCGGCCGCCTGCAGGTACATGGGGACGCGGCGCATGAACTCGCGCGTCTCGCCGCCATACCAGAGCGCCCAGACCGAGAACGTGTGCGCCCAGCTCCGCTCCCACGTGACGCCGGTGCAGCGCTCGCGGAAAATCACGTCCGCGCGGTCGAGATCGGCCACGCCCTGCTTCCAGCGGCCGAAGAGCGTGGCCGTGACGCCGCCGACGAAGCCGACGAGGCCGAGCGCGTGCGGCCGGCCGATGCGCGCGGCGATCGCGCTCGCCGTCGAGAGCAGGTCGGCGACGCGGGCGGCGGACGGGCCGCCGTCGATCGCGAGGTAGGTCGCCTCGAAGGCGAGGGCGCGGGTCACGCGGTACGGCTCGCCTGCCTTGAGGGAGAGCAGCAGGTTGCGCGCCTGGAAGTCGGCGCCGCGCGTGGGGTCGACGATCGCGAGGCCCATCGCCGCCGACCAGCAGACGTCGATGCGCATGAGATCCTCGGGCGAGACCTCGTCGGCGGGGCGCTCGACGAAGTTCAGCCCGCGCAGGCGCACCTGCGCCCGCCGCAGCATCAGCGACGCGACCGCGAGCTCGGGCGTCTTCGGCACCTGCATGCCGACCGCGCCGAGCACCGAGCGCAGGCCCGCCATGCCGGCGTCGACGTAGCCGGCGCGGAGCAGGTTCTCCGCGGCGCGCCGCCCGAGATCGATCGCCTCCGCCTCCGGGGCGCCGTCGCTCGCGGCCATGTAGGCCTCGGCGGCCTTGGCGCCGCGCCCGGCGCTGCTCAGCGCGTCGCCGAGCTTGGCGAGCACGACCCGCCGCTCCGCCCCGCCGGGGAGGTGGAGATCGATCGCCATGCGGTAGAGGCGCGCCGCGTGGTCGAACGCGAACGCGGCCTCGGCCTGCTCGCCGGCGCGCACCGCGTAGCCCGCGGCGCGCTCGGCGTCGCCGGCGGCGCGCCAGTGCTCGGCCAGCGCCTCGAGCTCCGCCCGCCCGGAGGCCTCCAGCGCTAGGGCGAGCCGGCCGTGCCAGCTCCGCGACGTCTGCTCGTCGAGCCGGGTCGTCACCGTCTCGCGGATGCGGTTGTGGAACGGCTCCACGAACTCGTCCTGGCCCGAGCCGCCGGTCCGCACGAGGTTCGCCGCGCGCAGGGCCGAGAGCACCCGCGTGAGCTCAGAGAAGTCCGCGGCCATGGCGTGCGCGGCGACCGACGTCAGCACCGGCGAGCCGGCGCACACGACGAGCTCGAGGAGCTGGCGCGCCCGCGGGTCCAGCCGGCTGATGCGCGCCCAGAGGACGTCGTCGAGGCGCACCGGCCCGCCGTCGGTGTCCTGCGCCATGCGGTGGCGCAGCAGGGCGTCGATGAAGAGCGGGTGGCCGCCGGCCTCCTGCGCGATGGCCTCGATGCTGAGCGGGCGGCCGGCCGGCGCGCCCCGGAGCAGCAGCGCGCAGAGCTCCTGCGCCTCGGCGAGCGACAGGCGGTGAAGGATGATGTGCCCGAGCGTCTCGGCCGGCACCCCGATCTGCCGCGACAGCGGCGGCCCCGTCTCCGAGGCGGTCCGCACCGCCGCCACGAGCATCATCGCCCGCGGGCGCGCGGGGTCGACCGGCGCGCCCGCGGCCGCACCGTCGAGCCCCGGGAACGATCCCGGCCTGCTCGCCGCGACGAGGTCGGCCTCGGTCCACGGGCGCATCACCTCCGAGAGGAGCGCGACGCTGTCGGCGTCGGCCCACTGGAGATCGTCGATCGCGAGCACGAGCGGCCGCTCGGCCGCGAGCCGGCCGAGCAGCTCGCGCAGCGCGGCGAAGACGAGCGCGCGGATCTCGGGCGGGTCGATCGCCTTGCGCCGCGCGCGCGCCTCGGTGATCGCGGGGACCGTCCGGAGCACCGGGAACACCGTGCCGAGCAGGCCCGCGTTGGGCGGCAAGAGCGCCTTGATCTCCTCGGGAGGGCGGCGCGCGAGGTGCCGGCTCAGCGCGTCGATGAGCTCGTCCACCGCCTTGTAGGGGACCGCCTCGCGCTCGTAGCAGCGCCCCGCGAGGACGAGCGCCTCCTTGTCGATGCGCTCCAGGAACCGGCGGAGGAGCGCGCTCTTGCCGACGCCCGACTCGCCCTCGATGAACCGCGTGACCGCGCGCCCCATCCTGGCCTCCGCGAACGCGCCCTCGAGCGCGGCGAGCTCGCTGCGCCGGCCGACGAAGCCGATGCGCTGCGAGAGGACCGGCGGCTCCTCGATGAGCTCCTGCACGCGGAGCCGCCGCAGCACGTCGCGCGCTGTGGGTCGGGCGGCGGGGTCGATGCGGAGCATGTCGACGCAGAGCTCGTCGATGTCCGGCGGCATGTCCTCGACGAGCCGGCTCGGCGGCGGGGGCTCGGCCCGACGCATCATGTCGAGCGTCGCCTTGGGCGCCATCTGGAACGGATAGACCCCGGTCAGCGCGAGGTAGAGCATGACCCCCACGCTGTAGATATCCGCCTCGGGCCCGGCCGCCTTCGCCTCGGCCTGCTCGGGCGCCATGTAGTGGAGGGTCCCCACGACGGCGCGCTCGCGGCCTGTGCCGCTCGCGTCGGCGACGAACCCGAAGTCGAGGACGACCACCCGCCCTTCCGCGGTGACGAGCACGTTCGAAGGCTTGATGTCGCGGTGAACCTTGTAGGCCGCGTGCACGGCCGCGAGCCCCTGGGCGAGCTGCGCCAGCGCCGAGCGGAGGCGGGCCTCGTGGAAGGGGCGCTTGATGCGCGGCTGCTCCTCGGAGGGGGGGGCCTGGGCGGACCAGAGCGGGCTCGACGGCAGGGTGGAGCGCCGCCCGCCGCCGGCGGGCTCGCCCTGCGGCCCGGCGTCGCCCTCCTCGTGGAGCCGCACGTGCACGACGAAATCGACACCGCGGATGAGCTCCATGGTGAAGAAGAGCTGCCCCTCTTCCTCGTGGAGCTCGCCGAGGCTGACCAGGTTGGGGTGCTGGATGTCCTGAAGCGCACGGAACTCGTTCTTGAAGCGGAGGCGCGCGTCGGCGCTCAGATTCCGGAGGATCTTGAGCGCGACGCGCCCCTTCCGCTCGCGATCGAAGGCCTCGTAGACAACCCCCATCCCGCCGACGCCGACGACGCGAACGACCTGGAAGCGACGCGTGCCTCCGAACTCGGGTCTCGCGTTCCTCAGGCCCATGCGTGGACCAAGAAATCACCGGCGCCGAGCGGTGGCAAGCAGTGCGTGGAAGCGCGTGGAAGCGCGTGGAAGCGCGTGGAAGCGCGCGGAGGCACGTAGAAGCGCCCAGGAAGCGCGAAGGAGCGCACGCAGGCCCGCAGGGCGCGTTGGAGACCGCTGGGCCCGGCGCGGGGCGCGTGGAGCGCGCGAGGCCGCGGAGAGCGCGTTGCGAGCGGCAGACCATGGGGTGCGCGGGCGCGCTCGGGGCCTCGACGGGGGCGCGCGCGAGGCCGCGAGCAGGATCGGCAGAAAGGTGGCACCCCCAGGGGAATGCGGTAGCGTACCGGGCCTGCGAGCGAAAAGAGCCCGGCCGGTGCGTGCCGCTCAGCCGGTCAGCCCGGCGCGCACCCAGTTGACAACGGGAGGGCATCATGGTCTGCGTAGTACGCTCCGAGGCTTCGGAAGCGGTTCCGAGAGCGCCACGCGCGAAGGGTTTGCTGGGGTGATCCAGAGGTTGAGAGACTTCTTCTCGTCGTCGGCGCGAGGCAGCACGGCGCCCCCGACCGAGAGCGCGGCCGAGCACACCCCGGGATGCAGCCTCGTTGTAGAGAGTGTCAGCAAGAGCTTCGGTAAGACACAGATACTGAACGACGTGTCGTTCAAGGCGGAGGCCGGCGAGTTCGTGACGCTCCTCGGGCCTTCCGGCTGCGGAAAGACGACGCTGCTCCGCATCATCGCGGGGCTCGATCGTTCCGACCGGGGGCGCATCCTCCTCGCCGGCAGGGCGGTTGATCACCTGCCGGCGAACCGCAGGCCGGTGAACACGGTGTTCCAGAACTATGCGCTGTTCCCGCATCTCACCGTGTTCGAGAACGTGGCCTTCGGGCTGAGGTCGCGCAAATTCCCGGACCCCGAGGTGCGCGAGCGCGTGCGTTCGAGCCTCTCGATGCTCAAGCTCGATGATCTCGCGGAGAGGTACCCGCACCAGATCTCGGGCGGTCAGAAGCAGAGAGTCGCGCTCGCGCGGGCGGTCGTCAACGAGCCTGAGGTGCTGCTGCTCGACGAGCCGATGTCCGCCCTCGACGCGAAGCTGCGCGCCGAGGTGCAGCTCGATCTGCGCCGCCTCCAGCGCGCGCTCGGGAAGACGTTCGTGCTCGTCACCCACGATCAGGACGAGGCGATGACCGTCTCGGACCGGATCGTGCTCATGAACAAGGGCCGCATCGAGCAGCAGGGCGCGACGGCCGAGGTGTACGAGCGGCCGCAGAGCCGCTTCGCCGCCGAGTTCTTCGGCGCGGCCAACATCATCTCGGCCCAGCGGGTCGGCGCCACGCTCGTCTTCACGACGGTGGGCGCGCTGCGGGTCCAGACCACACCTCAGTGGGAGTTCGGCACGCTCGCGATCCACCCCGAGTGGATCGAGCTCTGCGAGACCGAACCGCCGGAGAACGGGGTGCGCGGCGTCGTGCGGGAGAGCTTCTATCGCGGCGACCACGTCGAGCTCATCATCGAGCCCGGGCCGCTCCGCGTGCAGCTCAGCCCCCGCTCGCGGCTCACGCCCGGCTCGTCGGTCTGGCTCGCCCTGCCCGCGGAGCGGCTCGAGGTGCTCAGTGACTGAGCCCACGGTCTGGTTTGGCCAGCTGACGACGCGGCGCCGGCTCCTCGCGCGGGGGTCCCTGTTCATCGCGGCCGGCGTCTCCTGGCTCTCGCTGTTCCTCCTCTTGCCGAGCCTCGCGCTCCTCGTCGTGTCGTTCGTGAAGCGCGACGCGGACGGCGCCCTGATCTGGGAGCTGACGCTCGAGTCGTTCGCGCGCATCTTCGGCTCCGCGTCCGGCGAGAACGCGCGTATCCTCATCAGGAGCGTCGTCCTCGCGCTGATCGCGACGTCCGCCTCGGTGATGCTCGCGTACCCGATGAGCTTCTTCATCGCCCGCGGCTCGCAGCGCCGGCGGTTCTTCTGGCTCGCGACCATCTTCGTCCCGCTCTGCACGAACCTCGTGATCCGCACGTTCAGCTGGAAGCTCCTCCTGTCGGCGCAGCTCCTGCCCGCCAAGGTGGCCGCCTGGCTCGGCTGGATCGACCCCGGCCGCGACATCTATCCGAGCTGGACCGCGGTCACGCTGGGCCTCGTCGCGGCCTCGCTGCCGTTCGCGGTGATCCCCCTCTACACGAGCATCGACCGCCTCGACTGGTCGCTCGTGGAGGCGGCGCAGGACCTCTACGCCTCGCGGCTCCGCGTGTTCTTCGCGGCGATCTTGCCCCAGACCCTCCCCGGGCTCAGCGTCGCCGTGATCCTGACGTTCGTCCCCGCGATGAGCGTCTTCGTGGTGAGCGACATGCTCGGCGGCGCGAAGCACTGGCTCATAGGCAACCTGATCCAGCACCAGTTCGGCCCGGGCCGGAACATCCCTTATGGGGCGGCGCTCAGCCTGCTGCTCATCATCCTGACGCTGGGCGGGGTCTCCCTCTACCGCCGGAATGGGCGCTCCGTGGAGATCCTGTGAGCGGCGGCCGCGGTCCCTGGCGCGCGCTGACGACCCTGGCCGCCTTCTTCGGCTTCGGGCTCCTCTACCTGCCGCTCCTCGCGGTGGCCATCTACTCGTTCAACGCCGCGGAGCGGGGCCTGGTCTGGACGGGCTTCTCGGTGCGCTGGTACCTCGAGCTCTTCGCCGATCCCGAGACCAGCCGGCGCGCCAGGGAGATCCGCGAGGTGGCGGTGAACACGCTGCTGCTCGGCGGCGCCTCCACGCTCATCTCGACGATCCTCGGGACGCTGCTCGCGCTCGGGATGCGGTTTCCGTGGCCGGGCTCCGTGAGTCGCATGCTCGAGTCGATCGTCGACATCCCGGCGGTCGCGCCGGACATCACGTTCGCCGCGGTGCTGGTGATGGCGTTCAACCTGCTCCGCCGGGTGGTGGACTGGTTCGACCTCGGCATGACGACGATGATCATCGGCCACGTGACGTTCGAGATCGCGTTCGTCACGCTCATCGTCCGCAGCCGCCTCATCTCCATCGGACCGACGCTGAGCGAGGCCGCGATGGACCTCTACGCGTCGCCCTGGACCCATTTCCGGCGGGTCACGCTCCCCCTTTTGTGGCCGGCCATCGTGGGGGGCGCGATGCTGGCATTCACGATGTCGCTCAATGACTTCGTGATCAGCTTCTTCACGTCCGGCCCGCGCTCGGTCACGCTCCCGCTCTTCGTCTACCACTCTCAGGTGCGAGGCATGCGGACCGACCTGTTCGCCATCTCAACGATCCTCGTGTTCGGCGTCATCGTGTTCATCATCATCCTCGAGCGGCTGACCCGCTGGAGACACGATTGAGCCGTCGCCGGCGCGTCGCGAGCGGGCGCGGGGCGCGGCGCGCGCCCGGCGAGGAGCGCGCCGCGGCGACCGCGAGAGAGCCAGGCGCCGGCGCGTTCGCGCGGCGCCGCGTCACGGCCGCTCGAGGGCGCGGCGGCGACGTCATCCAGCCCTCAGCGACCGCGGCGGGAGCGGGCCTCCAGCGCCGCGCGGGCGGGCAAGCCCGAGCTCGCGCGCCTGGCTCCCTGCGCGCGTAGACGCGAACGGTTCCGGGGAGATCCACGCGCGCGCGGCCCCGGCGCCGCTCACTCTGTATGCCCTCCGCGCAGGGCGCCTACACAGCGAGGTCCACGTGGACCTCGGGGCATCGGGGGCTTGTGCGAACAGGTTGGATCGGCTCACGGCTTACGGTAAGCTGACCTGGCAATGCGGCTGTTCGTCCCAAGCTCGCCGTGTCTCGGCGTGACTGCTGGACCCGGCGGCGGCGCATTCCGCTCCACTTCGACCGTTGGGAATCGAGATCGAAAGATGAGCTTTCGTCGCTCCGCACTCCTACTCATACTCGTTTCACTCCTCACATTCTCCGGTCGGCCTGCCTGGGCGGACGATCTGGCCGATGAGGCCGATCTACACTTCAGGATCGCCACCGACCGGTACTCACAGCGCGATTACCGGGGCGCCCTGGAGCACTTCCTGGTGTCGAACCGGCTCGTGCCGAACCGCAACGTCATCTTCAACATCGCACGAACGTACGAGGCGCTCGGGGAGTACCCAGACGCGTTCCGCTACTACGTTCAGGCGCTCGAGCAGGAGCCGAACGCGGCGCGCAGGCCCGCCATCGAGGAGGCGCTCGCGCGCATCCGGCCCAACGTCGCCGTCATCAACGTGCAGACGGACCCGCCCGGAGCGACGGTGTACATCAACCGCCGCGATCTCGGCGGCCGCGGCAACACGCCCCGCCTCCTCGGCTTCCAGCCCGGCAAGCACAAGATCATCGTCGACCTCGAGGGCTACGAGCCGGCGGAGGTCGAGAACGTCGAGGCGAAGACCGGCGAGCAGACGAACGTCGCGATCAAGCTCAAGCGCATCGTCGGCACGGTGCGTGTCGTCGGTGAGACGGCGGGCACGCAGGTCAGGGTCAACGACGCGAGCGGGCCGGTGGCGTGCACCGCGCCGTGCGATCTCACGCTGCCTCCCGGCCGTCACCGCCTCTACCTGTCGCAGGAGGGTTATCAGCCGTCGGAGCAGGACGTGAACGTCGCGGCCGGCACGACGGTGCCCGCGCGCTACCGGCTGAACCCGCTGACCGGCAGCCTCGTGGTCAACGCGGACGAGCGCGACGCGCTCGTCGAGGTCGACGGCAAGCCGATGGGCTTCACGCCGGCGGTGCTCAACGTGCAGAGCGGCCAGCGCCGGGTGCGCGTCTCGCTGCGCGGCTTCCGCCCGGTGGAGCAGGCCGTCAACGTCGTGGCCAGCCAGCAGACCCGGATCGACCTCTCGCTGCGCCAGCTCGAGGAGGTCGAGGCCGCGTCTCGTTCGACGGAGGCCGTCGAGGACGCCCCCGGCTCGGTCACCATCATCCCCGGGCAGGAGCTCCGCGCGATGGGGTATCCCACAGTCGCGGAGGCCTTGAGGGGCGTGCGCGGCCTCTTCACGACGTACGACGGCGTGTACACCTTCGCCGGCGTCCGCGGGATCAACCTGCCTGGCGACTTCGGCAACCGGATGCTCACGCTGCTCAACGGGCATTCGATGAACGATAGCTGGGTCAACCTCTCATACTTCGATTACCTGGCCCGGACGGACCTGGAGGACGTGGAGCGGATCGAGATCGTGCGCGGCCCCGGCTCGGTGCTCTACGGTACGGGCGCGTTCTCCGGCGTCGTCAACGTCGTGACCAAGGGCCGCCCGACGTCGACCAGCGTGGGCCTCGGCGTGGGCACGGCGGACAACTCGCTCATCCGTGGGCGCGCGTCGTTCCAGCTCCCGCTCGGGCGCGACGCGGGCGTGTGGATGTCGGTCGGCGCGGCGCGCAGCCTGGGGCGCGACTACTACTTCGGCGATTACAGGGATCATCCCACCTCCAGCGATCCCCGGCCCGAGCCGACCGAGACGAACCCGAATCCACCGGACGACCCGCTTCGTTACAGGTTCGACGGGCACTCCCGGGACAACGACAAGTTCACCGTGGGGACGCTCCAGGGGCGCCTCTGGCTGAAGTCGTTCTCGGCGCAGTGGTACCTGAACTCGCGCTCGAAGACGGTCCCCAACGGCGTCGCGACGACGCAGCTCGGCGTCGACAGGACGTTCTACCAGGACACTCGCGGGTTCCTCGAGCTCTCGCTGTCGCCGCGGTTCGGGGACAAGCTCGCGACGCTGACCCGCGCGAGCATCAACATGTACCAGTTCGAGGACAGGCTCTGGTATTACCCTCCTTCCATCGATGCTACCTTCAATCAGATCTATGACAAGGAGACGTTCGACGACATCTGGTTGCTCGCCGAGCAGCGGGTCGAGTTCAGCCCGATCCCGCAGCTCAAGATCACGGCGGGCGCCGAGGCCCAGATCCACTTCACGGCCGAGCAGACCGGCATAGACACGGCCTGCGCCTCCCAGGATCTTTGCTTCCCCTTCCAGTACCTGCCTCTCCCGGGTAATTCGAACAACGACGGTATCGACGAGCACCCCTACAACATCCTGGCGGCATATGCGCTCGTCGACATCACGCCGTCGGAGCGGCTCCGTATCTCGGCGGGCTCGCGCTTCGACTACTACTCGACGCTGGACGACCCGACGCCCGTCCCGAGCCCCAGGATCGCGCTCATCGTCAAGCCGTACGAGGGGGGCAACCTGAAGGTCACCGGCGGCCGCGCGTTCCGCGCGCCCTCGATTCAGGAGCTGTTCTATGGGTACGCCGTCCCTGCGGACAACGAACAGGGATACAACGTAACCTACAGGCCCGCGCCAGACCTCGAACCCGAGAACGTCTGGTCGGGAGAGGTCGAGTTCACGCACCGCCTCTCCTCCACGGTCTCGGCGCTCGGCGCCGGGTACGTGAACCACCTGAGCAACCTGATCTTCCAGCAGGGCTCCCAGACGGTCGGGGATCCGACGCGGTACGAGAACACCGACGTTCCCATCCTGGTGGTCGGCGGTGAGGCGGAGCTGCGCCGCGAGTGGCGTCAGGGATGGATGGCGTCGGTCTCGTACTCCTACGCGAAGGCGCAGTACCTGGAGGATGCCGGAGAGAATCAGCTTCGCCGGGTCCCGAACTCGCCGGAGCACATGGGGTCGGTCCGCGGCGCGGTGCCGCTCTTCGGGAAGGCGCTCGGCCTGGCGTCGCGCCTCACGGTCGAGGCGCCTCGCTACGACCGCAACGTCCGGGCGACCAGCGACCTCCCGCAGACCAAGACCGAGCCGGCGGTGATCTGGGACATCGTCCTCTCCGGGCAGGTGGATGTCGGCGGGCTCCGGTACAACGTCGGCGTCTACAACGTCGGCGACTGGCGCTGGACGGCCCCCACGGCCGCGCAGTACACCATCGCCAAGTTCCCGCAGAACGGCCGTACGTTCCTCGCCTCGCTCAACATGAGCCTCTGAGCAACGCGGGCGCTGGTCTCGCCAGCCGGCCCGACGCACGACAGCGCCCCTCCCGTCCAGCGGAGGGGCGTTGTCGTTTTGTCTCCCCCATCGTTACCAGACCGTGGTCCCCCGGCCCTGAGCGGCGCGCCTGGGAGGTTGGTTCGCGCTCGTCACGACGCCGGCTACCGGCAGGCCTCGTGCAGCGGCCTGCCGACCAGACGCCGCCAGCGCGACGGGCTGTTGTCTGAGCCCAAATGACGAAGAGGCTCCGGCGTGCTCTGCACGCCGGAGCCTCTTCGTCCAAGGCGAGTTCAGCCCATCCC
Source organism: Sorangium sp. So ce406 (assembly GCF_051474675.1). NCBI lineage: Bacteria > Pseudomonadati > Myxococcota > Polyangiales > Polyangiaceae > Sorangium > Sorangium sp. So ce406. The sequence continues at coordinate 12,441,196 of NZ_CP150340.1, read as the reverse complement.
CTGCCCCGCGCGACGACCTCGCCCTCCGGCGGCCGTACCCCGAGCGTGAGCCGGAAGGTCCCCGCTACTTGTTGTAGGGCCGCTGCGCCGGCTTGGGGCTGAACATCGTACACAGGATGGTGTCGTAGAACTTCCCCTGGAAGAAGTAGTTCTCCCGGAGGTACCCTTCCCGCTGGAAGCCGACCCGCTCGGCGACCCTGAGCGAGGGCCCGTGCTCGGGGTCGATGCCGGCCTCGATCGTGTGCAGGTCGAGCTGCTCGAACCCGAACCGCACGATCGCGCGCAGCGCCTCGGTCATGTACCCCTTGCCGCTCGCGGTGCGCGCCTGCTCGTAGGTGATCTCGGCGCGGTAGTGATACGGCATGAAGCGGAAGAACCCCGCGGCGCCGATCAGATGATGCTCCGCCCCGCGCACGCAGATGCCCCAGCGGAGCTGCGAGCCCTCCTGGTGCGCGCGCTTGAGCATGCCGATCATCTTTCGCGTGTCGGCGACCGTCCTGTGGACGGGGGCACCCCAGAGCCGCAGCCACTCATCGTCCGAGCAGACGGAGAACAAGGCTTCAGCGTCGGGCTCCGTGATCTCACGCAAGATCAGACGCTCAGTCTCGATGCGGGGATGCACGGCAAACGGCAGATCGAGAGGGCTACTCATCAGGGGATTCTCCCAGGTATGACGCCCAGCCTATCATCGTTCCGCGAGGCGGTGCCGCAAACTGGCGTCCGTGCGTCCGAATTGTGTCCGTTACGCACGACGTCGAGCCGACGCGTCAGCCACGCGCGGGGCCCTCCGCATCACACCAGGTGCGGCAGAGCCCGCGCGCCGCTCGTCGCGGCCGGTCAGACAGGCAACTTCACAGAGGTTGTGTGTCAGTATACGTGGGCGCACGTACCGCCTTGAACCCCCTGTCGCGCGTCGCGCTCCCATGGGTCGTCGGCGTCGGCATCACTGGGACTTCACTTCGGTCCACACCTCGTCAAACACCTTGGCTGCCTCGCCGAGGTCGCGGTGGTGCTCCAGGCGATCCGACACCTCTTTCGTCGGATAGATGAGCGTGTTCGTGCGATCTGCGTCCGGCAGCTTCCCCTGCGCCGCGGCGTTCGGCGACGCATACTTCGTGTACATCGAGAGCTGCGCGCCGCCCTCCGGCGTGAGCACGTGATTGATGAACTTGTGGGCCAGCTCGGGGTGAGGCGCCTTCGCCGCGATCGTCATCACGTCGACCCAGATGACCGAGCCTTCCTTGGGGATCACGAAGGCGAGGCGCTCCTTGTCCTGCTCGATCGCCTTCTGCGCGTCGCCGTTCCAGACGACCGCCATGTCCACGGAGCCCGCCCTGACGTCCTCCATGGCGCCCACGCCGCCCTTGAAGCCGAGGCACTTCGGGTGCTTCTTCACGTCCTTGAGGACGCGTCCCGCCTCGCGGATCTCGTTCGCGTTCGTGGTGTTGCTCGAGTGCCCCTTGTACTTGAGCACCGACCCGAGCATGTCCCGCTGCTCGTCGAGCAGCACGAACGTCCCCGCCAGCTTCTGCGGATCGAGCAGCGACGACCACGAGGGGTCGAGGTTGGGGAGCTTCTTCTTGTTGTAGACGATGCCGACGGTGCCCCACTGATACGGCACGCCGTGCTTGTTGCCGTCGTCGAACCCGGGCCCGGCGAAGCGCGGCTCCAGGTTCTTGAGGTTCGGGATCTGGGCGTGCTCCAGCGGCTTGATGAGCCCGCGACGCACCATCCTGGGCAGGATCTGGCTGGCCATGATCACGACGTCGTACTGGCTGTCGGCGCCCGCGTACGCCAGCTTGCTCTCCATCTCCTCGGTCGAGTCGTACCGGGTCAGCCGCACCTGGGCCTTGGTCTGAGCCTCGAAGTCCTTGATGATCTTCTCATCGATGTAGTCTGGGAAGATCAGCAAGTTCAACTCGCCTACTTCGGCGGGCGCCGCTGGTTTGGCGCCGGAGCCCGACTCCTGACCCGTCGGCGCGGGATCCTTCTTGGAGCAAGCGATAAGCGAAAGGGCCCCCAGCAGCATCGAAACAAGCACCAGGGGTCTACGTCTGTATTGCATCGGTCAGTCCTTTCTCCGTCTTGTTCAAGGCATCTTGCGGGAACGCGGCGTGCTCGGACGTTCGTCGCTCTAGTTGAACAATGATTTGACAGGACCTGTCGAGTGGACGATTCTGCGCGCAAGCAACGTAACCACGAAGTGATGGAACGCGGCCGCCAGCTCCGGGGCCTCGGCGGTGAGCCGCTGCAGCGCCTCCTCCGAGAGCCGGTAGAGCGTGGCCTGGCGGCTCGCCGTCACGGTCGCCGAACGTTTCTCGCCCATGTACAGCCCGGACTCCCCGACGACGGAGCCCGGTCCCATGGTGCGGAGCCGTTTTATCTTCTTCCCGTCAATTTCTAGCCACGCTGTCAGCTCACCGCTCTCGATAAGGTATAGATCCTTGGAGACGTCCCCTTGCCGGAACAGGTCGAACCCCGCCGGGGCCTCGACCCGCTCCAGGTAGCCAAGGAAGCGGAGCATCTCCGGCCTGCCGTTGAAGACGTCCTGGAGGTCGTAGAAGAGCATGGGCGGCGGCAGCATGCTCGGCGGCGCCTCCTGGATGATCTCGTTCTCACACGCCTCGAGGCCGCGGTCCAGATCCGGGTAGATGCGGCACACGTCGTCGTTCTCGATCACGACCTCGCCGCGCTCGAGGTGGTTCCTGATGTCCGCCGGCACCTCGGTGAGGATGAGCTTCACCCCGTGCGCCTTCGCGAGCCGGCGGAGCCGGAGGAAGCTGGCGATGGCCGAGGAGTCGAGCCCGTTGACGTGCCGGAAGTCGAGGAGCAGATACCGGATGTCCGCGTCCGTGCTCTGGATGCGCTGCTGCGCGCTCGTGAGCAGGTTGTACGCCGTCCCGAAGAAGACGTAGCCCTGGAGCTGGAGGATGTAGAGCTGCTTGGCGCGCTCCATCAGCGTCATCTCCTCGCCGTCGCTGCGGGCCACGTTGCTGCGGAGGTGCAGGCCGGAGATGGCGTTGCGGATGACCTCGATGCGGCTGTAGCTGAGCGCGAACAGGATGAGCGACACGCCGAGCCCCACCGCGACCCCGGTGAGGAAGTCCGAGACCGCCACGACGAGGAGGATGACCACCACGACGAGGTACTCGGTCCGTCGCAGCCGGAAGTAGCCCTCATACAGCGTGTTGATCAGGAAGTGAAAGCCGAGATAAGCGATGAGCCCCCCGAGCACGGGGCGCGGGTAATAGCTGATCGCGTCGGCGCCGATGACCAGCACGATCGCGCTGACCGACGCCGCGAAGATGCCCGCGAGGCGGGTGTTCGCGCCGGTCTTGAAGTTCATCGACGACTCGGGCATCGACATGTACCCGACGACGCACCCGAACAGGCTACCGACGATGTTCGCGACCCCCGTCGCGCGCAGCTCCCGATCGAGATCGATCTCCTGCTCGGTGGCGAGCTCCACGCCCGACGCGCTCAGGAGCACGGTGATGGCCGCCATGACCGTGACGGCCACCATGTTGCCACCGCCCTCCTTGACCAGGACCGACCAGTTCACCTGCTGGAGGTCGGAGGCCTGGATGGGCGGCCAGAGCGCGTCTCGCGGGAACGGCCCGAGGAGCCACCCGTCCGAGAACGCCTGCGTCACGCTGGAGTTGGAGATGTAGAGGATGAGATAGAAGACGCCGGTCGACCCGAGGAGCAGGATCGGCAGGAGCAGGAGGTTCGAGTAACGCCGGAGCAGCGCCACGAGGAGGAGGCCGAACAGGAGGCCGGTGAGACACTGGTCCAGCGAGCTCGTGAACAGGCCCGGCAGCGTCTTCAGCGTGGCGGGCTTGCCCGACATGACGGACAGCGACCCCAGGACGAGCAGCCAGCCGGCGCCGGCGAGGAAGCCGCCGGCCACGGGATAGGGGATGAAGCGGACGAGGACGCCGAGGCGGAGCAGGCCGAGCAGCAGGAAGAAGCCGCCGGCGACGACCGAGGTGAGCGCGATCGCGACGATCACCGTCGGGAACGCGTCCGCGTTCGGATCGATCCTGTGGACGCCCGCCGCGATCGCCGCGGCCATCGAGGCGAAAATGACGGCGGCGTCCTCCTGAGGCGCGGCGATGACGGGCCGGAACGAGCTGAGGAGGGCGACGATCACCCCGATGATGACGGAGCTGATCAGGAAGATGCCGATGCCCTTCGACAGGCGGTCCGCGAAGTCGTGCGTGAACACGAGCGCGGCCAGGGAGATGTCGAAGGTGACGACCAGCGTCCCCGACACGGCAGCGGCCAGGAGCGCCTGGACCAGCTTGAGCCGCCTGCCCTTCCCGAGCTGCTCTACCTGCACCGGCTCCGCAACGTCCCCTGCTTCCTGCTGTGTCATGCTCTTGAGAGACCTCTCGGACGATGTGGCGAAATCCCGCGCGCTGCCCTGGGCCCGGGGCGCGCTAGCGCCGCCCCCCGGACGCGCCGAGCATAGCGAGTTCGCCGCCGGGCAGGTATGCGGCAGCGACGATCGCGACGACGATGATGCTCAGGGGGCCGGCGGGGGGCGCCTCGGCCCCCCGCGCAGGGTCAGGAGGCGCCCAGCTCACGCTCGATCGCGGCGGCCTGCTCCTGCAGAGCCTCCGCCTCGCCGAGGTGGCCGCTCAACCGGTGCAGCTTCGCGAAATCGGCGAGGAGCCTCGCCTCCTCGCGCCGGTTACCGATCTGCCGCTCGATCGCGATCGCGCGGGTGTACAGCGTCCGAGCGGTATCATACCGACCCTGGACGGCGTAGGCCATTCCGAGGCTCGCGAGCGTGAGCCCCTCGGTCGGCAGGTTGCCCGACTCGCGGGCGGCGCGGAGCCCCTCTTCCCAGTACGTGCGCGCGTCGTCGGGCTGCTGCATCGCCCAGTGCCTGCGGCCGAGGCCCAGGAACCCGAGCGCCTCGGACGCGCGATCGCCGAGCTTCTGCGCGTCGGTCAGCACGCGGATGTGCTCCTGCCGCGCCTCCTGGAACCGGCTCCTCGCCTCGAGGACGTCGCGCGCGAACTCGTAGCGCACGATGACGCTCTCGGGCGTCGGCTCCGGCGACAGCTTGAAGTAGACGCGGTAGAGCCGCGTCGCCTCCTCGTGCGCGTAGCGCGCCGCCGCCTTCCGCGCGCCCGCGAGGAAGTAGCGGCGCGCGTGATCGACCTTGCCCGCGCGCCGCCAGTGCCGGCCGAGCGCCACGAGCTGGTCCTCGAGATCGTCGCCGTAGAGGCTCTCGATCGCCTCGGCGGCGAGCCGGTGGAGCTCCTGCAGCCGCGCGCGGGACTGCATCTCGTAGGCCGCGTTCCGGAGCAGCGCGTTGCTGAACTGGAAGCGCCGCTCCGTCATCTGCGACCAGATGCACTGCGCCTCGCCGATGCGCACGTGCTCCTCGAGCACCGACGCGTCGGGGAGCATCAGCGCGAGCACGCGCAGGTCGAACTCGCGCCCGAGGACTGCCGCGGCGACGATCGTCTGCTTCACCTTCGCGTCGAGCCGGTCGAGCCGCGAGATGAGCAGGCTGTTCACGTTCTTGGGCGGCATGAACGTGTTCGAGATCGAGATGGAGCTCGAGCTCGAACCGTAGCGCCCGTCCTCGAGCCAGTAGGCGAGGATCTCCTGCGCGAAGAACGGGTTGCCGCCGGCGGTCTCGCAGAGGAGCGTCGCGAGCATGTCCGGCATCGGGCCGCCGAAGAACGGGACCGCGAGCGCGAGGAGCTGCTCGCGCGGCAGCGGCTTCAGCTCGATCACCTTCTCGGAGATCCCGGGGTCGAGCGGGATGCGCACCGGGGTGCCGTCGTCCTTGCGCCGCGTCGTGCAGATGATCGCGATGGGCAGCCCCCTGCACGCGCGCGCGATGACGCGCACCGCCTCGAGCGAGTCCTCGTCGGCCCAGTGCGCGTCCTCGAGGTGGAGGATCACCGGCTGGAGCGACGCCTCGGCCAGGAACACGAAGCTGAGCGCCGAGAGCGTGCTCGTGTACCGGAGCTTCGGGTGCAGGCGCTCGTACGGCGAGTCCTCCCACCGGATGCCGATCAGCGCCGCGAACACCGAGCGCGCGCGCTCGAGCTCGCGCTTCAGCGCGCCCTGGCTCTCGGGCAGGCGCTCGAGGAGGTACTCGAACGCGTCGTCGAAGTTCGTGAGCTTCTCTTCCTTGCCGAGCGCGGAGGACTCCCAGAAGTACTCCTTCAGCGCGAACTCGAACGCGTTCAGCGAGCTCTGGAGCGTCTGGTCGCAGCGCGCGTCGATCCACAGGAACGGCCGGTCGCTCTGGTGCTCCTCGCACCGGTGGCGGAAGCGCTGCACGAGGTAGCTCTTGCCGAGCCCCGGCTCGCCGTCGATGTAGATGATCCCGGCGGGCCTGCCCTCGAAGATCGGCCCGACGTAGCGGGCGAGCTGCTCGATCTCCGCCTCGCGGCCGATGAGGCCGAGGTCGTAGAACTCCTTCTGGACCGAGATGCGGCGGCGCTCGAGCGAGTAGACGAGGATGGGCAGGTCGAAGCCCTTGAACCGGAAGATGTTCTCCGTCGTCCACTGGTAGCTCGTCTCGCCGGCGCGGAAGACCTGCTCGTCGGCCCAGATCGCCGACCAGGGGGCCTTCGCGACGAGGCGCGCGGCGAGGTTCGTCGCGCGGCCGATGCACGCGAACTCGTGCCGCTCGGTGCCGCCGTTGAAGCCGGCGTAGCGGACGTCGCGCGTGATCCCCGCGCGGAGGCGCATCTGCCGGAGGCCGCGCTTCTTCAGCTCCAGCGCGAAGTCGAGCGCGCGATCGTTGTCGTTCTCGTGCGTGATCGGCGCGCCGAAGTGGATGAGCGCGGCGATGCCGAGATCGCCCGCGTCGATGCCCGTGAAGGTGCCGCCGTACAGCTCCGAGAGCTCGTGCAGGAGCCGCGTGAGCTCCGCGAAGCTCGGGATCTGCTCGAACGAGAGGAACACGCTCGTGACGTTGCGGAACTCGCCCTCCGGGGGCATGTCGGCGACGCCCCTCGCCACGAAGGCGGTGCCCTCGCCGCGCGGCGGGTTCCTCGGGACCTGCGGCATCCTGGGCGCCGGCACGTCGCCGAGCTTGTAGACGCCCTCGCCGTGGTACTTCGCGCTCGCGGGCGGGATGCGATCGCAGAGCGCGCGGTCGAGCAGGATGTCCCCCTTCTGCGCTTGCCGCTCGATCGCGACGCACGCGGCGAGCGCCTGCCCGTGGAAGTGGTAGTACGCGCGCTCGGGGGAGATGCGGACGATGCCCCACTCGACCGAGCCCCACGCGAGCCCCATCCGGAACGAGAACGGGAAGCTGCCGAAGGGCGTGTCGCGCTCGGGGTGCTCCGCGAACAGGTCGCGCATCGACAGCGCCGCGCCGAGCACGTACTCCGCGACCTTGCGGTCCGGCGTGTCCTGGAACAGCGCCGTGAACGCGTCGCCCGCGAAGTTCGTGATGAAGCCTCCGGCGTGGTGGACCGCGGCGATGAGCGGGTCGAAGTAGTACCGGAGCGTGCCCGCGAGCGTCTCCGCGCCCGCGCGGCCGTGCTGCATCAGCTTCTCCGTGAGCTCGGTGAAGCCGGGGATGTCGATCATCAGCACCGCCCCCGTGAAGCTGCCCTCGGTGTTGCCGAGAGCGTCTTGCTGGATGATGAAGTCGGGGACGAGCGGGTTCATTTCCTTGCTCCTCAGCAACGGATCCCGCTTGGAATCGGCCTGGGAAGCGCGTCTGCGGGACGCAGAGCCTGGAGTCTACTGCCGGCGGGAACAGATGAATACGGGGATCTTCGATCGGCGGTCCCGTCGGTCCCATGGGCGCGCGCGGCGCTGCGCTGGCGCTGCGCGAGTTCCGCAGAGCGCGGCACACCGGCGCCTCGCGAGGGGTGCCCCTCGGCGGAGAGCCTGGAATTCGGCGCAGTCCCGTCAGCGCGGACATCCGCCCAGAGCGGCCGCGCAGAGAGGACAGACGGGGACACGACGAGGAGACGTGTGGGGCGCTGGAGGGTCATCGTTCGATCTGGATATCCAGCGGCCGAGGCGGGGGAGGTGACGGCGGCGGCGCGTCGGGGGCCGGCGAGGGCCTCGGGGCCGGCCGCCCGTAAGACCTGGGCGCGGGGGTCGCCGGGGGCGGCGTCGGTGCGGCCGGCGTGCTCGTCGGCGCGGCCGCGCGCTTCGTGAGCGTGGCGACCAGACGGACCGACTGATCCGAGGGGCCCTGGACGATCGAATACGGCTCGTACCCCTCTTGCCGCACGGTGAGCCGGCGGGGACTGGCGCGCACCGAGCTGTTCGTGATCGAGAGCTGGAGCGGCGTGTTGCCGAGGGGCTGGCCGTCCTCCAGCACCTCGGCGCCGGAGGGCATCGACTCGACCATCAGCACGAACGAGCTGACGTCCGGGGGCGGCGGGGCGACCTGGGGCGGCTTCTCTTGCGGCGCGGCGACCGGCGCCGGCTCGCTCGGGCGCATCTGCGACATCGCGACCCCGATGCCCGCGACGGCGAGGACCCCCACCGCGACGAGCACGATGCCCTTGCGGCCCTGCGGCGCCGCGTCGGCCGGGCGCGAGGCGGCGCCGAGCGACGCGTCGTCCACCGGCGAGGCCGCGCCCGCCGCGGACGACGACGGGGGCGCCGGGATCGCCGTCATCACGCGCACGGGCGGCATCGGCGTGGGCATCCTGCCGGTCCCGCCGGAGTCCATGGTCACGAGGCCCGTCGAGCCGAACGCCGGCGACAGGCCCATCGCCTGGGCGCACTCGCCGAGGCCGCGGATGAACGCCTCCATGTTGGCGGGGCGGCCGTCCGGCTCCTTCGACAGGCAGCGCATCACGAACGCCTCGAGCACCTCGGGGACGTCGGCCTCGGGGTTGCGCTCGCGCATCCGCGGGACGGGCTGCTGGAGGTGGGCGATCAGGATCTGGACCGAGTTCTGCGCCTCGAACGGGACCTTCCCGCAGAGCATCTGATAGACGATCACGCCCAGCGAGTAGACGTCCGTCCGGAGATCGACCTTGCCGTGGGAGATCTGCTCCGGCGACATGAAGCGCGGAGAGCCGAGGAACGAGCCCTGCTGCGTGAGCTCCTCCGAGTCGTCGGCGAGCACCTTCACGAGGCCGAAGTCGAGGATCTTGACGAGCTCGCCGGTGTCCTCGCCGGGGACGAGCATGACGTTCGACGGCTTCAGATCGCGGTGCACCACGCCGTGCTTGTGCGCCTCGCGGAGCCCGCGCGCGATCTGCCGGGCGACGCCCATCGCGTCGGGCGCCGTCAGGCGGCCGGCCTTGCGCAGCCGCCGGAAGAGCGTCTCGCCCTCGAGGAACTCCATCGCCATGAAGTATCGCTCGGGCTCCATGTTCTCGACTCGGCCGTAATCGAAGACCGTGACGATGTTCGGGTGCTGGAGCCTGGCGAGGATGCTCGCCTCGAGGAAGAAGCGCTTATGGAAGTTGGGATCGATCTGATTCGATGAGTTGGTGGGCGTGAGGACCTTGATCGCGACCTGGCGCTCGAGCGCGATCTGCTCTCCGCGGTAGATGACCCCCATGCCGCCCGTCGCGAGGAGGGAGTGGATCTTGAACTTCTGATTCAAGACCTTTCCCAGCAGCGGATCGGACTCACCGCTGGCCGACGAGGCACCGTCCGAAAGCTTCTCCGCCGTGCTCATGGCCTCTGTCTCTTTCCCCTTCCCATCCCGCTGGCCCCCACTGCTGGCAGTCGGGGAAAGCCTACCCCGATCCCGTCGCGCGCTGCCTTCGTTCGCCTTGCGTTCGACTTACGCCTGTCTTACGTCCCGGCTTACGTCCTATCTCACGCTTTGCCTCACGTTTCGCTTACATCCGATGCAGATCCCGGGACCCGGCTCGCCGCGGCGCCGCCCGCGCTCGTCGGGTTGGTCTCCGGACTCGCTGCGGCACGTTGAGCTCAGCCTACCGTAAGCCGCGAGCCGATCCAACCCGGCTGCTGAAGTTGACATCCGTTGGCTACCCGACCGCACGCTGTGGGCACGCGCCCCCGGCCGGGACGCTTGCTCCCTGAACGAGCTTGCTGCATGGGCGGATGTACCCGTACTCTGACCGGGTCCCCGATGCCGCCGCAGCACTTTATCCGATGCCAGGCGTGCGGGTTGCCGCACCCGTCGGACACCGAAAGGTGCCCGGTGCACGGCACGGCGCTCACGCCGAGCGTCGCCCCGCCCTCCTCGACGCGGGTGCCGCCGACGAGCAGGGGCGAGTCGGTGTGGCCGGTGGACGGCCCGCTCGCGCCCGAGTTCGATCCCGACCAGCCCCGGCCGACGAAGGAAGCTCCGCTCGTCGGCCGGCTCCTGCACGATCGCTACCGCATCCTCGGCGTCATCGCGAAGGGCGGGATGGGGATGGTCTATGACGCCATCCACATCGGCCTGCGGCGCCGCGTCGCGATCAAGACGCTCCGCGGCCAGTACGCGCAGAGCAAGACGGCGATCGCCCGCTTCCACAACGAGGCCGCCGTCGCGGGCCGCTTCGGTCACCCGAACATCGTCGAGGTCTACGATCTCGGCGTGCTCGAGGACGGCACGCCCTACCTCGTGATGGAGCGGCTCGAGGGCGAGACGATCACCGAGCGGCTCGCGCGAGAGCGCCCGATGCCCATCCCCGTCGTCTTGGACGTGGCCGTCCAGGTGCTCAGCGCGCTCGTCGTCACGCACACCGAGGGCATCCTCCACCGCGATCTCAAGCCGGACAACATCTGCCTCGTCGGCGGCGGCCGCGGCCCGCTCACGGTGAAGGTGCTCGACTTCGGCGTCGCCGAGGCGTTCAACACGGGGTCGGGGCCGTCGATCCTCGTCTCCACGGGCGCCGCGGGGAGCCACGCGGTGGCCGGCACCCCGGCCTTCATGGCGCCGGAGCAGGCCCAGGGCGTCCGCGATCTCGACGCGCGCGCGGACCTCTACTCGGTGGGCATGCTGCTCTACGTGATGCTCACCGGGCAGCTCCCGTTCAAGGCGCCGACGCCGGCGGCCCTGCTCGCGGAGATCCAGCGCGTCAAGCCGATCCGGCCGCGCATGCTGCGCCCGGATGTCCCCCACTCGCTCGACGTCGCGACGATGCGCGCGCTCGCGCTCGACCGCGAGGAGCGCTTCCCGAGCGCGGCCTCGATGCTCGACGCGCTCGAGCAGGTGCAGATCGAGGCGGCGATCGGCGGCGCCCCGCCGGCCGAGCCGACCGAGCCGGCCGATCCAGACTCCGAGAAGGTCGAGTACTTCTACCGGAAGAGCGTCCTCCCGCCGCCCATGGAAGAGTGAGCGGCGCGCTCGGGAGGCGCGGGAGGTGGGGACCATGCGAGCCGTCGTCATTCGCGAGCCGGGCGGGCCGGACGTCCTGGAAGTGCGCGACGTGGAGCCGCCCGAGGTGCCCGAGGGGCACGTGCGCGTGGCCGTCCGCTTCGCCGGGGTGAACCGCGCCGATCTGCTCCAGCGGCTCGGCGTGTACCCGGCGCCGCCCGGCGCGCCGCCGGACGTACCGGGGCTCGAGTACGCGGGCGTGATCGAGGCCGTCGGCAAGGGCGCGCGCCGCTTCGCGCCGGGCGATCGCGTCTTCGGCCTCGTGCCGGGCGGCGCCTACGCCGAGCGGATCGTCGCCCACGAGCGCGAGGTCGCGCCGGTGCCGGACGGGCTCACCGACGAGGAGGCGGCGGCCGTCCCCGAGGCGTTCGTGACCGCCTACGACGCGCTCGTGACGCGCGCCCGGCTCGCGCCCGGCGAGCGCGTGCTCGTCCACGCGGTCGGCAGCGGCGTGGGGACGGCCGGCCTCCAGATCGCGCGTGCGCTCGGGTGCTTCGTCGCCGGCACGTCGCGCACGCAGGACAAGCTGGACCGCTGCCGCGAGCTCGGGCTGCACGCCGGGATCGCGGCGTCGGGCGGGAAGTTCGCGGACGAGGTGCTGAAGGCGACGGGCGGCGCGGGCGTCGACGCGGTGCTCGAGCTCGTCGGCGGCGCATACGTCAACGAGGACCTCAAGGCGTGCGCGATGCGGGCCCGCATCGCGCTGGTCGGGCTGACGGCCGGCGCGTCCGCGGAGCTCGACCTGCGCGAGCTCCTGCGCAAGCGCGTCGAGCTGATCGGCACCGTGCTCCGCTCGCGCCCCCTCGAGGAGAAGATCGCCGCGGCGCAGGTGCTCGAGCGCAACATCTCCCCGTGGCTCGCGAGCCGCGCCGTGCGGCCGATCGTCGACCGGGTCTTCTCGCTCGACGATGCAGCAGCAGCGCACGTTTACATGGCGAGCAACGCGTCGTTCGGGAAGGTGCTGCTCCGGCTCGACGCGTGATCGAACGTGATCGACGTCAGATTGCGCGGGCGCGTCGTCACGCGCCGCGGCCGAGGAGCCGCGCGAGCGCGCCGGCCTCGGCGTCGTGCGCCTCGGCCTCGTCGGCAGGCGTCCACGACATGTCGACCTCGAGCCGATACGATCCCTCGAACGCGTGCGGCGGCGAGCCGCCCCACTCGTCGGGCGAGAGCATCGAGAGGTAGCGGACGCCGTCGGCGCGCCGGTAGAGGTGATAGACGTGGCCGGGCCGCTTCTTGAAGCTGCACGCCGCCCGGTGGAGATCGCTGTCGCGCTGCGCGGCCTCGAGCACCTGGCGGGCCTGCTCCTGCAGCGCCCGGATCTGCCGGGCGATCTGCGCGAGCTTGCCGCCGGTGACCGCGCCGAGCAGCGCGTCGGCCTGCTGGATCTCCCGCGCCACGTCGACCAGCTCGTGCGGGGCGGAGAGCCGGCTCAGAGGGTAGGGCGAGGTGCTGGCGGGGCCCTCGTGGCGGCCGCCGCCGTGCCTGGTGAAACCGTCGTCGCTCATGCGGAGACCCGGAGCTTAGTGCAGCGCGCGCCCGCGCTGTAGCGACCGCGGCGCGAGATCGCCGTTCCGTGACGTCGCCGGCGCCCGCCGCGGCGGGCTCGTCCGGGCGCGCGGCCCCCACCTCCGGGGCGCCGTCCCGGCGGTCGTCACGGGTCCGGGCACCCGTCCTCGTCCGCGACGCCGTCCTCGTCTTCCGGCTGCGTGGGGCAGCGGTCCTCGTCGTCGAACACGCCGTCCTCGTCGTTGTCGCCTTCGGGGCACCCGTCGTCGTCCTGGAAGCCGTCGCGGTCCTCCGCGAGCTCGCGGCACTGGTCGGCGTCGTCGTCCACGCCGTCGTCGTCGGCGTCGTGGACGCGCGGGGTCCACGCGACCGAGAGCACGCCGCGCAGCGGCGAGGTGCCGATGCCGCCGACGAGCGCGGTCTGCACGCCGGCGAGGAGCGAGAAGTCGCCGAGCGCGTAGCGCGCCGCCAGGCCGAGCTCGAGGGCGGCCATCTCCTGGCGCTCGAACGGCCCCACGGGCGAGAGGGGCAGGTGTCCGTGCGCCTCCAGGAAGAACGTGGCGCGCCCCTCCGGATCGATGCCCAGGATCTGCGGCCGGAACGAGAGGCCGAGGCCGAAGGGGAGCTCGTGGCCGAACACCGTGGGGCACGGATCGGCGCCCGAGGCGTCGATCGGGGTCGCCTGGCACGCGAAGCGGGCCCGCTCGGCGCGGAGCTTGAGCCCGGCGGCGAGGTGCGCGCCGAACGCGATGAGGCGGTACTCGGCGAGGAGCCTGAGCTCGTTCGTGACGCTCCCCTCGCCCACGTACGACGCCTCGTCGCCCGTGGGGAGCGTGAAGCGGTCGTGCAGCGCGAGCGCGAGCCCGCCGAGATCGCCGCCGGTGGGCTGCACGAGCGTCAGCTTGCCGACGAGGCCGAGATCGCCGAGCGCCTGCGCGGGGACCCACGTCGGGCCGAGCACGCGCGTGGCGTCGGACGTCGGCGCGTCGCCGGTCTGGTGGAGGACCACCGGCAGCGTGAGCCCCACGAGCAGGCGCCGCGCGATGCCCACGCCGGCCGCGAAATCAGCGCTGACCTGGTGGCGGATGACGTCGAAGCGGACCTCGTCCGACGCCGGGTCGCGGAGCACGATGGGGCGGAAGGCGTACGAGGCCCAGAGGCTCGCGCTCCACTCTCCGGTGTCCGGGGTCGCGGCGGGCTCCAGGTAGACGCCGGCCCCGGGATCGATCGAGGCGCGGAACCCGCGGAGGTCCGCCGAGGGCTGGGCGGCGGCGAGCGAGGCGACGGAGGCGGCGAGCAGCGAGGTCAGGGCGAAGGCGCTCGGTCGCATGGCCCGGGAAGACTAATCCAGCGCTGGGGAAATGGGGCGCCCCGTCGTCCGCCCCGCACGGGGCGCTGGACGCTGGCGGCAGGCGGGACGACCGGCGGACGCGACGACCGACCGGCGGGGCGCGCGGGACGCCCGAAACATCGCGTTCCGCTGCGGGTTGTGCGATAGCGGGGGCATGGACTCCATCCGGATCCGGGGCGGCAAGCCGCTCTCCGGCAAGATCCGCATCAGCGGCGCGAAGAACGCGGCGCTGCCGATCCTCTGCGCGACGCTGCTCTCCGACGGCGAGAGCCTGCTCCGCAACGTGCCCGCGCTGCGCGACATCGAGACGACCTCGGCGCTGCTCCGGTTCCTCGGCCGCAACGTCGAGGTGGCAGCCCCGCTCGTGAAGGTCGGCGCCGGTGACAACGTGCGCCCCGAGGCCCCCTACGAGCTCGTCAAGCAGATGCGGGCGAGCGTGATGGTCCTCGGCCCGCTGCTCGCGCGCTTCGGCCGCGCCAAGGTGTCGCTCCCCGGCGGCTGCCAGATCGGGACGCGCCCCGTCGATCAGCACCTGAAGGGGCTCGAGGCGCTCGGCGCGACGATCCGGCTGTCGCGCGGCTACATCGTCGCCGAGTGCAAGCGGCTCCGCGGCGCGGAGGTCGTGTTCGACCTGCCGACCGTGACCGGCACCGAGAACCTGATGATGGCCGCCGCGCTCGCGAAGGGGCGGACGACGCTCGTCAACTGCGCGCGCGAGCCCGAGGTCGAGGAGCTCGGCCGGGTGCTCAACAAGATGGGCGCGCGCGTGAGCGGGGCCGGCACGGACGTCATCCACATCGAGGGCGCGGACGAGCTGGAGCCGTTCGATCACGCGATCATCTCCGACCGGATCGAGGCCGGCACGTACATGGTCGCGGCGGCCGCGGCCGGCGGCGACGTGCTGATCGAGAACGCGCCGCTCGAGGACCTCGAGGCGGTCGCGGCCAAGCTGCGCCAGGCGGGCGTCGAGGTGGGCCGCGAGGGCGACTGCGTGCGCGTGCGCCGCGACCCCGGGCGGCCGCTGCGCGCCGTCGACGTCACGACCGCGCCGCATCCGGGCTTCCCGACCGACATGCAGGCGCAGTTCATGGTCCTGATGTGCCTCGCGCAGGGCACGTCGCGCATCGTCGAGACGATCTTCGAGAACCGCTTCATGCACGTCCCCGAGCTCGGGCGCATGGGGGCGCACATCGACGTGGACGGCCACACGGCGCACGTCCACGGCGGCGCGCCGCTGTCGGGCGCGACCGTGATGGCGACGGATCTGCGCGCGAGCGCCTCGCTCGTCATCGCCGGGCTCGTCACGGTCGAGGGCGAGACCGAGGTGCTGCGCGTCTACCACCTGGATCGAGGCTACGAGTTCATGGAGCGCAAGCTCGCGCAGCTCGGCGCCGACGCGGTCCGCGTCGAGGGGCGGGCCGGATGAAGAAGCCGCTCACGATCGCCGTGCCCAAGGGGCGGATCCTGAAGGATCTGATCCCGCTCGTGCAGCGCGCCGGGCTCGACAGCACGCCGCTCCAGGAGAACGATCGCCGACTGGTCCGGCCGACCGCGGACGGCGCCTTCCGGTACGTGTTCCTGAAGCCGGACGACGTGCCGACCTACGTCGAGTACGGCGCCGCCGATCTCGGGGTCTCGGGCAGGGACACGCTCCTCGAGCGCCGCCACGATCTCTACACGCCGCTCGATCTCGGGATCGGCCGATGCCGCCTCGTCGTGGCGGGGCCGGAGGACACGCCGATCCCCGATCTGCCCCGCGTGGCCACCAAGTACCCGCGGATCGCCGGCGACCACTTCGCGAGCAAGGGCGTGGTGGCGGAGATCATCCCCGTGCACGGCTCGGTGGAGCTCGCGCCGCTCGTGGGGCTCTCTCACCTGATCGTCGATATCGTCGAGACGGGCGCCACGCTGCGCGAGAATCGCCTCGAGGTGCTCGAGACGGTCACCGAGGTGAGCACGCTCCTCATCGCGAACCGCGCGTCGTACAAGCTGCGGAGCGACGACGTGCGCCCGCTGGTCGAGCGCCTGCGGGCCGCGACGGCCGGCGCGCAGCGGTGACGGCGCGGTCCGGCGGCGGTCATCGCCGCTCGCCGGACCGATGACCGGCTCGCGGATCGACGACTGCCACCATCGGAGACACGAAGAGAGGAGGCCCCGCTGCTACCGCTGTTCGCCGCGCTTCCGGCCGATATCGACACGTGGGTGGGAGGGGGGACCAGCGTTGTCGTGGGCGTGCACCGCGACCCGCCGGGGACCCACCGCTTCGACGCCCTGGCGCAGGCCGAGGTCGGCCTCCGGGCCGCGAGCGACTCGCTCTATTTCCGGCTCGACCTCGACGTCCAGGCCACCTCGGCGCCGCTCGGCCTGCCGGGGTTCGGCCTGCCGGGGTTCGTCTATCCCGAGTGGTCCCTGCCCGCGCCGGAGATCAAGATCGGTCCTCCGGAATGGGCGATGCTCCAGATTGGCCGGGAGGATTACCACCTCCGGCTCGGCGTCATCTCGCATGCGATTGGCATCGAGGACTGGGACAACTGGATCAACTACTTCCCGACCTTCTCGACGATGATCAGCACCGTGCCGGGCCGGATGCTCGGCGTCGAGCCCGGGCTCGTCCTCGGCGAGGGGTACGAGGTCAACGTCTTCGGCGGCTTCGATCTCGACGTCGACGCGCCGACGTTCGGCGCCGGCCTGACCACGATGCAGGCGCTCTGGTCGACCTGGTCGGGCGTCGCGTTATATCCGACGATCGATTTCTACTCGGCGGTCGTCGCCCTGGAGGTCTACCCGGCCGAGGCGCTGTCGGTCTCGATCGACGGCAGCGTGGGGCTGGTCGGCATGGCGGACGACGTCGGGGCGGTAAAGCTGAAGCCGTGGGTAGGCGGCGAGATCATCGCCAATATCCTTCCGAAGGTGGCAATCCATCCGCTCTTCCGAGTCCAGGCTCTCCACGAGCCCGGAGGTGCCCTCTCCGCCTTCCTGTTCGCGCCGCAGCCGAGCGTCTCGGCGAGCGCCGGGCTCACCTACGCGCCGTTCGACGAGCTCAAGATCAGCCTCGAAGGCAAGGCATCGCGGGTCGAGGACGACATCCTGCCCGGCCTGTTCGCCCTCGTGGCGCTCCGCCGGCCCGAGCCGCCGCCGTATGCCGCCAAGTGAAGAGACGGCGCGGCGCCGCACTTTTCCATGAAACACAGGAAACAATCAGGGTAGGGCCGGCTCGGCGGCCGGCGAAGCGCGCGCCCGAGCGTTACCGATCGTTACCGATCGTCACCTGAGCGGCCGCGCGATCGCGCTCGCGGCGCCCGTCGCCCTTCTTTCGCGTCTCGCGCGGGCCCCCCTTGTGATAGGGTGGCGGCCCCTCTCATGAAAATCCACGAGTATCAAGGCAAGCAGGTCTTCGCCCGCTACGGCGTGCCGGTACCGAAAGGGGAGCCCGCTTTCCAGGCGAGCGAGGTGGCGCCGATCGCCGATCGGCTGATCTCGCAGACCGGGAACCCTGTCGTCGTCGTGAAGGCGCAGATCCACGCGGGCGGCCGCGGCAAGGGCGGCGGCGTCAAGGTCGCGAAGGGCGGCAGCGCGGAGGCGACGGCGCTCGCCGAGAAGATCCTCGGCATGCAGCTCGTCACCAAGCAGACGGGCCCCGAGGGGCAGAAGGTCCGGCGGCTCTACATCGAGCAGGGCCTCGACATCGCGCGCGAGCTCTACTTCGCGATGCTCGTCGATCGCGAGCGCCGCCGCGTCGCGGTGATCGCGTCGACCGAGGGCGGCATGGACATCGAGGAGGTCGCCCACAGCACGCCGGAGAAGATCTACAAGCTCTTCATCGATCCGGTGCTCGGCCTCGCCCCGTACCAGGGGCGGCAGCTCGCGATCGCGCTCGGGCTCACCGCGAAGGAGACGCAGCGCCAGTTCCTCAAGCTGGTGGCCTCGCTCTACACGTGCTTCACCGCGGAGGACTGCTCGCTGCTCGAGATCAACCCGCTCGTCGTGACCGGCGCCGGAGACGTCTTTGCGCTCGACGCGAAGGTGAGCTTCGACGACAACGCCGAGTTCCGGCACCCCGAGTGGAACGCGATGCGCGACGTCGACGAGGAGGATGCGGTCGAGCTCCAGGCGAAGCGGGCCGGGCTCTCCTACGTCTCGCTCGACGGTGACATCGGCTGCCTCGTGAACGGCGCCGGGCTCGCGATGGCGACGATGGATATCATCCTGCACTACGGCGGCAAGCCGGCGAACTTCCTCGACGTCGGCGGCGGCGCCTCGCAGGAGCAGGTCAAGACCGCGTTCCAGATCATCCTGCGAAGCGAGCGGGTGCGCGGCATCTTCGTCAACATCTTCGGCGGCATCATGCGCTGCGACGTGGTGGCGGCCGGGGTCATCGCCGCGGCGAAGGAGCTCGGGCTCAAGGTGCCTCTCGTGGTGCGCCTCGAGGGGACCAACGTCGAGGCCGGCCGCAAGCTGCTCGACGAGAGCGGCCTGACCATCCAGTCGGCGAGCTCCATGGCCGACGGCGCGCAGAAGATCGTCGCCGCCACGCGCGGCGGCAAGGCCCAACCTGGCGCCTAGGGCGCCCGCGAGCACCGAGCCCCGAACCCAGTTGAGCAGCGAGCGACGGCGATTGCCGGGCTCCTGTCCACGTTGAAGGTAGAGTAATCAAGCGATGAGCATCCTCGTCAACAAGGACACGCGGGTCGTCTTCCAGGGCATCACGGGCGCCTACGGCTCGCAGCACGCCCGCGCCTGCATCGAGTACGGGACGAAGGTCGTCGCCGGCGTGACGCCCGGCCGCGGCGGCCAGCGCTTCGAAGACAAGGTGCCGATCTTCGACACGGTCGAGCAGGCCGTGCGCAACGAGGGCGCCGAGGTCTCGTGCATCTTCGTGCCGCCGGTCGGCGCCGCCGACGCGATCACCGAGGCGGTCGACGCGGGTTGCCGGCTCGTCATCTGCATCACCGACGGCGTGCCGGTGCTCGACATGGTGCGGGTGCGTCGCTTCCTCGAGGGGAAGCCGGCGCGCCTCATCGGGCCGAACTGTCCCGGCGTGATCACGCCCGGCGAGTGCAAGATCGGGATCATGCCGGGCCACATCCACAAGAAGGGGCACATCGGCGTCCTGTCCCGCTCGGGCACGCTGACCTACGAGGCGGTCGGCCAGCTCAGCGCGCTCGGGATCGGCCAGTCGAGCTGCGTGGGCATCGGCGGCGATCCGGTCGGCGGGATGGACTTCATCGACGTGCTCGAGATGTTCAACCAGGATCCCGACACCCACGGGGTCGTGCTGATCGGCGAGATCGGCGGGACGGCCGAGCAGCGCGCGGCGGCCTGGATCAAGCAGAACATGAAGAAGCCGGTGGCGGCCTTCATCGCGGGCCGCGCGGCGCCTCCGGGCAAGCGCATGGGCCACGCCGGCGCGATCATCGCGGGCGGCGAGGGCACGGCGGCCGAGAAGATCGCGGCGCTCGAGGCGGCGGGGGCCAAGGTGGCCGCCACGCCGGCCGAGATGGGCGTCGCGATGCAGGCGGCGCTCCAGGCGGCGCGCTGAGCTGCCCGGCCCCCGGCGAGGGGGCTCAGGGCTCGTGGCGCGGGGTGGGGGCCCCGCCGAACTCGGCGTAGACATGGCTCATCCGGCAAGCCGGATGAGCCATGTCTACGCCTCAGACATCGGCCCATCCCCCACCCCGCGCCACGAGCCCTGAGCCCCCTCGCCGGGGGCCTACGATATCTATGTATTTGACGTTGTTCCGGTCGCGGCCGCTCACTCGAGCGGTATCGTCCGCCGCTCGGCCGAGCTCCGCATGGCGGCCTCGATGATGCGGATCACGTCGCGCGACTCCTCGGCGCGCACGGGCGGCGGGGCGCCGTCGAGGATCGCCGCCGCGATGCCCTCGTAATAGGCCTCGTAGGAGCCGGGCAGGCTCTCGATCGTGCGGCGCTCGCCGTCCGCCGTCACCAGCGTGCCGAACCAGCGCGGGTCCTCGCGCCCCCACTCCGGCATGCCGGGGCGCTTGCCCGCCTTGAGGGCCTCCTCCTGGCCGTCGAGGCCGTACTTGAGAAAGCTGCCGCCGTCGCCGTGGACCGCGAAGCGCGGGCCCGGCTCGCGCACCAGCGTGGAGGAGCGCACGATGACCCGGCGCCTGCCGTGGTCGAGCGTGAGGTGGAAATGGTCGACCGTGCGCGCCTCGGGCCGCTGCGCCAGGACGTCGGCGGTGACGGCGCGCGGCGGGCCGAAGAGCACGAGGGCCTGGTCGATCAGGTGGGCGCCGAGGTCGTACAGGATCCCCGAGCCGGGCGACTCCTGCTCTCGCCAGCCCGGCTTGATCGCAGGGCGAAAGCGGTCGAAGTGCGCCTCGTACGAGGCCACCTCGCCGAGCAGGCCCTGCTCGATGCAGTGGCGCACGGTGAGGAAGTCGGCGTCCCAGCGGCGGTTCTGGAACACCGACAGGAGCCGGCCCTTGCGCGCGGCCAGCGCGATGAGCTCGTCCGCCTCGCCGCTCGTGTTCGTGAACGGCTTGTCGACGACCACGTGCTTGCCCGCCTCGAGCGCCGCCCGCGCGAGCGGAAAGTGGGTCTCGTTGGGCGAGGCGATGACCACGAGATCGATCCCGGGCTCGGCGATCAGCACCTCGGGCGTCGGATGCACGGCGACGCCCGAGTGGTCGGTCATGACCTGGCCCTCCCGTCGGGTCGCGATGGCCGCGAGGCGCAGCCGTGGGACGGACCGGATCAGCGGGGCGTGGAAGACGGCGCCGGCGAGGCCGTAGCCGATGAGGCCGACATAGACGCGCTGGGACATGGCAGGGCGGGCTCGCGGCGGACGCTAGCCCGAAGGGGCGCCGGGGGGAAGCCCGGCGGGGCGGCGAGGCCGCGCAGGGCCTCCGCGAGGCGCGCTCGGCGGCACGCGAACCGCCAGGCGCGTCCGCATCGCTCGCCATCGCGCCTGGCAGCCCCCCAGACGCGCCGCCATTGCTGTTCTTCGCCGGGTGCGCTCTGCCCAACAACAGGGCGACACACACGGCCTCACCACGGACCGCTGCGCCAGCGATGATCACGGGAGACGTGGTCTCCATGCGTCCAATGTCGTCGCACATAACCCTCCTCTTCGCGGGGCGAGACGGTTCGTGAAGACGCGGCGTGGCGCTTGCGATAGCCTCCTCGGTTCGGAGGCTTGTGATGCACGCCAGGAGCGTCCTTTCCGTACTCGCACTGACCACCTTGATCGCCGGAAGCCCCTTCGCGGCGGGATGCAAGACCACCGCCGAGGCCAGCGTGACCGAGGAGTCGGTCGAGGCGGCCCCGGTGGCGCTCGAAGAGCCGCTGATCGAGGAGCATGACGGCGGCTCGGTCGGGTGGGAGTTCGCGGCCGACGGCGCCGTGAGGGCCGCAGTCAAGACGCCTGACGGCAAGCCCGTCGACAAGGACGTGAGCGGGACGCTCACCTGGAAAGGGCCGAACGGCGACGCGCAGGTCCCGCTCGCGCTCGACCCGAAGACAGGGCTCCTCATCGCGGCCGGGCCCCGGCTCGAGGCCGATCTCACCGAGGTGAAATACAACGTCGTCGTCTCCGGGAAGCCGTGGAACGGCACGCTCCACGTGCCCGCAGGGGGCACGAAGGTCATCGTCGAGGGCGCGCGGAAGGCCGAGAAGCGGCCCATCCCGCCGGGCAAGACAGGCCCCAACGGCGGCGTCATCCAGGTGGTCGGCGACGACACCATCGAGGTGGTCGCGGACAAGACCTCCGGCCAGGTCAGGGTGTATGTCCTCGACGCGAACTTCAAGCCGATCCCCGTCGGCGACCGCAAGATCAAGCTCGGGTTCGTGGGGTCGGGCTCCGAGCTCATCCTGTTGAAACCGGCCCCCGGCGGCCTCTACTGCACCGGCACGATCGCGGCGAAGGTGAACCCCGTGAAGCTCACGGTCGTCGTGGCGCACCCGACCCACGCCGACGTGGTGCTCGTCGGGTATCGCCCCGGCGTGCACGTCGTCGTCGGCCCGAGCGCGCCGTCCCTGAACGTGGTCGTGGCGACGACGTGGAACGTGGGCGTGAAGGTCCAGACGAATCCAGGCGTGGTGGTGGTCCACGATGACGACGACGACGACGATGACGACGGGCGAAGGGTCCACATCCACGTGCACGGCAAGCACAAGGGCAAGCACAAGCACAAGCACGACCGCGGGCACTGGCACTGATCTCGCCCGCCGCTGGGCGGCCTACCTGTCCGCCGAGGTCGACGCCGCCTCGCTCGCCGTCTTTCGCGTCGGCTATGGCGCCCTGATCGCATGGGAGGTCGTCCGCTACGCCCTCCACGATCGGATCGCCCGCTATTACATCGAGCCGAGCTTCTTCTTCAGCTTCGTCCCCTTCATCCGCCCCTGGGGCGGGACGGGGATGTACTGGCACTTCGCCGCCCTCTTCGTCCTCGCGCTCCTCTGCGCCGCCGGGCTCTTCTACCGGGTGAGCGCCGCGCTGCTCTGCGCCGCCCTCACGTACGTCTTCCTCCTCGACAAGGCGCAGTACCTCAACCACCTCTATCTCCTCTGCCTCCTCGGCCTGCTGCTCGCCGTCGCCCCCGCGCACCGCGCGCTCTCGCTGGACCTCCTCCGCAGGCGGCGCGCCGCGCCGTCCAGCGCGCCGGCCGAGACCGCGCCGCGCTATTACCTCTTTGCCCTGAAGGCCCAGATCGCGATCGTCTACTTCTACGGCGGCCTCGCGAAGCTGAACGGCGACTGGCTCCGCGGGCAGCCGCTCACGATGTGGCTCGCCGATCGCGCCGACGCGCCCCTCGTCGGGCCGCTCCTCGCCACGCCGGCAGCGGGGCTCGCGCTCTCCTATGCAGGGCTCCTCATCGACCTCTCGATGGGCTTCCTGCTCTTCTCTCGACGTACCTTCCCGTTCGGCGCGGCGATCGCCGTGGCGTTCAACCTCAGCAACGCCTTCCTGTTCAAGATCGGGATCTTCCCCTACGCGATGATCGCCTCGCTCGCGCTGTTCGGAGACCCCTCGTGGCCGAGGCGACGGCTGCCCTTCCTGTTCAGGGCAGCGGACCGCGGGGCCGGCGACGTCCCTGCCCCGCCGCCCGCGGCGCCGCGGCGGCGGGCCCTGCCGCTCGCGCTGCTGCACGGATACCTCCTTGTCCACCTCGTGGTGCCGCTCCGCCACTGGGCTTATCCGGGCGACGTGGCCTGGAACGAGGCCGGACACCGATTCTCGTGGCGCATGAAGCTCCGCGACAAGAACGTGAGCGAGCTCGACATTCACATGCTGGACCCGAGGACCGGCGTGCGCGAGTCGCTCGACCTCGGGGAGTGGCTCACCGATCGTCAGATCGGGGAGATGTGCACGCGGCCCGACATGATCGTCGACTTCGCGCGCCACGTGGCCGACCGCTGGCAGGAGGACTTCGGGGTGCGGCCGATCGTCACGGCCAAGGTCATGGCGTCGCTGAACGGAGGGCCCTTCCGCGACCTCGTCGACCCGACGCTGGATCTGGCCTCGCAGCCGAGGGGGCTCCTCGCGGTGGTGCGGCCGCCCTGACGCCGCATGTCAGAACCCCTGTCGCATCGAGGGGGATCACGGACGGGAGGACGAACACCGCACGAACAGGGGCAGCAGCGCGCTGACGGTCGCGGCGCTCAGCGCCAGCACGGCGCCGATACCGAGGCCGAGGCGCGGCGCGGCGTCGATCGGCGTGAGCGTGAAGAGCAAGGTCATGACGACAGCGCCCGCCGTCTGGCCGGTCAGCCGCGCGGTGCCCTGCATGCCGCCCGCGGCGGCGCTCCGCGCGCGCGGCGCCGCGAGGAACATGTTGCGGTTGTTCGGCACCTGGAACAGGCCGAAGCCCGCGCCGCACAGCGCCACGAACGGCGCCAGCGAAAGCGCGCTGCCGTGCGCCGGCAACAGCGCGAGCGCAGCGAGCCCCAGCGCGAGGCACGCCGCGCCCGTCGCGCACAGCCAGGCCGTCGAGATGCGGTCGGCGAGGCGGCCCGCGACGGGCGCCGTGATGGCCACGCTCAGCGGCCAGGGCGTGATCATCAGCCCGGTGGTCAGGGCGTCCTGGCCAAAGCCGTGCCGTAAATAGAAGGGCAGCGCGACCAGCGCGGAGGCCTGCCCCGCGAAGCACGCGACCGACGCGATCACGGAGACGCGAAACGAACCGCTACGCAGCAGGTCGAGCGGCACCAGGGGCGCCTCCTTCGGCAGCTCGCGGCGGAGCAACAGCGTCGCGCTCAGGACGGACGCGGCGAGCACGCCGGCCCCGAGCGCTGGCGCCGCGGGCAGCAGCTCCGCGCCTGCGATCAGCGCGCCGAAGGCCCCCGCGTTCAGCGCCATGCTGGTCGCGTCCAGCGCTCGCGCCGTGCCGGGGACGCCGGGGAGACCGCGCGTGGCGAGCAGCACCGCCACGCCGAGCGGGAGATTGACGGCGAACAGCCAGGGCCAGCGCGCGCTCGAGAGCAGCGCGGCGCCGACCGCGGGCGCCGCGGCCGAGGACAGCGCCACGGCGAGCGCGTTCCAGCCGATGGCGGCTGCCAGCTGCGCCTGCGGCACCACGAAGCGCAGCAGCGCCACGCCGAGCGCCATCACGGCGGCGCCCCCGAGCCCCTGCAAGAAGCGCGCAGCGACCAGCCAGTGGAGCGACGGCGCCAGCGCACACAGCGCCGACGCGCCCGTGAACAGCCCGACGCCCGCCGTGAACACGGCGCGATGGCCCAGGCTCTCGCCCAGCGCGGCGCACGGCAACAGGGCCATCACCAGCCCGAGCTGGTAGGCGCTGACGACGCGCACCGACACGGCGGGCGTCACCTGGAACGCGTGCGCCAGCGCAGGCAGCGCCACGTTGGCGATGCCCGCGGAGAGCACCACCAGCACCATGGCTGCGAGCACGCACGCGATCGCCTCCGCGCGCGCCGGGCTGTGCGCACCGGAAGCCGCCTGAGCGGACGCCTCGCCCGGCAGGCGCGCGTCCGCGACCGAGGTGCGCAGCGCCATCATGGTCCCACCGTCCAGACGCCGTCGCGCTCGACATAGCGGGTCACGCGCCGCTCGACCCGATCTTCCCGTGCGAGATCACGCTCGGTAAAGCGGAACAGCAGCGCCGGGCCGGCAACACAGCGCGTGTCGTGAATGTCTCCCGGCAAGAACAGCTGCGCCTGCCCGGCGCGCAACAGCGTCTCGTCACGCTTGACCAGCTGGACGCCGGCTCCGGTCTCGACGCGAGCGTAGGTCGACATCGCGATCTCGCCGCGCTGCAGCGCGTAGATCACCCAGCCGCGACCGTGATCGTGCGGCGGGCGGTAGAGCCCGGCCTGCTCGGTGTGCGCCAGCAGCACGAAGCCGTGCTCCGCATCCCGGTAGAGCTCCGTGGACGCGGGCGCCTCCTCGTGCAGCGCCGCGAGCCAGGGCTCGACGGCGTGCGCGTTCGCCAGCTGTTCGAGGTGAAGGCGGCAGCTGGCGACCAGGTCGCTGCTGAGCGGTCCCCAGCTGGCGCGGGTGCGATGGATGAACAGTCCCAGGGCGTTGTCGGTCATGCGTGGCCTCCGGCTCGGCGCGAATCGACGTGATCCGCGCTTCGACGTCCAAGCTAGGGCGCCGGTACGAATTGCGGAACGCGCAACGGTCGCAACAACTCTTTGCGTTTGACGCCATGGATCGCCCCGACCTCGGTTAGGCTGGTGGCATGGCGCTGCCCGATCTGAACTTGCTCGTGACGCTCGACGTGCTGCTCACGGAAGGCAGCGTCACCGGGGCGGCCCGACGCCTGCGCCTGAGCCCCTCGGCGATGAGCCGGGCGCTCGCGCGCTTGCGGGAGACCCTGGGCGACCCTCTGCTGGTGCGCGCTGGACGCGGCCTGGTGCCGACCCCGCGCGCGCTCGAGCTGCGCGAGCGCGTGAGCCACCTGGTGCAGGGCGCCGAGGCCGTCCTGCGCCCGGCCGAGGAGCTCGACCTGAAACGCCTGGTGCGCACCTTCACGCTGCGCACCAGCGAGGGCTTCGTCGAGAGCTTCGGTCCAGCCCTGCTCGAGCGCACCGGCGCCCAGGCGCCGGGCGTCCGGCTGCGCTTCGTGTCGAAGCCCGACAAGGACAGCGCGCCGCTGCGCACGGGCGCCGTCGACCTGGAGACGGGCGTCGTCGACGGAGACACGAGCCCCGAGTTGCGCACCCAGGCGCTGTTCCGCGACCGCTTCATCGGCGTCGCGCGCAGCGGCCACCCCCTCGGCCGCGCGAAGATCACGCCCGCGAGCTACGCCGCCGGGCGCCACGTCGTGTTCTCACGGCGCGGCCTGGCCAGGGGGCGCATCGACGAGAACCTGGCCGCGCTCGGCCTGGCGCGGGAAGTGGTCACCATCGTCGGCGGGTTCGCCACGGCGATCGCCCTGGCGCGCGCGACCGACCTGATCGCCACCGTTCCGGAGCACCACACCCGGAGCCTGCGCGACGGCCTGTTCAGCTTCGCGCTGCCCTTCGCGGCGCCGGAGATCACCGTCTCGTTGCTGTGGCACCCGAGGCTGGACGCAGACCCCGCTCACCGCTGGTTGCGCGACAGCTTGCGGGAGGTCGTGGCAGGCGGGGAAGTGACGGCGGCGAGGAACGGGCGTTCCGGGCAGCGCCGCGCGCCACGGAAGAGGCGAAGGGGCTAGATCGGCCTCACCCGCCTCAGCCGAGCCGCGCTCCCTTGAACCGCCTCCGCTACTTCGACGCCTGCCTGTCCTCGCAGCGGCCCAGCACGAAGATCCCGCAGACGCGCTCGTTCACGAGGCACTGCTGCCCTTCGGGGCACTGCGACGGGTCGAGCACGGCCGGGTCGCACGGCCTCGCGCAGAACGGAGGCGGGCCGCGCGGGGCGTCGTAGACGCCGTTCCCATCGCGATCGAGGTAGATGGGGTTCGTCACCGCGTACGGCGCCACCGGGTACCAGTCGGGGACCGGCGGCGACGCCGTGAAGAACCGCGAGAGCGCCTCGACCTGCGTGAACGCCAGGCTCGCGACCCGGGGCAGCTGGAGCTCGCCGAACGACACCGGCAGCGCGACCGGCGTGAGGAGGTTCTCGTCGCGCAGGCCCATCGCCACCACCACGACCCAGCCGTCCGACGGCGGCGCCGGCAGCGCGAGCCGCTCGTCGACGTCCACGATCGCCGACGGCCCCGCCGAGGGCTCGAGCACCCGGACCAGGCGGCCGCTCACGTAGACCTCGACGCGATCCACGCCGAACCAGCTCGCCGTCTCGATCCGCAGGTCGAGCCGCGCCGTGTCGCCCTCGACGCGCGCCACGCCGCCGAACGTCGCGCCGCCCACGCTCGCCCGCACGAACGGGCCATACGTCGCGAACGCGCTGCCCGCGCGCAGCGACGCCGTCGCCTCGGCGAGATCGAGCGCCGCCGGCTGGTCGGTCCGCGCGCGGAAGTACGTGCGCGGGAAGCCCGGCTCCAGCGAGGCGCCGTGGCCATCGCTGCTCCCTACCTGCGTCGGAGAGAAGCCGTGGTCGAGGTAGCGGAACAGGTCATCGACCTGGCCCGCGTGGAAGGTGCACGGCCGATCCGCGTCCTCGGGCGGGACCGCGCCGCCCTCGCCCCCCAGGCAGAGCGCCTCCCCGTCGGCCGCGCTCCTGTCGAAGCCCCAGACGGCGTCCTGCTCCTCGGGCGTCCTCGTCAGGATCCGCTTGGTCACGCTCCAGGCGAGCGCCGAGCGGGCGCGCTGCTGGCACACAGCGTACCGCTCGCCGGGCTTGCACGCCGGCAGCGCGAGGTCGGCGCACGCCGCGCGGAGCGCCGCCTCGTCCTCCGCGGCGTCGATGCGCGACAGGCACCGGTTGAAATCGACGACCTCCTGCACGGTGGGGGTCCGGAGCAGATCGAACCGCTTCGCGTTGAAGACCTCCATCGCGTCGAAATCGCAGCTCCCCGCCTGGAACAGCGGGTTGCTCGCCTCGAGCGTCGGGATCGACCGGCGCAGCGTGAACGGGTCGACGCCGAGCTGGTCGATGTACCCGATGAACCCGTCGCGCGGGTGAGCGACGATCACGAGCGCGTCCTCGCCCTCCGCCGCCGTACCGCGGACCCCGTCGATCACGTCCCCGCCCGCGCGGCACACCCAGTCGAAGACGCCGTGATCCGGCACGTCGAGCTCGTCGTAGCGGAGCGGGAAGCCGATGAAGTGCCCGAGCTCCAGCGTCGAGACCTCCGCGCCGACCGCCGTCTTCAGGCGCGTCTCGAGCCCCAGCTGCCGCACCGCGGGCTCAAGATCCGTGTGCACGTCGTGGTCGGTCGCCACCGCGACGTCGAGCCCCTCGACGACCGCCGACGTCACCCGCTCTTCGAGCGCCATGCCGCTGTCGAAGCTCGGGCGCTGGTGCAGGTGCATGTCGATCGACATCCAGCCCGTCGAGTCGATCTCGCGCGGCACGACCGCCTCGATGCGGCGCGCCTCCCCGGCGCGCACCTCGAGGTCGGGCACCTCGAAGCGGCCGAACTCGGGCCCGCGCGTGACGAGGACGCGGTAGCGGCCCGGCTCGATCTCGACCGCGCCCTCGCCCGTCGCCGAGCGCTCGATCTGCCGGACGCCGCTGCCGAGGCGGCCGTGACCGAGGTAGACCCGCCGCAGGCCGTCGCCCTCGCGCGGCTGCCCCGCGGCGTCGAGCGCGACGAACGTCAGCTTGGCTGGCGCGAGGCGCCCCGCCTCGTCGACGACCCGGTACGCGATGCGCGCGGGGCTCGGCAGCTCCGCCGCGACGGTCGCCGTGGCCCCGGCGCCGAGCGCCACGCGGATCGGCGCGGACACCGCCGCGCCGTCCGGGCTCTCCGCGACGAGCAGGTAGCCGCCGGGCGCGAGCCGCGCGCGGAAGTCGCCGTCCTCGACCGGATCGAGCCCGCGATCGGCGTCGATGGAGCTGAGCAGCCCGACGTCGCCCGAGCGCGCGAGGTTCGCCTCGACAAGCGCGTCGACGCTCGCGAAGGCGACGGCCGGGTCGGGGTCGCGGAAGACGTGGACGCGCGCGTTCGGCACGGGCGCGCCAGTCGATCGCCACCGCACCGCGCCCTCGAGCGCGCCTGTCGGCGTGCCGCGGGCGTCGTGCACCACCTCGGCGACGCTCGCGATGTCGCCCTCCCCCACCGCGAAGTACCGCTCGTAGGTGAACGACCGCTTGCTGTCGCACGCCTCGTCGTCGGATTCGTCGGCGAGGCAGCTCCGGCCGGCGCTCAGGAACGCCGTGGCCGCGCTCGTGAAGACGGGGACGTTCACCGTGGTGGGCGGGCCGCCCGGGCCCGCCTTCGTGAAGTAGCCGTAGCTGACGTCGCCGCCCGCCGCAGCCACGAAGTCGAAGCTGAGCGGCCGCTGGAACGTGTCCCTGCCGGCGAAGAGCGCGTCGAACACCGCCCGCTCCTCGTCGAAGCCGATGCCGGGGCCGAAGATGTCGTTCTGGTTGCCGAAGAAGACGAAATCGCCGGCGACGATCCCGCCCTTGCGCTCGGGGTCGCCGTTGCGGGCGTCGCCGAGGATGCCCCGGAAGATATCCGAGGGGCCCGTGTAGTTGTCGAGCGAGAGCGGCTCGCCGCACGCGCACACGGGGCAGCCGTCGTCGCCCGCCGCGAGGCCGTCCTCGCACTCGAGCGCGCACGAGGCGACGCTAGGGCAGCCGATCGCCCTGTCGGGCAGGAGGAGCGTCGTGCGGATCGTGACGAACCGCTCGCCGGGGCGGAGGATGTAGTCGGTGCGGAAGCGCAGCTGCGGCTTGAGGCCGTCGAACAGCAGGCCGAGCAGGTCCTCCTGCGTCTTCAGCACGCCGAGCGCGTGGAAGAGGAACCCGCCGTCGCCCTCGACGCGGACGATCGCCTCCTGGCCGTCGGAGCCGTCCCTGGCCACGGAGACCTCGGTGGCGCCCGGGTCGGGCACGAGCAGGTTGGCGACCGGGAACGACTCGGCGAAGCGGTCGCGGCCCGACGCGCTCGCGAAGCGCGGATCGGGGCGGCGCAGGTCGGCGTCGACCAGCGAGCCGCCGTAGACCCCCGGCCCGGGCGAGTGGCGGGGGCCGAGGATCGCGACCCGGATCTCGTCGTTTTCCAGAAGAAAATCGCCTACATCGGCCATCGCGACAGGGCCGCCGACGAGCTCGAACCGGTTCTCGATCGGCTTGGCGCGCAGGAGGCTCGGCGACTCGCAACCCGCGAGGCCAGCGAGGCCGGCCGAGCCGGCGACGGCGAGCAGCGCGAGCAGGGCGGGAGCGGAGCGGCGGGTTCGCATGGCGGCCGCTACAGGTTGAGCTGGAGCTGCAGCGCCACGGCGTCGTTCTCGAGCGCGACGCCGTGGGCCTCCTGCCGGTGGGTGAAGTCCGCCTGCGCCTTGAGCACGTTGTCGATGAAGTGGTAGCTCGCGCCGGCGGTGAGGGCCCAGCCGTCGGTCTCGTCCGAGAGGTCGAGGTTGGGATCGAGCCACTCGAACCGCGCGCTCACGCCGAGCTTGATGCGCCGCACGAAGTAGCCGGCCTCGCCGACGAGGCCGAGCGAGGTGACCGGGGCGAGCTGGCCCGTCGGCTGCGTGGGCGCGCGCTCGGGACGGCTCTGGTTCCAGAGGAGCTCGACGAGCGCGTGCGCGCCCGCGGCGTGCAGCAGGACGTCGGCGCCGACGCCGTGGATGTCGCGCGTGCCGCCGTCGCTGAAGAAGTAGCTCGCGCCCGCGCCGAGGCGGGGCCGCGAGACGGCGAGGTCCTGGAGGGAGCGCGGCATGGGGCCGAGCGGCTCGGTGGCGAGGCGCGCGACGTAGGCGACGTTGTCGAAGCGGTTGCCGAGGCTCGCGGCGTTCTCGACATAGCCGGCGAAGAACTGATCCGAGCGCTGGAAGCCGTTGAACATGCCGGCGAAGTAGCTGAACGCCCGGTCGCGGAAGTGCCCCTCGACGTGCAGGCCGACCTGGCGGAAGGGCGCCATGGCGCGCACGGCGAGCGGCCGCTCGATGAGCGCGCCCTCGCCGGCGCCCGTCATCGCGGAGCGGCTGAACGGCACGTCGTGCGCGCCGAAGTAGAGCTGCGCGAACGGGAAGTGGGCGTAGCCGATCCACGCCTCGGAGAGCCGCGCCGAGGCGTCGGCGCCCGCGGCGAGCTCGCCCGAGACCGCGAACGGCACGAAGCCGGCGAGCGTGCCCGCGAAGCCGACGCGCGCGCGCCGCATGCGGAACCCCTGCCCCTCGGCGACGTCGCCCGCCTGCAGGAAGGCGTCCTCGCCCGCGTACGGCACGGCCTGCGCCTGCACGAGCACGAGGGGCGCGAGCAGGAGCCGGCCGATGCTGAGCTGGAACGGCGGCCCGGACGAGCCGTCGGCCCCCGGCGCGGCGTCGGAGCCGGCAGGCGCCGGCGCGGCCGCGGCGGCGGGCGGCGCGGCGCCGCCGGGCGGGAGCGCGGGGGCCGCCGGGGGCAGCGCGGGGGCGGCCGGCGGCAGCGCGGCGCCGGAGGGCGGGAGGGCGGCGCCGGGGGGCGTGGGCGGGGCGGCGACGGGCGACGACGTCGCGGCCGGCGGCGCGGGGGCGGCGGGCGGTGCGGCGGCGCCGGCGGGCGCGCCCGGGGCGGCGGCAGCACGGTTCGTCGCCGGGTCCTCCGGGACAGTCGGCGCGGCGGGCGGGAGCTGCGGGAGCGGGTCGGCGGCGGGAGGCTGGACCGGCAGCGGCTGGACGGGCTGCGCGCCGGCCGGCGCACACCAGAGCGCCGCCGCCAGGAGCGCAGCCGCGGCCGCGCCGCCCCCTGCCGCGCCCCCCGCGCGGCAGAGCGCCCTGGCACACCGGGCATCCGCGCCGCGACGACTCAACGAGCAAGGTGTCATCGGCATCCGTGTCGGCCGGCGGCGATGGTGGAAGTCGCTGCGAGAGCAGCAGCGGCGCCGCTGGCAGGCGCAGCCCGTGTATCCAGGGTTCGACGGGGAGTCAACGCGCCGCCTCGCGCCGGGCGTGTCGCCCTTTCCGGCATCTTGCGATCCACGTACGCTTGTCGTCGCCGATCCCCGCGGCGATCGACGTCGATCGCCGCCCGTTCCCGATGGCGGGGCTCGCCCCGCGGCCGCGCTGGAAGGCCGGCGTCGGCGGTCGTACTGGCCGACCTTCTACAACAACTCGAAGAAAGGCATCGAGGAGCTGGAGCGCCGCACGCATACGAGCGCTGACAACGGCTCAAGCGACGCAGCGCTATTCAACCCACCTTGAGATGACCGACGCAGCCCAGCACAGGATTTCAGCGTTGGACCTGACCACCATGTCTGCGCGCCGCTACCCCGTCCACTCTCAAGATAGCAGTTACATGATTCTTTCTTCTTGGGACGAAAGACATGAGCCCAGGAGCGAGGTGGGACGCGCTGATCCGCGGCGAGCTGGTGCAGGTCGAGCTCGACGAGCTGAGCCTCGTGCGATCCACTTCCCTCCTGGGCCCGCGCCGAGCTACGGCGCGCTGCTCGCGCCGCGGCTCAGCACATCGAGGTAGCTGTGCAGCCCGCGGATGTGGTTCCCGCCGTCGACAAGGATCGACTCCCCGGTGATCCAGCGGGCGTCCTCGCTGCAGAGGAAGGAGACCACGGGCGCCACGTCGTCGGTCTCGCCGATGCGCCCGAGCGGCGTGCGCTGGGTGAACTCCTCGGCAGACGGCCCCCTCGTGAGCCCGACGGCATCGGCGAGCGGCGTGCGGATGAGCCCCGGCGCGACCACGTTGACCCGGATGCCGTGGCGCCCGAGCTCGGAGGCCGTGACCTTGGAGAGCTGAGCGAGGCCCGCCTTGGCGGCGCAGTAGTGCGCCAGCCCGTCGGTCGCCGCCTGCTGGTTCAGCGAGGAGATGTTGACGAAGGCGCCCGGCCTGCCCGCCGCGATGAGCTCGCGCGCGACCGCCTTCATGAAGAGAAAGGGGCCCTTCAGGTCGACGGCGAGGACATGATCGAAGTCCTCCTCCGGCAGGTCCACGACGGGTGAGAGCGTCGCGGTGCCGGCGTTGTTGACGAGGATGCCGGGCAGCCCGAACGCGGCCTTCGCCGCCTCCACGCCGCGCGCCACGTCCTCGGCGCGGGACACGTCACCCGCGAACGCGCGCGCCCGCGCCCGCCCCTCGGCGGCTCGGTTCAAGGTCTCCGCCGCCGCCTCGACCTTCGCCGCCGTCCGGCCGAAGAGCAGCACGTTCGCGCCGTCGCGAAGCAAGCGCGCCGCGATCCCGAGACCAATTCCCTGTCCGCCCCCGGTCACGATTGCACAGCTCGAAATAAGCTTCATCATGCCTCCCTGCACACAGCGTACAGGATCAGCGCGCGGGGAGGCTGCGCTGTCGTCCGCGCAGCAGCGCGCCCGCGTTCGGCCGGCGGAGCCTTGTTCGCCGGACACGGCAGGCCCCAGGAGGGCCTGTCCGCCGCGCGGCGCCCCCCTCTCCGGGGCCGGGCAGCCCTACCCCTTCTTCGCCCCGGCCCCCCCCGCCCCCTCCGCCGAGGGCCCGATCATCCTCTCCGGCCGCACGATCGCGTCGAACGCCTCGCCGTCGAGGAGCCCCAGCGCGAGCGCCGCCTCGCGGAGCGTGGTGCCCTCGGCGTGCGCCTTCTTCGCGATCTTCGCCGCGTTGTCGTAGCCCACGTGCGGGTTCAGCGCGGTCACCAGCATCAGGCTGTCGCGGAGGTTCCGGGCGATCCGCTCGCGGTTCGGCTCGATGCCCCGCGCGCAGTGCTCGTCGAACGACGCGCAGCCGTCGGCGAGCAGCCGGATCGACTGGAGCACGTTGTGGATGACGAGCGGCTTGTACACGTTGAGCTCGAAGTTGCCGCTCGCCCCGCCGACGCCCACCGCGACGTCGTTGCCGAGCACCTGCGCGCACAGCATCGTCATCGCCTCGGCCTGCGTGGGGTTCACCTTGCCCGGCATGATCGAGCTGCCCGGCTCGTTCTCGGGGATCGTGATCTCGCCGATCCCGCAGCGCGGCCCGCTCGCGAGCCAGCGGACGTCGTTGGCGATCTTGAACAGGCTGCAGGCGAGCGTCTTCAGCGCGCCGTGCGCCGCGACGAGCGCGTCGTGCGACGCGAGCGCCTGGAACTTGTTCGGCGCGGTGACGAAGGGCGCCCCCGTGAGCTCGGCGATCTTCGCCGCGACCTTCGCCGGAAAATCCGGGTGGGCGTTGAGCCCCGTGCCGACCGCCGTGCCCCCGAGCGCGAGCTCGCGGAGCGGCGGGAGCGCCCGCTCGATCGCGGCGATGCCGGCGTCGAGCTGCGCCACGTAGCCGGAGAACTCCTGCCCGAGCGTGAGCGGCGTCGCGTCCTGCAGGTGCGTGCGGCCGATCTTGACGATGTCCGCGAACGCCGCGCTCTTCTGCGCCAGCGTGTCGCGGAGCCGCCGGACCTCCGGGAGCAGGCGGCGCTCGATCTGGAGCGCGGCGACGACGTGCATCGCGGTCGGGAAGACGTCGTTCGAGCTCTGCGACCGGTTCACGTCGTCGTTCGGGTGGACCGGCGATTTCGAGCCCATCACGCCGCCGCTCATCTCGATCGCGCGGTTCCCGATGACCTCGTTCACGTTCATGTTGGTCTGGGTGCCGCTCCCGGTCTGCCAGACGACCAGGGGGAAGTGGTCGTCGAGCTTGCCCTCGATGACCTCGTCGGCCGCCGCGACGATGAGAGCGCATTTCTCCGCCGGCACGAGCCCGAGATCGCGGTTGACCAGCGCGGCCGCCTTCTTGACGGTGGCGAGCGCGGCGATCATCTCCCGCGGGAAGCGCTCGCCGCCGATCCGGAAATTCTCGAGCGAGCGCTGCGTCTGCGCCCCCCAGTAGCGATCGCTCGGGACCTCGATCGGCCCGAAGCTGTCCTTTTCGATGCGAGTCCCCATCGGCGCGTCTTAGCGGCGGCGAACCCGCCCCTCAAGCGGGGCCAGACCTGGATCTCCGGGCCCTGCGCACCCGTGCGTAAGAGCGTTCGCGCTCCGGCTTGAACATCGGACATGCTCTTGTTTTCTCGCCCCTTTTTTGCGAAGTTCCCTGCCTCACACGGGCGAGAATCACGGAGTTCAGCATGGCCGGAATGGACACGGTACCGCGGGAGCTGCTGCAGGCTGCCTACAGGCGCAATCCGATTCACCTGCTCAAGATACCGCTTCATTTCGGCATCTGGGCCGCGGCGACGTGGGTGCTGTACGCGACGCAGCACCACCCGCTCGCGATCCCGATCGGGATCGCCTGTTCGTACCTGATCGCCAACCTCGTCCGTGGGCTGGGCGCCGTCGCGCACGACGCCGTGCACGGGAGCTGCTCGCGCTCGAAGCTCGTCTCGTACCTCATCGCCCTGGTCTGCTGGGCGCCGACGGGGATGAGCGTGACGCTGTACACGAACTACCACCTTCATCATCACAAGATCGCGAACACGTATCCTGACGTCGACAACTTCGTCGTCACGGACTACACGCGGAACCCCGTGCTGGCGAAGCTCCTCTTGCTCGCCGTCTACACGTTCGCCTATCCGCTGTACTTCCTCGGCTGCATGGCGCGGTACGTGAAGCGCCTCTCGCCGATCCAGCGCGTCAAGATGAACCTGGAGCTCCTCGGCTTCTATGGGCTCATGGCGTTCTTCTTCTGGATCATGCCGCTTCAGGTGTTCTTCTTCTTCTACGTCCTGCCGTTCATCTTCGGCGCCATCCTCGCCAGCGTGACCTCGATGATCGAGCACTACGAGATGCTCCCGGGGGAGGACGCCTACAGCTCGCGCACCTACGGGACGAAGGCGCACTTCACCAACTTCCTCTGGAACAACGTCACGTACCACAACGAGCACCACAAGTTCCCGGGCATCCCGTTCTACAACCTGCGCAGCTTTCATGTGGCGGCGTATCCCTATTACGATGAGCGGGTGAAGTCGGCCTGCCACCCGTCGATCGTCGGCATCGCGCTGGAGCTGTACGGCCGTATCCTCAGGCTCGATATCGAGAAGCTCGACGAGCGCTACCGCGGGCTCAACAAGGAAGCCGAGCGGCAGAAGATGATGGCGCTGAACGGCATCCAGCCCGGCGTCACCGCCTGAGTCAGCCCGAGCGAGGCCGGGACCCCGGGCGACGCCCACGTCATCGACGCAGAGACGACCTACCGCGCGGTTCCCGGCCGAACGGGGCGCCTGGCGCAGCCGCGTGAGGCGAGCGCGAATTGCTCGGTTGATCGGCAGATGCTACGCGCATCGAATGAACATCGCCATCATCGGACCGGGCGGGATCGGGAGCACGTTCGCGTTTCAGCTCGCGCGAGCGGGGCACGAGGTGACGGTGGTCGCCCGTGGAAAGCGGCTCGAGCGGCTCCAGCGGGACCAGGCCATCGTGAAGGCCACCGGGGAGCGCGCTGCGGTGCGCGTGAGCGCCGCGCTCGACGCGACAGAGGCGTGGGACCTCGTGCTCGTGACGGTGCTCGCCTCCCAGGTGGACGCGGTGCTGCCCGCGCTGACCGCCAGCGCGGCGAAGAGCGTGATGTTCATGTTCAACACCTTCGAGCCGCTGCGCCGACTCCGAGATGCGGTGGGCTCGGCGCGCTTCGCCTTTGGCTTCCCCGCGATCCTCGCGACCCTCGATGACGGAAAGCTGACGTCGAAGATCGTCACCCGAGGGATGGTCACCACGGTGACGGACGAGGCCTGGGCGAAGGTCTTCACGGACGCTGGCATTCCCGCCGTCGTGCACGCCGACATGGAGAGCTGGCTCCGCACGCACGCGGCGTTCGCCGCGCCAGCGATGGTCGCCATCGTCACGGCGCACACGCGCCAGGCGGGCCTCTCGTGGATCGAAGCGATGAACCTGGCGCGCGCCATGGAGGAAGGGCTTCGCCTGGTTCGTCAGCTCGGAAACACCATCACGCCGGAGCCGGTCGCGACGCTGAGCCGCTTGCCCACGCCGGTGATGGCAACGTTCCTGTGGACGCTCAGCAGGGTCGAAGCCATGCGCAAGCTGGGCGCCGCGGGTCCCGGCGAGCCGCGCACGCTGATCGACGCGATGGCCGCCGCCGCCCCGGGCCAGACGCCGGCGCTGCTCGCCATCAGGCCCTGAAGGGCCACCGTCTACTGCCCCGACGAGACCGGATCCGGTCTTCAGCCCAAGCTCAGCTGCCCTGGCGAGACCGGATCCGGTCTTCAGCCCAAGCTCAGCTGCCCTGGCGAGACCGGATCCGGTCTTCAGGCCAAGCTCAGCTGCCCCGGCGAGACCGGATCCGGTCCCCAGGCCAAGCTCAGCTGCCCCGGCGAGACCGGATCCGGTCTTCAGGCCAAGCTCAGCTGCCCCGGCGAGACCGGATCCGGTCCCCAGGCCAAGCTCAGCTGCCCCGGCGAGACCGGCCCCGGTCCCCAGGCCAAGCTCAGCTGCCCCGGCGAGACCGGATCCGGTCGCGGAAGGCAGCTCAGCTACCCCCAGTCACCGGATCCAGTCGCCACGAAGCCATCAGCTACCCCGCCGGCGAACGTCGATCTCCGTGGCGGGGGAGGACCAAGGCGCGAACATCACACAGAAAAGGGGGGCGCCGAGGGGCCTCGGAGGCCGCCCGGCGCAGGACCCGGCGCTCGCTACTGCCCGCCCGGCAGGCAGACGGAGCCCATGCAGGAGAAGCCCGCCTTGCAGTCGTTGGCCCCGACGCAGGGGAAGGCACACTTGCCCGCGGACGTGTTGCAGCGGTGCGTGCCGCAAGGGACGTCGTCCGTGCACGGGAGCGCGAGCGGGCCCGGTGTCGCCGTGGCCGTGGTCGCCGCGCCGACCTGGCCCGGCTGCTGATACTGCCCAGGCTGCTGGTACCCGGGCTGCTGGTACTGCCCAGGCTGCTGGTACCCGGGCTGCTGATACCCAGGCTGCTGGTACCCGGGCTGCTGATATCCAGGCTGCTGGTACTGCCCAGGTTGCTGGTAGCCGGGCTGCTGGTTGTAGGCGTTGTACTGCTGGTTCGACGGGTCTTCGGCCTCGCTGCCACGGCACGCGGAGGCCAGGAGTCCGAGCCCCCCGAGGGCAAGGACGACCGCCGCGGCGGCGCGCGCGCTGGTAAACCACATGGATCGCTTCATCAACGTCTCCCGCAGGTGCGGGGATCTTCCCCGCGTGAGGAGCGGGCCGGTGCCGACCCGCCGCTGAGATCTGAGCCCTCGCCCCCGGAGGAGCAAACCGCAGGCCCTTCGCCGGCGAACGCCGCGTCGCGGCGCCCGCTGCACGCGAGGGTACTCCCGGTCGACGGCGACGCGCGCCCCAAAAGAAACCGACGAGCTCGCGATGCTCGTGGAACGTGGAAGCGGAGGGCTCGCCTGCCGCCTGCGTCGCGACGTCACTGCCCGCCGGGCACGCAGATCGCTGTCCGCGTACCGGCGCCCATGCAGGAGAAGCCCGCGGCGCAATCGGTGTTCGCGGCGCAGGGGAAGGCGCACTTGCCCACGGCCGTGTTGCACCGGTGCGTGCCGCAGACCAGGTCGTTCGTGCACGGCAGCGCGAGCGGGCTCGGTTGCACCGTGGTCGTCGGGGCGGGCTGGCCCGGCTGCTGGTACTGCCCCGGCTGCTGATACCCCGGCTGCTGGTACCCGGGCGAGTACTGCCCCGGCTGCTGGTACCCGGGCGAGTACTGCCCCGGCTGCTGGTAGCCGGGCGAGTACTGCCCCGGCTGCTGGTAGCCGGGCGAGTACTGCCCCGGCTGCTGGTACCCGGGCTGGTTGTAGTACTGCTGATCCGACGCATCCTCGGCGCGACCTCGGCTGCACGCGGAAGACAGCAGCCCGAGGCCCCCGAGGGCAAGGCCGACCGCCGCGGCGGCGCGCACGCTGGTGCACGAGTTGACTCGCTTCATCCAGGTCTCCCGCAGGTGCGGGGCCCTCCCCCGCGTGAGCAGCGGGCCGGCGTCGACCCGCCGCTGAGATCTGAGCCCCGGCCCCCGGAGGAGCAACCGCGGCCCCTTCGCCGGTGAGCGCCGCGCCGCAGCGCGCTCACCGCGGCGCCGCGTCCTTGCAGCAACGGAACCCCTGCTCGTACCCGTAGTCCTCTTCCTTGTGGAACCCGACGGTCGGGCGGCAGCGGCCGCGCATCGGGCCCCACCAGCCGCCCTTCAGCCCGCTCCGGTCCGGAGACTTGCGGCCCGGCCGGACGACCCACTCGTTGATGTTCCCGTTCAGATCGTGGACGCCGAACGGCGACACGCACGCCGGCATCGACCCCGCAGGCACGCGCTGGTCGAGCCGCTCGAGCTCCGCCTTACACTTCGGGTGCTTCATGCACCGCTCGTAGCGGTAGAGCGTCAGCTCGCGCTGGCGGAAGGGCCGGTCGATGTTGCACTTCGTCGGGTCGCGCTCGTAGCCGTACGTGTACGGGAGCATCTCCTCGCCCTCGCAGGCGAAGTTGAACTCGTCCTCGGTGCAGAGGCGCTTGCCCACGCCCTCGCACAGCTTGACGGCCTCGCGCCACGAGACGAGCAGCGCGGGGAGCTCGCCCTTCCTGTTCGGCCACTCGTACCGGTCGACGCAGTACCGCATCGGCGTGCGCTTCTTCGAGAGGCACACCGTGGGCTGCCTGTACTCGAGGCAGCGCTCGCTGACGCTGGTCGTGCCCTCCACGTCGCCGTAGGGGGTCGAGCGCCTCGCCTGGTCCTTCTCGAACTCCTTGTGGTGCTTCAGGCAGACCTGATCGACCAGGGGGCAGTAGTCGCCGTCGACGAGGACCATGTCGTCAGGGCACCCCTCGGAGCTGCCAGGCAGCCCGCCGTCGGACGAGCCGGCGTCGGACGAGCCGGCGTCGGACGAGCCGGCGTCGGACGAGCCGGCGTCGGACGAGCCGGCGTCGGAGCTCGCGACGTCGGACGAGCCGCCGTCGAGCGAGCCGGCGTCGGACGAGCCGCGCGACGGCTCCGACGTCGCACCGCCCGGCGTCGCGAGCTCCGACGGCGTCGCGAGATCCGACGGCGCCGCGACGTCCGCCTGCGCCGCGGCCGCGTCGTCAGGTGGCGCAGGCTCCGCGTCCGCCGTCGCGCGGGCGTCCGCGGGTCCGGAGGGGGCCGCGGCGTCGGTCGCGGCGTGCTCGCGGCGATCGCAGGCGAGGGCCGCGGCCGCGAGGCCGCCGCACAGGAACACGAGGCCAGCCGCGCAGGGCCGGCGAAGGGCCCTGCGCCGTCGCGCCGGCGCGGCCGGCGGCGCGGCGCGACGAGGGCGCCACCTCATCGGCCGGGGGCGGGGATGACCTTGAGCGGCACCCGGGTACCGCCGCGATCGACCTCGATCACGACCTCGCGGCCGGGCTCGAGATCGCCGAGCGCGAACATGAAGTCATGGATGTTGGTGATCGCGTGCGCGCCGATGCGCACGATCACGTCCCCCGCCTGCATCCCGGCGCGCGAGGCGGGCGCGTCGGGCCGCACGCCCGTGAGCTTCACGCCGGGCCCCTGGTACGCGTAGTCCGGCATCGTGCCGAGCGACGCCCGGAAGCCGCCGCGCATGCTGCGGTGCGGGTCGGCCGGGGCGTCGGTGAAGGGCAGCCGCGCGTCGCGCTGCGCCAGGGCGAGCGCCATCCGCGCGGCGAGCACGGAGCAGCGCGAGACGCCGGTCGCGTCGATCTTGTCCGCGGTGTCGCTCGGCCGGTGGTAGTCCTCGTGGACGCCCGTGAACAGGAAGGCGACCGGCACGCGCGAGGCCGTGAACGAGGTGTGGTCGCTCGCGCCGAAGCCCTCGGCGCCGTACTGGAGCGCGAGGCCGAGCCCCTGGGCGGCGGCGTCCACGATCGGCCTCCAGTCGGGCGACGTGCCCAGGCCGTCGACGAGGAGCTTGTCCTCGCGCATCCGGCCGACCATGTCCGCGTTGATCATGGCCACGATCGGCTTCATCCCCGCGAGCGGCGCCGGCGGGTGGTCGACGAAGTGGCGCGAGCCGAGGGTGCCGAGCTCCTCGGCGCCGAACGCGATGAACAGCAGGCTCCGGTCCGGCCGCGTGGGGAGCGCGGCGAACCGACGCGCCACCTCGAGCAGCATCGCGGTCCCCGACGCGTTGTCGTCGGCGCCCGGGTGCACCGCGTGCACGCCGGGCGCGCGCGAGTACGAGTTGCCCCCGTGGCCGAGGTGATCGTAGTGGGCCCCGACGACGACGTACTCGCCGGCGCGTGGTGAGCCCGCCCGCGCCGGGAGCAGCCCGATCACGTTGGACGCCGGCGCCGTCCGCGGGGTGACCTTGGTCGTGATCTCGACGGTGGTGCCGTCGAGCGGCTTCGGCGCGGGCGCCTTCGCTGCGGCCTGCTTCGCGGCCGCGGGCTTCGCCGCCGCCTGCTTCGCGGCGTCGGGCTTCACCGGCGGCGCGAACCCGGCGGTCGGGAAGAGCGCCCGGGCCGCCGAGCGCGTGATCACGACGGCCGGGATGCCCATGCTCGACGCGTCGTCGGGCACGCGCGGGAGCTCATCGCCCGCCGCGACCAGGATGACGCCGACGGCCTTGTGCTCGCGGGCGGTGCGGAGCTTGTAGCGGACGCTGCCGAAATCGCGGAGCGCGTCCGGCCGCGGAGAGGGCGCGTGATGCGGATCGTCGTGCGCGGCAGCGGCAGGCGCACCAGCGTGCGCCGCTCCAGCAGGCGGACCAGCGTGCGCCGCACCAGGCGCACCAGCGTGCGCCGCACCAGGCGCACCAGCGTGCGCCGCACCAGGCGCACCAGCGTGCGCGCCATGCGCCGCGCCGGCGGCTCCGCCGTGCGCCGCGCCGGCGTGCGCCGTCGCCTCCGGGCCGCTGCCCAGCGTGGGCGCGCCGTCGAGCACGACGGCGACTTTCCCCTCGATGTCACGGCCGCCGTAGTCGTCCCAGGAGAGCGCCGGAGCGGTCACGCCGTGGCCCACGAGCACCGCGGGCCCCGAGATCGTGCCGCTCGCGCTGCCGTCGGCCGTGACCAGCTTGCCGGCCTCGACGCTCTGCTTCCGGCCCGCGCGCTGCACGACGAGCGCCGCCGGCGCCACGTCGGCGCCCACCCGCGCGTCGAACGCCTGCATGTAGGCCCTGGCGCCCCCGTCGCGGCCGCCGCCGAGGGGCTGCAGCCCGAGCTCGGCGAACTGGCGCGCGATGAACTCGGCCGCGCGGTCGGCCCCGGGCTCGCCGGTGGCGCGCCCCGCGAGCTCGGGCGACGCGAGGTAGGTGACGTCCCCCTTGATCCGCGCCTCCGCGGCGGGGTCGAGGTCGATCGAGACCGGCGCGGCGGGCGCCGCGGCAGCAGCCGGCTTCGAGGCCGGCGGCGCGGACGCCTCGCGCGGCGGCGCGGCCGGCGGAGCGCACGCGGCGAGCGCGGCGAGCACGCCCGCGACGAGGCCGCGGCGGAGGCCCGCCGCGCGCGCCGGGCGGGCCGCGGCGGCGCTCGCGCTCGCGTTCACCATGGCGCGGCCTTCTGCGCCGCGCGGACCAGCTCGAGCGCGCGGCGGCCGATGTACTCCTCCACGTCGGCGGGCGCGATGTGGCGGTCCTTCGCGAAGTCGAACTCGCGCGGCTTGCCGTCGCCGAAGGTCACCCGGACGATCGCCGAGTCGCGCAGCAGCTCCAGCGCGAGGCTGAACTCGCCGAGCGCGAGCCGATGCTTGTCCTGCTCCTGGGAGAGCACGATGGGCTGCCCCTTCTCCTGCAGCCTCTCGTGCGCGAACTTCAGCGACTCGGCCCCCAGCGACACGGCCGACTCCGCGGCCGCGAGCGCCTCGGCGACCCGCTTCTTGTGTCGCGCGAGCTCCTCCGACTCGCGCTCCGCCTTCGATTTCACGGCCTCGATGAGCTCATCACGCCAGGTAGCCACAGTGCACCTCGGCGCGAACACTCTTCCGAAACGTGCGTTTTGTCCAGCCCGACGCGCGCCCGACGCAGGCCCGGCCGCGCCGCTGAACAAAAACAGAAAGCCCGGGATCTCCGGGGAGGACGGCCTCCCGCGAGAGCTCCCGGGCCTCTGCCGCCGCCGCGGCGGCCGGGGCGGCCCGCGCCGACGCGGCGCGCGGCGCGCTACTGCACGTCGGCGCTCCCGCCCTTGGCCGGGGCGAGCGCGCTCAGGTCCTCGGCCACGGTGGCCTTCGGGTTCATGAGCTCGTGGAACGCGCGCTTCGCGAGCGCGCCGGTCTCGCCCGGCTCGTGCCGCAGCGCCATGAGCGCGCCCTTCTCCTTCATGAACTTGAGCGTGTCGATCGCGCCCTTCTTCTGCTCGCCGTCGCCGCTCTTGGCCGCCTGGTAGAGCCGGTAGCGCAGCACGACGCGCGTCTCCGAGTGCGGGCCGTTGTCGTACTTCAGGTTGTCGAACTGGGCCTGGAGCCGCTGCCGCGCCCACTCCTGCGGCGCGTCGGCGACCTTCACGCGCGTGATCGCCTCGGCGTTCGCCACGTACCGGTACAGGTTGCCGCGCTTGAAGTCCTCGTCCGACCAGTAGCCGAAGGCGCGGTAGTAGTGGTCCTTCAGGTCGTCGAGCGCGCCCTTGTCGAAGTCGGCGTACATCGCGACCGTCCGCGCCGCGGTGTCGCTCGTGCCGCCGAGGATGAGCGCGAGCGCCGCGGCGTTGCGGACCTCGACGTCCTTGAGCTTCTCGAAGAGCTGCCCCTGCACCCCCTCGTCGAAGCCGCCGATGCCGATGGCGCGCGCGATGGCCATGCGCACCCCGGGGTCGATGTCGGCCGTGAGCAGCGGGACGAGCTCGCCGGCCGCGCTCGGCACCGGCCGGAGCGCGAGCGACGACGCGTAACAGGCGCCGATGAGCTGCTTGCGCGGCTCCTTCTTGCTCGCGAAGTCCTTCGCCTTCTTCGCCACCTCGAGCATCGTCTTGTCGTCAGCGCACCACGCGAGCGCCTCGCACGCGGCCTGGCGGGCCTCCTCGTGCCACGTCTCGTCCTCGATGAGCTTCGTCAGCGGCTCCACCGCGCGCGCGTCGCCCCACTCGGCGAGCCCCTGCGACGCGCCGTAGGCGACCGCGCGCAGCGCCATGCCCATCATCGCGAGCCCGGCGCCCTGGAGCCCGTCCTGCGTGATGTCCATCTTCGGGTCCTTCTTCCGCTTGAACTGCTCGAGCAGCCGCGGGTAGGAGGGCTCGTCCTTCATCCGCCCGATGTAGCGGAGCGCGCTCTGCGCGGTCTCGAACGCGGCCGGGAACGGCGGCTGCTGCCCCTCCTTGGGGA
This sequence comes from Sorangium sp. So ce406, assembly GCF_051474675.1. Taxonomy (NCBI): domain Bacteria; kingdom Pseudomonadati; phylum Myxococcota; order Polyangiales; family Polyangiaceae; genus Sorangium; species Sorangium sp. So ce406. The sequence continues at coordinate 12,396,967 of NZ_CP150340.1, read as the reverse complement.
GCGGGTCCGTCGGGAAGGCCCAGTCGCGCATGTCCTTCAGGATCTTCTCGGAGCGGATCGTGGCGAGGAAGCGCAGGCCGTTCGCGTGCGGCTGCGGGCGATCCTTGAGCCACAGGATGACCGGGGCCTCGGCCGCGGCCTTGAGCTCGGCGCTCTTGTCGGTGTGGACCGTGGCGAGGTCGGCGAGCATGCGGGCGCCGACGACGCGCGGCAGGTCGGTGCGCGACAGGTGCCCGCCCTCGTCCGCCTCCCAGAACTTCTCGAGCTTGTAGAGCTTGAGCGGGTCGGCCAGCATCCGCTCGCCGATGTACTTCGCGCCGCGGATATCGCCGACCTCGGCGAGCCGCGTCCCCGCCTCGCCCTGCCAGTGCAGCGGCGGCTTCTTGGCCTCGATCCACTTCACGAGCGGGTCGGCCGACCGCGGATCGGCGAGCTCGCGCAGCATCTCCATGATCTGCTTCGTCTGGAACCAGGTCGTCTCCTCGGGGTCCTGCTTCACGCTGTCGAGGGCGAGGACGAGCCCCTCGCCGCCGATGCCGTCGCGCAGCGCCTCGAGGAAGCGCTGGCGGCTGTCCTTGTCGGCGTTCGACAGCGCCTCGAGGAGCGGCGCGCGCGCCGTCTCGTCGCCGATGCGGCCGAGGCCGTTCGCGGCCTCGCGCGCGACCTCGACGTCCTTGTCCTTCACGAGGGTGATCAGCGCGCTCGTCCACTTCGGCTCGGCGTTGCGCGACAGCACCGTCGCGACGAGCTGCCGCACCGACGCGCTCTCGTCGGTCGCGAGCTTCGCGAGCTCGTCGAGCGACACGAGGCCGGCGAGCTTCTCGGGGTCGAACGCGATGCCGCCGCCGAGCCGCTCGACCTTCGAGAGGAACCCCTTGCGGTACTGGTCCATCGCGTCCTTGAACGCGGCCGGCTCCTTGAGCTCGACGAGGGCCCAGACGATCTGGGGGCGGTCGCTCTCGTCCGCGACCTTGAGCGCCTCGAGCAGCGCGGGCTTGGCGCCGTCGGCCTTGGGCGAGCCGTAGTAGGAGAGCACCTGCGCGGCGACGCCCTTCACGCGGTGGTCGGGGAGCTTGAGCGCGTTCGTCGCGTGCGTGACGCCCTCGGGGTCGCCGGCCCACGCGAGCTGCATGAGCGCCTCTTGCTGGAGCGACGGCTCGGCGTTCGAGGCGGCCCACTTGCGCCAGAGCGGGAGCTGGTCCTTCTTCGGGAGGACGAAGATGTTCTTCTTCTCCTTGGAGATGGCGTCGACCGTCAGCTTCTGGCCCTCCTGCTTCACGCCGAACCAGATGGCGCCCGCGGCGCCGAGCGCGAGGAGGAGGCCGACCACGATCGACACGGGGCTGAAGCGGCCGCGCTTGAAGTTGCCGTCGTCCGCGAAGCCGCCGCCCCCGGGCGCCGGCGGGGCGCCGGGCACGTCATCGCTGTCATCGGGGGGCCACTTGGCCGCCCACTTGGCCGGAAGGGGCCCCGGCGGTGGGCGCCGTCCGCGCGGCCCCGTGGGATTTTCTCGTGAAAGATTCGGACGATCCAGCATGGTTCCTCCAGCGCGCGGGCGACGACGTTCCCGAACGGCGGTGGCACCGCGCGGCGAGCCGCGCTGCGCCCCCGATCCCCACCGGCGGCGGCGGCGTCGCGCGGAGAGCCGCGCTGCGCCCCCGACCCCGGGCCAGGCGGCGAAGCGCCCGGCCGGTCGAGGCGCCGGACCGTACCAGAGCCGCTCGGACGTAGGCCCAAAGATTTGCTATGAAGACCAGGCCGCCGTATGGCCGAACCCGAGTTCAATTCCGGTAAGATTCTCTACCCCGCGCTCGCGGCGCTGATCGCCCTGAGCGCGCTCATCGGGCTGGCGGTCCTGCCCCGCCTGTCGCCCGGGGTGGGGGGCATGGTCGGCGCGGTGGCCCCCGACGTGACGCTCCCCGTCGCGGCCAACGGCGAGCCCGGCGCGCGCATGCAGCTCGCCGAGCTGAAGGGCCAGCCGGTGATCCTGGACTTCTGGGCCACGTGGTGTGGTCCCTGCGCGGTCCAGGCGCCGATCCTCGACCGGATCGCGCGCCGGTACGAGAAGAAGGGCCTCGTGGTGCTCGGCGTCAACGTGGACGATCCGCCGCACGTGGCGAGTCAGTACGCGCTCAAGAAGGGCCTCTCGTATCCCATCCTCATCGACGACGCGAAGGACGCGTCGATGCGCTACGGGGTGGACAAGCTGCCGAGCCTCGTGGTGATCGACCGGCAGGGGAAGGTCGCGGCCTACCTGACCGGCGTCGTCGACGAGGCGAGCCTCTCCGAGATCATCGCGGCCACCCTCTGACCTCGCTCCCGGTGTCGAAGCCCTCCCGTCCCCTGCGCGCCGCGCTCGCGGCGCTCGCCGCTGCCGCGCTGTCCTGCTCCCGGGGCGACGCCGATCGCGGCCGCGACGCCGGCGCCGCGCCGCCGGCGGCCAGCCCTCCGGCGCCCTCGGCGGGGCCCGCGGCCTCGGCCCCGGCGGCTCCAGCGGCGACCGGCGATGCCGGCGCGGCTCCGGCGACCGGCGACGCTGCCGGCGCGCCGATGGCGGCCGGTGATCCGATGGCGACGCACCACGAGGCGCGCGAGGATCTGGTGCGGCTCTTCTCGCTGAAGGAGCTCACCGAGCGCGAGCGCAGGTTCAGGAACCCCGAGCTCTTCCTGGAGAAGAACTTCGGCGGCGGCACGCCGGCCCGCATCAACCAGGGCAACAAGGAGCTCGCGCGGCACACGCGCTCGAAGGAGCAGTGTCTCGAGGGCCTGAGGGGCGTCGTCCTCCAGACGGAGGAGCAGCGTGCCCGCTGCGGCGGTCGCGAGAACATGGTGCCCGTCTTCAAGACCGTCCGCGGGAAGCCGAAGCCGGCCGAGTTCTGCATCGACATCTTCGAGTTCCCCAACAGGCCGTGCGAGCTGCCGATGGTGTGGGCGAGCCCGACGCAGGCGGCGTCCGTGTGCAGCCTGCAGGGCAAGCGCCTGTGCACCGAGGACGAGTGGAGCCTCGCGTGCCGCGGCGACCCGGAGGGCGGCGAGCCGAGGACGTACGCCTACGGCGACGAGCTCGATCTCACCGTCTGCCACACGCAGACGCGACACCGCGAGATCGACGGCAAGCCGTGCGACGGCGACACCGCGCGCTCTGCCTACCAGACCTGCGCGACCGACACCGAGCCTGCGGGGTCCTACCCCGCGTGCCGCTCCCGGTTCGGGGTCTTCGATCAGCACGGCAACGTGGCCGAGATCATGACCCGCCGCGACCGCGACGACGGCAAGCAGTACAGCCAGCTCAAGGGGAGCGCCTGGTTCTACGTCGAGGTCGCCCGCGAGCACGACGCCCCCCGGCCGAAGAACGGCCGGGAGACCTACCCCGATCACTGCACGTTCAGCCCGCGGTGGCACGTGGAGCCGATGGAGAACGCGTGGCACGCGAACTACCACCTCGGCTTCAGGTGCTGCGCGACGATCCGCTGAGCCGCGCGCCGGCGCGACCGACGCCGCGCCGACACGACAGCAAGGCCGAGGGTCGGCGCGCGTGGGCGCGGATGCGCGGACAACACACCTCCGCGGCGACCGAAACGAGAGAGTTTCTCGGGGCTTCTGAAAACGGCTCAACAAAATGAGCCCTGGAGCACCACAAGAATCGATATTTTTTCGCGCCTTCACACCGGTTTTCTCTCGCATCCACGAGAGTGCGTTTGCTATCCATATCTGCATGTTCAAGAAAGCCAGTCTCCTCGGATTGCTGGGTGTGGTCTCCGTCACTTCACTGTTCCTCGGGTGCAAGGACGAGCCGATCGGCGGCAGCTCACAGGCCCTCGTGGCGGAGTGCGTCGACCCGGGCGCCGCGATCCCCGAGGGTGAGTGGGTGTGCGGCGAGGAGCGAACCGTCGAGTGCACGACGCCCTCGGGCGCGTACGTCGAGACCATCTATGCGCAGCTCTCGACGGGCACCTGCGCCGAGGCGACAGTGTCTGTCTCCGCTGAGGGGCCGTTCGCGCTCGGCGCGCATGAGATCGTGGTGACCGCAGAGGTGGCGGGCGGGGAAGCGGCGCTCGCGTCGCTCTGCACCTCGGAGCTCGTCGTCGTCGATACTGTCGCGCCGGTGCTCACGGACAGGCAGCCCGAGCTCTGGCCGCCGAACCACAAGTTCCACACCATCACGGTGGATGACTGCGTGGACGTGGAGGACGCCTGTGACGACGACGTGCAGGTGAGCTTCACCTATGCGGCGAGCGACGAGCCGCGCAACGACACGGGCGACGGCAACACCGAGGTGGACATCGCGAACGTCGGCTGCGGTTCGGTGGACCTCCTCGCGGAGCGGAAGGGCAACGGCGACGCGCGGGTCTACACGCTCGGCGTCCGGGCGGTCGACGCGGCAGGCAACGTGACCGAGGGGGAATGCCACGTGATCGTTCCCCACGATCAGGGCGGCAAGGTGCCGGTCGACAGCGGAATCGCGTACCAGGAAGAGGCGCCTGCCTGCGACTGACGCGAGTGACGCGCTGACGCCGGCTTGAGCCGGCCTGCGTCGAGGAGTACCGTTTCCCCTCGATGCACGCGCTGGCCCCTGGTGCACGGATAGTCCGCGGCAGGTCCGGTGAGAGCCGGTGGGAGCTAGCGACCCGGCCCCCGGCGCCGCGCCTCCGCCCGTACCTCCGTGACTTCAGCGGCTACACCGAGGAGACGCCTGGACCGCTGCGGCGGCGCGAGTTCCCCATGCCGCAGGTCGTCGTCATCATCGAGTTCGGGCCGCCGGTTCGCGTGTTCGACGCCGGGAGCGATCGCCTCCCTTCCCGGTACTCGGGCGGCTTCGTCGCGGGCATCGACGACACCTTCACCATCACCGAGCACGACGGGCTCCAGCGCGGGCTCCAGGTGAACCTCACCCCCATCGGCGCGCGGCTCTTCTTCGGCGTGCCGATGGCGGAGCTCACCGGGCGCGTGGTGTCCGCCCGCGATCTCCTCCCCCGCAAGCACGCCCGGCTGGCGGAGCGCCTCGAGGAGCTCCCCACCTGGGACGCGCGCTTCGACCTGATCGAGCGCGCGCTCGGCGAGCGCCTCGACGAGGCGCGGATCGAGACGGGCGTGGTCTCGTGGGCTTTCCGGCGGATCGAGGAGCGCGGGGGCGCGGTCGACATGCGGGCGCTCGCGCGCGAGCTCGGCTACAGCCAGAAGCACGTCATCGACCTGTTCCGCGACAACGTCGGCGTCCCGCCGAAGCTCCTCGCGCGCCTCGTGCGCTTCGACCGGCTGGTGCAGCACCTCAAGGCGGGCGCCTCTGGCACGTGGGCCGAGCTCGCGCAGCGGTTCGGCTACTACGACCAGGCGCACCTCGCGCGAGACGTGAAGCAGTTCACGGGGACGACCCCGACGAGGGCGCGGGCAGAGCTCATCGAGCTCGCCGGCCTGAGCCCCTAGCCGAGCGCCGATCGAAGTCTGTCGTAGGTGGGCGCGAGCGCCCGGAGCGCGGCGGCGGCCGTCGCGTCATCACCCGTGACCAGCGGGTGCTGCAGCGAGCCGATGAGCCGCGCCTGTCCTGCTGCGATCCGCGCGGCCTCGGCGTACCCGGCGCGCGCCAGGCACGTCGCGGCATCCGCGAGGCGGCGAGCGCCGACCCGGACCGCAAAGTGGATCAGGTGGCCGCGCAGCGTGTCGCCACAACCAGCCTCGATGAGCGCCGCCAGCCCCTCGGCGGCCTCCTCGTTGCCGAGGCTGCCGGGCGGCATGTCGTGATCGCCGTCCATCGACAGCCACCGGATCGCAGAGGGGATCGACGCCCTGATGACCTCCAGCTCAGGAACCTCGGCGCGCCGGGTGAAGGCGGTGCGCATCGTATACGGCTCGCCATAGCTGATCGTCTCCGCCCGCCACGCCGCCATGAAGTCGGCCAGCGGCAACGACGCGTAGGGGTGACCTTCGGGATCGTGGAGGAGCACGCGCTCATCGTCCACCTCGATGACGACCAGATAATGATCAGCTCCGAACGGCCCTGTCTTGCCCGGCTGGTATCTCAGATGCCCCATCTCGACCGGCCCGATCCAGGCCGGCCCCTCCAGGAGGGCTTCCCTGAGCTGGGCGAGGGCATCTGCAGCGTCCTTGCCTTTGACGACCGTGGACGTCCAGCCCAGCGCTGCCAGCGCGCCGTCGAAGCCGGCCTCGGGTGTCCAGCCGTACGGGTCGAAGAACGGCAGCGTGCCTCCGATCACCTGCATCCCGAAGGGACTGCTCGTGGCGAACTCTATCACCGTCGTCGAGGGCGCGTGCTCGCCGAGCATCATCGCGAAGGCGTTGGCGTAGCAATACGGGCCCGAGCCGATATAGGGGAAATGCATGAGACGTGTCTCTCCCGAAGTTGCAAGCGAGACATGAGTACGTGGCAATTGGCGGTAATTGTCAATCAGGTCCAGGGTGACTGTCGGTGGCCCCGCGGGTCCGCGGGCCCTGGACGCGAACCGGCTCCCGGACATGGCCCGGCGTTCAGCACGCGAAGGCCGGCGTGAGGAGAAGAGAGAGATGTGGCGCGGGCGACGCTCCCGCCGAAAAGCTGCGGACTCCCGTCACGCAGGAAAGGAAATCTCGCGTCGAACGTAGACCCCTCTGTCCAGCGCGGTTGCCGAGACGCCCTCACGCCCAGCGCTTCCTGGCGCGGTGGCGTCGCCTCGAGGGCCGCGCGGGCATGCTCGGTTGAACGTCCTCGCACAAGGAGATTTCGACATGACACGGATGAAGCTCTTCGGTTTTCTGATGGCTGGCCTCGCGCTGGTGGCGTGCGGCGATGACGACGTGGGCAACGGGGGCGAGACCGGGAGCGAGCTCGACGGCAAGCAGCTCGGCGCCCTGACGGCCGAGGAGTCCGAGGAGGTGTGCCATGACGTCGGCGCGCAGGCCGAGGCGCTCTCGAAGGAGGACAGATGCGAGATCGAGGGGGCGCTCGCCTCCGCGTTCGGGATGGAGTGCGAGACCGCCAAGCAGGAGTGCATCAGCGCTCCGGAAGAGCCCGAGGAGTCCGCGGAGTCCGAATGTGAGGGGCTCGGGTTTGCCGGCTGCACCGCGACGGTCGCGGAGTTCAAGGCCTGCACGACGGCCATGATCGATACCTTGGCGGCGATCACGTGTGAATCGGCGTTCGCCGACATCTTGCAGAAGCCCGCGGAGTGCGTCGCGCTCGAGAAGAAGTGCCCGGGGTTCTTCGAGGAGGAGGAGACCGAGAGCGAAAGCCCCTGAGGTCGCGGCGTTCGACCCGCCGCGCTGCTCGGTGTCCCCGGCAGGAGCTCGCGGCGGGGTAAAATCTTTACAAGACTGCCGACGTCGCGCTCCTCAAGGTGAGGCCCGAAGGAGCGAACACCATGTCGAACGGGTCTCCCACGAGCGTCCCCCCTGCGTTCCGCTTGAATCAGATGATCATGAGCCTCTGGGTGCCGCAGGTCATCCACGCGGCCGCGGAGCTCGGCGTCGCCGACGTCCTCGCCGAGGCGCCGCTCTCGAGCGGCGACGTCGCGGCGCGGCTCGGCACGCACCCCGACGCGACGGATCGCCTGCTCCGGGCGCTCGTCACGCTCGATCTGCTCGTCGCGCGCGGGGATCGCTTCGAGCTCACCGAGATGGGGCGGTTCCTCGAGACGAGCTCCCCGCTCTCGAAGCGCGCCTGGTCGCGCCTCATGGGCGGGCAGGGCGTCTGGCAGGCCTGGGGCCGCCTGACCGACTGCGTCCGCACCGGCCGGATGGCGTGGGGCTCCGGAGACGGCTCCGCGTCGTCCGGGACCGAGCATTTCGACGCCCTGGGGCGCGATCCGGCCGCCGCCGCGATCTTCCACCAGGCCATGGTCGAGCTCACCCGCGGGGTCGCGCCGGGCATCGTCGCGGCCATCGACCTCGGCGGCGCCCGCCGGGTGGTCGACGTGGGCGGCGGCCACGGCGCCCTGCTCTGCGCGATCCTGGAGGCCCACCCCGCCGTCGAGGGGGCCGTCTTCGATCTCGAGCACGCGCGCGAAGGCGCGCTCGCGCTGTTCGCGTCGCGCGGCGTCGCCGCACGCGCGTCGTTCGTCGCGGGGAGCTGCTTCGACGCGGCGCCGCCGCCCGCCGACGTCTACGTGATGAAGAGCGTGATCCACGACTGGGACGACGCGCGCAGCCTGCAGATCCTGGGCAAGTGCCGCGAGGCGATGGCCAACGGGGCGCGCCTCCTCGTCGTGGAGCCGCCCGCGCCCACCGCGCGCGGGAACGCGACCCTTGACTGGATCCTCACGTTCAGCGACATCAACATGCTCGTGAACACGGGTGGACGCGAGCGCACGGAGGCCGAGTACCGCGCGTTGCTCGAGGCAGCGGGGCTGTGCGTGACGTGCGTGCGCGAGACGCCGAGCTTCTTCCGGGTGTTCGAGGCGGTCCGGGCCTGATGAGCGCCGTCACGACAGCGCCCCATCCCGCTTGTCGAGGCGTACTGCCATGATCTCCTCCGACGACTTCCAGAAACTCGCGCTGTCGCTGCCCGAGGCCGAGGAACAGGACCACTTTGGCAAGCCGTCCTTCCGCGTGCGAGGGAAGATCTTCGCGACCCACTGGGTGCAGGAGGAGAGCGCGGTCCTGAAGCTGTCGCTCGACGAGCAGGACAGCCTGGTGCAGGCGCAGCCGGACGTCTTCTCGGTGACGCCGTGGGGACACCAGGGCTGGACCCGGGTGGAGCTGCGTCGCGTCGACCGGACGCTCCTGGAAGAGCTGCTCACAGGAGCCTGGCGTCGCGTCGCGCCGAAGCGCGTGGTCGCGCAATGGGAGGCCGGCCGCAGCGGAGAGCAGGCGGCACCGCCGGGGTCTCCCGCACGTCCGCGGAGACGCCGGCGCGCGACGTGACGGGAGCGGAGGCGCCGGGCCGGAGAGCGCCTCGGCCGCGCGCGGCGATGCTCGCGCCGGACGCGGCGGCGGCTTTTTGTTTCCAACTGGGAGCAAAATTCAACCGTGACCGTAGTATGTTCACTCCCCGCGCGTCTGCCCGGGGAACGATACAGCCGGCTCGCTTCCTTCGACGGAGCCGTCCTCGAGCGCCGCGCGGGTACGCTCAGGTGAGCAATCTCGATCAAGGAGAGCTTGAATGACACGGATGAAGCTTGTGGGGGTTCTGATGGCTGGTCTCGCGCTCGCGGCTTGCGGCGGCGACGACGACGGGGGCGACGAGGGCAACAGCGGAGGAGACCTCGACGGCAAGCAGCTCGGCAGCCTGACGGCCGAGGAGTCCCAGGCGGTGTGCCAGGATCTCGGTGCGTCGCTCACCGTCACGAAGGAAGACCTGTGCGAGGTCGCCGGCGCGTTCGCCAGCGCCTTCGGGGGTGCTGACTGCGAGGCCACCAAGGCAGAGTGTATGAGCGAGCCGGAGCAGCCCACGGAGGGCGGCGAGTGCGCCACCGCGGGCTTCGCGGACTGCACCGCCACGGTGGCGGAGTACAAGGCCTGCATGACGGCCCAGGTCGACGCCCTGAAGGCGATCACGTGCACAACGCCGCTCGACCCCTCCGGGGAGCCCCCGGCGGCGTGCGCGGCGCTCAGCGACAAATGCCCGGAGATCCTCGGCGGCCAGGCCGGGGGCACCTGAAGCCTCTCCTCACCCCGCTACCTGTCGATCTCGGGCGCGACGACATCGAAGCTCGCGATGAGCGCCACGAGGTCGGCCAGGAATAGACCGGGGCTCTTGGCCTCGATCATCCCCATCGCGGTGAAGCTCCCCGTCCGGAACCGCGCCCGGTACGCCTCCTCCGCGCCCCGCCCGATCACGTAACACCCCATGTCGCCGCGGGCGCTCTCGATGCGCGCGTAGGCCTCGCCGTCGGGCCTCATCTTCTTGGGCAGCTTGCCCAGGATGTCGTCCTCGGGGTGCTCGTCGATCTTCTCGAGCGCCTGGCGGAGGATCTTCGCCGACTCGCGGCACTCCTCGACCCGGACGTAGAACCGGTCCCAGCAGTCGCCCACGGTCCCGTAGCGGCCGCGGCCCACGGGGACGTCGAACTCGAGCTCCGGATAGACCGAGTAGGCGTCCTCCTTCCGGAGATCCCATTTCACGCCGGAGGCGCGCAGGTTCGGGCCGACGAGCCCCCAGTCCTTCGCCTCCTCGGCCGTGACGACGGCGACGTTCGCCAGCCGCTTGATGAAGATGTCGTTCAGGCTGATGAGCCGGTCGAACTCGACCATGATCGGCTCGAAGCCGTCGAGCCACCGCTTCACCTTGTCGGCCCACCCCTTCGGCATGTCGAACGAGACGCCGCCGATGCGGTGGTAATTGAAGGTGAGCCGCGCGCCGCACAGCTCCTCGATGAAGTCGTTGATGTGCTCGCGCTCGCGCAGCGCCCACGGGAAGGGGGTGACGGCGCCGACGTCCATCGCCATCGCGCCGAGCGCGATCATGTGGCTCCCGATCCGGTTGAGCTCGCAGGAGATGACGCGCAGGTACTGCGCCCGCTTCGGCACCTCGATGCCCATCAGCTTCTCGCAGGCGCTCGCCCAGGCCTCGTTGGCGAACATCGCCGCGATGTAGTCGACGCGATCGGTGTACGGCATGAAGCCGCTGTAGGTGCAGCGCTCGCCGATCTTCTCGATGCTCCGGTGCAGGTAGCCGACGTCCGGCACCGCCTTCCGGATGATCTCGCCGTCCGTGGAGATGACGAAGCGGAGCACTCCATGCGTGGACGGGTGATGAGGCCCCATGTTGAGGGTCATCTCGTCGTCCATCTCCTGCCCCGCGCCCCCGCGGTCGACGCTGAGGATGACCTGGCTCATGACGCGTCCGCTTCCTTCTTCGGGAGCTTGATCTTGAAGAGCTCGATCGGGTTCGGCCGCTGCGTCGGGATGCCGCGGTACTCCGCCTTCTCCTGCCAGTCCTTGCGCAGCGGGTGGCCCTCCCAGTCGTCGGGCAGGAGCAGGCGCCGGAGGTCCGGGTGCCCCTCGAAGCGCACCCCGAGCAGGTCGTAGCACTCGCGCTCTTGCCAGTTCGCGGCCGACCACACGTCGACCAGCGTCGGCACCGACGGGCTCTCGCGGTCGAGGAACGCCTTGAGGACGACGCGGTGCTTCTTCGCGTAGGAATAGATGTGATAGACGACGACGATCTTCTTGAGATCGGGATAGTCGACCCCCGTGATGCACTCCAGGTAATCGAAGGCGAGCTCCGGCGCCCCGCGCAGGTGCTGGCACACGGCGGCGATCTTCTCGGGCGCGACCTGGAACCAGGCGTCGCGGTCCTTCGCGGACACGGGGTGGAAGTCGAAGACCGCCTCTTCGCCGAGGCTCGCCTGTAGCGCCTGAAAGGTCTCTTCGGGTGTCATGAGGTGCCGGGGTGGCCAGGGTGGATGAATCAGCCGCCCGTCGCGCCGCGGCGGTCGAGGGCCCGCTCGCTCTTGATCTTCTCCTGGATCTTCAGGAGCCCTTCGAGGAGCGCCTCGGGGCGCGGGGGGCAGCCGGGCACGTAGACGTCGACCGGGATGATCTGATCCACGCCCTTGCAGACCGAGTACGCGTACTGAAAGAGGCCGCCGCAGTTCGAGCAGCTCCCCATCGAGATGACGAAGCGGGGCTCCGACATCTGGTCGTAGAGGCGCTTCACCCGGGTCGCCATCTTGTACGTCAGCGTCCCCGCGATGATGAACAGATCGCTCGACCGGGGGCTCGGCCGCGGGGCCGCGCCGAAGCGCTCGAGATCGCCGCGCGGGCCGCCGGTCTGCATCAGCTCGATGGCGCAGCAGGCCAGGCCGAAGAGCATGTACCAGACGCTGTTCGATCGCCCCCAGTTGAGCAGCCAGTTGACGGTCTGATCGACGCTCGTCGTGATGACGCCGCCGCCGTCGCTCTCGTACTTCGCTTCCCACCCGCGGGGCGGGGCCATCAGGTTCAGGTTCGATGTCATGACTCCGCACCTCCCTCGGCGACGGGCGCCCGCCCCGCGAGGCCTGCGGGCGCGACGCCGCTCGCGCTCGTCAGAGACGCGCGCGGCTGAGCCCGGCTGGTCACGTTCTGCGCCCCGCGCGGATCCCCCTTGATGGCGCGGATCCAGTTGAGATCGCCCTTCACGAGGACGTAGACGAAGCCGAGCATCAGGATGGCCACGAAGAGGAAGATCTCGATCAGCGCGAACAGCCCGCTGCCCTGGTCCACCCAGCGCTTGAACACGGCCGCGACCGGGTAGATGAAGGCGATCTCGACGTCGAAGACGATGTAGATGAGCGCGACGATGTAAAACCGCGGGTTGAAGTTGAACCACGCGGGCCCGACCGGCGCCTCCCCGCACTCGTACGTCTCGACCTTCTCGGCGTACGGGTTGCTCGGGCGCAGCAGCTTGCCGAACAGCAGAGAGCCGAGGACGAAGCCGATCGCCACCAGGAAGAACGCGGCAACGCTGGCATATGCCATCAACATCGAACGGAACCTCGCTCGGCTCGCCCTCCCCCGCCACGGGCGAGAGAGCGCCAGATCCAGGGGGTTATGTAGGTGAAAAGATGAACCGCGGCAAGCCGGCAAACCCTGAAGGGGCGGCGCTCTCAGCCGGCGCCTGCGCGCTGTTCCACGCTGTTTCCATGGTGTTCCGTGGGTCCGCGCTGTCCCTCGGTCCCTCGTGTTCCAGCGCCGCGCCGCGCTGCGGCGCGGCAACGCGGTGAGGCGACGCTCGAAGCCGCTGCTCGGGATCGACAGGACGCGTCGAGCTGGAGTATCGGTCGAGCGTGGGTCTCGTGGACGTCGCGGTGCTCGCGGCCGTCGAGGGGGCGGCGCTCGCGCTGCCCATCTCGGCGACCGGCCACGGCGCCGCGGCGCGCCTCTGGCTCCGCGCGGCCGACGGCGACGCGTGGCTCGCGGCCGCGGAGGCGCTCGCCGCGGCCGCGGCGCTCGCGCTCGCCGTGCGGCGGCGGCTCCGGGGCGCGCTCGCCGAGGGCGCACGGGCGCTCGCGCGGCCGTCGCTCTTCAGGACGTCGCCGCCGGCGCGCGACGCGGCGCTGCTCGCGCTGGGCGCCGCGGCGAGCCTGCTCGTGGCGGCGGCGCTCCGGCCGTACGTCGCGCGCTGGGCGGGCGCGCCGCTCGCGGTGGGGCTCGGCCTGCTCGCCACCGGCGCCGCGCTCGCGAGCACGGCGATCGCGCCGCGGCGCGGCGGTCGCGCGGGGACCGACGCGCCGCCCTTCGCCGGGATGATCGCGGCCGGCGCGGCGCACGGGCTCGCGGCGCTGCCGGGCGGATCGCGCGTCGGCGCGGCGCTCGTGCTGCTGCTCTGGCTCGGCGTCCGGCCGGCGCGCGCCGTCGAGATCGCGCTCGCGCTGAGCATCCCCGCGCTCGTCGTCTCGGGGCTCGCCGACGCGCGCGCGCTCGACGGCCCTTCGCCGGGGCCGGGCGCCGTGGCGCTGAGCCTCCTCGCTGCCTTCGTGGGCGCTGCGGCCGCAGCCGCCGCGCTCCGCGCGCTCGCCGAGCGGCGGCGCACCGCCGCGCTCGCGCTGTGGGTCATCCCGCTCGGCCTCGCGATGGTCGCCTACGCGCGGGCGCTGCCCGGCCCCTCCTGAGGAGGCCCTCTGCCATCGCGCCGCAACCGTGCCGTCATGTTCGACACTGTACCCCTCAACGATCGCCCATGAGCTCGACCGAGACCCCCGTCCATGTCCTGATCCTCGCCGGCGGCGCGGGCACGCGCTTCTGGCCGGCGTCGCGCGCCGCGCGCCCGAAGCAGCTCCTGCCCCTGCTCGGCGGCGAGCCGCTCATCACCGCCACGGCGCGCCGGGTGCTGCCGCTGTGCGCGCGCGGGGGGAGCGCCGGCTGGGAGCGCCTCTGGATCGCGACCGGCGAGCACCTCGTGGCGCCCACGCGCGCCGCGCTGCCGGACGTCTCCGAGCGGCGCCTGCTCGTCGAGCCGACGCCGCGCAACACAGCGCCGTGCATCGGCTGGGCGGCGACGACCATCGCGCGCGACGATCCCGACGCGATCGTGGTCGTGCTCCCGAGCGACCACCACATCGCCGACGTGCCGCGGTTCCTCGAGGTGCTGGAGGCCGCCGTCGCCTCGGCCCAGGGCGGCGCGATCACGACGATCGGCATCCGCCCGACGCACCCGGAGACGGGCTTCGGCTACATCGAGGCGGAGGAGGCGGCGGGCGCGGCGAGCGCGGCGCCCCGCAGGGTGCTGCGCTTCGTCGAGAAGCCGAGCCGGGAGCGCGCCGCGGAGTTCGTGGCGAGCGGCCGCTTCCTCTGGAACGCGGGGATGTTCATCTTCCGCGCGGGCGACATGCGGGCGGCGATCCGCGCCCACCTGCCCGCGCTCGCCGAGGGGCTCGACGAGATCGACCGCGCGGCCGCGCTGGGCGCCGCGGCCGAGGCGGAGGCCGTGCTGCGCGTGTTCCCGCGCCTGCCGGCCGTCAGCGTCGACCACGGCGTGATGGAGCACGTCGCCGGGCTCGCGGTGGTGCCTGGCGATTTCGGCTGGAGCGACCTCGGGAGCTGGCAGAGCGCCTGGGAGCTCGCCGAGAAGGACGAGCGAGGGAACAGCGCGCCCGCGGGGTCGGTCCTCGTCGACGCGCAGGGCAACTACCTGGTCGACCTGCGCGGGCGCGACGGCGGCGCGCGCGAGGAGATCGACAGCCGCGTGATCGCGCTCGTCGGCGTGGAGGGCCTCGTGGTGGTCGAGACCGACGACGCGCTGCTCATCGTGCCGCGCGACCGCGCGCAGGACGTGAAGCACGTGGTCGACGCCCTGAAGGCGCGAGGGCAGGGCCGGCACACGTGACCGCGTGATCTACTCGCGCGACCCGCCCCGCCGCGCCACCGCGCGCGCGTAGAGCTCCCTTCGCGGCAGGCCGAGCTCGACCGACAGCTCCTCGGCGATGTGCTTCGCCCGGCGCCCCTGCGCGAGCTCGCGATCGATCCGCGCGTCGATCGCCGCGTCGTCCAGCCCGGCGCCCGCGGCGGAGGGCTCGGCGGGCGCGAGCACGAGCGTGATCTCGCCGAGCCACTCCCGCTCGAGCGCCGCGAGCTCCTCCACCGTGCCGCCCAGGATCTCCTCGTGCACCTTCGTCAGCTCGCGCGCGACGACCGCGCGACGACCGCGCATCCGCTCGGCGAGATCCGCGAGCGTCTCGCGGAAGCGCCGCGGCGACTCGAACAGCACCACCGCCTCGGGCGTCGAGGTGACCAGCGCCAGCACCTCGCGCCGCTCGCGCCCGCCGCGGGGCAGGAACCCCACGAAGCGGAAGCCCCCCGTCACGAGCCCCGACGCGCTCACCGCCGCCATCACCGCGCTCGGCCCGGGGATCGCCACGACGCGCGCCCCCGCCTGCGTCGCCGCGCGCACGAGCGCCGTCCCCGGATCGCTCACGACCGGCGTGCCGGCGTCGGTCATGAACGCGATCGACTCGCCCGCCGCGAGCCGCGCGGCCGCCCGCGCCGCGTCCGCCTCCGACGCGTGCGCGTCGAACCGGTCGACCGGCTTGCCCGAGACGCCGAGGTGGCCGAGGAGCAGGCGGGCGCGCCGCGTGTCCTCCGCGAGGATCCGGTCCGCCGCCCGCAGCGTCTCGACCGCGCGCAGCGTGATGTCGCCGAGGTTGCCGATCGGCGTCGCGACCACGTAGAGGCACCCGCGGCCCGCCGCCCCACCCTGCTCGTCGCCGCTCGACAAGGCCTAATCCGCCTCGACGGCGTCCCCGAGCTCCTCCTGGAGGTACGTCCGCAGCTTCGACTGGAGCCGCGCCTCGAGCTGGCGCACGCGCTCGCGCGAGATGCCGAACTCGTTGCCGAGCTCCTGGAGCGTGAGCGGATCCTCCGCCGCCATCCGCTTGTCGAAGATGATCACGTCCTTGCCCTTCAGCGTCTCGCGGAACTTCGAGAGCCGATCGTGGACGAGCATGCCCATCTCGCTCGCCTCGAAGGCGCTGTCCGGGCTCGCCCCCGACGAGACGAGCATCTCCACGCGCGGGATCGAGCGGCCCTCGAGATCGCCGACCGGGGCGTCGAGCGACGCCTCGCCGCTCGAGAGGCGGCGGTCCATGTCGACCACCTCCTTCTCCTCGACCGACAGGCGCTTCGCGATCTCCGCCGCCGTGGGCTCGATGCCCATCGCCGACAGCTTCGCCTTCTCCTTGTTGAGGTTGAAGAAGAGCTTCCGCTGCGCCTGCGTCGTCCCGAGCTTCACCAGGCGCCAGTTGTTGAGGATGAAGCGGAGGATGTACGCGCGGATCCACCAGGCCGCGTAGGAGGAGAGCTTGACGCCGCGGTACGGGTCGTAGCGCTTCACGGCCTGCATCAGGCCGATGTTCCCCTCCTGGATGAGGTCCATGATGTTCTTGTAGGCGCGCCGGTACTCGTACGCGAGCTTCACCACGAGCCGCAGGTTCGCCGTCACGAGCCGCGCGGCGGTCGCGACGTCCTGCGTCTTCGCGTACTTGACCGTCAGCTCCTTCTCCTCTTCGGGCGTGAGCAGCCGGTGCCGCTGCACCTCGCGCAGGTAGGCCTGCAGCGGGTCGGTGCGCGACAGCGCCGCGTCGCTGCTGCCGCGGCCCTCGCTGGCGCCGAGCCGCGCGGAGCGCGGGATCTCGATGTCGTTCAGGTCGACGTTCGCGTCGTCGATGACCTCGCCGACGACCTCCACGACGTCGCCCTCGTCGACGTCGCCCTTCTCGGCGCTGCTCTCGGGCGCGGCGTCCGCGTCGTCGTCGTCCTCGCGCGCGCCGTCGTCGTCGCCGGCCGCGGGCTGCAGCTCGCCGCCGCGCGCGCGCCCCGCGGCCTTCGCGGAGGGGCGCTCGCGGCGCTTCAAGGCCGGCCGGGGGGCCGCGCCGTCCGCCTCACCCGTGTCGGGCAGGACGTCCGCCGCCGCGTCCTCCGACCCGGATCGAGGGCCCGCCTTCGCCGTGCCCTCGGGCTGCGGCGCACCGGCCCCCTTCGTTCGCTTCGCTCGCGGCTCGCTCTTGCTCTTCGCCACCCGGACCTCGTCTCGAAGTTCTAGTACAGCCCCGCCGCGTCGCGCCACCTGCGCCGGCGCGCAGTCGACACGGCCGCCCCGCGACCCGAGGCTACCCGCCCCGCAATCTACGGGAAGGCCGCGGGGAAAGGCGGGTCAGGAAGAGAGCGCGCGAGATCGGAGAACGTGCTACACGGCAGCCGTCACGTGGACTCGCACCGACCTCCGCGCCCGCGCTCGCTGCGCCCCTGGTACCTGGTGGCCACCATGCTGCTCACCTGGATCATCGGCGTCCGCGGGTTCATGGCCGGGTGCGGGACGGCCACGTACCTGCGCGGCGGCATGGCCCCCGACGTCATGGTCGTGGCCGAGCAGGCGCGCGACCAGGGGGATCCGTTCCAGTTCACGTTCGTCGTGCTCGAGGCCGCCCAGGCGCGCGCCATGAGCCTGCACCAGGACGTCTCCTTCCCGCTCAGCGTCGGGAAGGTGATCCTCGGCGGGCTGCTGGTCATCGCGAGCGGGCTGGCGCTCGGCGGGCGGCCCGGCACACGCGGCTTCGTGCTCCAGGTCCTGGCCGCCAACCTGGCCTTCGCCACGGTCGAGTACGCGCTCACCCGGGACATCCGCGGCGCCTGGATCGACATGGTGGCGCAGGCGGGAGCGCTGCTGCCGCCGGACGTCCCCGAGCGCTCGAGCCTGACGAACCCGAGCCTCTGGTGGACCGCCGAGCGGGTGCGCTTCGCCTTCTTCGAGCTCGCCATCCTCGGCGCCGCCGCGCTTGCGATGACGCGGGAGCGCACCAAGCTCTACTTCCAGGCGGTCGCCCGGACGGTCGACCCCGGCGACGAGCCATGAGCACCGCGGAGAGGATCGCCGGCGCGGATCCTCGATCGAAGCCCGCCCAGCCCGACGAGCGGAGGGTCGCCGTCCTCCCGGACGACCTCGCCAACCAGATCGCGGCGGGCGAGGTGGTCGAGCGGCCGGCGAGCGTGGTGAAGGAGCTCGTCGAGAACGCGCTCGACGCGGGCGCGCGCCGCGTCCGGGTCGACATCGAGGGCGGCGGCGTCGGCCTGGTGCGCATCGCCGACGACGGGTGCGGCATGAGCCGCGAGGACGCGTCGCTCGCGGTGGTGCGCCACGCGACGAGCAAGATCGCCCGGCTCGACGATCTCCGCTGCATCCAGAGCTTCGGCTTCCGCGGCGAGGCGCTCCCGAGCATCGCCTCGGTCAGCCGCTTCTCGCTGCGGACGCGGCGCGACGGCGAGCCCGAGGGGACGGAGATCCGCATCGAGGGCGGCGGCCCGGCGCAGGCGATGCCTTGCGGGTGCGCCGCGGGCACCGTGGTGGAGGTGCGCGACCTCTTCTACAACGTCCCCGCACGGCGGAAGTTCCTGCGCGCGGTCGGGACCGAGTCGGCGCACGTGACCGAGATCGCGCAGGCGATCGCGCTCGGCGAGCCGGGCGTGACGCTGGTCCTGTCGCGCGACGGCCGCGTCGCGCGGGAGTGGCTGCGCACGACGAGCCGCGCGGAGCGGGTGCGCACGATGCTCGCGGGCGAGGAGCTCGCGACGTGCGCGGGACAGCGGGGGCCGCTCACGGTCGAGGCGTTCGTTTCGCGGCCGGAGCGCGCGCGCTCGGGCGCCGGCTGGCTGTGGATGTTCGTCAACGGCCGGCACGTGCGCGACCGCTCGCTGGCGCGCTCGATCGCGCTCGCCTACGGCAGCGTCCTCGAGCCGGGCCGGTACCCGATCGGCGCGGTGTTCATCGATCTGCCCGCCGAGCTCGTGGACGTGAACGTCCATCCGCAGAAGGCCGAGGTCCGCTTCGCGGACGGCCGCGCGGTCGCCGACGCGATCTACAAGATCGTCGCCGCGCAGGTGGCCGCAGCGTTCGGCCTGCCCGCGCCGTCCCCCGGCGGCTTCCAGGGCCGCAAGGGCAAGCTCTTCGAGGACGCGGCGCCGCCGCCCGGCGACGCCTGGGTCTGGTCGAGCGGCCCCGCCGCCGAGCCGACCGCGGCGGGCGCCTCGAGCGAGCGGCAGGGGCCGCCGGGCGAGCGGCAGGAGACGCCGGCCGATCCGTGGGGCCTCGGCGGCGACCTCGTCGGGATCCCGCCCGCGCGCCCGGAGGCGGCGCGACCTGCGGCCGCGCCGGCGCCCGGTCCGGAAGCGCCGTTGTTCGCGGGCGCGTGGGGCGACGTCGCGCCGCCGCCATCGCCCGGCGAGCCGGCGGCCGTGCCAGGGGCGCCGCCCCTCCCCTACCCGACCGGCAGCGGGCCCGTGCTCGCCGCGGCCGAGCGGACGCTCGCCTGGCGGTCGCTGCGCTTCCTCGCCCAGGTGCGCAACACCTACTTCGTGTGCGAGGGGCCGGACGGGATCTACTTCCTCGACCAGCACGCGGCGGCGGAGCGCGTGACGTTCCACCGGCTGCGCGCGTCGTACGACGGCCGCGACGTCGCCACGCAGAAGCTCCTCTTCCCGGTGGTCATCCCGGCGGCGCCCGCGGAGGTGTCGCTTGTCGAGGAGGCGCAGGAGGCGATCGCGCGGCTCGGGCTCGACGTCCGCGCGGCGGGCGCGGCGCAGCTCGCGGTGCACGCGGTGCCGACGCTGCTCCGCCGCGCGGCGCCCGAGCGCCTCGTGCGCGACCTCGTGGACGAGCTGAGCCACGCGGGCGAGCGCGCGTTCTCCGGCGCGGTGGACCTCGCGCTGGCGACCATGGCCTGCCACGGCTCGCTGCGCGCGGGCGATCCGGTGGCGCCGGAGGAGGCGCGCGCTGCTCACGGCGCTCGACGAGGTCGACTTCGCCGGCCACTGCCCGCACGGACGGCCCATCGTGATGCGCGTCGGCTGGCCGGAGCTGGAGCACCGCGTGGGGAGGCGGTGACCGAGGCGGCGGACGAGGCCGCTCCGGAGGCGAGCGCGGCCGCCGCGCCGCCGTCGTGGGAGACGATCGCGCCGCCGGCGCCGGGCGAGCTGCTCGTCGTTGTCGGCCCGACGGCGAGCGGCAAGACGGAGCTCGCCATCCGGCTCGCGGAGCGCCTCGGCGGCGAGGTGGTGAGCGCCGACAGCGTGCAGATCTACCGCGAGTTCGACCTCGGCTCGGGGAAGCCGACGCCGGCCGAGCGCGCACGCGCGGCGCACCACCTGGTCGACGTGGCCGATCCGCTGGAGGCGATCGACGCCCAGCGCTTCGCGGAGCTCGCGGAGGCGGCGATCGCCGACATCCGCGGCCGCGGCCGGATCCCGATCGTCTGCGGCGGCACGTTCCTCTGGGTGAAGGCGCTGCTCTTCGGCCTGTCGCCCGCGCCGCCGGCCGACGTCGAGGTGCGCGCGCGCCACCGCGCGATCGCCGACGCAGAGGGGCGCGCCGCGCTCCACGCGCGCCTCGCCGAGGTGGATCCGGAGAGCGCGGCCCGGCTCGCGCCGAACGATCTCGTGCGCGTGAGCCGGGCGCTCGAGATCTACGAGCGCTCGGGCCGGACACAGAGCGCGTGGCACGCCGAGCACGGCTTCCGGGAGCGCCGGCACGCCGCGCGCCTGCTCGCGGTGCACCGCGACCGCGCCGAGCTCGACCGCCGCATCGAGGCGCGGGTCGCCGCGTGGCTGGAGCAGGGCTGGGCGGACGAGGTCCGCGCGCTGCTGGCCCGCGGCTACGGCGACGCGCGGGCGATGGGCTCCGTCGGCTACAAGCAGGTGCGGGAGCACCTGGAGGGGCGCCTGCCGGCCGAGGAGCTCGCCCCCGCCATCGTGCGCGCCACGCGCATCTTCGTGCGGCGGCAGCGAACCTGGTTGAGGGACCAGGCGGTCGCGCACGTCGCGCTCACGTGACCGGGCGGCGGCGCGGGTCAGTAGGCGAAGGCCTGGTACACCTCGGTCTCGTCCGGCACGTCGAGCGAGTCGACGACCGGGTTGAAGCGGAGCATCCGCTTCGCGCGCTCCGAGAGCTGGGCGAGGCTCTCGCGGGGCACCCGGATCGAGACCTCCGGCCGGAAGAGCCAGCGGCGGCTGTACCCGATCACCACCATCGGCCGGGGCTCGCGCGTGCGGTTCGGGGTACCGCGGTGCAGGCCGCGGACGTCGCGGACCATGACGTCGCCGAGCTCCATGGTCACCGGCTCCAGCGCGACCTCCCCCATCTCCAGGCGCCGCATGCCTTCCGCCTTGGAGAGCATGTGCGTGCCGCGGGCGATCTCGATCGGGCCGTTCTCGGCGGTGATGTCGACCAGCGGGAAATTGACGGCGAGCTGGAACGCAGGCGTCTCTCTCCCGGTCTCGGGGAAGAGCGGCGGTGTGTCGCGGTGGACATCCTGGTAGTCGGACCCGAGGAGCGGAGTATCGGTCGCGAGCTGGACCATGGTCATGTCGGCCCCGACCAGGCGCTCGACCACGCCGAGGATGGTCTCCTCCTCGTAGATGCGCGGCTCCGCGAAGGGGGCCTTGAACGGGAGCGTCACGTAATAGCGACCGGGCCCCCGGTTCTTGAGGTGCCCCTCGCGCTCGATGTGCGCGTCGAGGAGCGGAGTGAAGGCCTCACGCCACGAGCGCAGAAGGCTCTTCGGGATGAGGTTCTTTATCAGACAGTACCCATCGCGCTGCGCTGCGTGGGCAAGCTCATCCATCTGGGCGCTCGTGTGGCGGGCGTGGCTCATAGCTCGGCGCCAAGCTTGGTCGGCGTCGACCGGAGTCGTCAAGCTCAGCGCTTGCGCTCTGTCGATTCATCATGACGCCACCTTCTCCGGAATCGTCGCCTCCGGAAGAGAAAGCACCCCTCCAGCTATTTGGCCCACGCGATCGCGGCAGGTGAACAAGCGAGCTCAGGCGATTCTTGCCTGCCCCCGTGGTGCTGGGCTCCTCGACATCAGCGCGCTCTCCACCTGACCTCGCCGTCGCAGCGCGGACAGCCGGCGCTGCGCGGCCGCGCCTCCTGCGTGAACGCGACGCGGCCGCAGCCGGTGCACACGGTCATGTGGCTCCGGTAGAGATCCGCGTCGGAGAGGATCTCGGCGGCGAAGAGGCTGAGCACGATGTCGCTGAGGAGGTCGCTCTCGCGCGGCGCCGGCAGCCAGCCCGAGCGACCGCCCACCACGGTCCATCGCACGCGCGCGCTGTACAGCGCCGCGCGGAGGAACCCGCCGTCGGGGTTCGGCGCCACGAAGTCGAGCAGCGCGAGCGCCACGCGTTCGCGCGCCCGCGCGGTGAGCGCCGCGACCTCCCGGTGCCGCTCGTCGAGCCCGCAGAGCTCCAGCGTGTCCGCGCCCGGCTCGCGCAGCGCGCGCGGGGCCCGCATCCAGCCGGGCGCGACCACGTGCTCGAGCAGCCACGCCGCGAGCTCGTGGGGCTCCCACGGGCGGGTCGTGACCTGCATGAACTGGAGCGCCCCGGCCAGGCTGGGGCTCGCGAGCATGCGCGCGCGCAACGCGACGAACGAGCTGGCCCGTCCCGCATCGGATCGAGAGCCCCGATCGAGCATGTCGCTCCGGACGGAGCGGCTCGCCGGCCGGAGGCTGTCCATCGCGATCTTCAGCGAATTGCTCATAAATTCCATGGGGGGTTCCGTCCCGCCGTGCGCCGCGGGGAGCGGCCGGTCGCCGGCGATGTGCGGAGCGGTAAGCGCCCCGCGTGCCAGCCAGGAAATGAGGCAGAATCCCGCCACATGGTGCGGACGCGCGCTGGATCCGCGCAGCCGTCGCGACACCCCGAAACCCGCTGAGGTCTTGAGGCCGCTGCCCAGCGCGCGCGGTTGCTGCGTCCAGGCATCGGGCCGCCGGAGCGCCCTCGGCCCCGGCGCGCGCCGAGCGCCCCGTGCTCACGGCCGGGTCGGTGAGGGGTCGTTCTTGCGCACTCGCCCGCCGCGAGCGGACGCGCGTATGCCCGCGGCGAACACGATGTCAGCGCGCGCCGAGCACGACGTGGGCCATCGCGCCGGCGGCGGGGCGCGGTGGCCGCGGGGCATCGGCGGCGCTGGCGGACCGCTGGGACGTCGGCGCGGAGCTCTGGAGGTGAGGTTGGAGAGAGCGAATCCGATCAGCTCGCCGCCAGGCCCGGGAGCGGCGACTTGGACGGCAGGTTCGGATCGCCGAAGCCGGCGAAGTTGGTGACGCCCATCGCGTCGCACAGGCTGAGCAGCACGCGCTCGTGCCTGTCGGAGCTGCGCACGTACCGGCCGCCGGGGCTCGTCTTCAGGTAGCCGCCATCGCCGCTCGCCAGGACGAACTTCATCTCGTTCATGTTGTGATTCGGCGAGTCGCCCATGTCGCGGCACCACGCGATGAGCGTGTTGTCGAACAGCGTCCCCGAGCCGTCGGCCTCGGGGATCGCCTTCAGCTTCGTGATGAGGTCGACGAACCGCTGCGCCAGCCACTTCTCCAGCTTGATCAGGTCGAGGTGCGCAGGAGCGCCGGTGTGGATCATGGAGCCGTGCTCCTCGCCCCGGAGCCCGATCTCCGGGAGCTCGACGTTCATGGCCTGATCCGAGCCCCACTGGATCGCGGCGACCCGCGTGATGTCGCACGCGAATGCGCCGACGATGAGATCCATGTGCGCGAGGTTTGCCTGCAGCGGGTTGGCCGGATCGGTGGCCGTCTTCGTGGGTGGCGCGCAGCCGCCGCCTTCGCCGGACGACGCGTTCGACAGCCGCGTCTCGATCTGCCGGATCGACTCGAGGTGCAGATCGAGCTTGTACTTCTGCTCGGAGGCGAGATCCCCCTTGAGCGTATTGATCTCGTTCTTGAGGTGATCGAGGACGCTCTTGCGGCGGCGCAGCAGGTCGTCCGACGAGGTGTTCGCCGGGACCGCCGAGCCGAACAGGGTGGAGTACGCGGACGTGGGGGACGCGATGGTCGGCAGGTTGTCCGCGCGATAGTACGGCGACCTCCCGCCGCTCACCGTGCTCTCCGCGCCGAGCAGGAGCGAGGCGATCGGCGTCTTCACCCCGGCGGCGACCAGCTTGTCCGCGATGAACTGATCGACGGAGATCAGCCCTGCCGGGCCTCCGCCGAAGCCGAGCCCGGTGAGGCCGTCCGGCGCGCCGTGGTTGTTGCCGGGGTTCCCGCTGGGCAGTCCGTCGACGAGCACGACGTGCTGCTTCACGTCGGCGAGCGGCGACGTGGACTCGCTGAACGTGGGCGTCTCGCCGGAGACGCTCGTCGGCTTCCAGATCTGGGTCGCGGTCCCCATCGTGCAGAACAGGAGGAGCCGCTTGGCCTTCCGCCCGGGCGCCGCTTCGGCGATCGAGTCGAGGAAGGGCGCGAGCAGGAAGCCGGCCCCGACGCTGGCCGTCAGGCCCTTGAGAAACTCTCTACGACGATGGCTGCGCATGACCGACCCTTTCCCTCGCTCACCGATCTTCTGCAGACCGCAGCCGTGGAGCTCGCGGTCCTCGATCTCCATGCGCGCGACGCGTCGCCGCGTCGCCGCGGGCCACGCGTTCTCGACGGCGAACGCTGTCGCTTCGTCCGGCTTCAGGACGCGTCGTGCTTGAACTTCGTGCGGCCCGCGTCGACGGGCCAGAGCGCTCGGCGATCCGCCCGCGGACCGCGGGCGTCGATCGGCAGCGCGCGCCGGCGGAGCTCACCGCGACAGGCGCGTGGGGGCGCGCCTGTCGCGGCGAGGGCCCCGCTGGCTCAGGTCGCGGCGAGGCCTGGGAGCGGCGACTTGGCGCCGAGGCCCGGATCGCCGAAGCCGGCGTAGTCCGTGACGCCCATCGCGTCGCACAGGCTGAGCAGCACGCGCTCGTGCCGCTCCTTGCTCGTGATGAACCGGCCGCCCGGGGCCGTCTTCAGGTAGCCGCCCGTGCCGCTCGCCAGGACGAACTTCATCTCGTTCTGGGTGTGGGCCGGCGCGTCGCCCATGTCGCGGCACCAGGCGACCAGCGTGTTGTCGAGGAGCGTGCCGGAGCCGTCCGCCTCGGGGAGCGACTTCAGCTTCTTGATGACGCCGACGAACTGCTCGTGCAGCCACTTCTCGAGCTTGATCAGCTTCACGTGCCCGGGGTCGTAGCCGTGGATCAGGCCGTTGTGCTCCTCGTCGGCGAGGCCGATGTCCGGCAGGTTCACGTTCATCGCCTGATCGGAGCCCCACTGGATCGACGCCACCCGGGTGATGTCGCACGCGAAGGCGCCGACGATGATGTCCAGGTGGAGCTGGTTGGCCTTCATGGCGTTGGACATGTCGCCGGCGGGCGACGTCGGGGCGGTGCAGGCGCCGCCGGAGCCGCCCCCGTTCATCGAGCCCGAGAGCCGCTGCTCGATCTGGCGGATCGACTCGAGGTGCAGATCCAGCTTGACCTTCTGCTCCGCGCCCAGGTCCCCCTTGAGCGTCGTGATCTCGCGCGTGAGGTGGTCGAGCACGCTCTTGCGGCGGCGGAGCTGGTCCTCGGCGGAGGTGTTCGAGGTCGGGTTGGTCGGCGCCGCCCCCGTGAACACCGTGGTGTAAGCCGACATGGGGGAGGCGATGGGCGCCAGGTTGCTCCCCTTGTAGAACCCCGTCTTGCCGCCGCCGGTGTCCGCGCCGAGCAGGAGCGAGGGGATGGGCGTCGCCAGTGTCCCGGCGGCCTTCAGCTTCTCCACGATGAACTGATCGACCGAGATCAGCCCGTAGGGGCCGCTGGCCGAGTAGCCCATCCCGGTGAGGCCGTCGGCCGAACCGTGGTTGTTGCCGGGGCTCGCGCTGGGGAGGCCGTCCAGCATCACGATGTGCTCCTTCACGTCCGCGAGCGGCGAGGTCGCCTCGCTGAACGTGGGGGTCTCACCGGAGACGCTGGTGGGCTTCCAGATCTCGGGCGCCGTACCCATGGTGAAGAACACCAGGAGCCGCTTCGGCTTCTTCCCGGGAGCTGCGTTGGCGATCGAATCATAGAAGGGGGAGAACAGCAGGCTCGCCCCCAGGCTGGCACCGACACCCTTGAGAAAATTCCTACGACTGTGGCTGCGCATGACCGATCCTTTCACTCGCTACCGCTCTTCTGGTGGGTTGCAGCCGTGGGGGTCACGGGCCTTGAACTCTACGGGTGAAGTGCGGCGCGCGCGTCAGCGCGAGCCACACGCTCTTGATGCGGAAGTCATCGGCCGCCGCTTCCTGCTGGACCTTCTCGTACGTGCAGCCGTCCTGCTCCCAGGTGTCGCCGAACGCGTAGTACGACCAGTAACGGACCATGCACTCCTTGACGTCCTCGCTCGCAGCGAGGTAGTCGGCCAGCTCGGTCACGCCGTCGAAGCCGAAGTTCTCGCCCGCGGGCGGCGCGAAGACCGTGCCGGTCGCGTCGATGGGGAGCCCGGACTCCTCGTTCCGCCACCGACCGAACGTGTCGTAGTGCTCGAAGCCGAAGCCGATCGGGTCCATGAACTGGTGGCAGCCGTTGCAGGCCTGGTCCGAGACGTGCTGCGTGAGACTCATGCGCGTGGTCGCCGGGCCCTCCAGGGGTTTGATGTTCGGGTCGACGCCGGGCGGCGGGGGCTGGAGCGGCTGGCAGAGGAGACGGGTGCGGACCATCTTGCCGCGCTGGGTGGGCGAGGACAGCTTCGCGCCGCCGTGCCCGGTCAGGAAGCTGCCGTGGGCCAGGAGGCCGCGATCGCGCTGCCCGGGGGAGATCGTCACCCTCGTCAGCTCGGTGCCGCCGGCGCCGCCGAGGCCGTAGTGCGTGGCCAGGCTGCTGTTGACGAACGTGTAGTCCGCCTGCAGGAGGTTGGAGAACGTGCCGTTCTGGGTGAACGCAGCGTCCACGATGAGCGCCTGCGTCTCGGCCATCATGTCCCTGCGCAGCTCGTCGCTGAGGTTGAAGACCGTGTTGTCCTTCACCGCGGAGACCAGGCGGTTGAGCTGGAGCCAGCCGCGCATGAACCGCATCATCTCTGCCTCGGCGAGCGGACGGGTCGACGGATCCTCCAGGATGCGCAGCGCGTGCTGGGAGATCTGGTCGCTGGTCAGCGAGATGCCCTGTGCGGCGGCCTCGTCGGCGGCCTGCAGCAGCGCCTCGTCCGGCATGGTCCCGGTCAGCAGGTACGACAGGTTGCTCGCGACCTCGTGCGGGGTGAGCTCGTAGATGCCGCCGCCGACGTCTCGGCCGATCTCGTGGCGATACAGGAAGTACGGCGACTGCAGCATGGCGCTCACGACCACCTTGGCGCCGTCCTCGAACGTATCCTCCGCGTCGAACAGGGCGTCGTAGGACGCGAAGCGGTCGTCCGAGAGCGGCTCGCGGAACACGCGGCGGCCGAAGCTGCGGATGAACTGGCCGCGGCAAGCCGCGTCATCCGTCGTGCAGTTGGTGAGGGTGCTGAGCTTGTTCGTCACCGCCCACTCCGCGGTCTGCTCGGCCCAGTCCATGACCTGCTGGGCGGTCAGGTCGCGGATCACGAGCGCGTTCGCGTCGGCCGTGAACCCGAGCACCTGCGGATCGTTGAAGATGCTCGGGAGAGCGACGCTCGGATCCCGGAAGAGATCGCGGACGGTGGCCTCGAACTGGTCCACCGTCAGGCGCCGCACCACGCGCGGGCCGGGGGTGCTCAGGTCCGCGGCCTCGCACTCCGACACCTCGGGGATGGCGTGGGGCTGCTCCGGCTGCTCGCCGGGCGGCGTGCCATCCGGGTTGCTGGGGTCGCCGCTGCTGCTGCTGCCTTCGTCGGAGGGTGTGCCGTCCGCGTTGCCCAGGTTGCCCAGGCAACCGAGCGGGCCGGCGAGGAGAAGTGCCACTGCGGAGTAGCGGCGACACGCCTTCGCCGAAACTAAGCTATTAAGCGTGCTCATCATTGCTTGAGAAAAGCTGATGTCTCTCATGTTGTCAAGCCCCGATCAAGCTGTGTCGCCTCTGGATATCGACTCTGCCCACGCTGACTGCTCTGCTTACCCTACCGGATCCATCCACTCACCCCGACTGCGATTCATCGACTTTTCGCCAGCGGCTCTCAGCGCCTTTCAGCGCATCTCAGCGCCGCTGTCCGCGTCCGGGCCCTCGCCCGCATCGTCATGGGTCGTCATCGGTCAAGCTCGGACGCACCGCGTCGAGCTGACGCACGATGCGGTGCGCCATGCAGGCGAGCTCGGCTCGCCCTCGATGCCGTGGCAAGGTCGGACCCTCGGCTCGTACAGCGCGTTTCCACCTCGAGGCGCGAGGCGAGCCGCTGAGCGAGCGCCTCCATCTCCGTGAGCGTCGAAGCGCGGTCCATACCAAGGACTAAGCAAGCGGTATGCCGCGTGTTTCACCGGGATTGCCGGGGTGCCCAGTGCCGTTTTCTTGATTTTTTCGGCCACCGGCGAGTGGTGGACGCGAAACAGTCCAGGAAGCGCGATCCACCTGATCCGCGATCCATCGAGGCTTTTGTGGGCATCCCCCCCGGACGCCGCCGTCAGCCCTTGGACCAGGCGCTGATCGACCGGTAGCTCGCGACGGACTCCTCGATGACCTCCAGCGCGCGGTTCCGGTCGTACATCGTATCCACCTCGGCGAGCTTGTTCTCCAGCGTCTTGTAGTCGATGAAGAACCGCATGAGCTCCTTGGTCACGTGCGGGGGCAGCTCTTCGTGCGTGAGGTAGTGGGCCACCGAGGGGTCATCGACGGCGACGGCGATGATCTTGTCGTCGACGCCCTTGTCGTCGCGCATGAAGAAGCCGCCGATCGCGCGCGCCCTCACGATCGTGAGCGGCACCACGGGCTCCTGCATCAGGACGAGCACGTCGAGGGGGTCGCCGTCGCCTGCGTGCGTCTGGGGGATGAAGCCGTAGTTGGCCGGGTAATGCACGGACGAGTAGAGCACGCGATCGAGCATCAGGAGCCCGGTCTTCTTGTCGAGCTCATACTTGCACTTCGATCCCTTCGGGATCTCGATGACGACGGGGAAGAAGTCGTGTCGGCTGTCGGGGAGCAGGATGTCGTGCAGCGGATGGGTCATTGAAGCGTCCTGGGGCTGTCGCCCCGCCCGGGACGGGGCGAGGGGGCGCGCAGGATAGCAGAATTCCAGGCAAACTGGCGCGCGGCGTATCGCCTGCCACGTCCGGCACGGCCGCGCTGGCACGTCGCCCCCGCGCGGCCGCGCCGGCACGGCTGTACCGGCGCGGCCGCGGGATGGCGATGTGCCGCAGCGGCTCACTCCCGCCAGCAGAAACCGAAGCTCGCAGACTGGTTCTTCTCGATCTGCGCGTTCCACTCCACCCCGGTGAACTTCACGCCCGCGTTGCCCGCCTCGGCCACGGCGTTCCACACGTCGGAGGGCGTGCCGTCGACCTGGAGGGTGACCGCCCACGCCGCCTTGGTATCGCCCAGGTTGGTGACCGTGACCGACTTGCAGCCGCCGCCGTCCCACACCGAGTCCACCTTCTCCTCGACGTCGAAGTCCGCGTTCGTGGGAACCGGGGGGTTGTCGGTGCCCGACGACCCCGAGTCGCCGCCGGGCTCCTCCGGGGAGCCCGGGTCCGTCACCGCCTCGGCGAGGCGCCTCGTGAAGCGCGGCGACTGCGCGATCGCCTTGATGACACCCGCGACGGTGAGGTTCTCGGGCCCGAGCTGGCCGGTGATCTGCTCGGCCATGCAGGAGAGCTCGGACTGGTCCATGGCGCCGAAGCCGAAGCGGAGCCACTGGAGCGTGAAGCACGCCTGCGCGTCGGGGCTCTGCGCGAGCATCTGGGCGAGCTCTCCGGTGCCGTCGAACGTGCCGCTCGTGCTCGGCGCCCCCACGATGTTGCCGCTCGCGTCGACCGGGTGCCCGTCGTCGTTGTCGCGGTAGCGGCCGACGCCGTCGAAGTGCTCGAAGCCGAAGCCGATCCCGTCGATGAGCGAGTGGCAGCTGCCGCACGCCTCGTTGTTGGAGTGCTCGGCGAAGCGCTCGCGCGTCGACTTCGTGGGATCGGGCTGGGGCGGCTTGACGTCGAGGCCCGCGGGCGGCGGCGGCAGCGGCTGGCAGAGGAGCTGCTCGCGCACGAACTTGCCGCGGTGCACGGGCGACGACTCGGCGGCGTGCGCGTGGGTGCTGAGGACGCTGCCGAGCGTGAGGATGCCCATGCGGTTCGAGCCGGTGAGGTCGACCTGCGTCATGCCGT
Source organism: Sorangium sp. So ce406 (assembly GCF_051474675.1). Classification (NCBI taxonomy): domain Bacteria; kingdom Pseudomonadati; phylum Myxococcota; order Polyangiales; family Polyangiaceae; genus Sorangium; species Sorangium sp. So ce406. Next base: position 12,367,036 of record NZ_CP150340.1, on the reverse strand, counting down.
CCTGGTCCGCGTCCCCGCCCGGCGCCTGGAGGCCATAGAACGACGCGAGCTCCTGGTTCACATAGGAGTAGTTCGCGGTGTACATCTCGCTCAGCGAGCCCGAGCCCTCGCGGATGAGGTGGCGCACGAAGGCCGCCGTCTCCTTCTCGATCGCCTGCCGGACCGCCTCCGTGTACTCCGGGTACGCGGTCATATCCTTCGACGGCTTGCCGTTCAGCTGCAGCCAGGTCCTGAAGAACCTGAGGACGCCGGCGTCGGCCCGCGGGTCCTGCATCATCCTGTCGACCTCCGCCGAGATGACCGCCGGCGTCGCGAGCTCGCCCGACTCCGCCTTGCTGAGCAGCTCGTCGTCCGGCATCGAGCTCCAGATCATGTAGGAGAGCTGGGAGGCGATCTCGTGCGGCAGGAGCTGGTACGTGCCGTCCGCCGCGACGGCGCCGATCTCCGGGCGATAGAGGAAGTAGGGAGACTGGAGCGCGGCGGCGATCATCGCCTGGACGCCCCCCGCGAAGCCCTCGTCGGCCTTCACGCTACTGTAGAGCTCCAGGTACCGCGCGCGGTCGTCCTGGGTGAGCGGCCGGCGGAAGGCGCGGCGCCCGAAGCTCTCGAAGAACTCGGTCGCGCACGCGTCGTCGCCGGTCGCGACCTCGCAGGGGACGAGCGAACCCGGCGCCTCGATCACCCTGGCGGCGATGTCCTCGGCCGCGTCGCGCATGAGCTGGACGTCGGTCCCGGCGTAGAGGAGCGCCTCGGCGTTGTTGTCGAAGCCCTCGACGTTCGCGTCGGTCGGGAGGATGTAGCCCGTCGTGTCGAGGCCGAGGAGATCGGCCACGGTCCTGTCGAACTCGACGCGCGACATGCGGCGCAGGACGCGGCGCCCGGACACCATGTTGGGCTCGCACGCCGTCGGCTGCTCCTCGCAGCCGACGCCCAGGTTGACGCGGTTGACGAACTTCTCGAACACCACGTAATCATCGCTCTGGAACGGGATGAGCGCGCCGCCGGCGTGGCCGTCGGGGTGCCGGCCGGAGGGGCGCAGGAGGAGCGTGGACTCGCCGTTCACCTCGAGCGCGGCCATGCTGCGCACGGCCTCGAAATTGGCCTGAAGCGCCTCGTCGGTGCCCGAGGTGTCGAACACCATGCGGGTGCCCTTCGCGAGCCCGCTGTCGGTGTGGCAGACGGTGCACTTCGAGGACATGATCGGGTCCCAGAGGTTCGCCTTGAAGAACTCGAGGTTGTCGGCACATCCCGAGTCCAGGGAGCCCGTGTCGTCTCCGCCGTTCGTCTCGCTGTCGTCGTCGCCGGCCCCGCCGAACAGGTTGGTGCAGCCGGCGCCCGCGGCGCCCAGCGCGACGCACGAGAGCATGAGCGCATGGCTGAGGCGCCGCGCCAGCGTGCGCCGCGGGGCGTCGCCCGGCGGCAGAGGCCGGGAGGCAGACGCATCCGCCTTGTCGAGGGGTCCCGTCGTTTGCGTGTTCATAAGCTTGTTCCTCGTAATCCCAAGTAAGGTGGGTGGACGGACACGCGGATCACCGCGCGTCACGCGAGCCCGTCCAGCGGGCCAGTGCCCTTCGAGGCGTCGCCGAAGGTGCTGTTGCTGAGGCCCATGGCCTGGCAGATCGAGACCAGCAGCTGCTGGTGGGGAGCTCCGCCGAAGTTGACGTAGCGGCCGGGCGTGAACGCTCCCCCGCCGGCGAGGACGAACGGGACCGACTCGCACCGGTGCAGCGGCGCGTCGCCGAGCTCCTTGGCCCACACGACCAGCGTCTCGTCGAGCAGGGTGCCGCCGCCGGAGCCGGCGGTCGACTTCAGCTTCTTGAGGAGGTAGGCGAACTGCTCGGCGAACCATCGCTCCGCGATGCGGAACTTGTCGACGTCCTCGCCCGTGCTCGCGTGCGAGAGCGAGTGATGGTCCGTGCCGGCCAGGCCGAGCCACCGGAGGTGCAGCGGCGAGACCGTGTGAGAGAACTGGACGGTCGCGACCCGGGTCCGCCCGCACGCGAGCGCCGCGGCGACGAGGTCCATCTGCGCGAGGGCGATGTCGGGGACGGCGTCCTCGTCGGTCGGGTTGAACGCGGGCGGGGGCGCGGGCGGCGTGTTGCAGCTCGCGGCGATGGGGCCCGCGCCCGTGCTGGCGCCGGGCGCGATCTGCTTGAGCCCGTCGATGTGCGCGTCGAGCTTGGCCTGCTCGCGCTCGGGCACGCCGGCGCGCAGCGCCTGCATCTCGCTGTTCGTGACGCGCAGGATGCTCTGCCGGCGCTTCTTCTTCGGATCGACCTCCTCGGCTCCATTCCCGGTCGGCTCAGCGCTCCCGGTGAAGCCGTCGAAGATCTGATTGTAGGCCGTCCGCGGCTCGTCGATCACGGGCGCGAACTGCCCCGCCGCGCTGTACGACATGCGGGTCTGCGAGTTCGTCCCCCACGGGCTCGTGTAGATACCGAGGTTGGCCGGCCGGACGCCGAGCTCCTGGGCGACGTACCAGTCGAGGCTCTGGCCGCGGCTCGCGCTGCCGGCGTTGCCGCCGCCCGTGAGCATGTTGACCATGCCGGGCTCGTGGTTGTCGACCCCCTTGAAGTCGATGCCGTCGCAGATAATGAGATCGGATTTGTGCGCCGCGAGCGGCTCGAGGATCGAGCCGGCAGGGAAAGAGAAGCTGGATCCAGAGCCCTGCGGGCGCCAGAGATGGTGGTGAGTTCCGTTGGGAGAGAAGAAGATGACCAGATTTCGAGCAGTCCCACCGTCGGCGCGAAGGTGGCCGATCCTCCCGAGGAACGGAGCGGCGAGGAGACCGGCGCCCAGGCCGGCGGCGAAGCGACGTCTGGATATGCGATTCATAACGACGGGCTTTAGCAGAGGTCATGCCCGCGAAACAAACAGCGCCGAGCACTCGAATTCACCCGACAAATGATGTGCTACATGTCGCCTGAACCGAGAGCTGTTCTGGGCACGAGATCCAGGAGATTCCGAGGGCGATCCTGGACCCGAACGAGTTCGGCGCGCGTTCACCACAAGACATGAGCGAGCTCGGCAGAGAGCGGACTTCAATATTCCAGCGAGAGCCCTCGAATCCGCGGCGAGACATCCAAAGAATGTGCCAGAGGCATCCGGAAATGCCTTAGGGATCCATCGCGATCCTCGGCTGTCAGCGGTACAGCGAAGCGATCAAGCGACGAACGAGATGCCATGAAGGCCGGATGAATCAGGATTTTTATATTCCCGGTGTCCCCGAGTCGTTGGCAGCTCAACTCATCCTCGTCCGAGCATCTCCTGCCATTCTCGTCAGAGCATCTCTTTGCATGATGCTCTACCGAGAACCCCAGTTCGCATTGGCGCTCTTCCGGGAAATGCATTTCGCATGTTCCTCGTCCAGGGAGCGCATTTCGCATGCTCCTCGTCCGAGAAACGTATTTCGCATCTCGATGAGGGGGTCGAAGGCCGCTGGACTGCCCCGCCGCGCGACCACCAGCCCCGGCGCGACGGCCGCGGCGAGCCGCCGGCGCGGAGCGCGTCGCGAGGATGGGCAGCAGCCGCCGCTCGTGCGATGAGCTAGGGCCCCGCCGCCGGGGCGGACCTCGCCCGTGGCCCTCCAGATGGCTGTAGCGCTCCCCACGAGACCATGCCCCACGCACGCCCCGCCCCGGCCACCGGAGCGCGCGCCCGGGCCCCCGGGCACGCTCGCGCCGCGGCGCAGGGCGCCGGGTGCGCTCGCGCTGCTCGCGCTGGCCGCGGCCCTCGGCGGCCCTCACGCGGCGGCAGCGCGCGCGCCGAATGCGCCGCCGCCCGGTCCGCCGGCGCCGGCCGCCAGCGCGCCGGCGGGCGCGCTGGCGGACGACGCCGCCGCGCCAGCCGACGACGCCGCCGCGCCGGCCGACGGTCGCCCCGTGGTCTCGCCGGTGCAGCGGCCCGACGAGCGCGACGTGCCGCAGCGCGCGTGCTCCTTCACGCTGCCCGTCTGCGTGCACGCGCCCGCGGACGTCCCGGGGGCCGCCGTCCTGGAGGGCCTCGCTCACCTGGAGGCCGCGATGCGCGCCTACGACGCGCTCGGCCTGCCGCGGCCGCTCCCCGACGGGCAGCGGGGCGGAGGCCCGTCGTACGACCTCTACCTCGAGCGCGGCCCGCGCCGCGGGCCCCTCCGCGTCGGGCACGACATGCGGGCGCTCGGGGCTCGGTTCGACGCCGCCAGCGCGTTCGCCGTCGCCGCGGCGCCGGCGGCGCCCGGGCGAGGCGGGTGCGCGAGCGCCTCGGACGCGGCCTACGCGCTCGGGCACGCCGTCGCCGCGCGCCTCGACGCCGGGGCGGAGGAGGGCGCGCTCGCGATGACGGCGAGCTACCTCGCCGCCGTCGCGGCGCCCTGCCCGGCCGAGGAGCTCGCCGCCGTCGACGCCTTCCAGCGCGCGCCCGAGCGGGCGCTCACCGGCGCCGCGCTCGGCGCGCTCGACGGCGCCCTGCTCTTTCCGTGGTACCTCGACGACGCCTACGGCACCGGCACGCCGGCGCAGATCGCGGCGTCGCTGCTCGCGATCGCGGCGCAGTCCACGCCCGCGGGCGCCGCGCGCTTCCGCGCCGAGCCCGACGTCTTCGACGCGCTCCGGGCGTCGCTCCGGTCCCGCGGCAAGGAGCTCGACGACCTGCTCCTCGAGTTCGCTGTCGCGCGGGCGTTCCTCGGCAGCCGCAGCGACGGCGCCCACCTCTCGGACGCCGCGCGCTTCGGCGACTTCGGCCGGGTGCGCTTCGAGTGGTCGCTGCCCTACGCGACGCTCCCGCGGCGGGTCGCGCCCCTGCGGCCGATCGAGCCGACAGGCGCCACCTACCTCTGGCTCGATCTGTCGGCGGAGAGCGCGGCCGGGGGGCCCGATCTCGGGACGGCCGAGATCACCTTCGTGGCCGACTGGGAGCTGCCGGCGCTGTTCCGCTGGGCGATCGTGAAGGTCGACAGGCAGGGCGCCGAGGCCGGCCGCGTCGACGTGGCCGGCATCTTCGGGAGCAGCCGCGCGCAGCGCACCGTGGTGGGGCTCGAGGGCCTGTCGGGGCTGCTCATCGTGGGCGTCAACGCGGGGAGCATGATCCGGAGCCACCCGTTCGATCCGGACGACGCGCCGTTCATGCCGCACGCGTACGCGGTCTGGCTCTCCAGGTAGCGCGGCGCGCTCACCTGCGCGTCACACCCGCGCCTCGCTCCCCCTCGGCGACAGGTGATGCGCGAACCACTCGCCGGCGAGCCGGGCGACCGCCGCGAGCGCGCCCGGCTCCTCGAACAGGTGCGTCGCCGAGGGCACGACGGCGAGGCGGCGCGGGCCGGCGAGGCGGTCGAGGGCCTCGTGGTTCAGCCCGAGCACCGCCGTGTCCGCGCTGCCCACGATGAGCAGCGTTGGCGCCCGCACCCGGGACAGCGCGGTGCCCGCGAGGTCGGGCCTGCCGCCGCGCGACACGACGGCGCCGACGACGCGGGGCCTCGCCGCCGCGGCCACGAGCGCGGCCGCCGCGCCGGTGCTGGCGCCGAAGTAGCCGACGCCCAGGTGACGGAGCTCGGGGCGCGCGAGCGCCCAGTCCGTCGCCCCGACCAGCCGCCGGGCGAGCAGGTCGACGTCGAAGCGGAGGCGAGCGCTCGAGCGATCCTCCGTCTCCTCGCCCTCGGTGAGCAGGTCGAACAGCAGCGTGGCCAGCCCCCACCGCCAGAGCGCCTCCGCGACGGAGCGGTTGCGAGGGCTCCTGCGGCTGCTGCCGCTGCCGTGGGCGAAGATCACGAGGCCGACCGCCCTCTCCGGGATCGCGAGGTCGCCGGGCAGCGCCGCCGTGCCGGCCTGGACGCAGAGGGGGCGCTCCGCCCCTTCCGGTGGACGCGGCAGCTCGCGCCGCGCCTCGGCGAGCAGCAGGGCGACCTCGTCGTCGGACGTCTGCGAGAAGTCCTCGTAGTAGGCGCCGATCGCCTGGAGGCTCGGGTCCTCCTCGATGCAGGCGACGCCGTCGACCTCGCGGCAGAGCGACGACAGGCTCGACGGCGCGGCCACGGGCGTCGCGAGGACGAGCCGCCTCGGCGAGCGCTTGCGCAGGTCGCGCAGCGCGGCCCGCACCGTGCCGCCCGTCGCGATGCCGTCGTCCACGACGATCACCGTCCGCCCCTCGACGGGGGGCATCGGCCTGTCGCCCCGGAACCGGCGCACCCGGCGCTCCACCTCGACGGCCTGCTGCGCCGCGATCTCGGCGAGCTCCGCCTCGGTGATCCCGAGCAGCGCGACGAGGTGCCGGTCGACGTACACCTCGCCGCCCTCGGCGATCGCGCCGACGCCGAGCTCCGGCTGCCCGGGCGCGCCGAGCTTGCGCACGATCCACACATCGAGCGGCGCGCCCAGCGCACGCGCCACCTCGTAGGCCACCTCGACCCCGCCTCGCGGCAGGCCGAGCACGATCGGCGCCTCGCTCCGATACCCCGAAAGGAGCTGCGCGAGCCTGCGCCCGGCGTCCCTGCGATCCTGGAACAGTTTGGCTCGACCCATTCGCCGCCTCCCCTCACCTCCGCCCTCTCCGGCCCTTCAAGAGCGGTGCCGCGCGCGCAGCGAGAGCGCGCGGCCGGCGGCGGTGCGCGGCGGACGCGGCGGCGGGAGGCGCGACGGCGGCCGGCGCGGGCTCAGCCGCGCGGCGCGGCGCGGCGGCGCGTCAGCCGAACAGGCTCCACTCGTCCTCGATGAGCGAGAGGGCGTTGATCAGCTCGACCGCGAGCTCGCGCTCCAGCCACTCGTCGATGCGCTGGCCGGCCGCGATGGCGCTGTAGCTCGCGCGCGGGATGCGCTTCGCGAGGTGCATCAGGCAAGCGCCGGTGCGCTCGAGGCGCGCGACCCAGTCGGTGTCGCGGTAGGCGTACCTGGCCTGGTGGATCAGCGAGTCGCTGAGCGCGGAGATCCGGTCGCGGATGACGTCGGCGGGCTCGGCGCGGGAGCCGATCGCCTCGCGCACCTCGCCGATGGCGCGCAGCACGAGGCCGACCGGCGCGCCGGGGTGGAACGAGGCGCGCTTCGGCGAGAACGTCAGGTCGTCGAGCGCGAGGAAGTACCAGGCCTGCGGGGAGGACACGCGGTAGAGGTACGCCGCGCCGCACGCGTCGGCCGCCGCCATCGCGATCTGCCAGGCGCCCGCCTCGTCGATGCTGTCCTGCTCCGCGGGCATCCCGTCGACGCGCTCGATCCCCGCGCCGCTGACGAGCGGATCGGCCCACGCCATGACCAGCACCGAGGTGGCGCGCGACCAGCTGCACAGGAGGCGCGCCGTCGCCTCGGCGGACACGCGGCCGCCCGGCGCGAGCCACACGAAGCGCCCCTCCTTGAGGTCGGCGCGGTACTCGTGCAGCGAGGCGCCGTGGTCGGCGAGCTGCTGGAAGAGCTCCTCGCCCCGCGCCGCCCAGCGCTGGGCGCGGGCCTCCTCGGCGCTCCCGGACGGCGCGTCGTCCCAGTCGAGCTCCGGCGGCCGGGGCGGCCCGAGCTCCGCGTCGTCCGCCTCGCGCTTCGCCTTGGCGCGCCGCGCTCGCCGCTTCGGCGTCGCCGCGCGCGCCTGCTCGTCGGCGCGCGCCCTGGCCGCGCGGATCCTCGGCGTGGCCGGCCGTTCCGTCGCGGCGCGTTTGCCCGGCGCCGCCGGCCGTTCCGTCGCGCCGCGCTTGTTCGGCGCTGCCGGCCGCTCCGTCGCGCCGCGCTTCCCGGGCGCCGCCGGCCGTTCCTTCGCGGCGCGTTTGCCCGGCGCCGCCGGCCGTTCCGTCGCGCCGCGCTCAGCCGGCGCCGCCGGGCGCGCCGTCACAGCGCGCTTGTTCGGCGCGGCCGCCCGCGCCGCTGCAGCGCGCTTGTTCGGCGCCGGCGTTTGCTTCGTCGCGACGCGCTCCGCCAGCGCGGCCGCTGCCTTCGCCCTCCTGGGCCGAGCCCCCGAGCTGGCGGGCGGCCGCTCCTTTCGGTCGCGCAGCGCGCCCGGCGCGCCCGCGTCCGCGGCGCCGCGCTCGCCCGCCTTGACGTGAGACGGCGCGCGCGCGCGCCCGCTCGATGCCTTGACGGTGCGCCTGGGTTCGGCCGATGTCCCCCGACCGCGCGGTTTGGGCATTGGGACAGGGTATCACGAGGTCGACGGACAACACCGGTGGAGACGCGCGGGGAAACACGGCTGGAGCGCCCGCCCCGAGCGCCCGGAATTTCCCCGGTCTCGCGCGGCTCACTTCGCTTCGGCGAGGGCGCGGCGCACGACCTTCTTGAATTTGGCGAGCGGCTGAGCTCCGCTGACCAGGTAACCGTTGATCGCGAAGCCCGGAGTCCCGGTGATACCGGCGCTCTTCGCGACCTGCATGTCGGCCTCGACGGCGGCGCGGTGCGTGCGCTCGTCGAGGGCTCTGGCGAAGCGCGCCGCGTTGAGCCCGAGGCTCGCGGCGTGCTGCTCCAGGGCCGCGCGGTCGAGGTTCGAGGCGGCGTTGTCCTTGAAGAGCCGGTCGTGCATCTTCCAGAAGCCGGCCGGCCCTTGCTGCGCCATCGCCTCCATGGCCGCCTCGGCGGCGAGCTGCGCCTCGGGGTGGAAGGGCAACGGCAGGTGGCGAAAGACCACACGGACCTTGCCCGGGAAGGCCTTGAGCAGCTCGTCCATCGTGGCCGCGCCGCGCGCGCAATAAGGACACTGGAAGTCGGAGAACATCTGGATGACCACCTTGCCGGCGGCCGCGCCCTTGCCGGGGTGCTCCCTGGACGGCGGCGGCACGGACACCCGGGGCGGGGGCTCCGGCGGAACCGCCTGCTTCTGGATGGACTCGTAGACGCCCGCGCGCGGCGTCCCCGCCACGACCATGGCCTCCGCCTTGGCGATCTCCTCGTCGATGATCGCCTGGAACTTCTCGATCGGCTGCGCGCCGATGAGCCTGCGACCATTGATGAAGAAGTGAGGTGTCCCGCTCGCGCCGAGATCGTCCGCGAGCTCCACGTCGGCCTCGATCTTGGCCGCGTGCTTGCGCGACGCGATGGCGCGCCTCGCCGCCGCCACGTTCAGCTGGAGCTCCGCGGCGACGGCCTCGAGAGAGGCGTCGTCGAGGGCGGCCTCGCCGGCGAGGAGCCGGTCGTTGGCCTGCCAGAAGGCGGCGTCCCCCTTCTGGGCCCGGGCCTCGCGCGCGAGCTCTGCGGCGGGCTCGGCCCGCGGGTGGAACGGGAGCGGGTTGTCCTTCCAGACGACGCGCAGCTTGTCGCCGTACTGCGCCGCGAGCTTCTCGATCGTCGGCGTGACCCGCCTGCAGAATGGACACTGGTAGTCGCTGAACAACACCATCGTGACCAGCGCCGTGTCCTTGCCGCGCACGGGCGAGTCGCCGACCGGCACGAGGTGCACGACAGCGCTGATGTCCTCCTCCTCGGCGTCCTCGGGCTCCTCGGCGGGAGCGGCGAAGTTCTTCGTCGCGAGCGCCGCGTACACCTGCTCCGGCGGCGTCCCCGCGGCGCGGAGCTCCCGCGCCGCCGCGAGCTGCGCGTCGATGATCTCGGTGAACTGCTCCGCCGGCTGCGCGCCGACGAGGAGCACGCCGTTGATGAACGACGCGGGCGTGCCGTTCACGCCGAGCCGCGCGGCGAGCGTCATGTCCGCCTCGACCTTACGCGCCGCGCCGCTCTGGTGCACGAGCTGCTGGATCTGCCCGGGGGTCACCCCGGCGCGCCGGAGCGCCGCGGCCTCGATCTCCGGCGAGAGCCGCTCGTCGGCCGCGAAGATCGCGTCGTGAAACGCCCAGAAGCCGGCGGGACCGGCGTGGGCGAACACCGCCATCGCCGCTTCCGCGGTCGGCCGAGCCTGCTTGTGAAACGCGAGCGGCATGTTCTTCCACACGATCCGGAGCTGCTCCGGGCCATACCGCTGCTCGAGCTGCCTCAGCGTGCCGCCCAGGTGCTTGCAGAAGGGACACTCGAAGTCGGAGAACACGACGATCGTCACGGGCGCAAGCCGGCTGCCGCGCGCGGGATCGGCGCGGGTCACCGGCACGGGACCAGGGTCGCCCTCCGCGACCATGAGCGCGTCGCCGGACGCTCCCGGCCTCGGCGGCGCGCCGCCGGTGTTCGCCGGCTGCGACGTGCTTCGAGGGGACGGCGGCAGGGAGGAGCTGCACGAGAGGGTGAACAGCAGCGAGAGCCAGGCGACGGCGGCGATGGCGCGGCGGAGCATCGCGCGAGTGTACTCTCGTTCCGCGATGGCGCCGTCGCCGCGCCGGCCTCGCCGCGCGCGCCTTCACGTCCCGAGCAGCGCGTGAGAAGCGCGCGCCGGGCGCGATTGACGCCCTCGTCGCCTTCGGCCATGACGGGCCCCGGCGCGCCCGCTCGGCCGCGCCAGGAGAGCGCACCGGGAAACCATGGAGAAGGTCTACAGCGCCGCCCGCATCCAGCCGGAGGAGCACAGGGACGTCCTCGCGCAGCTCTGGAGAGAGAACCTCGCCCACGGCGAGGTACCACCGGAGTTCGTGGAGCGCCGGATGCGCTGGTTCCAGGAGCAGAACCCGGCCGGCCCCCCTCGGACCTGGATGGGTTTTCACGGCCCCGAGCGCGAGGTCATCGGCAGCGGCTCGTTCTACCCGCGCGACCTCTATGTCAGCGGGCGCAAGCTGAAGGCCGGCATCCTCGGCGACTTCGGCGTGACCCGGGCGCACCGCATCGCCGGCGCCGCGATGACCATCCAGCGCGAGCTCGCGAAGGGCTGCCGCGACGCCGGGGTCGACTTCCTCTACGGCTTCCCCAACAAGGCCTCATTCCCGATCTTCCAGCGCGCCGGTTACAAGAAGATCGCCGACTCCATCATCTGGGTCCGGCCCCTCATGGCCGCGTACAAGCTGCATGAGCTCGCGGCCTCGTCGGCCGGCGAGCAGCGCAGCACGGTGGGCGCCGTGGTGCAGCGGGTCGCCGAGCGGGCCGCCGCAGCGGTCCCTCACCCTCGCTGGCGCGCGCTCTGGGAGGCGTCGGAGCCGGCCGCCCCGCCCGCCCCGCTCGCGCAGGCCCTGTCGACGGCCGCCGAGCGGTTCGTCCAGCGGGCGACGGTGAAGCCGGACAACGCCCTGGTCCGGGCCGCGGGGCGCGCGATCGACGCCTCGATGGCGGTCAGGGACACCGCGGTGCTGCTCGCGAAGGGGCGCCGGGTGCGCACCGAGCTCGTGGACGCCGCCGATCACCGCTTCGATGAGCTGTGGTCGCGCGCGAGGCCCTCGCCGATCGTCGGCGAGCGGAGCGCCCAGTTCCTGAACTGGCGCTACGCGCAGCTCGGCGCCGTCCGCTACCGCTTCTTCTGCATGCTCGACAGGCACGACGGGCGGCTGCTCGGCTACACCGTCTACTCGGTGCGGAACAACAAGGTCGAGCTGACCGACATGTTCTGCGAGGACGACGGCCCCCTGCTCGACGCCCTGCTCCTCGAGTTCTGCCAGGCGATGCGGCGCGAGGGGCACGTCTCCGTGGGCATGCTCCTGGTGACCCCTCCCGCCTTCAACGCGCGCCTCCGGGCGCTCGGCTTCTTCTCCCGCCCGCACCCCCCGAGCGTCGGCTCGCGGTGGCTTGTCGTACACCTCGACCCGAGCTTCCCGGAGGAGCTGCGGCGCGTGCTGCTCGACCCGAACAGCTGGTTCATGACCGACGGCGAGCTCGACGTCTGATCGCCGGGGCGCCCGGCCCCACGGCGGATCCCACCGATCCGCTGGACCCCCTCCTTCCGCCGATTACCCTTGCCTCCATGGATAACGAGGCGCCCGCCCTGTCCATCGCGCGGCTGCGCTCCATCTGGGATGCGGAGGTGGGCCCCTCCGCGCGCCGCGCGCTCACCGCGGCGGCCTTCGCGGGGCTGTTCGGCGCGGCGCACGTCGCGCGCGTGGGCACTCCGCTCGCCCGCGCGCTCGCCGGGGCCGGCCTCGCGCTGCTGCTCGCGGCGATCGTCGCGCGGGCGATCGTCGCGCGGCGGCGCCGCGGCGACGCCCGACGCACGGTGCGCGAGATCATCGGCCGCACGGACGAGGCGCTCGGCGCCGCCACCCTGAGGGCGCTCGCGCTCGTGGATCGCGCCGCGGCCGACGATCGCGTCGGGTCGCCGGAGCTCGCGGGCCTGCACCTCAGGCGGCTGCTCGGCCGCGCCTCGCACCCGCGCATCGCCGCGCGCGCGCGGCGGGCGGCGGCGCGGTGGGCGAGCGCGGGCCTCGCGCTCGGCGTGGCGGCGTTCGCGGCCGCCGCGATCGAGCCGCCGCGCGTCGTCGAGGGGCTCGACGTGCTGGCCGCCCGCGGCGGCGAGGCGCCGCTCGATCTGCCGTGGCTCGAGGACGTCGAGATGACGGCCACGCCGCCCGAGTACCTGCACGAGGACACCGAGGTGCTCCTGCCGTTCGCGACGACGATGCAGCCCCGCGGCACGGTGATCACCCTGCGCGGGCGCCCGATCCGCGGGGGCCGCGCGCTCGTGCTGACCGACGGCGCCGCCGACGTCCCGTTCGTCGACGACGGCAAGGGCGGCGTGATCGCCCGCTGGACGCTCGGCGACTCGACGACCCTGCAGGCCGCCGCGCGCTTCGGGCAGGTGCGCGTCCGGCAGGCGGACGCGCAGCGCGTCGTGTCGATCCCGGACGACGCGCCGCGCGTCACGCTCGAGGGGGCCCCGCGCACGGTGAAGCTCCTCGACGAGCCCAGCATCCCGCTCCGCTACGAGGTCACCGACGATCACGGCCTGCGCGAGGTCGATCTCGTCCTGCGCGCCGGCGCCAGGGAGGAGCGGCGGGTGCTCTCGCGGCCGGCGGGGGACGCGAAGGTCGACCGCGGGGGCTACGAGCTCAGGGCGCGCGACCCCTTCTTTCGCAGGACGTACGTGCCCATCGAGGTGCGGATCGAGGCGCGGGACAACGACCCGATCGAGGGCCCGAAGTGGGGCAGGAGCGAGGCGATCCTGGTCGTGCCGCCGCAGGTGGGCGAGCCCGAGGCGCTGCGCTACGTCGCGCTCGTGAAGGCGCGCGACGCCCTGACCGACCTGCTCGCCGACCGCATCGGCCAGAAGGCGCCGGACGGGGGCGGCGCCGCGGCGCACGCGGCGCACGAGGCCGAGGCGCAGGCGACCGCGAAGGCGGCGGTCGAGCGGGCGCTCGACGCCGATTACGGCGGCATCCGGGTGCGCGGGCGCATCGCGTCGCTCGCCCGAGGTCAGCTCGCCAGGCTCGACGAGGCGCTCGCCGCCGAGCGGCGGTCGACCACGCGCGCGGCGCACCAGAAGCTGCTCGACGAGACCGAGGGCGTGCTGCTCGCGTTCGACGCGGGCCTGCGCGGCCTCGGGTACCGCGACGCCCAGGCCGTCGCGCGGCGGCTCGCCGACGTCGCGGACGAGGCCGCGGCGGCCGCGGAGCTGCTCGGCAACGGCGATCGCGGCCATGGCGAGGTGCGCCTGGGGGCGGCGGTCACGGTCCTGGGCGGCGGAGGGGTCGAGCTGCGCAAGCTCGGCGAGCTCGGCCTCGATCTCGGCGAGATCGTCGCGAACGACCTGCGCAGGATCGCGCGCGCCCGCGGCGCGGGCGACTGGGTGCACGCCGAGCTCGCGGCGCGCGACCTCGCGGCGCGGCTCAGGCGGCCGGAGCCCTCGTTCGGCGGCGGCGGCCGCGGCGGCGTCGAGTCCGGGGCGCCGCGCGGCGGGCCGGATCCCGCGGACGCCTCGAGCGCCGACGAGAGCGTCGCGCAGAGCGAGCGCGACCTCGAGGAGCTCGCGCGCGATCACGCCGCCGAGATGAACGCGGTCGCCGAGGAGCTCGAGCGCGCGTCGCGGCCCGAGGACGTGGAGGCGCTCCGCGAGGAGGCGAAGCGGCACGCCGAGGCGATCCGCGAGGCGGTGCGGGATCTGCCGCAGCCCGGCGCGGCGCCGGGGTCGGCCGAGTCGGCCGCGGCGGCAGGCAGGGAGCAGGCCGAGGCGATGGCCGGCGCGCTGGAGCAGGGCCGCCCCGAGGACGCCGTCCAGAGCGGCCAGGGCGCGATGCGCTCGCTCGGCGAGGCGAAGCGGCTCGGATCGCAGAGCGGAGGCTTCTTCCCCGAGGAGCGCGCCGGCCGCGAGGCCGCCGAGGCGCAGCAGACGCTCGCCGACGAGCTGGCGTGGGCCGAGGAGGCGCTGCGCAAGCTGCGGCAGGCCGCGTCGGAGCGGGCGCGGGAGGGCCTCGGGAAGTCCAGCCAGCGCGAGGGCTCGCTCGCCGATCGCGCGCGCGACCTCCGCAAGCGGGGCGAGCGCGGTGACAGCCGCATGCCGGAGGAGGTGCTCGAGCGCCTCGACGAGGCCGAGCAGGCGATGCGCGACGCGCAGCGCGCCCTGTCCGAGGGCGACGGCGAGCAAGGCGGCGAGCGGCAGCGCGACGCGCAGCGGCTGCTCGAGATGTCGCGCAGCGAAGACCAGGGCCAGGAGGGCGACAGCGATCCGGACGGGGACAGGGACATGGCGAGGAAGGCCGACATCCCGGACAAGGACAAGCACAAGGGCCCCGAGGAGTTCCGCCGGCGCGTGCTCGAGGGGCTCGGGGGCGCGTCGGAGCCGCGGTTGAGAGAGGCGGTCAAGCGTTACGCGGAGGGGCTGTTGAAATGAGGCGCAACGGTGGTGCAGCGGGCCAGGCCAGGGCGCCGCGGACGGCGGCGGCGGTCGCGAGGCGCGGCCTCAGGGCGGTGATCCTCGCCGCGCTCGCGACGGCGGCGACGCCGGCGTCCGGCCGCCTGTCGATCGGCGACCTCGATCGCGCGACGCGGGCGCGGGCGGCGATCCTGGAGATCGACGTCCCCGCGGCGCGCGACATCCTGAAGGACGCGGATCCGGCGGACCCCTCGCTCGCGCTCGAGCGCGGCCGGCTCGCCATCTACGAGGGCGACTGCGACGCCGCCTCGGCGATCCTCGCGCGCCCCGACCTCGCGGCGACGGCGGAGGGCGCGGCGCTCGGCGACGTCGCGCGCGGCTGCGCCCGCGCCACCGCCGCCACGGTCGTCGTGAACGACGAGGCGCGCGGCGTCTGGGTGCGGCTCCAGGACGACGACGATCGCGCGCTCGTGCCGCTCCTCGTCGAGGTCGCGGCGAAGACGCGCGACGTGCTCGCGAAGGACCTCGGCGTCGAGCTGCTGCGGCCGCTGCGGATCGACCTCGTCCGGGATCAGTTCACGCTCTCCGCGATGACGGGCCTGCCCGAGGACGCGGCGCGGACGACGGGGACCGTCGCCATCGCGAAGTGGGGGCGGGTGACGATGCTCTCCCCGCGCGCGACGCCGAACGGCTATCCGTGGCTGGACACGCTCGCGCACGAGATCACGCACCTCGCGCTCTCGCGCGGCACGCGCGACAACGCCCCGCTGTGGCTGCAGGAGGGCGTGGCCAAGCGCGAGGAGGTCCGCTGGCGCGAGCCCGACCCGCTGGACGACGTGCCGTCCCCGGACGCCGTCGCCTGGCTGGGCATCCAGAAGGGCCTCGGGCGCCCGCTCGACAAGATCGGCCCCTCGATCGCGATGCTCCCGAGCGCGGAGGAGGCGGCGATCGTGTTCGCCGAGGTGGCGAGCTTCATCCGTTACTGGACGAGGGAGGCGGGCGACGCGGCGCTGCCGCAGCTCCTGGTCCGGCTCAAGGCGGCGAGCAGCGACGCGGACCTCGAGCGGGCGATCGCGGAGATCTCCGGGGCGGATCTCGCGGCCTGGGACAAGCGATGGCGCGCCTACCTCGCCACCGTGCCGGCCGACGTGCCGCCCGATCTCGCGCCGGGCGGGGACATGCCGCACCGGCAGGAGGTCGGCAAGCGGGTGCGGCTCGGGCAGCTCCTCCACGATCGCGGCCACTACGCCGCGGCCGCGGTCCAGCACGCGCGCGCGCAGGCGCTCGCCCCGCACGAGCCGGCGGTGCGCTGCTTCCTCGCCGCCTCCTTGCTGGCCTCGGGCGAGCGCGCCAGCGCCGCGCCGCTCGTCGAGCGGGTCGAGGACGTGAACAGCCGCCACGGCCGGTGGTGGTCGCTGCACGGCTCGCTCCACGGCGGCCCCGACGCGGACCGCGCCTTCTCGGCCGGCACCGCGCTCGACCCGCTGAGCCCCGAGGTGGCCTGCGAGGAGAAGCTGCCGCCCGAGCTCCCCGGCGATCCCGTCCGCGCGGCGCTCTGTGAGGCCGCCCGCCGCAGGGCGCCCTAGACGAAAAAAGACCGCGAACCGAGGAAATCGCGCCCCTGAGCGCAATGCCACGCCAGCGCCGATTTTTGCGCGAGCGCGCCCGCTCCGGCTTCGTGGCGCTGGACCGCGCCTCTACGGTACGCGCGATGCCGAACGCCGCTCGCATCGCCTTGCTGGTCGCGCTGGGCCTCGCCCTGCCGGCACAGGCGTCCGCCGACGACCCGCAGGGCGCCATGTGGCCGGAGGTGTATGGCGAGTTCAGCGCCTCCTCCCTGCTGGCGTTCGGCTTGATGCCCGTGGCGGGCCTCGGCCTCTCGTCCACGATCGCGCTCCGCTGGTTCGGCGGCTCCCTGTCGCTCGAGTCGCGCGCGCTCAAGGCGCTGAGCAACAACGAGCCGCACCTCGGGGAGAGGAGCACCGCCGGGCTCGGGGTCGCCGCGCTCTGCCGGCACGAGCACACGATCTTCCTGTGCCAGGTCCTCCAGATCGGCGCGCTCGGCACGCCCATCCCGCCGGACGTGAAGCTGTCCGGAACCCATTCCCCCTGGATCGTCACCTTCGGCGGGCGCGGCGGCACCGACTGGCGCATCACGCGGCACCTCCACCTCCGCGGCTTCGTCGAGCTGCACGTCATCCCGATGCGCCCGGTCGTGAAGATCGGCAACCTCTCGCGCGATCAGAGCGCCTATCTCGCGGCGCTCGCCGGGCTCGGGCTGACGGTGCCCGTGGACACGGAGTGAACGGAAGCGCCGCGAGGCGTCGCAGGCGCTGGCTCCGCCCGCGCGCCGCCCCTGTGGGCCTGCGCGCCCCCCGGGAGACCCGCCGCGTCAGCCCTTCGCCCGGAGCGCGCGCGCGAGGGTGTTCCTGCCGACGCCGAGCCGCTTCGCCGCTTCCGTCTTGTTCCCCTCGCAGGCCCGGACCATCGCCTCGACGTAGCGCCGCGTCACCTCGTCGAGGGTGAGGCCGAGCGGCAGCGCGACGCGCTCGTCGCCCTCGAGCGTCGCGGCGGCGGGCGGCGGTACCCCCTCGCGCCGCCGCGACGGCAGGTGCCCCACGGTGATGCGGCCGTCCGGCGCGAGGGCGATGGCGCTCTCGACCCAGTGCTCGAGCTCGCGCACGTTGCCCGGCCACGTGTGCGCGCGGATGTGGCGGAGCGCCTCCGGATCGAACCGCGGCGCAGGCCTGCCGTACCTCGTCGCGTAGACGTCCGCGAAGTGGCGCGCGAGCGTCTCGACGTCCTCGGGGCCGCGCTCGCGCAGCGCCGGCAGGTCGATCTCGACGACGCGCGCGCGGTAGTAGAGGTCCTCCCGGAAGCGGCCCTCGGCGACCGCGCGCTCGAGGTCGCAGTGCGTGGCGCACACGACGCGCACGTCGGCGCGGAGCGTCTGGCGGCCGCCGACGCGCTCGAAGGACCGATCCTGCAGGAAGCGGAGCAGCTTCCCCTGGATGTCGAGCGGCAGGTCCCCGAGCTCGTCCAGGAAGAGCGTGCCGCCCTCCGCGAGCTCGACCTTGCCCGGCACGCGGCGATCGGCGCCGGTGAACGCCCCGCGCTCGTGGCCGAACAGCTCGCTCTCGACGAGCTGCGCCGGCAGGGTCGTGCAGTCGACCGTGACGAAGGGCCTCGTCTGGCGCCGCGAGTTCACGTGGATCGCGCGCGCAAACAGGCTCTTGCCGGTGCCGGTCTCGCCGCGGAGCAGCACGGTCGCGTCGGTCTGGGCCGCGAGCTGGACCTTCTCGTACACGGCCCCGAGCCGCTCGCTGCGGCCGACGATCCGGTTGAAGGGCCCCTGCAGCACGACCCCCGGCCCGCCGCCCTCCGCGGCGCGGAGCGTCGTCAGCGCGAGCGCGCGGGCGAGCTGCGTCGCGAGCGCGACGAGGTAGCGCTCGTCCTCCTCGTCGAAGGGCGCCCCCGCGCGGTTCAGCAGCTGGACGACGCCGCGGACGGGCGCGGCCCCGTCCTCGCGGATGGGCGCGACGAGCGTCGAGCGCGTCGTGTAGCCCGTCGCTCGGTCGGCGGACGGATCGAAGCGCGGATCGCGCGCGGCGTCATCGACGCGCACGACCTCCCCGGTCCTGGCGACGTGCCCCGCGATGCCGCGCTCGAGCGGCTGCCGGAGCGTGGGGAGCTCGGGCAGGAGGGCGACGCGCGTCACGAGGTCGCCGCGCTCGGCGTCCACGAGCCAGATCGTCGCGCGGTCGGCGCGGAGCGCCTTCGCGAGCCGCTCGCACGCCGTGCCGAGGAGGGCGTCGAAGTCGACCTCCCGGGCGAGGAGGGAGGCGAGATCGACGAGCAGCGAGAGGCGCGACATGGATAGCGGAGCAGTATCCAGCATAGAGGGCGCCGCGCTTGTCGTCACCCGCGTCATCACGCGGCCCGCGCGATGGCCTCGACGTCGATGCAGAGCCCCTCGCGCGCGGCGACCGACGCAGGGAAGAGCTCGCGCGAGAGGCGCTCGATCTCCGCGACCCCCGCGTCCGTCCGCTGCGGGTCGTGGTGGAAGAGGACGAGCTTGTGCGCGCCGCACGCCCTCGCGATCTCGGCCCCCGCGACGTACGTCGAGTGCCCCCAGCCGACACGCGAGCGACCGCCGTCGCCGCGGTACTCCTCCGGCGTGTACTGCGCGTCATAGATGAGCACGTCGGCGCCGTCCGCGAGCGCGCGCAGCGCCGGATCGACGCAGGCGTAGTGCTCGGTGTCGGTCGCGTACACGACGCTGCGCCCCCCGTGCTCGACGCGGTAGGCGAGCACGCCGCCCGGGTGGTTCAGCTTGGCGATCCGCACGTGGACCTCGCCCACGTCGAACGCCTCGCCGGGCCGCGCCTCGCGCAGGGCGATCTGCCCGCCCAGCTCGTCCAGCCGGACCGGGAAGCTCGGCGCCGCCATCTGCGCCGAGAGCGCGTCGCGGAGGCTCCCGATCCCGTGCGCGCTGCCCACGATCGACAGCCGCGAGCTCGGCAGGTACGCCGGCACGAAGAACGGCAGCCCCTGGATGTGATCCCAGTGCAGGTGCGAGAGCAGCACCGTCGCCTCGACAGGCCCCTCCCGCAGCAGCGCGTCTCCGAGCTTGCGCGCGCCTGTCCCCGCGTCGAGGATGATCCGCGACGATCCGCAGCGGACCTCCACGCAGCTCGTGTTTCCGCCCACCGATGCCGTCTCCGGCCCGGGCGATGCGATGCTCCCGCGGACTCCCCAGAACCTGATCTCCATCGCTGTCTCCTGCCTCCTGAGGGCCTCTTCAGCGAGCGGCGTGCCAGGACGTATATGCTTGAAACTGCTCCGTTTTTCTGCTGCCCCCGCCGGCATCGATCGAAGTTGCAGCGCGCGGTCCGGATCGGCGCTTCAGAATGGAGCGCGCTGCCGGGGCGGCCTGCTCGCGCGCGCCCCTCGCATTTGCGCGGAGCGGCGCTTCGCGGTTGACGCGCTCGCACCGACGTGGAGAAACGTCGATCGCGGGGGCCGGGCCTGGCGATGCGCGACGGGGATCGCGCTGTGCGTCGCGCGTCGCGTCAAGGCTGAGCTCCTCCGCTGGCCTCCGCCGGATGAGGATCGCGCCGCGCGGAGGTTCGGTTGACCCGAGCGTTGACCCAGGTCCTTCCCGAGGCCTAGCATTCCTGCACCGCTCTCTTTCCCGCATTGATAACGCCGCTCCGCACAATGACCGTTGCCACCTACGCCGCCGCACAGCTGTTGCGGGTGCTTCCGCGAGAGCGCATTACCCGGGCCGTTGGCCGCCTCTGCGACGCCAGAGCACCCGCCGCCGTCTTGAACGCGGTGGTCAAGCTCTACGCGCGCGCGTACCGCGTCGACATGGACGCGGCCGAGGCCCTGACGAGCCCTTACGAGAGCTTCGACGCGTTCTTCACGCGCAAGCTCCGCGAGGGGATGCGCCCTGTCTGCTCCGATCCCGGAGCCATCACCAGCCCTGCCGACGGCCGGATCGCCGCGATCGGCCCCGTGACCGAAGGTGGGCGCCTGCTCATCAAGGGACAGCCCTACCGGGTGGAGGACCTCGTGGGCGACCCCGCGGAGGCCACCCGGTACGACGGCGGGCAGTTCGCGGTCGTCTACCTGTCGCCCCGCGACTACCACCGGGTCCACTCGCCGATCGCCGGCCAGATCAGCGCCATCCGCTCGATGCCGGGGGAGCTCTTCCCGGTGAACTCGATCGGCGAGCGCCACGTGCCGGGCCTCTTCGCCCGCAACCGGCGCGTCGCCATCGTGATCGACACCGAGCGCCAGGGGCGCGTGACGGTCGTGATGGTGGGCGCGATGATCGTCGGACGGATCACGGTGAGCGCCGTCGACGCGCGCGACGTGCCGCTCGGCGTGCACGCGATCACGCCAGCCCTCCCGGTCCGGTGTGGCGAGGAGATTGGGAAGTTCCACCTCGGCTCCACGACGGTCATGTTCGTGGAGCGCGGGGCGGCGCCCCCGTGGAGCAGGGCTCCCGGGCCGATCCTCTATGGTGAGCCGCTCGACGGGGGGGGCAAGCAATGACGAGCGAGCGGCCGCGCAACCCCCTGGCTGCGTCCGCCCAGGAAGGCGGCGTCTCCGGAGAGCCCGGCGGCGCGCCTCTGCCGGGCGAGGCAGGGAGCGCGGCCGCACCAGCGCCGCACGGAGAGAAGGGCGCGTTCCCGGGGCGCTCGTCGTCCCCTCCGCGGCCCGAGCGCACGTCCAGCGCGCGCCCGCAGAGCGCGACGGCGACGCCGCTGCCGCGCCTTGATGTCGTCGCGAGCATGGCCGACGGCAGCTCCGGCGGGCAGCCCTCGGAGATCCCGGATCTCGACCTCGATCCGCGCATCGCCGGGCCCCCCACGGAGCGCTCGCGGCACGGCACCCCCCTGCCGGCGAGCCCCGGCGCGAGGCGGGCCTGGCAATCGCTGGCCGCTGAGGTGGAGCGGACCGGCGAGGTCGAGCGCGGCGACAGCGCGAAGGTCGCGCGGCGCCGCTCGCGCCGGCTCGTGAACCTGTCCGGAGACGCGCCGCAGCACGGCGACGATCCGGCCGCCCCGCACGGGGACACGGCGACCGCGCGCCCGCGCGCCCTCCAGGATGCGCAGGACGACGACGGGTGGATGGACGTCGCGGCGAGGCCTCCCAGCGAGCCGGCGATCGAGGAGCCCAGGCCCGCCGGCAAGCCGACGCCCATGCCGCCGCCGAACCTGGCGGCGGAGCTGGTCGCGCCCCGGGCGGTCCCGCGCCCGTCGCCGAAGTCGTCGAGCAGCGTGCCGCCGATGCCGACGCCCGGCGGGTTCATCATCGATCCGGACTCGGTCGCGGTGATCCGGCCGCTCCAGATCCTCAGCATCGAGTCGAACCTGCCGCCGGTCAGCTCGACGCCCGAGCCCTCTGGTCCGCCGCCGGTGGACGAGCCGGCCAAGCCGCCGCTGGAGGAGTCCGCCAGGCCGCCGCTGCTGACCGAGCCGACCGAGCACGAGTGGCCGCCGCTCCAGTTCAGGGTCCGGTCCGAGCTCCCCACCGTGCTCGGGCTGGAGGCGTTCGCGGATGGCGTGTCCGAGGGCCCGCCGACGTCGCGCGACGCGACCGACGACCCCGTCGAGCCTCCGAGGCCGAGGGCCGTCTCGGCGCCGGAGATCGAGGCGCGCGCCCTGGACTGGCCGCTGGGGCCGGGCGGGGACGAGCTCGCGGAGGTCGAGCCGGAGCCCGAGCTGGTCGACGAGGCGAAGCCCGAGCTGCCGAGCGCCTCGCCCGCGGGCGCCGAGGGCGCGCAGGAAGGGGCCGGCGCGACGCGCAGCACCTTGCCGCCGAAGAGCAGCGAGATCGAGCTGGAGGAGGTCGAGCCCGAGCGCGACGCCGAGGCGGCCGAACAGAGCCTCGCCGCCCGGGCCGACGCGCAGGCGCAGCAACCCAAGAAGCCGCCGCCGCCGCCGCCGCCGCCCCTGCCGCCGCGGCGCCCGCGCGCGATGGCCTCGCCCGACCTCGCAACGTTCACGAGCTCGGTGCCGCCCCCGCCCGTCTCCGTGCCGCCCCCGGCGCCGGCCGCCGAGCCGCCGGTCGCCGCGCGGCCGTCCGCCCCCGCCGCGCCGCCCGCGGCGAAGCAGGTCGAGGTCGACCCGAGCTCCGGCCCGTTGACCGAGCCCGCCGCGCGGCGGAAGCGCCCGTGGTGGGAAGAGCTCTTCGGCGACGACTTCGTGCGCACGCTCGACAAGATCGACGCGAAGGTGGTTCGCCGCGAGGTCGACTTCATCGAGGAGCGGCTCGGCGTCGAGAAGGGCGCGGTGATCCTCGACCTCGCGTGCGGCGCGGGCGGCCACGCGATCGAGATCGCGAGCCGCGGCTACAGCGTGGTCGGCTACGACCTGTCGCTGGCCATGCTCGCCCGCGCCGCCGACGACGCGCAGGACCGCGGCCAGAAGCTGAACTTCCTCCAGGGCGACATGCGCGAGATGACGTTCGAGGAGACCTTCGACGGCGTCTACTGCTGGTCGACGAGCTTCGGCTACTTCGACGACGAGAAGAACGCCGACGTGCTCGCCCGCATCCGCCGCGCCCTCCGCGCGGGCGGCATGCTCCTGCTCGACATCGTGAACCGCGACTACGTCGCCTCCCGCCAGCCGAGCCTGGTCTGGTTCGAGGGCGACGGCTGCGTCTGCATGGATGAGATGCAGGTCGATTTCTTCACGAGCCGCCTCAGGGTGAAGCGCACGGTGATGTTCGAGGACGGCCGCTCGCGCGAGATCGACTACTCGATCCGCCTCTACGGGCTGCACGAGCTCGGCAAGATGCTGCACGAGGCGGGCTTCAAGGTCACCGAGGTGACCGGCCACCCCGCGCACCCGGGCGTCTTCTTCGGCTCCGAGTCGCCGCGGCTCATCATCCTTGCCGAGCGGAGCTGAGGCGCTAGGGCCTCCTGACGCATGAGCTTCGAGGCCGCGATCTCGCGCGCGCTGCCGGGCATCCCGCGCAGCACCTCCCCCGTCGACCAGATCGCCTACGCCCGCGATCTCTGGCCGCGGCACCACCTCGCCGTGACCGACGGCCGCATCGCCGAGCACCGGCCCGGCATGATCGTGTGGCCGGCGTCGACGGAGGAGGTCGCCCAGGTGGTGCGCTTCTGCGCGGACGAGGGGCTCCCGCTCGTGCCGTACGGCGCGGGCTCGGGCGTGTGCGGCGGCGTCTTGCCGGACGACCGCACGGTCGTGCTCGACCTCAAGCGGCTCTCCCGCCGCCGCGCGATCGACCGGCAAGGCCCCTCGGTCGAGATCGAGGCCGGCGCGCTCGGCATCCGGTTCGAGGAGGAGCTCAACGCCGAGGGCTTCACGCTGGGCCACTTCCCTTCGTCGATCCTCTGCTCGACGGTGGGCGGCTGGGTCGCGGCGCGCAGCGCCGGCCAGTGCTCGGGGCGCTACGGCAAGATCGAGGACATGGTCGCCTCGCTCGAGTGCGTCGTTGGCCGCGGCGAGATCGTCCGCTTCGATCGGCGCGCGTGCGGCCCGGATCTGACGCCGCTCCTCATCGGCAGCGAGGGCGTGCTCGGCGTGATCACCGCCGCGACGCTCCGGCTGCACCCTGCTCCGCCGGCGCGCGCGTTCGCCGCCTTCTCATTTCCCACCCTGGAGGCCGGGTGGGACGCGATGCGGGAGATGTTCCAGGCCGGCCTGCGCCCGGCGGTCTCGCGGCTCTACGATCCGTTCGACTCGTTCATGGCGCGGCTGGGCGCGGTGCGCCGGCAGCGCGCGCACGCCGGCGCCGGCGACGAGCCCACCGAGGGGGCGGCCGCGCGGGCGCACAGCGCGCGCGGCCCCGGGGCAGGCGCCGCCGTGCTGCGCGGCCTGCTGCGCGCGCCGGGGCTCCTCAACCAGGTCGTCGACGCCGTCGGGTCGCGCGTGCTCCGCGGCGCGACGCTCATCCTCATCTTCGAGGGCACCGCGCGCGCGAGCGCTGAGGATCTCGCCCGCGCCGCGGCGATCGCCGAGCGCGCCGGGGCCAGGTCGCTCGGCGAGGAGCCGGCGCGCCACTGGCTCGCGCACCGCTACAGCGTGAGCTACCGCCAGGCGCCCGTCTTCATGGCCGGCGCGTTCAGCGACACGATGGAGGTCGCCGCGCCGTGGTCGCGCCTCGGCGCGCTCTACCGCGCAGTGCGCGGGGCGCTCGGGCGGCACGTGTTCGTGATGGCCCACCTGTCCCACGCCTATCCGGACGGCTGCAGCATCTACTTCACCTTCGCCGGCAGCGCGCCGAGCGTCGCGGCGGCCGAGGCGAAGTACGACGCGGCCTGGCGGGCGGCGCTCGACGCCGCGATCGACGCCGGCGGCACGCTCTCGCACCACCACGGCGTCGGCCGCAGCAAGGCGCCTCGCCTCGGCGCGGAGCTCGGCCTCGGCGCCGACGTCGTCCACGCGCTCCGCGGCGTCTTCGACCCCGCCGGCATCATGAACCCCGGCAACCTGCTCCCGCGCGAGGCCGCCTCCGCGGCGCGCCGGCCGGTGCCGCCGCCGCCCGCGTCGCCCGCGCTCGACCGCGACTCCCTCCTCGTGCACGCCGCCGGCGCCGCGCGCCTCGGCGACGTCGAGCGCGCGCTCGAGCCGCTCGGCCTCACGCTGGGGCTCGACGCCGACGCGGCCCCGCTCGAGCTCACGATCGACGCCTGGATCGCGGCCGGCGCCCCGGGCGCCCCGGATCCGTGGAGCGATCCGGTCGATCACCTGGTCGCCGGGTTCACCGCGCGGCTCGCGTCGGGCGCCGAGCTCGCGGTGCGGCCGGCCCCGCGGCGCGCGGTGGGTCCGGACCTCTTCGCCCTGTTCCTCGGCGTGAAGGGGCGCGTCGGCGAGATCACGTCCGTACACCTGCGCGCCCACGGCGCATCGCGGCCCCGCGCGCTCCCGACCTCGCTGCCGCGGCAACCGCCGCTCGGCGACGCCGAGACGGCGTGGCTCGACGCGGTGGTGAACGCCGCCCGCGCCGTGCGCTGACCGCGTCGTGCGCCGCCCGCGCCGTGCGCTGACCGCGCCGTGCGCTGAGCGCGCTCGGCCGGGAGCGCGCTCAGCCAGATGTGCTCAGCCGGGAGGCCAGGCCATCGACCGCCCGCCCAGCACGTGGACGTGCAGGTGGAAGACCGTCTGGCCGGCCTGCGCGCCGTTGTTCACCACGGTCCTGAAGCCGCTCTCCACGATGCCGGTCAGCTCGGCCACCCGCCGCGCGGCGAGCAGCAGCCGGCCGAGCACGGCCTCGTCCTCGGGCCCGGCCTGGCCGATCCCCGCGATGTGGCGCTTCGGGATGACGAGCACATGCGTGGGCGCCTGCGGGTTCACGTCGTGGAAGGCGAGCACATGCTCGTCCTCGAGCACGACCTTCGACGGGATCTCCTTGTTCGCGATCTTGCAGAAGAGGCACATGGTCGACTCCTACGGTGCTTGCGTCTCGCGCTGCTCCCGGTCACGCGGCAGCGCCCTGGTCGCGGGGTCCGGACCTCCCGGCTCCTCCTGCCCCTCACCAGGACCTCCCGGCCTACCAACCAGCCCTTCCTCGGGCAACAGCCGGGCGAGCGCTCGCTCGATGCGCGAGGTATCCGCCGGCTCGGGGAGCAGGTCGCGGGGCAGCGCGGCGCCCGCGCCCGGGACCGGCGGCGCGGCCTCTCCCTCGTGCTGCGCATCTCCCACCGCCTGCTGTCCAGGCGGAGGGACCTTCCCGCGCGCGACCGCGATGCGGAGCACCGCGAGCTCGAGGGCGTCGAGGGCGGCGGTGCGCTTCAGTCCCAGCGACGGCATGTCGTAGGTGAGCAGCGCGCCCCCGCTCGCGGCGGGCGCGAGCCCGGCGCGGTCCGCGCCCGCGACGAGCTGGCGCACGATGCTCCTGAGCAGCGCCGCCCGCCGCCGCACCCGGCGCGTCTCCGGGTCGGTGTAGAGCGCGTAGAACCGGTTGCGCGAGAAGGTGGACGGCGCGAGCACCAGCGCGACGAACAGCGCCTCCAGATCGATGGGCGGCGACCCCTTCACGTCGCGTGCTCCTGCGCGCCCGCGGGCCCCGAGATCCCGCCGCGACGCAGCAGCTCCGCCTGACGGTGCGTGCGCAGCGCGCCGATGAGCTCCTCGAGATCCCCCTCGATGATCTTGTCGAGCTTGTGCAGCGTGAGGCCGATCCGGTGATCGGTCACGCGGTTCTGCGGGAAGTTGTAGGTCCGCACCTTCTGCGCGCGCTCCCCCGTGCCGACCATGGTTCTTCGTTCGGCGCTCTGGGCTTCCTCCTGCCGTCGCTGCTCGAGCTCGAGCAGCCGGCTCCGGAGCACCTTCATCGCCTTCGCCTTGTTCTTGAGCTGGGAGCGCTCGTCCTGGCACTTCACGATCATGCCCGTCGGCAGGTGCTTGATCTGCACGGCGCTGTTCGTCGTGTTCACGCCCTGGCCGCCGGGGCCGCCCGACGCTGCGATCGAGATCTCCAGGTCCTTGTCGTCGATGTGCACGTCGACCTCGTCGGCCTCGGGCAGGACGGCGACGGTCGCGGTCGAGGTGTGGATCCGCCCCTGCGTCTCCGTCGTGGGGACCCGCTGCACGCGGTGCACGCCGCCCTCGAAGCGGAGGTGGGAGTAGACGTCCTGCCCCGAGATCAGGGCCGCGACCTCCTTGTAGCCGCCGGCGGAGGCCTCGCTCAGGTTGAGCACCTCGACCTTCCACCGCTTCGTCTCCGCGTAGCGACAGAGCATGCGGAAGAGGTCGGCCGCGAACAGCGCCGCCTCCTCGCCGCCCTCGCCGCTCCGGATCTCGATGACGGTGTTCCGGCCGTCGTTCGGGTCCTTCGGCAGGAGGAGGACCTCGAGCTCGCTGGCGAGCCGGTCTCGCTCGAGCTCGAGCTCGGGAAGCTCCGCCTGGGCGAGCTCGGACAGGTCGGGGTCGCTGAGCGCCTCGCGATCCTCGGCGATGCGCCGCTCGACGTCGCGCAGCCGGGCGAACGCGGCGACCACGGGCTCGATCTCGGTCCGCTCGCGGTTGAGCCGCTGGAGTTCGGCCGGGGCGGCGAGCACCGCGGGGCTGCACATGAGGTGCTCGAGTTCCTGAAAGCGGCGCTGGACCGCCTCGAGTTTCGCGATAGGTAGCATCTGCAATCCGAAGACGGGCGGGTTTGGACGGCGGCGGGATGAGGCGCGCGGCGGCGACGCCGGCGCTCGCTAGCCGTGGGCGCCAGCGTAGCCGGGGTCGGCCAGCAGCTTGGAGTAGTCCGCGAACACCCGGTCCGGCTGGGCCGGCGCGGCGACCGACTCCTCGCGCCAGAGCGTCGCGCGGAGCGAGGCGAGCGCGACCTCGAGCTGCGCGTCGTCCGGCTCCGCCGTCGTGATCTTCTGGACCAGGAACCCCGGCCAGAGCAGCACGCGGAGCGGGCCGGTCGTGCAATACCGCGCGAAGATCCGCTGGATCTCGAAGGTGACCGCGGCGATCAGCGGGAGGAACGGCAGCTTCATCAGGAAGAAGCCGACGCTCTCCACGAGTCGGCCGCCGGGCAGCTTGGGCAGGAGCGCGCCGAGGGACGCGCCGGCGACCGAGAACACAACGATCGACACGAGCGCCACCATCACCAGGAACGTCGTCCCGCAGCGGGGGTGCATGGCCGTCTTCCGGCGCGCGTTCTCGACCTCGAGCGCCTCGCGCGCCTCGTAGGTGGAGATCGCCTTGTGCTCCGCCCCGTGGAACTGGAAGACGCGCCGCACCTCCGGGATCTGGCGGATCAGGAGGAGGTAGGTGACGACGATGGCGAGCTTCGCCACGCCGGTGATCGCCTGGAACCCTGGCGAGGTGACCTCCAGCCCGAGGCCCAGGAGCTTGTTGACCAGCTCGGCGCCGGCCTGGGGCGCCGCCACGAAGAGCAGGACCGCGAAGGCGATCGGGAGCAGGCCCATGCCCCCTCCCCGCTTCTTCGCGCCGCCGTCTCCGCCCGACGCGGGGCCGCCTGTGACCTGCGCGGGCTCCACGTCCTGCGCCGCGATCGCCGCCATGCTGAGCGCCAGCGAGGTGAGGCTGGCGCCGCTCCGCCCGGCGCTCGACTGCGGCGACGGCCTGGACGCCGGGCCCTTGGCCGAGCCGGCCTCCTCGGCCGCGAGGTCCTGCTCATAGAGGTCCGCAGACCAGCGGAGCGCCTGGGATCCGAGGCGCAGCGACTCGACGAGGGTCGCGACCCCCCGCACGAACGGCCAGGTGCGCGGCCCCCTGGAGACCGCGCTCATCGGCTGCTCGCGCACCACCAGCTCCCCGGAGCGGCGTCGGCAGACGATCGCGACCGAGCTCGGCGATCGCATCATGACCCCTTCAATCACCGCTTGGCCGCCGATATACGGACGTGCAGGCTGCTCGCTCATACGCGTTCCAATCTAGCGCATAACGCGGCTGGCGCATGGGCCCGACCGACCAGCGCTGCGAAGGAGGTGGACGACGTCGCGCGGCGCGACGCCTCGGCCGCTCGCTCCGTGGCGAGCGGGCTCGGGACGTACTGGAGCCTCCGCCACGCCCCGGGCGGGGAGCGGCGTGAAGGGCGTGTCTGTGAAAGGAGGGGGCGTCGGGGCGGGGGACGATCAGCCCGCCGACTTGCCAGCGGTCGCGTACTTCTTGCGGAAGCGGTCGACGCGGCCGGCGACGTCCATGATCTTGTGCTTGCCCGTGTAGAACGGGTGGCACGCGGAGCACACGTCGGTGGTAAAGCTGCCGCGGGTGGAGCGGGTCTCGACGACGGCGCCGCACGCGCAGGTGATCGTGGAGTCCTTGTACTCGGGGTGGATGCCGGGCTTCATGGTGAGTCCTTCGGGTGTTGCGAGGGAGGGCGCCTATAGCTCAGCGAGTTCTGGACCGCAAGAAGCCCCTCCGGCGCGCGTCTCTTCCGGGCTTCTTCTTCCGCGCTTCGGGTTCCGCGCTTCGGGGTCCAGGCTCGGCCCGCGCGGCTCGCGCAGACCGGCGCGGCAGAGAGCCCTGACGCGACCTGCCGAGCTTGCCGCGCCGCGACCGCTCCGTCACCCGCCGCGGGTCGCGGCCGCTCGTTACGCGGCGCTGTTGAGCCGGTGCGGGACGCTGGCCAGCGCGCAGCGTGGACCGCTTACCTGCGGCCCGGGGGCACCTCGGTCAAGGGCCGGAGCCCCGACGGAGGGCGCGCACGGCAATTGCTAGGGGCGGCGTTGACGCTCGGACGCACATGGTTAGTTTCGCGGTCGCGAGCCAGCGAGCTCGCGAAAATCGGCGAAAGTATCCGAATTCCCAGCGGTTTTTGACGGCTCTGGAGCAGGGGCTCGCTGTAGCTGTCAGCCGAGCCCTGCTGGCCGGGACTTCTCGCCCCCCCGCGGTACCAAGCCGTCGCGCACACATTTTTCGGAGGGTTCAACGTCATGGGCAAGATCATCGGCATCGATCTCGGCACGACCAACAGCGTCGTCGCGGTGATGGAGGGGAAGGAGCCCAAGGTCATCGTGAATGAGGAGGGCTCGCGCCTCACGCCGTCTGTGGTGGCCTGGGACGACAAGGGCGAGGTGCTCGTCGGACAGATCGCCAAGCGCCAGGCGGTCACGAACCCCACCAACACCATCTACTCGGCCAAGCGCTTCATGGGGCGCCGCTTCGAGGAGGTGCAGGACGAGTCGAAGCGCGTCCCGTACAAGGTCAGCAAGGGCAAGAACGGCGACGCCGGGATCGAGGTTCGCGGCAAGCAGATGTCGCCCCCCGAGGTCTCCGCGAAGGTCCTCCAGAAGCTGAAGAAGGCCGCGGAGGACTACCTCGGCGAGAAGGTGACCGATGCCGTCATCACCGTGCCGGCGTACTTCAACGACTCGCAGCGCCAGGCCACCAAGGACGCGGGCCGCATCGCCGGGCTCGAGGTGAAGCGCATCGTCAACGAGCCCACGGCGGCCGCGCTCGCCTACGGCCTCGACAAGAAGAACGAGCAGGTCATCGCGGTCTACGACTTCGGCGGTGGCACGTTCGACATCTCGATCCTCGAGGTCGGCGACAACGTCGTGCAGGTCATCTCGACCAACGGCGACACCCACCTCGGCGGCGACGACGTCGACCACCTCGTGATGGACTGGCTCGCGGCCGAGTTCAAGAAGGACACGGGCATCGACGTCTCGAACGACAAGATGGTCGTGCAGCGGCTCAAGGACGCCGCGGAGCAGGCGAAGATCGAGCTGTCGAACGTGCAGGAGACGACGATCAACCTGCCGTTCTTGACCGCGGACGCCTCGGGGCCGAAGCACCTCCAGAAGCAGCTCACCCGGGCGAAGCTCGAGCAGATGATCCGGCAGCTCATCGAGCGCACGCTCGAGCCGACCCGGAAGGCCCTGGCCGACGCGAAGAAGACGCCGCAGCAGATCGACGAGATCGTCCTCGTCGGCGGCTCGACGCGCATCCCGCTCGTCCAGGAGACGGTCAAGAAGTTCTTCGGCAAGGAGCCGCACAAGGGCGTGAACCCGGACGAGGTCGTGGCGGTCGGCGCCGCCGTCCAGGCGGGCGTGCTCTCGGGCGACGTGAAGGACCTCGTGCTGCTCGACGTCACCCCGCTCTCCCTCGGCGTCGAGACGCTCGGCGGCGTCATGACCGTGATGATCCCGAGGAACACCACGATCCCGACGCAGAAGAAGGAGATCTTCTCGACCGCGACCGACAGCCAGCCGAGCGTCGAGGTCCACGTGCTCCAGGGCGAGCGCACCGAGGCCCGCTACAACCGGACCCTGGGCCGCTTCCACCTGGAAGGCATCATGCCGGCGCCCCGCGGCGTGCCGAAGATCGAGGTGACGTTCGACATCGACGCGAACGGCATCCTGTCGGTGCACGCGAAGGACACGGCCACCGGCAAGGATCAGCGCATCACGATCACGGCCTCCGGCGGCCTGAAGGAGGACGAGATCAGCCGGATGGTCAACGAGGCCGCGACGCACGAGGCCGAGGACAAGCGGCGGCGTGAGGAGATCGAGCGGCGCAACAAGCTCGACAACCTCTGCTACACGCTGGAAAAGACGATCGGCGAGAACAAGGACAAGCTGCCGGAGAGCGACGTCTCGGCGCTGAACGGGATCATCGCCGAGGGCCGCTCGGCCATCGAGAAGCAGGACGACGCGGCCGTGACCGCGACGCTGGAGCGGCTCGAGAAGGAGGCGCACCGCATCGCCAGCGTCATGTACGAGAAGGCGGGCCCGCCGCAGGACGGCGGGGGCGCGGCCCCCGGCGCTGCGGGAGGCCAGCCGCCGCCCCCCGCCGGCGGCAAGGGGAAGGACTCGGTCATCGACGCGGAGTTCGAGGAGTCGAACTGACCACCGCGAGGTGAGCGCTCCTCCAGCAAGCGCGACGAGCGCGGCTTCGGCCGCGCTCGTTCTGCATTTATCCCCTCAATTTGTCGCTTGCCTTCACAGCGCCAGCCGCGGCGCCGGCGGTCGCCGCGGTCCGCCGTCTCGTCCGCGACGCTCGCCTTGGACGTCGACTCGGATGTCCGGGAGCCGTATAACCGGCGCTCATGCGAACCCTCCTGCCGCTCGCCACCCTGGTCCTGATGGCCGGTCCCATCGCCTGCGGGCCGTCCCCCACGCCTGCCGCGCCGACAGGAGGACAGGGTGCGGTCAAGGCCGAGCCTTCACAGCCCGCCGCCCCTGCGTTCGATCTGTCCCCCGTCGCCGAGCCCGCCGACGTCGTGGGCGTCCTCCGCTGGAGCAACCCGGCGGCCACGCTGTCGAGCGTCGCCGCGTGCGCCGGGATGTCGCCGGCGCTCGCCGAGGCGGGCGCGCAGGGGCTCTCCGCGGGCCTCCTGAGCGAGCTCGTGAGCCCCTCCATCGACACGAACCAGCTCGCCTCGGTGATCGCGCTCGA
Organism: Sorangium sp. So ce406; assembly: GCF_051474675.1. Lineage (NCBI taxonomy): Bacteria > Pseudomonadati > Myxococcota > Polyangiales > Polyangiaceae > Sorangium > Sorangium sp. So ce406. Next base: position 12,335,138 of record NZ_CP150340.1, on the reverse strand, counting down.
CGCGCCGGTGCACGCGATCGTCGCGCTGGACGACGGCTCGAAGCGGGGCAACCCGATCGCGGCCGTATCGCTCGGGCTCACGTCGCTGGAGCGGGCGAGGGGCACGCTCCAAGCCGGCGCCACCCTGACCGAGGTGAAGCCCGGCCTGTGGAAGATCGGCGGCAAGGAGCCCTCGTCGTCGAGCTGCTTCCTCGCCGCGTCCGCGGGCTCGACGCCGGCGCGGCTCATCTGCGGCGACCGGGATCGGGACGTGACGGCCCTCGGGCCCTACCTCGCGCGCACGCTGCCGACCGTCGCGCCCGAGGCGCGCGACCTCCACGGCGAGGTCCGCTTCGTCCCGCTCAGCGCGAAGTACGGCGGCATGGCGAAGCAGCAGCTCGGGGGGCTCCCGATCCTCGCGCAGAGCCAGCTCTCGATCGGGCACCCGCAGTTCGACCGGGCGCTCACGGACGCGAGCACCGCCGTCCAGGAGGAGCTCGCGGCGCTGATCGACGACGCGAGCAGGGCGGTCGTCGATCTCCGGGTGGACAACCAGTCCTGCGTGAACCTCACGGCGGCCCTGGAGCTCCGGGGCCAGTCGTCGTGGCTCGCGAAGACCATCGCCGACGGCGCGAACCGCGCCGGACCGGCGCCGGCGCTCTACTGGCGCGCGCCGAAGGACAGCCACGGCGCCTTCTTCGACCACGGCTACGACCCCGCGCACTACAGCGGCATCCTCAAGACGCTGCGCGCGATGCTCGAAGGGTGGCTGGAGAAGGAGAAGATCGGCACGCCCGCCGATCGCAAGGCGCTCGGCGATGTGCTCTCGCTGCCGATCAACAAGGCGCCGAGCGTGTCCGCCCACGGGTACGTCGACGCGCCGCCTGCCGCCGCGAAGGCCGGGAAGCCGACGCCGAACGAGATGTTCAGCAGCATGATGGGCGGCTTCGTCGGCTGGAACCTGTTCGGGTTCGAAGAGGCGCCCGACACGTACGTGAAGTACCTGAAGAACGTCGTCACCGCCTACAACACGCCGGGGCTCCGCAAGCGGCTCCCGGAGCTCGACATCGATCCGAAGCAACTGCCGACGGTCAAGGCGGTGGCGGCGCCGAAGGAGCTCGGCAAGACGTCCCTCGCGGTCGAGATCCAGATTGTCAACGAGATGCCGCCGCTCGACGGCGACGCGGCGCCGAGCACCAAGGCCAAGCCCAAGCAGAAGCTCACCGTGACGCTGCACCTGCTCGTCATGGGCGAGGAGAAGACGACCTGGATCGCGTTCGGCCACGACAGGCGCGAGCTGCTCAGGCGGCTCGCGATGGTGAAGACGGGCGCGCCGGACACGGAGACGCTCGCGTCGCGTCCGGGGCTCGAGAAGCTGAAGACCGGGAAGTTCGTCTCGGCCGGATTCACGACGCTCGCCCCGATCACCCGGACCCTCCAGAACGTGCTCACGACGCTGTCCGGATCCGACGCGGCAGGAGGCATGGCGCTGCCCCCGGAAGCCCGGCAGTTCGGCGATGCGCTGGCAAAGCTCCCCCACAAAGGGGAAGGGCTGATGTTCGTGACGACCCAGGAGCAGGGCGGCGCAGCGCCGCGCGCCGAGATCTCGATCAACCTGTCCAAGCCGGTGCTCGAGGACATCGGCGCCCTCCTCGCGGCAGGGCTCCAGATGGCCGGCATCGCGAAGCCATAGGCCCACGGATGCGCTATCACACCCGGGAGCCTGGGGCCGCTGCTCCTGCTCGGTCGTGTCCTTGGGTCGCCTGACCTCGCGCGTGCGTCGTCCGCCCACGCCCAGGACCGGTACGCGAATTGCCCACCTGCCCGAAACGATGAGAGGAACCCGATGAACAACCGTGAAGGTGAGAGTCGCGACGGAACGAGCCCGGCGCGGCCGGAGACGTCCGGGAACGCCACGCTGGCAGCCCCCATCCCGAGGCCGCCCGTGCGCCGCGCGGCCCCCGATGCGGACGACTCCGATCTGCCCGAGCTGACGCCGGAGCAGCTCAGCGAGCTCAGGCAGGCGCTCGAGGAGCGCCGGGCGAGCCTCGTCGCCAACATCGATGAGCGGCAGCACGCCGAACGCGACGTCTCGCGCGAGGTGGGGGACGAGATGGACGAGGCCAACGCCGAGGGCGCGACCTCGCTCACGTCGAAGCTCCTGGAGCGCGATGTCCGGGTCCTGGCGGAGATCGACCGGGCGCTCGCCAAGATGAAGGAAGGGACCTACGGGATGTGCGAGGGCACCGGGGAGCCGATCGGCTACCGCCGCCTCAAGCTGCGTCCCTGGGCGCGCTACAGCGTCGCCTACCAGGAGCAGATCGAGCGCGAAGAGCGGACCGGCGGCGGCGCCTGATCTCCCCCTGCCTGCAGGTGCAGCACGTCCAGCGCCGCTTCAGCGCTGGACGCGCTGCCGGCGTCGAGCTTTGCCTGCCCAGCTCGCGAGCCACCGTTCGTCAGACAAGACGCTAGCTAGCGGAAGCGCGCGTCCAGCGGAGCGCTCGCGGTCGTGCCGAGCGCCTTGGTCCACGCGATCACCGGCGCACGCCAGTCGAGGCCCGTCCAGCTCGGGGACGGGTCCTGGGCCTGGAAGCGGAAGCCGTCCCCGCCGAAATAGAGAAAATCGATCGTCGCGACGGTGTAGCGGCGGCCCTCGTCCAGCGGGCTCCCGTCCTGGAGGACGGGACGACCGCTGGCTGAGGGCGATACGCCGGAGAACACCGCGTCGGGGTGGCGGAGCGCCTCGAGGATATCGCTGCCACGCAGCGAGCAGACGACGAGCTTGTTGTCGAATGGGAGGACCGAGAACACCGTTGCTCTCGTGATCGGGCCCCTGGGTACCGATTGGCGGATACCATCCTTGTTCAGGATCGCGATGTCGACCCCGAGCTGGTCGCGCCACGCCCCCGCGATCCAGCGCTGGATCTCGGGGGAATGGCGCTCCATCCCGTCGCTCGAATAGCCGATCTGCTCCCCGAGCGCCTCGTCCAGCGCTCGTTGCCAGCCTGCGCTGGCCCTGGCGAGCGCCTCATCGGGCGGGACGGCGGGCGCGCCCTCCGGGCGGGACACGTCGACGATCTGCGTGGAGGTCGACACGACGCGCTGGCGCAGCGGACGCCGGGGGTCGATCTCGAGCGACACGCGGGCGTAGCTGCGCAGCCGCCAGCCAGGATTGATGAGCGGGACGCCGCCGACACGCAGGTCGGCCTTCTTGTGGCAATGACCGGCGCCAACGAAGGACAGGCGCCACTCGGGGTGACGGGCGAGGAGCGGTTCGAGCACGTCCTGGCACTCGTGCGCGAGGAGCACCAGCGCGTCCGGCTCGGCGCGCCACGCCTCGGGAATGGCGCGCGAGAGCGCCGCCTCCTCGTCCTGGAACTCGATGCCCTCGAAGCGGCTCGCCGTCGCGGCCTCACGCGTGCGCGCGGTCGCCAGCCCGACGACCCCGACGCGCAGCCCGCGCCGCTCGAGCACGGTGAACGAGGGCAGCGCGAATGCGGCGAGCGACGGATCCGTCACGCGCACGTTCGCCGCGAGGTAGGTGATTCGCGACCGTGTCCTGTTCCGGAGAAACGCGTCCCTGCCAAAATCGAACTCATGGTTGCCGAACGCCGACGCGGCATAGCCCATGCGCGCCATCGCGTCGGCCATCGGTGCCCCCATGAAGTACGAAGAGATCGCGGGGCCGGTCCAGTTGTCACCGCCGGAGAGCGCGAGCGTCGACGCGTCCTGACAGGCCGGCGACGGGAGGAGCTGCGGCGGAGCCCCAGGCGCCGGGCCAGCGCAATGGCGCTCCCTCGAGACCCACTGCGCCAGCACCTCGGCAGCGCCGCCGAGCACCCTCCCCTCCTCGGCGGTGGGCAGGAGCCACCCGTGCTCGTCGGTCGTGTACAGGAGCGTGATCGCGGCCGGAGCGCGCTCGGCCCGGGCCGGCGCGCTCGCCGCCGGCGCCGCCTCCCTGGCGTCGCACGCCGCGAGGCACAGGAGCGCATGGGCGCAGAGCGCGGCGATCGCTCGCCTGGCGCGAGCCCATGGCGCCTCCCGTGCCGCGATCACGGACATCGTCCGGGCTCCGCGCGGCGGGGCACCTCAGCCGCCCATCCGCTGGATGAACGGGACGATGCGATCGATGAAGGGCTGTTTGTGGTAGCGATCGAACTCCGCCCACGTGCAGAGCGTCCGCGGATCCTTCACGCGATCGACGAAGAGAACGCCGTCCACGTGGTCCTTCTCGTGCTGGAACGTGCCCGCCGAGAGGCCGCGCACCACGCGGTCGATCGGCCTCCCCTCGCGATCGAGGCCGGTCAGCCGGATCTCGGTGTAGCGATCGACGACGCCCCTCAGGTTCGGGACGCTCAGGCAACCTTCGTAGTTCTCGAATGTCTCCTGCGTGAGCGGCTCGATCACCGGGTTGACGAGGATCGTGAGCGGGATGTTCGGCTTGTACGGATAACGAGGGTTGTTCTGCACCTCGACCGCGAAGATTCGCAGCGGCGCATGGACCTGAGTGGCGGCGATGCCCGCGCCGTTCGCGTCGCGCATCGTCTCCACCAGATCGTCGATGAACGTCTGCATCGCGCGGGACGAGAGCTCTTCCGGCGTGACCTCGCGCGCCCGCTGCCTGAGGATGGGGTTGCCGATGTGGGCGATTTTGAGGAGCGTCACGCGGCGATCCTACCATGGAGGCCCGCCGCCGACCCGGCCGGCCACGCCGGCACACGCGCGGCAGACGATGCAGGGCGCGGCAGCGTCAGCTATGGAGAGGACGCATGCACAGCTTCCCCGACGAGCCGCACGTCCCCGAGCAGCAGCAGGCGACCGCCGTCATGAACCTCCGCTTCGAAGACGTCAGCCAGACCGGACGGGTGATGCTGGACGCGCTGCCGCACGGCCTCGGGCCCGCGATCTGGGGGAAGCTCATCTCGGGGAGCCCCATCGAAGCGCTCATGAGCGCGCAGGGGGTCATCCCGATCCTCACCCGCCTCATCATCGAGGGGGGTGAGGGGCCGATCGCAGCGCGGGAGCCTCTGCAGCTGCGCGGGCGTTACCAGCTCGCGCACACGGAGGACGCGGCCGCCGAGGTGAACCGGCTGATCCTGGCGATGTGGCTCTCGGCCAGCGCGCGCCGCAGCCGGACCTACGGCCCACCGCCGCCCGGGGCCGGCGAGCAGATCCAGGTCGGTCGCGTGTTCGCGGAGCACGTCTTCACGCGGCCCTTCGCGGAGGCCGGGGCGCGCAAGGTGCTGCGCTTCGAGTCGCCGGATCTGCCGGCGGTGCCGCCCGATCGCTACGCGTGGCGCTCGCCCGAGGCGCTGATGGGCCTGCCAGAGGGCGCGGAGCCGCTCGACGCGGAGCCGACGCTGGACCCGATCCCCGTTGCGTTCGGCCTGGACCACACCGACGGGAACCAGCACGTGAACTCGCTCGTGTACCCGCGGCTCTTCGCGGAGGCCGCGCTCCGGCGCCTCTCCGCGCAGGGGCACGGCACCGCGGTGCTCGCCCGCAGGGTGGAGCTCGCCTACCGCAAGCCGTGCTTCGCGGGCCTGCGGGCGAGGATCGTGCTGCGCACGTTCGCGATGGGAAGCGCGCTCGGCGCGGTAGGCGCGCTCGTGCCGGATCCGCCGGAAAAAGCGGCCAGCGCGGCCCCCGACGCGCGCGCGTATTGCTACATCCGCACGCTGTTCGAGCCCTGAGCCGCGCGACGCTACGCGCTCGCCGGGCGGGTAAGGCCGGCGCGGTCGGCGATCTCGTCGTGGAAGGCGCGGAACGTCGACTCCTGCGGCCACGGGGGCGCGTTGGCGAGGAGCCGTTCGACCCGCGCGAGCTCCCCCTCGTCGATGGCCACGACGGCCGCGGCGTAGCGCATCGCCCAGAAGACGAGCGGGCTGGCCTCGCTCGCGCGCTCCAGCAGCGCGCGGTCGCCCGGCACGCTCTGGTGGGCGAAGGCGCGGGCGAGCGCGCCGGCGGCCGCCCGCAGCGTGACCACCCGGTCGCGGAAGGGAGAGCTGACGTTCGGCAGAGGGAGGCGCTCCAGGCGCCCCGCCCGCTCGAGGGCCGCGTCGCGATCGCCCTCGAAGGCGTAGAGGAGCGTGTCCAGGAAGAGCCGGTGCTCGAGGGCGGCGTCCCACGCAGGCCCGCGCTCGGCAGCGGCCATGGCCGCGCGCGCCTTGTCGACCCAGCCATACGCGGCGAACGCCGTCGCGGTCATGAGCGGCGCCATCGTCGCCGGGTGCGGAATGCGGTGCAGCGTCGGCGACCAGCGCTGGAGCACCGACCGCACATCCCCCGAGCGGAGCAGCCTGCGCAGCTTGCGGCGAGCAAGCCAGCGGGCGGCGGCGAACGCGAGGACAACGCCGAGCACCGCCGCCATGACCACCGGCTGCTGCCAGGCGAACCGGAGCGCGGCCGCTGCGAGCGCTGCGGAGCCGATGAAGATGAGCACCGGGATCAGCCGGCTGCTCCGCCCTTCGTCCTCGGCATCGAACGGATTCACGACTCCCTCAAGCGTACGGTCCTTCCCGTACGAGGCAAGTCCCGGGCGACGTCCGCTCCAGGTCGCTCGCCCCGAGGGGATGGCGCCCAGGAGGGGACGTAGGGGGAGGCGCTCGCCGGGACCACCGGGAGCCGCGAGAGGCAGCCGACATGCGTGACCACAAAGCGCACGGCGAGCGTCATGGACACTCGACACGGACCCGAGGTTCGGTTACAGAGTCTCTGCGTCAGGCGACAGCGCCTGAACCTCATGGGTCCGCCGACAGCGCGCCGTGAACCCCGCCAGGCCCGGAAGGGAGCAACGGTAGCGGAAAGCGAGTGTGGCGGGCCCACTTGCTTTTTGTGGGTCGCGCGTCAGGCGGGCGTCTCGTGCCGCGACAGCGGGGCGAGCTCGAGCCCGAGCTCCGTGGCGAGCCGGAAGATGCGCTCGTCGCGGTAGAACTCGCCGAAGACGACGCGCGAGATGCCCGCGTTCGCGATCATCTTGAAGCACCCCCAGCACGGCGAGGCCGTGACGTAGACCGTCGCGCCGTCGATCCGCACCCCGTTCCGCGCGGCCTGGATGATGGCGTTCGCCTCCGCGTGGATCGTGCGCACGCAGTGGCCGTCCTCGATGAGGTGCCCGTCCTCGTCGCAGTGAGGTAGCCCGCGGATCGATCCGTTGTACCCCGTCGCCAGGATGCTCTTGTCGCGCACGATCACCGCGCCGACGTGCTTCCGGTCGCAGGTCGCCCGCGACGCGACGACCTCGGCGATGCGCATGAAGTATTCATCCCACGAAGCCCGGTGAGTCATCGCTCGTCTCCACGACGGGGAGCCGCGCCCGCTGTCCCCTCGATGTCCGGGGATCTGCGCCCGCTGTCCCCTCCAGAATGTTCAGGGATCCGCCGTCCGGTCCTCTCGCGAGGCCGCCCGGCGACGCGCGCCCGCGGCCCACGCTGAGCCGCGCCGCGCGCCCCGCGGGCGCTTCTATCACGACGCCGGGCGCCGCGGGGCCCTCCCGGACCGGGCGACCGCGCGAGGCGCCTCGACAGCGAGGCCCGCCGCGTGGTAGCGCGCGGGGGTGAGCTCCACCGCGAACAGCCGCCGGTCAGATCGCCGCATCCTCGTGCTCGGCTCGGGGGGGCGCGAGCACGCCCTCGCGCGCGCGTTCGCCCGATCGCCCTCGGTCGCCGAGGTCGTCGTGGCGCCCGGGAACGCCGGGACCCACGCGCAGGGCGGCGCGGGCCGCGCCCCGATCCGCCGCGCCGATCTCGCCTCCATGGCGCCCGACGAGGTGACCCGGCTCGCCGTCCGTGAGCGCGTCGATCTGGTCGTCGTCGGCCCTGAGGCGCCGCTCTGCGCCGGCGTCGCCGACGCGCTCGCCGCCGCGGGCGTCGCCGTCTTCGGGCCGAGCCGCGAGGCGGCGCGCCTCGAGGGGTCGAAGGCGTTCCTCAAGGAGTTCGCCGCGCGCCACGGCATCCCGACCGCGCCGTTCCAGATCGCGCGATCCTTCGACGAGGCGTCGCGCATCATCCGCGAGCGCGGCGCGCCCATCGTCGTGAAGGCCGACGGGCTCTGCGCCGGCAAGGGCGTCGTCGTCGCGACGACCGTCGACGAGGCGCTCGCGGCCGCGAAGGACATGCTCGTGGACCGACGCTTCGGCGACGCCGGCGCGACCGTGATCCTCGAGGACGCGATCCAGGGCGAGGAGGCCAGCCTGCACGCCATCAGCGACGGCCAGGCGATCTTCGTCCTGCCGGCCGCGCGCGATCACAAGCGGGTCGGCGAGGGCGACACCGGGCCGAACACCGGCGGCATGGGCGCGTTCGCGCCGAGCGCCCGCGTCACCCCCGCCCTCACCGCGCGCGTCGAGCGCGAGATCCTCCGGCCCACGATCGACGGCATGCGCGCGGAGGGGAGGCCCTTCCGCGGGGTGCTGTTCGCGGGGCTGATGATCACGCCGGAGGGCGATCCCGTCCTGCTCGAGCACAACGTCCGCTTCGGCGATCCCGAGTGCGAGGGGTTGATGGAGCTCCTCGAGGGCGACGTCGCCGAGCTGTGCGCGTCGGCCGCGGCGGGCGCGCTGGACGCCGGGGCGGCGCGCGTCGCCCCCGGCCGCCACGCGCTCACCGTCGTCCTTGCGGCGCGCGGCTACCCGACGGCGCCCGTGACCGGCGACGTCATCCGCGGCCTCGACGCCGCGGCCGCGGTGGAGGGCGCGTTCGTGAACCATGCGGGCACGGCGGAGCGAGACGGCGCGATCGTCACCGCGGGCGGCCGCGTGCTCGCCGTCACCGCCGCGGGCGACTCGCTCGCGGAGGCGCGGGAGCGCGCGTTCCGCGCGGCGAGCGCGATCGACTTCGACGGCAAGGTGCTCCGCCGGGACATCGGGGTGGACGGAGCGCGCGCGGCCGGGTGAAGCGACGCCATGGAGCCCATCATCGATCTCGCCCCGGGCGCTGAGGAGAACCCGCTCGCCGCCGAGTTCGGCGGGCTGATCCGCGAGCACCTCGCGCGCGACGCGCGGCGCGCGTCCGACTTCCGGGCGCTGCGCGGCTCCGTGCTCGTCGTCGCGCAGGACAGCGGCACGTCGATGACGATGCGCTTCGATCACGGGCGCCTCACCATCCACGACGGCGCGATCGGCATCCCGTCCGTCACGTTCTGCGGGGACGAGGCGGCGCTGCGAAGGCTCCCCGACATCGCGTTCCACCGCTGGGTGAGCCTCCCCAAGCTGGGCGTGCTGCACCGTCGGCAGAGCGGGCCGCTGCGCGAGCTCGCGCGCCTCGTGGCCAGCGGCGAGCTCAAGATCTACGGCCTCGTCGCGCACCCGCGGCTCATCCTCGCGCTGCTCCGGGTCCTCTCCCGCCACCCCTGAGCCTCCGCCCTGGCCGGCCGCGCGCCGCCTCTCGCGGTGTGACACTGTAAGATGGCAACGGACGTCTCCGCCCGCGCTCCACGACCGTTCTTGTGGGCTTGCAAACCAATACCACGCGGCCCGGAAGCTGACTTTTGACGGCCTGTTGGGCTGTTGGTATGGCTCGATCATGGGCATCCGATTGCGCTACCTCGCCCACGATCTCGAGGTGCCGCTCGGCGAGTTCTTCATCGGACGGAGCGCCGACTGCCAGCTATCGCTCGACGACCCGCTGGTGTCGCGCAAGCACGCGCTGCTGACCGTCGGTGAAGGCGGCGTGGCGATCGAGGATCTCGGCAGCCGCAACGGCGTGCTCATCAACGGGAACCGGATCACGGGGCGCCAGCTCCTGTCCGACGGCGACAAGATCGCGATCGGGGGGCAGGAGATGTTCCTGCTCGGGGCGATCGAGCCGAGCTCGACGCACTCGCCGCGCAGCGCGCCGCTCTGGACGCGGCAGCAGAACGCGCGCACGGTCGACATGAGCGAGATGTCCTCGGGCGAGGACGACGGCGCGACCGCCATCGCCTCGCGGCGGTCGCTCCCGGGGCTCATCCCGCAGCACCCCGACAAGCGGGTGCACGCGCTCAGCCTCATCGGCAGCGTCGCCGACAAGGCGCTCGCCCTGGGGCGCGTCGACGAGGCCGAGCGCATCCTCCAGCGTTCGCTCAACGACATCCTGACCAAGGCGCGGGAGGGGGGCGTCGGCGCCGTGCAGCCCGAGCTGGTCGAGAAGGCCAGCGCGTACGCGGCCCGACTGGCCGGGGCCACCGGCCGGGGGTCCTGGATCAACTACATTTTCGAGCTGAATACGCGGCTCGAGCTCCTCCTTCCCGCCTACCTCGTCGATGAGCTGTATAGTGTCCTCCGCAAGGTGAAGGCCGTCGACATGTCCATTCTCCGTGGCTATGCGAAGCGGCTCCGCGAGCGTGCAGGAGAACGTACCCCGGCGGAGCGGTTCATCCTCCAGCGTATCGAAGGGCTCGAGCGCCTCGGCGCACTGAAATAGACCATGCCTTTCCGCCTCCGGTACTTGGCGCACGATTTCGAGCTCCCCGAAGGGCCCTTCGTGATTGGCCGGAGCGGCGACTGCCAGCTCTCGCTCGACGACCCGCTGGTGTCGCGGCGCCACGCGACGCTGCAGGTGCGGAGCGACGGCGTCGCGGTGCTCGACCTCGAGAGCAGGAACGGCGTGTACGTCAACGGCACGCGCATCTCCGGCCAGCGCGAGCTGGTCGACGGCGACCGCATCATCATCGGCAGCCAGGAGATGCTGCTCTACGGCGGCGAGGAGTCGCGGCCGCACGACGCTTACGGGGTCGAGTTCCGGCGCGCGACGGCGACGCTCGGCGCGATGGCGCTGACCGAGATGCGCAAGATGTCGGACGACCCGACGGAGCTCACGAGCCCGACGGGCGACGGCGGCTCGAAGGGCTTCCAGTCGCTGCGCCTGCTCGCGAGCCTCGCCGACAAGGCGCTCGCGATGGGCCGGAGCGAGGAGGCCGAGCGCATCCTGCAGACGGTGCTGATCGACATCCTCAGCCGCGCGCGGACGAACGTGCCGCTGGAGATGCCGGCCGCGGAGCTCGCCGCGCGCTACGCGGCCCGCCTCGCCGGCGCGACGACCAAGGGGAGCTGGGTGAACTACGCGTTCGAGCTCTTCACGATCGCGCGCCGCCCGCTGCCCGGGCCCGTGGTCGATGAGCTCTACACCGTGGTCCGGCGGGTCAAGTCGCTCGACATCCAGCCGCTCAGGATCTACCTCGACGACCTTCGCCGGATGGCGCCTTCGTTCGGTCCGACCGAGCGGTTCTTGATGCAGCGGATTGAGGGTCTCGAGCGGCTCGTCGCGGCGAAGTAGCGGGCGCCGCCTCGTCGTCGGCGGGCGCCGCGCGAGCAGGCGCGGCGGGCCGAGCCGACGCGCGCGGCGCCGGCGGCGGCGCCGCGCGAGAGGTGGCGCGCGAGGCCGGCGTACCGGAAGGAACCTGCGGCGACGCCGCGCGAGGCGCGGGCGACGATGCCGCCGGGGGGACCGGCGGCGGCGCGTTGCGAGGGCGCGCGCTCGCCTCTGCCTCTTGCCAGCCGAGGTTCCTCGCGGCGGCCTTCGCGATCGCGTCGCGCAGCTCGGGATCGGGGACCTTGCCGAGCTCGCGCCGCACCTCGACCGGGAGCGGCGCCTCCTTCGGCGCCGGGCGGACCTCCTCGCGCCAGGGTGGACGCGCGACAGGATCCACCTTGCCCACGCGGAAACGGAGCGACTGCACCGGGAGGCCGCGCGCGCGGAGCTGCGTGGTGATCGCGTCGCCGAGCATCGAGAGCTCCTGCGCCCACGTCGAGCTCGCCGCGCGCACGTGCAGCACCCCGCGCTCCAGCTTGAGCGGGCGGGCGCGCGCCGCGATCCGCGACCCCACGGCCGCCTCCCAGTCGCGGAACGGCATCGGCGCGGTGTCGACCTCCGCCGGCGCGGCCAGCGAGGACCCCCGCTGGATCAACGCGCCCAGCCGCTCCATGCCTCCGGTCCTACGCGCCATGCGAGCCGAGCGTAGCAGCCCGACGGCGCCTTGTTCCGACGGAGCGCGCCGTCCACGCTCGCCCAGCGTCACGGACGGCCGCGCCCCGCCGCGCCGCCCTGCGACCAGGACGTCTGCCCGCCAGCGCGCGCGCCGTCACGCGGCACGGAAATCCGGGATCTACAAGCGCTTTCGGCGATAGCGACGACCGGGAGAACAGAGATCGAAGCGGGCGCTCGGGCGCCTCATCCAGGGATCCGTATCAGTACCGAAGGTGGGACTCGAACCCACAAGCCCTTGCGGACAGCGGATTTTGAATCCGCCGCGTCTGCCATTCCGCCACTTCGGCTCAGCGTTGCGATGTCAGGGAGCTGCTGGAACCGTAGATCACCGGGCACGATCCTGGCAACGGTCTGAGCGCGGCGCGAGGAGGGAGCCGGGCGCCGCGAGGCCGCGCGGCGGGCGGCGCGCTCCTCGCGCGCGCCGCCGATCACACCACGAAATCCAGCATCTGGAGGCGCGTCAGGTAGTCCTGGAGCGCGGCGGCGTACTCGTCGATCAAGAGGTCGAGCTTCACCAGCGCGCCGTGGTCGTCGACCGCGTCGATCGTCCCGCTCACCGGGATCTCGCGCGCGGGCAGGACGAGAACGCCGCTCCAGTGCGCGCCCTTCGCGGCGTCGCGCAGACCGGCGAGGCGCATCCAGCCGTCGGAGAGCTCGACGACCGGGACGAGGGCGCCGCTGTCCAGGCGCACGGAGCTCTTCAGCGTGTGGGCCGGCTCGACCATGTAGTGGGAGCGCCGGTTCTTCTCGATGAGATCCTCGAGCGTCGCGCAGATGACCTTGCTCAGCGGCGTCTCCTCGCTGTCGAGCACGAGCTCGAGCAGCCGCTTCATCGCCTTCTGCGTGCGGATGAGGTTCGCGCGCACCTCCTCGATCCGCCGCGCGTCGCGCCGGATCTTGCCGGCCACGACGTTGAGCAGGTTGTTGTAGAAGGGGTAGGCGACGTCGCCGTGCTCCTCGAAGAAGTCCTGGAGCTCGGCGACGCCGATGCGCCAGATCTCCGAGGGCTGCGTCGTCACCGCGGTCGTCGTCCGCCGGAGGCCGGTCAGCGCGCCGAGCTCGCCGATGGGCGAGATGGGGGTCAGGCGGAAGCGCGTCTCGCCCGCGTCGAGCAGCGCGACCTCCCCCTGGACCAGGAGAAGCATGTGCGCCGGCGCGCTCCCGGCCTCGAAGAGCACGTGGCCCGACGGGACCTCCTGGCGCTGGAACGCCATCATCAGCTCGTCAAGGTGGTCCTCCGTGATTCTCTCGAACAGGGGGATCGCGTGCAGGTCGGAAGGACGGACCGCCATGGGGTGACACTCCTCTTCAACAGGGTCGGGCTCCGCGGCCGCAACGTTGCGAGACACGGATCCTTGCGGCGCACGAGCTCGGCGTGACCGCGGGGGCGCATCCTACTCCAGGTCCCGACGCGAGGAAGAGGGATGGCCGCCCCGCTGCGAGACGCTCGCGGGGTCCGCGAGCCTGCGCACCTTCTCGCATCCTCGAGGCGACCGCCGCGTCGGCGGATCGCCGCGTCCCCGCGCCTCGCCTCGCCGGATCGGCGCGTGGCCGGAGCGCCGGTCAGGCTCGCCCCGCTAGCCGGATCGAGGGGGTGCCGGTAACGTCGCCCGGGTGATGCGGTCCGTTCGCCAAGGACTCTCCGCCGCGATGCGCCGGGCGCCGCTCGGGCTCCTCGTCATCGCCCTCGCCCTCCTCGTCGTCTCGTGCGGCTCCGCGTCGTCGGGGACGCCGGTCGACGCGGAGATGCCGCCGCCGCCGAAGCCGCGCAACGCGGCGGCGATCGCGCAGTCGATCGCCGGGGGGAAGGTCTCGGTGCTCGTCTTCGCCGACAGGACCCGGGGCCACCCCATCATGGCGCGGCTCGCGGCGCTCGATCTGTGGGGGCCCGTGCTCGGCGGCACGGGGCTCGATCCGGAGCGGGACCTCGAGCGCGCCTTCGTCACCGCGCCGCGCGCGGACGCGGCGGGCGAGGCGGTGATCGTCCTGGAGCACAACGTGCCGCCCGAACGGCTGGCGTCGGGGCTCGACGCGCTGCTGTCGCGCAGCCAGCCGCCGGGCTCCCGGGAGGAGGGGCTCGGCGTCCCCGCGGTGCGCGTGACCATCAAGGGGCACACCCGCGTGGTGGCGACCGTGGAGCCAAACTTCCTCGTGGTGCTGCCGGTCTCGAGGGCGCGCGAGGCGCGGCGCTTCGTCGGGACCGGGGGCTTCCCGGACCCGACCGGCGACGAGGCCGCGATCGCCGCGGCGGTCGACCCGGCGCGGACCCTGAAAGGGCCGCGAGAGGCGCCCCGCGTGCCGCCGACGCTGAGGTCGCTCGAGGCCACCGTGACGCTGGCCAAGGACGGCGGCGCCCTCCTGGCGCTCGACGGGCCGAGCGAGAGCCCCGAACAGGCCGCCCGCGACGCGGAGTTCCTCAACGACGAGGTCGAGCGCACGACCTCGTTCCGCATCGCCATCGTCACCGTCCGCGTCGTCGACCCGATCGGGTTCTTCGCCGCGGGCGACCGGGTGAAGGCGAAGCGGCGCGTGACGCCGGGGGAGCTCGACAAGCTCTTCGGCCTGCTCAGCGCCGTGCTGCCGCGCTAGGCTGCTGCGCGATGCGACTCGTCAAGATCGGAATCGCCAACGTCAACGCGACCGTCGGCGCCGTCCGCTCGAACACCGACCGGTGCCTCTCGCTCGCCCACGCCATGGCGCGCGACGACGTCACGCTGGCGGTCTTCCCGGAGCAGGTGATCGGCGGATACGCCTCCGAGGACCTCGTGCAGTGGCCGGCGTTCGTCGCGAGCCAGCAGCGCGAGCTCCGCCGGTTCGCCGAGGAGACGGCGGCGCTCCGCACCGCGTTCGTCATCGGCGTGACCGTCGGCGTGGGGGGCGACCTCTTCAACGCCGGCGCGATCGTCCACGCCGGCCGGGTGCTCGCCTTCTCCCCCAAGGAGAAGCTGCCGACGTACAACATCTTCTACGAGGCGCGGACGTTCTCGCGCGGCATGCCGTTCATGGAGCTCGACGCCGACGGCGTGATCTGCGGCGACCGCATCCTCGCGTTCGACTTCGGGACGATCGCGGTCGAGGTGTGCGAGGACATCTGGTCGCCCGACGGCCCGATGCGGCGGCGCTGCTACGCGGGCGCGGAGATCATCTGCAACATCTCGGCGTCGCCGTTCCGCGCGGGGGTGACGGGCACCCGGCGCGAGATGATCGCGACCCGCGCGGCGGACAACCAGTGCACGATCGCGTACGCGAACCTCGTCGGCGGCAACGACGGGCTCGTCTTCGACGGCGGCGGGTTCATCAACCAGAACGGCCGGCCGATGCTGGAGGCGCCGCGCTTCCGCGAGGGGTTCTCCGCGGCCGTCGTCGACCTCGACCGGACGACGCGCTGCCGACGCGAGGCGAGCACCTGGCGCAGCGACCTCGAGGAGTTCCGGCGCGCCTCGCCGCACATGGTAGAGGTCCTCCGCGTCGACGGGGAGACAGCGGACCGCTCGCGCCTCGCCTACCCCGCCCCGCCGCCCGGCACGACGCCGTTCCTGCCGTCGGCCGCGCTGCCGGCGATCTCCCCGCGCGACGAGCTGCTCGACGACTTCTACGAGGTGCTCGCGCTCGGCGTCGCCGACTACTACCGCAAGATCGGCGCGTTCAAGAGCATCGGCCTCGCGCTCTCGGGCGGCCGCGACTCGCTGCTCACGCTGCTCGTCGCCTGGCGCGCGGTGCGGCTCCTCTACCCGGATCTCGAGGGCCAGGCGCTGCGCGACCGGATGAAGACCTCGCTCCACGCGTTCTTCATGCCGTCGCGCTACTCCAGCGACGCGACGCACCGGGCGGCGGCGCAGATCGCCGACGATCTCGGGGTGTCGTTCGCGGTGATCCCGATCGAGGACGCGTTCCTGCGGGAGATGGAGGCCGCCCAGGCGATGGTGGGCGGGGACCGGCAGCTCACCGAGCTCACGAAGCAGAACGTGCAGGCGCGCATCCGCGGCGGGCGCATGTGGAACTGGTCGAACACGAGCGGCGCGCTGTTCCTGCAGACCGGGAACATGAGCGAGAAGGCGCTCGGCTACACCACCGTGGGCGGCGACCTCGAGGGGGCGTTCAGCGTGATCGCCAACCTGCCGAAGACGGTGGTCATCGCGCTGATCGAGCGCCTCTCGCAGCGCTTCGGGTTCAAGGGGATCCAGCAGACGCTCGCCACCACCGCGGGGCCGGAGCTCGCCGAGAACCAATCGGGCGAGGCCGAGCTCATGCCGTTCGAGGTCCTCGACGCGTGCCTCTACCTCTACGGCGCGGAGAAGCTCGCCGCCGACGAGCTGGCCGCGGCGCTCCCCAGCCTGTTCCCCGACAAGGACCCCGCCGCGCTGCGGTCCTGGGCCGAGAAGTTCGCGACGCTGTTCACGCGATCGATCTTCAAGTGGGTGCAGTCGCCGATCGCCATCCACCTCGGCTCGCTCGATCTGGACCGGGAGCGCGCGCTGCAGCTCCCCGTGGTGCAGCGGACCGAGTGGAAGGGCGGCTGAGCGCCGCCTGGTCTCCAACCAGCGCCCCAGCGCGCCAGCGCGTCAGTTGGCGGCCTCCTCGACCGACGCCGGGGTCCTGCCGTCCTTCCCGTCCCTCGGGGCGAGCTCGAGGACCTCGTGGCCAGGCGCCGCGGGGGGCGGGGCGGGCCGGATCGCGCCGTCGGCGGAGAAGCGCTCGAGCTCCTCGGTCACGCGGCGGAGGTACGCCTGCTTGATGTGGAACGGCAGGAAGGCGCTCTTGAAGCCGGCCACGATGGTCGACTTGATCTCCTTCAGGCCGAATCCCATCTTCGTGTGGCAGTGCCAGAGCTCGTGCGACACCGTCGTGTCGGTGACGAGCCGGTTGTCGGTGTTGACCGTCACCCGCAGGCCGAGGCTCTGGTAGAGCTTGAGCGGGTGCGACGCGAGATCGCGCACGGCGCCGGTCTGCACGTTCGATGACGGGCAGCACTCGAGCGGGATGCGGTGATCGTTGATGTAGTGGAGCAGGCCGCCGTCCTCGCGCAGGCGACAGCCGTGGCCGATCCGGTGCGCGCCGCAGACGTGGAGCGCCTGGGCGATCGACTCGGGGCCGTACGCCTCGCCGGCGTGGATGGTGCAGTTGATGTTGTTCTGCCGCACGAGCTGGAAGGCGGCCCTGTGGTGCTTCGCCGGGTGGTCGTACTCGGCGCCGGCGAGGTCGAACCCGACGACGCCGCGGCTCTTGTAGGCCACCGCGAGCTCCGCCATCTCCAGCGACGACTCGGGCGAGATGTTGCGGATGCCGCAGACGATGACGTTGCTCTCGATGCCCAGCGCGTCGCGCGCCGCCCTGAGCCCCGAGAGCACCGCCTCGACCACGCTCGTGAGGCGCAGCCCGAGGCGGGTGTGCAGCATCGGCGAGTAGCGGACCTCCATGTACCGGACGTTCTCGCGCGCGGCGTCCTCCGCGAGCTCGTAGGCGACGCGGTGGAGCGCCTCCTCCGTCTGCAGGACGCGCAGCGTGATGTCGAACGCCTTGAGGTACTCGACGAGCGAGCCGCAGTTCTGCCCCAGGTTCATCACCTTGCGCAGCTCGCTCGGCTCGTAGGTCGGGAGCTCGACGCGGTGGCTGCGGGCGAGCTCGATGATCGTCTCGAGGCGCAGCGAGCCGTCGAGGTGGACGTGCAGGTCGGTCTTGGGAAGCTGGCGGAAGAACTCCAGGGGGAGCTTGCCAGCTAGCTCGGGATGATCAGTCATGAGCTATTCTGTCACCCGCTGACCAGCCGCGAAAGGCAGCGGCGGGCGCGATGTGGCTCACCCTCACGGGCCGCCCCTACGAGGACGGCGCGGACGACGAGGGCGGCGAGGCGGATGACGGAGACGCGCCGCCGCCGTCGTCCACGGCGCCGCCGCGCGAGCGATCCCGGCCGCCCACGAGCACGGCCGCCGCGGCCACGCCGAAGAGCGCGACGAACAGCCACGGGAGCGGCAAGCTCAGGGGATCGCCGGCGACCTCGCGGCGCAGCCCATCGCGGATGCGCTCGGGGTTGTACCCGACCACGAGCCGCCGCCCGACGTAGGTCAAGGGGAGCCCGCGCGCCTCCATCCGCCCATAGAGCGCGACGTCGGCGTCGATGGCGGCCTGCGTCGACGGCGCGGCGAGGCACGCCTCGAGCTCCGTGGCCGAGAGCCCGAGCGGCGCGAGGACCGACGCGACGCGCCCTCCGGTGAGCCTGCCGGGGTGCGCGCTGTAGAGCAGCGCCGCGGCCTGCTCGCGCCTGTCCTCGGGGGTGCAGACATAGGCCTTCGCCGCGGGGAGCGCGCCGGGGTGGTTCGGGAGCGGCATCATCTTGCGCACGTGGCGCACCCGGTCGCCGTGGGCCTCCTCGATCTTGCTCAGCTCGGGGTGCAGCTTGCGGCAGAACGGGCACTCGAAGTCGGTGAAGGCGACGATCGTGACCTTGCCCGGCTCCTGCATCGCCGCGATCTCCGGCGGGAGCGGCGGGATCACCGGGTGGCTGCCCCAGAGGAACGGCAGGCCGATCGCGGCCACCGACGCCGCGCCCCACACCGTGGTGGTCGGCAGGCCTCCCTGGGCGGCGCGATCGAAGGCCGCGCGCGGCATGCGCCACGCCTGCCACGCGACGAGGGCCGCCGTGACCGCCGCGGTGAGCGCCGCGAGGTCGACCGCGATGCACCACGCGCAGAACGCGCCGATCGCGAACGCCTGCAGCCCGAGGAGCACCGTGGCGCCGAGGCCGCCGAGCGCCGAGGCGGCCGCGATGGCGACGTGGTGCCAGCGCTCGCGCGCGAGCAGCGACGCGGCGATGAGCGTCGTGTAGGCGGCGAGGCCGAGGTTCGGCAGCGGGACGCCGAAGAGCCGGCTGTACGGCGATACCCGGACGGCGAAGCAGCCCGAGCCGACGCCGCAGAACGCCGGGTCGCCCGCGTTCTGGTACTCGACCACGAGCGCCGCGCTCGCGGTGATCGCGACGAAGAGCGCGAGCCGGAAGAGCGTGACGAAGAACCGGGCGCGCCCGGCCTGCCTGTCTCCGGTCGACGGCGCAGCCGCCTCGGGGCTCGCCCGAGGCGCGTCCGATGTTCCTCGCCCAGCCTGTCTGTCGCTGGACGGACGCACCGCGAAGAGGTTGCCCCTCGCGGCGAGGGCGACGAGGAAGATCAGCGCGAGGAGCAGGGCGATCGAGTTCAGCAGCATCGGTCGTGGCGGCTCGAGTGGCGTGGGCTCGAGGCATACCGGACCCGGGCGGAGACAGCCAGCGAGAGGATACTCGTGCTAGTCGAGTTTCATGCGTTCTTCATCCCGCGGAGATTCTCCGACGACCGGCTCCGGCGCGCGCCGCCGGGAGGCCGTGGTCGACCTGCTGTCCTCCTTCAAGCGCGCCCTGCACGCGAACGAGATCGCGGAGCGCCTCGGCGTCGAGCCGAGCCGCTACGCGAAGCTGCAGCGGCTGCTCGAGGAGCTGTCGACGGAGGGCAGCATCGTCGCGCTCCCCGGCCAGCGGTTCCGCATGAGCGCCCAGCAGGTCGAGGCGCGCGGCGCCGAGCGCGATGGGACGCTCACCGTGCACCCGCGCGGCTTCGGCTTCGTGTCGCTCGGCGGGGCGGCCGAGGACGTCTACATCTCGCCCGAGGCGATGGGCGGCGCGCTCCACGGCGACACCGTCGCGGTGCGCATCGCGGCGCGCTCGCGGCGCGGCGTGGAGGGGGAGGTCGTCCGCGTCATCAAGCGGCGCCACGCGCGCGTGGCCGGCGTGCTGCGGCGCCGCGGCAAGAGCGCGTGGCTCGAGCCCGACGACGGGCGCGTCCGGGGGCCCATCGTGATCGTGCCGCGCGAGAAGGGCGGGCCGCTCGCGCCGGCCGACGCCGAGGACGGCGCCGCGGCGGTCGTGTCGATCTCCCGCTTCCCGGACCTGCCCGAGGAGAACCCGGAGGGCGTGCTCGAGGCCGTGCTCGGGACGCCCGGCGATCCGAACGTGGAGGTCGCCAAGATCCTGATGCGCGAGGGGATCGAGGAGGAGCACGCGCCGGAGGCGATCGCCGAGGCCGAGGCGTTCGGGGGCGAGGTGCCGGCCGAGGCGCTCGAGGGGCGCACCGACCTCACCCACCTGCCCATGCCCACGATCGACCCGGAGGACGCGCGCGACCACGACGACGCGGTCTGGGTGATCCGCGAGGAGGACGGCTCGTACCGCGCCTGGATCGCGATCGCCGACGTGTCGCACTACGTGCGGCCGGGCAGCGCGCTCGACCAGGCGGCGCTCGCGCGCGGCAACTCGATCTACCTGCCCGACAGGGCGATCCCGATGCTGCCGCGGGCGCTGTCGTCGAACCTCTGCTCGCTCCTGCCGGGGGTGATCCGGCTCTGCCTGTGCGTGGAGGTCGAGCTCGACGCGGCGGCGACAGTGCGGCGCGCCCGCGTCATCGAGGGCTACATCCGCTCGGCGGCGAAGCTCACCTACCCCGGCGTGGCGCGCGCGCTCGGCTTCACCGCCGAGCCGCCGCGCAGCCCCGAGGCCGAGGCGTACAGGAACGACCTCCAGGTGATGTGGGATCTCGCGCGGCTGCTCCGCGGCAAGCGGATGCGGCGGGGCGCGCTCGACCTCGACCTGCCCGAGGCGAAGGTGGTGCTCGACCCGGAGACGGGCGCGCCCGTCGACGTGCAGAAGCGCAGCCACGACCCGGGCGTGGCGAAGGCTTACCAGCTCATCGAGGAGCTGATGCTCCTCGCGAACGAGACCTGCGCGCAGTTCGTTGTCGACCAGAGCATCCCGACCGTGTTCCGGTACCACGCGCCTCCGGACCAGGCGAAGCTCGAGCGCTTCGCGACGATGTGCGGAGAGCTCGGGCTCGCGTTCGATCCCGAGGACGCGGCCGACCCGAAGAAGCTGTCGGTGTTCCTGAAGAAGCTCGACGCGCACCCGCAGAAGCACGTGCTGCACATGCTCCTGCTCCGCGCGATGAAGCAGGCGGTGTACGACGTCGCCAACGTGGGCCACTTCGGCCTCGCATCGAGCGCGTACCTGCACTTCACCTCGCCCATCCGGCGGTACCCGGACATCACCGCGCACCGGGCGATCCGCGCGGTGCTGCGCGGCGAGCGCATCGACCGCAGCGAGGCGGCCATCGAGCGGCTGCGCGAGGCGGCGATCACGGCGTCCGAGCGCGAGCGCAAGGCGATGGAGGTGGAGCGCGAGGTGGTCGATCTGCACCGCGCGCTCCTCATGCGCTCGCGGCTCGGGGACATCTTCGAGGGGACCGTGACGGGCCTCGTGGGCACGGGCGTCTTCGTCAACGTCGAGGATCCGTTCGTCGACGTGCTCGTCCGCATGGAGTCGCTCGGGCCGGATCAGTACGAGATCGACGACGAGGGGCTGCGCGTCATCGGCCTCCGGTCGGGGGACCGCATCGCGATCGGCGACGCGATGCTCGTGCAGATCGAGGACGTGGCCATCCTGCGGCGCACCATCTACGGCCGGCGGCTCGCGGGCGCCGATGTGTCGGATGAGCCCAAGCCGCGCCGGCAGCGGCGCGACGCGGCGGACGCACGGGGCAAACGTCGTGTCAAGAGCAGCAAGAGCACCATGACCGCCAAGGGCGGCAAGGCGATCAAGGGCGGCAAGGGCGGCAAGGCCAGCAAGGGCGGCAAGAGCACCAAGGTGCGAAAGAAGCAGCGGTAGCCGTCGCCGCGACGACGGCGCGCCCCGGCGCGCGATCCGCTTGCCTGCAGTCGCCGCTCGGCCCCGCGAGCGCGCCCCCTCCCGGGCCACACTCCCTCTCGCCAGACGCGCGAAACATCTCGGAATCATCGAGGAATCACCCTCGAATAACCGGGGACATAACCTCGAAACGATCGACGTGAGTCGCGCCGATTGGCGATCGACCTCGGCGCGACCTGCTCGTGGCGCGCGTCGGCGCGAGATCCGCAATCGCACCTTCTCCGCAACGGACTCCAGATCAAAAAAAGGAGCGCGCCTGCATTTTTGTTGCGCTCAGAAAATCGCTATGGTCTCAACTAATCCATTCTAGGAGAGAGGTAGCCAATGCCGAAGCCGACGTATCCCGCCTACAACGCTGGTGACTTCCTGGTCGATTACGAGGAGAAGGTCTTCGAAGACGTCAAGGCGAAGCCAGGAGAGAAGGCGCTGGTCACCTTTCACACGGTGGCCTTCGAGGGTTCGATCGGCCTCGTCAACGTGCTGACGGCGATCCGCCTCCAGCGTAAGGGGTTTGAGACATCGATCCTGCTCTACGGGCCGGGCGTCACGCTCGGGCTGCAGCGCGGCTTTCCGAAGCTCGGCAGCGAGGCGTTCTCCGGGCACCTCGCGGTCAACCAGCAGATCGGCCGGTTCATGGAGGAGGGCGGCAAGGTATACGCGTGCCGGTTCGCGCTGCAGGCGCTCTACGGCCACGGCGAGCACGCGCTGATCCCCGGTATCAAGCCCATCAGCCCGCTCGACGTGCTCGATATCCAGCTCATCCACCGCCGGGACAACGCGTTCATGGTCCACTCCTGGACGCTCTGAACCCGGCGCCGGCGATGGACTATACGCGCAGAGTCAGGGCGGCCGCGGTGCAGGCCAGTCCCGTCCTCGGCAGCAGGGACGGGACGACCGAGCGCGTCATCGCCGCGATCGCCAGGGCCGCGAAGGAGGGCGCCGAGCTCTGCGTCTTCCCCGAGGCGTTCGTCCCGTATTACCCGTACTTCTCCTTCGTGCTCCCGCCGCCCGCCATGGGCAAGGAGCACATGCGCCTTTACGACGAGGCGGTCACCGTCCCCGGCCCGGTGACGCAGGCCGTGGCGGCCGCCGCGCGCGCGCACGGGGTGGTCGTGGTGCTCGGCGTGAACGAGCGCGATCACGGGACGCTGTACAATGCGCAGCTCGTCTTCGACAAGGACGGCACCCTCGCGCTCCATCGGCGCAAGCTCACGCCGACCTACCACGAGCGGATGATCTGGGGGCAGGGCGACGGCTCGGGGCTCAGGACCGTGGACACCGCGGTCGGGAGGATCGGGGCGCTCGCCTGCTGGGAGCACTACAACCCGCTCGCGCGGTTCGCGCTCATCGCGCAGCACGAGCAGATCCATTGCAGCCAGTTCCCCGGCTCGCTGGTCGGGTCGATCTTCGCCGAGCAGATGGAGGTGACGATCCGGCACCACGCGCTGGAGTCGGGCTGCTTCGTGGTGAACGCCACGGCCTTCCTGACGCCGGAGCAGGTGCGGGAGGTCGCGCCGAGCGAGCAGATGCAGGGCGTGCTGCGCGGCGGGTGCATGACGGCCATCGTGACGCCGGAGGGCATGCACGCGTGCCCGCCGGTGACCGACGGCGAGGGGATGGCCGTCGCGGATCTCGACTTCGCCCTGATCACGAAGCGAAAGCGGATGATGGATGCCGCCGGGCACTACGCCCGGCCCGACGTGCTGCGGCTCTGGCTGGACACGGCGCCGCGCGCCATCACGCTCGGCGCGCTCAACGCGAGCAGCCCCAAGGCCTCTTCCCTCGATCCTGCGGCGGTGGACCATGGATACCCAGACGCTGATCACCGAGCTCCAGTCGTTCGGCCTGAGGCTGGCTGAAGCCCCCGAGGGCGCCCCGGACGCGGGCGCCGCGCCGGACGCGGAGGCCGGCGAGGGCCGCCGCGCGGCGTGGACCTCGCGCCGCGGCGGGGCGGGGCCGACACAGCACGTGGCGGCGACGCTCGGCGGCGCCACGGTGATGATCCCGATCCACACCGACAAGGCCGCGGCGTCGCCGTTCGTGGCGCGGATCGGGCGCGACGGGGCCGGCACCGTGGCGCGGGACGGCGAGGAGCTCGCGCCGATCGCCCTCGTGAAAACGCCGCGCTTCTACGCCCTCTCGACGCGGGACGGGATCCCCTACCCCAAGATCGCGCTCCTGCACGGCGCGGACGTCCTCGCGTCGACGGTGCTCCAGACGTGCGTCCGGTACGCGGAGCGCGAGAAGGCCTGCACCTTCTGCGCGATCGGGCAGTCGCTCGCGGCGGGGCGCACCACCGCGAAGAAGACGCCGGAGCAGCTCGGCGAGGTCGCCGAGGCGGCGGCGCGGCTCGACGGGGTGCGGCACGTGACGCTGACCACCGGCACGCCGCGATCGGCCGATCGCGGGGCGGCGCACCTCGCGGACTGCGCGCGCGGCATCAAGGCGCGCGTCGACCTGCCGGTGCAGGCGCAGTGCGAGCCGCCCGACGATCTCGCCTGGTTCGAGCGGATGCGCGCGGCCGGCGTCGACAGCCTGGGCATGCACCTCGAGGCGGTCGAGGACGAGGTGCGCGCCGCCGCGATGCCGGGCAAGGCCGAGGTGAGCGTGGCCCGGTACTTCGAGGCGTTCGAGGCGGCCGTGCGCGTGTTCGGGCGCGGCCAGGTGTCGACCTACCTCATCGCGGGGCTCGGCGACTCGCTCGGATCGCTGCTCGACGCGAGCGAGCGGCTCATCGCGATGGGGGTGTATCCGTTCGTCGTCCCGCTCGTGCCGATCCCGGGGACGCCCTCGGCCGACCGCGCGCCGCCGTCGGGGGACTTCATGCGAGCGATCTACACGCGCATCGGCCCGCTGCTCGCGCGGGCGGGGATGCGCTCGACCGACGTGAAGGCGGGCTGCGCCCGCTGCGGCGCCTGCTCGGGGCTCTCGGGCTTCGAGGCGGCAGGAGAGGCCGCGGCGCCGCCGGGATCCGGCGCGGCATGGACATCCACCCCGGGGAGCTTCGATGACGCCACCGTACAGCTTCGAGCTCGTGCAGAGCAGGGAGACCTATCTCGCGTACCTCCGCTTGCGCCAGGCCATCTTCTGCGACGAGCAAGGGCTGTTTAAAGGCTCGGACGAGGACGAGTGGGACGCCGCCGCGTTCCCCATCGCCGCCGTGCAGCCCGGGGCGCGCGAGGGCGAGGAGGTCGTCGGCACGGTGCGCATCTACGAGGCGGAGCCCGGCCTGTGGTACGGCGGCCGGCTCGGCGTCGCGCGCGGCCACCGCAAGCAGGGCCTGGTCGGCCGCGGGCTCGTCCACAAGGCGGTCACCACGGCGCACGGCTGGGGGTGCCAGCGGTTCCTCGCGCTCGTCCAGGTGGCCAACGTCCCGTTCTTCGAGGGCATCCACTGGCGCTCCCTCGAGGAGCGGTCCTACCGCGATCACCCGCACCACCTGATGCAGGCCGACCTCGAGAGCTACCCGCCGGGCGACGAGCCTCGCCCGCCGCCCGGGCAGAGGTTCCGCTGATGCTCGCCGGCCTCGCGGCCCAGCTCCGCGGCGCGCTCGGCATCCTCGCGAAGCGGGACGTGCAGATCCCGGCGCGGTTCCTGGCCGGCGCGGGCGTCGCGGCCGGCGCAGACGCCGCGGCCGACCGGCGCGTGGCGCTCGGCGACGACTGCGCGGCCATCCCGGACGGGGACGGCTACCTGCTCCTCGCCGCCGAGGGGATCTGGCCGGCGTTCCTCGAAGGGGACCCGCGGTTCGCGGGCTACAGCGCCGTCATGGTCAACATCAGCGACATCCACGCCATGGGCGGCCGGCCCATCGCGGTCGTCGATGTCGTCTGGGGGACCTCGGCCGGCGCGATGGAGCCGGTCTGGGAGGGCATGGTCGCCGCGTCGCGCGCGTACGGCGTGCCGATCGTCGGAGGGCATACGAGCGCACGCAGCCCGTACAACGCCCTCGCCGTCGCCATCGCCGGGCGGGCGCGGCGGCTCATCACGAGCTTCGCGGCGCGCCCCGGCGACGTGCTCGTCGCGGCGATCGATCTGCGCGGCCAGATGCACGCGGAGCACCCGTTCTGGAACGCGTCGACCGGCGTGGATCCGGCGCGGCTCCGCGGCGACCTCGAGATCCTGCCCGCCCTCGCCGAGGCGGGCCTGTGCGACGCGGGCAAGGACATCAGCATGGGCGGCGTCGTCGGGACGCTGCTCATGCTCCTGGAGACCTCCGGCGCCGGCGCGGTGCTCGACGTCGAGGCCGTCCCGAGGCCGAGCGGGGTGCGCGATCTGTCGATCGCGCGCTGGCTGCTCGCGTTCCCGAGCTACGGCTTCCTGCTCAGCGTGCGGCCCGAGGCCGCCGGCGAGGTGCTGTCGGCGTTCGCGCGGCGGGGGATCGCGAGCGCGGCGGTCGGCTCGGTCGACGGCTCGCGGCGGCTCACGCTGGAGGCCGCCGGCGAGCGGGAGACGCTCTGGGACCTCGCCGCGGAGCCGCTCACCGGGTTCGCGACCGAGGGGGCCCGATGAGCCCCGCCGCCTTCCCAGGCGCCACCGGCGCCCCCGACGGCGCGACGAGCGCCGGCACGCGCGCGCGCGTGCCGGATGACGCGCCGCTCTCTGTCGCGCTCCTCACCTACTCGACCAAGCCGCGCGGCGGCGTCGTGCACACGGTGGAGCTCGCGGAGGCGCTCCACGACCTCGGCGTGGAGGTCTGCATCTACGCGCTCAACAAGGACCAGGGCGGCTTCTACCGCGCGCCGCGCTGCCCCCACGTCCTCGTGCCCGCCGCGCCCGCCCCGGCGGGGATCGACGCGGTGGTGGAGCAGCGCATCGCGGAGCTCACGATCGGGCTGCGCCGCCTCGGGGCGCGGCACGACGTCTGGCACGCCCAGGACTGCATCAGCGCGAACGCCCTCGCGGCGCTGCGCGCCGAGGGGCGCATCCCCCACTTCCTCCGGACGGTCCACCACCTCGACGACTACGACAGCCCGTACCTGCGCGCCTGCCAGGAGCGCTCCGTGCGCGAGGCGGACGCGTGCCTCGCCGTCAGCGAGGCGTGGCGGAGGGTGCTCCGGGCCGATCTCGGCGTCGACGCGGCCATCGTCCCGAACGGGGTGAACCTGCGGCGCTACGCGCCGGCGCCGGACGGCCACGAGGTGGCGCTGCGGGCGCGGCTCGGCGCCGCGGGGTCGCCGCTCTACGTGACCGTGGGCGGCGTCGAGCCGCGCAAGAACTCGATCGGCCTGCTCCGGGCGTTCCTCGAGGTGCGGCGGCGGCTGCCCGGAGCCCAGCTCGTGATCGCGGGCGGAGAGACGCTGTTCGACTACGCGCCCTACCAGCGCGAGTTCGAGGCGATCGCCCGGGAGAACGGCGTGTGGCCCGCGGGCGCGTCGCCGTCGCCGGAGCGCGCGCCGCCGCCGCTCGTGCTGGCGGGCGTGCTCCCGGACGCGCTGATCCCGGCGCTCTACCGCCTCGCCGACGCGTTCGTGTTCCCGTCGGTCCGCGAGGGGTTCGGGCTCGTCCTGCTCGAGGCGATGGCGTCGGGCGCGCCGGTGGTCAGCTCTGCGCAACCTCCGTTCACCGAGTTCCTCGAGGACGGCAAGAGCGCGCTGCTCGTCGATCCCTCGAGGACAGACGATCTCGCACGGGCGATGGAGGCTATCCTGGACGGAGGCGTGAGGCGGCGCCTGCGCGCCGCGGCCCTGGAGACCGCGGCGAGGTACACGTGGGAGCGCTCGGCCCGCATCGCGGCCGGCGTCTACCGAGAGTTCCTGGGAAACCGCCGGAGCTAGAGAGACCCATGCCGGAGATGCGCTTCGTGGTCGAGTGGCCGAGCGGCGAGCAGCAGGTCTGTTACTCCCCGTCGCTCGTCGTGAAGGACCACATCGAGGTCGGCGAGAGCTACGACATCGACGACTTCGTGTCGCGGTGCCGGAAGGCGCTCGACATCGCGAGCGAGCGGGTCCTCAAGAAATACGGGTTCCCCTGCAGCCTGGCGCGGGCAGAGGCGGCGCGCATCGCGAGCGCGGCGGCGCGGTTCCGCGGCCAGAGCGGGGTCAAGGTCCGGGTCGTCAGGTTCGTCGAGTGATGGCGAGTGATGGAAGGAGCAGCACATGGTGACGAAATCGAAGATGGAGCGCCTCCTGAGTGAGCGCCGGTTCCTCGTGTCCGCCGAGCTGACGCCCCCGCGTCATCACGATCTTGAAAAGCTGCTGAAACACGCCCGAAACATGGCGGACCACGTCGACGTGGTGCAGATCAACGATCACCTGCTCTCCCAGGCGCGCTGCGCCAACATGGCAGTCGGCCACCTCGTGAAGCAGGAGGGGCTCGAGCCGGTGCTCCAGTTCTCGCTCCGCCACAAGAACAAGATCGCCCTCCAGGGCGACCTGCTCGGGATGGCGGCGCTCGGGCTGTCGAACATCATCGTGCTGGGGGGCTATCCGTGCGCGATCGGCTCGGACCCCGACGCGAAGGAGGTGAGCGACGTCGACAGCATGAGGGCGATCGAGCTGACCCGCCGGATGACGCGCGAGGGGAAGCTGTTCAACGGAGACGTGATGTCGCCGGCGCCCTACTTCCATGTCGGCACCATCGATTTCCCGTGCGCCGAGCAGGCGATCGCCGGGGCCATGGACCGGCTCAGCGCGAAGATCGACGCGGGCGCGAGCTTCATCCAGGTGCAGGCGGTGTTCGAGCTCGCGTCGATGCGCCGCTGGATGGCGGCCGTGGTCGAGCGCGGGCTCCACGAGCGCGCGCACTTCATCGCGGCGATCTTCCCGTTCGCGGGCGTGGATCGGCTGAGCTTCCTGCAGAAGGTGCCGGGGCTCGTGGTGCCCGATCATCTGATCGAGCGGGTCCGCCAGAGCGGCGACGCCGAGGGGGAGAGCTACCGGATCACGCTGGAGCTCATCCGGGGGCTCCGCGACGTCCCGGGGCTGTCGGGCATCCACATGCGCTCCATCGGCGCGGAGGACTGGGTACCCCGGCTGGTCGAGGAGGCGGGGCTGCGGCAGGCGGCGTGAGCGCGGCGTGAGCGGCCGTGTGCCGCAGCCCGGCAGGGGCCGTGTGCCGCCGCCCGGCAGGGGCTCACGGCCTGTGGGCGACCCAGAGCAGCGCGAGGCCGTTCATCCGGCGCTCGCGGCGGTCGACCTGGAAGCCCGCGCCGCCCATATCGGCGGTGAGCCGGTCCTCGGTGTGGCGGTAGGTGACCTCCGCCGCGTCGGCCCAGGCGAGCATCGCGTGGGCCGTGGGCGGGTTGTACCGGTGGCCGCGCAGGTAGCCGGCCATGGCGATGCGGTTCATCACGGGCGCCGGCTCGAGGATCGCCAGGCGGCCGCCCGGACGGAGCACGCGCGCCGCCTCGGCCAGCACCGCGCCCGGCTCGGGCACGTGCAGCAGCAGGTTCGACGAGGTCACCACGTCGAACGACGCGTCCGGGAACGGGAGCCGCGTCGCGAGCGCCTCCCGGAACGTCACGTTGTCCAGGCCGAGCGCCTTCGCCCGCTGCGCGGCGCGCTCCACCATCGCCGCCGCCGCGTCGATCCCGACCGCCTCGTGGCACCGGCGCCCCATCTCGCGCGTCAGCCGGCCCGTGCCGCAGCCGAGATCGAGGCAGCGGTCCTCCACGCCCGGATCGACCAAGGTGACGAGCTCGTCGATGAGCGTCGCATAAGGGCCCTCCGCCTGCATGCGATCGAAGAAATCGACCAGCTCGTGAAACGGGGTCGCCTGCTCCTTCGCGGCATAGCGGTCGCGCCAGCGCCAGGCGTCGTCGAGCGCCTGGTACGTGCCCCGGTAATACAGGAGCGGCGCGCCCGCCTCGCCCCGGCCCGACGCGAGCACGCGGCCGACATAGATGACGTGATCGCCCCCGTCGTACGCGTGCTCGACCTTGCAATCGATGAAGGCCAGCACGTCCTTGAGGATCGGGCTGCCGGACTCGGCCACATGCGCCTCGGTGAGGACCGCCTGCCGATCGAGGTCCGTCCCCTTGCCGGCGAACAGGTCCGAGATGTCCCGCTGCTGATCCCGCAGGACGTTCACCGCGAAGACGCCCGACGCCTCGATCGCCGCGCTCGTGCGCGACCGCTTGTCCGCGCAGAACAGCACGAGCGGCGGATCGAGCGAGACGGCGCTGAACGAGTTCACCGTCATCGCCAGCGGCGCGCCGTCCTGCACCGTGGTCACGAGCGTGACCCCGGTGGCGAACTGGCCCAGCACCTTCCGGAACTCCGCGGGATCGAAGAGCATGGGACATAGTACGCGCTCGACGCGCGCCGCGGATCCACGATCTGCGCCGCGCCCCCGCGCTCGCTCGCGCCGCGCGGCGCGCTGCTCACCCGGCGTCGCGCCGCGCGAGATCCGGCGCGAACGCCGGTATGCAGAGGGCGAAGTACTCGCTCTCCTCGTCGAACGGATTGCTGTAGCGGACGCGCTGCTCGGGCTCCGTCCAGAGGGCCTGACCGGCAGAGAGGTCGACCGTCTCGCCCGCGATCTCGATCCGCATGCGGCCGCGGATCATCAGCGTCAGCTCGCCGAACGAGGGCGTCTGCGCCGGCTCGCTCCACCCGGGCGGGGCCACCATGTGCGCGAGGCTGAACCCGTCCGTGCCGGTGTTCACGCGGCCGAAGAGCTCCTCGATCAGCTTGCCGCCCGGGACAGGGATCCGGGTCGCGGACGTGACGAGACGGTAAGGACGATCCATGGGGGGCCTCGAGTCAGAACGCGCGGGTCCGGTCGTCGGACACGCGGTAGAGCTGCATGAGCAGGTGGCGACCGCCGTACGGCTGCACGTAGCGGAGCGCGCTCGACTTGCTCGCCACGAAGCGGTGATAGCGCTTCGCCGGCACGACCACGAGATCGCCCGCGCCGACCCAGATGCGCAGCCACTCGTCGTTCAGGCAGCGGATGTCATAGAGTCCCTGCCCCTCGAGGAAGAACCGCACCTCGTCGCCGAGGTGGCAGTGCTCATCCGCGTCTCTCGCGCTATCGGCCTCGTCTCGAGGTCTGCTGAGGTCGCGACGCACATCGTCGTGCTCCGTCCATCCGCGCTCCGCCTGGAAGCGCTGCACCGCCGGCGCCGCTGCGCCCGGGTCGAACGTCTCGCACCGGATCCCTTCCGCCTGAAGCTCCGCCTCGGTGTACTCGATCTCGTCTTCAGCTCTCATTCGGATCGCACGCATGCGCACCCTCCGGGCCTGCGCTCTTCGAACTCTGCGCGCGCGCGACGTCAAGACGCTAACCGCGTCCAAGCAGCCACATCAGACCTGCAATGCTGAGAGCCAGCACACCGAGCGAGAGCAATGCAATGAGCGCCTCCGTGAACCCCCACCCGCCGCCCTGCGGGGCGACCTGACGCGACGACACCGGAGGTCGCGCCAGCGGCGACAACGTGCTCGTGGAAGCGGGCGAAGGCGTCGGTGTGGAAGGCGCCGGCGGGGGCTCGGGCGAAGGAGGCTCGAACACCGCGTCTGGACGGAGCGGCTCGCACGGACTGCGCTCGATTTCCGCGAGCGCCTCCGCGGTCGGGTGCTCGCACATCAGGCGATCACCGGAGAGCGCGAGCACCTGTCCAGGACGCCAGATGGTATCGAACTGAGGCACCGGGGCGCCGTCCAGCAAAGCCCCTGTGCGGGATCCGAGGTCCTGAACTGAGAATTGATCGCCCCTGCGCGTAATGGCCAGATGACGACGCGAGATGTCCGGGTCGTCGAGGACAAGGTCGGTGTCCTTGGCGCGACCGAGGATGTAAGGACGCCCCGACTCCTCGATGCGCAGCGCGCGGCCGCGGTCCGGGCCGTCGACGACGACGACGCGCGGCGCGGGGTCCTCGCCCTGCGCGGCCAGGCCGCGCGCGACGAGCTCGAGGGCGAGCTCCTTGGCCGCGGCGGCGGGGGCGGCCCTGGGGACCGCCGGCTCGATGCGGAGCGCGAGCCAGACGCGGCCGACGCGGATGCGGTCGCCGCTGCGCAGCGGCATCGCCGTGCGCGGGGCGATGCGCGTCTTGCCGAGGTAGGTGCCGTTGTCGCTGCCCTCGTCGAGGAGCAGGTAGGTCGCGCCGCGCTGCCGGATCGACGCGTGGCGGTGGCTCACGCTCGTGTCGGGGAGGCGGACCTCGCAGCCGTCCGCGCGGCCGATGATGATGCGGGGGGCGTCCAGCGTCAGGGAGAGCTCGCCGCCGTCCTCCTTGCCCGCTTCGGCCGGCGCGAGCACCACGATCGTCAGCGCCATCGTTGCTGCCTCTGCGCGGAAGGGCGGCGTTCGGTCAAATGGCCGCCGTGCGACGCATCCGCTCGGCGGCGCTGACGAGCTGCCGCACCGCCTGGTCCTGCTGGCGCGCCGCCTCCTCGATGCGCTTGCCCGCCTCGACGAGCTGCTCGCCGCCGCGCGTCTGGCTGCGGTGCGAGGCGTTGAGGCTGTGCACCATGTTCGAGATCTGCTCGATCGCGCTCGTGATCTGGCGCCCGCCGCGCGCCTGCTCCTGGCTCGACCGCTCCACGTGCTGCGTGATCGTCCGCATCTTCTCCGCGCTCTTCATGATGAGCTCCGAGCCCCGCGCCTGCTCGGCCGTGGCGGCGGCGATCTGCTGCACCGTCTCGGCGATGCGGCCGATCGCGTCCGTGACCTGCTTCGACCCCTTGGCCTGCTCGACCGTGGCGCGGGCGATGGCGCGCACCATGTTCGTCGACTTCTGCGAGCTCTCCAGGATCTTCTTCAGGGCGCGCTCGGCCTCGTTCGACACCTCGACGCCGCGGTCGACGTTGTGGGCGCCGCGCTCGACGGCGGCGATCGCGTTCTTCGACTCGGACTGGATCGTCTTGATGAGCTCGGCGATCTCCTTCGTGCTGCCGCCGGCGCGCTCGGCGAGGTCCTTGATCTCGTCGGCGACGACGGCGAAGCCCTTTCCGTGCTCGCCCGCCTGGGCGGCGATGATCGCGGCGTTCAGCGCGAGCAGGTTCGTCTGCTCGGCGACGTCGTCGATGACGGCCAGGATCTGCCCGATCGCCTCGATGCGGAAGCCGAGGTTCGAGATGACCGCCACGGCCTCCTGGCTCGACTCCTTGATGCGGTAGATCTCACCGATCGTCTTCAGGATGGCCTCGGCGCCCTTCTCGGCGTCGGTCGCCACCTCCTCGGAGAGCCGCGCCGTCTCGTTCGCGTTCGACTGGACCTGGTCGATCGAGACGTCCATCTGGTTCATCGAGGAGCTCGTCTCCTCGGCCGTCAGCGCCAGGGCGTCGACGTTCTTCGCGACCTCGCGGATGGAGTAGGCCATCTCCTCGATCGACGAGACCGTCTCGCGCACGCTCGACCCGAGCTCGCCGACGTTCTCGGCGACCTCCTCGTTCGTGGCCGTCATCTCGAGGATGCTCGAGCTCGACTCCTCGGCGCTCGACGCGAGCGACTCGACCGACTGCGCGATGTTCGCGAGCGCGGTGATCATGTCGCGGATGTAGACGATCGCCTGCTCGCTCGCGTGCATGACGCTGCTCACGCCGTCGCTGAGCTTGGGGAGCTGCTCGTCGAGGAGCATGGTGGCCTGGGCGAGCTCCGTCCGGCGCTGCTTGTCGCGCAGCTCGGCCTGGGAGATGCGCTCGGCGATGCCGGTGAGCTCGCTGTAGAGCCGCGAGAGCTCCGCCGGGGCGCCGGGCGGGACGCGCACCCGCTCGCCGGTGGTGGCGCGCAGCACGGCGTCGACGAGCGCGTCGACGTCGATGTCGGGCCCCCGCTGCGCGAGATCGTTCACCTTGCGGGTGAGCGCCGCGCAGTCCCGCTCGAGCGTGTCGCGCTCCTTCAGGAGCCCGTCGCGCTCGCGGCTCAGGTTGTCCCGCTCCTTCTCCAGGGCGTCGCGCTGCCGCTCGACGCCGTCGCGGTCGCGGCTCAGGCCGTCCCGCTCGCGGGCGAGCTTGTCGCGCTCCTCGGCGAGCGCGTGGCGCTCCTCCGCGAGCTCGGCCTGGCGGCCGGCGATCTCGGCGATCTGCTCGTAGGTCTCGGCGAGGTCGGCGGGGGCGCCCTCGGGGAGCTTGGGCCGCTTGCCGCGCGCGGCCGCGCGGAGCGCGTCGCGCAGGCCCCCGAGGGGGACGCCGCCCTTGGCCGAGAAGCTCGCGTACAGCACCGCCCCCATCGCGGAGACGCCGAACAGCATGAAGAGCTGGCCCGTGTACTCCGCCAGCCACTTCGACGCGAAACTCAACCCGAGGCCGACGAACAGGAGGATTCCAGCGATGGAGAGCTGCTTGGAGTTCATTTCGTGCGTTCCAGCGCGGCCCCGCGACGCGCGCGTTGGCCAGCGCGCGCCCGGCGACCTCGAAGGACGACCGAGCGTAAGAGGCGAGTGCCCCCCGGTGCAAGGAGAGCGCGAGGCAGAAACGCCGCGGGCAGCCGGCAGCGACGGCGCGCTCCTGGGCAGAGGCGCAGGGGCGGCTGGGGAGAGCGCGACGAACTTGGACGCGCTCGGCCCGATCGCGTATTCACGGAGGATGAGGCGGAGAAGGTCCGCGGCGCGGGGGGCTCGGCACAGGCGAAGTTTCCTCTAGTATCGTCACGCACCGCCGCCGCGGACCGCGGCGGCCGCCCGGCCGTCCAGGCGGCCAGGCGGCCTGGCGGCCGCGCCGCCGCGCCGCCGCGCCGCCGCGCGGCCAAGACGGACCCCTCCATGCCCCTCGCCGCTCGCCTCCTGCTCGCCTTCGGGCTCGTCGCCATCATCGCGACGGCGTTCGTCGGGGTGACCCTCCGCGAGGCGTCGCGGGAGGTCATCGAGAGCGGCTTCGCCGACCGGATCGACGCGGCGCACGCGGGCGTGCGGCAGCAGCTCGCGTGGGAGGCCGACGCCCTGCGCGATCTGCTGCCGCCGCTCTGCCGGCACGACACGTTCGTGGACAAGGCCCACGTCGAGCTCGAGCGGGCCAAGGGCGACCCGGACGCCATGGATCCGGGGAGCCGCATCGCGATCGGCCGGCAGGTCCCGAGCCAGGCCAAGGCACTGCGGCTCGACGAGCTCTCGCTCGTGGCGGGCAACGGGGCCGTCCTCGGGGCCGAGGACGGCGCGCGCATCGGGGCCCGCGACCGGCGGCTCGCGGAGCTGATCAAGGCGCCCGGGGGCGCGCCGCGGCTCCGGCCGGCCAGGGCGGGCGGCGAGCCGTCGCTGGAGGTGCACTGCGCGCTGACGGACCACGGGGTGACGCTCGGCCTCGTGGGCGCGCGGCGGATCGGCCCGGTGCTCGCGCGCATCGGCGAGGCGTACGACGTGCGGCTCACGGCGGCGCGCGAGGGGCAGCCGGCGCCCCGGAGCGGCGAGGCCGAGGTGGTGCGCGTCCTGCACTTCCCGGAGATCCCGGGGCTCGACGTGGTCGCGTCGGTGTCGCGCGATCCGCTGCGGCAGGCGCTCGGGCGGCTCGACCGGTCGATCGCCCTGACCGGCGCGACGGTGCTGGCGATCGCCCTCGCGATCGCCGTGGTGCTGGCGCGCAGCCTGTCGCGGCCGCTCGTGGCGCTGGCCCGCGAGACGCGCGAGGTGATGAGCGGCGCGCCGCGGCGGGTGGAGGGGCGCGGGGGGCGGGAGATCGCGGATCTGGCGGCGGCGTTCAACGCGACCATCGACGAGCTCGCGGCGATGCGCAAGCGCCTGGCGGCGACCGAGCGCATCGCGGCGCGGCGCGAGGTGGCGCGCCAGATCGCCCACGAGATCAAGAACCCGCTCGCGCCGATCCGGGCGGCGGTGGAGACCCTGCGCCGGCTGCGGCAGCGGGACGACCCGGCGTTCGACGACTACTTCGAGGAGGCGACGTCGACGGTGCTGGACGAGGTGCACCGGATCGCGAACATCGTGACCGAGTTCACCCGGTTCGCGCGCCTGCCGCCGCCGAACCTGGAGCCCGTCGATCTGGTCGCGATCGCGCGCGGGGTGGTCACGCTGCACGCCGCGCCGGCGTCGGGCGAGCCGACCGCCGGTGGGACCGGCGGGGCGGCGCCGCGCGTCGAGCTCGTGGCCGACCCGATCCCGAGGGTGTCCGCCGACCGGGACCAGATCATCCAGGTGCTCACGAACCTGGTCCAGAACGGGCTCGACGCGGCGGCCGCCGTCCGGCGCGACCCGCGCGTCTCGGTGACGATCGGCCCGCTGCCGAGCGACCGCGTGCGCATCGTGGTGCGCGACAACGGGCCCGGCGTGGCGGAGGAGATGGTGCCGCGGCTGTTCGAGCCCTACGCGACCAGCAAGGAGAAGGGGACGGGGCTCGGGCTCGCGATCGCGCAGCGGATCGTGTTCGAGCACGGCGGGGAGATCAGCTACCGCAAGGCCCAGAAGGGGGGCGCGGTCTTCGAGATCTGGCTGCCGGTCGCGGGGCCTCCCCTCCTGGAGAAGCCGCTCGGGGAGACCACGGTGCGGCCGAGGGGGCCGGAGGCGCCGTGAGCCGGGGCGCGCGCCGGGCGACGCGCGCCTCCGTTCAACCGCTCGCCTGACGGGCGCCGGGGTTCGGGGCGGAGCCCCGGGGGGACTAGCGCGGCTGGTTGTCGTACTCGCAGGCCGAGCTGCAGCCGTCGCCGCTCGTGTTGTTCCCGTCGTCGCACTCCTCGTAGACGCTCTGCCGCTCGCCGTCGCCGCAGTACGGCCCGTACACGCAGCCGGGCGCGCACTTGCCGTAGCCGCCGGTGTTGTTGCCGTCGTCGCACTGCTCGCGGCCGTTGACCACGCCGTCGCCGCAGCGCGGCCCGTAGAGGCACCTCGGGCCGCACTCGCCGTAGCCGCCGTCGTTCACGCCGTCGTCGCACTGCTCGCCGAGGTTCGCCTGCACCACCGCGTCGCCGCACTGGGCGCCGAGGCGGCAGTTGTCGCTGCAGCCGGTCGCCGCGTTCGGGGGGTCGCACTGCTCGCCCCACGCCTCGTCGACGCGGCTGTCGCCGCACCGGGCGGCCGGCGTGCAGTCCGGGAAGCAGCTCCCGTAGAAGCCGTCGTTCACGCCGTCGTCGCAGGTCTCGGCGCCGTTCCTGACGCCGTCGCCGCAGTACGGCCCGTACGAGCAGCGCTCATCGCAGCCGTTGTACGCGCCGGTGTTGCTGCCCTCGCCGAGATCGCACGCCTCCTCGTCGGGCTGCACCACGCCGTCGCCGCAGCGCGGCCCGTACAGGCACATCGGGGCGCACTCGCCGTAGCCGCCGTCGTTGCGGCCGTCGTCGCACTCCTCGCCGTAGCTCGCCTGCACCACCGAGTCGCCGCAGTGGGCGCCGACCTGGCAGCCGACGCAGCCCAGGTCGGCCGGGTCGTCGCACGCCTCGCCCCACTCCGCGTCGACGCGGCCGTCGCCGCACCGCGGGGCGCGCGTGCAGTTCGGGTTGCACGTGCCGTACAGGCCGTCGTTGCGGCCGTCGTCGCACTGCTCGGTGCCGTTCACCACGCCGTCGCCGCACGACGGCCCGATCTCGCACGAGGTCGTGCAGCCGCCGTAGCCGGTCGCCGTGTTGCCGGCGCCGAGATCGCACGCCTCGTACGGGGCGTTGACCGCGCCGTCGCCGCAGCGGGGCGGGGCCACGCACCCCGGCGCGCAGGCGCCGGACGCGTTCGCGTACGTGCTGTTGTTGACGCCGTTGTCGCACGCCTCGGGGCCGTTCCGGACGCCGTCGCCGCAGTAGGGACCGAGCTGGCAGTTGTTGCACTCGCCGTAGCCCGTCCCGTTCTCGCGGCCGTCGTCGCACTCCTCGCCCGGCGTCACGACCGGCGGGTCGACCCCGCACTGCGGCGTGCAGACCGACCTGCCGGCGGTGAAGCCCGCCAGCGTGAGCTGGTAGTTCGACCCGGTCACGTGGCGCTCGGCCTGGAACACGACGATCTCGTAGACCCGGCCCGCCTCGAGGTTGAGGTCGACGGTCCTCGCGGCGTGGCGCGTGCAGGCCGCGTTGTCGCAGGCGTTCACGCGGGCGTCGCCGTTGTCCAGGATGGTGACGCTCTCCTCGGCCTGCCCGTGGATGCCGCCGATGTCCGCGGTCAGCGTGTTCTTGATGAACACCCAGACGTCGTCGTCACCGTAGAAGGTGAGCACCGGGTTGTTGGAAGCGACGGAGTCCGGGGTGAACTGGAACCAGTACCGGACCTCGCTCGTGAAGTAGAAGTTGTGCCCGCCGTCCTGCGCCCTCTCCAGCCCGGCGGTGACGAGGTTGTCGAGCGCGGGGTCGGCGCCGGGCGGGTCGCGGTCCACCGGCCAGAACGGGTTCCGCTCGTAAACGAACGTGCCGGCGCCCTCCTCGACCATGTTGATGGTCGTGACGAGCGTCCTGTTGAAGTCCGGGTTGTCCCGGTACCACCACTGGAAGTTGTCCTGCCCCGAGGTCCAGCCGTTGTCGGCGCTCGGCGTGGAGAAGCCGGCGCCGTGCGCGTTCACGGGCTTGCCGTCCGCGTCGAGCGTCGCCCGGACGGTGCCGTCGATCTGCCCGCCGGACGTGGGCGTGATCTCGAAATCGAAGTGGCCGATGAGGCGGTCGGACAGGTTGGCGTCGCACGCGGAGTTGCTCGAGGCGCGGCTGTACGTCGTCGGGCACCAGCCGATGAAGTCGCGGATGACCATCGGCAGCCGCATCGTGCTGGGCGCCACGGAGCAGGCGTAGCCCGGCTCGACCCTGCACGTGGCGGAGCAGCCGTCGCCGCTCACGTTGTTGCCGTCGTCGCACGCCTCCGTCGCGTCGCCGGGCAGGAGGATGCCGTCGCCGCACGCCGAGGAGCACGCGCCGCCGACGCACGCCGGCTCGCGCTTGCAGTCCGGCGTGCAGCCGTCGTTCCAGCTCGCGTTGCCGTCGTCGCAGACCTCGGTCCCCTCGCGCCTGCCGTCGCCGCAGACCGAATAGCCCCGGCAGTCCTGGGGCGCGGCGTTGTTGCACACGCGGCCCGGCTCGATCTTGCAGGTCGCGTCGCAGCCGTCGCCCGCGGTGGTGTCGCCGTCGTCGCACTGCTCGGCGCCGCGCTTGATCCCGTCGCCGCAGACCGTCTTGCAGGGGAACCCGACCCGCGAGCAGTCCCACCCCGGCTCGATGGTCCGGCAGTCGGCGCTGCAGCCGTCGCCGCTCGCCGGCGGGCGCTGGCCGTCGTCGCACACCTCGTCGCCGCCGATCACCCCGTCGCCGCAGACGGGCGGCGCGGGCGGCGTGCAGGCGCCGCCGGCCCGCGGGCACGTCCAGCCGAGCTCGATCCGGCACTGCGCGGTGCAGCCGTCGCCGCCCTCGGGCGTCGTCCCGCCGCCGTCGTCGCACTGCTCGCCGGCCTGCACCGCGCCGTCGCCGCAGAACGTCCGCCGCGTGCAGGCCTGGCCGGGCCTGCAGACCCAGCCCTCCTCGAGCCGGCAGTCCGCGGTGCAGCCGTCGCCGGACGCCGGCGGATCGTCGCCGTCGTCGCACTGCTCGGCGCCGTTCACGCGGCCATCGCCGCACCGGTACAGCAGGATGCACGGCTCGCCCGGCTCGGGGCACACGTACGCCGGGTCGCGCACCCGGCAGTCGGCGCTGCAGCCGTCGCCGTCCGCGCTGTTGCCGTCGTCGCAGAGCTCCCCCGGCTGCACCTCGCCGTCGCCGCACTCGATCAGCCGCACGCACGGCGATCCGGGGGTCGGGCAGGAGTAATAGGGCTCCTGCCGGCACAGGCTCGAGCAGCCGTCGCCGCTCGTCGTGTTGCCGTCGTCGCACCCCTCGCCGGTCTCCCTCAGGCCGTTGCCGCAGACCGGCAGCCGGGTGCACGGCTGGCCGGGCCGGCTGCACTGATACCCCGGCTCGCGCTTGCACTCGGCGTCGCAGCCGTCGCCGGACGCGGGCGGGTCGTCGCCGTCGTCGCACTCCTCCGAGCCGTTCACGCGGCCGTCGCCGCAGTCGTAGAGCAGGACGCACGGCTCTCCCGGCCTCGGGCACACGTACGACGGGTCGACGTAGTAACAATCGGCGCTGCAGCCGTCGCCATCGGCATTGTTGCCGTCGTCGCAGAACTCGCCGGGATGGAGGATGCCGTCGCCGCACGCGATGGTGAGCGCGCAGGGCTGGCCGGGGGTCGTGCACTCCCAGTACGGCTCGACCTGGCAGAGGCCGGAGCAGCCGTCGCCGGGGAGCGTGTTGCCGTCGTCGCAGGCCTCGCTCTCCTGGTTGCGCGCGCCGTCGCCGCACGCGGGATCCGGAGGCAGGTAACACTCGGGGGGCGGCTCATCGACGTCGCACGGGTCCGGCTCGCCGGCGCCGCTGCCGCCGAGCCCGGGGCCGCTGCCGACCGTGAACTCCGGCTCACCGCCGGCCCCTCCGGAGCCGGGTCCGCCCGCGCCGCTGCCGGAGCTCGCCCCGCCCCCGCCGCCGGTCCCGCCGCTCGGCGTCTCGACGCCCCCGCCGCAGGCGACGGCCGCCTGGAGCAATCCCACCATCAAGGCCAGATAAGAGGTTCTCAAAGCCACGACCCACCTCGATGACGCGCGTTGCGCTGTTCGCAGGCAAACGGCGTCACTGTGCACTGTATCGCGAACAAACGTCGCGCCTCCAGACGGAATTTGCTTTCCGGGACACAATCTTCGGCGCCCGGTGCGGGCGGGGCCGCGCGTGCGCCACAGCGCTGCGGGCCGCCGGGAGGGCCTGAGACAGAACGCCCCGGCGGCGAGGTGGGAGGCGCGGTGATCTCCTGTCGTCTCGTGGAGAGAAGAGGCGGAGAGCGGCGACCGTGCAGCGACGTGGAGCCGGGGGGCGGACAGCGCCGCTCGACGCCGCTCCGCGGGGCGCCGGCCGGCTCATCCGTGCTGTTGGACGAGGCCGGACGCGGCGCCCGGGGCACGGGACATGAATGGCGCGCCGGCATGCACGCACGCTGGGCTCTCCCTCTCGCCGTGATCGCCGCGCTTCCGCTCGGTTGCCTGGACCGGAGGGAGCATCGCTCCGGGGGCGAACAGATCGCCGAGGCCGCTCCGCCGCCCGCGCCGGGGCCGCTCGACGTGCCGCCCTCCGCGCGGGACGCGGTGTCGCTCCAGGCGGGCTTCGCGCCGATCGTGTCGCGCGTGAGCGCCGCTGTCGTGAACGTCTCCTCGGTGCGGTTCGTGCGGCCGCCGACGCCGGAGCGCATCCCGTTCTTCTCGGACCCGCTCTTCCGCGAGTTCTTCGGGCCGCGGCAGGACGACGGGAGCGACGGGCAGCCGCTGCCGGGCCCGCGCGTCCAGCGCGAGCAGAGCGTCGGCTCGGGCGTGATCGTGTCGCGCGAAGGCCACGTGATCACGAACGCGCACGTGGTGCAGGACGCCAGTCAGGTCCGCGTCGCGCTGCCGGGCAGGCCCGAGATGAAGGCGAAGGTCGTGGGCGTGGACGCGCGGACCGACGTCGCGGTGCTCAAGCTCGAGGGGGGCGAGTTCGCGTTCACCCCGTTCGGCGACTCGGGCGCGGTGCGCGTGGGCGACTTCGCGCTCGCGATCGGCAACCCGTTCGGCATCGGCCAGACCGTCACCCAGGGGATCATCAGCGCGGTCGGCCGCGGCAACATGGGGATCGTCGACTACGAGGACTTCCTCCAGACCGACGCGGCCATCAACCCCGGCAACTCCGGCGGCGCGCTGATCAACATGGCGGGGGAGCTCATCGGGATCAACACGGCCATCCTCGCGCGCGGCGCGCAGGGCAACCAGGGGATCGGGTTCGCCGTGCCGTCGAAGCTCGCCCGCGCGGTGATGGAGCAGATCCTGGAGCACGGCCGCGTGATCCGCGGCGCGCTCGGCGTCGCGATCCAGGACGTCACGCCCGCGCTCGCCGAGGCGCTCGGGATGCCTCCGGACACGCGCGGCGCGGTCGTCAGCGACGTGTCCGCGGGGAGCGCCGCCGAGAAGGCGGGGCTCCGGCGCGGCGACGTTGTCGTCGCCCTGCGCGGCGAGCACCTGACCGACGGCCGCGACCTGCGGATGCGGATCGCCGAGGCGAAGCCTGGCGACAAGATCGAGCTGCGCGTGCTCCGCGACGGGCGGAGCGTGGAGCTCACCGCGACGCTCGACGAGCTGCCGGAGCCGAAGCCGGAGGAGCCGGTGCAGGCGCCGGCGTCGACCGGCGCGCTGGGGGTCGAGGTCGCCGCGCTCTCGGACGACCTGCGGCGGCGGTTCGGGATCCCCGACGACGT
This sequence comes from Sorangium sp. So ce406, assembly GCF_051474675.1. Lineage (NCBI taxonomy): Bacteria > Pseudomonadati > Myxococcota > Polyangiales > Polyangiaceae > Sorangium > Sorangium sp. So ce406. The sequence continues at coordinate 12,293,389 of NZ_CP150340.1, read as the reverse complement.
GAAGGGCGCGCTCGTGGTGGGGCTCGGCCCCGGCAGCCCGGCGGCGAGGGCGGGGCTCGGCCCGGGCGACGTCCTCCTCGAGGTGAACCGAAAGCCGGTGGCGAGCCCGGAGCAGCTCAAGCAGGAGGTCGACGCGACCGGCGCCCGGCCGGTGCTGCTGCTGGCGTGGCGGGGCGGGCAGACGCGGTTCGTGCTCGTGGAGCGGTGAGGCCCGCGGCGCGGTGAGCCACGGCCGCGCGCGCCGCGGCCGCGCGCGCCGCTCAGGCCGGGATCGGCTGGTTGGCCCTGCCGGGCCTGCGCCGCGCGACCTCGATCCCCGAGATGCAGACGGCCAGCCACATGCTCCCGGCCGCGAACCCCGCGAGCACGTCGCTCAGGTAGTGCACGCCGAGGTACATGCGGCTGAAGCCCATCGCCACGGTCCAGCTCATCGCGAGCGCGAGGAGGGCGAGGCGGACGCGGAGCGTCCGGACGAACAGGAGCCCGAGGTACGAGAGCATCCCGAAGGTCACGAACGTGCCCATCGAGTGCCCGCTCGGGAAGCTCCAGCCGGCGGCGAGCGCGAGCGGCTCGTCGAACGTCGGCCGCGGCCGCGCGAACAGGGCCTTGAGCGCGTAGTTGAGGAGCCCGCCCCCGGCGAGCGCGATCAGCCACCCCACCGCGAGGACGCGCTCCCGCCGCAACAGGAGCGCCGCGGCCACGGCGATCGCGACGACGGTGAGCGCCCAGCCGCTGCCGAGGTGGGTGAAGGCGCGGAGCGCCGCCACGCCGGCGCTGCTCGTCGCGCCGTGGAGCGCGCGCGCGAGCGCGCGGTCGACCTGCACGATCGACGCGCCCCCGCTCACCGCGTCCGCGAGCGCGACGAACACGAGCGCGGCCATGCTGAGCGCGAGGCCGAGGGCGAGGTGGATGACGAGGTACTCGGCCGCGGAGAGCTCGCGGAGCACCCGCGCGACCGAGGGGAACGTGGTCGACAGCCGCCGCGTGATCGGGTGCTCGGCCGCCGCGCGGTAGGCCCGGACGGCCCGCCCCCACAGCGCGCGCGCGTGGCGATCGGAGAGGCGGGCGACCGCGACCAGCCCGAGGAGCACCCCGACCGTCCCGGCCAGGAGCAACGCGAGCAGCAGGAACGGCCGCGCGCCGACCGCCGCGGCGAGCTCTTCGGCGCCCATGTCCAGCGCGTGCATCGCGCAGCTCTAGCACGCGGCCCTGCCGGTCCGACGCGCCCGCGCCGCCGAGCTCGCTCAGGGGGTGAGCGGCACGACGGCCAGGGGCGACGCGAGGTCGCTGACGTGGGCGACGCGGATCTCCCCCGCCGACACGGAGTAGACGTAGTCCTCCAGGAAGACGCTGCGCTTCACGTACGAGTTCGACTGGGTCCACCAGCTCGAGCAGCCGGAATAGTACGGGTCGGAGCTCGCGTCGGGCAGCGGGTGGGGGAGGCCGCCGACCGAGGTGAAGCCCTCGGCGACGTCGACCTTGTAGACGAGCAGCCCGCTGAACGTCATCGTGTCGCCGAAATTGCCGCCGCTCCCGCCCTCGCAGATGACCATGGGGAGCCCGAGCAGCCCCCGCTGGGCGAAGTAGTTGAACGCGAGGTGGTTGGTCGCGGCGTCGCTCGTGGAGCCGCGCGTCCCGATCACCTCCTTGTGCGTGAGCTTCGGCTCATCGAGATCCGTCACGTCGAAGATCTGGAGCATGATGCCCTGGAAGAACGCGAAGTCCCCCTGGTCGTCGGCGTCGTAGCCGATGCTCAGGACGTGCCCCTCGTCGATCATGTGCATGTAGGTCGAGAACCCGGGGATCTTGAGCTCGCCGCGCACCTTCGGCGCCTCGGGCTCCGAGAAATCGAGCGTGAAGAGCGGGTCCGTCTTCTTGAAGGTCACCATGAACCCCACGTCGCCATAGAAGCGCACGGACCGGATGTCCTCGCCCGGAGCGAGGTTGTCCACGATCCCCTTGACCACGAGCTCGCCGCCCTCGAGCTTCATCGAGGCGACGGTGTTGTGCGTGGCCGGATCGGGCAGGTGGCCGGTGGTGGTCGCGACGCGGAGATAGCCGTCGTGCTCGCTCAAGGCGAACTGGTTGAGCACGCGCCCCTTCACCGCGCCGCTCCCCATGTACGCGCTCGGCAGCGCGCGCTCGTTGAGGGCGAACTTGTGGACCGTCGTGGCGTCCGGCGTCGTCGCCCCGTCCTCGTAGAACCAGCCGTACGTGGCCCCGTACGCGTGCCGGCTCGCCACGTAGAGCGCCTCGGAGGTCGCGTAGACGGCGCCGGGCTTGCCGACGACCGTGGTCTGGCCGAGGGCATCGCTGCCGAGCTCGGTCGAGACGATCGAGAGGAAGCTCTGGCCGTCGCCGGTGTTCGACAGGTAGTAGTTCTCGCAGCCCGCGAACGGGTCGTCGCTCCGCGGGTGCGCCACGCCGTCCCGGTAGATCGTGTCCTCCACGGTGGGCAGAGCGAGGTCGAGCGGGGCCGCGTCGATGACCTCGAGGTTCTCCTGCAGGAGCGCGTCGAACGCGTCGTTCACGGCGTCCACGGCCCCCGGGGTGACCCCCGCTGCGGCCAGCGCGCAGACGTCGATGGCCTGCGGCCAGAACGAGAGTCCTTCCACCGTGGGCTCCGGGGAGGACACGACCGTGTGCACCGCGCTGCCGATGCGCCGGGCGTTGATGAACGAGCCGGAGAACTTCATCGTGCGCACGACGGTCGGGGCGGAGAGGTCGCTGAGGTCGAGCTCGGTGATCACGAGGGGCGCGCCGTCTCCCGTGAACTCGCAGTCGTATCCGTACGTGCACTCGCTGTAGTACTCGGAGGAATCGCCGACGAACTCCGGGGTCAACGACGAGTACACGAGGGCGCGCTTGTCGTGGACGAAGAGCTTCTTCGGCTCCCCCTCGATGGCGACCGACGCGACGCGGTGCGTGTCGGCGGCGGGCCACGCGTCGAAGATCTGGAGTTTCCCGTGGGCGAGGAGGTAGACGTGCCCTCCGTCGTTCTTGATGAAGTCCGCCTCGTCGACGTCCGCTTCCTGCGTGTTCGTCGTCGAGTAGTCCTCGGCGGCCCCGCCGCCGTCGTCCACCCCGCCCGCGCCCGGCGAGGTGGGGAAGCCTCCCGCGCCCGTGCTCGCGCCCACGCCGACGCCCGAATCGTAGTCCACGGTGCACCCGTGCTCGAGCTGCTCCAGGGCGATCTCTCGATACCCCTCGAGATTCTTGGTCATGTTCTGCTTCAGCCGCTCGCGGACCAGCGACTCGACCTCATCGCAGCTCGCCGCGGGCGTGAGGGCGCTCTTCGCGACGGCCGTCTCCACGGGCTCGTCCGGCTCATCGGGGGTGCCTGGTCCGCCCGGGATGACCGAGCCGCCCGGGGCGACCGAGCAGGCCGCGAAGCTGACGCCGAGCGCCAGCAGAGAAACAAGCGTACATGTCCTGGGGATCGAGCGCATGGCAAGCCTCCGTGACGAGTTCGTCGTCCAGTCGATGGCCGGCCGACAGGCACGGGGCGTGCCTCGAGATTCATCAATCATTTCATGGGGTTGATGGCGAGCGCGATGGCACATGGCGGCACACGCGTGCGCCCTGTGGCTCACCGGCTCAGATGGGTGCGCGCGCCGATGGGCTCGGTGGAGGCGTCCGAGGAGCAACGGTGCACCAGGGGCGGGGCGGCGAGGGGGCCCGGCGCTCGACGCCGGGCCCTGGAGATCGATGACCATCAGTCCAGGATCGGCGTATCCATCACCACGCGCTGTCGATCCCCGGCATGCCGCGGCTGCGCCCGTCGAGGCAGTCGATCAGATAACACGCGAGCCCCGCGTCCCCCGTCCACAGGCTGTAACGCCACTGCCCCACGCGGGTGAACTCGGCCTCGGACTGCGCGAGAGCCCACATCGCGAACTCGCGGGCACGCTCGAGCCAGAAGGCGTCTCCGGTGCGCCGGTGCATCTCGAGCAGGGCGGCCCCGTTGCCGTCGGTGCCGTGGCACAGCGCGACTCCCTTCTCCAGCGGACCGGCGGCCACGATCAACCGCGCGCCCCGGATCAACAGCGGCAGCGCCTCGGGCAGCGCCGCGTGGCGCAACGACGTGATGATCCCCGGCGCGCCGTGGCACCACTGCAGCAGCGGCTTGGGCGGTCCTTCCAGCAGCGGGGGCCAGTTGGCCAGCTCGCCGTCGATCTGCGCGAGGCGGCCGAGCCCTTGCAGCGTCCGCGCGCGCAGCTCGACCCGCTGCGCGGGGCTCAACAGGGCCTGTCCGCGCCACAGCGAATAGAGATTGCCGGCCCAGCCGTGGCCGGCGCCGACATGGCGACTCCGGCGGCCATACAGGTCCTGTTCCCACAACCAGACGTCCCGGTCCTCGTCGTGAATCCAGCTCTCCCACAGCGCCGCCGCGCTGTCGCGGACTAGCTCGGCCCAGCGCTCGTCCCCCGTCGCCTCGTGCAGGAACAGCGCCGCGAGCATCGTCCCGGGCGCGCCCCACAGCGCCTCTCGGGTGGGGTTCGCGCGGTTTCCGCGGATCATCTCGGCCAGGCGATCGGCCTTGCGGGCGTCGTGCTGGGCCAGACAAGAGAGCGCGAGCGGCGCGCTCTCGCCGAGGAACCACGACGGCACGCGCTCGCCGGTGTCGGGCCAGCGCGCGTAGTCGTCCAGCACCTCCTCGAAGATCTCGGGCAGGCCCATCGGCAGCGCGCAGAAGCCCGCCGCCGCGACGCGGGCGAGGGCGAGCCAGACGCCGCACGCGCCGAAGTACAGGCTCTGGAGCGGACCGGGCGGCTCCGGCCCATCCTCGATGTCGCGCGGATGTATCGGCCAGGCCTGGCCGGCCGCCCGGATCGCCAGCGCTTCCGCGGACCAGCGCCCTAACCACGCTTGCACCCGCCCGGGGTCCCACGCCTCGCGCGGCAGCGCGACGTGCCGTGTCGGGAGATAAAGGGTCATTGCAGGCCAGCGTCGAATCCGGTGAGCTTCGCGAGATCCTGACGCAGCTGGCGATCCCGCTCCACGAGCCGGCCGTCGAGCTCCTCGTCGGACGCGTGCCGCAGCCGTCGATGGCGCTCAGCGACGCGGCTGTCGATCGCCCGCACCACGCGCATCGCGAGCAGCGCGGCGGCGATCGACGCCGCGTCGGACAGGATGAAGACGGCCCTGGCCTGGGTGAACTCCGCGACGGTCTGGTCGCGCATGCCCGAGGCGATCCAGCCGAGGAAGCGGCTCGCGACGTAGAGCGCCCACCACACGCCGATCGCCGCGTGGTGCACCGCGCCCGCCGGCGGGGCGTGCACCACCTCGACGCGCCGGTAGCCGGCCGCGCCGTCCAGCACCGGGCGCGGCGCAGGCTCGGGCGCCCCGTCGGGGGCGAGGCCGTCGTGGAGATCGCGCACCACCTTGTAGGGCTGCACCAGGTTCACGACGGGGATGAGAAAGGCCATCACCGCCTCGGAGGGCGTCCAGGGAAAGCCGCGCACGAGCTCGAGCGCGTCGGCCACGGTGACAGCCTTGACCAGCCAGCGCAGGAACAGCACGCCCGCCAGGAGCCCGAGCACGAGTTCGCTGAGGCCGCCGGCTTCACGGAGCGAGTTGGCGAGCTCCCAGGCCCAGCCCGGGACCTCCGTCCGGCGGAGCAGCGCGATGTGCAGCGCCCCGACCAGGCCCGTGAACGCCCCCACCGCCGCCATCGCGCCCAGCCCGACGGTCGCCGCGCGAGCGCGCCTTCGCGCCGCGCGGACGTCTCGGTCCCACGCCGCCCGAGCCTCGATCCAGCCGCTCATCGGCAGGAGGCTAACAGCGCGGCGCGGCGCGTGCCAATCAGCGCGGCCGGCGCGCCGCGGCTCATAACGTCGACCAGAAATCGAGCTGGTGCTCGGCCACGACATCGACGTTGCGGATCCCGCCGTCGCCTGGCGCGAGCGATTGCACGTACTGCGCGTCATCCCCACGGAACTGCGGCCAGGGCGGCAGATCGGGGCGGCTCGGATCCCCCGCGCGCGCGAACTGGGACCAGCAGGCGATCATCTGCTGCGACAGCCGCTGCTGCTCGGGCGCGAGCCCGGACGGCTCCCCGACGAAATCGAGCAGGTACACGACGTCCGAGGCGTGGTGCGCGCCGAGGGGAAACCCCTCGGGCGCGGGGACGGCCGCGGGGGCGTCGCGGTCGGCGAACTCGAAGGCGTACACCGGCGTGTGCGCCGCCAGCGACAGGCTCTGCTCGTGCGTCGCGCGCCACCAGACGCGATCGGTGATCACGGCCGCCCACGCGAGCGCCGGCGAGCCGTATGCGTCGATTGGATACCGCGCCTCGACCTGCTCGGCCGCCTCGCCGAACGCCTCGGCGAGCAGCTCGCGATAGCGCTGCTCCGTCACCGACGCGCCCGCGAGCTCGTAAAACAGCGCGACGAACAGCCGGCCCTCGTCCTGCGTGGCGCCCGAGAGCACCGGCACCCGGTGGAACCGGCCTGCCCGCAGCGCCTCGGCCGGGCTCTCGGGCAGCACGGCGCCGCCGAACGCGGGCATGACGAAGCGCGCCGTGTGCGGCAGCAGCTCGTCCACCGGCGCGCCGCGCAGGCGCTCGAGCGCGACGTCCGTCTCGCTCGCCGGCTCGACCCACCCCTGCTCGGACGCGAGCGCCTCCCCTGTCGCCTGCACCTCGGCGGCCGGCGACCAGAACGGCGGCAGCGCAGGCAGGCCCGGATAGAACGTGCCCGCCGGGTAGTCCGCCAGGGCGAAGCCGCTCTGCAGCGCGACGCGGTGGAACAGCCCGGCCGCGTCCGGCGAGGTGAGCTGCGCGCTCGCGGCGAAGGCGCCCCACGACTCGCCGAACAGGGTGACGTTGCCCGGATCGCCGCCGAAGGCCGCGATGTTGCGCTGCACCCAGCGCAGCGCCGCCTGCTGATCCTGCAGGCCGAAGGTCCCCGATCCGTCGAGCCCCGGGTACCCGAAGAACCCGAAGATGCCGAGACGGAAGTTGATCGTCACGACGACGACATCGCCGCCGACAGCGAGCCGACGGGCGTCGAAGACGCTGCCCGCGCCGGTGGCCTCGCCGCCCCCGTGCAGCCAGACCATCACGGGCCGGAGGCGCTCTGGATCGACCGACCGCGGCGTGGTGACGTCGAGGGTGAGGCAGTCCTCGTCGACGCTGCCGATCGGGCTGTACGCCGTCGGCGCCTGAGGGCACGGGCTCCCCGGCCGCGTCGCGTCCCTCGGCTCGGTCCAGGGCGCCGCCGGCTCCGGCGCGCGCCAGCGCAGCGGGCCCACCGGCGGCGCAGCGTATGGAATGCCCTGAAACAGGCGATGTTCGTCGTGGATCGCGCCCCTCACCGGCCCGGCGTCGGTCCGCACGAGCTCCGGCGAGGCCTCGTCGTTGCTCGGCGTGCTGTCGCCGCTCCCTGCGCAATGGGTCGTCGCCAGCGCGCACATCAGCGCGGCCACGCTCGTCCTTCGTCCGTGCGTCGTCATGGCTGCCTCCGGTCGCGCGGTCGAAGCACGAAGCGCGCCGGCGGCGGAGCGGCTCGGCGAGGGCGCCGCGTCGGCCGCTCAGCTCGCCATCGCCGTCTCCCCCCGGCGCGACCCCTCCCCCGCCCCGGCGAGCGCCGCCCGGAAGCCCTGGATCGTCGCGTAGAGCCCCTGCCTGAGCGCGACGCGCGGCTCGAAGCCCAGCGTCCGGCGGGCCAGCTCGATCATCGGCCGCCGCTGCCGCGGGTCGTCCTCCGGCAGCGGCCTGAACACGATCCGGCTCGCGCTCCCGGTGAGCCGCACGATCTCCTGCGCCAGCTCGAGCACCGTCACCTCCACCGGATTGCCCAGGTTCACCGGCCCCACCTCCACCGGATGCTCCATGAGCCGCAAACACCCCTCCACCAGGTCGTCGACGTAACAGAAGCTCCGCGTCTGCGATCCGCTCCCGTAGACCGTCAGGTCTTCCCCCCGCAGCGCCTGGACGATGAAGTTGCTCACCGCGCGGCCGTCGTCGACGGCCATCCGCGGCCCGTACGTGTTGAAGATCCGCGCGATGCGCCCCGACGCGCGCCCCTGACGGTGGAAGTCCATCACCAGCGACTCCGCGCAGCGCTTGCCCTCGTCGTAGCAGGCGCGCACGCCGACCGGGTTCACCCGCCCGAGGTAGCCCTCCGGCTGCGGGTGCACCTCGGGGTCGCCGTACACCTCGCTGGTCGACGCCTGCAGCATCCGCGCGCCGTGGCGCTCGGCGCACGAGAGCGCGTGCAGCGCGCCGAGCACGTTCGTCATCGTGGTGCGCACCGGATCGCCCTGGTAGCGCGCGGGGCTCGCCGGACACGCCATGTTGTAGATCCGGTCGACCTCGTGATCGAAGGGCGCCGTCACGTCGTGCTCGACCAGCCAGAAGCGGCTGCTCCGCATCAGGTGCGCCACGTTGGCCGGCGAGCCCGTCGAGAAGTCGTCGAGCGCGATCACCTCGTGGCCCTCCGCGAGGAGCCGCTCGCACAGGTGCGAGCCGATGAAGCCGGCGCCCCCCGTCACCAGGATGCGCATGCTCCTCCCCAACGTCCTTCCGTTCGCGTCACCCATCGGAACACCTCCGTTGTCGCAATACCGCCCCTCGCTGGCCGCCGGGGCCACCTCCGCCCCGGCGGCGGCTCCCCGCGTCGAGCACCTCGCGCGTGAGGCGCTCGAGCGCCTCGGCGCGGTGCGCCGCCGTGTGCTCGGCGAGGACGCGCCGGCGCGCGCGGCGGCCGACCGCGGCGCGCGCCCGCTCGGGCATGTCGCAGAGCAGCCGGAGCACGTCCTCGGTCGACCGCGCGATCAGGATCTCCTCGCCCGGATGGAAGAACGCGTCGATGCCCGGCCAGCCGTCGCTCACGACCGTCGCGCCGCACGCCGCCGCCTCGAACAGCCGGGCGCTCGGCGAGTAGCCGACGTCCGCCGCGTCCCGCGGCGTCACGTCGAGCGTGAACCGCTGCGCGACGTGGAAGCCCCGGTGCGCGCCCGCCGGGATCCGCTCGATCCACGACACGTTCCCCGGAACATCGAGGCCCGCCGGGTACCGCGCCCCGGCGACCGCGAAGCTCGACCGCGGCAGCAGGCGCGCCGGCCGGAGGAGCAGGCGCTCCAGCGGGCCGTGGCAGTCCTCCCGGTAGTCCCCGAGGTGGCCGAGGTCCCAGACGCACGCCGTCGGCTCGGGGAAGTAGATCTCCGGGTCCACGCCGCAGTGGAGCGGGCGGGCCCTCACCGCGCCGTGCCGGCGCTCCAGCAGCTCGATCGCCGGGCCGCCGGTCGACGACAGGTAGAGATCGTAACGGGGGACCAGCGCCGGCGTGATGTGCTCGTGCTGCCCGGTCGCGAGCTCCCGGAGCGTGGCCGGCGTGTCGAGGTCGTGGAACGCGGCGCGGCCGCCCGCCTCGCCCGTCACCCACGCCCCGATCGCCGCCCCCTCCGCGATGCGCGAGCCGACGATCACGAGATCCGCCCGCCGCACCGCCCCGGAGAACCGGTCCTTCAGCTCCTCGAGGCTCGCGTAGCGCGCCACCTCGCCGCGCCGGCTCGACAGGGGATCGCCGTCCGCAGGGGGCTCGTCGCGCTCCAGGAACAGCGCTGTGTGCCCGCGCTCGACAAGCGCCCGGAGCAGGCCGCGGTAGGTCGTCGCGCGCTCGTCGCCCCGCGGCGACGTGATGGACGGCCCGAGGAAGACATAGCTGTAGCCGGAGGCGGTCATGCGAGCGGGCTCCGGTGGTGCGCGGGGCGGCAGCGGCGGACGCCGGACGGCGGGCCGCTCCGCTCCAGGTCGTCCTCCTCGCCCTCGGTGAACCAGAGCGACGGCGACAGGAGGAGCTCGTCGACGAGGTCGAGCAGCGTGTCCACGCGGTGCGCGCACGTGTGGCGCGCGAGCACCGTCCGGCGCCCGTGCTCGGCGACGCCGCGCGCGAAGCCCGGGTCCGCGAGGAGCGCGCGCAGGTGCTCCGTCATCTCCGCGCCGGTGCGCGCGGCGAGGTAGTCGCGGCCGGGCGAGAGCAGGCGCTCGGCGTCGGCCCACGGCGCGCTCACGAGCGGGATCCCGCACGCGAGCGCCTCGAAGGGCCGCGTCCCGGGGGCGCCGGGGAGCAGCGCGGACCCCGGCCGCCGCGGGATGTGCACCGTGACGCGGGCGCGCGCGAGGGCGTCGGGGACGAGGTGGCCCGGCAGCGAGCCGCAGACCTCGACGCCGGCGTCCGCGAGCGCCGCGCGCGCGCGCTCGGGGTAGCGGGCCCCGTGCACGCGCGCGCGCAGCCCGAGCGCCCGCGCCGGCTCGATCAGGAACTCGCGCAGCGCCGCGGCCCGCTCGCCGTCCTCCCAGTCGCCGATCCACACGAGATCGCGCTCCTTCTCGACCTCGGGCAGCGGCCGGAAGAGGCGCGCGTCGGCGGCCTCGTGCCACACCACGGCGCGCCGCGCGACGCCGCGGCTCAGGTACAGCTCGCAGAGGCCCTTTCCAGCGCCGAGCACGCAGTCGTACCCGGAGAGATCGCGCCGCACGATCGCGGCCGGATCGGCGAGCAGGCGGCGGTGCGCGCCGTGGAAGAAGAGGTGGTAGCCCTCCGTGCGCGCGCGGTGCTCGCCGAGGCGCCGGACGAGCTCGGGGTCGCTCCGCGCGTCGACGAGCGCGAGGTCGACGCCCTCGAGCGCGGCGTCGAGGTCCAGCGTGGAGAGCGCGTAGCGGCGCGGCAAGAGGCGCGGGTAGACGGCGGCCGCGTCGATCAGCGCGGCGGGGCCGCGGGCGGCGGGGCGGTGGGCGCCCGAGGCGCCGCACGGATCGAGCGGGTCGAACGGCTCGAAGGCGAGGACGTCGTGGCCGCGCGCGTCGAGCTCCGCCGCGACGCCGCGGAGGAAGCGCGCGCTCCCGTGGTCCCGGTCGGAGAGCAGCGAGCGACAGAAGAGCGCTATTCGCATGGTGTCCCGCAGGGCGTGGGAGGAGGGCTGTCCCGCCGGGGCGCCGGCGGCCGGGCCGCGAGCGCGACGGCGTAGAGGTCGAGGTAGCGGCGGGCCATGACGCGCGGGCTGAAGCGCACCGCGCGCCGGCGGGCGAGCGCGCCGAGCGCGTCGCGGCGCGCGGCGTCCCGGATGAGCTGGTCGAGCGCGCCCGCGAGCGCGGCCGGGTCGTCCGCCGGGACGTAGACCGCGGCGTCGCCCCAGACCTCGCGCAGGCTGGGCAGGTCGCCGAGCACGAGCGCGCAGCCGGAGAGGCCTGCCTCGAGGACCGACATGCCGAACGGCTCGTACCGCGCGGGGAAGGCGTAGATCGCGGCGCGCCCCATCCACCACGCGAGCTCGCCCTCGCTCATCCACCCGAGCGAGCAGAGGCTCTCCCCGGTGCGGCGGCCGACGCCGCCCGGCGCGACGTCGCTCCCGGCCACGAGCACCGGCCACGGGAGGCGGGGCGCGACCTTCTCGAGGGCGGCGAGGTTCTTGGCCTCGTCCCAGAGCCGGCCGGCCGCGAACACGAACGCCTCCTTCGCCGCCGGCGCGAACCGCCGCCGGTCGCGCGCGTGCGGGATGACGTGGCCGCGGCCGACGCCGAGCGCGCCGTACTCGCCGGCGAGCGCGCTCAGCATCGCCGCGCTCGGCGCGATCACCGCCTCGGCGGCGCGGAGCCCCGCCGCGACCCGCGCGCGGTACCGATCGTGGCGCACCGGCGGCGGGAGGCGGTGGACGGCGCGCCACCACGACAGCACGCACGCGTGCGCCACGACGACGCGCGGCGCCCGGAACGGCAGGGCCGCGTGGCAGTAGCCGTTCAGGTGGATGAGGTCCGGCCGCGTCCGCTGCTCGAGGTCGAGCAGCCAGCCGCCCGCCGCCGCGACGTCGTCCCAGGGGTCGTCCATCCACTCGAGCCGGTAGGCGCCCTCGACGAGCTCGAGGCCCTGTATCGCGGCGGCCGCCGCGCGCGCCGCGTCCGACAGCGGCCCGCCCATCGTCGCGAGGACCGTGGCCACGCCGGCGCGCGAGAGCGCCCCGGCGAGCTCGATCGCGTAGGTCCACACGCCGCCGTGCGCGTCGGCGGTCATCAGCACGCGCCCGGGCCGCGGCCGCGGCGCCGCCGCGCTCGGGGGGCCGCCGTCACCGCGCGCCATGCTCGAGCTCCGCGAGCGGCAGCGGCCGGCTGTCCTGGAGGTCGCTGAACTTCCGGTGCTCGGCGATGTAATGCGCGTGCGCCCGCTCCCAGGCGCCGTCGTCCGGCGCCCCCCACCGCGCGGCGTACGCGGGCGAGCCGGGGTACGGGAACATCGGGACCGGCTCGTTGGCCCACACGCCGAGCCCGAGGAGCCGCTGCCGCCACGCCTCGACGGCGTCCGCGTCGTCGGCGCTCGAGGGGAGCAGGTTGGCCTGCACGAACGGCACGCTCCTGCGCGCGTGGACGAGCAGCGCGGTGAGCTCCTCGGCCGACGCGCTGCGCCGCACGGCGGGCGCGCCGCCCTCCTCCCGCGACGGGCTCTCGACGCCGGCCTCGATGGAGACGCAGCCCGCGCGGCCGAGCAGATCGAGCATCTCGCGCGACCAGCGGTCGATCCGGAGCTGGACGCCGAACGCGACGTCGCGCGCGCGGAGCGCCTCGAGGAGGTCCCGGTCGGGCAGGAAGCGCTCGTCGACGAAGTAGACGTACCGGACCCCCTCGACGAGGAGGCCGTCGAGCTCGTCGAGCACAGTCTCGAGCGGACGGCGCCGGATCCAGTCGTGGAGGGGCTCCTTCCCGCGCGGGGCGCCGCGGTAGGGGCCGCCGCGCGAGGCCTCGAGCTCGGCGCCCGGCCCCTCGGGCACGGCGTCGAAGCGGTGGTGGTGGTGCAGGTGCCGCGCGATCGCGGCGCCGTCCCACCGCAAGGCCGGCAGCGTCCTCAGGTTGGCGGCGTGGGGGCCGCCCTGCACGTGGTCGATGCCCTTCCTGCGGTAGGCGATCGACGGGATCTGCCAGAAGCGCGACTCCGGCACGCCCGCGAGCAGGACGAGGATCTCCTCGCACTCGCCGAGGATCACGACGTCGACGCCGAGCTTGCGGAGGGCCGCGCGCGGCGTCGACGAGCCGTGGGGCCCGACGGCGACGAGCAGGCCCCCGTGGCCGCGCAGCGCGGCGGCGGTCGCCATGGGCACGCGCAGCTCCGGCGGCGGGCAGCGCCAGAAGAGGTAGCTCGGGGCCGTGGCGATCGCCGTCATGTCCGGGCGGAACGCGGCGATCTCGGCGCGCAGCGCGACGAGGTCGATCCCGCGCGCGTGGGCGTCGAGCAGGGCGGCCTCGTGCCCCGCGCGCTCGAGCAGCACCCTCGCGTACCCGAGCTCGAGCGGCAGGTGCGGCTCGCGGCAGCCGAGGTAGATGCTGCCCTGGAAGCTCCAGGGCGGGTTGACCAGCGCGACCTTCATGAGGCCATCCCGAGCCGGCCGTGCCGGCCGAGCCGGGCAGACAGGGGGGCGTCCGGGTAGGCGGCCTCGAGGCGCTCCTCCACGCCGAGGCGCCATTGGTAGAGCGCGCGCAGCCCCTCGCGGAGGTCGACGCGCGGCGCCCAGCCGGTGAGCGCCTGGAAGGCGCGGCAGTCGGAGACGTAATACCGCGGATCGCCGGGCCGCCACCCGGCGAGCGAGACGGCCGGGCGGGGCCCGTCGAGCTCGGCGACGAGGTCGAGCAGCTCGACGAGGCTCACCGCCCTCGCCGGCCCGCCGCCGACGTTGAAGGCGCGCCCCGACGCGGGCTTGATGTCGCGCCGCGCGAGCAGGAGGGCGTCGACGAGGTCCTCGACGAACAGCGCGTCGCGGACCTGGAGCCCGTCGCCGTGGACGGTGATCGGGTCGCGGCGGATCGCGCGCGCGACGACGTGGGCGATCCACCCCTGGTCCTCGCTCCCGAACTGCCGGGGGCCGTAGGTGCAGCTCACCCGCAGCACCGCGGCGTCGAGGCCGAAGGTGCGCGCGTAATCGATGACGTACTGGTCCGCGGCGCCCTTGGAGCACCCGTGAGGGGTCCGGAGATCGATCGGCCGCTCTTCCGAGATGCCGTGTTCGCGCGTGCGCTCGCAGCGGGGCTGATACCGCTCGTCGCCCCGATCGAGCGGGAGGTCGGCGAGCGCGCCGTAGACCTTGCTCGTGGAGGCGAAGAGCAGCGGCGGGGGCCGGCTCATCTTCCGGAGCGCCTCGAGCACGTTGAGCGTGCCGCGCGCGTTCACCTCGAAGTCGAGCGCCGGGTCCGCGACGCTCCGCGTGACGGCGGCCTGCGCGGCGAGGTGGAAGACGAACGAGGCGCGCCGCACGGCGTCGCTCACGGCCTGCTCGTCCCGGATATCGCACTCCATGATCGTCACGCCGCCGCCGTGGCGCTCCTTCAGGAGCGCGACGTTCCGCTCGACGAACGCGCGCGCCAGGTTGTCGAACACGAGCACCGGCTCTCCCTGGCGGAGGAGCCGGTCAGCGAGGTGAGAGCCGATGAAGCCGGCTCCCCCCGTGATCAGGACATGGTCAGGCATCACTTGCTCCGTTCCGGTCTGGACGAGCAGCCGTGGGCGAGAGATCGCACCTCGGGAGCGGGCGGCGCAGGGCGGCGCGTCAGGCAGAGCGTCTGCCCGTCGCGCGGTGTCCCCCCCGACCCGCGCCGCGCTGCGCGGGGGTCTCTGAGGAGACACCGATTAACATGCGACCTGGAGACCCGCAATCCGATCAGAGGCGCTTTGTCTCATGCGCTGTGTCGAGCCGGGAGCGCTCCCTGGACCGCGTACGGCGCCGCCGGATGGCGTCGTGGACTCGATGGGACGCAAAGCGATCTCGACGCGAGATCCGGTGTTCGGAGGCGCGATGAGAGCGGCCGGGGACAGGGGCGTGAAGGAGGGGGCGCGCTCGGCGCGGGGCGGAAGCGGCGGGGGCGAGGCGGAGGGCGGCGCGGACGCGCCCTCGCGGCCCACGCGAGACGGGGCTCAGCTCGCGATCGGCTGGCCGGTCAGGCGCAGGTAGATATACGCGTACCCGAGGGCGGTGATCGGCGCGGCCACGATCGTGCCGAGGCAGCAGGCGAGCACGCCGCCGAGCATGAGCGCGAAGGCGAGCAGGGCGTAGACGAAGAGGCCGCCCTTGTGTCCAGTCGTGATTCGCCAGCTTTCCTTCATCGCGTCGATCGTGCCCAGGTTTTTATCGACGATGCACATCGTCGTCATGCTCAGGCCGAGCCCGAGGATGACGCCGGGGACGATCAGGAAGATCGCGCCGACGAAGACGGCGATCGAGGTGAGGAGCTGGGCGCCGAGGATGGGGAGGAACCACTGGCCGCCGGCGAGGATGTCGTTGAACGAGTACGGCTGGCCGCGCGCCACCTTCAGCAGGAGCAGGGAGAGGCCTCCGGCGAAGTAGCTGCTGATCACGAGGCCGACGAGCTGCATGAGGCCCTGGACGGCCGACCCCAGGCCGGGCGCGTCCGCCGCGAGCGACGCCTGGATGCCCCCGCCGATGACGTTGGGGAAGCCCGCCGCGAGCCCGACGACGAACATGGCGCCGATGATGACCGCCGGATCGCGCTTCAAGCGCTCCCAGCCGAAGGACGCCGCGTCGCCCGCTCCCCACGAGGTCGAGCCGCCCATGCCCGGGGGCTGACCGTAGCCGCCCCCGCCCGGGGGCTGACCGTAGCCACCGCCGCCCGGGGGCGGACCGTAGCCGCCCCCGCCCGGAGGCGGACCGTAGCCGCCCCCGCCCGGAGGCTGCCCCCAGCCGCCGCCGCCCGGGGGCTGTCCCCAGCCACCGCCGCCGCCGGGGGGCGGGCCCCAGCCGCCGCCGCCGCCCGGTGGCGGGCCGTAGCCCGCGCCGCCCGGCGGTTGACCGTAGCCGCCGCCCGGAGGCGGGCCGTAGCCACTGCCACCCGGCGGTTGCCCCGGCGGCTGACCGTAGCCCCCGCCCGGCGGTTGCCCCGGCGGCTGACCGTAGCCCCCGCCCGGCGGTTGCCCCGGCGGCTGACCGTAGCCCCCGCCCGGCGGCTGCCCCGGCGGCTGACCGTAGCCCCCGCCCGGCGGTTGCCCCGGCGGCTGACCATAGCCCCCGCCCGGCGGCTGACCGTACGCGCCCCCCGGCGGCTGCCCCGGCGGCTGACCGTAGCCCCCGCCCGGCGGCTGACCGTACGCGCCCCCCGGCGGTTGCCCCGGCGGCTGCCCCTGACCGGCGCCTCCCGGAGGCTGGCCATGGCCGCCGCCCGGAGGCGGACCATAGCCGCCGCCGCCCGGAGGCTGGCCATAACCACCACCGCCCTGACCGCCCCCTGATCCCCCGCCCCAGCCACCTTGGCTCATCTTGTCTCCACCGGTGCAAGCACCAATTACCCCCCAGCCAACCAACGCCACTATACGTGGAGCGGGTCGACGCGAAACAACGAACGCGCCGCTCGCGCGAGCCGAGAGCCCCTGTCCAGGACCGGCTCGCTCCACCTGCCCGCCGCGCGCCAGAGCGGCACGAAATTCACGGGCGCGACACCGGAGAGCACGAAACCGAGCACGATCATCACGGCGGCGAGCCGCCCAGGCAGAGGCCAGCGATGCTGCTCGTGAACGACTTCCCATCCCCGCCGCGGACCACGGCGGAGTTGCCCGTGAGCGGCGATGAGAACACCTCCTCCACGACGCCGGCCCCCGCCTTCGCCGTCACGAAGCGGCCGACCAGCGCGCCCGGCGACACGGCCTCGATCGGAGCGCCCGGCGCGAGCGCCTGCTCCTTGGGCAGCTCCGCGCGCCGGAACCCGCCGAACCGCACCACCGCGCCGCCGTCCGGTCCGTGCGCAATTTTACCGACACACTGTCCAGCCGCCGTGCTGACGGCCGCGTAGCTCACGGCGGGGTCGACCGGCAGCCGCATCGATTCGCCGACGAGGACGGCGGCGACGGCGAGGACGAAGACGGTCACCGGCACCACCAGCGCGGTCGCCACGACCGCCGCGGCGGCGCCGGAGGTCGCCCGGCCGAACGAGGCGAGATCGGCGCTCACGGCCTGCTCGAACGACTGCAGGATGACGACCTGGCGCGCGCGCACGCGCTCGAGGACGGCGGGCGCGACGAGGTTGTCGGCGGCGCAGAAGCCGCAGCGGGCGATCCCGTCGTCGCTGCCGCCGTCGAGCGGCGCGCCGCACACGTGGCACGCCGCCGGCTCGCCGGGGGCCGCGGGCGGGCGCGCGGCGCACGCCTCCTCGAGCCGGCGCTGCCGGCGGCGCACGAGCGCGAGCACGGCCGCGCCCGCGCCGACGGTGCCGAGCCACGCCGCCACCACCATGCCGCCGGTGACGAGCCGCCCGTCGTCGTCGGGGGTGACCCAGATCCCCAAAAGGACGAGCGCGGCGAACCCGGTGATCGGCACCGAGGCCAGCGCGAACACCACGAGGAGCCGCGCGTGTCGCCGCGACGCCGTGACCAGCGTCCGCCGGAGCGCGTCCGAGAGCTGGCGGCGGCGCACGTCGGCCTGGAACACGACGTGCGCCGCGGCGCGCAGGCCCTGGGCCGCCTCGCCGGGCGGCGGTCCGCGGTGGTGGCACGCCGGGCACGCCATGAGGTCCGGGCTGGCGAGGGACACCGGCGCAGGTCGCCCGCAGCGCGGGCAGTGCACGGCGAGCATCGGCCGATTCTACGGCAGGCGCGTCTCCGCACGTCAAGGCGCGTCGCGCGCGCGCCTGCCCGCCGGCGCGAGCTCGCGGAGCGCCGCCGACAGCGAGGCGAACGTCGCCAGCTCGCCGAGATCGACGCCGACGAGGCTCACCGCGATCTCGGGGCGCACGCCGACCAGATGGACCCGCGCCCCGAGCAGCGCCGCCGCGCGGCTGATCCTGCCCAGCGTGCTGGCGACCTGGGCGTCCACGAACGGGACGCCTGTGAGGTCGAGCAGCACGCGAGACGCCCTGTGCCGGCTCACCCCCTCGGACACCTTCTCGAGCACCTGCTGCGCGCGGCCGCCGTCGATCATCCCGATCAGCGGCACGAGCAGCACGCCGCGCAGGAGCGGGATGATCGGACAGCCCAGCTCGCGCACCGTCTCCGACAGCGCGCGCTCGATCTCGAACGCCTTTTGCAGATCGGCGTGCTGCGACGACAGCGACTCCAGCAGCGCGTCGCGCTCGAGCGCCGCGCCGAGCAGCGTCCCCCAGATCGCGACCGTCCCCTCGTCCCCGGCCATCTCGACCTGGGTCGGGCCGATGAGCACCAGGATCCCCCAGTCGCGCCGGACAGAGCGTATCGGCAGCAGCAGCACCATGAACGTGCCGTCGGCGGCCGACGCCGGCAGCATCTCCGCCGGCGGAAACTCCTCCGGCGCGCAGCGGCTGCCGAGCGGGGGCACCGGGCTGCCGTCGCGGCTGTAGGCGCCGGCGACGACGAGGCGCTCGCGCGCGGCCGGGTCCTCCCACAGCGCGAGGCAGCCCCAGACCACCGGGGTCGCCTCGAGCCACGCCAGCGACCGCGGCTCCTGGCAGGTGCCGCCGAGCAGCGCGAAGCTGACGTCGTGGTTGATCCTCGCCAGCACCCCGAGCTGGTGGACGACCTGTGTCTCGGCCTCGAGCCGCGCCCGCGCGAGCGCGAGGCGCGACCGCTCCAGGAACGCCTCCACCCGCCGCCTGGACGCGGCGTCGACGGGCGCGCCGCGCCGCTCGTGGAGCTGGCCCAGCAGGCGGAGCGCCGCCATCAAGGTGCCCAGATCGGGCGTGATGTCGACGGCCTGCCGACAGGCCCGCTCGATCTCGACCGCCGGGACCGGCGCTGCGCCCCGGAGCGCCGCGAAGTAACCGTCGACCACCTGCGCGACCGCCGGCCACACGTCCGCCGGCGCGACGTCGGGCGGGAGCGGCCGGGGAAGGAGCAAGAGCTCGACCATCTGCCGGGCCACGGCGCCGCCGGCGTCCTCCTCGCCGGGGGCCGCGCTCTCCCTGTCGAGGAAGTCCGCGATCGTGTCGCACCCACACGAGCTCCGCACGACGAGCACGTTGTCCGTGTGCACGCCCTCGGGCGGGAAGGCCTCGCCGGCGATCATCGACGCGAGGAGATCGCCCGCCGCGCTCCCCATCATCTCGAACCGCTGGCGCACCGTGGTCAGCGGCGGATCGACGCCCTGCGCCTCCACGACGTCATCGAACCCGACGATGGCGAGGTCCTCGGGGATGCGGACGCCCGCCGCCTTCAGCGGGGGCATCATCCCGAGCGCGTTCTTGTCCGTGCCGAAGACCGCCGCCGTGCACGCGGGCAGCTTCGCGAGGAGCGCCGGCGCGGCGGCCTGGCCGCCGCTGTACCAGTTGTTGTCGCTCTCGACGACCAGGTCGGGGTCGAAGGGGATCCCCGCCTCGGCGAGCGTGTCCTTGTAGGCCGCGAAGCGCTCGCGCACGTCGTACGCCGCGAAGTAGCCGACGAACGCGATGCGCCGGTGCCCGTGCTCGATCAGGTGGCGCACCGCGCTCCGCATGCCGCCGTGGTTGTCCGGGATCACGGCCGGGCAAACGACCTCGGAGGCGCGGGTGCCGACGGTGATGAACGGGACCCGCGCGCGCGCGAGCGCCTCGATGCCGTGCAGCTCGATCACGACGATCCACCCGTCCACCTGCTCCCTGGCGAGCGCGGGCGCGTGGACCTCGGCGGGCGTGCCGCGCAGCACCAGCGTGCGGATCCCGTGCTCCTGCGCCGACGCGTGGATGCCCCTCAGGACAGGGTTCCAGAACGAGCCGTCGAGAAAGGGGGTGATGACGCCGACGGTGCGAGGGCGGGCTCCCGCGCCCTGGAGCGGCGGCGGGGCGAGCGTCCGGCGCGCGGGCGGGAACGTGGTGCGGCGCGCGGGAGGGACCGTCGAGCCGGACCTCCCTCCCGAGGGCAGCTCGCCCCACTGCTCCGGCACTGCGACGCCGCTGCCCTGCCCCCCGTCCCCCATCGCTGTGCTCCTGTCGGCCTGCGTGCCCACGTCCAGCCGAGCCGCCTCGTGCAGGGGCCCGCTTCACCCATAGTCCGCTCTCGGGTGGGCGGTGCACAAGGCGAAGCGGCTCAGCGCGCGCCCCGCCTCGCCTGGAGCCCGCGTCCCCCTGCCGGCGCGAGCTCGCGGAGCGCCGCCGACAGCGAGGCGAACGTGGCCAGCTCGCCGACGTCGATGTCGACGAGGCTCTTCGCGATGTCGGGGCGCACGCCGACCAGATAGACCCGCGCCCCGAGCAGCGCCGCCGCGCGGCGGGTCATGCCCAGGAAATGGGCGACCTGCGCGTCCAGGAACGGGACGCCCGTGAGGTCGAGCAGCACGCACAGGGCCTCGTGCCGGCTCACCCCTTCTGCCACCTTCTCGAGCACCTGCTGCGCGCGGCCGCCGTCGATCATCCCGATCAGCGGCACGAGCAGCACCCCGGGCAGCAGCGGGATGATCGGGCAGCCCAGCTCGCGCACCGTCTCCCACAGCGCGCGCTCGATCGCGACCGCCTTTTGCAGGTCGGCGTGCTGCGACGACAGCGACTCCAGCAGCGCGTCGCGCTCGAGCGCCGCGCCGAGCAGCGTCCCCCAGATCGCGACCGTCCCCTCGTCCCCGGTCATCGCGACGATGGTCGGGCCGACGAGCGCCAGGATCCCCCAGTCGCGCTGGGCGGAGCGAATCGGCAGCAGCAGCACCATGAACGTGCCGTCGGTGGCCGACGCCGGCAGCATCTCCGCCGGCGGAAACGCCTCCCGCGCGCAGCGGCTGCCGTCCGGGGGCACCGGGCTGCCGTCGCGGCTGTAGGCGCCGGCGACCACGAGGCGCTCGCGCGTTGCCGGGTCCTCCCACAGCGCGAGGCAGCCCCAGACCGCCGTGGTCGTCTCGAGCCACGCCAGCGACCGGTATTCCTGCCGGGTGCCGCCGAGCAGCGCGTAGCTGACGTCGTGGTTCGTCCTCGCGAGCACCCCGAGCTGGTGGACATGCTGTGTCTCGGCCTCGAGCCGCGCCCGCGCGATCGCGAGGCGAAGAAGCTCCAGGAAGTCTTCCACCCGCCGCCTGGCCGCGGCGTCGAGGGGCGCGCCGCGCCGCTCGGGGAGCTGGCCCAGCAGCCGGGCCGTCGCCAGGAGGGTCCCCAGATCGGGCGTGATGTCGACAGCCTGCCGATAGGCCCGCTCGAGCTCGGCGGCCGGTGCCGGCGCGGCGCCCCGGAGCGCCGCGAAATACAGGTCGACCACCCGCGTGACCCCCGGCCATACAACCGCCGGCGGGGTATCGGGCGGGAGCGGCTGGGGAAGGAGCAAGAGCTCGACCATCTGCCGGGCCACGGCGCCGCCGGCGTCCTCGTCGGACGCCGCGCCCTCCGTGTCGAGGAAGTTCTGGATCACGTTGCATCCGCACGAGCTGCGCACGACGAGCAGGTTCGCCGTGCGGACGCCCTCGGGCGGGAAGGCCTCGCCGGCGATCATCGACGCGAGGAGATCGCCCGCCGCGCTCCCCATCATCTCGAACCGCTGGCGCACGGTGGTCAGCGGCGGGTCGGCGCTCTGCGCCTCCACGACGTCGTCGAAGCCGATGATCGCGAAATCCTCGGGGATGCGGACGCCCGCCGCCTTCATCGCGGACATCATCCCGAGCGCGTTCTTGTCCGTGCCGAAGACCGCCGCCGTGCACGCGGGCAGCTTCGCGAGGAGCGCCGGCGCGGCGGCCCGGCCGCCGCTGTACATGTTGTTGTCGCACGGGATGATCAGATCGGGGTCGACGGGGATACCCGCCTCGGCGAGCGTGTCCTTGTAGGCGTCGCGGCGCTCGCGCACGTCGTACGCGGCGAAGTTGCCGACGAACGCGATGCGCCGGTGCCCGTGCTCGATCAGGTGGCGCACCGCGCTCCGGATGCCGCCGTGGTTGTCCGGGAGCACCGCCGGGCAGTCGATCTCCGCGGGCCGGGCGCCGAGCGTGATGAGCGGGATCCCCGCGCGCGCGAGCTCCTCGAGGCCCTCGAACTCGATGATCACGATCCACCCGTCCACCTGCTCCCTCGCGAGCGAGGGCGCCTGGACCTCGGGCGGCGTGCCGCGCAGCACCAGCGTGCGAAGCCCGCGCTGCCGCGCCGACTCATGGATGCCGATCAGGACAGGACCCCAGAAGGCGCCGGACAGAAAGGGGGCGATGACGCCCACGGTGCGAGGGCGAGCCGCCCCGCCCGGGACCTCGGCCCGGCGCGCGTCAGGGCCCGAGACGCCGGCCTTGCCCCTGGCCTGCCGCCCCGCGGTGCCGGGCAGCTCGCCCCACTGCTCCGGAAGCGGTACCCCACTGCCCTGGCGACCCTGACCCATGTTCGACGGCCTCCTGCTCGTGTCCTGACCGCCCTCCCCACGCTCTGCGCAGACGGTCTACAGCGTACACGCTGCGCCGGCAGCCCGGGCGAGAAGACTGTTGATCTGCCGCGGATCCTCGGCAATTCGTCAGTCTGCGAACAGGGCTCCCCCACCGCGTGTCGCCGGCGAGCCCGGGCGCCGTCGCCAGGCGACGCGGGCGCGGGGCGATCCGGCCCCGCGCGCGTCGGGCGAGCCTCGCGGTGGTAGCGTTGTGCGATGCGATACCGCGACGAACGGGACGCGCTGCGCGGGCGCGTGGACAGCCTCGAGGAGCAGCTCGCGACGGCCAGGAAGCAGCTCGACGACCACCGCGACGACGATCGGGCGGCGCGCGTCGAGCAGCTCGAGCGTCAGATGGCGGACGCCCGCCGCGTGCTCGACCAGCTCGGCCGCGAGCTCGACGCGGTGCGCGGCCGGCCGAGGCGGTCGCTGTTCGCGCCGGTCCTGGCGATGGTCGCGGGCCTCGGGATCTGCGGCGCGGTGCTGGGTCATGTGCTGCTGCGGCCCGCGTCCGAGGCGCCGGTCGACGCGGCTCCGCAGCCGGTTCCGGTCCTTGCCCCGCTGCCGGAGCCCACGTCCATGGCCCCCGAGCCCGCGCCGACGCCGACCGCGCCGGCCCCCGAGAGGCCGTTGCGGACGGCGACCGCGACCTGGGAGGCGGCCGTCGCGCGCGCCACGGGGCTCCCCCTCGCGGCCGGCGCGCGGTGCACCGTCCAGGCGGAGCTCGCGAGCGCGGGCGACGACATCCGTGTGCCGTCGCTCCAGGTCGTTTGCGGCGGGAAGCCGATCTATCGATCGAGCGATGCGCTCAACGGCATGTCGATGTTCAGCAGCGGCGTGGAGGAGGACTCCGGCGCGGAGCCTGGCACGCAGGTCTATGCCATCTCGTACCAGGACAAGGGCTCGCGCGCCGGGGAGCGGGCCGAGGTCTCGCTCGACAGCATCCGCAGGGCCGGCGCCGTCTGGAGCGACTCGGCGCCCGCGTACCGCGTCGAGCTCACGCTGGCTTACCAGAGCCCGCCCGTCGCGGGGGAGCCGCTCCTCGACGCCACGAAGATGACGCTGCGCCGGTCCGCGGCCGTCACCGAGTCCACGGGACCGAGCCCGGTGAAGGCGGGCGTGAGGTGCGCGCTGCGCGTCTCGCCGCTCCCGCGAGGCGGCAAGTGCCTCACGCGCCTCGCCTGCGCCGGCCGCATGCTCTACGGGGCGGGCACGACCGGCGTCTCCGAGTGCACGGTGGAGGGCGATCGCGTCGTCCGCGTCCACGACGGGAACACGACCCGGGACGGGGGCGATCCGGCGTTCGATCTCGACCTCGCGACGGGGCGGGTGACCGTGCGCGATGAGACGGAGCGCGGCGCGTGGAGCGTCGGCGTGCAGCTCGATCCGGCCGCGGGAGAGGGCCAGTGACGCCCGGAGCTCGACGTCGTTCGACGTGAATTGAGAATTCCGAGCAAGTAAACGCAATGATCTACAGCGCGGGATGCGGGAGAAGCGCTGCGCTCCGCGCGCTCGAGCGTGCCTCGCGGTGGTATGTTCGCGGCGCTCGTGGCCGATGAAGTGACCTGTCGCACCGCAGGCAGCCGGCGCCGAGGTCGGACGCGTGCCCGGTGGTCGGGTGGCGGGGTCGGTCGATTTTTTTTCAGGGCACCGATGATTTCGATCAGGTGCGGCGGTCTATGACTTCGAACCCGGACAGAGAGGCCCCCATGACCGCGATCTCCCCCGACATTCTCCACGCCGCACAGACCCGAGACGAGAACGAGGCGCCCCGGACCGGCGCTGCCCCCGGCGCCGTGACCGGCGCGCCGAGCGAGGTCCAGCGCTCGGTCCCGAGCTCCAGGAAGGCGCTGTGGGCTGGCCGTATCCTGAGCGGCCTCGCCGTCCTGTTCCTGGGCTTCGACGCCACGGGCAAGCTGCTCCAGCCGCCCGAGTTCGTGGAGGGCACGACCAGCCTCGGGTATTCGGCGAGCGTGATCTTCCCCCTCGGGGTGCTGCAGGTCGTGTGCCTGCTCTTCTACGTCATCCCGCGCACGGCGGTGCTGGGGGCCGTGCTCTGGACGGGCTATCTGGGTGGCGCGATCGCGACGCACGTGCGCGTCGGCAGCCCGCTCTTCAGCCACACGCTGTTCCCGATCTACGTGGCGGCGCTGATCTGGGGCGGGCTCTGGCTGCGCGATCGGCGGCTCCGCGCCGTCCTCCCGCTCCGGGCGGCGGAGTGAGGAGAGCCGGCGTCCGCGAGGACCGATGAGCTGGAGTCCCTCGCGGCGTCAGGGCATCGAGCGCAGCGCTGAGTCAACGATTTTCGCGGCGCGGGCCGCACGGAGGAAGACATGTCGATCAAGAGCCTGAATCCTTATCTGATCTTCAACGGAACGGCCGACAAGGCCATCAAGCTCTACGAGAGCGCGCTGGGCGCGAAGAGCGACGGCCCGCCGATGCGCTTCGGCGACATCCCGGGCGACAACCCGGCTCCCGAGAGCAAGGAGCGGATCATGCACGCCACGCTGCGCATCGGCGGGGGCGTCCTCATGATCAGCGACACCATGCCCGGCATGCCGGCCCCGAACGAAGAAGGCCACACCGAGGTCTGCTTGCACTTCGACGACGCCGCGGAGATGGCGAGGGTGTTCGACGCCCTCGCCGCGGGCGGCAAGGTCACGATGCCCCTGCAGGACACGTTCTGGGGCGCGAAGTACGGCACCCTCACCGACGCGTTCGGCATCCGCTGGATGTTCAACTGTCAGCGCGAGAACTGCCAGGACCAGCAGGCGTGACGCCGAGCGGCGCTCGGCGCCGCGGCCTACGTGCAGCGCCGGGCTGGACGGCGCGATGACGAGAGCCGCGCGATGACGAGAGCCCGCTCCGCGGCGCGGTGAGCCCGGCCGGGGCGGGCGCGCGGCGTTACCGCCGCAGCGACTTGTAAAACATGTAGCCGAATCCGAGCGTCAGGGCGACGAGGACGGCCCCGCCGAGCGTGACGTACGGCAGGATCTTCTCCCGTGCTTGCCGCTCCATCTCGCCGACGCGGCTCACGAGGTCCTCGCGGACCGCGTCGGCCCGCTGCTCGAGGCGCTCGCGCTCTGGCGAGTCCTTCGCCTCGCTGTCCCTGACGGCGGGGTGCGCGCCGCCGGGGCTCACGGCGATCCGATCGAGCTCTTCCAGGTTCGCGCGGACGTGGGATCGGAGCAGCGCGGCGCGTTGCTCGAGGTCGTCGATGCCGTTTGCGTTGGTGCTCATGCGATCTCTTCCTTCAGCAGGTTGGCCTGGGCCTGGGCGTGCTCCTTGGTGGCGTCGAGCGGCGGCTCCCGCGGGATGGCCCGGTAGCCGACCAGCCCGGCGATCGCTGCCGTGATGAGGAGGGCGCCTGCGATGACGAGCGCCGGCACCGCCCCGCCGAGCGCGAGGGCCGCCGCGACGAGGAGCATCGCGAGCATCAGGATCGCGGCGGCGAAGGCGACGCCGAACGCGATCGCCGCGCTCTTGAGCCTGGTGATGTCCTGCTGGGTCTCGTTCTTCGCGAGCGCGATCTCGATCTTGATCAGCTCCTGTGTGTCCTGGATGGCGTCTCTGACGAGATCGACGAGCCCGCTCTCCTTGGGCTGGTGGTTGTTCGCCATGGCTTCCTCCCGTGGGATGGGTCGTCTGGACCCCTCATCCGGCGTTCCGCCGGCGGGTTCGTCCGTCGTGCGCACTGGCCAGCTCCGTCCACCGCCAGTTCGTAGGACCTCCAAATGCATCGATCGGACCAGGCAGCGCCCACGCCCGCGATCTCCGGGGCGCCGACAGCATCAACAGCCCGGCCGAGAGGACGATCGACGCCCATCACGCCACATGTGGCGAGCCTGCGCGCGCGATGTGAGGCGCCTCTACGCCCCTGTTTCCGCGCTCACGTAGCTTGTTTCCGCGGCCACGTCCCGTGGTTGAAGAGCCCGTCGCGCAGCGCCGCGACGACTGTTGTCCTGAGGCCCCCTTGCCGCCCCGCCCCCCCAGCGACCCGGAGCTACCCGCCGAGGACCTCGGCGTAGAGGTCCTCGTACGCCCGGATCATCCGGTCCATCCCGAACCGCTCGATCATCCGCGCCCGCCCCCGCATCCCCATCTCGGCGCGGTCTTCCCGCACGGCCACCGCCTCCAGCGCCGCCGCCAGCGTCTCCGGCGCGCCCGGCGACACGAGCAGCCCCGTCTCGCCCTCCTGCACGATCTCCGGGTTGCCGCCCACGCGCGTGGCCACGATCGGCAGCCCCGCCGAGGCCGCCTCGATGAGCGTGAGCGAGATCCCCTCCGTCAGCGACGCGAGCGCGAACGCGTCGAACGCCGGGAGCAGCTCCGCCACGTCGCCGCGCGTCCCCGTGAAGGTCACCGCGCCGCCCAGCCCGAGCCGCGCCGCCTGCTGCTCGAGCGCCGGACGGACCGGACCGTCGCCGATCAGCGTCAGGTGCGCGTCCGCCCGCACCTCGCGGAGCCGCGCGAACGCCGCGAGCAGCGTCGCGTGGTCCTTCTCCGGCGAGAGCCGCGCCACGCACCCCACGTGGTAGCCCGCGGCGGGCACGCCGAGCCGCGCCCGCGCCGCCCCCGCCTCGCCCGGCCGGAACACGTCCGTGTCCACGCCGTTCAGGATCGTCACCACCTTGGCCGGGTCGACCCGCTCCACCTCGATCGCGACAGCGCGCGCGTCGTCGCTCACCGCCACCACCCGGTCCGTGAGCGCCGCCGCCAGCCGGTTGACCAGCACTTTCCGCTTCTGTTTCGGGTAGTTACGCCCGTGCTTCGTGTGGATGACGCGCGGCCCGCCGCCGCCGCCACCGCCAGCCAAGCCCGCGGCCCGCGCGAGGCCCGCCGCGAGCGCGCCGTAGAGGTGCGGCCCCGGGTTGTGCGTGTGGACCAGCCCGATCCCCTCGCGCCGCAGCCACGCCGACAGCCGCACCGGGAGCCCGGGGTCGAGGCCTGGCCTGCGCGGGATCACGACCAGCGGCACGTCGAGCCGCGCGAGCTCCTCGGCGAGCGCGCCGGGCTCCTGCAGCGCGCACACGACCGGCGCGAACCGGTCGCGCGCCGTCCGCTCCAGGAGCCGGAGCACCACCCGCTCGAGCCCGCCGACGTTGAGCGACAGCACGACGTGCGCGACCTTCGCCGGCCGGCCCGGCGCCGCGCGCGGCCCTGCTCCCGGCGTCGGCGGAGCCTCGGGGGCTCCGATCACGCCGCGACCTCGCGGCCGAACTCGATGGGCACCTCGGACACCGTGAACCGGAACTTGCCGCCCGACGTGACCGGGATCTCGTCGACGAGCTGCACCCGGATGGCCGCCCGCTCCCCGAGGAACCGGCGGAGATCGCGCTCGATCGCCTCCGACGTCTCCGGCTTGTAGCCCTCGCCGGGGATGATCCTGATCGTGATCGCCCGCGTCTTGTCCTGGTGGACCTGGTAGCGCTCCACCGTCGGGTTGTCCTTGAAGAAGTACGGGAAGAACACGGACGAGAGGAGCTGGCCGTCCGGCCCGACGATCATGTCGAGCACCCGCCCCTCGACCGAGGCGAGCAGCGGGAGCCCGCGGCCGCACGAGCACGACGTGTCCGCGGCGACCACCACGTCCTCGTTCTTGTAGCGGATCAGCGGCATCGACCGGCAGATGAGGTCGGTCAGGATCACCTCACCGGGCTCGCCGGGCTTCGCGTGCCGGCCGCCGCACTGCACCTCGACGAAGATGTTCTCGATGTTGAGGTGTTTGCCCTCGCGGCGCTCGCACTCCGCGCCGATCAGCATCATCTCCCGACAGCCATAGCGATCGTAGACCGGCGCCTGGAACGCCTTCTCGATCGTCTCGCGCTGGTGCGGGAAGAGCCGCTCCGCCGTCGCGATGATCCCCTTCGGCGTCGGCAGCCTGTGCCCCGTGTCGAGCGCGTAGCGCGCCGTGTAGTAGAGCGGGCTCGTATATCCGACGACGAGGTTCGGCGCGTACCGGCGGATCTCGTCGACCACCCCCGCGAGCCGCTCCTCCGACAGGTTCCACGCGCTGACCGTCTTCTTCCGGATGGCGGCCTCGTGGAGCGTGCGCTTCACCTTCTTCCAGCGCGGCTCCTTGGTCGGGATGCCCCAGATGTAGAGCTCCTTCTCGCCGATCCGCCCGCCCGCCCACGCGTCGGCCCGCAGGGCCGCCGCGCTCCTACACTCGTACGTCGTGTGATCGTAAAAGAACCGCGCCGGCTCGCCGGTCGAGCCTCCGGTGCCGCTCCGGAAGAGCTTGCCGCTCCACCCGTCGGCGATCATCTCGCTGCCGTGCGCGCGGAGATCCGCCTTCGTGAGGACGGGAAAGCGCACGAGATCCTCGGGCGCATGCACGTCCTTCACCCGCACCCCGTACTCGGCGAAGCGGCGCCGGTAGAAGGGCACGTGCTGCTCCGCGAACTGGAGGGCCGCCTGCATCTTTCGCCAGTTGAGCTCGCGGAGCTCGCGCTCCGGCCGCCACTGGGACCGCTCCATCTCCTCGAGGTACGCCAATGTCGCCCTTCTTCGGAGTTTCGTCTCATAAAACGGATAGAGGACATTCCGAAAGAGTGCTGAGTACATAATAGGAGCTGATTCTTCCGAACCTTCGACAGGCCGTCAAGCCGCCCGCAGCCTGGCGTCGCGCCGCGCGCGCCCACGCTCCGGTAAGCGATCTGTGGAGGTGCCGTGATTGAACTCTACATCACACCTGCTTCTGCGTCCCGCGTCGCAGGCGCAGGCGCAGGCACACGGGCGCGCGCGCGCAGCGCCGCGCCCGCAAGGCGCCTCGCCCTGGGCGAGATCCGTCCGGGCGCGCCGCCATCGGGTGATCGGTTTGAAGCACGAGAGGGCAAGCCAGGGAGAGGCCCGGACAGAGAGCCAAGGAACTTCCTGGTTTTTGAAGCCGCCGCGGGAGCTCCGGCGGCGAGCGCGACCATGACCCCGCCGCGCGCGCGGCGGCCGACCGCGGCGCGGCGCCTCTCAGCCCGCGGTGGGCTCCGTCTCCTGCTGCCAGAGCGCCGCCAGCGCGAACGTCTTCGCGTTCTCCGGCACGGCCTGGCAGAAGCTCTGTCGCCGCGCCGGGTCGTGGATCCACTGGGCCCGCGTCACGAGCCGCTGCATCGCGACCGCGATCGCCTCGCGCGCCGCGTCGTGGTGCCCGGCGGCCCGGAGCGCCTCGGCGTACACGAGCCGGATCTGCGCCTCGCCCTCCTCGGTCCCCCCGACCGACACGAGCAGCCCGAGCCCGCGCCGCGCCGCCTCGAGCGCCTCGTGCGCGCGCCCCTGCTCGAGCAGCACCCGCGCGCGCACCGCGAGCGCGAGCGCCTGGAGCGTCGGCACGTGCGCCAGCATCGCCACGGCCGCGCCCGCCTCGTTGTCCGCCGCGCCGAGGCTGCCGAGCCGGATCAGGATCGCGGCGAGGTACGCGCGCGACCGCGCCTCCTGCCGCCGGTTCGCCTGCGCCGAGAACGCCTCGACGGCCTCGGCCGTGACCGTGCGCGCCGCGGCCAGGTCGCCCTGCTGCGTCCAGAGCAGCCCCAGGTTCTGCTTCGCGAACGTCGCGACGTTGTGCAGCCCCATCCGCTCCGCCTCCGCGAGCGCGTCGCGCAGCTCCGCCTCGGCGCGGTGGTACATCCCGAGCTGCACCAGGCAGTGCGCCGCGTTCACCCGGCTCAGGCACGCGTTCCGGAGATCGCCCGTCTGGAGGTACGCCGGGATGCTCTGCTCGGTGCACTCCAGCGACGCCGCCGGGTCGCCGTAGCAGAGCGCCCGCGACGCCCGCAGCGCGTGGATGCGCGCCGCCACCGCCGCGTCGCGCTCCGCGAGCGGCATCGCGACGCGCGCGAGCTCCTGCACGATCTCCTCCGCCGCGGCGTACTGGCCGCCGTGCAGGAGCGACCCGGCGATGCGCGCCAGCGCGCTCACCGAGGCGCCGGTCGCCTCCTCGACGTAGCTCGGGGGGCCGCCGCCGTGGCTCGGGGGACCGCCGCCGTGGCTCGGGGGGCCGCCGCCGTGGCCCGGGGGGCCGCCGCCGCGGAGCTCCTCGACGAGGTCCGCGAGCCGGTCGCCCATGCCGAGGCGCACGCGCATCGACGCCGCCTCCGCGGCCGCCGCGTACCAGAGCGCGCTCTTGCGCGGGAAGCCGCGCATCGCCATGACGGCGCACCGCTCGGCCTCGGCCGCCTCGCCGAGCCACTTGTGCGCCTCGGCCTGCACGAGGCGCAGCGCGGCGAAGAACTCCCCGTCCGCGTCGGCGCTCGCCACGCCCTGCTCGGCCCGCTGGATCGCGGCGCGGAAGTCGTTCGCCCCGAGCGCCTGCTCCGCCGCGCGCCGGAACCAGACGACCGCACGCTCGGCGTCGCCGCCGCGCTCGAAATGCTCGGCCAGCAGCGCCGCGTCGCGCTCGCCGGCCGCGTCCAGCCACTCGC
Source organism: Sorangium sp. So ce406 (assembly GCF_051474675.1). Taxonomy (NCBI): domain Bacteria; kingdom Pseudomonadati; phylum Myxococcota; order Polyangiales; family Polyangiaceae; genus Sorangium; species Sorangium sp. So ce406. The sequence continues at coordinate 12,262,725 of NZ_CP150340.1, read as the reverse complement.
CGGCGAGCAGGTGGCCGAGCGCGCGGTCCGCGTCGGTCAGCGTCTCGTACGCCGCCTCGCGCACGAGCGCGTGCCGGAAGGCGTACTCCTCTTCACCCCGGAACTTCCCCTCCCCCCGCCGCGCGATCAGCTCGCGGTCGACAAGCACCGCGAGCCACCCGTCCACCTGCGGGGCCCGCCGCTCGCCCCCGAGCAGCGCCATCAGCCCGCCGCGCCAGAACTTCTGGCCGAAGACGCTCGCCGCCCTGAGCACCCGCCGCGCCTCGGCGTCGAGCGACTCCAGCCGCGCCTGCACCATCGACAACACCGTCTCGGGCAGCGCCTCCGTCCGCCCCGAGGCGGCCGCGCGGATGAGCTCTTCCAGGTAGAACGCGTTGCCGCCGGCGCGCTCGCACAGCCGCGCGCACACGTCGGGCGTCACCGAGTCGCCGAGCACCTCGCGCACGAGCCGCTCGCTGCCGCGCCGCCCGATCTCGCGCAGCCGGATCTCCTGCACGCCGCGCGAGACCCACACCTTCGGGAAGACCGTCTCGACCTCGGGCCGGGCCAGCGCGAGCACCATGAGCGGCTGGTCCCGGTGCGCGAGCGCCGCGTCGATGAGCTTCACCGTGGGCACGTCGCCCCACTGCAGGTCCTCGAGCACGAGGAGCACCGGCTCGCCGCGGCACTCGGCGAGGACGAAGTCCTCCCAGGCGCGCCGGATCTGGTCGCCCATGAGCATCGGGTCGCTCCGCGCGGCGCGCAGCTCGACGCGGCCCTCGTCGGAGAAGCGGATGCGCGCCACCTCGCCGAGGAACTCGGTGACGCGCGCGCAGTCGGCGCCGCTCAGGTAGCGGCCTACCCGCGCGCGCAGGCGCTGCTCCCGCACCTCCTGCGGCTCGCCGCCGGAGAGCCCGGCCTCGCGGCGCAGCATCTGGCGCAGCATGCCGAAGGGCGAGCCGGCGCTCATCGGGTCGGCGTGGCCGAGCCAGACCTGCACCCGCTCGTTGCGCTCCTCGACCCGGCGCAGGAACTCGTAGCGCAGCCGGCTCTTGCCGAGCCCGGCGGGCGCCGTGATCACGACCGCGCGCGCGGTCGGCTCGGAGAGGCACTCGTCGAGCACGGCGTCGAGGATCGCGAGCTCGTGGTCGCGCCCCACGAACGGCGTCGCCCGCCCGAGCAGCGTCCGCGCCGCCTCGACGAGGTCGCGCTCGGCCCGGAGCACGAGGCCCGTGGCGTCGCCGCCGACGTCGAAGCGCGCGTCGAGCAGGCCGGCCATCACCTCGTCGAGGCGGATGAGCCCGTCCTCGGCGACGTCGAGCAGCCTCACGGCGCGGTCGATGGTCGGCCCCATCGGGAGCCGGTCGTCCGCGGCGGCGCGGCCGGCGACGAGCGCCATCTGGACGCCGGGCAAGAGGTCCCGCACCTCGATCGCGCAGCGCGCCGCGCGAGCCGCCTGGTCGGTGATGAGGCCGCGCCCCTCGAGCGTGATGAGCAGGAGCCCGTCGCCGGTCGTCGGCAGCGTCTGCAGCGCGCCGCCGAAGCGCGCGGCCACGCGCTTCACCTCCTCCTCCGGGACCACGCGCGCGAGCGGCATGGTCATCGGGAGGGTCATCGGCATGGTCGGGCCTTGCCAGGCGGCCTCCTGCGGGCCCATCCGCGCGAGCATCAGGCAGAGCGTCCGCCGCTCGCCGGTCGTGAGCGCGCTCGGGCGCCGGCTCACGGGCGCCGGGGGGGTGCTCTTGATCTCGCCCACCCGGAGCAGCTCGAGCGCCACGGCGGCGCCGTTCGCGGGGCGGCTCGCCGGGTCCTTCGCGAGCATGCGCGCCACGGCGGCGTCGACGGTCTCGGGGATGTCGGCGCGCAGGTCGCGCAGGCGCGGCGCCTCGTCGAGCACGACGCGCAGCAGCGCGGTGTGGATGTCGTCGCCGACGAACGGCGGCCGCCCGGTGAGGCAGTGGAACAGCACGCAGCCGAGCGCGAACACGTCGGCCTGGGGCCCCACGGCGCGCTCGCCGCGGGCCTGCTCGGGCGCCATGTAGAACGGCGTGCCCATGACGACGCCGGTCATGGTGAGGGGCGCGAGCGACGTGAGCCGCGCGATGCCGAAGTCGAGGAGCTTGACCTGCTCGACCGCCTTGTCGACGAGGTACAGGTTGCTCGGCTTGAGGTCGCGGTGGACGACGTTGTTGCGGTGCGCCTCGGCGAGCGCCTCGGCGACGCGCAGGCCGAGCAGGACGCTCTCGCCGACGGTGAGCCCGCGCCGGCGCAGCCGGTCGGCGAGGCTCTCGCCCTCGAGCCACTCCAGCGCGAGCCACGGCTCGCCGCTCTCGGTCGCCCCCTGCGCGATGTACCGGACGATGCCCGGGTGCCGCAGCTCCGCGAGCACCTGCGCCTCGCGCGCGAAGCGCTCGCCGTGCTCGAGGCCGCGGCCCGACATGACCTTGAGCGCCGCCGTCTCGCCGGTGTGCCGGTCGAGCGCGCGGTAGACGGAGCCCATCCCCCCCGACCCGGCGAGGCGCTCGATCAGGAAGCGGTCGGCGACGATGTCCCCGGGTTTCATCGGGACGGCGAGTATCACATGGAGGACACACGAAGAGACCAGATCGCGGCGCGCTGGGCGCCGGCGATACCGCCGCGAGGCCCTGCCGGAAGCCAGGAGGGGCGGGACCCTGCGGCAGTGGAGGAGATGGTGCGAGGAGAGCCATGCCATTGCGGGGGGATGACGCCGCGTGCGCTCTTCCGTCTGCAGGAGGGCCTCCCCAATGACACTACGTGTGTCCGAACGTTTACAGCGGGGCCTCCCAAATGACACTACGTGTGTCCGAACGTTTACAGGAGGGCCTCCGGAGTGACACTACGTGTGCCCTGACGCCTCCGGGTCGGGGTGCTGCGGGGCTCCCGGGGGGCCAGCGCGCAACGGGACGAGCTCCCTGGCCGCCGGGCCGACGTCCGTGGAAGCCAGCGAGCTCTGCTGAGGCGTCGTCTGGCTCTTGGGAGATCGTCGCGCGGGCATCGGCGGAGCATTCGCGAGCGCGCGAGCTGGCCGACCGCTCGGCAAGACGGGCCGTGGCCCGGAGGCCGAGGTCGCGGCTACGCCCGCTGAACCGTTGTCGAGGAAGCCCTAAGGGCGCCATGGCAGCGCGCCCCGAGCTCGCGAGGCGCTCCGCTGGTAGGCGGCTCCGATCGAGCATGGTAAGACCTCGCGCCGCCGGTCCCCGTGACGAGGTTCTCCCATGAAGATCAGCCGAGCGACGATCGAGAACTTCAAGAAATTCGCTCCTCCCGGCATCGAGCTGGACTTCAAGAACAGGGCGACCGGCGACGTGGCCGATCGTTATTTGATCCTCGGCGACAACGCGTCGGGGAAGACGACCATCCTGCAAGCCGTCGCCCTCACGCTGTCGCTGGCGCAGCGGAAGATCCCCGATGTCCGTCATTTCGGCTGGACCGGTTGGGCGCCCGAGCGTTACTTCGTGCACGGCGATCCGATCGTCGAGCTGACGGTCGAGTTCGAGGCGGACGAGATCGCGGCGACGCAGGAGGCCGCGAGGCGCTGGTGGGATCTCGCCAACCCCACGAGCCGGGAGCTGTTCCGGGAGCCTGGAGACAGCCGGGTCGTGACGCTGCGCCTCGAGGGAGCGCGGGTGAGGACGACCGGCTCCCCGCGGGAGCTCTATCAGTTCCGCGGGCGATCGTACGTCGCCAGCTCGCTGAGGAACGACTCCAAGCTTCGCGCCCTCTTCTCTCGGTTACCGGGGGTGTTCTGGTACGACCAGTTCCGCAACATCGCGCTGTCCGGCGCGCGCGAGCCGCCGGATCGCGAGGCGCCCGACCACGCTCCGCCGAACGAGATGGGTGTCCGGTTCGCGACCGCCGTCGAGCGGCTCGACAAGATCCTCAAGATCTGGCACCGGAACCGCGAACAGCACGGGCCTCATCCGGAGCACGACTACCTCGGTGATCTGGAGACGCTCTACAGGACCGCGTTTCCGGGTCGCGGGTTCGCGGGGCTGGAGACGATATTCGACGGTCCCACGCCGGCGGACGACCGCTTCGTATTGAAGGATGGAGACCGCACCTACACGCTGAGCGAGATGTCTGCGGGCGAGCAGTCCGTCTTTCCTCTCCTGTTCGAATTCGTGAGGCAGCAGATCCACCGTTCGGTGGTGCTCATCGACGAGATCGATCTGAACCTGCACCCGCCGCTCGCGCAGACGCTGCTCGGCCTGTTGCCCCGCCTCGGCGAGGACAATCAATTCCTCTTCACGACGCACGCGCGCGCGGTCTCGACGCTCGTCAGTCCTCACACCATCCATCGGCTCCCGGAGGGACGCCTGTGCCTGTGAGCGTGCTCCTGTGCGAGGGAGAGGACAACAGCCCCGACGTCCGACTCCTCCACGCGATCCTCCGAGGTACCGGCGTCCAGGTCGAGCCCTCGGGCGGCAAAGACGCCTTCGCGGGCCTGATCCGTGGCCGGCGCCGGCAGAACCCCGGCGTCTGCGGGATCACCGATGGTGACTTCCCCAGGGACCCCGGCGCGTGGACGGTGGCCACCGACCCCGGCCCTCGTCAGTGGACCGTGCGCCACGGCGAGAAGCAGCTCGTGCTCGGATGGAGGTGGCGGCGCAAAGAGGTGGAGAATTATCTGCTCGACCCCGACGTCCTGGCGCGCGCCCTCCGGTGGGATCCAGCCGCGAAGAGCCGTTACGTGGCGCAGCTCGAGCGCGTCTTCAATGCGCTCGGCCACGTCACCGCGGCGCGCATCGCGTTGACCTGCTGTGCGCCGCGCCGGAACCGGCTCGAGACCCAGGTGCGCCTCGACGCCACCAGGGAGGAGCTCGCGCAGGAGCTTCGAAAGAAAGCCGGCGAGTACACCGATGGCGCTCGGCTCGACACGGACAAGCTGCTCGAGGCCTTCGAACGTCACGTGCCGGATTGCCTGAGCGGCGGGCGCTTCCGCCAACACGCGCTCGAGGTGTTCGCGGGGAAGAACATCCTCGCGAAGATCCAGAGCACGCCAGGCTTCGCCTTCGACCCGTTGCTGAAGAGCCGACCCGAGCTCGAGGAGCGGATCCTCAACGCGCTGGAGCACGACGCGGAGCCCCATGCGTGGCTCCCCGAGTGGGCGGCGCTCCGGTCGGCCGTGGAGACGTGGATACCTGCCGCCGAGGCGACGGGCACGAGCGCCTGATCCAGCCGCTCACGCACGCAGCGGAGGCGTGGTAGGATGCGCCCCCATGTCTGCGCTTGTTCTGCCCACCGTCGAGAACCTCGTCCCGTACGAGGGGGGGAAGCCGCTCGATGAGCTCGCGCGCGAGCTCGGCGTGACCGACGCCGTGAAGCTCGCGTCGAACGAGAACCCGATCGGGCCGAGCCCGCGCGCCGTCGAGGCGGCGCGCCGGGCGCTCGAGAGCATGAACCTCTACCCGGACGGGGCGGCGTACCGGCTGCGCGAGCGGCTGGCGGCGGTCCACGGCGTCTCGATGGACGAGGTCATCCAGGGCAACGGCTCGAACGAGCTGCTCGACCTGATGGTGCACGCCTTCGCGACGCCCGGGTCGCACATGGTGTTCGCGGATCCGGCCTTCATCGTCTACAAGATCTCCGCGCTGGCGTACGGCGTCCCGTACACCGCCGTGCCGCTGCGCGACCTGCGGCACGACCTCGAGGCGATGGCCGCGGCGGTCACGCCGAAGACGCGCCTCCTGTTCGTCGCGAACCCGAACAACCCGACCGGCACGCACGTCGGCCGCGCCGCGGTCGAGCGCCTGCTCCGCGAGGTGCCGCCCGAGGTCATCGTCGTCATGGACGAGGCGTACATCGAGTACACGGACGCGGCGGACTACCCGGACTCCATGCGCCTCCGCGGGCTGCGGGAGCGGCTGCTCGTGGTGCGCACCTTCTCGAAGATCTACGGCCTGGCGGGCCTGCGCGTCGGCTACGCGGTCGGCCCGGCCCAGCTCATCGACTACATGAACCGGGTGCGCGCGCCGTTCAACGTGAGCGCGATCGGCCAGGCGGCCGCCCTCGCGGCGCTGGACGACGCCGAGCACGTCGAGAAGAGCCGCGCGCTGAACCGCCGCGAGCGCGAGCGGCTCACGCGCGAGCTCACCGCGCTCGGGCTGTCGGTGGCCCCGAGCCAGGCGAACTTCGTGCTCGTGGACGTGAAGCGGCCGGCGCGCGCCGTGTACGACGCGCTGCTGCGCAAGGGCGTCATCGTGCGGCCGTTCGGCAACCTGCCGACCAGCCTGCGCGTCACCGTCGGCACCGAGCGCGAGAACCAGCGCTTCCTCGAGAGCCTGTCGGCCGTGCTGGCGTGAGCGGCGGCGGAGGGCCGGCTACGCGCGCCGCGCCTCCGGCCCCGCGGCGCGCGCCGCCGCGCGCATCATGCCGCCGAGGCTCAGCGGCACGAGCGCGATGAGCCCGTGCCCCTCCGCGGGCCCGGCGTGCGCCGAGACGAAGCACCGGACCGCGGGGTTCTCGTAGAGGTGGAGGAAATCGCAGCTCCCCGCGGGCGCGCTCTCCCGCCGCGCGACCTCGAAGGCGAGCAGGCCGCCGTGCTCGCTCAGCTCGCGGGCGAACGAGGCGGCGAGCGCGGCCATGCGCTCGTCCGCGCCCGCGGGCCTGCCCTCGGCGGGGCTCGTGTGGGTCACGTCGACGAAGCGCGAGAGCAGGGCGTAGCTCGACGGATGGGCGAGCGAGCACAGGCAGTACACGGCTCGACCCGGGCGGGCGAGCATGTAGCGGATGAGGCGCTCCAGGGCGAGGCGGAGGACAACATCGCTGCTCGCCGGGTGCTCGCCGAGCGCCCCGGACTCGCCGCGGACGACGGCGACCCTCACGCCGGCGAGCTCCCGCTCGACGATCTGCATCGCGAAGTAACCGACGATGCGGCCGCCTGCGCTCCGCTGGAGGATGAGGGCGCCGTGCTCCGCGTCGGCGTGGAGCACGTGGGCGGCGAAGCTCCTCTCCCGCCGCGATCCCTCGAAGATCAGGCGGCGGGCGGTATGGAGCTCGCCCTCGAGGAGCCGTCTCTCCTCCGGGGTCATCTCGCGTGGAACACGGACCTCGACCGAGGTCTGCTCGTTCATGGACTCCTCCATGCGCGCCGCTGCTGCCGTCATCTCGGCCGCGGGACGGCCGTTCGCCGGGCATCGCTGGCGCCGCTGGCGTCGCCAGCGTCGCAGCGTGGTCAGCAATGGAGGTGCCAGCGGTGTGCGACATGCGACGACCCCGCGGCGGGCGCCGCCAGCGCCCCGGCGCGCCGGCGCGGGGCCGCCGGGGCGGGCGGGGTGAGGCCCGCGGCCATCAGACCGACAGCCCTCAGCAGAGCCCGACGAGCCGCGCGCCCGAGCGCCGGCCGCCCTGATCCGTCCGCGCCCCCGGCTTCACCCCCCGACGCGCTGCCCCGGCGCGAAGCGGATCGGCAGGCGGGTCGGTCCGTGCACGTGGATCGCCCGGCGCGGCTCCCACGGCGCGTCGCTCGCGAGCGAGAGGTCCGTGAGCCGCGCGAGGAGGTCCGGCAGCGCGACCCTGGCCTCGAGTCGGGAGAGCGGCGCCCCGATGCAGAAGTGGATGCCGTGCCCGAACGCGACGTGCGGGTTCGGGTCGCGCGCGATGTCGAAGCGGCCGGGATCGCGGAACTGCCTGGGATCTCGGTTCGCGGAGCCGATCATCGCCAGCACCGGCTTGCCGGCCGGGATCACCTGGCCGTGCATCGGGACGTCGCGCCGGGTCACCCGGAACATCGCCTGGACCGGCGAGCGGTAGCGCAGGACCTCCTCGATCGCCGAGGGCAGGAGGTGGGGCTCGGCCCGGAGGCGGGCGAGCTCGGTCGGGTGCTCGAGGAAGCACAGGATCGCGTTGCTGATCAGGTTCGTCGTCGTCTCGTGGCCGGCGACGAGGAGGAGCTGGAAGAAGCCGAGGATCTCGTCCTCGTTCAGCCGCTCGCCGTCCACCTCGGCCTCGACGAGCCGGGTCAGGAGATCGTCCCGCGGCGCCGCCCGCCGCTGGGCGATCAGGCCTCGCAGGTAGCCCTGCATCTCGACGCTCACCGCGGAGAACTCGGCGATCGCCCGGGCCGCCTCCTCGCTGCCCGAGACGGTGGTGCTGAGGTCCAGGATCACGTCGCTCCAGCGCTTGAACCGCGGCTGGTCCTCGGTCGGGGCGCCGAGCATCTCGGCGATCACGAGCAGCGGGAGCGGGAGGGTGTAGTCCTCGACGAGGTCCATCTCACCGCGCTCGATCGTCCGGTCGAGCAGCCCGCTCGACAGCGCGCGGATGCGCGGCTCGAGCTCCGCGACGGCGCGCGGCGTGAAGGCCCGCGTGACGATCGCGCGCAGCTTCGTGTGGCGCGGCGGGTCCGAGAAGATGAGCCACTCGGACGTCCTGTTGCCCGGCGGCGACACGACGGAGCTGAACGCCTCGTGATCCTGGAGCGCCCGCTTCACGCCGTCGTGATCGAAGATCATCCACGAGTCGGACGGCGGATAGTGGAGCGCGGGAGACCCGCTCCGCAGCTGGTCATACAGGGGATAAGGATTGCGGCGCATCTCGTCCGAGAACAGGTTCATCGCTCACGACCTCCTTCGCGCGCCAGGGTAGGATTCCGATCCGTGGGCGGCTTGAACGCATCCAGGATCGGCGCCGTGATCGGGGAGGCGTTCGCGGTGCGCGCCTCGACCGCGATGACATCGACGCTCCACGCCGAGCACGGCGCGGCGATCCTGGTCGGGCTGGACAGCGAGGTCACCGTGACCTTGCCCGGGCCGGGCGGCGCGGCGGTGCGCGGGCGCATGGTCGTGGTGCCCCCCGACGTGTGGCACGCCGCCTCCTGCCCCGGTCCCACCCTCGGGCTGCTGTACGACCCCGAGCTGATGCCGCACGTCGCTGGCCACGCCCGCCTGCGCGGCGGGCCCTGCCCGCTCGACGGCGACCTCCTCTCGCGCTTCGACGGGGCGTCGGCGGCGCACGTCGCGTCCCTGTCGCGCCCCGAGGTCCTCGACGGCCTCGCGCGCGAGCTCGCGGGCTGGCTCGCGGCGGCGTCGCCGCGCCGCGCCCCGGACCGGCGCGTGGCCCGCGTCCTGGAGGCGCTGCGCGAGCCGGCCGCGGACCGGCGCCTCGCGATCGCGCGCGCGGGGCTCTCCGAGGCGCACCTGCAGGCGCTGTTCGTGCGCGACGTGGGGCTGCCGATCCGCACCTTTCAGCTCTGGCGCCGGCTCCTCGTCGCGGTGGCGGCGCTCTCGCGCCTCGACGCGACGGGCGCCGCACACGCCGCTGGGTTCGCCGACCTGGCGCACTTCTCGCGGACCTGCCGCCGCATGCTCGGCTACTCCCCGACCGAGCTGCGCAGCGGGCTGCTCTTGACGTAGAGTCTGCCGGCGCTGCTGCAGTCCTGCGGCGGATCGGTCTCCCGAGGAAGAGGGCTTCATGACGATGGATATCGCCGCGCTGCGCCGCGACACCCCGGCCTGCGCCCGGGTCGTGCACTTCAACAACGCGGGGGCCGCGTTGCCCCCGACCGTGGTGGTCGACACGGTGGTCGATCACCTGCGCCGCGAGGCGGCCATCGGCGGCTACGAGGCCGAGGCGGAGGCGGGCGAGCGGCTCGAGGCGGTCTACGGCTCGGTCGCGCGGCTCCTCGGCGCGGCGCCGGACGAGATCGCCCTGGTCGAGAGCGCCACGCGCGCGTGGGACATGGCGTTCTACTCCCTCCGCTTCGGCCCGGGCGATCGCATCCTGACCGCGCGGGCCGAGTACGCCTCCAACTACATCGCTTTCTTGCAGATGGCGCGGCGCACCGGCGCCGAGATCGTCCCCATCCCGAGCGACGAGAGCGGCGCCGTCTCGCTGCCCGAGCTCGATCGCCTGCTCGACGAGCGGGTCAAGCTGATCGCGGTCACCCATATCCCCACGAGCGGCGGGCTGATCAACCCGGCGGAGGAGATCGGCCGCCGCGCCAGGTCGGCGGGCGTGCCGTTCCTGCTCGACGCGTGCCAGTCCGTGGGGCAATTGCCGATCGACGTCGAGGCGATCGGCTGCGACATGCTGTCGGCGACGGGGCGCAAGTACCTGCGCGGGCCGCGCGGCACCGGCTTTCTCTATGTGCGGCGCGCGTTGCTCGAGCGGCTCGAGCCGCCGTTCCTCGATCTGCACGCTGCCTGCTGGACCGCGCCGGACCGCTACGAGCTGCGGCCCGACGCCCGGCGCTTCGAGAGCTGGGAGAGCCACGTCGCCGGCCGGCTCGGCCTCGGCGCGGCCGTCGACTACGCGCTCCGCCTCGGCCTGCCCGCGATCCGCGACCGCGTCTGCGCGCTGGCCGAGCGCCTCCGCGCGCAGCTGGCCGAGCTCCCCGGCGTCGCCGTGCGCGACCTCGGCCAGCGGCGCTGCGGCATCGTGACCTTCACCAGAGAGGGCGAGGACGCCGCGGCCATCAAGGCGCGGCTCGGCGCGCAGGCGATCCACGTCAGCGTGTCGACCGCGTCCGGGACCCTGCTCGACTTCGAGGCTCGCGGGATTCCTGATCTCGTGCGCGCGTCGGTCCATTACTACAACGACGAATCCGAGATTGACCGCTTCGTCGCCGCGCTCGCCGCGGCCTGAGGAGCGAGGTCCGGCGCTGCGTCTGCTTCTTGCTCGCCGTTCTGGGCGATCGTGGATCGAGCTAGAATCGGGAGATGCAAAGACCCTTGAACTTTCTCGCTAAAACGCTGTTTATCGGCGCGATGGGCCTGCTCGCCGCGTGTAGTTCTGCCGATGGGAACAACGGCCCTGGCGGCGCGGGCGGCGCTGGCGGTGGCGGGGGCCCACGCGGCGATGGCTCGGGCGGCGCTGGCGGCGACGGCGGCTCGGGCGACGCTGGCGGTGCCGGCGGCTCGGACGACACGGGCAGCTCGGGCGCCTTGCAGGCGTGCCTGGATTACTGCGACGAGGTGAGCAACTGCGCCGATCCCGACGCAAGTTGCGCCGACGGCTTCTGCGAAGAGCAGATCCAGCGCGCTGGCGCCGAGTGTGAGGACGAGCTTGGCGCGGCCTTCGCGTGCTTCCTGCCGTTTGCGACGGTCCAGTGTGGTTTCGAGCCGCCCGACGCGTGCAGGGACGAGATCGACGCGCTGGAAGCGTGCACCGAGCTCCACGGGTGCGGCGGGCAGCTGTGCAACGGCGGTGGCGGCGCGGAAGGCGAGACGTGCGGGTGCACGTCGACGTGCCAGGGCAAGCAGTACGAGACGCAATGCGATACGCCCGCCGGCGGCGAGACGACCTGCGCGTGCCTCGTGGACGGCGTCGAGGTCGGGACGTGTGAAGGAGAGAGCGCCACCGCGTGCGGCGTGAAAGAGAGCTGTTGCCAGGCTGAGTATTTCAACATCCCCTGATCCGGCCGGCGAAGGCGACGAGATCATCGGTCTGAGCTTGCCGCCTTCAGGCGCTCTCCTCCCGAGATCACCGGGAGCTGCTCACAGGCATGTCTCGACCCGCAGGGGTGCCGGCAGGACGTCGTTCAGCCGCGCGAGATCGCGCAGCATCTCGAGGCGCCGCGGCTCGCGGCCCGGGTCCGGCGCCGCGTCTGCTTCCTGCTCGCCATCATCGGCGAGCGTGGACCCGGTTAGCCTCGGGCGATGCGAACATACCTGGATGTGATCGATAAATTACTCTTCGTGGTCGCGATTGGCTTGCTCGCCGCGTGCGGCTCTGTCGATGTGGAAGACCGGCCTGGCGGCTCGGGCGGCTCGGGCGGCTCGGGCGGCTCGGGCGGCGCTGGTGGCGCGGGCGGTGCTGGCGAGGTTCCGACCGGCGAGCAGGCTTGCCTGGACTTCTGCCATCAGGTCGAGGTGAACGACTGCGGGTTTCCGCACGATGACTGCGCCAGCTTCTGCAGCGAGCAATTCGAGCGCGTCGGCGAGGCGTGCGACGACGCGCTGGGGGCGCTCTACGCGTGCGCCCTGCCGTTCGCGCCCTCGTGCCAGGACGGAGCGCCCGACGCGTGCGACGAGGAGGCGGAGGCGGTGACCGCGTGCACAGCGCTCCACGGGTGCGGCGGGCAGCTGTGCGAGGGCGGAGGCGGCGCGGAAGGTGAGACGTGCGTGTGCGCGTCACCGTGCCAGGGCAAGCGGTACGAGACGCGATGCGAGACGCCCGCCGGCGGCGACACGACCTGCGTGTGCCTCGTGGACGGCGTCGAGGTCGGGACCTGTGAAGGAGAGAGCGCCACCGCGTGCGGCGTGAAAGAGAGCTGTTGCCAGGCAGAGTATTTCAACATCCCCTGATCACGCCGCGGAAGGCGACGAGATCATCGGCCTGCCCTTCCCGTCTTCAGGCGCTCTCCTCCCGAGATCTCCGGGAGCTGCTCACGCGGCCGTCTCGACCCGCAGGGGTGCCGGCAAGACGTCGTTCAGCCGCGCGAGATCGCGCAGCATCTCGATCCGGCGCGGCGCGCGGCCCTCGTGCGACGGGAACGGGACAGCGGCGAACGCCGCGAGCGCCGCCTCGGCCACGCGGGCCGCGCCCTCCGGGCCGAGGAGGCCGAGCTCGAGCGCCTCGCGCGCCGCGCCGATGTACGTGTCGAACAGGCGCACCCCGCCGACCGCGAGCTCCAGCCGCGCTGTGTCGGGTGTCGCGACCACGTCGTGGATGAGGACCGCTCTGACGGCCTCCGGCGCGAGCTCGAGCATACGCTGGCCGAAATGAATGTCGCCCTGCCCGCTGTCGCCGACGAAGATGAAGCCGTACTCGGGGTACAGCCGCCGGTACTCGAGGAAATTCTCGAGCTTCTTCTCCGCGATGGCGCGGTTGCCGAGGAGGCGCATGAACGAGCCCGCGAGGACGGTCGCGGTGAGCTGACCGCGCTCGGCGAGCGCCTCGAGGGTCGCGCCCTCGACGAGGCCGAGGCGGTCGCCGGGGCGCGCGGTGACGAAGGTCAGGTCGCCGGGCCGGCCGGGCTCGAGGTCCGGCCCGCGGTCGAGCTCCGCGTAGAACTGCAGGACGCCGGGATAGACGGTCTTCTTCGGGTACCGGGCGTCCTTCCAGTTCGCATAGAAGGTATCGTCGATGTCGGAGAGGATCTTCACCTCACGCGTCGAGACCGCTGTCGCTTCATGCGCGATGTGCGCGAGGAGCTCCTCGCGCAGGGCGTCATCGTCGATGTCGTGATAGAAGAGCTGGTGAAGATCGTGGTAGCTGCCCCGGCCGTCGAGCGCGTTCTTGAGCCGCGTGACGTCGGCGCCGCGCGTGCCGAGCCAGATGCGGCGCAACGCCTGCTCATCGAGGCGCCCGGTGCGGCCGCGCTGCAGCGCCGAGGCGAGCGCCGCGCGGGCCGGGATGCCGAGCTCACCGAGGCGATCCGCGGTCAGCAGATCGAGCAGCGCCGTGCGGTTGTCAGGGCCGATGAGGCGATCGTCGATGTCCCCGAGCAGCGCGCGGAGATCGAGCTGGAGGAGGAGCTGATCGAGCTCGACGGCGCTCGCTCCCGCGAGGATCTCGAGGATCCGCCGCTCGTCTCGCCGGTCGGTGTGGGAGGCCATGCGCTGCCGGATCTCGTCGAGCTTTGGCAGCACCGAGGGGATGGACGCGTCAGGGGCGGTGTCGATCGCCATGGCGTCCCCGCAACATAACGGATCTGCCGGCGCCCTGTCCGGCTGTCCCCCGCACAGCGGGCGGCGAGGACGGCGCCGGGGGCAGCGAGGACGGCGCCGCCGGAGCTCACCTGGAGCGCCACGCCCTGCCGCCGAGCACCTCGACCAGCGCCGCGAGGACGCCGTCGAGCCGCGGCGCCGCGCCGCGCAGCGCGCGCAGGAAGCTCACCAGATCGGGCGCGAGCAAGTGCGCCGGAGAGGTGTAGTCGCCGGCGGTCATGTAGACCTCCGCGGTTCCCACGCGAACCGCGAGGTACAAGGCGACGGAGCACTCGACCTCGACGCCGCGGTCGGACTCCGTATACACGATGTGCCCCGGCAGCTGGGCGAGCGTGAGGAGCTGCATCTCTCCCATCCTGCTCGACGAGCTCGATTTGCGGACGACGGTCCCCCGCTCGAGCGGCGACAGGACGACGACCGCCGTCGGCGGGAGCGCCGCGGGCCACGGCACCCGCGAGGGCGCAGCGCCCGAGTCGAGGAGGGCCAGCCCGTCGATGGAGGCATAGAGCGCCTCGATCTGCGGGTGAAGCGCCCCGTGGCGCGCCTCGACCTCGGCCACCTCGCGCCGGCGATCCGCAGAGGGGGCCTTCACCGCGACAGACCAGCCGGCGCGCGGCGCGGAGGAGGCGAAGCTGCCCCGCACGAGGGCGCTGCGGAGCGTGTCGTCGAGCCGGTCGTGCCGGTCGTGCCGGTCGTGCCGGTCGTCCAAGCGCGCCGCGTCCCGCCCGCCCGCGCCGGGCGCGGCGCGGCGCGGGTCGAGGCAAGCGTCGATGAGCTGCGCGAGCGCCTCGTCGACGGCCGGGTCGGCGCGGAGGGGGTCGCGGTCGAGGAACGGCGCGTAACGGAGGTCGGCGGCGATGCGGGCGACCTCCTGGCGACCGCGCGCGCCGTGGCGTCGCTCGAAGTGCGCGCGCCAGGCCTGCGCCGCCTCCGCGAGCGCCGGGAGCGCCGCGCGCACGAGCGCGTCGACGTGCTCGCCGGCGAGGGACATCCCGAACACCATCCCGCCGCCTCGCTCCACCGCGATCAGGCCCTTCAGCACCGAGATGAAGCGCGCCTGCGCCTCGGTGAACGAGACCGCGTCGTCGGGCTGGTGGCGCGCGAGGGTCTCGTGGAACCACGCGAGCAGGCGTTCCGCACCGTCCATCCTGCCTGGCATTCTACTCCTGGCATGAAGCCGGCCCAGCCTGTACGAGCCCTGTACGAGCTCTGCCGTGGCGGGGCGCTCGAGCCGCCTCCCCACCTTTTCACGCCGCCACGTGCGATCTGGGTGCTCGTCGCACCTTCCGTCAGCGAGGGCACCGGCGTACGCTCCCAGGCGATGGTCTCTCCTACCGCAATTGTGTTCGACCTCGACGGCACGCTGATCGACAGCCGAGGCGACATCGTGGCGGCGGTGAACCACGCGCTGGAGGTCACGGGGCGCGCGCCGCTGCCCGGCCAGGTGATCGTCCGGTACGTGGGCGACGGCGCGCGCGCGCTTGTCGCGCGCGCGGCCAGGCTCCCCGAGTCGTCCGAGGACGTCGACGTGCTCCTCCGGCACTTCCTCGCGTACTACGAGCGGCACCCGCTCGACTTCACCCGCTGGATGCCGGACGCGCAGGAGATGATCGAGAGGCTCTCGGACCTCGGCGATCTCTCGCTCTGCGTCTGCACGAACAAGCCGCGCTCGACCACCGACGCGGTGCTCGCCGCGCTCGGGGTCCGCGGTCTCTTCCACGCCGTGGTGGCGGGCGGCGACATCGCCGAGAAGAAGCCGTCGCCGGCGCCGCTGCTCCACCTCGCCGAGCACCTCGACGTCCCGCCGCGCAGGATGGTCATGGTCGGCGACGGCCCCCAGGACGTCGAGTGCGCGCGCCGCGCGGGCGTGCGGTCGATCGCCGTCCTCGGCGGCTTCGGCTCGCACCAGGAGCTCGTCGACGCGCGGCCCGACGTGCTCCTCAACACCCTGGGCGAGCTCTGGGACGTCCTCCGCCGCTGGCGCGACGCGACCGTCAGGATCTCCGCCGTCCGCTAGCCTCGCCCTCCCGCGTCGCCCTCAGGCCGCGACGCCCTCCGCGATCTCCCGCCCGAACGCGGTCGCGTTGAGGATCGCCCGGAGGCGCACGCGCGCGCGGTGGAGCCGCGAGCGCACCGCGCTCTCGCTCACGGCGAGCTTCTGCGCGATCTCCTGCAGGCCGAGGTCCTCGTGGTAGTGCGCCAGCACCACGTCGCGGTAGTCGTCCGGCAGCTCGCACAGCGCCTCGCGGACGTACGCCTCGCGCTCCGCCGCCGACGCGGCGTCGTCCTCGCCGATCGTGCTGCGCATCGTCGGCAAGAGGCCGAGCTCCTCGAAGTCGAGCCCCTCGACGATGCGCGCGCGCTGCCGGCGCTGCGACCGCATCAGCATGAGCGCCTCGTTCGCCGTCACCCGGAACAGCCACGTCGTGAAGCTCGAGTCGCCCCGGAACGAGCGGATCGTCCGCACCACCTGCAGCAGCGTCGACTGCACGAGGTCGAGCCGATCCTCGTCGGACACCGGGTAGCGCGCGAGCTGCCGCTCGACGTGCGGACGGATGAGGCGCGTGAGCTCGTCGAGCGACTCCCTGTCGCCCTCCTTCGCCCTGCCGATCACCTCGGCCAGCGGGCCCGCGCTCGCGGCCCGGGACGGCGGGCGCGACCCGACCGCGCCGGGCGGGGTGAGACCGCACGGCGCCAGAGGAGTCTCGGGCCTCGTGCTGGCGCTCGGAACATCGGTCGGAACGGCGGTCAGAGCCATGAGCCATCTCTCCGTCGAGGGCGCCGCGTGCGCTTCCGGCCCACGGGCCCGGTGGTGCGCTCCGATCAGCAAACGCCTTGCCACGGCAAGCTCAACGGACGTGCGCGCCGCGTGCGCACCGCGTGCTCAGCCGGTATAAGCGGGGCCATCATGTCCAGCGACGCTCCGCGATGGGAAGCCCCCCGAGGGGGAGACCGCCATGTTCCGATGCCCGAGGTGGACCGCGCAGCGCCGGCCGCCTCGGCGCCGCCGCGCGCGCTGGCGCACCCGCTGCCCGCCGGCATGCGCGACCTGCTCCCCGAGGAGGCGCGGCGCCGCCGCGCGCTCAACAAGCGCGTGCTCGACCACTTCGTCCTGTACGGCTACCAGCCGGTCGCGCTGCCGGCCTTCGAGTTCGCCGAGGTGCTCGAGCGCGGGCTCGGCACCCTCGACGCCGCCGACGTGCTGCGCTTCATCGAGCCCGAGTCGGGCGAGGTGGCCGCGCTCCGCCCCGACATGACCCCGCAGATCGCGCGGCTCGTGGCCACGCGGCTCGCCGACGCGCCGCGCCCGATCCGCCTCTGCTACGAGGGCACCGTCCTCCGCCGCCGCCAGGGCCGGGCGCGCCGCCACCGGCAGATCCCGCAGGCCGGCGTCGAGCTGTACGGCGTCGGCACGCTCGGCGGCGACCTCGAGATCCTCCGCCTCGCCGCCTCCTCGGTGCGCGAGGCCGGCCTCGATCGGTTCGTCGTGGACCTCGGCCACGCGATGATCGCGCGCGCGCTGCTCGACTCGGTCCCGGCCGGGCTCGCGGCCGAGCTCTCGGAGGTGCTCGAGCTGAAGGACGCGTCGCGCCTCGCCGCCGTGCTCGCGAGCCCGCGCGCCGCCGACGTCCCGCGCCGCATCGTCGCGGCCATCGCCGCGCTCCCGGACCTCGCGGGCGGCGGCGAGGCCGACCCGGACGGGTCCGTGGTCTTCGACCGGGCCGCGAGCCTGCTCTCCGGCACGCCCGCCGAGGCGCCGCTCGCCGAGCTCCGCGCGCTCTGGGACGCCGCCAGGGCGAGCCCCGAGCTCGGCCCGGCGCTCCGGGTCGACCTCGGCGAGCTCCGCGGCCTCGCCTACTACACGGGTGCAATTTTCCACGTGCTCGCCGAGGGCCCCGGGGAGGCGATCGCGGCGGGCGGGCGCTACGACATGCTGCTCTCGCGCTTCGGCCTGCCCATGCCGGCCGTCGGCTTCGCCCTGAACCTCGACGCGGTGGCCTGGGCGCGCGACGCGGCGGGCGCCGCGGACGAGCCGGCGCCGCGGGTGCTCCTGGCGGTGCGGCCGGAGCGGGCCGAGCCGCTCGCGGCGGCGCTGCGGGGGCTCGGCGTCCCGGCGGTGGCGCACCCGCCGGACCAGGATCCCGAGGGGTACGCGCTGTCCTGGCGGTTCTCCCACCTGGTGCGCGAGCGGGACGGGGCCATCGTCCTCGAGGCGCCGCCCGGCTGCGGGGAGCCCGGGGCGGCGACCGTCCCGGCGACCCTCGACGACGTCGCGGTCGCCCAGGCGATCGTGCTGAAGACGAGGGCGACCCCGCCGAGCGAAAAGTAGACGCTCGCTCGGCGCGCGAGCCTGGGGTAAAGGCGAACCTGAACCCGGACGGAGCCGCTCGGAATGACGAGCGGGCAGAGGACGGGCCACGTGATTCGGGAGGAGCTTCGGAATGACCGCGATCGTGATCGTCGGCGCGCAGTGGGGCGACGAGGGCAAGGGTAAGGTCGTCGACCTGTACACGGAGAGCGCCGACCTCGTGGTGCGCTACGCCGGCGGACCCAACGCTGGACACACGCTGGTGGTGGGCGGGGAGAAGCTCATCGTACGGCTCATCCCGAGCGGCATCCTCCGCTCGAACGCCCGCTGCGTGATGGCGCAGGGCATGGTGGTCGACCCGGGGGTGCTCGTCTCCGAGATCGACGCGGTCGAGGCGCGGGGCTGCTCGACGGAGGGGCGGCTGTTCGTCTCGGATCGCGCGCACCTGATCCTCCCGTTCCACCCGCTGGTCGACTCGCTCCGCGAGGCGAGCGCGGCGGACGGGGTGCGGCTCGGGACGACCAAGCGCGGCATCGGCCCCTGCTACGAGGACAAGGCGTCGCGGCGCGGGGCGCGGCTCGGCGACCTGCGCGACATGAAGCGGCTCGCGCAGCTCGTCGCGCGCGCTATCGAGGCGTGGACGCCGACCTTGCGCGCGCTCGGCGGCGAGCCGCCGTCGCTCGACGCGATCCTCGACGAGCTCGCGCCGCTGGCGAAGCGGATCACGCCGCTGCTCGCCGACACGTCGCAGCTCATCGACGGGGCGCTCCGCCGGGGTGAGCGCGTGCTCCTGGAGGGCGCGCAGGGGACGCTGCTCGACATCGACCACGGCACGTTCCCGTTCGTCACGTCGTCGTCGGCGATCGCGGGCGGCGCGTGCGTGGGGGCCGGGGTCGGCCCGACGCGCATCCGCCGGGTGCTCGGCCTCGCGAAGGCGTACTGCACGCGCGTGGGCGAGGGCCCGTTCCCGACGGAGCTCGGCGGCCCGCTCGGCGAGCGGCTGCGGTCGGTCGGCGGGGAGTACGGCTCGGTGACGGGCCGGCCGCGGCGGACCGGCTGGCTCGACCTGCCGGCGCTGCGCTACGCGGCGCGGGTGAACGGCCTCGACGGCATCGCGCTCACGAAGCTCGACGTGCTGACGGGCATGCCGGAGCTCAAGGTGTGCGTCGCCTACGAGACGCCCTCGGGGCTCACGCGGGAGTTCCCGATCGACGATCTCGGGACGGCGAAGCCGGTGCTCGAGCAGGTGACCGCGTGGAGCGAGCCGATCGACAGCGCCCGCTCGATGACCGAGCTGCCGGCCGCGGCGCGCCACTACGTGGAGCTGGTCGAGAAGGAGACGGGCGTGCCGGTGGACGTCGTCTCGGTCGGCGCGGATCGCGAGGCGACCATCGTCCGGCGCAACGCGTTCGCCTGAGGGCGGGCGCCCCCGCGGCGGCCTCGCGGGCCGGACGTCGCTTCCGGCCCGGAGCGCCGCGCGGCCGGCCCGGAACGTCGCCGCGCGCCGGCCGGGGGCAACGCCGGCGCGGCTACGCTCCGGGCGGGGGGACGCTGGGGGCGCGCCCCAGGGCGACCTTCGCCAGGTTGCCGACGTAGAGCTGGAGGAGCTCGAACCGCGCCTGCACCTTCTCGACGGGGCTGTAGCGACCGAGGTCGTGGACCGACGTCGCCGTCCGGAGGACCTCGTGCAGGCCCACCCGCAACACCCCTCGCCCTCTCACGGCCCCCCGCGGATCGGCCCCCTCGTGGATCTGGAACTCGAGCGTGGTGTTCTCGTCCCAGAGCTCGATCCCGGAGCGCGGGGTGAACACCTTGGCGCCGTGGAGCGTGTAGGGCCGGCCGTCGCCGCCCTGGAAGGGGAGCGTGTACCGGATCTGCCGTGACCGGCCGTCGCCATGGGGGACGAACAGGTTCCACACGCCGTTCGTGATGTCGGCGGCCCCCTTGGTGAGGCCACCGACCACGAGGATCCCGGTCACGGCGCCGACGTGCGCCGGATCCGCGACGAACTCGGCGATGTCCGGGATCCTGATCTCCAGGTCGCATGCCACGTCCGAGCGGTGCCCGGTCGTGGCCTCCCAGGAGCCGCTCAGTCGCTCGCGCAGCCCGAGGCCCAGCGCCGGCTTCACCGGGGGCGCCGTGCCCTCCGGCGGGACGGAGACCTGCGACAGCGCGTCCACGAACGGCCGGACGTCCCTGCGCTCGGGCGGCGACCAGTCGGGCTGCCCGGTCACGCGGCGGACGATGCGCTCGATGTTCCGCTCCGCCACCGCGGCGATGGTGTGCGACGGGTTCACCCCCGTCGCGCTCGGCAGGACGGCCCCGTCCATCACGAACAGACCGGCGTGGTGGAAGACCTCGCCGAGCTCGCTGGTGACCCCTCCGGCCTCGCTGTCCGCCATGCGGCAGCCCCCGAGGTTGTGCACCGTCACCGGGAGCCGCGCATAGCGCCAGAACGGGCTCGGCCCGTAGGTGCCGCCGAGCTGGCCGACGAAATCGTGAATGAAGCGCTCTTCGAGGCTGTAGAGCTGGAGGTTATTGCACACGCTCCATTTCACGCACAGCGTCTGATCCGAGCGCAGCTCGAGCTGTCCGTTCGCCATGTCGCGCCCCATGGCGAGGAACACGGCCGACCGGGCCATGCGCGCCGGCACGGTGGGCGTCACGGGTCTGCTGGAGGCTCCGTCCGACGCGATCGGCAGCGATCTCACCGCCTCTCGCCGGTAGGTGTCCTGGATGTCCGGCGTCAGCGGGGGCTCGGCCGGCGCGGCTGCCGCCGCGGCTTCGGCCGTTTCGTTCGTGACGCGCGCGGGCGCCGCGGTCGCCGCGCCGTGGTTCCACCCGTTCGTGAACGGCGAGGTGCCCGGGAGCGCCGCCGTCAGCCACACCTGCTTCGGCGTGGCCAGCTTGACCAGGGACCAGAGGTGCTGTGAATAGCCGCCTTCCTCGAGCAGGAACCAGCCGCGATCGTCGTCCTTCCGACCATCGTAGAGGACCGCGGAAGTGATGGTGGGTCCCCTGTCGGGCGCCCACTCGTCCGCCACGTCGAACGCGAAGGCGAGGAGATCGCCGTTGCCCGAGTAACCCATCCCGAGCTGGGCGCTGACGCGCGGGAGCCCCCCGGCCGCGCGCGATCGGAGGAGGAGCTCCGTGGAGTTGACCGCCCCCGCGCAGACGAACACGTACTCTGCCTTGATGGATCGACGCGCGCCGCGGGCCCAGTCCATGTAGTCGACCCGGTATCCCTCGCCGGGGCCGAGCGACCAGATCAGCTGGACCTCGCACTCGGTCAGCATCGCGGCGCCGTGGCGCTCGGCGACGGCGAGGTAGTTGCGATCGAGCGAGTTCTTCGCCCGCGCATCGCAGCCGATCACGCACTCGCCGCAGTAGGTGCACCCTGCCTGAGGCACGCCGAACTTGTTGGGCTGAACGCCGGGCGTGTCGCTGAAATTCACGGCGATCGCGGGGTAGAAGAACTGGTCCTTGCGGCCCAGCCCTTCGGCCGCGTCGCGCATGCGGCGCGCCTTCAGGGGCACGCCCTGGGGCGACGACGTGATCGGCTTGATGTCGAGCATGTACGCGACGAGGTCGTAATACGGATCGAGCGCCTCGCGGCTGTACCCCTCCGGCCAGCCCTCCGCGAACACCTCCTCCGGCGCGCGGAGGTGCACATTGGCGTAGATCAGCGATCCGCCGCCGTAGCCGGCCGCCTGCACGATCTGGATCTCGGAGATGAGCCGGACATCGAAGAGCCCACGCGACGGCTCCCAGAGCCATTGATCCAGGACCGTGCGCGGCAAGCCCGAGGGAGCGCCGTCGTAGCGCCGCCCGCGCTCGAGCACGGTCACGTCGAGGCCCGCCTGCGAAAGCCGGCACGCGGCGACCGCGCCGCCGAACCCCGTCCCGATGACGATTGCACGCTTCTGCGCCATGGTTCACCTCAGAAGGGGCCGTACGCGAGGACGTCGCGCCCGTACACGTCCCAGAGCTTGCCCAGGAACAGCCTGCCAAAGCGCAGGAGCGCCTCCCGGCGATCGGCCGCTGTCCCTCCGTGGGCGCGGAAGGTCGTGAGTTGCCGCATGAAGTCGAGCAGGTGAATGCGGAGGATCCCGGACGCCACGACCTCCGCCGCAGACTCCAGCGCGGCGGAGATGTGCCCGCGGTAGATGCGGGTGGTGAGCGTCGACGTGTCGTCCCAGAGATCGAGGCCGGGCTCGTCGCGGACCTCCTTGCGCCCGCTCAGCGTGAGCGCGCGTCCCCTGCCATCGCGGAAGAAGAGGCGATACAGCATGTGCTTGCCGGTGGGGTCCAGCGCGCCGCCCGTCCGCTGATCGACGAGCAGGTTGAACGTCCCGCGCTCGATCCGGAGCGCGCCGCCGAGCGCGTCGCAGAGGATGTTCCCCTCGACCTCCGCCTCGTGCTCGGGCGACGTCACGAAGCGGCCCACGGCATCCACCGTGATCGTGAGGTGCGCCTCGAGGGGCGTGCCCTCGCGCTTGCCCCTCGCGAACGCCTCGTCGTGAGGGTGGTCGCCGCGCGCGATGTAGCCCTTCATGACCTCGCTGAACGAGAGCCCGTAAGACGCCTCCGGCGCGCGCTCGTCGGGCGCGAGATCGCGCCCGGGCTTCCGCGGGATGCCGTTCGCGTCGCACCACGCGCGCGCCTCGCGCACGCCGAGGTTCACCGCCTCGGCGAGGCGGTCGGCGCTGAGCGCGAGCACGTAATGAACGGGGACCTCGGCCCGGAGGATGTGCAGGCGGATGACGCGGTTGAACTCGCCGGGCTCCCCTCGCGCGATCGCCGCGTTGCTGTCCTCGATGCGGCGCACGATGCGGCGGAAGTTGCTGTTGGCCGCCATCTCGATGATCTGGAAGTAATGGGCGATGAAGCCGTCCTTCCAGTCGCCGCGCTCGCTCACCGTCCAGATGACCCAGATCTCGTCGGCGCCGCGCCGGATCGCCTCCTCCAGGTTGGCGTCGGTGCTGTAGACCGAGTCGACGTAGGTGTCGCCGCCGATGACGACCGGCGGGAACCACATGGGCAGCGAGATCGCGGCCATCAGGTGATCTTCGGTCATCACGGACGGCGGCAGCGCCTCGAGCGCGTGCTTCGTGAAGTTGTACACGTTGAACGTCGCGTCGAGCGGGCTCTCGCGGATCGCGCCGAAATCCAGCCGCCACGCCTCCCGGATCGCCATGCGGAAGCGATCCAGCGTCGCTATCGACTCGGCGTGGAGGGGCTTGATGTACTCCTCGAGGTTCAGGTCGAGGCCGAGGCTCGGGTCGAACCTCCGCCAGCTGTCCGCGATCTGCGAGCCGTTGAGCCCCTGGCAGAGCATCGCGAGGTTGAGGGTGCCGCCGCTGGCGCCGTCGACGTGATCGAAGGAGAGCCCCGCCTCGTCAAGCCACACCTCGAGGACGCCGGCCTGGAAAGCCACCTTCATCCCGCCGCCGGCGAGGATCAGCGACCGTTTCGTCGAGCGCTCGCTCCGCTGGGTGCTCACGGGACGGCTCCTTCCGCGCCGAGGCTCGACGAGGGCGCGTCCGCCTCGGCGCGAGGCGAAGGCGCGCTGTCCGCGGCCGCGGCGCGATCGGCCTCGGCGTCGGGGATCCGCGCGGAGAACGCCGGCAGGACGACCCGGGTGAGCGGCGCCCGGCGGTCCCGGCCCGACTCGGAGGCGAACGCGAAGCTGCGCACCGACCGCCACACCTGCAGGAAGCGCTCGCGATCGAAGCCCGAGCTGGACAGGAAGATGTCGTACCGCTTGTGGGCAGGGCTCACGACGTCCTCGTCCGGCGCGCCGGGCCCGCCGTGATGTCCGAGGATGTCCGCGTGATCCGCGTCGACGAAGACGCTGTCGTCCGGCGTGGGCCACACCATGGACACACAGTTGACGATCCCGTCGTTGTGCGCGCGGCCGAGCGCCACGCTCCCCGCAGCGTCGAGCCTGCGGACCGAGCAGTCCGGTCCGAGCTCCTGTCCAGGCTCGCGCGCGGTCCACCGGTGGAAGATCTTGAACAGGTCGTGATCCGGCGCGCCCGGGAGCGGCTCGGCCCTGGTCACGATCGAGCGCAGGCGCACGTGCGCGTAGGTCGTCCTGAAGAGCTCCTCCGCGCGAGCGGCGTCCGCCGCATAACGGGCCGGATCGAGGTCTGCGACGACGCCGAAATCGTCCGAGGCGTCGTTCAGCCATTTCAGCGTGTCGAAATAGACGCCCCTCGCCCGCGCGCGGGCGAGGCCGTCCCGCTCGTCGCAGGCGCTGAACAGGCTCATCGTGTCGAGGATCGCGTGGACCCAGCCGGCCGACCACCCGAGCCGCTTGAGCGAGCTGGCCAGGAGGCGCGCGCCCGGCTGACGCAAGGTGCGGCTGGTCTCGTAGAGCACCGTCACGAGCGCCTGGAGCTTGCTGGACCATCCGCCGACGACGTGGGCCAGGTTCGAGCCGCGGTGAGGCGTGGAGAGGAACTGGACGGAGCAGATGCTCTTGATGATCGCCTCCGCGGGGAACTTCTCGATCGGCTCGTTCCTGACCGCGTGCTCGTGGAGGCACTTCATCATCCACCGGATATCCATCCCACCGGTGGAATGGCCGACGAAGTGGATGGCGTCGCCGCGGTCCAGGCGGAGGAGCCCCCGCTTGTACCGCTGCAGGAGCCAGTCCAGGAGGAGCTTCGCGCGCGTCTCGATGCGCGCCGTGGGCAGGTTCGGGAAGTAGTGCAGCGTGAGCGGGGCCTCGTACATGGCGCCCTTCCATCCGCGCAGCGCCTCGGTCACGCCGTGGTAGTAGTGCAATGAGCCCAGGGCATCGAAGCCCGCGAACCCCGGCACGAGGATGAAATGAGTCCTCGGCTCGTCTGTGCGAGTCATCACGTTCATGGAAGCGTCTCCTCCGCTCTGCGATCGCCCTACGCGCGCTCCGGCGTGTGGGCGTGGACCGTTGTGGAAGTAGCCATCATCGACGAACCGTGCTGTCGATCATCGAGGGCGCCCCCGTGATGACGTTCGCAGCGCCGTTCATCGAGCGCGCCGGGGGCCGAGGACCGTCGTCCCGAGCGCGGCTTTTGACGAGCTCGTACATCCAGCGGATGTTGCTCTCCGCGCTCGTCCAGACGAGCCGCCCGCGATGCGACACGGGCAGCTTCTTGAAGCTCCACGGCGAGAGGTCGATGAGCAGCACCGCGTCGTCGGCGCTGGCGCCGCGCCTGACGACCGCCTCCACGGAGGCCTTGAGCGACTCGAGGTAATCGGCGTAGCGCGCCAGATCTCCGGCCCGGGCGACCGGGCCGTGGCCGGGCACGAAGGTCGCGGTGGGGTGAGCGGCCGCGAGGCGGCGGATCACCGCCGCGAGCGCGTCGACATCGGCGCCCACCGGGGAGAGGTCGAAGAACGGATAGTGGGCGTGAAACACGAGGTCGCCCGTGGCGACGACGTCCGCGTCGGGGACATGGACCCACAGGTCTCCGTGCGTGTGCGCGGCTCCCGGGTGCCCGACGCGGACCTTCCGCCCGCCCACGTCGAGCTCCGCGCCCTCGTCGCCGATGAGGACGACGGGCACACCGTCGCGGTGCGATGACCAGAACTTGCCGTCCTCGGCATGCATCGAGGCGGGGACGGTGCGGTACGCGACGATCGCGGCGCGAGGATAGAGATCGTTCCCCTGCGTGTGATCGTAATGGTAATGGGTATTGACCACCGTCTTCACCGGCGTGGACACGTGCTTGCGGATCCAGCGCCGCAGCATGTGCGAGCCGGGGAAGAACTTGGTATCGACGAGGAGCGACTCCCCGCGCCCCTCGACGATCAGCGAGTTGCCGCCGCCGCCGAGCACGACGCGGACGCCCGGCCCGAGCTCGACGACCGACTGGCGCACGTGAGAGCGGTAGAACGAGAGCGCCGCCGCCACGGGCGACGCGGCCTCGCGGAGCGATGGATGCGAGCCCGGAAGGAGCTCCGGGGCGAGCCGCCCGTGCTGCTTGTACACCGCCTCGAGCAGCCGCGCTCCCTCCAGCGATCTGTCCTTGACGAACGTAAAATGGGCGAGCCAGAAGTCGCGCATCGCCCGGAAGGTCGGCCCCGTGGCCTGCTCCCAGGAGCCGAAGCGAGAGCGGCCGTTGCCGGCGTCCTCCACGAGGTAGCTGTGCCGCGCGTGGAAGCCCGGCAGGGCCGTGACTTCCCAGGTGACCTTCCTTCCCGGCTCGACCTCGACGATGTCCGCGACGGCCGGCAGCACGTACGGGTAGAAGGGGTGGATCGGACGGAAGCACCAGGTCAGCCGCTGACCGAGGGCGAGGCGCTCGTTGTGCACCCAGAGGAAGCAGGGGTTCCAGCGCGGCCAGTGGCGCGCCCGTGTGAAGAAGCCCCAGAGAACGTCGACGGGGATGTCGACCTCGATCGCGCCGGCCACGGGGATCATGTCGTGCGACGGCTGAAAGGCCGCGGTGTCGTGCGTGCTCATGCGATGATCTCCTGCGCTCAGCGCTCAGCGCCGCGCGCGCACACGTCGGGCTGTACAGGCGGAGCGCACCTCGCCCCTGACGCGTCACCCTGGAGTGAAGCCGCGAGTGGAGAGGATGGTACTGCGGGACACCACCCTGAGCTTCCTTCCGACAGGCTCGGACAGGACAGCTCGCCGGATGGCGAACCCTGTCGCCATCGTCGTCGTCATCGCAGGCATCTCTCGCGCCATCCGGGCTCAGCGTGCGATGCGGGGTGGATAGACGGCCGGAGCGCGCTGAATGCAGCGGTCGCGGTCAGAGCGCTCACGCCGGGGGTTCGGCTGCCTTTTGCGCAAGCACGCAGGAGCTTGCGTAGCGCCCGGTCCTGCGAGGGGAGATGAGGTGAGGAGGGCTTGAACGCATGTACCCGGGGGTGTTTGTCCGGGGTGGACCTGGCGCTCTCACGCCCCGCGCTCGGACGGCGGGGGAGTCTTGCCTTTCAGTCCCTGTCAGCGAAGGCTCACCGACCGGAGCCGCCACCTGGTGTGCGGGCCCCGCCGCCCTGCGTACCGGTCCCGCCGCCCGGCGTGCCGGTGCCCTGCGTACCGGTCCCGCCGCTCGGCGGCGTGAGAGAACCACCACCGGGCGTGCCCGACGTGCCGCTGCCCGGCGTGCCGCCCGTCGTGCCGCCGCCTGTCGTGCCGCTGCCCGGTGTACCGCCCGGCGTGCCGCCTGGCGTGCCGCCCGTCGTGCCGCCGCCCGGCGTGCGGCTGCCCGGCGTGCCGCTTCCCCACTCCTGCGTGCCGCCCTGGGTGCCTGTCCCGCCGTGAGCGCCTCCTTCAGGCGAGCCCATATCGCCGCCTGGCATCGTGTCTGTGCCGGGACTTCCGCTCTCCGGTGTTCCCGTTCCCTCGGTGGTACCAGGGGTCTCCCCGCCCGTCTGCCCGGCCCCGGGCGAGGTCGTTTGTTCGCCGCTCCTGCTTCCCCCACAGGCCATGAGCGGCAGCGCGGCCACGACTACCAGAAACATGCTTCGCATCTTGTCTCTCCCAGGTCGTCTGCGTTCGCGGCTCGTGCCGAGCCGCCGGCGATGCGGACGCGTCCGCGCGCATGAGGCCGCCCAGGGCCCGGCGCAGCGTCCCACGCTCGACATGCTGGAGCCGTCCCCGGACCTCGGGATCGAGACGAGGCCGGAACGGCACGTCGGGCCACGCCCGATCGAGCAGCGCTGCGCTCTCGCACGCAAACAGGCCTGCTGAGCCATCGTCCGCACGCGCGCTCGACGAGGAGCCGTCGGCCGGACACCGAGCGAGCGCGTCGATCCATCACGTCAGGCGCCAGCCACCCTCGCGGCGGACGGCTCCAGCTTCGATCCGGCTTGCCCGGCGCTTGCATGAGGTCACGACCACCTGTGACCGCGGAGCACGCCGCGCGCCGCGCGCGGCCGCTCGCCGCAGGGTGCAGCAGAGGGGGTGAGGCATGCGCGAAAACATCCGGAACACGGTCGTCGTCATCACGGGCGCTTCGAGCGGCATCGGCCGCGCAACAGCGCTGGAGTTCGCCAGGCGCGGAGCCGCGGTGACGCTGACAGCCAGGCGCGAGCAGCCGCTGCGCGAGCTCGCCTCCGAGTGCGAGCAGGCCGGGGGCAAGGCCCTCATCGTGCTCGCCGACGTGACGAACGAGGCCGCTGTCCTGGAGGTCGCGCGGCGCACCGCCGAGGCGTTCGGCCGGATCGATGTGTGGGTCAACAACGCGGCGGTGACGCTCTTCGGGCTGTTCGAGCAGACGCCCTCCGAGCCCTACCGGCGCGTCATCGAGACCAACCTGTTCGGCTATGTCCACGGCGCCCGCGCCGCGCTGGCCCAGTTCCGACGGCAGGGTCGCGGCGTGCTCATCAACGTCGCCTCGATGGTCGCCAGGCTCTCGGAGCCCTACGTCAGCGCCTACGTCGCCTCCAAGCACGCGATCCGCGGGCTCTCCCAGAGCCTGAGGCAGGAGCTCACGGTGCTCGGCGTCCGCGATATCCATGTTTGCACCGTGATGCCGGCGACGATCGACACGCCGTTCTTCCAGCACGCCGGCAACTACACGGGGCGGACGCCGAGGGCCATGCCGCCGGTGTACCCACCGGAACGCGTGGCGCGCGCCATCGTTCGTCTGGCACGGACACCGCGGCGGGAGGTGTTCGTGGGCAACGCGGCCCGGCAGCTCGCCTTGCTGGCCTTCCTGGCCCCGGGCCTCGCGGAGCGCCTGCTCGCGCGGAGCGTCGACAGGCTGCACCTGCAGCACGACCGGACAGCGTACGCGACGAACGGCAACCTGTTCACGCCGCTGCCGGAAGGGACCACCGCGAGCGGCGGGTGGAAGCCGCGCGGGAAGAAGCGGCTCCTGCGCACCGCGGTCGTCGGACTGGCTGCCCTCGCGCCGGCCGTGCTGGGGCTGCTGTGGCTCCGCCCGAGGCTCCTTGCGTCGCGGTGACGGCGCGCTCTCCGTCTCATGATCCCCCTGCGTCATCGAGCCGTGGTCTGCCTGTCGCAAAAAGACACACTGGCCATGCCGGCGGCTGGGCTCGCGGACTCCACGAAATCTGCTCTGGCCTCGGTTGCGGCGCGGGGCGCCGGCTCTAGGGTGGGTCAGAGGAGACATGCCCGAAGGAGACACCGGGCTGTACGAACAGGCCCCTTCTGGCGCGCCGATCGCCAGGGATCTCACGCGGCACGTCACCCGCGCGCAGGGCCGGCGGACGAGGGCGCCGCGGCGGCCGCAACGACACGCATCGACCAACCGTTGAGGGCAGCATGAGGGAACGAAAGAAGCTCGCAGGAAAGCGAATCGCAGCGCTCGTGGCGGACGGGTTCGAGCAGATCGAGCTGACGGTGCCGATGAAGGCGCTCCGCGCCGCCGGCGCGGAGGTGGACGTCATCTCGCTACGCCACGGCAAGATCCGCGGGATGAACCTCCACGAGCCAGGCGCGAGGGTGCGCGTGGACCGGACCGTCGGCGAGGCGGACCCGGCCGACTACGACGGGCTGCTCTTGCCGGGAGGGTTCATCAGCCCGGACCTGCTCCGGCAGAGCGAGGAAGCGCGCCAGTTCGTTCGCGCCTTCGACACGCTCCGCAAGCCGATCGCGACCATCTGCCACGGCCCCTGGGTGCTCGCGTCGGCAGAGCTCGTGAGCGGGCGGCAGCTCGCGTCGTGGCCCGGGATCCGCGACGACGTCGTGCACGCCGGCGGCGTCTGGCGGGACGAGGAGGTGGTGCGGGACGGCAACTGGCTCTCGAGCCGCGGGCCGCAGGATCTACCGGCGTTCGTGCGCGAGATGCTCGATCTGTTCACCGAGACCGCGCCCATCCAGGCGGCCGTGGCGTCGCCGCTCGCCGTCCAGTCGGCGCCGGCGCGCACGTCGCCCCCGCTGGCGGCGCTCGGCGCGACGGCGTTCCTGCCGGCGCCTTCCACGGCGCGGCGGCTCCTCAGCGGCGTGGCCACGCTGGCGGTGGGCGGGCTCGCGGTGATGGCGTTGCGGAGGGCGATCGCGTAAGGGGCGGGCTCCAGGCGGGTCCGAGCTGCCCGGCCCCCGGCGACGCCGCCGCCCCCGATGAGCCCCCTCCGGGCGACCCCGCACGGCAGCCGACACGCCGACCTGTGTGCGGCAGGCGCACGGACGCGGCGCGCTGACCACCCCGATGCGGCGCCGCGTCCCCTCGGAGATCCACGTCCGGACATATCCGCGAGAGAGCGCTGCTGTTCAGCTTGGATCGAACGGCTCCGGCTGTGTGTCACTCAACAGATCAACGCGTTCACGGGAAGCCCGACGGCAGAAGTTCGCTTCTTCGCCCATGGAATTCGACTATTATGTCCATCTATGGCCGAGAGTAGCTATGTGTTTGCGGGTTCGGAGCGCGCGCGAGAGCTCGATCGCCTGCGGCGGATCGAGGGCTTCTTCGACCCCGGGAGCCGGCGGCTGCTCAAGGCCGCGGGGATGGGCCCCGGCTGGAGCTGCCTCGAAATAGGCGCCGGCGCCGGGTCGATCGCCGCCTGGATGGCCGAGCGCGTCGGCCACGAGGGCGAGGTGGTCGCGGTCGACCGCGACGTGGGGTTCCTGGACGCCTCTCGGCTGCCCGGCGTCCGGATCATCGAGGGCGATATCCGTCAGCTCGACTTCCATGCAGCCCGGTTCGACCTGGTCCACGCACGCTACGTGCTCATCCACAACGCGGATTTCCAGGTGATCCTCGACGCCATGCTCGCGGCGCTGAAGCCCGGCGGGCGCCTGGTCCTCGAAGAGCCGGACTTCACCGCGGCCAGGGGCGCCTCCGGCGCGGATATCGACGCCTTCAACCGGGTCAATCAGTCGATCCTCGCGATGTACGAGGCCGGCGGTCAGGACCCGGGCCTGGGCCTGCGCCTGCCCGCGATCCTGATGTCGCGGGGGCTCGCCATCGAGGCCGTCGAGAACGAGGTGCCGCTGTGCCCGGGGGGCCACCCGCTCTCCGGGATCATGAGCCTGTCGGCCGCTCAGCTCCAGGACAGATACCTCGCGACGGGGCAGATCAGCGAAGAGGATCTCGCCGGCTACGCCCGGTTCGCGTCCGATCCCTCGGCGTGGGGAATCTACTACGGCACGGTCGGCGTCGTGGCCCGCAAGCCGGCCAGAGCCGCGGACTGACGCGCCGCCCGCGCCCCTGTCGCCGGGCGCCCGATACCCAGCCTTGGGCCCGTCCTCCAGCAAAGCGACGATATCCATCCTGCCGCCTCCGTCGCGCCCGCCCACGCCAGCGCACCGCCCCTCCGGATGCGCCGCCCCCTGGACCAGGCCAGCCCTGCCCTGAGGGCGCCGGCGCCGCCGCCCGGGCGCGCGCGCGTCCGTTCATCGACGTGAGGATGTGGCACCTGCGCGCCGGTCCGTCGCGCGGCGCGGAGGGTTCAACCGATCCTGTGCGATGGTGAGCATTGGCTATTTCGATGAGATCGCGCTTGCGTCTCCCGGCGCCGGTTCAAGATACATGGCGGGGCGGGCCAGGCATCACCGCCAAGCGCTTCAGCGCCGGACCCGCTTCCGTCAATGACATGGGGGGATCATGAGCATTCGAATCAATTCTCTTCGTTTTGCATGGATGACAGCCCTGGCGCTCGCGGGAACCAGCGCCTGCTCCGTCGCGGCGGAAGACGGTGATCTGGCGGCGGCGGACGAGGACACGTCGGAAGAGGAGGTCCAGGCCACCTCGCAGGCCTTCACGCTCTCGATGCCAGAGCTCGCGGCGGTGCTCGGCGCCTTCGACGCGAACGAGTTCGTCATCGCGCAGCTCGCGCTGAACCACGCGACGGACCCGCACGTGCGCGAGTTCGCCCAGGAGCTGCTCGATTATCATTCCCTCTCGAACCAGCGGCTCCGGGCCGCGCTCACGCAGATCGGCATGAGGCCGCTGGACAACCAGATCAGCCTGGCGCTGGCCGAGCAGGGCGCGTCGGATCAGCAAACGCTCGAAGGTCTCACGGGGGCTCACTTCGACTGGACGTTCGTCGACATCCAGATCTACCGGCACCGGGAGTTCCTCGCCCATCTCCAGGAGCAGATCTCCGTCGTCGGGCCCGAGCTGCAGCCGGGGATCTCCCACCTCGTTCCAGAGATCCGGAACGCCACGTCGCGGCACCTCGCGTTCGCCACGTCGCTCCCCGCGCTGATCGGCAGCCCGTACGTCCGGGATTACGGCGCCCTGCCTGGCGCATCGTACTACGGTTACAACACGCCTTATTACGGCCCCGTTTACTCCGGCGCGAACGGGCTCTACTCTCCCGCTCGCCCCTCGTACCCCTGGTATAACGGGCGCAGCGGGTCGTTCGGCTCCGGCGCTCAGGACCCGAACGCGCCTTTCGGGGGCCGTCGCCCGTGAGCCTGCCCAGGTAGCGATCGGGCGCCACGCTCGCCCGCGCCGCGGCGCCTGCGCTCGACGAAGCGTGGGCGCCGCGGCGCTCCCACCTGGTGCGCGGGATCGGCCGGCGCGCCCACAGAGGGCGGCCGACGT
Source organism: Sorangium sp. So ce406 (assembly GCF_051474675.1). NCBI lineage: Bacteria > Pseudomonadati > Myxococcota > Polyangiales > Polyangiaceae > Sorangium > Sorangium sp. So ce406. The sequence continues at coordinate 12,230,347 of NZ_CP150340.1, read as the reverse complement.
GGACGGCGCGGCGCGCTACAACCGGCGCCGCGCGCGGCCGCGATCCGGGATGACGCCGTGGATCTCCGCCTCGCTGAAGCCAGCCGCCTTGTAGAGGCGCTTCAGGTGCACGAGCTCGATGTGCGCGCTCTTCGCCACCGCGCCGCGAATGCGATCGAGCACGCTGAGCCGCTCGAGCGGGAGCCGGGTCGCCTCGACCGTCGAGCGCAGCGCCGCGGCGGCGGATTTGACCTCGGCGGCCGCCGCCTGCGCCTTGTCCAGGCTGAGCTTCGGGTGGATCCCCGAGCCGAGGAGCTGCGCGAGCACCTCCAGCCGATCCGGCTGGCCGGTGATGTCGCCGTCCTCATGGTCGGCGAAATAGGCCATGCCGCCGGGGAACAGGATCGACAGCGCCGGATCGGCGGTGGGGCGCCCGACCGCGTTCCAGACGTCGTCGGCCACCTTGCCGAGCGCGTCGTCGGCGCGCGCGGACTCGGCCTCGACCTTGGCGAGCAGGGGCTCCGCCTCGGACCGCGCGGCGTTGCGCTGGGCCTCCACCCCGTCGAAGAGCGTCAGCACGGGAACGAGCCGCTGCTCGGCGAGCTCCCGGAGGGACCCGCCCTTCGCAGAAGCGCTGTGGAGCGTCGCGCGCACGTCACCGATGATGTCGTCCGCTGGCGCATCCTTGCGAATCACCTCGCCCATGATGTCGATCCTCCTCTGGCCTCACGAGGCTCCAAGGCTGCGGAGTCCAGCGAAACACGACCCGCGAACGCCCCCCGTGGCGCTGTCACCTCGGGCACCATAACGGAGCATCGACCGCGCGATCAACCGGATCGCAGCCCCGCGCCCCCGGCCGGGCGTGAGCCTCTGGTGCGCGGCGCTGGTACACTCGCCGCGTGCACCTCGGCTCGCTGCTGTTCCCGGCCCTGCTCGCTCTCCCGCTCGCCGCGCACGGCGGACAGAGCAGCGGCGATCTCGTCGCCGCCGCCGCGGCGGCAGGGAGGCCGCCCGAGTGCTCGGCGCGGACCAGCCGCGCCATCGCCCGGGGGCCCACCGTCTGGGAGCGCGCGCGCGCGCCGGAGCTCCCGCGCTACTGCGACCTCCTCGCGCGCGGCCAGGCGCAGCTCGGCGGCAACCCCGAGGCGGCGCGCGAGTCGGCGCGCCTCGCCGACCAGATCCTCCCGGGGCACGCGGCGCCGCAGGTCCTGCTCGCGCGCGCCGCCCTCGCGCTCGGCTCGCCCGGGGACGCCGCGCGCGCGTTCGACCGCGCGCGGCACATCGACCCCCGCAGCGTCGAGGACCCGCCCACATTGCACGGCCTCGCCCGATCGCTCGCCCGCACCGGCAAGCGCGACGAGGCGCTCGCGATGTACCGCGCGCTCGTCCCGCGGATCGACCTGCTCGGCACCGCGGACCAGCGCGCGCTCGTGCTGCTCGAGGCAGCGCACCTGTCGATGGCCGCTGCCGGCGCCGCCGCGGGCGCCGCCGCGTCGACCGCCGACGCGGGCGCGAAGCCGCAGGGCGGCGCGCGCGGAGAGGGCGCCCGCGCCGATCTCGACGAGGCGATCGCCTACCTGCGCGAGGCGCGCCAGCGCTCGCAGTCGCAGCTCGCCCGCGACGTCACGCTGTCGCTCGCGCTCGCGCTGGACCGCGCCGGCGACCGCGCCCAGGCCGACGCCGCGCTCGAGGGCGAGGTGGCCGGCGCCGCTCCGGAGGCGACGCGCGCGCGGGCGGCCGATCCGCACGCCGGAGCCGCCGCGCGGGCGCGCGCCGCCGGCCAGCAGGCCGGAGCCGCCGCGCAGGCGGCCGATCCCCACGCCGGAGCCGCCGCGCGCGAGCACGCCGCGGACGACCTCGCCAGCGCGGCGGCGCGCCTGCGATCGGTCGACTACCTCGCGGCCCCGGAGGACAGGCTCGCCCTGGAGGCGCTCGCGCTCGAGCGGACCTCGGCGGCGGCGGCGATCGCGCGCTGGGAAGCCTACCTGTCGGGCGCCGGTGGAGAGGGGCCGTGGGCCGCGGCGGCGCGCGCGCGCCTCGACGCGCTCCGGAAGGGCGCAGGCGGCGGGGGCCCCCGGCCGGCGCGCGCCCCGCGGGAGCGCGTCGCGGCGCCCGCGCGGGCAGGAGGGGCGCCGTGAGCCGGCGGTCGCCCCTGCGCGGCGCTGCGGCGCTCCTCGCGCTCGCCCTCGCGGCGACGCGCGCGCCCGGCCCCGCCGCCGCAGCGCCGACCGTGTGGTCCCGCGCGCTGGATCCGGCGGCCTACGAGCGCGCGGCGCTCATCGCCCAGGCGGACGGGCTCCTTGTCCGTTACGACCGGCTGCGGCGCAGCCCGCTCCTGGAGCGGGTCGAGGAGATCGGCCCGCTCTGGCTGCGCGAGGCGCGCACCCTGTACGAGCGCGCCGGCGCGGCGACCTCGCGCGACCCCTCGGTGCGGCTCCGCTACGCCGACATCCTGGAGCACCTCGGCGACGTGCAGGGCGCCGTCGCGACGCTCGAGGGGCTCCTGCGCATCAACCCGCCGGCGCCTTCGCGGGCCGACGCGTGGCACGCGCTCGCGGTCTGCTATGCGCGGCTCGGCAGGTACACGGACGAGATCGAGGCGTACGACGAGGCGCTCGCGCTCGAGCCCCACGCGGCCTCGCGGGCCCTGCTGCTGGCCAACCAGGCCGAGGCCTACATGGCGCTCGGCGACATCACCTCCGCGGTCGAGGGGTACCGGGCCGCGCTGGCGACGCTCGGGTCGCTCGACATGTTCCGGTACGGCGTGACCACGCTCTGGGGGCTCGCGGTGGCGCTCGATCGGTCGGGCGACCTGGAGGGCGCCATCGAGCACATCCGGCTCGCGAGGACCTACGATCGGAGCGACCAGCAGATCAACGGCGCGGGCTGGTTCTACGTGCCCGCCCACGACGACGACTGGTACGCCGCGCTCGGCCACTGGGCCGCGGCGCGGAGCGCCGAGCTCGGCGCCGCGCGCGCGGAGGCGTACCTCCAGGCCCTGGCTGCGTGGGAGTCGTACATCGCGCGCGCTCCGGGGAACGACCACTGGCTGCCGCTGGCGAAGGCGCGGCGCGCGCAGTGCGAGAGGGAGCGGGAGCAGACGATGAAGCGCCTGCGGAAGCCCGCGCCCGCGGCGCCGCAGCGGCGCTGAGCGCGTCCGGCGCGCCGGGCCAGGACGCCCCTTTACGACCCAGCCCGGCGGCGTCACCTTATCCCGTCGTCGCTCTCGCGCGCGGGGGCGGCGCCGGCCAGCTCACCCCGAACGGAGATCCGTCGAGATGCGCGACTCGGTGTTCAATGAGACCGTGCTCTGGTCCGGACGTCCCAAGGTCGTCGCGACGCCGCTCCTCTACATCGTGGGCGCGGCCGTCTGCGGCGTGACCTCCGCGATCAGCACGGCGTCGGCCATCGTCGTGAGCAAGGCGCTCGGCGCGTCGCCGAACCAGCTCCTCGCGTTCGCGGCCTGGATGGCGAGCCTCGCGGTCGCGTTCAGCTACCTGCCGCGCTGGTGGCGCTCGGAGCTCGAGTACACGCTCACCGACGGGCACATCGTGGTGCAGCGCGGGAAGCTCCGCCGCTCCATCGAGCGGCGGTCGATCAGCTACGCGCGCATCCACTGGCACCCGAAGCACCCGGGCGTCGGCGACCTCGAGCTCGTGAGGGCGGTGCCGACCGGCGCGCTCCGGCGGCGGCTGTCGATCGTGCTGAACGGCGTCGTCGCGCCGGACCGCGTCTGGGCGATCCTGCGGGGCGTCGTGCCCTCGGCGCCCGCGGGGGACGGCCACCGGCTGCTCTCGCAGCGCCTCGACGAGGGCGAGCGGGTGCTCTGGTCGGCGCACCCGGCCGACGGCTGGCACAAGTGGCTCCCGAGCGGCCTGCGCGGCCTCGGCTCCGTGCTGATCGGCGTGCTCCTCGGCGGCTTCGCGGTGGTCTCGGCGGTGCACGCGGTGCGGAGCCTCCGCATCGTGACCGCGGCGGGCATGGACCCGGAGAGCGTGTCGTTCGTGGCGCTGGTCGCCTCGCTGTCGCTCACGATCGTGCTGCTCGTCGCCGCGGGGGCGGCGATGCTCTACGTGTCGGTGGTGCGCCCCGCGCGGCTCGCCGCGCGCACGCGGTACCTCATCACCGATCGGCGCGTGCTCATCCAGCGCGGCGACGAGGAGCTGCACCTCGATCGCTCGCGCATCGTCGACGTGATCGACGCGCCGGGCGCCGGAGGCCTCCGCGACGTGTTCCTCGTGCTCGACGGCCCCCGCGCCCGCGCCGTCGCCGCGAGCGGCGCCTTCGGCGAGGCCGCGGGCGCCGGGCTGCAGCCGGTGCTCCACCGGGTCGCGGACGTCGACTCGGTGCGCCAGATCCTGCGGCCGGCCTAGCTCCGCCCGCCGCTCACCGGCGCGTCACGCGGGACTCGAGGTCGCGCACGCGCGCCTCCAGCTCGCGCACGCGCGCCTCGGCGGCGACGCGGGCGCGCTGCTCCGCGGCGCGGGCGCGCTGCTCCTGGGCGCGCGCCTCGCCCTCGGCGCGGAGGGCCTCCTCCTCGGCGGGCACGAGATCCGTCGCGCGGGAGGTCCGCGCGACGCGCAACGTCGGGTGCGGGCCGTCCTTCAGCACGACGAGGTGCGCGTCGAGCGCCTCGATCCAGAGAGGATCGGCGCCGGCGTGGACGCGCAGGTACGTGCCGTCGGGGTCGCGCCGGTAGAGCTGGAGCGGCACGCGCTCGTCCGCGAGCGGCGCGCGCGCGGCGGCGGCCTCGGGATCGAAGAGCAGGAGCTCGGGGCAGCCGAGCTGCCAGTACTTGGCCGGCGTGTCCTCGTAGATCCGGCGCCAGTCGCCCGCGACGATCTCGAGCGCGAACCGCGGCGGGCGATGGCCCGGCAACCACGTCTGCCACTGCCGCGGCAGCGGCGGCAACGGGCGGTGATCGAGGACGTAGAGGTCGGGCAGGACGCGCACGAGCGGCTCGCTCCGCACCCACGCGAAGGCGTGGTCGGCGCCGGCGTACCAGTCGACCCAGCCGCGCTCGCGCGCGAGCTGCGCGACCACCGAGAGCAGCAGGCGCACGATCCCCGAGCGCTCGGCCTTGCCATGGCGCTCGGCGTCGTCGGGCAGGTACCAGCCGGACCAGTCGATGGCTGCGCTGGCCTCCTCCGGCGACAGATCGCGGAGCACGAGCGCGCGGGGCGGCCGCCGGGGGTTGAGCGGGAGCCCGAAGCGAGTCGGCGGTGCCACGCGATCAAACTAGCACCCCGACCGAGCCCGCGGGGACGCCGCGGCGCGCTGCTGGAAACTCGCGGCACATGGCCTCTTCGTCTGGAGTGCGATCAGGGAGCGCGAGGCGAGCAGAGGCCAGGCGACATGGCCCTGCGCGGAGCTTGACGAAGCAAAAGTTCCATGTCCCTATATCTGCTCACAACTTTCTTCACATCATCAACGGCGACCACGGCGTCTGCGGCAGCGAGCTCGCGCGGAGCGATCTCGCCATCCGCTGCTGGCGCTCCTGGAGCCCGGCGCGACGGATCCGCTGCACCACGGTGATCACGCGGCCATCGCGTCAGCTCGGTGACGGGCACGTCGATCACGCGTCCGGAGTGAACGCCGACCGTGGGCTCGAGAACACGCTCTCGGGCGGCGGCGTCCGCGCTGGTCTGGGCGGGACGAGCCGTGCGCGCGCATGGAGGAACCTGAATGAGAACCTTGCAACAACGGATCGGGACCCTGTTGATCGGCTCGCTGTGCGCTGTCGCCTGCTCGTCAGGCCCGGAGCCCTCCACCTCGCCAGGGCAGGGCACCGGCGGCTCGGGCGGGATCCCGGACGACATCGGCGGAGGCACGGGGAACATCTTCGACGTGGGGAGCGGCGGCCCCGTGGAGCCGCCCCCCTGCGAGGTCTGCGAGGATTTCCCAGCGGCCCCGGTGTTCGACGAGAGCGGGACGCCGCCGCCGGCGAACGCGCCCGAGCTGTTCGGCGACCCGGGCAGCGGGGCGCAGGGCGGCCCGTGCCTCGCGGAGCCAGAGATCGGCGCGCTCTTCCCGAACAACTGGCTGCGACCGAGGTTCCGGTGGACCGCGCCGCAGGGACAGGACCTGTTCGAGATCCGCGTGCACGCCGACCGGGAGAAGAACGACCTGGTCGTGTACACGACGAACAGGGAATGGAAGATGCCCAAGGACATGTGGGAGAAGCTGGCCGCCCACGTCCGCGACGAGCCGATCACGATCACGATCCGCTCCGTGTCGACGAGCGCGCCGGGCGCGCCGCTCCTGGGCAGCTCCGGGCCGATCACCATCGCGCCGGCCCCGGCCGGCGGCAGCATGGTGTACTGGGCGGCGATCGGCGAGGGGCCCGCGGACGCCTGGCTCGCGGGCTTCGGCGTGGGCGAGGAGGGCGTCGTCGACGCGCTCAAGGTCGACCAGGTCCAGCAGGGCGGCCGGCGCGACGAGAACGGCAACGTGCGGGGTGACGGCCAGGTGCGGTGCATCGGGTGCCACACGTCGACGCCCGACGGCGAGGCCGTCATGTTCATGGATCACTGGCCGTGGGACCTCGCCATCGCTTCCGTGAAGGAAGACTCGGTAGGTGAGGTCCCCGCCTACGTGACGCCGGGCGGCTCGGAGGCGATGAACCAGGCGTGGCTCGGGCCGCCCAAGATGTCGCCGGCGCACTTCGCCCCCGGGGACCGGGTCTTCATCACCTCCTATGGCCGACACAACGGCGGCGTCTGGGATGGCCAGTCGCACACCAGCATGCCGAACGCGCGCCTCGCGTGGTTCGACCTGGAGGCGCCCGCGCCGACCTACTCCGAGGCGACCAACGCCACGATGGCGAAGAGCGAGATGGCCGCCGCGGAGGGGACCGCCTTCGGGTTCATCGCGCGCGACGGCGACACGCGCGGGGCGATGATGCCGGACTGGAGCAACGACGGCGCGACCATCGTTTACGTCTCGACCGACGCCGGCAAGGACGGCCGGCTGGCCGCCGGAGCCGGCGATCTCTACACGGTTCCCTACAACAACAAGCAGGGCGGCGCGGCCACACCCCTTCAGGGCGCCGCAGAGCCGAACTTCAACGAATATTATCCGGCCTTCGCGCCCGACGATCGGCTCATCGCGTTCAACCGGACGCCGAGCCCGGGGGAGATGTACTATAACCCCAGCTCCGACATCCACGTCGTCCCCGCGGCCGGCGGCGCGGCGACGCGGCTCGCGGCCAACGACCCGCCAGCCTGCCTCGGCGTCACGAGCCCGGGCATCCACAATAGCTGGCCGCAGTGGTCGCCCGAGGCCACGACCGTCGACGGCAAGACGTATTACTGGGTCATCTTCTCTTCGTCGCGCGACGGCTACACGCTCCAGAAGGACCCGGGCAAGAAGGCCTCGCAGCTCTACGTGACCGGCGTGGTCGTCGAGGGCACGACCGTGCACACGTACCCCGCGATCTACCTCTGGAACCAGGATCCGGGCACCAGCAACCACACGCCCGCGTGGGACGTGTTCAAGATTCCACCCGCGCCCGTTCCCCTCTGAGCCCGCGCGCGGGCTCCCCTCGGCCGGGAGTGCCCCGTGAGCCCCGGACAGGCACGCGCACGCCGGGTGTGCGGTTCAGGCTCGATGAACGGCCACGTCATCTCGTGTTGACGGAAGTAGCCAATCACACCACCCGCATGGCACACCTGTGCCAGAAGGCCCTGGCGAGTACAGGGGATGTCGTGCTTCCGCGGCGCCGCGGGGTCCGGCGTGCGGGGAACCGCGCCGCAACGGGCGAGCGGACGGCTGGCGCGGGCCTTGCCGCAGTGGCGGGCACCATGCGAACACACCGTGCCCTTTCCTCCCTCTGGCTTCTCCTTGCAACAGGCCTCCTCGCCGCCGGATGCGACCCGGAGTCACCGCGTGACGGCTCGCAGAGCGGGTCTCAGAGCGCGGCGCTCCACCGGGCCCAGTCCTGCGAGGACCTCGAGGCGCTGCTGAAGCAGGACGCGCTCACCAAGATGAACGCCCAGATCGACGCCATGATCGCGAGCTACTCCGTGTACGGCGACATCCGCGGGGGCGGCGGCATCGGCGTCGACAACGACCTCGGGGGCGGCGTCGGCGCGCCGCCCGGCCAGAGCGCGGACCCGACCGCGCCTTCCCCGGTGCCGGCCAGCGGCGACGGCGCGGCCGCCCCGGAGGACGGCAGCGGCCCCCCGACCCACTCGGACACGAATACCCAGGTCGCCGGCATCGACGAGGCGGATATCGTCAAGACCGACGGCAACAACCTCTACGTGCTTCACGGTCAGACCTTCTACACGCTGGCCGCGTGGCCGGCCTCGTCGCTCGCGGTGGGCAGCTCGCTCGCGATCGAGGGGCAGCCGCACGAGATGTTCGTGACGGACGACAAGGTCGTCGTCTACTCGGCGGTCAACGCGCCGTCGATCTACGAACGAGCGGGCGTCGAGCCGCGGCCGAGCTACTACGATTACGTGATCGCCGGCGGCGTGGCCGGCGGCGGCATCGCCCAGCCAGCTCCCGCAGGCGGCGCCGCGCCGGACGTGGACGGTGGGCCGCGCGACACGCCCATGCAGCCGTCCGGGAGCGACACGCCCACGCCGCCGTCCGACGGCGACCCCGATGCGCCGGCGAGCGACGGCGACCCGGGCGGCGCCGACGAACCGGCGAGCGACGGCGCGCCGGACGCCCCCGATGCGCCGGCGGGCGGCGACCCGCCGGCCGGCGACCCGGCCCCCAACGGCGAGCCTCCTCCCCTGGATCCCGGCGCGCCCGAGGTCTACGCCCCGCTCACGAAGCTCACCGTCCTGAGCCTCGCGGGCGGCGCGCCCAGCGTGGTCAAGGAGCTCTACTTCGAGGGAGGCTACGCCTCGGCGCGCCGCGCCGGCGAGGACGTCCGCACGGTGCTGACCGGCGGCGCCCACGGCCCGGCGCTCGGCTACTGGCCCGAGAGCCTGACCGAGTACCCCGAGACCGCCGACGCGTGGACCGCGGCGTTCGAGCAGCTCCGCGCCGAGAACACGGCGATCATCGAGGCCGCGCCGCTGTCGACGTGGCTGCCGTATCGCTTCGAGAAGCAGGGGGACACGGTCACGGAGCTCGGGGCGAGCTGCTCGGACTTCTATGTTCCGGGGGCGGGCACGACGTCCTACGGCCTGACGCAGGTCGAGTCGATCGACCTCGGCGATCTCGGCGCGACGCCGGCGTCGACCTCGATCATCGGCGCGACCGACACGGTGTACTCGAGCCACGACGCCCTCTATGTCGCCGCGCGGGGCTGGCAGGAGCCGGCGTCGCCGGGAGCGCCCGGCGAGGCGCTCGTGAGCAGCGACGTCACGCACCTGCACAAGTTCGACCTGACCGCCGACCCGAGCCAGCCCAGGTACGTCGCGTCGGGCTCGGTGCCCGGTCATATCCTCAATCAATTCTCGCTCGATGAGCACAACGGCAAGCTCCGCGTCGCCACGACCGCGATGGTGCCGGCGGAGCCCAGGTGGACGACCAGCAACAGCGTGTTCGTGCTCGAGGCGCAAGGCTCCGAGCTCGCGCGCGTCGGCGCCGTCACCGACCTGGCGCCCGGCGAGCAGATCCGCTCGGCCCGGTTCTTCGGGGATCGCGGCTATGTCGTGACGTTCCTCCAGGTCGATCCGCTGTTCGTGCTCGACCTCTCCGACCCGGCGGCGCCGTCCGTCGCGGGAGAGCTCAAGATCCCCGGCTTCAGCGAGTACCTGCACCCGCTCGACGACGGACACCTGCTGGCGATCGGCAGGGACGCGGACGAGAACGGCAGGGTGACCGGCCTGGCGCTGCAGATCTTCGACGTCACGGACCCGTCGGCGCCCGCGCAGCTGCACAAGGAGACGATCGAGGGGCCGTACGCGTCCTCGGCGGCCGAGTACGACCACAAGGCGTTCACGTACTACGGTGAGCACGGCGTGCTCGCCTTCCCGCTCGTGAGCTACGACGTGGAGACCGGCGCGATCGCGAGCACGCTGGAGCTCTTCAACGTCGATATCGCCGACGGGTTCAGCCGGCTCGGCGCGGTCGACCACAGCGGCTTCTTCACCCCGACGCCGGATTGCTACTACTACGGCGGCGCCAACGTGTGGCGCGGCCTGTTCATCGAGGATCACGTCTACTCGATCTCCGACGGCGGCGTGCTCGTGAACGCGCTCGACGACCTCGCGACCCCCGTCGCGTCGGTGGCCCTGCCTGCCTCGACCTCGTGGTACGCGTGCGGCGGCGACGTCGCCGAGCCCGCGCCCACGCCCGCGCCCGCGCCCGACGGCAAGGAGTAGCGCCGCGCGGCAGCGATCCTGGCGCGGCGCCCCGCCCTCCGAGGCGGGGCGCCGCGCCGCTCACGCCCCAGGCCGCGCCGCCGGGGGCGCCTCCCACGGGTGCTCCGGATAGAACTCCCGCATCCCCCGCGCGGCGTACGCGACGAGGTTCGCGAAGCCCTCGGCCCTGCGCCGCAGCGGCGCGTCGAAGAACGGCGTGAGGATGCCGGCCAGCATCGCGAACGCCGTCGCGTCGACCCCGGCGGGGCGCGCGCCGAAGAGGTACGGCTTGTCCCCGAGCAGCACGGAGAGCGCCTCCAGCGAGCGCACGCCGAGCTCGACGACCTCCTCGTCCGAGTGTCGCCCGACGCCGATCGCCCGGAAGCTCTCGCGGACCCGCGCGAGGAGCTCCTCGCGCAGCTTCGGGCGCAGCTCCTCCGGCGCGCCGTCGACGAGGTGCGCCGGGCCCTTCGCGAAGTTCTCCGGGATGAACCAGCGCGCGTGGCGCGTGGCCGCGGCGAAATGGTTCTCGAGCATGCGCTCGACGGCCCACGCCTCGGCGCGCTGGCGCGCGTCGAGCCCCGCGTCGAGATCCTTGCCGTGCTTCCTCTCGAGGTGCTCGCGGATGAAATGCGAGTCGGCGATGCGCGCGCCGTCGTCGTCGATGAACGGGACCTGCCCCTTCGGGGACTGCTCGGGCCGCCCGCGCTCCTTCCGGTAGGGGAGGCCCAGCAGCTTGAGCTGGACCTCGGTCTTGGTCACGAAAGGGCTGGCTTCGGGCAAGCCGAACATGGGGCCGAGGCCGTAGAGCGTGATCATGAGCAACCTCCGAGGGTCTGGGTCCGTCGTGGACCGCGCTCTGGATGTAGCCCCGGCCTGCTGACACCCTGATGTCAGCATCCTCGTGCGACGCGCCGATCGCCTGTTCGAGATCTTTCAGATCCTGCGGCGCCAGCGGGCGCCGATCACCGCGGCAGCGCTCGCCGAGGAGCTCGAGACCTCGACGCGCACGGCGCGCTGAGCGCGCCCGCCGGCCTGCGCCCCGCGGCGCGAGCCTCGCGAGGGACGCTTGACAAGCGGCGGGTCGATCGCGCCTGCTGGGGTCAGCCCTCGCCGTGCTCGGTCGGGTGGGTCGAGGATCGAACGCGCATGAGCACCGGTCTGGACCTCGTCGCAGCGCTGCACCGCATCGTACAGGACGCCACGGACAGCGTGCCTGGGGCGCGGCGCGGCAGCCTCCTGATAGAAGACGGAGATCGCCTGATCTACAGGGCCGCCGTGGGCTTCGACGGCCTGCTGGGCGGCCCGCTGCGCGTCCCCTCGGACGCGGGGCCGGCCGGCGCGGGGCCGCTGCTCGACCCGGCCGGGGGCGCGCAGGTCGTCGCGGCGGCCGCGTGGTACGGGGCGCGCCTGCCAGGCGCGGCGGCGCTCGATCGGCTGCCCCAGGGCGCGGTCGTCCTCCTCGCGCCGGTGCGCATGCACGGGCGGTCGATCGGCGTGCTCGCCGTCGAGCAGCCGGCCGCGGATCCGCTCCCGGACGAGCGCTGGGGCCCGCTCCTGGCGCTCGCCGCCAGCGCCAGCGCGGCGCTGGAGCGGCGCGAGCTCTACGACGACACGGCGCGATCGGCCCACGAGAACCGCGTGCTCGAGGAGGTGCTGAACGCGGTGTCCGCGCAGGCCAGCCCGCACCAGCTCGTGGAGATCATCTCGATCGGGATCAAGAGCATCCAGCTACGGCCGCAATGGAGCGCCGTGGAGCTCATCCTGCTGGAGGACGCCGCCCGCGGGGGCGCGCCGGCGAGCGACCCCGGAGGGCCCCGCGACGTCCGCGTGTACAGGGTCCCGCGGCGCGCGCCGACGAGCTACTGGAACAACCTCCGCGACGGCGCGCTCGTCGCGGGGCGCAACCTCGGCGTCGACCTGACGTTCTGCTTCGGCGGCGCGGGCGGCGAGGGCAGCCAGGGCGCGCTCCTCGACGAGGGCATCCGTCGAGGCGTGCACGGCATCGCGGTGGCGCCGATCGACCCCGCAGGCCTCGAGCCGATGATCCGGCGCGCCAGGGAGGCCGGGATTCCGGTGGTCACGTTCGATTCGCCGCCGGTCGAGGGCAGCGGCGCGCTGGCCTATGTCGGCACGGACAACGTGGCGGCCGGCCGGCTCGCGGGCGAGATGATGGCGCGGCTCCTGCCGAACGGCGGCGCGGTCGGCGCGCAGATCGCCTCGGTCCGCGCTCCCAACGGGAACGAGCGCGTCGCGGGGTTCCGCGCGGCGGTCGCCGGGACGGCCATCGCGGTGCAGCCTCCCTCCGAGAACGTGTACGACACGTCGCTCGCGCTGCAGCTCACCCTGGAGGCCCTGCGGACAGGCGATCTCGCGGGCGCCTTCGGCGCCTGCGCCGAGAACGGCCCGGCCTGGGGCGCGGCCGCGAGGACCATGGGCCGGGAGGGTGACCTCAAGATCGTCGCGTTCGATCTCGTCCCGGAGACCATCGCGATGCTCAGGGAGGGGACGATCCACGCGACCGTGGTCCAGCGCGAGTACGACATGGGCTATCGGGCGGTCGAGGTGCTCCACGATCTGGTCTCGAGGGGCGTCGACGAGGCGCTGGCCGAGCTCCCTGCGCCGAGGCGGGGCGAGGATCCGCGCGCGACGCGCTTCATCGACACGGGCGCCGACGTGGTGACCCTCGAGCGCACGCCGTGGTCGCGCCCGCTGTCGGAGCACCTGGCCCTGGAGACCGCGCGCAAGACCGCGAACCGACGGCGCGGGCGCGCCCGGGCGGTCCGCCCGATCGAGCTCCTCGCCGTCGGCGTGGACGCGAAGGAAGAGGGCTTCGTCGAGGAGAGCGCCCGCCTCGCCCCGGACTCCCTGGTCGGGCGGGTGCTGAGCGCCGGCCGCTCGCTGATCGTCGACGCCGTCGACGGAGCGGAGGGCGAGCTCCACCGCTTGCCCGATGTGGTCGAGGCGCGCCGGAGGGGGACGCTCACGCTGGTGGGCGTCCCGCTGCTCGCCCGGGGGGTCGCGCTCGGCGTCCTCGTCCTCTGCAGCGAGCGCCGCGCGGCGTGCTCGGCCGAGGATCTCACGCAGATCGAGCGCATCACCGACACGCTGGCCGTGGCGCTCGAGAACGCGCAGCTCCTGCGGCGGATCACCGAGCGGACCGACGAGCTCGAGCACGCGAACGACCGGCAGGCGGCGCTGCTCGGCACGATCCAGGAGCTCTCCAGCCCGGTCGTGCCCATCGCGCGCGACATCGTGGTGATGCCGATCATCGGGGCGATGGATGCGCAGCGGACAGGCCGCTTCCTCGAGTCGATGCTGCGGGAGATCGCCGAGCGCCGGGCGAGCGTGGTGTTGATCGACGTCACCGGGATGGCGGTGGTCGATGCGGTAGCGGCCGATCACCTCATGGCGGCGGCGCGGGCGGCGAGGCTGCTCGGGGCCGAGGTCGTGCTGGTCGGCATCACCCCGGCGGCCGCGCAGCTCATGGTGCAGCAGGGGCTGGACCTCGGGTGCGTTGTCACGCGCTCGACGCTCGAGCTCGGGTTCGCGTACGCCCTGTCGCAGACGGGCGGCCGCGTCGTGTACAGCCGGTCGTCGGGCGCCCGGCGATCCTGAGCCGCGCGGCGCGGGCGGCGCTCGGGCTCCGCGCGCGCCGGCGACGAGCCCGCGCCTTCAGCCAGCGTCGAGCTCGAAGGCGCCCTCGTAGATGGCGTCGACAGGAAGGCTGGCGCCGTTCGCCAGCGCGATCGCGCCGCCCGCCTCGATCACGCGATAGCGCCACGAATCATCCGCCTCGCGCCGGTAGTGCTCGACGCGCACCGCCCCCTGCGAGACGAGCAGGTAATCTGTCAGCGAGGGAATGCGCTGATAGGCTTCCCATTTCTCGCCGCGGTCGTACGCCTCGGTGCTGGGCGACAGGACCTCGACGACGACGCTCGGATTCGCGAGGACGTCGCTTGTGCCCGTCTCCAGCCGCACCCCGCCGCACGCAACGACGGCATCCGCGTAGACATAGCGTTCCCCCTGCTTCGCGGAGATCCGCTGGTCGGACGACAGCACATGACACGGCTTCCCGCGCACCGCCGCGCGGAGCTCCGCCGCCACCGCGCGTCACGAGCCGAAGCGGCGCGCGTTGCGCAGGCGGGCCTTGGCCGCTTCGACTTCCTTGTTCTTGGGCGGAGCCGTGGTCTCGAGCGACTCGACGAGCCGGCGCGTGATCTCGGCGATGTCGTCGACGGCTCGCTCGAAACAGGCGACGTTCTTGCCGCTCGGGCTGCGGGTTCCGCTCACCTTGCGCACGTATTGCAAGGCCGCCGCCCGGATCTCTTCCTCCGTCGCCGGCGGCTCGAAGTTGAACAGAGGACGGATGTTTCGGCACATCGCGCCAGCGTACCGCCGAACGCTGCGCGAAGCCAAAGCGGGCGGGCGTCCGTCGCGCGGCGCGCCGCGCTCCGTGCACCAGGCATCACCCCTGCGCGAGCTGCTCCAGCTCGCGCACGCGCGCCTCGAGCTCGCGCACGCGCGCCTCGGCCGCTTCCCTGGCGCGCGCCTCGGTCGCCGCGACCTCCTCCTGGGTGGGAACGAGCTCGCCCTTGCCGCCGGGGCGCGCGAGGCGGAGCCGGGCCTCGGCCCCGCTGCCCACGACGCACAGCCAGCTATCGAGGGCGGGGCTCCACACGGGGCCGGCGCCCGCGTGAACGCGCACGTACGCGCCGTCGGGGTCGCGCCGGTAGGCCTGGAGCGCGACCCTGCCGGCGGGCGGCCGCTGCGCGGCGGCCTGCGGGTCGAAGATCGCGAGCTCGGGGCAGCCGAGCTGGCAGTACTTGAGCGGGATGTCCTCGTAGGCCTTCTGCCAGTCGCTCGCGATGATCTCGAGCGCGAACCGCGGCGGCCGGTGGCCGGACAGCCACGTTTGCCATTGCTTGGGCAGCGGCGGCGTGGGCCGGTGGTCGAGGAAGTAGACGTCCGGCGAGACGCGCACGAGCGGCTCCTCGCGCACCCACGCGAAGAACCGATCCGAGCCGGCGTGGTGGTCGGTCCAGCCGCGCTCGCGCGCGAGCTGCGCGATGGAGGACAGGAGCAGGCGGGCTATCTCGTCGTGCTCTCCCCACGCGCCGATGCCGTCGGTGTCGTCGAGGTACCAGTCCGACCAGTCGATGGTCGCCCGGAGCTCCTCGGGCTCCGGATCGCGGACGACGAGCGCGCGCGGCAGGCGCGTCGCGGTGGGGCTGGCTCCGGTGCGGACAGGGGGCACGTGGCTCCAAGGTAGCACCGCCGGCGCGGCGGCGGGAGCCGCAGGCGGGCGCGGTCGGGCGCCGCGCGATGCCCGCGGGCAGGCGCGGCGGCGCAGGTCGCGGGCAGGCGCGACGGCGCACCGCATCGACGCGTCGCCCGGGGCTCCCGGTGCGGCGCGCCGGCGCCATGTCGGCGGCATGCGTTTCGAGGGGGTCCTCTTCGACATCGACGGGGTGGTGGTCGACTCGCCGCACGAGCGCGCCTGGCGCGAGGCGCTGGAGGCGCTGATGGCCACGGAGTGGCGCGCGATCGCGCCGCAGACGCGCTACGCGCCCGAGCGGTTCACGACGGCCGTCTACCAGGGCGAGGTCGCCGGCAAGCCGCGCGAGAGCGGCGCGCGCGCGGCGCTCGACCACTTCGGCGTGCCCGACGCCGCGGCGCGCGCCAGCACGTACGCCGAGCGGAAGCAGGAGGCGCTGCTCCGGAAGATCGACGCGGGCGAGTTCGTGGTCTTCCCGGACGCGATGCGGCTGGTCCTGGGGCTCAAGGCGCGCGGCGTGCTCCTCGCGACGGCGTCGTCGTCCAGGAACGCCAGCCAGCTCCTCCGCCGGATCCGCGCCGACACCTTCGCCGAGCAGCAGGGCATCCGCCGTCCGCCCATCGCGCCGGGCACGACGCTGCTCGACCTGTTCGACGCCGACCTCTGCGGCGCCGAGGTGGCGCGCGGCAAGCCAGCGCCGGACCTGTTCCTGGCCGCCGCGGACGCGCTCGGCGTCCGGCCGACGGGCAGCCTCGTCATCGAGGACGCTCCTGCCGGGGTGCTCGCCGCGAAGGCGGGCGGGATGACCGCGCTCGGCGTGGCGCGGCACGCCGACCGCGCGCTGCTGGTCGCCGCCGGGGCGGATCGCGTCGTGACGACGCTCGACGAGGTCGATGCGGACGCCCTGGTCGAGGGGCGGCTCGCGGCGCGCGCGGCGTGAGCCGGGCGCGCGGCGCTGACCTGGCTCACGTCACGTCTTCAGGTACGTCTCCGCCCCGTCTGGCGCGTCCATCGCCAGCCCAGCGGAGCTCCTGAAGCCCAGGTGCAGAGCGCGGCGCGCCTCAGCCGCCCTGCTTGCGCACGATGGAGAGGCTCCAGATCTCCCCGGCGCTCGTGCCCACCCACAGGCTCGGCGACCCCTTGCCCGCGACCGCGAGCACGGTGGGCTCGCCGCGGGCGCCGAGCGCGACGCTGGCCGTCGGCGCGGGCGGCGCGGCGGAGGCGGCCTCGATGGCGGCGCCGTCGAACAGCGCGACCCGGCCGTCGGCGAACGCCGCGAACAGGCTGGACTCGAGCACGGCCACATCCGCGACGGGCGCGCCGAACTCGAGCAGCTTGGCCGTCAGCTTGCTCGACGACCGGACGACCGCGCAGACCGCGCTCGCGCCGCGCTTGTACACCGCCGTGAGCTTCGCCCCGGCGCGCACGCGGTTCAGGTTCTGGGCCGCGCGCGGCAGCGAGGCGCGCAGCGTCGGGCCGGGCTCCGGCGTCGCGCCGGGGTGGACGCGCAGCTCGCCCCCCTCCCCTGCCCCGTCCATGACCACGTGCGTCTCGGCCTCGGTCAGGTCGAACGCCCGCGCCGCGCCGCGCACGGCGAACGTGCGGCCGTTCACCTCGTTCTTGTCCAGCTTCAGCTCCGTCGCGCTGCCGTCCCAGCCGAGCGCCAGCGCCGTCTCCCCCGTCGGGCGCATCGCCAGCAGCCGCGCGTCCCGGCCGACCTGGTCGAGCTTCGGTCCGTGCGTGATCCCGAGCAGCGCCCACACCGCGTCCTCGCTCCGCACGACGGCCACGTCCTTCGAGAGGAGCGCCACGTCCTCGGCGGAGGACAGCGACAGGTTCGTCGTCTTCGCGCCGGAGCCCCCGACGGGGCAGACGCCGAGCCGCACCGGATCGGTCGAGATCATGGCGACGAGGCCGGGGCTCGCGAGGAACGCGGCCCCGCGGATCTCCGCGTCGACGCTGTGCACCTTGCGGGGAGAGCTGAGGTTGCTGAAGGGCATGGCACACGAAGATAGCGCTTCTTCCAGCCGAGTGGCCCGCGTTCTCGCGAGGCGGCCGGCGAGCTCCCCGGTGCGACGTCCGTCCCTGCGGCGCCTACCCTCGCGGCGTCACGCCTTGATCAGCGAGCGGACGTCGATATCGAGGTTCTCGGACTCCGCGACCGCGTCCATCGCCTTGCGGAGCTGGGCGAGCGTCACCCCGGTGGGGACGTCGACGCGGGCCTCCATCCGGAAGAGCTGCGACCCGGTGACGGGCGCCTCGTAGGCCGAGGTCTCGAGCGAGACGATGTTCACGCCGGCGCCGTGGAGCGCGCGCGACACGGCGCGGACGATCCCCTCGTGGTCGAGCGCGTCGACCGAGATGACGCACGGGATGGTCGCCGCGCGCCGGTGCGACTCGGGGCTCTTGGTCCTGCGGCTCTGCACCGTGAGCCCCGTCGCCTGGGTGAGCGACGCGGCGTCGCGCTCCACCGCCTCGATCGCGCCGGGCGGGCCCGACGCGAGCAGGAGGATGCCGAACTCGCCGCCGAGCACCGCCATCCGGCTGTCCTCGACGTTGGCGCCGCGCTCGGTCAGGTAGTGCGTCACCTCCGCGACGAGGCCCGTCCGGTCAGGGCCGAGGCAGGAGAGGACCAGGAAGGTTTCGGGCTCGGGCGTCGTCGTCATGCGGCGCATCTTAGTCCGATCGGCGCAGCCGGCGCGACCAGCGCCCGCCGCCGCGCGCGCCCTCTCGAGGGCCGGATCGCCGGGCGCGCCACCGCAACCGGGCGCCACCTCCGCGCGGGGCGGAGCTTCCCCGGAAGGAGCGGGGCCGGATCGGGCGGCCGCGCCGGACGAGGCGCTTGTCTCCGGCGAGCCAGTGGGCGAGAGGACGGCCATCCCCATGCCGTACGAACGCGACAACATCCATCGCCTCACGCCCTACACGCCCGGCGAGCAGCCGCAGCGGGCCGACGTGGTCAAGCTGAACACGAACGAGAACCCCTATCCGCCGCCGGGCGCCGTGCTGGAGGCGATCCGCGGCGTCTCGGCCGACCAGCTCCGCCGGTACCCGCCGCCCCGGGCGCAGGAGTTCCGCGAGACCGCCGCGAGGCTCCACGGGCTGTCGCCCGAGCAGGTGATCGCCACGAACGGCGGCGACGAGCTGCTGCGCATGGCGGTGACGGTCTTCTGCGAGCCCGGCGGCAGCGGCCTCGGCGAGACGTACCCGACCTATTCGCTCTATGACGTCCTCGCGGAGATCCACGGCACGACGATCACCCAGGTCCCCCTCGAGGAGGACTGGTCGGTCCCGGAGGATTTCGCGAGCCGCCTGAACGAGCGCGGCTGCCGCCTCGCGCTCCTCGTCAACCCGCACGCGCCGTCGGGGCGGCACGAGCCGCTGGACAAGCTCGAGCGGGTGGCGCGGGCGTTCCGCGGCGTGCTCCTGATCGACGAGGCGTACGTCGACTTCGCGGAGACCGACGCGACGCCGCTGCTCGACCCGGCGCGGGGGCTCGACAACGTGCTGCTGCTGCGGACGCTGAGCAAAGGGTACTCGCTCGCGGGGCTCCGGTTCGGGTACGGGCTGGGGCACCCGCGGCTCATCGAGACGCTCGACAAGGCGCGCGACAGCTACAACACCGACATCCTCTCGCAGGCCGCGGCGACCGCGGCGCTGTCGGCGCGGGACGAGGCGAGGAAGAGCTGGGAGAAGGTGATCGCGGAGCGAGCCCGGCTGGCGCGCGCGCTCCAGGAGAAGGGGTTCACGGTGGCGCCGAGCCAGAGCAACTTCGTCCTGGCGGCGCCGCCGGCCGGGGGGCTGTCGGCGCAGGCGATGTACCGGGCGCTCCACGATAGGGCGATCTTCGTGCGCTACTGGGATGCGCCGCGCCTCCACGACAAGCTGCGGATCACGGTGGGCACGCCGGAGCAGAACGACGCGTTGCTCGGGGCGATCGACGAGATCTCTCGCGCTGCCGCGAAGGCGTAGCGAGCGACTCGGCCGCGACCACCGGCCCGCCCCGCCCCCGCGGACGGCTCATCCGACGCCGTCCCGCTGACCGACTCACCTGCTGTCCGCTTCGTGCGCAAGTGTACGAACCTTGCGCAACTCCCGGCCTCTGCGCCCCGCGCTCACGCGGGCTGCTCCGGTGGCCTCAACCGTGCATCGAGGCTGCGCCAAACGTGGGCTCGACGGCGCGACCCAGAGATCGTGCGGTCCAGCCTCGATTCTTCATCGCCAGGAGGACATCGCTTATGCGTCACCAGAGCTACCGGTCATCGCTCCACGCCCTGTCGCGCTTTCTTCGCGGCGGCAGCGTCCCCTGCCTATCGCTGGCGCTCCTGACCGCGTGCGGCGCGGGCGCCGGCGACGGCAGCCCGGTCGACGCGCTGACCTCCAGCGCGACCAGCGCGGGCTTCCGGCTGACGTGCTCGCAGTTGACCATCGAGCGGGGCAGCATCGGCGACGGACAGACCGCCGCCGCGCTCTCGGCGCGCGAGCTCACCGGGGAGCAGGACGACTGGAGCAAGTACGTCGAGTTCGCTCCGGGCTCATCCGCCACGTGCGATTATGCGCTCCCGGCGGGGGTGTCTGGAGCGGACCTGGCGTCGCTGTCGCTCGACGTGAGCTACCGCGGCCCGCGCAAGTCCGACATGCGCTGGACGCTGGAGGCGTGGGACGCCGACGCGAACGCGTGGGTGACGATCGGCGACAATGCGTTCGCCGCCGCGTGGTCCTGGTCGAGCGCGACGCTCGCGCTCCCGGCGCCGTACGGCCGCTTCGCCCCCGGCGGGCGGATCAAGATCCGGTACGCGACGCGGAGCCGCGCCGACGCGTCGCTGCTGGACGAGCTGGTCCTCACCGGGACCGCCAGCAGCAACGGCAGCAGCAGCGGCAGCGGCGGCGGCGATGCCGGCAGCGGTGGCAGCGGTGGCAGCGGCAGCACCGGCGTCAGCAGCGGCAGCGGCAGCGCCGGCGCCGGTGCCCCGCCCGGCGCCTGCGGGCTCGGCGGCGCCACCGTGGCGCGCTCCTACTCGCCCAGGCTGTTCGCCGCGGGCGCGGATCCCTCCGGCGACGCCGAGTGCCGGGGCGTGCTCAACCCCGAGCGCGGCGTCTTTCGTTTCAAGGACCTCCGGAGCCTCGACGCGCTCTCGAACCTCCGGGCGGATGGCTACACGCTGATCTACGGCAAGGTGCTCCTCGACGACTACCGCACGCGGGACATCGACCAGCCCCTCATCGACCAGCTCGACGCGAGCTTCGCCGCCGTGCGCTCGGCGGGGCTCAAGGTGCTCCCCCGCTTCTACTACGCGGACACGGGCACCGCGCCGGACGCCCCGCTCAGCCGCGTGCTGTCCCACATCGCTCAGCTCGAGCCCGTGCTCCAGCGAAACGCCGATGTCATCGCCGTACTGCATCCAGGCTTCGTCGGCGCCTGGGGCGAGTGGCACTCCTCGACGAACGACCTCACGAGCCCTGACAGCCGCGAACAGATCTTCGACGCGCTGCTCGAGGCGATCCCCGGGAACCGGATGATCCTCGCGCGCCGCCCCTCTCACAAGCTCGAGGCGTACGGCGGCCCCCTCACCGAGGAGACGGCGTTCTCCGGAGCGCCGCTCTCGCGCGTCGGCCACCTGAACGACTGCTTCCTCGCGAGCGCCGACGACGTCGGCACCTACCAGCTCCCCGGCGAGAAGGCGTACGCCGCCGCGGACTCCGCGTTCGTGCCCGTCGGCGGCGAGACGTGCGGCCGCAACCCGCCGCGCAGCCAGTGCGACTCGGCGCTCGCCGAGCTCTCCACGCACCACTGGAGCTTCATCAACACCGACTACCACCCTGACGTGATCGCCGACTGGCGATCCGAGGGCTGCTTCGAGACCGTCGCCTGCCGGCTCGGCTACCGCTTCGCCGTGATGGGTCACGAGTCCCCCGAGCAGGTCGCGCGCGGGCAGTCTCTCTCTCTCCGGCTGCGCGTGTTCAACGACGGCTATGCCCGGGCCTACAACCCGCGCCCGGTGTATCTCGTGCTCCAGCAGGGCGCGACGCGGCGCTTCGTCCAGGTCGACGCCGATCCGCGCCGGTGGGCGCCGGGCGAGGAGAGCGATCTCTGCCTCGCGGCGCAGCTGCCGGCCGATCTTCCCCCCGGGGACTACCAGCTCGGCCTGTGGCTGCCGGACGAGGCGGAACGCCTGCGCGACGATCCCCGCTACGCGATCCGGCTCTCGAGCGGCGCGACGTGGGACAGCGCCACGGGCGTGAACCTGCTCGACGCCACGGTCCGGGTGGTCGAGTGACTGGCACGTAAAAGAATTGGTACAGCGAGGTACCGTGGCGAGCACCTCTGCGCGCGGCGCAGGCGGCGCTCAGGCTGCATCGCCGGCCAGCAACGCCTCCAGCCGGTTGCCGGCCGCGCGGCGCGCGAGCACCTGCAGGACCTTCTCGACGAGCACCCCGCCCGCCTCCGCGGCGGGCAGCCCGCCGGCGTGGATGCTGGAGACGACCGTGTACTCGAAGCCGATCGCTGGATTGCCGCTGAAGGCCGCGGCAGCCTCCTGGTCCACGCCGGGCGCGAGGTGGTAGGCGAGGTAGGCCGAGAGGCTGCGCGAGGCGAGCTCGCCGCTGCCCGGGCGCTCGCCGAGCAGCATCACGACCAGCCGCGCCCCGAGCCGCTCGGCGACGGCCTCGGCGAGCTTCACCCGGCCGTACCGCGCGAGCAGCGGCCGCCCGACGGTCACGCCGCGCGCCGCGAGGCCGTCCAGCAGGACCGGGAGCAGGTCGGGGACGTTGTGGTGGACGGCCTCGGCGCTCAGGCCGTCGGACACCACGATCTGCACCTGCGCGTCCTCCGGCGCGAGCCAGGCGGCGCTCTCCGGGGAGAGGCGCGCGCCCGCGTCGGCGGAGCCGAGGTGCGCCTCCTTGCTGGCCGCCGTCGTGGTGATGACCCGGAACGCGGCGACGCGGGCCAGCGCCTCCTCGCGCAGCTCGCTCTCGAGGGCCCCTCGCGCGATGGCCTCGTCAAGGCGGCTCCTTCGGCTCACCGCGTTGGCCGGGCGCGGGCCGGCCGTGGCAAAGCCATGAGCCGCGGGCGTCGCCGCGAGCAGCTCGGCCAGCTCGGCCTCGTCGGGGCAGAACTGCCGCACGTCGCCGAAGCGCGGACCGCGGGTGATCGCCCCCGCCGTCCCCCACTTCTCGTCCCCCTCCCCCGCGCGCGCGAGAATGCCCCGCTCGATCGCCCACTCCAGGAACTCGCCGCCGGGCGCGCGGCCATGGATCTCCCGCAAGGTCTGCACGTCGTGCCCGCTCGTATCGAAATAGGCGAGCATGCGATCCGTGTTGAGACAGACGTCCATGTAATAGTTGGCGCCCGCGGCGGTGAGGAGCTGCGTCGCCATCTGCTGGCCCTCCAGCGTGATGCGGGCGTGCAGCGTGTAACAGGGGGCCATGCCCATGGGCACGCCGAGGAGCTTGCCCATGAAGTGGTCCTGGAGGTTCGCGAGGATCATCTCGCGATCGTCGAGGTGCGTCTCCGGACCGATGAACCCGGTGACGTTGTTGACCATGAACGGGTCCCAGCGGCGCGCGAGCCCGTAACAGAGCGCCTCGGCCGTGGCCATGTCGATGCCGTTGTGCTTGCCGTAGGTGAGCTCGCTGCCCTGGCCAGTCTCGAAGTACATGAACTGCTCGGCCTGGCCCGCGAGCGCGCCGCGCGCGGCCATGCGGCGGTAGCCGTCGTCGAGGAGATCCACGGTGATGTCGAACTCGGTGACGTTGCAGGATTCGGTGCCGGCCAGGCTCTGAAAGAGGATCTCCACCGGCGCGCCCTGCTCGAGCGCGGCGAGCTGCACCTTGAGGTGCGACAGACAGCAGATCTGCGTGGGGACGCCGGTCTCGCGGCGGACGCGGTCGAGGTGGCGGAGGATCGCGGCGGTGGTCTCCACCGTGCCGGCCGCGGGGTTGACGCCGAGCAGCGCGTCGCCGGCGCCGAGGGAGAGCCCCCAGTAGAGCAGCAGGGTGATGCCGCGCAGATCGTCGGTGGGGTGGTTCGGCTGAAGACGCGAGGCGAGCGTGCCGGGGGCGCCGAGGAGCGTGCGCGCGCGGGTGGGGCGGCTGATCTTGCGGGCGAGGTAGACCAGCTCATGCACGTCGCAGAGCTTGGCGAGGGCCGCGGCCATGACCCCTGTCAAGGCGCCGCCGACGCGCGCCACCTCCTCGCCGGGGGCGCGGAGCAGCTGGTCCTTGAGCTCGCCGAGGCGCAGGGAAGCGATCGGGGCGAATGCGTCGCGGTCGATGTCGTAATTGACGCGCATCACCGCGTCGACCTCGCCCCGCTCGTCGGTGAGCGGGTGATCGTGAAGATGTTCGAGCGTCAGCTCGCCGAGCAGCTCGCGCGCGGCCTCCCGCGCCGCGTCCCCACGCGCCGCGAGGCCGGCCTGGCGGTCGCCGGCCTTGCTGCAGTCGGCGGCGCCGAGGAGCCGCTTGAGGCCGCGGAACGAGGCGTCGTGGCCGGGCAGGCGGGCCGC
The DNA here is from genome assembly GCF_051474675.1 of Sorangium sp. So ce406. NCBI lineage: Bacteria > Pseudomonadati > Myxococcota > Polyangiales > Polyangiaceae > Sorangium > Sorangium sp. So ce406. The sequence continues at coordinate 12,206,321 of NZ_CP150340.1, read as the reverse complement.
GTACGCGACGTCGGGGCGGGGGCGGGGGACCTCGATCCGATCGAGCGGGGTCAACTCTTTCACGGCGCGCTCCTCCCGCCACAGGATATCGCCCGACGTCACCGCGTCATCATGGCGTCATCCCATAGAACGAGACCGGCAGGACCTGATCGCACAGGCGTCCGATCTGGACGAACCGGGCACCGCGCGCCTCCACCTCGTCGATGACAAGGAGGTCGAGGGGCAGCGCGCCCCAGCCGGTCACGTAGCCGCCGAGCGTCTTGCCCGCGTTCTGCGCGGTGAGGAGCACGAGCGGGTGATCCGGGATCGGCCCGGCCCGGCGCAGCGCGCCCGCGAGGCGCCCGCCGAGGTGCCGGAGGGCGGGCGCCGAGACATCGTCGAGGGCGATCTCCAGGCAGCAGCCGCCGGGGCTCCGGCGGAAGAGGTCCACGGCGTGATCGATCTCGCCGTCGTCGGAGGCCGGCGAGAGCCGCGCCAGGATGGGCAGGTCGCGCAGGGGCAAGCGCTCGGGGCGCGGGAGGAACAGCGTCGCCCCGGAGAGCTGGGTGGCATGGCGCAGGAGGCCATACGCCGTCGCTCGGCCCATGCCGGCGGGCGTCGCGACGCGCGCCATCAGCCGCGGCGAGGCGAGGATCGCCCGGGCGAGGTCCACGCCGAGATCACCGTGGTGGGCGGGCTCCGGCAGGGGGCGACCGGCCAGCCCGGCGTAGATCAGCTCGCCCACGCCGCCGGAGAAGGTGAGCGTGGGCGCCGCGAGCCCTTCCGGGAGCGCGAACGGCACCTGCACGTGGCGCGCGGCCGTGGGCGCGGCGAAGGCTTCGGCGCGCCCCGCGAGCGCCGCCTCGAGCAGCTCGACGTGGAACGCGGCCACCGCCTCGGCCTCGGCCTGGGAGAGCGCGTCGCCCAGGCCGCGGTGAAGGCCGAGGTGGTCGAAGACGGACCGGGCCTCGGGCGTGAGCGACCGGATGCGGCGCGAGCGCGGATCGAGCGCGACGTGGCGCGCGCCGACGAGGAGACAGCCGGTGCGCTGGACCTCGCCGGCCTGGCCGAGCGCGAGGTTGGTGGTGCCGCCGCCGATGTCCAGGTTGATGAAGGGCTCTCCGGGGCGCGCGCGCGACACGGGCGCGGCGCTGCCCATGAAGGCCACCCAGGACTCGAGGCAGGGGTCCTCGGCGACCGCGAGCAACGCCTCGCCGACGCGCGCGCGGATCAGCCGTGCGAGCGCGTCGGCGTTGGGTCGGCGCGCGGCGAGGCCGGTGATGATCGCCCCGCCGCCGAAGATGGCCCCGGGATCCACGCCGCCCTCGACGAGCCAGCGATCGAGCAGCGCCGCCGCGGCGTCGAGATCGAGGGCGTCATCGGCGAGGGGCGTGAGCGCCATCTCCGATCGGTAGCGCTCCTCCAGCGCGCCAAGCTCCACCCGACCGGTGCCCGCGGCGCGCGTGAGCGCCGCCGCGGCGACCACGGCGCAGCTCGTCGTGGAGCCGAAATCCAGCCCGAGCAGCGTGACCTGCGCGCCCATCCCCGGACCTCACAGCGCCCGCTCGAACGCGCCTTGCAACGCGGCCTGCCCGCCGCGCTCGATGACGTCGCCGTGCGCCACCACGATGCGCTCCGGCGCCCACGCGAGCATCTGCTTCACCGCCGCCCCCACCGCCGCGCGATCGCGCATCATCGAGCGCGCGACGCGCGTCGGGCCGAACCGGCCATAGGCCCCGTTGAGGCGCATGAGGAGGCGCGTCGGGAAGTGCTCGCTCCGCGTGATGTGGAAGCAGAGATCCCAGAGGAAGAGGGTCCTCGTGGGCCGGTGGAAGAACGCCACCTCGTCGAGCCTCGGCATCCCGCCGACCGCCACCTGGTCGATCTCCGCGGACCAGAGCGGGTCCGGCGCGTCGTCGAGCACGCCGGTGAACGTCACGCCAGGACACTTCTCGTGGAGCCCGCGGCGGCCGAACACCCGCGCGCCCGGGAACAGCCTGGCCGCCGGCGCGAGGCCGAGGTGGTGCATCAGGTTCGGCGCCACGATCGCGCGCACCTCGCCGAGCGCGCGGATCTCCCCCGCCACGTGCTCCACGCTCGGGAGCGGCGAGAAGAGGATCAGCCCGCCGTCCCCCAGGCGCACGATCGGAGATCGCAGCGGGAAATGCATTCCTGGCAGCTTCAACGTGTCTTCCGAAGCCCAGAGGGCTTGATCGAGCTGTCTCAGCATGCTCCAATTGGTAAACCTACTTGACCATTTAGTCAAGCTGGTTGACCATCATGACCAAGCACGATCTCGATCCCAGCGACGTCGCCGAGCTCGAGCGGCGCAAGCGCGCGAGCCTCGGCCAGCTCCTCCTTCGCTCGGCGCGGCTGCTCGACGAGCGGGCGGTGGCGCGCGTCGCCCGCGGCGCGCGCGGCGTGAGCCAGGTGCGCCGGGCGCACACCGCGCTGATGCCGTACATCGATCTCGAGGGCACGCGGCTGACGGACCTGGCGGAGCGCGCCAGGGTGACGAAGCAGGCGGTGGGTCAGCTCGTCGAGGAGCTGGAGGCGATGGGCGTCGTGGAGCGGACGCCGGACCCGGAGGACCGGCGGGCGAAGCGGGTGCGGTTCACGCCGCACGGGATCAAGGCGCTCCTTCACGGGCTCGGGGTGCTGCAGGAGCTGGAGGAGGAGCTCACGCGGTCGCTGGGCCAGAAGCAGATGGCCTCGCTGAAGAAGGGGCTCGCCGCGCTGCTCGCGGCGCTGGAGGCGTCGGAAGCGTCGGAGCCACCGGAGCGACGGTGACGGCGGGCGCCGTCAGGAGAACACGTCCGAGGCGGTCTTGGCCCCGAGGATGTTGTCGACCCACCGATCGAGGGTCGCGGGGTCCGTGCACGCCTGGATGCGCGCGACGTCGGCGGCGGAGAGCGCGATACCTGCCCGCGCGACCAGCCGCAGCAACGCGTCGCGTTTTCCCTTGATCTCCCCCTCGAGCCTGCCCTCGCGGATGCCTTCCAGCCGGCCGCGCTCGATGAGCTTCTCGGCGAACGGGGGGAAAGTTGCCTTGCCTTCGGTCTGCCGTTCCATGATCAGCGCCTCCAGGGCCCTCCGCATGGGGTCTCGCAACGCATTGTAGACGATCTGGAAGTACACCGCCGCGTGCTCGTGGTCGAACCGACCGAGCGCGCCGAGCGCAGCCTGGACCACGGCGAGCCCGTTCGGTCCGTTGCCGTGCGCCACCGCCGAGAGAATGGCGAGTTCCGTCTCCTTTTCTGCCTGGGCCTGTTCCGTCACCTCGGGCACGATCGCCGGGCCGATCACCAGAGGTTGCAGCGTCCCGAGCCCCAGGCCCAGATCGATCTTCTGCGCGGCCCAGGCGGCCACCTCGGCGTCGGGCGCAACGACGACGACGACGGCCTGACACTCCTTCCGGGCCCGTACGACCGCAACGTAGACAGGCCACGAGTAGGACTTGCGTCGATCGATGTCGCGCTGGAGCTCGAGGACGATGGACAGCACCTGCACCCCGCGATCGTCGCGGAGCTCGAGCACCAGATCGGCCTGGAACTCGACCGGGATGAGTCGATCGAGCGATGCCTCGACCACCTCGACGGTGGCATAGGGCGGGAGTTCTAGGTGGAAGAGGATTTCGAGGAGATGGGGCGCCAGCGATGGATTCTCGCGGAACATGTCGACCAAGCCATTGTGCTCCAGCGTCGGCATGGGCGGCACGCTACTGCGCGGCAGATGGCTGCACAAGGTGAGTCAGGCCCTCGAGCCATCTTTTCGATCGAAGTCATTTAGCGGAGCGAATCACGATTCATCCACGTAAGCATTCGTCGTCGATTCAAGCGTGGCAGTTCGATGTGCTCGCGAGTCCCCGTAGGGCATTGCGCAGTTCGGCGGGCAGATCGGGATCTGCAGATACCCAGCGCCGAACGATGCCCCGTCCGGGGCTCGTCCCCGGAGCAGCCTGGCGCTGGCGGCGCCGCCGGCCGCCTCGACGAGGGCTTCCCCCGCGGCCGCCGCCGCGATACGACGGCGCCGTGACACGCACGATCGCACGGTGGGCACCTCTCCTCGCAGCGCTGGCCTCCGGGTGCGCCCCGCCGCCGGCCCCTGCCGCGCCGTCGGCCCACGAGACCGCCGCCCGGCGAGCGGCGAGCGTCGCGCTCACCGCCCTCTCGCACCGCAAGTTCGACGTCAGCGGCTGCGACGCGGCCGGGGCGCGCGTCGTCCAGGAGGCAGAGGCGCGCGCCGGCTCGCCCCAGGGCGAACGCTGCGCGATCCTCGTCGCGCGCCAGGGCGATCAGACATGGCTCGTCGTCGTCCGCTCGTCGCTCTCGTCCGGCTCCGTCGGCGCGCAGGCGCTCGTGACCGTGCTGCCCGAAGCCGAGGGCGTCAGCGCCATCGAGTACGCGCGCTGATCCAGGCGATCACCTCACCTCGCCCTCGCGACGAGGAATAACCTCCTGAACGGGAACGGCGTCTTCCCATCCGCCGCCTTCGGATACGCCGCGGCCACCCGCCGCCCATACTCCTCCAGGAAATCGGCCCGCTCGCCGTCGTCGAGCGCCGCGAGCAGCGGCCGCAGCGCCGTCCCCATGGTCCACTCGACCACCGGACTCTCGCCCTCGAGGACATGCAGGTACTCCGTCTCCCAGATCTCGATCTGCGCGGCGTGCGGCGCCAGCGCCTCGTAGTACCCCCGAGGCTCCGCGACCGGACTCTCCCTCACCACCGCCGCCAGCTTGCCGCGGAAACGCGGCATCCGGCTCGCCTCCACCATCGCCGTGTGCGACGGCGCGCCGTGGTTTCTCGGCATCTGCACCGCCAGCACGCCGCCCTTCGCCAGCCGCCCGAGGAGCGCCGGGAACAGCGCCGGATGATCATCGAGCCAGTGGAGCGCGGCATTGCTGAAGATCAGCGCCGGCGGCGCGGCCGGCGCGAAGCGCGCGATGTCTGCCTCGACGAACCGCGCCCCCGGCAGCGCAGCGCGCGCCCGGGCCAGCATCTCCGGAGAGCTGTCGACCCCCACGATGGCCCGCTCCGGGAAGCGCTGCGCCACGAGACGGGTGATGTTGCCGGCCCCGCAGCCGAGATCGACGATCTCGCCCGGCACGGCGAGGGCGACCCGGCCGAGCAGGTCGACCGCCGGTCGCGCCCTCTGGTCCTCGAACATCAGGTACTGCGCAGGATCCCAGCTCGCCATCGCGCCCTCCAGCGGGCCAGCATAACAGAACGTGAGCTCCTCCCCGACGACGCGCGGGGGCTGCGTGGCGATTTGCCCCATGCCACACCAACCCGCCACGACGCGGGCAACCACGTGGCGCGGGCGCGCGCAGTCTGGGCGCCGCCATGCCCGGCATGTACGTTGCTCGGGCCGCGCCCCGAAGGCCGCGGCGCGCTTCCACGCGCCGTTCGGCCGGCCGGCCGCTGGCGCGCCGTCGCGCCCAGGCACGCATCCGAGGGAGATCTCTTGAACGCCCAAGCCACGAACCGTCCACCGCCGCGATCTCGACCGGGCCCCACCCTCCTCGTGGCGCTCGCCGCGCTCGCGGCGGCGCCAGGCTGCGTCAGCGCCCGCTCGTCCTCGGGCGGCGGCGAGACGACGAAGCCGCCGCCGCCGACCAGGACGATCCGCACGTCGGACATCGCGCTGCCCCGTGGATACGTCATCGAGGTGGTCGCCACGGGGCTCAACTTCCCGACCGGCGTCACGTTCGACGACGCGGGACATGTCTATGTCACCGAGTCCGGCTACTCCTACGGTGAGGTCTTCACCACGCCGAGGCTCCTCCGGATCGAGCCGGGCGGCGGCACGACCGTCGTCGCGACGGGCAAGAACCCGCCGTGGACCGGGGTCGCCTGGGCCGACGGCGCCTTCATCATCTCGGAGGGCGGCGTGACCGAGGGCGGCCGGATCCTCCGCATCGCGCCCGACGGCCAGAAGCAGACGCTCGTCGCGGGGCTCCCGAGCTTCGGCGACCACCACACGAACGGGCCTGTCGTCGGCCCCGACGGGTTCATCTACTTCGGCCAGGGCACGGCCACGAACAGCGGTATCGTCGGCGAGGACAACCACAAGTTCGGGTGGCTGAAGCGACACCCCGAGTTCCACGACGTGCCCTGCAAGGACGTGACGCTCACGGGCGCCGCGCTCACCTCGTCGAACCCGCTCACGCCGCGCGACGAGGACGACAAGGTCACGACCGGCGCGTTCGTCCCGTTCGGCACGCAGACGCAGAAGGGGCAGGTCATCCCGGGGAAGGTGCCTTGCAGCGGCGCGGTCATGCGCGTGCCGGTGCGCGGGGGCACGCTCAACCTCGTCGCCTGGGGGTTCCGCAACCCGTTCGGGCTCGCGTTCTCGCCGGACGGCAAGCTGTTCGTCACCGACAACGGCTATGACGACCGGGGAAGCCGCCCGGTCTGGGGCAACGCCGACGCCCTCTGGGCCGTGACGCCGGGCACCTGGTACGGCTGGCCCGACTTCGCCGACGGCCGCCTGGTCTCGCAGGATCGCTATGCCCCACCGGGCGGGCCGACGCCCCCCACCCTCCTCGAGGCGCCGCCGAACCCGCCGCCGCAGCCGGTCGCGCTCTTCGCCGTGCACAGCTCGTCGAACGGCATCGACATCGCGCGCGACCCGTCGTTCGGCTTCGCCGGCGAGGCGTTCGTCGCCCAGTTCGGCGATCAGGCGCCCGACGTCGGCAAGGTCCTGCACCCCGTGGGCTTCAAGGTCGTCCGGGTGGACCTGAAGACCGGCGTCATCCGCGACTTCGCGGTCAACCGCGGCAAGGACAACGGTCCCGCGTCGCGGCTCAAGTCCGGCGGCCTCGAGCGGCCCATCTCCGTGCGCTTCGACCGCACGGGCAGGTCGCTCTACGTCGTCGATTTCGGCGTCATGCTCATGGATGAGCGCGGCGCCAGACCGCAGCAGGGCACGGGCGCGCTCTTCCGCATCACCCGCGCCGCCACCGCAGGTTGAAGGAGGAGACACCATGATCGTGCGCGCTGTCCTCTGCGGTCTCCTCGCCTCGTCCCTCGGGCTCGCGATCGGGTGCGGCTCGTCCCGAAGGAGCGAGCCGATCCTCGGGCCACCGCCGCTCGACGAGCCGCCCGAGCGGCGAGGCGAGGTCGTCTTCATGAAGCAATGCCACCAGTGCCACCCGGGCGGAGCAGGAGGCCTCGGGCCGGGGCTCAACAACAAGCCCGCGCCCGCGGCGGCCATCAAGCTCCAGATCCGGAGCGGGCTCGGCGCGATGCCCGCCTTCTCGGACAAGGAGATCTCCGACGCCGACGTGGACGCGATCATCGCTTACATGATGTCCATCAGGACCCACGAGAAGGGCGATTGAGCGCGCGGCCGGGGGCGCTGCGACGCGCCCGGCGCGAGCTCCCGCCGGCAGACAGGCCGCCTCGGAGAGGCTGAATCGCACGCCAGGCAAATCGGCAACAACAGGAGAGGATCCAGGTCATGGCACCCATTCGCGGCGTAATTTTCGATGTCGACGGCACGTTGATCGACAGCAACGACGCGCACGCGCGCGCCTGGGTCGATGCGCTGGAGGAGTTCGGGCACAAGGTCCAGTTCGAGGAGGTGCGGCGGCGCATCGGCATGGGCGGCGACAAGCTGCTGCCCGAGGTGACCGGGATCTCCAAGGACAGCCCGGAAGGGGAGAAGATCAGCGCGCGCTGCTCGGACATCTTCATGGAACAGCTCCTGCCCGGGCTCCGCGCCTTCCCCGGCACGAAGGAGCTCCTGGAAGAGCTCCACCGCCGCGGCCTCAAGATCGTCATCGCGAGCTCCGCCCAGAAGGAGAAGCTGCGCGAGCTCCTCAAGCTCACGGGCGCAAACGGCGTCATCGAGAGCGCCACGTCGTCGAGCGACGCCGAGAAGTCCAAGCCGGACCCGGACATCGTGGAGGCGGCGCTCCAGAACCTCGGGCTGCCGCCCGGCGAGGTGGTGATGATCGGCGACACGCCGTACGACATCGAGGCCGCGGCGCGGGCTGGCCTGCGCACGATCGGCTTCCGCTCGGGCGGCTGGACCGACAGCGGGCTCGCGGGCGCCATCGCCGTTTACGACGGCCCGGCCGATCTCCTGGCGCAGCTCGATAGCTCGCCGCTCGCCGAGGGGGCCGGGGGCGCGAGCACCGCTCCCCAGGCCGAGGCGACCCCGCAGCAGCGGTACGTCTAGCTCCGTCCGACAGCACCCACGAGATCGCCCGCAGGCCGGGCGAGCACGCGAGCGATCGCCGCCGCGGTCGACGGCGCGGCGCAGCGGCCCCACGGGGGGCCGAGGCTTGCCCCGTGGCGCGCGCCGCTCAAGGTCCGCGCGCATGGACCCCTCGAGCGACATCCGCGAGCCACGAGAACCGGAGTTCCTCCAGAACGACGACTCGAATGAAACGCTGCTGACGAGATCGCTGGAGCGGTGCGCCCGGCTCCTCGAGACGGACGAGGAGCTCCGGCGGGCGCTGCCGTCACCGGAGGTGCTGGCGCAGATCCGGGGCTGTCGGACCACGATCGAGTCCGTGGCGACGGCGTTCGCGCTGTACGCGGATCGCCCCTGCCTCGGCCGCCGCGCGCTCGACACAGCGGCGCCGGCGCCGGGCCGCGACGGCTCGCCGCGCCCTCTGCCGGAGTTCCGCGCCGACAGCTACGCCGACGTGTGGTCTCGCGTCGAGGCGTTCGCCAGCGGCCTCCGGCACGACCGGCTCGCGGACACCGGCGATCTCGTGGGCATCATGGGGTTCGGCAGCACGGACTGGGTGGTCGCGGACCTCGCCTGTCTCTACCTCTCCGCCGTCTCGGTGCCGATGCAGACCAACATGATCCCCGAGGACCTGCTGCACATCGTCACCGAGACCGAGCTCGCGTGCGTCGTGTGCAGCGTGGACCAGCTCGCGCGGCTCGAGGCCGTGCTGCCGCGGTGCCCCTCGGTGCGAGGCATCGTCGTCATCGACCTCGTGGACGGGGATCGACGCGCGCGGGACGAGCTCGATCGGGCGCAACGAGCCCTGCGCGCGCTGGAGACAGGCGGCCGCCGGGTCGCCGTGCGGACCCAGCAGGAGGTGGAGCGCCTCGGCCGGCAGCAGGGCATCGCGCCGAAGGTCCTGCCCGAGGCGCGGGGCGAGCGCGACCCGCTGATGACGCTCATGTACACGTCCGGGAGCACCGGCTCGCCGAAGGGCGCGATGGTCCCGGAGAGCCTCTGGTGCCGCTACTGGCAGCAATTGTTCACGAGGAGCCACGACGCACGCCTCGAGGTCCTGCCGCACGTGGGCCTCAACTACAGCCCGATGAACCACTTCATCGGGCGCACCCAGGTCGGCCGCTCCCTCATGCGCGGCGGGGTCACGCACTTCGTGCTGAGGAGCGACATGTCCACCCTCTTCGAGGACATCCGCCTGGCCAGGCCCACCACGCTGTTCCTGGTGCCGCGCATCGCGGAGATGATCCACCAGCAGTTCCAGGCCGAGCTCCTGAAGCGCTCTCGCGATCTCGACATCGCGCGAGAGCGGATCGAGCACGAGATCATGGCGGACATGCGCGCGTCGCTGCTCGGCGATCGCCTGCTCCTCGCGAGCATCGGTTCGGCGCCGACGCCGCCCGAGGTCCTCTCGTTCCTGAAGCGCTGCTTCGAGGTGCCCGTCGTCGAGGGCTACGGCACCACGGAGGCCGCCTCCCTCACGTTCGACGGCCGGCTGGATCGCGAGGTCGTGACCGCGTTCAGGCTGGTCGACGTGCCGGAGCTCGGCTACCGCACCACGGACGAGCCGTACCCGCGCGGCGAGCTGCATCTCCGCTCGCTCCTCATGGTGCCCGGCTATTACAAGAACGAGCAGGCCACGCGAGAGCTCTTCGACGAAGAAGGGCTCATGAACACCGGCGACATCCTCGAGCAGCGCGGGCCCGACACCCTCGTCTGGATCGATCGCGCGCGGAACGTCCTCAAGCTGTCGCAAGGAGAGTTCGTCGCGACCTCGCGGCTCGAGGTCCTGTACAGCGCGGGCAGCCCCTTCATCCACCAGGTCTTCCTGTACGGCAACAGCGCCCGCTCGTACCTCCTGGCCGTCGTCGTCCCCGATCTCCACGCCGCCTCCGCGCACCTGCGGCGGCGCGGGGCGGAGCCCGACGACGCGGCCGTCAAGCAGCTCCTGCGCGAGGAGATCGACCGCATCGCCCGGGAAAACCAGCTCCGCGCCTACGAGATCCCGCGCGATTTCCTGGTCGAGCGCGATCCGTTCACCAGCGAGGGCGGCCTGCTCACGGAGACGCAGAAGCCGGCGCGCGCGCGGCTCAGGGCCAGGTACGGCGCGCGCCTCGAGGCGATGTACGCGACGATCGAGCGCGCCCAGATCGAGCAGCTCCGCGAGCTCCACGAGGAGCTCGGCGCGACGGCGCCGCCCGCCGACGTGGTGGTGAAGAGGGCCCTGGAGGCCACGCTCGGGCTCGCCGACGTCGAGCCGCGGGGCCCGCAGAGCTTCGCCCAGCTCGGCGGCGACTCGCTCACCGCCGCCCGCTTCAGCAGCGTCGTCGAGGACATCTCCGGCGTGGCCGTGCCCGTGGGCCTCGTGCTCGACCCCACGAGCAGCGTCCGCGCGATCGTCGATCACCTGGAGCGCGCCCTGGCGAGCGGCTCCGCCCGGCGCCCCGCGACCTTCGACGGGGTGCACGGCGCCGGCGCGGACGTCGTGCGGGCCGCGGACCTGCGGCTCGACAGGTTCCTCGGCCCCGACGAGCTCGCGGCCGCGGCGCGCTCGGCGCCGGCCGCGGCGCTGCCGGCGCGGGCCCGGGTGGCGCTCCTGACCGGCGCCAACGGGTTCCTCGGCCGGTTCCTCGCGCTGGAGCTCCTCGAGCGGCTGCCCGAGGAGGGCCGGCTCTACTGCGTCGTGCGCTCGCGGGACGACGCCCTCGCCTTCGATCGGCTCCGCGCGGCCTACGCGTCCGACCCCGTCCTCCTGGGCAGGTTCGACGCGCTGTCGGGGCACGGCCGGCTGGTCGTGCTCGCCGGCGACCTCATGAAGCCGAGGTTCGGCCTCCCGGACGACGTGTACGCGCACCTCTGCTCGGAGGTCGACTGCGTCGTGCACAACGGCGCGCTGGTGAACCACGCCCTGAGCTACCCGCAGCTCTTCGAGCCCAACGTCCTCGGCACGGTGGAGGCGATCCGCTTCGCCGTCGCCCGCCGCGTCAAGGCGATGAACTACGTGTCGACCATCGGCGCGGTGAGCGGGCTCGGCCGGCGCGGCCCCCTCCGGGAGGACGAGGACATACGGGCGCTCTGGCCGGAGCGCCCGCTCGACGGCGGTTACGCCGCCGGGTACGCGGCGAGCAAGTGGGCGAGCGAGGTGCTGCTCCGGGACGCGCGCGACACGCTCGGCCTGCCCGTCAACGTGGTTCGCCCGAGCGGCATCATGGCGCATCGCCTGTACCGCGGGCAGATCAACGTCCCCGACTTCTTCACGAGGCTCCTGTGCGGCCTCGTGTACACGGCCCTCGCGCCGAGATCGTTTTACCAGGACGCCCGACCGGACCACGCCGGCCACTATGACGGCCTCCCCGTGGACGTCGTGGCGCGGAGCATCGCCGCCGTCGCCGTCCATCACCAGCAGCCGCCCGCCGGTACGGGGGAGAGGGCGAGCCACGCCACGTACCATGTCGTGAACCCCCACTGGGATGACGGCATCTCGCTCGACGTCATCGTCGCGTGGGTGAGATCGGCGGGTTACCCCATCGAGCGCGTCGACGAGTATGCGGCGTGGTACGCGGCGTTCCGGGACCGGCTGACGCAGCTCGGCGAGCGTCAGCGGCACCTCTCGCCGCTCCCCATCTTGCATGCGTGGGAGCGCCCGGCGCGCGCCGACGGGGAGGTGTTCGACGCCGAGCGCCTCCTCGCCCGGCTCCAGCAGCTCGCGGCGCGGGAGGCGTCGGGCGATCTCGCGGCCCTGCCGCACGTGAGCGAGCAGCTCATTCACAAGTACCTGGACGACATGGTGGCCCTCCGGCTCATCGGTCCTGCCGCCGCGCGCGCGGCGGCGTCCTGACGCCGGCCGACGCCCGCCCATCGTCACGGTGCGCGCTCGACGAAGGCGCGCCCGAGGGATCCGCCCCGCAGCGGCCCGTCCCCCGTCGCTGGCCGATGATCCCTCGACCCGCCGAGCGAGCGCGGGGTAGCATCCCGCGCGACATCCCGTGATCATCACCCCATAACAAGGAGCGCTGCGGGCCCCGTCGCCCGCCGCACGCAGACATCATGAAGCTCGCTGTCATCTCAGGCAGTCACCGCAATGGATCCGAGTCGGGGAAGGTCTCCCGCTACGTGCAGCAGCAGCTGGCGGCCTCGCCGGACGTCACCTCGACCTACGCGCTCGATCTCGCCGACAACCCGCTTCCGCTCTGGGACCCGGAGGCCGGGCAGCCGTCGGAGAAATGGGAGCGCGTCTGGTCTCCGATCTCCGCAGAGCTCACCGCGTCCGACGCCTTCGTGATCGTGACGCCGGAGTGGCACGGCATGGTCCCCGCCGGATTGAAGAACTTCTTCCTCCTCTGCACGCGCGGCGAGCTCGCGCACAAGCCCGCGCTCATCGTCGCGGTCTCCGCGGGCGCCGGCGGCGCCTACCCGATCGCCGAGCTGCGCATGAGCAGCTACAAGAACAACTACCTCTGCTACATCCCGGACCACGTGATCGTGCGCAACGTCCGCGGCCTCCTCAACGATCCGGCGGCGCCGCAGTCCCCCGATGACGAGCGCATCCGCGAGCGGCTCCACTATGCGCTGGGCCTCCTCCTCCAGTACGGCAAGGCCCTGCAGCAGGTCCGCGCCAGCGGCGCCATCGATCTGCGCAAGTACCCCTTCGGGATGTAGCCCGCGCTCCGCCGCCTGGCGGCCAGCCGCCACCTACACCGCCACACATTAGACCACGTCAGCACCCTACCTGGCGCACCGCGTCACCTGGCGAACGTCACATTCGTCCGCTATGGTGGATGTCGCGTCTGTTAAACTGGCGCTCAGCACCCATGACAATGCCATTGCTCACGCTTCCGAACCCGGGCGCGATGTCGTTATCGATTCGCGCCAAGGCTGTGGTCTTCGAGGACGAGCGATCGAGGGCGTTGCTCGACCGCATCCGTCGGCTCGCGCCGAGCGACGCCACGCTCCTGGTCACCGGCGAGACCGGGACGGGCAAGGAGATCGTGGCGCGTCACATCCACGCGCTCAGCCACCGGGCGCGGCGGCCGTTCGTGGCGGTGAACTGCGGCGCCTGGTCGGAGTCGCTGGTGGAGAGCGAGCTGTTCGGCCACGAGAAGGGGGCCTTCACCGGGGCGACCACGGCGAAGGCGGGCTGGTTCGAGGCGGCGGACGGCGGCACGCTGTTCCTCGACGAGGTCGGCGACCTGCCGCTGCAGCTCCAGGTGAAGCTGCTGCGCGTGCTCCAGGAGCGCGAGGTGGTGCGGCTCGGCTCGCGCCAGCCGATCCCGATCGACGTGCGGCTCATCGCCGCGACGAACGTCGACCTGGAGGCGGCGGTGGCCGCGCGGCACTTCCGCGAGGACCTCTACTACCGGCTCAACGTCGCGACCGTCTCGCTCCTGCCGCTGCGCGAGCGGCCGGGCGACATCCTCCCGCTCGCGCGCTATTTCCTCGCCGTGCACGCGAGCCGGGTCGGCGCCGTGCCGGCCGAGCTCACCCCGGAGGCGGCGCAGCGGCTCCTGGACCACCCGTGGCCCGGGAACATCCGGGAGCTCGAGAACGCGATTCACCACGCGCTCCTCGTGTGCAAGGGCCACCGGATCACCCCCGTCGACCTGCGGCTGACCGCGCTCCAGCCCAGGGCGTCCACGCTGCCGCCGGCGCCGGCGTCCGTGCCGGCGCCGTCGCTGCGGGCGCTGCCGGGCGGCAGGGCGGCCCCCGAGGCGCCCCTTGCGACCCCCGAGGCGCCGCTGGCCGCGCTGGAGAGCGCCCTGCTGGCGCTGTTCGAGCAGAACCGCCCGGGCCTGCACGAGCACATCGAGGAGGTCCTCATGCGCACGGCCTACCGCTATTGCCACCGGAACCAGCTGCAGACCGCGCGGCTGCTCGGCATCAGCAGGAACATCGTGCGCGCCCGGCTCGTCCAGTTCGGCGAGCTCGCCCGCTCGCCGCGATCGCGCGGCGGCAACGAGCCGCCCGAGTCCGGGCCGATCTCGAGCGGGCCATGCTCGCTCGACGAGGCGGCGTGCGACGGCGAGGAGCGGGGCGCCTCGATCGAGGCGGTGCGGATCGGGTGCCAGAAGTTCGGGCTGCTGATGCGGCTCGTGAAGCTGAAGGGCTCGCTCGAGCGCGCGCTCGCGGAGCGCGGCGTGAAGGTCGTGTGGGTCGAGTTCCCCGGCGGCCCGCAGCTCGCCGAGGCGCTCCGGGAGACGCAGGTCGACCTCGGCCTCGTGGGAGAGGGGCCTCCCATCTTCGCGCTCTCGGCGCGCGCGCCCATCGTGTACCTCGCCGCCGAGCCGCCGGCGCCCGAGGGCGAGGCGATCATCGTCCACCGGGACTCGCCGATCCGGACGGTGGCGGATCTCAAGGGCAAGACGGTGGCGCTGAACAAGGGCTCCAACGTCGACTACCTGCTCATCCGGGCGCTCGAGGAGGCGAACGTCCGGTACGAGGACGTGCACGTCACGTTCATGCCGCCGTCGGGCGCCCGGGCGGCGTTCGAGCGCCGCGAGGTCGACGCGTGGGCGATCTGGAATCCGATGCTCTCGTCGGTCAGGGACGCCACGGGGGCGCGGGTGCTGCGCGACGGGCGCGGGCTGGCGGCCAACAGGGCCTATTACATCGGCGCGCGGGGCTTCGCCGACGCCCACCCCGACCTCGTGCAGCTCTTCCTCTCGGAGGTGAAGGCCGTGGGGGAGTGGGCCAACGCGAACACCGAGGCCGCGGCGGCGCTCCTCGCGCCGCAGCTCGGCCTGCCCCAGGCGGCGCTCGTCGCGGCGCTCCAGCGGCGGCGGTTCGGCCTGCGCGCGCTCGACGCCGAGCTCGTGGCGTCCCAGCAGGAGGTCGCGGACGCGTTCCTGAAGCTGCGGCTCATCCCGCACCCGATCCGCGTCGCCGAGGCGCAGTGGGCCCCGCCGTCGCGGTGGGATCCGGCGGCGCGCTGCGAGGCGGCGGGCGCCGTCGCGTGCGCGGCGGGCGGGGGGCGAGCCGGATAGGTCCGCGTCGCGCAGGTCGCTGGCCGTCGCGTCGATCTCGACCGCGCGCGGCGCCCCGCCGCGCCACCGGGAGCCCGGCCGAGAGCCCGCCTCGCGCCGAGCGCCGCCGCGTCAGCGGGCGATCTGCGACAGCGCGAACGCGTACGCGTCCGCGAGCTCCTCGACCGTCGACTGGACCCTGTCGCCGCCCCCGTGCCCGGCCTTCTCCTGGATGCGGAGCAGCACGGGCCCGCCCGTCGAGGCGGCCTGGAGCGCGGCCGTGAACTTGCGCGCGTGCATCGGGTCGACGCGATCGTCGCTGTCGACCGACATGACGAGGAGGCCAGGGTAGGCCGTCCCGCTGCGCACCCGATGGTACGGGGAGTAGCCGAGGAGCGCGCGGAAGTCGTCCGGGTCGTCGGCAGAGCCGTACTCCTCGATCCACGTCTTGCCCGACCCGAACAGGTGGTATCGGACCATGTCCATCAACGGCACCTGGCACAGCGCCGCCCTGAAGAGGTCGGGGCGCTGCGTGATGGCCGCTCCCACGAGCAGCCCGCCGTTCGAGCGACCCTCGATGACCAGCCGATCGGGTCGCGTGTAGCCCTGGCGGACCAGGTGCTCCGCGGCGGCGATGACGTCGTCGAAGACGTTTTGCTTGTCGTGCCGCATCCCCGCGCGGTGCCACGTCTCGCCGTACTCGCCGCCGCCCCTCAGGTTGGCGATGGCGAACACCCCTCCTCGCTCGAGCCATGGATACGCCTTCGACCAGAAGCTCGGCGTGAGCGCCATCGAGAAGCCGCCATATCCGTAGAGCACGGCCGGCGCCTTCCCGTCGCGCGGCGCGTCCTTCCTCCGGAGCACGAACATCGGCACCCGCGCGCCGTCCTTCGAGGTCACGAAGACCTGCTCCGTCGTGTAAGCGGCGGTGTCGACGGGCACCTGCGTCCGGTACGTCACCTCCGTGCGCCCCGTTGGCACCGAGAGCCCGTGGACCTCGAGCGGGGCGGTGAACGACTCGAACGTGAAGTACGCCTCGTCCGCCTCCGGATCGCCGCTCAGCGTGTTGACGCTCCCGACGCCGGGCAGCTTCACCTCGTGGGCAGGGCGGCCGTCGAGCTCCCGGATCTCGAGGCGCGCGGCGACGTCCTTGAGGTAGACGAGGCCGAGCCGATTGCCCACGATCTCGAGGCGATCGAGCTTCTCGTCGCGCCGCTCCGGGACGACCTCGACCCAGCGATCTCGCGCGGGATCCCGGGGATCCGCGCGGAAGACACGGTAGTTGGGCGCGCCGTCGTCGGTCAGGATGTAGAGATGGTCGCGGTGCGGCTCGACCAGGTAGATGTGCGGCTGCGCCTTGATGAGCGGCTTCCACTCCGCCTTCTTCCCCGCGCGGAGATCCTGGATGTACACGTCCGTCGACACCCAGCCGTGCTGCACGGTGGCGATCAGCCAGCGGCCGTCGCGCGAGGCCGCGACCTGGTGAAACGTCCTCGGGTCGCGCGTGGCCTCGCGGATCAGGCGATCCTTCGCGGGGTCGTCGCCGAGCGCGTGATACCGGATCTCGGCCAGACCGGGGCGGTCCGCCGCCGGGCTCCGGCGGCTGAGCGGCGGCACCTTGACGTAGTAGATCCCCGCGCTCTTTCCGTCCCACGCCAGCGCCGTCCTGTCCGCGTACTTGGCCCCCTCGAGCACCTCGGGCAGCTTCTTGCCAGTCGCGACGTCGAGGATCTCGAGCGTCGCCTCGTCGGAGTTGTTCTTCTTGACCTGGTAGGCGACGTACCGGCCGTCCCAGCTCGGGAGCCAGCTCCCGAGCGACACGCTGCCGTCCGACGACCACGCGTTCGGGTCGAGCAGCACCTTCGGCTCACCCGCCTTGCCCTGGCGCCACTGGACGGCTTCCTTCTCCTGACCGACCGATCTCTTCGTCCAGAAGTAGCGGCCGCCGCGCTGGAGCGGCGCGCCCACGCGCTCGATGTCATAGAGCTCCCGGAACCGCTTCAGGAGCGCGTCGCGCTCGGGGAGCTTCGCGAGCTCGGCGCGCGCGAAGGCGTCCTGCGCCGCCGTCCACGCCTGGACCTCGTCGGACTCGCCGTCCTCGAGCCAGCGGTACGGGTCCGGCACCGGGACCTCGTGCAGGACGTGGACCACATCGACGATCCTCGACGGCGGATAGGCGCGGACCGGGGCGCTGGAGGGCGCGCTGACGCTCGGCGCGGTCGCCTTCGGCGGCGGCGGCGCAGGGCGCGCGGTGGTCGGGTCGGCTCCGCGGCACGCAGTGAGGAGCATCAGCGCGGCCATCGTGTGTCTCGCGGCGAGCATGGCGCTCACGCTAGCGTCGTCCACGCGAGCCTTCCAGGCGAGAAGAGCCCCCGGAGGCGCCGCGAACCAGCCGCCGCGCGGCGGGCCCATCGTCCTCGAAGAGGGCCCCGGGAGCGCTCCTCGCAGGGCCGCGTCGCGACGGCCGCCGCGCCGCCGGGCCGGTGCCCCCGGGCCGACGAGCTGCGATAGAGTGACCGCCGGGACGCCAGGACGATCGATGAGGACGACGATGAAGCTGACATACTTCCCGGTGCGCGGGCGCATGGAGCCAGCGCGGCTCATGCTGGAGCTGGTCGGCGCGCGGTACGAGCTCGAGACCCTCCCCTTCGAGCTCTGGTCGGGACCGGAAGGCAAGGCGCGCATGCTGCGACAGACGCCGTTCGGTCAGCTCCCCGTGCTAGAGGACGGGGACTTCGTCCTTTCCCAGTCCCAGGCGATCAACCGCTATGTGGCGCGCAAGCTGGACCTGTATGGCGACACGCTGGCGGAGAGCGCGCGCGTCGACGAGGTGACCGAGACCGCCAACGACCTCCTGCACGACATCGGGCTTGTGTGCTGGAGCCCGCGCTTCCACGAGATCCGCGCCGAGCACCGGGCCGCGACGGGCGAGAAGCTCGACTTGCTGGAGCAGCATTTCAGCCGCACGTGCGCCGACGCGGAGCACTGGGTCCTCGCGGGACGCTACACGCTGGCCGACGCCACGATGGCGTTCGCGCTGGAGTCGATATGGCCTCTCCAGCCCGGGCTCCTCGACGACTTCCCGAAGCTCCGGCACGCGATGACGGCGTTCTTCGCGGCTGACGGCGTCCGCAGCTACGTGCGCGGCGATCGGCGGTTCCGCACCTGGACGACCCCGAGCGCCGCGTTCGGCGGGAAACCCGAGGAGACCCATCACTGGGCGGCGGATTGAGCGCGCCGCGCCGCGATCAGGCCGGTCGGCGCTCGCCCGGACGGCGCGCGAGCGGCAGACAGCGCCGCTGCGCCAGCAACACCCGAGCAGCACCCGCTGCTGCCCTGGCAGCAGCGCGGCGCGGGCTCCGGGGGAGCGCGCACGGGAACGCGGCGGCGGCGCTGGCATGACGTGTGCTCACCGGGCGCCCCCATGACGGGTTCATCGTCGACATCGCGCGTGCAGGCAGCCCTCGATCAGCTCCGTTCCGGGGGCATGGTCATCCTCCTCGACGACGAGGCGCGCGAGGACGAGGGGGATCTCGTCGTGATGGCGGAGCACGCGACGCCGGCGGCCATCAACTTCATGGCCACCCACGGCCGGGGGCTCGTCTGTCTCGCGCTCACGGAGGAGCAGGTGGACCGGCTCGGGCTGCCGCTCATGGCCACCCGGCCGGGCGCTCGCCGGTCGACGGCGTTCACGGTGAGCATCGAGGCGCGCGAGGGCGTCACGACCGGCATCAGCGCGCACGACCGGGCGCGCACCGTCGCCGCCGCGATCGCCCGCGGGGCGTCGCCGCGCGATCTCGTGTCGCCGGGGCACGTGTTCCCGCTCAGGGCGCGCCGCAACGGGGTGTTCGACCGCGAGGGGCACACCGAGGGCGCGGTCGACCTCGCGCGCCTCGCCGGGGGCCTGCCGGCCGCCGTCATCTGCGAAATCATGAATGAAGACGGGACGATGGCGCGCCGTCGGGACCTGTCGCGCTTCGCGGCGCGCCACGGGCTGCCGGTCCTCACCATCGGCGATGTGGTCCGCCACCGGGTGCAGAGCGAGCACGTCGCCGCGCGCGTCCGGACCGCCCCGTTCCGGCCCGCGGGGTTGAGCGGCGAGTGGAAGGCGCACACGTACAGGATCCGGGGCGACCGCCAGCTGCTGCTGCTGACGCTCGGCGCGCCGGCGACGGCCGGCGACCGCGCGGCGCCCGTGTACACCCACCGGGCGGCGCTGGTCTCGGATCTGCTCGGCGACGCCGAGCTGTTCGAGGCGCTGCGAGACATCGAGTCTGCCGGCGTCGGCGCGGTGATCTACGTGTCCCCGCCGGCTCGACAGGGCGCGCCGGCCGACGACGACGACGCGAGCGTCGGCCTCGAGCTCGCCGTCGCCGCGCGCGAGCTCGGCGTGCTCGGGTATCGCCGGGTCACGCTGCTCGACTCGAGGGCTCCGTGGCCCGCCGGGCCGAAGAAGGAGCTCGACCTCGAGACGGGCGACGCGCCGGGCGCGCCGGAGCTGCACGGGGCGGCGCGCGGACGCGCGGCCCCTGGCCCGGCGCGGGCGCCGCGCGGCGGCGTCGGCAGGGTGGCCGAACCGGAGGACCGCGCGATCGGATGAGCCGCGACGCCGGGTGAGCCGCGAGGCCGGCGGCGCGCCGGCGTGGCTCACCCGGGCTGCCGCTCGGCCGTCTCCCGGGTCTCTCCTGCCGCAGCCGCTGGCGCTCCCTCCGAGGAGGCCAGCGCGCCGACCTCGTCGAGGCTCACGCGCCTGTCCCCGTCTCGATCGAGCGCCCTCAGCATCTCGCCGACCACCACCTCGGACGGCGTCTCGGAGGTCGCCCTCGAGACAGCGGCCCTCAGCTCCTCGGCCGAGACGGCGCCGTCGCGGTCGGCGTCGATCGACTCGAACGGCCCGAGCTGGCGCCAGAGCTCCACGGCGAACGACTCGACGAGCACGAGCTTCGGCTCACGCCCGCTGTCCGCCGGCGGCACCTCCTCCGGATGCTCCTGCGCGAAGCGGACCAGCGGAGCGACGTCATCCATGCCGCCGAGCAGCCCCCGGACGATCGCGATGCGGTACTCGCGCTCGTCGACCAGCGGCCGGCCGTCGATCACAGCCAGCGCGCCTCGCGCATCCGTGGCCATGCGATCGTCGATCTGGAGATAACCGCCGTGCTGAGCCGGGGCGCGCGACCGCGACGCGGCGACGGCCTCGCGGACGACGCGACCGGGCAGGACGACGACAACGACCTCGTTGCTGAACGGGACCTCCGCCTTGAGATCTCCGTAGGTGAAGCGCTCCCGGTACTCGCGGCCGCCGCGGATGCCGCCGCCGTTGAAGAGGCATCCATCCGCCTGGAGCACGTCCCGGATCCGCGAGCAGATCAGCTCTCCCAGCGAGGTCTGCCGCGACCGCGTCCCGACCGACGACAGCGTCTTCCCCGGCGGGAGCCGGAGGAGGGTGGCCGCGTCGAGGTCGCGCACGATTTGCATGTGGCGGTCCACGCGCGCGCGCATCGCCGCGTCCTCGGGGTAGGCGGCGACGTCCTCGATCCGGACGGTGACCGAGGGCAGGTCGTGCGCCCCGGCGGCGGGCGCCTCGGCCGGCCACGCGAGATCGACGATGGCCGCGCTCGCCGCGTCCGTGCCGGCCTTGACGACCCAGCAGCCGTCCACGTCGTCGATCAGCACCTCGTGCTCGTGACCGCCGAGGATCACGGGGAAGCGCGGCGCGCGCTGCATCCGCGCGAGCGCGAGGTCGTCGTCGCGGATCTGGTGCGTTATCGGGATGACGCAGGCGCAGCCCTCCTCGCGGACGAGCCGGTCGGCCCAGCGGACGGCCGTCTCGTTCGCCGGCTCGATGGCGTACCCCCCGAACGCGCCCCGCCGGTACAGGCCCTGCACGTGGACGAGCAGCCCGAGCAGGCCGACACGGACCGTCCGCCCGCCGGGGCTCGCGACGTCGAGGATCTCGTGGGTGGGCAGCGCCGGCGCGAACGAAGGCATGTTGGTGTTGAGCCACGTTCCCCGGAACTCCTGCACCCGCGCCCTGAGCTCCAGAAGATCGATATCGGCCTCGTGGTTGCCGAAGATGGCGTGCGTGATCGGCAGCGCGTTCATGCAGTCGATCATGCCTCTGCCGTGATCGAGGCTCGAGAGGAGGCTCGGCGCGACGAAGTCGCCGGCCATCACCGCCAGGAAGCGGTCCGCCGGCCCGGCGGCGTGGTGCCGCACGAGGCTCGCGAGGCGCGGGAGGTTCTCGAGCGAGTACACGTCGTTCACGCAGACGATCCGCAGAGAAGGGCCTCTGGGCGTGCCTTGGGCGCGGTCGGTCATGTCCATCGAAGATAACCCGGCGCGCGGGCCGGTGCTCCTGCGCCGGGAGGTCGAGGGGCGGTTGCCAGGCGGCGGAGACAGGGACGGAGCTCACGCGTCACCGCATGGAAGGGCCGAGGCGTCCGGTGCCTCGCGGCGCGGACGCGCTTCGCGGCATCAGCGCTCGGTGAGGCAATCGTCGAGCGTGGGCGACGAGAGGACGCGCTCGGTCCATCCTTCGATCTGCGCGGCGTCGGCGGCGCGGACGCGCGCCACGACCGGCTCGGGCAGCTCGCCGAAGCGCAGCCGGAGCAGCTTGAGCAACGTGCTTCGCTGCCCTTCGAGGCGGCCGGCCTGGCGGCCCTCCCGCTCGCCCGCCAGGCGGCCCTGCTCGCGAAGGTAGTCTGCGATGGTCACGATCTCCTCCTCGGCCTCCGGCCCCGCCGCCACGAGCAGTTGCTGTAGCAGCTCCCTCGGCTGGGCCGGGTCGGCGATGTTCAAGATATACCGCCACACGCGCGACAGCGCAGCCCCACCGCCGGGCGCGCCGGGCGCGCCGCGCACCTCGCGGACCATCTCGTACCAGCCGGACAGGCGCGCCACCAGCTCGTCCGGGCGACGCGCGTGCCGGAAGCACCAGAGCACCAGCCGGCCCAGCGCCGTCATCGCCCGCGCCCGCAGCGCCTCGTCCGTCTCCTTGCTGATGTCGTCCAGCACGAACCGGAAGTGCGGGACATATGCGGCGATCAGCCGCAGCACCTCCGGCGGCAGGTCGATCACGTCCTGGAACGTGACTGCCGCGGTCCAGCCTGTGTCGCTGTGGTGCAGCACCACCGGCAAGATCGCCGGAAGGCGCGTCGACCTGGGATGGCGCCCGAGGTGGCCCTTCCAGATGCGGACCATGTACTCGAGCAGCCGAAAGGCCATGAGCGGGTGCGTCGTGCTCTGGTGCTCGAAGAGCACATAGATGAACAGCGGCGCTTCCGCGAGCCTGGCGGAGAAGAGCAGGTCGCTCTGGCTGGCGGCGAGCTCTTCGTCGATGAAGCTGCCGGACTGCAGCGCCAGCGACGCGAAGTCGATGCGGGCAGCCAGGGCAGCGGGCAGCACCTGACGGAGCGCCGCGGCGGCGTGCTCCGGCTGGCTGAACGTGGACTTGAACAGGGCGTCATGAGGGGTCGGCGTCATGGGGATGGCACGCAGCGGGCGCCGCGCGGCGCGGCGGCGAGGCTCCATCTCTGAGTTCCGGGGATGTAGACGCCGTGATCTGAAAATGCGCCGGAGAGCGCCTGTCACACTCTCGCCCGTTCGCCCGATGGTCCCGGCATGAGAGCCGCCGCCCCGACCGCCGTCGCCCTCCTCCTGCTCGCCTGCACCCCCGGCGCCCGCGACCCGGCCCCCACGCCGACCACGCCGCCCGCCGCCGCCCTCGCCGCGCCGCCGTCCCCTCCCCCCTGCGCCCGCCGCGGCGCCGGCCCAGCGCCCGCGCCCCTCGACCCGACCCACGCCGGCTCCGGCGTCGCCCTCGCGGGCCTCGGCGACCGCACGCTCGCCTTCGTCGCCGACGAGGACGACGCCGCCCTGCACACCGTCGACCTCGACACGCGCTCCGCGATCGCGCGCACGCCGCTCGCGGGCCGGCCCGCCCAGGTGATCGTGCTCGGCGACGGGCGCGTCGTGGCCTCGCTGCGCGACCGCGGCCTGCTCGAGGTGCTCGAGGCCGCCGACGCCGCCGCGCCGCTCGCCCGCCGCTGCCTGGTGCCGGTGGCGAGCGAGCCGGTGGGGCTCGCGATGACGCCGGACCGCGCGACGCTGCTCGTCGCGAGCCGGTGGGACCACGCGCTCACCAGCTTCGCCACCGACGACCTCCGGCGGCTCGGCGAGCTCCCGCTCGCGCGTGATCCCGGCGCGGTCGTCGCGTCCGCCGACGGCCAGCGCGCGTTCGTCTCCCACGCGGTCGGCGGCCGCATCAGCGTGGTCGCGCTCGGCGAGGGCGGCGCGCCGACCGGGGCGCGGGAGCTCTCGACCGACGGGGTCGAGTGGCGACCTCAGCCGCTCCTGTCGAAGAAGTTCATGTCCATCGCGCTCCCCCCGGAGCCGCTCAGGCCGCCCGCGTCGAGCGCGCCCACGCCCAGCGCGTCCGCGCGCCGCGCGGCCTTCGATCCGTTCGGCGGCGCGCCCGTCGTGGCGCGCCGCCCGGCGTCGCGCGTCGCGCGCCGCGGCTCGCAGGGCTTCGCGCTGGCGCGCGCGCCGAGCGGCGCCGTCTTCGCGCCCATCGCCCTCGTCGATCCGGGGCCGGAGACGCGTGGCAGCGGCGGCTACGGCGGCGCGCGCGCCCAGACGGTGATCGAGCACATCGCGGTCGTCGACGCGGCGGGCGAGCGCGCGGACGTCCCGCCCGTCTCGAGCAGCCTCGGGACGCTCGGCTGCCAGCTCCCGCGCGCGGCGGCGATCGAGCCCGGCGAGGAGGTCCTGCTCGTCACCTGCCTCGGCCGCGACGAGGTGATCGCCTACGACGCCCGCGCGCAGATCCCCGGACAGCCGCCGCGGGTCGGGTCGGTGCGCGACCGGGAGCTCTTCCGCGCCCGCGTGGGCGCCGGGCCCACGGCCATCGCCGTGGACAGCGCGCGCCGGCGCGCCGTGGTCTTCTCCCGGTTCGACGGCGAGCTGACGATCCTGCCCGCCGCCCGCGACCCGGGGCCGACCGAGCACCGCGCGCCCAGCAAGGAGCCCGCGGGCGAGCTGCCGGTCGTCGTCCTGCCCCGGGCGTCGCGCCTCGACGAGCTGCGCGCGGAAGGCCAGCGGCTCTTCCACGCGGCCGGCGACCGGCGCACCGCGTTCGACGGCCGCGCCTGCGCGAGCTGCCACCCCGACGGCCGCGACGACGCGCTCACCTGGTCGACGCCGGAGGGCCCGCGCCAGACGCCGATGCTGATGGGGCGGCTCGACGGCACCGCGCCATACGGATGGGAAGGCGACAAGAAGGACCTGGAGGGCCACTTCGCCCGGACGATGTCGCGGCTCGGCGGCAGCGGCCTGCGCCCGGACGAGCGCGACGCGCTCTTCGCCTACCTGCGCGGCATGGCGCCGCCCGGCGAGGCGGCGGCCCTCGCGGCCGAGGAGCGCGCGGTGACCGTGGTGCCGCCCGCCGCCAGCGCCGCCGCCGCGCGCGCCGACCTCGTCGCGCGCGGCGACGCGCTCTTCCACAGCAGCAAGGCGGGCTGCTCGAGCTGCCACCTCGGCGACGAGCTGACCACCGACGGCGCCCGCCACGACGTGCGGAGCGCGACCCGCTTCGACGCCGCGCGCGCCTTCGAGACGCCCTCGCTGCGCTTCATCGGCCGGTCCGCGCCGTACTACCACGACGGCCGCTACCCGACGCTGCTGGCGCTGGTCGAGGGGGTCGGCGACACCATGGGCCACACCGCCCACCTGTCGGCCGACGACCGGCGCGCGCTGGTCACCTACCTGGAGTCGCTGTGATCGCCGCGACGGGCCGCGACGAGGACCGCCCGTGCCACGGCGACCTCAGGCCGAGAACCCGCCGTCGACCGCGATCGTCGCGCCCGTGATGAAGCGCCCGCCCTCGCCGGCGAGGTGCGCGACCGTGGCGGCGATGTCGTCGGCGCTGCCGTAATGCGGGACCGCGAGCAGGCCCCGCTGATGGTCGGCCCCCGGGCCGTGGGCCGGGTTCATGTCCGTGTCGGTGGGGCCAGGCTGGACGAGGTTGGCGGTGATGCCGCGCGGCCCGAGGTCGCGGGCGAGGCCCTTCGTGAGCCCCACCAGTGCGGCCTTGCTCATCGAGTAGAGGGTGGTGCCCGGCCCCGGCGCCCGCTCGGCAAGGCAGCTCCCGATGCTGATGATGCGCCCGCCAGCGCCCATGCGCCGCGCCGCGGCCTGCGAGGCGAGGAAGACGGCCTTCACGTGGATCGCCAGCGTCCGGTCGACGTCCTCGAGCGTCACGGCCTCGAGCGGCCCCATCAGCGCGATGCCGGCGTTGTTGACGAGGATGTCGATCCGGCCAAGCTCGGCCGCCGTCCGCTCGACCGCGCCGACCACCGCCGCCGGATCCGCGCTGTCCGCCGCGATCGCCAGCCCCCGCCGGCCCGCCGCCTCGACCTCGGCGACCACCGCGCGCCCCTTCTCCGCGGCGCTCACGTACGTCAGCGCCACGTCCGCCCCGCCCCGCGCCAGCCTCCTGACGATCGCCGCGCCAATCCCGCGGCTGCCCCCGGTCACCAGCGCCACCTTGCCCGCAAGCTCCACCATGATTACCTCTTTTCTGTGCCGATCGATACACAACGTATACCCCGCCGCCTCAACGTGGGTCAATCGATTTTTTTAGTGATCGACACAGAAAGGTCTGGGTGATGGCCGGACGGGGGCGCCCGCGCAGCTTCGACCGGGCCGCGGCCTTGCGGCGGGCGATGGAGGTGTTCTGGGAGCGGGGCTACGAGGGCACGTCGCTCAGCGATCTCACGGCCGCGATGGGCATCAACTCGCCGAGCCTGTACGCCGCGTTCGGCTGCAAGGAGGCGCTGTTTCGCGAGGCGGTGGCGCTCTACACCGAGGTCGAGGGCGCGGCGGCGAGCCGCGCGATGCGCGAGGAGCCCACGGCGCGCGGGGCGGTCGAGGCGATGCTGCGCAGCAACGCGGAGGCCTACGTGAGCCCGGGCAAGCCGAGCGGCTGCATGATCGTGCTCGCGGCGACGCTCGGCACGCCGGAGAGCGAGGCCGTGCGCTGCCACCTCGCCGAGGTCCGGCGGAGCGCGCAGGACGCGCTCCAGCGCCGGCTGGAGCGCGGCGTCGCCGAGGGCGACCTGCCGGCGGGCACCGACACGGCGGCGCTCGCCGCCTTCTACACGACCGTCCTCAGCGGCCTCTCGCTGCAGGCCCGCGACGGCGCCCCGCGCGAGTCGCTCCAGGCGATCGTCGACTGCGCCATGGCCGCCTGGGACGTGCTGGCCAGACCGCACGCCGCGGTCTAAGCGGTATCTGAGCGGGGCGATCGCGCCGGCGCGGCGCTGGTGTCGAGTTGCGTCGAGGCCGGCGGCGGCGATACGTTGAGGTCGTTCGACGCTGCAGTGAGGCCCGCACGAGGTGCGTTGTCATGGGAAATGAGTTCGTCGAGCACCCCTCGCATTCGGCCGAGTACTTCGGCGATACGCGCGATAGCTGGTGGAACCACGATTACGTCGAGCTGCTCGCGCGGCGATGGGGCCTGAGCCGCGTGCGCGAGGTGCTCGACGTCGGGTGCGGCGTCGGGCACTGGGGGCGCGTGCTCGGCGGGGTGCTGCCGAGGGCGGCGCGCATCACCGGCGTCGACCGCGACCCCGTGTGGGTCGAGAAGGCCGCCGAGCGCGCGGCGGCGCGCGGGGAGGCGGAGCGGTTTCGCTACCAGGTCGGGGTCGCCGAGGCGCTGCCGTTCGACGGCGACACGTTCGATCTCGTGACGTGCCAGACGGTGCTGATCCACGCGGCGGACCCGGGCGCGATGCTCGCCGAGATGGTCCGCGTCACGAGGCCGGGCGGGCTCGTCGCGGTGGCCGAGCCGAACAACCTGGCGAGCGCCCTGCTGAGCGCGGCCGTGCTGCAGGCGCCGGTGGACGAGACGCTCGCCCTCGTGCGCTTCCAGCTCCTGTGCGAGCGCGGCAAGGCGGCCCTGGGCGAGGGGCACAACTCCCTGGGAGAGCTCATCCCCGAGCTCTTCGCCAGACACGGTCTCACCGATATCCAGGTCTACCTCAACGACAAGGCGAACGTGCTGCTGCCTCCCTACAGGTCGGCGGAGCAGCGGGCGACGGTGGAGGAGATCGCCGACTTCGCGCGGCGCGAGTTCTGGATCTGGAGCCGGGGCGATACGCATCGGTATTTCCTCGCCGGCGGAGGCGAGGAGCAGGAGTTCGAGGGGTGCTGGGCGGCGGCGATGGCAGCGGCCCAAAGGACCGCCGAGGCGATCGCCAGCAAGAGGTACGCGAGCGCCGGCGGCGGCGTCGGCTATGTCGTGTCGGGGACGAAGCCGTCGCCGCCCTCGAGCCGCCACATGAACGCCCGCGTCCACCGGAGTCCCTGACATCGCCTGGCGCGGTTCCCGGAAGAGAAGGGATGAACCGCCAGGACGCCAGGAGCGCCAAGGAGAGAGTCGCCTCGCGCCGCCATGGGCCGCGCCGGTGGCGGCGGCGCGTCGCCTTCGCGCCGTGGTAGGGTGCGACGCGCATGCGTACTTCACGCACAGGGGCGCAAGCGCTGCTTGTCGCCATCGTGCTCCCGTGCGTTGCGACCCTCGCCTCGAGCGCCGCGCGCGCCGACGATCGCCCCTTTGCCTTGCGATGGACGGCCCCCGCCGACTGCCCCTCGGGCGCGGCCGTCGAAGCCGAGATCACCCGGCTACTCGGGGACCAGAGCCCCACCTCGAACGGTACACTTCGGGCGGCGGGCACCATCACGCCCGCGGGCACGGGCTTTGTGCTGTCCATCGAGATCTCTCGCGATGGACGGGAGAGCGCGCGAACCGTGCGCGGCGCGACGTGCCGTGCGCTGGCCGACGCGGGGGCCCTCATGGTGGCGATGGCGATCGATCCGGAGGTCGCGACGCGGTCGGACAACCTGGCGACGGGCGATCGTTCGAGCGCCGGGGCGAGTCCCGCCCATCCCGCCCCGGAGCCCCCGGCCGCCGCGGCTCGGACCGCCGAGCCCACGCCGCCCAGGGTTCCGTCGAGGTCCGTGCCCCCGACGAGGGGACGCGAGCGGCCGACGGAGGGCGTGGCCGAGAGGGCTCCCCTTTTTCGCATCGGGCTCGGCGGCATGAGCGACCTGGGCACGATGCAGCACCTGAGCGGCGCCATCGAGCCCTGGGCCGGCGTCGTCGTCGGCCCCGCGCGGCTGGAGGTCGGGGCGTCGTTCTGGGCCAGGAACACGGCGGAGTCCGCAGCCAGACCCGAGAGCGGCGGGACCCTCGATCTCATCGCCGGCTCGCTCACGGCGTGCGCCCTCTTGCCGCCTCTTGCGCGCGCCGTTCGACCGCATTTCGAGATCGGTGTGCCTTGCGCCGGATTCGAGGTCGGCCGCATGCGCGCCGAGGGGTACGGCGTGAGCGACCCGGGTGAAGGAAGCGCCTTGTGGGCGGCCTTGCGCGGCGGCGCGGCGGCGGCGTGGGTCGTCGAGCCGTGGGTGCGCCTGAGGCTCCGTCTCGAGGCGGTGGTGCCGCTCAGGCGCCCGCGCTTCGTGCTCGAAGGCGTCGGCGAGGTCCACGAACCGAGCGTCGCGGCGCGGGCCGCCCTGGGGCTCGAGCTCGCGTTTTGATGGGCGTGGTCGTTTTTCTTCACGGGATCGGCGTGCGCTGGCCATGGGCGAGAGTGGCCGCCCATGCCTTCACCCTGGGTGCCGATCCTGCCGGGGCGGAGGTTGCGCCCCCGGCAGGGTCGGCGGACTGCGAGGTGGCGCTCGAGTTCGACGCGATCTACGAGCGCCACTTCGATTTCGTCTGGCGCAACGTACGCCGGCTCGGCGTCCCGGACTGCCACGCCGACGACGCGGTGCAGGAAGTGTTTCTCGTCGTCCACCGAAAGCTCTCGACGTTCGAGCCCCGTTCCACGCTCCGCGCGTGGCTCTCGGGCATCGTCGCGCGCGTCGCGCGGGAGCACCGCAGGGCCTACGCGCGCAAGAGCCCGCTCGCGAGATCCCTGTCCCCTCCCCTCGATCCGGACCAGGTGGAGAGCGGCGCGGCCAGCAGTGACGAAGCGCTGGCGCAGGCGCAGGCGACGCGGCTCTTGCACGCGCTGCTCGAGGGGCTCGACGACAACAAGCGCGCCGTCTTCGTGCTCGCGGAGCTCGAGCAGATGACGGTGCCGGAGATCGCGGAGGCGACCGGAGCCAACGTGAACACCGTCTACGCGCGCCTCCGGGCGGCTCGCAAGGAGTTCGAGCAGGGCGCGGCGCGCCTGCGGGCGCGCGACGGGTGGAGGTCGCGATGAACGCGAGGCCCCGGCGCGCGGCGGGAAGCACGCAGAAAGGAGCGGAGGCATGAGTCAGCTCGGGCCCCTGTCGCGATCGATCCTCGAGGCTGCCCGCAACGGCGACCGGAGCACGGCGGCGGACCGCGCGCGCGTGCGCGCGAAGCTCCGCCGGAGCCTGGCCCTCGGCACGGCGGTCACGGCGGGCGGCGCCGCGAAGGCCGGCTTTGCGATGGTCCCGGCGAAGGCGTTGCTGCCGTGGGGAATCGTGGCGGTGCTCGCGCCCGCGGCGGTCGTCGCCACGCTGCACACGACGCAGGGCGGGCCGAGGGCCGTTCCGCGCGCGAGCCATGTCGGCGCCGTGGTCACCGAGCGCGCGCGCGCGGCGGTCGCGGGGCAGCCGGCGCCGAGCGACGACCGCGCGCCCGCGGAGCGCCCGCGCGAGCCGGCGCTGCCGATCGAGCCCGCGGAAGCCAGGAAGCTCGACCCGTCGCAGGCGGCGCTCGAGCGGCCCGCGACGCCCGGGAGAGCGCCTCGGTCGGCCCCTGCCGGCGGACCGGGTGCGCCGCCCCAGGTGCCGGCAGAAGATCCGCTCGTCGCCGAGACGCGGCGGCTGCGCGAGGTCCACGAGGCGCTCCGGCGTGGCGACCCGGAGCGCGCTCTCTCGCTGCTCGACGCCGCGGATGCGGGCGGGCACGAGCTGCGGGAGGAGCGGGCCGCTGCCCGCGTCGTGGCGCTCTGCAACCTCGACAAGACAGCGGAAGGTCGCGCGGCGATGCTCGATTTCCTGCGGGAGAGCCCCGGTTCGCCATATTCGGGCCGCGTGCGCTCTGCGTGCGAAGGGAAATGACGCGAGA
The DNA here is from genome assembly GCF_051474675.1 of Sorangium sp. So ce406. Classification (NCBI taxonomy): domain Bacteria; kingdom Pseudomonadati; phylum Myxococcota; order Polyangiales; family Polyangiaceae; genus Sorangium; species Sorangium sp. So ce406. The sequence goes on along the minus strand of NZ_CP150340.1, from coordinate 12,176,080 downwards.
GGGATTTTCTCACACGGATCGCTCGGTTCGCGGCCATTGGCCAGGGAGAGGAGCGAACATGAAAATCCAGATGTTCATCAGCGCAGCGAGCCTGACGATCGCGACGGCGATGTTCTCGTGTACCCCCGACATCATCGCGATCGGCCATGACAGTCAACAGGTCGCGTGCACCACCGACGCCGAGTGCGGCCAAGGAGAGACCTGTGGCGCGGGCGCGTGCCGGACGAGCTGCGTCACGGACGCGGAGTGCCCTTCGGGGCTCTCCTGCGTGAGCGGCGACTGCGTCGATGGCGCCGAGTCCAGCGAGTGCATCGCGGACGCGGAGTGCCCTTCGGGGCTCTCCTGCGTGAGCGGCGCCTGTGTCGCTGGCGCCGTGTCCAGGGAGTGCATCGCAGACGCGGATTGCCCTTCGGATGACTTCTGCTCCAAGACCGGTTTTTGCACCCATGGCGGTGGGTTCTCCTGCACGACCGACGCCGACTGCCCCCTCCATGGTCAGATCTGCGGCGGTGGCACCGGCTGCGAGGGCCCGGGGGTGCAGGCCTGCGGGCCGGAGTACGGGGAGTGCCCTGAAAATTACGTGTGCATCGCCGAGAACTGCAAGTCCACGCTGCCTCCGCCCGGCTCCCGATGCGTCACAGACGCGGATTGCCCTTGGGATCACTTCTGCGGCAAGGCTGGTATCTGCAGCAATGGCGCTGGGTCCTGCACGACCGAGGCCGACTGCCCCGTCGATGGTCAGGCCTGCTGGGATGGCGAGTGCTCGGGTCCGGAGAGCTCGGCGCAGAGCTGCGCGTCGGACGTGGAGTGCCCTGAAAACCACGTGTGTATAGAGGAGCTCTGTCGGCCCACGCCGTGACACCGCGTCCTCACGCTCCCCCGAGATCCCGACCAGAGCGACGGCTCGCGCCCGTTCGCCAGCACAGGTTCGGCCCTCGGTGGCGAGGGGCTAGGTGGGCTCGTTCATCGGCCGCATCACGATCTGCACGATGCGCGAGCGGTCGCGCGGCAGCGCGGCGAGCACCACGGCCTCCGCCACGTCCTCGGCCGTGGAGAAGCCCTGCATGCGCTCCGAGCCGGCGGTCCGGCCGTCGCCGATCGCGAAGTGGGTCTCGACGCCGCCCGGACAGACGGCGCTCACCTTGATGTTCTCCTGCCAGAACTCGCGGTCGAGCGCCTGCGTCAGGCCGACCTGCGCGAACTTGGACGCACAGTAGATGGCCTCGTTCGGATAGCCCTGGAGGCCGGCGACGCTGGCGACGTTGATGATGTGGCCGCCCCCCTGCCGGCGCATGTGGGGGATGACCTCGCGGCAGAACAGCCAGGTCCCCTTCATGTTCGTCGCCATGATGCGGTCGTAGTCGTCCTCGGACCACTCGAGGAAAGGCCGGTAACCGCCGACGCCCGCGTTGTTGACGAGGATGTCGATCCGCCCGAGCTCGCGGACCGCCCGCTCCACGCACGCGGCCACGGAGGCGGCGCGGGTGACGTCGGCCTCGATCATCAGCGCGCGGCCGCCCGCCGCGCGGAGCTCCCGCTCGAGCGCGCCCAGGTCCGCCGCGGTGCGCGCCACGCCGACCACGACGGCCCCCTCGCGGCCCAGCGCGAGCGCGCTGGCCCTCCCGATTCCCCTGCTCGCCCCGGTGATGAGCGCGATCTTGTCCTTCAGGCGCACGGTCTCCCCTCTCCGCCGCGCGCAGCGTGGAACGAAGCGCCGCTCCCCCGCGCCGGCCGCGGGCACCGTATCACGGGCGCGGCTTGCCGGCGCGCAGCCGGTAGGCGACCTCGGGCGGAGCGCCGTCGTGCAGCCACGCCTGCGCACGGTCGCCCTCGCTCCCCGGGTTGACCCAGACGATCGTCCGGAGCGCACGGACATGCCATGAGGCGCCGGCGAACAGGCCGCGCGCCGCGTCGTCCAGGGAGAGGATCGTCCGGTCTGCCGCCCGCGCTGCTTCGACCAGGTGGACGTCCTTGAGCATCGCCTCGCGCCCAGGCTCGGTCACCGGGGCAGCCTCGATTTCACCTCGCAACAAGTCATCCGGAGGCGTGTCCTCCAGGACCAACTTCTTGCGAGCGACCATGGCGACTCGCCATCGGGTGGCGAACACCGACTGGTGCTTGTTCCATTCATCGCGGACCGCCACTGGCATGACGGCCCGGTGGCAGACGTCGAGCACCGTCTTCAGGACGTCGCGGCAGTGCTTGGAGAGAGGGAACGTCGCGCCCTCGCCGCCCGCCGCGCGGGCGACCGAAGCATCGATGACGAGACGCCGAGATGCCTTGGCGCGCATCAGCGCCTGGCCATCCGCGCTTCCGCGGCGTCGAGATACCGGCTCTGCGCGGCCAGCGCGACCTCGTCGAAGTCTTCAGGCCAGTCGCCGAAGGCCCCCGCGTCGTCGAGTTCCGCGCTCCGGACCTCGGTCGCGCCGTCGTCGGTCTGGGAGAACCAGTGGAGCGCCACCAGGTCGGGAGATAGCGCTCCTTCTGCGACGAGCGACTGCACGCCGAGGAGCAGCAGCGAGCTGTGCGTCTCCGCGACGACGCGAACACCGCGAAGGGCGGCATCGACGAGGAGCTGCGCGAGGGCGACCTGCGCTCGCGGGTGCAGGTGGATCTCCGGCTCCTCGAGATAGACTAGCTGGCCGGGGCGCGCGGCGAGGAGCGCAACCATGACGGGCAGGCACTGCGATAGTCCGAAGCCGACGTCGGCGATGCTGACTAGGTCCTGCGCCCCGCCGCGCCCACCGTGACGCAGGCGCCCCACACGCAGCTCGACCTGTGTGTCGTCGATCCGCGCAGTCTCGACCTTCCACGTGAGGCCGAGCCTCTCCAGCGCCGCACCGAGCTGCTTCTGACGAATGTCCTTCGCGGCCTGCCAGTGATGGATGATGCTAGCTACGTAGGGCTCGAACGTGCCGGGGAAGGCGTCGCCGACAGCTGACGTCCTGTACGTGCGCGTAGGGTTGCCGCGAAGCGCGGGGACGTGAATGATGCCTAGCAAGCTGCTCATGATGACGGGCGATGGCTTCCGCAGCTCTGCCAGGAGGGTGATGAAGACGCCGGCCCAGCTTCCCTCGGCTTGAACGGAGAGAAAGCATCGTTCGCGGACGACGGAGATGTGCGGCAACGCTTTATGAATCTTGTTTCTTACCGCCTCCTCGTTGGGGAAGAGACGGAGGATCTCGTCCCGAGTCGCTCCGGCTCGTACCGTGAAACGCCTGCCGTCGGACTGCACGGTAGTCATCTCTACCACGTCGAAGCCCATGCCAGGTTGCTGCTTGAAGCGCACCTCTACCCGGGCCCCGTCGCTCACCGCGACGGTAACCGCGAAGCCATCACTCAGCCGCCTCTTCCCGCTTCGCGAGAGCAGCTGCTCTGCAGCCGTGAACCGCACATGCGGCCCGTCGAGCAGGAGCGCGCCGGGATCGTAGGGCGTCTCGAGCGTCTGCTTGAGCAGTAGCGGCGCCTGCATCACGCTCGACTTACCTGAGCTGTTGGCACCAGCGAGGAGTGTCAACGGCCGTATCTCGACCTCTGTCCGCTGCCGCAGCGACTTGTATCCCTCGACCGCGATGGCACTGATGCCCGCAGCAGGCGGCGCCTGCTTCGAGCGCTGGGAGATCTTCTTCGTCCGCTCCGCTTTCGCCATCTTGCCAGAGCACTGTCCCACAGCACGCCGTCGAGGTCCAGACGCGCAGGCCTGGACGGATGCACCTGCCCGGCGGACCGCCGACGCTGGCCGGTGATGGCGCCGACCCGCTCCTGCCCCCGGGGGCAGCAACTCGAGCCCGCAGGCACCCGCGCCCGACGGTGCCGCCCCCGGCGCCCCCTACGCGACCCGCATGCAGTTGCATCACATTTGCAATTGACTTTCAGTTGAGCCGATCGCATACGGTGCGCCGCTGGCGGCGATGGCCCCGGCGGCACTGTCATGCTCACGGCGAAGAAGCTTTCGAAGTCCTACGGGGGCGTCCCCGCGCTCGACGCGCTCGATCTCGAGGTCCCTGCCGGCGAGGTGTTCTGCCTCCTCGGCCCGAACGGCGCGGGCAAGACGACCACGCTGAACCTGTTCCTCGGGTTCGCGAGGCCCTCCTCCGGCGCGGCGTACGTGGCCTCCGTCCACGTGGAGCCCGACCCGATCGCGGCGCGGCGGCAGATAGCCTATGTGCCGGAGCAGGTGAGGCTGTATCCGCACCTCACCGGCTGCGAGAACCTCGCGTATTTCCTCGGCCTGTCGCAGGCGCACGTGCCCCCCGCCGCGGAGCTCTCGCGGCTGCTCACCGCGGCCGGGCTGCCCGAGGGCGCCGTGCACCGCCCGGCGAGCGGGTACTCCAAGGGCATGCGGCAGAAGGTGGTCCTCGCCCTGTCGCAGGCGAAGAACGCCGGCGCGCTGCTCCTCGACGAGCCGACCTCGGGCCTCGATCCGGGCGCCGTCCGCGACCTCTGCGCGGCGATCCGGCGCGAGGGCGATCGCGGCGCCGCGGTGCTGATGGTGACCCACGACCTCGGCGCCGTCGCGAGCATCGCGCGCCGGATCGGCGTCATGAAGGCCGGCCGGCTGGTCGAGGTCGCGAGCGCCGCCGGCCTGTCCGAGGCCGACATCCTCTCGCTGTACCGCCGCCACTTCGACCCGCCCGGCGGCGCGACTCCCCAGCTCCCGTCGCGCCACGGCGCGTCCTCCGCGCCCACGTCAGAGGCCCTGTCATGACCCCGCGCGCGCACACCTCCCGGCTCGCGACCGCGCTCGCCGCGCTCCTCTCGGCCCGCGCCGCCGCGGCGGCGGACCCCACCGCCGCCGCGGCGCCCGCGCCGGCGGGCACCCCCGAGACCGCGGCGCCGGAGGCCTCTCCCGCGCTCGGCGAGGAGGTCGTCGTCATCGGCCAGCGCATCGGGCCGCTCGACAGCGCCGACGTCGTGACCTCGGTCGACGTCCTCGGCGGCGAGGAGATCCAGCATCAGAGCACCGCCGAGCCGCTCGAGCTGCTCCGGCGCGTCCCGGCGGTCTACGTCGAGTCCTTCAACCAGGGCATCATCAACGCCGACGTGGGGCTCCGCGGCTTCAACACGCAGGGCGACGTCGCCCACACGAAGCTCCTCATCGACGGCATCCCCAGCAACCACCACGTCGGCCTCCCCGACATGAAGGCCGTGTTTCCGCTCGAGATCGAGCGGATCGAGGTCGTCAAGGGCACGAACGACCCGCGCTACGGGCTCAACAACGTCGCCGGCAACATCCACGTCGTCACCCGCAAGACCGGGAGCGAGCGGATCGCCCGGCTCCTCGCCGGGAGCTTCTGGACCGTGGAGCCCCAGGTGCTCGTCGCCGACGAGCGCGGCGCGCTGAGCCAGACCTACTTCGCGGGCTACCGCGGGTCGGACGGCTACCGCGATCACGCGCGCAGCGACAAGGTCGCCGGCTCGGCCAAGTGGTTCTACGAGCCGTCCAGGGAGCTCCGGGTCGGGCTCATCGTGCGCGGCATGCTCCTCGACGCGGACGCCCCCGGCTACCTGTCCGCGGAAGACGCGCGCGCGCGCCCGAGATCGTCGCCCGCGCACTCGGCGACCGACGGCGGCCGGCAGGCGACCCTCCACGCGAGCGTCCACGTGGATCGCGAGCTCACCGAGGGCCTCTCCTGGCAGCTCAAGGGCTACGGGCAGGCGTTCTTGCGGGACCGCTGGGTGAGGTTCGACCCCGATCTCGACCAGCACCTCCGGATCGAGGACGACCGGCAATACGGCGCGATCTCGGTGCTCACCTACCGGGCGCGCGAGCCGCGAACGCTCGACCTCACCGTCGAGTGGGGCGTCGACTACCAGCTCCAGGACAGCAGATACCAGCGCATCCCCACGGTGGACCGCGCGCGGCAGGGCGCCGCGTTCCGCGATGAGGACTTCGACCTCCACGCCATCGGCTCTTACCTGCAGGCGAGCGCGCGCCCGCTCGAGCCGATCAAGCTCGTGGCCGCGCTGCGGGCCGACCGCCTCGCCGGCTCGGGCGGCTTCCTCGAGCAGCCCGCGGGAGAGGCGCCCCGCAGGGTCGACCGCGGCCTCAACGACTACGGCTTCATCTGGCAGCCCAAGGCGAGCGTCCTGGTGACGCCGGTGAAGGGGCAGAGCGTGTATGCCAATTACGGTCGCTCCTTCCAGATCGGCACGGGCAAGGGCGCCTACGCCACCCAGGGCACGCCGCTGGAGCCGTCGATCAACGACGGCTGGGAGGTCGGCTACCGGTCGAGCGTCTTCCCCTGGCTCAAGGGCCACGTCGCGTACTGGGAGCAGCGCGCGAGCGGCGAGGTGCGGGACAAGGGCGACGGCTCCGGCGACGCCGAGAACGTCGGCGAGACGCTGCGCCGCGGCTTCGACGTCGAGCTCACGCTGCGCCCGTTCGATTTCGTCTCCGTGTGGGGCGCGTTCAGCCGCGCCATCTCCGAGCAGGTCGAGCCGGGCCCGGCGCTCGCCGCGAACAAGGGCAAGGAGCTCGACCACGTCCCGAGCTTCAGCGCGAAGGCCGGTATCGACGTTCACCCCACGCAGGATCTGCTCGTCTCGCTCTGGTGCTACGCGCAGGGCGACTACTACCTGAACAAGGAGAACCATACCGACGAGAACGGCTCGCGGAAGGTCGGCGACTACGTCGTCATCAACGCGAGCGCAGCCCACGACGTGTCCGAGTCGATCGCGCTCGGCGTCGAGGTGCACAACCTGCTCGACCAGTCGTACGACACGTCCATCTGGTACAAGGACTTCGGCGCCGCCGGGGCCCAGCACAACCCGGGCGACGCGCGCTCGGCGTACGTGACTGGCACCCTGAGCTTCTGAGGCGCCGCGGTCCCACGGGCCCAACAGGGAGTCAGCGCATGAGAGCCCTCTCGACAGCGGCGCGGCACGAGGCCATCCGCGCGCTGCGCAACCGCACCGTCCGCATCGCCGCCGCGCTCGTCGCGGCGCTCCTCGTCGCCGCCTTCCTGCTCGAGGCGGCGCGGCACACCCAGGAGGCCCGCCAGCGCGCGGCCTTCCAGGAGCTGGTCCACCGCCAGTGGGTCGATCAGCCCGATCGCCACCCGCACCGCGCCGCCCATTACGGCACCTTCGCCTTCCGCGCCCCGAGCCCCCTCGGCTTCTTCGATCCGGGCCTCGAGTCCTTCGCCGGCACGTCGATCTTCCTCGAGCCGCACCAGCGCAACGCGCTGAGCTTCAGCGAGGCCGGGCAGTCGAGCGAGCTCGCGCGCTTCGGGACCCCGAGCGCCGCCTTCGTCCTCCAGGTGCTGCTGCCGCTGCTCATCTTCTGCATGACGTTCGCCAGCGTCGCCGGAGAACGCGAGTCGGGGACATGGCGCCTCGCCGTCTCTCAGGGCGTCGACGCGCGCGTCCTCGTCGTCGGCAAGGTCCTCGGCACGCTGCTCGCCGTCGCGCTCTGGCTCACGCCGCTCCTCGCGCTCGCGATGGCGGGCGCCCTGCTCGCGGGCGTGCTCGACGCCTCCAGCGACACGATCCTCCGCGCGGCCGTGCTCGCGGGCGGATACGCCGTTTATCTGGCGGCCTGCACGGCGCTCGGCGTGCTCGTCTCGTCGTTCCACCGCCGCGCGCAGGGCGCCCTCCTGACGCTCCTCGGCCTGTGGGTCGCGCTCTGGATCGTCGTGCCGCGGCTCGCCACCCAGGCCGCGAGCCGCCTCCACCCGACGCCGTCGCGGGCCCAGGTCGAGCTCGACCTCGCGCACGCGATCCGCGAGGTCGGAGACAGCCACGACCCGAACAACCCCCACTTCCAGGAGCTCCGGCGCCGCACGCTGGCCGAGCACGGCGCGTCGCGCGTCGAGGACCTCCCGGTCAACTACGGCGGCGTCGTGATGCGCGAGGGGGAGAAGGTCACGACGGCGGTGTTCAACGACTACTACACGCGCCTGTTCGACGCGCACCGCGCCCAGGACGCGCTCGCGCTCCGCGCCGGCCTGTTCACGCCGCTGCTCGCGATCCGGTCGTTCTCGATGGGGATCGCCGGCACCGACGCCCACCACCTCGCCGACTTCGAGGAGCAGGCCGAGGCGTACCGCTACGCCTTCGTCCAGCACCTGAACCACCTCCACACCACGAAGATCCGCTGGCACAACGACAAGGCGCAGCGGGTCGATCGGGCGGAATGGAGCGAGTTCGCTCCCTTCCAGCAAAGGAAGGCTCCCGCCGCGTGGGCGCTGTCCCGCGTGGCGCCCGCCGGCCTGGCCGTGCTCGCGTGGGCGGCGGCGCTCTCGCTCGCCGTCGCGCTCTTCACCCGCCGCCTCGGAGAGGCGTCATGAGCTCCTTTTCCTCACGCTTTCTCGCGCGCGCGCGCCTGGAGCTCCACCAGATGCTCCGCGCGCGGACAGCCCTCGTCGTCGCTGCCCTCCTGCTCGTCGCCGGCGTCGCCGCCATCGTCGACGGCGCGTCCCGCGTCGCGCACGAGCGCGAGGTCATCGCGGCGCTCGAGCCAGCGCTCAGGGAGGAGGAGAGCTACCTCCGCAAGACGCACGCGCCGGAGGACGATCTCGGCCTCGTCCTCTACTACCTCGCGATGCCGGTCGCGCACGAGCCGAACGAGTGGACGGCGCTCTCGACCGGGCTGCGCGACGTGCACCCGTACAGCCGGCACCTGCGCTTCATCGGCCTCGTGCCGCAGCTCTACAAGACCGACATCGCCAACCCGCTGAAGCAGCTCTCCGGCAGCTTCGATTACGGGTTCGTCCTCATCTTCCTCGTCCCGCTCTTCATCATCGGCGTGAGCTACGATGTCCGGTCGCGCGACGACGATCTCGGCACCGAGCCGCTCGTCTGCTCCCAGCCGACCCGCCTGTCCCGCGTGCTCGCCCTCCGGCTCGCGCTGCGCGCCGCGCTGGTCTCCGCCGTCGCGCTCGCGCTGCTCGCCTTCGCCGTCGCCTGGCTCGGCCTCCCGCTCGACGCGCGCGCCGGCGCAATCGCGCTCGCGTCGCTCGCGTACATCGCGCTCTGGTTCGTCGTCGTGTTCCTCGTGGCCTCGCTGCGCCGCTCTTCCGCGTGGAACGCCATCTCGCTCGTGGGCGCGTGGATCGCGTGGTGCGTCCTCCTTCCCGCGCTCGTCAACCTCGCGATCATCACCGCCTCTCCCGCCCGCGGCGGCGTCGAGCTCACCCTCGCGCAGCGGCAGGAGATGAACGCCGGCTGGGACCGGCCGAAGCGCGCCACCCTCGATCCGTTCTTCGCGCGCCGGCCCGAGTGGGCGTCCACGCCGGTGCCGGAAGACCGCTTCTCCTGGCCCTGGTACTACGCCATGCACGAGATGGGCGACGCGCACGTCGCCCGGCAGGTCGAGGACTACCACGCTGCGCTCGCGCGCCGGGAGCAGTGGACCGCGCGGGCCGCCCTCGTCCTGCCGCCGCTCGCGCTGGAGCTCGTGCTCGACCGGATGGCGGGCACGGACATGGCCACGGAGCTCGCCTTCAGGGACAGCATCGCCGCCTACCACGAGCAGCTCAAGCAGTACTTCTATCCGCTCGTCTTCGATGACAAGGGCCTCGCCGCGTTCGACATCGACGCTGTCCCGCGCCACCGCTTCGACGGCGCCCCGCGCCCCGTGCACCTCGCCGGCCTCGCCGGGCTGCTCGGCGTCCTCGCGTTGCTCGGCGCGGCGCTCCCGCTGGCCGTCCGACGCATCGACGCGACGCCGTGGCTGGAGGAGGCGAGCGCCTCGGTCAAGGGCTCTTCCCGGCCGGCCGCCGGCCAGGGGTCGTCGAGCGCCCCTTACACGCTGCTGACCGGCGACGAGAAAGCAGGAGAGACGTGACCCATGGATGACCGAACGCCCCGGATCGAGGACATTCACGGTCTCGCGCTGGCCCCTCGCGAGGTCGACGCGCTCGCCGAGCCCATCCGAAGATTCTATCTCTCCCTGCCGCCCATGCTCTCCGCCGAGGAGATCGAGCAGGTCAACCGGGGCACGAAGGTCCTCGGAGGCGATTACGTCTACCGCGGGCTCGAGTTCGCGGTCCCGTCCGGCGTCCTCGTGCCGGGCGGGACGAGCGAGGTGATCTTCGACGCCCTCCACGACGGGCTCGTCGAGACGCAGGGCGCCGCCGTCATCGTGATGGGGTGCGGCGCGGGCGTCGAGCCCGTCCTCGCGCGGCAGCGCGGCGCCCGCGAGATCTACGCGATGGATATCCATGAAGCGAGCGTCGCGTCGAGCCTTGCGAGCTTCGAGCGGCACACGGGCGCGCGCGACCCCGGAAGGCACCACTTCCTTGTCTCGGACCTCTTCTCCGCGCTGCCGCCCGGCAGGCGCGCCGACGTGATCCTCTTCAACCCGCCCGCGAACCCGCTGCGCTCCGACGATCCCGATCTCACGCGGGTGAACTTCTCTGGCTCCGCGATCATGGTGAGCTTCTTCGACGAGATCGCCTCTCGAGCGCTGCTCGCGCCGGGGGGCAGGGTCGTCACCGTGCTCTCGAACGCCAGCAACCTCCAGGGCATCACGGCGCACGCGCTGCGCCGCGGCTTCAAGCCCGAGCTCCTGAAGCGGAAGACCTGGTCCGCTCCCTACGACAAGATCCTGACACACCTCCTCTCCTTCACGCTGTGACGAGGACTGGATCGATGGCCCAGCACCGCACGCAGCCTCGCCAGGAGGCCTTGAGCTTCGGGTCGTACTGGAAGCTCGCGCTCCCCCTCACCCTCGCCGGCCTGTCGGGGCCGATCATGAACGCGACCGACACCGCCGTCATGGGGCACTTCGGCGACGCGGCCACGATGGGGGGAGTCGCCGTCGGCAGCCAGATATTCAACACCCTTTACTGGCTCCTCGGCTTCTTCCGGACCAGCACGAGCGGCTTCGCGGCCCAGGCGCGCGGCGCCGAGGATCGCCAGGAGGCCGCGTTGCAGCTGTTCCGCCCGATGGTCTTCGCCGGCCTGGTCGGCTGCGTCTTTCTGGTGCTGCAGGGCCCCCTCGGGGCCGCCGGCCTCGATCTGATGGGGGCCCACGGGCAGGTCGAGTCCCACGCCGCGGCCTACTACGAGGCGCGCATCTGGGGGGCTCCCGCGGTGCTGATGGGCTACGTGGTCGCGGGCTGGCTCATCGGGATGGCCGAGGTGCGCTGGGCGATGCTGCTCTATGTCGGGATGGACCTGCTCAACCTCGTCCTGACCGTCACCTTCGTCACCGCGCTCGACCTCGGGGTGAGCGGCGTCGCCTGGGCCACCGTGCTGGCCGAGGTGGCGAAGGTCGTCGTCGGCTTCCTGGTGATCTGGCGCAAAGGCCACCTGCGCGGCGTCCATCTCCGGTGGCAGCACCTCGTCGATCTGCACGCCATCACCCGCATGTGGCGGGTGAACAGCGACGTCCTCGTGCGCACGACCTGCCTGCTCGGCGTCTTCGGCTGGATCACCCGCCAGAGCGCGCTCCTCGGCCCCGAGGTCCTGGCCGTCAACGCGATCCTCATGCACATGCAGCTCGTCATCTCCTGCGCGCTGGGCGGGCTCGGGAACACCGCGGGGATGCTCGCCGGCCAGGCGATAGGGGCCCAGTCCCGGGAGCGCTTCCACGACACGATCCGGCTCTCGTTCTGGACGGCGTCGCTGTCCGCGCTGGCCATCAGCCTCGCGTGCATCGTCGCGCAGCCGGCCATCCTCGGGCTGTTCACGCCGCTCGAGTCGATCGCGCAGATGACGGGCCGTTACTTCATCTGGATGGTCCTGTTCCCGGTCGCGATCTTCTGGAGCATGATCCTCGAGTGCGTCTTCACGGGCGCGACCCGGGCCGCCCCCGTCCGCAACTCGCTGCTCGCCGCCACCCTGGTCTTCTTCGTCACCTGGCCTGTCCTCGCGACCCGCTGGGGCAACCACGGGCTCTGGATGGCCTTCCTCCTGTTCAGCCTGACGCGCTCTGTCTATCTCCACCTGGCGCTCCCGAGGCTCCTGCCGGTGGCGTTCCCGGCGCGCCCTCGAGAGCCCGTCACCGCCTGACGCCACTCCGGGCCGCTCCCTCCACCTCCAGCCAGGAGAGTGCTCGATGTGTTCGATCGCTGGCATCTTCAACAAGAAGCGGCCCATCGGCGCCGCGCAGCACGACGAGATGGCGTCGCTCCTCGAAGCGATGCACCACCGCGGGCCGGACGCGCGGGGCGCCGTGCAATGCGCGAGCTGGGCCCTCCTCGGCAGCAACCGGCTGCGCATCACCGACGCCGGGAACCCCGGCGCGGACATGCCGCTCACCTCGGCCGATCAGCGCCTCACCATCGTCTTCAACGGCGAGATCTACAACCACCGCGACCTGCGCGCGCGGCTGTCGCGGTTCCCGTTCAGGACCGCCTCGGACACCGAGGTCATCCTCGCGGCGTACGAGGCCTGGGGGCTCGCCTGCGTGGAGGAGCTCGAGGGCATGTTCGCCTTCGCCCTGTTCGACAGCGCGACGCAGACGGGGCTCATCGCCTGCGACCCCACCGGGCAGAAGACGGTTTACCTGTGGGAGGACGACGACGCCCTTGTCTTCGCCTCGGAGATCGACCCGCTCGTCAAGGACCCCTACCGCAGGAAGGACTGGGACCTCGACGGCCTCGCCGAGTTCACCGCGCACCGCTTCATCCTGGGCAGCACCACGCACATCCGGCAGATCCGCAAGCTCGAGTCGGGCACCTGGCTGACCAGGACGCCCGAGCGCCAGGAGACGGGGCGCTATTACCGGATCCCGCGCGGCGATCTGACGAGGACCGACGTCCCCGCGATCCGGCAGGAGATCAGGAATGCCGTCGTCGACGGCTGCCGCAGGACGTTCGACCTCGAGGTCCCCTACGGCCTCCTGCTGAGCGGCGGCATCGACTCCACGGCCGTCCTCGCCGCGGCCCGCCGCGCCGGCCTGCGCATGAAGACGTTCTCCATCGGCTTCCAGCCGACGGGTCAGCTCCTCCCGAAGAGCACCAGCGTCTTCGACGAGTTCGCCTGTTCGAGAGCGCTCGCCCGGGAGTACGCGACGCAGCACACCGAGATCATCCTGTCGGACACGGACTACTGCGCTTACCTCGACCGGTGGATCGAGACCGCCGGCGAGCCGCTCGGATCCCAGGAGGCGCCCTGCCTCATCCGGCTCTTCGAGGAGGCCGGGCGAGAGACGCGCGTCATCTTCTCCGGAAGCGGGCCCGACGAGATCTTCGACGGCTACTCCTACGGCCGGGCAATGGCGGACGTGCCCCTCCCCGAGCTCGCCGAGCGCTACTACGGCGCCTTTCACTGGTCCGGGAAGACCGATCTGGGGCAGCTCATGCCTCACCACGACGCCGCGCGACTGACCACCAGCAAATACCGCCGGATCCTGTCGCTCTACGGCGACTGGCCGCTCGACAGCCTGCAGGCCGTGCAGCTCCTGCACTTCCACGGCCGGCTCGCCGTCTACGAGTTCCGGCAGATGGACCTCATCAGCATGCGCCACAGCGTCGAGGCCCGCTCGCCCCTCGCGAGCACCGAGATCGTCCGCCTCGCCTTCGATTTCCAGAGCAAGTTGAAGCAGCTCGACGGCTCCGAGAAGGGGATCTACAAGCAGGCCCTCGCCGATCTCGTCCCCCCGGTCATCGCCTCGCGCAAGAAGCAGGGGTTCCCCATCCCCGCCGAGATGTGGTTCTCGAGGCCGTTCGCGGAGAGGGCTGCCATCCTCTTCGATCAGGGCTGCGTGCTGAGCAGCGCCGGGCTCGTCGACCCGAGATACCTGAGGAGGCTCTGGGAGGATCCGGACCCGGCCACGCGCAACCTGTTCTCCCGCCTGTACACGGCCGAGGGCATCCTCCGGCGCCAGGCCCCGTATCTGGCGCCGTCGCGGGCCCCCTGACCCGGAGGCGCGCCGGGACGGGAAAGGACAGCCCGGCCGCAACGCTCTCGCCCAGTAAATGCAACTCATTTACAATTGACAATTGGTTTCGCATGCCACATAAGTGGCCTGCCAGCGTCGGCGAGCCCGCCGGCGCTCCCGTCATGCTCGCGGCGCAGCGGCCTCCGGATCCGCGCGGCGAAGCCCTCGCGCGCGGCGCGCCTGGCCTCGAGATCATACGGCCTTTGTCGGAGGGATACGCCGTGACCCCGGGCATCCTCGCGCAGGACGAGGCGGGCGCCACCTGGAGGGCAACATGAACACGGTCATCGACTCTTCGCTTTCGACACGCATTCACCGCATCTACAGCGAGCTCGCGAGCATGGGCTCCCTCGAGCCGAGCCAGCGGGTGAATCACCTGTTCAGCGAGCTCGTGAGCATCTCCATGTCCCGCTCGCGCGGCGAGGCCGACGAGGTGCTCGGAGATCCCGCCGTGAGCGCGATCCGGGAGGGCCTGTGGCGCGTCTGCTCGCGCGGCGAGTACGAGCTGGAGCGCCACTGGGCGCGGCGCATCGCCGCCGCGGACGACCCTGCGGCCGAGCTCCGGAGCTTCCCGTACGCCGCGAACTACGACAAGCTGACCCGGCTCGAGCTCTCCGGCCTCCGGGGCGCGCGCGACGAGCTGCCGCGGCGCGTGCTCTTCATCGGCTCCGGTCCGCTCCCCTTCACCTCGATCCTGCTCGCGGAGCGCCTCGGCCTCCCCGTCAGCAACATCGACGTCGACGAGGAGGCGTGCGCCGACGCCCGCTCGCTCGCGCGTCGGCTCGGGCTCTCGGACAGGCTCAGCTTCGCCTGCGCCGACGCCCTGGCCTGCTCCGACCTCTCGGAGTTCGACTGCGTGTTCCTCGCCGCGCTCGTCGGCATGAACCGGCGCGAGAAGAGCCGCCTGCTCCACCACCTCCACGGGGTGATGCGCCCGGGCGCGCTGCTCCTCGTCCGCAGCTCGCAGCGACTACGCACGCTGCTCTACCCCGAGGTCGACATCCAGGGAATGGCGCCGTTCGAGCCGCTCCTGGAGATCCATCCGCACGACGAGGTGATCAACTCGGTCATCATCGCGGAGCGCCCCGGGCACGACCGGATCGCCGGCTGAGGAGGCGACATGCTAAGGTCCCGGCCCGTCAGGACCCGGCCGAGGAGCCCACCATGACCACGCCTCTGCTCCCCTCGAAGCTGCCGTCGACCGGCGTCAGCATCTTCACGGTGATGACGCGCCTCGCGAACGAGCACGGCGCCATCAACCTGTCGCAGGGCTTCCCGGATTTCGACTGCGCGCCGGAGCTGGTCGAGAGCGTCGCCCGCCACATGCGCGCCGGCCACAACCAGTATGCCCCCATGCAAGGCGTGCTGGCCCTGCGCGAGGCGCTCTCCGCGAAGATCGAGCGGCTCTATGGCCGCCGCTACGACCCGGGGACCGAGATCACGATCACCTCGGGCGCGACCGAGGGCATCTTCAGCACGCTGACCGCGTTCGTCCGGCCCGGCGACGAGGTGATCCTGTTCCAGCCCTGTTACGACTCGTACGCGCCGGCCGTGCTGCTGAACGGCGGTAAGCCCGTGTTCGTCACGCTCCGCTACCCGGACTACCGCGTCGACTGGGACGAGGTGCGGCGCGCGATCACGCCGCGGACCCGGCTCCTGCTCATCAACTCGCCGCACAACCCGACCGGCACGATGCTGTCGGCCGACGACATGCGCGAGCTCGCGCGGGTGGTGGACGGGACTGACGCCCTCGTCGTCGGCGACGAGGTGTACGAGCACATCCTCTTCGACGGGCGCCGGCACGAGAGCCTCGCGCGGTATCCGGAGCTGGCCGACCGCTCCGTGGTCATCAGCTCGTTCGGGAAGACATACCACACGACCGGCTGGAAGGTGGGCTATTGCGCGGCGCCGCAGCCGCTCTCGGCCGAGATCCAGCGGGTGCACCAGTTCGTGACGTTCGCGGTGAACGCGGCCATCCAGCTCGCGTATGCCGAGGTCGTGGCGCGCGATCCGCTCGCCGCCGACCTCGCCCCCTTCTACCAGGCGAAGCGCGACCGGTTCCTGAAGCTCATCGAGGGCTCGCGGTTCCGCCCGCTGCCGTGCGAGGGCACGTATTTCCAGCTCGTCGATACCTCCGAGATCACGACCGAGCGAGACGCCGAGTTCGCGCTGCGCCTCATCCGCGAGCACGGCGTCGCCGCGATCCCGATCTCGCCGTTCCTGTCCGGCGTGGAGCCCGGACCCGTCCTGCGGTTCTGCTTCGCCAAGCGGGACGAGACGCTCGAGCGCGCGGCGGAGCGGCTGCGCCGGGTCTGAGGGGCGGCGCGGGGAGAGGAATTGAACCACAGAGGCACAGAGGGGAGAAGAGAAAAGAAGAGAGACCCGGTGCAACTGTGCTGTCTGTGGTGCAATCCTTCAGGCCATCCATCCGCTCCCTGCCCGGGAGCTCGGATGGATTGATCCGGTCGAAGCGGGCGGTGCGCAGCCCGGCGTCCCGCCCGCGGCCCCAGGTCCACCCACATCCGCAAGCGCACATCGACTCAGTCGGGCCCAGCGCGCCCCGAGCGGAAAGATACGCCTGCTTGCCAGCGGCGCCGGACCTCCATAGCATCGAAGTTTGCGGGCTCTCGAGGGCCCCCACGCTTGGAGTTGACGGGGCCATCATGCTTGACATCACGCACGCACGGACACGCGCGCTGGAAGACCTCTCTCCGGGCGGCGCCGACGCGCGCCCGGCGCCCCGTCGAGAGCGGGAACGGCGCGCCGACGCCGTCAGCCCTCGCGGCGCCGCGGCGCCCGGCGAGGGCCGCGTCAAGCCGGCGCCCGCGCAGCGCAGCGTCACGGCGCGCGCCGTCCGCTCCGACATGCTGCTCGTGCTGCTCGCCGCGCTCGTCGCGCTGGCCGCGGGCGGCGCCCTCGGGTGCGGCCACGCCTGCAACTACGGATTCTCGCCCTGCACGGCGGTGTCCTCCGCGTCCCCCGCGCCGAACCTCTCGGGCTCGAAAGAGACCTGCCCGACCGAGTATCGCCCGCTGTGCCTCGGCAAGGACAGCCGCTGTGTGACCGACAAGAACGGCTGCCAGGTCTGCGATTGCGTGGAGAGCGGCGCGCCCGCGAGCACGCCCGACCCGCGCGACGTGCGCGACCCGCGCGACGGGCGGTAGCCCTGCGCCCCCGAGGAGCGAACCCATGAATCGAGAGAAGGAACCGAGTCCGGCCGACGCGCTGCTCGCCGAGGCCGAGCGGATCTCGGCGCTGCTCGCCGAGCACGCGGCCCGGCACGATCGCGAAGGCACCTTCCCCGTCGAGGGGCTCGCGGCCACGATCCGCTCGCCGATCAACACGGCGGCGCTCGGCGGCGAGGGCGGCGCCGGCGCGCCGTGCTCGTGGCTCACCTTCGGCCGCATCGTCGCCGCCCTCGCCCGGGGCGACGCGTCGTTCGCGACGGCGTGGCTCATGCACCAGGGCGCCATGTCCGTGTTCCGCGCCCTGATCGACCCGGACGAGCGATCCCGCTTCGAGCAGGCGCTCCGCCGCGGCGCGTGGGTCGCCAACGCGCTCTCCGAGCCCACCAGCGGCAACATGTTCCTCGTGCCGCGCCAGGTCGCCCGCAAGGCCGAGGGCGGCTATCGCCTGACCGGCGAGAAGCGCTTCGTGAGCGGGTGCGAGCACGCCGACTGCTTCTTCACGGCCGCGGTCTGCGACGGACAGCCCGTGTTCTTCCTCATCGACAGGGACGACTCGATCTCCATCGAGCCGATCTGGGACACCCTCGGCATGCGCGCCACGCGCAGCCAGATCGTGCGCTTCCAGGACACGCTCCTGCCCGACGCGCGGCGCCTCGCCGTCGATCCGCTGGCGCCCAACCCCATCCCCGTCGCCGCGGCGTGGCTCTCCATCGGCATCGCCGAGGCCGCCATGGCGGCGGCCGTCGCCTACGCCCGCGAGCGCGTGCTCCCGCCCGGCGACCGGCCCATCGCCGAGCTGCAGTGGGTCCAGTTCGCCGTGGCCGACATGAGCCTGCGCCTCGAGGCCGCGCGCGCCCTGGCCATGCGCACCGCCGAGGCGGCGGACGGCGGCGATCCGTCCTACGGCCTCCTCCAGCTCCAGGCCAAGGCGGTCGCCAACGAGGCCGCCGTCGCGATCACCACCTCGGCCCTGGAGATCGCCGGCGGCGCCGGCTACATGCGCAGCCGCCCGATCGAGCGCCACCTGCGCGACGCGATGAGCGGCCCGCTCATGGCCCTGTCCGGCCCCGTGATCCGCGAGATCGTGGGCAAGGCCCTGCTCGGCGTCGGCACCCCCGAGCAGTAGCCCGCGCGCCTGGCTGCCTGCCCGCGCGCGCTCAGCCGAGCAGCTTCCGGAGCTCCTCGATCAGCTCCGGGAAGGCGATCCCCTTCGAGAGCGCCGCGTCCGGCGCGTGCGCGCCGCCGAGGTCATGGCCGCCGGTCCCGCTGAGCAGCACCGCCCTGGCGCGCGGCAGGCGCGCGCGCAGCGGCCCGATCAGGTCGGCGCCGCGGCCGTCGCCGAGGTGCTGGTCGAGTAGCGCGAGGTCGTACCGCGCGCCCTCCGCCGCGAGCATCCGGCCCGCCTCGCCGAACGAGCTGGCCACGTCGACCTGGAACCCCTCGTCCTCGAGCAGCGCCGCGAGCACGACCCGCGACGCCTCGTCGTCGTCCACGAGCAGCACCGCCGCGCTCACGCCGCCCTCCGGCGCCGCCCCGGCCGGCGCGCCCCCTGCCGCGAGGCCTCGCCCCCGGCCCGCCGCGGCCGCGCGGCGCGATGTCCCGCGGCCCTCAGCACGACCGCGGATCGCTCCGGGCGCGCGCGATCGCGTGCATCAGCTCGCGCACCTCGAACGGCTCGTGCAGGCAGGCGTACCCGCCGCGGCTCGTGAAGGCGTGGATCATCTCCGGCGGCGCGCGCCCGGTCATCGCGATCACCCGGATCTGCTGGCTCGCGCGCCGGAGCAGCTCGCACGTCGTCACGCCGTCGAGCGCCGGCATCACGAGGTCGAGCACGCACACGTCGACCGCCTCGTCCCGGGCGCGCTGGACGGCCGCGTACCCGTCGTACACCGCCTCGGCGCGCAGCCCGGCGGCCCGCAGCCCGGCCACGATCGTCTCCGCGACGTCGGGCAGGTCGTCCACCACGAGCACGGGGCGCGACTCCAGCGCCCGCGCGACGATCCGCGCGAGGTGCTCCATCGAGAACGGCTTGTAGATGACCGCGTACACGCCCTCGCCGATGCCCTCCTCGATGAGCTTCTCGATCGCGAAGGCGGTCATCAGCACCACCGTGAGCCCCGGCTGGATGCGCCGGAGCTCCCGGAACGTCTCGACGCCGTTGAGGCCGGGCATCTTCACGTCGCTGAGGACGAGCGCGAAGCGCTGCTGCCGCGCGAGCTCGAGGGCGTGCGCCCCGTCGCGCGCCTCGACGACCTCGTACCCTTCGAGCTCGAGGTTCGCGGCGAGCGTGGCGCGCATCCCCTCCTCGTCGTCCACCACGAGCACCCGCCTGGTCGATTGCATCGTCGTCCCACCTCTCACGCTGGCTGCGCGGCCCCCACCGCCGGCGCCGCGGCGCGCGGCAGCCGGATCGTGAACGTCGTCCCCGCCCCGGGCTCGCTCTCCACCGCGATCGTCCCGCCGTGCAGCCGGACGATGCCGGCGGTGATGGCGAGCCCGAGGCCCGTGCCCTTCAGCTTCGTGCTGAAGAGCGGCTCGAAGATCTTCGCGAGGTGCTCCCTGTCGATCCCGGCCCCGTCGTCGGTCACCGAGAGAACGACCTCCTCGCCGCACGCGCGCGCCGCGACGCCCACGCGCCCCTCGCGCCCGGCCGGGATCGCCTCGGCCGCGTTCTGGATCAGGTTCACGAGCACCTGACGGAACTGATCCTTGTCGAGGCTCGGCACCGGCAGCCCGGGCGGCACCTCGTTCTCGAGGCGCACGTGCGCGGGCGCCTGCACGACCGAGATCGCGTCGTCGACCAGCGGCCCGAGCGGGCACGCCGAGCGGCAGAGCCGGCGCTCGCGCGCGAAGTCCAGGAGATCATTGATGATCCTGGTGCACGCCAGCAGCTCCTTCTCCATGAGCGCGAGGAACTGCGCGACGCGCGGCTCCGCGCCGAGCTCGGTGCCGGCAAGGCGTTTCCCGAGGTAGTACGCCGCGTTCCTGACGGCGCCGAGCGGGTTCCGCAGCTCGTGGCCGACGCTCGCCGCGAGCTGCCCGATCGCGGCGAGCCGCTCGACGCGCAGCCGGGACTCCTGGGCCTCGCGCAGGCCCTCGGCCATGTGGCGGAGCGCCGCGCCCATGCGCCCGAACTCGTGCTTCCCGAGGTCGGGCACCGTGGACGTCAGGTCGCCCGCGGCGATGCGCCGCGCGCACCCGGTGAGCGCGCCGAACCCGCGCGCCATGGTGCGCAGCAGGCCGCCGAGGAGCACGACGAGGATCACCAGCGCCGCCGCCATCAGGGCGACGCCCGCGCGCCGGATCTGCGCGCCGGCGCGGCCCGCCTCCTCGGTGCTGCGCGCGACGCCGCGCCGCGCGTCGTCGATGGCCGCGTCGATCTGGGGAACGAACCCGCGCTCGTACTCCCGCTCGGGCGCCTCCACGAACCGCCGGTTGGCGCGCCGCTCCCCGGCGCTCGCCAGCCGGGTCACCTCGTCCATGTCCCCGGCGATCCTCGCGAAGCTCACGCGCATCCGGCGCAGGCGCTCGTCCTTCGCCTGCTGCGCCTCGTCCTCGCCCTCGCGGAGGCGCTCGTCCTCGATCCAGGCGCGGCCCAGCGCCTCCACCGTGGCCAGGTCCCGCGCGACGAGCCCGCCGAGGTGGCGCAGCTCCTCGGTGTCCCCGCCGCCGAGGGAGATCTCCGCGGCCTCGCGCATGTAGCGGCTCGCGTGGTTGGCGAGCGTGACGTGCCGGGTGAGGTCCTCGTACGCGAGCTCGGAGCGCCGCTGGAGGAGCGTCATCCGGGCGGAGGTGACGTGGAGCGCCAGGGTGGCGAGCAGCACGACCGACGCGGCCACGGCGAAGATCAGCGCGAGCCCGGTCCGGATGCTCATCGCGGCGGCCCGCCCGCGCCCGCGGTCACGGCGTCGGCTCCGCGGCGCCCGGCGCGCCGGCCAGGGGCAGCTCGATGCAGGCCCGCGTCCCGCGCGGCGCGCCGCTGCCGAGGGTGAGCGTCCCGAAATACCGCCGCGCCACGCGTCCGGCGATGTTGAGCCCGAGGCCGAGGTGGCCTGGCTTGGTCGTGTAGAACGGGCGCGTGATCGCCTCGATCTCCGCCTCCGGCACGCCCGCCCCGGTGTCGCAGACCTCGATGCGGTAGCGGGCGCCGACAACGCTCCCGCGCAGCGTCACCACGCCGCCCCCCTCCATCGCCTCCGCCGCGTTCTCCACGAGGCACCGCACCGCCAGCGACAGCTCGTCCGGGTCGAGCTCGACCGCGCCGTCCGCCGCGTCGACGTCGACGCGGATCCCCGCCCCGGCGATGCGCGCGCACGCCGCCGCCGTGCGGACGCACTCGAGGGCGCTCGCGCTCACCGTCCGGCGCAGCGGGCGCGCCCGCGAGCCGATGACGTCGTCGACCAGCGCGCTCGCCGCGATCACCTCCTCGTCGATGACGTGGATGAACTGCGCCACGCGCGGGTCGTCCCGACAGACCTGCTCCCGGGAGACCTTCCGCTGGAGGAAATACGCCGCATTGCGGATCGTCCCGAAGCAGTTGCGCAGGTCGTGGCGCAGCGTGGCCACGATCTCCTCGGCCGTCGCGGCTTGCTCCGCCGCGCCGAGCGGATCCCGGCTGATCATCGCGGGCGATCTCCCTCCTCGGCGCGCTCCCCGCCTCGCCCGGCCGTCACTTGAGGGTTCGGCCCGGGAGCCCGACGTCGCCGAGCCGCGTTGCGCCCAGGGTGCTCGATGTGCGGGAGGCCGGCGGCGGGTACGAGCTCACCCGCCCGCGGTGCGAAGGATCCTGCGGATCCCGGGTCTCCGGCGCCCTGCCGGACAGCGCGATCTTCGCCGAGGCGGGCGGGACGGTCTCCCGCGCCGGGGAGATCGCGTGGGATCCGACAGCGCGCCTCGTCTGGGCGAGGCGCGCGAGCTCCAGGACGATTCCGGTGATCCGGGCGGGCTCGAACGGCTTGAGGATGACGTAGTGGCGGCCCCCCTCGCTGGAGCGGATGTACTCCTCGGCGCCCGTGATCAGCAGGCAGCTCGTGTAGACAGGCAGCTCGGCGGCCCGCGTCAGGAGCTCTTCGCCGTTCATCCCAGGCATCTTGTAGTCGGAGCAGACGACGTGGAACTGGCCTGTCTGCAGCATCTCCAGCGCCCGATGGGCCGATCTGCAGGTGGTGACGTCGGCGTCGTCGGAGAGGATGGCCGCGAGGCTGTCCAGCATCCTCTGCTCGTCGTCGACGACGAGCACGCGCAGCCTCTCCTGGGAATACAGGCTCACGTTGCTCCTCTTGTCTCTTCGTGCGGGGATCCGGGCGAGGTGCGTAGTTCAAGCGCTGCCCAGGCGATCGGCGGCGGCAGGCGTCGCGTCATGCCTTGTGCGCGCGCCCGAGCCGCTCGCCCGGGCCCGTCCTTGCGGTGGAGCCGCGCAGCGACCGCATGCACTCGAATCGAACCGCGCCATCGCCAGGGATCGGCACGGGCAGATCAGGAATCTACACCACTCACCCTACCTCGGTAAAGCGATTCCTGATGCTGTCGCGCGTTCGTCACCGTGGGCGGGCTCGCCGGTTCTGGCGTCCTGGCCCTCTTTGTGTTCACTGATTTGAAACACTCGAGTCACGTGGAAGATCAGCGCGTCGTCCTGCGCAGCGCGCGGATTGCAACCCTGCAAGGATCGATGTGAATGACGATGGACACAAGACATCTCCAATTGCAGATCCGAAAGACACGCGCCCGACGGGCGCGGCCCCGGCGGTCCGGTAGCCCGGCGCTTCGGCGCCTGGGTGTCGTCGACTGTGGGAGTCGGCCTGTGGGTGTCGCTCCTGTTGAGTCCGGTACACCGGGTGGTCGGAGCGCAACGCGCGCTGGCGCACCCGCCGGCGCGCAACCGCGAGGTCGAGAAGGTCGCGCACGGCGACGTGACGGCGCTCGTCCCCGACGGTCAGGTGGGGGAAGACGCGGCCGTCCAGGGGCGACGGTCGCCCCGGAGCGCACCAGCAGCCGGCCGCATCGAGCACGGCGCCCGGTCGACGACGGCGGAGTGACCGTCGCGATCCGCTCTGGTACGGTGCGCGGGTCCACATGCCTCCGGCCATCGACAAGCGCGCGCTGCTCGCGGCCCTGAAGGAACAGCTCGCTCGCGAGCTCGAGCGCTCCGCCGAGCGGGCGCGCGACGCCGCCAGCGCCGCGACGCACGAGGAGAACCGCGCCGAGGGCGACAAGGACATGCGCGCCACCGAGGCGTCGTACGTGGCGCGCGGGCACAGCGAGCGCGTGCTCCAGGTCGAGCAGGCGCTCGCCAGGCTCGGCGCCGTCGCGGTGCGCGACTTCGGCCCGGACGCCGGCATCGAGAGCTCGGCGCTCGTCGAGCTGGAGAGCGGCAAGCGGCGCGCGCTCTACTTCCTGCTGCCCGCGGCCGGCGGCGAGCGCATGCAGTTCCAGGGGGTCGAGCTGCAGACGCTCGCCACGACGAGCCCGCTCGGCGCGTCCCTGCTGGGCCTGTCCGAGGGCGACGAGGCCGAGGTCGCCACGCCGCAGGGCACGCGCACGTACCTGATCACCAGCGTGCGGTGAATCCCGGCCCGCGGCGCCTCGCCGGGCCGCGCGCCTCTCGACCGGGCGCCGCCTGCCGCGCCCGCCTCCGAAAAAAAGAAGGTCGCCCTCGTAGGGAGCCCCGCCCCGCCGGCGTCCCAGGGATGAACGACCCGCTCGGCACGACGCGGGCGACCCAGGAGAAGAGTCCATGATGCAGTCTCGTTGGTGGAGGCTTGGTGGGATCTTGCCGCTCGTCGGCGCGCTCGTCGGCGCGGCCGGTTGCACCGCGGAGACGGGCCAGACCGACACGTCCCCGAGCGAGGAGGCCGCCGAGGCGGCGCTCGCCCAGGGGCCGAAGGGCGGCCGCGGTGAGGCCGGCGGCCACCGGAGGGGCTTCGGCCACCACGGCGGCGCGGGCGGCCCCGAGCACCTGCTGCGGGCGGCGCTCCACGAGCTCGACCTGTCGGACGCGCAGGAGTCGACCATCGAGGGCGCGTTCGAGGGCCTGCGCGACGGCGCGAAGGAGCGCCCGGAGCCCGGGGCCGTGTTCGCGGCGCTCGCCGACGGCGTGCGCGCGGGCAAGATCGATCGGGCCGCGATCGAGGCGAAGCTCCCCGACGCGGGCCGCCTGGCCGAGGAGCGCCGCGCGCGCGTGGCCGGGGCGCTGAGCACGCTGCACGCGACGCTCACGAAGGAGCAGCGGCGCGAGCTCGTCGACGCGGTCGCCGCGAGGATGGACAAGCACGGGGAGAAGGGCGACCGCGGCGACCGCGCCGGGATGCGCGGCCCCGGCATGAAGGGCGGCCCCGGCATGAAGGGCGGGCCTGGCATGAAGGGCGGGCCGGTGGGCCACCTCCTCCGCGGCCTCGACCTGCGCGACGATCAGCGGGCGCAGATCGACAAGGCGCTCGAGGGCGCGCGTCCGACCGACGCCGACCGCGAGGCGCGCCAGCAGGAGCACGCGAAGAAGCGCGCCGAGATGCGCGCGCGGCTCGAGACGTTCGCCGCGGACCGCTTCGACGCGAACGCGTTCCTGCCGGCCATGGACGCGAAGATGGGCCCGCGGGCGCACCTCGACCGCATGATCGACGCGCTCGCCGCCGTCGTCCCGGTCCTCGACGAGGCGCAGCGCAACGCGCTCGCCGATCGCCTCGAGAAGGGCCCGGCCGCCGGCAAGCTCGGGCGCGGCCAGCACGGCCCCGGCCGCGGCGAGCACGGCCGCGGCGAGCACGGCCCCGGTCGCGGCGAGCACGGCCCCGGCCGCGGCGAGGGCGGCCCCGCGCGCCGCTGAGCGCCGGTCCCTGTGGCGCGCGCGTTGCGATGGGAGCAGAATCGCGAGGGCTCGTGATCGTCGACCTGAGGCTCGTCGCAGCGCGCGTCGCCAAAGGCGATGACGCGGCCTTCCGGCAGATCGTCGAGCACACGCGCGCGCCGATGTACCGCCTCGCCGCGCGCCTCGTCGGCGACCTCGCGGAGGCCGAGGACGCCCTGCAGGAGGCGTTCGTGGACGCCTACCGCGCCCTGCGCGAGGGGCGCTACGACGGGAGATCGAAGGTGGAGACCTGGCTGTACCGCATCGTGACGAACGCCTGCCTCGACGCCCTCCGGCGCCGCCGCGACACCCCGCGCGAGGCGCCGTCCGAGCCGCGCTTCGACGGCCTCGTCTCCGCCGAGGCGCGCGTCGCGCTGCGCGAGCTCGACGCGCTGCTCGCCGCGCTGCCGCCCCAGGAGCGCGCCGCGCTCGTCCTCGTCGCCGTCGAGGGGCTGCCCGCGAAGGAGGCCGCGGCCGCGCTCGGTTGCTCCGAGGGCGCGGTCGAGCAACGTTTGGTGCGCGCCCGGGCCGCGCTCCGCGCGCGACAGACCGAGAAGGAGGCGCCGCATGCCTGACCGCGACGACGACCGGACCGACCTCGATCGGGATCTCGCGCGCCTCGCGGCCGCGACCGATCGGCTGGACGTCGACGACGCCGACGACCGCTTCACCGAGGCGGTCCTCCGCGCCGCGAAGGCCGGCGACGAGAAGGCCGACGACGACCCGCTGGCCCGCATCGCCCGCGCGACCGAGGGCCTCGCGCCGGACGCCGCCTTCACCGACGCGGTCCTCCGCGCCGCGACGGCCGCGCCCGCGACGGCCGCGCCCGCGCGCCCCGCGATGGCCGACGGCATCGTCCGCTCGGGCCGCGCCGCCCTCGTCGTCACCGCCCTCGCCGCGGCCGCGAGCGTCCTGTTCTTCCTGCGGACGCAGAGCGACCTCGACAGCGCGATCATGGCCTCCGTGGACACCCTCGAGGCGAGCGAATGACCGAGCGCCCCTCATCCCCGCCCTCCCCTGCGCGCTGGAAGCCCCTCGCCGTGCTCGCCGCCGTCTTCCTCTTCGGCGGGGTCGCGGGCGCGGCCATCGGCCGCGGCACGGCCCTGAGCGACCTCGAGGCGACCCTCCGGCGCCCTCCGACCGAGGCGCGCGCCCAGTTCCGCCTCGGGGCCATGCGTCGCCACCTCGACCTCACGAGCGACCAGGTGCGCGAGCTCAAGGCCACCCTCGCCGAGGCGGAGTCCGAGCGGGAGCGGCTCCTCGCCGAGTGCCGCCCCGCGCTCGACGAGCTCCGCGACCGCACCGACGCCCGCGTGAAGAGCGTCCTCACGCCCGAGCAGCGGGCCCGCTACGAGGAGCTCGAGGCGGAGCGGCGGCACCGCCCCGGCCCGCCCCACGGCCCGGGGCACCCTGGCCGCGGGCGTGGGCCCGGGGGGCGGGGCGACTGAAAGAAGAGAAGAGGACCGCAAGGGCGCGAGGATCACCGTTGCACGCGCGCGACGGCCAGCGGATCACACCGGTGGCAAAACGACACACGCCGCGAACTGCCGACCTCGCCAGTCCAGCAGCCCGACCCGAGATCCGCGGAGAGATTCAACGCAAAGGCGCAAAGGCGCAAAGGCGCAAAGGCGCGAGAAGGGACAGATGCTCTCCCTTGTTGCGTCTTGGCGCCTTTGCGCCTTTGCGTTGAAATTTCTCCGCTCGCCCGGCAGATCCCCGGCAGGATAGCTGCCCCACGGGCTAGGCGAGATCCTCTTCTTGCAGCGCGCAGTTGATCCCGAACGCCGCGTCGGCCCCCTCGGCGGCGGCCATGATGGCGAGCAGCACGTCCCTCGACGCGTCCCCGGCGACGAACACCCCCTCGCACGTCGTCTCCTCGTGCCTGTCCGCCGTCTCCACGCCGCGCGCGTCCGTGACCTTGCAGCGGAGCTTCTTCGCGAGATCCGACCCCTGCTCCAGCGTCGTCTTCAGGAAGAGCGCGCGGCGCTCCACGGAGCTGCCGTCCTCGAACACCACGCGTTCCAGCATCCCGTCCCTGCCCTCGAGGCGCGCGATCCGCTCCTCGCGCACGCCGACGCCGTGCCGCTCGAGCCGCTGCGCCTCGGCCTTCGGGATCGACGCCGGGCCGTCCGTGAAGAGGACGACATCGTCGCTCCACGTCTTCATGTTCACGGCCATCAGGACCCCCGTACATCCCTGTCCGTGAACGCCGATCGGCTGGTCCCGCACCTCCCAGCCCTCGCAGTAGGGGCAGTGGTGCACGCTCTTGCCGTACATCGCGGCGAGGCCCGGGAGATCCGGTAGCCGGTCGACGAGCCCTGTCGCGAGCAGCAGCTTGCGGCAGCCAAGGCGCTCGCCGCCTTCCAGCGTCAGCTCGAAGCGCTTCTCCTGGCGGCGGACATCCGCGACGGTCACCTCGCGGATCTCGACGCCGTAGGGCTGAAGCTGCTCGCGCCCTATCCGCCTGAGCTCGGACGGCGCGATGCCGTCGCGCGACAGGAAGCCGTGCATCTCGTGCGCCGCGTGGTTCCGGTAGTGACCTGAATCGCACACGAGGACGCGCCTCCGGCACCGCCCCAGGATGAGCGCGGCGCTGAGCCCGGCGGGCCCGCCGCCGACGATGATCACGTCGTATCCCGGGAGATCGTCTTTCCGTGTGGGCATGGGTGACCGGCCCGCCTCGCAACCGGCGCGCCGAGCGCGCGTCGAGCCCGCCGCGCGCGGCAGCCCCCGATCCGCCGGGAACGTGCTGGACACCGCTCAGCTCGGGGGCCGCTCGTCACCGGGCGTAAGGTCGCCGGCCGCCCGCCGTTCCCCGGGCATGCCCTGGAGCCGTTCTCCTCGCCGCGCGCGCCTGCGCGCGGGCCTGTCCGTCGCGTTCCTCTCGGCCGTCGTCCTGACCAGCGCATGCGCCCGCTCGGAGCGCTCCCCCTCGGCGATGGAGTCCGCCGCGGCGCCCGCGCCCATGCAGACGGCGGCGCTCAACCTCCAGGCGCAGGGGCCTTCGCCCGGGGTCCCGCCGCTCTCCCAGCGGGCGATGCGGATCACGGTCGAGACGACGGTCCTCGTCGACGCCTTCGATCCGGCGATGCAGCGGCTCCGGACCGCGGTCGAGGAGCACGGCGGGTACGTGAGCGAGGCCAGGGTGCACAGCGGCCCGCACCGCAGCGCGTCGCTCGAGGCGCGGGTCCCCGCGGCGCGGGTCGGCGCGTTCCGCGCCGTGGTCGCCTCGGTCGGCGCCGTGGTCGCCGACGCGGAGAAGGCGGAGGACGTGACCGAGCAGCGCGCGGACATCGGCGCGCGGCTCCGCAACGCCCGCGCCCAGGAGAAGCGGCTGCTCGACCTGCTCTCGGACAGGACCGGGAGCCTCGCGGACGTGGTGGCCGTCGAGAACCAGCTCGCGACCGTGCGCGGGACGATCGAGCAGATCGAGGCGCAGGAGCGGCTCCTGGAGGGCCAGATCGCCTATGCGACGGTGAAGCTCTCGATCACCACGCGCTATGAAGAGCAGCCCGAGGGCGCCGGCGGCAGGATCGCCCGCGCGGCCAGGGATGGCATCGAGAACGCGGGGGCCTTCGTGGTGAACGCCGCGGTCCTCGTCGCGACCGCCGGCCCCACCCTGCTGCTTCTGGCGGCGCTCGGCGCGGCCCTTTACTACGCGCTCCGCGCCGTGGCCCGGCGCCGCGCCGCGGCGAGGCCGCGCCCGCCGTTCCGGCCGGGCCCCGCGCAGCCGTACCCGAGCGGCCCGCCGGCGGCGTACGGCGCGCACGACCCGCAGGCGGCGCATGGCCCGCAGCCGTACGGCCCGCACGAGCCGCACGCGGCGTATGGCCCGCAGCCGTACGGCCCGCAGGGCCCGCACGCGCCGCCCGGCCCGCCGCCGCACGGCCCGGCGGCGGAGCAAGGCCCGCACGGCACGCCGCCACCGCACATCCCGCACAGCGCGCCGAGCACGCCGCCGCCCCACATCCCGCGCGGCACGCCCGACGGCGGAGGCGAGGCCGACCGCGGGTGATCCCCGCCTCAACGGCGGTGCGCCGAGCGCGCCGAGCACGGTCGCCCTGGAGGGCGCCCCGCATCCCTGCAGAGCGCTCTCCTGCGCGCGCCCGACTCACGGTCGATCGGCGACGTAGACGCTGCGCCAGAAGCGCTCGAGAGCCCCCGAGAACAGGAAGTTGGAGGCTTGTGTCATCACGATCCCGATCAGCGCGCGGCTCGGATCATTGATCCAGGACGTCCCGAACCCGCCGTCCCAACCATGGCGCCCGGGCACCTCCGAGACCGCGTCCGGCGCCGTGATCACGGCCAGCCCATAGCCCCAGCCATGCGTCTCGAAGAAGCCAGGAAAAAACGAGGACGCCGCCTTCTGGGCCGGCGTGAGATGATCGGCCGTCATCGCGCGCACCGAGGCGGCGCTCAGGATCCGCCGGCCCTCGTGCACACCGCCATTCATGAGCATGCGCGCGAACAGGAGGTAGTCGTCCACCGTCGACACGAGCCCGGCGGCGCCCGAAGGGAACGTCGGCGGGCTGGCGTAGGCGCTCTCGGCCCCGTCGCGATCCATGCGTGTCTTCGCCCCCGTCTGCGGATCTGTGAAGTAACCACAGCCCGCGAGGCGATCGAGCTTGTTCGCGGGCACGTGAAAGTCGGTGTCGCGCATCCCGAGCGGCGCGAGGATGCGCTCGCGCACGAACGCATCGAAGCTCTGCTCGGCTGCGCGCCGCACGAGCACCCCCTGCACCAGGCTCCCCGTGTTGTACATCCACTGCGCGCCTGGCTGATGCATGAGCGGCAGCGTCCCGAGCCGCCGGATCCACTCGTCTGGCCCGTGCGGCGTCATCGGCACCGGCTGCCCGTTGGCGAGCTGGAGCTCGTCGATCGCCCGCTGGATCGGCGACGAAGCGTCGAACAGGACGCCGAAGCCCATCGTGAACGTCATCAGGTCGCGCACCGTGATCGGCCGCTCCGCGGGCACCGTCTCGTCGATGGGACCATCGATGCGCGCCAGCACCTTCCGGTTCGCGAGCTCCGGCAACCATGGGTCGACGGGCGAGTCGAGGTCGAGCTTGCCTTCCTCGACGAGCATCATCATCGCCGCCGCGGTGACCGCCTTCGTCATCGAGGCGATCCGGAAGATCGTGTCCCGCCGCATGGGCGCGCTGCCGCCGACCTCGGTCACGCCCACCGCGTCCACGTGCACGTCGTCGCCGCGCGCGACCAGCCAGACCGCTCCCGGCATCTGCCCCGCTGCGACCTCCGCCTCCATCACCTCGCGCGCGGGCGAAGGCGCGCCGGGCGCCGCGTGCTGCCCTGGCTGCGCCGCCTCGTCGGCCCCGCCCAGCGCACCCCCCGACGCCACGACGCTGACCGAAGCTCCCAGAATCTCTCGCCTTGTCATGACCATCGATCCTCTCCGCGCGGGGGCGCCAGCCCCTGCCGAAGGCACTGACTGCCCGCGCTCGAAGAACTCATCGGTGCCCCGTCACGATCGCCGCCGGGCGGTGGGATCCCCATCGGGCGCTGGACGAGCATGGCTGGCCGGCTCGCTCGGCGCGACCCTCCCGCGCGCCGCGCCTACTTCGCCGGGCTGGAGGCCGGCACCAGCGCCAGCACCCGGGCGGGCGCGCCGCTGCCGCGCGCGAGCGGGAGCGGCGCGACCATCACGACCGCCCCTGCCTCCGGGAGCTGCTCCAGGTTGGCGAGGTTCTCGATGTGATAGCCGCCGGCCCCGAGGAACGCCTTGTGCTGATCGAACGTCTGGCTCGGCCCCGGATCGGTCGAGAGGGTGTCGATGCCGACGCCGCGGACGCCGCGCTCGCGCAGGTAGCGGCTCGCCTCCACCGACACCCCGGGGAAGTGCATGACGCCCTTCGCGTCCTGGTTCCTGTACTTCGCCGGATCGGACCAGCGGGCCCCCCAGCCCGTCCGGACCAGCACGATGTGCCGCGCGCCGAGCGCCCCGTGCCGCGCCTCCCAGCCCCGGAGATCGTCCACGGTGACCAGGTAATCGGGGCTCGCCGCCACCTTCGCCGTCACGTCCACGACCGCCGCTGGCCCCACGAGCTGCTCCGGCGCGATCTGCTCGACGGTCGCCGCCCCGGCCATGAAGTGCGCCGGCGCGTCCACGTGCGTGCCCGCGTGCTCGTCCATCGCGAATCGGTTGGAGTAATACGCGTCCTTCTCGACGGTGCTGAGCGTCTCCAGGGCAAAGGGCTTGTTGCCCGGGTACAGCGGTATCTCCGGCGTGATCGGGTGCGTCAGGTCGACGACCCGCGCCGCGGCGACGTCGAGGCCCCCGGGCGCGCCCTGCCCGGACGACGGCGCCGGCCCCTCGGCCTGCGCGGCGGGCGGCGGCGCCGCGGCGGGCGGCGACGTCGCCGCGGGCGCGCACGCCGCGAGGGCGAGCGCCGCCGGGCACAGCGCGTGGGCCGCGGCCACCTTGGCGCCCGCGGGGAGGAAGCTGGCGATGCCTGTTCCGTGCGCCTTCTGCATGGCGCGGATGTCACCACAGGCCCGCTGGCGCCACAAGGCGGCGCGCGAGCGAGCTCACACCTCGTGCAGCTTCACCCGGCGCCGCAGGTGGTTGAGCAGATCGATGCGGGTGACGAGCCCGACGAACTCGTCGCCGTCGGTCACGATGGGCACGAGCCCCGCGTCGAACATCGGCAGGAGATCCCGGATCGGCGTCCGCACGTCGACCGTGCGGAGCCGCGTCGTCATCGCCGTCTCCACCGGCTGGCGGAAGCGCGACACGTCGTCGACGGCGGCCAGCAGGAGGTCCGACTCGTCCACCAGGCCGACGATCTTGCCGCCCTCCAGGACGGGGAGCTGCGACACGTCGTAGAGCTTCATCCTCGCATAGGCCACGAGGAGCGCGTCCTGCCGCTGCACCGTGACCACCGCCCTGTCGGCGTGGCGGCGCGAGATCACGTCGCGCAGATCGCCTGTCGGCTCGCGGTCCGTGAAGCCTTGATCGGCCATCCAGAAGTCGTTGTACATCTTCGACAGGTACTTGTTGCCGCTGTCGCAGACGAGCGTGCAGACCCGCTTCGGCGACGACTGCTCGCGGCAGTAGCGCAGGGCCGCCGCGAGCAGCGTCCCGGAGGACGAGCCGGCGAGGATGCCCGTCTTCGAGAGGAGAAGCCGCGCCGTCTCCAGGCTCTCGCGGTCGGAGATCGTGTAGGCGAGCTTGACCCGGGAGAGGTCCAGGATCGGCGGGAGGAAGTCCTCGCCGATGCCCTCCACGAGCCACGAGCCCGCCTTGCCGAGGTTGCCCGTCTTGACGTAGCCGGCCAGCACCGAGCCCTCCGGGTCGGCGAGCACCATCTCGCACCGCGGCTGCGCCTTGGCGAAGTAGCGCGAGAGCCCGGTCATGGTGCCGCCCGAGCCGACGCCGCACACCATCGCGTCGATCCTGTGGCCGAGCTGCGCGGCGATCTCCGGGCCGGTCCCTGTCTCGTGCGCGAGGGCGTTGGCGGGGTTCTCGAACTGGTTCACGTAGAACGCGCCCTCTTCCCGCGCGATGCTGGCCGCCAGGTCCTGGTAATAGCTCGGGTGGCCCTTCTCGACGTCGGAGCGCGTCATCACCACGTTCGCGCCGAGCGCCTTCAGGTGAAAGACCTTCTCCTGGCTCATCTTGTCGGGGATCACGAGCGTCAGCCGGTAGCCCTTCCGCGCGGCGACGAGCGCGAGGCCGAGCCCGGTGTTGCCCGCCGTCGCCTCGACCACGTGCCGCCGGTCGCCGCCGAGCTGCCCGGCCCTCTCGGCCGCCTCGATCATCGACAGCCCGATGCGATCCTTGATGCTGCCGCCCGGGTTCTGGCTCTCCATCTTGAGGAAGAGCTCGCACGGGCCCGTGTCGAGCTGAGTGACCTTGATCATCGGTGTGTGGCCGATGAGAGAGACGATGTTCTCGGCGGGCGGAGGGGTCGGCATCGGCGTCGTCATGACAGCTCAACGGTCACACGAGGCGCACCGCCTGTCGAGGTGTTCGGCCGTCGATGACGCGCGCGTCAACGCCGGGCGGCCCTGGAAAACAGACAAAGGTCCGTTATCGTGGATTGTACGCTGCGGCGCATGTGTGTTGGGGGCGCACGCGACGTGCGTGCCCGCGGCGCCGCGCGACGCGCGTCAGGCGGCGGGGCGCACCGCCTTCTTGAACGCGGCCGGGCCGAGCGCGTTCAGCACCTCGCCGCGGCGGAGGCCGCCGCGCCGGGCGGTGCCCACGCCGAAGCGCAGGTTGTGGAGGGCGTTCGTCGAGTGCGCGTCCGTCGAGATCACGAAGCGGATACCGCGCTTGCGCGCCTCCTTGATCCAGCGGGGCTGCATGTCGAGGCGGTAGGGGTCGCCGTTCACCTCGACGGCGGCCCGCGACTCGGCCACGGCGTCGAGCACCTCCTCGACGTGGCACGCGAACGGCTCGCGCCGCTGGATGAGCCGGCCGAGCGCGTGCCCCCAGATCTTGAAGACCGGCTGCTGCATGGCGTTCACGAGCCGGCGCGTCATCTGGTCCGCGTCCATCTTCATGCGCGAGTGGATGCTCGCGATGATCACGTCGAACTGCTCGAGGATCGCGTCCGGATAATCGAGGTTCCCGGACTCCAGGATATCCGACTCGGTGCCCCGGAGGAGCTTCACGCTCACGCGCTCCTGCACCCGGGCGATCTCGTCCCATTGCTGCTTCAGCCGGTCGAGGCCGACGCCGCCCGCGTAATGGGCGGCGGGCGAGTGGTCGGTGATGGTGAGGTATTTCATCCCCATCGCCTCCGCCTCCAGGGCCATCTCCTCGATGGTGTTCTTGCCGTCCGAATACACGGTGTGGCAGTGCACCATACCCTGGATATCGCCCTCCTCGATGAGCTCGTCCTCGCCGCCGTCGCGCGTGGCCGCGGCGACGAGGTCCTCCGCGCCCTCGCGGAGCTCGGGCGCGATGTACGGGAGGCCGAGGTGCCGGTAGAGGTCCTCTTCTGTCTTCGCGGAGAGGCGTTTGTTGCCGCGGAGGAGCCCGCGCTCGTCGAGCGTGAACCCCAGCTCGCGCGCGAGCGCGCCGAGCGCGGACAGGTACGCGGGCGCGCCCGTCCGGTGGTGGAGCGCGGCGGCGTGGTACCGCGGCGGCACGCAGAGGAGCTCGCCCCGGAGGCCGCCCGAGAACCGCACCTTGCACCGCGCCTCGTCGCGCTCCTCGACCTCGACGACGCGCGGGAACCGCGCGAACCAGTCGATCAC
Source organism: Sorangium sp. So ce406 (assembly GCF_051474675.1). Lineage (NCBI taxonomy): Bacteria > Pseudomonadati > Myxococcota > Polyangiales > Polyangiaceae > Sorangium > Sorangium sp. So ce406. The sequence goes on along the minus strand of NZ_CP150340.1, from coordinate 12,141,996 downwards.
CTGCGCGGCGTCGTCCGTCGCGGCCACCACGTCGATGCCGGCCACCGTCTCTTCCCAGCGCCGGATCTCGCCCGCGAGATCGGCCTGCTCGGTCGCCTCGCACCCGCGCACGTGGCCGAGGAGCGGCTCGGCGAGCTCGAGCGCGTCCACGAGGAGCACGCGGTCGTCGTGCGTCTCGTACCGGTGGACGCCCTCGAGCAGGCTCGACTCGACCTTCGCGCCGAAGCCCTTCACGCCGCGGACCTTGCCGGTGAGGCACGCCTGCTTGAGCTCCTCGACGCTGCCGATGCCGAGCGCCTCGTGGAGCGCCTTGATCCGCTTGAGCGTCATGCCCGGCACCTGCGAGAGCTCGAGGACGCCGCGGGGCAGCTCGGCGCGGAGCTTCTCGAGCTGCTCGGAGCGCCCCGTCTGGTAGAGCTCGGCTATCTGGGCGGCGAGCGCCGCGCCGATGCCGCGGATGTCGGTGACCCTCTTGGCCTTGATGAGCTCGCCGAGGTCGTCCGTGAGCCCTTCGAGCGCCTCGGCGCCGGTCTCGTAGGCGCGCGCCCGGTAAGGGTTCTCTCCCTTGATCTGAAGGAGCATCCCCATCTCGCGGAGGGCGCGGGCGATGTCGAGCTTGTCGAGCATGGATGTCGATGAACGAATATCGCACCCGGAGGCTGGAGGCCATGCCGCGCGGCCGCTGGCAGCGTGGCAGTTTGCCACAACGCGCCGGCGGCGCGTCTCTCCGCCGGGCTCGGGTGGAGGCTCACGGCCCTGAAGGGTCGCGCGCGCACATCGCCGAGACATAGTAGTGGCGGCCGTTGGTCTCGTAGGGTGCGCGGTAGGTCGTCGCCTGCCTGTATCCGGGGGCGACGAAGCTCCCGCCGTGCGCGACGCGCAAGGCAGCATGGTTGTCCAGGCGGGAGCAATCGATGCACGGCACGAGCGGGCGGTCGTCATCGGCGGCGTCGCGCGTGACCTTGTAGGCCTCGCCCGCGAGATCGAGCTGACCCCACCGCCCGGCTCCCCGCGGAAAGGAGCCGACGGGCGCGAGGTCGTCGGTGGTGCAGTGGAGGAGATTCCACGGAGGGGACGAGCCCTCGCAGGGCACCGAGCTCGTGCCGTCGCCCTGGCAGCAGAAGGCCGCCTCGTCGGGGGTGATGGGGGACGAGCCCCACGGATACAGCCGTTGCTCGTCGCCGCCGGCGGCGGCGTAGTTCATCTCGGCCTGGGTCGGCAGGCGCCCGCCGTCCCACGCGCAGAACGCGAACAGCTCGAGCCATGTCGCGCACACGATGGGTTTGTCCTCGTTCGCGGCCGGCGCGTCGGTCCAGGTCGGCCAGCCGTAAGGATCGCAGACGAGCGCCTGCTTCAGCGCGGCCGTGGTCGCCGGGAGCAGGGTATTCCACGCGGAGTCCCACCCGCTGTCCGGGATCTTCGGGTGCGCCCCGGCGCCGGCAGGGGGCGGGCTCGCCCGCGTCGGGCCGCCGGTCTCGTCCAGGTAGCGGCGAAACCGCCCGACCGTGACAAGGTACCTGTCGAGGAGGAAGCTGCTCACGGTCGCCGGATACCGCGGGTCGTTGAGCCGGTTGAACGTCCCGCCGGGCACGGGCAGGCTGGCGCAGCAGTCGTCGTCGTGACCGAGGCCGCAGCGGTCGTCGGCCCCGGGCGTGCCGCCGGCACAGCTCGGCGGGGGCACCGGCGCGCTGTCGCGCCCGGCAGGAACGGGAGCCCCCGTGTCGCGCTCCGCCGCGCCGCCGCTGTGCGCGTGGCGGGCGCTCAGGATCGCCGCGAGGGCGCAGAGGGCGAGGAGGGCCGAGGTCGGCCGTCGAGGAGATCGCATGGCATCCAGGCGGTTAGGTGCGAGCGCCGCCGCTCCGGTTCCGGGTTCCGCGACATGGCGTCACGGCGCGAGCGCTCCCCTTCTTCCGGGTTCCGGGTCTTCGAATGAGATCGTTAGCCCGCCTGGAGAGGGGTCGCACCCCTGAGGAGTCCCCTCATTGTGCAGCCTTTTCAGAGGAGAAATTGAACAGGGAGGCGGGGAGGCGGGGAGTGTTTTGAAGATTTGCCTCCCCATGAATTTTTCTGAAGAATTCGAGGGGATGTCTCGGGTCGCACCCGTCTTTATGCGGTCGCCCCTCCAGCAAAAGACGGGTCGCCCCCGTCTCCAGGTAGCCACGTTCCAGCAAAAAAATGGGCCCCACCCATCTCCGGGTGGACGTGCCTCCAACAAAAACATGGGTCGCACCCATCTCCCGGTGGACGTGCCTCCACAAAAAGATGGGTCGCACCCATCTCCCGGTGGACGTGCCTCCAACAAAAAGATGGGTCGCACCCATCTCCGGGTGGACGTGCCTCCAACAAAAAGATGGGTCGCACCCATCTCCGCGCTGGAGAGGCGGCTTTCCGCCCCTACTTGCACCCCAGCCGGCACACCATGGTCGCCGTGTAGGCGCACCTGCGGTCGCCCCAGATCGAGGAGCTCGGCCCCGTGCACCGGAACGCGCACCCACGCCCGTCCGCGGTCGCCTCCGCCGTGAGCCGGTAGCCCTCGGCGTTGACGAGCGCGCCGGGCCTGCGGCGCGCCCGCTTCGACCACGCGCGCGTTCAAGCCCGGCACGCGCCGCGCCCTGACGCCGGGCCCGTACCGCGGCGCGTGCGCCGCAATGGGGAAGCTCCATGGCGCGATGGGTGATCGCGTCGCGCGTCGCGCGCGGCGCCTGGGGGATCGTGTGTGCGCTGCTCCTGATGGCGCTCCTCGCTGCAGATCGGTCCGAAGGCCATTCGCCGGAGGCCGTCGCGCAGCGCCCCGCCGCCGACGCCGCTGCCGCCGGCGTTCCGGCGCGATCGCCTCCTCCATGGTCGTCGGCGCGACAGCTCCTCGTCACGGAGCAGGGCTGCCGCCAAACCTCGGAGAGATCGTCGCGGAAGCGCTCGAGTTCATCGAAGGAAGCCCGCGGGCTGCGGGGGAATCGCCCGCTTCTTCGAAGTAGCGCCTATCCCTCGATCCTGGCGAGGCCGAGCTTCCAGGCGACGTTCGACATGTTGCCCGTGGACCCGCCTCCAACGAAGGTAGCAGCGCTTCGAACGCGTCCCCCGAGCTCGTGCTTGCCACCGTGCAAGAACGCCGCCGTGGGCTGGTCCCCGCCCATGGACGATATCGCTCGTCAAGCAGCCGTTCGAGTCCTCAACCCCTCGACGGTTCGGTCCACTCGCCGCGGGCGAAATGGCGCGCCTCCGCCTCGCTCATGGTCGCCAAGCTGGTCGCGCCGTCCTGCCGCGTGAGGCGGCACACCTGCAGCAGGCCCGCCTGCGTCCCAACCAATACCGCCGTCCGCGCGAAGCTCGACGTGATCTGTGCCCGCATGCCGTGCATCGCCTTCTCGAACGCGGCGTCGTTGCGCGCGGACGCCTGGCGCATGTCGACGACGATGCCAGCGCTCCGGTGTCGCGATGCAATCAACCGCAGCACTGCCGCGTTGGCGCTCGTGAGCTCCGCGATGGAGGCGAAGGGCACCGGCTGGCGCGCGAGCCACACGACGCGCCCGTCGCCGTCCTCCTCCATCAGCCAGTGGGTGCTCGCAAGCAGCGTCGTCTTCACCGGATCGGAGGGGATTATGGCACCCCATGGGCACGAGGGGCAGAATCCCACGTCCTTTGCAGCTGAACGCCGCGAGACGGTACTCTTCGCGGCCGCCGCGGCGAAGCCGCGCAAAGCTGGGTCGGCTCACGACAACGGATCGCGCCAGGCCGAAGCCGCCGCGGAGGGCGCACGGCCCACCGCGCCGCCCGCCCTACTTGCACCCCAGCCGGCACACCATGGTCGCGGTGTAGGAGCACCCGTGGTCGCCCCAGATCGAGGAGCTCGGCCCCGCGCACCGGAACGCGCACCCGCGTCCGTCCGCGGTCGCCTCGGCCGTGAGCCGGTAGCCCTCCGCGTTGCAGCTCCCCGTCGACGACAGGCAGCTCGCGAGCTGCGGCTCGCACTGCTCCACGACGTACCCGGCCGGGCACGTCCAGTCCACGCTCGCCCGCCCGTAGTCCGGCGACCGCCCCGTCTCGGTCGCGATCGGCTCGTGCTTCGAGAAGGTCGGCATCCCGGTCGTGACCTGCAGCGGCACCACGACCGCCCGCTCGCGCGGCACCACCGGGGACGCCGGGTCCTTCGGCTGCACGACGAACGTGTCCCGCCGCGTCTGCCGCTCGCAGCCGGCGGTCTCGCCCTCCGGGGTCCACGAGAAGGTGAGCTCCGCGCTGCCGTGCGCGGGCACCTCGACCGTGCGCTCGCCGTGGGTCACCCGCACGTCGACCTGCGCCCGGTTCGTGATGAGCGCCTGCGCCGTCCCGGCGGCGCCGTACGGCACCACGCCGAGGTCGACCGGCAGCGGCGCGATCTCCGGCTCGGCCAGCGAGAAGCGGCACACGTCCGCCACCGGGTAGATCGCGTACGCCAGCGGCACCGCCTTCTTCACCTCGAGGCGCAGCGCGCCGAACGCCTGCCCGCCCTTCGCGCCCGCCACCGGCGCGCCCTCGACGCCCTCGATGGCCAGCTCCCCGACCGAGGTCATCGTCACGCGGCGGTCCCCCGCCTCGAGCCGGGCCTTGAACAGGCCCATCGCCGTGCCGTGCGCCTCGCCGGCGGTCACGTCCGTCTCGTACGCGACCATCGCGCCGCGCTTCACGGCCCCGATGAAGTGCGTCGCCCGGCCGCACGCGCAGCCGCCGCCCGGCGCCGGCACGACGCTCTCGGTCGGGTCGAAGAACTGCGGGTCCTCGTCCGCGACAAGCGCCATCGCCACGAGCCGCAGCCGGCGCCTGTCGAGCGTCCCGCCGGCGCTGAAGTACGCCGGCAGGTCGACGTCGGCGCCCACGAGGACCGAGTCGACGGCGATGCCGACATAGCGGAAGTCGATCGCGCGCTCGCCCGCCCCCGGCGCGGGCGCGCCCGTCGCCGCCGCGCTCGCGTTCGTCGCCGACGCGAGCGCGGGCGCGGCCGTGGTCGCAGGCGCCCCGGTAGCGCCGATCGCCCCCGGCGCCGCCGTCCCGCTCGTGGCCGCGAGCGCCCCCGCGACGGCGGGCGACGCCAGCTCCGCCTTCGGCCGCGCGCAGGCGACGCCGACCGGCGAGAACACCCCCGCCGCGCTCCGCGACAGCCCGCGGCCCGGCACCATCGCGCTCGACGTGTCGAGCAGGTAGTCGTGCCGCACGTCGCTGAACGCGCGCGCGGCCGCGATCAGCGCCCCGGCCTGCGAGCAGCCGCTCCCCTTGCACGCCGGCAGCACCGCCGCGCCGGCCGGCTGGCGCGGCGGCGCGGGCGGCAGCTCCGGCGGCGCAGGGCAGCCGAGCGCCGAGGCCAGCGCCGCCCCGAGGAGCACCGCCCCGCCGCGCGCGGGCGCGGCGCTCCGCCGACGAGCGCGCCCCGCGCCGCTCAGGGCCATGCGATCGTCATCCAGCGGACGCGCCCCGCGCCGCTCACCGAGTCGTCCGCGAAGAACAGCGACGCGCCGGACCGCCCCGCGAACACCGGCGACACGTCCTGCGACGCGCTGCCGGTGAGCCACACGAGCGGCTTCAGCGAGGGCGCCGCCGCCTCGCCCGGCGCCAGCGTGAAGGCGTTCAGCACCACCGAGTCGCCCGGCGCCGACGCGAGCACCCCGCGGCAGACCTTGTCGCACGCGAGCGCGACCGACGACACCCCGGCGCCGTCCGGGGCCGCCACCGCGAGCGGCGGCCCCTGCGCCGCGCCGCCGCTGTCGAGCCGCACGAACCGCGCGTGCCCGCCGGCCGCCGCGCCCCCGCCGGCAGACGCGCCCCCCCCGGCCACCTCGTCGACCCAGCCGACGACGGCGCCGCCCTCGAGCGGCGCGAGCACCGGGCTGCGCGAGTGCTCGCGCGACGCGTGGAGGCGCGACTCGTCGCCGATCCGCTGCAGCGTCTTCACGTCGAGCCGCGCGAGGAAGATGTCGCCGCTCGCCTCGCCGCTCGGTTCACCTGCGCCCCCCGCGCCGCCCGCGGCCGCGTCGCCGGCCGGGCGCGCGTCCGACCACACGAGCCACACCTCCTGGCCGCGCACCGCGATCTGCACCTCGGCCGCGTCGAGCGGCGCGTTCGTGATGCGCCGGTCCGGCAGGGTCCTGTTCAGCGCGCGGTCGATCCGCGCCGCGTACACCTCGGCGTTGCCGTCGCGCGAGTCGACCCACGCGACGATGAAGCCCCCCGCGCCGTCGTACGCGATCGCCACGTCGGACGCCTCGCTCGCGGCGCCGCCCTGCTTCTTGCGCGGCGCCGTGGTGAGCTTCTTCTGCGCGACCTTCGCGCCCGTCGCGTCGAGCTTCGTCACGTAGACCTGCGTCTCGCCCCGCTCCCGCGCGACCCACGCGAGCACGCTCTCGCCCTGCGCCGCGCCGCCCTTGCCCTTCGCGTCGGCCGGGGCCGGCGGCGCCGCCGCGATCGCGACGCCGCCGATCGACGACGCCTTCTGCGAGATGACGTTCAGCTTGCCGGGCCCGGCCGGGGACGCGGCGCGCACCGCCAGCGTCGCGGAGAGGTCCTGCCCGCGCGGCGCGCGGTCCGACGCGCCCTCGACGAAGTACGTCACCCACGCCGCGAGCGCCCCGCCGCCGTCGAGCTCGGCGGCCGCGACCCTGGCGATGTGGTCGCCCTCGACGAGCGCGCGCACCGCGGTCGCGCGCGGCGGCGGGTCCTTGTCCTCCCGGGACGCGGGCGCGCGCCACGCGCTCTCGCGCACCGGCAGCGACACGAGCGCGAGCGGCGCGCCACCCCCCGCCGCGCCCCCGCCTCGGCCCGCGCCGCCCTGCTGCGCGGGCGCCCCGGCCGCGGCGCTCGCGAGCGTCGTGCACGCGCCCTTGTGGCAGCTCAGCCCGCGCACGAGGTACGGCACCCCGTCGGTCGCCGCGAACGGCGCGGCGCGCACCGGCTCCGCCGCGCGCACCGAGAGGTCCGGGCCGAAGCGCACGAACGTCGGCCAGACAGGCGGCGCGGCCTCGCCGCGGCTCCCCTTGAGCGCCGCGGGCGCGAGCGTCACCGCCGCGAAGCCGTCGCCGTCGGCCACGAGATCGGGCGGCCCGCTCGCGCTGAAGACGAGCCCCGCCCGCTCCGCGCTGAGCGCGCCGTCCGGGCCGACCGACGCGAGGTGGATGAGCCGCCCCTCCCCGCGCGCATCCGCCCCGCCGCGCTCGCCGCCGCGCAGGCGCAGCAGGTCCTCCCACGCGAGCAGCGCCCGGCCGCCTCCTTCGGCCGACGGCGCGACAAGCGACACCAGCGCCTGCTCGCCCGACGGCGGCGTCGCCTGCCGCGGCGCCACGACGACCTTGCCGCCCGGCTCGACCGCCGCGACGAAGACGGCGCTGTCGATGTCCCGCTCGTCCGTCCAGGTGAGCAGGTAACGCCCGCCCACCGAGGCGACCTCGAGATCGATCTGCGCGGTCGGCTCGGGGCTGACGGTCACCGGCGCCGACACCTTCCCGGCCGGGTCGATCTCCAGGAGCGCGATGGATCCGAGCTTCGGGGCCCCGGGGGCGTCCTCCGCGTCCGCCTTGCGCGCCGGCTTGCGCTCGCCCCTGGCCGGCGGCCCGGCGGGCGGCGGCACCACCAGGGCGACCGCCGCGCCCCGCTCGGTCGCGACCGCGTTCCACCCCAGCACCGCGCGCGCGACCGACGCGGGCGCCGTCGGCTTGATCGCGGCGCCCTTGCCCTGCGCCACGACCGTCATGACAACGTCGACGCGGTCGACGCTGTCCTGGGCCGCGCTGTCCTGGCTGTCCCGGGCCTCGCGCGGCATCTCCCAGAGCACGAGCGCCCCCGCCGCGTTCGGGAGCACCTCGAGCCACGTGATGTCCTCGGCCGTCTGGGCGACGAGGCTGGCCGGGCCCGAGGGCTTGCCGGCCGGGTCGAGCGCGAGCACGCGCACCGCGCGGCCCCCCTCGGTCTGCTCGATCCACGCGGCGATGTAGCCCTGCGGCGTGGCGCGGAGCGCGGCGACGGGCACGTCGGCGGCGACCGGCCCGACCTCCGCGGCCTCGCCGCGAGGCGCCCCGTCCGCGCCGAGGACGCGCGTCCTCAACCTTCCTCCCGCCGCGTAGAGCAGGAGCGCCTCGTCGCCGCGCCGGGCGAAGTAGGGCGTGGCGTCCTCGTCCTCGAGCTCCGCGATCACGTGGGCCGGCAGGAGCGGCGGCCCCTCCGGCGCCTTCGATTGCGCGGGCGGCGTCTTCACGACGCGCGCCGGCCGCGCAGCCGTGGGCGCCTGCGTCGCGCCGGAGCACCCGAGCAGCAGGGCGAGCGAGGCGCCGGTCAGGCGGCGCGCGCCGCGTCGAACCCAGGGAATACCACCGTGAACGAGCATGGCGCCGACCATGCCAGAAGCGCCCAGCCCCCGCTACATGCCGATCGCGGGGCGCGCGTCGCGCCCTGGTTCCGCCCACCAGGGGTCCGGCCGGGGATCCGGGGGGAGATTTTCAACGCAAAGGCGCAAAGGCGCAAAGGCGCAAGGGCAAGAGAGAACAGGTTTCATGCATTCTTGCGTCTTTGCGCCTTGGCGTCTTGGCGTTGAAATCTCTCTCGCGAGGCAGATCCGCGGCAGGGCGTCTGAGCCGCTAGAACGCCAGCAGGCGCCCAAGGAGCGACCTGTACCTGCGCAGGGCGATCCGGAGCTCCTCCGTCGACGCCTCCGACGGCCCGAGGTCGCTGTCGAGCAGGCGTTGCAGCGCGCTGCGTTCTTCCCGGAAGCTCTGCGCGACCCGCTGGATCACCTCGGTCACGAGCGCGTCGGCCTGCTCGACCGCCAGCCGCGGCGCCTCGATGAAGCTCGCCTGGATCGCGCTCCAGCGCTCGGACAGCTCGCGCGCCTCCTCCGGCGTGAGCACCGGCGGCCGCTCCGGCCAGGGCTCCCCGGTGGGCCCGCCGCGCGCCGTGTAGCCGGCCGGCTGCCGGCCTGACTCCGGCGGCAGCTCCTCCTCATGCATCCGCGCCTCGGGCAGGCTGCTCTCGCGCGCCGTCACCATTCGCTCTCTGTGCAATGGGCTCACGATGGCACCTCCCCGCCGGCTCGCGTTGTCCGCCCAGCGGGCCAAGCAATCCTCGTGCGCGTCCCGCTGTGCATCCGTGCCCGTCGCGCGCGGCGGCGCGAAAGGCCAGAGGCCGAGAAGGCCCGAGAAAACCCCGAGATCCCTCCGGGATCGCCAGGCCCGCCGCCGGCGCCGGGGCGCGCGCCGCGGCGATCCCTCACGGGACGACGAGGCGGAAGAGTGAGGAATTCCCGCGCAGCGCGGCGGATCCGCCGGGCAGGCGCGCCCGAGCTCACCCGAGCGAAGCGCGCCCGAGCTCACCCGAGCGAGGCGCGCCCGAGCTCACCCGAGCGAAGCGCGCAGCTTCGTCACGACGGCGCGGATCTCGCGCACCACCTGGAGGAGCGCCTCGTCCTCGTCGGCCCACTTGGTCACGGGCTTCTTGTCCCGCGGCACCGCCTGGAGCTCGGCGAAGCGCGTCGTCTCCCAGTCGCAGGGGCGGAGCAGGATCGGCACGACCGCGGCCTGCCCCGCGGCGCGCCGCTCCATCGCGCGCGTCACCTGCGCGTCGCCCTGCTCGGACGCGAGGAAGCTCGCGCTCACGAGAAGGAGGACGAGGTCGGCCGCCTCGAGCTGCTCGCTGATCGCGCGCTCCAGGTCCTCGCCCGCGCCGATCTTCCCGCTGTGCCACGGCGCGATGAGCCCCTCCCGCTTGAGCGGGCTCATGTGCGCCTCGAGGCGCGAGAGGAGCTCCTCGTCGCGCGACGCGTAGGAGAAGAAGACGCGCACCGGCCGCTGCGCGGTCGGGCGCGCGTTCCCCGGGGGCACCACGGTCGGCCGCGCGCTCGGGGGCGCCGCGTTCGGGCGCGCGCCCGGGGCCGGCGTCGCGGGGCGGGGCGGCGACTGCGGCGACTGCGGCGCCGGCGCGCCCTGCTCCAGTCCGAGGAGGATCTCGGCGACCTCCGCGTGATCCCCGGACTGGTTCTCGTAGACGATGAGCCGGATGCCCGACTCCTCGAGCAGCTTGCGGCGGAACGGCGGCACGCCCTTCGGGAGCAGCGCGAAGTGCATCGGCGGCTGCCCGCCCGAGAGCGCGCGCACGCGGGCGAGCGTCTGGTCGATGTTGTCGTCGGCGAGGCCGAAGCCCACGAACAGGATGGAGTGGGTGCGGTAGAGCGCGCCGAACGCGTCCTGCAAGAGGGGCGAGCCGAAGATCGCGCGGTCGTACTGGTCGCGCGAGAACACCCAGGTGTCCCACGCGCGCAGCGTGCCGTGCAGCTTCAGGATGAAGCGCCGGTCCATGGCGACGTCGCCGGTCGGCCGGTCGACGACGCGCCACTCGCCCTGGAACGCGCGCTCCAGGAAGCGGTCGATGTTCGTGGTGAGCACCGCCTTGAGCTTCGGCTTGAGCGCGGCGATCGCCTGCGCCACCTCCGGCACGTCGCGGCCGGTGTCGTCGAGCTCCTTGTCGACCGTCCAGTTGAAGTCCTGCGGCCCGAGCGCGAGCTTCGCGGCGGAGAGCGCGTTGATGAGCTGGTTCGAGGAGATGTACTGCTGGATCTCGTCGAGGACCGCGGGGTCCGCGCTCCGCCGACGCGCGCGGTCGCGCAGCTTCTCGGCGAGCTGCTTCCAGGTGGGCATGCCCGCCGCGGCCGAGACGCCCGCGCCCGCGAAGACGATGAGGTTCCCTGACGCGTAGCGCTCGCGGAGCTGCTCGAGGATCTCGTCATCCATCAGCGACCACGATACCGCGGATCGGCGCCCGCGGGCGGCGCCGCTACCCGCCCCTCACCGCGGCGCCGAGGAGCGCCGCTCGGTGGCGAGCGAGAGCCCGAGCCCCAGCCACGCCCCCTCGACCGCGCCGGCCGCGCCGCGCGCGTCCTTGTACGACGCCGGCCGGAGCACGACCCCGGGGTCCAGCGTGAGCCCGAGCCACAGCGGGCCGCCCAGCCGGGTCTCCACCCCGAGCCCGACGCCGGCGCGGGCGGACCACGTGTCGCGCTCGCCCGGGATGCCGTCGACGGACGAGGCGGCCGGCAGCCTGACCGACGCGACCGAGGCCGCGGCGCCGACCGAGAGCCGCCACGAGGCGTCGAGCCAGAAGCGGTAGTCGCCCGAGAGGCCGGCCTCGAGCCAGCGCATCGAGTCGCCGCCGGACGGCGTCGCCAGCAGCCGGGCGAACAGCGACTCGGTGAGCCGCAGGCGCCGCAGCCCGAGCGCGATGCCGGCCCCGGCGAGCGCCCGCGGCCCGCCCGAGACGACCGCCGCGTACGGCCCGGCCGAGACGGACAGCGCGTCGAGGTCGCGCGAGGCGAGCTCGACCTCGTCCGCGGTGGGGCGCCGCGGCGGCGGCGGGCGCCGCGGGGCGCGCGCCCGCCGCACCTCGGCGACGATCATCTCGGAGGCGGCGATCGCGACGAGGCGCGCGGCCACGTCCGAGGTGAGGCCGGACACGGCGATCTGCCGCCGCACCACCGCGCGGCCGTCGAGGCGCACCTGGATCTCGAGGCGCGCGGCGGTGGGCCGGTCGACCCACACGCTCGCGACGCGATCGCCGAGCGGGCCGACGGGCTCTGCGGCGAGCGTCACGCCGTCCGGGAGCTCGATCTCGAGCAGGCGCCGCAGCCGGACGCTCGGGACCTCCTCCGCCGCGCCGCGCGACAGCGCGACGCGCACCTCGATGGGAGCCGGCGCGGCGGGCAGCGGCGGCGCGCTCGGCGCGGGCGCGCGGCCGCCGCTCGCCACGGCGACGTAGGGCTCGGCCGCCGCGGCGGGGGCCGCGGCGAGCAGCAGCGCGCAGCTCGGCAGGCTCAGGCGCGCGAGCCGGGGGAGCTCGCGCAGGCCGCGGCGAGGGCGCGCCGTCCTCACCCGATCATCCCTCCGCGCGGAACGCGGCCACCACCCAGTTCACGTGACGGCCCCGATCGTCGTTGCTCGAGTGCCGCTTGAACAGGGGCATCTTCAGGATGCGCACGTGATCCTGGATGTTCGTCTTGAAGGGCGTATCCGCGATCGGCGTCCCGTCGGGCCGCACCTGCCGCCCCTCGATCTTCAGCCGCTTCAGCACCTCGAGCGACGCGAGCCGCAGGAGCTCATACGCCCTGTCCGGGTCCTTGCTGCTCACGGACACGATGAGCTTGCCGAACGTCGGGTCCTTGTTGACCAGGACGTCCCCCTCCTCGAAGCCGCAGTCGAAGCGGATCTTCAGATCGCTGACCCCCTTGTCGGCGAGCGCCTCGCGGAGCGCGTCGGCGTCCGGGAGCGCGATGCGATCGAAGACGCCGGCGTTGGGCAGGAACAGCCCCTTGCCGCCGTCGCGCGAGTCCCGGAGCTCCGGCTTCCAGCTCTCGGCGTTGATGCGGAACTCGCGGCTGCAGTGCGTCTGCACGACGTGCTGCTGCTCGAAATCGATCGCCTGCCCGTCCGCGATGCGCATCTGCCACGCGACGAGGTTCACGGGGACGCGGCCGCGCTTGCGCTTGATGCCGTAGCTCTCCTCGCTGACCGGGTGCTCCACCTGGATCCGCGTGTTCATCTCCAGGAAGTAGAACTTCCCGTCCTTGAACATCAGCTCCACGGTGCCCGCGCCCACGTAGCCCACGCGCTCGGCGATCCGCACGGCGAGCCCGCAGATCCGCTCTTCCAGGCCGGGGTACCGCCGCAGCAGGGCCGGCGGCGCCTCCTCCTGGATCTTCTGGCTCGCGCGCTGCTCGCTGCAGTCGCGCATGCCGAAGTGCCGCGTGTTGCCGTAGCGATCCCGCAGCACCTGCACCTCCAGGTGGATCGTCTCCGGGATGTTCTGCTCGAACATCACGCCCGGCTGCCAGTTGTACGCCTTGATCTCGCCGAGGACCTTCTGGATGGCCTGAGGCACCTGCTCCTCGGTCGGGATGACGGCCTGCCCGCGACCGCCGCCGCCGTTCGCGGCCTTGAGCCGCCCCGGGAAGGTGAACCCCCCGGCGGCGTGCGTCTCCAGGATGATCCGCTGGATCTCGCCCGGATCGTCGCTGTCGATGACGAGGCCCGGGGTCACCGCCGCCGGGTCGAACTCCTGGGCCATCAGGCGGAATTTGCGCTTGTCGCCGGCGTTCTCGACGACGTCCTGCATGGGGCCGACGAAGACGATGTTCTCCTGGCGGAAGTGCCGGATGGCCGCGGCGTTCTCCGCGAGCGGGCCGTAGCCGGGGTAGAGGCCCGCGCGCGCCAGCTCCTCTTCCCATCCGTCCCCGAAGCGCCGCGCGAACTCGGCCCTCACCTTGTCCGCGATCTGGACGTAGTTCGCGTAGCTCTCGCGGAAGTTGCCCTCCAGGCCCACCGCGAAGCCGCCGCCCTCCCGCGCGATCCGCACCTGCAGCGCGTCCTTGTCGTCCGTGAGGCTGTGGAGGACGACGGGGATCTTGCCGAGGGCGAGGGCCTCGCGCGTGGCCCGGACGCCCATCTCGCCCTTGTCCGCCACGAGGATGTACTTGAGCTGGCCCGCGCTCACCGTCGTCGCGGGGTAGGTGCCGAGCCGGTGCACCGCGGCGTACAGGAGGTCGAGCACCTGCGGGTCCTCCCGGTACAGCTCGGCGGCCCTCGCGCGCAGCAGCTCCGCCGCCTTGTCGCGCAGCGACGGCTCGTCCTGCACGAGGATCAGGAGCTTGAGGAGGCGCTCGTCCTCGAAATCGCGGCGCTTGAGCGCCCGCAGCAGCCCGTCCTCCATGTACCCGGCGAGCTCGTCCCGGTCCGCGGTCGTGATCGACGCGCGCGCCTCCCGGAGGCGCGCGAGCAGATCCTCCGCCTCCGAGAGGAGGTCCTGCACCCGCACCTCGTCGTTGAGCTCCCGGCGCAGCGCCGTCTCCAGGGAGCGCTGCCAGCCGAAGTGCGTCCTCCACACCTCGCCGTTCGCGATCAGGTAGCGCAGCCCGAGGAGCCGGTGCGCGTCGTGGCCGCCGGCGAGCGTGCCCATGTCGAGCAGCACGAACCCCGGGACGCCCATCGCCGTGGCGAGCGCCTCCGTCGAGGAGACATAGCCGCCGCGCGGCAACACCAGCTTCCAGGGCGGAAGAGCTTGAGGGTCGTTGCGAACGGGGAGGGAGCTGGTGCGGACGGCGGTGGTCATTCCAGGCGGTTCTCCGGCGCGGAAGCAAGCACAGAACCGTTACGGGATGTCAAGCCTGTCCGCCCGCCCGCCGGGTGGGGGGACCTCATCGTTCACCAGCCGCGTTCCCATGCAAACGATCGCACGGCGTCGTGGTCGCGCGGTCGCCCGACAGGCACGCTCCAGGCTGTTTCGCGGCGATTCCTCGCTTCCTCTTCCTTGCGACAGACGGTGTTCGAGCCCCGTTGTCTCGCGGACTCCGCACGACGCGCGCCCGGAGAAGATCGCTTGAGCGTCCATCCGTGACAGCGATCGTGGGGTGTCGAGATCGCGTGTGAGCGCAAAGATGAAGCTCCCCACCGGAGCGGCGGGAGCGGCGGCGGCGCGCGAAGGCGGCGCCGAGCGGCGGCCGAGCGCGGACGCCGCCGCCGCTCGGCGGCGATCCGCAAGGAGAGCTCAGCAGGAAGGAGGCAGCGCCGGGGGCGGGCGCCGGCGGATCAGGGCGTGGGGCTCGCGTCGGGGACCGCCGGCGGCGAGGGCTGGGGCGGCGCGGCCTCCGGCTCCCCCTCCGCGGCCTCGTCCTCGCCGGACAGGATCTGCTGGACGTCCTCGCACCGGCCGTCCGGGTACTTGGCCACGTACTCCCTGGCCATCTGGGACGCCTCGTCCTTGTGCCCCGCGACCACCTCGGCGCGGATGCGCTTGCAGAACGAGTCCTCCGCGAGGTTGCCCTCGGGCGACAGCGAGCGCGACTGCTCGTAATACCTGGCCGCCAGCGCCTGCTCGCCCATGCTGGCGTACATGTCGCCGAGCTTGTACGCGGCGATCGGCGCGTTCGCGTCCGTCGGGAAACCCTCGACCACGCGCGCGAAGGCGCGCATCGCCGCGGCCCGGTCGCCGCCCTTCGCGCGCAGGAGATCGCTGAGGTCCATCAGCTCCCTCGCCGTCTTCGCCGAGGCGATCGCCCCGTCGACGCCCCCGCTCTGCTGCTGCAGGCTCTGCAGCGCCTCGGCGACGTTGCCCGCGTTGTACCGCGCGCGCCAGTCCGGCGGCGGCGGCGCGGCGACCGGCGACTCGACGGACGCCACCGGCTCGCTCGCGCGCGGCAGCGGCGCCGTGGTGCTGCGGGGCCGCCGCGGCTCCGGCTGCGCCACCGCCGCCGTGCGCTCGCGGATCGGCACGCCCTCCTCGGCGTCGCCGCGCCCGAGCTCGCGCGAGCCGGCCGGCGACGTGAGCTTGACCGAGCCGTCGGTGACGTCGACGTCGATGTCGTCGACGTTGTGCCGCACGCGCAGCGCGCTGCCCGACGCCATCGCGAGCCGCGCCTCCCCCGCGACGAGCGAGAGCGCCGCGGCGCGCGGCCCGCTCACGGTGTCGAGCGACGCCTCGCCCTGCACGAGCCGCAGCGTCAGCGCGCCCCCGTCCGCCCGCTGCTCGACCTCGACGGTCGTGCCCGGCGTGAGCGAGATCGTGCCGCCGCCCGGCAGCTGGAAGGTGCGCGCCTGGGTGCCCGCGGCGAACACGTCGACGAGCGACGGCACGTCGTCGGTCGGCGCGACGGCCGTGGCCGCCGGCGCGCCCGGCGCCTCGCTCCAGATCGACTTGCCGAGCCACAGGCCGCCCGCGAACGCCGCGAACGTCGCCGCCGCGAGCAGCGCGGCCGTGCCCGCGCGGCGCCGCGACGCCGGCTCGCGCGCGTGGAGGTCGTGCTCGATTCGGTCCCAGACGCGCGCGATCCGGTCGTCGGTCGCGTGGTCGCGCAGATCTGCCGGAGCGATCCGGGGTAGCCCTCGCCGGCTCATGATGACGCCTCGTTGCTGGTGGGATCCACAAAATGTCCGTCGAGGAAGTGTTGCGCCCGTGAAATCCGCCGCTTGACGGTGGCCAGCGAGCAGTCGGTCATCTGCGCGACCGTCTCGAGATCGTGCCCCTCCACCGAGCGGAGGATCCACGCGATCCGCTCGTCGGCCGGCAGCGTCTGGAGCAGGGCGTAGATCTGCGCGATCTGCGCGCGCATGTGGGGAGAGGCCGCTGGGCTCGCGAGGGCGTCGAGATCGACCGGCTCGCTCGACTTGCCCATCCCGAGCAGGCCGAGCAGCCGCGCGCGCCGCATCCGCGAGCGGACCTTGTGGACGACGATCGACCCGAGCCACGCCCGGAAGGCCGCCGGGTCCACGAGGTCGCCGAGGCGCTCGAACGCGCGGAGGAACGCGTCGTGCACGATGTCCTCCACGTCGCGCGCCGAGCCCTCGATGCGCGTCGCCAGGTGGATGGCGAACGCCGCGTGCCGCCGGTAGAGCTGCTCGAGGGCGCTCACGTCCCCGCGGGCGCCGAGGATCACGAGCTGCGCGTCCGGCAGCTCCGTAAGGCCGGCCCCGCGCTCCGCCGGTCCGGTCGCGGCGGAGGGCCGCCTGCCGCCGACGCGCGCGCCCCCGGGCCGGACATCCCTGCGGCCGCGCTCCTCCGGGACGAACGCGGACCCGACGTCGCCCGCGTCCTCCTGGGCCTCCGCGACCGGGTCCGCCGGGACCACCGGTTCAACCAGGCGCAAGCGCCCTCGCTGAGGTCTCAGAGCCATGGTTCGTACCCGAAGAGGAGCAGATTGAAGATGGTCGCGACGCCCACGCGGGAAGCTGGCCCTCGGCCGTGAACGGCGCTTCGCATCCCCGGGGCTGCTTTCCTGGCGGAGTCAGGAGCGCCCCGAGCTTCCCACAAATTTCTAGACGCCTGGTGGGGCTCGGGCGGCTCATCGAAAAAACTGTGAGCCGTTCTGTCGACCCGCGGCGTCTGGGTGGGTGGCCGCCGGATTCGACGCGCGGCTCATACGTCTGCAGGTTGGGAGGGCGGCCTCGCCGCCCTCTTTTTCGGAGGATTTTCCAATGAACAAGCTCGTTCTTGCGCTCGTCGCCGTGTCGGTTTCGTCCCTCGCCGTTGCCTGCGGCGGCGGCTCCGCGCCCGCGTCCGACCCGTCGACGGCGACCCCGCCCGCGTCCGACCCGGCGGCGGCCCCGGCCGACCCGGCGGCGGCCCCGGCGGCTCCGGCCGACCCGGCGGCGGCTCCGGCCGACCCGGCGGCGGCTCCGGCGCCCGCGGCGCAGTGAGTCCGCTGCGCAGCGCGCTGCTTCCCTGGTGAAGCGCGCGCTGCGATGCGCTTTGGGCGGCGCCTCTCCGGAGGCGTCGCCCTCTTTCATTTTGTCCCGCTGCGGCCGTGCTTCGGCGCCATCGGCGGACCGTTTCCGTGTACGTTCCGTCCGCACGCCTTGCTGCGGGCGGCTCGGCGCGGCGCAGCCGCGGCCGGCGAGCCGTTCCCGCTCCTGCTCGTGACCAGACCTCTCACGTCCCCGGGGCCGATCGAATGGGTATCACAAGCCGGCTGAGCTCCATGCTGCGGTCGGGGCGGCGTCGCCCTGGCCTCTCCTTGCCGCGCGCGGTCGCCTGGTCCGCGCTCGTCACCCTCGCGGGGTCGGGCCTCGGCGCGGGCTGCGGCCGCACCGACACGTGGGAGTATCCGGTCCCGCCCGGCGTCGAGCCCGCGGCGTGCGGCGACGGTGTCTGCGACGGCTCCGAGGACTGCGCGCGCTGCGCCCCCGACTGCGGCGCCTGCGCGGCGTGCGGCGACGGCACCTGCGACCAGGCGAGCGAGTCGTGCGCGAGCTGTCCCGGCGACTGCGGCGCCTGCGCCCGGTGCGGCGACGGCGCCTGCAGCGACGACGAGAGCTGCGGGAGCTGCGCCGTGGACTGCGGCCTCTGCCCGGACTGCGGCGACGGCGTCTGCGATCCGGCGGGCGAGTCGTGCGCGAGCTGCCCCGGCGACTGCGGCCGGTGCCCGGGCTGCGGCGACGGCGCGTGCGGCCGCGACGAGACGTGCCTGACGTGCCCGGGTGACTGCGGCGTCTGCGCCTCGTGCGGCGACGGCGTCTGCGACCGGGCGAGCGAGAGCTGCTTCTCGTGCGCCCCCGACTGCGGCGACTGCGCCTCGTGCGGGGACGGGGTGTGCGATCCCGGGCGCGAGGGCTGCTTCTCGTGCCCGGCGGACTGCGGCGACTGCGCCACGTGCGGCGACGGCCGCTGCTCGGGGACGGAGACGTGCGCGTCGTGCCAGCGCGACTGCGGCGTCTGCTCGATCTGCTCGAACGGCGTCTGCGAGCCCTTCGAGACGTGCGCCGCCTGTCCGTCGGACTGCGGCGCGTGCGAGCCCACGAGCTGCCTCGAGGTGATCACCTGCGCGTTCGGGTGCATCGATCCCGAGCAGACGCCCCCGGACATCGGGATCGCGTGCGTCTCGAACTGCATGGCGCAGGGCTGCGCCAACGCCCAGTTCTTCGCCGAGCAGGTGTTGACGTGCGCCCTCTCGTCGCTCCCCCGCTGCAACGGCGACATGGAGTGCGTCCAGAGCCGGTGCGCCGTCCAGATCGCGTCGTGCCTCGGGGCCACCTGCTGATCTCCGCCGGGGGCCGGCGCGGGCGTCCGCCCTCGCCGCGCCCCGGCTGCCGCCTCGGTCGCCCTCGCCTCAGGCGTCGTCGAGCAGCTCCTTGGCCGTCAGCTCGCTGGCCGACCGCCCGTGCTCGTACTCGAGCAGGCCGAGCGCGGCGTAGCGCGGCCGGATCCGCCCGGAGAGCAGGCCGATCCGCTTCAGGTTCGGCACGATCCGCTTGAACATCGTCCGGCGGAAGAACCCCATCAGATCGCTGGTCAGCATGAGCTCGTCCCACTCGCAGCGCGTCATGCGGTGGGCGTAGAACTCGTCATAGAACTCGTGCGCCAGGAACCGATTGCGCAGGAGGAGCGACAGCTCGAACGCCCAGTCCTCCCGCTCCCTCCGCGCCCGCTCGTCGATGCCCTCCCGATAAAACCTGCTCAGCGCGAGGACTCCATAGTGCACGTGGCGCGCCTCATCGGTGATGACCGAGCGCAGGACGTCCTTGAGGAGCGGCTCGCTCGTCATCTGTCGAATCGAGCCGAACGCGCCGAGCGCCAGGCCCTCGATCATGATCTGCATACCGAGGAACTTCATGTCCCACCGGCTGTCGCTCATGATGGCGTCGATGACGACATACAGGTTGTCGTTGATCTCGTAGAGCTTCTCCAGCTTCTGCGTGAGGTAGGCGTGGAAGACCTCGACGTGGCGCCCCTCGTCGGCCACCTGCGTGCTGCCGTAGAGCTTGGCGTCGAGCGAGGGCACGGACTCGGTGATCTGCGACGCGGCGAACAGGGCGCCCTGCTCGCCGTGCAGGAACTGGCTCAGCATCCACGAGAGGAGGCCATGCCGCTGGGTGGCCCGCTCCCGCTCGGAGAGCCGGCCCCAGAGGGGCAGCCTGGACGGCGGCATCCAGCTGTCGGGCAAGAGCGGCATTGTGGGGTCGAGCCAATCGACTTGCCGGGACCAGTCGAGGTCGGTCGACGCGTTCCACTGGGACGTCTTGGCCAGGTGGTAGAGCCTCGCCATGTCGGGGTCGTCCCGCCCGTAACTCCAGTTAAAGCTGGCCTCGTAACCAACAGAGATATCGGTCGAGCCCACCCCCTTGCCTCGCCGCTGGACGAAGCCGCGAAACGCGGGCCCGAGCAGCGACGCTAGCACCCGGACGTTGCCGCTCATCGATGCGTCGCGGAGGAGAGGGGCGGAATCGAGGAGGGTCTGGATAGCGTGTTGGAGGCGCATGGACATGAGAGCTTTCCGAAGCAGCCAGGCGCGGTCCGGCGCCCGCGGTCAACCGTTATAATGGCATCCATCACCCAGCGGCAATCGTCTGATCACCGTTTTTGCGTCGTCATCACGGCTCCGGGACCTCCCGAGTCCGCCAGGGGGAACACGCCGGGCGTGCGCCCGTCGCTCACCTGACATGACAGCCGCGGAGGAGCCCCGCCGGCCGGACGCGCGCCGCCTCAGCTCACGCCGCTGCGCAGCGTCGGCGCGGGCGAGGAGCACGAGGGCGGCCGCTCCCCGATCAGCACGAGGCCGGGCGGCCCCGCCGAGAGCTCGAGTCCCCCGACGCCGCGGACCGCCTCCTCGGTCGCGCAGAGGCCGTGCACCTCCTCGACCGGCGCCCACGCGCCCACCCGGGCCAGATCGCCGCCGATGATCTCCGGGTGGATCGTCGAGCGCACCACCACCTGCCCGGCGTGCAGGCACAGGTTGGGGTGCACGCGCCCGTCCGCGCGGCTCCGCTGCGCGATCTCGTCGTGGAGCGCCGCGGCGATCTCGATCACCGCCGCCCGCTCCCGCAGCGCCTCGGCGGGGTCGCAGGAGAGCACGCGCACGGCGAGGATCTCGCTGCCGGTCATGGACACCAGCGTGAGCCCGGCGTCCCGGAGGCGCTCCTCGGCCACGTCGAGCGCGAGGCCGAGCGCGTCGGCGAGCGCGTCGTCGAGGTCGTCGGCGTCGGTGCGCGCGCGGAGGTCGAGGTAGACGGCGATCGCGTCGGCCGCGAGCTCGGGCAGGCTGCTCCGCCCGGACGACGGCTCGCCCACCGCCTCGCGCAGCGTGCAGAGCAGGCTCTTCACCGAGGGGAAGCGGTGCTCCGGCTGCTTCTCCAGGCAGCGCAGCACCACGGCGTCGAGCGCGGCCGGCAGCGGGGTCCGCCGGCTCGGGCGCGGCGGCGGCTCCTCCAGGTGCTGCCGGAGCAGCTCGGTCGCGTCCGGCGAGTAGAACGGCAGCTTGCCCGTGAGCAGCCGGTGGAGCAGGACGCCGAGCGCATAGACGTCGACGCGCGCGTCGATGGGGCCGCCGAGGATCTGCTCCGGCGCCATGATCGTGAGCGTGCCGGGCGCCCTCCCCGCCGTGGTGAAGCCGGTCGGGCCCTCCTCGGCCTCCATCAGCTTGGCGATCCCGAAGTCGAGGAGCTTCACCTTCCGCGGCGCGCCCCGCGAGACGAAGATGTTGCTGCCCTTCACGTCGCGATGGATGATCCCCGCGGCGTGCGCCGCGTCGAGCGCCGAGCAGACCGGCTCGAGCAGATCGAGCGCCTGCTCCGGCGAGAACCTCCCCTCCTGCCGGAGCAGCACGTCGAGCGTCAGCCCGTCGAGGTGCTCCATCACGTAGAACGGCCTCCCGTCCGCGAGCTCGCCGACGTCGTAGATCTCGACGATGCCCGGGTGGTTGAGCCGCCGCACCACCTCGATCTCGCGCAGGAACCGCTTCACCATCTTCGGCGAGGCGGCGAGCGTCCCGTGGAGCACCTTCATCGCCACACGCGCGCCACTCCGGAGCTGCCGCGCCTCGTAGACTGCCCCACATCCGCCCCGGGCGATGGGCGTCACAACGCTGTAGTCGCCCGCACGCGCGCCGCACGGCAGCTCGCCTCTGGAGAACGACCTCTCCTCCAGCGAAAATGCCCGAGTTTCATCATTGCGCGTCGCCAAACCATCCATCGTCATAAACCCCCCGATGCGATTAAGGCCTCGCCCGAGCGACGTTTTTCCCGGCGCGGAACGCTCATGTTGCCACTACACGTCGCTCCCCCTGGTGGTACAGTAAATCCATCGTTATCTAGACGGTAGCCTATTCCATCTGCTGGCAGAATAGGGGGGACAGATGAAGGGGCGAGTCCACGCGCGTTACCTGCGGACGTTTCTGTTCGTTACATTGCCCTGCTGCGGTGGCGGCGACGGATTTCCGGCGGAGTGGGGGTCGGTCGAGGCAACCTCAAGTGCGCTCCTGAATCACAACGCCCTCAACCCCAACGCCCTCAACCCCAACGCGTTGAACCCCAACGCCTTGAACCCCAACGCCCTCGCCCCGAGCAGGCTCCAGGAGAGCAGCCTCTCGGAGACCGCCCTCGGCGCCATCACCGAGCCCGGGGAGATCGGCGCGATCTCGAGGCAGCTCCTTCAATACATCGTGAGCTGCGCGCTGAACGCATCGCAGTCGTTCCGCTTCTCGTGGCGCGACGAGCTCGGCGAGCTGCACGAGGAGCGCTACCCCGGGCACCTCGGGCTCGCCGCGAGCTGGAGCGACGAGCCGCTGAGCGCGCCGCGGAGGCTCTGGGTCTCGGCCTGCGTGGCGTCGCGCGCCAACCGGGCCGGCGTGTCGGTGATGATCTCGTCGCGCGGGACGCACCCGGCCCTCAGGTACCCGGACAGGAGCGAGGTCGAGTCCTTTCCTCGGGAGGAGGGCGCGTTCTGGGGCAACCTGTTCACGAGCCCCCCACGACTCTATGCCTGCTACAACGACGCCAATGTGGCGAACTCTCGCGCGCTCGGCAGGGAGTGCGCGACAGGGCGACGCGACCCCGCCGGGGCCGCCCGGGAGTGCCCGAACATCCACATCGTGGGCCCATGCGAGCTCGCGTGCGACGGGCTGAGCACCTCCGGCGGCCATCACCCGGCCTGCACCGATGATCGGGGCGAGCGGTCGTCCGCCGTGATCACGACGTTCCTGCCCTGAGGCGCCGATGCTGCCCGATCCTCATCGAGGCGGAGGCGCGGCGCGCGCCGGGGCGCCCCCCGCGCGGTGCAGGGAGTGCGGCCGGCGGGTCGCGCACGCGCATCCAGGGTGCCCGCAGCACGGCCCCGTGGCGCGGCAGGCCGGCCCGGAGCGCCGCGCGCCGGGCGGCGCGGACGACACCGACGCCGGCGGGCTCGGCGCGACCACGCCGCCCAGCGTCGCAGGCTACCGCGTCGCCCGGCTCGCCGGCGTGGGCGGGTTCGGGGCCGTGTTCGCGGCCGAGCCAGAGGGCGGCGGACGGACCGTGGCGATCAAGGTCGCGCGCGCCGATCGGGCGGACGCGCGCGTGCGCCTCCTCGAGGAGATGCGGGCCCTCCACGACATCGGGCCGCCCCACGTGCCCGCCGTCTACACGTGCGGCCAGCTCGCCTCCGGCCTGCCGTACTTCGTGATGGAGTACCTCGACGCCCCGACGCTGGCCGACCGCCTGATCGCGCCCGGCGTCGCCTGCCCCATGCCGCCGCGCGAGGCGTGCGCCCTCGCGCGCGCCGCGCTCCGGGCCCTCGACGAGATCCACGCGCGCGGCTACGTGCACCGCGACGTCAAGCCGGAGAACATCTTCGTCTCCGGCGCGCTGGCCCGGGACGGCGCCGAGGGCGGCGGGCATCGCGCCACCATCATCGATCTCGGCCTCGCGGCGGGGCGCCGCGACGGGCGCGTCGACCTCACCGCCGAGCTCGACGCGCCCGGCACCGCCGAGTACATGGCGCCCGAGCAGTGCGACGGCCGCGGCGACGTCGACGCGCGCGCGGACGTCTACGCGCTCGGCGTCGTGCTGTACGAGCTGCTCACCGGCAGGCCGCCGTTCTGGGGCGCCGCCGCCGTGGTGCGGCAGGACCACCTGAGCCGCCGCCCCCCGCGCCCCTCGTCGATGGCGCCGATCGCGCGCTCGCTCGAGGAGATCGTGCTCCGGTGCCTCGCCAAGGACCCCGGCCAGCGCTTCGAGAGCGCCGCCGCGCTCTGCGCCGCCCTCGAGGACTTCGAGCGCGCCGAGGAGCGCCGCTTCTGTCGGCCCAGCTGCCGGCCCAGCCGCGCCGCCACGGAGCCGCCGCCGACGTGCGGCCGCAGCGCCGGCCGGCGCGCCGTCGCGCTCCTCTTCTTCGAGACCGCGCTCGACGTCGTGGCCCTCCAGCGGCGGCTCAGCGCGCTGGGCGGCCAGCTCGCGCACGCCGCGGGCAGCCGCGTCGTCGCCGTCTTCGACCACGAGGACGGCGCGAGCCCGCTGCGCCGCGCGCTGCACGCCGCCCGCGAGCTCGAGCAGCAGCGCGTCCTCTCCCGCGGGCTGCTCGACCTCGCGACCGTGTCGGTCCAGACGCGGCCCGACGGCGCGCGGCGGTTCCTGAGCCCGCTCTTCCACCGCGACGACCGCTTCGCCCGGGCAGGCGCCGCGGGGATCGCCCTGTCGCCGGCCGCGGCGGCGGCGCTCGGCGACGGCGCCTCGCCGGCCGCGGGCGACAGCCTCGCGCCCGGGCCGGCCTCGGTCCAGCTCGGGCCGGCCTCCGCCCAGATCGACGCCGACACCGCGGTCGACGCGAGCTCCCAGCCGTTCTTCGGCCGGAGCGACGTGCTCGACGCGCTGGTCGCGGGCGCGCGCCAGGCCGTGGCGACCTCGACGCCCACCATCGCCAGCGTCATCGGCGTGGCCGGCCAGGGCAAGAGCCGCCTCGCCGGCGCCCTCGTGCAGCGGCTGCGCGCGCTCGACCGCCGCGCCGGGGTGATCGAGCTCCGGACCGGCGAGCCGGTCGCCGGCGGCGCCGACCGCGTCGTCCGGGAGATCCTCCAGCAGGCGCTCGGCCTGCCGTCGTCGCCGCCGGCGGACGGCGGCGGCGAGCTCCTCCGGCGCCGCCTCGGCGCCGCGCAGCACGCGCGGCTCGGGGGCGCCGTGGCGCTCGCGCTCGGCTGGATCAGCGACGGCGCGCCCGCCGAGGCGCGCTACCCGGAGCTCCGCGCGCTCTCGGCGGCGCCCGGCGCGCTGCGCGCCGCGCTCGCCGTCGCGGCCGGCGAGGCGCTCCGAAGGCGGTCTCACCGCACGCCGCTCTTCGTGGTGCTCGACGACGCGCACGAGGCGGACGACGCGGCGCTCGCCGCGCTCGAGTACGCGGCGCTCGCCGAGGCGCGGAGCCCGCTCTTCATCTGCGCCCTCGCGCGGCCGACCTTCGAGCGCGCGCGCCCCTCCTTCGGCGACCGCGCCGCGCGCCGCGAGACGCACCGCCTCGAGGCGCTCGACCGGGAGAGCGCGATCGCCCTCTGCCGGCGGCTGCTCCTGCCCGCCGAGGACGTGCCCGAGCCCGCGCTCGCGCACCTCGTCGAGCGCGCGCAGGGCGTCCCGCTCCTGCTCGTCGAGCTCGTGCGCGGCCTCAAGCGCGAGGGCATCGTGCGCCGGCACCCGCGCGGCGACGCCTGGTACCTGGCCACGGACGAGCTCGATCGCCTCCCCGACATGCCGCTCCTCGACTGGCTCGCGCTCGGCGAGATCGACGCGCTCCCGCCCGCGCTCCAGGCGCACGCGCGCCTCGTCGCGCTCCTCGGCCCCGACGTCACCGTCGCCGAGGTGGCCGGCGTGCTCCAGCGGCTCGACGAGCACGGCGAGGCCGGCGACCTCCCGCTCGACGCCGCCGTCGCCGTGAAGCGCCTGCTCGCCGCGGGCCTGCTCGTCCAGGATCGGCGGGGCCGCATCGGCTTCCGGCACGCGCTGGTCCGCGAGGCCGTGGCCCGCGGCGCGCCCGAGCCGCTCCGCCGGCGCGTCCACCTCGCGGCCTTCAAGCTGCACCGCGACGGGGCCGCCGACGAGGGCGGCGAGGGCGGCGAGCGCGCCGCGCCCCACGACAGGGACGCGCGCCTCCTCCCGTTCGCGTACCACGCCGCGCGCGCGGGCCTCGCCGAGGTCGCGGAGGCCGCCTACCTCACCCTGGCCGAGCGCGCGCGCGCCCGGCACGCCTACCTCGACGCGGAGACGTTCTACAGCCGCGCGCTGGAGCAGCCGAGCGATCCGGCGGCGCAGGGCGCGAGCGCTCCGCCGAGCTCGCCGCGCGCGGCCGCGCCCCCGGGCCCGCCGCGCGCGCGCCCGGACCGCGCCGCCGCGCACCGGGGCCGCGGCCTCATGCGCTACCGCCTGGGCCGCTACCACGACGCGCTCGCCGATTTCGCCAGCGCGCGGGCGATCGCGCGGGCGCGGGCCGACGTCCCGGCGCAGATCGACATCCTCCTCGACGAGGCGACGGCGCTCGACTGGATGGACGAGTTCAAGAGCTCCGAGGAGCGCGTCGAGGAGGCGCGCGCGCTCGCCGCCGGCATCGCGCTGTCGCCGGCGCTCGCCGCGCGCCTCTCGCTCGGCGTCGGGCGCTCGCTCCACCGCTTCAGCCGGGAGGAGGAGGCGGCCGCCGCGCTCGAGCGCGCCGCGGCCGCGGCCGCCTCGCTGGGCGGCGACGGCTACGAGACGCTCGTCATCTCGCTGCTCATGCTCGGCTTCGTCCTCCAGGGGCTCGGCCGGCTCGACGACGCCGAGGACGCGCTCGGCCGGGCGATCGCGCTCTGCGAGGCGCACCGCGACACGCTCCACCTCGGCTCGGTGACCAACAACCGCGCGCTCCTCTGGGCGTGCCGGGGCGACAAGGCGCGGATGATCGCCGACCTCGAGCGGGTGCTGTCGCTCGCGCGCGAGCTCGGCCAGAGCGGGCTGGAGCGGGTCGGCGAGTACAACCTCGGCGAGTACCTCTACCTCATGGACGACCTCGCGGCGGCGAAGCCGCACATCGAGCGCGCGCTCGAGATCGAGCAGCGCCGGTTCTGCGGGGCGTGCCGGCCCGTCGCCCTGCTCCTCAAGGCCCGGTTCCTCTTCTACTGCGGCGAGGAGGACGAGGCCCGCGCGCTGTTCGAGCGGATGCGCGCGACGCAGGAAGAGGCGCGCGCCGAGGGCCGCGCCGACGCGCTGATGGTCCCCTCCGAGGAGGTGCTCTGCGCCATGATCGGCCTGGCGACTGGCGACGGCGGCGACGGCAGCGACGGCGCGTGGGACGCCCTCGTCGACCGCTCGGCGAAGAGCTCCGTCGGCCAGGAGCACATCGAGGTGCTCGAGCTCCGCGCGGTGACCGCCCTGCGCCGCGGCCGGCTCGCCGCCGCGCGCGCCGCGCTCTCGGCCGCGCTGCGCGCCGCGGAGCGCATCCCGAACGTCATGGGCGACCGGCTGCGCCGCCACGCCGCCGCGATCGCGGAGCGCGACGCCGGCGAGCCGGACCTGGACCAGGCGACGCTCCCCTCGTAGGCGCGAACGGGCGCGGAGGTGCGACACCACCCGCCCAAAGCGACGTCGTGATCTCCTCCTGACAGAACGCTGACACCGCCCCTCGGAGCGCCACGTCGCTACGTCCGAGCCTGATCTTCTTTACGGCGATCGCCGTACAGCCTTCCTCCGTGCGTGCATGCATGCGTGTCCGTGATGTGCGCTTCGAGAATGTCAGTTCACGAACATACACAGATCGATCAATCGTTTTTGCGTTGGCCAGAGTCATATTTTGACATGGAAGAAGGGCGCCTCCGCGCGCTTGACAACACGAGAGATCAGCGCGTCTTGACAGCCAGGAATCCGGGGTCGGCTTGACAGATGGCCCCCTGAGCTCGACTTGATCCGCACGGTCGCAAGCACGATGTTGAACTCCAATTCACGCGAGCATTCACGCGAGCAAGAGAGCAGGAGCCGCCATTCAATGGCCCACGGCCGTCTTGACGCCGGCGAGCGGCGCTCCGCGACGCGCGAGGGTTTATAGAAGTGACGAGATCCATTGACGAAATCGACGTGAGCGGGAGGAAGGCCGCGGTGTGGGGGATCATCCCGGCCGTCGGGCGGGAGGGCGGCGCTCGGCCGCTCTCCTTCACGAGAGAGCTGCTGCCCATCGGCAGCCGCCTCGAGCGGGGCGTCGCGCGCCCTCGCGCGCTGAGCGAGCACCTCGTCGAGCGCGTGCTGCTCGCCGGCGCGACGAGGATCTGCTTCGTCGTCTCGTCGGGCAGCTCGGACGTCCTCGACTACTACGGGGCCACCGCCGGGCAAGCGAGCCTGTCGTACGTCGTCCAGCCGAGGCCGGCCGGCCTCTGCGACGCCATCTTCCGCGCGCTGCCGCTCATCCCGCCGGAAGATCTCGTGTTCGTCGGCCTGCCGGACACGATCTGGTTCCCGGAGGACGGGCTCTCGGCGCTCCGGTCTCGGGCCCTCTCGTTCCTCCTGTTCCCGGTCGACCGCCCGGAGCTCTTCGATGCCGTCGTCACCGACGGCCACGGGCGCGTCCTCGAGATCCAGGCGAGGCACCGCGACGCCGCGTCGCGCTGGACCTGGGGCGCCTTCAAGCTGACCGGCGCAGTGCTCCAGGAGCTCCACGAGCTCTGGCGCGCGCGGGGTCGGCGCGACGAGCACATCGGCCCCCTCGTCAACGAGTACATCGCCCGTGGCGGCGCGGCGCTCGGCGTCCACGCCGGGACCGCGTACGCCGACGTCGGGACCCTCGACGGCTACCGCGAGGCGATGCGCCTGCTCGGCGCGGCGACGAGGACGAGCCCGCCGGCGGCGCAGGTCGCCGTCGACGGGGCGCGGAGCGAGCCCCCCGGCGCGCCCGCCCCGCTGTTCGCGGCCGAGGGCGACGCCCGCTGACGCTCACCCGGCGGCGAGCGTCAACGGAGGGTCACCCGGCGGCGGCGAGCGCCAGCGTCCTCGCGTTGTCGGGCACGCACGTCAGGAACCGCTCGCGGAAGGTCGGGTCGCTGATCTTCGCCGCGCGGCTGAGCAGCTGCTCGCGCGCGGTGGCGAGCGCGTCGGCCGCCTCGCGCGCGGCCCCGGCGGCCGCGAGCGCCTCGGCGTAGGCGAGCCGCACCAGCGACTCCCCCTCCTCCAGCGAGCCCGCCTCCTCGAGCTGCGCGAACGCCTCGCGCGCGGCCGGCAGCGCCTCCTCGCGGCGGCCCTGCGCGAGCAGCGCGCGCGAGAGCACCGCGACCGCGGCGGCGCGGAGCGGCGGCGCCACCGTCAGCGCCTCCACCGCGGCGCGCGCCTCGCGCTCCGCGCCCGCCGGGTCGCCCGAGCGCAGCAGGATCTGCGCGAGGTACATCAGCGCCACCCCCTCCATCCGCCGGTCGCCCTGCCGGTGGAACGCGGCGGCGGCGCGGTGCTCGAGCTGCTTCGCCTCCTCGATCTGCCCGAGGTGGGCGATGACGTAGCCGAGGTTCTGGAGCGCGGCCGTCTCCACGTCGTCGAGGCCCATGCGCTGCGCCGCCGCGAGCGCCGTCCGGAGCGCCGACTCGGCCACCTCGAAGTCGCCGAGCTCGCCGTAGAGGAAGCCCAGGTTCGCGCGCACCGAGCAGGCGTTCCGGCGGTCGCCGGCCTGCTCGAACGCCGGGAGCGCCGCCGTGAGCCCGCTCAGCGCCGCCCCGATGTCGCCCTTCGTCTGCGCCCGGATCGCGCGCACCTGCTGGTAGAGCCCCACCGCCTGCGGCTCGAGCCCGGCCTTCTCGCCCGCGACCGCGTCGAGCATCCGGATCAGCTTGTCGGCCGCCGCGTAGCGGCCGCCGAAGATGAGGTACGTCGCGCCCTCGGACAGGCACATCACCCGGGCGCTGAGCGCGCCCACCGCCTCGGCCGCCCGCGCCGCCCACGCCTCGACGCGGTCGAAATGGCCGAGCTTCCCCTCCGCCATGATCACCTGCCCGATGGCGCGGAACCACGACGGGCTGCCGGGCCGCACGAGGCTCGCCGCCTCGGTGCCGCGCTGCGCCGCGAGCGCCGTCTCCTGCTGCCACAGGCTGACCTCCGCCTCCACGAGCCTGAGGCGCCCGAGCTCCTCGTCCGTCGCCCCGCACGCGATCCCCATCTCGGCGCGCGCGAGCGCGCTCGCCAGGTCGTTCGCCTCGATGGCCTGCTCGGCGGCCCGGCGGTACCACCGCACGGCGCGCGCGGGCTCGCCCCCGAGCCGGAAGTGCTCCGCGAGCGCCATCGCGTCGGTGTGCCCGCTGCGCTCGAGCCACTCGCCGGCCAGCTTGTGGCCGAGCGTGCGGTCCTCCTCGGTCAGCATCGCGTACGCGGCCTCGCGCACGATCGCGTGGCGGAACACGTAGTCCGTCGGGATGAGCCACCCCGGCGTCGACGCCGGCGCGATGAGCTCCCGCGCCGCGAGCGCGTCGAGCCACGTCTCGGTCTCCTTCACGCGCGTCGCGCCGCCGAGCAGCGCCGCCACCGCGAGCTTCGAGAAGCGGTCGCCGAAGATGCTCGCCGCCCGCAGCACGCGCTTCGCCTCGTGCCCCTCGGCGTCGAGCCGCGCCTCGACCGTGCCCAGCACCGAGTCGGGCAGCACGTGCCCCTTGCCGTCCGCGACCGCGCGGATCAGCTCTTCCAGGTAGAACGGGTTGCCGTCGGCCCGGTCCACGACCCGGGCCACGGTCTCGGCGGGCGTGTCCTCGCCGAGCGCGCTCCGCACCATCCGCTCGCTCGCCTTCGCGGGCAGCGGCCCGAGCTTGATCGTCTGCACCTCGCGATCGGCCCAGAGCCCGGGGAACTGCTTGCTCACCTCGGGCCGGGCCAGCGCGAGCAGCATCAGCGGCAGGTCCCTGAGGTTCCTGAGCGTCTGATCGATGAGGCGCACGGTCGCGGGGTCGCCCCACTGCAGGTCCTCGAGCACGAGCAGCACCGGCTGCGCCGCGCACTCGGCCGCGAGCCAGTCCTCCCACGCGGCGCGCGTCGCGTCGGCCATCAGCATCGCGTTCTCGCGCGCCGCGCGCAGCCCGCTCGTCTCGCCGTCGGGGAACGGCGTCCGCGACAGCTCGCCCAGGAAGGCCGCGATCCGGTTCAGGGCGTCGCCGCTCAGGTGGCGCCCCAGCCGGCGCTTCAGCTTGCGCCGCCGCGCCTCGATCGGCTCGCCCTCGCGCATCCCCGCCGCCTTGTAGAGCGCGTCGGCGATGAGCCCGAACGGCGACCCCGCGGCCACCGACTCGGCCCTGCCGGAGAGGATCTCCACAGCCCCGAACTGGCGCCGCACCCGGGTCAGGAACTCCAGGCGGAGCCGCGACTTCCCCGCCCCGGCCGGGCCGATCACGAGCACCGCGCTCGCCAGCGACTCGCTCACGCACCCCGAGAACACGCCCTCCAGCATGGAGAGCTCGCGGATGCGCCCGACCCACAGGCTCGGCTTGCCGAGCAGGACCGGGGTGCTCTCGTCGGCCGCCGTCTCGCTGGCGAGGAACGGCCCGCTCTCGTCCGTCTCGATCTTGAGCCGGCCGCCGACGACGCTCGCGGTCACGTCGTCGAGCCGGACCATGCCGGCCTGCGAGGCCCTGAGGGCGCGCATCCCCCGGTCGATCACGTCGCCCTCGATGAGCTTCGCCGACGACACCCCGCGCCCCGTCGCGACGGCGAGCGGGATGCCGGGGAACCGCGCGCGCAGCGCGAGCGCGCACCGCGCCGCCCGCTCGGCCCGGTCCACGGCGCTCCCGGCGCCGGCGAGGATCGCGATGAGCGACCCGCGCGAGATCTCCGTGATGTGCGCGCCGTAGGGCTCCACCGCGGCCCGCACCTCCGAGCGCGGCACCGCGGACCCCGGGCCCTCGCTCGAGAGCTCCCGCAGCACGCTCGACACGTCCGACGCGCTCGGCACCCCGCCGGCCGCCGCCACGCTCATCTCGACGTCGTCCGGCTCGCCGGCGAGCACGAGCGACACGAGCCGCTGCTCGCTGCGCGTGAGGAAGCCCGGCGGCCGCGCCGACCGCATCGTCTCGTCGCGCTGCGACGCCAGCGTCGCGGGCCGCGGGGTCGCCCAGGCGTCGAGCTCCTCGGCCATCTGCGTGAGCTGCACCCCGACGTCGCCGCCGTCGCGCGGCCGGTCCTCGGGGTTCTTGGCCATCATCCGGTCGATGAGCAGCTCCAGCGGCTCCGGCACGTCCGCGCGGACGTCGCGCAGCCGGGGCGTCTGCTGGAACAGGAGCTTGGCGAGCGCCGCCATGACGTGCGCCCCCTCGAAGGCCGGGCGGCCCGCGATGCACTCGTAGAAGACGCACGCCAGCGAGAACACGTCCGCCCGCGCGTCGAGGGCGCTCCCGCTCTCGATCTGCTCGGGCGCGATGTACCCCGGCGTCCCGAGGATCCCGCCGGTGTAGGTGAGCCGCCGCGACTCCCCGTCCGGGCGCGCGATCCCGAAGTCGACCAGCTTGAGCTGGCCGACGTCGCCGGCCGCGAGGAAGATGTTGCTCGGCTTGACGTCGCGGTGGATGATCCCACGCGAGTGCGCGAACGCGAGCGCGTCCGCGGTCCTGCGCAGCACCGCGAGGCTCTCGGCGACCGTGAGCTTCCGGCGCGCGAGGCACGCCGCCAGGTCCTCGCCCTCCAGCCACTCCATGGCGAGGTAGTGGTCCCCGGCGCCCGTCCGCCCGTGGGCGACGTACCGGACGATCCCCGGGTGGCCGAGCTCGGCGAGGATCTGCGCCTCGCGCTCGAACCGCTCGACGTCGAAGGCCTCGCGGCTCTGGAGGATCTTGAGGGCGACGGGGCGGTCGTCGAGGCGGTCGTGCGCGCGGTAGACCGTCCCCATCCCCCCGGCGGCAACTTGCCGCTCGACGACGAAGCGGCTCGCGAGGACGGCGCCGGAATCCACCCGCTCGAGCTTACTCGAGGAAGACGGTCACCGAGCTCTTGTAGCGATCGGTCCGGGCCGGGAAGATGCGGGTCCCGCACGGCAGCTCGATCAGGGGCTCGCGGTCGCGGCAGTGAAGGAAGCTGCCGTCGTGCCTCGGCCCGTCGCACACATCGCTACAATCACCCACGACGTCGACCACGCAGTCGTCGAGCGAGTCGCCGCAGACGCGCGGGATCGACCTCTCCCCGGGCGCGAGGCACGCGAAGCGGCGCTGCGTCTCCAGGAAGACATTGCCGTAATAGGTCGCCTCCGGCACATCGTACCTGTCGCGCTCCCGCTTCGTGGATGAGAGCGCCTCGTTCTGGCCGCGGATCGAGATGGTGACGTGCTCGCCCCGGTGATTCACGCGGGCGAGCAGGCAGGCTGACACCCACTCCTGACACGTCTCATCACACGAGCCGCGGCGCTGGCCCCACTCGGGCGCGAGGCCGAGCTCGCCGGTGAACGTGTAGGACTTGTTGCCCACCTCCACCTCGAAGCTCTCGTCCTCGGGGAGCGCGCAGCTCACGATGAAGCTGAGGAGCTCTCGCGACTCGGGGTCGCGGAGCGCCTGGCTCGTGAACGAGTTGCCCATCAGGGCGTTGCGGGTCAGCGCGTTGCGGGTCAGCGCGTTGCGGGTCAGCGCATTCCGGGTGAGCGCGTTGCGGGTCAGCGCGTTGCGGGTCAGCGCGTTGTGGACCACGACCTCCTGCTGGACCTCCGCCACCACGTCATCATCACCCTCGAGCTCGGCGGACACGACACAAGCGACCTGTGAGGACGCTACAGCCACGCATGCGATGAGAGCGAACTGGCGTGCAGATTCCATAGTCCTAATCTGATCTACACCAATACCGATCTTGGATTCAATTTCTTTATGGACAATTCTCCGGGACATGTTTCTGCACACTGCCGTGACACGCATCACGTAGTCAGGTGCCGGGCGGGAGAATCCGCAGAGCGCAGCACTCGCGCGCACCCCGAGTCGGGGAGGAAGCGAAGCAGCGTGTGGGTGGGAGAATTACGCCAGCTTCCTGGTCAGCAGCGCATTGACCAGGTCCGGGTTCGCCTTGCCGCCGGAGGCCTTCATGACCTGACCGACGAAGAACCCGATCAGCTTCGTGTTGCCCGCGCGGAAGCGGGAAACCTCGCCGGGATGCGCGGCGACGACGTGGTCGACGATGCGCTCCAGGGCGCCCTCGTCGGCGACCTGCCGGAGCCCTCGGCGTTCCACGATAGCCTTCGGGCTACCGCCCTGCTGCATCATCTCAGCCAGGACGTCTTTCGCTATCTTCCCGGAAATGGTCCCGTCATCAATCAGCGCCAGGAGCTCGCCGAGCTGCGCACCTGAGAAGGGCAGGTCGCCTGTCTTCTTGTCCTTCAGCTCGCGCGAGAGCGAATGGATGACCCAGTTGGCGGCGCTCCGCGCGTTATCGTGGACGGAGACGGCCTCCTCGAAGAGCCGTAGCAGGCCGTCGTCTTCGGCCAGGACGACCGCGTCGTCGCCGGGGATCCCCCGCGCGTCGATGAGGTGTCTGGCCTTCTCGGCCCGCGCCGGCTCGAGCCGCGCGATCCGCTCCTCCAGGGGCGCGCGCTCGACCTTGGGCTTGCCGGGCTGCGCCCGCTGCGCCGCGCTGTCGGGCGTGCGCTGCGCCGGCGCCGCGGCCTGCGCGGGCTTCTCCGCGGCGAGCTTCGACCACGAGTCCTTGAGCGCCACGGTGCGGTTGAACACGGGCGCGCCGGGCGCGGAGTCGACCGGATCCACGAAGAAGAACCCCTGCCGCTCGAACTGGACGTGGCTCCCCTTCTCGATGGTGGACAGGCTCGGTTCCACCCGGCACCCGGTCAGGGTCACCAGCGAACCAGGATTCAGGTTCTCCAGGAAGTCCTTCCCTTCCTCGACCGCGTCGGGCCGCTCGACCGCGAAGAGCCGGTCGTAGAGCCGGACCTCGGCGGGGATCGCGTGGGCCGCCGACACCCAGTGCAGCGTCCCCTTCGGCTTGCGGCCGTCGGGCGCTTCACCGGTCTTCGTGGGGCGATCGTAGGTGCAGCGGAGCTCGATCACCTCCCCTGTGGCCTGGTCTCTCACCACCTCACGGCAGGTGATGAACCCGGCGTATCGGAGCCGCACCTGCTGCCCTGGCGCGAGCCGGAACCACTTCTTGGGCGGGTCCTCGAGGAAGTCGTCGCGCTCGATGTAGACGACGCGGGAGAGGGGCACCTTGCGGGAGCCCTGCCTGGGCACGTCCTCTGGCCAGTAGGGCGCGTCGATCTCCTCCACCTTGCCCTCGGGGAAGTTCTCGAGGACGACGCGGAGCGGGCGCAGCACGGCCATGACGCGCGGGGCGCGGAGGTTCAGGTCGTCGCGGACGCACGACTCGAACTTCGCGATATCCACCATGCTGTTCGTCTTGGCGACGCCGATCTCCTCGCAGAAGCCGCGGATGGCCTCGGGCGTCACGCCGCGGCGCCGGAGGCCGGCGATGGTGGGCATGCGCGGGTCGTCCCAGCCGCTCACATACCCGCCCTTCACGAGCCCGAGCAGCTTCCGCTTGCTCATCACCGTGTAGTTCAGGTTGAGCCGCGCGAACTCGTACTGACGGGGGCGCGACGGGACGTCCAGGCTCTCGATGATCCAGTCGTAGAGCTCCCGGTTGTTCTCGAACTCCAGCGTGCAGATCGAGTGGGTGATCCCCTCGATCGCGTCGGAGAGGCTGTGCGCGAAGTCATAGAGCGGGTAGATGCACCAGGCGTCGCCCGTCCGGTAATGGCGCGCGCGCTTGATGCGGTAG
This sequence comes from Sorangium sp. So ce406, assembly GCF_051474675.1. Lineage (NCBI taxonomy): Bacteria > Pseudomonadati > Myxococcota > Polyangiales > Polyangiaceae > Sorangium > Sorangium sp. So ce406. Next base: position 12,107,038 of record NZ_CP150340.1, on the reverse strand, counting down.
ATCGGCGGATCGCGCATCTTCATGTTGGGGGCGGCCATATCGATCTTGGCCCGGAGCACGTGCGCGCCCTCCGGGAACTCCCCTGCTCTCATGCGGGCGAAGAGGTCCAGGTTCTCCTCGACGGACCTGCTCCGATAGGGGCTCTCTCGCCCCGGCTCGGTGACGGTGCCGCGGAGCTCGCGGGTCTCCGCCTCGCTGAGGCTGCACACGTACGCCTTGCCCTTCCGGATGAGCTCCACCGCGAACGCGTACAGCCGCTCGAAGTAGTCCGACGCGAAAAAGAGCTTGTCGCCCCACTCGCCGCCGAGCCACCGCACGTCCCGCTGGATGGACTCCACGTACTCCAGGTCCTCGGCGGCCGGGTTCGTGTCGTCGAAGCGCATGTGGCACACGCCCCCGAACTCGGTCGCCAGCCCGAAATTGAGCAGGATGGACTTCGCATGTCCTATGTGCAGATAGCCGTTCGGCTCGGGCGGGAACCGGGTCACGACCCGCTTGTGTCTGCCTGCGGCGAGATCTTCGGAGATGATGTTACGGATGAAATTGGACGCGGCGCCGCCGCTGTCAGCGTCGCTCGGTCTCTGGCTCTGCGTTGTCACAGCTGTTTTCCACCTCGGCTCGGGCGCGGCCGCCCGAGCGGAGCCTACTCGAACGGCCCCCCCTGGACCACCGTGGAGAGGGCGCCGGCGCGGCCCCGCGCCGCGGGACAGAGCGCGCTCCCCCCGGGGCGGCGCGCAGCGCGCCGGGCGGAGCGGGGGAGCGCGGCGGGGGTGGGCTGGACGCAGCGTGGGCGGGCGCAGCAGCGGCGGCCCTGCCCTCGTACGCGGCGCGCGCGGACAGGGCCTGCGCGCCCGCGCGGGCGGTCAGAACTGGGCGGCCTCGGTCGACTCGTGGAGGGCGAGCGTGGACGCCGCACCGCCGGAGATCACCTGGGCGACCTCGTCGAAGTAGCCCGTCCCGACCTCGCGCTGGTGACGGGTCGCGCTGTAGCCGAACTGCTCGCCGGCGAACTCGGCCTGCTGGAGCTCGGAGTACGCCGACATGCCGCGGCGCTGGTACTGCCGGGCGAGCTCGAACATGCTGTGGTTCAGCGCGTGGAACCCGGCGAGGGTGACGAACTGGAACTTGTACCCCATCGCGCCGAGCTCGCGCTGGAAGCGCGCGATCGTCGCGTCGTCGAGGTGCTTCTTCCAGTTGAACGACGGAGAGCAGTTGTACGCGAGCATCTTGCCCGGGAACTGCTTGTGGATCGCCTCCGCGAAGCGCCTCGCCTGGTCGAGGTCCGGGGTCGACGTCTCGCACCAGACGAGATCCGCGTACGGCGCGTACGCGAGCCCGCGCGCGATGGCCGCGTCGAGGCCGCCACTCAGCACGTAGAAGCCCTCGGGCGTGCGCTCGCCGGGGATGAACGGCCGGTCGCGCGGGTCGACGTCGGAGGTGATCAGCTTGGCGCTGTCGGCGTCGGTGCGGGCGACGAGGATCGTCGGCACGCCCATGACGTCGCTGGCGAGGCGGGCCGCCACCAGGGTGCGGATGAACTGGCTCGTCGGGACGAGGACCTTGCCGCCCATGTGCCCGCACTTCTTCTCGGAGGCGAGCTGGTCCTCGAAGTGCACGCCCGCGGCGCCCGCCTCGATCATCGCCTTCATCAGCTCGAACGCGTTGAGCGGCCCGCCGAAGCCGGCCTCCGCGTCGGCCATGATGGGGGCGAGCCAGTAACGCCCCGACTTGCCCTCGGCGTTCTCGATCTGGTCGGCGCGGAGGAGCGCCTGGTTGATGCGCCGCACGAGCGTCGGGACGCTGTTCGCCGGATACAGGCTCTGGTCGGGGTACATCGTGCCCGCCTCGTTGTTGTCGGCCGCCACCTGCCACCCGCTCAGGTAGATCGCCTTGAGCCCCGCCCTCACCTGCTGCATCGCCTGGTTGCCGGTGAGCGCGCCGAGCGCCGCCACGTACGGCTCGCTGTGCATCAGGTTCCAGAGCCGCTTCGCCCCGAGCGTCGCCAGCGTGTAATCGATACGGACGGTGCCGCGGAGCCGCGCGACGTCGGCCTCGGAGTACGGGCGAACGATCCCGCTCCATCGGCCGGGGGCGACGTCGCTCGTCGTCGCGTGCAGGGAATCGGCGGATATGGGCGTGTTCAGCGGGAAAGCAGCGGACATGACTGTGCTCCTAGCGTGTTGGGTTGACGGGCGGCAGCGGCCGCTGTGTTGACATCGAAGCAGGTGAGTTGAGCGTCACGAGCGCTGCTCCTCGGCGCGCGTGATCAGGAGCTCGTACGCGGGCAGCGTGAGGAACTCCTCGAAGGTGTCTCCGATCGACAGCCGCTCGAACAGCTCGCGCGCCTCGGCGAACCGGCCGCCGTCGAAGCGCGCCTCGCCGAGCGCGCCGCGGAGCGCGGCCATCTCGCCATCCATCGCCGCGCGGAAGCGCTCCACGGTGAGCGGCTTGCCGTCGTCCAGCGTCGCCTCGTGGCGAATCCATTGCCAGACCTGCGTGCGCGAGATCTCCGCGGTGGCCGCGTCCTCCATCAGGTTGTAGAGCGGGACGCAGCCGAGGCCGCTGATCCACGCCTCGAGGTACTGGACGCCGACCCGGATGTTATGGCGGAGCCCGGCCTCGGTGCGCGCCCCGGACGGCACCTGCAGCAGATCTGCCGCCGTCACGCGGACGTCCTCGCGCTTACGCTCGATCTGGTTCGGGCCGGGCATGTGCGCGTCGAACACCTCGCGCGCGAGCGGCACGAGCCCCGGGTGCGCGACCCAGGTGCCGTCGTGTCCGTCCTTCACCTCGCGCAGCTTGTCCGCGCGCACCTTGTCGAGCGCCGCGCGGTTCGCCTCGGGGTCGCTCTTGATCGGGATCTGCGCGGCCATGCCGCCCATTGCGTGGACGCCGCGGCGGTGGCACGTCTTCACGAGGAGCTGGGTATACGAGCGCAGGAAATGCTGCTCCATCGTCACCAGCGAGCGATCCGGCATCACGCATGCCGGGTCGTTCCGGAGCTTCTTGATGAAGCTGAAGATGTAATCCCAGCGACCGCAGTTCAGCCCGGCCGAGTGCTGCCGGAGCTCGTGGAGGATCTCGTCCATCTCGAACGCCGCGGGCAGCGTCTCGATGAGGACGGTCGCCTTGATCGTTCCGGCGGGCAGGCCGAGCGCGTCCTGGGCGAAGAGGAAGATGTCGTTCCAGAGCCGCGCCTCCAGGTGACTCTCCATCTTCGGGAGGTAGAAGTACGGCCCGGTGCCGCGGCGAACGAGCTCACGCGCGTTGTGGAAGAAGAAAAGTCCAAAATCGAAGAGCCCGCCCGGCAACGGCTTTCCGTCGAGCTCGACGTGCTTCTCCCAGAGGTGCCAGCCGCGCGGCCGCACGAGCAGGGTCGCCAGCTTGTCGCCGAGGGCGTATCGCTTGCCCGTGGCCGCGTCCTCGTGGCGGAGCTCGCGCCGCGCCGCGAGCCTCAGCGCCGCCTGCCCCTCGATGAGGTTCTTCCAGGTGGGCGAGGTGGCGTCCTCGAAGTCCGCCATGAACACGCTCGCGCCGGAGTTCAGCGCGTTGATGATCATCTTGGGATCGACAGGGCCGGTGATCTCCACGCGCCGGTCGAGGAGATCGGCGGGCAGCGGCGCCACCGTCCAGTCCCCCTCGCGCACATCCCGCGTCTCGGTGAGGAAATCGAACCGGTCGCCCGCGTCGAGCCGCGCCTGCACCTCGCGCCGGCGAGCGAGCAGGCCGGGCACACGGTCGGCGAACTTCCGCCCCAGACTCGCAAGGAAGCGAAGGGCCTCTGGCGTGAGGACAGACGCGTCCCCCGGGACCCGGGGAGCGAGCAGCCTGAGGTTGGTCTCGTGATTCTGGCTCATCCACATCTCCTGCAACGCTGCGCGTCGTTACAACGTAGCTATGTTTGTCGACGAGGTTTCAGCGTCAACTTCGCTGTGAAATGCAGGCGGATAAGGATGTCGACAAAAGACCTTTACAGTCGGTCAACCTGTAAACTATTGTAAATTTCTAGCCAGCGAGCTGCCCCATCCATGCGGCGGCGCAGTAAGTTCAGCTACGTTCGGGAGGGTTCTCATGGCCGATGCACCTCTACTCGGCGCCAAGGTCCGCGCGCTGCGGCGCCGCGAGCACATGACGCAGGTCGATCTGGCGGAGCGCCTCGGCGTCTCGGCGAGTTACCTGAACTTGATAGAGAACAACCGCCGTCCGTTGACCGCGCCGCTCCTCATTCGCATTGCCCAGATATTCCAGCTCGATCTCCAGAACTTCGCCTCGGAAGAAGATGTCCGGCTCACAGCCGACCTCCACGAGGTGTTCGGCGACCCCATCTTCGAGAGCCACGGGCTGACGAACGCGGATCTTCGCGAGCTCGCCGCGACGTCACCGAACGTCGCGCGCGCGGTGCTCACGCTGTACCGCACGTACTCGACCACCCGCGAATCGCTGGCCACGCTCGGGGAACGGCTCGCGGGCGACGGGTTCGTCGCGGTGGACAACTCGCGCCTACCGTCGGAGGAGGTGAGCGACCTCATCCAGCGCCGGATGAACCACTTCGCGGAGCTCGAGGAGGGCGCCGAGGCGCTCTGGCGGGAGGCGGAGCTCGACGGGGATGACGTCTACCGCGGGCTCGTCCGGTACCTCCACGCGACGCGCGGCATCGAGGTGCGCATCGTGCGGGTCGCGGACGAGCGCCAGGCGATGCGGCGTTACGACCCGGACAGGCGGGTGCTCAGCATCTCCGAGGTGCTGCCGCCCCGGAGCCGCCGGTTCCAGCTCGCGCACCAGCTCGGGCTGCTCACGCAGTCGACGGCCATCGACCGCATCCTGCGCGACGAGAACCTCACGACCCCCGAGTCCCGCGCGCTCGCCCGCGTCGCGCTGGCCAACTACTTCGCCGCGGCGATCCTCATGCCGTACCAGCCGTTCCTGGAGGCGGCGCGCGCCGAGCGCTACGACATCGAGCTGCTCGCGCACCGCTTCGGCACCAGCTTCGAGCAGGTGTGCCACCGGCTGACGACGCTGCGCCGCCCCGGCGCCGAGGGGGTGCCGATGCACATGGTCCGCATCGACATCGCGGGCAACATCTCGAAGCGCTTCAGCGGCTCGGGCATCCGCTTCGCGCGGTTCAGCGGCGCGTGCCCCCGCTGGAACGTGCACGCCGCGCTCATGACGCCCGGCATGATCCGGATCCAGCTCTCGCAGATGCCGGACGGCGCCGTCTACTTCTGCATCGCGCGCACCGTGCGCAGCGACCGCGGCGGCTACCACGTCCCCCACACGGTGCAGTCGATCGGCATGGGCTGCGACGTGCGCTACGCCCGCGAGCTCGTCTACGCCGACGGCATCGACCTCGACAACACCGGCGCGGCCGTCCCGGTCGGGGTCACGTGCCGGACCTGCGAGCGCCTCGACTGCGCCCAGCGCGCGCTGCCGGCGCTGCAGCACCCGCTGCGCCTCGACGAGAACCGGCGGGGCGTCTCGTTCTACGCGTCCGTCGACAAGTGAGCCGGCCGCTCAGCTCGGCCGGCCGAGCAGCTCGTTGAGCGTGGACACGAGCCGCGCCACGTCGACCGGCTTGACCAGGTGCGCGTGCGCCCCGGCCGCCCGGCTCTTCTCGCGGTCGTCGTCGCCCCCGAAGCCGCTCACCACGATGATGCCGCGCGGCTTGTCCTCGATCGACGCGACGAGGTCGATGCCGCTGCCGTCGGGGAGCGACACGTCCGTCACCAGGGCGTCGACGGCGCTGTCGGCGAGCCGCGCGCGCCCCTCCTCGCACGAGCGCGCCACGACGACGCGGAAGCCCCGGCGGCGGAGCGCCATGCCGAGCAGCGCCGCCGTGTCGTCGTCGTCGTCCAGCACGAGCACCAGGGGAAGATCCGCGCTCATCGAGCACCTGCCTTGCGATCCGCCTCGTTCAGCGGCCACTCCAGGGTGATGCGCGTCTCCGCGCCCAGGCGCTCGACCCGCGCCGAGCCGCCGTGCGCCCTCAGCACGCCGTCGATCACCCGGACGGGCAGCGCGCCCTCGTCGAGCGGGTCCGCGTCCGGCGAGAGCGCGGCCTGGAAGAGCTCCTCCACCGAGGCCGTGTCCGAGTCGCTGGTGAGCACCACGCGCGCCCTGTCGCCGTGCGCCGCGAGCTCCACGGCGACCCGCGCGCGGGCGGCGCGCAGGGCGAGCATGAGCGCATCCGCGAGCGCCGCGGTCATCGAGGCCGGGTGGGCGAAGCCGCGCAGCGGCGCGAGATCGAGCGCCACCGAGACCTGGCGCCGGCCATAGACGAACGACGCCTCCGAGACGGCCTGGCGGACGAGCGCCTCGAGGTCGAGCGAGTGCACCGGGGTGTCGAGCTGCCGCGCCAGCTCGGACGCGGCGGTGTAGCGGTCGGCCAGGCGCAGCAGGCGGCGCACGCCCCGCCGCGCCATCGTGAAGAACGCCGCGTTCCGGGCGGTGGCCTCGCCCCCGAGAGCGCGCTCGAGCTCGTCGAGGGCCCCGGCCACGACGCCCGCGGGCCCGCGGACATCGTGGCCCGTGCGAGCGAACAGCTTGTACACCGACTCGGGCAGCGCCTTTTCCGTCATTCCTTACGCCTCACCGCCTCGCTCAGCTAAGAGCAGAGCTCGCCGATCCCGGCGAGCTGGCGGCCTTGTCCTTGTCTGGGCCCTCGTCCCCGCCCGATCCATCCTGCTCGCCGTAGCGCTCCAGCTTGCGGTAGAGCGTGCGCCGGTCGAACCCGAGCATCTGGGCCGCGCGCGACTTGTTGCCCCCGACGAGCGCGAGCACGCGCTTGATATAGCGCTTCTCGAGCTCATCCATCGTCATGATCTCCGCGGGCTCGTCGACGGCGACGACGAAGCGGTCGGGCCGGTAGGCCTGCACCTTCTCCGGCAGATCCTCGACCGTGATCTGCTCGAATCGGGCGAGCGCCACGGCGCGCTCGATGCTGTTCTCGAGCTCGCGCACGTTGCCCGGCCAGTTGTACGCGGTGAGCTTCTCGGCGGCCGCCGTCGAGAGCGAGAGCACGCCCTTGCCGCTGCGCGACGAGAACTTCTCGAGGAAGTGCATCGCCAGGTGGAGCACGTCGGTGCCGCGCTCGCGCAGGGGCGGCAGGTCGATCTTCACGACGTTGACGCGGTAGTAGAGGTCCTCGCGGAACCGCTTCTCGTACACCTCGGTCTCGAGGTCGCGGTTCGTCGCCGTCACGATGCGCGCGTCGAACGGGATCTCGGCGTTCGAGCCCACGGGCCGGACCTTCCGCTCCTGGAGGGCGCGGAGCAGCTTCGGCTGCACCTCGAGCGGCATCTCGCCGATCTCGTCGAGGAAGATGGTGCCGCCGCTCGCCTCGAGGAACAGGCCGGTGCGCTGGGTCTTCGCGTCGGTGAAGGCGCCGCGCGCGTGGCCGAAGAGCTCGCTCTCGAGCAGCGCCTGGGGCACCGCGGCGCAGTTGACGGCCACGAACGGGCCGGGGCGGCCGCTGGCCTCGTGGATCGCGCGCGCGATGAGCTCCTTGCCGGTGCCGGTCTCGCCGTGCACGAGGACGGAGGCGTCGCTCCGCGCGACGCGGCCGATCAGGTCGTAGACGCGCTTCATCGCGGGGCTGCGCCCGACGAGCCCCTTGGTCTGCTGGACGTCGTGGGCCGCCTCGCGCAGGCGCTTCACCTCGGATCGGAGGCGCCGGTGCTGGACGGCGCGCGACACCGTGAGGCCGAGGAGGTTGGAGTCGAGCGGCTTCGTGACGAAGTCGAACGCCCCGGCGCGCATCGAGGAGATCGCGGTCTCCATGCTCCCGAGCGCCGTCATCACGATGACGAGCATGTCGGGCCGGGCGCCGAGGATGCGCTCGCACAGCTCGAGGCCGCTCATCTCGCTCATACCGACGTCGGTCAGCACGACGTCGAAGTCGTCTTCGCTCACCAGCTCGAGCGCGCTCTTGGCCGAGGTGCGCGCCGCCACGGAGAACTCCTGCCTCTTGAGGAGGGCTTCGACTAGATCGCACGTCGCTTCGTCGTCATCGACGACGAGTATCCTGCCGCTCATCGCGTGTCCTTCCCCGGCAGCTCTATAGGTCGACCGCTGCCTGCAGTTGCAGGGAACGTGCCACGGAGACACCGCGCTATCAAGCCCGGGGCGCTCTCATCCTTGAGGTTATCTCGCGTGACGTTTCGCCACAGGTGCGCGTTCTTGCCCCAACCAGGCCAGCGCCAGGTCTGGCGCAGCGCCGCTGGGCCTTCCGGTCGGCGCCTTTTGCGGGGCGAGCGGCGCCTCCGGGGCTGAGCTGGTCGGGAACGGCTTACGAGCAGCCTGGATTTCCACAGACCGCAGCGTCGCCGTCCTGGAATGCACGTCGCGCGCCTCGCTCGCACGCGGGAGACCCAGGCCGCGGTGGACGGCGCCGGCCGCGCGACGCGGAGCGCGAGGGCCGATCGCGATTCGCGCGGGGCTCGCGCGCGGATCGATCGAGCGGATGCGGCGCGGCGGCGTCGGCGCCGATGCGCGACGCGAGGCAGGCGCGCTCGAGCGGGAACGAGGCGCGGCGAGGCCGCGTGCCGTTGTCGGCTTGATCGCCTCGACGTGACCGAACGGTCGGGTCCGTCCGAGTCGGCCCCAGAGGCGAAATTCCACATCGATATTCCATGTTCAGTTCCCGGGGTCGTCCAGGCGTGAATACCCCTACACGGCACACGGATTGCTAAAACTTGCGTCGATGAAAAACAGGGGGCGGAAGAGTGAGCGTCGCGACGAGACCTGCCTGCTGATTGCCGAGTCCGGTGCTTCCTGGACGGAGAGCGCTGCGTGGTTGACCACGCAGGCGCGTGATCTCCAGATGGTGGTTCAGCTCCCCGACGAGCACGCCTCGAGCTTCCAGTCGCGGGTGCAAGAGCAGCTCCGGCAGCTCGGGGACGTGAGCACGGCCGTGTTCGTCGCGACGTCGTCGTCGACGAAGCTGACGCTCCGGTCCTCGCTCCTGCGCGCGGTCCTCGGCGCCCTTCCGAGCGTGAAGCGCGTCGTCCTCTGCCCTGGCTCCGACCCGCAGGCCCCCGCGGCGCTCGAGCTCGCGGGCCTGTCGCTGACGCTGCGCGAGCTGCGCGGCAGCGGCGCGGTCACCTTCTCGCTCGAGGGTCCGCGCGGCGAGCCCCTGCCAGGGCTGGCGCGCCTCGCGATCGACGCGGCCGCGTGATCGGGCCGCAGCGCGAGCGCACGACAAGGCTCCTCATCCATCTCGACACCTCAACCCCCACGCTGGTTCTCCGGGAGAAGAATGCATGAAAGCAACACAGCTCTTGAAGGGGCATCACCGCGAAGCCGAGCGGCTGTTCGATCTGGCCCTGTCGGGCGTCGGCGATGTCCGGCGGGTGACGGACGAGCTCACCAAACACCTGCTCGCCCACATGCTCGCCGAGCAGGTGGTGCTCTTTCCGGAGCTGCTCGCGATCGAGCCTGACCTCGTCGGCGGGGCCTGCGAGGAACATACGGTCGCGCGGTTCGAGATCCGGCGCGTGGTCAACACGGCGCCGGACGACTCCAGCTTCAAGGCCAAGCTCACCGCCCTGCGCGACCTGATCATGCACCACGTCGAGGAAGAGGAGCGAGACCTCCTGCCCCGCATCGAGGCGGAGCTGACCGAGGACATGAACGAGCGGCTCGGCCAGCAGATGCTGGAGCTCTTCGACGCGCTGATCGCCCACTCCCGCCGCTCCCACGGCGCGCCCCACGCCCCGCAGCGCACGGCGACCGCGGCGTGACGACCTGCGCGCCCGCGCGCCTGCGCTGAGCTTCTTCTCCCGACCCTCCACCAAGCGCCTCAAGCGATCATCTGCCGGGTTCGACAGGCCCCCCGGGGCGCCCGTGCGCGTGCGGCGCGGGCGTCCGGACGGCGCCCTCCGAGGGGAGCTCCTCGGCGGCTCCGGGACGGTGCAGTCCCGAGGTCTCCTCGGGAGCCAGGGCACGACCAGGGCGACGGAGCCGACGTCCGTGTCCGTGGCCGCACCCCGCTCCAGCCGACTGCAGAGTTGCGGACTCAAGCGTTGGTCGCGGGCGCGTCGCCGGGGCCCGTGGGGCCGCCGTGGCCGGGCCCGTATCCGTGGGACTCGCCGTACCCGAGATCCTCGGGCACCATCTTGTCCGCCGCGCTCGACGGGGCAGGCTTGGCGGCGCTCGGCGCGTCCTCCGAGGCGAGCTCGTAGACGCCGCGCTCGAGCTCCATCTCCTGGAGAGCCGAGCCGCAGGCCCGGCAGGGCGTGGCCGCTGTCGATACGAAGATGTACCTGCGGCCACAGGATTTGCAGCGAAGCTCGCGGATCATCGCCGGCTCGCCTGGTCAGCTGGGCCGACCGTGCCGCGTCGCCTCCTGGGCGTCGCGCAGCTCATCGCCCTCGGGGCCGTCCAGCGCGCTGGCGGCTTCCTCCGCGTGCTCCTCGATCTTGCCGCCCTTCACCGACCTCTCCACGCCTTCGCGGTAACGCCGGTCCGCCGTGTGATTGCCTTCCCCCTCGATGTCCGCCGGTTGGGTCTGCTGAGTGGCCTTCTGGTTCTCCATCGTATCCTCCTGATGTTCGAAGCTCTCTGGATCGGGAAGCGGGTCTTGCACGAGGCGCGCCGCTACACGCGCCGCTTCGCCTCCTGGATCGCCCGATCGAGCTCCTCCACGCGCTCCGACACGCCCTTCTTCACCTGGTCGAGGTTCGTGCTCGTCGCCGCGTCGAGCTCGCGCAGGCTCCTGCGGACCGCCTCCGACTTGTCCTGGAGATCCTTCATGACCTTGTCGGCCTCGACCCTGGACATCTTCTTCTCCATCTTCGCGCGGAGATCGGCGACGTCCTTCTCGAGGTCCTCGATCTTGCGCGTCGTGGAGGCGCGCACGTCCTCGCGCGCCTTCAAGAGCTCCTTCTGGGCCTCGGCGGTCTTCTCGCGCGCCTCGACGGCCGCCTCGTTGAGCTCCTCCGCGGCCTCCCGGAGCGCCTTGTCTGTCTCGCGCTCGGCCCGCTGGTCGATGTCCGCGACCTTCTTGTCGAGCTCGTTGGCGACCTCGGCCGCCTTCTGCTGCGCTTCCTGCTGCGCGCGTTCGGCCTGGGCTTGCGCGTTCGTGGGGGAATCGCAGCCCGCGAAGAGGCTCGTGACGATGGCGATGGGAAGGAACGTACGGACGGTCAGCATGACAATCTCCTCCGGTCTGCGGTTGAGGCTCGACCTCGCGCCCGCGCGAACGCCGGGCACGATACGAGAGCCCCATCGAAGCTTTCCGGGATGGGCCTCTCGGCGCCCGGGATGGGGTCTGCACGGCGGTATTGCGACAGGCGTGCCACCCGAAACCGCGGAGACCGCTCGGCCCCGCGAGACAAATCGCCTCGATCGTGGCCCGCGAGCACGTGCGGGCGAGCGCGGCGGACATCGCCGCGACAGACCACAACGCGACGCATCATGGTTCCGCGGCCACGGCCGCATCGACCTGGAGTCTGCGGCGGCGGACGCTCCGGACCGAGGCGGCGAGCTCATCGGGATCTGTGGAGATCTCGGAAGAGAGGAGAGGACGGCGCGCAGGAGCGCGCGAGGGGGCGACTTGGCGCGTCGGGTCGCCTGCGCCCGCGTGGGCCCTTGTGAGACAAGGGCCCATGCCGCGCGCGAGACCGGCGTGGTGCGCGTCAGGCCCGGACGCGGCGGCCGAGCGCGAGGGAGACGACCGCCAGCACGAGGAAGACGACGAAGAGCAGCTTCGCCACCGAGGCGGCGCCCGCGGCGATGCCGCCGAAGCCGAAGATGGCAGCGATGATCGCAACGATAAAGAACGCAACACTCCAACTGAGCATGATAACCTCCTAATTGGGTGATCTGGTGTTCCAGTGCTTCCATAAAGGGATGTTGCAGCCACCGTGCCGGCAACGTCCCCTGTTCACCAACACGGCTGAGCCCACGAAGGCCCAACGCGCCAAATCGACAGCCCGCTTCGCGCGCCGCCGCGGTGCGCCCCCGGCCGGAGGAGCTGCGGCAAATCGCCTCATTCGTGACGTCGCGCGCCGCGCGGCGCCGCGTGGGGTCGGCGGACGAGCTCGGCACAACGCTTGCTCGCCCTCGTTGGCGTGCGCGCGAAGCGGAAGTCGGGGCCAACACAACCACCGAGTCGAGGCCGTGCTCGACGGAGAGCCCGGGGCAGCAGCCCCGTCTGGCCGACGGTCTCCTGCCCGGCGGGGCGCGGGCTGCGCTGGCGGGGCGCCTTGTGGCGTTCCGTCAGCTCGCCGAATATGTCGTGCTCGCCGACGCCAGCCGTGGTCCAGGTCGCCCAGGACCGCTCGCCGGTCGCTGCCCAGGCTCCTGACGGTGAACTCTGCCGACACGGAGTCCACGTCGCGAACGACCCGACCATGACGACCCCGCTCCCCACGCTCATCAGGACCCGCCGCGAGGCAATCATCGAGCGGTTCGTCGGCGAGCTGCGCAGGCGAAGCGCGGCGGTGAGAGACATGCCGAAGCCGCTCATCATCAACTCGCTTCCCAGCTTCCTCGATGAGGTCGCCGCCGGCCTGGAGAACGGCGCGACGACGCGCGGCGGCGACGAGGCGGCGCGCGAGCACGGAGAGGTGCGCTGGGAGGAAGGGTTCGACCTGGACGTGATGGTCCGCGAGTACGGCGTCCTCCGTCGCTCGATCCTCCGAGAAATCCATGATGCGGGGGTCACGCCGACGCTGGGTGATCTGGAGGCGCTCTTCGAGCGCGTGGACGCGGGCATCGCCCGGGCGGTCACGGAGCACACCCGCCTGCAGGTGGCGGCGCTCGAGGCCGAGCGAAAGCGCGTCGAGCTCGAGCGAGGCAGGAGCGGCTCGCTGCTCGCGCAGGCGCCCGCGCCGATCTGCCTGCTCAAGGGCGCCGATCTCGTGTTCGAGCTCGCGAACCCGCTCTTCTGTCAGATGGTCGGCCGCGACGACCTCCTCGGCAAGCCGCTCGTCAAGGCGGTGCCTGAGCTCCGCGGGCAGGTGCTGCACGCGCAGCTCGAGGGGGTCATGACGACCGGCAACCCGAGCGTGGCGAACGAGATCCCGGTGCGGATCGCGCACTGGACCGGCGAGCTGGTGGAGCGGCTGTACAACGTCCTGTGCAAGCCGGTGCGCGACGTGAGCGGCGCCGTGGAGGGCGTCATGGTGACGGCCTTCGAGGTGACCGAGCAGATCGGCGCGCGGCGCAAGGCGGAGCGCCTCGCGCTCGAGCTCCAGCAGAGCGTCGCGCAGCGCCTGCGCGCGGAGCAGGCGCTCCGCGTGAACGAGGAGCGCTTCCGCAAGGCGCTCCGGGGGTCGCCGGTCATGGTGTTCAACCAGGATCGGGAGCTCCGCTACACGTGGATGCACAACTCCTTCGGAAAGTCGGAGCGCGAGGTGCTCGGCAAGACCGACGCGGAGGTGCTGGAGGATCCGGAGGCGGCGCGATCGCTCGACCGGGTGAAGCGCGAGGTGCTCACCAGCGGGGTCGGCCAGCGGCGCGAGATCGCCCTGCACGTCGGCGGCCGCACGCAGTACCTCGACATCTCGATCGAGCCGCTGAGCGACGACGCGGGCGAGATCGTCGGCATCACCTGCACGGCCACGGACATCACGGAGCGGAAGTCGATCGAGCAGGCGCTCCGGGCGAGCGAGGCGAGGTTCCGCACCGTGCAGGAGGCGTCTCCGGACGGGTTCATGATCCTGCGCAGCGTGCGGGACGCGTCCGGGGCGATCTCCGATTTCGAGTGGGTCTACGTGAACCCGGCCACCGGGCCGATCGTGGGCGGCCGGGGCAAGGACCTCGAGGGCAAGCGGCTGTCGGTGGAGATGCCAGGGAGCACCCTCGCGAGCGCCTTCGGCACGTACGCGCGTGTGGTGGAGACCGGGGAGGCCGCCCGGGTCGAGCTCTTCTGCGCGCACGAGGGCGCCCCGCAGACGTTCCGGGCCATCGCGGTCGCGCTGGGCGACGGCGTGGGCATCTCGTTCCACGACATCACCGAGCAGAAGCGCACCGAGGCCGAGCGCGCCCAGCTCCTCGAGCAGGAGCAGCGCGCGCGCCAGCACGCCGAGCAGCTGAACCGACTCAAGGACGAGTTCCTCGCGACGGTGTCGCACGAGCTCAGGACGCCGCTCCAGTCGATCCTGGGCTGGGCGCGGATCCTCCGGACGGGCGAGGTGGACGCCGAGTCGCTCGAGCGGGGGCTCGCCACGATCGAGCGCAACGCGAAGTCGCAGTCGCAGCTCATCGAGGACATCCTCGACGCGTCGACGATCATCGCGGGGAAGCTGCAGCTCCGGACCGATCCGGTCGACGTGCGGCAGGTGCTCGCCACCGCGCTGGATCTGGTGCGCCCGACGGCGCTGGCGAAGGGGGTCACGGTCAACGCGTGGGTCGTCGACGACGTGGGCATCTTCCTCGGCGACGCCGATCGGCTCCAGCAGATCGTGTGGAATCTGCTCACGAACGCGGTGAAGTTCACGCCCTCGGGCGGCCAGGTCCGGGTGGGCGCCCGGCGGGTCGACGCGATGCTCGAGGTCGAGGTCGAGGACAACGGCGAGGGCATCCCGAAGAGCTTTTTGCCGTTCCTGTTCGAGCGGTTCCGTCAGGCGGACGGCGGGATGACGCGGGCGCACGGCGGGCTGGGGCTCGGCCTCGCGATCGTGCGGCACCTGGCGGAGGCGCAGGGCGGAACGGTGCACGCCGAGAGCGACGGCGAGGGCAAGGGCGCGCGCTTCCGGATCCGGCTCCCGATCCGTGCCGAGACGCACCAGGCGCTGCCGTCGCCGCAGCGCCGGGGGAGCGATGCGCCGGGGGGCTCCGCGCGCCGCCTGCTCGAGGGCATCCGCGTGCTCGTGGTCGATGACGAGACCGACGCCCGCGAGCTGCTCGGCATCATCTTCGTGCGCTCCGGCGCGACGGTGCGCGAGGCCGCCTCGGCCGGCTCGGCGCTCGAGGCGCTCCGCGAGGGGGAGTTCGACGTGCTGGTGAGCGACATCGGCATGCCGGGCGAGGACGGTTACGCGATGATGCGGCGCCTGCGCGCGCTGGGGACCGAGGTGCCCGCGAGCGGCATACCGGCACTCGCGCTCACCGCGTACACGCGCATGGAGGATCGCCGCCAGGCGATCGCCGCCGGCTTCCAGATGCACCTTGCAAAGCCCATCGAGCCGAACAGCCTGGTCACGGCGGTGGCGCACCTCGTCGGCCGCGCGGGCAACCGCGGGAGCTGGCCGTAAGATCCCGGCGCCCGGAGGGGCGCGAACACCCCGCGTTCCGCGCGCGCGCCCTCGCCGGGTGCGGACGCAACGCGCCGCGCCGGGGGCTGTCCGGAGCACCCGCGGCTACCTCGCCGCCGCTCGCCTCACTCGGCGCTTCCCGGCGCCGCTGACCCACGGTAACGTCGACGTGACCGGAACGGGCCGCGGTCGGAACGGAGCTCTCGGGAAACCCGAGTGAGCCGCGGCCCGGCTCCGTATGCAGCAGGCCGTATGCGGTGTCTCCGTCCCGGAAACAAGTGAGCCGGCCTCCAGCTCCATCGCCATCGCCCTGCGTAACGTGCAGCGTAGCTGTCGTATGCTATCGACGGGCCAGCGTTTTGCTCCTGAGCGAGGACGAGGATGGACGGTAAAATCCTGAATATTATCCTGGTCGAGGACGACACCGTCGACGTGATGAACGTCCGGAGGGCGTTCGAGAGGGGCAAGATCACGAACCCGCTCTGGGTGGCCGGCGATGGGGTCGAGGGGCTCGATCTGCTGCGTAGCACCCAGGTCCCCAGGGACCGGCGCCTCGTCCTGCTCGACCTGAACATGCCCAGGATGAACGGCATCGAGTTTCTCCGGGAGCTCCGGTCCGACGCCTCGCTGAGGGCGACGCCCGTGGTCGTGCTGACGACGTCGAACGACGATCGCGACAAGGTGGACGCGTACGACCTGAACGTCGCCGGGTACCTGCTCAAGCCGGTGACTTTCCTGAGCTTCGTCGAGCTGATGACGGCACTGAACCGGTACTGGACTCTCGTGGAGATGCCTTGAGCCATAGGTCGGTTCGTCTCCTGGTCGTCGACGACGACACGGTCGACCGGATCGCGATCCTGCGAGCGCTGCGGAGCGGCCGCGTCGACGCGGAGATCAGGGAGGCCGATTCGGTCGATTCTGCGCTCGCGGTGCTGTACGAGCAGCAGATCGACTGTGTGCTGCTCGATTTTTACCTGCCGGGGGGCGACGGGCTCGCGGTGATCGAGGCGGCGCGCAAGGCGAAGCTCACGGCGCCGTTCATCATGCTGACCGGGCAGGGCGACGAGTCGCTGGCCGTCGATCTGATGAAGCGGGGCGCGGCCGACTACGTGCCGAAGAACCTGCTGACGCCCGAGCGGCTGGTGCAGAGCCTGCGCTACGTGCTCCGGCTGAACGAGGCGGAGCGCCGCGAGGACGAGGCGCGCAGGGCGCTCGCTCGCCACGCGAACCAGCTCGCGCAGCTCACCGAGGCGACGCTGCGCATCCACAGGTCGCTCTCGCTGAACGAGCTGATCCAGCGCACCACGGACGAGGCGCGCGCGCTGCTCGACGCGAACGTGGCGGTCTCGCGCCTTGCCGCGCGGGGCGTGACGCAGCGATCGATGACGGGCGTCTCGCTCTCGGAGGAGTACGCCGCGCGGGAGGACCGCGACGGCATCCGCGAGATCGCGTTCGGGCTGATCGAGCGGCGGAGCGCGAGCGTCCGGCTGACGGACGAGGAGATCGCGAGCGACCCCACGTGCGCCGACGTGCTCTCGCACGCGCCGTCGGAGCTGCACCCGCGCTCGCTGCTCGCGGCGCCGCTGCGCGGGCGGGACGGCCAGTGCATCGGGAGCATCCAGCTCCTCGATCGGCGCGACGGTCCGTTCGTGGAGAGCGACGAGGTGCTGCTCACGCAGCTCGCGCAGTCGGCGTCCGTCGCCCTCGAGAACGCGCGGCTGTACAACGAGGCGCAGGCCGCGACGCGCGCGCGGGACGATCTCCTGGCGATCGTGTCGCACGATCTCCGGAACCCGCTCAACACGATCGCGATCACGGCGTCGCTGCTGCGCAGCGATCTGCTCCAGCGGAAGGACGGCGAGGAGGACGACGCCGTGCAGCTCGTCGATCGGATGGACCGCGGGATCCAGCGCATGACGCGGCTGATCGAGGATCTGCTCGATGCGTCGCGCATCGAGGCGGGGCGGCTCGTGGTGTCGCCGCGGGTGGAGCGGGGCGGGGCGCTCGTGCGCGAGGCGCTCGAGGCCGCCGCGTCGCTCGCGGAGGCGAAGGGCTGCCGGGTGACGCAGGGGCCGCTCGACGCGGGCCTGGAGGTCCTCGCCGACCGCGATCGCGTGCTGCAGGTCTTCTCGAACCTGCTCGGCAACGCGCTGAAGTTCACGCCGAAGGGCGGGATCGTGAGCGTGTCGCTCTGCCGGGTGGCCGATCTGGCGCGCTTCTCGGTGGCGGACACGGGCCCGGGCATCCCGCCCGAGCATCAGCCGCACCTGTTCGATCGCTACTGGAAGGCGTCGCAGGAGTCGCGCACCGGCGCAGGGCTCGGCCTGTACATCGCGCGCGGCATCGTCGAGGCGCACCACGGGACCGTGGCGGTCGAGAGCACCCCGGGACACGGGACGACGATCCACTTCACGCTGCCGCTGGCGAGCTGACAGGGCGGCGGCGCCGGGGGGGGAGCGCGCCGGGAGCGGCGCGAGGCGCACGGCTGCGGGCGGAGCGGGCTCGGCCGGGGGGAACGGGCGGCCGGACGCGGCAGCTCGGCAGACGGCGCTGGAGCTGCGGTGCTCGGCTGCGTGGCGCGCGTCGAGGCACGCCTTGCGCGCGACGTACGCGTGAGCCCAAAGCAGGTGCGCAGAACCGCTCGTCAAGAGCTCGCGAATCCGGGTTGGAGCGCGAGGTACAGTCAGCGGCTGCGGAGACTCGATGTGTGAGGAGAAGGAGCGAGGCGGGCTCCTTGTCTCCCTCGTGCGCTGGTCAGAGTCTCGATCGATCCAGAGAAGACAGTGCGAAGGGGGGGACTTGAACCCCCACGGTGTTACCCGCTAGCACCTCAAGCTAGTGCGTCTGCCAATTCCGCCACCTTCGCGAGCGCGTTTGTGGGACGGAACCTACCCAGCCGGCCAGGGAAGTCAAGCTAATCCTCTCGACCTCGTGACACGGCGGTGCTTCAGCGGACGAGCGCCTCCACGATCTCGCGGATCTCGAACGGCTTGCGCACCCACGACACGCCGCTGTTGGCCGGCAGGGGCGCCGCGCCGGCGCTGCCGGACATGACCACGAGCCGCACGTCAGGGTTGGCGCTGCGCACGGCGGAGACGGTGCCGAGGACGTCCTGCTCGATCGGCGAGATGTCGAGCAGCGCAGCCTGGAACGGCCCGGAGGCGAGCGCCCCCGGGAGCTCGACCGCGCTCTGGACGCTGACGATGCTCGCGCCGCGCGCGGTGAGCGCGGTGTCGAGCAGGTCCACCACCGCGTCGTCGTCCTCGACCACCAGGATCCTGATGCCGTCGAGCACCGCGCCGGAGACCGGTGACGTCGTGCTCCGCGGCGCCGGCGGCACATCGTCGACCTCCGCGTCGAACAGCGCGCTGTCCGCCCGCGGAGAGGCCTCGATGGGCCAGCGCAGCTCGAAGCGGGCGCCCTCGTCCGACGGGACGAGCGCGAGGGCGCCGCCCGCTTCGCTGGCCAGCGCGGCGGAGTGGCGAAGGCCGATGCCCGCGCCGCCCGGGCGCGTCGAGACGCCGGAGCTGAGCAGCGTCGCGCGGCGCGACGGCGGGACCCCGGGCCCCTGGTCGGCGACGCCGACGATCACCGCGCCGCCTTCGAGCCTCGCGTCCACGCGCACCGCAGCGCCGCGCGGCGAGAGCGCCACGGCGTTGAGCAGCAGGTTCGTCAAGATCTGCACCACCGCGGCGCCGCTGCGCACGGAGATCCGCGCGACCGCGGGATCGAGCTCCGCGCGAAGCGCGATCGCCGAGCGGCGCGCCTCGGGGACGAGCCCGGTCACGGCGTCGTCGATGACGTCGCCGAGCGAGCGCGCCGGCTCCCCCATCGGCCTCGACGCGACCTCGCCGTCCTCGGCCGGACGCCCCTCCGCGTCGGCGCCGATCGCCCGCCGGATCAGGCGGCGAGCGTCGCGCGCGCGGGACGCAGCGACGCCGAGCGCACGGCTCAGCTCGGAGCCTTGCTCGCCCTGGGCCCGCTCGATGCAGCCCACGATGACCGTGAGCGCATTGGAGACCTCATGCAGCGCGACCGCGAGCTCCTGCGCTGACGGGAGCGAGGCCTCGCCCGCGCGCCCCAGATCGGGGCGCTGCCCCGGATCGCCTCGCAGAGGAGGCGCGAGCGTCAGGCCATCCTCTGTTGAAGGCTCCGATGTCCCACCGCGCGTCGGCTGCGCCACGGGCGCTAGCCTATCTCGCTCCGCGCTGGGCTGGTACCGCCCTTTTTCGCTCCGACTTCACCGGGACGTCGACGGGGGGAGCGGCAGGACGTAGGAGCCGTCGGGCGCCGACCGGGTCTCGCCGATCTGGATGACCCTCGTCGCCGTCCCCGGCGCGGCATCGCTCTGGACCGGGAGCCAGGCCACGACCGTCGCGTCGCCGAGCCGGGCGCCCGACTCGTCGCGGACGACGCCCTGGAGGACGGCCGGGTACGGCATGGTGAGATCCAGCTCGGTGACCGCGGCGTCGGCCGCGGAGACCGCGAGGCGCGGCCTCACGAGCCACGGGTAGGCAGAGCCCGGCGTCGGCCGGACCGAGAAGTCGAACTCCCCCGGGTCGGCGCCGAGGGAGAACGCGCCGTTGCGCAGGACCCCGGACGCCTGCCGGGGGAGCAGCGGCTCGGGCCTCAGCACCTGGCCGAGGTAGGTCTTGACCTCGCCGGGCGAGGGGACCGCGAACACGCCCGCGCCGTCCATCAGCTCGCCCGCAGGGCCCAGGAGGCGCCCGCGCAGCGTCCCGGCCTCCGGGATGATGACCGACTGGCCGCAGTAGCAGTCGTCGCCGGCCGGGAACTTGAGCGCCTGCATGGCCTTCGCCTTGGTGGTGTCGTTGATCGGCTGCGCGAAGATGACGTACTCGCCAGGCGGGAGGTCGGCCCGGAAGAGGCCATTCGCGTCCGTCTCGGTGTCCAGCCTGTAGGCGGCGGTCGGCGCGCGCTCGATGTCGGCGCTCTGGATGCGAATGGCGGAGAGCACCGGGTTACCGTCCACGTCCTCCGTTCGCCCTTCCACCCGGCGCGCCGCCGCGTCGAGCTGGAGGAGCGAGAGGTCCAGGTTCCCCGTGGACCCCTGGAGCGCGATCGAGGCGAGCTCCCAGTAGACCGTCGGCCGCGGCTCGCCATCCCTCGGACGCAGGCGGACGAGGGGGCTCTTTTTCTGGTCGGCCCAGTAGAACTTCACGCTGAAGGCGACCTGCGTCGCCGTCCCCGGCTCGCCGGGCTCGGGTTCCTCGAGCCGGTCGACCTGGGAGATGACGCTGCCGGTGAGCGGGTCGACGAGATCGAGCCTCCACCCGTCGACGCGCACGCCCCCCGGCACCTGCAGGCTGCCTTGAAGCACGGCAGGCGGCTCGGCGGTGACGCCGAGCTTCCACACCTCGGGGATCGACTGGTTCGGCAGGAAGATCGGCGGGGGGATGTCGTCGCTGCAGCTGCCGTACGCCTGCGGGACCAAGTAGATGTGGTAGTCGCCGGTGGGGATCGCGAGCTGGAACGTCTGGCCGCCGGAGCCGTCCGGCTCCGAGAACGTCGAGTAGGTCTGCGCCGGCAGGCCGAGGACGGGCGCGATGCGCCGGAGCTCGACCCGCACGGGAAACTGCCCGCCGGCGATGTCTCCGCAGTAGGAGCCGCCGATGCGCAGCGTTGCATCCACGCGCGCGGGCGCGGGGATGTTGAGATCCAGGCGACGCACCTGCCCGCCGGCGTCGTGCGGGGGGAAGGCGCCGCCCGCGTCGATGTCGAGAAGGTGAGAGACCTCGACGCCGAGCTCGTGCGAGGGGCGCGGCCGGACCTCCAGGACAAGCCCGTCGAGGTGCGCGCTGGTCGAGACGCACGCGCGCTGCCCGTCGAGCGCCGCGCACGTGGCCCCCACGCCGCAGTCGCCCGAGGTGTCGCAGGCGTTCGTGGGGCCAGCTTCGCTCATCTCGAGGGGAATGCTGCAGGCCACCGCCCCCGGCAGGCAGGCGAGCAGCGCAGCGCGCAGGATCCGAGCGGATGAACGAAACACGCGGTGCCCGAACGGGTCCGCACCCGAGCAGGCGCAGGAAAAAATCACGGTGGAGAGAGAAGGCGATGTTCGTGCCAACCTGCCGCCGGGGTTCCGGGCAGCGCGCGGCGTGCATCCTGTCGGCAGCGCGCCCTGCAGGCCGCGGCAGGGCCGTGACAGCGGTGTCGCGTCGCGTCCGGCGCAGCGATGCGGCCAGGCCGCAATCAGCGCGCCAGGGCGAAGCGCGGGCGTGTACACCGTGGGCCCAGGTAAGACGGGATGCGACATGCCCGCTGTCGGCGCCCCGGGGGGCGCGGGGCGCGGGAGAGGGCGCGGCGCGACCGACGTCGGCACGGCGGCGTCAGCGCTTACGTGCCTGCACGGAAGCGCGAGCTCCCCATGTCGACCCGCCGGAGTGAGGGCACCGTGCCGGGCTGCCATCGCGCTTCGGCGTACTCCATCCGCGTCGCGAGGCGTACGAGATCGGCGATCTCGGGGTGCGCCGCGCACGCGGCGGCGAGCCCCTCGGGCCTGGACAGGGGGACGGCGAGTTCCAGGCCTCGCTCCTTGATGGTCGCGCGCACCGCCGTGGCGATGCTGCCCGCGGCGAAGAGGCCGGCGCGGCGCATCGCGGTGCGGGTCGTCTTGATCGCGCCCTCGTAGGTCATCTTGTTGGCGCTGTCGCAGATCTCGCGGAGGCGACGCTCGGCGCGCGGCGGGATGAGCTGCCAGAGGTTCTGCTCGAGCCGCACCACGGCGGGGTTGCCGCGGGAGCTCTGCGTGGTGGCCTCCAGCGGGCCGAACGCGGCGACGATGGCGGAGAGGAGCGTGCGGAGCTCATCCTCGGTGCTGGTGTTCGCGAGGACGTGCTCGGGCATGGCCCCGGCCAGGTGGGCGCCGAGCAAGTAACGCAGCTCGGGGGTGTCCTCGCGGACCTCGCCCCGCAACAGCACCGCCGGCGGGTTGACCCGGACGACCTGGCCCTCCGGCGACGATGGAGCCGGCGACGAGGCGCGCTGGTGGTAGAGCGCGGTGCGCAGGAGGCCCAGATGGCCGGCCACGACGCCGTAGAGCTCTCCGAGGAGCGTGGGCGACGTCGGCTGGACCCGCTCGGAGGCGACGAGCCCGGACTGGCCTGCGTCGCGGCGGTAGAGGCCGGTCTCCCAGACGATCGCGAGCGCCTCGTTGACCGGCGACTCCAGGTCGCGGAAGAGCAGGGCGCTCACGAGCTCCGGCGCGTCGCGCTGCGCGGCGAGGAGCGGCGGCGCGATGAAGCCCTCGCCGCGCCGCTCGGCCGGCTCGTCGCCCTCGAAGGCGCGCAGCACGTGCTCGATGGCGCGGGCGTAGGTCATGTTCTTGTCGGCGATCGCGGCCGCCTGGAGGCGCTCGAGGGTGCCCCGGTCGCCGAGCCGCAGGTGGGCCTGCATCCGGCGTACGGCCAGCGCCTCACGGGAGCGATCGTCGCGCGGGGCGAAGCTCTTCATGAGCCGCTCGCCAGCCTCGTACGAGCCCGCCGCGAGCTCGCGGAACAGCGCGGCCTCCTCGAAGCTCTCGGCCGCGGACGGCGGCCACGCGGTCAGGAGCCGCGTCGCCGAGGAGGGCGGCTGGGCCGACGTCGGCGCAGACACCGGGGGCGCGGTGAGCTGCGCGCCGGCGCTGGAGCGGCCCGATGGCGCGCCGGCGCGCGCGGCGCTGCTCTCCGCGGCGCCCAGTGCAGCGCCGACGGCCGGCGCCCGCGAGGGCTCGGCGACCGCCGGGCCATCGAGCAGGTCGTCGTCGGACAGCGCGGGCGCGACGGCCCCTGCTGCGTCGGCGGCGATGAGCGACTCGTCCAGCGGGTCGTTGAGCTCGACGAGGTCGATGTGCTGACCGCTGGAGGCCGGCGCGCTGCCGCTCGCTGGCGCGCGGGTGCTCGCGGGCGCGCTCGTCGACGGCGCGCGGGTGCTCGCGGGCGCGCTCGTCGACGGCGCGCGGGTGCTCGCGGGCGCGCTCGTCGACGGCGCGCGGGTGCTCGCAGGCGCGCTCGTCGACGGCGCGCGGGTGCTCGCAGGCGCGCTCGTCGACGGCGCGCGGGTGCTCGCGGGCGCGGCGCCGCCCACCGCCGATGAGGCGCCGGGCGACGCCTCGGGGGCCGCCTGGAGCGGCTCCGCGACGATGACCCGGACCTGGGTGGGGTGGAGCACCTCCTCCGGCGGCAGGGTCGCCCGCTCGCTGGCGAGCTCGGCGTTCAGCTCGGCGATCTTCAGCCCCAGCGCGCGATCCGAGCCCGCGAGCACCGTGGCCTGCGCGAGGATCTGCGCCGCGCGATCCGGATCGCTCGATGCGTGCAGGCGCGCGAGCTGCATCAGCGCGCGGGCGCGGTCGATGCCCGAGCTCTGCGCGACCAGCTCCTCGAGCGCCCGCCGCGCGGCCTCGGGCTCGCCCCGGGCCGCCGTGAGCTCGAGCTGGCGGCGCAGCGCCAGCGCGCGCGTCTCCGGCTCCGCCGCGGCCTCCTCGAGCAGGCGCGCTGCCACCTCGAGGTCGCCGGCGTTCTGCGCCGTCTCCGCGGCGGCGAGCGCGACGCGCCCGCGCGCGCGCATGCCCTGGAGATCGCCGCCAAGCGCGCGCTCGAACAGCGGGAGCGCGGCCGAGAAATTCCGCTTCAGCGCCAGGCGCTCCGCCATGCCGAGCGCGACCAGCGTGCTCGGACCGACCTCGGCGTGGCGCCGGGTCAGCTCGCGCATGCCCGCGCCGTGGCCCTGGATGACGTCGAGCGTCTCGGCGAGCAGGAATGCGTGCAGATCGACGTGCGCCGGGCGCAGGCGCGGCGCGATACGACCGAGCTCCTCGACGGCGGCCTGCGCGTCGCGCGGCGTCCCGGTCCCGCGCAGGCGATACTCGATGCGGCGCGCCTCGAGGACGGCGTCGGGCGAGTCGGGCGCGAGCTTCACGGCGCGGCGAGCGCGCTCGAGGGCCGTGACGTCGTCGCCGAGCATCGAGGTGGCGCGCGCCGCCTCGACGAGGAGCTGCGCGCGCCGCTCGGGCGCGTCGCGCGACGCGCTGGCGAGCTGATCGAGCGCCGCGGCGAGCGCGTGGCCGTCGCCCTCCCGGCGGGCGATCTCGACGCGCAGCTCGATCACGGCCTCGCGCGGCGCGATGCGCGCGACGCTCTCCAGGGTGTCCTTCGCGGACTCGACGTCCCCGCCGCCGAGGTAGCTGCTGCACGCGCGGAGGCTGTACTCGGCCCGCTCGTCGGTGGTGGTCGCGAGATCGCCCAGCCTGCACCAGAGCGGGGCCGCGCGGAGCGGCGTCCCGAGGCGCTCGTGGATGTCGGCGAGGAACCGCAGCGCGCTCACGTCGTCCGGCGACGCCGCGAGCAGGGCCTCCAGCTCGGCGCACGCCTCGTCGAGCAGGCCGAGGCGCTGCTCGAGCAGCGCAGCGCGCCGCAGGCGCAGCGCGCGCCGCGTGTCCGGCAGCGGCGCCGCCTCGATGCGGCGCGCGAGCAGGGCCGCGACCGCCGCGTGGTCGCCGCGGTCGCTCGCGTCCTGCTCGACGACCTCGAGGGCGTGAAGGTCGGCCGGATCGAGGCGGGCGATCGCCTCGTAGAGCGCCACAGCGGCGCCGCGATCGCCGAGCTCCTGGGCCAGCGGCGCGAGCTCGCGCAGCACGAGCAGCCGCTCCTCGTCGCCGGCGGAGGCGCCCTGGAGGCGCATGAGCACGTCGAAGAGCAGCCGGCGATCGTCGGCGCGCCGCGCGAGCCGGATGAGCTCGTCGAGGTGCGCCTTGTCGAACGGGGTCTTCTGCGCGGCGTCGAGGAGGAGCTCCAGCGCGCCGTGGAGATCGCCGCCGGTCGCGAGGATGCCCGCGAGCTCGCGCGTCATCTCGAGCCGGACGGCGTCCGGCAGGTCCGCGCGCGCGAGCTCGGCCTGCACGAGCGCCTCGAGATCGCCGCTGCGCGCCTCGGCCGCGTACAGCCGCCGGAGCCGGGCGACGACCTCGGTGCGCGTGTCGCCCTGGAGCTGTCCGCCGGTGAGCGCCCGCTCCAGGGCGACCATGGCCTCCGCGCGCTGGCCCTCGCGCTCGTGCTTGTCGGCGAGGTGGAGCAGCGCCTCGAGGCGCCGCGCGACCGGCAGGGCGTCGTCCAGCGATCGCTTCAGCGCCTCGTCGCCGCTCGCCTCGACCGCCGCCTCCGCCTGGTACGCGAGCGCGTCGTCCTCGGGGGCGCGGCGGGCCGCCTCGACCAGCAGCGCCGCCGCGACGGGCGGCACGTTGAGCGCGCCCGCGAGCTTGCTCGCCCACCGGAGCAGGCCAGGGCCGACGCTCGAGTGCGGCTTCATCGCGGCGGCATACACCGCCGCGATGAGGTGCGACGCCGGCTCGGTATGTCGCGCGAGCTCGCCGACGATGTCGAGGAGCGTCAGGAACTCGTCCACGTCGCCGTCGGCGAGCATCGCGCGCTCGATCGCGGCGAGCGCGAGCGCCGGCGAGTCGAGGACCTCGACCGCGATGCGCGCCATCGCGAGCCCCGCGCGAGCCCCGTCGGGGCCCTCGAGCTTCGCGATGCTGGCCTTGACCGCGCGGTCGAAGCGGATGGCCTCGACCTCCGGCTGCCCGGTGCACGCGACGAGCTCGCGGATGGCCGCGCCGACGTCGTCGACGATCGCCGGGTCCGGGCGCACGACCATCGCGCGGAGCAGGATGTCGAGGCGCAGCCGGAGGCCCTCCTCCGTGCGGCCGGTGAGGGCCGCGGCGCGCTTCAGCCACGCGTTGCGCGACGCCGGGTCGGCCGCCGCCGCGACCCGCTCGAGGGCGCGCACGGCCTCCGACGGCTCGTCGGCGTGCTCGGCGAGCCGCGCGAGCAGCACGTACGACGTCCCCTCGGTGGGCACCGCCTCGAAGCTGGCCACCGCGTGCGCGAGCGCGAGCTCGAAGGCGCCGCGCCGCTCCAGCTGCCGCGCCGCTCGGTAGTGGGCGGCGCGGCGGCCGTAGCAGCCCAGGGCCGCGTCGGCGAGCAGCCGGTACGTCTTGTCGAGGACGGCGACGCCGCCGTCAGCGTCCGCCGATTTCTCGACGAGCGCCACGGCGTCGGCGCGGAGAGGGTCGAGCTCGATCGCGCTCGCCGCCGCGGCGAGCGCCCGCTCGGGCAGGCCGTGCTCGTGCGCGAGGTTCGCGGCCTCGATCAGCAGGTTGGCGCGCCTCCTGCGCTCGGGCCCGACGTCGCCCGACCACCTGCCCTCCGCCGCGGCGGGCTGCGCTCCGCCGTCACCCCGCACCTCGGCGGCGCGGACGACGAGCGCATCGATCGCCGCCTCGACGCCGGCGAACTCGCACATGTCCCGCGCGTAGCGCTCGGTCCCGCCGCTCGGCGCGACCTCGCTCGCCCGGAAGAAGGCCCGCTCGGCGCCTCGATGGTCCTCGGCGAGGTCCCAGAGGAGGCTACCGACCTCGCGCCACGCGGCCGCGGCCTCCTCCGCAGCGTCGCCCCCCTGGGCGGTGAACGCCCGCGCCTTCGCCTCGGCCAGCGCGATCGCGCCGTCGGAGCTGAGCCCCTTCGCGTCGAGCAGCGACGCCTCGAGGCGCTGGATCCGCGCGAGGACCTCCTGCGCGTCGGCCTCCGCCGCGGCCGCGCGCCCGAGCTCCTGGGCGGCCCCGTCCGGGTCGCCGCCGTCGAGACGGCAGTCGGCGAGCATGAGCATGAGCTCGACAGCGTGCGACGCCGTGAGCTCGACGGCGAGCCACCGCTCCAGCACGGTCACCGCGAGGTGAGGGTCGCCGGAGCGGCGCGCGAGCTCGAGGAGCCGCTCGCGCAGAAGCGGGTTCTGCGGGCCGAAGACGTCGAGCGAGCGCCTCGCGAGCGCCGTGCCGCGCTCCGGGTCGAGATCGTAGAGCGCGTGCAGGGCGTTCGCGAGCGCGGCCGCCATCTCGCCGAGCGGCTTGGGCTGCGCCAGGATCCACGCGAGCGCGTCCGAGAGCCGGGCGGCGTCGCGCGCGACCGCGGCGCGGCGGATGAGCTCCGCGGTCGCCTGAGGGGACCCGGGCCGCAGCGCGAGCCAGCGCTGGGTCCACGCGAGGGCGAGCGGCAGCTCGCCGAGCGCCTCGAGCGCCCTCGCGAGGCCGTCGCAGAGCGCGCCGCGCGGGAACACCGTCGTGATGGAGCGCTCGATCGCCGCGGCGATGGCCCGATCGACCTCGAACGGCGGCGCCTCGCCCGCCTCGGCAGCGCGGGCGAGATCTGCCGTGAGCGTCGCGGCGAGCGTGGCCACCGCGCGGGTACACGACGGATCGGCCTCGCAGGCGAGCACCGCGACCTCGCGCGCGAGCGGGGCCGCGCCCGCGCGCGCGTAGAGCTCCGCGGCGAGCGAGAGCAGCACCGCGCGCAGCGCCGGCCAGACCGGCGCCGCGAGCTGCACGATCGCGTCGGCGCGCTCCCGCAGGCGCCCCGTCCGCGTCGCCAGCACGAGCGCAGCGCTGGCCGCGCCGCGGTGCCCCGGCGCGTCGCTGAGCAGCGGCAGCACCTCGTCGAGCGCGCGGGCGTCCTGGCCCTGCCGCCGGGCGATCGCCGACAGGAGGAGGCGGACGCGCGCCAGCTCGACCCGCGTCAACGACGACGCGCGGATCGCCTCGGATCTCGCGGAGCGCGCGCCTTCGGCCTCCGCGGGCGACGGCCGCGCTGCCTCGGCCAGCCGCCCGCGCAGCAGGGCGTCGAACGCGGCGCCTCCCCCGGTCCGGCGGCTCAGCCGATCGAGCGCCAGCAGGCAGCCGCGGTCGGTCGGCAGCGCCCGCGAGAGCCCCACGAGCGCCTCCTCGTAGGCGGCGCGCTCCTTCGGGCGGCCCCGGTAGATCACGACGAGCCGGCGGAGCGCGTCGATCCGCCCCTCGGCGGACTCCGCGCCGCGCAGCGCGCGTTGCGCCGCGGCGAGCGCCTCGTCTTGCGTCTTGAGCCGCTCCGCGATCCGCTGGAGCCCTGCCGCGGCGCGCTCCGGGTCGCCGCCAAGGCTCTTCAGCGCCTCGAACGCCCACTGCGCCAGGCCGGGGTCGCCGATCTTCTCCTCGGCGAGGCGGGCGAGCTCGGACAGCGCGTCGATCTGCCCCGCCGCGTCCTCTCTTGCCCTCGGATCCGCGCCCTCGCCGATGCGGATGAGGGCCTCGACGAGGGGCGCCATGTCGTGCAGGGTCGCCGCGTGCTCGCGCAGCGCGGAGCGCGCCACCGCGTTGCCGCAGTCGCTCGCCGCGGCCTCGATCCAGGCCTCCACCGCGCGGTCGGGGCTCGCGAGCGGGCCGGCGAAGAGCCGCGCCAGCGCCGCGTACGCCTCCGCCCGCGGCGCCCCCGCGCGCTGCTCGGCCCGGATCTCGAGCCGCGCGGCCACGAGTTCGTAGAGCCCCGCCTGCTCGAGCACCTCGTCGATCTCGACGGCGGCGTCGCCGTCGACGTCCGCGTCGAGCCCCGCGTCGAGCACGCAGCCCACGGCGCGCGCCCAGTCCCCCTCGCTCGTCGCGCCCTGGAGCCGGTGGCCGTGGACCTCCCTCGCGCGCTGCAGAGCGGAGGCCCCCGCAGCCCCGGCCGCGCCGCTTGACACCCGCGCCGCGAGCGCGTCCGCGTGCGTCCGGAGCACCTCGTCGGCGGCGCCGTGCCTGCTGCGCACGAACAGCGCCGCGGCCATGGCCTTGGCTGCCATGTCGTCGTGAGGGGCGATCTCGAAGGCGCGCAGGCGATCCTCGAACGCCGCCTCCTTCTCCCGCGCCGCTTCGCGCCGCCTGGCAGCCTCGAGGTACGCCTTCGCCGCGGCCTCGGGCAGCACCTGATCCGACGCCCAGGCGGAGATCGTGCCGAGCAGCTCGCTCGCCATCGCGTCGTCCGGGGCGAGCTCGCTGGCCTCCTCGAGGGCGTCGACCGCGCCCTCGACGTCGCTCGCGCGCGCGAGGAGCACGGCGATCTTCACCAGCAGCCGCGCCGTCGCGCCGGGCGGCTGCGTGTCGTCGCGCACGCCGCGCAGCGCCGCCGCGGCCAGGGCTGGCTCCCCCAGCCCCGCCAGCCAGCCGGCGAGCTCGCTCCTCATCGCGGCGTCGTCGCCCAGCGCGAGCGCGCGGCGCGCCAGCGCCGTGGCCTTGTCGAGCTCGACGCCGCGCGCGGCGAGGATCCTCGCGAGCGCGAGGGCCGCCTCGCGCTCGCCCTGCGCGTCGCCGGCGGCGCGGCGCTCGTCCATGCGCGCGCGCCAGTAGGCCTCCTCAGCCCGCGGGCCGCGATGGCGCGACACCGGCGCGACCGATCGGCTCCCTCCGATGAGGAGCTGCCCCGCAGAGGCGGGCCCCGCGGGCTCCATCAGCTCCGGCGGCTGCGGCGCCCTCCGTACGCCCGACGCTGATGCTGCCCGATCCGGAGGTGAAGAGCTCATTTCGGCGACCCGCTTCGGGTATGCTGATGCCGCTCAGCCTACCAGAACGACCGAGGTACAAGGCCAAACTTCCGGTGCGATTCTCGCCCTTACCGGAGCGTCACCGCGAACGGTAACACCGTGAGCGCCCGCTCTCCGGCCAGAAGCGGCGCCATCGAGGCGGCGAAGGTCCCGACCTCCGGCGCGACGCCGAGCCACTCGGGCAGGAGGGCGCCCGCCATCGCCTCCCGCGCGCGCTCCTTGAGCGCCGCGCGGTCGGGCGTCCGCGCGTCGCCCTCGGCGGTTTCGTCGCCAGCGGCCAGGAGCTCGAGCAGCCCTCCATCGTCCTGCTCGATCTCGACCGGGGCGTCCTCGGGCAGCTCCGCCAGCTCGCGCGCCAGCGCGATCGCCCGCTCCAGCCCGCCGAGCTCATCGACGAGCGAGCGCCCGTGGGCCTCGGCGCCGCCGAAGATCCTCCCCTCGGCGGAGGGCGTGATCGTCTCCAGCGGGAGGTTCCGCCCCTCCGTGATGCGCTTCAGGAAGAGATCGTAAACCGCCTCCATGGAGGCGAGCACACGGGCGCGGGTGGGCTCGTCCCAGGGCGTGAGCGCCGACATGTACGCGGCGCGCGCCGCGCGCTCGGGATCCGGGTTGGCCGCGACGGTCTCTGCGTTGATCCCGATGTCCGCAAGCGCCTTCCCGACGGCGAATTTGCCGCCCACGACGCCGATCGAGCCGATGATGCTCGTCGGCTCGGCGACGACCTTGGTGC
Source organism: Sorangium sp. So ce406 (assembly GCF_051474675.1). Classification (NCBI taxonomy): domain Bacteria; kingdom Pseudomonadati; phylum Myxococcota; order Polyangiales; family Polyangiaceae; genus Sorangium; species Sorangium sp. So ce406. The sequence goes on along the minus strand of NZ_CP150340.1, from coordinate 12,076,732 downwards.
CGGCGCAGGCGAGGTAGTAGCCGCCGCTCGCCGCCATCCCGCCGATCGAGACGACCAGCGGCTTCTCCTTCCGCAGCCGCATCAGCTTCTGCCAGAGCAGATCCGAGGCGAGCGCCGACCCGCCGGGCGAGTCGATCCGGAGCACGACCGCCTTCGTGCTCGCGTCCTTGGTCAAGCGCGTGATCACCCGCCCGAGCTCGCGCTCGCCGATCCCGTCCGACGAGCCGAGGGGCACCCCGCTGGCGGTCATGCTGATGCCGCCGATCGCCGGGACCACCGTCACGTGCGGCGTCCCCAGCGAGCTCGCCCCGGCGACCGAGCGGAACACGTCCACAAGGCTCCTCGAGAGGCTCGCATCGCGCTCGACGCCTCCGAAGCGCGGCACGGAGTGCTCGGTGCCGGCGAGCTTCTTCGCGTCCTCGAGCGCGGCCTCGACGTCGCCGAGCTCGTCCACGAGCCCCCTGGCCTTCGCCGCCTCCGGCGCGAACGGGCCGTCCTCGACGGCCTCGCGGAGCTCCTGCTTGCCGCGCCCCTCCACGATGGCCGACAGCCACGCCTCACGGAGCCCGCCCAGCGCGGCCTCGAGCGACTGACGCGCCTCGGGGCTCGCCCCTTCCCGCGTGAAAGGCTCGCTCGCGCCCTTGAACTTCCCCACCTGAAGGAAGTCGACGTCCACGTTGAGCTTGTCGAGGAGCCCCTTCGCGAACACGAGCTGCGCCGCGATCCCCACCGTGTCGACCTGCCCGGCCGGGCTGAGCCAGAGCTTGGTGCACGCAGCGGCGGCCAGCAGCATCGACGCGTTGTTGTACTCGTCCGCGTGGCACACGACCGGCCGCCCCGCCTTGCGGACGTCGCCGAGGATCCGGCCGATCTCGTGGGCCCGCGCGAAGGCGATGCGCGAGGTCCCGAGCCGCACGAGGAAGCCCTTCGCGCTCTCCGCCTCGGAGAGCGACCGCAACGACCGCACGAGCTGCGCGTGCGTCCTGCTGCTCGGCGGGCCGAAGAGCGATACCGATGCGCTCTCGGGGAGCCCGCGCGAGAGATCGATCTCGATGACCGCCGGCTCCTCGAGCCGCCCGGCGGCGGGCGCCGGCAGCGACGCGGCCCGCTCTCTCCCGGTGCAGCCTGCCATCGACGCTGCCACCGCGAGGGCGCCGACGCCGGCCCACCCTCCTCGTCGAGCTCGGTGCTTACTCATGCTTGATCCCGGGCAGATCGGAGGTGTCGATCTCGGGCGCGGTCGCGCCCGGCGAGGCGGTCGGCGGCGGGTGCACGCCGGGGAGGTCGCTCGTATCGATGGTGCCGCCCGGGGCAACGTAGTCATCGGGCACCCGGCCGTCGTCCGGCTCCGGCCCACGGCGGCCGCGCCCGGGCGCGGCCGGCGCCGCCGAGGGGCTCGGGTCGGGAGCGCCCGCCGGAGGGCCCTCGCCGCGCGCGCTCGAGGCCGGCTCGGCGCCGCCGTCCGGCTTGCTTTGCGCCTTCTCGAGGCGATCGATGAAGGCGCGGAGCGGGTGCGCGAGCGGGTGCGGCCGGCTCATGGCGAGCAGGCGATCGTTCTCGGTGCGAGCGGACGCGAGATCGCCGGACCGCGCGAGCGCATAGGCGAGCAGCGCCCGCGCCCGCCCGGGGCTCTGCTCGCTGCTCGCCGCCGCCCGGAGCCGCTCGACCACCGCGGCCCAGCTCGGGTAAGCCTCCGCGAGATCGAGCCCGGCCAGCGTCAGGGAGTTCTCCGGCTGCGCGCTCTCGGCCGAGATCGTGCCGACGAGGCGCCGCGCCGAGGCGAGGTCCCCTTGCATGCGGAGCAGATCGATCGCCGCGCGCTTCACCCCCGCGTCCTCCGGCGCGACGCGGCGCGCGTGATCGATCGCCTTGCGGGCGCGATCGATCGCGACATGGAGCTCGTGCCGCATCGTGTCCAGATCCGGGTCCTCCGGGGCGAGGAGCTGCAGCCGGAGCCACCGCATGTCCGCGTTCACTGTCTCGAGCCGGGCCAGCGCCGCGGCGACGCGCGGGTCGTCCTCGGCGAGCGCGCTCGCCTTGACGAGCTTGTCCCTCGCCGTCTCGAGGTCCCCCTCCGTCAGGCTCCGCTCGCCGTCTGCGAGCAGGGTCGGCACGCGATCGTCGCGCGTCACGGGCGGCGCCTGAACCGCGGGCTTCAGGTACTTCGGCCCGAGCGTCGCGGCGCTCACCGCCACGAGGCCGACGACGATGAGACCGACGACCCACCGGGCGATCCCGGTCCTCCGTATGGGCGGCGCGGAGATCCGCGTGTCCCCGTCCATGTCGTCGACGTACGAGGGGCGGCCCTCGGGCTCTGCCGGCGCGCTCTCGATCGGCGATCCCGCTCGCCGCGCCGCGCGCTCCCCGCCGCGCCTCGCCGGCGGGCCGTCGTCTCCCTGGCTCTCGCCCGCGGACGCGGGCGTGGGCTCGGCGCGCGGCGGCGGGACGCTGTTCGGGATCCTCAGCGGAGCGAGCCCAGCGGCCCGCCCCTGGGAATCGCTGCCCGCGTCCACGGGCTTCAGGCTGCTGCCCTGGCGCGCCTCGGCGACCCCGGCGCCGCGCAGCGTCCGCGGCTCCGGACGCCGCGCGGGGTGCCCGTCCGGCAGCGGCGGCGCCTCTTCCGGCGGCACCACGACCCCGGGCAGCGCGTTCGGCTTGAGCATCGCGCGAGCGGCGCCGCCGGCCTCATCGTCGGCGGCGAGCGGCGTCGCGCGGCGCGGCGCTGGCCGCTCCCTGCCCGGCTGGAAGTCCCGCACCTCCCGCACGATCGTCTCGGCGTCGTGGATGGACTCGGGAGAGCCCTCCGCGCGCGGGAGCGGGATCGCGACCGAGCCGTCGGTCTGCGCCGGCGCTGGACCGCCGAGCCCCTGCGGGGTGAGCGACCTCGCGCGGCCCGACAGCGGCGAGGGCCCACCGATGCCGAGCGCGGTCCCGGCCATGACCATGCTGCCCGGGCCCTTGAAGAACGGCTCCAGCTCCGCGATCGACCCGAGCCGCCGCGGCCTGGCGTTGCCGCGCGAGATCACGTCATCGCGGGTGATGTGGCCCTGGGAGATCGCGGCCTGGAGCTCCCGGAGCATCTTGAACTCGAGCTCCCGGCCGCCGAGGGTGCGCACCACCCACTTCTCGGGGAGGGCGCCGTCGGTGCGGCGCACCTTGAACTGGAAGCCGCAGTTCGTGCACTTGACCGTCGTTCCGCGCTCCGACACGAGCGCGTCGTCGAACTCGTATTCGGTGCTGCAACGCTCGCAGGTGACATCCATCTGCTCGACCGGTCCCCGTGTCCTCGCGAACGGCTGGCCCCCAGGCGTCAGCCTGCCGGGTATCCTCGTTCGGAGGTGGCCGCCCGGAACTCGGCGGAACGGTAGCACGGGTTCCCCTGCGCGCCCCACGGCCTCGCGCCGCACCGCTCCATCGCCGTCGCGCCGCTCCATCTTCCCCGGTCGCCAGCGAGCCTCCCGGGTCGTCTGCGAGCCTCCCCCCTCGCCAGCGACCCTCCCCCTCGCCAGCGACCCTCCCCCTCGCCAGCGACCCTCCCCCGCCGCCCGCGAAGCGGACCCACGCTGGCGAAGCCGATCACGAAGGGCATGGCCGCGTACACTCGCGCGCGCGGGCCACATGCCGACGTGAACGCAGCTTCACGGCGGCCGCGCGCTGCGCCCAGATGCGCGACGACTGGCCGAGCTTGTGTGGGGCATGTCGCTTGCTACGCTCGTTCGGTCGCGACCGTCACGCGCGAGGGCGCCGCCCCTCGACGCCGGACGGCCGAATGCCTTCGGGAGACGGTGAATGAAGCGACTTACTCTGCTGGGTCTCGCGAGCGTGCTGGCGCCCCTCCTCGCGGGTTGCCCCATCTACGATGATGCCGACAGCCACTTCTGTGATGCGGAGGACTGCGGACCCAGCACCTCGGACGGCTGCGAGGTGCCGGCCGACTGCGGGATCAACGAGACCTGTGGCGAGGACAACGCCTGCCACGTCGGCGACTGCACCACGTGGGGGTGTAGCCGCGGCTTCGAGTGCGTCGTCGCCGACGACCTCACCGCCTCCTGCGTCGCGAGCGGCTCCTCCGGGGAGGGCGGCAGCGGCGGCGCTGGCGGCAGCGGGGGAGGCGGCAGCGGTACCGTGTACTGCGGTAACCCGGGCGACTGCGCCCCGGGCGAGACCTGCGCCCCGGACGGCACGTGTCAGCCCGGGAGCTGCGATGACGTCCTTCCGAGCGGCGACCCGCTCGGGTGCGTCCACGGATATGTCTGCGAAGGCGACGGGGACGACGCGACCTGCGTGCCGGCGACCCCGGCGGCGTGCGGCGCCGACGAAGACTGCGCCGGCCTCGGCGGGGACTACCTCTGCGTGAGCGGCATCTGCACCGCGCCTCAGGACCAGTGCTTCGACCAGACCCAGTGTCCGGTCGACGACAGGTGCGTCGAGGGCAAATGTACGCCGGCCTGCAGCGACGACGCGGACTGCCCCAGCAGCTACCGTTGCGACGCGGACCTCGGCGTCTGCTCCCAGCCTGCGCAGCCCTGCGTCATCACCGACGACTGCGGCGGCCCCTCCTCCGTCTGCGTCGACGGCGCCTGTGTCCCGAGGAGCGACGGCGGCGAGTGCCCCGAGGGCTACGCCTGGGTCGAGAACGGCTGCATCCCGGAACAGTCGAGCAACTTCGTGTGCGGCGAGGATGGGGTGCAGGACCTCTGCGCGCCGGGCTCGATCTGCCTCCATCACAGCTGCTACATCTCGTGCGAGCAGCCGAACCCGAACGCCTGCGACAGCCAGTCGCCCTCCCTCAGCGAGTGCAGGACCGTGACGACGTTCTCTGGCGTGCACCAGGTGTGCGGCTCGAGCGACAACCTCGGCGGCGAGTGCGATCCCGAGAAGCCCTGCAGCGAGGGCCGGGTCTGCATCGACGGCTTCTGCCGCTAGCGTCGCGGCGCCTCCACCGCTGCGATCGAGCCCCTCGGCAGCGCGCTCCTGGCCCTGCTCCCTCCGTGCGCAATATGCCCTTGGCATGCGCGCTGCCTCACGTCCCGCCGGTCCCTGTTCCAGCCACGTGAATCCACGCCGAGGGATGCGCGATGCTCGCGCCCCGCGCGCGATGGGAACCGACGGAGCCACAATGAAGGCAACCGATCTCGTCAATTACATGGCCGACATTTTCCCCTACCGGAGAAGGAGCTCACTCGACTGGATCGTTCCCGTCGCGGTCGGGCTCGGTATCGGCGTCGCGTTCGGCGTCCTGGTCGCGCCGACGTCGGGCGACCAGGCTCGCCGGCGGCTGCGCGACAGCGCAGGCCGGCTCCGCGAGCGCGCAGGTCGGATGCGCACCAGCGCGGAACGGGCCGCGGAGAAGGCCAAGGACCGCACGCTCGAGGCCGCGCAGCGGGCTCAGGATCAGATCCAGGAGAGCACCGGTCCGATCATCGGGGAGCGCTCGTTTGCGGACGACCTCGGCGTCCGCTGAGCGAGCTCCAGGGCAGGCGCGAAGGCGCCGCACCGTCCCAGCGCGGTGCGGCGCCTTCCATCATTTCCCGGGCACATTGCGGCGGCCGAGCGACATCTGCGCAGCCAGAGCGGCACAAGCGATGCTTTTCCGAGCGCGGATGGATTGAGCGAGACACCTCGCGAAGCGCGTCACAGGGGCCCTCGTCGATGATGTATTACCGGACGCTCACTGCATTCTTCCCGGGTCGCACGGAAGCCGCTGGCGCCCTTGGCCGCCTCCTCGCCCTGGGCGTCGCGGCCGAGGACATCAGCATGGTGCCCAAGCAGCACCCCCGCCTGGCCGAGATCGAGCTCACGATTCACAGCAAGGCGTCCGAAGGGGCCGCCCTGGGCGCCGTGATCGGAGGGCTCGTCGGAGGCACGCTCGCCGCGATCATGGCCGGAGGCGCGCTGATCATCCCCAGGCTCGATGCGTTCCTGGCGGGCCCCATCGTCGCGTGCCTCGCCGGGGCCGGCGCGGCCGGCGCGGCCGGCACCCTGCTCGGCGCCGTGCTCGGCGCTCGCGTGCCCGAGTACGAGGCGCGCTGCCTCGACGAGGCCAGCAGCATGGGCGGCGGCGCGCTGCTCTCCGTCCGCTGCCTGCCCGACGTGTCCCGCAGCGTCGAAGAGGTGCTGAGCGAGAGCGGCGGACGCCGCATCCGCAAGACGTACAGCCGCAGGGCCTGAAGGACGCGCGGCGCGGCGGCCGGGCGCAGGAGACGAGCGCCGTCCCGACCGGCGACGCGCGCGATGGCCCATCCGACGTGAGCGAGAACGCATCCAGCGCGCGCCGGGCCGCGCCGTCGAGGCGTCGCGCCGTCGAGGCATGTCCTGGTCGGGGCTCGGTGGGAGGAGGGGGTGAGCAGGGCGGGGCGCGCCCAGCGAGGTGCGGCGCGGGTCGCGCCGCCAGCGCCCGCGCGGGCGCCTGGTGTCAGGGGGACGATCCGAGCTGGCTCTGGGCTCGCGCCTGCTCATCGAGGAGGGTCCCGACCACCTGGGCCAGCGTGCTCTTGACGTAGCTCCGGGTCGCGAACGACCCGAGCCTGCTGAGCACCCGCGGCGTCATGCCACCGCCGAGCAGGAACCCGAGCCCGGCCGCCGCCGCGAGCGCCACGTGCGGGTTCTCCCGCGCGAACGCCGAGACCGCCCGGGTGACCTCCGTCGCGTCGAGCCGGCCGAGCGCCTCGTTCACCTTCTCCTGTCCGTCGCGCCCCTGTGTCGCGTTGACCTCGCCATCCGCCATGGTGACCTCCTCAACCCAGCCGCGTGACGACCCGTCCGATCAGGTACCCCACCGCGGCCACCGCGCACAGCGTGGCCACGGGGCGCTCTTGCACGAGCGAGACGAGCCTCTCGTCCGCGCGACGGACCTCGTTGAAGACACGAGGGACGACGGCGGAGACGTCCGCTTGCCCCCCTGCGCGCCCGGGCTCTTCTTCGATTCTTGCATCGTTGACGACCATCGTGAGCCCGTCTCCAGCAATGCCCGAACCACCCGAAAGACGTGCATCGGCTGCACGATCCAGAGAACGACGCCCCCGGACGGGCAGCAGGGCGAGGAGTTCCAGGAGAGAAGAGCGCGCGACGAGCGCGGGCCCGGGCGCCTCCCGGGACGTTCGTGCTCACCGACCGCGCGCGCTCGCAGACAGCGGAGCGCGAGGGAGCGCCGCCCGCGGCGAGCCTGGCGCGTCCGGTCCGCGGCGCGACGGCCGGCGGCGCGCCCGCGCGGCCAGGCTAGAAGCGCACGCCGAACGCCCTGAGCGCGCGGCGCAGCGAGTCCGCGTCGTCGCACACGGCGACGCGCTCGGCGTGGGGCATCGGCGCGGCCCTCCGGGGGTCGCCTTTGAACCAGACGGCCCGCATGCCCGCCGCGAGCGCGCCCTCGACATCGGCGGCGAGGGAGTCGCCGACATGGACCACCGAGGCGAGCGGCGCGCCGAGGCGCTCGGCCGTCCACGCGAAGATCTCCCTCCCCGGCTTCTCGAACCCGAGCCGCCCCGAATCCGCGACCGCCACGAAGCGCGCGGACCAGCCGAGCTCGTCGACCAGCTCGTCGAGCCTGCCCTCCGAGTTCGACAGCACCGCGACCGGCACGCCGGCCTGCACGAGCTCGTCCACGACGTCGATCATCCCTGCGATCGGCCGGCGCCAGAGGTTCTTCCGCGGCTGCTCCGTCCAGAGCCAGTCGACCGCCGCGTCGAGCGCGCCGGCCGGGACGCCGCCCACCTCGAGGAGGCGGCGCATCATGATCTTCCACGGGTGCCCGCCGAACCCGCGCTGGATCGCCTCGTTGTACGCGCGCCAGCCCGAGTCGACGGCGCCGTCGAGCTGCTCCCGAGGTGCGGTGATGCCCCGCTCCGCGAGGCGTGCGGAGAGCAGCCCGGTGTCGAGCTCCACCAGGGTCTGGCCGAAGTCGAAGGAGACGGCGGTAGCAGGCGCGTCGCGCATGGTCACTCGGCGTACATCGCCTCGATCTCGCGCGCAAAGTTCCGGGTCACATTGCGCCGCTTGATCTTGAGCGTCGGCGTCAGCTCGCCGTCCTCGATGGTGAAGCCGCGCGGCAGGATCGTGAACTTCTTGATCGTCTCGACCTGCCCGAGCTGACCGTTCACCTCATCGACGGCCCGCTGCACGCTCTCCCGGATCGCGCCCGCGTCGCGCGGGAGATCGCCGCTCAGCCCGCGCTCGGCCGCGACGCGCTTCACGGCGTCGGGGGCGAGCACCACCAGGGCGGTGAGGAACTTTCGCCCGTCGCCGACGACCACCGCCTCGGCGATGAGGTCGTGGCGCTTCAGCGCCTCCTCGATGTTCCCGGGCGAGACGTTCTTTCCGCCGGCGGTGATGAGGATCTCCTTCTTCCGCCCGGTGATGTGGAGGAACCCCTCCTCGTCGAACCTGCCGAGATCCCCGGAGCGGAGCCAGCCGTCGACCAGGGCCTGCGCGGTCGCCTCCGGGTCCTTGTAGTAGCCGAGGAACACGTTCGGCCCCTTCACGAGGATCTCGCCGTCGTCGGCGATCTTCACGTCCACGCCTGGCACGACCGGGCCCACGGAGCCGAGCTTCGTCCTGCCCTGCACGTTGTAGCTCGTGGGGCCGGTCACCTCGGACTGACCGTAGACCTCGGTGATCAGGAGATCGATCGACGCGAAGAACTCGAGGACCTCCTTCGCGATGGGGGCCGCGCCGGTGCTGCACGCGTGCGCCCGGTCGAGCCCCAGGGCGGCCTTCACCTTCGCGTAGACCAGCTTGTCGAAGAGGCGGTGCTGCGCCGCGAGCAGCGGCCCCGGCGGCTCGCCCCGGGCGCGGAGCTGCGCGTGCTGGAGCGCGACGCGCCTCGCCTGCTCCAGCGTGATCTTCTGCAGGCCCTTCGCGGCGGAGAGCTTCGCGCCGACGCCGGCCATCATCTTCTCCCAGACGCGCGGGACCCCGAAGAAGGCGGTCGGCCGCACCTCCTTGAGGTTGTCCGCGAGCGCGTCCATCGACTCGGCGAAGTACACGGCCAGGCCGACCGAGGCCGGCAGGTGGATCGTGAACATCTGCTCGGCGATGTGCGAGAGCGGCAGGTAGGACAGCATGACATCCCAGGGCGAGAGCGGGATGATGCGCGCCGACACGTCCGCCACGCTCGTGAGGTTCTCGTGGCTCAGCATCACGCCCTTCGGCGGCCCCACGGTCCCGGACGTGTAGATCAGCGTCGCGAGCCCCCGCGGCTCGAGCGCGTCGAGCCGCTGCTCGATCTGCTCGTCCGGGACGCGGCTGCCCCGCGCGAGGAACTCGTCCCAGGACAGGACCCGCGGATCGCCCCCGGGCTCCGCGCCCCGCATCAGCACCGCCCACTCGAGCTGCGGCAGGCGGTCCCACTGGCTCAGGACCTTCTCGAGCTGGCGCCTGTTCTCGACCAGCACCACCTTCGAGGCCGCGTGGTGGACGATGTGGCGCACCTCCTCGGGCGAGCACGTCGTGTAGACGCCCGCGGGGGCGCCCCCGACCGCCATGCAGGCCACGTGGAGCACCACCCACTCGGGCCGGTTGAAGCCGAGGAGGCTCACCGTCGCGCCAGGCTCGACGCCGAGCGCGATGAGCGACCGGGCGGCGCGCCGCACCTCGCTCGCGTACTCCCGGAAGCTGGTCATCCTCCAGAAGCCGCCCTCCTTGACGTAGTGGGCTGGCGCCTCGGGCCGCACCTTCGCCTGGCCCAGCAGGCGCCGCGGAATCGAGTCACAGGGCATCGGCTACCTCGTTCAAGAGCAAACGGTGCGCAAGCATAGGCGAACTTCCTACACCCTCCTCCGAGGACCAGGAGTCGCACGGATCGTGATGTTCCTCACACTAGCAGGAATCGCATCCCCTTGCGGAGGGCGGAACGGCTCCGCCGCGCACGTCTGTCCAGCACGCCTCGCCCACGCGCTCCGCGGGTGGCGAGCCCGGGCGCGCGCGCCGGTGCAGATCGAACAAGTCGTGGTTATTGCTGCGATTACCGGCTGGACGTCGGCTCGCCGCCGTGGGCGCGCGATCGCCGTCCGCCCGCGGCTGTGCAGGCAATTTCCTGCGCTGCCGTCAGCTTGACTGCACGTCTCTGGATCAGGACCATTCAGCGGTGAGCGAGCAGAAGAGGACGGCCCCCGACGCTGACTGGGCGGTGGACTCCGCCCGCAGCGACGAGCTCGCCGCCTCTGGCCCGCCGGAGCATGTGCAGGCGTCGCTCGAGGGCCGGACCCTGCGGTCCAGCCAGCTCCAGGTGCCCGGGCTCGCCGAGCCCCCGCCGACGGTCCCGATGCGGCGCCCGGACCGCGACGCACCGACGGCCGTCGGCCGGGACGCGCCGCCGGACCCGTCCCCCTCCCCTGCCGACCGGCGCGCGCGGAGCCTCGGCAAGTACCGGTTCATCGCGACGCTCGGGCGCGGCGGCATGGCGGACGTGCACCTGGCGGTCGCGGTGGGGCCGGCGGGCTTCAGCAAGCTGCAGGTCATCAAGCGCCTCCGGCCCAACATCGCCGACGAGCCCGAGTTCCGGGACATGCTGCTCGACGAGGCCCGCCTCGCCGCGCGGCTGAACCACCGCAACGTGGTGCAGACCAACGAGGTCGGCCTCGCGGACGGCGAGTACTTCATCGCCATGGAGTACCTCGACGGGCAGCCGCTGAGCCGGGTGATCTCCCGCGCGCGCGAGCAGGAGCGCGCGCTCCCGCTCGCCGTGCTGCTCTGGATCCTCGGCGAGGTGCTGGCCGGCCTCCACTACGCCCACGAGCTCGCCGACTACGACGGGACGCCGCTCAACGTCGTTCACCGCGACGTCAGCCCGCACAACATCTTCATCACGTACGACGGTCAGGTGAAGATCGTCGACTTCGGGATCGCGCTCGCCGCGCACCGCGTCGTCGAGACGCAGGCGGGCACGCTGAAGGGCAAGGTCGCCTACATGGCGCCGGAGCAGGCGTTCTCGCACTCTTCCGAGATCGACAGGCGCGCGGACATCTTCTCGGTCGGCGTCATCCTGTGGGAGATGCTCGCCGGCCGCCGCCTCTGGCGCGGGCTGTCGGACCCTCAGATCATCACGCGGTTGATGGGGGCCATCCCGGACGTGCGGTCCGCGCGCCCCGAGGTGCCCTTCGAGCTCGCGCGCATCTGCGGCCGGGCGCTCGCCCACGCGCGCGACCAGCGCTATCCGACGGCCGCCGAGCTCCGGGCGGAGCTCGATCGCTATACGGAGCGCCTGCGGGAGCAGGTGACGGCCGAGCAGGTCGGCGGGCTCGTGCGCGAGCTGTTCGCCAGCGAGCGGGCCGAGATCCGGACGATCATCGATCGGCAGCTCAAGCGGCTGCAGGAGCCGGACGCGGGAGGCGCAGAGCCCGGCCACGCCTCGAAGCTGCCGTCGCTGCCCGTGCGCGAGTCGAACGACTCGTATCCTCCTCCCCCGGACGACGGGGCGGCCACGGGCTCTTCGCCCTCGGAGCCTGCCCGTCGTGTGCAGCGATCGAACCCTCCGCAGGGGACGCTCCACGCCGTCGTGCGCACGGAGCCGACCGCCGCCGCTCAGCCCGAGCCTGCGCGGCGGCGCTCCCGGTTGCCGCTCCTCGCGGCCGCGGCGGTCATCGCGCTCATCGGCGCGGGCACGCTCTACGCAAAGCTGCGCGAGCCGGTCCGGCAGCGCCTCGTCACGACCGCGCCGCCGGCCGAGAGCGCGCCGCCGGTCGAGAGCGCGCCGCCCGCGCAGGCGCCGTCCTCGCCCAGCGCCGCGCCCTCCCCGCCAGCGGCCGGGAGCAGCGCGCCGGTCGCGGAGGCGGACACCGCGTTCCTCCGCGCGTCGATCAGGGCGCGCCCCGCCAGCGCGAGGATCTTCCTCGACGGGGTGGAGCTCCCCTCGAACCCGTTCGAGGCCAAGCTCGTCAAGGACGGCGCGGCGCACCGGATCGAGTTCACCGCTCCGGGACACATCACGCAGCGGCGCATGCTCGTGTTCGACAAGGACCTCGATCTCGAGGTGACGCTCTACCTGTCGCAGCGAGGGCCGGCCCCCTCCCCCACGACCCCAGCCACAGCCACGGCCACGGCGACGTCTCAGGGCACCACGCCCCCCGCCGAGGTCGATCCGACCGTCCCGCCGCCGAAGCCCGATCCGTACTGACGGCGTCAGCGGCCTCGCTCGACGGCGAGACACATCGCCGTAATCATGCGGAATCGCTCTTGTTTTCCCGCTTCCCGTCCCGGTCCCGGCGCCTCCTCGCGGCGGCTACAGGTCCCGGTACCCGGTGGGCGGATCGACGAGCTTCGCCGCCTTCGCGACGCCGCGGAACACGTAGTCGGAGTAGCTGTACGGCCCGTCCGACCACACGAGGAAGTCGTCCGCGAGCAGCCCGTTCGGCGCTCCCTCGCAGAGCTCCGGCGCCGCGACGACGGGGCCCTCGTTGTAGATCGGCGCCGACGCGTTCACCTCCTCCTCGGCCTCCTCCATGGCGGCCAGGGCGCCGGCGTGCCGGTCCGCGTCGAGCTCGTCCACGGGGTAGAGCTCCCAGTCGAGCAGCACGAGCTCCGGGTGCGGCGGCTCGTTCGGCGGGGACGCGAAGGGCGCGTGGGTGGCCTCGGGGAGGCCCGTGCGCGCGAGCGCCTCGAGCAGGCGGCTCCGGTAGCGCGCCGCCGCCTCGTCCGGCGTCCAGAAGGCCGTGAGGACGGCGATCACCTCCTCGGTCCTCGCCTCGCGCCACAGCGAGGGGTCGCGCGATCCGAGCTCGAGCCCGCGCTCCTTCCTGAGACGCGCCTCGAACGCCGCGGCGTGCGGCGCGAACTCCGGCAGCTCGGCGAGGGCGTGATCGACGGACCAGTGGATCCGATGATCGACCTCGCGCACGTACCGGTGCTTGCCGAGGGCGCGGAGGAGTCGGGCAATTTCGTCGGGTGTGCGCGCAGCGAACGACCAGGCAAGCATCATGGGGCAGGGCTCATCGATCCGTGCAGGGGACCGTGCGTGGAATCATGCGGAACATCGCGCGGTGGGCGCGCGCCGAGCTGGCCCGCCGGCGCCGGTCAGGCGGCGGCGGGCGCGCGCGGCGAGCGCCTCGGCAGCGTGAATTTCCATCGCGCGGCCGCGGTGTCGATCACTTCTTGCCGGGCACGTGCCAGACCCCGGCGAACCACACCAGGGATCCGTCTGCGCGGCGCACGGTGGCGTTGGGAGCGAAATACGCGCCCGGCGGCACGGGCTCCCAGCGGCCCGGCTGCCACGCCCAGCGGCGGCTCCGCCACTGCCACTCGCCGTCGATCCAGACGAGGCCCGGCTTCTCGGGCGGCGAGATGATCTCGACCCGCGCCGGGGGCGGCGGGTAAGGCACCACCACCGCGGGCTCGCTCGGCAGGTGGGGGCCGGTCGGGGGCACCGGGAGCGAGCTGCCGCAGCCGACGAGGAGGAGGAGCGCGAGCCCGGGCGCGCGGCGGAGCAGGGCGTTCATCCAGCGTCGATCCATGTGAAATACGCCTCGAGGACGTCGCGCCCGGCGAGCAGGTACTCCAGCGTCGCGAGCGCGAGGAACGGGCCGAACGCGATGCGGGCCTGGCCGAACCCCTCGCCAGGCTCCTCCGCGAGCGGATCTTGCGCGAGCTCCTCCTCGGCGGCGGCGCGCTCCTCGGGGGACAGCGCCGCGAGCTCGGCGCGGATCTGCTCCCGCTCGAGGCGCACCGCCTCGGGCTCCTCGATGCTCCCGCGCAGGAGCAGCATGGCGATCGCCACGAGCGAGCCCTGGACGGCGCCGGCGCCGAGCACGAAGAGCGCGCCGCCCCAGCCGAACCAGGCGCCCGCCAGCATGAGGAGCTTCGCGTCGCCGAGGCCCATGCCGACGCGGCCGCCGCGGATCCGCGGGTAGATCACGACGAAGGGGAGCCAGACGATCGCGAAGCCGGCCGCCGCGCCGAGGAGCGCGTCGGCGAAGCCCATCGAGCGCAGCGACGCGGTGGCGACGCCGAGCACCGCGCCGCCGATCGTGATCCCGTCGGGGATGTACATGTGCTCGAGATCGATGAACGTCGCCGCGAGCAGCCCGAGCGCGAGCGCGAGGTCGGCGGTGTAGATCGCGAGCGCGCGGAGGGCCGGCGTCGTCTCGGGGAGCCGGAGGATGATGACCTCGAGGATCGCGAGCGACAGGACGCCGCCCGCCGCCTCGACGAGCGGGTACCGCGGCGACACGGGCGCCTTGCAGCAGCGGGCGCGGCCGCGCAGCAGCAGGTAGCTGAGGACCGGGATGTTGTCGAAGGCGCGGATCGGCGTGCCGCACGCGGGGCAGCGCGAGCCCGGGCGGACGACGCTGAGCTCGCGCGGGACGCGGTGGATGACGACGTTGAGGAAGCTCCCCCAGAGCAGGCCGAAGCAGATCGCGAAGGCGCGCAGGAACCACGGGGGGAAGTCGGCGAGCATCACCGGCGGATCATGTCCTGGAGGCGGCGAGCTTGAGCATCATCGTGAGCGCCTGCTCGAGCTCCGCGGCGGTGGGCTGCACGGGGCTCTCGGAGAGCGCCGCCTTGAGGTCGACGAGACGGCCGCCGAGCTCCTGGTAGTGGCGGCGTACGCCCTCGGTCGGCGCCTCGGCGACCCACCGCTTCACGATCTCGCGCAGCTCGTCGAGATCGCTGCCGGCGAGGAGCTGCGCCATCTGCGAGGCCATCGGATCCGGTGCGCCGCTCACGCCCTGCCCCATGGCGGCCAGCATAGCGCGGGCGCTTTGACGGGCGAGGGGTCCTGCGACATAAGGCGGAGCGCCTTCGAGGACGTTCGAGGAACCGTCGAGGAACAGCCGAGGAAACAGTCGAGGAATGGTGCCGACGAGGACGCCTGCCTTTGTCCTGAGCCTGATGGTCGCCGCCGGCGTCGCCGGAGGCGCCGGGTGCGGGCGCACAGACCAGCCGCAGCAGCAGCAGGCCGGGGAGAGGCGCGCGGACGGAGGCGCCCCGGTGGCGCTCGCCCCGCGGGGCAAGGTGCTCGAGGCGGCCGAGAACGAGTCGCCCGCGGCCAGCGCGACGCCGCGGGCCGGCGCGGCGGCGGCGGGGCCGGCGCGCATCGAGATCCCGGCCGGGAAGCTCGTCGCGGGCAGCACGCCCGGGGACAAGGGGCGCGATCCGGCGCTCGAGCCGGCGCTGCTCGAGGTCGAGCTGGGCGGCTTCACCATCGACCGCGCCCTGTACCCGAACGATCCGGCGCAGCCTCCGCTCACGGGCGTGACGCGGGCGCGCGCCTCGGAGCTCTGCCAGCAGGCCGGCGGGAGGCTGTGCACCGAGCTGGAGTGGGAGCGCGCGTGCAAGGGCCCCGAGGGGACGCCCTACGCGGGCGGCGCGGCGTGGGATCCGGCGTGCGCCAAGGCGCCGGCGTCGTGCGCGTCGGGGTTCGGCGTCGTCGGCATGGGGGCCGCGCTGCGCGAGTGGACCGCGAGCGACGTCGCGCCGATCGAGAACCTCCAGCCCAAGGCGGCCGCCGTGCGGGGGGCCACGGCGAGCGCGAGCGGCGTGGATCACCGGTGCGCGCACCGCGCGGCGGTCGATCCGGGCGCGTCGGGCGACGACATCGGCTTCCGGTGCTGCCACGGCGCGCCGAACGCGGCGTCGATCCCGTCGCCGCAGTGGCAGCAGACGTTCCGGCGCGCGGAGATCGGGCCGCAGCAGGTCGCCGAGCTGCTCGCGTCGGTGCCGCAGCTGCGCGATCTCGGCGGGGAGATCTCGTTCTTCAAGGAGCCCGACGACGTGAACCTCGTGCTCGGCCGCGGCCGGACGCGGCTCTCGCCGGGCGGGACCCCGGCGGTCCAGTCCGAGGGGGGCCCGCCCCCGAACACGACGCTCACCACGGCGCCGCTGCTCTGGAACCCGGTCCCCGGCGAGGAGGTTCTCGTGGTGACGGGGAAGTCCGACGACGACGCGTTCATCGTCGCGTTCCTGAGGCTCCCCGGGGAACGCTACCGGATCGCGTCGTCGCTGCTGCTGAAGGGCGACCCGGGGCCCATCGCGCTCGGCTTCAACGGCTACGTGCGGCGGCGGCTCTCGTGGGCGACGTGCTGGGACTGCCGCGGCGAGGCGGGCAACGTCACGTACCGGGACGACAACCGCGTCGTGATCACGCAGAAGTGAGCGCGGCGGCGCGGGCGTGGGCGCGCCGTGGCGTGGAGGCGAGCGCGCGGCGCGCAGGAGCGCGCCCGCGGCCAAGCAGCGGCCGTCCCGGGTCGCTCAGGCGGCGGGGCCGAACAGCGCGTGCCGGTACGTCGCGGCGTACTCGATGATCCGCTCGACCGCATCGACGAACTCGGAGCGGTCCAGCGACTCGGTCGGCAGCTCGGCGCACAGCAGGATCTCGTTTCGCTCGTCGAGCGCGAATTTTGCGATGCGCATGTCCCGGTTCGCCTCGAGCAGGTGGCGGAGCAGACCGACCACCTGGCCGGTGTCCTCGCCCAGGGGAGCCGGGATGGCGTCGCCCTCGGCGCCGCCCTGCGGTTCGATCCGATCGAGCACGCCGAACATCGAGAGCACGATCCAGTTCTCCGTGCACTGGACGTAGAACGGCGGGAGCTCGACGATCCCTTCCTCGCGCGGGCGGATGCGCAGGGTCGACGGCTTCTCCAGCTCCGCGCTGTAGCCGATGTCGTCCGTCCAGCGCTGCAGGATCGTCACGTCGATCACGGCCTGCGTGATCGCCCTGCGGCCGCCGGAGATCAAGATGCGGCGAGCGGGAGGTCAGGTGCAGGTGAGCGCCGGGCGCGCGACGTCCGACCACGCTGGAGCCCACACGCGCACCTACGGAGCGGCCGAAGCGCCGGGGGGCCGCGGCTCCGGCGCCGCAGATTTCACTGCGCCGCAGCGGCAGATCGCGCCGCGCCGGCAGGACGCGGCGCTACAGGCTGAGGACGGCGTCCTCGCCCCGGTCGGCGATCTTCGTCTCGATGAGGCTGAGCAACGCCTGCCTGCGCTCCTCGAGCTCGACGAGGGCGCGCGGCGGCACCAGCTCCTCCTCGATGCCGCCGGGGCGCAGCGCCGCGGCGGCTTCCTCGGGGCCGAAGCGCGCGAGCGCGTCGCGGAGCGCCCGGGGGAACCGCGCGGCTTCGACCAGGCGTTCGAGCTGCCGATCGAGCTCGTGCGCCCTCACGTGCAGCGGAAAGGCGCTCGCGTTGGCCTCCAGGCTCAGCGCCCCGGCGCCGACGTCGATGACGATCTCCTTCCGGAGCCCGTTGCCGGCCAGGTAGTCGAGCGCGAGCACCTCCAGGTAGTCGCGGAGGATCGGGGCGCGCTCGCCGCGCGCAGGCGACGGAGCGCGCGCCCAGCGCGCCCACACGTCGAGCTCGGGCGCGTCGTCGAAGCGTATCGACCGGCGGCGAGGCGCCGCCCAGCGCGGGCCGGGTGGACCGGGAGCGGGCGCGAGGACCAGCGCGTCGACCGTCCCGTCGTTCATGACCGCGAAGCGGCGCAGCAGCTTGCGAGCGGCTGGATCCCGGCCGATGAGCGACGCGAGCTCGCCGATGCCGATCCGGCGCGCCGCAGCCGCGGGCACAACGCGCGCGCCGAGCGCCCGCGCGAGGCGGTAGAACGCGACCGGACGCCGGAACGCGAGCGGGTTCTTCTTCAGCGCCGGCGCGAGCTTCACCTTGACCTCGCGCGCGGTCGCGCCGCCCTCCGCCGCGCCGAGCGCCAGCGTCGCCTCGAAGCGGCCGTCCGTGGGCTTGCCCGTGAGCCGCAGCGCGCGCAGCGGCGACCGCTGGAGGTCGCGCGCGGTGCGCGCGTCCCCGGCGGCGTCGGCGATCGGCGCGGGACGCGTCGGCGGCTCACCCGACGATCGCGCCGGGGGCGAGGCCGTCGCGGGCGCGACCTCGGCGTCGGCCAGCGGCGCGATCGCGCCGTCGGGCGCGCCGCTCCGCTCGGACGGGCGCCGCGCGCACGAGGCCGCGAGCAGCGCCGCGGCGACGAGCAGGCCCCGCGCGGCCGCGCCGCCGAGGCGCCGCGGCGATCCGCGCGCTGGTCCGGGCGCGCGCTCGCCTCGCGCGCGCCGGCTCATGGGCCCTTCGAGGGCCCGCGCGGATCGTCCGACCCATCGTCCGCGCTCGCCCCGCCCGAGATCCCGCCGAGGACGCGATCGAGCAGGAACTGCTCCACGCGCTCGATGACCATCTTCTTGCGCTCCAGCGGGACGACGTGCGTCCCGCCGCTCACCATCATCAGCTCTCCGCGAGGCAGCGCCGCCGCCATCTCCTCGGCGAGCCGAGGCGGGGTGAACGTGTCGCGATCGCCGGCGATGACCAGCGCAGGAACGTCGATCTGAGGGAGCAGATCGAGCGTCGAGTGCTCGCCCGCGCTGCGCAGCATGTGGAGGAACATCGAGAAATCGATGTCGACCATGTGCCGCATGTACGGCAGCAGATCCGCCGGGGTGACCGCGCTCGCGTCGACCTCGCGCGCGAGCAGCGCGATCCGCAGCGCCATCGGCGCGGGCACGCGGCTCCAGATCGCGCGCGCGATGTGCGGGTACGCGTCGACCTGCTCGATCACGCGCGGCAAGAGCTGCGCGAGCACGTCCGTGCCCTTGAAGTGGTGCGTGATCCTGCCGGACGAGCCGCAGATCAGCACGAGCCCGCGGACCCCCTCGCGGTGGGTCCGCAGGTGCTCCAGGATGACCTGGCACCCCATCGAGTGCCCGAAGAGCACCACAGGGCCGCCGCCGATCGCGGCGCGCACCGCGGCGAGATCGCTCGCGTGGTCGCTCAGCTCGATCGCCCGAGGATCGACAGGCAGACTGCTCCGCCCGTGTCCTCGATAGTGCCAGTGGGCGACGTTGACCGAACGCGCCAGATCGTCCCACAGGTACTTCCAGATGAAGCCGTCACACGCGATGCCGTCGCACAGCACCGCGGTGAGGCGATCCGAGTCCCCCCCGACCCCGCTGGCCAAGCTTCCGATGCCGCCGGGACCTTCCCGGTAGCGGACGTAGATCCGCGTACCGTCCTTCCCGGCGGCGAAGAGCTCTCGACCCATCGATTCCCGAGCGACGCGGCTTACGCGAAGCTCGCGGCGATGTTAGTCGCCGCTGTCCTCATCGTCAGCCACGTCATTGACACTCGGAAGCTTTTTGATGTCTATCCGCGCCAGCTTCCACGCGCGCTGCACAACCCAAGAAAGCGAGCGATCGAGCCGCGCCGCTTCCTCCTTGATTTCTTGCAGCATCGACTCCGGAAAGTAGAGGCTCTGCTTCCGCTTGTCCGTCTTCGAGGCTTCGTTGTTTTTCGCCAGCGTGTCCTTGTCGGTCATACGCTCTTGGGGCTCCTCCCGATCCGCCACAGAAGAGCACCTTAGCGTACGGCGCACTTCCGTGGAAAGCATTCGTTTTTCCGTGATGCCGATTGCGGGCACTATGTATGTAACTCCGCGATAGGCGCTCTGCGTCATGACTCCGGGAATGCGATCTTCCCCGCAATCGCGCTCGCCGCGACGATCAGGGGACTGGCCAGGTAGACCTGGCCCGGGCCGCTTCGGCCCGGGAAATTCCGGTTGATCGCCGAGATCGTGACCTGCTCCTTCCGGTCGGACACCCCCGGCCCGGCCTTGATGCAGGCTCCGCAGGAGGGGTCGACGAGCTCAGCACCAGCCTTCTGGAAGATCTCGAGGTAGCCCTTCGCCTCGGCGTAGCGGCGGATGTCCTGCGATCCGAACTGGATGTAGAGGTGCACGCCCTCGGCGACGCGCTTGCCCTGCTCCACCGCGCGGCGCAGCACCGACGCGTACATGTCCATGTCGGCCTTCTTGCCGCCCGTGCACGAGCCGCCGTACGCGATGTCGATCTTCACGTCGCCGCCGGAGACCTCGCGGAGCGATCGCAGCGGGACGCCGTTCCGCGGATCGCCGGGCGTCGCGACCATCGGCTCGATCGACGCGAGATCGACGTCGAACGTCGCCACGTACTCCGCGCCGGGATCCGCGCGGACGACGCGCGCGCGCACGTCGTCCGCGGCGAGCCCGCGCTGCGCGACGAGGTAGCGCACGATCTCCTCGTCGGCCTCGATGATCCCGGTGAAGCCGCCCGCCTCGACGGCCATGTTCGTGAGCGTCGCGCGCTCGTCGAGGCCCATCGCGCGCGCGCCGTCGCCCGCGAACTCGAGCACCTTGCCGATGCCCTGCCCCGTCTTCCAGAACGGCTGCGAGAGCAGGAACAGCATCACGTCCTTCGCCGTGACGCCCGGCCCGAGCCGCCCGGTCAGGTTGAAGCGCACCGACTGCGGCACCGCCACGCGCACGTCGCGCGTGAGCCACGCGTTCGCCATGTCGGTCGATCCGACGCCGAAGGCGAAGCACCCGAGCGCCCCCGCCATGCACGTGTGCGAGTCGGTCCCGGCCACGATCTGCCCCGGCAGCGCGAGCTCCTCGATCACCTTGTTGTGGCAGATGGCCTCCGAGCCCACCGTCCTGCCGTCGCGCTCGACCTCGCCGTACAGCTTGACGCCGTGCCGCTCCGTGAAGGCCTGCTGCACCGTCGCGAGCGAGGCCGCCTGCTCCCGCAGGCCGAGCTTGAGGTGCGCCTCCGGCATCACGCGATCGAGGAACGTGAGGTGATCGCGGAACGCGAAGACGCTCTCCGGCTCGCTCACGACCGCGTCGGGCCCGAAGCCCGCCCGGAAGAGCGACTCGGCCATCGGCGTGACGTACTCGTGCGAGAAGCGCACGTCGATGCGGACGAAGAGCGCGTCGCCGGGCTTCACCGCCGGCACCCCGATCTTGCCCGCCCGCGCGTCGACGATCGCGTGCGCCGCGATGATCTTCTCGCACAGGGTCATCGGCCGCGGCGGCGTGGCGAGCGTGGGCGGCGAGACCTCGCCGGCCATCCGCGCCTTGTTGTAGGCGAAGAGCCCCCCGTACTCGACGACGTCGGCGCTGATCGGGTCGAGCCCGCGCGTGAACTCGCCGATCGGGATCTCCTCGCCGCGCGCGAGCCGATCGAGGAGCGAGAAGTCGGTCGTCGTGAGCAGGCCGATGTTCTGGCAGTTCTGGCCGTAGATCTTCTCGACGCTGCGCGCGACGACGATCTGGATCCCGGCCTCGCGCTCCGAGTACGGCGCCGTCTCGCGCGAGCTGCCGCACCCCTTCGAGCGCCCGCTGACGAGGACCCCGAAGCCGCCGTTCTTGATGGCGTCGCGCTCGATGTGCCCGCCGCGCAGGCCGACCAGGCAATACCGGGCGAGCGTCTCGTCGTAGTAGTAACAGACCCACCCGGGCGTGAGCTCGTCGGTCGAGATGTTGTCGATCAGCGCGTGCTGCCCGGGATCGAAGCGGATCTCGCCGCCCGCGAGCTGCTTCTTCAGCAGCTCCGGATCCTCGGTCAGGTAGAGGATCCTCCCGGTGACGTGAACCGACTTCCGACGCGGGATGGGCATCTGCACCTCGGACGCCCCGGAGCGCGGGGCAACGCGCTGGGACCCGATCACACCTAGTCGCTCTGCGCGGAGGCGCCAACCGTGGTCTTCGCGGCCGCGCTCGGCGCTCGGCGCACCTCACGCTCCTGGCCGGAAATCCAGCGTGCGGCGGGCGCGCCGCGCGGGGGCCGCGCCTTGACGGCGCACCGGGGAGGTGGTGTCTTCGCGGCCGCCGCCGGTCCGCGAGCGATGACCCGACCCACGATTTCCAGCACTTCCGTCGCGATCTTGGGAGCCGGCCTGACGGGCATGGCGGCCGCGTACCACCTCGGCCGGGCCGGCGTGCCGCACCGGGTCTTCGAGCGCCTGCCGCGCCCGGGCGGTCACGCGATCACCGTCGAGGACGATGGGTTCCGTTTCGACCGGACAGGCCACCTCCTCCACCTGCGCGACCCCGCGACCCGGGAGCTCGCGCTCGGCTGGCTGGGCCCGGACCCGCTCGAGATCGAGCGGCGCTCGATGATCTGGTCGAATGGCACGTACACCCGCTATCCGTTCCAGGCGAACACCTTCGGGCTGCCGCCCGCGGTCGCCTACGAGTGCCTCCGCGGCTTCATCGAGGCGCACTTCGCGGCGAACCGGCCCGAGCCCAGGAACTTCGAGGAGTTCTGCCTGACGCACTTCGGCGAGGGGATCAGCCGCCACTTCATGATCCCGTACAACAGCCGCCTCTGGGGGGTGCACCCGAGCGAGATCACCGCCGCCTGGTGCTCCCGCTTCGTCCCGCTGCCGAAGCTCGAGGACGTGCTCGCCGGAGCGGTCGGGCTGAACGACAGGGAGCTCGGGTACAACGCAAAGTTCCTCTACCCGCGGCTCGGCATCGGGCAGCTCACGCACGGGCTCGCGCGGGCGCTCGCCGAGCAGCGGCCGCGGGACGCGGGCACACCGGCGCTCGAGCTCGGCCGCGCTCCGATGGCCATCGACTGGCGCGCGAGAGAGCTCGTGTTCGACGATGAGATCGTCCGGTACGACGTGCTCGTGTCCTCCGCGCCGTTGCCGGCGCTCGTGAGGCTCCTCTCCGATGCGCCGCGCGCGGTCGGCGAGGCCGCCTCGCGGCTGCGCTGCACGCACCTCTACTACCTCGACGTGGCGCTCGACACCCCGTGCGGGCAGCCGCTGCACTGGGTGTACGTGCCGGAGACGAAGTACCCGTTCTACCGGGTGGGCTGCTACTCGAACTTCTCCTCGTCCATGGCGCCGCCGGGCAAGGCCTGCCTCTACGTCGAGCTCGCCGACCGCGCCGAGCCCGATCTCGCGGCGCTGCTCCCGCGCGTCGCCGACGGCCTCGTCGAGATGGGCCTCATCCCGGCCCCGAGCGCCGTTCGCTTCGCGCGGCTGCGCCGCATCGACTACGCGTACGTCGTGTTCGACCACAGCTATTTCGAGTCGCTGGAGGCGGTGCGTCCGTTCCTCGAGGGCCAGCGCATCCTCTCGTGCGGGCGCTACGGCGGCTGGAACTACTCCTCGATGGAGGACGCCCTCCACTTCGGGCGGGACGCCGCGCACAAGGCGCAGGCGCTCCTCGGAGGCGCGCCGTGAGCGCCGCCGAGCCTGACCGCCCGGACGCGGGCGAAGCGCCGGAGATCTCCATCATCATCCCCGTCTACAACGAGGAGGCGATCCTCCACGCCGCCGTCGTGGACCTGCGCGAGCGGCTGTCGCCGCTCGGCTGGCGCTGGGAGCTCGTGCTCGCCGAGAACGGCTCGCGCGACGGGACGCTCGCCATCGCCGGCGAGCTCGAGCGCAAGTACCCGGAAGTACGCCATTTTTCGATCGGCGAGCCGAACTACGGGGCCGCGCTCCGCGCCGGCATCGAGCGGGCGCGCGGGCGCTTCGTGCTCTGCGACGAGATCGATCTGTGCGACGTGGAGTTCCACCGGCGCGCGATCGCGATGCTGCAGGCGGGCGGGGCCGACATGGTGATCGGGTCCAAGCTCATCCGGGGCGCGCGCGACGACCGCCCCTGGGCGCGGCACGCGGCGAGCCAGATGTACAACGGGCTGCTCCGCGCCACGCTCGGCTTCCGGGGGACGGACACGCACGGGCTCAAGGCGTTCGTGCGCGAGCCGCTGCTCGGGATCGCGCGCGAGTGCGTCGTGGACAAGGACGTCTTCGCCAGCGAGTTCGTCATCCGCGCCTACCGGGCGGGGCTCCGGATCGAGGAGATCCCCGTCCGCGTGCTCGAGAAGCGGCGGCCCTCGATCAACCTCTCACGGCGCGTCCCGAACGTCCTGCGCAACCTCGCGAAGCTGACCTGGGCGATCCGGATGCGCGGCTGACGGCCGGCCTCTGCCAGCATTCGGAGCGCCGAGCGCGCGGCCGAGCCCGCTCGTGGAAAAATTCTGGCATGCTATACGCCGCAGGTGACGATCGTCCTTTCGAGCGCCGCACGGCCGGCTCGCCGCGCCGACACCGATGTGGATGTCGTCGTGATCGGCGGCGGTGTGAACGGCGTCGGGGTCGCGCGTGACGCGTCGCAGCGGGGGCTGAAGGTCGCCCTCTTCGAGCGCAACGATCTCGCGTTCGGCGCGAGCGGGAACTCGAGCGGGATGATCCACGGCGGGCTCAGGTACCTGACGAGCGATCCGCACGTGACGGAGAACTCGTGCCGCGACTCGGGGCACATCCAGGCGATCGCGCCGCACCTGCTGTTCCGGATCCCGTTCCTCGTTCCGTTCGAGAACGGGCGTCAGGCGCGCGTCCTGTACACGCTCGCCGACGGCTTCTTCGAGGCGTACGACAAGTACCAGCCGCTCAAGCGCGGCAAGCCGCACGCGCGCCTGACGCCCGACGAGCTCCGGAGCCTCGAGCCGGGGCTCCACGGCGACCTCGTGGGCGGCTTCAGCTTCGACGAGTGGGGCATCGACGGCGCGCGGCTCTGCGTCGCGAACGCCGTCGACGCGATCGAGCGCGGGGCGAAGGTCTACGTGGGGCACACCGTCGAGCGGATCGAGCGCCGCGAGGACACCGGCGAGGTCGTCGCCGTCCGGTACCGGGACCGCAGGACCGGCGAGGGCGGGCGGCTGCGGACGGGCGTGGTGGTGAACGCGACCGGCGCGTGGTCGCCGATCACCGCGTCGCTCGCGGGCCTGCCCGCCGCGAGCTCGCGGGTGCGGCCGGGCAAGGGCGTGCACGTCGTGTTCGACCGGCGCCTCACCAACTACGCGATCATGGCGCAGACGATCGACGGCCGGCAGATCTTCGTCGAGCCGTGGGAGAACATGAGCGTCATCGGCACGACCGACGACGACTTCTACGGCGACCTCGATCAGGTCCGCGCGACGAGCGAGGAGGTCCGGTACCTCGTCCAGGGCATCGCCCGCGTGTTCCCGCAGATCCACGAGGCGCGCGCGATCGGCACGTTCGCGGGCGTGCGGCCCACGCTCTACGCCTACGGGCCGAGCGAGGACGCCCTGTCGCGCGACCACCAGGTCGTCGATCACGCGGCGCACGGCGCGCCGGGGCTCTACTCGATGATCGGCGGCAAGCTGGCGAGCTTCCGGCTCTTCGCCCAGGAGATGACCGACGTGCTCGCGCGGCGCTTCGATCTCGGCGCGCGCTGCGCGACGCACGTGACGGCGCTGCCCGGCGGCGATCGCGCGGTGGACGCGCTCGCCCTCTCGCGCCGCATGGAGATCGACGCGGTCGCCGCCCGGCGGCTCGTGTACCGGCACGGCTCGCGCGCGCTCCGGATCGAGGAGCGCGTGCGCGAGCGGCCGCGCGAGGCGGCGACGGTGTGCCCCTGCGAGCCCGTGATCGAGGCCGAGGTGCGCTACGTCCTGCGGCACGAGCTCGCGCGGAGCGTCGCCGACGTCGCGCGCCGCACGAGGCTCGGTCTCGGCGCGTGCGGGGGCATGCGCTGCGCGGCGCGGTGCGGGCAGATCGTGGCGCAGGAGCTCTCGCTGCCGCCGCGCGACGGGATGCGGCAGGCGGTGGAGTTCCTCTCGCGGCAGGCGGTGACGCGCGCCGTCGCGCTCGGCCCGGAGCAGGCGAGGCAGGAGGCGCTCGCGATCGCCAGCGTGCGGTCGGAGCTCGGCGCGCCCGCGGACCATGAGGCGACGGCGGCGGTGAGCGAGGAGAGCGAGGCGAGCGAGCGCCGCGGGCCGCGCCCCTCGAGGGAGCCGGAGGAGAGGGCGTGGCGCGATCGATCCTCGTGATCGGCGCCGGCGTCGCCGGGCTCGCCGCCGCGTGGAGCGCGCGGCGGCGCGGGGCGCGGGTCACCGTGATCTCCGCGGGCGTCGGGGAGACGGCGCTCGCGGGCGGCGCGGTGGACGACGTGCCGTGGGAGCAGGTCGAGCGGGCCGCGCGGCTGCTCGGCAGCGACCTGCCCGCCGGCGATCTCGCGCCGGCGGCGCGGCAGTTCGCGGCGGAGCTCGGCCTGTGGGACGTGCCGCAGGGGGCGGCCGCGCGCCTCGCGACCGTCGCCGGGCGGATCCGCCCGGCCCGCGGCAGGGATCGCGCGCTGCTCGATCTCGGCCCGCTGCGCCGCACGCGCATCCTCGTTCCGCGCGCCGCGCGCGGGATGTGGGACGCCGACGCGCTCGCCGAGGCGCTCTCGGACGAGCCGTTCGCCCGGGCGCGGGGGCTGCGCTTCCTGCCGGTCGACGCGCCGGTCCTGCGCTTCGACGACGAGCGGCGGATCGCGGACGGCGACCTCGCGGCGCGGCACGACGATCCGGCGCGGCTCTCCTGGCTGCTCGAGCGGCTCCACCAGGCGCTCGAGGGCGCGGGCGGCGCGGGGGCGATCCTGCTCGGCCCGTGGCTCGGCGCGCGCGCGCCGCGGTCCGAGGCGCTCTCGGCGCGGCTCGGGGTGCCGGTGGGCGAGGCGCTGATCGGCGCCGGCTCGCCCGCGGGGCTCCGCTTCGAGGCGGCGCGCGACGCGCTGCTCGCCGCGATCGGGGCGACGCACCGCCACGGCCGCGTGCGCGCGGTCAGCGTGGGCGGCGACGGCCGCGGCGGGACGGGAGATCCGGGTGACGGCGTGCTGGTCCACGTGGACGGCGAGGACGTGCCGCTCGCGGCGGACGCGGTGATCCTGGCGATCGGCGGCCTGGCCGGCGGCGGGGTCGCGTACGCCCCGCCCGAGCGCAGCGCCGGGCCCGATCTGGCGGCGCGCGGCGCCGCGCCGTTCGTCCTCTCGATCGCGGCGCCCGTCACGATGGGCGACGAGCGGGGCGCGATCGGCGTGGTGAGCTCCATGCAGGGCCCGGAGCTCGACGTCGTCTCCTGGCCGCGCGGCGATCGGCCGGGCGCGCTCGAGGCGGTGGGCGTGCGGTGCGAGGGCGTCCGCGCTGCCCCCGGGATCCTCGCGGCCGGGGCGACGATCGCCGGGCGAGCGCGCACCGTGCTCGACGCGGTGACCACCGGGCTGCGCGCCGGCGCCGAGGCCTGACGCGCGCGGGGGCGTCGCGGCGCGCGTCGCTCGAGGCGCGGCTCGCGCCAGCAGGTCGCGGCGCGCGCTGCGCTAGCGGGCCGCGGGGATCATGCGGAGGAGCTGCTGGTAGCCGACGGCGAGCGTGAAATCGCTCCCGCGACCGGGATCCGCGGGCACGTCGCCCTCGGGGCCGCGCGTCGCCGCCGTCTCTGCGCGCTTCTCCACGAGCACGGCCCTCGGCGAGCCGGCGAGGCTCGACCCCTCGGCGGGGAGGTGCCCCTCGAGGTCCTGCTCGCGGAGGATGCCGGCCGGGGCCTGCTGCTGCGCGCTCTCGATGACGATGTCCGGGCGGATGCCCTGGGCCTGGATCGAGCGCCCGTTCGGCGTGTAGTAGCGCATCGTCGTGAGCCTCACCCCGGCGCCGCCGGGCAGCTCGTAGATCGTCTGCACCGACCCCTTGCCGAAGGTCGTCGCGCCGACGACCGTGGCGCGCCCGCTGTCCTGGAGGGCGCCCGCGACGAGCTCGGCGGCGCTCGCGGAGTACTCGTTGACGAGCGCGACGACGGGCAGCGCGGCGAACGCGCCGCCGTCGTGCGCCTTCGCCTCGTCGACGACCTGGCTGCGCTGGCGGGTCGAGTAGATCGTCCCCGACGAGAGGAACTCGTCGGCGACGGCCTCTGCCTCGTGGACGAGGCCGCCGGGGTTGTTGCGTAGGTCGAGGATCACCCCGGCCAGCGGCGCCTTCGAGGCGGCGCGCAGCCTCGCCGCGGCGCGGAGCATCTCTTCATGGGTGCCGTCCTGGAACTGCTTCAACCGGACGTACGCGACGTCGCGCTCGAGGCGCTTGGCCGCGACGCTCGTGACGTGGATCTGCTCCCGCGTGAGGTCGAACGTGAGCGGCTCGCCCACGCCCTGCCGGCGGATCGTGAGCTTCACCCGGGAGCCGGGGGGCCCGCGCATGACCTTCACGAGCTTGTCGAGGCGCTCGCCGCGCACGGGGCGGCCGTCGATCGCGATGATCCGATCGCCGGAGCGGACGCCCGCCCGCGCCGCCGGCGAGCCCTCGATCGGCGCGATCACGGTGATGTCCTCGTCCCTGGCGTCGACCTCGATGCCGACGCCGCCGAACGTCCCCCCGGTCTCTTCCTGGAACTGGGCGAACTCGGCGGAGCTCATGTAGGCGGAGTGCGGATCGAGCTCCGCGACCATCCCCTTGATGGCGCCGTCGATGATCTTGTTGCGCTCCGCCGGCTCGACGTAGTGGTTCTCGACGAGCACGAGGACACGGGCGAGCTGCTCGAGCGGCGCGTAGGGGCTCTGCGCCTGCGTGCTCGCGCCCGCGAGGTGCGAGGTCGCCGCCCCTCCCGCGAAGGCCGCCGCGATGAGCCCCAGGGTGCGTACCCAACTCGACGAGAAACGTCGCATCCGCCGACCATAGCAGCGCCGCGGGCGGCTGCGCTCGGAGCTCAGCCGTGCCGGACGCGCCCGGCGCCCCGCCTTCGACCGGACGCCGAGGCGGTGCGACGCCTGGAAGCGTGGTGGAAACGTGGAAGCGCGCCAGCACGGGCATACTGCCCGACGTCGGTGCCGGTCGATCTGTCGATCGATCGGACGTCACACCGAGGCGCCCAAGGTCCAGGGCGCATGGTTTGTCCTAGGAAGAGTGTTCGGCTATCTTCGCGCGCCTGAACGTGGAACTTGCCTCCTCATCGTCCTGCGTCGCCTCCGCGAAGCAGGGCTCGCCGCGAGGGGCTTCTCTCGCCGAGACGGTCAGCGGCCGTGGCGAAGAGCTGTCCGCGGCTGCGCGGTCCTCCGTGCGCGGGAGACAATTCGCACCCCGAGGCGGCTAGGATGGCCAAACCCACCGATCGTGAGCTCGTCGATCAAGCCCGGAGCGGAGATGCCCAGGCGTTCGGGGTGCTGGTTCGTCGATATCAGAAGCGCATCTTCCGGCTCGCGTTCCACCTCGTCCGCTCGGGCGCGGAGGCAGAGGACGTGACCCAGGAGACCTTCGTCCGGGCCTATCAGGCGCTCGATCGGTTCGACGGCCGGAGCGAGCCGTTCACCTGGCTTTACCGGATCGCCGTGAACCTCTCGCTGAACATGATCCGGGCCCGCAAGCCGAGCAAGAACTCTACCCCCGCGGACGACCCGCGGATCGAGGCGCTGCTGCTCGAGACGCGCCCGAGCCACGGCGTCGATCCGGCCGCGACGACCCAGCGTCGCGAGCTCGCGGCCGCGCTCTGCGACGGCATCGACACGCTCTCGGACACGCTGCGGACGACGCTCATCCTCGTCTGCATCGACGGCGTGCCTCACGAGGACGCATCCAAGATCCTGGGTTGTCCGGAAGGAACAGTTGCCTGGCGCGTCCACGAGGCGCGCCGCAAGCTCCGCGTGTACCTCGCGGAGCGCGGTTTCGGAGGGGACGCCTGATGAACGTCACCAGCAAGCTCGACCTCGATGGGATGCTCAACGATTGGCCTGCCCCCGCCCTCGACGAGGCGGCGTGGGAGACGCGGGCAGCTCGCATCGTCGAGGTCGCTCTATCTCGTGCTCCGGAGGCCCGTGCTCCGGGGGACGCGGCGGCGCAGACCGACCTCCTCGCGGCCCCCGACCTCGCTGCAGAGCCAGGCGAGGAGCAGGCGGGGGACATTCTGCGCGAAGTACATGCAGCAGGAGACAGCACCATGGCGGATGGATCACAAGCAGGCAGGGCCGCGACGTCGGAAGCGAGCCTGTCGGGCGGCAGCAGCTCGCGCCCGCCGGAGAGGAAACGCCAGTCGCTGAAGGAAATCGCCGAGCGGGCCAGCCAGGCGCCGGGTCGCGTGAGCGGGGTGCCCGGGGCGGGCGGCTCGCCGCTGTCGACGCCGCTGCCATCCGGACGCAGCGCGCTGTCCACGCCGCTGCCCTCGTCGGGGCGCGGCTCGATGCCGCCGGGGCGCGGCTCGATGCCGAGCGGCATCCGCGCATCCTCGCCCTCGCTGCGGTCGTCCGAGGGGGTCACCGAGGACTCCGGCGTCATCGATCTCAACCGGCTCAGCGCGTCGGTGCCACCGGAGCCGGTGGAAGCGGGCGGCGGGGCGCAGCCCGGCGCGGCCGAGACGTTGGACGAGAAGCCGGCCGAGGTCGCCGCGCTGTCCGCGAGGAGGCCGCGCGCCCCGACGGCGTCCGGGGCCGAGGCGTCGTCGAAGAAGCGGTCTGGCGGGATGATCGCCGGCGCGGCCATCGCCGCCCTCGGCCTGGCCGCGGCGGTCGCGGTCATGGTG
Organism: Sorangium sp. So ce406; assembly: GCF_051474675.1. NCBI lineage: Bacteria > Pseudomonadati > Myxococcota > Polyangiales > Polyangiaceae > Sorangium > Sorangium sp. So ce406. The sequence continues at coordinate 12,046,691 of NZ_CP150340.1, read as the reverse complement.
AAGACGCCGACGGCGCCGTCGCAGCAAGAGACGACAGCGGCGGCGTCGACCCCCGCGGTGACGCAGGCCGCGGCGCGCGACGAGAAGGCGGTCGAGCCTGCTGCCCCGGTGGCCGCTGCGCCCGCTGCGCCCGCCGCGCCGGCGGCCACGACGGAGACCGAGCAGCCGGCCGCGGGAGCGGAGGAGAAGCTCGCCGCCGCGCCAAAGACGCCAGCAGCGCCGGTCGGCGCCGGCGCCGGCGCCGCCGCGCCCGCTGCCCCCGAGGCGCCTGCCGCGGCGCCGAAGATGGAGCCGCAGAGCAAGGTGGCGGCAGCGCCAACGGTGGCCGGAAAACCCGGAGACCTGCCGTCCGCCATGCAGGCGGCCGTGGGCGACAGCGGGGACAAGCAGCCGTCGGTGGAGTCGGAGGCGCCGGTGCCGGCCTCGGGTCCGCTCCGCCAGCAGAACGTCCCCGAGCAGCCGTCGCAGGGCTCGGTCCAGGCCGCGCTCGGCTCGGTCATGGGCAGCGCGAGGGCGTGCGTGGCGGGCGCGGACGACGTGTCGCGCGCGCAGATCACGTTCTCGTCGACCGGCCAGGTGAGCAAGGTCAGCGTGAGCGGCTGGGCGGCGGCGAACGGCCAGTCGAGCTGCGTGCAATCCGCGCTCAAGGCCGCGAACGTGGGCCCGTTCTCGAAGCCGTCGTTCTCGGTCAGCGCGACGATCCGGCCCTGATCCGGCCCTGATCCGGCCCTGATCGGGCCAGGTAAGCGAGGACAAACGTCCTGGTTGACATGAGGGGTCGCGCAGGTAGAATGCGCGCCCCCATGGTTTCCGCGACTCAGCAAACCCAGCGTATCCGTCAACGCAAGGCGCGCACGTCGGGCACCCGCCGCAAGCGCTTCGAGCGTGCCAACGGCACCCCGAAGTTCCCGATCCATCCGGCGGGTTACGATCAGAACGCGCCGGACGCCCTGCGCGCTGCCACGCCCGCCGAGGCGCAGCCGAAGAAGTAGGAGAGCTTTTCTCATGGCCAATCACGCATCCGCCGACAAGCGCAACCGCCAGCGCATCACGAGGACCGCGCGCAACCGCGCCGCCAAGTCCGAGCTCCGCACGACGATCAAGAAGGCGCGCACTGCGCTGAAGGGCGTCCCGCAGGAGTCCGCCACGCTGGTTACGGCCGCGGTGAGCGCGCTCGACCGCGCCGCCTCGAAGGGGACGATCCCCGCCAAGCGCGCGTCGCGTGTGAAGAGCCGCCTGGCCCTCGCCCTCCACAAGGCGAGCGTCGCCGCCAAGACCGCCGCGAGCTGAGCAACCCCTTCCCGCACGTACGCCCCGCTCACCGCAAGGTGAAGCGGGCGTCGTCGTTTTGTCCCCCCGCAACACCGTATCCCCCCGCTGCCGTAGCCCCCCGGCTACCGTCCCGCCCCCCCGTCACGGCCACGGAGAGCGTGGCTCCACCCCTCTCCAGTCTCTCCAATCTCCCCCATTGACGACGCCAGCGGCGGGCACCCGCACAGGAGACGGGTCCAGCTCGGCGTTTTCGGCGCGGAGGCGTACTTCCTGTACGCCGAGCACCGAAAACGTCGAGATGGGCCCGTATCCGAAGCGGGTGCCCGCCCCTCAATGAGCGTCGGCCCAGGTGGGTCCGTGTCCGATGTCGACGACGAGCGGCACGTCGAGCGGGAAGACCGACTCCATCGCCTCCCGCACCTTGGCCTTCGCCTCGTCGACCGCGGCGGCCGGCACCTCGAACGCGAGCTCGTCGTGCACCGTGAGCACCATGCGCGCGCCGGGGACGACGGGGCGCGGGACGCGCACCATCGCGAGCTTCAGGAGATCGGCCGCCGTTCCCTGGATCGGGGTGTTCTGCGCGATGCGCTCCGCCTGGGCGCGGCGCATGCGGTCGCTGCTGCGCAGATCGGGGAGCAAGCGGCGCCGGCCGAGCAGCGTGCGCACGGACTCGGAGCGCTTCGCCTCGGCCATGGTCCGCTCCATGAACTCGTGCACGCCGCGGTAGCGCGCGAAGTAGGCGTCGATGAAGCGCGCCGCCTCCGCGCGCGAGATGTCGAGGCGCTTGGCCAGCGCCGACTCGCCCATCCCGTAGATCACGCCGAAGTTGATCGTCTTGCTCCGGCGGCGCATCTCGTCCGTGACCCCCGCCTCGTCCACGCCGAAGATCTCCATGGCCGTGCGCACGTGCACGTCCTGCCCGGTGCGGAAGGCGTCGACGAGCACCGGATCCTTCGACAGGTGCGCGAGCACGCGCAGCTCGATCTGCGAGTAGTCGGCGCTCACGATCACGCTCCCGGGCGGCGCGACGAACGCGCGCCGGATCATCCGGCCGAGCTCCGTGCGGATCGGGATGTTCTGCAGGTTCGGGTCCTGGGACGAGAGCCGCCCCGTCGCGGCCACGGCCTGGCCCCAGCGCGTGTGGATCCGGCCCGTGACCGGGTGCACGAGGCGCGGCAGCGCGTCGACGTACGTGCCCTTGAGCTTGGCGATGACGCGGTGCTCGAGCACGACGCCAGGGAACGGGTGGTCCTCCGAGAGCGTCTCGAGCACGTCGGCGTCGGTCGAGCGGCCGGTCTTCGTCTTGCGCTGGGAGCGCAGCTTGAGCTCGTCGAACAGGACGGCCTCGAGCTGCTTCGGCGACGCCAGGTTGATGTCGTGCCCCACCATCTCGCGCGCCTTCGCCTCGAGCGCCGCGAGCTCGGTCGTCATCTGCGCGCCGAGCTGCGCGAGCGCCTGCGGGTCGCAGAGGACGCCCGTGAGCTCCATCTCGGCGAGCACCGCGGAGAGGGGCAGCTCGATCTGCACGAGCAGGTCCTCGAGCCGCTCGGCGCGGAGCCGCGGGCGCAGCTTGTCGGTGAGCGAGAGCGCGACGTCGGCGAACGCGGCCCCGTAGCTCGAGGCCTCGCCGAGCTCGATCTCGTCGAGGGCGCGCTGCGCCTGCCCGCGGCGCTTCGGGGCCACCTCGTCGAGGGTCTGCATCTTGGCGCCGAGCTCGCGCTCGGCGAGCTCGTGGAGCTGGTTCTTCGCCTCGGGATCGAGCAGGTAGCTCGCCAGCATCGTGTCGAAGGCGACGCCCACGAGCCCGATGCGGTGCCGCAGGAGGATCACCTCGCAGAACTTCACGTCGTGGCCGACCTTCGGGAGCTCCGGATCCGCGAGCAGCGGGCCGAGCACCGCGTCGATGTCGCTCATCGAGAGCTGGGCCGGCGCGCCGAGGTAGCGGTGGCCCAGCGGGACGTAGACGGCCTGCCCCGGCTCGCAGGCGAGCGCGACGCCGCAGACGTGGGCGCTCATCGGCTCGCGGCTGGTCGCGTGCATGTCGAGGGCGAGGCGGCCGGCCGCGCGCGCCGACCTGGCGAAGGTCTCGAGCTCCTCGCGCGTCGCGATCACCCGGTAGGTCGCCGCCCGCGCGGCGGGCTCGGGCGCGCGGACGCTCTTCAGGAAGCGCGAGAAGCCGAGCTCGGTGAAGAGCTCCCGGAGCTTGCCGGTGTCCGCGCCGCCGTAGCGCAGCGTCTCCAGGTCGAGCGTGACGGGCGCGGCGCCGTCGAGCGTCACGAGCTTCTGCGAGAGGAGCGCGTCGGCCTCGTGCTGCTTGAGCGACTCGCGGATGCGGGGCTTCTTGACCTCGTCGAGGCGGGCGTACACCGACGCGAGCGAGCCGAACTGCGCGAGCAGCTCGGCGGCCGTCTTCAGGCCGACGCCGGGCACGCCGGGGACGTTGTCGGAGGTGTCGCCGACGAGCGCGAGCAGGTCGCGCACCTGCTCGGGCGGCACCCCGAACTTCGCGACCACCTCGGGGTGCCCGTAGACCTTGTCGCGCATCGCGTCCCAGAGCATCACGCGATCCTCGTCGACGAGCTGCATGAGGTCCTTGTCGCTCGACGCGATGACCACGCGCAGCCCGCGCTCCTTGGCCCGCGCGACGGCGACGGCGATGAGATCGTCCGCCTCGAGGCCCTCCTGGATGAAGATCGGGATGCGGTACGCCTCGACGATCTCCCGGCACCGGTTCATCTGCACGCCGAGGTCGGGCGGCGGCGGCGGGCGGTGCGCCTTGTAGCGCGGGTCGAGGTCGTCGCGGAACGTCCTGCCCCCGGGGTCCATCGCCACGCCGAGGTACGCAGGCTTCCGCTCGTCCACGAGCTTCGTGAGCATCGCGACGGTGCCGAACGTCGCATGAGTCGGCTCGCCGCTCGGGCTCGAGAGCGGGCTGATCGCGTGGTAGGCGCGGAAGACGTAGCCGGAGAGATCGATGAGGTAGAGGACGTCCGGAGCTCCGGCCGGGGGAAGCGCGGTGGGGCGCGTCGACATGACCGACCCTTAGCACCTCGGCGCGCGGCCGGTTCAGTGAACCACGACGTCGCGCCGCATTGTCACGTCGAGCAGTTGGCCTCCCCGGTCGACGCCGACGGTGACGCGCGTCCCCGCCGGGCCGCGGAGGCGCTGGATGCAGTCCGCGAGCGGGAGATCCGCGGCGGGCTCGCCGTCGATCCGGACGATGACGTCGCCCTGCGCGAGCCCGGCGAGCGCCGCGGGCCCGCCCTCGATGACGCCCGCGATCGTCACGCCGCTCGGCGAGAGCGAGAGCATCGCGCCGATGCCCGAGAGCTCCTCGCGCGAGCCGCCGTCGCCGAGCAGCCGGATCTCGACGTCGGCGCGCATCGAGCCCGCGCCCCGCGCGTCGAGGCCGGGCACGATCTTGGTCATGTACTGCTCGTGGCGCACGCGCACCGAGAACGGCCCGCTCGCCGGCACGCCCTGGAGCTCGTAGTCGCCGTTCGCGTCGGTGAGCGCGAGCGAGATCGCGTTGGCGCCGGACGAGGTCGCGGAGTCGAGCTCGACCTGGGCCTCGACGACCGGCGCGCGCGACTCCGCGTCGACGACCCTGCCCCTCAGCGTCGCGCCCTGCGGCAAGACGATCCGCACGGGGCGGGCGGCGCGGCCCGCCTCGACGTCGATGGGCGCGCTCCGCGCCGGCGGGCGGCCTGCCGCGCTCACCGTCAGCACGTAGCGACCCGGCGCGAGATCGTCCAGCTGGAAGGCGCCGCCCGGATCGGACACCTTGCGCGCGCGGCCGTTCACGCCGGCGTGCGCGCCGGAGCCGACCGGCAGGAACGACTCGATCGCCAGCAGGTACGCCTCGACGGGCCGGCCCGACTGATCGACGACCTCGCCCGTGATCGAGCCCGCGCCGATCAGGTGGAGGACGTTCTCGCCACCGGCGGCGACGCGCGTGGGCTGGGCGTCGCCGAACGGAGGATGCGCCGCGGTCGCGGTGCAGCCGTCGGCCTCGGGCGGCAGCTCGAAGCGCCCCTCGGCGTCAGCGTTCGCCGACAGGCCCGGCTCATCGCTGCAGCGGATCGTGGCGCCGGCGACGGGGCGGCCCTCCGGATCGAGGACCACGCCGCGGACCGGCCCCGCGCTGGCCGCCGTGGTCTCGCGCGGCGGCGGGGGTGGTGGCGGCGGCGGCTCGACCTCGACCTCGCGCGGCGCGGCGCGCTCCGGTTGCGCCGGGGCGATCAGCGCCGGCGCGGGCTCGCGCCGCGCCGGCATCACGGGGGCGGGGCGCGGCAGGAGGAGCCAGACGAGGAACGGCGCGATCAGCAGCGCGGCGGAGAGCAGGGCCGCGGAGAGCCAGGCCCTTCGTTGCGCGCCTGCCGTCCAGCTCTCCGCCATGCCGTCCTCCGCTGCCGGCTAACGGCCGGCGTCGGCCTGGTCCGTCGAGCCCTCGCCCCCACCCTCGGGGGCGCTCGGGTCGGCCTCTCCGGCGGGCGACGCCTCGTCGGCGGGGCCGAGCGCGGGGGCCTCCGGCTCCGCGGGCCACGGCGTCTCGCTGGAGGAGCCACCGCACGCCCCGAGGAGCAGCGACAAAGGTAGGAGCAAGGTGCCGGGCCGCATGGCCGGCATCCTAGCTCGTTTTGAAGGGGAGGTCATAACGACCGGGGCTTCGCCCGGTGCCCGGGCGATCGCGCAAGCGCGGAGCGCGGCGGCTCAGCGCGTGGACAGGTTCGTCCGGGCGATCCAGAGGCAGGCGGCGGCGTTGACCGCGCACCAGACGACGAGCGCCAGCCGGCCGAGGGGGCCGGCGACCTCGCCCAGCGTGACGACGGAGGTCAGGTACGCCGCGGTGCCGACGGCGAGGCCCGCGATCGCCGGCCGGAGCTTCTTCACCCCGAAGAAGAGCGAGGTCAGGCCGAGCGGGATGAGCGCGTTGGCGAGCGGCAGCCAGCGGTGGACCGACGCGCCGATCAGCAGGTCGAGATCGGCGATCGGACGGGCCAGCACGTCGACGGCGAGATCGACGCGCGACAGGAGCCACGGCGCGAAGAAGAACAGCCCCGGCCCGGCCGCGAGCGCCGGGAGGAGGAAGCTCGCCCGCCACGGGCTCGCGGCGTTCGCCTCCTTCTTGCGGGCGCGGCGGCCGACCCACGTCGCGAGCAGGAGCAGCGCGACCAGCCGCACGACGGCGTGGCTCTGCGTCACGCGCGCGACCGAGCTCGCGGCGTCGAGGATGCCGGCCCCGTAGAGGAGCTTGCCGTCATCGGAGCTGTCGACCATGCGCGCTCCGGCGCGGATGGCGTCCTCGACCGCGCGCGGGTCGGACACGCCGAGGCCCACGAGCAGCGCCGCCGCGCCGGCGACGTGGGGCGCGGCCATCGAGGTGCCGTTGTACGCGGGATAGGGGGCGTCGCAGTCGCCGCGGCCGCGGTTGCAGATGGTCTGCTGCGTGACGTTCACCCCGGGCGCCGCGACGTCGACGCCCTGGCCGCGCGAGGAGAACCTCGCGATCTTGTCGTTCGCGTCGGTGGCGCTCACGCCGATGACGCCGTCGGAGGCGCCGGGGTACTGCACGCGCCCGCCGGTGTTGCCGGCCGCCGCGACGACGACCGCGCCGCGCGAGATGGCGTGGTCGATCGCGCTCTGGAGGACCTTGGAGTTGCGCGGGCCGCCGAGGCTCAGGTTGATGACGTGGGCGCCGTGGTCGGCGGCCCACCGGATGCCGTCGGCGACGTCGGCGGTCGTGCCCCAGCCGCTCTCGTTCAGCACCTTCACCGGCATGAGCCGCGCGTGGAACGCGAGCCCCGCGGCGCCGATGCCGTTGTTGGTCGACTGCGCGATCGTCCCGGCGACGTGCGTGCCGTGGCCCTGGTCGTCGTTCGCGTGGTTCGTCTTGGTGACGAAGTTCCAGCCCTCCACGCACTCGGTCGAGGCGAGGTCGGGCGCCTTGACGAAGGGCCCGTGCGTCTCGCACGCGATGCCGGTGTCGACCACGGCGACGGTGACCCCGCGGCCCGTGGCGAAGTCCCAGGCGCGCTCGGCGCCGACGCGCGCCATGTGCCACTGGTCCTTCAGCAGCGGGTCGTTCGCGACGAAGGACGCGCGCACCCGGGCGAGCGGCTCGGCCGCCTCGACGCGCGGATCGCGCGCGAGCCGCTGGAGGGTCGCGCTGACCGGGCCCTCCACGGTGGCGATCTGGATCCGGGTCTCGGAGGCGAGCGCGGTCGGGAAGAGGTGCAGCGAGAAGTCGCGCGCGAGCGCCGCGAGCGTGCTGTCGTCGAGGTCGTCGCGCGCGTCGACGACGATCTGCCCGGGGATGTCGTAGCTGGTCTCGTCGAGCTCGGAGGCCAGGCCGTACAGCGGCTCGCCCTCGGTCGCGACCGGCTCGTTCAGGACGTTGAAGCCGCTCGGCGGCGGCTCGGCGTCGACCGGCAGCCCGGGGTTGGCGTAGCGCGGGAGGCGCGGCTCCAGCATGCCCGGCGAGCGCGCCGCGAGCGCGGTCCCGGCGCCTCGGCCGTCCGTCCCGTCGGCCCGGGCGACGCCGGACACGGCGACCAGCGCGGTCGCGGCGAGCAGCGACGTCGCGAGCGCGCGTCCGGCTGGATGAATGGCGGTCACCGACCCACGCGGAAGGCGAGACTTGTGCATAGCGGCTCCTCCACGGCAGGGTAGCGCTGCTGCCTGCGGGCAGCCATCGGTGTGGGGACGCGAAAACGCGCGCGCGAAGGCGCGACAGCGGCGCTCGGTCGCCTGGAGATCAGCCCGAGGCGCCGTGCCGCCGGGCGTCATGGGCGGTCGTCGAGGAGCGGGGATGTCCTGAGCGCTCTTCGGCTTCGAGCGGCCTCGTGAAAGAGCCGCCGTCGGAGGAGGGGGCGCCGCGCGCGGGGGTGGCGGGGGTCCCCCCACAAACTCGCGCCTTTTGGGGGGCTATTGCCACACAGAAGGGTGGGGTGGGCTGGACGGGGGTCGCTTCGATGCGGGCCGGCGCTCGGGTTTGTGGGGCCCACCCCCGCCACCCCCGCGCGCGGCACCCCCTCCTCCGACGGCTCCGCTGCGTCCGCGGACAGGGATCGCCGGGAGGGGTCTTCTCTCGATCAAGTCCGCGTGGTCCAGAGTCCGGACATCCACGCTTCGACGTCGCTCACAGTGCGCGGGATGTCGAGGGACAGGTTGCGATGACCCGCGTCGGTGACGAGGATGTCGTCCTCGATGCGGACGCCGATGCCGCGGTAACGAGCCGGGACCGTCTCGTCGTCGAGCTGGAAGTAGAGGCCGGGCTCGACGGTGAGCACCATGCCGGGCTTCAGCTTGCCGTACTTGTAGACCTGCTGCCGCGCCTGCGCGCAGTCGTGCACGTCGAGGCCCAGCATGTGGCTCACATTGTGGAGCGAGTACCGGCGATAGAACTGCTTGTCTTCCTTGAGCGCGTCCTCGGCGGAGACGGTGAGAATGCCGAGCCGCTCGAGGCCGCGGGCGAGCACCCGCATCGCGGCGCGGTTCGGCTCCATGAAGTCGTTGCCAGGCTTCACCTCGGCGATCGCCGCCTCCTGCGCCGCCAGCACGAGCTCGTAGATCTCGCGCTGCTCCGGGGAGAACTTGCCGTTGATCGGCAAGGTCCGGGTGATGTCGGCCGTGTAGAGCGCGTTGCCCTCGACGCCGGCGTCGAGCAGGAGGAGCTTGCCCGGCTCGAGCGCGCCATCGTTCCTCGTCCAGTGCAGGATGCAGGCGTGGTGGCCCGACGCGGCGATGGTGCCGTATCCGACGTCGTTGCCCTCGACCCGGGCGCGCAGGTTGAAGATGCCCTCGACCTCGCGCTCGCTCCGCCCGCCGGGAAGGGCGCGGATGACGTCCTCGAAGCCACGCTTCGTCGACGCGACGACCGCGTCGAGCTCCTCGACCTCGAGGGCGTCCTTGAGGAGGCGCATCTCCGAGAGCGCCTCGCCGAGCTGCTTGTCACGGTCGTGCTGGGCGAGGAGCTTGTCGACCCGCTTCGAGACGCCGCGGAGCACGCGGTGGGGGCGCGTCACCGTGCCGACGAGGCCGCTCAGGTAGGCGTCGAGCTCGGGGAGCCCGCGGCACTCGTCGACGCCGAAGCGCGCGCGGCTCTGCTCGACGCCGAGACGGGGGCCGACCCAGAGCTCCCCCTTCACGCGATCGGTGAAGAACGTCTTGTCGCTGCGCCCAGGGTTCGGCTCGACAAAGAGGATGTCCCGATGCCCGCCCCCCTCCTGCGGCTGCAGGACGAGCACGCAGTCAGGCTCGAGGTTGCCCGTCAGGTAGAAGAAGTCCGAGCCGGGACGAAAGCGGTAGTGCGTGTCGTTGGAGCGGACCTTCTCGTGGCCCGTCGGGATGATGAGCGTCTCGGCCGGGAAGAGCTTCGAGAGGGCGCGGCGGCGGGCGGCGAACACCTCGGCGTGCGCGATCGGCTGGGGGAGCTCGCGGGCCGCAGGGGCCCACTGATCCAGCATGAACGCGACCAGCGCTTCGGGCAGCGTCGAGTCGTGGCTCGCCGGCTTGGCGTCGCCGGCGACCGCGGCAGCGGGCGCCTCGCCCGGACCGCTGCCGGTGGGCGCGCTGTGGGCGGGATCGGCCTGGACGGGGGCGGCGGCGGTCTCGGGCGTGTGGCTCATGAGGCTCGAACTATGGGTCGATCAGGCGCGGTCGTTCAAGCCAAAGCGCGCACCCGACCCGCAGCGCGGATCCCTCCGTACCGGGGGCGGCACGTCACGCGACCGAGACGCCGCCGTCGATCGCGAGGATCTGGCCGGTGATGAAGTCGTTCTCGGCGAGGAACACCACGGCGCGCGCGACGTCCTCGGCCTCGCCGAGGCGCTGGAGCGGGATACGCTCGCGGAGGCGAGCGAGCGTGGCCTCATCGTAGGAGGAGGGCGGCAGCACCGTCCCGGGCGCGACGCCGTTGACGCGCACGTCAGGGGCGAGCCCCACGGCGAGGCCGCGGACCAGGTGCGCGAGCGCGGCCTTCGAGACCGAATAGGGGATGTAGTTCCTCCAGGGGCGCTCGGCGCTCACACAGACGATCGCGACGACGCTGCCACGGCAGGCGCGGAGCGCCGGAGCGAGCTCGAGCGTGAGCAGGTACGGCGCCGTCGCGTTGAGCGCCATGGCGCGATCCCACGCGTCGGCCGAGAGCTCGGCCGGCGGGACACGATCGAAGTTCGCGGCGTTGTGGACCAGCAGGTCGAGCCGGCCAGACGACCAGCCGAGCGCCGCGCGGGCGAGGCCGGCGAGCGCCGCGCGGTCCTGGAGATCCGCCTGGAGCGCGACCGCGCGCCGTCCGAGCGAGCGCGCCTCGTCGACGAGCGAGTCCGCGCCGGCGCGGCTCGTGGCGTAGTGGACGACGAGGTCGGCGCCTGCCGCCGCGAGCGAGCGGGCGGTGGCGGCGCCGAGGCGGGTGCCGGCGCCGGTCACGAGGGCGACGCGGCCGGTCAAGGGTGCATGGGGCATGCGGGGTTGTGTAGCCGATGCGCGGCCCCGCGCGTCGAGGCGACGGCGCCGGGCGCGGACGTTCGTCGACGTTGGGGGCGTGCGAGGCGTGGACGGCGCGCGCCGCCGTTTTTTTCTCCCGCGCCGCGCGCCGTGGCACGCTGGCCCGGCTTTGCCGACGCTTCCGACACGCCGAGTAGCCGCAAAGGAACGCTCCCTGGAGCTGCCGCGCCGCCTGGGCGCGGTCGCCGCCGCGCTGCTCTGGGCGGCCGGGTGCACCGAGAAGCTCGAGTCCGTCGATCTGCCCGACATCGGCCTGCCGGGCTTCGATGCGCCTGGAACGAGCGCGCCGGCGAGCGCCGCGCCGCGGGCGCAGGACGCGCCGCGCGCGGCCGGCAGCCAGGGCGCCGCGCCGCGAGCCCAGGGCGCGCCGCGCGCCGCCGCGCCGGCGACCCAGCCCGAGTGCGACGAGCTGCCGTCCGAAGAGGAGGAGAGGCGCGCGAAGCTGCCGCCCCTGACGGCGCTCGGCAAGGCCGTGCCCACAGAGCCGTGGTCCCCGCCGCCGTACGAGGTGCTGCCCGGCGTGACGCTCCCCGCGAAGATCGCCGCCAAGCTCGAGCAGATCGACCGGGGCTACGCGCGGCGCACGCGCGAGCACCTCGTGATCACGAGCGGGACGCGCGACGCGAACCGCCAGGCCAGGGCCATGTTCACGAAGCTCAGGCTCGGCGAGGATCTGCTCCAGCTCTACCGGAACAAGGCGGCGGTCCAGGAGATCAAGAAGGCTTACCAGGCGAACGCCACCAGGCCGCCGGAGCAGGCGGTGGCGGCCATGGAGGCCGTCATCCAGGACCAGATCGACCGGGGGATCTACATCTCTGCGCATCTGCGCAGGGGCGCCGTGGACGTGCGCAACAGGACCATGTCGCCGAAGGAAAAACGCGCGTTCCTCGAGAGCGCCGCGGAGGTCGGGGGCGTCCTCGTCATCGACGAGTCGACGCCCCCGCACTACCATCTTCAGATCGACTGAGCTGCGCGCGCGCTGCCCGCGCGCGAGCCTGGCTTGATGGGCGGGCGCGTTGCTCCGGGCTGCGCCGCGCCCTAGAAGAAATCGATCACGGGGTACGCGAAATGTCGAAGAAAGTCATCTTCTCAGGGATCCAGCCGTCGGGACGCCTCATGCTCGGCAACTACCTCGGCGCCCTCAAGAACTGGGTGAAGCTGCAAGACGACTACGACTGTCTGTATTGCCTGGTCGACATGCACGCGATCACCGTGCCTCAAGACCCCAGGGAGCTGCGCAACCGCACCTACGAAGGCCTGGCGGTGTACCTCGCGGCCGGGCTCGATCCGGCCAAGAACATCATCTTCGCCCAGTCGCACGTGCCGGCGCACGCGGAGCTCGGCTGGCTCCTGACGTGCAACGCATACATGGGCGAGCTCTCGCGCATGACGCAGTTCAAGGACAAGAGCGCCAGAGATCAGAACATCGGCGTGGGGCTCTTCACGTATCCCGTGCTCATGGCCGCCGACATCTTGCTCTACCAGACCGATCTCGTGCCCGTGGGCCAGGACCAGAAGCAGCACCTCGAGCTCGCGCGTGACATCGCTATCCGCGTGAACAACACGTATGGCGACGCCGAGACCGCCAAGGACGGGACAGTCACGGTGAAGAACCCGATCTTCCGCGTGCCCGAGCCGTACATCCCGCCGGTGGGCGCCAGGATCATGAGCCTGCAGAACCCGTCGGCCAAGATGTCGAAGTCGGACGCCGACCTCAACGCAACCGTCTTTCTCGACGACAGCGACGACGCGATCCGCAAGAAGATCAAGCGCGCGGTGACCGACTCCGGGAGCGAGATCGTCTTTGCGCCCGAGCGCGAGGACAAGGCCGGCGTGACGAACCTCATCTCGATCCAGGCCGCGATCACCGGCAAGGACCCGCGCGCGATCGTCGAGAGCTACGCGGGCAAGCAGTACGGGCACCTCAAGGTGGAGACGGCCGAGGTCGTCGTCGAGCTCCTGCGGCCGCTGCGCGAGAGGTATCAGACGATGTTGAAGGACAGGGGCGAGCTCGATCGCATCCTGGCGCAGGGCGCCGAGCGCGCGGCGGAGCGCGCCGCGCCGACGCTCAGGCGCATGTACGAGGCCGTGGGCTTTCTGACGCGCGCCTCGATCCGCTGAGCCGAACGCCGGCGAGACGAGCTCAGGAAAGGCGGTGCCAGGGGCGGGGTGTGCTGCCCGCGGCGGCGCTCAGGGCGCCGTCGCGCAGCCGCGGCCGCGGAAGGCGACCAGGCCGTCGCGCTGGACGCCCACCACGTCAGGACAACCATTGCAGTCGAAGTCGGTGATGCCGACGCCGAAGCCGTCGATGTCGTCGAACGCGCCGGGGAACGGCGCCGAGCGGCTCTCGAACGTGCCCTCCGGCGTCTGGATGAACGACCACATCTCGGCGGTGTTGCTGCTGACCGCGACGAGATCGCTCCGCCCGTCGAGGTTCAGGTCGGCGATCTGAACGCCGCCGGAGACGGAGTACTGGTGGTCGTCGATGGTGAGGAGCGGCTGCGGCGCGGTCAGGTTGCCGAGGTCGTCTTGCAGCAGGATCCAGACCCGCATCGGCCCGTCGGTGTGCTCGTGCGTGACCGCGGCGACGTCCTGGCGGCCGTCGTTGTTCACGTCGCCGACCGCGAGGGAGACGAACGAGACCTCCGAGTCCGGCGCTGTCTCGAAGAAGATCTGCTGGCCGGTCGTGTCGAACCCGCGCGCGCCGTCGTGCGGGAAGACGGCGACGCCCGCGCCCACGCCGGTCATCGCGACCACCGCGTCCGGGAGGCCGTCGCCCGTCACGTCGCCCCCGATGATCCCGGACAGGAACACGCCCGCCGGCAGATCGTGGGTCAGCTCGAAGTTGCCGTGGCCGTCGCCCAGGTAAACGAGGATCTTGCTGTCGTACCCGAGCCCGACGATGTCGAGGTTGCCGTCGCCGTCATGGTCGACGGCGCTCGGGGAGAACGCGGTCGGCCCGGCGATCGCCCGCGGAGGCTCGAAGGCGCCGCCGCCCTGGTTGCGGAGGAAGCTCAGCCCTTCCTGCTGAGCGACCAGGATGTCGACCTCTCCGTCGTGATCCGCGTCGAGCAGCAACGTGTCCTCGATGGTGTCGGCCGGGAGCGACGGGGTGTGGATGACTCGCCCGTCCAGCTCTCGCACCCGTGGATGTGTCTGCAGGTACAGCTCTCGGCGATCCGTGCTGATGAAGTCGAAGCGCCTGTCGCCGTCGATGTCGCCCACCGCGAGCTGGCCCAGGTACACCCCCGGGGAATCGGCGGGATAGAGGAGGCCCGGCTTCAGGTAGTAGCCGCTGCCGTCGCTCGGCTCCTCGCCGGGGAACGGGCCCGAGCATCGATCGCCCTCGCCGCCGCCGACCGGCACGCCGATCGCGCCCTCCGCCCCCCCTCCGGCCCGGATGCCGGGCCTGCCCGCCGGGTCGACGTCGGCCGCCGCGTCGCCTTGCGGCGGAGCGGCAGGGCCGTCTTGCGAAGGAGCGGCGGTGCCGCCTTGCGGAGATGGCTCCGGAAGGACGACCGAGCGCTCGCACCCCGAGCCGATGCCGATGATCAAGCAACAAGCGAGAAACGCCCGTCCACTGCTGTGCAGCGCGATGTTCACAAGCGACCTCCGAAGGATAAGTACGACCTACGAGCCTGCAGGGCGCCAATGCGCCCGCCCCCCAGACCCTCGGTGGGGGGCGGCTCGACAATTAAGCTGCATCCGCGTGCCGCGGGTTCACCCGAGCAAAAAAACCGCGGAGCGCCATCAGGATCGGGACTGGAACCGAGGCACGCGAACAGATGGCGCCCTTCCCCAGGGAGCGGCGCGCGGGGCTCACAGGCCGGCGATAGGCCCGCCCGCCGGATCGCCGTACTTCGCCATCTCGATGCCGAAGTAGTTGATGATGGAGCAATGCAGCGCGCCGGTCGGGGGGGCGTTGCTCGCCTTGACGACGCGGCCTGTCTGGAAGCCCCCCACGTGTCCTGCCAGCATGACGGGCATGTTCTTCCGGCCGTGGGAGTCCCCGTCACCGTTCTCGGACGTGTAGAGCACGAGCGACTCGTCGAGCAGGTTGCCCGTCGGCGTGGTCGCCGCCTTCATCGCGTTGAGCAGGTAGGCGAAGCGGCGCACCTTGAACCGCGATGTCTGGACGACGCGGGCGTTGGCGATGCGCATCGCCTCCGCCTGCGGCAGGCCGTCGAGGTCGGTGGCGCGGTCGCGGTCGCCGAGCTTGTGCGAGATGAAGTGATCGCTCCAGGTCCCCACGCCGTCCGGCAGATCGTACCCGGCGAAGTCGAGGCCCCAGCTGTTCGAGTACTGCAGGACGAGCACCCGCGTCAGGTCGCAGGTGAGCGCGAGCAGCCCGAGATCGATCATCTGCTTGAACTTGCCGTGCAGGTCCAGCCCCCGCTCGGGCTTGCCGGGGACGGTGCAGCCCGACGCGGTCGTGGACTGGATCTGCTTCTCCAGCTCGAACACCGACTCGAGGTGCTGCTCCACGCGCGCCCGGTCCGCCGCGCCGAGGCGCTGGTTCAGGCGCCGCGCGTCCTCCCTCACCCAGTCGAGGACGCTGGCCCGGCGCTGCCGGATGTTGTCCATCTCGGCGTTCGGGTTGCCCAGGTTGCTGAACAGCGTGTCGAACAGGCGCGCCGGATCGCGGAAGGCATCCTCGACCTGACCGCCGTCCCGGAACGAGATGAAGCCCTGCGTGACCGCCGTGTCGCCCGTGGGAGACAGGTTGAGGCTGCGATACGGCGTCCCGGCCGCGATGTGGTCGGCGAGGACCTGGTCGAGCGTGGCCTTCTTCGGGACGGCCTGGCCGCCGCCGTCGGTGTGCGCGCAGAGCGCCATCGCCGGGCTGTGGATGTCGGAGCAGATCGCCTGGTGATCGACGCCGGACACCATCGTGACGTCCTGCCAGATCGCCTCCCCCGCCGGCCACTCGCGCTCGGCCGCGAAGCCCTTCATGTCCACGAGGCACGGCGTCAGCGCCTCCGGCGAGAGCGGCCCCGCCGCGCCGGGGTGCCACGCCCCGGGATCCGTGCCGTTCGGCACGAAGAACGCCACGAAGCGCTTCGGGGCGTCCTCCGGCGCGGCGCTGGCGCGCCGCGGTCGCATCGCGTCGAGGAACGGCAAGGCGACCACGACGCCGGCCCCGCGGAGCAGTGCTCTTCTCGAGATCTTCATCGGCGACACTCCTCTTCCGTCTGTCGGACGCTGTGCGCGCACATCACTCCGGCGCCCTCCGCAGCCGGAACGCCGGCGACTGGACGATGGTGGTCAGGAAGGAACGGAACCGGTTGCCGTCCTGCGCAAAGCCCTCGGCGGCGGCGTCGATCGCGCAGCGGTCCTCGCTCGCCGGCTCGCGACCCTGGGTGTAGATGAACAGCTTCTCCGCGACGCACGCGGCCAGCTCCGGGCTCTGCCGGAGCTCCGCGGCCAGGGCAGCGAGCGAGTCGAACGACTCGTTGGCTGCGCCCTCGAAGCGCGGCTCGATCCCGAACTCGTCGATACCGATGCTCCCGTCGTACCGCCCGTTCTTGTCGTACTGGGCGAACCCGACGCCGATGGGATCAATGAGCGCGTGGCACCCGGCGCACCCCTCCTGCGTGTTGCGCTTCTTGATGACGTCGACGTAGCTCAGGCCGGAGAGCTCGCTCTCGAGCTGCTCGAGGAGCCCCGCGGGGATGTAGATCTTCTGGCAGAGGAAGGCCGCCCGGATCCACTGGCCGCGCACGGCGATCAGGTCGCCGTCGTTCTTGGCGCTGATCAGGCTGGCGTGCGTGAGGAGCCCCGTGTTCGCCCGGTGGTGGCCGGCCGGGAACTCCACGCGGGTCATGCCGTCCCCCGACGCCTCCAGGCCGTAGAACTTTGCGAGCTCCGGGGTGAGGTAGGTGTGGTTCGCGGTGAGCGCGTCGAGGAAGTCGGTGTCGGGGGTGAAGGCGTGCTCGCCGAGGACGCGCTCGCTCTCGGCGATCATGTCCTCGAGCAGGGCGGGCGTCCACGACGGGTCCGGATTCGCCGGGGGGCGGAGCTGCTCGAAGGTGAGCCACTGCTTGAAGAAGGCGTTGAAGAAGAGCTCGGTCCGCTTGTCCTCGACCATCTCCTCCGCGACGGCGCGCAGCCCGTCGGGGCTGTCGAGCTCGCCGGCCTCGGCCCGCGCGAGCAGCTCCTCGCTCGGGGACCGGCCCCACAGCGTGAACGACAGGCGCGAGGCGAGCTCGAGCGGCGTCAGGGGCGATGTCTCCTGCCCCGACGCGCCGACCTCGATGCGGAACAGGAAGCTCGGCGAGGTGAGCAGCGCCTCGACGACGAAGCGGAACGCGTCCGCCCTGTCCTGCGCGGCCTCGCTCGCCCGCGCGACGAGGTCGCTCGCCTCCTCGGACGACAGCGGCCTTCGATAGGCCAGCTTGCCGAAGCGGTGGACGAAGCGCTCGAGGCAGTCGTCGGCGTCCGGCTCGCAGCCGAGCACCGATGTCCGGCGCGCCTCGTCCGCCATGAGCTCCTGACCGAGCGTCTCCGCGGTCGCCAGGTAGGCGCGCAGGTGCTGATCCGACACGTTCTGGAGGGTGGCTATCGTGCGGAAGCCGCCCTGGCCGGTGTCCTCCGGGATGCTGTCCACGGCGGGCGGCGCGTCGAGCTGGAACAGGTCCTGAAGGGTGAGCTGGTACTCGATCCTGGACAGCCGGCGCAGGACGCTGGGGCTCGTTCGGGTGACGCTGCAGTCTTGCGCCGCCGGCTCCCCCGTGAGCGGGTCGACCTCGACAGGCGGCGTCTCCTTGCCGAGCTGACCGGTACACGCAGCGCCCGTCAGAGAGAAGAGCGCCAGCGCGGACATGCCCGCCGCGAGGGAACGACGGAGGAACGGGACCGGTCGATCGGTGTCGGGCGGCATTGTCTTGCTCCTGGAGTGACCAGCCATTCCGGTGGAATGCCCCCGGCGCGAACCGAGGGGTTCCGGCGATGCGCCGCGTCGTGGTCTGAGGCGAACTTTTAAAGCAAGGCGGTACTGGGCGCCCCGGAGTCACGTCGGGGCTGAAGTTACATTCCCGGCGCGCGCTCCCGTGATCACCGCCGGCCGCGGATCACTGTCCGCCGCGCGCCGGGCTCGTGTCAAGCCATGAGCGCGCGGCGAGGCGCGACCGAGCGCAGATGCAATAGTACGTCACGAGCCTCTGAATTTTTGCAATGCGAGCTGCACGCCGAGGGGAACCGGGCGCTCTACGATCCCACGACCGACGCTTGGACCTCCGCCGCGACGATGATCTCGACGCGCTCGGCGCACAGGGGCGAACGCCCTCTACCTCGCTGTGGCCGTGGCCGCTCTCCGGCGGAGCTTCCGCCGCTCCCGGGCGGCAATCCCGAGGTGAATTCTGATCACCGGACGCTCCCGCGGAACTAGACTCGCGGCATGCAGCTGCGAATCGACGGGGATCGATTGACGCTCACCTTGCAGGGCGCCGAGCGGCTCTGGGCCGTGAAGCTCTCGCCCATCGTGGTGCCGCGCGAGCACGTGACGCGGGCGGAGGCGGCGCTTCCGCCCGCGACGTGGCGGGCGATCCGCGCGCCAGGGACGGCGCTTCCCGGGCTGATCAAGGCCGGGACGTACTACACCGATCGCGGCAAGGAGTTCTGGTACACGGTGCGGAGCCGGAAGGACAACCCGCTGACGATCGAGCTCGAGGGGGAGTCGTACCGGCGGCTCGTCCTCACCCTCGACGAGTCCGCCGGCTGGGCTGAGCGGATCAACGCCTGGATCAGGGGCTGAGTCGCCCGCTCCCGGGTGCCAGTCCGACGCCCCATCGCCGCTGCGCGAATTGACCTGAACGTCTCCCCGGCGTGACTTCGCCTCGCTTCCATCCTTCCCCTGCCCCTCCTGGTGCAGATACTGCACCCGCCGCTCGGCGCTCCCCACCACCACCTGCGCCACCATCAGCCCGTCGGCGCTGCATGGATATCCAATGTCACGACACGCGCCAGGCGGAAGCGGCTGATCCTCGTTCAGGTAGTCCTTGCTCGCTTCTACTCGGGTGCGACTCGAACAACCACACCATGGGCCTGCGGCACGAACCCGTCGGGCCACACGGTGAAGTCGTCGGCCCGCGCGCCCCTCAAGTCTGCTTGGCCGAGGTCGATCGCTCTGAGGTCCGCCCCATCGAACACCGCTCCACTGAAGCGAGCCCGTCCCACATCCGCGCCACGGAGCTTGGCCCTGGTAAAATCCGCTCCCTCGAATCCTCCGCTTCTCATGAAAGCGCCTGATAGGTCCGCATCAACGAATCTGGCGCGAGCAGCATTGCACGCGGGGAGCTTTGCATGCGCCAGATTCGCCTCGTCCAGGACGGCTCCGTCCAGCCGTGCTGAGCGAAGATCCGCACCGGACAGATCGGCGTGCCTCAGGTCTTCTCCTTCTAGCAGCGCTCGGTGAAGATTGAGGCCGGAAAGTTTGGCACCGTTAAGTGCTGAGATTTCAACATGAACGTCGTCGCCGGTTTCGCAACGGATGATGATCATGGCCACACCTTTGGATCTACTGGAATTTCATCCCAGAAAATCACATTGCCGGGCCGCCCCCTGCCCATGGCTGAATTGCAGGTTCCTGCCCGAATACTCTCCCGGCAATATAGCGACGGTTGCCGTACACGATTATCCGACCATCGACCTTGATGGCAGGAGCGACATCACCCGCCAAGAGCTTGTCGACGTAGTTCTGAATGGTCGGCAATGAGACACCTCCCGACTGCTGCGATGCCAGGGGCGCGCCCCTCATCGCCTGCCGGATCACCTCCTCGGTGACTTGTGATCCACTGCTGATCTTGGGCGCTCCCCCCTGTATTCCCCCACCCGCCCGCGGCCCCGCCCCCAGCCCCTCGCCGAAGCTGGCCCCCGCGGACGCGGCTATCATCAGCCCATCGGCGATCCTCCCTGGGTCGTGCCGGTGCAGCCCCTCCAGCACCCAGACATCGCCCAGGATGGCCGGCACCGCCTTCGCCGTGAAGCTCGCCGCGTTCGCCGCCGCCATCTGCGTCGACGTCATCCCGATCGTGCTGCCGAACACCGACAGCTCCTCGAGCGCCAGCAGCGCGTAGCCGCCCGACCAGACCAGCAGCGCCGCGCCCGCGCCGACCATCGCCCATTGGGTCACGCGGAACGTGTCCCGCTGCAGCGTCTCGTAGTACAGCCGATCCTGCCGCGCCCGCTCGTTCACCAGTTGCACGAGCAAGCTGCCGTGGCCCGGGTCGACCCCAGCACCCTGAAACCCGTCCGCGTCCGACCTGACGACCGACGGCGGCGGAGGCGGACCGATGTCGCCGGAGTCAGAGCTCCACTCGCTGGTGTAAGGGTTCCCATCATCCCCACCTCCGCCGCCCCCGGAGATGATGGTGACTCCACCGCCGCCCCCACTCCACGGCGGCTGCCGCGGCGTCCACGGCGCGCACGTCGTGCAGTCCGGACCCGTCGGCTCGTAGCCCGTCGGATCCACGAGGTTCAGCGGATCGTTGAGCACATAGCTATACCGGTTGTAGCTCTGCCCGAACAGCGGCGCCGACACCAGCGGATCGGGCGTCAGCACCCGCTTCAGCTTCGGGTCGTAGATCCGACTCTTCCCCGCTTCGTTGAAATCGAGCCAGACGCGCCGCTCCGCCGAGTGCGTCACCCCAAGCGTCGTCGGCGTCACCTGCTCCCATGCAGGTAGCGACAAGAGCCACGAGCCCCCAGTCGGCGCTCATCCTAGGGCACATCAAGTTCACGAGCTTCCCTGCCATCTGACAATGACATCCCCCACTCGCCGAGCTTACGCTCCACATCCTCCAGCGTCGCAAACCAATATCTGTCTTTCCGACGATAATCTTCTTCCGTCTCATAGCCCCCCGCATCGTGCACCTCTCGCTTCAATTCAATAACCATGAGCAGATATGGCTCTCGTTCGCGCCTCCGCTCTTCGGCCACATACACAGAATCGCTGTCGTGACCCAACACCTCAAGCAGTCGCCGGTTAGGGTTCAATTTACTAAGCACGATCCATCCCAAATACTCAGGATCGCTCGTCTGCTTTACGAATCCGACTCGTTGCCCCTGATCGAGCATTGCGTCAATCTCTTGCCTGTCCATAATACGCCTTTTCAGAAAAAGATCCGAAAGATGCTACCGTCTTCCGTATGCACCTGGAGATGAGAGCGGCCGTCGTGCTGAGTATCTGCCATGTCCCAATGATAAGTTCCATATTTACCGCCCGGCAGCATCTCCCGAACCTGTCTTCCCGTCATACCTGTAGTATTCCTAAATCCCTTGCCGTGGAACAACCCGATGAAGATTTCACCAGCTTCATCTCGACCATTCACGATCACTTCGTTTGTACCTCGGGCGATCTGATCAGCGGCGTCCGCCACACGCTTGCTCGACCATGCGATGTACCTTCGCTCCGCGGCGCCCCCACCCGCCCGCGGCCCCGCCCCCAGGCCCTCGCCGAAGCTGGCCCCCGCGGACGCGGCTATCATCAACCCATCGGCGATCCTCCCCGGGTCGTGCCGGTGCAGCCCCTCCAGCACCCACACCTCGCCCAGGATGGCCGGCACCGCCTTCGCCGTGAAGCTCGCCGCGTTCGCCGCCGCCATCTGCGTCGACGTCATCCCGATCGTGCTGCCGAACACCGACAGCTCCTCGAGCGCCAGCAGCGCGTAGCCGCCCGACCAGACCAGCAGCGCCGCGCCTGCGCCGACCATCGCCCACTGGGTCACGCGGAACGTGTCCCGCTGCAGCGTTTCGTAGTACAGCCGATCCTGCCGCGCCCGCTCGTTCACCAGTTGCACGAGCAAGCTGCCCTGACCCGGCTCGACCCCAGCACCCTGGAACCCGTCCACGTCCGACCTGACGACCGACGGAGGCGGCGGCGGACCGATATCGCCGGCGTCAGAGCTCCACTCGCTGGTGTAAGGATTCCCATCATCCCCGTCTCCGCTGCCCCCGGAGATGATGGTGACTCCACCGCCGCCCCCGCTCCACGGCGGCTGCCGGGGCGTCCACGGCGCGCACGTCGTGCAGTCCGGCCCCGTCGGCTCGTAGCCCGTCGGATCCGCGAGGTTCAGCGGATCGTTGAGCACATAGCTATACCGGTTGTAGCTCTGCCCGAACAGCGGCGCCGACACCAGCGGATCGGGCGTCAGCACCCGCTTCAGCTTCGGGTCGTAGATCCGCCCCTTCATGTTGATCAGCCCGAGATCGTCGTCGTGCTCGTGCCCGGTCAGCCCAAGCCGCAGCTCCCCCGGCGGCCCGCCCACCGGCGCGCCGTATCGCTCGATCCGCCTCCCGAACGGCTCGTAGTACGCGTACGCCGACTTCTCCGCGCTCCCGTCCGCCTCCGTCACGAGCGTCACGCTTCCCTGCGCGTCTCAAGCTCATCGGCCTTTCGTGTGCCACCAGTGCGAGCAGCCATCCTTACACTCTTCCTTCCGACGTCGCTCGTCCGCAACTTGAAACAACGCAGATAACAGCCGAAACGACTTCTCATGCTCCGCGAGTGGCAGTCCCAAGACTTTCGCAGCTTGAATTTGGAGTCGCCCGTTCCTCAGGAGCGCGCACGGTGTAAAGCCCGGCTTGAGCTGCGCCCGAGCGATGGCGACATCCACATCGCTCTCGCGAGCTCCAGCCTGAGCAGCGAAGAACCAGAGTTTGCCGAGAACGTCTAGCTGCTCGCCTTCCGCAAGCCCGCTGAACCAGCGATGTCCTTCCTCTTTCGTCACAAGCCCTTGTGCCAGTTGGTTCAACAAATTCTCGTAATTGTTCATGTCACACGCCTCGCCATAGTTCACCGCGGGTCGCGCGGCGACACAGCGGGACCGGAGAGCCCGGACTACGGGTCTTCCGAGATGGCCACCGCGATGCGCTGGGGCGGCAGGGGGAAGGTCACGACGATGATCGGGAGCGGTGGTGAGACGAGCCGGCCGTCCTCGTCGACGTCCTGGTAGGGCCCCCCTCCCCGGTCGCAGCCGCCTGTCGTCAGGTACGCTCAGCGATCCGCGCTGCTCGCCGCCGGCACCGCCGCCTTCTGCGCCGCACCCGGGCGCGCGCCGCCCTTGATGCGCGCCTCCGTCACGACCTCGTCCCACTGCGCGTCGTAGCCCTCGAAGTGGACCCGGTACGACCCCGGGGCGACGACGCCGGTGATCACGGCGGGCTTGTACGACCCCTTCCACTCGACCTCGACGCGATCGCCGACCTTCCGCGCGCCGCCCGCGCCGGAGGCGCGCTGCTCCTCCTCGCGCATCCGGCGGGCGCTCCCCTCGTGCAGGCATTGCTCGCGATGGCAGGCGAGGCCCGAGGCGCAGTCGTCGTCAGCGCGGCACGGAGATCCGAGCGGCGCCTTCTTCCCGCAGGCGGCGAGCGCCGCAGGGAAGGCGACGAGGACCACGAGCGCTCTCAGAAGGGTGAAAGCTCGAACGCGCACGACCCCGCATCCCAGCAGAGCGGCCGCAGCCCGACAACAGAGATCGCAACGACCGTGGCCGGCATCGCCTCCATGCCGCCCCCCTGCCGGCGGCGCCCCGCTCTGCTATGGTCGCCCCCGCTGTGCGACTGCTCGCCGCCCTCGCGCCCGTGGCCCTGCTCGTCGCGGCGCCGCCGCTCCTGGGCTGCGGCGGCGCCTCCTCGACGGACGCGGGCGTGTGCGCGGGCGCGGGCGTCTGCGGCGCCGGGCACTGCGTCGTGGGGCGCTGCCGGCCGGCGGGCGCCCTCCCCTCGCCCGTCGACGCGCGCCGGGTGCTGCTCCCGCCCGCGGACCTCGCCGTGCTCCAGGAAGACGGCGACGCCGCGGCCGCGCCCGGCGTCCCCGACGCCATCGCGCTCGGGCGCGCCAGGACCGGCGATGTCGTCCTGCTGCTCCGGTTCGCGCCGACCTTCGGCGTCGACGCGGACATCGCGAGCGCCTTCGTCGTGCTGGAGCCGGTCCCCCTCGCGCCGCCCGCCGAGCGCGCCCTCACCCTCGAGGTCGCGCGCATCCTCGAGCCGTGGCGCTCCGAGACGGCGACGTGGGGCCGGCAGCCCCGCCTGTCGATCCCGGAGCCCGCCGCCGTCGCGCGGCGCCTCCCCACGGCGCCGCTGCGGATCGACGTCACCTCGCTGGTGCGCGGCTGGGCCAGGCGGCGCATGGACGACCACGGCATCGCCATCGTCGCGCCGGGCCGCGACGCCGTCGGGGCGGCCTACTCGATGGGCATCTCCCAGGGCACCGGCCCGCAGCTCGAGGTGTACGTACGGTGAGCTCCGGCCACGACGACGAGGACGACGACCTCGGCGGGCGCCCGTCTCTCCCGCTGCCCCTCGTCCGCCACGACGCCGGCCGGGGCAGGCCCTCCACGCCGAGCGTCCCGCCGGCGCCCGGCGCGCCGTCGTCGCCGGGCGCGCCCCCCGTGTCCGGCGCCTCGTCGTCGCCCGGCGCCCCGACCTCGCCGACCGTCCCCACGTCCGCGCGCGGCGCCCCGCCCGTCTCCGGCGCCCCCGCGCCCAGCTCCCCGACGTCCGCGCGCGGCCTCCCGCGCGTCGCCGGCGCCGCCGCGCCCGGCGCCGCCGCGCCCGGCGCCCCCACCTCCTCGCGCGGCTCCCTCGACGACGACGAGCCCGCCGTCACCCAGCGCTCGACCGCGAGCGTCCGCCCCTTCCCGCTCGTCCGCACCGCGCCGCCCCCGACGGCCGAGGCGGCCGCGCCCGCGGAGGCGCTGCTCAAGGTCAGCGACCTCCGCGTCTCGTTCACCGCCGACGGCCGCGTCACGCGCGTGCTCGACCGCGTCTCGTTCACGGTGCCGCGCGGGCGCACCGTGGCGCTCGTCGGCGAGTCGGGCTGCGGCAAGACGATCACCGCGCTCAGCATCCTGCGGCTCCTGCCCGCGCCGTACGCGTCGATCGACGGCGGCTCGATCGAGCTCGACGGCCAGGACCTCCTCGCGCTCGGCGAGCGCGAGATGCGCGCCGTCCGCGGCGGGAAGATCGGCATGATCTTCCAGGAGCCGATGACCTCGCTCAACCCCGTGTACACGGTCAGCGCCCAGATCGCCGAGGCGATCCGCCTGCACCGGCCCATGTCCCGCGGCGACGCCCGGCTCTACGCCGTGAGCCTGCTGCGCAAGGTCGGCTTCCCCGAGCCCGAGGTCCGCGCGAACAGCTACCCGCACGAGCTGTCCGGCGGCATGCGCCAGCGCGTCATGATCGCCATGGCCCTCGCGCCCGGGCCCTCGCTGCTCATCGCCGACGAGCCGACCACCGCGCTCGACATGACCACCCAGGCGCAGATCCTCGACCTGCTCGAGCGGCTCAAGGCGGAGACGTCCATGAGCCTCCTGCTCATCGCGCACGACCTCGCCGTGGTCGGCGAGCTCGCCGACGACATCGTCGTCCTCTACGCCGGCGTCGTCGTCGAGCAGGGGCCGGCGCGCAACGTGCTCGCCGCGCCGTCGCACCCCTACACGCGCTCGCTGCTCCGGAGCATCCCCGCGCGCGGCTTCCGCCCGCACCGCGTGCGCGGCCAGCGATCGCTGCGCCTGCCGACGATCCCCGGCGGGCTGCCCGATCTGCGCGATCCGCCGCGCGGCTGCCGCTTCCAGGACCGCTGCGAGGCGGTGTTCGACCGCTGCCGCGCCGAGCCGCCGGACCTGTACGCCGTCCCGCCGGGCGCGGGGCACCACGCGGCGCGCTGCTTTCTCCTCGCCGGCGCGGGACGCCCGGGGGAGGAGGGCGCGGCGTGACGCGCGACAGCGACTTCCCGCTGCCCGCCCAGGGGGACGAGGCCGGCGCCGCCGAGGCCCGCGCCGAGAGCGCGCGCGGCGAGCGCCCGCTCGTGCAGGCGGAGCGGCTCTCGAAGCTCTACCCGGTGCGGCGCGGCCCGTTCGCGAAGCCGGCGTTCGTGCAGGCGGTGGACGGCGTGACCTTCCACGTGCACCGCGGCGAGACGCTCGGCCTGGTCGGCGAGTCGGGCTCCGGCAAGAGCACCCTCGGGCGGCTCGCGATCCGGCTCATCGAGCCCACGGTCGGCCGGGTCTTCTTCGACGGCGAGGACCTCTCCGCCATGTCGGGCCGCGCGCTCCGGGCGATGCGCCGGCGGATGCAGATCGTCTTCCAGGACCCGTACGGCTCGCTCAACCCGCGCATGACGCTGCGCGAGATCGTCGGCGAGGGCATCGTGATCCACCGCCTCGCGAGGACCCGCGACGAGGAGACCGCGATGGTCGAGGCCGCGCTGCAGAAGGTCGGCCTGCGGCCGGACATGATGGAGCGCTTCCCGCACGAGCTCTCCGGCGGCCAGCGGCAGCGGGTCGCGATTGCGCGGGCGCTCGCGGTGCGCCCGGACTTCATCGTCTGCGACGAGCCGGTGAGCGCGCTCGACCTGTCGGTGCAGGCCCAGATCGTCAACCTCCTCGAGGAGCTCCAGGACGAGCTCGCGCTGAGCCTGCTGTTCATCTCGCACGACCTCCGGGTGGTCGAGCACGTGAGCCACCGCGTGGCGGTGATGTACCTCGGCAGGATCGTCGAGCTCGGCCCGGCGCAGGGCGTCTCCGAGCGGCGGCACCACCCGTACACGCGCGCGCTCTTCGACGCGACGCCGTCGATCGACCGCGGCGGCAAGGCGCGCCGCCTGCTCCCGGGCGCGCCGGCGAGCGCGATCAACCCGCCCGAGGGCTGCGTGTTCCACCCTCGCTGCCGGAAGGCCGAGGAGGGCAAGTGCGACGTGGAGATCCCGCCGCTGGAGGAGCTCGTCCCGGGGAGCGGCCACCGCGTGGCGTGCTGGTATCCCGAGCTCGAGTGACGGCCGCCGGCCTGCGCGCGGCCGGGTGGCCCATTTCGGCACAATCGCGGAGCTGATGTCCCAGGCGCTGGCCCTGTTCTGCGCGGATCCGCGCGGGTCGCGCGAGGCATCTCTCTTGCTGCGCGTTCGCGGCCGCGCGCGAAGTGCGGCGGCGAAGTTGGAGAGGTGATCGGATGGCGAGCGACGTGCTTCGAGCGCTGATGGCAGCCCTCATATCCGGTGCGTGCCTGATGGGATGTAACGGCAGCAAGGACGGCGGGGGCACCGGCGGCGCAGGCGGCGGCGGGGGCAGCGCCAGCGATGGCGGCGGCGGGAATGCCAGCGACGGCGGCGGCGGCAATGCCAGCGACGGCGGCGGCGGCAGCGCCAGCGACGGCGGCGGCGGCAGCGCCAGTGACGGCGGCGGCGGGAATGCCAGCGACGGCGGCGGCGGCAACGCCAGCGATGGCGGCGGCGGCAGCGGCGGCTCGCCGTTCGACGAGCGGTGCGCGGTGCGCGACATCGAGGGCACGATCCCTGGCGTGAAGATCTCGATCGCGTCGAGCCGGTGCGTCTATCACGTCGGAGAGGCGGCGGAGTTCATCTACAAGGTCGTCACCGACTCGAGCGTCCCGCCCATCAGCGTCGCGGAGACCACCGGCTGCGGGCGCTGCGTCGACCCGTCGACCGATCCGCTCTCGTTCGTGTCGTACAAGATCACAGGCACCTCGTCGGCCGGCCAGCCGCAGCAGTACTGCCTGTGCGACGTCGGGTGTTGCGCTCCCGACGAGGCGGAGACCGTGCAGGTCGACGCGACGACCGCGATGGAGACGATCCGCTGGTCGGGCCGGCAGTGGAACGGGCCGTCCGACACGAGCAATCCGGAGGGGGAGCCGTTCGCGCCAGGAAACTACCACGTCGAGGTGACGTTCGACGGCCAGGCGCAGGGCACCGTGACGGCGACGCTGGGTATCCAGATCATTCCGTAGTTCCGCCCGCCAGGAGTCGGGCCAAGGATCAGGAGAGAGATTTCAACGCAAAGGCGCCAAGAGCGCAAAGACGCAAAAATGCATTATAATTTCTTTTTGCGCCTTTGCGCCTTTGCGCCTTTGCGCCTTTGCGCCTTTGCGCCTTTGCGTTGAAATCTCTCTCCTCCCTTGAGGCAGATCCCTGGCAGGATTTCTGCCCGCCTCCCTCTCCGGGGGCCGGGCGGCTCGGCAACACCTCTCGGGCAGCGCGAGCGACGTCGAGAAGCCCATCGATGTGAACCACCGAGTCCCGGAGGCACAGAGGGATGATGGACAGGCACGCTGTGCGGCCATGCGCCTCCGTGGCTCGGCGGTCGGACTTTCTGCTAAGGTCCGCGCCCCATGCACGCCTGGCGCGGACACTCCTTCGGCTCGCCCGAGATCCTTGTCTGGGAAGAGGTCGACGACCCCCCGCTCGCCGAGGGTGAGGCCCGCATCGAGGTCGCCGCGTCGGCGATCAACTTCCCCGACGTGCTCTTCACCGCGGGCGCCCATCAGGTCAGGCCGACTCCGCCGTTCGTCCCCGGCTTCGAGGTCGCCGGCCTCGTCGTCGAGAGCCGCGAGCCGTCGCTGCCGCCGGGCACCCGCGTGGCCGCGACGCTGCCCGGCTCGGGAGGGTACGCGACGCACGCGATCGCCGGCCCGCGCACGACCTACGCGCTCCCCGACGGCATGCCGTTCGAGGACGCCGCGGCGCTGACCATCACCTACCAGACTGGCTACCTCGCCCTGCACCGGCGCGCCGGCGTCAAGCCGGGCGACACCGTCCTCGTGCACGCCGGCGCGGGCGGCGTCGGCAGCGCCGCGATCCAGCTCGCCAAGGCGGCCGGCGCGACCGTCATCGCCACCGCCGGCGGCAAGGAGAAGGCGGCGGTCTGCCGCGCCCTCGGGGCAGACGTCGCGATCGACTACCGCGGCGAGGACTTCGTCGCCATCGTCAAGGACCACACCGCGGGCCGGGGCGCCGATATCATCTTCGACCCCGTCGGCGGCGACGTCTTCGATCGATCGACCAGGTGCGTCGCCTTCGAGGGGCGCATCCTGGTGATCGGCTTCGCCTCGGGCCACTTCCCCGCCGCGCGCGCGAACCACCTGCTCGTGAAGAACTATTCCGTGCTCGGCTTCTACTGGGGCACCTACAGCCGCGCCCAGCCCGCCCTGACGCGCGCCGCGCAGGACGCGCTCTACGCGATGTATCGCCAGGGCGCGATCAAGCCGCTCATCTCCGCCGCGCTGCCGATGGCCGACGCGAAGGCCGCCATGACGGCGGTCGCGTCCCGCGCGACCACCGGCAAGGTGGTGCTCACGACCCGGCGATGAGCGGCGACGAGGGGGGCGCCGCCGCCCCTCGGGAGCGCGGCAGCGGCGGTGAGCGGGGCGCCGCCGCCGCTCGGGAGCGCGGCAGCGGCGCCGGGGAAGGGGTCAGTTGCAGGCGGTCCCGGTGGACGTCTCGGGGAGCTCGCCGAGCGTGTCCTGGTCCGCCGTGGTCAGGCCGAAGCCATAGGGGAACAGCGCCTCTCCCCCGTCGTTGCGGTTGACCTTCTGGCACTCGCTCCCGGGCCACGAGAACGAGAGCTTGCCCTGGAACTGCTGCTTGCCGAACAGCACGTCGGCCACGCCGCCGCCCTCCGAGCCCGGGAGCCACGCCGCCACGAACGCGTCGGAGAGGTTCAGCTCCTTGTTCACGTAGAGCGGGCGGCCCGACAGGAACACCGTCACGATCGGCAGCGTCGGCGCGGCCGTGCGGATGGTCCGGAGCACCTCCAGGTCCTCGGGGTGGAAGAGCGCGTGCTCGAGCGTCTTGGCGTGCGCCGTCGCGTCCCCGGAGTCGCCCGAGGACTGGATATCCCCCTTCATCTCGGCATAGGGCGTCTCGCCGATCACCACGATCGCCGCGTCGAAGTTCCCCGACGAGGCCGCAGCGCCGTTGGCGCTCAGCATCGCCTGGCCGCCGCCGGACACGGCCTCCTGGATCCCCTTGAAGATGGATGTGGCGCCCGGGAAATCGGCGTTCGTGACGTCCGTGCCCTGCCACGTCCGCGACCACCCGCCGGCCTGGTTCGGGATGCTGTCCGCGGACTTGCCCGCGACGAGCACCCGCGCCGACGCCTCGAGCGGCAGCACCGAGCCCTTGTTCTTGAGCAGCACGAGCGACTTCCTCACCGCCTCGCGCGCGATCTCCCGGTGCTCCGCGGCCCCGAGCACCGCCTGCTGCCCGGCAAACATCCGCTCCGAGGGCGCGCCCTTGGTCGCCTTCGGGCCGAGCAGCCCCGCCCGCATCTTGACCCGCAGGATCCTGGTCACCGCGTCGTCGATGCGCGCCCTCTCGATCTGGCCGCCGTTCACCTGGTCGATGGTGTTCTCGTAGAACTCCTTCCACTTGTACGGGACCATGATCATGTCCACACCGGCGTTGATCGCCTCGGCGCACGAGTCCTCGGCGCAGCCCGGCACCTGCTGGTGACCGTTCCAGTCGCCGATGACGAAGCCGTCGAAGTGGAACTTCTCCTTCAGCACGCCGGTGAGCAGCTCGCCGTTGCCGTGCATCTTCTTGCCGCGGATGCTGTTGTACGACGCCATGACCGTCTGCGCGCCCGCGGGGATGGCGGACATGTAGCCCTGGCCGTGGATCGCGCACAGCTCGGTGTCGGTCGACAGGTTGTTGCCCTGGTCGTCGCCCTTGTCGGTGCCGCCGTCGCCGATGAAGTGCTTGGCCGTCGCGATGACGCGCGTGGGGCCGAAGAGATCCGCGCTGTTCGCGGCGCCCTGGATGCCCGTCACCACCCGGCCGGCGTAGCGATTCACGATCTCCGGATCCTCGGAGTAGCCCTCGTACGTGCGGCCCCACCGGTCGTCGCGCACGGTCGCGAGCGTCGGGGCGAAGGTCCAGTCGAGGCCGGTCGCCACGACCTCCTTGGCCGTCGCGGCGCCGATGCGCTCGAGCAGATCGGGGTCGTTCGCGGCGCCCAGGCCGATGTTGTGCGGGAAGAGCGTGGCGCCGCGGACATTGTTGTTGCCGTGCACCGCGTCGATGCCCCAGATGATCGGGATGCCCGCGCGGCCGCCGCTCTTGTCCACCGAGGCCTTGTAGAAGTCGTCGGCCATCGCGAGCCAGTCCGCCGCGCTCGCGCTCTTGTTCCCGCCCGGCCACGAGCCCCCGCCGTTCAGCACAGAGCCGATGTTGTACTGCCTGACCTCGGCCGGCGTGATGTAGCCGATCTCGGCCTGCACCATCTGCCCGACCTTCTCTTCGAGCGACAGCTGGCCGAGCAGCTCCGCGACGGCCGCCTCGATCGCCGGATCTTTCGCGATCTTGCTCGTCACCTCGGGCCAGCCGGCGTCGCAGGGCAAGAGGCCCGCGCTGTCGCCGGCGCCGCTGCCGCCGTCGCCGCTGCCGCCGTCACCGCTGCCGCCGTCACCGCTGCCGCCGCCGCCCGTGCTGTCGCCGGCGCCGGTGCCGCCGCCGGCCGTGCCGGAGCCGGAGCCGGAGCCGGGGCCCGTGCCGGAGCTGGTCGATGAGCCGGTCGGATTGTTCGACGTGTCGTCGCCGCAGGCGGCCGGCGCGATAACGACCGCCGCCGCCAAGATCCATGTCGCATACCGTGTGAGGCGCATAGGTGCTCCCCTCTCTGTCAGTGAGATGAAGGATGGGCTTTGAGGTGAACCGTGATAGTCAAGCAGCCCAGTCGAGCGAGGCCGGCAGGCGGCCGAGCGCGTGAACATGCGGTGAGACGAGCTCCACGCGGTGGGTGCAAGACGACATAAGACAGGACGGGAATGTTCTAATCCATGTCTCCACCGGCACGCAAGCCCCGCCTCACGCCGCCAACGAGGGGACTCCCGAGGCTCGCGCCGCGTCGTCGCGTCGTCGCGTCATTGCATGGGCGCGTCATCGCATGGGCGCGTCGTCTCGTCATCGCGTCGTCGCGTCGTGACCCCGAGCTCGATCCACGCCGGCGCTCGTGGCGCGCCGGATGACACGGCGCGTCCTGGAGGTCCTCTCGTTAACCACGGTTCGAATCGGGCCGCAATAGACAAACCCGATGGCGCAGCGCGATAATCCACCCGTGGCGTAACGCCACAATGATGCAAGAGAGCCACGGCCCGCCCATCGCTCCGGCGGAACGGGCGGCATTTCGGAGGGTGGCCGTGGATTTGCAGAACGCGCGTCGTTTCCAGGGAGATCCCGACGATGGCGAGACGCCCTCACCTTGCGATTGCCGTGCTCGTGCTTGCTCCTGCGCTCTACGCCGGCTGCGGCCAGGCGGACGCGCCCCCGTCGAATCAGGCTGCCCCGCCGGGGCAGGAGAAGAAGGTCGACACCAAGATCCTCGAGAAGGGCGCAGAGGCGCTCCAGGATCTGAGTCCCGTGCGGGCGATCGACCACTACCTGGACGGATTCCACGTGATGAAGGACAACCCGGACCATCACATGGAGGCCCATCACTACTGCAAAGGGGTCAATGAAGAGTTCACGCAGTGTGTGATCTTCGACGGGAACACGAGCGACGCGAACATCATCGGGGTCGAGTACATCATCTCCGAGGCGATGTTCGAGGGCCTGGCGGAGGACGAGAAGAAGCGCTGGCACCCGCACAACTACGAGATCCTCTCAGGTCAGCTGATCCTGCCCGGCGTACCTGCGGTGGCCGAGAAGGCGGCGCTCAAGAAGAAGATGAACAGCTACGGCAAGACGTGGCACATCTGGGACACGGGGCACCTGGGGCACCCGGCCGCGCACAGCCTTCCCGTCGGCGAGCCGCTCCTCGCCTGGTCGTACAACCGCGACGGGGAGATGCCGGCCGCCCTCGTGGAGGCGCGCGACAAGCGGACCGGGATCAGCACCGCAGAGAAGCGGAAAGAGCGCGCCGATCTCGCCGCCACCGCGAACCCGCAGCGGGGCGCGGACGATCTCAAGTCCAGGTTTCCGAACGCGACCGGCGCTCCGGAGGGCGTCCGGGCGAAGTGACGCCGCTGCGAGCAAGGCCGCAGGCGGCGAGGGGATCGCACGAGAGCTGACCTGCGGGACCGCGGGAAGACAGCGCGGCGGGACGACAGAGCGCCCTCGAGGACGCGGGCCAGTACGGCAGAGAGCCGGCCGGCGGGCTCGAGCAATGGCCGCCGGGATTCAATGGAAGCGTAATCCACCGCTGTGGCAACCATAAAATCTTGTATCCACTGTTGGCGGCATTTACCGGCGAGCGCGTGCGCGCTTATTCTCCGCGCATGCTCTTTATTCCGCGGACTTCGATCCGTTTGTTCATGACCACCGGCGCGCTGATCGTCGCGCTCGCCGGGTGCGGTGACGACGACCCGGGCACGGTGGCAGGCAGCGGCGGCACAGGTGGTGAGGCCGGCGGCAGCACCACCAGCTCCGGAACGGGAACTGGCGGCGAAGGCGGCGCGACCGGCACCGGCGGCGAGGGCGGCGCGACCGGCACCGGCGGCGAGGGCGGTGCGACCGGCACCGGCGGCGAGGGCGGCGCGACAGGCACCGGCGGCGAGGGCGGCGCGACCGGCACCGGCGGCGAGGGCGGCGCGACAGGCACCGGCGGCGAGGGCGGCGCGACCGGCACCGGAGCTGGCACCGGCGGCGCGGGCGGCGATTCGACGACCACCACGACCACCACGACCAGCACGACCACCACCTCCGTCGCGGTCGGCGCAGGCGGTTCGGGAGGCGATGCATCCACCGTCGGCGCAGGCGGCACGGGCGGCGATCCCACCACCACGGCGACCAGCACGTCCGTCGCGGTCGGCGCTGGCGGCGCCGGTGGCGAGTCCTCCTCCGTCGCGGTCGGCGCTGGCGGCGCGGGCGGCGAGTCCTCCTCCGTCGCGGTCGGCGCCGGCGGCGCGGGCGGCGAGTCCTCCTCCGTCGCGGTCGGCGCCGGCGGCGCGGGCGGCGAGTCCTCCTCCGTCGCGGTCGGCGTCGGCGGCGCGGGCGGCGAGTCCTCCACCGTCGGCGGTACGGGCGGCGCGGGCGGCGAGTCCTCCGCCGTCGCTGTCGGCGTCGGCGGCGCGGGCGGCGAGTCCTCCACCGTCGGCGGTACGGGCGGCGCTGGCGGCGAGTCCTCCTCCGTCGCGGTCGGCGCTGGCGGCGCGGGTGGCGACACCTCCTCCGGCGGCGCCGGCGGCGGTGAGGGCGGCGCCGGCGGCGGTGAGGGCGGCGCCGGCGGCGACACCAGCGAGCCCGTGCGATGGGCCGACGTGGAGCCGATCCTGCTGGCGAAGTGCGCGCCCTGCCACACCCGGGCGGAATCGCCGTCCAGCGGCTTCTCGATCACCTACGCGTCCTCGCAGCTCCCCGCGAACTCCGACCCGTGCGTCACGAAGGACCCAGTGACGGGCGAAATCCTGACGGCGCTGACGCAGGGGGCATGCACCATCATCCGCATCCAGAGCGGATCCATGCCGCGCGGCAAAGGATGCACCGGCGACCCGGCGGACGACGCCGGAAATGCAGCCTGCCTGACCGAGGCGGAGCAGCAGACGCTCATCGACTGGATCGTCGACGGCCAGCTCGACTGACCCGAGGAGGCGCGGCCCCCACGGCCGCGCCTCACCTCACCGCGGCGGCTCCAGTCACCGCGGCTGCTCCAGGAGCACGCCGTCCTCATAGGCCTGGATGAGCCGCTCCAGGATCTCGATCTCCCGCGCCAGCTCCTCCCCCTTCTCCGTGTCGCCCACCGTGCGCGCGGCCTCGTAGACCTCCACGTCCGATATCTCGGGGATGATGTCCTCCCCCGTCTCCACCGCCTGCTCCACCGACGTGAAATGGTGGTGCTGCGCGAGCCGCGCCCCGCTCGCCTCGAGCACGAGCGTGTAGCCCTTGTCGCCGTAGGCCTCCGAGAACGCGCCGTCGATCGTCACCGCGCGGTGCGACGCCTTGATCGGCGACTCGCCCTGCTCGACCCGCACCGGCACATGCCCGTTCACGATGAGCCCGCGCTCCTCGTCCAGCCCGAACTCGCGGCACACCCGGGTGCAGAAGCCGGCGTCGTGGATCAGGTGGAAATACGGGTTCTTCGTCTCGCGGTGCGTCCTCGCGTCGGCGACGAAGTACGACTCGAAGGTCGTCATCCGGTCCTTGCCGAACATCGGGGAGAGCGGCCCCGTCCACAGGTACCAGAGCAGGTCGACGTCCTCCTGCGCCCGCGCCCGGAAGGCACGGCGCACCGCGCGCTCCAGCGCGTCGAACAGCGCCCTGCCGCGGCGGGGCTCGCCGTCCACCGCGAACGGGAGGAGCTCGCCCGCGCCGTCCACAGGGACACAGCCGTGGAAGATGAGCGCGCGATCGCGCCGGAGCCACGTCGTCCCCTGCTGCACCATCCAGCGCATCCGACGGGCGAGCACAGGGCTCTTCAGGAAAGACTCCTTCAAGAGTGCGATGCACGCCGCCTCGTCCGGCGTGAGCGCGTAAGGGTCGCCCGGATCGAGCGTCGGGAAGCGCGCGTCGAGGAGCGGGTATACCTCGCCGTCGATCGCGACCGTGCCCGCGCGCTGGTCGATGCGGTGCAGGAGGCAGCGGTGATCGAGCGCGTAGTCAGGGCGCCGACGGCAGAGCTGCCCCTCCAGCTTGAACTGCAGGACGGCCATGGCCTTCTGCATCCGCGCCATCAGCAGCGCGTCGCGCAGCCCCTCGCCCCGCACCGCGAAGCGCTCCGCGGGGTCGTCGGCGTAGGCGGTGCGCGCGAGCCGTTCGACCGGCGCGACGGGGATGCCGAAGCCCTCCTCGAGCTGCGAGAGGCGGCCGTAGCGCAGCGAGAGCCGGACCACGGTGGCGATGAGCGCCTCGTGGCCGAGGCTCGCGCCCATCCAGCTCACGTCGTGGTTGCCCCAGACCACCCGCGCGCGCGGCTGGCGCATCAGGTACTCGAGCACCTTGTCCAGCCGGGGGCCGCGATCGCCGAGATCGCCCGCCACCACGAGCTCGAAGACCGTGAGGTTCCGGATCGCCCGCGCGGCGGCGCGCAGGAGCTCGATCTCGCGGCCGTGCTGCACGAAGGGCTCGACGAGCGCGTCGAGGTAGCCGCCCTCGTCCGGCGCGGCGCGCGCCGACACGAGCTCGCGGAGCAGGCCGCGCATGTCGGCGGGGAACGCCTGGTCCACCTGGCGGAGCGTGTAGCGCCGCGACAGCTCGCGGATCACCTCGACCTCGCGCGCGAGCGTCCAGCGCAGGTACGCGCGCCGCTCCGCCTCGGCGCCGCGCGCCACGGGGGCGTAGCTCTCGCGGGGATAGTAGATGACCGAGAGCAGCGCGCGCTTCTCGCCGGCCGTGAGCCGGTCGCCGAACACGCGCTCGACCAGCGGCCGCAGGCTGCCCGAGGCGTTGTTGATGATGTGCTTCAGCTTCCTGTGCTCGCCGTGCACGTCGCTGACGACATGCACCGTCCCCTTGGGGAGCGACAGGATCGCCCGGAGATGGCCGATCTCGGCCAGCGCGGCCTCCGTGGTGGGGTACCGGCCCGCGAGGGCGCGGAGGAGCGGCAGCTCCCGCGTGTCGAGCATGGCGCCGGAGCATAGAGCAAAGCGGCGGGCCGCCGCAGCCGACGCGCGGCCTCGTCGGATCCGACGGCCGCCGGCCGCGAGCGCGCAGGCCTGCTCCGCCGCGTTTCTCCTTGCGACAAAGCGGCGCCCGACTAGGCAATGCATCGGGGGCGATGCACGCGTTGAGACCCATGGATCCCTGCCTGACGGCAGGGCCTGACGGGAACGGCTCCACCAGGCCCGAGCGCCTGGCGCGAGGGGCCGGACCCCTGCTCCGAGGGCAGAACCGGATCCTCCGGATGGTCGCGTCCGGAGAGCCGCTCTCCCGTGTGCTCGACGAGCTCATCCGCTTCATGGAGGCCCAGTCGGGCCGCGCGCTCTGCTCCGTCCTCCTCGTCGACGAGTCGAGGACGCACCTCCGCTGGGCCTCGGCGCCCAGCCTGCCGGAGGCGTACAACCAGGATGTCGACGGGCTGAGCATCGGCGCCGTGAGCGGCTCGTGCGGCACCGCCGTGTTCCGCAAGCAGACCGTCGTCGTCTCGGACATCGAGCGCGACCCGCTCTGGGCGCGATCGCGCGATCTCGCGCTCTCCCACGGCCTCAGGGCGTGCACCTCGGTGCCCATCCTCGACCGCGAGGGCGAGGCGCTCGGCACGTTCGCCTTCTATTACCGCGAGGCGCGCGGACCGAGCGCGCGCGACCTTGGCCTCATCGAGATCTCCAAGGATCTCGCGGGGATCGCGATCGAACACAGCCGCAGCGCCGCGCGCATCGAGGAGGCGCTCCGCGCGCGCGACAACTTCCTCGCCGTGGCCTCCCACGAGCTGAAGACGCCGATCGCGACCCTCCTCTTGCAGATCACCTCGCTGGAGCGCCTCCAGCGCGCGGCGGGGGCGATCCCCATCCAGGAGATCGCGCCCAAGCTGGGCAACCTGGGGCGGCAGGGGAAGAAGCTCCTCAAGCTGGTCGAGCAGCTCCTCGACGCGACGCAGCTCCTCTCCGGCCGGCTCGAGATCGAGCGCGCGCCGGTCGATCTCGCCCAGACCGTGCGCGACGTCGTGGAGCGGCTCCTGGACGGCGTGGTGGAGGTCGCGCCGGAGGTCGAGCTCCACGCGGACGGGCCGGTGCTCTGCGAGGGCGACAGCTTCCGGATCGAGCAGGTGGTGGTGAACCTGCTGTCGAACGCGTGGAAGTTCGGCCGCGGGGCGCCCGTCGAGATCACCGTCGAGCAGGGCGACGGGGCCGCGCGCCTGCTCGTCCGCGACCGCGGCATCGGCATCGCGCCGGAGGACCAGGCGCGCATCTTCCAGCAGTTCGAGCGCGCCGTCTCGGTGCGCAACTACGGCGGCCTCGGCCTTGGCCTGTGGCTGACACGACAGCTCGTGGAGAGGATGCGAGGCCGCATCTCCGTGCAGAGCGAGCTCGACGCCGGCTCCACCTTCACCGTGGAACTCCCCGTGCCCCATGAGCAAGTCTGTCCTGATCATCGATGACGACGTCGATCTCGCGATCACCCTGGCCGAGACGCTGTGCGAGCTCGGGTACGAGGCGACGCCCTATTTCAGCGGCCGAGAGGCGCTCGATCGCCTCTCGGAGGGCGCGCGGCCGGCCGTGATCCTGCTCGATCTGATGATGCCGAAGATGAACGGCTGGAAGGTGTGCGACGAGCTCATGGCCGTCCCCGGGCTCGGGGAGATCCCCGTCGTGATCATGACCGCGGCGTCGAACATCAAGCAGCCGATGCCGACGCACGCGCGCGACGTGATCAGCAAGCCGTTCGAGCTCGACGCGCTGCTCAGGACCATCGACGCCGCGTGATGGCGGCGCGGCGCGTGCGCCGCGGACCGCGCGCGGCTCAGCGGGGTCCGCCGATCTCCTTCACGACGAGGTCGGGGTCGGCGGCGATGTCCTTCTCCGTGAACAGCACCGGCCGCCACGCCTTCCGCGAGAACAGCTCGGTCTGGTCCGCGAAATGGGGCGACGCGGGGTCGGTCGACTGCGAGTAGCTGAGCAGCGCCTCGGCGCGCGGGCCGCCGGTCGTGTGCTCGACGGCCATCACGAAGCTCGTGCCGAAGTTGATCGGGTACCCCGCGGTGGTGAGGCCCGTCGTCGGGTTGACGAGCTCGCCGGTGTTGAGCCTGGGCAGGAGGGTGCTGTTCGGGGCGGTCGGCAGGTGGGTCACGACGTTGGCGACCCCTTCCATGCCGAGCCCGCCGTGGATGGGGATGGCGTCGTCGCCCTTGTTCGTGAACTGCGCCTCGCCGAGCGGCGTGCTCGGGTCGAACCCCGCCTGCGCGAGCGCGCGCGTGGCCTCGGCCAGCGCCACGAGGATCGGATCCGGGCCCTCGGCCGGCGGCTCGACGAGGTCGCGGGGGGTCTCGAGCGGGTCCTTGGGGTCGAACGGCTGAGCGTAGAGCTTGCCCGCGTCGACCATGGCCGCGCTCGTGAACCGCCCGAGCAGCTCGCGCCACACGATCGCGCCGACGCTCTCCAGGTCGAGCCGGCCGTCCCACGACGCCAGCGCGAGGCACGCGCCGGCGACGTCGACCGCCTCGCCCTCGAGGTCGACCGGCGCCGCGCCGTCGCAGCGCTCGGCGACCTGCGCGCGGAGGCGCTCCGCCGTGATCCCCCGGTTGCTCAGGATGGCGGCCTCGAGCTCGTCGCGCGAGAAGAGGCCGTCCTCGCCCGCGGCGGCGCCCTCGCCCTCCTCGGTGAGCAGGAGGAGGTTCATGCGGGTGCGCGCCGAGATCGGGGCGCCCGGCGTGCCGAAGAGCGCCGGATACCCGGTGAGCGGCTCGGCGGGGTTCGTGAGCCACGGCGTGTCGTTGGCGTTCATGACGAAGTCGGTCCGCGCGAGCGACGGCAGGTCGCCCCACGGCACGAGCGCGCCGGCGCCCTGCGTCTCCACCCACGCGTCGCGCGCCGTGCTCCCGTCGAGCAGCACGATGCCGGAGCGCGCGAGCAGCCCGGTGAGGCCGTCGCGCTGCAGCGCGCGGTCGTAGGCGCTCACCGCCTCGGCGCTCAGGTGGGGCACGCGCGAGGCGTCCATGAGCAGGGCCTGCCCCTCGGCGTCCACCGCGGTCGTGAACACGAACGGGATGCCGCGCAGCTCCTCGTGCGCGCGCCGGAGCTCGTCGAGGCTCGTCGCGCGATCCATCCGGAGCCACTGGTCGAGGGCCGTCACGTTGTCCTCGTTGGCGTCGCGCACGGTGAACGCCTGCTCGGTGGACCAGCCGAGGACCGAGGCCCCGAGCATCGGGCCGAGGTGGCTCCGGTACATCACCCGCGACACCTGCTCGAGTGATCCGCTGTCGGCCAGGACATCGATGGTGTGCTCGCGGCGCTCCATCGGCCGGCGCTCGCCCTCGTGGACGTAGACCGTCGGGTCGTCCGGATCGAGGGTGAGCCGGTAGACCGTGAAGTGCTTCGCCGGCGAGACCGTGTGCGTCCACGCGACGTGCTCGTTGAAGCCGATGTTGATGACCGGCAGCCCCGTC
Source organism: Sorangium sp. So ce406 (assembly GCF_051474675.1). Classification (NCBI taxonomy): domain Bacteria; kingdom Pseudomonadati; phylum Myxococcota; order Polyangiales; family Polyangiaceae; genus Sorangium; species Sorangium sp. So ce406. Next base: position 12,007,143 of record NZ_CP150340.1, on the reverse strand, counting down.
AGGGACACGCCGTACACGTCGAGCTGCCCGGGGATGGTGAGGTGCGCCTCGTGGAACCTGAGCTCTCCTTCCCAGGGGAAATGCGGGTTCGCGACGAGCATGCCGCGGCCGCCCTCGGCGCGATCGCGGCCGATCGCCCAGGCGTTGCTCCCGAGGCCGAGCCGGGTGAAGTCCGGGAGATCGATCGCGCGCTCGCGGGCCTCCTCGCCCGAGGCGTCCGGCGGCGCGGCGCGGCGGATGAAGTCGAGCAGCTGCAGGCTGCCGGCGAACATGTTCACGTGGACGTAGTACGCGGCGAGATCCGCGGCGCTGATCGGCTTCACCCACGCCGCGCCGGCGCAGGGGGCGGGCAGGCCCTGGGGGCCGGCGTCGGCGAGGTAGCGGTTGTAGCCCGCGGCGTACCCCTCGATGAGCGCCCGCCCGTCGGCGGACACGCGCTCCAGCATGCGCTCGCCGCGCTCGACGACGCCCAGCGTGAGGTAGCTGAAGTCGCTGTCGATGTTCGCGTCCCCCTCGCCGGGGCCGAAGGTCTTCGCGCGCTCGCTCCGCACCTTCACGATCTGATCGGCGAGCGTGCAGACGAAGTCGCGCGCGCCGGCGTAGCCGAGCCCGAATCCGATGCTGCCGATGTCGTCGGCGAGGATGTGGGGCACGCCGTGGCTGGTCCAGCGGATGGTCGCCTGATAGTCGACCGGCGCCGGCCGCACGCCGGATTCGTCGCCGCACGCGGCCAGGAGACCCAGGCAGCTCAGCCCAGCGATGATTCTACCGTACATGGAACGATCCTCCTCGCGCCGGGATCTGCGCGGGGGAGAGATACTCCAGGGGAAGTCGGGACGATGTGAAGAATTCGATGGCGGCGGGCGGCGGGCACGGTTGATGGAAGCCGTCGCCGCTGTGCAATGCGCGCTCGCCCCCGCCCCGCAGGACGCGCCGCCGCGCGCGGGCGATGCGGCGCGCGGCGCTCGCGCGGCCGCCACGGCGGCGGCGGTGCTCGTGTCCCTCCTGCTCGCCTCCGGCTGCGTCCGCGAGGCGGCGAAGGAGGCGACCAGCGGCACCCTCGAGGCGCTCGAGCGCGGCGCGCGCGACGCAACCGGGGCAGCCGACCGATCGGCGGGAGCGCCGGCCGAGGGCGCGCCGCAGCGCGAGCGCCCGCTCGTGGGCGCGATCGTCCATGACGCGGTCCGGGCGGGCGCGGCGGAGCTCGGGCGGCAGGCGGGGACGCTCGAGCCGGTGATCGCGCAGACCAGCGAGGCCGTGAGCAGCGCCGTGGTCCAGGGCGCCCTCCAGCACGACCGGGAGCTCGTCACCCTGGTCGAGCGGGGCTCGGGCGCGGCGGCGAGGGCGGTGGCGCGCGAGGGGACGGCGGAGCTGGTGGAGCAGATCGCGGGCTGCCCCCCCGGGGACCCGGGCTGCTCGAGCGCGGCGATCGAGCGGGCCAGCCGCGCCGCGGCGACGGGCTTCGCCGACGGCCTGGGGCGGGCGATCCAGCCGTGGATCATCGGCCTCGCGTTCGGCGGGGGCTTCCTGCTCGCCGCGCTGATCGCCGTCGCCGTCGCCGCGATCACGAGGCGACACGACCGACCCGCCGCGCCGTGACGCGCGCCGCGCCGCGCCGCGCGCGCCCCGCCGTGGATCTTCGCGCGCTCAGGGCGCCGTGATACGCGCAGGCGATGACGCCGGGGCAGCGGATCGCGGGCCGCTTCGAGCTCGAGCGCCAGGCGGGCGCGGGCGGCATGGGCGCCCTCTACCGCGCCGTCGACCTCGAGACCGGCGCGCCGGTGGCGGTGAAGATCCTCCACGGCGCGCAGGAGGCCGACCTCTCGCGGTTCGCCCGCGAGGCGAGGATCCTCGACCAGCTCACCGACCCCGCGGTGGTCCGGTACATCGCGCACGGCACCACCGGGGCCTCGCGGCCGTACCTCGTGATGGAGTGGCTCGAGGGCGAGGACCTCGCCGCCCGCCTCGCCCGCGCCGAGCTCTCGGTGGCCGAGAGCCTCGCGCTGGTCGGGCGCATGGCGGGGGCGCTCGCCGCGGTGCACGCGCTCGGCGTCGTGCACCGCGACATCAAGCCGAGCAACATCTTCCTCTGCGACGGGCGCGTCGAGCTGGCGAGGCTCATCGACTTCGGCATCGCCCGGCCGCAGCGCGCCACGGCGGTCGTCACGCGCACCAACGCCGCCGTGGGCACGCTCGGCTACATGGCCCCGGAGCAGGCGCGCGGGAGCGCGGGCGTCGACGCGCGCGCGGACGTGTTCGCGCTCGGGTGCGTGCTGTTCGAGTGCCTCACGGGCCAGCCGGCCTACGCGGGCGACAACCCGATGGCGGTGCTGGCCAAGCTGCTGCTCGCGTCGCCGCCGCGGGTGCGCGACGAGCGGCCCGAGGTGCCCGACGAGATCGACGCCCTCGTCGAGCGCATGCTGAGCCGGGAGCCCGCGAGGCGGCCCGCGAGCGGCGCGGCGATCCTGGCCGAGCTCGCGGCGATGAGCCCGCTCACGCCGGAGCAGGGCGCGCTCCGGGCGCCCGAGAGCCGCGCCGCGCCGGCGCTGACCGCGGGCGAGCAGCGGTTCCTGTCGGTGCTGCTCGCCGGCGGCGAGGACGGGGAGGACGGCGCCAATCCGGCGGCGCCGCGCGCCGTCGCCGCGGTCCCGGAGCGCGCGGAGCACGGCCCGCCCGCGGCGGACCCGTCGACGTGGACCCTGGTCGCGGAGATGCCGGCGGTCGCGGCGCCGGACAGCGCGGAGCTCGCGCTGCGCACCCTCGTCGCGGATCACGGCGGGGGGTTCGATCGCCTCGCCGACGGGACGTGCGTGGTGACGTTCCTGAGCGCGGGCGCGCACGACGGCCAGCGGTCATCCAGCGCCGGCAGCACGGGCGGGACCGCGACGGATCACGCCGGCCAGGCCGCCCGCTGCGCGCTCGCCATGCGGTCGCTCCTGCCGCGGGCGCCGATCGCGCTCGCGACGGGGCGCGGCCGGCTGCGCGGGCGCTCGTCCGCGGGCGAGGCGATCGACCGCGCCGCCTTTCTCGTCGAGGACGCGCGGCGGGCCCGCGCGGCGGGCGAGGAGGCCCCGGCGATCCGCGTCGACGCGCTGACCGCGGGGCTGCTCGAGAGCCGGTTCGAGATCGATCGCGCCGCCGGAGGAGCGGGGCTGCTCCGGGGCGAGCGGGCGGCGCCCGAGGCGGCGCGCACCCTGCTCGGCAAGCGGACGCCCTTCGTCGGGCGGGATCGCGAGCTGCGCGCGCTCGAGGACCTCCTCGACGAGTGCGTCGAGCAGCCCGTCGCCCGCGCCGCCGTCGTGACCGCGGGCGCGGGCGTCGGGAAATCGCGGCTGCGCAAGGAGCTCGAGGAGCGCGTGGATCGTCGCGACGTCCCGGTCGAGATCTGGCTCGGCCGCGGCGAGCCGATGCGCGCGGGGGCGCCGTTCGGGCTGCTCGGGCAGGTCGTCCGGCGGTGCGCGAGGATGCAGGATGGCGAGCCGCTCGAGGCGCGCCGGCAGAAGCTCAAGGACCGCGTGGCCCGGCGCGTGGCCGAGGGGGACCGCGGCCGGGTGGCCGAGTTCCTCGGGGCGATGGTGGGGACGCCGTTCCCGGACGAGGAGAGCGTGCAGCTCCGCGCCGCGCGGCGCGATCCGGTGCTGATGGGCGACCAGCTCCGCCGCGCGTTCGTCGATTTCCTCGACGCCGAGTGCCGCGCGCAGCCGGTCGTGCTGCTGCTCGAGGACCTGCACTGGGGCGATCAGCCGTCGCTCGAGTACGTCGGCGCGGCGCTCCGGCTGCTCGCCGACCGGCCGCTGCTCGTGGTGGGCTTCGCCCGGCCCGAGGTCGACGATCTCTTCCCGCGGCTCTGGGCCGACGCCGAGGCCACGACGATGCGCCTCGGCGCGCTGCCGCAGCGGCCGTGCGAGCGGCTCGTACGCGAGGTGCTCGGCGCGGCGGCGGACGACGCCACGGTCGCGCGCGTCGTGGCGCGCGCCGCGGGGAACGCGTTCTTCCTGGAGGAGCTCGTGCGCGCCGTGGCCGAGGGGCGCGGCGATCACCTGCCCGACACGGTGCTCGCGATGGTGCAGTCGCGGCTCGAGGGGCTCGCGCCCGAGGAGCGGCGGGCGCTGCGCGCGGCGTCGGTGCTCGGCCAGGTGTTCTGGCGGGGCGCGGTCCAGGCGCTGCTCGGCGGCGAGGCGCGCGCCCCGGCGCTCGACGCGTGGCTGTCGGGCCTCGCGGCGCGCGAGTGGATCGCGCGCCGCACCGAGTCGAGCCTGCAGGGCGAGGTCGAGTACGGCTTCCGCCACGCGCTCGTGCGCGAGGCGGCCTACGACATGCTCACCGACGAGGACCGCGCGCTCGGCCACCGGCTCGCGGGCGGCTGGCTGGAGGCCGCGGGCGAGCACGGCGCCGCGGTGCTGGCCGAGCACTTCGAGCGGGGCGGGGAGCTCGGCCGGGCGGCGAGCTGCTACGCGAGGGCCGCGGAGCAGGCGCTCGCGGGCAACGATCTCGGCGGGGTGGTCCGCTCGGCGGACCGCGCGATCCGGTGCGGCGCGGACGGCGAGCTGCTCGGGGCGGTGTCCCTCGCGCGGGCGGAGGCGCACCGCTTCCGCGGCGAGCTCGACGACGCGGAGCTCTGGGCGACGGAGGCGCTGGCGCTGCTGCGCGAGGGCAGCCCGGGGTGGTACGCGGCGCTGAAGGTGGCGACGACGGCCGCGCTCAAGCGGAGCCGGACGGAGCGGGTGCCCTCGCTGCTGGCGGCGCTGATCGCGCGGTGGTCCGACGAGGCGCCCGAGCCGGCGCAGGTCGCCGCGGTGGCGTGGGCGGCGGCGCTGCTGTTCCTGACGGGCAGGTACGCCGACGCGGGGTCGCTGATGGCGCGCGTCGCGCCGGTGGCGGATCGGTTCGCCGGGGATCCGCAGATCGCCGGCACGATCGCGTGGAGCCTGGCGACGGCGGCGCTGTTCGTGGAGGGCGACCTCAACCGGCACCGGGCGCGGCTGGAGGAGGCGATCGCGTGCTTCGACCGGTCCGGGGATCTGCGGGGCGCGTGCGGCCAGCGCGCGAACGCAGGGTTCGCGTGCAACGAGCTCGGCGCGTACGGCGAGGCGGCGGCGCTCCTGCGCGCGTCGCTGTCGGACGCCGAGCGGATGGGGCTGCGCAACATCGCGGCCTCGGCGCGGCAGAACCTCGGGGTGGCGCTCGGGCGCCTCGGCGAGCTGGCGGAGGCGCGCGCGGTGGAGGCCGAGGCGGTGCGGTCGTTCGCGGCGATGCAGGAGCCGCGGATGGAGGGGGCGTCGCGCGCGTACCTGGCGGGCATCCTGCTGTCGGCCGGCGACGTCACGGGGGCGGAGGCCGAGGCGCGCCGCGCGGTGGCGATGCTGGAGGTCGCGAGGCCGCTCTTGCCGTACGCGCTCGCGACGCTCGCCGACGCGCTGCTCGCGGGCGGGCGGCGGGACGAGGCGCTCGCCGAGGCGCGCCGGGCGGCGGAGATCCTGAAGGAGATCGGGCAGTTAGAGGAGGGCGAGGCGCTGGTGCGCGTCGTCCACGCCGAGGCGCTCTGGGCGACCGGCGACCGGGAGGGGGCGCGGGCGGCGCTCGCGGAGGCGGAGGCGCGGATCGAGGAGCGGGCGGGGAAGATCGCCGATCCGGCGTGGCGGGCGAGCTTCGTGGAGCGGGTGCCGGAGCACGCGCGGACGGCGGCGCTGCGGGGGGCGTGGTCGGCGTGAGGTGAAGGGGGGCCGCGCGGCAGCCGGCGCGGCGAGCGCCCTGGCGAGCTGGCGCGGTCCCCCCGAGGGTGTCTCCGGGGGGTTCCGCGACGAGGGCTGCGGGCAGGGACGGAGGCGCGACGGTCACCTCGGCTTTCCGCGCAGCTCACCGCGGACCTCCTCGTCAATGTACGCCAGCCGCGTCCATGGGCCGATCAGGGTGAGGCCGCGTCCACTGGTGAACGTCGTTGCCTCAGCGCAGGCCGCGCATGCGCCGACGCGCTCCATGACGGGGCATTGGCGGACACCGGCATCAGACTTCCACGCTGTCACGTCTCCACCGCTCGGACGATTTCGACACGAGATGCAGGACGCCGCCGGAATTACGTTGATGAAGAGCTCACGAATCCATCTACATGACCGAGCTCGACCTATCGCCTCCTGCACATGCTGCCTGACTCCGCACTCGCCTTGCTGCGCGTGAACACCTCAGGTCCTCACGGCAACGCACAAACGCAAATCAGCCAATCCTCGTGTCCGTAAATCTAAGTAGGAGCCAGCCGCTTCTCCTCGGCGCCGCCCCCCGGGCAGGCACGCCCTCGTGAGACGCATTCTCTGCTGGCCCGGCCGAGAGGACCCCTCATGCCATCGATGATCCATGAAGCCATGCTCCAACTCTTCCGCAACCGACCCGAGCTGGCGGCCGAGGTGCTCCGCGACGCCCTCGGCGCGCCGGTGCCCCGGTTCACCGAGGCTCGCGTCGAGCCGGCCGATCTGACCGAGGTCGTCCCCGTCGAACACCGCGCGGATCTGGTGGTGCTCCTGCTCGACGGCCGGCCTGTGCTCGGGGTCGTTGTCGAGGCGCAGCTCGGTCGCGATCCTGACAAGGAGTACGCCTGGCCGTCGTACCTCGTGGCCGTACGCGCGCGCTACCGGTGTCGGGCGTGCTTGCTGGTCGCGACCACCAACGAGGCGATCGCCGCCTGGTCCGCCGAGCCGATCGATCTGGGCCCGCCGGACTGGGTGCTCAGGCCGTACGTGCTCGGCCCCAGCGCCGTCCCGGTCGTGACCGAGCCGGCCGATGCCCGAGCGCGGCCCGAGCTCGCGGTGCTCTCGGCGATGGCGCACGGCCAGAGCCCAGCCGGCCTGGCGATCGCGACGGCTGCACTGACGGCGGCTGCCGGGCTCGATCAAGAGCGGCAGGACCTGTACCTCGACGTGGTGCTATCCTCTCTGAACGAGGCAGCGAGGCGGAGTCTGGAGGAGAAGATGAAGAGCGGATACGAGTTTCAGAGCGATTTCGCGCGCAGCTACGTGGCCAAGGGGCGACAGGAGGGGCGGCGAGAAGGGGAAGCGAACGCCGTGCTCAAGGTGCTCGAAGCGCGCGGCCTGGAGATCCCGCCGGAGGTCCGCGAGCGCGTCCTCGCCAGCACCGACATGACCGAGCTCGACCGATGGCTGCGCCGCGCCGCGGTCGTCACCGAGGCCGGCGATCTCCTCGACACGGCCAGCTCCTGACGACGTCCTGAAGCCTCCCGCCCCACAGCCGCGGGCTCGCCGGGCGCGCCATCGACGTCGCGCGGTGGCACCCCACCTTCCGACTGGCACCCTCCGGCGCTACATGCCGCTGGAGGAGGCGCGACCATGGCGAAGGCACCGCGCGACCCGCGCATCGACCTGAACAACGCAACCTCGGAGGAGCTCGAGGCCATCGAGGGCATCGATGGCGAGCGGGCCCGGCTCATCATCGAGCACCGGAGCGAGCGCGGCACCTTCCGGAGCTGGGAAGACGTGCTCAGCATTCCGGGGATCGACAGCGTGCTGCTCGGCAAGCTCCAGGAAGGCAGCTCGCTGGGCGCCGCGGCCGTGTCACCAGCGGAGGGCGCCGGCGATGCCGCAGGAGCAGGCGCCGGGACGGCCCCGGGCTCCGCGAAGAGGCCGCGCTCCGAAGGCGGGGGGGAGATCGGCGATATGACAGCCCTGGAGCAGATCGTGGGGTTGATCCTGCTCGACATGGCGGCCGCCGAGGCGTACCGCGTGGCGATCGCCGCCTGCACGACGCCGGAGATCAAGAGACAGCTCGAGGCGTTCCGGGGAGACCACGAGCGGCACGCGCGCGAGCTCTCGGACGCGCTCGGCGCCTCGCTGCCGGATCAACCCGATGAGCGGGGCCAGTGCATTCGACGTTACACCGAGCTATCGGCCCGGGAGGAGCGGAGTGCCCTCGTCGCCATGCGCGGCAACGAGGAGCTCACGAACGACGCGTATGCCTCGGCGCTGGGGAGCGATCTGCCGGACGACGTCCGGCGCATGGTGGAGGCGAACTGGCAGGACGAGCGGCGCCACATCCGCTGGATCAACGAGGAGATCCGGACCCACGGCTGGGAGCTGCCGGAGGTGCCGGCGGCGCTGGCCGAGGCCGCCTGACGCGCGATCGGCGAGGCGCGGCTTGTGACGCCCCACGCCGGCGGAGTAAGCTCGCGCGAGCTCGGCCGAGCTCGCGCGAGAAATGGGCTCTCGAACCAAGGGAACGCGCGGCGGTGGTCCTCCTCCCGCTGCCGTCGTCGACGAGGACGAGGTCGACGACCTCTACAAGAAGCCGCTCGGCGACTTCACGCGAGCCCGCGACGACCTGGCGAAGCGCCTGCGGCAGGCCGGCGACAAGGCCGCTGCGGAGCGCGTGAAGGCGCTGCGGCGGCCGACGGCGGCGGCCTGGACCATGAACCAGCTCGCGCGCCGGTACCCGCAGCGCGTGGAGGCCCTGCTCGACGCGGGCGAGCGGCTGCGCGAGGCCCAGCGGGGGGCGCTCGCGCCGGGCGGCGCGCAGGAGCTGAGGGAGGCGAGCCAGAGCCACCGCGCGATCGTCAATGAGCTGCTGCGCGCGGCGCCGGCGCTCTTCGCGGAGGGCGGTTACAGCGAGAAGGGCAATCCGATGGATCGCCTGCGGGACTCGCTGCTTGCGACCCCCACCGCGAGCGCATCGGATCTGGAGCTGCTCGCGCAAGGGCGGGTATCGGGGGAGATCGAGCCGGGGGATCTCTCGGATATGCTCGGGCTGCTGCGCGGGCGGCCGTCCGAGAGGCCCGCCGAGGCCGATGACGAGGCAAAGGCAGACCGCGGGCGCAAAACACGGAAGGCCGAGGCGCCGCCGCCGGCAAAGAGGCGTGAGGTCAGGAAGGCGCCGGAGAAGCAGCGGAGCGCGGCCGAGGAGCGCGACCGCGAGGAGAACCGCTCCGCAAAAGAGCGCGAGAAACAGCGCTCCGCAAAGGGACGCGACCGCGAGGACCAGCGCTCCGCCAAAGAGCGCGAGGAGCAGCGCTCCGCAAAGGAGCGCGAGCAAAAGGCCCGGCGCGCGGCCGAGGAGCGCGAGCAAAAGGCGCGTCTCGAGGCCGGAGAGCGAGAGAAGAAGGCGCAGCTCGCGGCAGAGAGGCGCGCGCGAAAGGAGCGGCTCGCGGCGGAACAGCGCGAGCAGAAGGCGCAGCTCGCCGCGGCGGAGCGGGAGCGGGATCGAGCGAGCCGTGAGGCAGGTCGCGCCGCCAAGGAGGCGGATCGCTTGACCAAGGAAGCCGCCAGGATGAGCCGCGCCGCCGAGAAGGCCGAGGAGGCCGCCCGGGCGGCGAGGAAGCGCGCGGACGAGGTCGAGCGCAGGGCCGCGGAGGCACAGCAGAAGGCGGCCGACAGCGCGGGCCACCTCGAGGCTGCAGAGGACAGGCTCGACCGGCTCGGCCGTTGAAGCTACCGCTCGGCCGTTGAAGCTACCGCTCGGCCGTTGGAGCTACCGCTTCTTCGACCGCGCCTTCGGCGGGGCCGTCGGCTTGATATCGATCGTCGTCGCCGCCTGGCAAGGCACCTGCGCTGTCACACCCGCGCTGGCCCACTCGGGGAACTTCGTCTTCCCGGGCCGGCCGACACGCACGAAGAAGCGGCCGCAGCGCACGACAAGCGGCTCGTTCACCGGCCCTGCATACTTGCCGGTCACATACACACCACCCGCCTCGGGGAACCCCACCGTGAGCACCCCCTGCCCCTTGGGCACCGTGGCCGGGTTGATCCCCTCGCGCGCCGCGCTTGCCGCTTCCTTCGCAGCGGCCTCCTTCGCCGCCGCCTCCTTCGCCGCCGCCTCCTTCGCAGCGGCCTCCTTCGCCGCCGCCTCCTTCGCCGCAGCGGCCTCCTCCTTCGCAGCGGCCGCCTTCGCAGCGGCCTCCTCCTTCGCAGCGGCCGCCTTCGCAGCGGCCTCCTTCGCCGCCGCCTCCTTCGCCGCAGCGGCCTCCTTCGCCGCCGCTTCCTTCGCCGCAGCGGCGTCCTTCGCCGCCTGCGCCTTCCCCGCCGGCCCCCGCTTCGTGGGCGTCGACGCGCTCGGCGCCGGCGCCGCCGTCGCGAGCGGCTCGGCCACCGGCGCTTGCGCCGCCACGGCCTGCTCCACCGGCGTCACGACCACCGGCGGAGGCCGCTCACGCCGCGCGACGTAGATCCAGAGCGCCGCCACCACCGTCGCCGTGATCGCCGACACCGCGATCGTCCCGGCCGGCGACAGCGAGCGCGGCGCCTGCCACGGCAGCGTCGGCGCTCGATGGCGCCGCAGCGGCGAGCCCGCCGGCGGCGACGAGTCCGCCGCAGGGCCGCCCAGGACCGCCGTGCTCGGGTACGGCACGCCCCCGGGCGGCGTCAGCCCCGACGCGCCGCCGCCGACAGGCACGATCACCCCAGCCGGCGTCAGGCCCGTCGTCGCCATCGGCACGGTCACGCCGGACGGCGTCACCGGCGAGTTGGACGGCGGCTTCAGCGGCGGCGGACCGAAGTACGGCGGCGCGAGATCCGCCGGGAGCGCCGGCGGCGGGCCGAAGCGGATCGCCTCCGGGATCACCGACGTCGACGGGCCGAAGCGGGTCGACGGGGCGCTCATGCCCGGCGTCGTCGCGTCGTCCTCCTCGAACGTCGGCTCGACCTCGGGCAACGTCGCCAGCCCGCCCCCCGCCAGCACCTCCTCGGCCGCCGCCGCGTCGCGCTCCGCCGCGCGCTTCGACGCCTCGTACAGCCGGCCGAACGTCTCGCGATCCGGCAGCGCGGGCTTGCGCCCCTCGGCCCCCTTCGACTGCGGCGGCCCCTGGTCCGCCGGCACCGGGATCGTGATCGGCTCGGGCGCCGGCGCGCCGATCGACGCCTTGCCGCCCTGCCGCGCGGACCCCGCCAGCGCCTCGGCCGCCGCCGCCGTGGGCGGCGCGGTCTTCGCCTGCGCGCCGCCCACGCCGGGCCGCAGCCTCGCCGCGCCGCCGTCCCTGCCCGGCGGATCCTTGGCGAACAGATCCTTCGCGAGCCGCTTCGCGGCGTCGGCCGCGGGCCTCGCCGTCTGCCCCCCCTTGCCCTTGACCGGGATCGTCGGCCGCCGGTCCTCCTCGGGATCCGCGTCCTCGATCTCGATCGTCGCGTGCGCGGACTGCACGCGCGTCACGAGCTCGGCCTTGCCCTTCTCGGGGCGCGCGACCTTCGCGAGCGCCTGCTCGATCTCCTGGGAGGTGATCTTCCGGTCGTCCGGCGACTGCGCCAGCGCCGTGTCGAGCAGCGCCACGATCGGGCGCGGGATCTCGGGGCGGATCGACGCGATCGGGGGCGGGCGCGTCCCGTCCGCCGACGGCTGCCGCCCCGAGAGCAGCGACCAGAGCAGCAGCCCCACGCCGTAGATGTCGGCCTTGACGGTGACGCGCTCGGCGCGCGACTGCTCGGGCGCCATATAGCCCGGCGCCCCCTTGACCACGCCCGCGATCGTGTCCGGCGTGCGCCCGAGGATCTTGCCGATGCCGAAGCCCGTCAGGCGCACCTGCCCGTCCCACCCGATCACGATGTTGTCCGGGTGCAGGTTGCGGTGGATGATCGGCGTCGGGCTCCCGTGCTCGTCGGTCGCCCCGTGCGCGTGCGCGAGCGCGCCGGCCACGCAGTGGACCAGGTAATAGACCGCCGCGTCCGCGAGCTTCTGCTGCCGCGTCGCGAGGTGCTGGAGCAGCCGATTGAGGCTCACGCCCTCGACGTGCTCGAGCACGAGCGCGAGCCGGCCGGAGTGCTCGAAGAAGTCGAACATCCGCACGATCGCCGGGTGGTTCAGCGTCGCGCAGATCGACGCCTCCCGCGCGAGCTCGTCGGCGAAGCGCGGGTCGCCCTCGGCGGTATTCGGGACGAGCTTCAGCGCGCAGACGCGGCGAAACCCGAGCGGGCCGTCCAGCCGCCCGAGATAGACGCTGGTGGGCCCAGAGCCGGCCAGGCGCCGGAGGATCTTGTAGGCCCCAATCGTCTCGGGAGCGGGCTCCGTCGGAAACATCCGGGGCCGATCATACCCAAGCGCGGCGAAGCCCCCAAGCCAACGACCAACACGGATCATTTCGCGGCGCCGAGGGGCGCCCCCGGGCTCCTCGGTAAGACGCCATGCTCCACGCGCCCTGTACGGAGCGTCGCTCTCCTGTTCGCCAGAGCGCGGTACGGCTGATCAGCAGAAACACGAACAGCGGTGACGGATTACGGAGCAGGGCGCGCCGCGGGACCCGGCCCGAATCCTGGCGGAACCGCGCGCATCCGCGCCGCGCGCCCCGCGCGCGAGGCGCCGGGCGCGCCGAGGAACCTGCGCGCGCTTCACGGGTGCGCGCGCTGTCGCGGTGGAGAAACCGGGGGCCGCCGCGGGCCGTCGGCCCGCCTTCCCGCGGGCGAGTCGGCCCCGGAGGGCCGGCCGCGCTCGCGCGGCTGCGCCTCCGGCTTTCGAGCGGCGCTGGGCCTGGGTTATAAGCCGCGGCGATGAAGCTCCGCGCCTGGCATCGACTGCTCGCCGTCGTCCTCCTCGCCGGGTGCGAGGCTGCCGTCCCGCCCGCGCCGCCCGCGCCGCCGCCGCCCCCGCCGCCGAGCGCCGCCGCCCCGGCGTCCGCGCCCGCGCCGGCCGCGCCGGCCGCGCCGGCGTCGCGGTTCCCGGCCGGGTGGCCGTACCCGGAGGGCGCGCCGCCGGTGCGCGGCCCCTCGATGGTGTCGAGCGACGCCGCCCTCGCCACGAGGGTGGGCGCGGACGTCCTCGCCTCGGGCGGCAACGCGGTCGACGCGGCGGTCGCGACCGCGTTCGCGCTCGCCGTGGTGCACCCGACCGCGGGCAACCTCGGCGGCGGCGGGTTCATGGTCGCGCGGCTCGGCGACAAGGAGCACGCGCTCGACTTCCGCGAGACCGCGCCGGCCAGGGCGACCCACGACATGTACCGGGGCAAGGACGGCAAGCCCACGGAGAGCTCGCGCGTCGGCCACCTCGCCGTCGGCGTGCCCGGCAGCGTGGCAGGGCTCTGGGAGGCCTACGACAAGCTCGGCTCGAAGAAGAAGACGTGGGCCGAGCTCATCGCGCCCTCGATCCGCCTCGCGAAGGAGGGCTTCCCTGTCGACGAGAACTTCGCGACCACCGTCAAGGCGGCGTCGGCCAAGCTCGCGCGCTTCCCGGCGTCGGCCGCGCTGTTCCTGCCGGGCGGCGCGCCGATCGAGATCGGCGCCACGTGGAGGTCGACCGAGCTCGCTGCGACGCTCGAGCGCATCGCCGAGAAGGGGCCCGCGGGCTTCTACGAGGGCAAGACGGCGGAGCTGCTCGTCGCGGAGATGCGGCGGGGCAAGGGCCTCATCACGGCCGCGGACCTCAAGAGCTACAAGGCGAAGTGGCGCGAGCCGATCGTCTTCGAGTACCGCGGGCGCCGCGTCGCCTCGATGCCGCTCCCGTCGTCGGGGGGGCTCGCCCTCGCGATGATCGCGCACCAGCTCGAGGGGCTCGACATCGCCAAGCTCGGCTGGCACTCGGCGTCGCACGTGCACGTTGTCGCCGAGGCGATGCGGCGCGTGTTCCTCGCGCGCAACGAGATCCTCGGGGACCCCGATTTCGTGAAGAACCCGGTGGAGGAGCTGCTCTCGGTCGCGTGGGCGGAGAAGCAGCGCGCCACGATCTCGCCGGACCGCGCGACGCCGACCGAGGAGCTCGCCCGCGGCGCGGCGGTCAAGGACTCGGGCGGCCGCGGGCCGCACACGACGCACTTCTCCGTGGTCGACGCGCAGGGCAACGCCGTCGCGCTCACGACGACGCTGAACGGCTGGTACGGCGCCGGGGTGACGGTCACCGGCGCGGGCTTCGTGCTGAACAACGAGATGGACGACTTCGCCGCCGTGCCCGGCACCGCGAACCAGTTCGGCCTGGTGCAGGGCGAGGCCAACTCCATCGCGCCCGGCAAGCGCATGCTCTCGTCGATGTCGCCGACGATCGTGACCGGGAAGGACGGGCGCGTGGAGCTCGTGCTCGGCGCCGCGGGCGGCCCGACGATCCTCACGGCGGTGTTCCAGATCCTCTCGAACGCGGTCGACTTCGGCTTCGACGTGACCACGGCGGTCAACGCGCCGCGCTTCCACCAGCAGGACTACCCCGACAAGCTGTTCATCGAGAAGGGCGGCTTCCCCGCCGAGCTCCAGCAGGCGCTCGGCGCGATGGGCCACGCGTTCGACGAGCGCGGGCACATCGCCGACGCGCCGGCGATCGGCCGCGAGGGCGCCGGGTTCGCGGGCGCGCGGGAGCCGCGGCGGCCGGGCTCCGAGGCGGCGGCCGGGAAGTAGCCGGCGCCCGCCCGCGGGGAGACCGCGCTGCCGGCGCCGCCCGGGCCCGGCGGGCGCGACCATCGACGCGCGCTGTCGCCACGGCGCGGCAGGCGTGAATCGGCGGTGCAGCACGCCGGCTCATTTCACGACGCCGATTCGCGTCCTCTCGATGACGCATTGAGGCACGATCGCGTCGCCGCTATCGGGATATTCCTTAAGGGAGCTCCCAGCGTCGGGTGCACCTGAGATCGCGCGATCCGCGCGCCGGGCGGCGCCGCGGTTCGACCTTGACATGCGGCGCTCGTTTCGATTGCTTACTTTCGTGCCTTGCCGAGCACGCTCGCTCCTCGACGGCCCGCGCGTGCGTCCGCCGACGCAGCCGACGGCCGTGCGCCCGACGAGCAGCCATGTGCAGGGACCGGCATCTCGACGCCGGCCGATGGTCGCGTCGGGGTAGATAGCCTGGTGAGCCGAGGGGGATAGCTGTCATGGTCGACCTGTTGCATCACGAGTTGCTCGACACGTTGCACGACGGTTCTCGCAGCAGCGTTTACCTCGGTCGCAAGAAGAGCACGGGCAAGATGTGCGTCATCAAGGTTGCCCGGAAGGGTGTCAACGGCACCCGCAACGTCGCCGTCCTCAAGCGCCAGTACGAGATCACGAGGCACCTCGACCTCGACGGGGTCGTCAGGGTCTACGACCTGGAGGTCCGCCTCGACTACGCCGCGCTCATCATGGAGTACTTCGTGGGCCGCTCGCTGCGGGCGATCATCGACGAGGGCGAGGGCGTCGAGCTCGCGCGCGCGGTGAGGATAGCGCTCCAGCTCGCGGACACGCTCGGCGCCATTCACGAGCGGAACATCATCCACAAGGACGTCAAGCCGAGCAACATCATCGTCGATCACGACGTGAGCACGTCGAAGCTCACGGACTTCTCGATCGCCTCGCTCCTGCCGGGGGAGCGGGCGGCGGTGTACGACCCGTGGTCACCCGGCGAGGGCACGCTGCAATACATCTCACCCGAGCAGACGGGCCGGATGAACCGGTCGATCGACTTCCGCTCGGATTACTACTCGCTCGGCGTCACGCTTTATGAGCTCACGACGCGCCGCCTCCCCTTCGAGACGACCGACCCGCTGGAGCTCGTGCATCATCACATCGCGAAGACGCCGGTCGCTCCGCACCAGATCCGCCCGGAGATCCCGGAGGCGCTCTCCCGGGTCATCATGAAGCTGCTCTCGAAGACCGCGGAGGAGCGTTACCAGAGCATCTTCGGCCTGAAGGCGGATCTGAGGGCCTGCCTCGACATGCTCGAGAATGGGGTGCCCGCGGTGGACTTCGTGCCGGGGCGGATGGACAGGTCCACGAGGCTCCAGGTGTCGCAGAAGCTCTACGGCCGTCAGGAGGAGGTCGACACGCTGATGGCGGCCTTCCGGAGGATCAGCGCGTCCGGCGCGGCGGGGGAGGGCCGGTCGGAGCTCGTGCTCGTGGCCGGCTACTCCGGCGTGGGCAAATCGGCGGTGGTGAGCGAGATCCACAAGCCGATCGCGAAGGAGGGCGGCTACTTCGCGGCCGGCAAGTTCGACCAGTTCACGCGCAACGTGCCGTATGCGGCCGTGATCACGGCGCTGCGGGAGGTCGTCCGGCAGCTCCTCACGACGAGCAAGGACGAGATCGCCGACTGGCGGGCCAGGATCGCCGCGGCGGTCACCCCGAACGGGCAGGTGATCGCCGAGGTTATCCCGGAGATCGAGCTGATCATCGGCAAGCAGCCGCCGGTACCCGCCCTCGGATCCATGGAGACACGGAACCGGTTCAACCTGACGTTCCGCAACTTCATCGGGGCGATCGCGCTGAAAACGCGGGCGCTCGTGCTGTTCCTCGACGACCTCCAGTGGGCGGATACGGGTTCGTTGAACCTCATCGAGGTCCTCGTGCGGGACCCGGACATCCGTCACCTGCTGCTGATCGGGTCGTACAGGGACAATGGCGTGGACGACGCACACCCGCTCCGGGTGACGCTGAGCGCGCTCGACAAGGGCGAGGCGGTCGTGAGCACGATCGCGCTGAAGCCGCTCGCGCGCGAGCACGTGAACGAGCTCGTCTCTGACTCGCTCGGCACCCCTCGAGAAGACTGCCGCCCGCTGTCAGACATCATCTTTGCCAAGACTGACGGAAACCCGTTCTTCGCCATCCAGTACCTGGAGAGCCTCTGCCGCGAGGGGCACCTGCGCTTCAGCTCGGAGACGGGCGCCTGGCGGTGGAACATCGCCGACATCGAGAGCATGGGTGTGGCGGACAACGTCGTCGACCTGATGATCCGCCGGATCCAAGGCCTGGCGAGGCCGACGCAACAGGTCCTCGAGCACGCCGCGTGCATCGGCAATCAGTTCGACCTGAAGTCCCTCGCGCTCCTCCATCAGAAGGACCTGCGCGCCACCGACGAGGACCTCTGGGATGCGCTCGACGCGGGGCTCGTCGTGCCCGTCGACAGCGACTACAAGATCGCGCGCTTCCTCGACGACGCGGACGGGAGCTCGGTCACGTTCAAGTTCCTCCACGACCGCGTACAGCAGGCAGCCTACAAGCTGCTCAGCGAGGGCGAGCAGAAGAGGATCCACCTGGAGCTCGGGCGGCTCCTTCTCAAGGAGGCCCCGGCCGAGTCGATCGAGGAGCGGATCTACGACATCGTGATGCACCTCAACATGGGCGCCGAGATGATCGTGGACAGGCAAGAGCGCCGCGAGGCCGCGGCCCTCAACCTGAGGGCCGGCCAGAAGGCCAGGCGCTCGACGGCGTACGGCCCTGCAGTGCAGTGCCTCCGCGCCGCCGCGGCCTTCCTGCCCGCGGACTGCTGGGAGACGGCCCACGATCTGTCGCTCGCGGTCTACACGGACCTCGTCGAGCTCGAGTACCTGACGATCAACTTCGATCGAGCCGAGTCGTGCGCCCAGATCGTCGTCGACCACGCCAGGGACGTCCTGGAGAAGCTCCGGGTCTACGAGACACGCATCCAGTTCTACATCTCGCAGAATCGCATGCCGGAGGCCATCGACGTGGCGCTGGGTGTGCTCACGATGCTTGACATACCGACGTGTCAGGCACCGCCGGCGAACGTCAGCGTCGCCCGGCTGGCGCAGCTCCCTCCCCTCTCCGACCAGCGGATGGACGCGGCGATTCGCATCCTGACCACCGTCAACCCGGCCGTGTACCTCGCCAGGCCGGCCCTGTTCCCGACGAACGCGTTCACCATGGTGGACATCTGCATGCGACACGGCAACTCGCCGCTCGCAGCGCTCGCCTACGCGACGTACGGCGTCATCCAGTATTTTGCCGACAAATTCGACGAAGCGTTCGACCTCGGACAGCTGGCGATCCGGCTGACACACCAGTTCCGCGCGGTCGAGCTGGAGTGTAAGATCCATGCGACCGTGCACGTCCTCATCCATCACTGGAAGCGGCACCTTCGCGAGACGCTCGAGCCGATGCGCCACGCCGTCCAGGTCGGCCTGGAGACGGGCGACATCGAATATTCCGTCTACAGCTCGGTTCATCACTCGGTGCACTCGTTCTTCGTGGGAGAGGACCTCGCCACGACCGAGCTTCGAATGAAGCTCTCGGAAGAGCTGTCCCAGAAGCTGAACAACCAGTATTCCCTCTATGCCTGCAAGATCTGGCGACAGCTCGTACACAGCTTGAGAGATGCGTCGGCGGAGAGGCTGGGGCTCGTGGGTGACATCTTCGACGAGACCACGATGATCCCCTTGCTGGGGCAGAGCAGGAACTCCATGTTCTCGCTGTATCTGGCGAAGGGCATGCTCCTGTACTACTTCGACGATCCGAAGCGAGCCTACAATTGCCTCCTGGCAGCCGAGGAGTACCAGGACGCGGTCGGCGGCATGATCATCGTCCTCGAGCACAATTTTTACCGCTCGCTCTCGGCCCTGGCCGCGCTGGATGGGCTGGCGGAGGACGAGCGACAGGCCGTGATCGCGACGGTCGACGCAAGCCAGCGCAGGCTCGCGCTGTGGGCGCGCTCTGCCCCGGAGAACGGCGCGCACAAACACGCGCTGGTCGGCGCCGAGCTGGCGCGGGTCAAGCAGGACGTGGTCGAGGCGATGGAGCTCTACGACCGCGCCATCAAGGGAGCTCGGAAGGCTGGATACATGCAGGAAGAGGCGCTGGCGTGCGAGCTGGCGTCGTCGTTCTACCGCGAGCTGGGCCGGCACGAGATCGCTCAGCATTACATGACGATGGCCTATCGTGGCTACGCGCTGTGGGGGGCCGGCGGGAAATGCCAGAGCCTCGTCTCGGCATTTCCTGAGCTCATCCTCGAGGGGACGCCCGAGCAGCCAGACTCGGTCACGGTGACTTCAAGCCACGAGGGGGCGAAGCTGGACCTCCTGAGCATCGTCAAGGCCTCGCAAGCCCTGGCGAGCGAGATCGTCCTCGAGAGACTGCTGGATAGCTTGATGACGATCGTGCTCGAGAACGTCGGCGCGCAGTCGGGCGTGCTGGCGCTGGCGCGCGGCGACGCGCTCTTCGTCGAGGCCGAAGGGACCGTGGAGCCGAAGCACGTCAGCGTGCTCAAAGGAGCTCCCATGAACGCGTTCAACAAGGTCCCGCTGTCCGTGGTGAGCTACGTGCAGCGCACGCTCAAGAGCGTGGTGATCGACGACGCGACGAAGGAACCCAGGTTCTCGTCCGATCCGTACATCCGCGACAACCGACCGAGGTCGCTGATGTGCTCGCCGATCATACGGCAAGGTCGGCTGGTTGGCGTATTCTACCTCGAGAACAACCTGTCGACCAGCGCGTTCTCGAAGGACCGCCTCGAGATCTTGAGCCTGCTCTCAACGCAGGCCGCCATCTCCATAGAGAACGCGAAGCTGTACGAAGATCTGGAGCAGGAGGTCGCGGCGCGCACCGACGATCTACGCATGTCGAATGAGCAGCTCCGTGCCCTGAACGACAGGTTGCAAATAGAGCTCGCCGAGCGCGTCCGTCTGCAGGAGGAGCGCGTTCAGATGCAGGAAGAGATCATCCGCAGCCAACGGGACCGCCTGCATGAGCTGTCGACGCCGTTCATCCCCATCACCGACGAGATCATGGTGATGCCCATCATCGGGACCGTCGATGACAGGCGGGCAGCGCAGATGATCGAGGCCGCGATGCAGGGCGTCGCCGCCAGCTCTGCGAAGGTCGTGATCGTCGACGTCACGGGCGTCCAGAGCGTGGACACGAGCGTGGCGAGCAGGTTGATGAGCCTGGCCCAGGCGGTGGGCTTGCTGGGGAGCCGGGCGATCCTGACCGGCCTGCGGCCTGCGGTGGCGCAGAGCTTGGTCGCGCTCGGGGTGGATCTCGGATCGATAGAGACGCGGGCCAACCTCAAGGCCGGCATCGCGTATGCCATGAAGCGCACCGCGGCCAGATTGCACGCGTGAAGAGCGCGAGCCCACCTCGGGCACGGTGAGCAGGGCGCCCCGCCTCCCCGACGCGTGACGCTCGTCGACGTCATCCGGCGTGCGCGACGATACCCCCCAGCGCCGAGTAGCGGAGCGCCGCGAGCGCCCAGCGCTGATGCCCCGCGATCATGGCGTCGGTCGCGTCCAGGTATTGACGGATGCCGCTCGCGGACCACGACGAGAGCACCTTTTCCTTGACTTCCTGGTACTCTGCAACCCGGTCATCATGCATTTGCCGTAATCGCGCGCTAGCCTCGTCGAGCGTGAGCCCTCCCTCATCCCGAAGAACGATGATCAGGTTGTGCACCTCGCCCGACCTCAGCTCCTTCTCGAGCGAGAAGTGATCATTGGTCCAGCAGAGAATATCGTTACATATCTCGCGCACCCGTTGAAGCTGCGGGTGCTGTACCACCTCCAGCGGCAGCGGTTGATCGAGCAGCAGCTCGATCAGATCACAGTAAGGATATACAGCTCCGCTGTATCGTCGCATCATGATGTATTCATCGATGCTCGGCACTCTCCGCCGCATACGGTTGTTCGCTTCCCATAGGTTGGCCTCGTAGTAGTACTGGAAATGGGACAGCCAACGGTTCAGGAAGAAGTGGGGATGGCCCCCCTTGATACGATCGCGGATGTCCAGCAACCCGCGCGTCAAAGGGTCATCCCTGTCCGGCTCGACGTACCCGAAGAGCTCGCCCAGGTACCTCTCGTTGAGCCGCGCGACGGCCTCGGGATCGTCGCTGAGCTTGCCCTCGTCATAAGCGTCGTCCAGGAGGAACAACACGGCTGTGAAATCCGAGGCCAGCTGCAGGGTCTGCACGCTGGCCGAAGGGAACACCCAGGCCGCCAGGTGCGCGCCCTTCGCTGCCTTGACGCGCGAGAGCGCTCGAGCGTCGGTCGCCAGCCGCAGGCGGCGAACCCAGTGCAACGTGCGGCGTTCGACGACGTCGACCTTGGGATGGCACGACGCAGTAAACGGGTACTCGAAGTGATCAGCGGTGTTCTTGGGTACGACGATGCTGCTTCGATCGGACGACATCATGGACTCCATCGCGAACGGCGGGCCTCCTGCCCGTGTGCCGAGAGCGCGGGACGGCGCCTCGCGGCGTGTGCGGAACGGTTTGCGGTGAGCTGCGACGCGCGACGGTCACGTCAAGCGGCGAGCACCTCGATGGGGAGCGCCCGCGGGCAGCGCGTGTTGAGGGCCGAGTTCCACTCGAGGCGCTCCGTGCGGAGCTCGATGCGTCGGCATCGGCGCAGGAGCTCCTCCATCACGATACGGGCCTGAGTTCGAGCCATCAGGGCGCCGAGGCAGTAGTGGGCGCCGTGGCCGAACGCGAGGCTGCCCTGAGCCGGCCGCGCAGGGTCGAAGCGGTCGGCGTCCTGGAAGCGCGTCTCGTCGCGGAGGCCCGAGCCCAGCAGCAGCGCCACCATGGCGTGGGCGGGCAGGCGCACGCCGCCGAGCTCCGTCTCGGCGAGGGTCAGCCGCATGGTGACATGCACCGGCGGCTCGAAGCGCAACACCTCCTCGATGAAGCGCGGGATGAGCGCGGGCTCAGCGCGCAGGCGATCCATCCACTCGGGACGTTGAGACAGGATCAATACCATGTGGGTCAGCAGCGTCTCCGTGGTCTCCAGCCCCGCCACCAGCATCAGCAGGAGGAAAGCGATCACGTCCTTGTCCGTGAGCACGACGTCGTTCACGCGTGTTCGGAGGAGCTCGCTCACCAGATCGCTCCCCATCCGCTGACGGCGGCTCGCGAGCAGCTCCTGCATGAACGTCTCCATCTCGTCGATGGTCCGGCGCACCTCGTCGAGCCGCGCATGGTCCTCCGGCGAGGTGGTTCCGACGCTGACCATGTCGACCGTCCAGCGAACAAACTGCTTCTCCAGCGATGGATCGAGGCCCATCAGCCGGACAAGGGCACGGATCTGCGCGCGGCATGCGAATTCGGAGATGAATTCAGCCCTGCGGCGTCGCACCAGCTCGTCGACGAGCCCCGCGGCCGTGGAGCGCATGTGCGGCTCCATCGAGCTCACCGTGGCGGCCGTGAAGGATCGATTGATGAGGTTGCGGAGCTGCGTGTGCCGCGGCGGGTCTGCGAGGATCGGGGAGTCAGACAGCGGGTTGTGACGCCCGAGGTGGGGGGGCTCCGTGGCGGCGCGCATCCCCGCGGACGAGAACACCTGCGGGTTCTTGAGGGCCGCCTGGATATCATCATACCGACTTACCGCCCATAGTCCATGAGGATCCACCTGGCACACCGGCGAATTGCGGCGCAGCTCCGCATAGAATGGATACGGGTTCTCTCGAACGTCGGGGGCAAACAAGTTCAATCGACTCATCGCACTCTTCCTGTGGCGTGGGAGGACGCAGCCGCGGCTCGACGGCGGCGCACATTGACCGGCCTGCTGGATCGCAGCCCGTCAGATAGCGTCATCTGGAAGCGCCATGGAGATAGAGCGACCCCCTCTCGAGAGCCGCTCTTTCTAGGCGCCAGGAAGAGCACAATCGTCGTCGCAGGACGCATCTCTGCGATGCTCCAGCGCGTCGTTTCCTGGACGCATCGCTCGCCAGCAGGCCACAACGCAGCCGCTACGCGGCTCGAGGCGACGCTCGAGCGCCCGCGCGTGACGTGCTGCGTCCGTCGATCATCCCTGCGCTCGCAAGTTGCGAGCGCGTGGGACTCACGTTCGGACGGACTGCTGCGAGGACGTCGCCCGGTGCATCATGAGGCCACGAGCAAACAAGTACGCGCCTGGGCGCTCTTGCTTGCTACGGGCTTCCGATGGTTTGGTCGGTGCTCCTCCATTTGATGACACGATGGTATACCATGCGGACGAATACGCAACTGTATTCTTTGTACATGCGCCGCGCGTGACGCTCATCTCGCGCTCGAGGCTCTTTCGATACCGAATCCACGGATACGGTGGCCGGACCGAGGAACATGATGTCGCGCAAAAATCACACGAACCTGCAAAGCAGGGCGCGCGTTCAATGACCAGGCGTCAGAAGACCTGCTGTAGCGGAGCGGCGCCTCAGTGTCCGTCCGGGAGAGAAGGGTAGCGCTCCACAGGCGGTGAACCCTGGATCAGCGTGGCATTTATCGGGCGCGGCTGTGCAGCAATGAAATCTTCAAGCGTCTCGGGTTTCATCCGTGAATGCCTGACACACGAGCTCGACACGCCTTCGAGGCGCCCCGTCGGGGCGAGCCGTGGCATGAGAGAGCCCGGGCCATGCTTCCGAACGAATGCCTGCGGCCTTCCCTTCGAATGTTGGCAGCAAAGTAATTCATCAAGGATGTGACGCGCATTGCAGCATGGCAAGCGAAAGCTGGGTCCGCCTGCTGCTATGCAAGATGAACGCCTCCGCCCATCGGAGCGTTGATGACGCCGGGACACCGTCGTCGCGGCATCCAGGCCGCGGGTCGCTCGAGCTCGTGCTCGGCGCGCTCTTCCAGCGAGGAGGAGAGATCCTTCCCGGCCCTTCCCCCGCGGCGCGCCGACCTACGCCGGGACCGCCTCGATCACCGTCGTCGGGCTCGCGGTGGGGAACATCCGCGAGAGGCGGAATCCAGCGGCGGCGAGGAGCGCGCGGAACTCCGCCTCGGTGCGCTCCCGGCCGCCGCCGGCGACGAGCATCGCCAGATCGAAGACCTTGCCGAAGTCCGGCCCGTTGCCCGGCTGGATCACGGCCTCGACCACCAGGAGCCGGCCGCCGTCGGCGATCACGCGGCGGATGTTCCTGAGAAGGACGAGGGACTCCTCGTCGCTCCAGTCGTGGAGGATGGCAGAGAGGATGTAGGCGTCCGCTCCCTCGGGAACCGAGCGGAAGAAGTCGCCGCCCGCCACCTCGCAGCGCGCGGCCACCCCCGCCCGCTCCAGGCTCACCTTCGCGTCGCCGACGACGCGCGGCAGATCGAAGAGCACGCCGCGCATCTCCGGATGGCGCGAGAGGATCGAGGCGAGCAGCGCCCCGTGCCCGCCGCCCACGTCGACGAGGCGGCGCACCCCGGAGAAGTCGTACGCCGCCGCCGCCGCCCTGTGGATCTGCGTGGCGAAGGACGTCATGGCGTCGTTGAAATGGGCCGCAGCCTCCGGCGCCGTCTCGAAGTACTGGAAGAGGTTGTCGACACCGTAGAGCCGCGTCGGCGCGGGCTTGCCCGTCTCCACGCAGCGCAGCAGGTCGATCACGCTGTGCTGGCACCACGCGTCGCCCGTCATGAGCGCATAAGCGCGGAGCGAGCCCGGCGCGTCGCTCCTCAGACAGTCGGCGAGCGGCGTGAGCCCGAAGCGGCCCGGCTCCGTCTCCGCAAACACCCCGACGGCGGTGAGCGCGCGCAGGACGCGATAGAGGGAGGGCGCGTGGACGCCGGCGTCCTCCGCGAGCACCTCGACAGCCACGGGACCGTCCTTGACGCGATCGGCGATATCCAGCTTCGCGGCCGTGACGATGGCTTGCGTGATCCAGGACGCGGTGATCATCTGAAGAACACGCGCCGCCGGAGGCATCGATTGTTCATGCATGGTCAGGTTTCTCCCGAGATCGTGCTACGTGAACGACGAGACCATGGCAAGCCTCGCCCAGGGCGGCGCCCGGGCGGAGCACGGCCTCGTCCGCGAGCGTGGAGGGCGCAGGAGGCGCGAGGAGCACGCCGCCGCACATGCCTTGTTCATCCATCAGGGAGCTCTCATGATCCGGTTCGACGCGCGCGGCGCCCCCGGCGTCTGCCCGGGGCGCGCGGGCCGACATCTCGGTCGCCCGCGCGCGCACGTTCACCGCGGCCTCTGCTGCGGTTCGCGCTTGCGGCGCGCCCCATAGCGGGCTCACCTGGGTCCTCGCGTGCGACCCCGGCCGGCCCGGCTGCGCCGGAGGATCGCACCGGGCCCCTGACCTCGCCCGCGCTCGGCGCCCCACAACGGAGTTCTCATGCAACAGAGGCAGATCGCGTTCCTCATCTATCCTGACATGACGCCGCTCGACCTCATCGGGCCGCTCCAGGTGGTCAAGAACCTCGAGAGCTTCGGCGCCTTCGACGTGGTCACGGTCGGAGAGCGCCTGGAGCCCGTACCCACCGACGTGGGGATCGGCATGCAGCCGGAGCGGACCTTCGAGCAGGTGCCCGAGCCGTTCGCGCTCGTGGTCCCCGGCGGGCTCGCAGGCCCGATCAAGGCGATCGCCAACGACAGGCTGATGGCCTATGTCCGCTCCGCGGGGAAGGCCGCCGAGGTGCTCGCCTCGGTGTGCACCGGGTCGATCATCCTCGCCGCGGCGGGGCTGCTCGAGGGGCGCAGCGCGACCACGCACTGGACGTTCCTCGAGCACCTCGGCCGCCTCGGCGCGGTCCCGGTGCGCAAGCGGTGGGTCGAGGACGGCAACGTCATCACCGCCGCGGGCGTGTCGGCCGGCATCGACATGGCGATCGCCCTGGTCGCGCGGCTCGCGGGCAACGACGTGGCGCGCACGATCCAGGCGATCGTCGAGTACGACCCGGAGCCGCCGCTCGGCCCCATCGACTGGCGCTGGGTCGAGGACGCGAAGGTCGGGCCCACGCTGCTCGAGAGCGTGACCCCCGCGCTGCGGGAGATCCTGGCCGGCAAACCCGAGCTCGCGAAGAAGCTGTTCCCCTGAGGGCACGTCGGCGCCGCGCGGATGTCGGCGCCGCGCGCGCGCCGCGCGACCGCGGCGCACAGGTCCCCTCGGCTGCGCTGGTTGCGTCGGTTGCGCCGGCTGCGCGGGTTGCGCGGGCCGCGTCGCTCTGTTACACATTGCCGCTGACGCAAGAGGAGAGTGCTCCGGTGAAGATCAGCTCCTGAATCGGTCTCCGTCGCAGGTCGCGAGCGCGCCAGGTCCCTTTCGCCTGGCCGCGCAACGCAGCCTGCCCGTCCCGTGACCGGGCCGCATGGCCCTCAGGATTCAGGAGCTTGTATGTCGTCGTTGCGCGCGCATCGTCTCTCCTTTTCTTACTCCGACGCGTCCCCGATCCTCGCGGACGTCGATCTCTGCCTGACGCCCGGCTGGTACGGGATCGTCGGGCCGAACGGCGCCGGCAAGACAACGCTCCTCCGGCTCTTCGCCGGCGAGCTCGCGCCCGACGCGGGGAGCGTGCGCCTCGATCCGCGGGGCGCGTCGATCGCGGTCTGCCCGCAGGCCGTCGAGCACGCCGACGCGGCGATCCGCGCGCTCGGCGCGGCCGACGACGGCGCGGCGCGCCGGCTGCGCGGCGAGCTCCTGCTGGATCCGGCGGCGCTCGAGCGCTGGGCCACGCTGTCGCCCGGCGAGCGCAAGCGGTGGCAGATCGGCGCCGCGCTCGCCGCGGCGCCGGACCTGCTCCTGCTCGACGAGCCGACGAACCACATCGACGCGGACGCGCGGGCGCTGCTCGTCGGCGCGCTGGGCGGCTTCCAGGGGATCGGCGCGTGCGTGTCGCACGATCGCGAGCTCCTCGATTCGCTGACCGTGGGCACGATCCGGGTCGATCGCGCCGCGGCGCGGCTCTACCCGGGCGGCTACAGCGCGGCCAGGGAGCTCTGGGAGGCGGAGGCGCGCGGGCGCGAGGAGGCGCACCAGCGGCTGCGCGCCGAGGAGCGGCAGCTCCGCCGCCGGCTCGGCGAGGAGCGGCGGGAGCAGGCCGCGGCCGACGCGCAGCGGAGCATCGGGAAGCGCAGCAAGGGCCCGCGCGATCACGACGCCCGGGGCATGCTGGCCAATTTCCGCGTGTCGTCGGCCGAGGCGCGGCTGTCGCGCACCGTGGG
Source organism: Sorangium sp. So ce406 (assembly GCF_051474675.1). NCBI lineage: Bacteria > Pseudomonadati > Myxococcota > Polyangiales > Polyangiaceae > Sorangium > Sorangium sp. So ce406. Next base: position 11,980,646 of record NZ_CP150340.1, on the reverse strand, counting down.
CGTGACCCGGAGCAAGCTCGAAAAGGTGTCGGCCGAGGCGGGAGAGTTCGAGTTCGAGAAGGCGGTGGGCCGCAGCGTGTTCGTCGGCTACGAGCGATCGCCCGCGCCGTGGCTGTTCGTGCTCGACGCGCCCGAGATCCGCGCGGGCGGCGGCGACGGCCCCGCGCTCCTGCGGGACGTGCGGCTCAGCGTCGGCCGCGAGGACCGCATCCGGATCGCCGGCCCGAACGGGGGCGGCAAGACCACGCTGGTCAAGGCGCTGCTCGCGAGCGCGCGGGTGCCGGCGGACCGGGTGCTCTACGTGCCGCAGGAGCTCGGAGAGGCCGAGGAGCAGGCGCTCATCGCGGCGGCGCGACGCCTGCCCCCGGAGGAGCGCGGTCGGGTGATGTCGCTCGTCGCGGCGCTCGGCGTCGAGCCGGGGCGCCTGCTCGCGTCGGCGCGGCCTTCGCCCGGCGAGGCGCGGAAGCTGATGATCGCGCTGGGCCTCGGGCAGCACGCGTGGGCGCTCGTGCTCGACGAGCCGACCAACCACCTCGATCTGCCCTCGATCGAGCGGCTGGAGCGCGCCCTCGCCGACTACCCGGGCGCGCTCCTCCTGGTCACCCACGATCCCGCGTTCGGGCAGCGCTGCACGTCGATGCTCTGGACCGTGACCGAGGGAGACGTGCGGGTGTCATCCTACGACGCCGACGACGCGGGCGCGTGAGGCCGACGCCCTGAACCGCCGCGGTGAGGGCCGCGGCGCGGCGCCGGCGCACGACCCGCGCCGGCGCCGCCGCGGCCGCGCTCACGGCAGGGCGGGCGTGCCGCCCATCTCCTGGAGCACGGCGTCCGCGCCCGACACCGCGTCCATCACCCACTGCATGTAGCGGTGATCGACGTGGATGGTCCGCGTGATCGACGGCATGAAGAGCCAGTCGGACGCCATCGCCTCGTAGTTGCCGTCGAAGGCGAGGCCCACGAGCTCGCCGCGCGCGTTCAGCGTCGCGGAGCCGGAGTTGCCGTTCGTGATGTCGAGATCGCTCAGGAAGCAGACCGGGACCTCGCCGAGGTCGTCGTCCACGTACGGGCCGAACCGCTTCTCGCGCGCCGCCTCGAGCAGCGCCTCCGGGGCGTTGAACGGCGGCTTGCCGGTGTTCTTCTTCACGAGCTCGCTGACCACGGTGAACGGGCGATAGACAGGCTTGTCGATCTCCGGCTTGTAGCCCCGCACGGTGCCGTACGTGATGCGCAGCGTGCCGTTCGCGTCGGGCGCCAGCATCCCGCCCCGGTACGCGCGGAGCGCCTCGACGAAGCGCGGCTTCACCAGGGTCATCGCCCCGGCGTACGCCTTGTCCCGGGCCTCGATGGCCTTGTCGACGGGCGCGAGCTCCAGCGCCAGGCGGATCATCGGATCCCGGCTCTCCTTCAGCTCGTCGACGGTGGCCGTCTTGAGCAGCTTGACCCGGGCCGTCGCGTCCTCGAGCGCCGTGCCGGCGTAGATCGCGTCGATCGCCGCGCCGAGGGCGGCCTCGGTCGGCGCCTGCCCGCCCGCGAGGCTCCCGATGAGCGCGGGCCGCTCCTTCGGATCGAGCCGCAGCGCGCGCTTCACGGCGAGCTTGAAGGTGCTCTGATCGATCGTCCGGCTGTACGACTTCTGGAGCGACACCTGCGCCTGCTCGAGGCGCTCCCAGTTGCGCTTCTGGAACTCGGCGTCGCGCTCGGCGTCGGCCTTGGGCCGCTCCTCGGCCATGCGCACGATCGTGACCGCGGCGTCGAGCAGCCTCGCGGACGACAGGATCTCCGACACCGTCGCGTCGTGCTCGCGCGTCTTCTGCTGCTCGGCGTGCGCCGCGGCGATCTGCTCGATCGCGCCGCCGTACGCCGCCTTGCGCGCCGGGTCGGCGTCGATCCAGGCCTTGAGCTCCTCCTCCAGCTTGGCCTTCTCCCTGGCCAGGCCGCCCTCGACCAGCCCGTCGAGCAGGCCGCGCGTCTTGAGCAGGTAGTTGCTGTAGCCCTGGATGGTCGGCTGCGCCTTGATCCTCGCCGCCGGGTCCCTCTTGCCGAGATCCTCGAGCAGGGCGATCGACTCCTCGTAGAACGACACCCGCTTCGGGTATTGCCACGACACGGCGGACTCCACCTCCGCCGCGGTCCGGAGCCGGTTCGTCGTGCCGGGGTAGCCGGCGACCATCACCAGGTCGTCCTGGTTGAGCGGCGCGGACGCGAGCTTCAGGTGGTGCGCCGGGCGATACGGCACGTTGTCGTCGGCGTGGTTCGCCGGGCGGTTGTCCTTGCCGACATACGCCCTGAAGAAGGCGAAATCTCCGGAGTGACGTGGCCAGCGCCAGTTGTCGATATCACCGCCGAAGTTGCCGATGCCCTCGTGCGGGACATACACGATGCGGACGTCCTTGATCTCGAGCTGCTCGATCAGCGACACCTTGCCGCCCCCGAAATACTCGGCAATGGAGCAGCGGACCTCCGGGCGCCCCTCCTCGCACGCGGCCACGAGCTGCTTCTTGCGCTTCTCGATCTCCTCGTAGCGCGCGAGGTCGCTCGAGATCGACTCGATGCCGCGCCGCACCTCGCCGGTGACGTCGCGGAACGCGCGGGTCACGAACACGCGCGCGGTCGGGCCGGCCCACTTCTCCTCGGCGCGGGTCCTCGCCAGGTAGCCGTTCGTCAGGAGGTCCTGCTCCGGCGTGGAGTTGTACTGGAGCGCACGCGTGGAGCAGTGATGGTTCGTCGCGATGAGCCCGTCGGCCGACACGAACGAGGCCGAGCAGCCGCCCAGGCTCACCACCGCGCCGAGCGGGGAGGCCGTGGGATCGGTGAGCGACTCCGGGGCGATCTCGAGGCCGAGCGCCTTGAGCTGATCCTTGTGCTGCGCCATCTGCTCGGGCAGCCACATCCCGCCGGGGTTCTCGAAGGGCGTCCCCTGCCCCGGCCCCGACTCCGGCGGCCTCGTGTCGCCCGCCTGCGGCCGCTCCGACCCGCAGCCCGGCGCGAGCGCGGAGAGCGCGAAAAGCGCAAAGAGCGCATGACCACGTAGAGAGAAATGAAACATGCGGTCCTGTTACCATCGCCGGTGCATAAAGCAACCACACCGGACCTTTCCCGCAGCGCGAGACCGCTCCTGTTGCGCTTGTTGAACTTGTTGCAAGCCCTGTGCGCGCGGCGGACATGCGCATTTCGACCTCAGGGCCACTCCCTTCGTGGCGACGAACACCGGGGTTCTCCGATGTTCACGAAGGAGAGATTCACCTTCTTCAGCGCGCTTGCCGGAACTTCATGTTCTCGGCGTCCGGCGGCTGGACTGGCATGCGCGGCGATCCGGTCATGTCGCGCGCGGGCCGCCGCGCGCCGCGTCGACCCCGAGCGCCTCCTCGACGGCGCTGTCGATCTCGCGCTGTCCGAGGGCGCTGTCCCCGGCGCGGGCGCCGAGCCGCTCGATCGCCTCGAGCGGCGGATAGGTGAGGTTCCGGAGATCGGCGGCGTTCACCTGCGTGTGGCCGCTCCACTGCCGGAAATACGTGTCCACGAGCGTGGAGCTCAGGAACGCGCGCAGGCCGCGGGCGAGCAGCGGCGGCAGCCCGGCGCCGCGCCGGTGGAAGACGTTGAGGTGGTTCTCGAAGCCGACGCGCGCGCACGGCACCACCGCCGGATCGAAGACGGCCGCGGTGATGCGCCGGCGCTCCTCCTTCGAGGAGAAGCGCTTGACGACGACATACGTCCCTCGCGGCATCCAGAGGTGGGCCGTCGCGGCGCAGTCGACCAGGGCGTTCGGCTTCTTGCCGTGCTTCGGCCAGCGCACGACGCCCGCCTCGAGGTGCGCGGGGTAGATCAGCGGCGCCGTGTCCGCCCCGGGGTCCGGCCGGAGGAGCTCCCGGGCCCGGAACTCCACGACCTTGCCCGTCGAGATGGAGACGCCGAGGTCCTCGAGGCGCGCGGGGAGCCGCGCGAACGCGTCCGCCACGTCCTTCCCCGCGCGGTCCGGGACGACGTGGATGAAGCGCTCCGGGTCGTCCGGCCGCACCACCTCGGCGTACGGCACGCGTCGCGCCGCGGTGGGCCCGTCGCCCGGGCCGCGGCTCGACGAGACGAGCACGGCGCCCGGCGGCGCGCCCTTCACGCCGCAGAGGACGACGTTCTCCTGCAGCACGTCGTCGTCCGCGAACGCCGCGGAGCGCGACTCGAAGACGTGCACCCGGCGGAGCGACATCTCGCGCAGGAACAGCTCGCGAAAGGCCCTGAAATAAGGGCCGTTGCAGAAGCTCCGCGGCGTGATGGCGACGAGCTCCCCGCCGGGCGCGAGGACGCGCACGGCGAGCGCGAGGAAGGCGGCGTAGAGGTTGCTCGTCTCGACGCCGGCGCGGCGGAGCGCGCGGCGGGTCGCCGAGCGGGCGCCGAGCTTCCGGTAGGGCGGGTTCAGGATGGCGTGGGAGAAGCGCGCCCGCGGGCGCGGCAGCGAGAGCTCCTCGACGGCCGCGGCGATGAAGTCCGCGCGGACGGCGCGGCCGCGGAACGCGACGCCCGCGGCACGGCAAGCGTCCCGGCACGCGCGCAGCACTTTGGAAAATGTGTTTACCAGCGCCGGGTCGAGCTCGTAGCCGACGGCGAGGATGTCGGTCGGGGGCTCGGGCCGGCTGCACGCCTCGGCGACGAGCGCCGCGGTCAGGGTGCCGACGCCGGCGCCGGCATCCAGGACGCGCACGGAGCCGCCGAGCTCCTGGAAGAGCGAGGCCATGAACGCGGCGAGGCGCGGTGGCGTCAGGAACTGGCCGAGCTCCGACCGCCGGGCGGGGTCGATGCGCCGGGAGGCCCGCGCTTGGTGGAGGTCGACCGCCTGGAGCAGCGCCGCCAGCGCCTGGAGCAGCGCCGCCGGCGCCTCGCGCCGCGCCGCCGGCGGCGCCTCGGGCCGTGCGCGCGGGCGCTCTCGGGCTGCGCTCATCGGCGGGCCGCCATGGCTACCGAGGGGCTACGTCGAGCGGCGCGCGCTCGCCGCTCAGTCCACCTGGTGGGCCCGGAACGAGACGACCGCCCGGCTGCCCTCGAGGCAGCGGTGGATCCACGGCGCGTCGCGCGCGGCCACGGCGATGAGCCGCACGTCACCGGCGCCGTCCAGCGCCTGCAGGCCCTGGAAGCCGACCATCTCGGCTTCCTTGAGGGTCATCACCTGCGCGCCCGTCTCCTTCAGCACCTCGGCGCTGAGAAGGTCGGCGCTCCCCGTTCCCTCGGCGAGGTACACCTCGAACACGGTCATCATGGAGCCATGGTCGCCGGGCGGCGCGGCGTCCACAAGGGCCGTCGCGCGCCCGTCACGCCCGTCAACTCTTGCCCGCCGCCTCGCGCTTCGTCTCGAGCTCTTCCCACCGGCTCACCAGGCGCGCCGCCTCCTTCTTGGCGCGCTCGAGATCCGAGAGCAGCCCCGCGACCTCGGCGCCGCGGCTCGAGTAGAGCGTCGGGTCGGCGAGCTTCGCCTCGAGCTCGCGGACCTTCTGGTCGGCCTCGTCGATCTTCCCGACGATGCCGTCGAGCTCGGTCCGCTCGGCGTACGTGAGCTTCGGCGCGCCGCCTGCCCGCGCGGCCGTCTTCGCCTGTGCCTGCGCGGGCCGGGGCTCCGCGGCCTGCGCCTTCGCGGCCCGCGCCGCGGCTTCCGCCTCGACCTCGGCCGCGGCGTGGGCGCGCTGCTCGCGGTAAGCGTCGTAGTTGCCCGCGTACCGCACCACCCGGCCGCCGCCCTCGAACGCGAGGATCGAGGTCGCCACCCGGTTCAGGAACCAGCGGTCGTGGGTCACGACGAGCGCCGAGCCGTCGAGCTCGATGAGCATCTCCTCGAGCGCGGCCAGGGTCATCACGTCGAGATCGTTCGTGGGCTCGTCGAGGATGATCACGTTGACGCTCTGGGTGAGCATCTTCGCGAGCGCCACGCGCGCCCGCTCCCCGCCGGAGAGCGAGCCGACCGGCTGCCGCGCCTTGTTCGGGTCGAAGAGGAACCGCTCCAGGTAGCTGCGCACGTCCATGGATCGGCCGCCGACCTCGACGCGCGTGTGGGAGCCCGCGATGTTCTCGAAGATCGATTTCTCGAGGTCGAGCCCGCTGCGGTGCTGGTCGAAGTAGGCGACGCTCGTGTTCTTCCCGAGCACGACCTCGCCTTCCATCGTGGGCCCCTCGGCGGCCGCGCCGTCGCCCTCGGCGCCCACCTGGCCGAGGATCGCCCGCAGCATGGTGGTCTTGCCCGTCCCGTTGCGGCCGACGACGCCGACGCGCTCGCCCTTGGTGAGGGAGAAGTCGAGGCCGCGCACGAGCCACTTTCCGTCGACGGCGAGGCCGAGCTTCTTCAGCTCGAGGATGGTCTTGCCGGTGCGCACCGACTCGACCGAGAGCTGCGCGGTGCGCTCGGCCTTCGGCGGCGGGGCGGCCTTGGTCGTCTCCGCGCGCTGGATGCGCGCCTTCTGCTTGCCTGTGCGCGCCTTCGGCTGGCGCCTCAGCCACTCGAGCTCGGTGCGCAGGAAGTTCTGCCGGTTCGACTCGGTGCGCGCCTCGAGCGCGAGGCGGTCGGACTTCTGCTCGAGGTACTCCTCGTAGCCGCCGTCGTAGCTGTAGACCTTGCCCTTGTCGATCTCGAGCGTCCGCTCGACGACCCGGTCGAGGAGGTAGCGATCGTGGGTGATGAGGAGCAGCGCGCCGGGGTGCTCCTCGACGAGGTAGCGCTCGAGCCACTCGACGGTCTCGACGTCGAGGTGGTTGCTGGGCTCGTCGAGCACGGCGAGCGCCGGCCGCGACACGAGCAGGCGCGCGAGGGCGACGCGCCGGCGGTCGCCGCCGCTGAGCACGCTCATGGGCGCGTCGGGCCGGGTGACGCCGACGTGCCCGATGATGGCGTCGACCCGGTGCATCATGTCCCACCCGCCGAGCCGCTCGACGTCTGCGGCGGCCTCGGTCTGCGCGGCGAGCAGCGCCTCGGCGTCCCCGGTGCCGGCGGCGAGCGAGCGGCTCACCTCGTCGTGGCGGGCCTTGGCGGCGTGCCACGCGGAGAGCCCGGCGAGCACGACGTCGCGCGCGGTGTCGGACGGCTCGAAGACCGGGTCCTGGGAGAGCACGCCGATCTCGGCGCCGCGGCGGCGGGAGATGGTGCCGCTGTCCGGCAGCTCGACGCCGGCGAGGATGCGCGCGAGCGTGCTCTTGCCGGAGCCGTTCAGCCCGACGAGGCCGACGCGCTCGCCGGTGCGGATGCTGACGGAGACGCCGTCGAGGATGGTCTGCGGGCCGAAGGCTTTGTGGAGATCGTGAGCGGTGAGGACGGGCACAGGGCGCGGAGCTTAGCGCAGCGGATGCCACATGGGCCCGCTTTGCTGAGGAGGCGCTGTCGACGCCCCGAGCGCGGGCGGCGGCCCGGGCGGCGCACCGCTGCGCAGGCTGCTCGCCTCGATCGTCCGCGCCCCGCGCTTCCGATCATCCGGGTCGAGGAGGACGGCAGCTCCTCGGACACGGCATGTGGCGCCCACGAACGAGATCGGCACAGATCGGCATCGATGTCGCCGTGCTCACCTCCTGGCTGACGCGCCGCCAACCACGTACAAGGACGGCTATCTCCGAGGATGGCTCCTGGCCACAGCGGTTTCCATAGCAGCACCACGTGATTCCTCACTCCGGATCTGAAGCTTCTGCCCTGGGCGCCGCTTGACAGGCCGCTCCTTGCTGTGATGCCGTCTCGCGACAGGTCTGATCCGCGCGCGAGGGTACCGCGCACGACCGCACGGGCCACGCACGAACGAGCGACAACGTATCAGGAGGGGGTCTCATGACGATGACCGGGAGACATTGGGCAGCGGCCGTCGGGCTCACGCTGATGACGGCGGCATGCGGAGCGAGCGACACGGACTCGGACACGGCGCGGGAAGCCACACCCATCAAGCGAACACCGCTTCCTCAGAACGAGTTCATTCCGGTGAAGATCGAGGCGACGATCGACAAGCTCGTCGCCGAGATCAACAAGAGCTCGATCCAGCCGATGCAGATCGCGGTCTTGCTGAAGTCCCTCAGCGGCTTCTTTGCGCCGATCGCCACGGGCGCGAACCGAGCCATGGGGGAGCTCGGGGTCTCCGGGAGGGTCACAGGGAACGTGCTCGGGACCACCGATGCTTCGACAGATCAGGCGCAATTGACGGAGCTCCAGACGAAACAGATAGAACAGACGGTGGCGGAAGGCACCGAGGGGATCGCCATCACGCCCTTCGGCGAAGGCAACGGGGCCGCGCTCGACGAGGCTGTCGCGGCGGGGATCCCCGTGGTGACGCTCGACACCGACCTGGCGAAATCGACGCGCTCGATCTACGTCGGGATACTCAGCACGTCTGCCGGGGACGCGGCCGGGAAGACGCTGCTCAAGATGCTGCCCGAGGGGCCGGGCACGGTGCTCATCCACGGCTGGGCCGACCCGATCTGGGCCGACGGCGTGAATCGCACTCAGGGCGCGAAGGGCGTGTTCGAGGCAGCCGGCTACGACGTTCTGGTACATCAGTCCATCTATGATGACGAGGCCAGGGACGTCGAGGTGATGAGGGGCAAGATCGAGGACGCGGATCCGCCCGTCGTGGGCCTGATCGGGATGTTCAGCGACTCGTATCGATGCGTGCTGGCCGCGGACGCCGCGGGCGCGCCGGACCTCCCCATCGTCGCCTTCGACTTCGCGCCGCAGACCGCCGAATACATGCGCCAGCGTCGCATCGAGGCCACGCACGTCCAGCGGCAGTACTACGAGGGGTACCTCGGGCCCTACATCGTCTACGGCATCAAGAGCATCGGCGTCGACGCGACCAGGGAGATCCTCGCGCCGCAGCTCGTCGACGGCGACCAGTTCGACCTCGGCGTCGACGTGGTCCCGTGGGACAAGGTCGACGCCTACAACGACTTCCTCGACGAGATCGGCGCCGAGCAGTAGCGGCGCCGCGGCTCCAAAGCAGGCTCTTCTGTGCTGTTCCGGTGACTCGCCACGTTCGGGATCGCCCCGGCGCGAGACAAAGGATCCTCCCCGGTGGCCACAGGCCCCGACGCGACCCATCTTCGTGCTCCAAGTCACGTAGCGCTATCGCGTGCCAGCGACGTCTTCGAGGCACGTGGCTGGCAAGGAGGAAAGGAGGCACAGGATGCGAGATCGATTCGAAAGGGACGCGGGTTACGGACGAGCTGAGCGCGGTTGGGACGAGCGCTACCGGCACGACCGGAGCCATTTCACCGAGCACGGCTGGCGTCGCGACGAGCGCCGCAGCGCCGGCGAGCTCTACGATCGCGGCGTCGTCGCGCGCGACCACCGTGGCTGGGGCGGCGAGCACGCCCGCGGTCACGCACCCAGGACGCAGCGCGAAGACACCGGGAGATGGTTCGACGACGGCCGCTTCGCCAGCAGCGACAGTCGTCCTGGTGACCAGGAGCGCGGCTGGCCTCACGACGACCGTGGCGGCGACTACGTCGGCGGCCGCGATCACAGCCGCAGCTTCGGCGGCAACCCCCTTCCCGCCGTGGGCAGCGCATACAGCTTCAATCTCGGCGGCGCCTATCACCTCGGCGTGACCCGCGCCGTGAGCCCCGACTACCCCGACGAGGCCTGGCGCGGCGGCCCGTACCTCGACGAGGGCCACCTCGCGCACGCCGACCGCGAATCCGGCCGCTCGCCGATGCAGGGCGTCCGCCACGCGCTGGGCGAGATCGGCGAGCGCGTGCGCAGCGCGTTCGGCCGCGGGCCGAAGGGCTACAAGCGCTCGGACGCGCGCATCCAGGAGGACATCTGCGAGATGCTCTCGTACCGCAATGACATCGACGTGAGCGACGTCACGGTCGAGGTGCAGAACAACGAGGTCACGCTCGAGGGCACGGTGCCCCAGCGCAACCACAAGCGCATCATCGAGCAGGTCGCCGAGAGCGTGCGGGGCGTCGAGGACGTGCACAACCGGATCCGGGTCCAGCGGGCCATCGAGCCGACGACTGAGCCGACGACCCGCTCGACCGCCACGGCGGGCACGATGGGCGACGCCGCCCTGGCGGCCACGCCGCAGGGCGCGTCGCGCCCCACGGCGAGCCAGGCGGCCCGGATCTGAGCCTGGAGCTGCGCGGCGACCCCCGGACCATGCTGGGCGCGCCGGAGCACTGCACCAGGCCGCTCACGCACCTCGCGCGGGCGTCCGAGGAGCTCCGCCCGGCGGGCGTCAGCGCGAGCGTCAAGGCGCGACGATCCGCCCGGGCGCCCCCTCGGCGCCGTCCTGGGAGTGGCAGCTGTTGCAATCGCCGCTCATCTGCGGGGCGAGCATCTTGCGCTCCTTGTCGCCCTTCACCACCCGTGCGGTGATCGGGAACGTGATGGGCGTGCGATCTCGGAAGGTGTCGAAGAGGAAGTTGCCCGACGCGTTGACCGGCAGCTGGATCACCCGAGCGTCGGCGGTCGTGATCTCGACGACCACGTCCTCGGCCTCCCCATCGACGCCGAGGCAGTCGTCGGGCTCATGCCCGGTCGGGTACACGGTGCCGACGATCGGCAGGCGCGTCGCGATCCGCGGCTCCTTCATCGAGTGACAGGTCCGGCACGCCATACCTGGGTGCATGAGCGGCGATTCGTGATCGCCCATCGTCCAGTGCTCGTCGCTGCTGCACACCGGAGCGAGCGCGAACGGATCATCGCCGCCCGCGCCGCCCGCGCCGCCCGCGCCGCCGGAGCCGCCCGCGTCGCCCGAGCCGCCCGAGCCGGTCGCGTCGCCTGAGCCGCCCGTGCTGCCCGAGCCGCTCGTCGGGTCATCGACCCCCGTGCCCGTCGTGTTCGTCGTGGTGGCCGACGTGGTCGGCCCCTCGCCGCTCGAGCTCGCCTCGCCTCCGCTCGCCGAGCCCGCGCCGGTGCCCTCTCCCGCATCGCCGCAGGCCACCAGAAGGATCGCTCCAACAAGAGTAAATAACCGTGTCATCGCATGAACCTCCATCCAGCCTGCCCACGGACGAGCCATCCCCGGCATGTCGGGGTGGGGCACGATCCGAGGCATGCAATTGCATCTCACGACACTCGATGATCTTTCGCGGCGACGCAATAGATCGATCGCGCTCTCGAATGGAGGCTGCCGCCAGCGGGCGTCGTGCCATTACACGGCGACGCCACACCGCCGCGCGAAATGTGCAGCATCACCCGCGAACAAGCAGCGTTCTTCGTTGAGGAGGAGCGCCCCGCAGCGGTGGAGCAGGCGGCCCTTCAATGCGCGGACACGTTGTCGATGTAGCGCTTCGTTTTCAGGAAGCCGCGGGCCTCATCAACGCTGTTGATGTAGCGTTTCGTTTTCAGGAAGCCGCGGGCCTCATCAACGCTGTTGATGTAGCGTTTCGTTTTCAGGAAGCCGCGGGCCTCATCAATGCTGTTGATGTAGCATTTCGCTTTCATGAGCCACGCCGGGCGCGATGAGCGACGCCGCCCTGGCGGGCACGCAGCAGGGCGCTCCTCGCCCGACGACGCGCCACAGGGCGCGCAGCTCAGCGCGTGGCGCCGTGGTCGGGGGGGTCGGCTCGGTCCTGTTCTCGATCGCCCGCCCGGGGCGGCATCTTCTCGGGGTTCTTGCGCCAGAACTCTCTCTGGCACCACGCCGGGAGGAGCTGCTCCACGACGACCCCTTCTGCGGAGAGCGCCTCTTCGTGCTCGTGCCAGTCGGTATCGCACGCGTTGACGATGGTGCTCTGGCCGCCGTCCGCTCGGTGCGCGAGGTGCGCCGCCACGAGCTTCTTGTCGGAGTTGTCGAAGCGAGCGAGCCCCTCGGGCACGACGGCGTACTCACCGTCGTACTTCACGGAGACGAACGCCGTCGTCCGGAGCTTCTCCATGGCCACGACGATGCCGTAGTCCTGGGCCGTCAGCTTCTTCCTGTACTCACGCAGGATGCCGCGGGCCCTGTCCATGATCAGACGGCGCCCGTCATCGACGCGAAACTCTTTGAGCCATGCGAAGACGATCCTGCGCTCACTCGTGGGGACATGAGTGTCCTTGAACGGCGACGCAGGATCGGCGGCGCTCGCGACGATGAGCACATTGGTGTCGACGACATGATCAGCCACGTTGCTCGTCCTTCTCCATGCGGTCGAGCATCCGCTCCATCTGCCGCTCGACCTCGCCCACCGTGTCACCGAAGAACCTGTCGGGCCAGTTCGCGACCCGCCCGTACCCGTTCACCTCGAGCGGCTCCAGCACCGACTCCCCGTCATTGCATCGGGCAAAGTACATGGCGCACTCGTCCGGCGTGATGCGCTCCTCGGCCATCAGGGTCTGGATCCGCCGGAAGAGGTGCTCCGAGTGCGTCTCGACGAGGAGCTGCACCCTGCGCTCTCGAACGGCCTCGACGAGCAGATCGCCGAGCGCCGATTGCGCCAGCGGGTGCAGGTGGAGCTCGGGCTCGGACATGATCACCGTCGAGCCCTCGGGCGCGAAGTACGCCGCGGTGACCACGGGCAGCACCTGGGAGACCCCGAAGCCGACGTCGAGCAGGTTCGTCCGGTGGCCCTGGAACGTGATCATGACCTGGAAGAACGTCGTCGCCTGGCGCTCGATCTCCATCCTGTCCGCCACCCCGAGCCGCGCGAGACCCGCGGAGACCTGCTCGACGAGGCGGCCCCGCTCGGACCCGTCGGCGTGGCGGCCGACGAGGCTCGCGATCAGCGCCGGGATCGCGTGCTCACCGCTCGAGCCGAGCTGTCCGATCGAGCGCCCCGTCCAGGCGTAGTGGCGCGTGGGCACGCTCCGGTGGGGCCCGAGGTAGGCGAGCCGCTGGAGCTCCCGCGTCAGCGCGAGCGCGAGATCCTGCGCGTCCGCCCCCGCGGCGCCGAGGGCGGCGACCGCGTCGGCCGAGAAGCCGACGGAGCGCTCGGGCTCGTAGGTCCGCCGGGCTCGCCGGTCGTCGGGCAAGGGGCCGCCCGGCGCGGAGAGCGCGTAGGCGCCGTCTCGCTGGCGTGCGACGGCGTAGGCGCCCTCGCCGGTGGCGTACGAGAGCCGCTCCACGTAGGGATTCTCGTCCTCGGCGGCGCCATACTCCACCTCGTAGTCCACGGAATCGAGCGTCCGCGGCGCGGCCCCCTTTCCGATGCTCACGGGGCCGAACGTCAGGCGGAAGCCGAGCCCGGCGCGAACATCGCCCCCGGAGACGACATCGGAGAGCCTGCCGAGGTCCAGCATCTCACCGGGCTGTCCGCCCAGGTTGAGCGCCAGGAGCCGGTCGGGCGACTCGATGGTTTGCTTCAGGAGCAAGAGCGGCTGAAGCAGGCTCGTCTTGCCGGCCGAGTTGACGCCGAGGACCAGCGTGAGCGGCTTGAGATCGAACGCATGTGCGCCGCGCCAGGACTTGAAACCCCGGAGCCCGAGCTTCGTGAACATCCTCTGTTTCCCTTTCCACGGAGGTCTCGCGCCGGGGGCGATGGCGCTCCTGCTCGCTCGTGGCCGTGAGCACGACCCCACCGTCGCTCGATGCGTACGGGCTCCAGGCGTCGGATCACCACGGCGTTCCCTCTCGTCGTCTGTTGCTCGAATGTTGCTCGATACGCGCCGATGGGCAGCTCAGCGGTCCGGCGGATCGGCCCGGTAGACCGGCTTCGGACCGGACGACGCGGAGGGCACCGCGGCGCCAGGCCTTTCGCCCGCAGCGCTCGTCGCGCCGGGCGGCGCCGCCGAGGGCGCATTCGCGGGCGCCGCGCCGGCGTCGCGCGCGGGCGCCGCGCCCGCGTCGCTCGCGGACGCCCCCGCCCCGCCCGTCTCGCCGCCCGGCCCGACGAACCGGACTCGCCCGAAGCGCCGCGCCCGGTGGAAGTTCCCCTCCCCCAGGATGGGCGACCACGCCGCGCCGCCGTTGTTCTGCATGGCGTAGAAGTTCATCCGCCACACGTCCCCCGGCGACGGCGGCGCCGCCTTCGCCTTCGCGAACGAGCTCCACGGGATCTTCGCCTCGACCACGTACCCTCGGTCCTCGTCCGAGTCGTCGTCGATCGTCCCTCTCAGCTCCACCGCGCTCACGAGCCCCGCGCTCCACGCCTGGTGACCGAAAGGCCCGTTCGGGCCGCCCCTCGGAGCGTTGTAGTCGTCGAACTGCGAGTCGAAGACGAGGTTCTGGGGGCCTATCTGGATCTCGTAATAGTCCTTGTTGTCCCCGTCGCCGTCCGGGTCGATCATCACCTCGACGGTATCTCGCTCCCAGAGGTGCGGATCGCTCGCGCCCTGCGGGAACCCGCCGGTGATCGTCCCGTCGATGACGTCGAACCCGACGTAGAGGAACGCGTCGTCCCAGAGCAGCCGCGCCTCGCCCTGCGTCGGCAGCGACCGGTCCTCGCGGCCGGTGCCCACGTTGACGAACGGGCCAGTCCTCGCGGCCGCCTGCCACGCCGGCTCGTCGAGCCGGCCGTCGACGATGACCGCGGCGCCGGGCGCGAGCTTGCGCACCGACAGCTCCTTCACGGCGGCCGGCCGCCCCCGCGGATCGGCGTCCGCGCTTCGACGCGCACCCGCACCCGCGCTCGCCGAGGCCGACGACGCCCGCCCGGCCGATCCGGCGGGCGCGGCCCCCTGCTCGCCCCCGCCGCCCCTGGAGCACGACGCGGCGAGGGCCGCGCCGAGCATCGCCAGGGCCAGCGCGCGCGGGCGCGCGCCGTGCGCGCTGTCGAACGAGCGCCGCTGGCGGAAGGGCCGGCGCACCGCGGCCGCCGCTACTTCCGGCCCTTCTTGCGGGCGTCGCGCTCGCGCTTGCGCTGCGCCTTCTTGGCGTTGCGCTCGCTGGCGCTGAGCGTCTTCATCTTCGTCATGTTCGGCCCCCCCGCGCCGGCGCCCGGGAAGCCGCCCATGCCCGGCATCCCCATGCCCGGCATCCCCATCCCGGGGAAACCCATGCCCGGGAAGCCCATGCCCGGCATGCCCATCCCGGGCATCCCCGGCATCCCCGGCATCCCGCCGCCGGCCATCATCTGCTTCTGCATCTCCCGCATGTTCTTGGCCATGGCCATCTGCTTCATGCCGGGGAGCTTGCCCATCAGGCCCATGTTCTGGCCGAGGCCGCTCATCATCTGGCGCATGAAGAGGAACTTCTGCACGAGCTCGGTGACGGCCTCGGGCTTGGTGCCCGAGCCCTTCGCGATGCGCTCCACCCGCTTCGGCTCGCGGACCAGCGCGTAGGGGTCGCTCTTCTCCACGCGGGTCATCGACTGGATGATCGCCTGGATGCGGACGAGCTCCCGGTCGTCGAGGTTGACGTCCTGCGGCAGCCCGCCGGGGAACATGCCGCCGAGCGGCAGCTTGTCGACGAGGTCCTTCAGCGACCCCATCTTCTGGATCATCCGCACCTGATCGAGGAAGTCCTCGAGGGTGAAGTCGCCCTGGAGCATCCGGGCGGCGTCCTTCTCGGCCTTCTTCTGGTCGACGACCTCCTCGAAGTCCTGCATGAGGCCGACGACGTCGCCCATGCCCAGGATGCGGCTCGCCATGCCGTCCGCGCGGAACGGCTCGAACTTGTCCGTCGTCTCGCCGACGCCGCTGAAGAGGACCGGCGCGCCCGTGACCTCCTTGATGCTGAGCGCCGCGCCGCCGCGGGCGTCGCCGTCGAGCTTCGTCAGGACGACGCCGCTGATCGACAGCCGCTCGTTGAAGCCGCGCGCCGTCTTCACGGCGTCCTGGCCGATCATCGCGTCGACGACGAGGAAGACGTTGTCCGGCGACGTCGCGTCCTTGATCTGCGCGAGCTCCTGCATGAGCGGCTCGTCGATCGCGAGGCGGCCGGCGGTGTCGTAGATGATGACGTCGCGGCCGAGCCGCTTCGCCTCGCCGCGCGCCGCGGCGCAGATGGCCACCGGCGACTCGCCGGGGATGTTGAACACGGGGACCTTGAGCTGCTCGCCGAGCACCTTGAGCTGCTCGACGGCCGCGGGGCGCTGCATGTCGGCCGCGACGAGCAGCGGCTTGCGCCCCTGCTTCTCGAGGTAGCGCGAGAGCTTCGCGCAGCTCGTCGTCTTTCCGGAGCCCTGGAGGCCGACCATCATGATGCCCGTGGGGCCGCTGTCGGCCCAGGCGATCTCGTCGCCCTCGTGGGTCATCATCGCCTCGAGCTCGTCGTGGCAGATCTTGATGAAGTGATCGCTCGCCGAGACCTGGTGGACCTCGCCGGCGTGCTTCACCCGCGTCTCGAGGGTGCGGCCGACCGCGGCCTGCTTGACCCGCGCGAGGAACGCCTTGACCACCCCGATCTCGACGTCTGCCTCGAGCAGGCTCAGCCTCACCTCGCGGAGCGCGGCGTCGATGTTGCTCTCGGTGAGCTCCGTGAGCCCGGCGAGGCGGTTTCTGGCCTGACGAAAGCCCCGTGTCAGCGTGTCGAACATGGCAGGGCGGTCTTAGCACAGGGGACCGCGAGCGCGGATCCCTTGCCTCCCTGAAGCGCACGTCCCGCGGGCCGGCGCGGCCCCCCGGCGCGCGGGGGACGGCGCCGCCGGCGTGGCGCCGGCCGTCACGCCGGCGCGGCGCCGGCCGTCACATCCCGCGCCGGGCGGCGCGGCGGAGCTCCGAGAGCGCCTCGGCGCACCTCGGCATGGTCTCGGCGCTCTCCTTGATCTTGGCGTCCGCCGCGGCGAGGTCGGTGAGATCGGCCAGGGCCCCGGGGCCGGCCGACCCCGCGGGCGCCGCGAGCAGGGCGCGGACGCGCGCCTCGGCGGCGGTCGCGTCGAGCAGCAGGCGGTAGGCCCGGGCGCAGGTGTCCCTGGCGCTCACGGCGGGAGGGGTCGACGCGGGCTGCCGCTCGAGCTCGGCGAGCAGCGCCTCGCGCGCGGCGCGCGGCTCGCTCGGGGCGTCTCGGAGGACATCGATCGCGCGCAGGAGCGCGTCCGCCTCGTGCTGCTCGGCCGACCGGCCGCACCCGGAGGCGCCGTGGAGCGCGGCGAGGGCGGCGAGCGCCGCGGCGATCCGCCGGGCTGCCGTCCCCGCTGCCCCCGCGCTCCCCATCGCGCCGGGCGGCGTCGTCGCGCCGGGCGGCGTCGTCACGCCGGGCGCCCTCAGTCCGAGGCCTTCGCGGGGGGCGGGCCCATCTGGATGCGCTCGCCGAGGTAGGCGCCGATCAGCGTGAACAGCACGCCGATGAGCGCCATGATCACGTACATGAAGAGCGGCATCGTCCGCACGGTCTGGCTCTGCAGGAGATAGAAGACCGTCGGGATCGCGACGAGGAACGAGGCGACCACCGGCTCCAGGAAGGTCTTGCCGGGCGAGATCATGCCGAGGAGGACGCCGCCGATGAACCAGACCGGGATGGCGACGATCATCCCGTTCGACCCCTCGAAGTCGAGCTGCTGCACGATCATGGGGAGGCCGCCCACGAGCGCCGCGGTGAGCAAGCTCTGCAGGACCAGGGCGATGAGGCACCAGAGGATGGAGAAGCCCTCCTGCTGGTAGCGGCGGTGGCGATCGAGGTCGGCGTCGCGGAGAGGCTGCAGAGAGCCCATCCGGGCGCCGCAGGCGACGCAGCGCCCGCTCGCCGTCACCGAGGCGTTGTTCGCGCCGCACGACGGGCAGACGATGGAGCTGTCATTCTTCGAGGCCATCGCGGCTAGGCTAGGCAAGCCGCCGCGGGCGGGCAAGCGCGCGCCGACCGGAACCGCCCCGGGGCGCCGTTGTCTGGTGCAGGGTGGGCCGTCGCGCGGCCCGGCCGAGCGCGTGAGCGGAGCGCGGCGCGGCTCGTGCACCCCGGCCCGCGCTCCGGCTATATACTCGGCGAAGCGTGCCCACCGACCCGACCTCGACCCTGGAATCCTTGCCGCGCGGCCCGGGCGGCCCTGGTCTCGACCTGACGGGGCCCGATCCGGAGCTGCTCGCGCTGCCCGCGCCGCCGCGGCAGGAGCGCACGGTGACGGTGGTCCTGATGGCGGTGACCGCGATCGCCGCGCTGTGGATGGCGATCGCGCTGCTCGGCGAGGCGCGCTACGCGCTGTCGCCCGGCCGTCCCGCGGACGTGGGCGATCTCGCGCCGCTGCGCCCGACGGCGGACCTCGCGAACCGCTACGTGCGGGCCGCGGGTCTGCTCGGGACGCGCGGCGCGATCCGGTACGGGCGGGCCGCGGAGGGCGACTCCTTCCGGCTGGCGCCGGTGGCCGGCAACCCGGGGCTGTGGGTGGAGATCCGGGTGCCGGAGGGCTTCGAGGGCCCGCGCTTCGTGCCGCCGAGCACGTTCGCAGGTCGGCTCGTGCCGTTCAGGAGCGCGGGCATCCGGCACGCGCGGCTCGCCGCCGAGGTCGAGGAGCAGACGGGGACGGCCGTGACGGACGACGCCTGGCTGCTCATCGACGGCAGCTCGCCGCGCGCGTCGCGCTGGGCGGTCGCGCTGGTGGCGCTGTTCCTGGGGTTCGCGGGCTGGAACCTGTTCGGGATCGCGCGGGTGCTGCACCGCGTGCGGGACGCGAAGTCAGCGTGAGGGGCGCGCAGGAAGCGTGAAGGGCGCGCGGAGCGCGCGCTCCGGTTCTTGACGCGCTCGTCGCGGGGGAGCAGGACGCTGCCCGTCCACCGATGCCCAGGGTCACCTTTGTCAACGAGCACATGACGGTCGAGGCCGAGCCGGGCCGGCTCCTCAGCGAGATCGCGGCCGAGCTCGGGATCGCGGTCTGCCGCGAGACGTTCCGCGGCACGGGCATCGGCGACTACACGTGCTGGGTGAAGGGGGAGCCCGGCGCGACGTCGCCCCCGACGTTCGTGGAGCGGCTGCTCGGCGCGAGAGGCCAGCGGCGGATGGCGAACAGGACGCGCGTGCTCGGCGACGTGCAGGTCTGGACCCAGGCCGGCCCGGGCAACCGCCTGCGCGCGCCGCGGCCGATCGCGCCGCCGCCGAGCCCGGCGACGGATCCGGAGGCGCCGCGCAAGCCGATCGACGCGAGCGGCAGCGCGGCGTTCCCGTACGGCGATCCGCGCGCGGTCGGCAAGGGCGCGCGGGAGCCGATCGCGGCGGGCGCGCTCGAGGCGAAGGCGGCGAAGGAGAAGAAGGCGAAGGCGGCGGCCGCGGCGCCGGCGAAGGCGCCGGAGGCGGCGGCGGGCGCCGAGGCGGCGGCGGGCGCCGAGACGGCGGCGGCGCCGGCGGTGAAGGCTGCAGCGAAGGGGCCCAGGGCTGCGGCGGCGGCCGCGGAGGCGGCGGCCGAGACGATGCCAGCGGCCGAGGGGGCTGCGACGACTCCGAAAACGGCCACCCCGGCCGCGGAAACCGCCTCAGCGGCCGCGGTCCCCCCCACCTCGGCCACGGAAACCGCCTCAGCGGCCGCGGAAACCGCCACCGCGGCTCCGAAAATCGCCTCAACGGCTCAAGAAACCGCCACCGCGGCTCCGAAAATCGCCTCAACGGCTCAAGAAACCGCCTCAGCGGCCACGGAAATCGCGGCAACGCCCCCCGAGGTCGAGGCCCAGGCGCCTGGATCCGCAGCGACAGCCAAGGAGCGCGACGGAGGGGCGTCGGCGTAGCGTTCGTCACGCGCTCACTCCCTGACACGCGGACGAACTCGGAGGCGTCGAGGGGGATGCCTCCAGGACCCACGTGCCGGCTGATGGCCTTGTACCAGGGCTTGATGCGCTCGAACTCGATCCAACGTTGGAAGGGTCGAGCAGCCGCACGTCAGCTGAGGACGTCGGGTGAGAGGTCCATCAAAGTCCCTCCTTGTCGGGCACGTGAGGAGCGGCGATGTCCTTCACCGCTGCCGGAGCGACGTCCCCTCGAGCGACCCAGAAAACCGCCGCTGCCAGCCGCATCTCCTCGGCGACCTGCTGCGGGGTCTTGGGCGTACGGAACGCATCTTCCCGGATTTCGATGACGATGCGCATCGAGATGCCTCCTGTTGCTTCAGCACCCTGGAACAACGATCACGTCGATCAAGCGAGAAATAAACCGCCAAGAAGCCAATCGCGTCTCGCGCTGCCCGCCTGCGCCGATGGATCCGGCGGCACCACCACCCCGCGCCATGCCGCGGCGCGCCGCTGCCCCCTCCCCTCCCGGTTGCCCGGCTGCCCTCCGCCCCCGGCGTGCTATGCACGCGCCGATGAGCGACGTGGTGGTGATCGGCGGCGGCGTGGCCGGGTGCGCGTCGGCGCTCGCCCTCGCGCGGCGCGGGCTGTCCGTCAGCGTCCTCGAGCGCAACCCGGGCGAGGGCGCCTCGTGGGCGGCGGCGGGCATCATCGGCCCCCAGCTCGAGGCCGCGGGCGACGGCCCCCTCGCGCGGCTCTGCCTCGCGAGCCGCGACCTCTACCCGGAGCTCGCCGCCTCGCTCGCCGAGGCGACGGGCCTCGACGTGGGCTTCCGGCAGAGCGGCGCGCTGCGCGTGGCGCTCACGCCGGCCGGGCGCGACGAGATCGCGCGCGAGGTCGCATGGCAGCGCGACGCCGGCCTCGCCGTGGAGCTCTGCGACGGCGAGGCGGCGCGGGCGCGCGCGCCGGCGCTCTGCGACGAGGTCGCCGGCGGCGTGTGGTTCCCCGACGAGGCGCGGCTCGATCCGCCGTCGCTCATGCGCGCGCTGCGCATCGCGGCAGAGCGCGCCGGCGTGCAGTTCCGCACCGGGGCGACCGTCCGGCGCGTCCTCGTCGAGCGCGAGCAGGCGCGCGGGGCGCAGCTCGAGGACGGGACCCGGGTCGAGGCGCGCTGGACGGTGGTCGCCGCGGGGAGCTGGTCGTCGCTGCTCGAGGCCTCGGGCCTCGCGCCCGCAGCGGTGCGCCCGGTGCGCGGGCAGATCGTCGAGCTCACGCCGGCGTCGCCGGTGCTCTCGCAGGTGATCTTCGGGCCCGGGTGCTACCTGTCGCCGCGCGACGACGGGCGCGTGCTGGTCGGCGCGACCATGGAGTTCGCCGGTTACGTCACCGCCGTGACGGCGCGCGCCGTCCGCGATCTGCTGACCGCGGCGCTCCGGCTCGTGCCCGCGCTCGGCGACGCGCCGATCGGCCGGACCTGGGCCGGGCTCCGGCCGCACACGAAGGACGATCTGCCGATCCTCGGAGAGGGGGAGATCCCGCGCCTCGTCTTCGCGACAGGGCACTTCCGCAACGGCGTGCTCCTCGCCCCGGTGACCGCGAAGATCGTCGCGGCGCTGATCGCGGGCGAACGGCCGCCGCTGGATCTGACGCCCTTCTCGCCCGGGCGGCCCGGCCTCGCCGGCTGAGCGCCACGGCCCCCGGCCGCCGCCGCCCCGCCGCGCCCTCCGGCGGCCAGGCCGGGGCAGGCCGGCGTGCGTTCGCCGCGCGGAGCGCCTACGCTGAGCGCCGCGATGCCGCCAACCTGCGAGATCATCCCGATCCGGTTCTACTTCCATTGCGGCTGGGCCATCCAGGTCGATCCCTCCTTCGACTCCGAGCTCCTGTACGGCGGGGAGACGCTGCGGATGTTCGATCCGGGCGAGCGCCGCGAGGTCTCGCTCTCGTCGATGATCTACCGGCGGCACGACGGCGCCCCCTTCACGGCCAAGGAGGTGCTGGACACCTTCCCGCCGCACGAGATGTCCGGGCTGCGCTACGAGCACGAGGCGGGGCAGCTCGCGGGCGCCGCGCTGTGGATGCACGGCGAGAGCGACGACGAGCCGGAGCCGTGCTGGGTGCTCATGGCGATCATGGTGTGTCCCGAGGCCGGCCGCCTCGCGCGCTGCACCATCGTCTGCAAGGACGAGTCGGACCGGGACTGGGCCGTCGACACCTGGCGGAGCATCACGCGGACCCCGCCCCCCGTGCAGCTCCGCCCTGGCGCGGCCACGAGCTAGCGCCCACGCGATGCCTTCTCCCCCGGGCGCTCAGCGCGCGCGGATCACGTCCTCCGCTGCGCGGCGGAGCCCGGGCACGCCCGCTCGCACCGCATGGCCCAGCCGGAACGCCATCGTGGGCTGCCAATCGCCGAGACGCAGCGCACCCGCGAACGAGCGCTCCATGGCCGGCGCTCGCCCGAGCTGGCGCTCGCGGTCGATGACCTCCGGCACCTGGCTCAGCGGCTGCATTGCGATCCCGCGCGCGGTCGCCCAGAGCTGCATTCGTTGCCACAGGCGCCCCGCGCGGAGCGTCGCGCCGAGGTCGTAGCGATCGCGGGCGGCGATGACGCCGGTGATGGGGTCGCCCGCGAGATGGACGTCGCGCGTCACGCGGAGCCAGTCGTCGTGCATCCGCTCCGGAGACGGCCTGGGCATCAGCTTGACGGCGGTCGTGAGCAGCGGGCCGAGCCCCATCACGTCGAAGGTCAGCCCGTCCCGGTGGGCCCGCGCCGCCTCGGGCGTGAGCCGGAACCACGCGTCGCTGTCCTCGATCATCGACGCGTCGCGCGCGATGATCTCGGTGGCTCGCAGCGTGTGGGCCGCGAAGATCTCCCGCTGATCCGGGCGCTCGAGCCAGACGATCTCGATCGACGCGCGATCCTCGTTCAGGCTCGACAGCTCCCGGAGCGCCGCGGCGGGCACGCGCTGCGCTCCGTAGGGGCCGCGGTTCGTGTGCCGCTCCGCGATGGCCCGCGCGAGCGGCGACTCCGCCCCACCTGGCTCGAGCCGCACGGTGGCCACCCGGGTCGGCGGCGCCGCCCGCGTGTCGAAGAGCGGCAGTCGTCCGGCGCCGAGCTCCACGCGAGTCGTCCAGCCCATCGACCCCGCCGCGAGCGCCAGGTTCTCGATCGCGCAGCCGAGCCCGATGTGCATCTCGCGCCCGAACGGGTCCATGTCGCCGAGCGATCGAGACGGATCCGAGAACACGTCGATCCGGTCCTCGTGGAGCTCGAAGAGCCACGGCTGCGTGTTGTGCGGGCTCGCGGCGAGCACCGCTGCGCGCACGAGCTCGATCGGCCCGACGCCGCGCTCCCCGCGGAACGCGGTCCACGGCGCGAACGGCGCTCCCCGCCGGTCATCGAACACGCCCCGACCGGCCGCGTACCGGCCCATGCCGCCGGCGACGGCGAGCGCCGCGACGCCTCCGAGGAGGCGCCGCCGGGAGATCCTGGGTTCCATGTCCGTGATTCGCTTCATGATCCGCACCATCCCTCCGGAAGACATTGGGCCGAGCTCCACGAGCGACGGCCACGCGCACAGGGTGGGGCGGCGCGGATGATTAGGAAAGTGAATGTCCCGAATAGGTTGTATTAGATTCACTGATGCCCGGCGACCTCCCCGACGACCTGAGCCTCCTGCTCGCGCTCGACGTGCTGCTGCGCGAACGGCACGTGACGCGCGCGGCGAAGCGGCTGGGCGTCACGCAGTCGGCCGCGAGCCAGCGGCTCGCGCGTCTCCGCGAGTTCTTCGGCGATGCGCTGCTCGCTCCGGGGCGGCCGCTGCTCGCCCTGACCCCTCGCGCGCAGGCGCTGGCCGACCCGCTGGCGCAGGCGCTGGCGAGCTTGCGGGCGGCGATCCAGGCGGGCGCTCCGTTCGATCCCTCGACGTCCGAGCGCCGGTTCGTGCTGCTCGGCAACGACCTGCTCGAGGCGGCCGCCCTGCCGCGGCTCCTGCCGATCCTGGCGCGCGAGGCCCCGCGCGCCGCGGTGCAGGTGGACCGGGCCGACGCGGACTTCGTGAAGCGGCTCGAGGGGGGCACGGCCGATATGGCCTTCGTCCCCGAGTTCCTCGTGCCGCCGTCGTTGCGGCAGCTCCGCTTGCCTGACGAGCGCTTCGTCACCTTGATGCGCGAGGGCCACCCCGCCGCGTCGCGGCGGCTCACGCTGGAGCGCTACCTGGAGCTCGGACACGTGCTGATCGCGCCGCACGGCATGCCAGGCAGCCTGGTCGATCGCGCGCTCGAGGCGGTGGGGCGGCGCCGCCGGGTCGTCGCGCAGGTCCAGCATTTCGTGACGGTGCCTTTCCTCGTCGCGGCCTCCGACCTCGTGGTGACGTGTCCCGCGGCGGTCGCGGCGCTCGCGGCGCCCTTCGGCCTCCGCGCGGCCCGGCCCCCCGTCGAGCTCGGGCTGGACCGCGTCTCTGCCGTATGGCACGAGCGCATGCACGACGACCCCGGCCATCGCTGGCTGCGCGCTCAGATCGTCAAGGTCATCGGCGCGCCTCCCGCCTCCCGGCAGGCGTCGCGTGGCCGCCGCGTCGAGTGAAGCCGCGGCTCGGCTCAACGTGGGTCGGGTCGCGCCTTGCTCGCTGGCGCGGTCTCCGACACGGGGGCGCTCTGACAAGCTGAAATTTTACCGCGGGATCGACACCACTCCAGGGCGAGTGCATCCGTCGATTTTGGTGGACGCAAACTGGTGAGCTCCAGTACAGCGTTACCTCGTCATTCCGTTGTGGACGTGGGGAGGCTGGGGGCTCGTGGCGCGCCGCGAGGGGGATCGGAAGGACCGGTTCTCCACGGACCATCGCGCCATGACGGGCGTTTGGTGCCGTGATGAACGCGCGGGCGCGGGGCGCGCGCGGTGGACCGAGCCGGAAGAGGCGTGGTGCGGCGCTGCCCTGTGGAGGTCGCGACGCCGGATGGCTGCTCCGGGAGCAGCGAGCCAGCAGGAGGCCAATCGTGCATCGAGTCATGGTTCAGATTTTCTGCCGTCGTCCCTCGCTCACAGAGATGGACGCGCTGTTTGCCATGGGCGTCGACCTCGTGGGTTGGGCTGTGGAGCCGCGCGCCGAGGATGCCCTGGATCTATCACGGCAGATCGTGGAACGAGCGCGGCGAGCGAAGGTCGGGACGTGCCTGCTGATCCTCTCCTCGACGATCTCGGAGATCGAGGCGGTCGGGCGGGTGGTCTCCTCCGATTACCTCCTGACGCCCACCGAGTGGAAATACGATGGCTCGTTGCGAGAGCTGGCGACGCGCCTTTCGCCACAGCCCTCCCTGATGACGTCGGTCCCGGTGCGCGCCGCCGGATCGAGCGCGGTGCTGGCTTCTGACGAGATCGCGAGCCAGCTCGACGAGTTCGCTGGTTGTCTGATCCTGGACACCTGCCTGGATCCCTCGGATCCACAGCGCAGCGGGTTCACGGGGAAGGTCGCTGACTGGCAACAATGCGCGCGGATCGTCAAGGCCTCACGACGCCCCGTCATGCTCGCCGGAGGGCTGAGTCGCGAGAACGTCGTCGCCGCGATCCGCGAGGTGAGCCCCTGGGCGGTCGACGCGTGCACCTCGCTCGAACTGCCGGATCGCACGAAGGACCTCGCCAGGTGCGAGGCGTTCATCGAGGCGGTGCACGCGATGCGCTGAGCCGCCGCATGCGCGGCGCTGGCGGCGCGGGTGCCGGTGCACTCCGGTCGCGTGGGCCGGCACAGGCACAGCTTCAGCACCAGTAGAATTTGACGCTCGCCCGGATCGCCCAGTCCTCCAGGGTGGGCGTGGCGCCTCGCATCGAGGCATAGGTGAATATGCCTATGCCTCGCGCCCGAGGGCTCGGGTACGACGTCGTTGCGGTCACCTGGTTCGGGTGGCGCGAGGACGGTCTGCCCATGAAGCTCTTGATGATCGGTATCCTTGGCATCTGCGCTGCTGGGTGTGGTCAGGCAGGCGAGGATGGCAGTACAGGAACGACGAGCAGCAGCTCGGGCGACGCGACGTCGGGCGGTCCTGGTGGGACGACCGGCACCACGGGCGACGCCGGCACGGGAGGCGCGGGCAGCGGAAGCACCGGAACCGGTGGCGCAGTGGACACCGGCAGCGGCAGCGGCAGCGCAGGCGGGAGCGTGGGCACCGGCGGCGGCGGCGGCAGCCCCGGCGGCGACGAGGCGACGATCGTCCCCGACCCCTCGTGGACATGCGGCATGCCCGACGGCATTCCGCTCCCCACGCTCGGCAAGCCCGTCTTTCGGGCGACGCTCGAGCTCGGCGAGACCCACGATGTCGGGACCACCCAGTTCGGGCACCGCCGCCTCCTCGACGTGAAGGGGGGCACGCTCACGGGCGACAAGATCCAGGCCACGTTCCTCACGGGCGGCATGGATCTCGAGCTCACGCTCTCGAACGGGTCCGTCGAGCTCGAGGAGATCAACATCCTGAGAGCGAGCGACGGCACCCTCATCTACCTGCGGAGCTGCGGCGTCGCCGCCGCCGGCGATGGGGTCGTCCGGGTCGTCCCGGACTTCGAGGTCGCTCAATCGAGCTCGCTCGCCTGGCTGAACACAGGGAAGTTCGCGGGCACCCGCGTCGTCGACGCCGCGGCGGGCACGATCCAGCTCGACATCTACGACATCGCCGACGTGGCCGCCGGAGAGCCGAAGATCCAGCTCAAGGATCCCGAGGGCGTTCCCAACCAAACGTGGGAGTGCTCGACGGCGACCGGGGCGAGGGGCTCGAGCGTGTTCACCGAGTCCGTCACGCTCGGCGGTTCCATTTCCGTCGGCGCGAGCAAGCGCGGCACGCGCAACATCATCCCCATCACCGGGGGCACCGTCACCGGGGGAATGCTCCTCAGCGGCCTGTCGGGCTCGGTGCTCCCCGGAGGCGCAGACTACCAGCTCATCGGAGCGACCACGGTGCTGGACGCCAGGTACGCGCTCTCCTCGAACGATGGCGAGGTCATCGTCGTGAGGAACTGTGGACCGTTCGGCGCGCTCATTCCGGTCTTCGAGACGCGCGCGGACGGCCCCTATGCCATCCTCAACACGAAGCAGTATGTGAGCTCCGACCCGGGAGGCGCGGCGGGCGGGGTGAGCCTCACCTTCTACGAACGCCGGTAGAACAGCCTCTGTCCGGCTGCGGCGCGAGGTGGCGGTGGACCCGCGCCCGCGCCGGAGCGGCGAAGGGCCGATCGCACCCGGTGACCCGGCCCACGGGACCGAAGGGCTGCCGTCCGCCCCCCTGCGTCGCCCGCCACCGTCCCGGTGGGCCGGATCGCCTCGCCGCCAACTTCGCGCGCGGTCAGGAACTTTTCGCGGGGCTCGCCGTGTCCTGGGAGTGTCCTGGGAACCAGGTGGCCTGAGGCCCCCTGCTCCCGGTCCAGCCCATGCCCACGTTTCCCCACGCATCGTTCGTCGACCGGCTCCTCGCCGAGCTCCCGTGCCTCCTGCGCGCGGCGCGCCGCCTGACGCGCTCCGAGCAGGACGCGGAGGATCTGGCGCAGGCGACGGTCGTGCGCGCGATCGAGCGGCACGCCGACCTGCGCGACGAGGATCGCATGCGCGCGTGGCTGCTCCGCATCGAGCGATCGGTGCTGCTCAACGCGACGCGGGGGGCGCGGCAGCGCCTCGAGGTGATCGAGGGCGGGCGCGGCGCCGAGGCGGCGCCGGAGCCGCAGGGCGATCTGGAGGCGGAGCTGCTCGAGCGCGGCTTCGCGGACGAGGTCGAGCGCGCGCTCGCGCGCTTGCCCCCGGAGTGGCGCGAGGCGCTGCTCCTGCGGGAGGTCGAGGATCTTTCCTACGAGGAGATCGCCGAGCTCCAGGGGTGCCCCGTGGGCACGGTGCGATCACGGCTCTCGCGGGCGCGGCTCGCGCTCGTCGAGGGCCTCTCCGAACGGCACGAGGAGACGTCATGGCAGGGTGCAACCGCGAGTGGTTCGAGAACATTTCGGCGTGGCACGACGACGAGGTGACCCCCGAGGACGCGGCGCGGATCGAGGCGCACCTCGCCGCCTGCGGGCCCTGCCGGCGCGCCGTGGAGGTCCTCGGCGGCGTGCGGCGCGCGCTCGTCGCGAAGGCGGACGGGGAGGTCCCGAAGCGCCTGCGCGATCGGGCGGAGGCCGCCGCGCGGGACGCGCGGAATGCGCACGCGCGGCGCCGCGGCCGCTGGGCGATCACGGCCGCCCTCGCCGCGGCCGCGGCGGCCGCCGCGTTGCTCGTCGGCAGCCCGAGCCGCGGCGTGGGCGCGGCGATGGCGGACGAGCTCGTGAGCCACCACGTGCGCGGCTTCGCGCGCGAGCGCCCGTGCGACTTCGAGTCCTCGGATCCGGGCGCCGTCGCCGGGTGGCTCGAGGGGAAGCTCGGCTACGCGGTCACCGTCCCGGCGGTCTCCGGCGCCCGGCTGCTCGGGGCGCGTCTCTGCCAGATCGGCGACACGCGCACGGCGGCGCTCATGTACGAGAGCGGGGACAAGCCGCTCACGGTGTTCGTGCCGCCGCCCAGCTCCGACGCCGCGACGGCCGCGCGCGCGCTGGCCGGGCGCGGCGTGGGGTGCACCCGGGGGCCGCTCGGCAACGCGATCTGCGCGAGGAGCGTGGAGCAGCCGGTGCTCGCGGTCGCCGAGGTGGACGTGGCGGCGCTCGCGCCGGCGCTTGGACGGCCCTGATCTCGCCCATCACGAGGACCCATGACGATCGGCTCATTGATCACGCTCTTCGGCGCCGGGCTGCTGACGTTCGCGTCGCCCTGCGTGCTCCCGATGCTCCCCGTCTACCTGTCGGCCATGGGCGGCGCCGGGGCGCTCGGCGGTCCAGACCGCGCCGCGGTGAAGCGCAGCGTGCGCCTCGCCGGCATCGGCTTCGCCCTCGGCCTCGCGATCGTGCTCGTGGCGCTCGGCGCCGGCGCGTCGGCGATCGCCGCGGCCCTCGCGCCCCACCGGGGCGCGTTCACCGTCGCGTCCGGCGTGATCCTGGCGCTCTTCGGCGCGAAGCTCCTCGGCGTGCTGCGCCTGCCGTGGCTGGAGCGCGAGGCGCGCCCGCTCCTCTCCCGCCTCCCGGGCGCGGGCGGCTTCTGGGGAGGCATGCTCTTCGGGATCGCCTTCGCGGCAGGGTGGACGCCGTGCGTCGGCCCGGTGCTGGGCGCCGCGCTGACCTACGCGGCCAGCGCGGGCGCCAGCCCGCTCACCGGCGCCATCCAGCTCGGCGCGTACGCCGCGGGCCTCGCCGCGCCGCTCGTCGTCGCGGCCTTCGCCGGGCCCACGGCCGTCGAGCTCGCGCGGCGCGTGATGCCGGCCACGCCGGTCCTCCAGCGCGCGACGGGGGCGCTGCTCGTGGCGCTCGGGATCGCGTTCGCGACCGGCCGTCTGGGCGCCCTCTCGCCGGCGCCCGCGGCGGCCGTGGCAGCCAGCGCGCCCTGCGACAGCGGCCCCGCCGGCGCGTGCGCGGCCCCCGAGGGCGTCGTGGAGCACGGCGACGTCGCGCTGCCCGAGGGAAAGCCCCGGCTTGTCGAGTTCGAGAGCGCGCATTGCGCGGTGTGCGAGCGCATGGCGCCGCTCGTGAAGGAGCTCGAGGCGCGCTGCACCAGGGAGGACGACACCGTCGTGCGCATCCGGGTCGACGAGCCTCGCGGGCAGGCCCTCGCGGCCCATTACAACGTACGCTTCGTGCCGACGTTCCTCAGCGTCGACGCCGCCGGGCAGGAGGTGGAGCGCGCCGTCGGCGAGCTGCCCCGCCAGCGGCTCGCGAGCCTGCTCGGCGACGTCCGCGGCGAGGCTTGCCCCCCTGCGCTGTGAGCGACCGCGGCCAGGCGCTCTCCCTCATCACCCCCGGAACCACCCGAGCTCCGCGGAGCGCCACGTACCCGTTCGGGCAGGAGACAGTCTCCGGATGAGCCACGGAACCTCGATCGCCAACGAGAGATACAGCCGGTGGGCGCCCGAGGCATCACCTCGAATTTTTCGGAAAATTCACAGGGAGACGGAGAGACGGGGAGGAACCTCTTCAAACACTCCCTGTCTCCACCCTCCCTGTTCAATTCCCCCGCTGAAAAGGGCTGCAACGTGAGGGGATTCCCCAGGGTGGGCACTCCTGCTCATGCGCCTGGTTTTGACCGCAGCCTGCTGGTGACATGTGGTAAGTCATGTTGAGCGCCTCTCGGCGCGGAGGTCCTTGCTTATGAGAGCTCGATTTTCGTTGTTGCTATCGGTAATCCTGTCCGCCGCCGGGGGCGGCTGTGGTGACGGCGACGATCCTGGCGGATCCTCGTCGGAGGGGGGCTTCGATCCGGGCGGTTCCACCGGAGGCCAGATCGCCACGGGGAGCAGCGCCGGCACGGGCACGAGCGGGGCGACGACGGCGAGCGGGACAGGGGGCGATGGCGCGGGCGCGGGTACAGGCAACGGGAGCGGCGGAGGCGGGCTCGGAGAGGGCGGGCCCGGCGGCGGGGGCGGCGGGGGCGGCGGGGGCGGCGACCAGGGGATCTGCCCGGGAGGACCGTATGCGGCCGATCCGCTGCCGGCGGACCGCAGGGTGCAGCGGGTGCGGGGCGGGTTCGACTACGTCGAGGGGCCGGTCTGGGTCGCCGAGCTCGGCGCGCTGTTCTTCTCGGAGATTCACCTCATGCAGCAGAACCAGCCGCCGCTCAATGGCCCGCGGGCGACGATCCACCGGTTCACGCCTCCCGACGCGTTCGAGGTGTTCGTCGAGAACAGCTCGACGAACGGACTCGGTTTATCCGCGGACGGGAACCTGATCGCGTGCACCCACGACACGCGCAGCATCTCCATCTTCGACCTCGGCACGAAGGCGCGGCGCCCGGTGGCCGAGACCTATCAGGGCAAGCGGTTCAACTCGCCGAACGACGTCGCCGTGCGGGCCGACGGGAACGTCTATTTCACGGATCCGGATTTCCAGCTCACCGGCCGGCCGGAGCTGCCGACGGCCGTGTACCGCGTGTCGCCGTCCGGCGAGGTGAGCGTCGTGGACACGATGGCCCAGCCGAACGGCGTCGCGATCGCGCCCGACGGGCGCACGCTCTACGCCGGCGATTTCGGCGGTCAGATCCGGCGGTATTCGCTGGACGACAGCGGCGCGCCCGGCCCCTCCTCCGGGTTCGCCTCGAACCTCCAGGACGCTGATGGAATGGGCGTCGACTGCGCGGGCAACCTCTATGTCGGGTGGCTCCGCGGCGTCGAGGTCATCGCGCCGGGCGGCGCGAGGCTCGGCACGATCGAGGTGGGGAGCAAGGCGTCGAACATCGCGTTCGGCGGGGCCGATCGGAAGACGCTCTACATCACGGCGAGCGACTCGCTCTATTCGATAGGGGTGAACATCCCCGGGCATCCCTACTGAGGGCGTGGCCCGCCGTCTCGCCCCTCCGCGCCGAGGGAGCGTTAGTTCACGTGCACAGCGAGAGCAGGGTCAGCCATGAGGGCAGCGGGCCCGCACCACCGACGAGCCAGCCTGAACGCCTCGTGCGCGGCCGCTCGGCGAGGGTGGCAGTCTCGCCATCGCCGCTCGGCCGCGCGCCTCCGCGAGGCGAGCGCGTGAAGCGGCTCACCCGCGGAGGCGGGCCCGCGCCCCGGGAGCGCCTGAGCTTGCGGGGGCCGGCCGGCCCCTCTATGTTCTCGTCGTGAAGTACTGTCCTTATCGCGCCTGCCCGCACCGGGAGCGCGTCGGCGCGCCCGCGGAGTTCATGGATCACGTGTCGAGCTGCAGCGACTGCAAGACACCGCTGGTCGACTCCGAGCGTGAGGCGATCGAGGGCATCGCGCCCACGTCCGGCGATCCTTATCGAGGTCCGACCGAGCGCACGAAGGCCGCGTCGGGCCGGCGGGAGAGGCCCGGCAGGAACAACATCGCGATCGGAGCCGCCCTCCTGCTCGTCGGCCTCTCGCTCACCGGCCTGAATTTCATGATGCGGTCCGGCCTGGGGAGGTACGTCGTCGCCCTGGGACTGATGATCTATGGCGCGATCCGCCTCCTCCGCGGGCTCCGCGAGAGGGACGCAGGCTGAGCCCGCCCGGGGCGTCCATCTGCTCGTCGCCCTTCAGCGCCGCGAGGATCGCGTGCCACGGAGGCCCGACCGTCGCGAAGCAATGCATGTACGCGGCGGTGAAGGCGCGCGCGACGTCCCGCCTTGACGCCACCACGAGCGGGTACATAGTGCCAAAGGTAACCTACCAAAGGTAGGTTACTACCAGACAGGCATCGGGCGCGACAGCACGCTCGGCGGAGGAGTCCATTCAGATGGCCACACGAACGATGTCACCCGTTCTCTTGATCGGCGGCTCCGGCCAGGTCGGCGCGCGCGCAGCAAAGGCGCTCCGGCGCCTGCATCCGGACCTCCCGATAGCGATCGCCGGACGCGACGCGCGCAGGGCGTCCGAGGTCGCCGCGGAGGTCGGCGGCCCGACGACGGCGACGGTCGCCGACGTCGGCCGCGACGACCTCGGCCTCGATCGAGGCGCGTCGTTCAGCGCCGTCGTCGCGCTCGTCAAGGACGAGGCGTCGAGCGCGGTGAAGCGCGCGCAGGCGGACGGCGTGCCCCACGTCGCCTTCTCGGACTCGGTCGCGGAGATCGGCCCCGTGGTCGCCCATTACATCGCGCGACCCACGCGCGCTCCCATCCTCATGCTGGGCCACGCCTTCGGCGGCACGGCGACGCTGGCGGCGCTGCACCTCGCGCAGGAGCTCCAGCGCGTCGACGCGATCGCGATCGGCTGCGTTGTCGACGCGGACGACCGCGGCGGCCCCGCATTGCAGGCCGCTTTCGAGCGAGAGGCGCAGAGCGGGCAGGCTCCGCTCGTGCTCCAGGGCGGGAAATGGGCCTGGTTGCTCGGCGACGCGGCGACACGGCGCTTCGTGGACGCCGAGGGCGTGGAGCGCGTTGGCCGGGCCATGCCGCTGCCCGACGTGGTGAGCCTCGCGGCGGCGACCGACGCGCGAGAGATCCGCATCGACATCGCGACGCGCGACGCCGCGACGGGCGGCGCGGGTCACGTGACGGAGCTCGTCGTCGAGGTGTCGGGGCGGCGCCACGACGGCGCGGGCGCGCGGCTGCGCTACGACATCGTCGATACGGACGGCCTCGCGCGCCTCAGCGCGTACGGCGCCGCGATCGCGACGGAGCGCCTGCTGGGGCTCGCGGGCGGTCCCCCCGTCGCCCCAGGGCTCTACAACCCGGAGAGCGTGCTCGACCCAGCGCGCGTCATCGCGCGGGTCGAGGAGCTCGGCGCGCGCGTCCGCCGCACAGACCAGCGCCTCTGACGCGCGACGGGCGGGCCTCGTTCCCACGGGCGCTCGTCATCGACCGGCCTTTCCACCGGGATTGATGACCGGCCAAGCTAGCCGGCCGCGAGGCGCGCACGCACCTTGGCGAGCACCGCGACGTCGGCGGGCGGGAAGAGCTCGTCCCGGAGCTCGGGCGCCTCGGCCCAGCGCACGGCGGCGACGTCGAGCGCTGCCGGAGCGGGAGACCCTTCGGCGAAGGAAGCCTCGTAGAAGAGCAACAGCACCGGCTTCGCCGGGTAGCGGTGATACGTCACCTCCACGATGTCGCCGACGCGGGCCTCCACGCCGATCTCCTCGCGCAGCTCGCGGACGAGGGCGTCCCGCGGATCCTCGCCGGGCTCGACCTTGCCGCCCGGGAACTCCCACGCGCCCTCGAGGTGGGCGCCCACCTTGCGCTGCGTGAGCAGCACGCGGCCGCGCTCGATCACGACGGCGGCGGCGACGAGGACGAGGGCAGGCGACGAGTCGGACGCGGCGGACATGGGCGCCTAGGATGTCGACCGCGGCGCAGAAGACAAGGCCAGAGAGCCGCTCACGACACCTCCGCAGCGAAGAATCGCCGTCGGTCGGATGCGGCCAAATCCAGCGATAATGTCTCGCCGAGCAACGCAATGCGTGCCGCGCGGCAATGAGCGCGGCGGGGTGGGCGACCACTCCGAGACACGGGCGACCGCTCCACGGCGCGAGGCGCGAGGAGCGGCCGCGCTCGGGGGTGCCGTCCGGCGCTGCGCCGTCCTGCGGCGGCGCGTCGCGGAGCGCGCCTCGGCGGGGTGGCCGCCGCGCTCGCCGCGCCGCTCGCCTCGGCCGGCGAGCGCGGCGAGCGGCGGCGAGCGGCGGCGGCCGCGCCGGGAGCGAGCCCGCTTCCCTTTGCCGCGGAGGTATGGGATGCGCCTCGCATGAGCGTCACATACCGGGAAGCGGGGGTCGATATCGATGCAGGGGACGCGCTCGTCGAGCGCATCAAGCGGCTCGCGAAGCCGACGCGTACCCCCGAGGTGCTGGCCGACGTGGGCGGGTTCGCCGGGCTGTGCATGCTGCCGGGCGGGCTGTCCGAGCCGGTGCTGGTCAGCGGCACCGACGGGGTCGGCACCAAGCTGAAGGTCGCGTTCGCGACGGGCGTCCACGACACGGTCGGCGTCGATCTCGTCGCCATGTGCGTGAACGACGTGCTGACGGTCGGCGCGCGGCCGCTGTTCTTCCTGGATTACTTCGCGACGGGCAAGCTCGACGTCGACGTGGGCGAGGCGGTGGTGCGCGGCATCGCCGAGGGCTGCAAGCAGGCCGGCTGCGCGCTGATCGGCGGCGAGACGGCCGAGCTGCCGGGCATGTACGCGGACGGCGAGTACGACCTCGCCGGCTTCGCCGTGGGCGTGGTCGAGCGCTCGCGCATCCTCGACGGCAAGCGGATCGCGGCCGGCGACGCGGTGATCGGCGTGGCGTCGAGCGGGCTGCACTCGAACGGCTACTCGCTCGCGCGGCGGGTGCTCGAGAAGGAAATGGGGCTCCGGATGAGCGATCGCGTGGACGAGCTCGGCGGGACCGTGGGGGAGACGCTGCTCACGCCGACCCGCATCTACGCGCGCGCGATCACGGCGCTGCTCGCGGCGTGCGGCGATGCGGTCCGGGGGCTGTCGCACATCACGGGCGGCGGCCTGCCGGGGAACCTCCCGCGTGTGCTGCCGGACGGGCTGGGCGCGCAGCTCGACCTCGGCTCGTACCAGCGGCCGGCGGTGTTCCAGGTGCTCCAGCGCGGCGGGCCGGTCGAGGAGGCCGAGATGCGGCGCACGTTCAACCTCGGCGTCGGGCTGGTCGCGGTCGTGGAGAAGGGCGCCGCGGACAAGGCCATCGCGGCGCTCGCCGGCAGCGGCGAGCGGGCGTGGGTGCTCGGCGAGGTGGTGTCGGTCGGCGACGTGCCCTTCGAGGAGCGCGTCCGGTTCGGGTGAGGGCGCCCGCGAGCGCGGCGCGCGGCGCGGCGGCCCGGGGGAGCCGGGCGCCGGCGCGGCGCGGGCTCACCCGCCGTCGAGCCGCGCTCTCAGCTTCTTGATCGCCTCATCGATGGCGCGGTTCTTCGTGTAACAGGGCCTCACCGCCGTCTCGAGCACGACCAGGGTGCGCTGGTCGCCCTCGGAGACTGCGCGCTCGAGGAACGGCAGCTTCTCGCCGCAGGTCGCGTCGCGCAGCTCGAAGGAGATGCGGACGGCGGGCGTCCCGCGGGCAGCGATCTCCGGATCGCGGAGCAGCTTCGCCGCGCGGTTGGCCGGGGTCGAGCGGCCGCGGGTCTCGACGATCTCGTAGAGCACGTCGAGGCCGGCGGTCCCGAAGCGGCTCGCGAGCGCGTCGAAGACCTTGTCGGCGAGCTCGCCGCCCGTCTTCGAGATGGCGATGGCGAGGTTGCGCGCCGCGATCGCGAGCGCGCGGTCGCGCAGCGCGGTCGGATCGCGCTCGGCGAGCGCGTTGAGCGCCTCGGCGGCCTTGACCCACTTGCGCGCCCTGGCCGCGTCGGTGAGCGCCTTCCGGGCTTCCTCGTCGGGCGGGGGCTCGGCGGGCGTGTCGGTCGCGGCCGGGCCGGCGGGCGCATCGGACCCGGCCGGGGCAGCGGCCTCCGGCGCCGGGGTGGTGGGGCCGGGTGCTTCCGGGGCGGCGGTCGTGTCGGTCGGGGGGGGCTCGTTCGTCGCGAGCGCGCTCGGCGGCGGCTGCGTCACGCCGAGCTGGGGCTCTGGCTCGGGCGGGGCTCCCCCGCCGCTGGCGAGCGCAGCGATCAGGGCCGCCGCGATCAGACCGCCGCCGAGGTAGGGAGCGATCTGGCGCAGGCGAGCGCCGACGTCGGCCTGGCGCAGCCGCGCTGCGCGCGCTTCCCGGGCGGCGAGCTTCCGTCTGGCCTCCTCCTCGCGCTCCTTCGCGGCGCGCTCTGCCTCCTCGGCGGCCTTCCGCCTGGCCTCTTCCTCGCGCTCCTTCGCGACGCGCTCCGCCTCGGCGGCCTCGAGCTCACGCAGCAGCGTCGGAGCGAACGCGGGCCGCGAGCCGCTCAGCCGCTCGGACGTCGGCTCGGAGGCGGGCGCCGCGTCGTCGGCGGGCGGCTCGTCCTGCGGCGGCGACGTCGGCGCCGCAGGAGGGGGCTCCTTCCGGGAAGGCTGCGCCTCCTCGGATGACGCGGGCGGCTGCGACGACGCGGGCGCCGCGGACGACGGTGCAGACGGCTGCGAGGACGCGGGCGCCGCGGACGACGGTGCAGACGGCTGCGAGGACGCGGGCGCCGCGGACGACGGTGCAGACGGCTGCGAGGACGCAGGCCCCGCTGCAGCAGCAGCGGGCGGCTGCGATGGCGCAGGCTCCGCAGCAGCAGGCGCGGGCGGCTGCGATGAGGCAGGCCCCGCTGCGGAGGGTGAAGGCGGTCTAGCCGACGGCTCCGCAGCGGAGGGCGCGGGCGACTTCGATGAGGCAGGGGCGGCTGAAGGTACAGACGACCTGGGCGACACTGCCCCCGCCGCGGAGGGCGACGACGGTCGCGCTGACGGCTGCCCCGCTGCGGAGGGCGACGACGGTCGCGCTGACGGCTGCCCCGCCGCGGAGGGCGACGACGGTCGCGCTGACGGCTGCCCCGCTGCGGAGGGCGACGACGGTCGCGCTGACGGCTGCCCCGCTTCGGAGGGCGACGACGATCGCGCTGACGGCTGCCCCGCTGCGGAGGGCGACGACGATCGCGCTGGCGAAGACTCCGCAGCGCTGGCCGCAGGCGGCCTCGCCGACGATGGTCCCGCTCCGGAGGGCGAAGTCGGTCTCTCTGGCGGCGGTCCCGCTGCAGAAGGTGCTCGCGGCGGCTCCTCCGCGCCCGGCAGCGACGGTTTCTGCGATGAGCGCGCAGCCGCACCCTCCGGCCCCTCCGGCGACGACGCTCGCTCCTCCGGCGGCAGCGGCGTGGAGGTCGGTCCCGCCGGTTCCTTCGCCGTCGCCGCTTCCAGCGACCGCGCCAGCGCCACCTCCAGCGACAGCGCCGTCACGCCCGTCGGCCCCGGCTCCTGCAACGCCGGCTCGTGCGATCGCGCCGGCTCCTCCGGTGGCCGCGACGGCTCCGGGGGCGGCTGCGCGTCGGCGGCTTCGGAGCGAGCTCCGCGGCTGGCAGCTTCCTCCCGCGCGAAGGCGACCTGCGCCATGAACGCCGCCCCGCCCACCGCCGTCGGCCGCGAGTCGCTCGACAGCTCGGCGTCGTCGGCGCCGGCGGGCGCACGGCTGCTCGCGGCTTCCTCCCGCGCGAAGGCGACCTGCGCCATGAACGCCGCCCCGCCCACCGCCGTCGGCCGCGAGTCACGCGTCAGCTCGGCGACGAGGGTCGGCGTGTTGCGCACCGGCGTCGGCCGCGAGAAGCTCGCCGGGGCTTCCTCCGCGTCGTCCTGCGCCGGCTCCGCGGCATCCGCCCGCCCCGCGCCGCCTGCGCCGCCCTCCGCCGGCTGGACCGCCGGCTCCGGCGCGCTCGCGCCGCCACCGGCCGGCCCGCCGCCCGCCCGCTGCGCAGCGGGCTCCAGCTCGTCCGCGATCTCGTTCAGCGAGACCAGGCACGACTCCCCGAGGACGATCGCCGATCCGCTCCCCGGGCTCGCCTCCGGCTCGCGCGCCGCCGCGCCGGGCAGGGGCGGCCGGTTGCTCGGAACGCGCGCCGCATCCCCGGTCGCCGGGACCGACGCCATCTCCGAGCGCGACGCCATCTCCGAGCGCGACGCCATCTCCGCCCTCGGCTCGTGCGTCACGATCCCCGACGCGGCGCACGCCTGGTCGAGCGCCGCGATCAGCTCCGCGGCCGCCTCGAAGCGGGCGCGCGGCTGCTTCTCGAGGAGGCGCCGCACGACCGCCTCGATCGCCGGCGGGACCGCGACGCCCGGCGAGTGCTCGGCGATCGCCGGCACGGGCGCGCTGCGGTGCTGGTTGAAGAGCTCGACCGGATCCCTCGACAGGAACGGGTGCTTGCCGGCCAGCATCTCGTAGAAGATGAGGCCCAGGGCGTAGAGGTCCGAGCGCTCGTCGACGAAGTCCATCCCGAGCGCCGACTCGGGGGCGAGGTAGGCGATGGTCCCGAAGATCACCCCGGCCGTGGTGAGCCGGGCCGGGAGCGACTCCGGCGCCCGCACGGACTCCGGCGACGCGGCGGATCGGCGGAGCTGGTCGACGCTCACCTTGGCGAGGCCGAAGTCGATGAGCTTCACGAGGTCGCCCTGCGGCTCGACGACCATCACGTTGCGCGGCTTCAGGTCGCGGTGGACAATGTTCATCGCGTGGGTCGCGTCGAGCGCGGCCGCGAGCTGCCTGGCGATCAGGACGGCGCGCGGAGCGGGCATCGCCCCCCGCCGGATGATCTCGTGGAGCGTCGTCCCGCGGACGTACTCCAGGACGAGGAAGAACGAGCCGTCCTCCGCCTCACCGAAGTCGGTCGCGGTGGCGACGTTCCGGTGCTGGATGTGGGCGCCGGCGATCGCCTCGCGCTCGAAGCGCTCCACGAGCTCGGGCAGCCGCTCGGTGTCCGGGTGCAGGATCTTGATCGCGACGCGCTTGTGCATGTGCACGTGCTCGCCGCGGTAGACCGCGCCCATGCCGCCCATGGCGATGACCTCGTCGATGCGGTAGCGCTTCGAGATGACCCGCCCGAGGTAGGACGCGGCCCGCTGCTTCGCGGCCTCGTCGGAGGTCAGGGGCGGCGGTTCGTGCGGGCGTTCCGGCATCGTGGCGGCGCCACCCTACCCCGAGCGGCGCGGCGATGGTAGGTGGCCGGGCAGAGGGCACCGGCGCCCCGGGGGCGGCGTTCGCCGCTCATCCCCCTCGCTTCAGCCGCTCCCAGTAGGCGTCGACCGCGTCCGCCTGATCCGGGATCCGCGCGCATTCCGAGAGCGCTCCCAGATCGAGCTCGAGGAGCATCCCGCTCCGCTCGACGCTGCCTGGCCAGGCGGGGGTGTCGAGGGCGCGGACAGCGGAGCGACGGCGACCATGCCGCTGAGAATAGGCGGGGGCGGCGAGGCGGCAAGCAACGCTCCGCGGCCGCGGCGCTGCGCTCTCCTGCCGGTCGCCCGGTCGCACGAAGGGCAGCGCGCCGTCGCTCCGGGCGGCCCCGCTCCGGAGCCGGACGGCCCCTCCGCCCGGATCTCTCCCGCGCCCGCCCCCGCCGTAGTATCTGCCCCCCATGCCCCCCCTCGATCTCGGCGTCCTCATCTCCGGCCGCGGCTCGAACCTCCAGGCGATCCTCGACGCGATCGCGGCCGGCCGCCTCGACGCCCGCGTGCGGCTCGTCCTGTCGAACCGGCCCGGCGTCGAGGGCCTCGCGCGCGCCGAGCGCGCCGGCATCCCGACCCGCGTCCTGCCGCACAAGGACTTCGCCGACCGCGACAGCTTCGACGCCGCCGCCGTCGCCGCCCTCCGCGAGGCGGGCGCGACGTGGGTCGTCCTCGCCGGCTTCATGCGCCTGCTCACGACGACCTTCCTCGACGCCTTCCCCCACCGCGTCGTCAACATCCACCCGTCGCTCCTGCCCTCCTTCCCCGGCGTCGACGCCCAGCAGCAGGCGCTCGACCACGGCGTGCGCATCACCGGCTGCACCGTCCACCTCGTCGACGCCGGCACCGACACCGGCCCCATCCTCGCCCAGGCCGCCGTCCCCATCCTCGTGGGCGACGACCACGACACCCTCGCCGCGCGCATCCTCGTCCAGGAGCACGCCCTGCTCGTCCGCGCGCTCTCGTGGATCGCCGAGGGGCGCCTCGAGGTCTCGCCGCCCGCCGCGCCCGGCGCCCGGGCGCGCGCGACGTTCGCCGGCGTCGACACCGCGCTCGGGCTCGCCCAGGGCGGCCGCGCGCCAGAGCTTGCCGGGGAAGGGGCGTGATCCACAAGCACTACGACGTCATCGTCCTCGGCCGGTCCATCGGCGCGCTCACGGCCGCCGCGCTCCTCGCGCGGCGCGACTTCACCGTGATGGTCGTCGGGCACGGCGAGCGACCGCCCACCTACCGCCTCGATCAGCACGTCCTCCGCCGCCGCGCCTTCACCCTGCTCGCCGAGCCCTCGCCCGCGTGGCGCCGCTTCCTCGTCGAGCTCGCCCAGTCGCAGACCTGGAAGCGCCGCATCGTCCCCGCCCTGCCCATGCTGCAGGTCGTCGCCCCGCGCCGGCGCCTCGACGTGCCGCCCGACATGGTCCTCTTCGGCCGCGAGATCGACCGCGAGTTCCCCGAGCTCCGGCGCGTCGTCGACGAGCTCTACGCCGAGCTCGCCCACGTGAACGGCGCCGCCGACGACGCCTTCTCGCACGACGCCCTCTGGCCGCCGGGCACGTTCTGGGAGCGGCGCGAGACCGCCCGCTACGCCGCCATGCTCCCGTACGCGCGCGCCGAGCCCGACGCCGATCTGCTCGTCGAGTTCCCGCGCGGGCACCTGTTCCGCTCCATCGTCACGCAGTCCGTGCTCTTCGCGACGGACCTCTCGGCGCTCCCGCCGCCGTTCGCCGTGGCGCGCCTGCACGGGGCGTGGACGCGCGGGCTGATGACGCTCCCGCGCGGCGAGGAGGAGCTCGAGGAGTTCCTCGTCGAGCGCATCCTCGCGCACGGCGGCCGCTGCCTGCTCGACGAGCGCGCCGCGTCGGTCCACGTGCGCCGCGGCACCGCGGCCGGGGTCGTCCTCGACGGCGACGATCACCCGAACGGCAGCAGCTTCGTGATCACCGACATGGACGGCGAGACGCTCGCGAGCCTCTCGGGCGGCGAGGGCATCCACAAGCGCGCGCTGCGCGAGTGGCCGCGGATCACCTCGTCGGTCGGCCGGTTCGTCGTGTCGCTCATCGTGCGCCGCGAGGGCCTGCCCGAGCCGCTCGGCCCGGAGACGCTCCTGCTCCCCTTCCCGTCGTCGTCCTCCGCGCTGGCGGCCGGCCGCCCGCTGCCGTCATCGTCGTCGCCCGCGCCGCGCGCGGCGGGCGACGCCGGGGGCCGGCCGAGCTCCGCGCGATCCACGCGGCCCGCCGGGCCTGGCCGCCCCGTGGTCCACCTCCAGCGCTGCGACCTGCCGCCGCCCTCGACCGACACGCTGCTCGTGGCGGAGATCCTGCTGCCCGACCGGGGCCCGCTGTCGCTGCTCGAGGCGCGCCAGGCGGTGCTCGACGCGCTCACGGCCGAGCTCCCCTTCCTGGAGCGCCACCTCGTGCTGGTCGACTCGGTGCACGACGGGCTACCCGTGTGGGTCTACGACGGCCAGCGCCGCCGGCTCGTCGAGCGCGCGGCGCTGAAGGGCGCCGCCCCGGGCGCGGAGCCGATGGTGCGGCAGCTCGAGGTCGACCCGCCCGGTTACCTCGGGCTCGCGGGCGAGCCGATCCGCGGGCCGATCGAGCGGACGCTGCTCGTGGGGCGGAGCGTGCTTCCCGGGCTCGGGCAGGAGGGGCAGCTCCTGGCCGCCTGGGGGGCGGCGCGGCTCGTGACGCGGACCGACCGGCGGAAGGAGCGGATGCGGCGGGACATGTGGAGCAAGGTGGAGATCGGATAACGCGCGAGGGGCCCGGCCCGCGGAGAGGGTGCTCTCGGCGCGGGGTGGGGGCCCCGCCGAACTCGCCTGAGACATGAATCATCCGGCAAGCCGGATGACTCATGTCTCAGGCTCAGACATCGGCCCATCCCCCACCCCGCGCCGAGAGCACCCTCTCCGCGGGCCTACGGTTTTATAGGGGCGGTTGATCAGACAGAGG
This sequence comes from Sorangium sp. So ce406, assembly GCF_051474675.1. Taxonomy (NCBI): domain Bacteria; kingdom Pseudomonadati; phylum Myxococcota; order Polyangiales; family Polyangiaceae; genus Sorangium; species Sorangium sp. So ce406. The sequence goes on along the minus strand of NZ_CP150340.1, from coordinate 11,939,177 downwards.
GCGATCCGGCCGCAGAGTTGCGAGAGCGAGACTCCATGTCTCAGACGGTCCGGGGGAAGACCTGGAAGAAGCCGTCGCGCTCGACAACGGAGAGGGGGACGTCGAAGAGGCGCGACAGGTTGTCGTCGGTCAGCACCGCGCGCTTCGGGCCGTCGGCGAAGATACGGCCTTTCCTGAGCAGGACGACGCGCTCGATCTCCGGCGGGATCTCCTGGACGTGGTGCGTGACCAGGATCAGCGTCTTGCCGCGCTGCACGAGGCGCCGGAGCAGGTCGACGAGCTCGAACGCGGCTTTCAGGTCGAGGCTGGTCGTCGGCTCGTCGAGCACGAGCGCCTCCGGGTCGTGCACGAGGGCGCGGCCGAGAAGGCAGCGCCGCTGCTCGCCGGCAGACATCTCCGCGATGGGCTTGCCGCCGAGGTGCGCCACGCCGAGCTCGCTGAGCACCGCCTCGGCCCGCCCGCGCTGCGCAGCGGTCGGCAGCTCGTGCTCGTGCAGGCCGGCGCTCGCGAAGAAGCCGGAGAGCACCACGTCGAGGCCCAGCACACCCCGGGGATAGGCCATCTGCAGCTCGTACGACACGAGCCCCAGCCGGCGCCGGAGCGCGAAGACCTCCCACCGCTCGCGCCCGAGGATCCGCACCGCCGAACCCTCGCGGTGGACGGGATAAATCTCGCGAGACAGCAGCCTCAGCAACGTCGACTTCCCCGCCCCGTTCGGCCCGAGGATCGCGGTGCTCTCCCCCTGCTCGATGCGCAGCGACAGCCCCTCGAAGACGCGCGTGTCGCCGCGAAACACCTCGGCGTCCTCGATCTCGATGAGAGCAGGCGTGCTCATCGCTCCACTCCACAGTTCACGTTCATGCGGCGCAGGCTACCGGAGCGCTGGGCGAGATAAAAGACATGCATTCTGGCCCACGGAAAGAAGAAGATCAAGCGCTTTCCCCTGGTGTCCCATCATCGGTGCATGTCGGCACGTATCAGACATGTACGATGTACCTCGCGTGGCTGCTGGGGCCGCAGGCACGACAGCGCGAGTCGAACATTCTCCCCGGGGTGCGCCAAATAAGGCTGCTTTCGGGAAACTTCTGCTCTCGCTGCGTGGCGCTCCACTGACGTCACTCCGCTGGTGGATGGATGGCCCGGCGGCCCGGTGGGACAACGGGCGATCGCGAGCGAGAATGACGTCGGTCGCCCGACCATCGATGCGTGTCATGCGCGAGATTCGGTGTCCTTACCCGGGTTTTCCCCCGTTTTCCCTGGAGAATCAGGGGGTTCGCGGTGGATCATCCGTGCACCGGATCGGCGATCCAGTCCTCCGGTCCACTCACCATCTCGAGCGGACAGGCACCGTCGAAAATCTGCCCATGAATCGGCGTTTCCCGATCTCGAGAGGTGATGGCCCGGGCGTTGCAGTTACCCCGGGCACCTCAACAAGTGCCCCGCGCCAAGCCGATGCTGGCGCTCGGGAGTGAAAAAATCCGACGCGGCGCTGAGCCGCGCGGCCACTTGGAGATCGACACAATGACGAAGATCAAGGGTTCGCTTTTCGGTGCCGGGGCAGTGGCGTGCACGCTCGCCGTTCTCGGCGGGTGCATCGTCGCGGGGGACGATGGCTCCGGCGTCTCCGAAGAGGACGAGATTTTCGCCGGGGAAGCAGAGGCAGCCGCAGTCGCATCGCAGATGCGCTTCGGCGTCGCGCCGCAGTGGAGCCAGACCTGGAACCCGCCGTCGTCCGGGCCGGCCAACGTCGATGTCGTCGCCGTGGGCGACTGGCTGATGTCGGGCGGCTTCACCAGCACACACCAGAGCAAGCTCTCGACGATCATCAGCAAGGGTAAGCAGCCCTACTTCTTTGGCTACATCGCCACGGACATGACGAAGAAGGGGCTCGGGGCCGATCGCGACTGCGACGGAAACCCGAACGAGCTGCTGTGCAAGCAGGGCGCGGCCTACGTGCGCGCCAACATCGGCGCGATGGTGAACAAGTACAGGGACGCGGCTGGGAAGATCTACGCGGGCCTCGGGGGCAGGTCGGTCGAGCCGCTGATCCACATCGAGCCGGACTGGTACCAGTTCTCGCAGAAGGATCAGCAGAACGCGTTCGACAAGACCGAATCCGACGGATTCATGAACCAGATCCTCGGCGCCATCAAGTCGGGCTGCCCCTCGTGCAAGGTGGTCATCGACTTCAGCCCGTGGTTCAACGCGTCGGCCACCCGGTGGGCAGCGTCGCCCGGCGATTTCTATGCCGGCTGGGATCGCAGCGTCGTCAAGTACGTCGGCCTCACGGGCAAGCAGTTCCCGTTCACCGAGGGCAAGATCGACAACTTCACCTACCGCCAGATCAGCAGCGCGCTCAACCTGCCGCTCGTCATCGTCGACGCCTACACGTTCGGCGGCGGCCCCATCGACATCGACTCCACCTGGCTCAACGAGAGCAACCTCGCCAAGGCCGTCGAGATGAACATCGCGATCGTCATGCTCTCGCAGCAGGGCAACGTCGCCGGCTACGACAGCTTCATCGCCCGGGTGAAGGGCAGCGGCAGCTCCAGCAGCAGCACGACGACCAGCAGCTCCAGCAGCACGACCAGCAGCTCCAGCAGCACGACCAGCAGCTCCAGCAGCGGCGGCGGCGGCGCTGGCGGCTCCGGCGGCGCCGGCGGCTCCGGTGGCAGCGGTGGGTCTGGCGGCTCCGGCGGCGGCACCAGCACGGGCGGCGCGCGCGGCGAGCCCGGCAACGTCACTGTCGCCGTCTCCCCCAACGCGACGTGGACGGGCGGCTACTGCAACAACGTCAAGGTGACGACGACGGGCTCCAATGTGACGTGGAAGGCCTACGTGCCCGCGAAGGGGGCCACGATCACCAGCATCTGGAACGCCAAGGCCACCACGGCCGGCACCGACTTCGTGTTCGTCGGAGATGGCTGGAGCACCACGGTCAGCTCTGGCCAGACCATCGACTTCGGGTACTGCGTGAACGGCTCGCGCTGACCGCCTATCGACGAGCGACGCGCCGACCGACGAGGCGAGCAGCGCCTGTCGGCGGCGCGGCGCGCCCTCCTGCATGACGAGCTGAGCTCCTCGGAACGACGGAAGCTCCTCTGGATCCCCGTCCCGGCGTCCCCCTCCCGTTGTTCTCGTCCGCCTCCCGCGACGTTTGATATCGTGGGCACACCGTGCCCACCGCCCCGCAGCGCCCCCTCCTGGCCGGCGACGGCCCGTACCGCGCCCTCCACGCCCCCGCGCCGCGCGCGCCTCGTCCGGTCCGGGGCGCCCCGTGCCGCTGAAGCTCCGGGTCACCTGGCGCAACGCGGGCAGCCCCCTGCTGCCCGACGCGCTCGCCGACGTGCAGGCCACGGCGGACGACGCGCCGCTGTCGCTCGCCGGGCGAGGCCCGGGGCTGCGCGAGTTCGAGATCCCCGCCGGCGCCGCGCGCGTCGCGCTCAGCGCGCGCTTCTCGGCGGCGTTCAACGCCTTCGAGGACGTCCCTGCCCTGCAGGAAGAGGTCCTGTCGGTCGAGCAGGCCTTTGACGTCACCGGCGGCGGGACGTCGCTCAGCCCCGCCCCGGATCCGGCGCTCGGGCAGGCGCACCCGCTCGTCGGCGTGAAGGCGGCGCCGGGGCTCGCGCACGCGCAGATCGCGACCGATTTCGTCGACGTCACGCCGTTCTGGATGGCCTGCGCGAAGTACACGGACGAGTACCAGCGCGAGCACCGGCCCGGCACGGAGCTCGTGGCGCTCGGCGCGACCGCGGGAGAGCCGAAGATCTGGTTCGCGAGCGTCCCGGAGGCCTGCAAGGCGCCGACGGACGACGGGACCTCGGCCCTCGTGTTCTACCGGCCGGAAGGGTACGCCTACACGCGGGTCGACCAGCGTCACGAGATGTTCGGGCTGAACCGATACTTGCTCAGCCCCGACCCGGATCCGGACGCCTCGTTCTGGGCGCGCGACGTGTTCGCGCGCGACCCGCGCGACCAGTCCCGCTGGGTCTACCTCCGCTGCGGCTTCGAGGAGGCGCTCGCGGCGAGCGGCAAGGCGGTGGTCATGCTGCACCCGTGGCCGAGCGGGACGAGCTTCGGCGCCGCGACCACCGCGAGCCTGCCCGGCCTCGCCGACGCGGCGCTCCGGTTCCTGGGAGGCGCGCGGAAGATCGGGCCGGGCGGGGCGCGGCTCGGCAAGCTCGGGCTCGCGGGCTTCAGCGCCGGCGGGCTGCCGCTGTGGCAGGCGCTCGCCGCCAACAAGGACCGCGTGAGCGAGGTGTTCGCGTTCGACGCCCGCGGCATCGCGAAGAGCGAGGCGTTGATCGCGCGCTGGCTCGGCGGCGACGCCGCACGCAAGCTGCGGATGACCGGCGGCCACCAGCTCGACGCGAACGCGGCGATCCAGCGGAAGCTCGCGACGCAGGCAGACGAAGCGCGCGTGTCCAGCCTGCCGCCCGACAAGAGCGGGTATCTCCCCGGCGCCAACCCGCGCTGGGATCACGTGTGCTCCGCCCTCGAGGAGAGCGAGAAGGATGGCTATCTGAGCGCCGACTGGGTATGGCACCAGTTCGCGGTGTTCGGCGGCTCCCCGACGGACGGCGAGCCGGGCACGATCACGTTTCTCCAGCGCTTCCTCGAGGCGTCGGACCTCTGAGCTGCACCCGGCCGAGGGCCGAGGTCAGCCGGCCGACGACCGAGGATGTCAGATTCAAACGCAAAGGCGCAAAGGCGCAAAAAGGCGCAAAGAGACGGGATCGAAGACGACGAGATGGCCGGGGCCATGGCCGCCTCGTTCGGGGACCACGCCCCATTTCTCTTGTCTTTTTGCGCCTTTGCGCCTTTGCGCCTTTGCGTTGAAATCTCCCCGTCACGCCGGCCCGATGAGCCGCGCGAGCGCGCGCATGTCCTCGTCGTCGCCGAGCCGCGCGAGCGCCGCGCGCGCCGCCGCCAGCGCGGGCTCGACGTAGCGCAGGTAGCCCGGATCCGCGCCGATGCGGTCGAGGAACACGAAGCGGCCGGCGTCCTTGAGCTTGCGCTGGACCGTGACCACGTCGAACTCCCGGCCGAGCGCGGCGCGCGCCCGCCTGTCGAGCGCGGCGGCGGCCGCATACTCGTCGAGGCGCGCCTCGATGAACGGGCGATCGAGGTCCTGGACGCTGTCGTTGAGGAGCGTCACCAGGTCGTAGACGCGCGGGCCGAGGAGGGCGTCCTGGAAGTCGAGCCACGCGATCTCGAGGCCCCCGCCCGGCGCGTCCACGACCATCAGGTTGCGGCTCTGGTAATCGCGGTGGACGAACCCCCGCGGCCACGCGGCGATGCGCCGGGCGAGGCGGTCCGACACGGCGTCGAGCTCCGCCCGCGCGGCGTCCTCGAGCCGGCGCCCGCGCGCGTCGAGCGCCCACGCGCGGAAATGGTCGAGCTCCCAGCGCAGGAGCGTCGCGTCGAGCGCGCAGGAGTCCACGATCGAGCCGGGCGGCAGCGCCGCGAGCGCCCGCTGCGCCCGCGCGAGATCGCGCACGGCCAGGGAGTAGACCTCGGCGCGGAGGCCGGGCTCGCGCTCGACGAGGGCCGCGAGCGTCCGGTCCCCGAGGTCCTCCAGGAGCAAGAGGCCGCGCTCGCAGTCCTCCGCGAGCAGCGCCGGCACCCGCACGCCGCGCTCGCGGAGCAGCGCGTGCACCTCGAGGAACGGCCACCGCGGGGGAGCGCCGCCGCCTGCCGCGCCCACCCACGCGCCGCTCGGCGCGAACATCGCGACCGCCGTGCCCGCCGGCGTGACGACGCGCAGGTAGCGCCGGCCCGAGACGCCGCCGCGCAGGGGGACCACCGACGTCGGGAGATGGCCCGTGGCCCGCTGAACGAGCCGGTGCAGGGCGTCGGGGTCGAGGTCGATCACATCCTCAGCAGGCGCCGGCGCACCCGTCGGCGCTGTGGAACCAGAGGCCGCCGGAGTCCTCGCACGCGCTGCGGTCGTACTTGCCCGTACAGCAACGCTCCTTGCTCTCGCACACCCTGGCGACGCTCTCGACGCTCCGGAAGCAGCATTTGCGGCTCTCGGGATCCTCGGGCACGGCCTGATCCTCGGGCGCAGCCGGCTCCCCGGGCGCGGTCGCCTTCTCGATGACCACGGGCACCGCCGGCGCGACGAGCGTCGCGACCGTGTCGCAGCCGAACGAGCCAATCATGACGAGGACGGCGAGCGCCGATCCCAGCGCACGAGCGCTTCCAGCCAGCTTCATGATCGCCGTGGGTCGCATGGGCGCGCGGCGGCGGCAAGTTTGTGCGCGCGGGCGCCGGCGTCTGGCCCGCATTACGCTCGCCGCTCGCCCTCGGCCATCGCTCGTGCGTCCTCGCGCGCTCGGGGCGCGCCGCCCTGCCGCAGGTCCGCCGCGCGCGGGGCGCCGCCCCTGCGGCAGGGTCCGGCGGCGTCGATGCAGCGGTGCGATGGTGTGGCAGTGCAATGATGCGGCGGTGTACGGCCGTGCAATGGTGTGCCGGTACGATACGGCGGCGCTGGCGTGCGCGATCGGTCCGGGGCGCAACTCCGGCTGTGCTATACGGGAGCGGATGGCGAACAGTGCGATCGCGCCCGAGAGGGTCACGCCGCTGAGCGGAGCGGCCGCAGCCTCGGTCGCATGGCGCAGCGGGGGCCAGCTCCGCGTCACCGTGATCGTGAAGGCCACCTTCGCGTTCGCGCCGGACGCGGAGATGCCGAGGGTCGAGCCGCAGAAGATCGTCCCCGGCGAGGTCCATCACGGCAACCACCCTGGGCGGAGCGTCAGGCTCACGAGCGATCTGGCCCCGCACCTGGACCGCGCCGACGTGCTCTTCACCGGCCACGCGCACGCGCCGCCGCCCGGCGCGCCCGTCCACTCCCTGCCTGTGCGACTCGCGATCTCCGACGAGAGCGGCGTCCTCCTCGACAAGCAGCTCCTCGTCCAGGACAGGGCCGGATTCCAGCGGATGCCGCTCGTGTACGAGCGGGCGCTCCGCGGCGAGAACGACGAGGAGAACTTCCTCGGCGTGCCGGCGAAGGGCGACCCGTCCGATCCCGAGGCGAACATCGTCGATCCTCTCCAGCCGGCGCGCGCGGCGGGCTTCGGCCCCATCGCGCGCGCCTGGCCCGCGCGCAGGCGGCTGCTCGGGGCGACCCCGCGCAAGGCGCTCGACGCCCCCATCGCCGAGATCCCCGACGCCTTCGACTGGTCCTATTACCAGGCGGCGCCCCCCGATCAGCGGATGGGCTATCTGCGCGGCGGGGAGTGGATCGAGCTCCACGGGCTCCACCCCACGCTGCCCCGGGTGAGGACGCGGCTGCCCGAGGCGCGCGGCCGCGCGCGCATTCACGGCCTCTCCGCCTTCGGCGTGAGCGAGGGCCACGAGCTCGATCTGAACGCGGATACGCTGCGCATCGACGGCGACGAGCAGCGGTGCACCGTCGTCTTCCGGGGCAGCTTTCCCGTGCCCGACACGGCCGCGCTCGCAGCGGTCTCCATCGTGGCGGGCGTCGAGCTCCTCGGAGAGACGCTCGCGTGGCCCGCGGGCCCTGCGGAGAGCGGCGCGCGCGGCGGCGATGCGGCCGGCCAGGCGCGAGGCGGCGACGACGACAGCGAAGGCCTCGGCGCGACCGTGGCCGACGCGGCCGCCGGGGGGCGCACGATGGGCCTCCCGGACGGCGTCACGGTGACAGCCGCCGTGGCCGCAGCGGCGGTCTGGGCGGCGGCGACCCCGTTTCGTCCGGGGTCCGCGCCCGACGACATCGCGGGGCAAGCCGCGGGCGCGCGGGCGCCCGGCCCCCGGCTCGACACCGGGACGCTCGCCCTCCTCGCGGAGGACGAGGCGCCCGAGGTGTCCCCCGCCGCGACGCTGGCCCTGCTGCCCGAGCAGGACGACAGCGCGGCGGAGCAGCCGGCGCTCCCGTTCCAGCCGGCGCTCCCGGGCGCGCCGCTGTCTCCGCCGGTGATCTCGCAGGCGCCGATCCCGGACGAGCGCATGAGCTCGGGCACGCTCGCGCTCCCGCCCGACGACGACTGGGGGTCGAGCGCCGACGCGCCGGAGGGATCTGGATCGCTGGATCTCGCGGTCCCCCCGGAGCGCGCGCCTGCGCGCGGGGAAGCCGCGGAGGCCCCGGACGCCTGGTCGCCGGAGCCCCCGCCGTCGGAGCCCCCGCCATCGGCGCCCATGCCCCCGCCGGAGCCCTCGCCGCCGCCGAGGCCCGTGATCAGCGCCTCGCCTGCGCGCTCGCTCGAGGCCGACGAGCCGCGGGCGGGGGCGCCGCCGCCCCGGCCGGCCCCGCCGCCGGAGCGCCCGGCGCTGCCGACCCCGTCACCCGCTTTGAGAAGGAGCCTTTACGAACGGTTCGATCGCAAACGATAGCGCGCCGGGCCCGCCTCGGCGCGCGCGCCGGGCGCCCGGGAGACGGGCGTCCGGCGGCAGGAGACCCTCTCCCACGGCACGGTGGATGGAGCTGCGACGATGACTACCCGATTCGATTCGCTGGACATTCGACTGGAGCTCTCCGGTTTCTCGTCCGACATCCTCCAGGTCAACAGGCTCTCGGGGCGCGAGGCGATCTCGCAGCTCTTCAGCTTCGACGTCGAGGTGGTGTGTCCGAGCGAGGCCGCGGTCGACGGCCAGACGTTCACGGGCGAGAACGTCGCGATCATCTTCGAGCAGGACGGGGTCGAGCAGCGGCGCATCCACGGCATGGTCGCGGAGGTGCACGACCTGCTCGCGAGCATGCTCGAGCACCGGGCGTACCGACTGCGCATCGTGCCGCGCGCCTTCCGGCTGACGCTGGTCGAGACCACCGAGATCTCGATGAACAAGGCGGTGCCGGAGCTCATCAAGCAGAAGCTCGAGCTCGTGGGCCTGAGCGGGAGCGACGTGGATCTCCGGCTGATGGGCACCTACCCGCCACGGGAGTTCGTGGTGCAGTACCAGGAAACCGATTTCGCCTTCATCTGCCGTCTGGCCGAGCACGTCGGGATCAGCTTCTTCTTCGAGCACCAGGACGGCCAGGACACGATGGTCTTCACCGACAGCCCGAGCGGGTTCAAGCCCACGGCCGGCGCGGCGTCCGTCCACTTCCGCGAGCGCGGGGAGACGCGCGACGTCTTCGAGATCGAGGCGAGGGCGCGGCTGGTGCCGAGCGTGTATGTGGCCCGCGACTACAACTACCGGCAACCGATGCTCGATCTGACGTCGGAGCACGTGCTGCCCACCGGGTATGCGGGCGGCGTTGTCGAGTTCGGCGGTCACTACAAGACGCCTGCGGAGGGGAAGGTGCTGGCGCAGATCAGGGCCGAGGAGCGGCAGGCGACTCAGCTCGTCTACGCGGGCAAGAGCTCGGTGTGCGCGCTGGGCGCGGGCGCGCGGTCGGTGCTGGAGGGGCACCCGACCCTCGAGCCGCTCGACATGCTCTTCGTGGAGGTGGAGCACCGGGCGGCGCAGGCCGCCGGCGGCCGCGGCCCCTCCGACGAGCCGCAGCGGTACGTGAACACGTTCCGGGCGATCCCGGCCAAGAACACGTATCGGCCGCCGCGGCTCACGCCGACGCCGCGGATCAGCGGGGTCGTCACCGGCATCGTCGACGCGGGGAACGGCGGCGGGGGCAGCAACGCGGAGATCGACGATCAGGGCAGGTACATGGTCCGGTTCCTCTTCGACACGGGGCCCGCCGGGGGCGCGCCGTCGAGGCCGGTGCGCATGCTCCAGAACCACGCCGGGGCGAACTACGGCACGCATTTCCCGCTGAAGCCGGGGACCGAGGTGCTCATCGCCTTCGTGAACGGCGACCCCGATCGTCCGGTCATCGTGGGCGCCGCGCCCAACCCGCTGACGCCCTCTCCGGTGAACAACGCGAACCGGTCGACTCACCGGATCAAGACGCAGGGAGGCATCGTCTTCGATCTCGTCGACGAGTGAGCCGCGGCGCGCCCGCGCGGGAAGGCCGCGCGCCCGCGCGGGAAGGCCGCGCGCCCGCGCGGGAAGGCCGCGCGCCCGCGCGGGCGCGCGGCTCACGGGGCCGGGTTCCTGGTGGGCGCCGGGCTCGCGGCGCGGGAGGCGTCCTGCGCGAGGCTCATGGACCGGATGGCGTAGGTGAGCGCGGCGCGCAGGTTGCGTTGCGTGTTGAGCTGGGAGAGGTCGAGCCCGAGCGCGACCATGGTCTGGGCGACGTTCGGCTTGATGCCGGCGACGATGCCGTCGGCCCCGAGCAGCCGGATCGCGGTGACGAGCTGGATGAGGTGGCTCGCGACCCGGGTATCGACGACCTCGACGCCGGTGAGGTCGAGGATGGCGAACCTCGCCCGCTTCTCGACGATCTGCGAGAGCAGGCTGTCCATGACCTCGGCGGTGCGCACGCTGTCGACGGTGCCCACCATGGGGAGCGTGAGCACGCCGTCCCAGACCTCGATGATCGGCGTGGAGAGATCGCGAATCACCTTCTGCTGCGCGGCGATCTGGTCGAGCTGAATGCGCAGCTCGTTCTCGGCGCGCCTGGACTCGGTGATGTCGAGCGACAGGCCGATCATGCCCTCCACGAGCGCGCCGCTGTCGTCCCGGAGCGGGATGATCCAGTTGTCCCACTCGAGGCCGTGAGTCTGGCTGGGGAAGCGGCGGACCGTGCCGTCGAACCACTGCTCCCGGGCGTGAGAGAATTGGTCCATGCCGCTGTACATGTCGAGCAGGTTGCGCCCGACGAGCGCTCCGGACTTGATCCCGATCCTCTCGCTCGCCTTGCCCGCATGGTAGTGGCAGACCCCGTCGCGGTCCGTCGACCAGAACCCGAGAAACTCCATGTGCTCGGCAACGGCGTCCAGGATGCGCGCCTTGAGCCGGAGCTTCGCCAGCTCATCGCCGGCGATCTCGGGCGCGGCGCGGAGCGATCCGAGGACGGCACTGCCGTCGGACGAGCGGCTGGCGCTGCACGAGAGCCGCCGGTAGGCGCCGTCGCCGTCGCGCAGGCGGACGCTGAAGGAGACGGGCTCGTCCCCCTGGAGGACCGCCGCCCAGGCCGCGGAGAGCGCCTCGCGATCGTCCGGGTGCGCGAGGTCGGCGAGGAGCGCGCCGATCGCGACCCCGGCGCCCAGCGCCTCGCGCAGCCCACCGCTCGAGTGGAGCAACGCTCCCTCGGCCGACGCGACGAAGAGGAGATCGGGAGAACGGGCGAAGAGGTCGCCGAGCAACGCGTCGGGGGCAGATTCCATCTGGCTCGCATCTCCTCGTGAGCGGAGATGGAAATATCTACCCTGGACGACGCGCGCGGGGGAAGGGTCGTCGGGCGGGGGCGGTGCGATTGTGGTGGAGGCGAACGGCGCGCGCGGGTGGCCTGCGAGATGCGATGGCGAGCGTGCTCATCATCATGGCGATTCACGGCGAGGTGAATCGCGTACGGAGGTGTTTCGACTTACGTGGACAGGCGGTGGAGGGCAGGTCGTGAGAGGTGCGGCGCCGGGGGCGAGGTGTTCATGTCACGACAGGTTCGTGACGACGAGGCAGCGGACCCGGGAGGTTCTCGACCTCCTCACGCGCTGAACTGCTTTGCTTTACGGAACCAGAGGCAACGCGCCGGATGAACTCGCCGTGAAGCGAATCGAGGTCCTCGCCGCGTCGTTCGGTCTGCCGGTCTCATTTCGAGATGGAGGACGATCTCGGTATCGAGCAGGACGAGCCCGGTTGTGAGAGATCTGTGATCGCCTCGTCGAACTCCTCGTCATCTCGCGCAGCGCGAAGCTCAGGCGCTGGACCTACCTTGAGGAGCGCGAACATCAACCGATGGCCCGGAAGCCAGCGAGATCCGCGAGCCTACCTCCTCGCCCCCTGTCCAGAACTCCACCTCTCCCGCACGGATCCGACCCCTCCGGCGCCCGCGTACCCCTTCAGATCTCCGCACCGCCGTGTGATAGCCTCGCAGAGCGCCATGGCCCCCTACCGCTCCTTCCGAGAGGACCGTGCCCCGGCCCCGGCCCCGCCCCCAGGGCCGGTGGCCGACATGGTGCAGCAGTTCGCCGACCCGTACGCCTTCCTCCGCGAGCTCGTTCAGAACGGCATGGACGCGGGCGCGCGGAAGATCACGGTGCGCATCGAGATGCTGCCCGGCGCGTGCGCCACCTCCGTCACCGACGACGGGAGCGGCATGAGCCGCGAGGACATCGAGGGACCGCTGCTCACCCTCTTCAACTCGTCGAAGGAAGGCGACGCGAGCAAGATCGGTAAGTACGGCGTCGGCTTCGTCTCCGTGTTCGCCGTCCAGCCGGAGCACGTCGACGTGGAGACGTGGCGCGACGGACAGGCATGGCTCCTCCGCCTGCGCAGCGACACGAGCTACGAGCTCGAGGACGCCGGCCCCCGCGAGGGCAGCGGCACGCGGGTCACCCTGCTCCAGCGGCTCGGCCGGGTCCGCGAACGCCGCCACGCGCAGCGCGCGCAGGCCGCGCTCCGACGCTGGTGCCGGCACGCTCAGTGCGAGATCGCCCTCAGCATCGCCGACCACGAGGGCGACCCGCGGACGAGCGTCGTGCGCATCGACACCCCGCTCTCCATCGCGGCGCCCGTCTCCGTCACCGCCTCAGAGGACGACACCACCTTCGTCGTCGGGCCCTCCGCCGGCGCACAGCACCTCGATCCGCCCGCCGCCGAAAGCGGCGCCGCCGCCGAGCACGGGCAGAGCTTCGCCGGCTTCTACAACCGCGGGCTCACCCTGTTCGAGACCGCAGACGAGCTGTTCAGCGGCCTCTCGGGCGTGCGGTTCAAGGTGATGAGCCCGCGCCTCCAGCACACCCTGAGCCGCGACAACGTGCGCCGCGACGACGCCTTCTGGGAGGCGATCGCCCGCGTGCGCGAGCTCGTCAAGGGGCCGCTCCGGCGCGAGCTCGCCGCGCGCCTGCCGCAGGCCGCCGCGGCAGCGGCCGCCGGCGCGGGCGCCGCCGCGTACGTGGCGATGCTCGAGGCGGCGCTGACGCCGCCGACCGCGCTCGATCCGGACGAGATCCCGTTCCCGCTCGCGAGCCCCGTCGAGGGCGACCGGACGCGCGCCGGCCTGCGGGCGCTCGCGCCGGGGCGCGCGCCGCTGCTCGTCGCCGCGCGGTCCGACGCGCTGACCGAGGCGATGGCGCAGAGCGGCCTGCCCGTCGTGCTGTGCAACCACCCCGCCACCGGCACGCTGCTCCAGCGGTGCTTCCCGGCCGCGCGCATCGAGGAGGCGCGCGCCGCGTACCTGCTCGTGCGCGAGGAGCCGGAGAGCGCCCGCGAGGGCGACGCGGCGCTGCTCCGCGTCGTCGCCGAGGCGCTCGCCCGCGCCCGGCACCGGGTCGCCCGGGTGAGCCTCTGCCAGATCGAGGGCGCCCTCCGCCAGCGCGGCGCGATCCTCCTGCCCGGCCGCGGCGAGCGCAGCGCGCCCCACCGGAGCTGCCACGCCGCGCGCGACGTGGTGCGGCGCGCGGCGCGCTTCCGGCCCGGCAACGCCCTCTACCTCAACGTCGCCAGCGACACCGTGGCGCTCGCGCGCAGGCGCGCCGCCGTCGACCCCGTGACCGCCGGCAACCTGCTCGCCCGCGCGCTGCTGGTCGAGGCCAAGGGGCCGCTCGATCCGGCCGACAGCGACCGGCTCCTCGACCTCGCCGCGACCCCGCCGCCGCTCCCGGCGGGTCAGGGCGGCGCGCCGAGGGGGCTCCGGCGGTGAGCCGCGTCGTCGCCCGCGGCGCGATCCGCGTCGATGCCCGCCGCGCCGTCCAGAAGCTCCGGGAGCACCTGCTCGTCGACCTGGACCTCTACCTGCTCGAGCTCGTCCGCGCCGCCGCCGCCGGCGGCGCGACGCAGATCGACCTCCGCCACGACGCGGACGACGTCGCGCTGACCTTCGACGGGGAGCCGCTCGACGCGCCCGTCCTGGCGCGCCTCCTCGACCACGTGCTCAACGCCGCGCCCGACGCCGCGTCGCGGCGGCTCCGCCTGCTCGCGCTCGGCGTGAACGCGGCGCTCGGGCTGCGCCCGGCGCGCGTCGACCTGATCACGACGGGCCGCGGCCCGTCGGGCGAGGCCTCCGAGGGCACCTGCACGCGCGTGCGCTTCACGCCCGCCCTGCTCGAGGCGCCCGACGAGGCGTTCGCGCCGGCCGCCGCCCCGGCCTGCGACGAGGTGCCGAGGCCGCCGGGGATGCCCGCCGCCGGCATGCGCATCGAGGTGCGGCGGCGGCTCGGCTGGTCGGTGCTGCGGCGGGCGATCACGGGCGACACGCCGCCGGAGATCGCCCACCTCGCCGCGGCCACCGACGACTTCCCGATCCCGATCACGCTCGCGGGCGAGCCGCTCCGCCGCGAGCTCCCGGGCAGCCCCCCCGCGGTGCTCGTGCGCGTGCCGTTCCACGTGCGCGGCGCGCGGCGCGCGGCGCTGGAGGTCCTCGCGCCCCCCGAGGCCGCGCAGGGCGCAGGCCTCCCGGCGCCCCTCCCGGCTCCCGCCGCCGCGCCCGGCGCTGCGCCGCTCTCCGCGCGGGGCTCCGCGCCCCAGTCGGCTCCCCGCTCTGCGCCGCGCTCCTCACCCGTCTCCACGCCGCTCCCCACGCCGCTCTCCGACCCCGCCTCCACCCCCCTCTCCGGCCTGCCCGCCGTCGACTACCTCGAGCACGGCGTGCTGCTCGTCCGCGAGCGGTGGAGCTTCGCCCCGCGGTTCCCCTCGGCGCCCTACCAGGGCGTCGAGCTCCCGGTCCGCGTCGTCGTCGACGCGGACGAGCTGCCCACCAACGCGTCGCGCTCGGCGCTGCGCGAGGACGCCCCGCTCGGCGCGCGCCTCCGCGAGGCGGCGGCCGCCGCGCTGCTCGACGCCCTCCGGGCGCTCTCCGCGATCGTCTGCGGCCAGGGCGAGGTCCCCGAGGGCACGCTCGTCCTCGGCGACGACCGCGGGCTGCTCGAGGACGCGCTCGGGGCCTTCGCGTGCGTCGCGACCGGCGCGGTCCGCGCAGGCGGCGCGGTGCCCGCCGAGGTGCGCGCCGTGCGCGAGCTCCCGCTGCTCCGCAACGGGCGCGGGCGCGGGCGGCCGCTCTCGCTCGCGGCGCTCGACGCGCGCGACGCGTCGCCCCTGTTCCTCTGGCGCGGCGACAAGGCGCTCCCGGAGGAGCTCTCGCCCTGGGCCGACGACGTGGTCCGGTGCCGCGGGGGCCTCGTCGAGCGCGCGCTCGCGGGGCTCCCGCTCGCCGACGCCGGGGCGATGGTCGAGCAGGCGAAGCTCGGCGCCGAGCGCCGCAGGGCGTTCCTCCGGCACGCGCCCGGCGAGCCCGTCGTTCCGCCCGCCCCCGAGCACGCGCTCCGCGCCGCCTTCCGCGTGGACGAGGGGCCGCTCGCCGGGCTGCGCGGCGAGCTCGCCGTCTTCGCGGACGACCTCAAGGCGCGGCGCAGGGCCGAGGTCCGGGTGTTCGTGGAGCGGCGGCACCTCGAGACCGTGGACCTCGACCCGGCCGCCGTCCCCCTGCCCGTCGAGATCGCGCTCGCGTGGGACGGGCGCGTGCGGCCGCGCTTCTCGTACGACGGCGTGGAGCGCGACGAGCGCTTCTGGCGCGCGGTGCGCCACGCCCTCCACGTCGCCCTCGCCGCGGCCGACGCCGAGGCGCGGCGGCTCTTCGGGCCGAGGACCGCGCCGCCGGGCGCCCCGCTGCCCCCGGCGCCGCCCGACGGCGAGCTCGCCCGCCTGAGGCCCGCGCTGCGCGCCGCGATCGGCGCGCTGTTCTGCGCCCCGCAGCGCCTCGGCGCGCCCCAGGCCGAGCAGGGCGGCGGCGCGGCGCCGCGCCGCGGCGAAGACCTCGCGCCGTCGGCCTTCCAGGGCCTGCTGGAGGCGCGGATCTGGCCCATGCTCACGACGGACCGGTTCATGAGCCTGAAGGGGCTCGCCGCATTCGCCCGGGCGGCGGGCGGCCTCTGCGTCGCACCGCCCGACGCGCGGGGGCGCGCGGCCGACCGGCGGCCGGTGCTCGCCGCCACGCAGCGCGAGCTCGACTGGCTCGCCGCCGCGCTCCCGGACTGCCCGCTGGTCTCCTACACCCCGGGGCTCTTCACCGAGGAAGAGCTCGCGGCGCGTGAACCGGCGCGGCGCCGCGCGCTCGCGGCGTCCCTCGAGAAGCTCGCCGCGCCCCGCGCCGCCGGCGCGCCCGTCCTCGAGGTGGCCGGCGACGGCTTCCTCGCGCTCGCCACGCCGAGCGACGCGGCCCTGGAGGCGTGGCACCACGCGTCGCAGCCGCTCGCCACCCTGGAGGCCGCGCCGCTGCTCGGCCGTGTCGCCGTCGCGATCGACCACGACACCGCCGTGCCGGGCAGGGCCTGGAGCGGCCTGCTGTCGCCGCGCAACGAGGCCGCCGTCCACGAGGTCGAGCGCGCGCTCTGCGAGGCGCTCGTGGCCGCGCTGGAGGGCGACGCCGCGGCGCGCGCCCGGCTCGGGCTCGAGGGCGACCCGCTCCGCGAGCGCGATCGGCGAGCGCGCGCCCGCGTGATCACCTACCTCCTCGACTGCGCGCGGGCCCTCGCGCTGCGCGCCCGGAGGAGCGCGCCGCTCGACGCGGCCCTCGACGAGCTGGCGGCGCGCATCCGGCGCCTGCCGCTGCTCGTCATGCTCGACGAGCGCGGCCAGGAGGCGGCTTGCTCGCTCGAGACCCTCGAAAGGAATCACCCGGCGCCCGCGCCGATCCCTGTGCTCGAGGCGGCGCCCGGCTTCGCGACGTTCTCCTGGCACCCCATCCTCCTCCGCGAGGCGTGGGAGCGCGACGCCCTGTCGCGGTGGGCCGGCGGCCGCGTCCTCCCCGCGAGCGGCGGGGTGCCGGGGCGGCGGCGGCGCGCCGCCGCAGAGCAGGAGCGCCGCGCCGCAGCCGCGCACGAGGGCCGAGCCGCAGCCGAGAGGTCGCAGCAAGAGCGCGGGCACGTCGTGAGCGACGCGCGCGACTCACGCGGCGCACGCGACTCGCGCGCCCCGCTCGCGCTGCCGGGCGTGCCGCCGCACCCGCTGCTCCGGGTGAGCATCGCGGCGCTGGGCGTCCAGGGGCTCGAGGGCGAGCTCGAGATCGTCGAGGGGCCGGCGTCGGATGTCCGCCTCGTCGGCCCCGACGGCGCCGAGCGGCGCCTGGAGGTGGAGCTCCCGATCCCGCTGCGCGTCCTCGCGCGCGCCGCCGCCGCGGACCCGCCGAGCGACGAGGTGCGCGCGCTGCTGGCGCGCCTCGCCAAGGCCGCGGGGCGCCGCCTGCTCTCGCTTGCGCCGCGCTTCGACGAGCTGCCGCCGTTCGCCCGGAGCCACACGCGCCGCGCCGTCCTGAGGACGCTGGCCCAGGGCAAGCGCGTCGTCGCGGACGCGGCGAGCGCGCCGCTGTTCCACGACCTCGACGGGAACCTCTTCTCGCTCGACGACCTCCGGCGCGACCCGCTGGCCGAGTGGCTGTGCACCGCCACGCCCCCGCCCTACCCGAAGCAGCGCTACGGCCGCCCGGTGCTCGCGCTGAGCAGGCCCGAGCGGCTGCAGCTCGCGACGGCCGTGCTCGTGAAGGACATCACCGACGCCGTCGCGCGCGACCGGGCGACCGAGGAGCGCCTCGCCGCGCCGCCGCTCGACGCCGTCGGCCTCGGCGCCGACGCGCGCGCGGCGTGCCTCGCGGTGTTCCCCTTCGCGCCGGAGGCCGGCGCGAAGGAGGGCGCGCCGGCCGCGTACGGCGAGATCGGCCTGCTCGCCCCGGAGCACGCCGCCGCGGCGGGGATCGCGGTGCACGTCGGGCGCCGCCCGCTCTGCGCGCTCGACGCCGGCGAGGGGTGGCCGCTCTGCGCGGCGATCAACGACGACGCGCTCGAGCCGAACCGCGCCTTCGACGGCCTCAAGGCGGGCGCCGACGCCGCGCGGCTCCGTCAGGCGGTGCGCGACGCCGCCGCGCGGTGGCTGCGCGCGCGGCTCGCCCCGCCCGAGGACGCGCTCGCGACCCGGTGGATCGACGTCGCCACCACCTGGCATCGCCCGCTGCTCGTGACCGGCGCGCTCTGGCTGCCCGCGCGGTGGCCCCGCGCGCCGCGGGTGCTCGTCGCCGCGCCCTCCGCGGAGATCCTCGGCGAGGGCGCCGCGCGCGACGCCTTCACGCCGCGCGCGCTGCGCACCGGGAGCGCCGCCGGCGGGCTCTTCGGCGAGCTCGCGCCGGTCGAGGGCCTGCTCCTCGTCTGGCCGCCGCACGACGCGCGCTGGGACGCCGTCGCGGAGATCGCCATGGAAGCAGCCGCCTCGATGGCGGCCGAGCTCTCGGACGAGGCCGCCGCCGCGCCGTACCTGTGGAACCTGCACCTGCTCGGCCGCCTCTCCGGCGGCAAGCTCGCCGCGCGGACCGCCGCCGGGGAGAGCGTCGGCCCGGCGGAGATCCGCGCCGAGCTCTCCGCGACGGGCTGCGTGTGGATCACCGACCGCCGCGGCAGCGCGGACGGCGATTTCCCCGAGGGGACGCCGGCGTTCGTGCTGCTCGACGACGGCTCGCCGCTCGTCGAGGTGCTGCGCCACCGCGCCGCCCGCGGCGCGCTGCGCGAGCTCGGCGCCCCCGCAGCGCCGCCGGCCCCGGCGGAGGCGATCGCGACCGGGGACGAGCCCGTCTCCGGGGAGGTCGGGGCGGCCGGGGACGCGCCGGCCGCGGCGGCCGACGGCGCCCCCGCGGCCGGCGCCCCCGCGGCGGCGCCTGCGGACGCGCCGCCCGAATCGAGCCGCGCGCGGGCCTGGGTGGGCGCGCTGTGGCGCAGCGTCCGCGGCCTCATCGGCGGCGCCGCGCCCGAGCGGCAGGACGTGTCGGCCGGCAGCCCGCTCGCGGTGGCGCTCCGCGAGGTCCTCGTCGAGATGGGCCTGGAGGGCTCCCCGGTCCGCGCCGTCGTCGAGAGCCGCACCGGCAGGCCGGTCCGCTACGACGCGGGCCGCGGTCACATCGTCATCAACACCGAGCACGAGGCGCTCGCGTGGCTCCGCGCCCGCCGCGCGCCCGATCCCGCCGCGGTCGCGTTGCTCGCGGCCGCCGCCGTCGGCGAGGTGAACCGAGCCCTCCAGTCGGTCACCGACGCCGAGGAGCGCCGCGCGCTCGATCACCTGCTGCGCTCGATGGGTTAGCCGCCGCGACCTCCGAGCTGCCTCCACGGGGGCCGTTGCCCCCCGCCCGTCCGAGCGCAAAGCTCTCTCCCGTGGACACCGTCTTCACCGTCGGCCACGGCACCCGCAGCGTGGAGGAGCTCGTCGAGCTGCTCGGCGAGGGCCCGGCCGACACGCTGGTCGACGTCCGGCGGTTCCCCGGCTCGACCCGGTCACCGCACCTCGCGCGCGCCGCGCTCGCCGAGGCGCTGCCGCCGCTCGGGGTGACCTACGTCTTCCGCGGCGACACCCTGGGCGGCCGGCGGACCGGCCGCGACGACTCACCGCACCTCGCCTGGGACAACCCGAGCTTCCGGGCCTACGCCGATCACATGGATACCGACGCCTTCCAGCGCGCGCTCTCCGAGCTCGTGGCGGAGGCCCGGGCCGGCCGCCGCATGGCCGTCATGTGCGCCGAGACGCTCTGGTGGCGCTGCCACCGCCGCCTCATCGCCGACGCCCTCGTCGCGCGCGGGCTCGCGGTCGTCCACCTGATCGGCCCCGGCGCCCGGGCCCCGCACGCGTTGAACCCAGCCGCCCGGCCCGACGGCGCGGGCCGCCTGATCTACGACGTCGGCGCCCAGCGCGCGCTGCCGCTCGGCGGCCCGGCCGCCGCGCCCGCGCAGGCGCCGGGCGGCCGCGCCCGCCCGCGCCGCGCGCGGTGATCCCGCCTCCCCGCTCCCCGCCCGCCGGTTCGAATCCGACCACCCGCCCGCCGCCGGGTACATGCGCGCCGGGTCCTGTGCTCCACTGCCGGGCATGAGCCTGGGCGACGCAGCACAGATGACCGAGAAGATCGCCACGGTGCTCGCCGGCCGCGAGCCGAGCCTCCCCGCCCGCGCCGGCGAGGCCCTCGCGCGCTGGCTCGAGCTCGTGGCCGTCTGGAACGCCAAGGTCGATCTGACAGCGGCCCGGAACCCCGACGAGCTCGCCGATCTCATGCTCGCCGACGCGCGGCTCCTCTCGGAGCACGTGCCCGAGGGGCGGCGCGTGGTCGACGTCGGCACGGGGGCCGGCGCGCCGGGACTGCCGCTCGCGCTGCTGAGGCCGGACCTCGACGTGACGCTCGTCGAGCCGCTGCAGAAGCGCGTGGCCTTCCTCCGCACGGCGCTGGGCACCCTCGTCCAGCAAGGCGTGCTCCCGAGGGCCCCCAGGGTCGAGCGCGCGCGCGGCGAGGACCTCGTGCGCGCAGGGAGGTCGTTCGACGTGGCGATCTCCCGCGCGACCCTGGCGCCCGACGCGTGGCTGCCCCTCGGCGCCGCGCTCACGGAGCGAGCCCCCGCCGACCGCCGCGAGGTCTGGGTCCTGCTCGCGCGCGACGAGCCGCCGGCGCACGCCGGATGGGCGCCCGCGATCGACCTCCGGTATCGATGGCCGCTCACCGGCGCGGAGCGGCGGGCAGTGAGGTATCTGCCAGACCACCATGATCGCCTGACCGCCGCCTAGGGTAATGCCTGAATAATATCGAAACTCGTACGATTACCGTCTTGTTGACGGTCTGAAACGGAGTGCCGTCCGCTTTCACGGAGGCTCGACACCGAGCGCTCCGCTGCTCGTCCGGTATGGCGGAGCAGCAGCGATTCCGTTACTGTCCGGAAATCACATGAAGGCGCGCCCTACGTGGGCAGGGCCTCCTGGCTCGGGAGACAGTGATGAAAGTGCAACGCATTTCGGCGATCTTGCTCACCTCGGTCGCGTTCTCTGCAGGCTTCATTGGTTGCGGCGACGATGAACCGCCTGCCGGCTCTGGAGGGGCGGGCGGCTCGTCGAGCTCGACCTCGAGCTCGAGCTCGAGCTCGAGCAGGGCGGTCAGCACGGGCAGCAGCGGCGGGGAGGCGGAGTACCTGGGCACCCCGTGCACGGAGGACGCCGAGTGCGGCCCGGATGGGTTCTGCGTCCCGGAGTCGGCCGAGGAGGGTGGCCCCTCGGGCGGGTACTGCACGACCGCGTGCTCGGATGACGGCGACTGCGAGGGCGAGGGCAGCGCCTGCCTCAATGGCATGTGTTACCTGGGCTGCTTCATGGGCGAGCCCAGGATCACGAGCCTCGACGCGGAGCTCGACCCGTTCAAGTGCCAGGGCCGCGACGAGCTGCGCTGTGAAGAGGTGGAGGCCGGCTTGACGGTCTGCACGCCGAACTGCGGCTCCGACAGCCAGTGCCCCGGCCGCGCCTGCGATCCCAAGTCGAACCTCTGCGTCGACACGCCCAACCCCGGTCTGCCGATGGGCGCCGCGTGCGACGGCGACGCCGAGGAGGACCCGTGCGCCGGCTGGTGTGTGGGCTTCCCCGGCGAGGTCACCGCGTGCACCCAGTTCTGCGGATTCGGCGGCGATCTGCTCGACTCCGACTGCGGCGGGCTCGAGAACGGCATCTGCCTGTACCAGTTCGCGGAGGAGGTCGGCGCCGGTGATTTCGGCGCCTGCACCAGGGCGTGCACGGCGCACGACGATTGCTTGCTGCCGAGCGCCCGCTGCGTGTCCTTCGGTCTCCCGGAGAACGGCTTCTGCATCTTCGAGTCGACGGAGTGCGAGGACGACTCCGATTGCGAAGATCCGGACGCGTGCACCGAGACGCCCGATGGCTTCTTCTGCCTCGATCCGGAGTTCCCGCTGAGCAACGGCGGCGAGGGCGGCGCGGGCGGCGCGGGCGGCGCGGGCGGCGCGGGCGGCGCGGGCGGCGGCGACACGGGCGGCGGCGGCACGGGCGGTGAGGGCGGCGCTGGCACCACGACCAGCACCACCACGACCAGCTCCGCCACGACCAGCTCCGCCACGACCAGCTCCGCCGCGGGCGGCACCGGCGGTGCGGGCGGCGCAGGCGGCGCCGGCGCGGGCGGCGCGGGCGGCACGGGCGGCGCCTGACCGCTGCGTCCCACGACAGGGCCTCTTCTCACCTCGAGCTCCACGGGTTGACACGAGGCCCCTCGCTCCCTCCTCAACCCCCTCCCTCCTCGACCCCCTCCTGCCAGGGCCCGACACGCCGGGCCACCTCTCCACGGCTCCCCAGGCCGTGACTCCCTGGCCCTCGATTCACACCTCACCCGCGACGGAAGAGATCGCCGACGCCGCGAGAGCGACGGAACAGGAATCCGGCCCCTTCGCTCCTCGGGCGCCCGGGCAGCGGCGACGGCGCCCGTGCTGCCGGTCCGTAGATCCACGCCCAGGACGCGCTCGCGCGCGGCTCCGATCACGTCAAAGCACGAGGCGCGCCGTCCCAGGCGGGGCAGTTCGCCACACGATCGCCCGGCGCAGCGCGCTGGTCGCGCCGCCGCAGGCATCGAATCCGGGAGCGTCGCGCCGGCACCCCGCTTGCTCAGGCGCCGGGCTGGAGGACCGCATGAACAAGCTCGCTCTCTTCACCTCGGCCGCCGTCATGGCGGTCTCGACGCTGGCGTTCACCGGGACGGCGCAGGCCCAGGAGCGGACGCGCGACACGGTCACGATCACCGACTCCGTGCCGAACCGCGGGCTCATCTGGAGCGGCGTCGCCGTGCTCGGCACCACCTACGGTATCTCGACCGTGGTGGCGACGTTCAGCGACAAGCCGGCGGACCGCGCGCTCTGGGTGCCGATCGCGGGGCCCTGGATCGACCTCGGGACACGCGGCAAGTGCGGCGGACAGGAGTGCAACGCCGAGACGACGAACAAGGTGCTGCTCGTCGCCGACGGGCTCGGCCAGGCCATCGGCGCGCTGCAGATCCTGAGCGGCTTCATCTTCCCGGCGAAGCGCACGGTGACCGAGGTGGGGAGCGTGCAGATCATCCCCATGGGCAAGGGCATCGCCGCCAGGACGGTGTTCTGAGGTGAGATGCGATTCGAGCACCGGTCCTGGCGCCCGCCGTGGACGCGCCGTCTATCCGGCGACGGACGACGCCTTCGCGCGCGGCGAAAGGCCGCGGACGAGCGCCGCGAGCGTGCCCAGCACCGGGGTGTCGACCCCGGCCCGGCGCCCGCGCTCGACCACGGCGCCTTGAAGGATATCGACCTCCGTCGCGCGGCCGGCGCGCACGTCCTGGAGCATCGACGGCTCGGTGAGCGGGAACTCCGCGCGCGTGAGCGCGATCATCGCGTCCGCGGTCTCGACCGGGATCTCCGCTCCTTCGGCGCGCGCGACCGCGATCACCTCGAGCATCGCCTGCCGGGCGAGGTCCTCCATCCGCTCCACGACCACGCCGGCGCGCTGATCGGTCAGCGCGCAGATCGCATTGAACGGGGCGTTCCAGACCATCTTCTCCCAGAGCATGGCGCGGTGGCTCGACGACCGGCGGACCGGTATGCCCGCGCGCTCGAGCAGCGCCGCGACCGCCTCGACCCGCGGCTCCTGTCCAGGACGATAGGTCGCCAGGCCGGCGCGCGTCGGCGCGAGCGTCTCGATCGCGCCGGGGCCGCTGAGCCCCGCCGACATGTACGCGATCGAGGCGATCACGCGCGCGTCGCCGACCTCCCGAGCGACCGCGTCCTCCGAGTCGAGGCCATTCAGCAGGGGCAGCACCAGGCCGTCGTCGGCGAGCAGCCCGGGCAGCCGCGCGCTCACGTCGGTAAGCGAAGGCCATTTCACGGCGACGATCACGAGACCGAACGGCCCGCGCGCCCCGTCGAGATCGACGACGCGGAGCGGCGGCGTGCGCACCTCGCCGGCCGGCGTGCGGAGGACGAGCCCGCGCGACCGCATCGCCTCGGCGTGCGCGCCGCGCGCGACGAACGTGACATCCTCCCCCGCCAGGGTGAGCCGCGCCCCGAAATAACCGCCCACCGCGCCCGCGCCGACAATGAGGATCCGCATCGGCGGCGACCATAGCATGCTCGACCCGCACGACAGAGGACCGACATGTGGCCATCAGCGCGGATTGCGGATATGCAGGAGGCCAGATGCTTAGGCCGGACGCCCCCACCGTGGCTCACGCCGCCGGCATGAACACCGACGCCCACCCGAGCGCGACGCTGGAAGCCGAGCAGCTTCAGCTGCTCATCGACGCCCTGCCGGTGCTCATCTCGTATATCGATAACGACGAGCGCTACGGCATCATCAACCGGGCCTACGAGCGCTGGTTCGGGGAAGATCGCAGCGCGCTCGTCGGCCGGCAGGTGCGCGAGGTGATCGGCGACGCGGCCTACGCCGGCGTGAAGCCCCACGTCGCCGCGGTG
Source organism: Sorangium sp. So ce406 (assembly GCF_051474675.1). NCBI lineage: Bacteria > Pseudomonadati > Myxococcota > Polyangiales > Polyangiaceae > Sorangium > Sorangium sp. So ce406. The sequence continues at coordinate 11,914,941 of NZ_CP150340.1, read as the reverse complement.
CTCGCCGGACAGGCGCAAGACTTCGAGTCGCGGCTCATCTACCGGAAGGGCGGCAAGCGCCACGTCCGCGTCCAGTACATCCCGCACCTCGGCGCGAGCGGCGAGGTGCGGGGCTTCTTCGCGCTCATCTCGGACATCGGCGACATGAAGCGCGGCGAGGAGACGCGGCGGTTCCTCTCCGACGCCACGGCCCTGCTCGATCCGGTGCTCGACCAGGACGCGATCTACAGGAGCATGGCCGAATTCGCGGTCACCTCGGTCGCGGACTGGTGCGCCGTCCACACGCTCGAGCCGGACGGCTCCGCCCGCGTGCGGGTCATCGCGCACGCCGATCCGGCGAAGGCCGAGCTCGCCGCCAGGCTGGCCCAGCGCGGCCGGATCCCGCCGGAGCCCACGACGCCGCTGCACGAGGTGCTCCACGGCGGCCCCGGCCGGCTCCTGCCCGACCTCGCGGACAGCCTGTCCGCCGCCGGCGCCCCCGACGGCGAGCTCCTCGCCCTCGTCCGCGCGCTCGGCCAGGGCTCCGCGCTGGTCGTGCCCGTCCGCGGCGAGGAGCGCGTGTTCGCGGCGCTCACGCTCTCGTCCGCCGGCTGGGGCCGCGTCTACGACGCCGCCGACCTCGCCTTCGCCGAGGAGCTCGCGCGGCGCATCGGGCTCGCCGTGCAGCGCATGCGCCTCTACGACATGGCCCGCGACGCCGAGGCCGAGGCGCGGCGGCGCTTCCTGGCCGAGCAGGAGGCGCGCCGGGCCGCCGAGCGCGCCGCGCACCGCATGGCCGGCCTCCAGAGCATCACCGCGGCGCTGGCCGACGCGCTCACCAGCGAGGCGGTGGCCGAGGTCGTGATCGACCAGGGCATCGCCGCCGCGGGCGCGTACGCCGGGGCCATCGTCGTGACGGTCGGCGACGAGCTCGAGTGCCTCAAGGCGGTCGGCTACCGGAGCGACGTCCTCGAGCGCTTCCGGCGCATGCCCCTGTCCGGCGAGCTGCCGATCCCCGACGCCCTCCGGACCGGCGCCCCCGTCTGGCTGCGCTCGCGCAAGGAGATGGCCGCGCGCTACCCGGATTTCGGGGCCAGCGTGCTGACGCCCACGACCGCGTCGCTCTGCTGTCTCCCGCTCGTGGTCCAGGACCGGCCGATCGGCGTGCTCGGGCTGAGCTTCGCCGACCCGCACCCCTTCGACCAGGAAGAGCAGGAGTTCCTCGTCGCGATGTCGGGCCAGTGCGCGCAGGCGCTGGAGCGCGCCCGGCTCCACGAGGAGCGCGCCGCCATCGTCGAGCGCGAGCGGCGCGTGGCGCTCGAGAACGCCCGCCTCTACCGCGAGGCCCACGAGGCGGACCGGCGCAAGGACGAGTTCATCGCGATGCTCTCGCACGAGCTCCGCAACCCGCTCGCGCCGATCACCACGGGCCTCGAGCTCCTGCGCATGAACTCGACCGAGCGCGCCGAGCGCGACGACGGCCAGATCCTGTCGACCATCGAGCGGCAGGTGAAGACGATCGTGCGGCTCGTCGATGACCTGCTCGACGTCTCCCGGATCACGCGCGGCAAGATCGAGCTGAAGCGGGCGCGGCTCGACGTCGGCGCCGTGGTCGAGGCGGCGATCGAGTCCGTCCGGCCGCTGCTCCTCCAGCGCCGGCACGAGCTCGTCGTGTCGGTGGAGCCGGCGGTCCTCGTGGACGGCGACCGGGTGCGCATCGAGCAGATCGTCGTCAACCTGCTCACCAACGCGATCAAGTACACGAACCCGGGCGGCCGCGTCTCGGTCTCCTGCAAGGCGAGCGGCGGCGACGCGTGGCTCCGGGTGACCGACACAGGCGTCGGCATCCCCGCCGAGCTGCTCCCGCGCGTCTTCGAGCCGTTCATGCAGGCGAGGCGCACGCTCGACCGCTCGCAGGGGGGCCTCGGCATCGGGCTCACGCTGGTCAAGCGGCTGACCGAGCTGCACGGCGGGCGCGTCGAGGCCGTGAGCGCCGGCCCCGGCGAGGGCACCGCCATCAGCGTCTGGCTCCCGCTCGCGGGCGCGTCCGTGGAGAGCTCCGCGCCGCCGACGCCCCAGATCCCGCGCTCCGCGGCCGGCGCCCTCCGCGTCCTCCTCGTCGACGACAACGTCGACGCCGCCGAGGGCCTCCGGCGCATCCTCCAGCTCCACGGCCACACGGTCTCGATGGCGCACGACGGCCCGGCGGCCCTCGAGGCGGCACGCGCGGGGGCGCTGGATCTGGTCCTGCTCGACATCGGCCTGCCCGGGATGGACGGCTACGAGGTCGTCCGTCGCCTGCGCGCCGACCCTCAGCACCGTGGCTCCTACATCGCCGCCGTGTCGGGCTACGGTCAGGACCAGGACCGCCGCCGCTCGCGCGAGGCCGGCTTCGACGCCCACCTGACCAAGCCGGTCGCGGCCGATCAGCTCCTCGCGCTCGTGGACCGGGCGACTGCCCGCGGCTGACCGGCGCCGGGCCGCGGCGTGCTTCCGACCGCGCCGGCCCCACACCGGAGGCCCGCCGGAGATCCGTCCGGAATTTGATGGGAGCGCTCATTTCCACCGCCGAGTCCACCGTCCGCCCGCCCGCGCCGCCGGTTTTTTCACATGTGCAAGGCATTGAGCGCGGACCATGAAACACCAGTGAAACAGACGTCCCTGGAATCGAGGAAAACGCCTGTTTCCCTTCATTGGCGCTGTCGCGTTTGTCCTTGAATGAGGGCCGCGTTCGCTCGCGGATGAACGCGAAACACGCGTGAAACAGGGGCAATGTCCCGGCTCGAGAGCGGGAGTGGCCGCACAATTTATTCTTGCGAAACAGTTGGGAAACAGAGCCCACAGTACACACTTTCCTGTCCGAGACTGCGGCCGGCGCCTCGCTCGGACGGCAGTGCGGCAGTGACGGTGAGAAGGACTCACCGGGTCCCAAAGGTGGGTTGCATGAGCAAGAAGAAGGACCTCCTCGTCATCGGCAACGGCATGGTCGGGCACAAGTTCATCGAGAACATGGTTCTCGGTGGTTTTCTGCGCGACTGGAACATCATCACCTTCTGCGAGGAGCCGCGGCTTGCCTATGACCGCGTGAACCTGTCCGCCTTCTTCAACGGCAAAACGGCCGATGACCTGTCGATGGTGAAGCCCGGACTCTACGAGGAGGCGGGCATCCAGGTGCATCTCGGCGACAAGGCCGTCTCCATCGATCGGCGGAAGAAGGCGGTGACCTCGGCGAAGGGGAAGACTGTCTATTACGACAAGCTCATCCTCGCCACCGGCTCGTATCCGTTCGTCCCGCCGATCAAGGGCAAGGACACGAAGGGCTGCTTCGTTTACCGCACCATCGAGGACCTCGAGGCCATGGCGGCCCACGCGAAGTCCGCGAAGGTCGGCACCGTCATCGGCGGCGGCCTGCTCGGCCTCGAGGCGGCGAACGCGCTCAAGAACATGGGCCTCGAGGTCCACGTCGTGGAGTTCGCCCCGCGCCTCATGGCTCTCCAGGTGGACGAGGCCGGCGGCGCGATCCTCCGCCAGAAGATCGAGTCGCTCGGCGTCCACGTGCACACGAACACGTCGACCACGGAGATCGTCGCCGAGCACGGCCGCGTGGCCCGGATGCTCTTCGCCGACCAGACCGACCTCGCGACCGACATGATCGTCTTCTCCGCCGGCATCCGCCCGCGGGACGAGCTCGCGCGCGCGAGCGACCTCGCGATCGGGAGCCGCGGCGGCGTCGTGATCAACGACCGCTGTCAGACGTCCGATCCGGACATCTACGCGATCGGCGAGTGCGCCAGCTACAACAACCAGCTCTACGGGCTCGTGGCGCCCGGCTACCACATGGCCAGGGTCGCGGCCGACGCCCTCACCGGCGGCAAGGAGACCTTCGGCGGCTTCGACATGAGCACGAAGCTCAAGCTGATGGGCGTCGACGTCGCGAGCTTCGGCGACGCGTTCGGGGCGCAGCCGGGCGCGCGCGTGGTCAGCTTCATGAGCGGGGCGACGAACGTCTACAAGAAGCTCGTCGTCAGCGCGGACGGCAAGCACCTGCTCGGCGGCATCCTGGTCGGCGACGCGGCGAACTACGGGCAGCTCCTCCAGCTCGTGCAGAACAAGATCGTCCTCCCGCCGAACCCGGAGGACCTCATCGTCGCGCAGCGCGACGGCGCGAAGCCGGCGGGCTTCGGCGTCGAGTCGCTCCCCGACACCGCGCAGATCTGCTCGTGCCTCAACGTCACGAAGGGGGCGATCTGCTCGGCGATCTGCGACGACAAGCTCACCACGCTCGCCGGCATCAAGGGGCACACGAAGGCGGGCACCGGCTGCGGGTCGTGCACCACGCTGATCACCGACATCCTGAAGAAGGAGCTCAAGAAGGCCGGCGTCGCGGTGACGAACTACCTCTGCGAGCACTTCAACTACTCGCGGCAGGAGCTCTATCACCTCGTCCGGGTCCACGCGATCAAGACCTTCGACGACCTGATCGAGCGCCACGGCAAGGGCAAGGGCTGCGAGATCTGCAAGCCGGCGGTGGCGTCGATCCTCGCCTCGACGTGGAACGAGCACATCCTGAACAAGAAGCACCTCCCGCTGCAGGACACGAACGATCGGTTCATGGCCAACGTGCAGCGGGACGGCACTTACTCGGTGGTGCCGCGCGTGGCGGCCGGCGAGATCACGCCGGATCAGCTCATCGCCATCGGGCAGGTCGCGAAGAAGTACAACCTCTACTCGAAGATCACGGGCGGCCAGCGGGTCGACCTGTTCGGCGCGCGGCTCGAGCAGCTCCCCGACATCTGGCGCGAGCTCATCGCCGCCGGCTTCGAGTCGGGGCACGCCTACGGCAAGGCGCTCCGCACCGTGAAGTCGTGCGTGGGCAGCACCTGGTGCCGCTACGGCGTGCAGGACTCGGTGGGCTTCGCGGTCGCGGTCGAGAACCGCTACAAGGGCCTGCGCAGCCCGCACAAGCTGAAGTCCGCGGTCTCCGGCTGCGCGCGCGAGTGCGCCGAGGCGCAGAGCAAGGACTTCGGCATCATCGCCACGGAGAAGGGCTACAACCTCTATCTCTGCGGCAACGGCGGGATGAAGCCGCAGCACGCGCAGCTCTTCGCCGCGGACCTCGATGAGGCGACGCTCATCAAGTACCTCGACCGGTTCCTGATGTTCTACATCCGCACGGCGGACCGGCTCCAGCGCACGGCCACCTGGTTCAACAACCTCGAGGGCGGCATGGAGTACCTCCGCCAGGTCGTCATCGAGGACTCGCTCGGGATCTGCGAGGAGCTGGAGAAGGAGATGGCCCACCTCATCGCGACGTACGAGTGCGAGTGGAAGGCCGCGGTCTCCGATCCCGAGAAGCTGAAGCAGTTCCGCCCGTTCGTGAACGCGGGGGAGCCCGACCGGAGCATCGTCTTCGTCGCCGAGCGGGCGCAGCACCGCCCGGCGGCCTGGAAAGAGAAGTCGAACCTCGTCGAGGAGATGCTCTGACCGCGGGCGACGGGCCTTTTCCTGGAGGAATCGACATGAGCGAGCTGCAGCAATCTTCGAACGCGCGTCGGAGCGAAGTCATGACACAGGGATGGATCGAGGTCTGCGGGGTCGACGACATCATCCCGAACACCGGGGTGTGCGCGCTCGTGGGCGCGCGCCAGATCGCGGTGGTCCGGGTCGGCGAGGGCGAGGAGATCTACGCCGTCAGCAACTTCGACCCGTTCAGCAAGGCGTTCGTCATCTCGCGCGGGATCGTCGGGGACAAGGGGGGCGTCCCGAAGATCGCGTCGCCCATCTACAAGCAGAACTTCGATCTGCGCACGGGGCAGTGCCTGGACGACCCGAGCGTGCGCATCCCGGTGTACCCCGTCCGGGTCCGGGGCGGGCGCGTCGAGGTCCAGGCCACGGCGCTCCCGTTCACGGCCGCGAGCTGATCGCATGAGCCGGCGGGGCCGCGTCATCTTCCTTCTCGCCGCGGGCGCGCCGCCGCTGCCGGCGCGTCTTTTGGAGCTCTCCGGGCTGGGTTTCCGCGCCGGGTAGACAGGGACGGTCAATGAGCGTTGCTAAGGTATCGGACACCCATTTTCACTTGCCCATCGTCAACTCGTCTCCGAAGATCCAGGACAGCAACAAGAGCCTGTTGCAATCGCTCCTGGCCGACCAGCAGAAGCTCACGGCGGTCGAGAAGTTCTCCAGGATGCACGAGGAGCACGCGCTCCCGGCCCAGTCCAAGTACTACCGCGACCTGATCCCCTTCGAGAAGCCGAAGCCGGGGCAGCAGTACGCCTTCGAGGTCGACCTCGACGCCTGCACGGCGTGCAAGGCGTGCGTCACCGCGTGCCACAGCCTGAACGGCCTCGACGAGGACGAGGTGTGGCGCTCGGTCGGCCTGCTCCACGGCGGCACGCCGCAGGCGCCCGCGCAGCAGAGCGTGACCACGGCGTGCCACCATTGCCTCGACCCCGCCTGCATGTCGGGGTGCCCGGTGAAGGCCTACGAGAAGGACCCGATCACCGGCATCGTCAAGCACCTCGATGACCAGTGCATCGGCTGCCAGTACTGCATCCTGATGTGCCCCTACGACGCTCCGAAGTTCAACGCGGAGCGGGGGATCGTGCGCAAGTGCGACATGTGCAGCGATCGGCTGGCCAACGACGAGGCCCCGGCGTGCGTGCAGTCGTGCCCGAACGGCGCCATCCGCATCACGGTGGTCGAGCAGGCGCAGGCGGTGCAGGAGAGCCAGACGAACGTCTTTTTGCCGGGTGCGGCGGCGCCGGAGTACACGATCCCGACGACCACCTACAAGACGAACAAGTCGCTCCCGCGCAACATGCTGCCTGCGGACTTCTACCAGGTGAGCCGGGAGCACTCTCACCCTCCGCTCGTCGCCATGCTCGTGCTGACGCAGCTCTCGGTGGGCGCGTTCTGCGTGAGCCTGGCCCTGAACGAGCTCCTCGGCGAGCAGGCGACCCGGGGTTTCGGCGGCCACAGCGCCGTCTTCGCGCTCGTCTTCGGGCTCGCCGCGCTCGGGGCGAGCCTCCTTCACCTGGGGCGCCCGCAGTTCGCGTTCCGGGCCTTGCTGGGGCTCAAGACGTCGTGGCTCAGCCGGGAGATCCTCGGCTTCTCGCTCTTCGCGGGCGCCGGCACGCTCTACGCCGCCTCGTTCTGGGTGCCGTCGATCCCGGCGCTCTCGGCGCTGCCGATCCCGCTCGCGGAGCTGCAGGCGCCGCTGTCCTATGCGGTCGCGCTGAGCGGGATGCTGGGCGTCTTCTGCTCGGTGATGGTGTACGCCGCGACGCAGCGGGAGCACTGGCGCGGAGCGCTGACGGGCTTCAAGTTCGCGAGCACGGCGGCCGTGCTCGGGAGCTCGACGGTGCTGATGGTCGCGCTGCTCTCGAGCCGCGAGCACGCGGCGCTGCTCCTCACCGGCGGCTTCCGCGCGCTGAGCGCGTTCCTGTGCGTGTCGATGGCGCTCAAGCTGATCGTGGAGCTCTCGATGTTCCGGCACCTCCGCAAGCGGAGCCACTCGACGCTGAAGCGGAGCGCGATCTTGATGGCGGGTGAGCTGAAGGGCGCGACGGGCTGGCGCTTCGCGTGCGGGGCGCTCGGCGGCATCGCCCTGCCGGCGCTCAGCCTGTTCGCGGCGCCGAACAGCGGCGTGAGCTCGGAAGCGCTGATGGCGATGGCGGTCGTGGCGTTCCTGTTCTGCCTCTCGGGGGAGTTCCTCGAGCGGTATCTCTTCTTCGCAGCCGCCCCGGCCTCGAAGATGCCCGGAGGGCTCTCCTGATGTCCACGAGCGAAGCAAAGAAGACGTCGTCCCCGGAGCGCAAGCCGGCCGACAACCTGCTCTTGCAGCGCAACGGCCCGCTGACGCGCGAGCTGCTGCTCGCGCCCGGCGAGTTCGGCCTCGGGCGGGTGCCCGCGCGGCTGAAGCCCGATCAGACGACCACGGTGGTGTGCGGCTTCTGCTCGACCGGGTGCGGGCTGAACGTGCACCTCAAGGACGGCGAGGCGATCAACCTCTCGCCGAACACCGACTATCCCGTGAACCTGGGGATGGCGTGCCCGAAGGGCTGGGAGGCGCTCACGCCGCTCAAGGCGAGCGACCGCGCCACCGCGCCGCTGCTGCGGAACGCCCGCGGGAAGCTCGAGCGCGTCGAGTGGGACGTCGCGCTCCGCACGTTCGTCGACAGGTTCAAGGCGATCCAGGAGGCGCACGGCAAGGAGTCGGTCGCCTTCATCAGCACCGGGCAGATCGTCACCGAGGAGATGGCGTTCCTGGGTGCGCTCGCGAAGTTCGGGATGGGCATGCTGCACGGGGACGGCAACACCCGGCAGTGCATGGCGACGTCGGTGGTCGCCTACAAGGAGTCGTTCGGCTTCGACGCGCCGCCGTACACGTACCGTGATTTCGAGGAGTCCGACGTCGTGGTGCTCGTCGGCTCGAACCTGTGCATCGCGCACCCGATCATGTGGGAGCGGCTGTGCAAGAACAAGAATCGCCCCGCGATCGTCGTCGTGGATCCGCGCAAGACCGAGACGGCGATGGCGGCGACGGCGCACTACGCGCTCAAGCCGAAGTCGGATCTGACGCTGTTCTACGGCATCGCGCGCATCCTCATCCAGCGGGGTTGGATCGACGAGGACTACATCCGCGAGCACACGGTCGATTTCGAGGCGTTCAAGGCGCACGTCGAGGACTTCACGCCGGCGCGGGTCGCCGCGGCGACGGGGCTCAGCGAGGAGCAGCTCACGGCGTTCGCGGAGACGATCCACAACGGAAAGCGGGTGTCGTTCTGGTGGACGATGGGGGTCAACCAGAGCCACGAGGGCGTGCGGGTCGCGCAGGCGATCATCAACCTCGCGCTGATGACGGGGAACATCGGCCGTCCCGGCACGGGGGCGAACTCCATCACGGGCCAGTGCAACGCGATGGGCTCGCGGATGTTCAGCAACACGACGGGCCTGTTCGCCGGCCACGACTTCACGAAGGAGGAGCACCGGAAGAAGATCGCCGGGATCCTCGGCGTCCCGGAGGAGGTCATCCCGACGCGGAACAGCCTGGCGTACGATCAGATCATCGAAGGCATCTTGAAGGGGAAGATCAAGGGCCTCTGGATCATCGCGACGAACCCGGCGCACTCGTGGATCAACCAGGAGGACCTGCACGAGCTGCTCGGCCGCCTGGAGTTCCTCGTGGTGCAGGACATGTACGCCACCACGGAGACGACGGAGCGCGCGCACCTCGTGCTGCCGGCGGCCTCGTGGGCCGAGAAGGAGGGCACGTTCATCAACTCGGAGCGGCGCATCGGCCTGGTCAAGAAGGTGGCGCGGGCGCCGGGGCAGGCGCTGGCTGACTTTCACATCTTCCAGCTCGTCGCGCAGTACTGGGGGTGCGGCGATCTGTTCAAGGAGTGGAAGAGCCCGGAGGCTGTCTTCCAGATCATGAAGCGGCTCTCGAAGGGGCAGCCGTGCGACATCACGGGCATCGAGGGCTACGCGATGATCGACGAGCGGGGCGGCATCCAGTGGCCGTTCCCCGAGGGGGCGACGTTCGCGTCGAACGAGCGGCGGCTGTTCGAGGACGGGCAGTATTACCGGCCGGACCAGAAGGCGAAGTTCGCGTTCCAGGCGCCCCGGCAGCTCCCGGAGCCGACGGACGAGCAGTACCCGTTCACGCTGCTCACGGGGCGCGGGAGCTCGAGCCAGTGGCACACGCAGACGCGGACCAAGAAGAGCGCGGTGCTGCAGCGGCTGTATCCGAAGGAGATCTACGTGGAGATCAGCCCGGTCGACGCGAGGAAGATCGGGATCGAGATGAATGAGTGGGTCGTCATCGCGTCGCGGCGCGCGGACATCAAGGCGCGGGCGTTCGTCACGAACTCGGTGAAGCCGGGGGAGATCTTCATCCCGATGCACTACGAGATCACGAACAAGCTGACGTTTCCGGCGTTCGATCAGTACTCGCGGCAGCCTTCGTACAAGGCGTGCGCGGTCAAGGTGAGGCGGGAAGAGGACCGGGGCTGAAGCTGGGGGGCTGAGCTGGACGGGCCCAGGTTCGGGCGGAGCTGTTACGAAGACACGGCGAGAGCCGTGTCTTCTTTCTTTGTGACCTGCGCGTCTCGGGTGGACGAGACGGCAGCGGGGTGCCCCTGGGTCCGCAGGGGTCGAGGCGGTCGTTCAGGAGCCGTTCGTGGCGAGGAGCTCCCGGGCGTCGTTGATGACCGCGGCCCGGCGGATCCAGAGGTCCAGCTCGGTGAGGTCGGTGCTCGCGAGGACGCGCTCCCGCACCTCGGCGGGGATCTCCAGCCCGCGGGCCTCGAGCACGACGAGCACGGCCTGCGCCTTGCCCTCCGCCCTTCCCTTCGCCGCGTAGCTGCGCGCGAATTCACTCTGAAACTCGTATCCGGCCTTCATCATCGCCTCCAACGTCCGCCTCGCCGCTGCGTTCAGCGAGGATAGCACCAGATCCCCGTACAAGGCGCGCCGCTCCTGATCGAGCCCGGCTGCCGCCGCCAGGAACGCCATGCCGATCGCCTCCCCGGCCTCCTCCTGCCCGTGCGCCATGGCCGACAGCACGACCACCTCGGGCGCCGCCTTCGCCTGCTCGTCTAGTGTTGAAAACCCATCGAGACAGCTGCGGAACCGGGCTTGCCCGGGTTCGCGTTCAGATCGCCAGCGCCTCCGCCGTCCCCAGGGATGCCGAACTTGATTGGAGAATCGGGTTCGACGTTGGGGCCCAGGTCGGCCGTATGTGCCACAGCGAGCGAGTGTCCTCCGTGGCCTCCACCGCCCCGGCCGCCGTTGCCGCCTTTCCCGCCATCGCCGCCGCGGCAGCCTGGCTGCGACCCTGCTCTGTTGTCCCCGCCAATGCCGCCGTACCCGCCCACGCCGCCATACTGGCCGTTTCCGCCTCGCCCGCCGTTCCCACCCCGGCCCGTGGTGATGCTGGTCTTACTCACGCGAACGCTGGAGTGATAAGACAGAATTCCGATGCTGGATCCGCCTGGACCGCCGCCTTTCCCGGGCTTGCCGCCGCAGCCACCAGCTCCGCCGGAACCGCCAGAAGCGCCGCCCTGCGCCGGGCCCGCGCCGCAGAACATGGCCCCGCCGCGGGAGCCACCCCCACCGCCTCCGCCATAGCCGCGCTGCCCAGCTTGGCCGTCTTCGCCCGCGGTGCCTTCCAGGCCCGCGTCGCTGAGTCTTCCTGGCCCTGAAGCACCATTGCCGTTCGCGCCGTCATCACCCGCAAGGCCGCCCCGCCCCTCTGTGCAAGACATGACGGCTTGCCCGATTCCACCCAAGCCGTGGCCCATCGGGTTGGTGACCGGCAGAGGACCGCCATTTTCGCCGTCACCGCCATCGCCCTTTGTTCCGATGCCCCCCATCCCTCCCGACGAGACGCCATCGTCGCACGACGTCGTGACCCGCGCCCCTCCCGTCACCGTACCGGCAGAGCACGCCATGGCTCCCGGGTTCCCTGGTGCCCCCTCTTGTCCTGGTTCAGCGCCTCCATCCGCGCCAGTGGAACCATCTGCGCCGTTCCCGGCGACGATCTCGCTCAGGCGCACGTCGACGGTCACCCCCGGCAAGGCGCGCATGGCGATGGCAGAGCCACCCGGCACGGTCGCGTCTTGCGCGACCATCCGCATCCTCGTAAGCGTCGTGGACACGGTGTTCTCGGGCGCGGGCTCGGCCGCCTCGTTCACTACGGTGACAGGGATCAGGTTCGGTCCCGGCGAAATCGTGGTGAGCTCGCCAAGCGGATGTAGAGGCCAGTGTCCACGGGGATCACGGCAGTTGAGCCCGCCCCACACCTCCATGCCTGCGGGCACACGCACTTCGACGTTGAACGTGTCAGCGCATACGTACACCCGCATCCCACGATCGCGTGCGAGCTCGAATGCACGTGCAAAGGTCGCCACCGGTTTGTCGCGCGTGCCCGGACGATCATCACGGCCGTCCGTTCGCAAGTACACACCATCGCAGTCGACCGCGCGGTCAGGAATGCCGGGATCTGCGTTGCAGGCCACCACCGGTGCGCACGTGAGGGTCTCTTCGCAGGGCTCCCATGTACCTGGGTCTGCGCCGCATCCCGTCGCCGCAATTCCGAACAACCAGGAGGCTAGGAGCCGCAGAGGCAATTTCTCGGACGCGCGATGCCATCGGTTATGCCTCGACGCTGTGCCCATCATCGTCTCTCCTCGTATCGTTGCGGCTTATTCCAGCGCACCGGAGTTTAGGTCATTCGGATCCTCGGCTACAAAGGGCAGAAACTCGGCCGCCACGCCGTCATCTCCCGCGCTCTTGCTGGCATCTGGGTCGCCTCCAGGTCCGCCTCTGCCCGCAGTTCCGAGCACAAACGTCGCCTCGACGTCATCCCGCGTCACCTCTACGGAGCCCAGGTACGCGATGCCGACTGAGTGACCGCCGAGCCCGCCGCCTCCGCCACCACCGGGCCCCCCATTGCCACCATCACCTCCGCGGCACCCAGGAAGCGTTCCGGCCACCGCTCTCCCGCCATCACCACCAGGAGCTCCGCTGCCCCCTGACAAGCCCGCACCACCTGCGCCCCCCCGACCGCCGCGGCCCGTCTCGATCGTCGACCCGCGGACCCTGACCCTGGCCCCCCTGGTGGCGATGCCGATGCTCGCTCCCCCGGCGAAGCCTCCTTTCCCCGGCTTGCCACCGCAACCGCCCGAGCCACCTGAGCCACCAAATGCCCCGCCAGCGGGGCCTGCACCACAGGCGTCCGGACCCCCGCGCGAGCCGCCGCCACCGCCGCCCCCCTGACCAGGGCGCCCAAACTGCCCATCCTTGCCCTTTCCTAGCGTACGACCCCACACGACGACGCCAGGACCCCTCGCTCCTTGGCCCTGTACCCCGACGGCGCCGTCCAGGCCGCGCTGGCCATCGCTGCACACCATGCTTCCCTGCTGGCCGACGCCTCCGGCACCGGCGCCCGTCGGGTTCGCATCCGGGAGAGGCTCTCCGTTCCCACCTCCGGTGCCGCGATCCGCCAGCCCGAGGCCCCCCTCGCCGCTGACCGAGTTCCCGTCGTCGCACTCGGTCGTAGCGGCCGACGTCCCCGCCGTGGCGTCCACCGTGCACGCATCGGCGCCTGGGTGTCCTGGCGCTCCGTCGGCTGCTGCCGCGCCCTCAGCCGCAACTCCAGGCTCACCGTCCGCTCCGTCCCCCGCGACGATGCGGCTGTCGATCACGTCGATCTCACTGCCCTTACGGAGATATATCGGTATCGAACTGCCGCCCGGCTTCCCGCCCCGTCCCGTGATGATTTCGCTCGCCACAAGCCTGAGTTGGACCCCTTCGAGCGTATCTATGCCGACGGATCCTCTCTGTACTCGATTCACATCATTCCCGTCTGGCGCCACGATCCGCAGGTTCGCGAACGTGAGACCTTGCCCTCCGAACGACACTACTTGTGGAACTGGCCCCTCTGGCGCAACAACGGTCTTCGAGCTGGCACCGAGATGCCGCCATCCGTTCGTACAGTCAAATCCTCCCCAGATGCTCGTACCGTAGAAGCCAAGCGTCTCGTCGAAAGTTTCTGCGCACGCGTAGACGCGGTGGCTGCCTATGTCGGCGAGCTCGAGGGCCTTCGAGAGCGTCTTCACCGGCTCGGCGCGGCTACCGGGGTTCGCGTCGTCGCCGAGGCTTGCGCTGACAAAGATGCCGCATCCGTCCTCGGGTGGTCTCACCGTGGGATCGTCGTCACAGACGGGTACCGTAGGGCCGGGAGAGCACCCGCACATGACCGCTGCCATTCCGCATCCGAGCGCGATGGACGCCAAGGCAGCTATCCAGCGCCGGCCATTCGATGAAGACTCCATGCCTACGAGCTCCACGTTCGTCACCATGCACCGACCATCATCAGCCCCGCGCTCCGCGCGCCCGCCGTGGGCACGACACGCAACCCATCGCTGTGCGACGAGGTTCGGCCCGCGATCAGGGATACGAGCGTCAGCGCACCGAGCGCACCGCCGGTCGCAAGGCTCACCCATCCGACTTGCCTCAAGAGATCCCGCTGCTCCTGGAGCTCGCGCAGCTCCGAGCACGCGCGCGGAGCATTCGGCCGTACACATCGGTCCGCATTCTTGTCTGCGCCACGCAGCGCGGTAGCTTGATCGTGGAGATCGTCCTCGGTGTAGGCACTCCACAGCAGGAACCCGCCGCCGGCCACCATGGTCGCTCCCGCCATGATCGCGCCGGCGACGCGTAGCTGCGACGCAGCGGAGGACGGTGCCACGGACCAGGCCTGTGCTCCTCGCGCGGAACGCTTCGCCTCCGGAGCCCCGGTCGCCGTGTCCTTCGAGATGGCTGCCTGCGGCGCGGCACGCGGCACCTGCATCGAGATGGTGGTCGCCTTGCCCGCCTGCGCATCGAATAATTGGAACGCTTCCTCGTGGCCCGCCAACCGGGCTCGTACCATGTGCTGCCCAGGGTCCAGGAAAAGGCGGTAGGTGCGCGCGGGCGGACTGATGGGCTTCCCGTCGATGAGCACCTCTGCATCGGGCGGGTCAATGGAGAGGTAGAGTGTTCCGACGTGCGGCGCTGCCTTGTGCTTCCCGGCCTCGAACCGTAGCTGTAGCTCGAGAGGGAGCGCGTCGCGTTGCTCGAGACTCCAGGCCAGATGCTCGGCGGCATCACGGTACTTGCGTAGCTCGAGGTCACACAGACCGAGCTCTCCGGCGAGCTCCGTGCGCAGCGTCTCCGTGCTCGACGCGGGGTCTGCTGCCTCGAAGGCTGCTCTGTAAGCCGCGTGAGCTTCCGCCCATCGCCCTGCGTCGCGAGCTCGTCGCGCACGGCGAACATGATCGTTCACCGTCGCTGCGTCGCTCCCGTCGAGCTTCGAATAGATGTCCTCCGCGCTGGCCGAGCTCGTATAGCCAGTTGCGGCGCCGAGCATCAGGCAGAGCAGCAATGAAGGCGCAGCGAGTCGCATGGCGGCAACGTACTTACGCCCGGCGCACGGCGTCAACTGTGGCAAATTCGTCGATAGAGGACCTCTTCAGCGGAAAAGATCAGCTCTGAGACACAATGGACTGGTTGACTCTCCGGGTGAGGACGCCACACGGACTTGACCCACATTGAGCCACATTCACTTACCAAAGTTGCCGCTACGTGCATTTTCCTGAACCCTTCCGGTCGGCTCAGGGGTGCTACCGACTGTGGGCAGGCCAGCAAGAACCACCCCCCGCTTCGAGCTCTTCCGGCGCCTCGCCACGCGCCTCGGTGTCCCCGGGCGAAACGCCGAGGATGTCGCGCAGGACGCGCTTCTGCGAGCATGGGAGGCGCGGGGGCGGATCGAGCCGGGCGGGGATCCCGCGCCGTACTCGGTCACGGTCGCCCTGAACCAGGCGCGGACGCACACCCGGAACGCGCGCCGTCGGGGCGAGGTCCTCACCTCGTTCGACGATCGCGAGTTGCAAGACGAGTGTCCCAGCCCGGAGGACCTGATCCGGACACGGCAGCGGGAAGCGCTCACCCGGTACCTGATCGGCCAGCTCGATCCCAAGTACCGCGACCTCCTGATCAAGCACGATCTCGAGGAGCAGCCGCTCGCCGAGATCGCCGCCGAGCTGGGCCTCAAGCTGGATACCGTGAGGACCCAGCACCGCCGGGCTCGCGAGCACCTGGAGGCGGCGAAGCGGCGCTGGGTGGCCCAGCAGCGGTCGCGCGGGTGGGACGAGGAGGCCTGCGTCCCGGTGGGGCTCGGCCTCTACCGCCGCGCGTGGTGCACCGCCACACTGCGCAAGCTGGGCGCGAGAGTCCTCGTGCAGGTGGCGTTCGTCGCGCTCACCGGCGCCGTCGTTGGGGCGCTTCCTCCCTCGTCGGGCACCGAGGCGCGGTTCCGGCCGTCGACGGTACACGGGCCTGCCGCCGCGCCCTTAACGCTCGGCACGGCGCCGCCCGGCGAGCAACGCGAGGTGCTGCCCGCGGTCGCCACAAAGGCGGCCTTGGTGCAGGGCATCACGCCGCCCGAAGAGGAACGGGCCGCGCATCCGGGGATCGCGAGGAACGGCAAGGCTCCTTGGTCCGCCGCGACGACCCTTGGAGCGTCGTCTCGGGGCGGAGCAGCACGCCCGACCGCCAGCGAGCGCGAGAAGAACCTGATCCTCCAGGCGCGCAGGGCCATCGAGGCCCGCAATGCCGGGGCCGA
Source organism: Sorangium sp. So ce406 (assembly GCF_051474675.1). Taxonomy (NCBI): domain Bacteria; kingdom Pseudomonadati; phylum Myxococcota; order Polyangiales; family Polyangiaceae; genus Sorangium; species Sorangium sp. So ce406. Next base: position 11,898,794 of record NZ_CP150340.1, on the reverse strand, counting down.
CGTCGAGGCGCGACGCCTACTCGATATGCACGCGATGGAGTTCCCGCGAGGTCAGCTCGCCGCGGAGCGTGAGGCGCTGCTGATGCAAGTTCGCTGAATCGGCGCTCTGTCCAGCAACACGTAGGCAACAGCAAGCCGGCGGTGTCCCTGCGCGACGACAGGCCGAGATCCGCCCTGGTCCGGCACAGGAAAATGAGCACGTCCAGGAGACGCAAGGAGGTCACGGCGGAGCATGGGCGCACGCCGCGTCGAATCGAGCACGTAGAGTATCCGGCAGAGCGCGTGCCAGTCGAGGCCATCATGCGGCACTCGGGGATCATCCAGGCGGTGTTGCGTCAGTTCGCCGTGCCCGCTCGGGACCGGCCGGATGTCATGCAGGAGATCTTCCTGTCCGCCTGGCGCAGCGTGAAAGCTGCAGGCTTTCGGCCCTCCCCGGACATCCCGCTGAAGAAGGCCATGCAGCGCTGGCTTTTCGCTGTTACCTGGCACCACATCTTCCACTACCGGGAGCGCGTGTACAGGTGGTACAAGGAAGGTGCGCCGTACACGACGCCTAGGACCGAGTGCCACGCGCAGTCACCCTTCCGGCAGGTGGAAGCTCGGCTGGCACTTCGCCGCCTGGAGCGGCTCAGGCCCGAGCTGCGTGCCGTGCTCGCGGGCACCGCCCTGGGCTACACCGCTGAAGAGATCGCGGCAGAGCTTGGCGCTTCTCCAAGCACAACGAGCAAGAGGATGCATCGTGGGCGAAAGAAGTTGCGGAAGGTGCTCTGCTGAGCGAGACGCTGGCGCCGCTCACCGTCGCCGCGCGCCCTCGACCTGGTCGAGCAAGGATGCTTGCTGGATCTACATCCTGTTCTTCGGCGTCCGCCGCATCTTCGCTGCGGGCGTCGAACTGCCGGAGCGCCCCGCACTCAAATTCGTCGGGGCGCTGGCCACCGACAACCCGGCCGAGAACCGGACCGACGTCTTCGCCCCCGGTACCTGGCTCATCAGCCCCGTCGTGACGACCACCTACACGGCCCGGCCGGGCGAGTTCGTTCGGGTCAATGCGCATGGCCCGGTGACAATCCGGCTCCCGCCGGCCGCGGGCAACGTCGGCGCCAGTGTCGTGGTCAAGGAGGTCGCGGGCGAGGAGGAGGCGATCGAGGTCCTCGCGAGCACCGGTCAGCAGCTCGCACGGGACGGGTACCCCCACGTCACCATCCGCCTGGTGAGCGACGGCGCGACGTCGATCGTGATCTGACGGGCGGCGCGGTCGGGCAGGAAGAGGAACCCGAGCCGGACCAACGCAGGATCCAAGCACCCGACATTATCCCACCACGCCTCCGACTCGACTCGGCATCCAGATTCCGACATCGCTGCGACGTGCTGCTGCGCTCACGCAAGGGAAGCGCAAGAACGTGTAGACGTGCGCCCCGTCGATCTGTTATTCAACACGGAGCCCTCAAGGAGGGTAGGCAGACTGGGAGACCTGTTGGTGGTGCGACGAGACTGTCAGGTTGAGTCGCTGGTGAGTCACACTTTATTTCCTGGAATGCCGGCGTAGGCGAAGTGGGTTCCATCCCACGGCGCCTACGTGTATCTTCACGTCATGGCCGCCTTGCATGACGACATACGATCAGAAGCCGCCAAGTTGATCGAGCGGTACGAAAGCTACGCTCGACAACTCGCCGATGAGCGGAAGAGACGAGAGCGGCGCACTACCGCAGTTGTTCAGCCGCTCCATCCGACACGCCCCAAATATTGGAGCATAGCCCAGGGCTTCGACCCATATCTTGTAAGGGCTCGCTGCGAACGGATCGGACATTCAATATCGCGCAGCATCCGGGCTCACACGTATGAGCCATTCAACGCGATTACACATCGGGTGCCAAAGGCTGGCGGAGGACTCCGCGCCGTTTCTGTATTTCAGATTGCCGACAACGCAGTATCTCGTCGGATATTTTTATCTCTCATAAGCAAAAACCGCTCAAAGATGAGCGCGCAAACCTACGCATACCGCAGAGACATATCCGCCCATGACGCAATCCGATTCGTGGCCGGAGATCTACGCGACCAATCACGAATATTTATCGCCGAATATGATTTCTCAAAATACTTCGACAACATAAGTCACGAACACATCTGGAAAACGCTCCACGACCGCCAGTTTCTATTCACATACACAGAAAAGAGGATAATCGAGCGCTTTTTGCAGACGCCAACCAGGGAGCCAAACGACTACGTACCGCGAGGCGGCACACATCGACAACGTGGTGTCCCACAGGGCACATCCATATCGCTCTTTCTGGCAAACATCGCCGCATGGGATCTTGACCGTGCGCTCGAAAGGCTCGGAGTCAGTTTCGTTCGCTACGCAGACGACACCCTTATTTGGAGCCCAGACTACTCGCAAATATGTAGAGCAGTCGAGACGCTCCACGACATGTCTGAACTTATCGGTGCCCCTATAAATATCGAAAAATCTGGTGGCATACGATTGCTGGCGCGGCACGGCTCCCCATCCGAGATGCCTGCGGCCGACCACGTGGAGTTCTTAGGGCATAGCGTGAGCCTAAATAAGCTATCGATAAAAGACAGCCTGGTCAGAAAGCTCAAAGCGCACGTAAATCGACTTCTTTATTTTAACATCATCCGTGAGGCTCTTCGCGGCACACAGCGCCCCGGTCGGCGCTACGCCGACTACATGACATTTGTTTGGCAGCTCCGCCGATATCTTTATGGTGACATCGGCGAGCAAGACCTGCTTCGGCTACAGCGCGAAAGAATGCCGCCCCGCAGATTTCGCGGTTTCATGTCGTTTTTCCCTCTCGTTGACGACGACGACCAGCTACGAGCAATCGACCGCTGGATCGAGTGTCAAACCAGGTTAGCATTGCGCCGACGCGAAATCTTACTAGGACGACGAGGAACAGTTCCGAGTCCCGGCGCACCCGGTCCCGGCGCACCAAGCGCCAGCACCGCCACCCCCGGCGCACCCGGTCCCGGCGCACCAAGCACCAAGCCGGCCAGCCCCGGCGCACCCGGTCCCGGCGCACCAAGCGCCAGCACCGCCACCCCCGGCGCACCGACTGGTAACAGAGGTTACGACGAGACGGAAGAAACCACAGACGCTCCCTCAGATCTCCAACTTCCCAGCTTGTATCGAATTGGGCAGGTCATCCGACGAGCAGTAAAGCGTTATGGAACCAACCGTGTCACACGACGCGCGTTCTATGATGATTGATCTGGTTCACGAGCTCAACCACTCAAGCGTCTGTCCGACATAGCTCACAGCCTCGACGCAACGGATGTACCGGTCCAGCTCGGCGAAGTCGGAATTCGCCATGACGCACCCCCGCGCCGCCGCGGGACGCGGAGACCTCCAGACCGTCTAATCGGGCAGCCGCGTTGGCCGGACCCGGAACCGTATGGCCGAGTAGCAGCTTGCCTCGACGCAACCGGAGACGCACCAGCGACGACAGGGGAGCACTCTCGACCACGCATCCTCCCACGTACGTCCATTCCGTAATTCACGAGCTGCCCCTCGGCTCTCGCTCGACCTCTAGCCCGTCGGCGGGGACCTCAGCGGCGCGCAGTGGCTGCTCTGCGACTGCTACCTCTGCGAGGCCAGCGCGGGCGAGGCAGGGGTCTGACGAGTTGTCGCATCTCCGGATCGCGGCACTGGTGCCACGCTCAGATCATGCGCAAGCGCTGCGCGAAGCGCCGTCTCACCGCGGCGGTGCCATCCAGTTCATCATGGCGAGCATCACAAGGACGCACGCGTGCCTCGTGCCATTTTACAGAATATCGACGTGACAGTCCATGCACCTCGCGGCTAGAGCGCGCCGCCCTTCCTCTGGAAGCACGGTGCTGACGGCCATCGTCATGCGGGTCCTTCATGCGGCACGCACAGAGGACCATGACTGCGCAACACATAAAGTAGGCCCCACGCAATCGCTGTGGTAACATAAGCCTCATGGCACTCAAAACCATTCCCGACGTCGTTGACACATTCATCCGCGAGCACAACAAGGAACATCTCATAGTCCAAGAGTTGCTCCGCGGGCGTAGCATCACTCCTAGCACACCTACACCGATTCCATCCCGCGCCATTCTCATTGAGCTCGCGGATGTCATGTTTGTCGCCTCCATCTCAACAGAGGAAGGTCGCCTTAGCCCGGCCGGCATTGTGTATGCCAACGATCTCGGGCCGTTTGAAGCTGAGCGGCCCGCATGGGACTTCATACGCTTCGCGTCGCCGTTGATGTTCAATGACGAAAATGTCGTCAAATTAGCTTCAGCCTGTGCCTATCCCCGCTCCTTCCTGGCCGTGATTCCGGCCGAAACAGCGCTATTGATCGCAGGCATCACAACCCCTCACAGCCGCCACTTCCTCGACGGAGATCGGCTCATACGCATCATTGCCTCACGACCAGGCGTTCTTGCGATCTGCGTGGGCGAGCGGGATATAGTTCGCTATGAACGCGGAATCCTGCAGCCCCGAACACCGAAGAGTTGTCCACATGTAGACAGCATCGAACGCACCATCCTTGGCGATTATGCCACAATTCTACCCGATGCGGTTTTTGACAATTTGATGCGTATCGTCAAAGGTATGGTCGAACTGGCCCACGGCGGCCTCCTTGCCATACTTGGGCCAGATGAAAGCCTGGAGCACCTGCTCGGCAAAGACCAAGCACTACTCGGAAAGAAGTCTAAGCGAATCGCCCCACCCGTGGACTTGGGCTCAGCGATCTTCAGCATGTACGAGGCGCACCTAGTCGATAATTCAAACGACCAGAAGAGGTTCTGGCTAGTTGGAGATGAGCTTAGAGAGAGGACACCGACGGCTCAGGAGGCGCGCGATGCCTACGATGCACAGAAGGCAACAGAGCGAGTCGATCGCATGATCGATCAGATTATTCGGCTAACCACAGTTGACGGCGCAGTGGTCATGAGCCATAAGCTCGAAGTACTAGCATTCGGTGCAAAGCTCCCCCCGCCGAGAGAAGGGCCCGCACCGGTTTTTACCATGAGCCATGATCAGGAACAGGCAGCGTGGCCGCTGGAGACGCGAGGTACTCGCCACTACGCCGCGGCGGCTTTCGTGGCTCAGTACCCGGAACGGCTCTCCGTCGTCGTCTCCCAAGACGGCCATGCTGCCGCGTTCAAAGCGACAAGCAGCGATATACGGCATTTCCCTTTATAGGACCACATTCGCGCGCAACGACACTGACACAAATCTCCCCGGTGAGCGTGAAGGCACGGGGCTCCACGAGAGGGATGGAGAGGGCACGAGAGGAGTCGAGCCCTCGGTTGCCTCTGACACCGCTCCGACACGTTCGACGCGGCATCGGCCGTATCTATCGCGCACGCGCCCCGCAGATTCAGCTCCAGGTTCGATGCCCGGCACCTCCACCATGAAGACACGGCCAGAGCCGTGTCTCTTGCCTTTGGGTGACCTGCATGTGACCTGCTGCCTCATACGCGGGCGCCGAGGGCAATGCCGAAGCGTCACGGAATTGCCTGGCCGACCAGAGAGCGCGGGTTAGCACCCACGATCGCCAGACCGATGTAGGCCTTGATCCCCTTGGGATTCGCGCAAATGTACCCGACTGTGTCGTTCTGCCCCCACCCCCCGCGACGTACACCCTCTCTCGGGGCCGACCGACCTCGACGATCATCGAAGCTCGAGACGATCATCGAAGCTCGAGGGGGCGTCTGATGCCGAGGGTCGATCGGCCATGAGGCCCACCGAACTCAGCGCGCTATCTGGCAGTTGCAGCTCGCCTCAGACCCCGCGCGGGAAATCCCCCTGCGGCGGGATCCGCGGGTCCTGCGTCGGATCCGGCGACGGCGGCTCCGGCTGCTCCGGCCCCGGATCCCCCGGGTTCGGCGGCAGCGGGACCTCCTCCTCACCTCCGGGGACGTCCGTCTTCGCGAGCTCATGCATGCGGCTGTTCATGGCGACCTCTCTCCGTTCTCTCTCTGCTGGTCTCTGTCGGTTTCTTCCGCGCCCTGACTGCAATTTTCAAGCCACACCGCACACCTCGCCGCCCGCTTGACGCCCCGCCCCCGCATCCGTGATCTCCGACGGGCGCCCGTGCTCTCGATCCGCCACGACCCCTTCCCGCTCGAGGCCGCCCGCGACCTGCTCGGCATCGTGCGCGCGCTGTACGTCGCTGCGCGCGCCCGCGGGGCCAGCGTGGCAGATCTCCACGCCATCGCGGCGGTGGGCGACGATCTGCGGCAGGCGATCGCCCTCGCGGAGGCCCACCCGCCCGGCACGCTCGGGTTCTCGTCGGCGTGGACGCGGGCCGAGCGCGCGGCGGGGCGCGTCGGAGAGCTCGCGGACGCGCTCGCGCCCGCCGCGCCGATCGTCCGCGCCGCCCTGGCGCGGGTCGGCGGCGGCAACGTCACGTCCGGGTGAGCGCCGTCCGGGTGAGCGCCCCGGCCTCGGCGCGCGGCGTGAGCGCCCCGGCCCCGGCGATCGGATGGTCCTTCGGGATCGGCCAGGAGAGCGCGCGCGACGCGACCGCGCAGTAGGCAGCGAGGCGCTCGCGCGGCACCGCGGCACGGGAGCCGAGGCGACCGAGGTTGTCGATCAGCAGCTCCAGGCAGCTGTTGCCCACCCGCTCGCCGACGCCGAGCGCCGTGGCGTGGACCCGCTCGACGCCGCAGGCCACCGCCCAGAGCGCCGCGGCGAGGCCGAGGCCGCGGTCGTTGTGGCCGTGCCAGTCGAGCTCTAGCCGGGGCGCGCCGAGGGCGGCGAGCTCGCGCCGGGCGAACGCGATGAGCGACGCGACGCCCGGCGGGGTGACGTGGCCGGTCGTGTCGCAGAGGCAGATGCGCGCGGCGCCGGCGTCCACGGCGGCGCGGAAGAGCGTGCGGAGCATGTCGGGCGGCGAGCGGGTCGCGTCCTCGGCGACGAGGCAGAAGGGCAGGCCGGCCGCGGCGGCGGCGCGCGCGGCGTCCTCGACGCTGCGGACCAGGAAATCAGGGCCCCACCCCTCGACGAAATGCCGGATCGGGGAGCTGCCGATGAACGTGTAGACAACGATCGGCGCGCCCGCGCGGTCGGCCACGCGCGCGACCTCCTCGACGTCGGCGGCGATCGTGCGCGCGGCGGCGGTCAGGGCGAGCGGGAGCCTCGAGGCGACGATCTCCCGGACGAGCAGGCACGCGTCCTCGAACTGCCGCGGGCCGGCCGCCGGGAGGCCGAGGTTCACGGCGTCGACGCCGATGCCCGCCATCGCGTGGACCAGCTCGACCCGCTGCGCGGGCGACGGGTTCACCGTGGAGACGCCCTGGATGCCGTCGCGCAGCGTCTCGTCGAGCACCTCGACCGGCCGGGCCGCCCGGCCGAGCGGCAGCCACGCGTCGTCCTCGGCGCGCACGGCCGCCCAGCCCTCGGCGAGCAGGCGCCCGAGGGGCGGCGGGCGCTCGGCGGGCGGGGGCGCGGGCGCGGAGGCGGCGCGGTTCCAGTCGAAGGGGGCCGCGGTGCTGGCATCCCGGCCGTCGCTCATGCGCTGCATGTCAGGGGGGTACTCTCGGCAGGGCGCATGCCCGGCGCGCCGCGTCGAACCGGCGCGGAGCAGAGGGTACTGCATGTCGGCGCCCGGAGCAGGTCCCGATCTACCGGCGCGGCGCGGCGGCGACCAGCAGGCCCGACGCTGTCATCGACCTCACGCCCCGCGCACGCCCCGGGACCGGACCGCTCTCCGCGCGGAGAGCGGCGATGTGAACGTCGGATGCCGCATGGCGAGCGGCAGCGTACAACGCGCACGAGCAGCAACCGGCCGCTCCCGCACGCCCGCCGCTCGGGAGCTTCGATGATGGCCTGCGCTCGGTGATCATCGCACCGCTGCACCGCCGCACCGCCGGCGCACGCGCGGGAGCTCTCCTCGCGACAAGGGCGCTGCCCGGCGGTAGAGTGGCCGCCTTTCCCCCGGAGATGTCACGATGAAGACCACCGCGCTCCGTTCCGCGCTCGCGCTGGGCGCCCTGCTCCTGACCGCCCTCGGGTGCGAGGAGAAGAAACCGACCGCCGCGCCCGAGGGGAGCGCGCAAGGCCAGGTCGCGAAGCTCTCGGTCGCCTCCTATGACCCCACCCGCGAGCTCTACCAGGAGCTCAACCCGGCGTTCGAGCGGTGGTACAAGCAGACGACGGGCAAGGACGTCGACGTGGAGACCGACCACGGCCCGTCGGGCAAGCAGGCGCGCGACATCGCGGCCGGCAAGGAGACCGACGTCGCCGCCCTGTCGGTCGACTTCGACATCGACACCATCGCCAAGGCAGGCCTGCTCCCGACGACCTGGCGTGAGCGCCTGCCGAACGGCTCGGTGCCGTACACGTCGGCCGTCATCTTCCTCGTCCGCAAGGGCAATCCAAAGCAGGTGAAGGCCTGGGAAGACCTCGCGCGGCCCGAGGTCGTGTCGCTCTGCCCGGATCCGAAGACCGGCGGCGGGGCGCGCTGGATCTACCTCTCGACGTGGGCGCACGCGGCCCGCAAGGCGAAGGCCGAGGGACGGACGGAAGCGGAGGCCGACGCGGCGGCGCGGGAGTTCACCGCGAAGGTGTATGACGACGCCATCCTCGATCCGGCCATGCGCGGCTCGTCGACCCGCTTCATCGTGCAGCGCACGGGAGACGTCCTCTTCGGCTGGGAGAACGAGATCCTCCAGATCGCCGCCGACCCGGCGACGGCCGACCAGTTCGAGGTCGTCGTGCCCTCGGACTCGATCACAATCGAGGTCCCCCTCGCTGTCGTCGACAAGGTCGCCGAGCGACACGGGGTCAAGGAGATCGCCGAGGCGTACGTGAAGTTCCACTTCTCGGACGAGGGCCAGGAGCTCATCGCGAAGCGCTTCAACCGCCCGTACAGCGAGGCGATCGCGAAGAAGCACGCCGATCGGCTCAAGCCGCTGACGCTGTTCCGGTTCAAGGACCATTTCACCGACTGGCCGACCGTGATGAGCGTCCATTTCGGCCAGGGAGCCGAGCTCGACAAGATGCGGAAGAAGTGATGTCGCGCGGCGCGCGCGTGCTCCCCGGGTTCTCGCTCTCCCTCGGCGTCACGGTGCTCTACCTGAGCCTCGTGGTCCTCTTGCCGCTCTCCGCGCTGTTCCTCAGGACAGCAGAGCTCGGCTGGGGGCGGTTCTATCAGGTCATCACGAGCAGCTGGGTCGCCGCGGCCGTCCGGTTCACCCTCGGCGCCTCCATCCTCGCTGCGCTCCTCAACGTGGCCGTCGGCCTGCTCATCGCGTGGGTGCTCGGCCGCCACACCTTCCCGTTCTCCCGCGTGATCGACGCGGTGATCGACCTGCCCTTCGCGCTCCCCACGGCCGTGGCGGGCATCGCGCTCTCCACGCTCTACGCCGAGACCGGGTTGCTCGGCGGGGCGCTCTCCAGCGTGGGTTTCCGGTACCCGTGGCCCGCGTGGCGCGGGTTCGCGGACGAAGGGTGGTGGCGCGGGTGGCCGATCGAGTGGACGGTGCACGACAGGATCTCGCTGGCGCCGCTCGGCGTGGTGATCGCGATGGCCTTCGTCGGGCTGCCGTTCGTGGTGCGCACGGTGCAGCCGGTGATCGAGGATCTGAGCCGGGACGTCGAGGAGTCGGCGGCCACGCTCGGCGCCAGCCGACTCCAGATCTTCCGCGCCGTCGTGCTGCCCGAGCTCGCGCCGGCGCTGCTCACGGGGTTCGCGCTGGCGCTCGCGCGCGGCCTGGGCGAGTACGGATCGGTGATCTTCATCTCGGGCAATCGCCCCGACACCGAGATCGCGTCCCAGGTGATCATCAAGATGATCGAGGTGAACGAGACAGGCACCTACGCCGACGCCACCGCGGTCGCGGTGCTGCTCCTCGGGGCGTCGTTCGCGCTCCTCCTCGCGATCAACCTGCTCCAGCGCTCCGCCGCGCGCGCCCACGCGGGCAGGGCGGCCGGGTGATCACCCGATGATCGCCCGCGGCTCGAGGACCTGAGGCGCGAGATGCTCGACGCGCGCTCGCGACCCGACAGGGCGGACACGGCCGGCGGCCGGGGCGTCCGGCGGCTCATGATCAGCCTCTGCGTGCTGCTCGTCGGCGTGTTCCTCGTGCTGCCGCTCGGGGTGGTGTTCTGGCACGCCCTCGGCGAGGGCCTGCGCGCGTACGGACAGGCGGTCTTCGATCGCGCGACCTTCCGCGCCGTGCAGCTCACGCTCCTCACCACGGCCATCGCGGTGCCGCTCAACACGCTGTTCGGCGTGGCGGCGGCCTGGGCGATCGCCAAGTTCGAGTTCCGGGGCAGGAGCCTGCTGGTGACGCTCATCGACCTGCCGTTCTCGATCTCGCCCGTGGTGGCCGGCCTGTGCTTCGTGCTGCTCTTCGGCGCGAACGGGTTCTTCGGCGCGTTCGTGAACAGGACCTACGAGGTGAGCCTCGGGTTCACGAGCCTCGAGGTGTCCACGAGGGTCATCTTCGCCCTGCCGGGCATCGTGCTCGCCACCGTGTTCATCACCTTCCCGTTCGTCGCGCGCGAGCTCATCCCGCTGATGCAGGCCCAGGGGACCGAGGACGAGCAGGTCGCCCGCGTCCTCGGCGCGAGCGGGTGGCAGATCTTCTGGCGCGTCACGCTGCCCAACATCCGCTGGGGACTGCTCTACGGGGTGATCCTGTGCACCGCCCGGGCGATGGGGGAGTTCGGCGCCGTGTACGTGGTCTCGGCGGGGTCGTCCGATCAGGTGACGCTGCCGCTCCACGTGGAGCGCGTCTATTACGCCAACATGGTGCGGGTCATGCCCGCGTTCGCCGTCGCGAGCCTCCTCGCCGGCGTGTCGGTGATCACGCTCGCCGTGAAGGCGGCGGTGGAGTGGCGGTTCAAGGGCGAGCTGAAGAAGAAGGACGGCGGGTAGAGGCCACCTTCGCCGGCGCCGAGCTGCCGCCGACCGCTCCACGTCCGCGGGGCGCGACCCCGACGACCACGCCACAGAAGGGACATCGCGGGCGAGCGCGGCGAAGGCGTCGAGCAGGCGCATGGCGCACGCCGGCCGGCTGTGCGATTCCGAGAATGCCGCGCCGCGAGCGCCGTCACCAGGGCGGCGCCGGGCGCGCGGGCACGGTGACGCGCAGCACGCCGCCCGCGCGCCACAGGACCGTGCCGCACGACACGGGATTCAGGGCGACGACGTCCAGCGGCCAGCGCGAGCGCATGCGCTGGTCCTACTGGCTCAAGCCCCCGAGAGGGCAGGGAGACTTCGCGGGCGCGGCGCCCTCAGCACCCCCGCGATCGCCCGTACCCACGTGGCCCCACAGGCATCGTTCGGGCGGGCGTGAAGGGCTGGAGGCGCCGCCGGACATGGTCTATCGTCGTGAGTCCGCCGCTCGGCCGCCGCGAGGCGCCCGAGGCCGCTCCACCGTCCCGATCGCCGCCCACCAGGAGGGCTCTCCCATGCGGATCGCGTTGATCTCGGACATCCACGGCAACGAAGTGGCGCTCAGGGCCGTGATGGCCAGCATCCAGGCGGCCGGCGTCGATCAGGTGATATGCCTCGGGGACGTCGCGACGCTGGGCCCGCGGCCGGGGGCGATCCTGGACATGCTGCGGGAGCTCGGGTGTCCGTGCATCCTCGGGAACCACGATGAGTTCATGCTGGATCCCGGGCTGATCCGCACCTACACCGAGGCGACGATCGTCGTCGACGCCGTCGACTGGTGCCGCGACCAGCTCTCCGAGGACGACCTCGGCTTCCTGCGCACGTTCCAGGCGCGCCTGGAGATCCCGCTCGACGCGTGCTCGACGCTCCTCCTGTTCCACGGCTCGCCCCGGTCTCACATGGAAGACCTGCTCTCGGACACGCCGCCCGAGGAGCTCGACCGCCGCCTCGCGGGGCACGCGGCGACGGTGATGGCCGGCGGGCATACGCACGTTCAGATGCTCCGCCAGCACCGCGGCACGCTCCTCGTGAACCCGGGGAGCGTCGGGCTCCCCTTCAAGGAGTACGCGAACGGCGGGCCGCCGACGCTGATGCACCACGCCGAGTACGCCATCGTGGAGGCGCGCGGCGGCGCGATCAACGTCAGCCTCCACCGGGTGCCGGTCGACAGGGACGCCCTCCGCGCGGCGGTGAAGGCATGCGACAACCCGATGCGCGGCGCGCTGCTGCAGCAGTACGCCTGAGAGAGCGCGGCCGGACAGAGCGTCGGTGACTGCCAGGACGGCATTCCAGACGCGGTCGGGGGCTATCGCCACATCAAGCGGCTCGGCGACACCCTGTCTGGCCCGTTCCGCTGGCTGAAACGCCGGGAGATGGCGACCGACGCCGGTGCCGCCCGGGACTCAGGAGCCGCCCATCGGCCGGGAATCCTGTGATCTGGCTCTCCCGACCGCCTGCCCTCAGGACCACGGCGCGCTTCGCTCCGCCCACGCCGGAGCCCGCGCGCCGCCCGCGCCGGAGCGCACGCGCCGCTCCGGCGCGCCGGCCGCGGCGACGCCGGCGTGCGACGAGGCGCGGCGATCTGGTAGCCTCGTGGTTGCGAGCCGACCGGAGCGCGCCGAGGAGCGATGGAGTCCCGATGACCAGATACGAACAGATCAAGCTGTCCTACGAGGCGTCCAAGGCGGCGATCGGCCAGGTCGCCGAGGAGCTCTTGCACTGGATATACGAGCTCCGCGACCACATGGCCTGGCCGAGGGACAAATGGACGCTCAACCGGATCGCCGGGGACGCCCACGCCAACGGGCTGCTGCAACGCTTCGTCGTCGAGAATCAGCCCGGCGTCGGTGATGTCCTGAAATGCCAGGTGTCGCTCACCGTCGAGGACGAGCAGCCGTTCACCGTCGACTTCTTCGCGGTCGGCAGGACCGACAGGGGCCTCCTCGTCGTCCTCGTCGGCGAGGAGCAGATCACCATCGCCAAGGGCTCGCCCGACGTCTTCTTCGAGAAGGCCGTGGAGCACATCCGGCAGCAGGCGCGCCGCGTCGGCAAGGCGCGCCGCGTGGCCGCCCCCGCCCCGCATCGCCCTGCATGACCGCCAGCGCGGCCGACCAGCAGGCGCTCAGGCGAGCGCCGGCACGGCTGCCGCTCGCCCACCGCAACGGCTGCCGCCCGACCCACCGCAACGGCTGGCGATCGACCAGCCGCCGCCGCCGGCGCTCGACCCGGAGAGATCGCGGCCAGCTTGCACGAACGAAACCCGCCCGGACCTCCAATGAAAGCCCCACGCCGCGCGCCGCATGCGCAAGTCCACGGATCTTCATCAGGGAGACCCTGGCCCATCTCCTGCTAATACCGACGGCAGAGCGCCTGAGGGACGGTTCCCCCCCCACCGTCGGACGGGCGCTCTTTTTTCTTTTTGTGCGCCTCGCAGCCCGGGCGCCTCGCGCCGGCCCGGCGCGAGGCGCCCCGCGCGCCGGTCACGGCGAGACGCAGGGCACGCTCGGCACGGCGTCCGCCGAGAGCAGCGACGGGAGCCACCGCCGCAGCACCACCGGGACCATGGCGTCGTGCGGCATGGGCTCCGTCGGGTGAAGGTGCTCGAGCTCGCGAAGGACGCCGGGCGCCGCGGGGTGCGCGTCGATCCCGCGCTGGAACGCGCGGCGGAAATCGGCGAAAGGCCGGCGGGCCCACGTCAGCGTCTGCCACGACACGACGACGTGCGTGGTCGGCGGAGATTGCGCCAGGGGGAGCGCGATGTCGGCATCCATGCACGTGTCGATCACGAGCGCCGCGTGCGCCGGGGTGGACGCGCGCAGGGCGGTCGCGATGCCGCCCGCGGCGTTGCAGCCTCCGCCGGAGTGGCCGGCGACGATCACGCGCGCGCGGTCGAGGGTCGCGACGCCGCGCAGCCGCGCGGCGGTGGCGTCGAGGAACGCGTCCAGGTCGAAGGCAGGCCAGCTCGTCCGCGCGACGGCGACCGCCGCCGGCAGCACGGCGCTCGGCGCCGCGACAAGGATCGGCGGGATCTGCCCCGCCTCCATGAGCTGCGCCGCGATCCGGCGGACGTCGCCCTCCTGGCCGCCGCCCATCCAGCGGTGCTTGATCTGCGCCGCGTTGGTCCCGTGCAGGAACACGAGGATCGGCAGCGGCCGCGTGGGATCCCCGGCCGCCAGGCGGTGCACGAACGCGCGCCCCAGCCAGCGCTGCTCGGACGGCACCGCGGCCGCGTCGGCGCCGCCGCCCGGCGCCGCGCCCTGCGGCTCGGCGCCGCTCGCCGGCGCAGGCGCAGGCGGGCGCTCGTAGTCGTACGTCGCGCCGTCGAGGGGCCCCGCGGGCGCCCTCGACGCCGGCGCGGCGGGCACCGGCGCGGGCCTCGGCTGCGCGCCCACCGGGCCGGCAAGGCCAACCGCCGCGAGCCCCGCCGCCATCGCGAGGACGCCCGCCGACGCCCGGAGGGCGCGCGCGCGCCCGCGGGGGCCTGCGGCGATCACGGCCGCTCCTGCGCCGGCCCTGGACCGCCGGCGTCCGGCGCCGAGCCCGGCGCGCCGCCCGCGTCGCGCTGGATCGTGCGCTTCCGCTCGAAGTTCCGGGCCGGGTCGACCACCTTGATCTCCCCGAAGCGGCTCAGCATCGGGCCGATCACCTCGGCGTCGCCCGAGACGACGACCACGGCGCGCGCCGGCCGCACGTGATCCGCCGCGACCTTGCCGGCGAGGGCCGGCGTCATGTCGCGCAGCTCCTTGCGGAGGCCGTCGTGGTGGTCGTCCGGCAGATCGAGCGCCTGCATGCCGGCGATCTCGTCCGCGAGCCCCGCGGCCGTGCCGATGCCGAGGCCGACGCCGGCCGACAGCCGGCGCGCCGCGGCCTCGGTCTCCTCCCCCGACGGCGTCGTGGTCGCGAGCTGCTCCGCCTGGTCGAGCATCGCCTGCGCGGCGAGGCCCGTGCGCGCCGCCGGCACGACGGCGTGCACGACGAGCGGTACGGGCCCGTGCGCGACGTCGATCGTCGCCGCGGACGCCGCGCGCGCCGCCCCGCGCGGCTCGAGGAGCTCCTGGGGCAGGCGCCCCGAGGGGCCGCCGAGCACCTGGCCCGCGACCGCGAGCGCGGGCCACTCGGGCGCGCCGCGCTCGGGGCCGAGCACGCCGAGGAAGACCTCGCTCTCCGCGCTCTTCGGGCGATCGATGATCGTGATCTTGAGCGACCCGCGCGGCGTCGGCTCCGTGAACGAGAGCGACGGCGGCTCGCCGGCGCGGCGATCGGGGAACGCCTTCTCCACCGCGGCGCGCGCGGCCTCGGGCGTCGTGTCGCCCGCGACGACGACGACGGTGTTCTTCGGGACGTACCACGCCGCGTGGAACGCGCGGCAGTCGGCGGCGGTGATCTTCGGCAGCTCCGCCGCGGTCGCGCCGAACGAGCCGTACGGGTGCAGCTCGGTCGGGAGCACGTAGAGGTCGCGGAACAGGATCATCAGCGCGCCCCAGCGGGCGTCGTTCTCGGCGCGATCGCGCGCCGCCTCGACGGCGCGCGCCTTCACCTTGGCGAGCTCCGCGGCGTCGAGGCGCGGCCGCTGCACGACGAGCCCGAGCAGCTCGACCGCCTCGGCGAGGCGCTCCCGGGTCGCGCGCAGCCCGATCACGGTCGCGTCGAGGCCGGTCTCCACCCAGAGCGAGGCGCCGAGCGACTCGGCGCGCGCGAGCACCTCGCGGCCGGGGAGGCCGCCGGCGCCGCCCTGCAGCAGGAGCTGGCCCGTGAGCGCGGCGAGCCCGGTTCGCTCGCCGTCGGCCGCCGAGCCGCCGCGGACGACGACCCGGACCTCCACCAGCGGCAGCGCGCGGTTCACGGCGGTGGCGACGCTCAGGCCGCTCGGGAGCTCGGCCCACGCGATCGCGGGCATGCGCGCGGGCCGCGCGGGCCCGGACGTCGGGGGCTGCTCCCGGCGCGCGGCCTCGGGCGTCGGCGCCTCCGGCGCGCCCTTCGCCGGCGCGCTGCCGGCCGGCGCGGGCGATCGCGCCGGCGGCGCGGCGGGAGCGCAGCCGCACACGGCCGCGGCGAGCGCCGCCGCGGTCCAGGAGAGCCAGGGGCGCGCGGTCCGTCGCGCGCCGCGTTCGCGTCGCTTGCTTCGCTCGCTCATCGGATCGTCTCTCGTCGTCGCTTTCCGCGCCTCTTCGGCGTCGCTCTCGACGTCATTTCTTCCTGGGCTTCGCCGGCTTCGTCGGCTTCTTCTTCGGCGCCGACCGGGCCGGCGCGCCCTTCGCCGGCGCCGCCTTCGCCGGGCCCTTGGCCGGCGCGGCCTTCTCCTGGCCCTTGCCGGGCGCCGCCTGCGCCTCGGCGCGGGCGCCGCCGCTGGCCCGGGCGGGCGCCCGCGGCGGGGCCGCGCCCGGGGTCGCGGGCGGGTAGGTCTCGACGATCGTCCGGCGCGTCGGGCCGAGGTGATCGCGCGCGACGCGCTGCACGTCCTCCCGGGTCACCGCGAAGCAGCGGGCGAGCTCCCCGTTCAGGTGCGCGGCGTCCCCGAAGAGCAGCTCGTGCTCGCCGAGCGCGCGCGCCCGCGCGGCCGGGTCCGCGAGGCCCGCGACGAACGCCGACTCGAGGAGCCGGCGCGCCCTCGTCAGCTCGGCCTGCGTCGGCCCCGCCGTCGCGAGCGCCCGGATCTCGCCCTCGATCAGCTTCTCGACGTCGCCGACGCGGGCGCCCTCGGCGAGCCGCACGTCGATCGAGAACAGATCCGGCCCGCGGAGATCGCCGGTGGCGACCCGCACCGACCGCGCGACCGCCTTGTCGCGGACGAGGAGCGCCTCGAGGCGCGAGCTCTCGCCGCGGCCGAGCAGCGCGGCCACGATCGCGAGCGCGTCGTGATCCCGGTGCGATCGCGGCGGGACGGCCCACCCGTACAGGATGGCCGGGGCGCGGGCGGCGCTGTCCCGCACGACGCCGGTGCGCTGGCTGGTCTGCTCGGGGAACGGCACGTCCTTGAAGGGCGCGGCGTCGACGGCGGGGATGCCGTCGAAGTACTTGCGCACGAGCTCCATCGCCTCGCCGGGGTCGAAGCCGCCGGCGATCGAGAGCACCGCCCGGTTCGGGCCGTAGTGGGCCGCGTGGAAGTCGCGGGCCCACGAGATCTCCGCGCCGGCGAGGTCGTCGGCGTCGCCGAGCGCCGGGTGCTCGTGGGGCCAGTATCCCTGGAACACGAGCGCCTGGAGCCGGACCGGGCCCTGCCCGTACGCGGCGCCGAGGAGCGCGCCGCGGCGCTCCTGCGCCTCCTTGCGCTGCGCCTCGAACGCCCGCTCGCCCAGATCGAGCGCCTTCATGCGATCGGCCTCGAGCCACAGCGCGAGCGCGAGCTCGTTCGCGGGCAGCGCCTCCGCGTAGGTCGTGCGGTCGACGCCCGCCTCGGCCGCGAGCTCGCCGCCGCGCTCGGCGACGAGGCGCTGGTGCTCGCCCGCGGGCACGTTGCGGCTGCCCCGCGCCATCATGCCCATCACGAGGCGCGCGACGCCGCTCCTGCCGCTCGGCTCGTCGCGCGAGCCCGCGTCGTACGTCACGGCCACCGCGACGGTGGGCGAGCCCTTGTCGGGGCTCATCACCACGCGCAGCCCGTTCTGGAGCGTGGCCCGCTCGACGGGCAGCGCGAGCTCGATCGGGGCTTCTGGCGGGGGCGCCGCGGCGCGCCTCGGCGCGGCGGTGGCGCGCTGCGGGCGCGCGGTGACCCGCGCCGGCGCGCGGTCGCGGGCCGGCGGCGCCGCGGCGGCCGGGCACGGCGCGCCTGCGCTCAGCAGGCCGAGCGCCGCGAGCCCGGACGCGACGGCGCGGCGGAGCAAGGTTCGGCTCACGGTCGTCGACACGGCAAGGCGATAGCACGTCGCCGGCCGGGCGCGCCCGCGGTGAGACGCGGCGCCACGATGCGTCACGCGGCTTCACGCTGCCGGCCGACTCGCGTAGGCTCACGCCCCGCAGCCACGAGAGGCCGCGAGCGCGCGCGGAGCGTGGACCCGAGCGCAGAGAGAACCGCCGATGCCCGACGTTCAAAACCTGATGAGAGCCGTTGTCGGAACGCTCGTCTTCGTCATCCTGGGGCTCATCGTCTTCCTGCTGGCGTTCGTGATCATCACGAAGCTCACCCCCTTCTCCATCCGCAAGGAGATCGAGGAGGACCAGAACACCGCGCTCGCCATCGTGATCGGCTCGGTGATTCTGGGCCTCGCCTGGATCATCTCCGCGGCCATCCACGGCTGACGCGCGGGTCTCGGCGTGGCCACGGCCGGGCCCGATCTCCTCGGCGCGCTGCCGGCCGGGCAGAGCGGCGCGGCCCGCGGCGCCTTCCTCTGGGGCCGCGGCGTCGACCTCGCTGTCTTCGGCGGCTCCGCGGCCGTCGCGCTCGCCCTCGCGGCGCTCTCGGCGGGCGGCGCGCTCCCGGCGTGGGGCTTCCTGCTGTTCGTTGTCGGCGTCGACGTCGCCCACGTGCACACGACGCTCTTCCGCACGTACCTCGATCGCGAGGAGCTCCGCCGCCACCCCGCGCTCTACGCCGCCGTGCCGCTCGCCTGCTACGTCGTCGGCGTCGCGCTGCACCTCGCCTCCGAGCTGACCTTCTGGCGCGCGCTCGCCTACGCCGCCGTGATCCACTTCGTCCGCCAGCAGGTCGGGTGGGCCGCGATCTACCGCGCGCTCGCCGGCGAGCGCTCGCGCGTCGATCGCCTGCTCGACGACGCGCTGATCTACGCCGCGACGGGCTGGCCGCTCCTCTACTGGCACGCGCACCCGCCGCGCGCGTTCGCGTGGTTCGTGGACGGCGACTTCGTGAGCGCCCCCTGGCTGGCGGCCGCGGTGGGCCCGCTCGGCGCCGTGTACGCCGCGCTCGCCGTCGCCTACGTCGCCCGCGCGGTCCACCGCGCGCGCGTCGGCCGCGCGCCGGCCAACCTCGGCAAGCACGTGGTCGTCACGACGACCGCGGCCACGTGGTACGTCGGCATCGTCGCGACCGACAGCGACTTCCAGTTCACGGTCACCAACGTGATCGTCCACGGGGTGCCGTACATGGCGCTGGTGTTCGCCTACGCGCGGGAGCGCGCCGTCGAGGCGCCCCGGTCGCTGCTGGCGCGGCTGCTCTCCGGCGGGCTCCTCGCCTTCCTCGGGATCGCGCTCGCGCTCGCGTTCTTCGAGGAGCTGCTCTGGGACCGGCTCGTCTGGCACGACCGGCCGGAGCTCTTCGGCGGCGCCGTGGACGAGCCGCTCCTCGGCCCCCGCGCGCGGGCGCTGCTCGTGCCGCTGCTCGCGCTCCCGCAGGCGACGCATTACATGCTCGACGCGGTGGTGTGGCGCCGTCGCCATACGGGCCCCGCCCAGGCGCGCGCGCTCGGGTTCCGGTCCGGCGGCGGGGGCGACGCGCGCGGCGAGGGCGCGGGCGGCGCGGGCAGCAGCGGGCGCGCCGCGGGCGGCGGGCGCGCCGCGGGCGGCGGGCGCGCCGCGGGCGGCAGCGGAGGCGCCGCCGACGGCGGGGGCGGCGGGGGCGCGACGCGCGTGCCGCCGCGCTCGGCGAACCGAGACGCTTGACCCGCGGCGCAACTCCCGTAACCCTCGGCGCTTCGCATGGCTTCGCTCGCGGCGCCCGTGCTTCCGCCACGCCCCTCGCCTCTCTGCTCGGCGCGGAGCGGCGCCGCCCCGCGAAGCCCGGCCCATGGATCCGGAGAAGTTCCGGAGATGCTCGGCGCATGCAATGCGTGCAAGGCGTCCGCCTGCTATCGCTTCTGCATGCTTGCGCTGTCTGGAAGAGGTGACCGAGATGAGTGAACCACGGCCAACCGACGGGCCCAACGCGCCACGTCTGACGCCGATCCCCCCGAATCCGCGCGCCCCCGTCCTCCTCGTCGACGACGACGCCGAGCTTCGCGAGATGCTCCGCGAGATGCTCGAGTCAGCGGGCTACGATGTCTACTGCGCCAGCAACGGCCGGGAGGCCCTCGATCTGCTGCACAAGGCGGACCCGCCGCCTGGGCTCATCCTGCTCGATCTGATGATGCCGATCATGACCGGCGAGGAGATGCTCGCCGCGCTGAAGCAGGTGCACGCGCTCGCCGCGATCCCGGTGACGATCGTCTCCGGGCACGACGTCCCGCCCGAGGGCGCTGCCTACCTGAAGAAGCCCGTCGATTTCGGGGCGCTGCTCGGCGTTGTCCAGAAGACCTGCGGCTAGCTTCGACCTCCCTGATCGAACGTTCGATCAGGGTTGCTCTCCCACGACATCCACCCATCCACATCGACCTCGGCAGGCGCCAACGGCGCCGCGGTCCGCTTCGACCGGTGGAGGGGGTTCGTGGCGGCGCGCGGCGGGTCGAGCTCGTCCGTCGCCGGGCCGGGACGGCTCAGACCGCCAGCGAAGCTCCATCGCGCGCCGCGGGCTCAGCGCTGGCCGCGTCGCCGCGCAGCGCGGGCGGCGACGGCGCGCCGGGGGCCATCGTCGCGAACGCCAGGAGCCCCACGACGGTCAGCAGGAGCGCGAGCGCGAACGCCGCGGCGAGGAACAGGATGCCGAGCGACGCGCGGTCCGCTCCGCCTCCGCCTGCGCCTTGCTCCGGGTCTTCGTCGCGCCGCTCCGGCTCTTCCACGCCCTAACCCTCCGCTCGGTGTTTGTGCTTACCGCCTCGCGGTAGAGCGCGCAATGGAGGCGGCGAGGACCTCCGGGGCCTTCGACGAGCGGCTGCGTTCATCGAGCGCGGCAGCGTCCTGAGCGGACTCGCCTATCCGGACATTGTCTGTCCGGTGGGGCCATCGCCGTCCGCCTCTGACGGCGATAGGTTCGCCTCCTCGGAGGGCGCGCGAATGGCAGAGAGCCGCACCAGCGACGATGTGGAGAAGAGCGGACAGGCGAGCTCCGATCGTCTGTGGATCCTCGTCAACGCGAATCCACCCGAGTCGACTCCAGGATACATGAGCGGCCGACATCCGCGGGAAACCGTGGTGGTGCGTGACGGCAACAACCTCCTCGTCAGCGTCGATGTGGGCAGAGGCTCGGGGCTGTCCGTGCCTTTCAGTAAGGTAGAGCTCGGCTGCTCGGAGGCGACGCTCATCGTGCGGCTCGCCGCCCCCTCGGCGCCGTGCGCCGGCTGCGTCGACGACAGCCTCGCCAGGGCGGCTCGGGAGCTCGGCGGCCTCGACGCGGAGAGCGTCTTCCGCGCGGTCCGCGCCGCGATCGACGCCTGCGCGGCGCGCGCGCACGGCGAGCGGCCGTGCGGCGTCGCCGACGCGGGCGGACCTCACGAGAGCGCGGGCCCGCGGTCGTGCGGCGCGCTCCGCCTGGCGCCCGCCAACGCGCCCCACGTGCCCGCGGGGAGCGCGCTCCCGGCGGACACGGAGATCGACGTCATCCTGATCATCTGAGTCGGGATCTGAGTCGGCCTTGTCGCTCGTCCCCTGTCGCCCCCGAGGAATCCTCTTATTCTGCAGCCCTTTTCAGGGGAGAAATTCAACAGGGAGGCGGGGAGTATTTGAAGATTCTCCTCCCCGCCTCCCCGTAAATTTTCTCCGAAGAATTCGAGGGAATTCCTCAGCTCTCAGCGCGACGTCACTGGATCTCGCCCGCGTGGAGGCACGTCCCGGGGCAGTCCGCGCCCCCGTTGTCCGGGTCGCAGGTGTCTCGCAGATCGTCCACACAGACATAGCCCCTCTCGCAGGCGAGCCCGGCGAAGCCCCCGCAGGGGTCGCCCACGCAGAGGCCGCCGCAGTCGGCGTCCCTCCGGGGGTCGCAGTCGTCGTCCGGGTCATCGACGCACTGGTTGGTGCCTGGACAGCCGCGGCCCGTGATGCCGCCGCAGGTGAACTGAAGCGCGGCCTGCGACTCGTCGAGCGCCTCTCCCCCGGTCGGCGCCTCGGCGCCGCAGCCGACGCCGAGCACGGCGCCACCGGCGATCATCACGGCCAGTTTAAGCGATTCCTTGAGCATGCGAGTACCCTCCAGGCGCGCTCGCCTCGTCCACGCCTCTCGCGGGGGCGGCGAGCCACGGCGAGGATCCAAGCGAAAGGTGGGCCAGCCGCGGAGCGGCCTGCTCGCCGAGGGGCGGTCGTCGCGCGCGGCGCAACTCGCGCAGGTCCTGCACGAACCGGGCAAGATCCTGCCTTGGTGCGCGGAGGACCCGTCAGGGATTGAAGTACGGATCGTTCGCCATGCGCACGAAGGCGGCCAGCGACTCGCTCGACGAGCGGATGCGCCAGTCCGTCTCCTTCTGGATGTCGAACCAGATGACGCCCTTGATCAGGGGGTAGTCGGAGCGCAGCGTCGGGATCATCTGGTCGATCCACTGCGCCTTGTTGCCGCCGGACTCGGCGGAGGCCATCTCGCCGATCATGATCGGCTTGCCCTTCGCCGCGAGCTTCGGATAGATGTTCTTGAACACGTCGCGGAAGCTCTGCCAGCCGCCGCCGCCGGCGGAGCCCCAGTTGTACCCGTCGACGCACGTCCAGTCCACGTAGTCGTCTCCCGGGTAGTAGCCCATCGCCTGGTTCCACGCCTGGCGCGGCTCATCCGTCACGTTCGGGCACCAGACCCACACGATGTTGTCCGCGGACCGGAGCGCGTCATGCACGTGCCGGTAGGCCGCGATGTACTTGTCGGGGCTCCTTCCGTTCTGCGCACCGCCCCACGGCGACCATTCGCCGTTCATCTCGGCGCCGAAGTCCACGAAGAGCTTCTTGCCGAGCGCCTTCGCGTCGCGCGCCCGCTGCGCCAGCATCGCGTCGTGGGAGCCGTCGATGATCTCGTCGAGGGGGGTGTCGAAGACCTCCCAGTTCACGAACGGGATGCGACCGGCGTCGAGGTCGGCCTTCGTCACGCTGCCCACCCAGTTGTGGGTGAAATCGTAGTACGTCAGGTGCAGCTTCAGCGTCCGCCCGAGCCTGGCGCTCGTCTGGGAGATGCTCCCGTCGCCGTAATACTGCCCGAGCCACGCGCCCGACGCCGGAACGAGGATGTCGTCACCGCCCGGCGTCGGGGTCGGGCCGGTGGTACCGCCGTCCACCTTGTCGAAGGTCCATCGCTGGTTGGCGCCGCCGCGCCACGGCCACTGGATGACCGCCGCCCCGTCCGCCGTGCTACCCCGGTAGATGTCCAGCGCCATGTCGGTGTGCACCGCCTGGATGCTGATGTCGTTGCCGCCGCGGTTCACGAAGGTGAACTGCTGGTGCTCCCCCTCGACGTCGTCCCACTGGCGGAGCGCCGCGCCTGCATCGAGGCTGCCCTCGGTGACGTCGAGGACTTTCCCGCTGCCGACGTTCGCGATCTTGAAGGCGCCGCCTCCGGCGCTGGAGACCTGGAACTTCTGCGATTCCGCTCCGTTGCACGACCGCACCTGCACCCGGGCGCCGCTCTCCTTGCTGCCGCCGCTGATGTCGAGGCACTTGCCGCTCCGGACCGACTTGATCACATACGTGCCATCCGAGACGCTCGACACGATGACCGGGTCCCTGTCGCTCTGCACATCGACAGGGAGCCCCTCATCACCGTCGCCCGCGCAGGCTCCCAGCAGAAGAAAAATAGGACCGCATCCAAGTCGTCGAGCCATTGACATGATCTTCTCCAACCCGGACCCGTTGTAATTATTCAATCACAAGACGAAGATCGTCACACCGGACGATCACGAAAGCTCCCTGGTTGTAGCCAGCCACGCGATGGCTGACAATCACAAATCGCTATTCGCTTATCATTCGCAATCGGCTTCAACAATTTACAATCCAGACACCAGAGACTTCGTCGCCATCGCGCGAAGCTTCGCGTCACTCAGCTCGAAATTTACAGAAGTGAGGCTCGCTCTTGCAGGAGCCCGCAGGCGGGAGCGGCGCAGGCGCGCGAGGAGGATCGGAGGACGCGCTGGCCGGCGAGGAGTCTCTCCGGCCGTTCGCCGTCGGTGAAGCGGTCAGAGGGCGTGACAGGACTACATTTCACGACCCGGCGCCGGGGAGAGCGGCGCCGGCGAGCGGCAGGGCTGTGCCGGAGAGGCAACCGCAGGGAGGAGGCCTGGTCTAGTCTGCCGTGTACTCCACCGGCACACGCACATCGCCGGTCTCCGGGAGCTCGAAGCGCACGCTGATCCGCCGCCCACCGGTGGAGCAAGCGAGGCCGACGCTGTCGTAGGTGAAGGAGCCGAGGCAACTGTAGCGATTCTCTACCACCTCGGTTTCGCATTCCTCCGCGCTCGGGCCCACGATGAACACGGCCTCGTACGTCCCGGGGGCGACCGGCTGCGCGACGCCCATCGGCACCACGATGCTGGGCACCTCGGATTCGGGAATCGTGCAGGCCACGGTGCGCTTGTAGATGACCTCTTCACGAGCGTCCCACACGACGGGGAGGGTCGCGCCGGGCGCCACCCGCTCGTAGGTCCCTGTCTCCAGGTCGTCGACATAGGTGGAGCAAGCCGCCTGCGTGTAATCGACATCGCGGTTGACGAGCGTCGTCTCATCGCCTTCCACCCTCCAGATCTCGAATCCACTGCACAGGCTCCCTGACACCTGGACGCCCGCCGGGCTTGCGGAGGCGTTGTGGAACTCGAAGGTGACGGTCTGCCGTGACGGGACCGGATCGGGCAGCGGCCCCTCGCTGGCACCTCCGGTCCCCGCCCCGCCTCCCGTGTTCTCCAGGCCCCCGGTGCCCGCCTCGCCTCCCGTGCTCTCCAGGCCTCCGCTGCCCGCCTCGCCTCCCGTGCTCGCACCGCCGGCCGCTCCGCCGCCGGTGCCTCCGCCCGAGCTCTCGCTGGCCGCGCCGTGCGCCCCGATGTCATTGACGACCTCGGTGCATCCGACAGCGCACAGCACGCCACTTGCCACCAGCAAACGTGAGACGATAGGCATTCTCACGAGGACCTCCAGAGCATCGATCAGTCCCCGAGGTCGACGACCTCGAGCCCGTACTGCCCGAGCGAGCACAGCGCGCGGTCGCCGGAGACCGTCACCGGGTCCTGGTAGGCGTACGAGGAGAGCTCGCCCTTCCGTTCGAACGTCAGGTCGTCGAGGTCGGTCGCGTCGAGGACCGAGATCGCCGGGGGCTGAGCGCTGGCGACGACGAGACGCGTCCCGTCCGCGAGCAGCGGCACGACGTGACCGATCTCCTCGCTCTCGTACGCCGCGACGTCGATGCGCCCCTCCGCCAGCCCGCTGGCCACGAGAGCCGGGTACTTGAACTCGTAACCGCCGTCCGCGCTCACAGTCCTGCTGCGGTAGGTGAGCATGAACACGCGATCGTCACCGACGAAAGCCTGGCTGATCGCCGTGCCGTCGTCGATCGCGCGCTCGTCGAGGAGGCGCGCCACGCCGTCGCCCACCTCGAGGAGCTTGAACGCGCGGCGCGTCCCCCGGCAGGTGCCCGGCCCGTCGCGGTCCTCCCGGTCCTTCGGGGCGAATTGCTCGTGGTGCGCCACGGCGCCGTAGCATGCCTCGCGGTCCGTCACCTCGAATTCGAGCGCCTCGTAGTCCACCGTGAGCAGCCGGCGCGAGGCGCTGTCAAAGGCGAGCAGCGACCCGGGCACGCTGACCGGCGGCCGCACGACCGGCGAGGACGGGTCTTCCACGTCGATGCGATCGAGGTAGAAGCGCGCCCTGGCGGGGTCGTCGGGCAGCGGCGCCCAGTGCGAGGTGAGCACGGTGGTGCCGTCGAGCAGGAGACCCGCGTAGCCCTCGCCCTCGGGCAGCGCCACCGAGCGGTGCGCCGGGCTCGCCGGGTCGGAGAGATCGAGGATATCGAGCCACCCACGATGCGACGGCAGCGCCTCGAAGCCCTCGCGGTGCTCTTGCGTGGTGCGGATCACGAGGGTGCTCCCCACCTGGACCACCGTGTCGCCCGCGGCGACGAGGGGACCATGGTATCGATACGGGTAGAGCGCGCCGCCGCCGAACGGCAGCTCGCGCCGGCTCGCGACGCGGGGCGCGGACGGCACGCTGAGGTCGATGACGGCGAGGCCCGTCTTCCACCGATCGTACGTGGGCCAGAGCAGGTAGGCAGCCTGCCCGTACGCGAACAGGCGCGCTTCCGAGAGGTCAGCTTCGTGGCAGTCTCCCGCCGACCCGGAGGACAGCTCGGCGAGATCGAGCTCGCCGACCGGCTCGGCGCGGCCCGGGTCCGCGGCGGACGCGACCTCGAGCGTCGCGCTGCGGCTCCGCCGGTCCGCGCTCAGGCGGACCACGAGGCCGCCGGTGGCGACCGCGTTGCTGACGGTCGTCGCGAGGGTGAGACCGGCGGTCTCGACGGGCGCATCGCGATCATCGATGTCGAACGTCCCGACCTTCTCCTCGGAGACGGCAAAGAGCCTGTCGCCGTGGAGGAAGGCGCGGCGCGCGTGGCCGCGCGCGGGCGCGACCCCGCGCTTGGTGAGCGCGTCGCGCGAGAAGTCGACGAGCTGGATCCCGCTCTCGCGCGCGCCGCACCCGCCCAGGTCGCCGCCCGTGGCGCGCTCCCGGCCGCTGTAGGGCACGAGGATCGTGCCGAGGTCGTCCAGGAGGGTGAAGGCCTTCTGGATGTGGTCCTGGTCCTCGGCGAAGCTGCCCCGGTCGCCGCCGAAGTGGACGCGCCCGAGCATCGCGGGCGCCGTGAGATCGGAGACGTCGAATAGCGAGACATGGAGCGCGCCCTCGACGGCGGCGTCGTCGAACCCGAGGGCGAACAGGCGATCGCCGCGTGGCTCCATGTGATAGACCCAGCCGGGCATCTCGAGCTCGCCCATCTGGGCGGGTTTCGCCGGGTCGCTGAGGTCGATGGTGAACAGCGGGTCGGTCTGCTCGGCCGTGATTGCATAGGCGCGGTCGCCGTCGAAGCGGACCGAGCGCAGCGTCTCGGGCCGCGGCAGGGTGAGCTCGGTGTAGCCGAGCGGCGTGATCTCGTCCGAGGACGCGATGGAGAACGTCTGGACGGCCGGCATCGCCCCGGACCGCCAGATGGCAGGCTGGCTGATGACGCGGAGGACGCCGTTGTGCTCGTCCATCTGCCAGCGGCTCTGGATCTGCCCGGCGGCCTCGACGCTCGCGCCCTTGACGAGGTGGCCTCCAGGGTCGGAGATATCGACGATCTCGAGGGTGGAGTGTCCCTCTCCGGTGCCGTCCCACGCGACGCCCGCGACGACCATGCGGTCCTGGGTGGCGCTGACGCTGCGACGAAAGCCGTGGGTCTTGAAGCCATCGTCGGAGAAGCTGAGCCGATCGACGACGCTGATGTGGGCGGGGTCGCCGACGGAGAGCGACGTGATGGTGGTGTTTGGCGCGCTCGCGCACCTCCAGCACGCTCCGTTCTCGAAGCTGACGGCGTAGAGCACGTCGCCCACGATGCGCGTGTCGGAGATGGCGCCCGGCAGGTCGAACGAGCCGATCGGCCGGATGTCGGCCGGGTCGGAGACGTCCAGCGCCTCGATGCGGCTGCTCGGCGCGGCGCTGGACGAGTCGGCGGCCTCGTCGAAGGGGTGCTCTGCCCATGACGAGAACATCGCGTAGGCGACCCCGTCGCGCAGGTACATCTCGAAGGGACTCCCGCTCGCCCGGTATCGCCCGAGGAGGGTCAGCCTGTCGCGCCGCGAGATGTCGACGACGCTGAGCCCCGAGTACTGCGAGAGCGCGTAGAGCTTGCCGTCCTCCACCTGGATGATGTCCGCCTCGGCGATCGCGCGCGCGGCGTCGCCGTCGCTCTCCACATCTCCGCTGTCGGAGCCGCCGCCCGCTCCGGTGCTGCCCCCGCCGCTCACCCCATGCGCCGAGCGGTCCGCGTTGTCCCCCGGATTGGCAGAGATGAAGTCGCTCTCCCCGGGAGCGGTCGATGAGGACGCCCCCGTCGAATCGACCTGGCAGCCGGTGAGTCCGGCCCATGCCGCAGCCGCCGCAAGGACTGCCCGGCTGGCGTGGGTTCTGTACAGAATGGTCATGGTCACCTCGTGCAAGGCAAGGCACAGCGCATCACGCCTGCTCCGGCGCGTGTCGGGCCTCTGGAGTCCCGTGCCTGGCACAGATAGCAAGCAGCAGACCAGGTTCAATTTTGCAGATATGGTGCGGGAACCCGAGGGTGCGTCCTCGGACTGTGCCAGAGTGTGCAGGCGGCGCGGTGCCGTCGGCTGGCACTCCATCTGCCCTGCGGCGCGCCGGACGGCAGCCGCGTGAGGGGATCTTCTCGCGACAGAACCGCGGCTTGCCCGAACTTCCCGACGCGCTCAGCTGTCATGACCAGCGCTGTCACGAGCATGGGCACTCCCCACCATGGGGTGAGGAGGTGAGCGATGGCGGTACCTCATTGGATTGTAAAAACTATTACATTTTCCGCGAACACACGGCGATTTCCGGAGAGCGGGTCGAAAGGTTAGGATGCTCGACGGGTCGCCCGGCTCGGAGAGCGCTGGGCCGCCCGTGTGAAATAGAAGGATCGAATGACCCTAGATCTCGATGGGCCCAGCCCGCACGTCGGCGTCGATTCCCTGCCGCTCCTCTGCGCGCTGCCGGTCGCCGCCGCGATCTTCGATGCGAAGGGAGCGCTCCGGTGCGCCAATCCCCGCCTGGAGCAGATCATCGCGGAGGGCGCGCTCCCCGCCTGGCCGGTGTCCCTCGCGCGCACGCCGGCCGTCCTGCCCGCTTCGTGCGAGGGGCTCGCCGGCGAGGCGCAGGAGGTGCTCGCGGGCATCCGCGCAATCCTCGAAGGCGAGCGCGAGCAGGTCGAAATCGTGCTCCAGGGCGGCGCGCCCGGCGCGCCCCCCGGCGAGATCTCGGTCACGCCGCTTCGTGTCGATGGCGCGCGCGGCGCGCTCGTCTGCGTCCGCAACCCGACCGCGCCGCACAACAAGCCAGCGGCCGTGCCCATCGAGAGCTTCCTCGACACCATCCTCGACCACGTGCCGGTCTCGGTCTTCATCAAGGAGGCGACGGAGTTCCGCGTCGTCCGGATGAACCGCCGCTACGAGCAGTTCCTCGGCGTGCCCCGGAGCGACGCTCTCGGCAAGAACGTCTTCGACCTCTTCCCGCATCGACTGGAGGAGGCGGAGCGGTTCGATCGGATGGATCGGGACGTGATCGAGAAGGGCGAGGTCGTGGACGTGCCCGAGACCCGTACCGTCGGGCCGGGCGGGGAGCGGTGGCTTCACATGGTGAAGGTGCCCCTCACCGACGCGCAAGGCGTCATTCGGTATCTCGTGGTCATGGTCGAAGACATCACGGAGAAGAAGCGCGCCGAGGAGGCGATGCAGAAAGAGCTCGCGTGGTTCGCGACGCAGCGGGAGCTCCTCGACGTGATCCAGGAGCTGTCCACGCCGGTCATCCCGGTCCACGAGGGCATCCTCGTGGTGCCCCTCGTGGGGACCATCGATTCCGCTCGTGGCGCCCGGCTCCTGGAGATGCTCCTGCAGGGTATCGAGCGCCACCGGGCCGAGACGGTGCTCATCGACATCACGGGCGTGCCGGTCCTCGACGCCGAGGTGGCAGACCGCCTCCTCCAGGCCACGCGGGCCGCCTCACTCCTGGGCGCCACGTGCGTCCTCGTCGGGGCCTCACCCGACGTCGCCCGCACGCTGGTCGCGCACGGGATCGATCTGGGCAACCTCCTGACGCAGCGCGATCTCCAGGCCGGCATTCGTCACGCCCTCGCGCGTCAGGGCAAGGCGATCGTCGCGCGGCGGGGCGAGCGGCTCGCGCGGCGGGGCGAGCGGCGCTGATCTCACACCGCGGCTCGCCCGCGCAAGACCGATGCTGTCCCTCCGGGACGTGCCCTGGGCTGACAGAACATCCTGCGATGCGAGCCGACCCGATCGGGAATGCTACGCGGCGTCAACGATTCATCGATGCATTGAACGCACGTCTCGCGGACGGGGGCTGGCAGGACACGGGGAGAGTGCGAGAAGGAGAGAGGGCGCAAGGGAAGAGAGGCTGAGGCATCCCCTCGAATTCTTCGGAAAGTTCACAGGGAGGCGGGGAGGCGGGGAGAAAAATCTTCAATATCCTCCCCGCCTCCCCGTTCAATTTCTCCGCTGAAAAGGGCTGCAAACAAGGAGGCTCCTCGGGAATAGAGAACAGATCTCTTCTCTGTCCCCTTGCGGCCCTCTTCTCATCTGCTGACTTTTC
The DNA here is from genome assembly GCF_051474675.1 of Sorangium sp. So ce406. Classification (NCBI taxonomy): domain Bacteria; kingdom Pseudomonadati; phylum Myxococcota; order Polyangiales; family Polyangiaceae; genus Sorangium; species Sorangium sp. So ce406. The sequence continues at coordinate 11,868,831 of NZ_CP150340.1, read as the reverse complement.
TGGACTTTCGAGTCGCCGTGGCGAGCGCCAGGACCGCGCGGCAGCGCCGGCGTCGAGGGCGCGCGGAACCTCCGGTCCGAAATTTGGCCCGCCTGCACCGGGCATGCGAACCGGGGGGCCGGAGACCTCTGCAAGGATGACCAGCCCTCGCTCCCACGCCGAGCTCGTCACGCTGCGTAAGCTCGCGCAGGACCTCGCCGCCCAGCGCAAGGAGCGCCTGTCCAGCGTGCACCTCCTCGCGGCCATCGCCCTGCGCGGAGGCCCCGCCGCGGAGCTGCTGCGCGACCGGCGGCTCGACGACGAGGCCCTGCTCAAGGCCACCCGCTCGGTCGACGACGAGGGCCCCGACCCGATCGGCCGCGCCATGGGGGGCGCGCGCGACGTCGCGAAGCGCGCGACCGCCAAGGAGCCCGCCGCGCTCCACCTGCTGCTCGCGCTGCTGTCGGACCGCAGCTCGGCCGCGCACCGGGCGCTCACGCAGTCGGGCGTCGACCTCGCGCGCCTTCGGACCTCGGCGCTGCAGCTCGCGCTCGGCGTCGTGCAGGCGCGGCGCTCCCTGGCGCCGCGCGCGGGCCTGGACGACGGGGCGCCCGAGAAGCCGGCGCCGGCCAAGGCGCCCCCGGCGCGCCGCGCCCGCGGCGAGGCCGCCGAGCCGGCGCGCGCGCCCGCAGAGCTGCGGCCCGGCAAGGGCGCCGGCCTCGGCGCGCCGGAGCTGCGGCCCGGCAAGGGCGCCGGCCTCGGCATGACGGAGCTGCGGCCCGGCAAGGGCGCCGGCCTCGGCATGACGGAGCTGCGGCCCGGCAAGGGCGCCGGCCTCGGCACGCCGGAGCTGCGGCCCGGCAAGAGCGCCGGCCCGGGCGTCACCGTGCCGCTGTTCCCGCCGCCCCGCCCGCGCCCCGTCGCGGCCCCGGCCGGCGCCGACACGCCCCTCCCCGCCGAGCCGGCCGCAGCCCTCGCGGGCGCGCCCCGGCGCGCCCCGGCGGCCGACGACGCGGCCGCGCCGCCCCCCGCCTCGGGGCGGCCGCTCGCGGCGCCCTCGGCCGCGGCGAGCGCCCTCGCGGCGCGCTTCCTCCTCGACCGCGCGCGCTTCCCGGCCCTCACCTCGCTCGGCCACAACCTCTCGCTCGCGGCGGCGCAGGGCGAGCTCGAGCCGATCGTCGGCCGCGAGCGCGAGATCGAGCAGGCGCTCGACGTGCTGGCCAAGCGCCACGCCAACAACCCGTGCCTGCTCGGCCCGGCGGGCGTGGGGAAGACCTCGGTCGCGCGCGGCATCGCGCACCGGCTGGCCTTCGAGGAGCGGGAGCCCCGCATCGTCGTCGAGCTCGTGCCGTCCGAGCTCCTCGCCGGCACGGGCGCCCGCGGCGCGCTCAGCGAGCGCCTGGCCGCGCTGCGGTCGGAGCTCCGCGAGGCGGGCGGGCGCGTGCTCCTGTTCATCGACGGGCTGTCGGAGCTCTTCGGCAGCGGCGCGCTCGACGAGGCGATGGCCGAGCTCAAGCTCGCGCTCGCCCGCGGCGAGATCACGCTGATCGGCACCGCCACGCCCGAGGAGTACCGGAAGAGCATCGAGGTCGACCCCGCGCTCGCGCGGCGCTTCACCATCGTCGAGATCGACGAGCCCGAGGAGGACGAGGCGTTCCTCCTGCTCCGGAGCGTCGCGGTCGGGCTCGGCGCGCACCACGGCCTCGCGTTCACCGACGAGGCGCTGGCCTCGGCCGTCGCCTGGTCGGTGCGCTACCTGCCCGGGCGCGCGCTGCCCGACAAGGCGCTCTCGATCCTCGACCTCGCGGGGGCGCGCACGCGGCGCCGCGCGCAACAGGCGCAACAGAGCGCGCCGGGCGCGCGCGCCGCCGCCCGCGAGCCCGCGCGGCAGGTGGGGCCCCCCGAGGTCGCCGAGGTGGTCGCGGAGCTGGCCGACCTGCCGGTCGAGCGGCTGCTCGAGACCGACCGCGAGCGGATGCTCGCGCTGGAGACGCTGCTCGCCGACAAGGTCGTCGGCCACGGCGAGGCGCTCGCGCGCATCGCGCGGGTGCTCCGCAGGAACGCGGCAGGCCTGCGCGCGCGGCGCCCGATCGGGTCGTTCTTGCTGCTGGGGCCGACCGGCGTCGGCAAGACGGAGACCGCGAAGGCGATCGCCGAGGCGCTGTTCCACTCGCCCGACGCCATGACGCGGCTCGATTTCTCCGAGTACGCCGAGTCGCACGCGGTGGCGCGGCTGGTCGGCGCGCCGCCCGGCTACGTGGGCCACGAGGCCGGGGGCCAGCTCACCGAGGCGGTGCGGCGGCGGCCGTACCAGGTGGTGCTGCTCGACGAGATCGAGAAGGCGCACCGCGACGTGCTCGAGGCGTTCCTGCAGGTCTTCGACGAGGGCCGCCTGACGGACGGCCGCGGCCGCCGGGTGGACTTCACGAACACCGTGATCGTGATGACCTCGAACCTCGGCGCGGCCGAGGCGGGCGCGCTCCGGTCCGAGCGCTCCGTCGGCTTCGCGCGCGCGTCCCAGGCCGTCTCGACGGAGCGGCTCGCCGACACGATGCTCTCCGCGGCGCGCGCCACGCTCCCGCCGGAGCTCTACAACCGCATCGACGAGGTCCTCTGCTTCGCGCCGCTCACGCGGGCGGACGTCGCCGAGATCACGCGCCGGCTGCTGGGCGGGCTCGAGCGCGAGCTCGAGGCGCGCGGCGTGGTGCTCGAGGTCGAGCCGGAGGCGATCGACGCGCTACTCGACGCGGGCGGGTTCGATCCCGAGCTCGGCGCGCGGCCGATGAAGCGCACGATAGGCCGCCTCATCGAGGCGCCGCTCGCGGATCTCATCCTCCGCGGCCAGCTCGAGGAGGGGTCCGCGGCGCTCGTGGGCGTCGAGCAGGGAGAGGTCGTCGTCGACGCCATCGCGCGGGCAGGCGAGCGGCGTTATGCCGCGTGCTCCCGTTGACGAGAGGCGTTATGCCGCATGCTCGAGGTGAAGCCCGAGGGCCCTCGGGTCGAAGTACGCCTTGAACCGCGTGATCAACCCGCCGGGGTGCTCGATGACGCTCACGCCCTCGTAGGAGAACACCGCCCCGTGGGCGAGCGTCCCGTGGCTCTTCCACTCGAGCAGCGAGGCCTTGTCGGACTCGATGACGCACCGGAAATCGGACTGCACCTCGCCGAAGGTGTGGCGGTAGCTGCGCCAGAAGTTGCGGGCGCCGTCCTGGCCGTGGAGCGGCCTCGTGATCGCTGGATTGCTGAGCTCGGCGTCCGGCGCGAACAGCCGCGCCATGGGTTCGACGTCGCCGCTCTCCTCGATTCTGCGCAGGGCCTCGATGAATTCGCTCGCCTTGGACATGATGCCTCCTGCCGTGGAGGCGCTTGCAAGGGGCGGACCCTCGGCGCGCCCGGCTACGGCGGCCCCGCCTCGATCGCCCGCCGGTACCGCTCGCGCCGGTGCGGCTCGCGCAGGATCTCGTAGGCCTCGTCGAGCACCTCGATGACGAGCCGCACGTCGTCGAGCAGGTCCACCGTCGCGGCGGTGAGCAGGGTCGACGGCTCGAACGCCTTCCGGAGCGCGAGGTACGCGCGGCGGATCTCGTAGTTCGTCGCGTCGCGCGGGATGCCGAGGATCGAGAAGTAGTCCCCGTCCTCCACCAGCGCAAGGCGCGCTCGGACCCGCTGCCGGATCGCCTCCTCGTCGAGCGGATCGTCGACCGGCGGCGGCGGTGCCTCGGTGACCGACGGCGGGATCAGGACGTCGAGCACCTCGAGGCAGACGAGCGCGTAGATCACGCTGGCGTTCTCGGGCTCCGCCGAGCTCACGAGCTCGCCGACCGCGCGGCCGCGCGCGGTGCGCACGAGCTCCTCTTCCTCGCGTCGGAGCGCGCACTCGCCGAGCAGGTTGCGGCGCACGCCGTCGTCGAGGCGCGCGCCCGGGCCGCCGAGGCGGCGCAGCGCGACCTCGGGGGCGATCACGCGGCGGATCGTCTCCACGAAGACCTCGGCGCCGGTCGCCCCGCCGAAGACGTTCGGCTCCGCCTTGAGGCGGCCCGGCGGCTCGGCCTCCAGATCGCACGTCCCGGCCTCGACGAGCACGACGTGGCCGATCACCCACTCGGCGTGCGCGCGCAGGACCGGCCAGAGGTCGTCCTGGCCGAGGTGGCCGTGCGCGATGAGCGCCGCGCCGGCGTGCCGGCCCGACGCGGGGAGCTTGCCCGCGAGCCGCACGGCGACGTCGCGCTCGATGTCGCCGCGCCCGACAAGGAAGGCGAGCAGCGTCTCCTCCGGGAGGCTCGACCCGGCCGTGACGATGTCGCCGTCGTGCAGGACGATGCGCCGCGCCCCCTCCTCCGTCGCGATCGCGAGCGCGCCGGACGCGCGGCTGCCCACCGCGCGGGCGAGCGCGCGCGGCGCGTCGCCGGGGCCGAGCACGGTGGTCGAGGAGGCGTCGCTGGACACGGGCGCCTCGTCGTCCGGAGGCGGCGGCGGGGCGCGGCCGAACGCGCCCGTGCTGATCGTCGCGGGCGCCGACGGCACGGGCGGCATCGCCATGGGCGGCATCGCCATGGGCGGCGTAGGCATGGGCGGCATCGCCATGGGCGGCGTCGGGGCCGGCGCCGCGGGCCCGCGCCCGGCCACGCCGGAGATGGCCACGGACGCCGGCGCAGCGACGGGCGCGCGGCCGAACGCGCTCGACGCGGCGGGCGGCGTCTGCGGAAGGAGCCCGCGCCCGAGCGAGCCCGTGCCGACCGTCGCCGGCGCCGGGGGCACCGGGACGCGCGCCGACGCGGCGGAGCGGACCGGGAGGGGCGCAGGCGGCAGCGGCTCGGGCTCGGCCCCATCGCCGGGCGGCAGCAGCGCGGTCCTCACCTCGACCGAAGGAGGCGACACGAACGGGTAGCCCGGCGGGGCCGGCGGAGGCGGTGGCGGTGGAAAGCCGGGCGCTCTGGCGTCGCGCGCGTCTCTGCCGTCACGCGCGTCGCGTGCGTCTCTGCCGTCACGCGCGTCGCGCGCGTCTCTGCCGTCGCGCGCCCGGGTCGGCGGCGGCTCGGTGTAGCGCTGGGGAAACGACGGCTCGACGCGGCCCGACGGCACGCGCACCCAGTCGAGCTCCTCGCGCACCGACCCCAGCCCGCGGTCCCACGACGGCTCGTCGCGCGGCGCGGGCGACGGCGCGGGCGACCGCCCCCACACCGCCTCGACGTGCGGCGGAGGCGACCCGAACCCGTGGGGCCGGCCCGCGTCGCGCGGCGTCGGCGGCGCGACGTCGCGGCCGCCGCCCCGGCGCGCCGGCTCGTCCCTGCCGGGCAGGTGCGCCTCCCGGCCGCTCGAGTACGCCGCGAGCTCGGGCCCGGTGCGCTTCGTCGCGTGCCCCGCGTCGCGCGACGGCTCGGCGTGGTGATCGTCCTCGTGCTCCTCGCCCGGCTCGGCGAGCTCGCCGATCGGGTCGCCGGGCCCGGTGGTCTCGGCGCGGGTCGGCGCCTGCTGCGGCGCGGCCGCGGCGCCGTGCGGGGGGTCGCTGGTCCGCGGCTGCGACGCCGAGCCGGCGGCGAGCTGCGCGTGCCCCGCGCTCGCGCCGGTCCGCGGCCCTTCCTCGTCGAGGTCGAGCGGCTCGTCGAGCGCGGAGAGCAGCTCCGGCGACAGCATCAGGTCGACGTCCTCCTCGGCCGCCGGGATGCTCGACGGGCGCGCCTTCGCCGTGACCCGCTGCTCGGCGGCGACGAGGATCTCCTCGAGCTCCGGGCTGATCCGCGCGGGCATCAGCCGCGGCCCGATCGTCTCGCCGTCCTCCGGCGGCGGCAGCACCGAGCCGACGTCGAGCGGGTCGAGGTCCCTCGCGAAGTCCGGGTTCGACGGGACCTCGTTGTCGATCGGGCCCGGGTAGCCCGCCTGCAGGTGCGCCGCGGCCGCGGCGTGATCCAGGCGGAACCGCCCCGGCTCCGCGACCGCGCTCACGTGCGCCGCGAGCTCGGCGATGTCCACGGGGCGCTCGAAGACCTGCCCGAAGAGCTGCGGATCGAGCTCCGCCGAGCGGATCGGATCGCCCACGAGCAGCACGGACGCCGCGACGCCGCCCGGGCGCTGGTAAAGGCGCTCGAGCGCCTCGATCGAGCCGGGCTGATCGATGTCGACGATGACGACGCGCGGCGCGTCGCTCGCGAGCCGCGCCTCGATGTCCGCGATCGGCGCCGCGATCACCTCGAAGCCCCGGCCCCGCAGCGCCGCGCCGATCGCCGCCCCTTCCGCCGATGCGTCGGCCAGGAGAACGGCGTCGGCGCGCAGGCGTGCCTGCACGGCTTCGTGGTCGTCGCGGAGCTCGGACACGGCAGTCATCTCGTGGCGGCGGCCCCTCGATGCACCCAGGACCCCCGTATCGCCTGGACTCTCAACGGTCGCAGGCGGGCTGTCAAACGCGATCGCGGACCCGCGATGTTCCCGCCGCCGCCGCGCCTCCTCGCCGCTGACGTCGCCGGGCGTCGCCGGGCGCCGCCGCGCGCCGCGCCGAGCGCGCCCGCCGGCAACCCGCTCGGCGCGCAGCGTGGTAGACCTCGGCACATGCTGCTCGGCGCTTCCCAGAACGAGATCGCCCTCACCGCCTTCCTGCTGATCGTGGTGCTGCTCGCCGCGAAGATCGGCCGCATCGGCGAGGCCATCGGCGGGCTGTTCGAGCGGAACGCGCCCGCGGCGGACGGAGGCGCGCCCGAGGACGGCGCGGAGACGCCGGAAGAGCGCCAGGAAGGCTGAGCGCGCTCCCCGCGGGCGGCCCGCCCCGCGCTTGCGTTCTGTTTTTTTGGAATTCATAGTTTTTTGATGGCTGTGAACGAGCCGGCTCCTCCGCGAGCGCGGCGGCGCGCGCGGATCGCGGCGCGGATCCCGCGCGGGTACCGCCCGGCGCTGCACCTCGCGGCCCCCACGGCGCTCGGCGTCGCGGTGCTCGCGGCGGCGGTCGGCCTCGTCGACGCCGTCGACGCCGTCGAGCTGCTCGCGGTCCCGGCGACGCTGCTGCTCGCCTTCGCCTTCGAGTGGTGGGCGCACAGGTACGTGCTGCACCGGCGGGCGCCGCTGCTCGGCGCGCTGCGCGAGCGGCACGAGCGCGAGCACCACCTCGCCTTCACCGCGGACGACATGGCGCTGCGGAGCGCCCGCGAGCTCTGGCTGGTGCTGATGCCGCCCTACTCGGCGCTCCTCGTCCTCGCCCTGCTGCTGCCGCTCGCCGCGGCGGCGGGCCTGCTGTTCTCGCGCGACGCGGCGCTGCTCGGGCTCGCGACGGCGATGGCGTTCTTCGTCGGCTACGAGTGGCTGCACCTCGCGTATCACCTGCCGGAGGGCAGCCCGGTGTACCGGATCCCGGGGCTCGCGCGGCTCCGCGAGCACCACCGCAGGCACCACGACCCGCGGCTGATGAAGCGCTGGAACTTCAACGTCACCGTGCCCCTGTTCGACCTCGTCCACGGGACGCGCTGGTCGCCGCGGCCGCGCGACGGCGCCTAGCCGCCGCGCGCGCCGGGACAGCCGCCGCGGCGGTGTGCTAACGGTCGCGCGTGCAGACGCGGACGAGAGACGGGCTCATCCTCCTGCTCGTCGGCGTGCTGCTCGGCGGCGGGCTCGCCTGGCTCCTCGGCCGGCGGCAGGAGACCCCGCCCGCCGCGCCCCGCGCGCTCGACGCCGTGCCGGCGGGCGCGCTGCTCGTCGCGACGCTCGACCTGCCGGCGCTGCGCGCCTCGCCCGCGTTCGCCCCCTTCCTGCGCGAGGAGCGCGAGATCCCCGGGCTCGGCAAGGTGCGCGACGTGTGCGGCTTCGACCCGGTGGCCGCGCTGACCGAGGTCGCGATCGGCATCCCGGCGGCGGGCGAGGGCGGCGATTTCGGGCTGGTCGCGGCCGGCGCCGCGCAGGACGAGGCGCTGCTCGCGTGCGCCTCGAAGGTCATCGAGGCGCGCGGCGGGCAGCCGGTCGTCTCGACGCTCGGCAGCTTCCGCGCGGTGCGGGACTCGAGCGCCGAGGGCCGCGGCGAGATCGCCGTGCGCCCCGGCGGGCCGATCCTGCTCGGCGGCGGGGCGTACCTGCGCGCCATGGTCGACGCGGCCGACGGGCGCGTCCCGGCGGTCGGCCCGAGCGGCGCGCACGACGACATCGCCCGCGCGGTGGGCGAGGGCGCGGCGCGCGTCACCGTGGTGCTCACGCCCGAGCAGCGCGCCGAGCTCGGGCGCGAGCTCGCGCTGAGCGGCGCCGGCCGGTCGCCCGCGGCGTCCATCCGCGCCGCCGGCGTCGGCGTCGCCCTCGGCCCCGAGATCGCGGTCCACGGCGTCGTCCTGTGCGACGCGGAGGCCCCCTGCGCCGAGCTCGGCGCGGCGCTGCGCGCCGCCCGCGACGCGCGCGCGGGCGACCTCGCGACGCGGCTCATCGGCCTCGGGGCCGTGCTCGAGCGCGTCGCGATCGACGCCGAGGGCAAGGCGCTCCACGCCCGCGTCAAGCTGTCGGCCGAGGAGGCCGGCGCCCTCGTCGACCGGCTCTCCTCGCTGCGCGGCCTGCGCCAGCCCGCGCCGCCGCCGGCGGCCGCGCCGCGGCTGCCGCGCGACGACGACGCGAGCGACGCGCCGCGCGGCGACGCCGGCGCGCCGCCGCCGGACGCGGTCATCACACCCCGGCAGCGCGCGAAGCCGGACGCCGGCGCGCCGCCGCCGGATGGGGCCGCCGCGCCCCCGCGGCGCGCGAAGCCGGACGCCGGCGCACCGTAGCGCCGCGCTGCGGCGAGGCGGTTCCGTGTCCCGCCTGACGAGCGCGGCGCCTCCGCGCGTGATCCAGCGCGCCGCGACCGAACGGGGCGCCGCGCGCTGTCCAGAACTCCTGTACGCTGATCGTTGCATTCCGACGGGACCGGCGCTCGGCCCCTCCCGCCGCGGGTGCGCTGGGTGGGGGCACATCGCATGCAGCTTGTCGGGATCTCCGCCTCCGTGGTCGTCGCGACGCTCCTCGTGGTCGTCCTCTGGGCGCTCCGCCGGCGGCTCCGCGACCGCGAGCGCGAGCTCGAGCGGAGGGCGCAGGAGCTCGCGGTGAGCCGCGCCGCGGAGCAGCGGCTCTGCGAGGAGCTCGTCGAGGCGCGCCGCGCCGAGGAGGAGGCGCGGCGGGCGAAGGCCGAGGCGGAGGCGGCGAGCCGGGCGAAGAGCGCGTTCCTCGCCAACATGAGCCACGAGCTGAGGACGCCGCTCAACTCGGTCCTCGGCTTCGCCCAGCTCATGGAGCGCGACCGCTCGCTCGGCGACAGGCACCGCGAGAACCTCGCGGTCATCTGCAAGAGCGGCGAGCACCTGCTCGGCCTCGTCAACGACATCCTCGAGATGGCCAAGATCGAGGCCGGCCGCATGACGCTCGCCGAGGTCGACTTCGACCTCCACGAGATGCTCTCGGGCCTCTCGGAGATGTTCGCGGTCGAGGCCCAGAAGCGGGGGCTCACGCTCGGCGTGGAGCGGGAGCAGGACGTGCCGCAGCACGTGCACGGCGACGAGGGGAAGCTGCGGCAGGTGCTGATCAACCTGCTCGGCAACGCGCTGAAGTTCACGCCGAGGGGCTCGGTGACGTTGCGCGTGTGGGCGCGCCGCGCGACCGGCGTGCGTGAGGGCGGCGTGCGTGAGGGCGGCGCGCACGACGGCGCGGCGGGGGGGCGGGCGCGGCTGTCGTTCGAGGTGACGGACACCGGCCGGGGCATGGCCGACGACGAGCTCGCGGAGCTGTTCGAGGCGTTCGCGCAGACAGCGAGCGGGCGGAGGTCGCGCGAGGGCACGGGCCTCGGCCTGCACATCAGCCGGCGCATCGTGCGGATGATGGGGGGCGACATCCACGTGGAGAGCCAGCCCGGCCGCGGGACGACGCTCCGCTTCGACGTGCGCCTGACGCTGGTCGACCCGGCGGGCGCGCGCCCCGGCGCGGCGCCGCGGTCGCTGCGGGTCGTGGGCCTCTCGCCGGGCCAGCCGAGGTACCGCGTGCTCGTGGTCGACGACCGGTGGGACGTGCGCCACTGCCTGGTCAAGCTGCTCGACTCGGTGGGCGTCGAGGTGCGCAGCGCGACCAACGGGCTCGGCGCCGTGGCGCAGTGGGAGACGTGGGCGCCGCACCTCGTCCTGCTCGACCTGCGCATGCCGCTGCTCGACGGCTACGAGGCGGCGAGCCGGATCAAGTCGAGCCCGCGGGGGCGCGAGACGGTCGTCGTCGCGATGACGGCGAGCGCGTTCGAGCAGAATCGTGCGCTCGCGCTGCAATCCGGGTGCGACGATTTCGTGAGCAAGCCGCTCCGCGACGCGGACATCTTCGGCCTGCTGACGAAGCACCTCGGGGCCCGCTTCGACCAGGAGAGCCGCGCGCGCGAGGTCGACGCGGCGGGCTGGCCGGCGCCGGCGCGCGGCGTCGACCCGGCGCGGGGCGTCGACCTCGCGCGCGCGGCGGCCGAGCTGCCCCCGTCGCTGCGCAAGGACCTCCGGCGGGCGGCGACGCGGCTCGACGCGAAGGCGGTTCAGGCGGCGATCGAGCGGTTCCGGCCGGAGGACGCGGAGCTCGCGGGGGCGGTCGCCGAGCTCGCGCGGGGGTATCGCTTCGACAGCATCTTGGCGCTATCGAGCGCAGACGAGGAGGAGCCGTCATGACGGACAGCGATGCAAAGCGGGCGCCCCGCGCGCCGAACGCCGGGGCGCGGCCGGAGCGCCCGCGGGAAGAGCCCGCGAACATCCTGATCGTGGACGACATGCCGGCGAACCTGTCGCTGCTCACCTCGATGCTGACGGCGCAGGGCTACGAGGTGCGGGCGGCGATCAGCGGCGCGATGGCGCTGATGTCGGCGGCGGCGGTGCCGCCGGACCTCATCCTGCTCGACGTGAACATGCCCCACATGGACGGCTACGAGGTGTGCCGCCGGCTGAAGGCGGACCCGCGGACCGCGGACGTGCCGGTCATCTTCCTGAGCGCGATGACGGGCATCGGCGACAAGGTGGCGGCGTTCGAGGCGGGCGGCGTCGATTACGTGACGAAGCCGTTCGAGCTGCGCGAGGTGCTGGCGCGGGTGGGGACGCAGCTCCTCTTGCACCGGCAGCGCCGGGAGCTCGAGCGGCAGCGCAAGGAGCTCGAGGAGCGCTACGCGCAGGTCCGCCAGATGCAGGCGGCGCTGCGCGGCTACCTGTCCGACCGGGCGTGGGAGAGCATCGAGGAGAGCGTGTCGTCGAACAGGCCGAGTCCGCCGGCGCGCGAGGTGCTGACGGTGCTTGTCAGCGACGTCGAGGAGTTCGTGCGGCTCTCGGAGCAGGAAGATCCGGGGCCGCTGCTCGCGGATCTCAGCCTGTACATGGCCACGGTGGCGCAGGTCGTCTACGACCACCAGGGCGAGGTCGACAAGTACGTGGGCGACGGGATGCTCGCGTTCTTCCGGAGCGCGCCGGACGCGCTCGCGGCGGCGCAGCGGATCCAGCGGGCCATCGCGGACTTCAACGAACAGCAGCGCGCGCACGGGCGGCCCGCCTTCCCGACGCGGCTCGGGCTCGCGACAGGGCCCGTCCTCCTGGCGAGCATCGGATCGAGCGGCAGGCGGGAGTTCACGATCATCGGCGATCGTGTGAACACCGCGTTTCGGATCCAGGCGCAGGCCGGGGCCGGCGGCCTGCTGATGGATGAGGCGACGTTCACCGCGGCCGGGAGCCCGGCAGGCGCGGTGCCCGCGATGGTGCGGATCCGGGGCAAGCAGGGAGAGGAGAGGCTCTATGCGATGTCGCCCGGCGCGCCCCAGGGCGGCGCGGAGCGCGGCGGCGCGGGCGAGGCCTGAGGAGGAGAGGCGCGCTCCCGGCGGCGCGAAAGGCGGCTCTCCAGGGCAGTCGCCGAGGGTGCCTTCAAGGGTAATCAAGGGTAATAGACAGCACCGAACCCGCAGGGGGCATGGGAGTTCGAGCCCGTGGACCGGGTGATCCGGTCAAGCATTCGTTCTTGAACCGCGCCATGCCCTCGTGCATAGTCGCCGCGGAGGACAGAACGAACATGAAGCTTCGATATTGCATTAGCTTGATGGGCCTGCTCGCGAGCGCTGGAATGGGCGCGGCCGCGTGCTCGGATGACGACGGCGGCGGCGCGACGGCGACATCGACGTCGACCGGCTCGGGCGGCGGCAGCACCACCGGCACGGGCGGCGGCAGCACCACCGGCAGCGGCACGGGCGGCGGCAGCACCACGGGCACGGGCGGCGGCGGCGCGGGCGGCGGCGGCGACACGGCGTGTGCCGATGGCGCGCTGATCTGCGACGACTTCGAGTCGTACGAGGGCCAGGGCGCGCCCGGCGGCAAGTGGAAGGTCTACGAGGCCATGGAGGGCTCCGCCGTCACCGTCGACACGACGAAGGCGTTCAGCGGCACCAAGTCCATCAAGGTGACCACGCCCGAGAGCTCGGGAGACAACAACTACAAGTCCGCCATGATCCAGTTCGCGGACCCGGCTGCCCTGCCGGTCGAGGGCAACGTCATCCACGGACGCATGATGTTCTTCCTCGAGTCCGCGCCTGCGACGGACGTGCACTGGACCATCATCGACGGCTCGGGCACCGTTCCGGGCAAGGATTTCGAGGGGATGCCCTACACGGCCGTCTACCGCTACGGCGGCCAGCATCCGATCGATGGCGGCAGCCAGCTCATGGCGAACTACGATACGCCCGGGCAGTGGACCAGTCCGCCGACCGGGCCGGCGACGGACTGCTGGCACCACGCCGAGGGCAAGGTGGTCCCGGTCGGCAAGTGGACGTGCGTCGAGTTCAGCTTCGACGGGCCGAAGAACGAGATGCGCTTCTGGATGGACGGCACGGAGATCACCGAGCTCAAGATGTCCGGGACCGGCCAGGGCTGCGCCAACAACATCGAGAACTACGAGTGGACCGCGCCGACCTTCTCCAGCATCGGCTTCGGCTGGGAGTCCTACCAGAGCGACGAGCCCCGCACGATGTGGATCGATGACGTGGTCGTCGGCACCGCGCAGATCGGCTGCCCGGCCCAGCAGTGAGCCTGCCGCGGGGCGCGGAGCCAGACTCCGCGCCTCGCTCCCCCGGCGGCGAGGTCGGGACCCTTCACGACAGCTCATCGGCGGCGCTCGTGCCGCCGTGACCGGGGCCCCCCCGGTGGCTCGCCCTCGCCCTGGGGGGAGCTCGCGGCATCCCGCCGCGGAGCCGGTCGCCGGGCTCCGCCGAGAGCATCGATGAGCGCGCGTGGCTTCAGGAAATTCCTTCACGCCCCCGGTGCATCACCGTATCTCGTCTGCCTTATCTCATCTCCCTATCGGCCGCGCCGGTGACGTCACCTGACGATTGTCGAGCTCGCCGATTGATCGCAAGCCGGGTCCGCTCTACGAGACGGCGCAGGTCCAACGCTTCACGAACCTGGAGGTCTTGCTGTGATGAAACCGGCCCACTCTCTCTCGCTGCTCGCCTCGTTCGCCCTCGCCGTCGCCGCGTGCGGCGGGTCCCCCGAGCCGGCTCCTGCGGTCCCCGACGTCCCCGCCCAGCCGGCGCAGCCGGCGCCGGAGACGCCCGCCGCGCCCGCCGCGCCCGCGGAGCCCGCGCCCGAGGCCGCGGCCACCCCCGAGGGCGGCAGCTCGGCGCCCGCGGCCGCGGCGCCGGTGACGGTCGAGGTGCCCATCGAGGCGCGGACCAAATCAAAGCTCAAGGGCTCGGCGACGTTCGCCGAGGTCGACGGCGGCGTGAAGGTCACCGTCAACGTCTCGGGGGCCCCCAAGGGCAAGATCGCCGTGCACGTGCACGAGACGGGCGATTGCAGCGCGCCGGACGCGAAGAGCGCGGGCGCGCACTACAACCCCGACAACCACCAGCACGGCCTCCCCGACGCCTCGGCCCACCACCTCGGGGATCTCGGCAACATCGAGGTCAAGGCCGACGGCACCGGCACCCACGAGATCGTCGCGAAGGGCGCGAGCCTCAAGCAGGGCGCTCCGAACTCCTTCCTCGGCCGCGCCATCATCGTCCACGAGAAGCAGGACGACGGCAGCCAGCCCGCCGGCAACGCCGGAGGCCGCATCGGTTGCGGCGTCATCGGCCAGAGCAAGTGACGCAGCCCGCCGCTTCGGGCGGATGAGACGTCGAGTCCGCCTCATCCGCCCCCGGAGGGCGCCTCTCCCCTACCCGCAGGAGTCGCGCGCTCCGCAGCACGGGAGTCGCCCTCCGCCGCGACACGGAATCGCCGTCTCTCGAAGCACGGCCGAGGCGTCCCCTCGAACTCTGCCGAGGCGTCCCCTCGAACTCTGCCGAGGCGTCCCCTCGAACTCTGCCCAGGCATCCCCTCGAATTCTTCGAAAGATTTACAGGGAGGCGGGGAGGCGGGGAGGCGGGGAGACGAGAGAGAGAAAAATCTTCAAATACTCCCCGCCTCCCTGTTCAATTTCTCTGCTGAGAAGGGCTGCAAATCAGGGGATTCCGCAGGAAGCACGGGAGTCGCCCTCCGCCGCGTCATCGCGGAGCAGCGCTGGCCGAGATCGCCTGTCGCAGCGTCATCGCGGAGCAGCGCTGACCGAGATCGCCTGCCGCCGCGCGGAGGAACCGGGAGCCGGGACGCTCCTGCTCGCGGGGAGCTTCGGCGCGGGCGCGGAGCGCGCAGGGGTGCCGTGCTCGACGCGCCGGGCCTGATCCCGAGGCTCCTCGCGCTGGGTGCCCGCCGCCGGCCCCGACGACGACGACGCGGAGGGGGCCGCGGCCGCCGGGGAGGCCTGACCAGGGGGATCGACGACGCCCGCCGCGGTCACGGGTGCGTCCTCCGGGGATGGCCCGGAGGCGCGAGCCCCGGACCATCGCTCCGAGGGCTCGGCTCTCTCCGGCGGCTCCGATTGCCCCGCACGCCGCTCGCCGCTCACGAGCACCACGGCCACGAACGCCGCGGTCAGCGCCGCCGCCCCGAAGCCCGCCCTCGAGGGCGAGACCAGCCGCCCGAGCCGCGCCGACAGGGCGCCGCGCGGACGCCAGTCGACGAGCTCCATGTCCGCGGGGGCCGCCTCGACGCGCCACCTGCCCAGGGCCGCGGCAGGCTCGCTCGCCGCCGCAGCGCCGACCGGCGCCGCCGCGCCCGGGCCGCCGGCCCCCCTGGCGGTCTCGTCCGCCCCCGTGGCGGCCTCGCTCGGCACCCCGGCGCCGGCGGCCGCGTCGCGCGCCCTTCCCGGCGCGGCGGCCGCCTCGCCCGGCGCCCCTGCCGCAACCGCCGCCCTCGGCACCTCGGGCAGCGCGACGACAGGGAGCGGGTCCGCCCGGTGCAGCGCGATCACGACACCCGCCGTCGAGGGACCGGAGGCCGGCGGGATCGAGCCGCCGTCCGCCGCGTCCGCGCCGTCCGGGAGGACGCGCGCGCTGGCCGGCGCGTGGCCGGGCCCCTCGCGGAGGACGCGCTGGATGCGCTCGATCAGCGGCTCGGCAGCCGGCGGCGCGAACGGGCGGAGCGCCAGCACCAGCTCGGCCACGTCGGGCCAGCGTCGGTCGCGGTCGCGCTCGAGGCAACGCAGGATGATCGGATCGATCTCCGGGGTGAGCCCGCGCCGGACCTCCGACGGCGGCGGCGGGACGAACTTGCCCCCGAGCACGAGCGAGACGGTCTCGACCGAACGCGCATGCATGGGATAGCGGCCCGTGAGCAGGACGTAGAGCAGCGAGCCGATCGCCCAGATGTCCGCGCGCGCGTCGACGTCGCGCTGGCCGCGCATCTGCTCGGGCGGCATGTAGTGCGGGGTCCCGAGCATCTGGCCCGTGCTCGTCTGCGTCTCCCCGAACTCCGCCGATGCCGCGCCCGACACCGCGACCTTCGAGACGCCGAAATCGAGCACCTTGATGCACGGCGAGCCGTCGCGCGCGCGCGTCAAGAAGAGGTTGGCCGGCTTCACGTCGCGGTGCACGAGGCCGAGGGCGTGGGCCTCCGCGAGCGCGTCGCAGGCCTGGATCACGTAGAGCGTCGCCTCCTCGACGGGCAACGGGCCCCGCTTCTTGCGGATGACCCGGAGATCGCGGCCGGCGAGGAACTCCATGACCAGGAAGGGAAGGCCGCCCTCGATCCGGCCGACCTCGTGCACCTTGACCGCGTGCTCGCTCCTGAGCCGCGCCGCGATCCGCGCCTCCCGGAGGAAACGCGCGCACATCTCCGGATCGGCGGCCGTGGACGGCAACAGCAGCTTGATGGCCCGGAGCTCGCCGAGATCCACGTGCGTCGCGGCGACCACCGCGCCCATCGCGCCCCTGGCGAGCAGCCGGTTCACGCGGTACTTGCCCGCGATCAGGGTTCCGACCTCCAGCCCTTGGATCTCTTCCAGGCCGCGCATGTTCGAGACCTCCGACCGAGAGCGCCGCGCCGCGTTCTCCAGCATACCGTAGGCCCCCTGCGCGCGCGGCGCCCGCGGAGGCGCTCGCGTCGAATTCAGCGGCGTCGAAGAGCAACACCACCTAGGTCGCGCGACCGCGCGACCGCGCGACCGCTGGCCGCGCGCCGCGGGCGTTCGCTGCTCCATCAGGAGCTCGCCAGGAGCTCGTCCACCGCGCGCGGCGCTCGCCTCGATAGCGACGGAGCGGAGCCGCCACCGCTCGCTCAGCCGCCGTCCTGCACCCCGCCCGGCCTCTTGATCGCGACGGTCCGCCGCGCACCGGCCGACTCGACCGTGAGCTCGACCGCGCCGCTCTTCCGGGTGCTCTGCAGCCAATAACGCAACGCGTCAAAGTTGGCGAGCGGCCTGCCGTCGACGGCGACCACCACGTCGCCGACGCGCACGCCCGCGGACGCCGCGGGGCCGGCGTCCTCCACGGCGACCACGACGGCGTCTCCGCTCGTCTTCAGCTCGCCTTCGAGCAGCGGGAAGATGGGCGCCGCGGTGAGCCCGAGCGCGCTCACCGTCCTCCGGTAGCTCTGCACGGCGGCGTCGAAGCTGTCCTTGCGCATGCGGTAGCGCGCGACCGCCACGACGGCGCCGTCACGCTCCTGGAAGCGCGCGTCGACGCGCTCGGGGGTCGCGAACGCGCCGACCTGCTTCAGGTAGCGGTTCGCCTCGGCCTCCGCCATGCCGGCGCGCCGCTCGCCGCCGCCACGCGCCTGGAGGAAGGCGTACGCCTCCGACCCCGCGAGCGCCGGCGCCACGTGGCTCGCGAGCCGGGAGATCGCGTCGGCGCGCGCGACCGACAGCGCCGCCTCCCGGCTCTCGCCGGTGCCCTCGCCGACCACGAAGACCGCGTCGCCCTCGACGGTGAACGGGCGCTGCATCCAGGGGGGCCTCTCCTCGGCCGGCAGCGCCGCGCGCCCCGCGCTCGCCGCGGAAGCCGCTCCTGCGCTCGCCGCGGAAGCCGCTCTTGCGCTCGCCGCGGAAGCCGCTCCTGCGCTCGCCGCGGAAGCCGCTCCTGCGCTCGCCGCGGGGCGCGGGCGACCCCAGCCCCGGATCGCGAAGGCCACGCTGAGGAGCAACAGCGCCGCCGACACCCCGACCGCCGCGAATGCCCAGCGCGCGCCGGGGCCGTTCGCCGCGGACGCCTGCGCGGCCGAGCCCCGGGTCCGCGAGCGCGTCGACGGCGCCCCCCGCGCCGACGACACCGCCGGCGACGACGCCACCCCCGACGCCGACGGCGCTCCCGGCGCCGACGGCGCTCCCGACGCCGCCTCGGGGCGCCTCGCCGACGCCGCCGCCGCGCCCGCCTCCGCGGCGGGGCGCATCGCCGCCGCGGCCTCCCCGGCCGGGGCGCGCGGCGGCTCCGGGGCGGCGGCGAGCCGCTTCAGCACCGGAAGGAGCGACGCGAACGAGAGCGGCGCGTTGCACCGCTTGCACGGCATGTACGGCTCCCGGCCCTCGAGCGCGGCCTGGGCAGCCTCCTTCACGTCGAGCAGCGTCTGCCTCGGCGCGTTGCACCGCGCGCAGACGCCGTCCACGAGCGCCGTGACCACCGCCGCCCGCAGCGGGGGCCTCGCCGAGGCGAGGTGATCGAGCAGCGCGACAGGACAGCCCTCGATCCGGATCGACGTCACCTCGTCGCCCAGCGCGCGGAGCGACAGCTCGAGCGCCCTCACCCCCTCGGGCGTCGCCCCCGCCGCGCCCGCGAGATCGAGCACCAGGTCGCCCTCGATCCCGTCGAGCGCGCGCTTCCACCGGACCTGCGCGTCGAGGTTGCAACGCACGCGGATGCGCGTCCCGCGCTCGTCCACCGTCTTCTCGATCGCCTCGTGCGCGCCGGCGTCGAGCCGCGCGATCTCGTCGAGCGCCACCCGCACGTCGTGCGGGAGCTGGATCCCCGCGTGGCTGACCGCGAACGCGAAGTAGCTCTCGGCGTCGTCGTCGAACACCGCCGCCCCGCCGCAGCGCGGGCAAGGGCTCGCGGGCGGCTCGTGCGTCCTGACCACGCGCGCGTCCCGATCGCAGTCGAACAGCCGATCGAAGGCGTGGCCGCAGCGCTCGCACCGGTACGGGCCGTAGAAGGACACGACGCGCCCGTCGCCGAAGAACCGGCGGATCATGCTGACCTGGTTCACGAGCGGCTCGGTGCAGCGGGCGACGTAGATCTCGGACGCGTTCAGCGAGACCTCGGCCAGCATCGCCATCCACTCGCGCACGCCGAACGACGTGACCCGCTGCACCCCGCCGAGATCGAACAGCACGCGGCCGGTGATGCCCCGCGCGACCGCGAGCCCCTGGAGCTCCTCGGTCATCCGCCCCGACATCGAGACGATCAAGAGGTCGCCCAGCCTGCGCCGGGTCACCGTGAGCGCGCGGGGCGCGTGCCCGTGCGCGCCCTCGGGCTCCACCTCGACGAGGGTGTCCGGCGACGACGACAGCGACGGGTGCCGCCTGGAGCGCGGCGGCGGCGGGTCGGCGTCGCGCGCCGCCTCGATCCGCGACGCAGAGGAGAAGAGCGGCGCCGACCGCTTCGTCGCCGCCCCGCCGGGGCGCTCGGTCGCGCGGAGGCTCGACGGCGAGGCGGCGGCGTCGAGCTCGCCCGCGAAGGAGTCGTCGTTCTGCATCGACGCCTGCTTCTCGACGATGTGCGACAGGAGCTCCGACTCCGAGGCGAGCGCGCCCCGCCAGGCCTCCACCCGCTGGCCGAACAGCTCCGACATGAACGACGACAGCGCGAGCGCCGAGGTCGCCAGCCGCTGCTCCCGCGCGAAGGCCTCGAGGTCGATCTGCAGATCCCGCGCCGTCGCGTACCGCTTCTCCCGGTCGCGCTCGAGGCACCGGAGCACGATGCGCTCCAGCTCCGGCGGGTAGTCGGTGCTCACCTGGCTCGGCGGCATCACCGGGTCCTCGACGATCGCCCGCATCAGCTCGAACTCGGTGGCGCCGCGCCGGAACAGCCGGCTGCCCGTCGACATCTCGTAGAGCAGGATGCCCACCGAGTAGATGTCGCTCCGGCGATCGAGCTTCTCGCTCGTGCACTGCTCGGGCGACATGTACGGGACCTTGCCCTTGAGCGCGCCGTCGCGCGTCTCGTTGACCCGGTTCGCCGCCTTCGCGATCCCGAAGTCGAGGATCTTCACGGCCCCGTCGTAGGTGACGAACACGTTGTGCGGGGACACGTCGCGGTGGACGATGTCGAGCGGCTTGCCGTCGAAGCCGACCTTCTCGTGGGCGTAGTGCAGCCCGGCCGCGACGCCGGCCGCGATCGTGATCGCGTGCTCGACAGGCATCCGCCGGTTCGCCGTCCTGAGCGACTTCTTGATCGTCCGGAGATCCTCGCCGTGGAGGTACTCCATGGCGATCACCGGGACGCCGTCGACCTCCTCGATGTCGTACATCTGGACCAGGTTGGGGTGGTCCAGGGTCGCGGCGATGCGCGCCTCGTCGAGGAACATCCGCACGAACTCGGGGCTGTCGGCGAGGTGCGGGAGGATCTGCTTGACCACGCAGATCTTCCGCACGCCCGAGATGCCCGCGACGGAGGCGACCCAGATCTCGGCCATCCCGCCCATGCCGATCTTCTTGAGCAGGCGGTACCTGCCGAGCGTCGTGGGGCGGCGCGACGCGGCGCTCATCGGGCCGGCGGCGTGGCGCTCGCTCATGCGCCCGCCTCCGCCGCGCGGGCCGGCAGCGTCACTCGTCCGGGAGCACGGCTGGCGGTCATGGTGCTCATCGAGGGTCGGCGACCTGGGACTTCGCGAAGCGCACGCTGCGGCGCGCGCCGCGCGACTCGATCTGGAGCGATACCGTACCACCGGGCGCGGTGCGCGCCCACGCGTCCGCCGTGGCCTTCCCGAAGGCCTCCACGGACTGGACAGCGCGATCGTCGACCGAGAGGACGATGTCCCCCGCGGCGATCTCCGGATCCGCGCCGCGCCGGGGGCGCTCCACCGCGACGACGACGAGGTCGCCGGCGGTGCGGACGCCCGCCGCGAGCCGGGGGAAGAGGCGCGCCACGGTGAGCCCCTGGAACGTGGCCGTCCGGCGGTAGCTCTCCGCGGCCGCCTCGAAGCTCGGCCGGGGCAGCTTGTAGCGCGCGAAGGCGACGACGCCGCCGCCCTCCCGCCGGACGATGGCGTCGACGCGCTCGGGCGTCGCGAACGATCCGACCTGGGCGAGGTAGCGCCCGGCGATGCGCTCGGCGACCTCGGCGCGCTGCGCCGGGGGGGTCTCGTCCGGCGGCTGCGCCGCCAGGAGCTCGGCGACGGGAGCGCTGGAGAGCTCGCCGGCGAGGCCGGACGCGAGGCGCTCGATCGCGCTGTTGCGCGCCGCGGCGAGCGCCTCCGCCTCGCTGGCCGCGGGGCCGCCGTGACCGACGGCGAGGACGCTGTCGCCCTCGATGACGAACGGCCGCTCCACCCACGGGGGCGGGAGGTCGTCGATCGACGACCAGCCCGAGGGCGCCCGGCCGCTCGCGGGCGGCGCCGGCGCGCGCGCTGGCGTCGCGGAGGACGCGGGCGGCGGGGCGGCGGGCGCGGGGGACGCGGCGGCTCGCGCGGCCTCGGCGCCGGCGGGCGGCGCGGCGGGGCTCCGGCCGCCGCGAAAGGACGCGAAGAGGACGGCCACGAGCGCGACCGCCGCGAGCAGCGCGAGGAACGCCGCGCTCGCGCCCGCGCCGGCGGGCTGCTGCGACGGCGCGGGCGCGGCCGGCGGCTGCGGCGCGGGCGCGGCCGGCGGCTGCGGCGCCGGCGACGAGCTCGCCTGCGGGGGGGCGGGCGGCGGGGCCGAGGGCGGGCGCGCGGCGTGGGCGCCGAGCAGGTAGAGCAGCGAGCGGGAGCCGTCGAAGGCGAGCGGCGCGTTGCAGCGCTTGCACGTGGCGCTCGGGTCGTGGCCGCTGCGGAGCAGGTCGGCCTGCCGGTCGACCTCGACGAGCGCGGCCCGGATCGCGCCGCACGACGCGCAGCGGCCCTCGACGACCGCGGACTCGACGCGCGCGAGCTGCGGCCAGGTGGGGCTCGCCATGCGCTCGGCGAGCAGCCGGGGACAGCCCTCGATGCGGACCGCCTCGACCGCGCCGTCGAGCTTGCGGAGCGCCGCCTCGAAGCGCGCCGCGCCGTCGGAGGTGACGCCGGGGACGCTGCTCAGGTCGAAGACGACCTGGCCCTCGAGGCCGTCGATGATGCGGCTCCAGCGGAGCGAGGCGGTCATCCTGCTCCCGACCTTGAGCCGCGTGACGCGCCCCTCGACCGACTTCTCCACCGCGTCGCCGCCGACAGGGTCGTCGCCCTTCTCGAGCTCGAGCAGGATCGACCGCACCTCCGGCGAGATCGCGCCGGCGCCGTGCTGCGTGACGAACCCGAAGTAGGTGGGCGCGTCGTCGTCGAAGGCGCCGGCGCCGCCGCAGCGAGGGCACACGGCGTCGGGCGGCTTGCCCTCGGCGAGCGAGGCGGCGTCGTGGGCGCAGTCGACGAGCCGCTCGAACTGGGCGCCGCACGACTCGCAGCAGTAGGGCGCGTAGAACGAGACGACCTGCCCGCTGCCGGCGAACCGCCGGATCATGCTGATCTGGTGGATGACCGGCTCGGAGCAGCGCGCGAGGTAGAGGGCGCGGAGCCGGGGCTGGGCCGCCTGGATCATCTGGAGCCACTCGCGGACGCCGAACGAGGTGATGCGCTCGACGCCGGCGAGGTCGAGCAGGACCTTGCCGTCGAGCTCCCGGGCGAGCGCCGCGCCCTTGAACGACTCGGTCATGCGCCCGGCGAGCCGGACGACGAGGACGTCGCCGACCTTGCGCCGGTCGAAGACGAGGCTGTCGTGGCGGCCGGCGGCGCCGGCGGGCGGGACGCTCCGCGTCGGCGCGGCGCGCTGCGCCGGGAAGGGCGGCGACGACGACGACCGGTCCACGGCGGTGGGCAGGCGCCCCGAGGAGACAGGCCCCGAGGCGGGCCCGGAGAGCAGGGGGCGCGACGCGCGGTGGCCGTTCGCCGGCACCCGGATGGTGGGCCGCGCCTCGTCACCGTCGTGCGCGGTGCGCGGCGTCGGCGCGGCGCGTTCGGCGCGACCGGCGCCGTCGAGCCTCGGCAGCGTCGTGAGCGACTCGGAGAGGACGGTGAGGGTCATCGTCTGGTTGTGCAGGTCGCAGTGGCCGGTCGCGTAGGGCGAGATCTCGCCGTACGAGTAGAACCCCGTCACGCGCGTGCCCTTCGGCAGCACGTCCAGCACCGCCTCCACCTCCTCCTCGGCCCGGTCCCCCAGCACGATCCGCCGGCCCACGCAGCTGATCGCGATCGCCAGCGCGCTGTCGCCCGCCGCACGCCCCGCCTCGCTCGCCGAGCGCGCCGCCTGCTCCGCGCCCCCGATCAGCCGCTCGAAGTCCGCCTTCATCAGCTGCACGAGCTGACCTTCCGGCACGTCCCCCGCGAACGTCATCGACTGCGCCTCGTGGTCGACCGCAAGCACCGTACGCACCAGCGCCTTCTCGTCCTGCGCCGTCGCCCGCAGCGCCAGCGGGAACAACAGCGCCGACGCAGGCAGCTCCGCCGCCTTGTCCCCGAGGTACTCCTTGTACAGCGACAGCGCCGGCCGACCGTCGAGCTCGTACAAGACGTTCCCCGACGAGCGCGTGATCACACGCTCCGGACCGAACTTGTCCCAGCCCCCCTTCGAGCCGTGCTGGATCACCACGTGCTCGCCGTACAGCCCCACGGCCGCCACCACCCCGCTGCGCACCGTGTCCCCGAGGCACACCCACGTCCGCTGGAACCGCGTCCCATCCCCCGACAGCCCGCCCGCCACCACCACCGACTCGGGCAGCACCGAGTTCAGCCCGCGCACGAGCTGGCTGCCGTTCACCCCGAGACCCTCCGACAGCACCAGCACGCCGCGAAGCCCCCGCCGCTCCAGCTTCCGCGCCAGCGCCTGCCCTGCTGCGAACGAGTCCGACGCGCTCGACACCTCCACCTGCGCCGTCGCCAGCGTCGTGCGCTCGAACCGCGCAACCGCCACCGTCAGCGTCCCGTCGCACACCGACGTGCCCGCGATCTCCCCCGCGCTCGAGCACCCCACCATGTGCGATCTCGGGTACGCACGCCGCAGCTCACGGATCGCGCCGGGGTCGTCCAGGAACTCCGGCGCACCGAACGCCAGCACCAGCGTCCGGTCGCTGTCGAGCGCGGGCAGCACCCGCACCGACCACCGGCCCGTCTCGCGCGAGAAGGAGAACGTCTCGAGCCGCATCCCGATCGACGCGCTCGACGCGGGAGACAGCGGGTCGAAGCTGGTGTCGGACGCGATCTCGAGCTCCTCGAACTCGGCCATGCCGCCCGCAGGCTGCGCGACGACGCGCGCGGCCACCTCCGGCGGCCGCTTCGCGGCGCGCGGCCGCCGCTCGCGCGGGCCATCGCCCCGCGCGAGCAGCGTGAGCGACTCGGAGAGGACGGTGAGGGTCATCGTCTGGTTGTGCAGGTCGCAGTGGCCGGTCGCGTAGGGCGAGATCTCGCCGTACGAGTAGAACCCCGTCACGCGCGTGCCCTTCGGCAGCACGTCCAGCACCGCCTCCACCTCCTCCTCGGCCCGGTCCCCCAGCACGATCCGCCGACCCACGCAGCTGATCGCGATCGCCAGCGCGCTGTCGCCCGCCGCCCTCCCCGCCTCGCTCGCCGAGCGCGCCGCCTGCTCCGCGCCCCCGATCAGCCGCTCGAAGTCCGCCTTCATCAGCTGCACGAGCTGACCCTCCGGCACGTCCCCCGCGAACGTCATCGACTGCGCCTCGTGGTCGACCGCAAGCACCGTCCGCACCAGCGCCTTCTCGTCCTGCGCCGTCGCCCGCAGCGCCAGCGGGAACAACAGCGCCGACGCAGGCAGCTCCGCCGCCTTGTCCCCGAGGTACTCCTTGTACAGCGACAGCGCCGGCCGACCGTCGAGCTCGTACAAGACGTTCCCCGACGAGCGCGTGATCACACGCTCCGGACCGAACTTGTCCCAGCCCCCCTTCGAGCCGTGCTGGATCACCACGTGCTCGCCGTACAGCCCCACGGCCGCCACCACCCCGCTGCGCACCGTGTCCCCGAGGCACACCCACGTCCGCTGGAACCGCGTCCCGTCCCCCGACAGCCCGCCCGCCACCACCACCGACTCGGGCAGCACCGAGTTCAGCCCGCGCACGAGCTGGCTGCCGTTCACCCCGAGACCCTCCGACAGCACCAGCACGCCGCGAAGCCCCCGCCGCTCCAGCTTCCGCGCCAGCGCCTGCCCTGCTGCGAACGAGTCCGACGCGCTCGACACCTCCACCTGCGCCGTCGCCAGCGTCGTGCGCTCGAACCGCGCAACCGCCACCGTCAGCGTCCCGTCGCACACCGACGTGCCCGCGATCTCCCCCGCGCTCGAGCACCCCACCATGTGCGACCGCGGGTACGCCCGCCGCAGCTCACGGATCGCGCCGGGGTCGTCCAGGAACTCCGGCGCGCCGAACGCCAGCACCAGCGTCCGGTCGCTGTCGAGCACGGGCAGCACCCGCACCGACCACTTCCTGGTCTCCCGGTCGTAGTGGAACGTCTCGAGGATCATGGGGGCTCCTCGCCCCCAGGCTACAGCACGCGGGCGACGACGAGGGTCATGTCGTCGTCGATCGATCGCTCGCCGCGGAACCTGGACACCGCCGCGACGATCGCGTCCCGCGCCTCCTCGGGCGCGGAGCTGGCCACGCTGTGGAAGAGCGCCCGCAGCCGCCGCTCGCTGAACTGCTCGCTCGCCTCGTTCTCACACTCGGTGACGCCGTCGGTGAACCAGAGGAGGGCGTCGCCACCCTCGAGGGTGAAGGTGCTCGACGTGAACTCGGCCGAGCTCGCTGCCCCGAGCGGCGCGCCCTCCGAGGTGAGCTGGCGGACGGCGCTGTTCCTCACCAGGTAGGGGAACGGGTGGCCGGCGTTCGCGATGGTCAGCGAGCGGGCCCCGGGATCGAAGATGCACACGGCGCACGTCATCAGGTACTTCTGCTGCCCGGCCTCGAAGATCGAGCAGTTCATGACCCGGAGGATCTGCGCGGCGCTGAGCTCCTCGCCCCCGAACGTGCGCGCGATGTCGCAGGCGGCCTTCGCCGCCCCCGTGATGATGGCGGACGAGATGCCGTGCCCGGTCACGTCGCCGATGACCGTGAGCAGCCTGCCGTCCGGCAGGTCGTGGAAGGTCCACCAGTCGCCGCCGCACTCCGCCGCGGGCTGGAAGTGGCTCGCGAGCCGCAGGGAGCGGCGCTCGATGACGTCGTCGCTCGGCACGAGCATCTGCTGGACGGCGCGCGCGACCTCGAGCTGCTTCTTCAGCGAGGCGCGCTCCGCGGTGTCGTAGAGCAGCTGCACGAGCCGGTCGCCGAGCCCGACGAGCTGGACGCGGACCTCGTGGATCGCCTCGTCCGAGCCGCTCGCCCCGGCGCCGCCCTGGGCCGCGCTGCCCAGCGAGAGCAGCTCGGCGAGCTTCGCCGCGAAGCGCCGCTTGGCCGTCGAGATGGTCGAGGTGACCTCGATCGGCATCGACGGCTCGACCTGCGAGCTGGCGGCGTCGTGGAAGAGGGTGAGCGCGTCGCCGATCGCCACGACGACGCTGCGCAGGCGGTCGCGCTCGGCGAGGAGCTGGCGGTGGAGCGCGCCCATCTCGTTCGTGGAGAGGTCGAGCGAGCGCGTGAGGAGGCTCCGGTCGTCGGCGACGTGGCGGTAGTGCTCGCTGATCCGCGCGACGACCTTGTGCCAGGTCTCCCGGTCGGGCGGCTCGCTGAGGTCCTCGAGCCCGAGGCGCCGGAGCTGCCGGGCGAGGAGCGGATCGATCTCAGCCACGGCGGCCTCCCCGGACGGGCCGCGCGGCGCGCGCGTGCGTGACCGCGGGCCCGCGCGTCGGCGCGCTGCCGCGCGTCGGCGCGCTGCCGCGCGTCGGCGCGCCCCCGCGCGTCACCACGCGCTCCGCTCCAGCGTCTCCATCGCGGGCGTGGAGCGCTCGAAGTAGTGGATCGACGCGGGCAGCGAGCGGAACTCGCGCGGGTTCACGTCGAGGTCCCAGAACGACGTGACCGTTGTCGAGGCGGCGGGCGAGACGTCGACGACGAGCACCGCGCCGGCCGCGTAGATCTTGAGCATGCCGAGGCCGGCGCCGCCGCGCGAGGTGTCGAGCACGGGGGTGCGGGCAGAGTCCGCGCCGCGCGCGCTCAGGCCGCGGGTGATGCCCTCGAAGACGTGGTGCCGCCGGAGGGCGCCGAACGGGTCGTGGGCCTGGAGCGCGATGTGCGCGCCGTCGGCGCCGAGCCGCAGCGTGGGGATCTCGCTCTCCTCGAGCACGATGTCGCTCCGCCGGTCGTGCGTGTAGCGCGGGCGCCCGCCGGCATCGACGGGCGCGTCGTACATGGCGTTCATGAGCAGCTCGTGCGCGAGCGCGGCGAGCCGCTCGGCGACGCGCGCGGGGGCGCCGGCGCGCTCGGCCCAGTGCGCGACCTCGGCGACGGTGCGGTCGCGGTCCTCGCTCGTGCGGGGGCGCCACTTCACGATGGTAGCGCCCCAGGCGAGCAGGTCGGAGAGGCGCGGCGGGGGCGCGAGCGGCTTGAGGATGCGCCGGACCGCGAGCGCGATCTCCCACGGCCGCGGCATGGAGGCGAAGCTCGGCCAGCCGACGATGCTGGAGAGCCGCGGCTCCCGGAGGGCAGCCTCGAGGACCGCGTCGGTGTTGCCCGAGGTCCACACGAGCAGGTGCATGCTCGGATAGCGCTCGGCCGCCCACTCGAGCGCGAGGTCGAGGTCGGCGGCGTCGCAGCCGAGCAAGAGGGGCCGGTCGGACAGCCGCGCGCGCAGCTCGCCCGGATCGCTGGCGACGGGGACGCTCTGCATGCCGGCGGCGGCGGACATGACGCGGGCGATGCGCTGGCCGACGACGCGGTTCCGCTCGAGCACGGCGATCGTCGCTTTCGGGGCTGAATCGCTCAAGGGGTCACCGCGGGAGGGGCGCCCCGCCAGGGAGCGGGGCGCGGAGGATTACACCACGGTTCGCGGGCGGGAGGCGGCGGGAAGCGGGCCCGGGGGCGGAGCGGAGGCGGGGCACAGCAGCGGACCGCTGGGGCGCGAGCCCCGGGAACGGCGAACCAGGGACGAACTTGGGCTTCTTCCCTGATGCCGTCGAGCGAGCGGCGGAAAGTAGAACGATTTCAGATATTTTCCGTTCATCGTTGACCGGGCCCTCTTTCGATGTGGCCCGCCCGGCGCTCCTCGGCCACCACCGCGTCCACCTCGGGGAGGGCGGCCTCGTCGCCGAAGGCCAGCGCCCCTTCGGACGGCGCGGAGGCGAGGGAGACCGCGTCGCTCGTCGAGCTCGCAGCCGGCTCCTCGGACTCCTCGGACGCGCGACCGCTTCCTCCGACCGAACCGCCCTTGCCGGCCAGCTCAGGGATCGCCTCGTCCAGGGGGGCGAAGTCGCCTAGAGCGAGCTCCGCGACCTTGCGCGCGGCGCGCTTGTAGTTGTGGCTCTGGTCGCTCGAGCTATGCCCGGTGCGATCAGAGATCCACGTCTCCGTGCGGCCGTTCGCGAGCTTGACAGTGATGAAGGTCGCACGGGTGTCATGCAAGCGGATGTTCAGCCTCGCATCCGTTGTCTCGAACAGCTCTGGCCGATCGACTCCGGCGCGACGGAGTCGGGGAGACCGAGAGGAAGCCAACAGTCGACATGGCAGCCCCGCCCGCGCTTACCGCCATCGCCGAGAAAACACCAGAGTCGCTGGCGGGGGGACGATTGATCCGTGCGTCATCCACACCCTCTGCGAAGGAGAGTGCCAGTTCGCTGCCGAAGTCGAAGGAGCCGATATGTCGCCTCGGGCCACCTTGGGGGCCGAGCTTGCCAGCACCCTGACCTGCGCCGTCGCCCTCGGGGACGACATGGCAGCCCGGGTCGCTCACGAGGCGATCGGTCGGCTGCTCGGGTTGCCGGTGGCGCGAGCGAGCTCGGGCCTGTGGTCAAGCCCGCCGCTCGCGTCGACTCGCTGCCGGAACCTCGCCGCTGGCCGGCGCCCGCAGGCTCCGCTGAGGTCTCCCACGCTCGGTGTGTGCGTGCCGCAGCGCCCCTGAGGCGCTCCGCGAAAGCAGGGACATCGGCGATCGGACCCAACTGGACTTCTTGTCCTCCCCGCGGTAAGGCTGCGTAAAGGATGCTGGGGGGTGTAGCCGGATGCATGAGATGGAGAGGAACACCCGGACGCGATCGAACTTCTGCTCCTTTCTCGTCGTCGCCGCCACCCTCGCTGCGGGGGCAGGATGCTCCGCTCCCAACCGGCGTTTCTCGGACAGCGGCGCGGGTGGCGGAACGGGCGGCGGTCCGATCGACGCGCAGAACGGCGGAGGCGCCGGCGGGAGCGGCGGGGGCGCGTCCGGCGGGGGGGACGGCGAGGGCGGCGGGGGCGCGTCCGGCGGGGGGGGCGGGGGCGCGTCCGGCGGGGGGGGCGGTGGTGATCCTGGATGCCGGATCCCGCCGGACAGCCCCACGCTCGCCGACGCCATCATGGTGGCTGCGGGGGACAGCCATACGTGCGCCATCCGGCAGGACGGCGCTCTCTACTGCTGGGGGGACAACTCGTTCGGCCAGCTAGGTGTTCCGCAGGCGATGGCGATCTCCTCGAGCACGCCGGTGAGAGTGCTTTTCCCCGCGTCGCTCGGCACGGCGGCGATCACACAGATCGCGTTGACCGAGCGGACGACCTTCGCGATCGACAGCCAGCTCCGACTCTGGGCCTGGGGAAACAATGAGACCGGGCTCCTCGCGAACGGCGCCAAGGACTCGATGGCCCATGACGCCCCGGCGATCGTCAATGACGGTACGGCCCCGTTGCTCGTGCGCAAGATCGCGCCCGAGTGGTACTCGGCGTGCGCGCTCACCTCGACCAGCAGCATCTACTGCTGGGGATCCAACCTGTTCTCGAGCCTCGGGCCGGATGCGAGCGGTGAGGAGAGCCTCGTCCCGGTGAAAGCGTTCACCTTCACCGCGACGGCCAGTCCGAGGGCCATCCTCGCGCGGGGCATCGGCTCGATAGGTAGCTGCTTCTCGACTGGGGCCGCGGAGGACGGGCTGCGTTGCTGGGGCGCGATCGGCGGCGGTTATCTCCTCACGAACACCCCGGCCAGCTCCGAGGGCGGCGTGAACTACAGCGCGCACATGCCGCTCATCGAGGCGGGAGCGACGCTGCCCTTCTCCGAGGTCTCCTACGGCACGAACTTCGGCTGCGCGCGCGACGACGTGGGAGGCCTCTTCTGCTGGGGGACGAACAACAGCTCAGGCCAGCACGGCGCCGAGGCTCCCCCGGCTGGGACGGCGGCTGCGATCCCGGGTGGCTGGGGTCCGATGTCCACCGGCTACGTATTCGTCTGCGCGATCGACGACCAGAGGCGGCTCCGCTGCCGTGGCAGCAACGAGCAAGGGCAGCTCGGTCGCAGCACGCCGATGATGGGCGATAATGCGCGAATGGAACCCGTCGTGCTGGGCGACGGCACCGCGCTCGCCCAGGTCGTCGCGGTGAGCGCCGGCTTCTTCCACACGTGCGCGATTGTCGAGGGGGCGTGCGGCCCCACGGGCCCTGGCCAGGTCCTGTGCTGGGGCAAAGGCACCCTGGGGCAGCTTGGCGACGGCGTTGGGAAGAGCTCCGCGGTCCCCGTCGAGGTGAAGGCGCCCTGAGCGCTCTCTCGGACACAGGCCGCGTCGCGCCCTGAACGGCCGATGATCCGTCATCGGCGTCGTGCCCTGCGCGCGCCGGGGGCACAGGGAATGACGCTCTCACCGGAACGGCCACGGCTCGCCGACGCTCCGCGAGGCGATGCGGTAGTCGCCGGGCTCCCCCCACACCGCCGCCTCCCTGTCGGGCGCGGTGGGCCCCATCGCGAACGTGAACGACAGGACAGGCCGCTGCCCCGCGCGCGGCCGCCGCTGAGGCCCCGACCAGCGCACCTCCAGGTTCGTGGCGAGCGCCGCCTCCAGGGCGGCGACGGCCTCGTCGGTGTCGGTGGTCGTGACCCGGGTCCCAACGAAGAAGCCGGGGGTGTTCTGCTCCACGATGTGGAGGTGATCGCGCAACCACGCGGCCCCGTGCGCTCCCGACGCCGGGGCGAACGGCGGCGCGTAGAAGACCTCGGCGACCGCGGCGCCGACCAGGCCGGCGACGCTGATGTGATGCCACTGCAGGCGCTCCGGCTCGGGCGGCCATGGTTCCGTTTCCAGCTCGATGGCGAGCGCCTCGAGGTACTGCGCCGGCCCGTCGAACGCCGGCGCCACGCCCACCGCCTCGGTGTCGACCAGGTACACGTTGCCACCGTCGCCGATCCAGACCGAGGGGTACCCCTCTGCCACCACCGGCAGCAGCACCTCTCCCCCCGCGCGTGGCAGCTTCTCCGGCCCGAGCGGTCGCCCGCCTTCGAGCGCCTTCAGCGAGGCGAACACGCCGAGCCGCTTGTCCGGCGGGAGCGGCGTGCCCCCAGCGAGGCCCTCGAGCTCGAGCGCGCCCTCGTAAACGGGCAGCCCGCGCGCTTCCAGCAGAGCCCGCAGCGCGTCGGGCGACGTGGTGTGCGCCGGGTCGCGGCGGAGGTCGAGCTCCTGGAAGACCTCGACAGCGTGCCGGCTCAGCCGCCGGCGCGCGCTGTCGGCGAGCCGGATCGGACGGTCACTACCACTGCGTGCCTTGCTCATCTCCGTCGCTCCCTGCGGCGCTGCTGCCGCATTCCCTGTGCCCACCGCGGGTCGGGCGGCGTGCTGCGAAGCGAGTCTGTCCCGGTCTCGCTGCTGGCGCCTAGCTGCACCACGCGCTCCCGCGGCGCGCCCCAGCGGTCGCGCAGGTTCTGCAGGAGCTGCGAACAGTTCGGGCACGGCGCCCGCGCCGTCCCGTCGGGGTGCTGCGCCTGTATCGAGGTGATGTCGCGCAGGCAGCGCTGTATCCGCCGGCGATCGCGCGGGTTGTTCGGATCGAGCGGACGGCCGTTGTTGTTCTGGCGCTCCCAGTTGCGGATGTATTCGCTCAGCGCGCCGGGTTCCGCGCAGGTCTCCGGACTCCGTCGCTCGGCCGGATAGAAGGGCTCGCCGCGGAGGTCGACCGGCGGCGGCATCGCCGCGGCGACCACCGGGTGTAGCGCCGGGTCGCTGCTCCGGCCGGCGGCACTGGCACCGCGGCCCCTGACGCCGTGCCCCGAGACGGTGCACAGCACCGGCGTGAGCCCCTCCGGATCGACGACGCGGAAGGGCTGCCCTCGGGCGTACTCGAATGCGTTCAGTCCGCCGGCGATCCCCAGCGGATCGGGGCTCAGATATAGGCCGACAGCAGCGTCGTAGAAGCGGTAGCGGTTGTATGCGAGCCCGGTCTCGTCGTCGTGGTACTGGCCGGGGTAGCGCCAGGGGGTCGGGGCCGGCGCGAAAGGCGGGGTATCGAGCGCGCCCCACACGCGGAGCCGGAGGCGCGCGAGCACCTCGCCCGTGTCCGAGAGCAGCAGCGAGGGCGCGCCGCCTGCGCCGAGCACATAGTGCACCCACCGGCTGACCTCCGGCTCGCCCCCCGGCACCCGCTCCTGGTGCGCGAGCGGGCCCTCGCCCTGCTCGCCCCAGAGATAGTCGCGCACGCGGATAACGCGCCGCTGCCCTGCAACGACCTCTTCTGTGATTTCCTGGAGCAGGTCGTCCCCGCTCCAGACGAAGTGGGTCTCGAGCAAGGCCCCGTCCGCGCGGCTCACGCGCTTGAGCAGGCGGCGCGCAGACGCGTCATAGACGTTCTCGGCCCGGGTCCCGTCCGGCAGCACCACCGCGGCGAGCAGCCCACGGCCGCTCCACGCGTACCTGACGCGCTCACCCGTGGTCCTGTCGACGCGCGCCGTGCGGCGCGCCTCCGCGTCGTGCTCGTACGAGATGTCGCCACGCGAGAGCAGCACCCCGCCCGGGCCGTAGCGGCGGGCCGGCGCGTCGTCCCCTGCCTCCTGCAGGCGTCCGCCGCCGCCGTGCGAGAACCGCTCGGCCGGGGCGTGCGTCGACAGCTGCGCGAGGATGCGCCCCGCCGCATCGTGCTCGAAGCGCGTTCGCTCGCCGCCCGTCGCGACATGCTCCACCAGGTCACCTCCCGGCGAGTGCGCGAAGCCTTCGGCGTACGTTGTGCCCGGCGGCAGCGGGCCCACCCAGTCTGGCTCTGACCCGCGCGCATTCGACTGCCCGAGCACGCGGCGCTCCACCAGCGCGCCGACGCCATCGTAGCGACAGAGTACGCGGCCACCGCCCGGGAGCTCGCGCAGGATCTCCCGCCTGAAGGTGTCGTAGGTGCGCTCGATGGCAGCGCCGGAGGTCACAACGCGCCGGGCGCAGCCCGTTCGATCGCGCTCGTAGCGCGCCTCGTGCCCTGTCGAGGTCCGGAGCGCCGTGCGACGCCCGGCAGCGTCGTACGCGCTCTCGATCACGACCCTGAGGCCCGCGCAGACCTGCACCTCGCGCACGAGGTTGCCGCGCTGATCGTACGTGAACTCGCAGCAGGTGGCCTCGGTCTCCGCGCGGGTCAGGCGGCCCACCGGGTCGTATTCGAATGCGTCAAAGGTGTCGTCGGCGTACCCGCGCCGGACCACCCTACCGCACGGGTCGCGCTCGATCTCGGTCGTGTGCGCGGCCGCGTCCCGGATGTGCTGGACGCGGCCCGCCGCGTCCAGCCGGTAGCGGAGCTCGCGCCCATCGAAGAAACGCTCGGCCACGATCCGTCCCGCCGCATCGCGCTCGATGCGGTGCACCTCCCCGCGCTCATTCTCCACCTCGACGAGCTGGCACTCCCGGTCATACCGGAAGCGCGTGGTCTCGCCGTTCGGCTTACGGAGCTCGTGAACGAGGTTGTACCCGCCCCACGCGAGCTCGTACGCCCCGTCTGGCCCGCGGTAGCGCGTGATCCGCCCGTCCTCGTCGCGCTCGATCGCCACCTCGGCGCCGCCCGGGAAGCGCAGCCCCCAGAGGGCGCCGCGCTCGTCGTAGTGGAAGCTGGTCCTGTGCCCCTCCTCATCGGTGACGGCGAGCACCCGGCCCATATCGTCGTACTCCATGCGGCGCGGCTTGCCGTGCGGCTCCACGAGCTCGATGAGGTTCCCTTCGGCGTCATGGCGGAAGAGGGTGACGCCCCCATCGGGCAGGACGGCGCTCATACGCAATCCCCGCTCGTCGTAGGTGAAGCGCAGGAGCTCGCCGAGCGCGTCTCGGACGCCGAGCAGGTTCGCGGCGCCATCGTAGCTGTAATGGCACGCAGCGCCGAGCGCGTCGGTGGCCTCCACCACGTTCCCCTGCGGATCGTGGCGATGCTCGATGCGCGCGCCCGTCGGATCGACGATCGAGACAATCCGGCCCGCCGCGTCCCGCTCGTAGAGCGTGCGCGTGCCGGTCGGGTCGCTGTATGCGACGAGATCGCCGCGTGCGTCGTACGCGGCGCCCTCGACCCACAAGCCGGCAGCGAGGTCGATCTTGCCGAAGGCGTTGCTATCGAATCGCCGCGCCTGCCGGGAGTCGTACACCAGGGTGAAGCTGTCGGCGTACTCCAGGCGGCAGTGGAGCATGCCCCGCGCCGGCGTCTGCCCGTCGGCGAGGACCGTCGGGCTCCCTTCGGCCATGGCCGGGTCGCGTTCGCCGGGGTGTGCGCACCAGGTCTCGGTGCAGCGGCCCTTCTCGTCATAGCGGTAGAAGACGCGCAGCCCAGACGGGGAGGTTTGCTCGACAAGGCGATGCTCGTCGTAGGCGTAGCGGACGCTCCGGCCGGCGGCATCCGTGGCCGCGACGAGGTCGCCTTGGCCGTCGTAGGCGTAGGTCCGGCAGCGCACAGTGCGCCCTCTCGCTGTGACGAGCTCGAACGCCTCGATCCTTCCGTCCCGGCAGCGGCGGACGTGCACGGTGCGGCCGGCGCTGTCGCGCAGCGATTCGAGCAGATCGCCCTGGTAATCGAGGTCGATCCGGTTGCCGGCCCGGTCGATGATCGCGGCGAGCCGGTGGCGCTCGCGGGACGCGGCGAAAGGGTCGAAGAGGTAAACGAGGCCGTCGTCGCCGGTGATCAGGAATCCGCTCTCGTCGCGGCGAAGGCGGCCGCCGCTGTTGAGCGCGACCTCGTCGCCCGGCGGCGGGATATCGTGGAGAGACGCGGCGCCGCTCGGCGCGTAAACGACCATGGTGCGCCGCCGGAGCGCGATCTCCCATGCGAGCGAGTGGGTCCATCCCGCGCCCAGCCCGACGTCGCGCTCGCGGGCAAAGGACGAGTAGCTGCGGCGCAACTCGAAGACCATGGGCCCTGTCAGCACGAGGTCCGTCTGCGGGAGCGTGTAGACCCGCCCCGTCACCGGGTCGACCGGGTCGCCGGCATGCGTGCCGCCGTTGCCCCCATGTGCCGGGTTCATGCAGCCGCCGCCGCTGCCTGGCCCGCACCCGTTCGCGCCTGGCCCCCCGCCGTTGGCGCCGTTGCCGCCGTTGTTTCCGCCGGCGCCCTGGCCCGCGCCGCTGCCGCTGCCGCCTCGTCCATTGCCGCCCCCGCCGGCGCCGCCGCCGCCCAGGATGAAGACGCCTGGATTCATACCAGGGATGGCGGGAATGTTCGGGACCGGAGCGGTGCGCGCCATGGCGGGAGAGTATCGCTTGAAGCGTCCGTGGCGCACCAGCGGCAGCCCCCTCTCGGGCAGGTGCGCCGCGGCCTCGCAAATCGGCCGCCCTGCGGGTCGAGGAGGTGGTGGAGCAGCCGGCGGAGAATGTCCGAGGGCCGGTGAGGGCCGGGGCCGAGATGGGCTCGTCCGCTTCCCCCATGGATGCCGGCAGCACCTCCAGCACCTCCGGAAGCACCTCGACCTCGCCGCCCCCCGGCCGGCAGCCGGCGGGCTCTCTGGACCGAAAGACGCGGAGAGCGGGCGCGGCGCGCGGGAAGGCGCCCGTCACGAGCTCAGCGCGAGACCGCTCGCACCGCGCGCACCGCGTCCACGAAGCCGAAGCCCGAGTCGAAGTCGAAGCCGAGGGCCCCGGGCACCCTCTGGGGACCGATGTCGCCCCCGAAGTTGCGCAGCCGCACGTCGTCCGCCGTGCGCCTCAGCGCCCCGTAGATCTCGAGCGGCGAGAGCTGCTCCGAGCTGAACCTGCGGGCGATGTCGCGCGCACGTTGGTCGATCATCAAGGCGGCGACGGCCGCGACGTGCGGCGCGGACGCCGAGGTGCCGAAGAAGTTCGGGAACCCGTCCGGCTCGCCGGTGCCCGGGATCCGCATCGCGAGGTCGGCGATGAAGAACGTCGTGTTGCCGCCGTCCGGCCCCGTCACGCCTGGCTTCAGCCGCAGGTGCGGAAACGAAAGGCGCTCGCCGCGATCACCGAACAGGACGGGCGTCCCGCCCGCCGACGAGAAGAAGTTCAGGCACGCTGGCCGACACGCTAGATCGAGCGGGCTGCCCCACTCCTCCGTCTGGAACCACGCCGCCGCGCCGACCGCCTCGGCGCCAGCGGCGTTCGGGTGGCCGAAGATCGTGGAACTCCGCGTGTCGAACTCCTCGACGCTGAAGGTGCCCGCCCTCTCGAGCCACACGTATTTCACGAGCCCCGGCGCCGGGCCTGCCACCAGCTCCAGGCCGAGCTGGAGATCAAGATCCTCGACAGAGCCGTTGACGATCGCCGCGAGCTCGACCGCGTCGCCGCCGATGTTGTTGGCGACGCCCGCCATCTGACAGACCTCTTGCAGATCATCGAGGGTGCACTGTTCCAGGGGCTCGCCGTTCGTGTCATGGAAGATCAGATCCATGTCGCTCCGCGATCCGCGCACGCCGTTCGCCGAGAGCGAAGGCTGATCCCAGTTGAGCGCCACCACGGTGAACGAGCCGGCGCTCACCGAGACGCGCTGCAGATCGTTGACGCCAGGGCCCGGCTGGAAGTCGTGGCGCCGCCCGCCGAGCAGACCGCGCCGTCGAGAGTCGCGAAACTCCGACTGATACGACTGACGCTCCTGGTTACCCGCGGACGAGAAGTACGCCACGCCCTCCTTGACCACCTCGTCCACCGCGTCGGCGACGATCCCGTCCTCGAACATGGGCTCGGCGGGATAGATGATATCGTCGACGATGACGTCCGCGCCGTCGCGCGCGAGCGCGACGATCCCCTCGGCGAAGTCCTCCACGCTGACGAACGCGGTGTAGAAAGACAGGCTCGCTCCCGGCGCGACGTCGTGGATGATCTGCATCATGGCGCGCCCTTCATCGATGCACTCTGGGTCCGGACGATCGTGCAGATCCTTCAGGACGCGGATATTCAATGGCAGGTCGCCGCTCGCGATGTCTTCCTCGGCGACGGTGAACCTCTCCCCGGGCACGAGCGGCCCTGGCGCGCAGTCGAAGCTGTCCGACAGCACGCCGACGCGGACCCCGCGGCCATCGACCCCGAACCGCGCGCGCGCGACGTCGCTGCGCAGCGAGCGGTCGCCTTGCGTCGTGACCAGACCCGCGTTCGATATCGCCACGGTAGGCTGCATGGAAATCAGGCCGCGCGTCGTCGCGATGTCGTCGAGGCGCGAGATCGGCACGCGGCCCGACACGGCGCGGCCGTGGACCTCCGCGTTCAGCATGCCCTTCGCGGTGAGCTCGGCCGCGAGCGCCGCGCCGTCGTCGCCGCGGGCGCTGACATCGACGTAGCCGCGCTGCACGCGGAGCATCGGGAACTTGCGATCCAGCGCGTCCTCACCTGGATGCGGGTGCGCCGCCATGGCTCGTTGTAGCGCGAGCAGATGGGGCCCCAGCTTCGCGCCCGGTCCCGACGTCACGTCGAGCTTGAGTTGCCTCAACGCGTGCAGGGCCTGCCGCGACTCCATCGTTTCATCGTCCTCGACGAGCTCATTCACGCATCCTGCCAGCGCCATGGACAGAGCCCATGCAGAGACCCCCCGAAGCGTCATCCTCCGCCCCCTTGACCGGCGCGACACGCGAGGCGCGCAGCGACACCAGCCCTCCCTCAGAGACTCATGTTCGCCCAGGGCATCCCGGCTCCATTTGCCACAGCAACGGACTCACGGGTGCTCCTCGAGGCGGCCCATCATCCCACCTCTTGCTCTCCGCGCAACGAACATCCTAGAGTGTCAGGGCAACGTGGCCGGCGCGGATTCCGCTGATCCTCGGCGCGGTCGTCGAGGGCGCGAACATCAGGGCATGCGCGCGCCTTGAACACATGACGTCCGGAGCGATACGCAGCTCGGCCAGCCGACGATGCTGGAGAGCCGCGGCTCGTCGAGGGCGGCGTGGAGGACCGCGCCCGTGTTGCCCGAGATCCAC
This sequence comes from Sorangium sp. So ce406, assembly GCF_051474675.1. Taxonomy (NCBI): domain Bacteria; kingdom Pseudomonadati; phylum Myxococcota; order Polyangiales; family Polyangiaceae; genus Sorangium; species Sorangium sp. So ce406. Next base: position 11,831,215 of record NZ_CP150340.1, on the reverse strand, counting down.
CCGAGCAGGTGCGCGCTCGGGTGCGCTCGGCCGCCCCTCGAGCGCAAGGTCGAGGTCGGCCGCGTCGCAGCCGGGGTTGCCTGTCCTGCCGAGGTCACCCTGCGGCGATCCCTGCGCTGACCTTGCGGAATACATCAACGTAGACAAAGCGTCCGAGGTGCTCCGCCGCTCACCGCGGGCGGAGTCGATCCCATCGAATGGACGTGACCTCTCCGAAGTACGATCGCGGCGCCGCGCGGCGCGGGATAGAGCCGCAGTTCCGCCTGCTCGCCGAGAGCATCCCCCAGCTGGTATGGGCCGCCTGCTGCGACGGCTCGTTCGAGTACGTCAACCGCCGCTTCCGCGAGTACACCGGCCTCTCCGCCGAGCAGGCGAGGCGCCTCGGGCTGGCCGCCGTCCTCCACCCGGAGGACGCGACGCGCTACGCCGCGGCGTGGCGGGCGGCCGTCGCGGGGGGCGCGGCGCTCGAGCTGGAGGTCCGGCTGCGGCGGCATGATGGCGTCTACCGCCGGTTCCTCGGTCGCGCCGAGCCCAGCGAGGACGCCGGCGGCCGCGGAGAGCGCTGGATAGGCACGGCCACCGAGATCGAGGAGCGGAGGCGACGGGAAGGAGCGCCGCGCCGGCCGATCCGGCGCAGGCGGCTGGTCCTGGAGACGGCGCGCCACATCACCGTCCGCAGGCGCGCCGAGGAGGGCCTGCGCCAGAGCGAGGCGCGCCTGCGGCTGGCCCTCACGGGCGGCCAGCTCGGCGTCTGGGAATGGGAGCCGGCGAGCGGCCGCCTCTTCTGGTCGAGCGAGGCGCTCGAGTGCGCGGGCCTCAGCGCGGCGCAATTCGGCGGCACCCAGGACGATTTCGCGCGCCTCGTGCACCCGGACGACAGGGAGGCGGTCTGGGCGCAGATCGAGGGCGCGCTGCGCGGCGAGGCGGACTACTCCGGCGAGTTCCGCATTTTCCACGCCGACGGGCAGGTGCGCTGGGTCCACTCCCGCGCGATGGTGCTGCGGGCTCGCGACGGGCGGCCGCTCCGGATGGTGGGCGTGGTCGGGGACATCACCGCCCGCAAGCTCGCCGAGGTGGCGCTCCGGGAGAGCGAGGTGCGCTTCCGCAACATGGCCGATCAAGCGCCCGTGATGATCTGGGCCACGGGCCCCGACGGGCGCGCCACGTACGGGAACCGGCTGTGGTCGGAGTTCTCGGGCCAGGCCGAGGCGACCGCCGTCGGCCTCGGCTGGCTCGAGGCGCTGCACCCCGACGATCGTCTGGCGACCCTGCAGACGTTCCAGCGGGCCGAGGCGCGGCGCGAGTCCTTCCGGCTGGATTACCGCCTGCGCCGGCACGACGGCGCGTACCGCTGGTGCATCGCCTCGGGCACCCCCCGGCTCGGGCCGGACGGAGAGTTCCTCGGCTACGTCGGCTCGGTCATCGACATCACCGAGCGCAAGGAGGCGGAGCTCCTGCTGCAGCAGAGCGAGGAGCGATTCCGCCGCGCCGTGATGGCGACCCCGTTCCCCGTCATGATCCACGCCGACGACGGCCAGGTCGTCTGCGTCAACCGCGCGTGGACGGACATCGCCGGCTACGCTTCCGGGGACATCCCCACCGTCGAGGCGTGGGTCGGCAGGGCGCACGGGGCGCAGAAGGACGAGATCCTCTCCAGGATCCAGGCCCTGTACGCGCTGGAGGTGCCCTTCAACGCCGAGCTCGAGGCCGCCATCACCACGGCGACCGGCGAGCGGCGCACGTGGCTGTTCCGCGGGGCGCCGCTCGGGAAGGACGCGGCGGGCAGGCGGCTCGCCGTCAGCATCGCCCACGACATCACCGAGAGGAAGCGGGCCGACGACGCGCTCCGGGAGAGCGAGGCGAAGTTCCGGACGCTGGCCGACGCCATGCCGCAGATCGTCTGGACGTCTCGCCCCGACGGCACCACCGAGTACTACAACCGCAAGTGGTACGAGTTCACCGCGGTGCGGGAGGGCGAGGCGACCTCCGAGAGCTGGATCTCCTTCCTCCACGAGGACGATCGCGGGCGGTGCCAGGACGCGTGGCGCCGCGCCGTCGTGACCGGCGAGCCCCTGGAGATCGAGTACCGCTTCTTCAGCCCTGCTGCGCGCGAGCACCGCTGGTTCCTCGGCCGCGCGCTGCCGGTCCGCGGGCCGTCGGGCGATATCGTGCAGTGGTATGGCACCGCCACCGACATCCACGATCAGAAGTGCGCGGAGGCCGCGCTGAAGGAGGCGGATCGGCGCAAGGACGAGTTCCTGGCGATGCTCGCCCACGAGCTGCGCAACCCGCTCGGGCCCCTCCGCAACGCCGCCGAGATCCTCCGGCGGTCCGGGCTGCAGCAGCCGTGGGCGGCGCAGGCGTGCGGCGTGCTCGAGCGGCAGGTCGTGCACATGGCCCGGCTGGTGGACGACCTGCTCGACGTCTCGCGCGTCGCCCGCGGCAGGATCACGCTGCGCAAGGAGCGCTGCGATTTGACAGAGCTGCTCCGACAGACCGCCGAGGACTACCGCAGCACGCTCGAGGCGAGCGGCCTCGGGCTCGCGCTGGAGATCCCGGACGAGCCGCTGTGGGTCCACGCCGACCCGACCCGCCTGTCGCAGGCCATCAGCAACGTGCTGCACAACGCGAACAAGTTCACCGACGCCGGCGGCCGGGTGACGGTCTCGCTGTCGGTGGAGCCGGAGGGCTTCGCCGAGATCCGCGTCCGCGACACGGGCATCGGCATGGATGCGGCGATGCTGGCCCGCGCCTTCGACCTGTTCACCCAGGCCGACCGCAGCCTCGACCGCAGCCGGGGCGGGCTCGGGCTGGGCCTCTCGCTGGTGAGGGGCCTCGTCGAGCTGCACGGCGGCGCCGTCTCGGCCGAGAGCGAGGGCATCGGCCACGGGACGGCGGTGGTCGTCCGCCTCCCGCTGGAGCGCAGCGTCGCGCCGCCGGCCCCGCGCCCGGCGCCGACGTCGGACGTCGCCGCGCGGCCGCTGCGCATCCTGGTCATCGAGGACAACGAGGACGCCGCGTCGATGCTGCAGGCGCTGCTCACCATGGAGGGCTATCGGGTCGAGGTGGCCCTGTCCGGGCCCGCCGGCGTCGATGCGGCGCGCTCGTTCCTGCCGGAGGTGATCCTCTGCGACATCGGCCTCCCCGGCGGGATGGATGGGTACGGGGTGGCGCGGGCCCTGAAGGGCGGCGCGGGCGCCTCCCCCTCGCTGCTCATCGCGCTGACCGGCTACGGCCGGGAGGAAGATCGCCGCCGGGCCCAGGAAGCCGGCTTCGACATGCACTTCACCAAGCCGATCGAGCCGAGCTCTCTGGAGAGCCTCCTCGCTTCCATCGCGGCGCGGGGGTGAGGCTCCGGCGGGCGCGGCCTGCGCGCGGGCGGGCCGCTCCTGCTCGCGCTCGCCCCGGCCCGGCGATCCGGTGTTTGTATGTCATCTTGCATTTTTATTCGTAAGTGACATGTTAGTAATGAATGGTCCGCCCGCGTAGCACCACCGACGAGGAGATCCTCGAGGAGGCCCGCGCCTGCTTCCTCGAGCACGGGGCCGGCGTGTCGACGACCGCGATCGCGGCGCGGATCGGCATCTCGCACGGGGTGCTGTTCCAGCGCTTCGGCACCAAGGAGCAGCTCCTGCGCGCCGCGCTGCTCCCCCCGGCGGAGCCGCCGTGGATCGCGCGGGCGCGATCCGGCCCCGACGACCGCCCGGCGCGGGCCCAGCTCCTCGAGCTCGCGGAGGAGATCTCGGTGCACCTCGAGCGCATCGTGCCGTGCATCGCGGTGCTCCGCTCGGCCGGGTTCACCCTCGATACCGCCTACGAGCGACGGGAAGACTTCCCGCCCGTGCGCGCGCGCAGCGAGCTCGCGGCGTGGTTCGCGCGCGCGGCCGCGCGGGGCGTCGTGCGCCCGGTCCCGCCCGAGCACGCGGCCGACCTCTTCCTCGGCGCGCTGCAGTTCCGCCCGTTCCACCAGCACATCGCGCGCGACGGGTTCACCCAGGCCGAGGGCCGCCCCTACCTCGAGTTCGTGGTCGACGTGCTCTGCCGGACGCTCGATCCGGCCGGAGACCCGCGATGACGGCCGCGCACGGGTTCGACCGAGCCTCGAACGGCGAGGCGCCATGCAACGTTCGACAGGTGAACAACGCCAGAGGAGCGCCGAGGACACATGACGAAACCGATCGAATCCAGCAGCGGCTCACCCGATTCACCCGATCTCCCGGACGCGCCCGCGACGTCCGGCGGTGTGCCCGGGCCCTTCACCTTCCTCATGACCACCCCGAACGAGACGGGGCACCTGCTCCGCATCCTCGAGCTCGCGCGGGGGCTGACGGCGCGCGGCCATCGGGTGCTCGTGCACACGCAGGCCTCGGCGGAGGCCACGGTCAGGGCGGCGGGCGCCGAGCTCGTGCCCTATGCCCGTCACCACAACATCATCATGCGGCTCCGCGATCGCCCGGTGGAGGGCGCGCTGCGGTGGGTCCCGACCATCCCCCGCAACCTGATCCGGTTCCGCGAGGCCCTGATCGAGAGCAGCGTGGAGCTCGCCGAGGAGCTCACGCCCATCCTCCGGCGCGAGGGCGTGGACTGCCTCGTCCATGACACCTTCGGCTTCGGCGCGGGCTACGCGGCCGAGCGCGCCGGCATCCCCTGGGCGAGCGCGGGGAACGCCGCGACCGTGCTCGACGCGGCGGGGCTACCGCTGCTCGCGCGGTCGCTCCAGCTCCCACGGCTCGTCGCCGACCGCCCCGCGCTCCTCCACGCCCTCGCCGACAGGCTCCTGCCGCTCTCGCGGGCGCGGGCGACGCTCGGCCTGCCGCCGCGACGCCCGGGGGGCTCGGCGGAGTTCGTGCGCGCCGCGACGTCGCCGGAGCTCCACGTCGTGATGGCCCACCGCGGCTTCGTCCCCGACGTCGCGCTCCAGGAGCGGCAGCTCTTCGCCGGCCCCGTCTCGTTCAACACGCCCGGCGGGCACGGCCCCGAGGCGTCGCGCCCCGCCGCCCCCGTGGAGGTGCAGCCCGACACGGTGCTCGTGAGCACCACGACCACGGGCAAGGACGGCGGCCTGCTCCGGCGCGTGCTCCTGGCGGTCGCGCCGATGGGGATCCCCATCCTCGCCACGGCCGCCAGCGCGGAGGACGTGCCCACCGGCCTCGGAGAACACGTCCGCATCGAGCGGTATCTGCCCCACGAGGAGGTGTTCCCCAGGGTGACGGCGGTGATCACGCACGGCGGCTGGGGGACCATCGGGCGCGCGCTGGAGCACGGGGTCCCGATGCTGATCATCCCGCTCTTCGGCGACCAGCCCATCAACGCCGCGCAGGCGGAGCGCGGAGGGTTCGCCTATCGCCTGCCCCTCGCCGAGGCGACGCCGGAGGCGATCCGGGCGCGGCTCCGGGCGCTGCTCGCGGACGGGGCCTTGCGCGAGCGCGCGCAGGCCGCCGCCGCGGAGATACGACAGCTCAAGTCCGGCGCGGTCGCCCCGAGGGCGCTCGAGCGGCTGGCCGCCCGCTCCCCCCACCGCGAGCGGGCGCGCCATGCGCCGCCGCCGCCGGCGGCCCAGGCGCTGGAGCAAGGGTGACGCGACGCCACGGACCGCCCGGCGCGGCGCACGGGGCGGCGCGGTGACGGCGCCCTCGCCCGCGGGCGCGACCAGCTCGACCGGCCTTCAGCGGGTTCAGGGCGCTGTCGGGTCGTTGACGCGTCCTTCGAAGAGGATCGCCCCCGTCGGGACATCTCGGATGAAGAAGAAGAACGGGCGGTCCAGGACGATCGCCGCAGGCTCGGGGGGGTCGACCGCGCCCCCGCTCCCGGAGACGGCGAGGACGACCGCGGTCGCCGCTGCCGCCTCGGTACCGGCCTCGTCCACGTCGATGACCGCCTTGTGAATGACGTCCTGGATCTGGATCCCTCCGCCGCCGAGGATGCCCGAGAAGTCGGCGGCCGGACCGAAGGCGACCTCCATGCCGAGCCCCTCGAGCGCTTTCTTGAGCGAGGCGGACGATTCGAACGAGAACTTCGGCATCGTGATGTCGACCGACCGGTACTCCATCGAGGCGATGAGCCCCTCGAGCGCTTCGCCGTCGAGCGACGCCTCGAATGCTTCCGCGGTTCCCGCGGTGGGCATCACGAGGAACATCGAGACGGAGGCCTCGTGATAAGGGATCTCCACCGCTTCCCAGCCGTCGCTGGCGCCGTGGCGCGTCACCTGCCTGCCGTGCATCATCTGGGCGGTGACGCTCGTGTCGTCGCCGCGCTGGAACGTCCCGGGCTGCGTCGCGTCCTCCTCGAACGGCGTGCTCCACGCAGCTTCGAAGGAGATCGCATTGACGAGCACGAGCCGCGATTCCTGGGTCAACGCGCCCTTGAGGAGCTCCGGGATCTTGCCGTCGGTCTGATCGCTCACCCACGCATTGATGAGGCCCTCGGCCTCCGGCGGTCTGTCGAAGTCCGCGAGCCGCACGGGCGCACCGTAGTTCTCGCCGAGCACCTTCAGGAACGACGGCTCGATCGCGAGACCGACGTGCGACCAGAGCGCGTTGGCGGTGTGGAGCCGGAACCCGACGCCCGTCGCCTCACCGGGCTCTCTGGCCCGCGTCTTCAGCTCGAGGTCCAGGTGGTTGAACGCCGCATGCAGCCGCGCCTGGGGAAGCTCGAACCGCATCGCCTCGGCCATCGCCTGCTCCGTCGTGCTCCGCGCGCCCGCGTAGGCCATCGCGAGCGCTGTCGAGACGCTGAAGGGCGAGTAGATGACGTTGTTCGTCGCGCCGTCGAGCGCGCGGCCGAGATCGAGCGCGAAGCTCGTGTTGTTGCGCGAGAGCGACGCCTGATCCTCCTGTGGGACGTCCGGCGCCGTGATCCGCGCCGTGTCCGAGGCCAGCACGCAGCCAGGCTTCACCTCGAAGCACTCGACGGGGTCGGGGCGCGAGCCGCCTGCTCCTCCCGCTCCGCCTTGACCTCCCGCCCCGCCTTGACCGGAACCTCCCCCTCCCGCATTCCCGTCCGGGCTCGGGCCACACGCCACGAGAGCCGACACAATCATTGCCGCCAGACCAGTTGTTGTTCTCATGAATCCGGGCCTGAGCAGCCTGTATGCCAGCGCGCTCTGGCGCGGAAACCGCGAGGTTGCTCGACGTGTGTGCCATACAGAGCCAGAGGCACACCTCCATGAAGTGCGCCACGATGGCTGGGCCGCACTGCAATTTGGCTTTATTCGAGGCGCACAGGGCATCGAGCCGGGTTGTGCCATTCTGACCGAGGTCGCTCAGGAGCTCCGGCGAGCGCGCTGGAGCGATACGGCGCGGCGCTATCGCGGAGCTCGGGCCGGCGCCGCGCCGCGGCCCGGGAGGGTCAGGGCGCAGCCGATCGTCAGGAGCAGCGCCGCGCAGAAGACCGTGATGGCCGTTGTGTGCTCGCGCAGGACGGCCTCGCGGTCGCGGGTCTCGGTGAGGACGAGGCCGAGCACGGTGAGGCCGGCGATGCCGCCGAGGTAGCGCATCGTCGAGGTGATGCCCGCGGCCATGCCGCTCCTGTCGCGCGGGACGTCGCTCATGGCGGCGGCCTGGGACGGCGCGGACGTGAGGCCGAGGCCCGCGCCGAGCACGAGGAGCGCCGGGACCGCGTCGGTGATGACGGCGAGCGGCCGCGCCGCGAGCAGGACCATGCCGCCGAGGGCGAGCGAGCAGCCGATCAGGGCGACAGCGCGCGCCCCGAAGCGCTCGGAGGCGCGGCCCGCGAGCGGCGAGGCGACGACCATCATCGCCATCATCGCGACGAGCGTGTTGCCGACGTCCCGCGGGCCCACGTCGGACAGCCGCGCCGCGACCTGCGGCAGCTCGAACAGGACCGAGTACATCGCGAAGTTCTGGAGCGCGATGATCAGGCTGCCGCCCACGAAGGTGCGCCGCCGGAACAGCGAGAAGTCGATGACGGGGTCCGCGGCGCGCCGCTCCCAGAGGACGAACGGCACGAGGCTCAGCGCGCCGATCGCGGCCGCCCAGCGGAGGTGGGCGTTCTCGAGGCCGAGCACGAGGCCCATCAGCGAGGCGCCCAGCAGCGCCGAGCCGAGGAGGTCGAAGCGCGCCCGCGGCGCGGCGGGCGCTGCGACGGCGACCGGAGGCGCCGCGGCTGCGGCGGCCGCAGCCGGCGGCGCGCCCGCGGGAGGCGCGGGCGCCGGGGCCGCCGGCGGCGCCGTGCGCGCGAGCGCGGCCGAGAGGAGCAGGACCGGGACGTTCGCGAGGAAGATCGACGTCCACCCGAAGTGTCCGACGAGCAGCGCCCCGACCTTCGGGCCCGTGCCCGCCGCGATGCCCATCATCGCCCCGAACGCGCCGAACGCGCGCCCGCGCACCTCCGGCGGCAGCTCCGTGCGGAGCATGGCCGTCGCGCTCGGGGCGAGGATCGCCGCGCCAGCGGCCATCACGACGCGCGACGCCGTGAGCACCGGGAGCACCGGCCACACGTAGGCGAGCGCGGCGCCGATCGCGAAGACGAGCTGGCCGAGCGCGAGCGCGCGCCGGTGGCCGAGCCGGTCGCCGAGCTTCCCCCCGGGGCTCTGCAGGACGATGTTCGTGAGCAGGTAGCTCGTCACGAGCCCCTGGCGGAGCTCGCCCGAGCCTTCCTGGAGGTCGCGCGCCATCTCGGGCAGCGCCACCGCCACCATCGTCGAGTTGAGCGGCGCGAGCGACGCGGAGAGCACGATGGCGGCGAGCAGCCGCACCGGCACCCGGGACGAGGCCTCAGCCACGCGTGATCGCCCGCCTCTGGAGCAGGTACAGGCGGTCGCCCGCGAACGCCCACTCGATGTCCTGCGTGCCGCCGAACGCCGCCTCGCACGCCGCGGCCAGCGCCTCCAGCGCGGCGAGCCTGGTGTCGTCGAGGCACAGCGCCGCGGCCCGCTCCGGCTCGACCTCGACCTCCCGCGTGCCGCCCTCCTCGGCCCACACGACGGCGATGTCCTTGTCGCCCGCGCGCCGCTCGAGGACGCGCCCGCCGCGGGCCATGCGGTAGCCGTCCGGGGTCACGAGGCCCGCGACCACCGCCTCGCCGAGGCCCCACGTCGCCTCGACGACGCGCTCGTCGGCGCCCGTCGTCGGGTTCCGCGTGAACAGCACCCCGGCGCAGTCGGCCTGCACGAGCCGCTGCACGACGATCCCCATGCGCGGCTCCGTCGGGAGCCCGAGCCGCCGCCGGTAGGCCATCGCGGCCTCGGTGCGCGCCGAGCGGTGCACCCTGTGGACGGCCTCGATCAGGCCCTCGCGGCCCCGCACGTTGAGCTCCGTCGCGTGCTGCCCCGCGAAGCTCGCCGCGGCGCCGTCCTCGCCGACGCCGGACGACCGCACCGCCGCCGGCCCGTCGAGCGCGCGGAACGCCTCGACGAGCCGGTCCACGGCCGCGCCCTCCCCGGCGACGACGCGCTCGACGAACGCCGCCGACAGCGCCCAGCCCGGCGGCACCGGCAGGCCGCTCCGGTGCGCGCGCCCGAGCTGCGCCGCCTTGCCCCCGAACTCCCCCTCGCCGAGCGCCTCGTGCAGGCCCGCGATCACAGCGCCGCCTCGCGCGCGCCGCGCTCGGGCGCGGGCGCGGGCGCCAGGATCGTCACCTCGCCGGCCGCCCCGTCGACGCGGACGCGCGCCCCGTCCGGGATCGTCACCGTCGCCTCCCGCGTGCCGACGATGCCGGGGATGCCGTACTCGCGCGCGACGATCGCCGCGTGGCAGAGCTGGCCGCCGCGGTCGGTCACGATCGCGCCGAGCAGCGGGAGCACGACGTTGAACGACGCCGACGTCGCGCGCGTCACGAGCACGTCGCCCTGCTGGAGCCGCCCGAAGTCGTCCGGGCCGGTCACGACGCGCGCCGTGCCCTCGTAGATGCCGTCGTTGATGGAGAGGCCGCGGACGGTCGTCTCGGTGTTCCGGGCCTCGGACTCCTTGAACACGCTCTGCATGAGCGCCTCGACGGCCTGCGACGCGCGGCGCGCGGGGGCCGGGAAGACGTCGAGCGGCGGCGGCGGGCCGGGGGGCGCGTTCAGCCACGGGGGAGCGTCCGCGAGGGTCGCTGTCGCTCGCCAGCGCGCGCGCCCGGCGATCTCCGCAGCGGACGGCGCGCCCCGGCCGCGCAGCAGGCCGATCATCTCCTCGAGCGCGAGGTCGGCCGCGTGCTCGGGGTCATCGACCTTGCCGGCGGCGGCGAGGCGGCGCCCCGCCTCGAGGACGGCGCGGCGCCCGAGCCCGGTGCCCCAGCTGTCCGTGTAGAGCGCGCGCTCGTCCCGGAGCCGGCTCACGTGGCGCGCCTCGCGGAGCAGCTCGTCGAACCGCGCGCGGTGGGCCGCGGGCACGCGCTCGCGCAGCGCCTTCTCCTTCGCGTCGCGCGCGGCGAGCGCCCGGTCGCCGCGGTCGCCCTCGACCGCCGCGCGGATCGCCCGGACGAGCGTGTCGGGCAGCTCGCCGCCGGTCTTGTCGGACACGTCGTAGCCCACCGTTCGAAAGCGCACGAGGTCGAGGTAAGCGCGCGTCGCCGGGCCGACGTCGCCCTCCGTGGCCGCGAGCGCGTCGAGCGCCGCCTGCGGGTCGCCCCGCCGGGCGAGCGCCTCGCGGCCCGCCTCGCTCGCGCGCAGGGCCCTGGCGAGGACCCCGAGCTCCTCGGTCGCGACGCCCTTCGAGAGCGGCGTGGTCCCCTGCAGGAGCGCGAGCGCCTCGCCGGGGCTCGCGCCGGTCCATTCCTTGACGTGCGCGAGGTAGTCGCCGATCGGCAGGGCGGCGGCGAAGTTGTAGCGGTGGTGCAGGAAGACCATGTCTTCCATGTGCGCGTGGGCGCGCCGCAGGTGCGCGATGAGCGCCTCGGTGTCGAGCGCGGCGGGGTCGATCGCCTGGACGGCGAGGTTCTTCTCGGTGGCGCGCGGCCGGTCGACGCGATCCCACCGGTCGAGGTCCTCGCGCCACAGCTTCCCCTCGAACACGCGGCGGCTCTGCCGGATGCGCGCGCGCATCCCCGGGTGAAGGCGCAGGAGGAGCCACAGCAAGGGCCTCGGCGGCGGCCCGCTCGCGCCTTCCGGCGCGCCGTGGATCACGGGCTGCGCGTACATGAAGCCGTTGACGACCGCCGGCTTGAGGTGGCTCATCAGCAGGCCGTAGCGCGCCGAGCCCTCGGCGAACCCCCGCGGCATCCCGCGCGTCAACGGTTCGGCGGCGAACCGGGTGACGGGCCGCGTGAAGTGCGCCCTGTCGATCTCCCAGGGGCCCGGGCCGGGGGCCTCGAATTTGACGCCGGTGAAGCTCGGATCTCTCTTCATGGCTGGACCACCTCGACCGACGCGCCCCGCCCGCGCGAGCCGCCGTCTCGTCCCGGGGACGACGGCGACAACGCGATGACGTTGCGGTCACGAATTCATGTCGACAGCCGAGGGTAGGGGTCGCGATCCCGACGGTCCAGTGCTCCGACGGCCGCGGAGGAGGCGGTTCACGTGCGGATTCGCGCGTGGGCGCGTGTGCGATGAGCGCTCAGGTCGGCCCGAGCTCGCGGAGCAGGGCGCTCACCGCGTCGCTCGAGCCGTCGAGCATCCTGTCGCGGAGCGCCGCGGCCTCGGGCGCGTAGAGGTCGAGCAGGAGATGGACCAGCGACCCACGCTGACGCGTCAGCGCGGGACCAGGCGCATCGCTGGCGCGCCAGCGACGCGCCAGACCTCCGGATCGGCGCGCTCCTGGATGGAAGACCGACCATCACCGCGCTGCCACGCCGAGCCCAGCGGCTGGCCCGCCCGTTGCTGAAGCCGGGGCAAGCACCGACGTGAGCCCGATGCTCGGCCTCGATCGTCGGCGCCACGTGAGCCGATCGCCGGCGCCCCTCTGCATCGAGACCGGGCGCCGCGCCGGTCCTCGACCGGACGGCGCACGCTCGAACGTCGATGCCTCATCCATCCAAAGGACGAAACATCATGCGCATTTCCACCGTCAACTGGTCACGCTTCTCGTCTGTGTCTCTGATGCTCGCCGGCGCGCTCGCGCTCGGCGGTTGTGTGGCCTCCGCAGAAGGCTCTGACGCCGAGACGCCCGGCGACGAGGCCGACATCGGGTCCACCGAACAGGCACTCTTCTGGGGATGGACCCACTACACGTCGGAAGAGTTCGCGCCGATCCTCTGCGACAGCGGGAGCCTCCTGGCCGCTGTCCAGTGCAAGGGGGACTACTGCGACAACATCCGCGCTTACTGCGAGCCCGCGGGCGGGAACATCGGTCACACGTACGCGACGGATTACTTCTCCGAGGAGGGGACCGACTTCCGGTACTGCAACTACGGCTACTGGGTCACCGGGATCACGTGCCGAGGCGACTACTGCAACGACATCTCCCTCCAGTGCTCCCAGATCAGCAACTTCTCCCAGACCAACTGCTACTGGACCGGATGGGTGTCCGAGGAGGGCGGCGGAACCCTCTCGTTCGGCAGTGGTTACTTCATGGCCGGCGCCCAGTGCGACGGCGACTATTGCGACAGCAAGCGCTTCTACGTCTGCCAGGCGGGATAGCGCCCCCTTCCCGCCTCGCCTCCTGAGGCATCCCCTCGAATTCTTTGGAGAATTCACAGGGAGGCGGGGAGAACAATCTTCAAATACTCCCCGCCTCCCCGCCTCCCTGTTCAATCTCTCTGCTGAAAAGGGCTTCGAACAAGGGGATTCCTTGGCCTCGCCTCCCCTCCTCCGCCACGCCCCCCCCCCGGAGGACACACAGCCTCTCGTCTTCTTCTCCCCTCTGTGCCCTCTGTGCCTCTGTGGTTCCATCTCTCATGAAACCAGGGATGGCCCGTGGGCTGCTACGCTGGCGCGAGCCGGCAGCGCCGCGCTCCCGCCCGCGGGCGCGCCGCGTCACCCGACGAGCTCCCCATGGATCTCCACCTCTTCCTCGCCCACGCCGACGACCACGCGCCCGTCCTCGACGATGGCCTGCCGCAGCGCGCCGCCGAGGAGGCCCCCGAGCCGGCCCTCACGCTGCGCGGGAGCAAGCGCCTCGCGCGCCCCGAGGGGCCGCCGGACGCGCTGCCGGAGCAGCGCTGGGGCATCGTCGCGCCGAAGGGCCCGATCGGGGATCGGCTGCTCCGGTGCGTCGCGCCGCTCCGGGCCAGGCGCGAGGAGGAGCAGCGCGCCGAGGCCGTCATCTACCGCGTCGATCCCGGCATGGGCCCCGGCGCCGTGACCTCGTGGATCCAGGGCGAGTACTGGGACGCCGTCGGCCGCCGCGTCGAGGACCTCCCGCGCTACGCGCTCGTGCTCGGCGGGCCCGAGCTCGTGTCGTGGGAGCTCCAGCAGCTCCTCGGCGCCGACTCGTTCGTCGGCCGCCTCGCCTTCGAGGACGACCGCGGCTACGAGGCCTATGTCGACAAGGTGCTCCGCTGGGAGCGAGCGCCGCCCGTCGAGGGCGCGCGGGCGCTGTTCCACGCGGTGCGCGACGGCTCGCGCGCGACCTCCCTCGGCGGCGACCACCTGATGCGGCCCAGCGTGGAGACCGCCCGCAAGCACGCGCTGCGCGGCCTGTTCCGCGCGGCCGAGATCGTCGAGATCGGCGGCGACGACCAGCCCGGCGCCGGCGGCGACGCGCTCGCGCGCGCCGGCGCGGCGCTGCGCGAGGCCGAGCGGAGCCGCGCCGGCGTCCTGTTCTCGCTGAGCCACGGGGCCGGCGCGCCGCGGGCGGGCTGGAGCTCGCCCGCAGAGCAGCGCGCCCGCCAGGGGGCGATGGTGCTCGGCGAGTCCGGGGAGCTCCTCACGGCGAGCGACGTCGCGGGCCGCCCCTTCCTGCCCGGCGGCGCCTGGCTCTTCTTCGCGTGCTTCGGCGCCGGCACGCCCGCAGAGAGCGCGTACTACCCGTGGCTCGACAGGCTCCACCGGCTCGGCCGGTCGAACGCCGCGGAGCGCGTCCTCAGGGCGCTGCCGAAGGCGGGCGAGCCGCCCTTCGCCGCCGCGCTGCCGCAGGCCGCGCTCGCGAACCCCGACGGCCCGCTCGGCGTCATCGGGCACGTGGACCTCGCGTGGACGTGGAGCTTCCTCGCCGACACCCCGGGCGGGGCCCGCGCCGAGGGCGGCGGCGCCAGCGGGCGCCCCGAGCGCTTCCAGGGCCTGCTCCGGGCGCTCGTGAACGGCCACCGGCTCGGCGTGGCCCACCACCAGCTCGCCAGCTTCTTCCGGACGATCAGCACCGAGCTCGCCACGCTCTACGACGAGAGCGCGCGGCTCGGGCTCGCTGTCGACACCGAGGCCGAGGACGAGCCCCGGCGCGCGCGGCGGGCGAGCCTGTGGATGCAGCGGCAGGATCTCTGCGCCTACGTGCTCCTCGGCGACCCGGCGGCGCGGCTGCCGCTCGCCGAGCGCCCGCCCGGCATGGCGCCGCGCGGGCCCCGCCCGGGCGAGGCGTCGCCCGCCGCGGCGCTCGGCTTCACGCCGGAGCCGGCCCCGGACGCGCGGCGCGGCTTCGCCGCCGCGCGCGACCCCGCGCGCAGGGCCGAGGCGGCGCTCGCGGCGCTGCGAGGCGCCGAGGACGCGCGCGCGATCGCCGCGCGCCACGGCGTGAGCGAGGCGGAGCTGCGGCGATGGGTCGAGGTGTTCGTCGAGGCAGGGCGCGCCGCGGTGGCGAAGCTCGACTGACCGCAGCTCAGGGGCTCGCGACGGGCGGGGGAGGCGGGCGGCCCTGGGCGCGCTCGCACGCGGCGTGGCGCCGCCGGGCCTCCGCGAGGGGCTCGTCGAGGTACGCCCTGCGCAGCGCCGGAGGGAGGCAGTCGGACGTCGCCGCCCGCAAGCGCTCCTGCAGGACGGGCACCGAGATGCCCCGCCAGACGCGCACGGTGCCGTCGTGCGACGCGGTGACGATGCGCTCGCCGTCCGGGCTCCACGCCGCCGAGGTGAGGCGATCGGTGTGCCCCTCGAGCACGACCGGCTCGCCGGCGCCGTCCGCGCGCCACACCCGCGCGGCGCCGTCCTCGGACGCCGTGACGACGCGGCTGCCGTCGGGGTCCCACGCGACCGCCGTCACGGCCAGCCCGTGCCCCTCGAGGACCACCGGCTCGCCGGCGCCGTCCGCGCGCCACACCCGCGCGGTCCAGCCCGACGCGGTGACGAGGCGCTGGCCATCCGGGCTGAAGGCGGGCGGCGCGGCGCTCGCGGCGCCCTCCCCGAGGACAGCGAGGGGCTCGCCGGGGCCGTCGGCGCGAAAGAGACGCGCCTCGGCCCCGGACGACGCCGTGACGACGCGGCGGCCGTCGGGGCTCCACGCGGCCGCGGTCAGGCCCGGGAGCGCGCCCCGGTTGAGCTGGATCGGCTCCCCGGCGCCGTCCGCGCGGAAGACCCGCACGAGCCCGTCGTCGGACGCCGTCACCACGCGGCCGCCGTCAGGGCTGAACGCGGCCGAGGCGACGCGCCCCGCGTGCCCCCGGAGCGCGACCGCCTCCCCGGCGCCGTCCGCGCGCCACACCCGCGCGATCCCGTCGCTCGACGCGGTGACGAGGCGCTGGCCGTCCGGGCTCCACGCCGCGGCGGTGATCCCGCCGCCCTCGATCGAGACGGGCGCGCCGGCGCCGTCGGCGCGGAAGACCCGCGCGATCCCCGCGGACACCGCGACGAGGCGCTGGCCATCCGGGCTGAACGACGCCGACGTCACGAGCGGGCTCCTGTACTCGCTGAAGACGGTCGGATCGTCCGCGTGCTCGGGGCTCCAGAGCCGCACGGCCCCGTCGCGCGACGCGGTGACGATCCGCCGCCCGTCGGGGCTCCACGCGGCGGAGACCACCGGAGCGTCGTGCCCCCGGAGCACGAGCGGCTCGCCCGCACCGCCGTCGCGCCACACGCGCGCGGTCCCGTCCTGGGACGCGGTGACGAGGCGCTGGCCATCGGGGCTCCACGCGACGGCGCCGATCTCGCGGCCGTGCCCCTTGAGCACGAGCGGCTCCCCCGCGCCGTCGGCGCGCCGCACCTCGACGGTGCCGTCCCACAGCGCGTACGCGACGCGCCGGCCGTCGGGGCTGAAGACCCCCGCGGCGACGCTCCCCGCGTGCCCCTCGAGCACGAGCGGCGCCGCGGCGGCGTCGAGGCTCCAGATCCGCGCGGTCCGGTCGCGGGCCGTGGTGAGGAGGCCGCGGCCATCCGGGGCGAGCGCAGACGACTGGAGCGCGGGCTCGTGCCCGGGGGCGCCCCTCAGCTTGAGGACGAGCGGCTCGCCGGCGCCGCCGTCGCCCCACACGTCGGCCGCGCCGTCGTGGGACACGGCGACGATCCGGCGGCCGTCCGGGCTCCACGCGACGTTGTCGATCTGGTCGACGCCGAGCGCCGCGTCGGCCTTGAAGGCGAGCACCGCGGGCTCGCCGGCGCCGTCGGCGGCCCACACGCGCACCGTCAGGTCGTCCGCCGCGGTGGCGAGCCGGCGGCCGTCGGGGCTCCACGCGGCGGCGCGGACCCGCTTCGTGTGCCCCTTCAGCGCGAGCGGCTCGCCCGCGCCGCCGTCGCGCCACACGCGCACCGCCCCGTCCAGCGACCCGGCGGCGAGCCGGCCGCCGTCGGGGCTCCACGCGGCGCAGGTGATCGCGCCCCCGCCGAGGGGCGCGGGCGCGCCGCCGCCGTCGGCCCGGACGACGTGCGCGGCGCCGCCGCGGCGCACGAGCAGCCGCTGGCCGTCGGGGCTGAAGGCCGCCGCCACGTCGAGCGCGGCGGGGGCGCCCTCCGGCGGCCACAGCGTCACGAGCGGCATCGGCGAGGCCAGCGCCTCGCGCGCGACCTCGGCCCAGCCCCGGACCTCGTCGGGACGCTCTACCTCGAGCAGCAGCCGGCTCGCCGGCGCGCCCTGGCCGCGCGCGATGTGCTCCCGGGCGCCCGCGAGGAGCGAGGCGACGCGCGCGCGCCCGGCGGCCGCCTCCGCCGCGCGCCGCTGGACGAGCATGAGCACCGCGAGCACCCCGATCGCCGCTGCGGCCGAGAGCCCCGCGATCGCCCCGAGCCGCGCGAGGCGCGCGTAGCGCTCCTCGCGCTGCCGCTGCGCCTCGGCCTCGCGCGCCCGCCGCTCGGCGAGCGCCTCGCTCCGCGCGATGAGCTCGCGCGCGGCGCCGCCGAGGTCGTCGGGGTACCGCTTCACGAGCTCGCGCGCGTGGCCGAGCCGGTCGCCCTCGAGCACGAGGTCGGGGAACCCGGCGGCCTCCTCCACCCAGCGGTCGATCTGCTGGAGCTCCGCGAGCATCGTCCGGTCCTCGCTCACCCAGGCCCGCAGCCGGCCCCAGGCGCGGAGGAGCTGCTCGTGGGCGACCTCGACGCTGGGCGCCCGCCCTTCGTCGCCCTCGCTCAGCACGACGAGCCGCTCGCGCGCCAGCGCCTCCAGCACCTCGTCGAACACCGCCGCCTCGGCCGGCGGGCCGCGCCGCAGCTTGCCGAGGGGCGCGCGCCGGCGCCGGTCGAGGGCGCCGCCGTCGTCGGCCGTGACGAGCTGCACGAGCAGGCGGCGGGCCGCGCACCGCCGGACGTCGTCGAACCGCGCGAGCAGCGCGTCCGCCTGCCGCTCCAGCGCGCCGAAGGCGCCGCCGAGCGCGTGGTACGCGTCCCAGGTGAGCGCGCCCCCGCGGCGCCGCTGCCACATCTGGTCGAGCGCGTACTCGAGCAGCGGCAGCGCGCCGGGCTCGGCGCCCGCGTCCCGGAGCATCTGCTCGACCAGGCCCTCCTCGAGCGCGAGCCCCGCCAGCGCCGCCGGCCGCGCGATGATCTGCCGGAGGGCGTCGGCCTTCATCGCGCGGACGAAGACCCGGTGGGCCTCGTCGTACGCGACGTCCTCGAGGGTGAGGCCGCGGTCGTCCAGCGCGATCTCCGCGCAGCGGGCCAGGAAGTCGACGCGCAGCGTGACGATCACCGCCACGCCGCCGCCGGGCTCGCCGGAGAGCCGCCAGAGCTCGCGGGCGAACGCCTCCCGCGCGCGCCGGTCGGCGACGCTCGTGAAGAGCTCCTCGATCTGGTCCACCACGAGGAGCAGCGGCGCGCCCTCGGGCCGCCGCGCGAGCGCGGCGGAGAGCGCCGCGCCCCAGTCCGCCGCCGGGCGCATCACGGCGACGCTCCACGGGCGATCGCGCGCGCCGCGCGACAGGAGCGCGGGGACGACGCCGGCGAGCACCAGCGACGACTTGCCCGTGCCCGACGCGCCGGTGACGATCAGGAACCTGTGTCTCCCCGGCTCGGGCGCGTCGACGTGCGACAGGAGGTCGGCGAGCGCCTCCGCGACCTCGCGGTCGCGGCCGCAGAAGTAGCGCGCGTGCTGCGCGTGGAACGCGAGCAGGCCGCGGTAGGGCCGGGCGACGATCGGCCGGTGGTCCGGCCCGTCGGCGGCGCGGGCGAAGAGCTGGAGCGACGCCCAGCCGAGCCGGCGGTCCCGCAGCGCCGCGCGCGCTGTCAGGAACGCCTGCTCGAGCGACGCGCCCTCGGCGAGGAGCCCGCGGTAGAGCGGCTCGGCGAGCGCGACGGACGCCTCGAACGACAGCGGGTAGCGCGAGGCGACGACCGCGGGGACGCCGGCCCGGTGCAGCTCCTGCGCGACGCTGCCGAGGCGGTTGCCGAGCGCGCCGGGGTCGCCGCTGCGGCAGACGCAGAGCACCACGAGCCGCAGCGCGCCCGCGTGCTCGGCGAGCGCGTCGGCGAGGGCGCGGGCGTCGATCACGTCGGCGCCCGCGCCGCCCTCGCCGTCGAGCGCGAGCCCGTACGCCTCGGCGGCCGCGGCGACGCGGGCGCCGTGGCAGAGCAGGTGGAGCACCGCGACCGGGCGCGCGCGCAGGGCCGCCTGGAGGCGCGTGAGCGACGCGTGGGGCAGCACGTCGCGGGCCTCGTCGAAGGGGTGGTGGCCGGCGCGGCAGGCGTCGCGGATCGCGGCGAGGTGGGCCGCGGCGGGCACCTCGTCGCCGGGCGCGGACCAGGCGAAGAGGACGCGGCCGCCCTCGGGCGGGGGATCGGGCGCGGGCGCGGCCGTGGTGGTGGCGGGCCACTCGTAGCGGATCAGGCAGCCGGGCAGGCTGCCGAGCGGCCGGCCCGTGGACCGGAGCGGGACGAGCTCCCAGGGCAGCGCGTGCAGCTCGGCGGCGCCGAGGCGCAGCGTGAGGTGCACCGGCTGGCCGGCCGCGAGCGCGCGCTCGATCTCGGCCTCGTCGTGGTCCCAGCCGAGCGGGTCGAGGAACGCGCGGAGCACCTCGCCGAGCCAGGCGGCCACGGTCGGATCGGGCTGGTCCGCCTCGTGGAGGGCGGCGAGGTGACGCAGCACCTCGTCGCTCCAGGGGAACTGCGCGTCCCTGGCGGCGCCCGTGTCGAGGCGGCGCAGGTACGCCTCCGCCCGCAGGGAGAACGCGAAGGGACGGGCGGCGTGGGCCGCCCGCGCGAGCTCGAGGACCACGTCGCGGGGCGCCGGGGGCATGCCGTCGACGCGCTGGGTTGCACCGGTCATGCGAGCCCTCCCTGCCGTGCTGCGGTGCGCCCGAGGATAGGGCGCGGCCGGGCGCACCGGAAGCGGCGCGACGACGCCTCGGCGCTACTGGCAGTAGCCGCCGGGATAGCCGCAGTAGCCCTGGATGCAGCTCCCGGTCACGCCGCCCGGCGTGGGGATCGGCGACGACCAGTCCTTGCAGCACGGCAGGCCGACGACGCCGCAGCCGTAGCAACCGTAGTTGTACTCGACGAGGCCGGACTGGCAGCGCTGGCCGCTCGAGCACGCGAACTGGTTGTGGCCGCCGCAGGTGGTCGGCGGAGGCGTCGGCGCGCCGCCGCTGGTGCGCGGCTTCCAGCGCACGGCGAGGCCGACGCGGTGATTGGCGCCGGCGCCGTCGATGGTCGCGCGGCGGTACTTGCCGCCCTCGCCGAAATAGGTGCGGATCTTGCGGTTGTCGATCCACGTGTCGACCTTGCGGTCCCAGCACGTCTCCAGGTTGAGGAAGCCGCACGGCCGGCTGCGCTCGACGATGAAGCGGGCGTCGGACCACGCGTCGAACGCCTGGTTGAAGCCGGCGGCCTTCCACCAGTTCGTCCAGCGCTTCTTCGTCACGTGGACCCAGCCGGCGTTCGCGGCGCAGTAGCGCTCGTCGCCGTCGTTGCAGTAGTTGTTGAAGAACCACTGCTTGTCGCCTTCCCAGTCCCAGAGGATATCGGCCTCGCTGGCCACGGCCGACTCGGCCTCGCCGGCCGGCGGCAGCGGGCCGTCGCCGTCGAACGAGATCGCGTCGTCGCCCGCGGGCGGCGGCAGGTCGTCGGACGTGGGGACGCGCGCGGCGGCGCGCGCATCGGCGTCGACGAGCGCGGCCGGCACGGCCTGCTCCGGGGCCAGGTAGCGATACAGCCCCTCCATCGTGACGTCCGGAGCATCGTAGTCGGCGAGCTTGCGATTCGCGCTGTCGAGGTCCGCGTGCAGCTCCTCGTGCACCTCGCGCGCGCCGTCGTCGGTCTCGACGAACTCGACCTTGTGGGTGGCGCTCAGCCTCAGCGTCGCGAGGCTGGTATCCGGCCTCGCCTTGACCACGATCTCCTGCTCGGCGCTCTCGACGGAGCCCTCCGCGCCGACCTTGCCGCGCTCGCCTCCCCCGCAGGCCGCGAGCAGCAGCCCTGCCGTCACCGCGGCGAGCCGCTGCGCTCTTTCGCTCTTCGCTCGCTGCCTCACGACGCTGCGCTGCTGCCTGTTCACCACGACCTCCCCCATCCTCTCGTCGTTGCTCATCAGCATGGTCTTGTGTTCCTCTGCCGTCGCGATTCGCTGCCGGCGGCGGGTCACATAGCGAGCAACATGCCAGTCCCGCCGGACCCGTGAATCGCTCGGCGCGTTTGCTGGCGACGGGACCTCACCCGGGATTCCCCGGCTCGCGGCGGCGGCCGAGGCTCCGCCGCTCCGATGCTCGCGTGTCGATCGCCGCGTCCCCGAGCGACGACCTCAACCTGGGTCGGCTCCCCGGTCGTCGGGCTGGCGCGTCAGCCGCAGGCTGACGCATCAACGGCCGGCTGACGCGCCAGCGCGCCGGCGCGTCAGCCGCAGGCTGACGCAGGCTGATGCATCAACGGCCGGCTGACGCGCCAGCACGCCGGCGCGACAGGCCCCGTGCCGACGAGGGCGCACCCCGCGGCGCGCGGCCCGCGGGTTGCCCTCCGCGGGCGTGTGGCGTGGAACTCCCTCGCTCAGCCGGCGCCGTGCTCGCTCGCGCCTCGGATCGCTTCCTCGACCGACAGCACGTCCATCCGCTGCGACCAGCGCTCGCGCGGGATCCCCGCCGCGAGCCGATCCACCTGGTCGCGCAGGAGCGCGCGGGCCTCCGCGGACGTCCGCCCGAGGAGCCCCAGCGCCTGGAGGCCGATCCCCGGCACCGGGCACTGGAGCGCCCGCTCCGCCAGCGCGCGCGCCTCGCCGTCGCCCGGCGCCGCCCCGCTGGCGAGCGCGAGGCACCGCGCGAGCAGCGCGCCCCACGGCCGATCCAGCTCCCGCCACGCGCGCGCCGACCGCTGCGAGAGCTCCGCGGCGACGCGGGCGGACCCGGCCGAGAACGCGACGGCGGCCTCGTTCAGGCACACGAGCGCCTCCACCTCGTCGACGCCCAGCCGGCCCACGGCCTCGCAGAGCTCCAGGTCCGGCGCGCCCGCCTCGCCCCGCCGGTGGCGCGCCGCGCGGACCAGCCACTCGGCGCGCGCCTCGAACGCCGCGTGCCGGCAGCGGGACGCGAGATCGCGCGCGGCCTCCGCCCGCGCCTCCGCCTCGCGGTGGCGGAACGCCTCGAGCAGCGCCGCGGCGGAGTTCAGCGTGGCCGCGATGCGGCCCGTCAGCCACGGATCCAGCGCCGCCGCCTCGGCGTGGAGCGCCGCCGCCTCGTCGAACCTGCCCTGCAGGTACCGCAGGCGCGCCCTGCCCTCGGCGAGGCAGAGCCGCGAGAGCGGCTCGCTCGCCCGCGACGCCCACGCCTGGATGTCGTCGATCACCTCCTCCAGCAGCGACGGCGCCGCGCGCGCGGCGGCCGCGACGATCCGCACCCGCTGCCGCCAGCGCTCGAGCGCGGGGGGATCGAGCGCCTGGATGCCGTCCGCGAGCTCCAGCGCCCGGAACGCGCTCGCGCCGCGCGCCGCGATGCCCCCCCGCACCAGCGCGTCGAGGCGCGCGACCGCCGCGCGCGGCGCCCGGGCGCGCGTCAGCTCGTACAGCGCGCGATCCAGCGCGTGCGGCGTCCCCTCCGCGAACGCCACCTCCACCCACGCCCCGAGCAGCTCGACCTCCTCCTCGAGGAGCGGCTGCGGGCCGTGCTGGCGCGCCGCCCGCAGCCCTTCGGCGAGCGCCCCCACCGCAGCCCCGAGGTGCCCCTCGGCGGCGCGGCGCCGCGCGAGCGCCGCCGCCTCGCGCGCGCCCTCCCGCGCCTCGTCCGCCGCGAGCAGGTGGAAGAGGCGCCCCTCCTGCGCGGGCGCGAGCGCCTCGGCCACGGCGCGGTGGGCCGCGGTGCGGCGCGCCGGCGCCCACGCGACGTCCAGCTGCCCGCGCAGCGCCACGCGCCCGCCGTGCAGGCGCCGCGCCGCCCCGCGCGCGAGGAGCGCCTCGCACGCCCCCTCCACGCGCCAGAGCGGCTGCCCCATCACCCGCGCGAGCTGCGCGAGCTCCAGGTGGTGGCCCGCGAGCGCGAGCCAGCCGCAGAGCTCCTCCAGGTGGGGCTCCCCGAGGTGCGCCGGGGGCGACGCGCTCGCGGGCGCCGCGCCCACGAGGTCCGTCCCCAGCCGGTCGAGCGCGTCGCGATCGACCGCGAGCTTGCCGCCGTCCCAGCGGGCCAGGCCGAGCCGCGTCCACAGCGTCACCTCCGCGTCGACGCGCGCCGGCAGCCCCTCGGTCCGCTCCCACAGCGCGCGCGCGCCGTCCTCGCGCAGGTGCAGCAGCCGGTCCGGGCCCGCGAAGAGCGGGAGCAGCGCCGCCATCTCGAGCGGATCGAGGCGCGCGACGTCCTCGGGACCCGCGCCCTCGGGCGCCGCCGGGAGCGCCCGGACGACGGTCCCCCGGCCCGCGCGGCAGCGGTCGAGGATGGCGGCGGACCAGGGATCGATCGAGGGCGCGTCGTCCGCGAGCACGACGGCGCCCCCTGCGAGCACGGCGCGGAGCTGCCCCTCGGCCCAGGCGATCACCTCGGCGAGCCGCAGCCCCGCCTGGTCCTCCCGCGCGCTCACGAACGGCTGCAGGCTGGCGAGCGGCGTCCGCGCCGGCCTCGTCCACAGCACCGTCCGCCCCTGCCGCTCGAGCGCCGCGGCCGCCTCGGCGAGGCAGCGCGAGCGCCCCGAGCCGGCCGCGCCGACCACGTCGAGGGAGCGCCCGGCGCGCGCGGCCGCGATCACGGCCGCCACGGGCCCGTCGCCGCCGAGCCGCGGCAGCGACGGCGCGGCGCGGCTGGCCGCGGGCTCGCCGCGGAGCGCCGCGAGCACCTCGACCGCCGACCGGAAGCGGTCCTCGCTGCGCGTCGCGAGCAGCCGGTCGATGACCTGCGCCACGGCGTCGGGCAGCTCGGGGTCGAGCTCGCGCGCGGGCGGCGCCGGCGTCGCGAGCCGGGCGCGCAGGAGCGCCTGGACATCCTCCGCCTCGTGCGGCGCGCGCCCGACGAGCGCCTCGTGGAGCATCACGCCGACGGCGTAGAGGTCGGTGCGCGCGTCGACGGCGCGGCCGAGGATCTGCTCGGGCGCGAGGTAGAGCGGCGTGCCGAGGATCTGGCCGGCCCGGGTCAGCCGGTCGCCGCCGGGGTCGCCCCAGCGCGAGACGCCGAAGTCGAGCACGGTCGGGCGCGCGTCCGCGCCCACGAGGATGTTCTCGGGCTTGAGGTCGCGGTGGACGATCCCCGCCGCGTGGACGCGCGCCAGCACCTCCAGCAGGGCGAGCGTCGCGCCGGCGATCGCCTCCCACGCGAAGCGCCGCAGGGCGCCGTCGCGCCGCGCCGTGCAGCCGGGGAAGGGGCGCCCCTCCACGCGCTCCATCACCAGGAACGGCCGGCCGTCCTCGATGCCGTCGTCGAGCAGCCGGACCACGCCGGGCACGCGGAGCATGCGCAGCGTCGTGATCTCGCGCCGGACGCGCGCGAGGCCCGCGCCGCCCGCGGCGCGCATCCATTTCAGCGCCACCTCGCCGCCGACCACGGTGTCCTCGGCGGCCCAGACCTCGCCGTGCGCGCCCGCGCCGAGCCGCCCGACAAGCCGGTAGCGATCGGCGACGAGCCGCCCGGGCTGCGCCTCGCAGCCGGTCTCCTCCGGCGCCTGCGCCGGCTCCGAGGCGCGCGCGGTCGACCGGTGTCCGAACCGCCGCGCATCGAGCGCGGCCGGCGCGGCCCGCCCGGGCGCCCCCGCGTCGGCCGGCGCCGTGGACGCACCCGCGTCGGCCGGCGCCGTGGACGCACCCGCGTCGGCCGGCGCCGTGACGTCGGCGGTCGACCCCGCGGACGGCGGCTCCGGGCAGCCGCCCTCGCGAGGCGCCCCGCCGCGCGGCTCAGGGGGCGGCCGGCGCCCGATCCCCACGGTAGTTGGTGCAGCCCGTGATCATGAAGGCGCTGCCCGGTCCCCAGGCGCCGTTAACGACGTCGACGAACTGCTGGAGCGACGCCGCCTCCTTGGTCCCCACGGCGATCCCGAGCGGCGTGCCACTCCCGCCGGGGAGCATGTCCGCGGGCAACGACCAGTACTCGACGCTTCCCGGATCGCGCACGCCGCCGATCGAGAACGCGAGCCCGCGGAACGCCCCCTGGATCACGTCGATCACCCTCGCCCCCGTCGGATCGAGCTGGAAGTCGTCCTCGTTGCCGCCGAAGAACTTCGCCTTCGGCAGCTGCGACGCCGGCGGGATCTTGGTCCACGACACGCCGTCGTGGACCTCGCCGTGGCGGTACACGCTCGCGTGCGCCCAGACGTAGATCGAGCCGGGCTTCCAGAGCGCCGGCACCTGGGCTTGCCACTGGGCGAGCGACAAGGAGGCCATCGCGGCCGGAGGCGGCTTGATGTCGAAGGCGTTCTGCGGATCGCCGTGGAGCAGCCAGCGCTGCTGCTGCCCTCCGTTGACCGGCACCGTGTAGGCGAAGCCGAGCTGCTTGCCCGTCGCCCGAGCGACGATCTCCACCGCGCCGATCTTCAGCTGTCCCGACGTGATCATGTCTCTCTCCTTGTTCGTGTACCGCATCAGGGCGGCGGACGACGCATGAACCGACCGCGCCGCCGCCCGCTGTCGCGCGGCGACGGCTGTCGACGGAATGCGCGCCGCGCCCGTCGCGCGTGTCCGTGGTCCTCGACCAACCGCAACCAACCGAAAGCAACGCGCGCGCCACCGGCGCCGGCGCGTCGCCTTGCGCCGCCCTCGCCGCGCGGCATACGATCGCGGCGCATGGCGCGCGGGAGCTCGCAACGCGATGGGCATCCGCCGTCCTCGTCGAGCGCGGCGGACGTCGCGCGCGCGACCCTCGAGGGGAGGGACACCTCGCTCAGCCGATCGGGCGACGAGGTCGCGGCGCTCACGGTCCTCTACCACCCGCGCCTCGAACGGATCGGCGATCGCGCCGTGCTCTCGCGCCTCGTCGAGGACGGCGAGGTCCTCCTGTCGCGCGAGGCGCCCGACTTCGCGCCGCCGGGCGGGGCGCCGGGCGCGCCGCTCGGCGACGAGCACCTGAGCCGGCGGCCGCTGCGCCTCTCGCCCGGCCCGGGCGGAGGGCTCCGGCTGGACCTCGGCGACAGCAGCACGGCGGTCAGCCTCCAGGGCGAGCGCCTGAGCGGCGCGCGCTCGTTCTCCGCGACCGAGCTCCAGCAGGGGGTCGTCCTGGAGCTCGGCCGGCGCGTCGTGCTGCTGCTCCACCTCGTCGCGTCGCTCCAGCGCGTCCTCGGCCCTTCGACGGGCGCGGACGCGGGCGAGCCGCGGGAGATCACCGGCGAGAGCGACGGTGTCCGGCGGATGCTCTGGGAGATCCGCAGCGTCGCGGATCTGGAGCTGCCGGTGCTGCTGCGGGGCGAGACCGGCAGCGGCAAGGAGCTCGTGGCGAGGGCGCTGCATCGCTCCAGCCGGCGGCGCGATCGGCCGTTCGTGGCGGTCAACCTGGGCGCGATCTCCCCGTCGCTCGCCGTGGCCGAGCTGTTCGGCGCGGAGCGGGGCGCCTTCACGGGATCGGTGAAGCGCCAGCCCGGCTACTTCGAGCAGGCGCGCGGCGGCACGCTCTTCCTCGACGAGATCGGCGAGGCGCCGGTCGAGCTCCAGGTCGCGCTGCTGCGGGCGCTCGAGACGGGCGAGGTGCAGCCGGTCGGCGCGCAGGAGATCCGCAAGGCCGACGTGCGCGTCGTCGCCGCGACCGACGCGGATCTCGAGGCGAAGGTGTCGTCGGGCGCCTTCCGCGCGCCGCTGCTCAATCGCCTGAGCGCCTACGAGATCTGGATCCCGCCGCTGCGCGAGCGCCGCGACGATTTCGGCCGGCTCTTCGCGCGCTTCCTCCGCGAGGAGCTCGCGGAGGTGGGCGAGGAGCGGCGGCTCGCGCCGCCGGAGGGCGGCGGCAGGGCGTGGCTGCCCGCGTCCGTGGTGGCCCGCCTGGCGGCGTACGACTGGCCCGGCAACGTGCGCCAGCTCCGCAACGTCGTGCGCCAGCTCGTGGTGGGCAACCGCGGCCGCGACCGGGCCGAGATCACGCCCGCTGTCGAGCGGCTGCTCGCGCGCGCGGTGACGCCGCTCTCCCCTCCCCCGTCGCCCGCGGCTGCGGGCGTGCCTCCGCCGCCGCACGCCGCGGCGGGCGCGCCGGTGATCCCCGGCGCGCCGCCCCCTCACGCGACCGCGCCGCCCCCTCACGCGGCCGCGCCGCCCCCTCACGCGGCCGCGCCGCCGGTCGAGGCGCCCGCGGAGCCGCCCCCGCCGCCCCTGCTCGAGGCGCGCGCGGCGACGGCGGCGGCCCGCTCGGGCCGGCGCCGCCCCGCCGACGTGACCGAGCAGGAGCTCGGCGATGCGCTGCGCGCGAGCCGCTTCGATCTCGCGGCGGCCGCCGAGCGGCTCGGCGTGTCGAGGGCGTCGATGTACCTGCTGATCGAGCGTCACCCCCGGTTCCGGACCGCCGGCGACCTCACGCCGGAGGAGATCGCGCGCAGCCACGGCGAGTGCGGCGGCGACGTCGCGCGCATGGCCGAGCGGCTCGAGGTCTCGGAGCGCGCGCTGCTCCGCCGCGTGCGCGAGCTCGGCCTCGGGTGACCCTCGTCTCCACCCGCGCCGGCGTCGCGGCCCCGCTCAAATATGTGAACGCTCACACGATCATCCGCCTCGCTGGCCGAGCGGCGCCCCGCGCTCATCGTGCGCTCGCAGAGGCCCTGCTTCTTTCTCCGGCTCAAGGATATCCGCGGGCCGATCGATTGAAGTTGACACCCAAATTGTGAACGTTCACAATACTACCCCGTATCCTTTTGCTTCGCTCCGGACCCCATCGGCTCGTCCGGAAGTCGTCTGAGCCACGCGGGAGGCGCATCGCAAGCCGCCCGAGCGGCCGTGTTCAACTGCTCCGGCCCCCAACCGATCAGGTGACTATGCGTTCCTCACGAAAATTGACGCCGACGGCCTGTTGCCGGGGCGCGCTCCTCCTGGCCGGGCTCCTCGCGAGCCCTTCGGCGCTGGCCGATTACCCCGTCGCCTCGCACCGCTACCTCGCCGACCCGGCCTCGCTCGTGCACGACGGGCGCGTCTATCTCTACGGCTCGAACGACGACGACAACGTCAAGGCGGACGGCTCGGACGACGGCTACAAGATGGCCTCGTTCGTGGCCATCTCGAGCAGCGACATGAAGAACTGGACCGACCACGGGGAAGTGATCCGCGTGCCCCGCGACGCCTCCTGGGCGGCCAACACGTGGGCCCCCTCGCTCGTGGAGCGCAACGGCAACATCTACATGTACTTCGCCAACAACGGATCAGGCATCGGCGTCGCCAAGAGCGACAGCCCGACCGGACCGTTCAGAGACGCGAAGGGCAGCGCCCTGATCACCTCGAGCACCCCCGGCGCCTCGGGCCAGAACATCTGGCTCTTCGATCCGGGGGTCTTCATCGATGACGACGGCCAGGCGTACCTCTACTTCGGCGGCAACGGCGAGCAGAACGCGCGCGTCATCAAGCTGAACAACGACATGGTGAGCGTCTCGGGCTCGGCCTCCGCGATCACGGTCCCGTACTTCTTCGAGGCATCCTGGATGCACAAGCGGAACGGCGTTTACTATCTGTCGTACTCGACGAACCCCGCGAACGGCATGCGGATCGACTACCTCACGAGCTCGAGCCCCACCTCCGGCTTCACCCACCGCGGCACGGTGGGGCCCCAGCCGCCGAAGAACAACAACAACAACAACCACGCGGCAATCTTCGAGTTCGGCGGCTCCTGGTACCACGCCTACCACAATCGCTCCGTCGCCAACGACGCCGGCGAGCCCCCGGGCTATCGCCGGAACCTCGGGATCGAGTCGTTCACCTACAAGGAGGACGGGTCGATCGTGCCAGTGACCTACACGACCGACGGGCTCAAGCAGGTCAAGAACCTCGACCCCTACGTGCGCGTCGAAGCCGAGACCTTCAACGCGCAACGCGGCATCGAGACCGAGCCCTGCGAGGAGGGGGGGATGAACCTCTCCAACATCGAGGACGGAGACTGGGTGCGTCTCCGCGGGGTCGACTTCGGCGAAGGGGCGGAGAGCTTCAGCGCGCGCATCGCGAGCGCCGGGCAGGGGGGCAGCATCGAGCTCCACCTGGAGACACCCGACGGCACGCTCGTGGGGACCTGCGCGGTCGCGGCGACGGGCGACTGGCAGACGTGGGCCGATACGTCGTGTGCGGTCGACGGCGCCACCGGCGTGCACGACCTGTACCTGGTCTTCACCGGCGGCGATTCGTACCTCTTCAACGTGAACTCCTGGCAGTTCTCGCCCGTCGGCGGCGAGGGAGCCGGCGGGGGCAGCACGGCTGCAAGCACGAGCAGCGGTGTCGGCGGCAGCGGCGGTGGGGCCACGGTCGCCGGATCCGGCGGAGGGGCCACGGTCGGTACGGGTGGGGCTCCCCCAGGCCCCATGTCCTCCGCGCAGGCGTCGTCGGGGGGGACCTCCGACGGAGAATCGGGCGACGAGGCCGGTTGTGCCTGTCGCGCGTCGAGCCGCGCGCCGTCCGGGAATGCCCTTGTGCTGACAGCGTTGCTCGCGGCGTCCCTCGGGCTCCGGCGGCGCGGCCGAAGGTCCGTGGCCCCGGACTGACGCGCTTGGATCAGCGCCGCCCGCGGGGTCGTCACCGCGGGCCGGGCTCGCCGCCCCGCTCCGCGAGCCCCTTCTCGAGCACCGCGAGCCCCTTCACGGCGCGCGGGAACCCCGCATAGACGGCGGCCGCGAGGGCCACCGCCGCGGGCCGACGCCAGGCCGCCTCGAAGCGGCCTGGCGCGCCGCGTGAGCGCGCGCGCGTCAGCGGCATCGCTCCACCTGGGCGCCGCCGAAGATGAGCTGCTGGGCCATGGGGCGCCCCATGAACCTGCTCGGGAAGATCGGGCTCGGCGCGCTGGCCTCGTCCAGCCGTGCCCGCTGGTCCTCGGTGAGCGTCAGCGCCAGGGCGCCGAGGTTCTCCTCGGCCTGGGCCAGCGTGCGTGCGCCCATGATCGGCGCGACGACGGCGGGGTTCAGAAGCGTCCAGGCCAGGGCAACCTGCGAGGGGGTGCCTCCGGTCTCCTCGGCGACCGCGCGGACCACCTCGACGATGTTCAGCGCGTGCTCCGTCATGTTGCCAGACGAGGCGATGACCCCTTTCCGCGAGGCCGAGACGCTGGCCTCGCTCGCCTGCGACAGATCCGCCCGGCTGTACTTGCCGGTCAGGATGCCGCCGCCGAGCGGCGACCACGGCAGGACGCCGAGGCCGAGCGCCTCCGCCATCGGGATGAGCTCGTGCTCCACCGTTCGCTCGACCAGGCTGTACTCGATCTGGAGCGCCACGAACGGCGACCAGCCGCGCAGATCGGCGAGCGTCTGCATCTGCGCGACCCGCCACGCGGGCGTGTTGCAGATGCCGACATAGAGCACCTTCCCCGCGCGAACCAGGTCGTCAAGGCCGCGCATCACCTCGTCGGGCGTGGTGGTGAAGTCCCAGCCGTGGAGATAGAAGAGCTCGATCCTGTCGGTGTCGAGCTGCCTGAGGCTCGCCTCGACCGAGCGGACCATGTTCATCCGGTGGTTGCCGCCGGAGTTCGGATCGCCGGGATCGCGCGCCATGGTGAACTTGGTCGCGACGACGATCCGCTCGCGCCTGCCCTTGAGGAGCCCGCCCAGGATCCGCTCGGCGGCGCCGTTGGTGTAGTTGACCGCTGTGTCGACGAAGTTGCCGCCGCGGTCGACGTAGGTATCGAAGATCCGCCGCGCCTCGGCGTCGTCGGCGCCCCAGCCCCAGTCGGAGCCGAACGTCATGGTGCCGAGCGAGAGGCGCGACACGCGCAGGCCGGACCGGCCCAGCAGGCGATAGTGATCGAGCGCGTTGGAGATGGTCATGGCAAAGACTCCGATGGTTCGATGAGCGTGTGCGCCCCCTCGGGCGCGCCCAGGGTGAGCCGACGATTCCCACGCCGGCCCGCTTCCCCGTCAGCATGGTGGACGAGCGGGGGATACCGGTAGAATGGATCGCCGAGATGCTTGCACGATCCTCCACGAGGGGTCAGATCGCCCTTGTCCCGTGGCGACACCGGTGAGACAGAACGGTATGGCAAGGCTGGAGGAGCTCTCGGCGCTCATCGCGCGCCACACGGCCGCTGACGGGATGCACGCTTGCAAGCTCCCCCGGGTGACGCTCATCCGCTCGTCCCGCCCGACGATGCCGATGCCGGCCCTGTACACACCGTCGCTGTGCCTGGTGACGCAAGGGCGCAAGCAGGCAGTCCTGGGGGGTCGCCTCTACGACTACGACGCGGCCAGGTACCTCGTGGTCTCCGTGGACCTCCCGGTGGTGGGATCCGTGATCGAAGCGAGCGTGAGAGCGCCCTATCTCTGCCTCCAGCTCCACCTCGACATGGGCGTGCTCGGGGAGCTCGTGCTGGAGCGATTTCCCCTGGACCGCGCTGCCCCTCCCCCGGCGGGCCTCGGCATCCACGAGGTGACGCCGGCGCTCGTGGACGCCTGCACGCGGCTCGTGGCGCTGCTCGACGCCCCCGAGGACATCGCCGCGCTGGGCCCCCTCGTCGAGCGAGAGATCCTGTACCGGCTGGTGACCGGCCCGGCGGGGGAGATGATGCGGCACATCGCCAGGAGCGGCGGTGGTCTGGCGCGCGTGTCCCGCGTGATCAGCTGGATCAAGGCCCACTATGCCGAGCCGTTCACGATCGAGACGCTCGCCTCCCACGCAGGGATGAGCGAGTCCTCGCTGCACGCCCACTTCAAGTCGGCGACGATGATGAGCCCGCTCCAGTACCGGGCGCAGCTCCGGCTCCAGGAGGCGCGCCGCCTGATGGTCGCCGAGGGCGTCGAGGCGGCCCAGGCTGGCTTTCGCGTGGGCTACGACAGCCCATCGCAGTTCAGCCGCGAGTACCGGCGGCTCTTCGGCGCGCCCCCGGCGATGGATGCGTCGCGGCTCAGGGCCTCGGGCGGCGAGGCGGGCGAGCTCGCAGGGGCGAGAAGGACGATGTGAGGCTCTGGCGGCGGAGCTCCTTCCGCGCTGCCCCGCGACGGAGGGCGCGCGTGTCGCGAGATCGGAGCATCGGAGTCGTGGGCGCACCTCGCTGCGCGCGCCCCTGACGAGGACGGCGCGGGAGCTGGCACAGCTCGGCGCACGCGCGCCGCACAACGCCACGCATGCAAGCATTCGAATTTATTGATGTTTCTTCGCTGCGCCACGCACCGTCAGGGGTGGCATGCGGCATGCTGACGAAGCCGGCATGACGACGACTTCATCCCGCGCTCTCCCTACGCATCGATCGCTCCAGGCGCGCGTGGGGGTTGGCCTGCTGTCGCTCGCCATCAGCGCCGGCTGCTCGGATGGCCCGAACAACAACCCGCCCCCGCCGACCACCGGGTGCGCGTTCCCGGTTCCAGCGGACGGCGCGCCCGCGGCGCGCGGCGACCTTCGCATCAACGAGGTGATGACGGGCAACGACGGCGCCTGGGTCGATGAGATCGGCGAGACGGATGACTTCATCGAGCTGATCAACATGGGAGATCGCCCGCTCGATCTCGGGCAGTACCACGTGGGTGAGAAGGCCGGCGAGGCGACGCGGCTGCCGAGCCTGACGCTCGGACCGGGGAGGACGGTGCTGCTCTGGGCAGACGACACGCCCGAGCAGGGCCCGCTGCACCTGCCGTTCAAGCTCTCGAACTCGGGCGCGCGCGTGCTGCTCTGGTCGGCGTCGTGCGAGCTCGCCGACAGGATCGATGTGCCGGAGCTGCCGCGCTCCGAGAGCTACGCGCGCCTGCCCGACGGCACGGGCGAGCCGTCGATCTGCCGCTACGCCACGCCCGAGCGCCAGAACGGCGACACGTGCGATCCGCCGGAGCCGCCGAACCTCGACGACGGCATCCGATTCACGCCCTTCCCGTGGCCCGAGACCTTCCCGGCCGTCGCCGGGCCGCTGGTCATCTCCGAGCTCGCCCTGCGACCGGCAGGGTTCGTCGAGGTGCTGAACGCGAGCGACCAGGCCGTGAAGCTCGACGGCTTCGCGCTGCGGCTCTCGGCGCTCTCTCCGGGAGAGGCGCTGCCCGCCGCAGACACGGGCGCGCTGCTCGCGTGGCCGGAGCCGTCCGCCACGCTCGCGCCCGGAGAGCGCGTGAGCGTCCCGGTGAGCGCGGGCGACACGGCCGATCTCGAGGCCTCGCCGCATTTCGAGGGCGTGGCGACGCTGTGGCAAGCAGGCCAGCCGGCGCCGAGCGATCGCGTCGACTTCATGGCATGGCCCGAAGGCGCCTCGCTCTCGCGCGTGCCCGACGCCACCGGGGCGCCGCGCTTCTGCGAGGCGCCGAGCCCCGACACCGCGAACGACGGTTGCGTCCAGCTGGCCGGGCGCGCGCTCCCGGGCGGACGCGCGCGCCGGCTGGAGACGGCCGGCGACTTCGCCGAGCTGGCCAAGGGGGGCACCGAGGTCGGCGAGGCCGGCGTCAAGTTCGTCGTCGACATGGCGGCGAACGACACAGTGCACCTGCTGGGGACGCGCGAGTGGGCGCTCCACTACACCTTCATCCGCGAGCAGATAGAGAGGCAGCCGCACCTCGATCGTTGCGACCCCGAGCAAGACGCGGAGTTCGACGTCGGCTGGGGGCTGTTCAGCCAGTCCGAGTACTTCCGCGTCGAGGGCCGCCGGTATCTCCTCGGCACGCTGGTGGAGCACACCAACGGCACGAAGACGGTCGAGTTCTCTCCCGGCGACCAGATCATCGGCGCGCAGATGCGGCGCGCGTTCTTCGCGGCGATGCGGGCGGTGCCCGACCCGCAGGCGTGGTCGATCCGGCCCACCGCGGCGCGCCAGATCGCCGAGCTGCGCGCGATCGAGGGGACCGCGCCGATGGTCGGGCCGAACGCGCCGTACAAGGGGCTCACGTACCAGCCGCTCAACCCGGCCGAGGGCTTCGGCACGCTGATGTTCGTCCCTGCGCGCGACCTGGAGACGGCCGAGCTAGGACCGAACGTGATCGTGGTGACGGACGACGTGCCGAACGAGACGGCGTTCATGGGCGGCCTCATCACCGAGGCCTTCCAGACGCCGCTGGCGCACGTGAACGTGCTCGCGCGCGGCCGGGGGACGCCGAACATGGCCTTGCGGGGCGCGCGCGACAACGAGCGCCTGAAGGGCCTGTTCGGCAAGCTGGTGCGGCTCGAGGTGCGCGCGTCCGACTTCGACATCCGCGAGGCCACCGCGCAGGAGGCGGACGCTTACTGGGAGGCGCGCAAGCCCACCGGCGAGCGGCTGGCGCCGGCGCTCGACCTCTCCGTGCGCGGGATCGTCTCGCTCGACGCCGCCGCGTATGCGCAGAGCGACAGCATCGGATCCAAGGCAGCAGGCATGGCCGAGCTGTACCGGGTGAACACCGTGGGGCAGTATTGCCCGCCCGATCTGATGCCGCTGTTCGTGCCGCCGGCGGCGTTCGCGGTCCCGTTCTCGCACTACATGGATCATTTCCAGGCGAGCGGCGCGGCGGCTCTCCTGGCCGAGCTCGAGCAAGATCCCGAGTTCCGCGCCGATCCGCACGCGCACGCCGAGGGGCTGGCAGCGGTGCGCGCGCGGATGATGGCGCACCCGGTGGGCCCCGAGATCCTGGGGGAGATCACGAGGGCCATCCAGGAGCGGTTCGGCGGCGAGCGCGTGCGCCTGCGCAGCAGCAGCAACACCGAGGATCTGGCCACCTTCAACGGCGCGGGCCTGCACACGTCGACCAGCGGCGAGCTCGACGCGACGTCGAGCTCGATCGAGGACGCGCTGCGCACGGTGTGGTCGAGCCTCTGGAACACGCGCGCTTACGACGAGCGCGAGTTCGGTCACGTCGAGCAGGCGCGGGCGGCCATGGCGGTGCTGGTGCACCAGGCCTGGCAATCGGAGCGCGCGCAGGGCGTGGCCATCAGCCGCAACGCGCTCGACGCGATCCGCGACAGCCAGTACTACATCAACGCGCAGATCGGGGAAGCGTCGGTCACCAACCCGGCGCCCGGCGTGACCAGCGACGAGATCGTGTACACGCCGCCGCCCCGCACGATCAAGGCGGACTACCACGCGCGCTCGAGCCTGTCGCGCGGGCGCGAGGTGCTGTCGTTCCCCGAGATCCAGCGGCTCGGCTGCGTGCTCGAGGCCGTGCACGCGCACTACCGGCCGCTGGTGGACCCGGGCGGGGAGAACCGTCTGTATGCGATGCAGATCGAATGGAAGCTGATCGGCCCGCAGCGCCGGCTGCTGGTGAAGCAGGCGCGCCCCTACAGCTTCGGCGCGCTCGAGGCGCCCGGCGACTGCCGGGAGTTCTAGGGCTTCTACGCGGCCGCGCTCCTGCGGCGGGCTGCGCCGTTACCCCCTTCGGCGAGCTTCGCTTCGTGCTTCGCGATCCACTTGCGGAGCCGTTCAGAGAGCGGTGACCGTCCGTTCTCGTAGTTGGCGACCGAGCTGCGCGCGAGGCCGAGCTTTCCGCCGAGCTCGGCCTGCGAGAGCCCGAGCTTCTCGCGAAGCACCTTCAGCGACATCGAGTCCGTCGCCGGTTGCTCGCGCGCCGGCGCGCTCGCAGGGCGAGGCGGCACGACCTCGATCGAACGCACCTTCCGCTGGGCGCGCTCGGCCTCCGCCGGCGGCACCTCGGCGCGGGCGGCTTCCGGCGCGACTCGGGCGGCTTCCGGCGCGGTGCGGGCGGCTTCCGGCGCAGCGCGGCGCGCCACCGTCGCTCGGACGCTCGTCGCGCTCGCCGCGAGCCCCCCGCCGCAGAACGGGCAGAAGTCGAAAGGGAGGAGCTTGCCCGAGTCAGTGCGGAACTCGATGCCCTGGATCGAAGCCGGGAGGCCTTGCGCGCGGCGCTCCTCGCTCGACCACCCGTAAACCAGCGTGAGCCCGGGGCCGTCGTGATTGACCGGCAAACCGGCCTGACTCATCCGGAGGCAGACCGTCCTGCCGTCGCGTGTGCACTGTCGTCCGATGATGGGCATTGTCATCTCCTCTCTTCGAAGGGGCGCGAGCGCAGGCCTAGCCGGTCCAACTTTTGCGCAGTACTGTTCACCTGTCAAGGTGGAGCTGTACTGAGTGCGTCAGGCGACGCCTGGGCGAGGGCGAGAGGGCCATGGGCCATGCGCAGGCTCGAGGGGTCGAGCGCGGCGCGGGCGCGCCTCGGCCGCGAGCCGGGCGCGCGTCGCCAGCCCGAGCTCCGGGGTGAGGGGGGCGGTCGCGGGGGCGCCGTCCGCGCGGCGCCCGGCGCTCACTCCTTCGATAGATACGCGACCATGAAGCACATCTCCTGATTCGTCCCCTCTCCCCAGGGCACGTCCTGCGGCGGGAGCTGGAACTGCCCCTCACTCTCGGCCGCGTTGTCCCAGGTGCACTCGGCGACGAAGCGATCTCCCGTCCCCCAGCGCAGCGGCTCGTCGAACATGTACAGCGCCTGGTGGTGGAACTCGAACTCTCCGCGCGCCGCGCACTCCTCCTCGCCGCCGTCGCGCTCGACCCACGCCCGGTAGGAGCGGCCGAGCAGGTGCATGTGCGGCAACAGGCCGTAGACGAGCTGCGGCGGGCCGTCGTTCGGCGTGCTGCTCCGCTCGGTGTGGCCCTCGGCGCCGGCGGGGATGGTGAAGGGCACCGGGCCGAACACATCCATGTAGACCTCGGCGCGGGGCGGCTCGCGCGAGAGCTGCAGTCGATACCCCGATCGATCGCGGCTGCTCGTGCCCCCGCGCCCGAAATAATGCATCTGCAGGACGAGCTGCTCGCCAGGCTCGACGCGGACCCCGGCGCCCTCCGGGAGCCGCGTCACCCCGACGCCGGGCGCCCAGCTGTGGAGGAGCTGCCAGTCGAGCTCGATGACCGGATCGCGGCACGGAAAAGCGCGCGTCCCCGGCGGCACGCCGTATCCGATGCCCGCGTCGCCCGCGAGATCCCGATACACGGCCATGTGGTGCACCACCGCGGGATCGCCGACCACCGCCTCGAACGCCGTGATCCAGGCCGGCTCCGTGAAGGGGTTGTCGATGATCGCGCAGAAATACTCGTTGCCGTCGTCGTCGAGCGTCACGTCGTGCGCCTCGGGCATTTCGAGCGTGGCGTCGGGGACCTCGATGGTGTCCGTCGCGCGCTGCGGCGGGGGCGCGTCGGCCGGATCGCCGAGCGGCGCGCCGTCGCGCGCCCATGCCTCGAAGCGAGATCGCTCGTCGACGGTGAGGCTCATCCGCTCCGCGCCCTCGTAGCTGCGGCAGGTCGGGTCGAGCACCGGAGGCGGCATGTCCCCCGCGCTCACCCGAAGGGCCATGAGCGCGGCCAGCCGCTGCGCCGTCGCCGCGTCCGTCAGCGCCACCCGGCCGACGCCCGCGCCGTCGTGGCACGACGCGCACGAGCGCTCCACGAGCGGCTGGATGTCCCGATACCACGTCACCTTCGATCCCGACGGCGAAGGCGCTTCCCCATCGCCCCCACACCCCATCCCCCCCACGACCCCGAGCGCGAGCACCGCCGCGCTCCGCGCTCCGCGCACGGCCTTGCACCACGTCATCCCACACCTCCTCGCTTCACGGCCGACCCAGGAGCCGCGTCTCTCCGGCGAACTCCGTTCAATCAACCGTTTCAAACGAACGTTTAAACCGCGCGCGAGGACGTGTCAAGGACGGGCCGACGACCGCGCGGGGCGCGCAGCTTTCCGACGGAGCGGAAGCGTCGGTGCAGGAGCGAGCCAGTCGTCGAGGTGGCGCCGTGTCGGCGACGGTCATCGTCTGGCGGTTCAAGGGGTCGAGCCTGTGCCGATCTCGGCCAGCAGCTGCGCTGCCTGTCGATGCGTGATGTCGTCACCGAGGCCGACACCCTGAGGGGCTCTTGCTCTACGCTCCTCCCCGATGCCCAGCGACGCTCCTGTCGATCTCTACTCGCTCGCCTTCACCTCCTGCGTCGACCCGCTGCTCTTGCTCGATGACAGCGGCCGGATCCTGGCGCTGAACCCCGCCGCCGAGCGCCTCTTCTCCAGTCCCGGGGCGACGGCGCGCGGAAGGAGCATCGATGAGGCCCTGCGGCCCGAACTGCCCCTCGGCGCGCTCCTCGAGCAGGTGCTCCGCGATCGCGCCCCGCGCGCCCTGCCGCCCGACTTCGCGCTGCACCTCGCGGACGAGCGCGTCGTCCTCGCGGAGGGGCACCTCAGCCCGCTCGTCGATCCTGCGGGCGCGTGCGCCGCCGTGCTCCTCGCGCTGCGCGACGTGACCGAGCGGCGCCGGGCCGAGCAGGCGGCGCGCGATCAAGGAGCGCGCCTGCACGCGGCCCTCGAGGCGCTCGACGTCGGCTTCGTCATCTACGACGCCGAGGAGCGGCTCTGCTTCTTCAACACAGCGTACCGATCGCTCTACCCCGAATGCGCCGCCGCCATCCAGATAGGCAATACGTTCGAAGACGTCGTCCGCGAGGGCTGCCGGAACGGGATCCACCTCCACAGCGGCCTCAGCGAGGAGGAGTGGGTCGCCGGTCGAATCGCGGACCATCGCCGCTCCGGGGATGTCTACATGCGGCGGTTCGGGGACCGCTGGATCACCCTCAAGAGCTGCCGCCTCGCCGACGGCAGCTTCGTCGGCCTGCGGATCGACACCACCGAGCTCAAGGAGGTAGAGCTCGCCCTCGAGCGCGAGCGGCAGTTCATCCGCCTCGTGCTCGACACCATCCCGATCATCGTCACGGTCAAGGACCGGGACGGCAAGATGAAGCTCGTCAGCAAGGGCTACGCCGAGCTGTACAACACCACGCCGGAGGGTGCGGTGGGCAAGACCCTCGCCGATATGCCGCCCTCCCACGCCGAGCTCTCCACCATCGGCGAGATGGACCGGGAGGTGCTCGCGCGCATGCAGCGGGTCTCGAGGGTTCAACCCGTCGCGCGCCCGGACGGCGAGGTGCGGTGGATGTCCATCATCAAGGTGCCCCTCGTCGAGCAGGACGGCACGGCGCACATCCTCGCCATCGGCACGGACATCACGGCGCAGCGGGAGCACGAGGAGGACATGGCCGCCACCATCGCCGAGCTCGAGCGGCAGAAGGAGGCCATCGCCGATCAGCTCGCGGTCATCCAGCGCCAGCAGGCGCTCATCCGCGCCCTGTCCACGCCCATCCTCCAGGTCGCCGAGGGCGTGCTCGCCGTGCCCTTCATCGGCGCGCTCGACGACGCGCGCGCGACCGACGTCACCAGCAAGCTCCTCGACGAGGTCGTGCGCACGGGCGCTCGCTTCGCCATCATCGACGTCACCGGCATCGAGAGCGTCGACGCCGCGACGGCCGACCACCTCGTCCGCATCGTCCGCGCGATCCGCCTGCTCGGCGCGAGCGGCGTCCTCACCGGCATCGGGCCCGCCGTCGCCCAGTCCATGTGCGGCCTCGGGGTCGACCTCTCCGGCGTCACCACGCACGGCAACCTCCGCGCCGGCATCGAGGTCTGCCTCCGCGCGCTACGCGAGCGGCGCTGAGCGGCTCACAGCACGCGCACCGGCTGGTCGGCGCGGAACGCGGCGATGTCCTCGAGCGCCTCGCGGTAGAAGATGCGGTACGTCTCTTCGGTGACGTAGCCGAGGTGCGGGGTGAGCACGGTGTTGGGCAGGCGGCGCAAGGGGTGCTCCGCGGGCAGCGGCTCGGTGTCGAAGACGTCGAGCGCCGCGCCCGCGAGCCGGCCGCTCGTGAGCGCCTCGATCAGCGCGCGCTCGTCGACGATCGGGCCGCGTGAGGTGTTCACGAGCAGCGCGCCGGGCTTGAGCAGGTTGAGCTCGCGCGCGCCGAGCAGCCCGCGCGTCCTCTCGGAGAGCACGAGGTGGATGCTGACCACGTCGGCGCCCGCCAGGAGCTCGTCGAGCGGGAGGAGCGTCGCGCCGTGCTCGGCGGCGCGCTCGGGCGTGAGGTTCTGGCTGTACGCGGTCACGCGCATGCCGAACGCGAGCGCGACGCGGGCGACCTGCGCGCCGAGGCGGCCAAGGCCGAGCAGCCCGAGCGTCTTGCCGGACAGGCCGAGTCCCAGGCTCGTCTGCCATTCGCCGGCGCGCACCGCGCGATCTTCGCGCGGGATGTTCCGCGCCAGCGCGAGCAGCAGCCCCCAGGTGAGCTCGGCCGTGGGATAGGGCAGACCCCCGGTGCCGGACACGACCACGCCGAGCTCGCGCGCCGCGGCCACGTCGATGGCGGCATTGCGCGCGCCCGTGGTGACCAGCAAGCGCAGCCTGGGCAGCTCGGCGAGCACCGCGCGCGGGAAAGGCGTCCGCTCGCGCATCGCCACGACGGCATCGAACGGCGCCAGCCGTTGCACGAGCGCTCGCGCGTCGGCGACGTGATCGTGAAAGAACTCGACCTCGACGCCAGGGCCCAGCGTGTCCCACGCCGCGAGCGAGCGCGCCACGCGCTGATAGTCGTCGAGCACGGCCACGCGAAACGAGGCGGGCGGAGCACTGGAAGGCATCTTGTCTGGTAACCTTGCATTTTAACGGACGGCTGTCCACTATAACGGACATGGCTCCCTCGCCTCCCGTCCGGCCCAGCCTGCTCCGCGCCGCGTGGCCCGCTGTCTTCCTGTTCGCCCTGCTGGTCTTGTGCGGCGCGGCCGGCTGCTCGCGCGCCGACACGTCGCGTGGCTCCAGCGCCGGACCGGAGAGCGAGTTCGAGACGCTCGAGCTCCGCTATCAGGGCAACAACGGCACGGTGTCGCCGATCGAGCTCGCGGAAGACCTCGGCTACCTCGCGCCGATCCGCCTGAATTTCGTCGGCAGCACGGTGAGCGGCCCGCAGAGCGTGCAGGCCGTGGTCACCGGGGATACCGACTTTGGCGGCGCCTTCAACGGCGCGGTCATCAAGCTGATCGCGGCCAAGGCGCCCATCGTCGCCGTCGTGGGCTATTACGGTGTCGACGAGCAGCGCCAGAGCGGCTTCTACGTGCTGAACGACAGCCCGCTGCGCGCCGCGCGCGATCTGCTGGACAGGTCGATCTCCATGAACACGCTCGGCGCCCACAGCGAGTTCATGGTCAAGGAGTTCCTGTCGCGGAGCCAGATCACGCCGGAGGAGACCCGGCGCGTCACGCTGCTCGTCGTTCCACCCGTGAACGGCGAGCAGCTGCTCCGCGAGAAGCAGGTCGACGTGGCGTCGCTCGGCGATATCTACCGCGATCGCGCGCTCGAGCGCGGCGGCATCCGTCCGCTGTTCTCGGACTACGAGCTCTACGGCAAGTTCACCGCCGGCAGCTACGTGATGAAGACCAGCTTCATCAATGAGAACCCGAAGACCGCCCGGCGCTTCGTCGAGGCGACCGCGAAGGCGATCGAGTGGGCCCGGAGCACCCCGCGCGAGACGGTGGTGGAGCGCTGCATCGCGCTGATGAAGAAGCGCGGCCGGAACGAGGAGGACGCGGCCATCAAGTTCTGGCGCAGCTACGGCGTCGCCGGCAAGGGCGGCTTGATCGCGGAGCGCGACTTTCAGATCTGGATCGACTGGATGGTCAAGAGCGGCGAGCTCAAGCCGGGCGAGATCGCCCTGAACCGCGTTTACACGAACGAGTTCAACCCCTACGCCAGCGAGCCAGCCGCGAACTAGAGAGCGCCGAAGCGGCGCGCCTCCAGGCGTCCCCCGATTCGCTGCATCCCACGTCGATGCTCCTGCTCACGATCGTGGCGTGGAGCGCTGGACGAAGGCGTCGATCAAGCGCCGCGCGATGCTGACCCTGGGTGGGAGGTCGGGGAGCTGGTCGCGCGAGAACCAGTCGGCTTCGACGATCTCGTGGCCGTCCGGCGTGAGCGTGCCGCCGTCGTAGGTGGCCGAGAAGCCGATCATCAACGAGCGACCGAACGGCCACGGCTGGCTGTCGAAATACTTCAGATCGCGGATCTGAACGCCGACCTCCTCGCGGACCTCGCGCGCGGCCGCCTGTTCGAGCGACTCGCCGATCTCCACGAAGCCGGCCACCGCGCTGAAACGCCCCGGCGGGAAGCGCGCGCTGCGCGCCAGGAGCACGCGGTCCTCGCGCTCCACCAGCACGATGACGGCGGGCGCGATCCGCGGGTGCACGCGGAGCCCACAGCTCGGGCAGCGCCGCGTCTGCTCACCGGCGCTGGGCTCGCGGCCGTCCGGAACCAAGACGCCCGGCTCGGTGGTTGCCCCGCAGCGCCCGCAGTAGCGGTGCGTCTCGGCGAACTCGACGCCGGCGAGCGCGCACCCCACGATGTGCAGCGTGGGCTCGGGCAGCTCGGAGAACAGGGAGCGGACCGACGCGAACGCGAGCTCGGCCGGAAGCGCGACGTCGGGTCGAGCGCGCGCCGCGTACCAGCCGCGATCGTCGAACCTGCCGAGGAACACGGGCGAATCGGCGAACGCCGGGAGGGTGTCGCGCCGGCCGAGGAACAGCCCGCCGGCGCGTTCCACCACCACGTCCAGATCGCGCACGATCACCACGAGCTCGTCGTTGGCCGTCATAGCGAAGCGCCAGTGTACGAGCTTCGCCGAGCGCCGCCAGCGCCTGGCAGGTGTAGCGGGGGTCGCCCTTGGTGGAATAGATGATGCGCACCAGGCCTTGATCGCGCTGGGCGAGGAGGTCCTCAACAGCGCGAAGCGCTTGCCCTCGCGGTCGTCCGCTGTGTTCGGCGCTCTATTGCCTCGGTGGCAGCTGATCGGGGAGGCGCTGGTTGCAGGCGCACATGTATGCTTCTACCGGGTTCCTCTGGTCCGCCAGGTGCTGCGGGCGATCTCCGATGTCCGGGGTGGGCACTGCCAGTCCGTTGAACCCGAACTTGTCGCTCCACGTCCCATCCCCGTCCTGGCGATAGACGTGGTACGAGAAGGGATTGGCGTACATGTAGATCTTGGTCCGGTTGTCGGGGCACGGCTCTGTCAGCGAGGACGGGATGAGCCCGTCGCCCGCGGCATATTGCTCGAACCAGTAAGCCTGCTCTCTGGTCGGCCGAAGACCCATCGTGTAACCCGGGTCTTGACCGACCCCGCTCTCCGGATACTTGTTCTGCGCGTAGTAGTAGCAGTTGGACTGGACCGCGGTCCCGTCGCTATACGTCCATTTCTCCGGTTCATAGACGGTGGGCTCGCAGGTGTGCTCGGCGCAGGAGCGGCCGCACACGGGCTCCACGAGGTCGACGCATGTGTCGTCCCATTCGGTCGTGCAGCACGAGCCTCGTAGCTCACACACGGCGCTGACGCAGCTGTCCACCGAGCTGTCGAGCGCGGTCCCCGGGTTGCAGAGTCCATGGGTCCCAGCCTTCTTGCGCGCGACGACCGCGTACGCCGTCGTCGAGCCCGCGCTCGCGACGAACTGGTCGCGCGAGGTGACGGACACGCTGCGGCCGTCCTCGCCTGGCTGGATGGAGACGAGCGTTCGGCTTCGCTGGTCGTCCGCGTACTCGATCGACGCGCCCATCCCGATGAGCGCCCATCCCGGCTCGATCTGCAGGGAGCTGGTGCCGTATCCATGGGCCGCGTCTCCGGGGCTCCCCTGGATGGTCTTGATCTCGAGGCCGCCGAAGCCTTCGATGACCTGGTCCTTGATCTGGAGGATCCAGGCGGACGTCGTGCCCGCGGCGGGGATGGCGTAGTCGGTCGAAGCGGCCGTCCACTCGTGGAGGCCCGCCGGGTGGCTGGCGGTCAGGTAGCGCGCGGCGCCGCCGGTCACCGACGCATCCGGAGCGGTCTCGGCGCCGCCGCCGATCGTCACCCAGCCGTCGTCGCCCTGAGCCGCGGCGACGTCCGTGGGGAGCTGAACGGACTTCCGCTGGATCGAGTCCTGGAGATCCTTGGTCCTCACGCCGTCCAGGCGGACTCCGATGGCGTACACCGTCAAGTGGTGCGGATTGGGCGCTGCGCGCGCGCTCGACGAGGCGCGCCATGTCCGGGCGTCGACCGGGCGGCTCTCACGCAAGAACGCGGCGCTGCCGGTGCTGCTGTCCGTCGTGGCACCGCCGCCGACCAGCGCGTACTCCGGGTCGACCACGCACTCGACGCCCACGTGGACGTCGGACGACGCGACCGTCGTGCACTCCTTGATCTGGACGTGCACCGGAGCTGCAGAGTCGTCCCTGCGCGAGACCACGGTGACCTGTTCGCTCGATAGCGCCGACTGCGCTTGCGCGGTCAGGTCTCCGACAAGCGGTGCGTTGTTCGCGTCGTCGAGGACGCAGCCGGCCACGCCGGCCAGGATGATGCTGGAAGGCACTCCTATCGCAAGACACACCAAGGAACGTCTACTCATGATTTCACCATGCCTCTGTCGTGCGCGACACGGACGCGCGGCGAGCCCTCGTCTCAGGCAGCGTCCGAGCCCCCGTTCACGCGATGACCTCGATCCTTCAAGAACGACGAATCGCGGATCCAGCACTCGCCGTGCCACGGCTCGACGCGGACGGGGCTCGATGATCGTCGCCGCAGGTCGTGGCGCGACACGGCCCCGTCGATGCCTGGCCAGGGCGCGGGCGTGCGGCGCCCAGGGCAATGTTTGCCGCGCCCCGGCCCCTCAGCGCTGGCAAACTTTGCCAGCGCGGCAAGTCTTGCCATAGGCATGCCGGTCCCGCGGGCGGGCTCGCAGGACCCCCGCGGGCAGTCCATGCGAATGACGCGGGGCAGGCTTCGCGTCCTTGCCGCGAAGCGCGTCCGCCTCGGCGCGCACGGCGCCGGGAGGATCTGCCCGCACCGCGAATGCAGCGAGGGTAAGGACAGCCATGATGGCTCCGAAGACGACGAGCCCCATGAAGACCGCTATGCCAGCGTGGAGCGCCACGGTGGCCGCCACCCAGATCCGCCGCGTGCGCCGCGGCCAGATCATGAGAGGGTAGCCGCATTCGATGAGCAGCACCGTCCAGCCTGCGCCCACCGCGAGCCATGGAGTGTGGGCCAGCCAGGTGAAGTCGTATTGGCGATAATCGGGCATGTTGAGCGTCCGCCAGATGGCGTCGCCGTTCCACCATTGCTCGCCGAGCGCCTTTCCCAGCCCGCTCATGAGGTAGACGACGCAGAGGTGTATCTGCACCACGCGCAGGGAGAGCCGCGCCGCGCTCGTGGGCCCGGCGGGCGCGCGGCCGAGCCGCCGATCGAGCGACAGCGCCGCGCCCGCCGGCATCCACATCAGGTAAAACAGGAAGATGTTGGCGAACTGGTCTACGCCGTAGTTCGTGCTGTCCGCCGTCATCATCAGCATCAGGTGGGAGAGCCAGGCGCCTGC
Source organism: Sorangium sp. So ce406 (assembly GCF_051474675.1). Lineage (NCBI taxonomy): Bacteria > Pseudomonadati > Myxococcota > Polyangiales > Polyangiaceae > Sorangium > Sorangium sp. So ce406. The sequence goes on along the minus strand of NZ_CP150340.1, from coordinate 11,786,415 downwards.
CGCGGCCAGCCTCGTGTGCCATCCCACGAGCAGCGCGACGAGGGCGAGCACGTACAAGGCGCCCACGGCGACGAGGACGGGCGCCTCTCCGATCCCGAGCGGGGCGAGGCGGTCTATCAGCCAGCTGAGCCGGACCGGCCCCGGTCTCCCGAGCGCGTCGAGGAGCGGTCCCTGCAGGATCCCCGACCGCCCATAGAGCTCGAACAGCGCAGGAGCGACCATCCCCGCCTGGACGAGGAGAACCGAGGCGATCCCGATCCGGAGCGCGGCGAGCGGCGCCGCGGACGCAGGAGCGAAGGCGAAGCGCTCGACGGCCGCCCACGCCCGCGCAAGGCCACGCTCGTTCGCGGCCCGGGGCGCAGCCATAGGCCGCGCGTTCACGGCCCCCTCCCGTCGCTCTGCTGCGCGCGCATGAGCCTCGCGTGATGCACGAACTTCGCTCGATAATTCAGCTCCCATCCTGCGACCTTCCCCTCGCGGTGCTCCGCCATGGAGGGGAGATCGAGCGTATCGAGCTGGACGACGACGCTGTCGGCGTCTGGATGCCTGGCGAGCACCTTGCCGGCCCAGGAAGCCACGAGCGACCGCCTCACCGCCTCATCCTCCTCCAGCCGGAACATCCCGATGATGTTCCTGACCCGGATATCTGCTTCACGGCTCACCCCCGTCTCCAGCACATCGGTGACGGTCTCCCCGTTTGCGTGGTTCAACTGAAAGCTCGCCGAGAGCGACGTTCCGACCCCCGGCGCGAAGAAGGAGTACCCGCTGTCGGCTCCGGAGAGCAGGCCGTAATACTTCACCGCCCGGCGCGCCCAGCCCCCGTCTCCGATGTGCACCTGCAGAGCGCCCAGACAGACCACCACGAGGTGCGCCGCCGCGGCGGCGAGCAGAAGGATGGCGCGTCTTCGGCCCATGGCTGTCCCGTTCATCCAGCTTCCCCCCAGGGTGCCCGCGACGCCGGCACCTCTCCCAGGCAGACGACCCTTGCTGCCGGCACGGCGCCGCTGGGGCCGAGGTGCGCTCGACCTGCCAGCGGCACCATGAACCGTCAGGCCATCAGCGCTGACCCGCCGTCAGGCTCACGACAGGAGTCGGGAGCCCTGCCGGCGTAGAAGCGTCGGCGCTGAAACCCCAGTAGCCGTGGTAGCCATGGTGGCCGTGATGCCCGTGGTGGCCGTGATGCCCGTGGTGGCCGTGGTGGCCGTGGTGGCCGTGATGCCCGTGATGGCCGTGATGGCCGTGATACCCGTGATAGCTGGACCAGCTTGCGCTCGCGTCCGCCGAGCTGGATGCACTCGTCTCCTCGACGAGCGTGAGGTCCTGAATCGGCGTCGTGCTCGCCGCACGAGCGAGCGGAGCGACAGCGACCGTCGCAGTGGCCATCAGAGCGCCAATCAATCTCAACTGGCTCATATTCATTCCTTCCCCCTCACCCGAGCATGCTGACTGCTGCTTTCCGGGTGATGCTCGGCGACCATGCACGCTGCGCGCCGGGGGTGAGTCCCAGGCATGAGTCGCCGGCAGATCCAGCTGCGCGAGGGCGAAGAGGGGCAAGACACGGCGAGACGGCCGGGCTCGCTCGGCGGATCCGGCGTCGCGCCGCCGACAGGCGGCTGCGCGAGTGCGCCAGGACTTGCTCGAATGCGCAACGGGGACTGGTGCTGCTGAGCCCACCGGGCCGGTGGGCCTCGACGCCGCCGCCATGGCCGGACAGCCCGCCTGCCGGGAAGTGCAGCCGGGGCGGGCTCGACTACCGGCCCGAGCCTGGGCCCCGGCTTTCCGAGGGGCTGCGAGCCGCCGTCACTCGGCGCCGCCCGAGCGGTTCACGACGAGCGTTCCGGTCTGGAGGTAGCGCTCGTAGACGACTCGCAGCTCCGCGTCGTTGAGCCCCCGCTCGTCGCTGCCGATGAGGTAGACCCCCCGCGCCGGGTCGCGGTAGACGTTCGCCTGGAACTCCTCCCAGCTCAACTCGGTGTCTTCGCCGGGCGCGGATCCGTCAGCCTCGGAGGACGAGGTGGGCTCCGTACCGCCGCAACCGACCAGCATGAGCGCCACCACGGGCGCGCAGAGGAGGACAGACAGCGAGCGCCCGATGCGGCTCCTGGACAGACGCCCTAACGACGATCCTTGATTCATGGGAACACCTTTCGCGGTCAGGTCACACGTTGATCGCAACCAGAGAACCTCGCCGACGGCGTTCCGGAAGCCAGCGCCGCTGGCATCTTGCATGATGACACAGGAATCGAGGAGAATGGAAGTCCCATGCGGGAGCGACAGCGCGGATCGGCCGCCGCCGGACGTGGCGAGGTCAGCTCGCGTGCGCGACGGCGCGGATCTCGATCAGCTGATGTGGGAACGCCAGACCCGAAACGCCGATGAGGGTGCCCGCCGGACGATGTTGCCCCACATACTCCTTGAACAGAGCGACGCATCGCTCGAAATGCTCGCTCGGGTTCGTGAGATAAATCACCATCTCGGCGATGTGGGCCCTCGTGACGTTGAATCCCGCCAGCACCCGATCGAGGTTCTCCAGCGTCTTCCTGGCCTGTGCCTCGAAGTCGCCCTCACCGACGAACGCGCCCTGCATGTCGTGGGAGAATTGCCCCGAGATGTAGATGGTGCCGTTGACGCTGTAACCCTGGGTGACGCCGAAGCCCTCTTCCCATGGAACGCCGTGGTTGTAGGTGGTGGCCTTCTGTGTCATGTTAGTTTCCTTACCGCCTGTGGTTCCCCGCCGCGACATGGGCGAGGCGTCGAGGACTGTAGCGAGCCGATTGGCGAACGGATGTCACCACAGACGCGAAGGACTTTCTGAGCCCTCCAGGCGCCCTGCTCGGCCGGGCGCCGGAGCAGGTGGAGCTGCACCATGCTGCGCGCGAACCTGAACGAGATCCTCGTCTTCATGGCCGTCGTCGATGAAGGGAGCTTCGTCGCCGGGGGGCAGGCGATGGGCCTGACCAGGTCGGCGGCGGGCAAGGCCGTGAATCGCCTGGAGGACAGGCTGGGCGTCCGCCTCCTGAACCGCACGACGAGGGCGCTGAGCCTCACCGATGAAGGTCGGGTGTTCTACGATCGAGGTTTGCAGATCCTCGCGGCGGTCGACGACGCGGAGGCGAGCGTGGCGGGGCGCTCCGGCACGCCGCGGGGGCTCCTGCGGCTCACGGTCCCCGATGCCTTCGGGCGGCTCGTGGTTCTGCCGCTGCTGCGGAAGTATCTCGAGGCCTGGCCCGACATCCAGGTGGAGGTGAGCTTCACCGACCGCCTGGCCGATATCGTCGAGGAGGGCTTCGATCTGGCGGTGCGGATCGGAGAAGCGCCCCCGGACACGCGGCTGGTGTCGCGATTGGTCGCCAGGTACAGGGCCGTGCTCTGCGCCGCGCCGTCCTACATCGCCGCGCGTGGAGAGCCGCGGAGCCTCGATGATCTCGCGGGCCACGACTGCTTGATCTTCAGCAGCCGCAATCGACGGCAGAGCTGGCGCTTCGTCGGCGACGATGGAGCGTGGGTCAAGGCGCAGGGCCCGGGCCGCCTGCGGCTCGATAGCGGAGAGGCCATCCGGGACGCCGCCGTCGCAGGGCTCGGCGTCGCGTTTCTCCCGGACTTTCTCGTCGCCAAGGACCTGGCCGCCGGACGCCTCCAGCAGGTGCTGCCCGACGTCGAGGCAGAGGACGTGAAGATCGTGACGATCTACCCGACCCGACGTCTCCTGGAACCCCGCGTCAGGCGCTTCATCGATCTCATGGTCGAAGAGCTCGGGAGCTGAGCTGCCGGCGCCGAGGCATCATTCGATCGAGGTCGTCGGTCGGTCGCAGCACGGACCGACGTCGCCCGCACCAACGAGGAGGCCATGGCATTTTCACTACAACGGATAATTCGTCCGTCACAATAGACACGGCGCAGGGCGGACCGGCGGCGCCCTCACGAGGCCGGCGTTCGACCGAAGCGCCGCCGATAGTCCTCCGGCGTGACGTGCAGCGTGCGCTGGAACGCGCGCCGCATTCGCTCGTCGGTGCCGAAGCCGCAGTCGCGCGCGAGCTGCTTCATGGACGCCCGGCCCCCCTCGAGGCAGGAGCGCGCCTGCTCCAGCCTCGCCGCCTCGACGAATTTCGCGGGGGTCATCTGCATGGCCCGGGTGAACGTCCGCGCGAAGTTGCGGGGGCTCATCCCGGCCTTCGCGGCCAGCGCCTCGACGCGCAGATCGGCGTCGAGGTGCCGGAGGGCCCAGTCGATCACGTCCTGCAGCGGCCCCGCGGCGACGGTCTGCGCGAGGAGCGGGCGGCTGAACTGGGACTGTCCGCCCGGGCGCTTGAGGAACACAACGAGGTCTCTCGCCACCTTGAGCGCCACGTCGTACCCGAGATCCTCTTCCACGAGCGAGAGCGCGAGATCGATGCTCGCGGTGATGCCCGCAGACGTGTAGATCTTCCCGGACCGCACGAAGATCGCGTCGGCGTCGACATCGACGCCGGGATACGCGCACGCGAGCGCGGCCGCCGTGCGCCAGTGCGTGGCCGCTCGGTGCCCCGTGAGCAGCCCGGCGGCGGCGAGGATGAAGGCGCCGGTGCAGACAGCGCCCATGCGCCGGACCTTCGGCGTCATCGCGCGCAGCCAGCCGAGCAGCCGGGCGTCACGGGTCGCTTCACGGGTCTCGCCCCCCGCGACAAGCACCGTGTCGACGCCCAGGGCGAGGTCCGCGAGCGCCCTGGAGGCGACGATCTGCGTCCCGGAGGCCGTCCGGATCACGCCGCCCGATACGGAGGCGATCTCGACGGCATAGGCCGGGGGAGCTCCGGGGCGCTGCGCCCTGGCCACCTCCGAGGCCAGGGCGAATACGTCGACGGGCGCCACCACGTCGATGGCGCCCGCGCCGTCATAGCCCACGAGCACGACCCTGCGCGTCGCCGCGCGGCGGCTCGCGCTCGGCGTGGCGCGGGGAGCGATCATCGACGATCGGGGCCGGTTCACGCGAAGACGGTACCCGTCGCGCACCTGTCCGGCAAGACGACGTACCTGCATTTCCGGCCAAGCGCCCGGCTTGAAACACGCAGGAATGAAGAGATTCGAACCACAGAGGCACAGAGGGCACAGAGGTTTTTTTGTTGTTCCTCTGTGCCCTCTGTGCCCTCTGTGCCTCTGTGGTTCGTTTTCTCAGGGCTGCCTCATCGTGGGTGTCCTAGGGAGTGTTGAGCTCGACGACGTTGCCGTCGGCGTCGACCGAGAGCTCGAACTCCACGCCGCCGATCACGATGTTCGCCTCGTAGGAGAGCTGCCCGTCGTGCAGCTCCTCGTCCAGCTCCACGATCGAGCCGCCCTGGGCTGCGCGGACGAGCGCCCGGTAAGCCCCCGGCGGGAGCATGTCCATCGTGATGTCCCGCTCGATCAGCGTGCCGCGCGCGTCGATCCTCAAGGCGTAGGTCCGCGCGGTGTTCCGGATGTCGGCCTCGTAGACGACCTCCCCGAGATCCTCCTCGATCTCCATGCGTACCTCCAGGATCGCCGCGCCGGCTGCCTCGCCCTCGATCGCCCGGCGCGCGGGCTCCGCGACCCAGGACAGGGGCACGACCCAGGCCTCGATCTCGCGGGCGAGCACGTTGCCCTGGTCGTCGAGCTCCACCTCGACATAGGTGTCGGCCAGGCGCAGATCGATCTCGTACGTCGCGACGCCAGCGTCGATGTTCTCCTCCACCTGCAGGATCTTGACCCCTTTCCCGAGGCGCATGAGCGCCGCGCCGACGGACGCAGGGAGCTCTTCGACAGCGATGATCCGCTCGATATCGTCCACCGCGCCCGCCTTCGAATCCCTCTGCTCCCTGGCCAGCGCGGAGCCGTGATCGTCGGACGTCGCGCACGGAGACGCGACCGAGACCGCGCACGGAATACAGACCAGGACGACGGACAGCGACGCACCCAGGACGGCCATACGTGGTTTCATTGGACCCCCTCCACCCACATGTCGGATGCAGTCTGACACAAGGAGCCGAGGTAGGCGCGGCTTCCTTTCAGCGTGCTCGCGCGAGGTTGCCGGCGATGAGCGTCTGTGCCGGACGCTGCCCGCGAATTTCGTCGGGCGTGTTGTCCCGTCGCTCGGCCGCGCTGGACCCGGAAAGTCGACCGTTCATGAGGACGTGGCGAGCTGCCCGCGGGAGCTCCGGGCGTCGCCGGGCGATCACGGCGACGCTCGCGCGCTCCGCGGGCCATTTGACAAGCAGCCCCCCAGATAAAATATACTCGCCCCATCAAAGAAGGGAGTTCCATGTCCTGGCCAGAACCCGTCAGCCTGCGCGGGAGCCACGCTGCGCTCGAGCCGCTGGCGCACGCTCACCATGATGAGCTCGTCGATGCCGTGCGCGATGGTGAGCTGTGGAGTCTTTGGTACACCTCCATCCCTCGGCCTGAAGGAATGCGCGACGAGATCGAGCGTCGGCTGTCCCTCCAGCGCTCGGGCTCGATGCTGCCCTTCGTCGTCGTCGACGCGCGAAGCGGACGCGCGGCCGGCATGACCACGTACATGAACATCGACGCACGCAATCGGCGCGTGGAGATCGGCTCGACGTGGTACCGCAAGAGCGTACAGCGCACCGCGCTCAACACCGAGTGCAAGCTGCTGCTGTTGCAGCACGCGTTCGAGACGCTGGAGTGCATCGCGGTGGAGCTCCGGACGCATTTCTTCAACCAGCAGAGCCGGCGCGCCATCGAGCGCCTGGGCGCGAAGCTCGATGGCGTCCTGCGCAACCACGTTCGCGCGTCCGACGGCACGCTGCGCGACACGTGCGTGTACAGCATCATCGCGTCGGAGTGGCCCACGGTGCGCAGCCACCTCACGCATCAGCTCTCGAGGACGCGCGAGCCGACGCCCGCGCGTTGACGCGTCGGCGTCGTGGGACGCCGCGCGCCCCACCGAGGTGGGTTGTCACCTGATCCCGCCGACGAGACAGCGCTTCAGCGCCCGGCGTCCCGGCGCCGGCGGCGGGTCGTCAGCAGCGCGAGGCCCATGGCGACGGCCGCAGCGATCGAGCTCCTCGGCGTCGCATGGGCGACGGGGACATGGGCGCATCCGCCGGAGTCAGACGCCGGAGCTGGGCCCGCGCCGGGGTCGGCGCTGCCGCCCGTGCCGCCTGGGGTGCTGCCGCCCGTCGCGCCGCCCGTCGCGCCGCCCGTCGCGCCGCCGCTGGCGCTCCCGCTGTCGCCCGCTGCGCCGCCGCTTCCCGCAGCAGGTCCGGCGCTGCCGGCGCTCTGATCACCCCCGGCGCCGCCGCCCGAGCCGCCCGAGCCGCCCGCGCCGCCGCTGCCGCCAGGCTCCGAACAGTCGGTCTCTGGATCGGCACCACCGGCCTCGTCGAGACCCAAGAACGCGAGGATGGCATCGCTCTCGTACGGCATGGAGTGCGCGCCGTCTCTCCCTGACCAGGCCTCGAACACCGTGTGGCCACACTCGTTCTTCCAGAACTGGCGCTCATAGCGGGTCCCGTTGGCGGCGGTCGTGCTGTCGGTCGACGTCGGGGTCTCGCTCAGACCGAGGACGTTCGTCCATTCCTTGATCGCCTCTGCCTGGTTCTTGTAATTGATGGTCGCATCCGCGGTGCCGTGGAAGATCTGGAGGCGCGGGCGGTGTCCCGTATAGCCAGGGTACATCGCGCGGACCTGGTCTCCCCATTCCTGCGCCGTCTTGCTCGTCCTGCCCCCCGCGCAGTTGCCGCTCCACTGATTGCTCGCGTCGAAGCCGTCCGCCCAGCACCCGGCCGGCACCCCCGCCCTCGCCGCGCCAGCCCTGAAGATGTCGGGGTACACCGCCAGCAGGGCTTGCGTCATCATCGCGCCGGATGAGCCGCCCACCGCGTAGACGCGCTCCGGGTCGCCGTTGTACTTCGTGAGCGTGTACTTGACCATCTGGGCGATGGCCTGCGTGTCGCCGCCGCCGTCGTGGGTCAGGGACTTCGTTGTGCCCACGTCCCAGCAGTTCCGGCCGGTGGCCTCCGGAAGGATGATGATGAATCCGTTCTGGTCGGCCCCCGCGCGGATGCCCGAGATGCTGTTGAAGAACGAGCTCACCGGCGTGCTGCACGAGTGGCTGGCCACCACGATGGGAGGCTTCTCCGCCAGCCGGTCCGGGACGTAGATGTTCATGTTGACGTAGTCCGGGACGCCGCTCGCCCCCCACGTCGCCCGGTTCACCGCCACCACGGACGCCGCGTGCACCGGCGTGGCCGCGAGCAGTCCCAACGAGATCGACGCGACCACGAGGACGCGATCCTGAAATCGACGCATGTCCGAGTACCTCTTGAGCTGGCGTCGCCGACCGTGGCGCGCGCTTGTCGCGATGGATCCTAATCGACAGAGGAACTCTGGCGCAAGCCACTTCGAGTTCTATCAATCTGGGAAAATTTCAGCGAATGGCACCATGGCGCGCCACGCCGTCCGAGCGACGTTGAGAAGCAGCCATGCTTCTGACACGAGCTCTCTCCACGTGAGCCAATTTGGATGGGATTGAATGTCGCTGCCCATCAGGAACGAAGAGGGCGCTCGCGACGACCCGAGGCGTCCCTCAAATTCTCAGAAGAATTCACAGGGAGGCGGGGAGACGGGGAGGATTTGAATGGTTTCCTCCCCGTCTCCCCGCCTCCCGGTTCAATTTCTCCTCTGAAAATGACCGCAACAAGGGAATCCTTGGCACGACGACCGAACGACGCGCCGAGGCTCGCCCCGCGGGTCCTCTCGCTCCATGCGACCGAGCACAACTGTCGTGCCCCGCGGCGGCAACCGGCCAGGCGGCATCATCTTCAGGGAGCCCGTTCCGAGCTCATCCGCGGCATCATCTCCGGAGTACGCCACCGATCAGGCCGCCATGGTTGGCAAGTTCTCGACGCAGCGAATCGGGGGCACAGCTTTTCGACATGCTAGGCTCAGCTTTGCTGTACAAAGACCTTGCCGGTGGAGCCTGCTGGTGTGTTGTGTGGATGCTCACCACGGGTGCGCTGATGGCCGCGGATGGCCGCGGATGACCGGATGCCCGATGGCGACGACAAGAGATGCAGGCGCGCACGCGGCAGATACCATTCTGAAAAGTTCTGGTGTAGGTAGACGCCCGGCGCCATGACAAGGTGCCAGCGCGTGAAGAAGGCGCTCCGCAGGAGCGACGGCGTTCGTCGCCTCGTTCGGGTCGGAGCAGCGGTACCGGTATTGTCAGGAGAAATGTCGATGAAGATTCTCAGCTTCGCAGCGATTCTGGTCACGGTGTGCGCGGCGGCGGCGTGTTCGGACGACGGCGGCTCGGGCGGTGACGGCGGGGCGGGCGGCGGGGGCGGCGCGTCCGGCTCCACCACCTCCACCACCTCCTCGGGGTCGGGCTCGAGCGTCACGACGGGCACGGGCGGCAGCGGCGAGGGCGGCAGCGGCGAGGGCGGCGGCGGCGAGGGCGGCGGCGGCCTCGACTGCACCGATCAGTGCTTCGAGGACAACCAGCAGGGAGGCCTGGAGTTCCTCCAGTTCACCCTCGACGCCTGCGGCTGTGCGGAGGGCGCCACGTGTGCCAGCACCTGCGATACGACGGATGAGGCGACCGACGTCTGCGGCGACGATGGATCCGGCGACCTCCTGTCCATCCAGGGGAACGCAGAGTGCGTGGAGTGCCTCGAGGGGCTCGCGGACGAGGACGCATGCATCAAGACGGTCGAGGACGCGTGCACCGCGAGCGAGGGGTGCAACGCCTTCGCCGAGTGCGTCGCCGCCTGCCCGTGAGGCCATAGGGCGATCTCGCCCCCGGCTGCGCCGCTCCCGCGCAGCCTCGATTCATCGACATCCCTGAACGACAGCGCGCGAGGCCGGCGACGGCCCCGGCCCGCGCGCCGCGCGACGCCCTCCCGACGATGCGCCCTTGTCGGTGCCGCTGGCACGGCATTTTCTTGATCGCTGCCTTGCCTCGATCCGTGCGTCGTTGCCGGGATCCTCCCGCGCGCGGCCCTGGCACTCTCTGGCACAGGAGCGAACCCAATGACATCCCTCCGATCCTCCTGGTCTCATCGCGGCCCCGTGGTCTCGGTCGCGCTCGCGCTCGCCCTCTCTGGCGCGCTCGGGGGTTGCGGGATCATCATCGAGAGGACCTGCGAGTACGACGGCGTCGACCACAGGCCCGGCGACACGTTTCCTGACGATGACGGGTGCAATAGCTGCACCTGCACGGAGGACGGGAGCGTCGCCTGCACCGATATGTCGTGCGTCTCCGGCTGCACGTTCGACGGGGTCACCCACGCGCCGGGCGAGAAGTTCCCCGCCGGTTGCAACACCTGCGAGTGCCAGGAAGACGGGAGCCTCCTCTGCACCTTGGTATGGTGCTCCGACGGCTGCACCCACGACGGGATCGACTACGCGCCCGGTGAGTCGTTCCCCGCGTCCGACGGGTGCAACACCTGCACGTGCGGCGAGGATGGCAGCGTCGCGTGTACGGAGGAGGGCTGTCCGGACGGCTGCACCTACGGCGGTGTGGCGTACCGGCAGGGCGACAGCTTCCGCTCCCTCGACGGCTGCAATACGTGCACCTGCAGCCCTGGAGGGGACGTGGCGTGCACCGAGCGCTATTGCGGCTGCGACCCGTCGCTCGAGTGGTGGCGCCAGTACGTGAGCACGAGCCTGGAGGAGTGCGCGGTCATCGACTTCGCCTGCACCGGAGGCCTGACCTCCGTCTCCAACGAGTGCGGCTGCGGCTGCGAGCAGGACCCGAGCTGCCCGCCGTCGTTCGACTGCAAGCCGCCTCAGGCCTGCGATCTGGACGAGCTCCAGCGGCGCTGCCCGTACTCCACGATCGAGCGCTGAGCGGAGGCGCCGCGCTCGTCCCGCGAGGACCCGCCGGCGCGTGGAGCCAGCCGCGCCGCGCGCCCGGCGCGGGGCAGGAAATGCAGGTGCCTTGTCCCTCTCCTTTCCCGCGCCGGGTGCATGGTGACGAGCGTCGCACGCGCAGCGCGCGCCCCCGCGCGTCCTCGCGTGAGACCGGAAAGGACTCCACCATGAGCGTTCACGACGATGCCTCGTTCACCTTGCCGATGAGCCTTCCCATGGAGCGCAGGCTCCAGGTGGCGCTCTTCGTCTGCCCAGGCTTCTTCTTGCCCGACAACATCGGCCTGCAGACGGTGTTCGGGGTGCTGCCCAACGTGGATCTGCACCTCGTGTGGAAGAACAGGGACGAGATCACGGGCGCCCCGCGCTTCACGACGCGGGCCACCACCGCCTTCCGCGACTGCCCGAAGGCGCTCGACATCCTGCATGTGCCGGCGATTCCCCCGCACGTCATGGAGGATGAAGAGTCGCTCGCGTTCCTCGCCGAGGCCGGCAGCCGCGCGGCGTGGTTGTCCGGCGTCTGCGCGGGCGCGCTGATGCTGGGCGCCGCGGGCCTGCTCAAGGGCTACCGGGCCACCACGAACTTTCACCTGCACGACCAGCTCGCCTGTTACGGCGCGATCCCCACCCGAGGGAACGTGGTGGAAGACCGCAACCGGCTCACCTCGGGGCCGGTCTCCGGCGGCTTCGATCTCGCGCTGCGCCTGGTCGGGCGCCTGTACGGGGACGCGATCGCCAGGGAGTGCGAGCTGGAGATGGAGTATGCGCCGGAGCCGCCCTACGGGACGGGCAGCCCCGAGCTCGCCGGGCCAGAGCTGACGGCGAGGTCGATGCAGCGGATGGCGCCGCTGATCGAGGCGACGCGCCAGGTGGGCCTCCGCGCTTCCCGGCGGCTGGGGATCGCCTGAGCCGCGCGTCCATCCACGCGCGCCCACGGCCTGCCGGGCCGTGATGCGCCGGGACGCTCTCCCGCCGGAGCTGGCCATCGGCCAGCCCGAGCGGGAGAGGATCGACTAGGGCGCGCCCGCGTGCGTCAGCGTCTCCCAGCCGATGTGGTTACCGACCCGCGTCTCGGTCCTCGTCATCGCTCTGACGCGCGTGATGAGCTCCTCGGTCTTCGGCATGCTGATACCGCGCCGGCCGTGGAACTCGTTGTACCCGATCTCCCAGCCCATGGCCGCCGAGTAGCCGCCGGCGTTCCTGGAGAAGCTGTTGCACGGCCAGTTCCGCGCCGGCACCCAGCCGGTGGGCGTCACCGCCAGGTTCACTCGATTGCGCGTGTTGTCGAGGTATTGCAGCATGTAATCGGCGTTCAGCTCGAGCGCCTCCCGCAGACGGTTCTCGTGATGCTGCGGGTCGTCGCGGTAGGCGCTGCGAGCGTCGCCTTGAATGCGGAGGGTCTCTGCCATGTTCGCGAGCGAGCCCATGCCCATCTGCATGTGCCCGAGGTCGCGGCAGGTCTCCTGCTCCAGGCCAGCGATGTAGCGCGTCGGGCTGGTCCAGAGCTTCGCGAGCTCGCCCTTCGCGTCGTTGGTCGAGCGCGGCCGGCCCTGGTACATCGGATAGAGCGGCTGGGGGCCGTCGCTCGGCATGTAGATCATGGCCTTGCTCGAGTGCTGCAGCTGGCCCACGACGTACTCGTACTTGTCGAGATCGTTCGTGAAGATCGCGATGTCGAGCGCCGTCTCGTTCATGACGGCGGTCACGTTTCCGCCGCCCGTCCAGCCATCCTTCACCAGGTCCCAGTAGACGGTCGTGAAGTGGCCCTCTTGCAACGCCGTGTCTTCGGCCGTCCAGCCGCTGTACGTATAACGCAAGATCTCCGCGGCCCGCAGGAACTTGGTGCCTGCCCAGCCCGCGGTGAGTTGACCATTGGCGTAGACCTGATGGTTGTTGCTCGGAAAGCGGGGCTGATCGAACAGGATGGCGGTCAGCGTACGCGCCCAGGCGCCGAGGATCCTCCTTGCGTTCTCGGCGTACTGAGCGTCCCCGCTGTAGTACCAGAGCAGCGCCTGCGTGTAGGCGGCGTTCGAGTCATCGATGATGCTGCCGCAGCCTGCTTGCTCGTAGCCCTGCGCGATGGCTTCGTCCGCCGTCGAAGGCGTGGAGCACTTGACGACCGGCACCGGTCTGGCTACGTAGCCCCGATCTCCGGGGTTCGAGTCTCTCGCCGTCTGGTACTCCTTGCTCCAGGGCTCTTGACCGCTGCCGATCTTCGCCTTGACGAAGTCCAGCTGCCCCCTGCTGACCAGGATGCCAGGATGCACGAAGGCGCTGGCCGCCGCCGCGCTGGCGGTGATCTGAAACTCCGTCACGCTGGCGTAGTCGTTCAGGTTGTTGCCGTCGACCGTGAGACGGACGTACCGCGCGTCGACGGCCTGGAACGCGATCGGCTGGAGCGCGGTGTTGGGCAGGCTCTTCCCCGACACGAGCGGCAAGAATTCTTTACCGTCCTTGGATGTCGAGAGCGCATAGTCGTAGATGCGCCCATCGACTCCCCCGTTGTGCCAGGCCAGAGAGATGCCGCAGATGCTCTGCGTCGCGCCCAGGTCTGCCGTCACGTAGGCGCCCTTGCCGCGGCCCGACCAGCGGGTGGCCAGGCTGCCATCCGCGGCGTTCCCTGCCGGATTCTCGGCCTGCGCGACGCTGGCGGTGAGGCTCGCCGGCGCGAGGCGTACCGTGCAGCTCGACGCCGCGAGCGACGATGGCTGCTGGTCGCTGACCTGATCGCTGCCTGTCACGGAGCTATCGCCAGCGCCTGTGTCGGCACCGCCAACGCAGCCGGTGAGAACAGCTGCCAGGGCAGCGCACATTGTGAGAGCGGCAGCACGTAGGCTCAAAGCAGCCTCCTTCAGGCGGATCACCGCACCAGCCCTGAGGCGCCAGTGTGCGCGATGATGCCACCAAGCAAGTTAGAAGTACCGAAAGCGATGAGTTAAGCTCTCCTCCGGGAATGTCAAGCCGACGCGGCGCGGCCTGCCCCGGGTTGACAGAGCATCGCGTTGGTCGCGTTCAGGGGCGCGGACGTCGCGGGTGAGGGCGTTTGTGCAGCGGAAGGGATACGGCTCGATCAGAGCTTGCGGCACATCCACACGCTGGGGATCTCGACGTCGAACCCCGCCTTCCGGTAGGCGCGTCGCGCCGGCGCGTGGCTCGGATCGCCGCCGGTCGCGACGGTGGCGACCTTCATCCCGGACTGCCTCATGCGCGCCAGCGCGAACTCGTACATCGTCGTTCCGCCCGACAGGAGACTGGCCCGGGATCCGGAGAGAGATTTCAACGCAAAGGCGCAAAGGCGCAAGACAGAACAATGGTCATGCATTGTTGCGCCTTTGCGCTCTTGGCGGCTTTGCGTCGAAATCTCTCTCCTCTCTCGAGGCAGATCCCTGGCAGGACTTCTGCTTGCGGAGCTAGGGCGCCGCGTTCGCCGCGCCCGGGGTCGGCGCGGTGACGGCGCCGTCGCCGGTCAGGTCGGGCAGCCTGCCCCACGCCTGCCCGTCCGCGGCCGCCTCGATCGGATACTCCAGCTCGGTGAGCACCTGGCCGCTCGGGGAGATGAGGAAGACCGTCTCGCCCCTGGAGGCGCTCACCTTCCAGGTCGCGTAGAAGCAGCTACTCGGGCCGTCGGTCAGGCACGTGGTGTGGGGCCCCGCGCCAGCCTCTGCCGCCTGGTCGCCGAGGACGACCAGGTACGCCCCCTCGTCGAGCGCGGTGCCCTCGGGGAACCTGAGCGCGTCCGCCGTGTTGCACAGGCCGTTCTCGTCGGAGTCGCAGAGGCGGAACCCGCTGAGATCGGCCGCCCCCGGGCCCGGGTTGCCGAGCTCGATCCAGTCGCTTCCCTTGGCCGAGATCTCGTTGATCACGACGGTCGTCGTCACGTCGCCGCCCGCGCCCGTTCCCCCTGACCCGCTGCCGCCGGAGCCGCTCGATCCCTGGGACCCGCTGCTCGCGCCCGTGCCGGGCGCGCCGCTGGCCCCCGGATCGTCGCTCGAACCGCAGCCCACCGCGCAGAGCGCAGCAGCAAAGACCATGGCGAATCGAAGATGTGCCATCACGATGTTCTCCTTGGCGCGCAGCACACGGCGGTCCCGGGCGCGCGTCAATGGGCACGTTTCGGCGCATCGCGCCCGCTCGCAGGCTCCGGGGCGCTCCGGAGGGTGTGGGCGTCGGTCTCACTTCCAGTTGACGGTGGCCCACCCGTGGGCAGGAACACTGAACTCGAGCTTCTTGTCGCCCACGCCGAGGATGGTCGTCTTCGCTGAATTGCCGGCATTGTACAGAATCGTGACGATGGTGCCGTCAGGATTCTTGAAGGCGAGCGCGTCACCGCCGTTCGTGCCGACGCGCATCGCGCCAGGATCGACGTACTGGGAGACGTGGCGAAAGACGTGGTAAACGGGGGTCACGTTCAGCGTCTTGCTCGCCGTGTCCACGGTGAGGAGCGCGTTCTGGGGCCACGGCCGCTGCGAGTCCAGGTTCTTCCCCGCCGTGTCCAGCACCATGTTCCAGGCGCTGTACGAGGTCACCCCTGCCTTGATCCAGTCGCGGATGAGCGTCCAGCTCTCCTCGGCATAGGCGTGATCGTTCGGCGGCCTGTCGGGGTTGAAGGCCGGCAGGCCCGCAGGGTTCCAGGGGTAGTTGCCGCACTTGTGCTCCGTTTGCAGGATCGGCAAGTTGCGCGATTTCAGGCCGGACACGCTGCCCAGCATGTTCCACTGGAGCCCGAAGCCCTTGACGTACCTCATCGCGGTCGAGTCGCCGGTCACGGCGCTGAGGATCGCCACGTCCGCGGCGGCCCCGTCGTTGGACATCGTGCCGAGGTAGATCTGCGCCGTGAGCCCCCGCTCGTCGAACGTCGGCCCGAGGTAGGTGCCGATGAACCTGGCCATGAGGGCCCCCGTCCACAGGCAGCTCGGGTACCTCGTCTCGTAGTTCGGCTCGTTCTGAGGGTGAATCGCCTCGATGGTGATGCCCTCCTCGGCGTACGCTTCCACGAACTTCGCGAAGTACAGGGCATACGCCTCCAGGATGCCGGCGTCGTCCTTCATGCGGCCGCCATCCATGGCGCCGCTGCTCTTCATCCAGGTGGGGGGCGTCCAGGGGCTGGCCCAGAGGTGGAGGTCGGGCCTCACGGAGAGCGCCGCCTTGATGTAGGGGATCAACTTCTCCTTGTCCCGATCGATGGAGAAGCTCGTCATCGTGAGATCGTTCGGCGTCTCATTGAGCGTATAACGGTCCATCGCGTAGTCGCTGGCCCCGATGGGGATGCGCCCGTACACGAACGCTGCCCCCTCCGCTGCGTCGAAGAGCAGCCTGATGGCCCGCGACCGCTCCGCGTCGCTGAGCATCGAGAGCACGTGCCATCCCACCTCGTTGAAGCTGCCGCCGAAGCCGTCCCAGCGCTGGTACGTCGTCGCGGCGTCGACCGTCACGTCGGCATTGCCGCTCGTCACCTCGGTCGGCGCCCCCATCATCCAGTAGTCGTTCGGACCGGAGACGACCAGCGCGGGCTCGACCACCGGGGTTCCGCCGCCCGTCGACGATCCGCCGGCGCCGCCGTCTCCCGTCGGATCGCCGCCGGCACCGCCGACACCGCCTGAACCCACGGGACCGCTCGTGCCTGTTGCGGCCGAGCCCGTGGAGACGCTCGAGCCCGTCGAGCCGGACGCCCCCGATCCGCCAGAGCCCTCGGGCTCTGGCGCGCTGGGCGAAGAACCGCAGCCCACGAAGCAAAACGCGAGCAAAACGCCGGTGGCCGAGCCTCGTGCCCTGTTCATCGCAAAAATCCTCGATCGTGGGGTGTGAAAGACCCGTGGCGGCGCCCGGAGCAGCCGTCGGAAAGGAGTCGCCCTATATGCCCGCGAGTCCCCTCGCTGATCGGAGCAGAGCGACGTTTTCTGTGGGTGTCCGCCCGCCGTGCCCAGGCCACGCGACGTGACGGTGGCATCCCCCACGCGGGTGGCGCATCCCGCCGAGGGCAGCCAGGAGGTCGGGAGCCGCCGCGCGGCTTCGAACGTCGTGGTGTGTGACCACGCACATCGGGGAAACGACGCGTCCGGTGCGATCGTGCGAAGGACGACCGAGGTTGCCGGCATCCACCGGTGACCGTCAGCTCGCCCATGCAAGCCAGTCTGCTGAGGCGGCTCGCGTCTCGCGCGCAGGGAGTACTTCATGAAGAATCTTTATCTTGCCACGGCGAAATTGTTCTGTGTCACCACCATGGCCCTCGCCGCCTCGGCGTGCGGCGGCGACGAGGGTCACGACTCCGAGCCGGAGCTCGACATCGAGCGCTCGGGGGTGGAGGCGCCGCTCCAGGAAAGCGACGGGAGCGCGGCCTGCCCGCTGCTCGACGGCCCACACTCGTTCAACGAGCTCAAAGGCTCGCTCGAGAATCTGCCGGTCGACTGCGTTCCGAGCTGGACCGAGGAGCAGCTCAGCACGGGGTTCGCGAGCATCCGCGACACACGGGTGCCGGAGCTCATCGTGGCGGAGCAACCCGGCTTCTTGCGGAGGATTCCCTGGCTCGAGCCCGAGAACGGCTGCGAGGAGCGGGCCCCGGCGGCGACCTACTTCCTCCACCAGTGGGGGTATCCGACGCCCTGGTATGCCCGGGTCCAGTCCAGGGTGAACACGGGATTGACGCTGGTGACCGAGAACGAGCCAGACGGAGAGGTGTCGTGGAGCCACCACGTCGCCCCCGTGGTGCGGGTCGGCGGGCAGCTCATGATCCTCGACCCCGCCATCGAGCCGACGGGACCCCTCCCGATCGCGGCGTGGCTCTCTCGGTTCGTCGCCAGCGAGGTCGACATGGCGGTGTGCCGCGACCGCGCCGACGAGAACGGGTGCATCGACGCGGTGCCCGCGACGCCGGCGCTGCCCAACATGATCCACAGTCAAGGGCTGCGCGGGAAGCTGATCAGCGAATGGCGCGTCCAGGAGCTCCTCGGACGCGATCCGTACCGCTCCCTCGGCGACTGCCCGCCGTGGGCCGCTTGCCCCCCCGAGCCCGCGGCCGATCCGAGCCTGCCGCCCACCATTGCGCGGTTCGCGTCGGATCGGACCGACTCGCCCGTCTGGTATCCCATCTACGTCATCGGAGACAACTTCGTCGAGGGCTTGACGACCGTGCGTATCACCGGGCCAGGTGTCGACGAGCTCGCTCCCATCTCGGCGATCAACAAGCGCAGGATCCTGATCGAAACGCTGTATCCGGCCGGCGACTATCAGGTGACGGCGTCGAACGGCGCGCATGCCAGCCAGACCGTGTCCCTGACCATCGAATGAACCGGGTGGCCTGGCACGCGCGCCGGCGCCCGGCGTGCGTGCGGCTTTCGGCCCGGAGCGGTTCCTCCCACCAGGGAGTGACCACGCCCCGGGAGCGCCTCGCCATCCGCACTGGTTGACGAGGGCGAGCGGGTAAGCCAGGTTGCTCGGATCCTGAGCATGAGGACCGAGGGACCCGAGCCGGTGTGCATGGGGGCGGCTTTCGACGAGGCGGACGCCGCGCAGCACCTCGAGCGCGAGGCCGCCGACAGCCTCGACGCCGCGCTCGCCCTGGCGAACTCGCTGCACACGCCGGGGCAGCGCGAGCGCTACCGAGGTCTGCTCGAGCGCGCGATCGAGCAGGCGGACGGCGCGCTGGCCGCCGCCGAGCAGGAGCGCGCCGCGCTGCAGGGACATGAGCTCGCCGCTGGAAGAGAGCGAATCCTCGCGACGAGGACGGGAGCCCATTCGACCCTGGCGAGGGCGCACGCGGCGCGAGCAGATGACGCGCTTCACGGAGCGGGCCAGCTCTCGTTGAGCGCGCAGCGCGCACCGACGCGCGAGGCGTGCGACGACGGCTGGCGGCGCGCGGAGGCGATCGTGACCGGCGCAGAGGCCTCGGCCCGCGCGGCGGCGATCAGCGCCACAGAGCTCGAGGGCGGCTCGCCGCGGTCAAGGGTCGCTCGCGCGGCGCGCGCGTCAGCGGACAAGGCCGAGGTCGCCGCTCGCGCGGCGCGCAGGATCATCGAGGAGCGAAACCACGCGTACACGTTCCACACGGACAACGGCTTCTCGTTCGGCGAGGGGTGGTACGTCGCCGCGGCCGCCGTCCTCGCGGGCGAGGCCATCCAGATCGAGCCAGGCAACGCCGGAACACCGCAAGCCGAGGCGTTTCTCCGCGATGCAGGCGTGAGCGAGCGCCTTCAGGCGTACCGCTCGCGCCCGCGCGCGGTGAAGCAGACGACGGAGATCGTCGCGCGCGCCTTCAAGGCCGATCCGTCCTCCGCCCAGCGGAGGCTCCGCGCGGCGTTCCTCGGGGACGAGCCGATTCCGGAGTCGGTGACCGGCTGGGTGAATCGCAGGCTCGTGGAGGCGCCGGCGGGAAGGTCATCCCGGAAGAAGGTGCTGCTCTGGATCCGCGAGGGGAGCCACCACCCGCACCGGAACACGACGCTCGCCGAGCTCCTGGAGCTGACGGACCTCGTTCAGCGCACGGAGCTCGTGCCCGTGTTGACGGGCGACGCCTTTCGAGGCGGACAGGTCCCCGAGGGCGCGGTCGACATGACCCTCTTCTGGAAGGACCCCACCTTCCGGCAGCTCGACATGCGCCGGGCACAGCTGCAGTTCTTCGAAACCCTGAGGCGAGCGCACGGGCTCGTCGGCCAGCTCGGCGTCACGACCGCAGGCATGGATGGCCCCGCGCTGATGGGGCTCCCCACGATGTACCTCACCGATGCGTCGAACGTGCGCATGCGCGCGTGGGTCGGCGCGGTGCCGGGATACCAGGAAGTCGTGCGCGAGGGTGGTTATCTCGAGCGCGTCCGCCGTGTGTTGTCCGAGTGGGCGGCCGCTTCGTAGGCGGGCCTCTCGCGAGCGCAGCAGAGAACCCATCATGCTTCGCACGATTGCGGCGAAGGCCCTCCTGGCGAGCGGACATCCACCGAGCAGCAGGCACATCGGCTGAGGGGCCGCGTCGCGTCGACGCCGCCGACGCGACCGTCCTGCCCAGGAGCCATCATGTTTCTTCGTTATCTATCCAGATCCCCGTTCATCGCGGCGGTCGTGGGCCTCGCGGCGTCGGCCTCTCTGGCCGCATGCGGCGACGCGAGCGCGCCCGGCGAGCTCTCCGGCGGCGACGCCGAGGAGCTCGCCGCGGAGGACGCGCAGGCGCTGTCGGCGCCGCTGGACATCGATGCGCAGCGCTCGCTGATCCTCACGAAGGCCACGGACCCGCTGGTCATGGCCCGCTTCCCGCTCAAGCGCGTCCTCGATCAGCTCATCATGAGGGCGGGGACCGGGGATCAACAGACCGCCCTCGATCTCTACAGGCGCTGGTGGGACTTCTACAACCATTCCGAGGGGGCTCAGTTCCCCGACGTCAGCCATTGCGACGACCAGACCGACGGCGACGGTTTCTCCACGTTCAACGGCTATCGGATCTCGTGCCCCCGGAGGGAGGGGCGCCTCGCCACGAGCGATCCGTTCGACCCGAGCTCGCCGGACTTCATGGAGCCGCTCGCCGTCGTGAACCGCTTCGATCTCGCGCCGCAAGACGGCGCGCACTGCGGCGAGTACCGGATCGTCTACGGCAAGAAGTCGGCCGGGCAGGCCGACCGCAACCTGATCATCCTCGAGGGCCAGCTCCCGAACCCCCACCCCGAATGCGGCGTCGCCGCATGCCTCCCTGTCGCCGAGCTCTGGGCGCGCCTGCCGACCCTGGACGCCGCCCAGCGCGCCCAGGAGCTCGAGGCGTTCTTCACCGTCGGCCTGCCCGACGCCGGCTTCGGTCCGGTGCTCCACCCGGACAACTACGCCGACGCGGTCCACGGCCCCGCGGGCCGGCCCGGCACGGGCCAGATCCGCACCAACCAGTTCATGGGCAACCCCGACCGTCCCACGCAAGTCCAGGCCGGCCAGGACTGGCAGCTCCACGAGTTCAAGCTCGCGAAGGCCTCCGGACCCGACGGCGAGCCGCGGCTCCACATCAAGCCGGTCCCGGTGAAGGAGAACCCCTTCGCCGACCTGTTCGGCGTGAACTTCGACCCGAACGACCCCCGCGGGGCGTCGTTCATGGACGACTTCATGGAGTCGGTGGACAAGCTGACGACGTTCAGCTCCGATATCAACGACATCCAGCTCAAGGGCTCGACGCAGGACCTCTACAACGCGGGCGAGAGCATCGTTCGAAGCGACAACGACTACGCCCTCCAGCTGGAGCCGCCGGTGAATTTCCCGTGGAACTTCGAGCTGCGCGACCGGCTCGAGGCCGAGCTCGTGCGCCTCGGGAAGGACACCACCTTCTCGCCCCTGGACGTGGCCGCGCGCGCCACGACCCAGTCGTGCGCCGGGTGCCATCAGCTGAGCGACGGCGCCTCGCTCGGCAACGGGGTGACGTGGCCCAGGAAGGAGCCCGAGAAGCCCGTGGATGAGCAGGAGTTCCGGTTCGTCCATGTCAGGGAGGACGGGGCGCTCTCGCAGGCGCTCACCCATTCGTTCCTCCCGCACCGCGACGGCGTCCTCAAGGCGTTCCTCGCGGCGCACGCGGACGGGGACACGTGCTCTCCGGCGGCGGCAGCGGCCGCGTTCGCGGGCGACGAGCCGGTCCCCACGCTCGGCGGCGCGACGACGCACTGATCCCCCGCCTCACGAAGCGCCTGCGCCTCTTCCGCGCAGGCGCCTCGCTCGCCCCGGGACGTGGCGCGGCCGGGCAGCCGCGCCACGTCCCTGGGCTGCCGAGGCTCAGTGAACGCGCCCGATGCCGCGGCGGATGAACGCCGAGCGGCCCGTGGCCGCGGCGGCACGCGCCGCGGTCGGGGGGCTCGCGAAGGCCGCGGCGGGCTCGCAGACAAGCGCCTTCAGATCCAGGTTCCGGCGCGCGAGATCGTTCAGGTTGCGCACCTGGCCGCTCACGATATCGGTGATATCGATGCCGGTCATGAACCCGGACAGCGTCCCCTCGATCCCGGGCGGCCTCACGTTCACGTGCAGGAACGGCGTCCCGGTCTCGCCCCCGCCGTGGCACCCGTTGCAGGTGTTGAGCGAGAACTTGTGCCGCGCCTCGTTGTCGAGGATGCCCGGAGCCGTCCACGCCGAGAGGTTGTTGATCGACGAGCCGGCGAGGAACGGAGCGCCCTGGAACACCTCCGGCACCGTGTGCCGCTCCGCGATGAGTTCGGCCGCGTTCTGGTTCACGAAGTCCGCGAGCCTGGCCGACCCGTCGAAGCCGAGGTCCGGCGTCAGCTTCACGGGCTCCGGGCGCAGGAAGCCCGTATCCGCCGAGAGGACGAACTCGCGCAGCTCCCACGGGTCCGTCAGCGCGATCTCGTTCGTGCGGAGCTGCGCCAGGGCGCTCCCGTTCGGCTTGCCGGGCGCGGCGTCCCGGCCCGCGAAGCGCGTGGTGAGCGCCTGGAGCGCGGCGTTGTACTGCTCGGACGGGAAAGGCAGGCTGCCGAGGGCGTGCCACGCGTTCGCCCAGTCGAGCACGTCGGCCTCGGTCGACGCAGGGAGCTTGTACTCCAGGATCAGGGTGAACTGCTGCGCGAAGCCCTGGCTGAAGACGCCGAACACGAACCTGCCCTCGCCGGCGTGACCTTCGGCCAGGTTCCGCACGTCGATGCGGTTGACGATGCCGAGCAGCATCAGCGGCGCCTGCCGGAGGTCGAGCGACCCGTCAGGGCTCCTCGGCCACTCGTCGAACAGGACCTGTTGAATGTTCGGGCGCGCCGGCACCGTGAAGCCGTTCACGACCTGATCGGTCAGCCAGGTGCTGAAGAGCTGCTCGACCAACGCCGGCGCGTCGGCCGGCGTGGGCGCCATGTCCTCCATGAGCCGCGCGAACGTCCACGCGCCCGTCCGGGGATCGCCGGCCGGCCCATTGAACGTCGTGCGAATCGGATCTTCGACCACGCTGAGGTCCTTCACGAAGATCTCGCGGCCCGTCCGGACGAAGCAGCCCGCCGGCTCGGCCAGCTCGTAGAGGAGGTCTCCCGACGCGACGAAGAAGTTATCGGGCGAGTCGGGGTTGATCACGGAGTACGGGATCCGATGGACGCCGGGGTCCACGGCCAGGGTGCCGGTCAAGGTGACGGGGAACGTCGCCGTGGTCCCGGGCCCGACGCCATGGATGGACGAGGGATCCTGGGAGAATCTGATCCCCGGCCGGCTGGTGATATTGAGGCCGTAATCCCGGGCGCTGCACTCGGCTGTATCGTTGTTGGTCACCGCGACCTGGTACGTCACAGGCGTGCCCGAGGCGACGGGGCCGCTGCTCTCCGGCGTGACGACGACCGTGGTGGGGTGCCTGAGGCAGGTGAGCTGGGCGATATCGGCGGCGGTCAGCGGGCTGGCGGAGAGCCAGACCTGGTCGATGAGGCCCGTGAAGCGCTGCCGCTGCGGGTTGTTGCCGACATGGATGGGCGCGTTGATGTCGCGGATCGCCCCCGCCGCGCTGGCCTGGCCGACCTGCTGGCCGTTGAGGAAGAGCCGCACGAGCGTGCCGTCGTGGATGCCCGCGACGTGCGTCCACACGTTGGCCTGGATCGGGGCGCGGGCGGTGACCGTCCGCCCGTTGTTCAGGGTGACGGAGAACCTCGCCTCGTTGCTCTGGACGACGAGCGAGAAGCTCGATCCGCTGTTGTTCCGCTCCTGCACGATGGTCCGCGCCGTCGACCCCGACACCGAGGTGGGGTTGACCCACGCGGCGACCGCGAGGTTCTGCCCGAACGTGAAGCGGGGATCGTCGTTGATCGTGACCGTGTCGTTGTTGTTGTCGAAGGCGATACCGAGGCCGCTGATGCCCTGCGCGCAGGCCGCGCCGGCCGAGCGGGTGGCGGTCGGGCCACCCGTCGCCTCGAACAGATCTGTCGTCGATCCGTCGCAATCGTCGAACTTCCAGAAGCCGACCGCCGGCGCGCTCGCCGCCAGCAGGGCGGCCGGGCCGGCTCCGCTGTCATCACCGGCGGCAGCGTCGATCGGCTCGGCGGCCTCGCCGAGCGAGGGCTCCGCATCACCGAGTGAGCCTTCACCGGCGCCCTGGCTTCCGCACGCGGCGGCGCCCAGGGCGAGGAGGGCGAGGACCGCAGCCGAGCTGGCTCTGGTCGCGAGGGGATGGGCGAAGCCGAAGGAGAGATTCCGCATTGACGTTCTCGTTGGGTGAGAGTTGACCGCACGAGCGCCGGCCGCGCGCTGCGCGCGCCGCGCGCGGTGACGCGAGCAGGTGTCCGTCTGACGCGATCGGTCTGTCCGGGTCTGGGCGCTCGTGCGAAGGGCGCGCGCAATACCGGCCGCGGCCGCGCTGACATCGAGCGCTTCCACCTGGCAGCTCATGCTCCAGGCGACCGACGACGGTTGATTCCTTAGCGACCCGAGATGCTCAGTTCAATACTCCAGCACCACTGAAGCAAGAACCTGACATTGTTAAGGAATCTTAACAGATCGCCAGTCCGGCGGGCCGACGTCTAATCACGGATCGGCGCCCTTCCAGCTCATCGTCATCATGTCGCGCATGCAATCAATTCATCTTGCCTGTCGCGCTCTATCGCGCCCGCGGCGCGACGCGCGCGAACGCGTCGGGATAGAGGCCCACCTCGGCCTCGCTGCGCGTCTCCAGCGTCTCGGGATCGAGCCGGAGCACCTTGCCCGGCGTCACCGTCTGGTCGCCCTCGCAGACGAGGAACAGCCCGTGCTCCTCGTCGAGCGCCGCGAGGTGCGGCCGCAGACACTCCCCGCTGAGGTTCCGGGAGATGGCGTCGCTGTCGTCCGCGGTCATGCCGATGCGCGCGATCGTGTCGGGCACCTGGGTCGGCACGTAGAGGGCGCTCCCGTCAGCGGACCACGCGCCGACGTAGGGCGCGCCGATCGTGAGGATCGTCCTGGACTCGTCGAACGTCTCCGACGCGACATCGAAGATGCGCACGTCCCTGCGCTCCGTGTTGCTCACCGCGATCGTCTTCTGATCGGGCGACATCGCGACGGCGTAGGGCCCGTAGCCCGACGCGTGATCGCCGGGCGACAGGGGCGGCCCGACGGGGACGAGCTTCACCTCGGCGCCCGGGTCCGTCAGGTCGACGATCGCGAGGGCGTCCTCGCCAAAACAGGCGACGTAGGCCCGGGCGCCGTCGGGCCGCGAGAGGGCGATCCCGTGCGCGGCCTTGCAGACAGGGATGAGCGTCGGCTCGGGCGAGCCATGAGGCGAGACAGAATCGGGATCCACGACGGCGAGCGACGAGCGCGCCGCCTCGGGGTCCTCCGCGTTATCGAGCGCGCGCCTGAGATCGAAATGAGAGACGACCACGCGCGCGCCGTCCTCCGAGATCGCGATGTCGCCCGGGTTGGCCTCGACGCGCACCTGCCCGAGGATGCGCAGGTCGTCGAGCGCGAGCTTCTGGACATAGCCGGCCACCGCGCTCCCGCCGTGCACCGCGTGCGGGCCGCTCGCTCCGTCGATGGAAGGGTACGACAGCGCGATGTAGAGCGCGCCGCCCGCGGCGTCCACGGCCACGCGGCGAGGCCCATCGATCGTCACGGGATCGCGGCCCACGGGGCGGACGCCGAAGCGCTCCCCTGTCTCGAGCGCGATGAGGGAGATCGTATCGGAGAGGCTATCGGTCACCACGCCCATGCCGCCGTCCGGAATCGCGATCTCCGGACGCCGGTCCGGATAGGCGTCGCCCTCGTAAGCACCATAGCGGGTTTCGATGATGGAATCGGGGTCGCTGCAGCTCGCCAGCGTCGCCGCCGCGAGCGCGCAACCCAGGAGCCGCGCGATGACCATGGATGACCTCGAGACGAGCGCCGCCAGCCCGGACACGCCGCATCCTACCAGCCGTCGGCGCCAGCCGTGGCTCGCCTCGACGCCGGATCGATCCTACCGCGCCGATGAACATTTCCTGTCATGGCCGCCCGGGCGGAGGCTGCGCGTGAACAGCCGGCGTGGATGGCCGCAAGGCGGTCAGCGCTGCCTGGTAGACGATCTGGAAGCGGGCCTGATCGGGCGCGAGCTCGGCGGCGCGCTTCAGCGGCTCGAGCGCCTGCGCTCGGTGGCCTTGCCGGACCAGGGCGAGGCCGAGCGCGTGGAGCAGCTCGGCCTGATCGGGAAGGCGGGTGATGCCGCGCCGGAGCAGCGCGACGCCGTCCGCGTCGCGGCCGAGCCCGCGATAGAGGTCGGCGAGGTTCACGTAGGTGGGGACGTACCCGGGCTCGACGCGAAGCGCGGCGAGGTAGGCCTGCTCGGCGTCGCGCGGCTTGCCCGTGCGGGTGAAGACGAGGCCCAGGTTGTTCTGGGCTTCGGCGCGATCGGCGTGGAGGGTTTGCGTGGCGATGTACTCGCGCAACGCGCCGTCCAGGTCCTGCGCGGCGCGCTCGGACAAGGCGCCGAGGTCGACGCCCGCGAGCACGCGCGCGGCCTCGACGCGCACGCCGCGCACGGGATCGACGAGGAGCGGCGCGGCGACGGGCGCGGTGCGACGGGGATCGTGGCTCTCCAGCGCGCCGAGCGCGGCGCGCCGGAGCAGCGGGTCGGGGTCGGCGAGCGCGGCGCGGAGGACGGCGAGCGTCGCGGCCGTCGGGGCGGCGCGCAGCGAGGCGAGCGCGGTGGCGCGCGCGATGGCGGGGATGTCGCGGTCGGCCGCGAGCTGCTGGAGCTCGGCGGCGACGGCCGGGTCGCCGGGCGCGGTACGCGCGCGAGCGAGGACCTCGGCGTACGCCTGGTAGCCCTGCGCGGGGCGGCCGAGCCAGGCCTGCACGGCGTCGGCGGCCCAGCGCGCGGGCTTCTGCGCGTGGCAGTCGGTGCACGCGTCCGGGATCCCGAGGCGGACCGAGAGATCCGGCCGAGGCACGCGGAAGCCGTGATCGTGACGGACGTCGACGCCCATGTACGTGCGCGCCGGCATGTGGCAGTCGACGCAGCGCGGAGCGGCGGGCGTGGCGGCAGCGTTGGCGACGTGGTGGTGATGCGCGGGGACATCGAAGCGCGCCGGATCATGGCAGGACGCGCACACGCCGTTGCCCTCGGCGCGAAGGCGGCCGGCGTGCGGCTCGTGGCAGTCGCTGCACGTCACGCCGGCGTGCGCCATCTTGCTCTGCTGGAACGAGCCGTAGGTGAAGACTTCGTCGCTCATCACGCCGTCGGGCGTGTAGAGGGGCGCGGTCAGCAGCTCGAGCGCGGCGCTGTCGAGCAGCGGGGCGCCGTGCCGGAGCGGCTGCGAGAGGGTCTCGCGGCGGCTGTGGCAGAACGCGCACGTGGCGCTCTCGGTGCCGCTCGAGGGGCTCTTGGCGCGCCGCGCGGTGCCGCTCGGCAGCCGTGTCCACGTGGCGCTCTGACGCTCGTCGAAGCGCACGTCGAGGCCCTTCGAGGGGTCCGGCGTCCGGGCCTCGGTCCAATCGAGGTGGCGCGCGCCGCCGCCGTGGCAGCCTTCGCACCCGACGCTGAGCTCGGACCAGGTGGTGGTGAAGCGGTCCGCGGCCGCGTCGTACCCTTTCGTGACATGCGTCGAGTGGCACTCGGCGCACATGTGGTTCCAGTTCTGGCTGGCGCCGGTCCAGTGCAGCACGTCGCCGGCGCGCACGCTGTCGCGCTCGTGCAGGTGGTACCAGCGCTGCCCGCCGCGCGCTCGCGGGCGCGCGTCCCACGCGAACGGCAGCGCCTGCAGGCGTCCGCCCGGCCCGGCAACGAGGTATTGCTGGAGCGGGTCGACGCCGAAGGTGTACAGCACCTCGTAGCGGTGCAGCTGGCCATCGGGGCCGTCCGTGGTGACCCAGTATCTGCCGTCCTGGCGATCGAAGCGGTGGACCTGTCCGGCGTACTGCAGGCGCGCCCCCTCGAAATCCCCGAGCACGGTGGCGGCGCTCGCGTGCTGCATCGCCCGGGCGTGCTGCGAGCCCTTCCAGGCGGCGTGCTCTTCGGCGTGGCACGGCGCGCAGCGGTCGCTGCCGACGAAGCCGGACGCCGCACGCGCCGGCGACGACCCCGACGGGCTCACCGGCGCTGCGGCAGCCGGCGGAGCCTCCGCGGCGTCGCCGTGCGCCGCCCCGGGCTTCGTCCCCGGAGCGCTCGCCGTGGAGGCGTCGGCCGGCGTGAGGGAGGATGCGCCGGTGGACGCGCGCCAGACCGTGAGCCCGGCGAGCGCCAGGATCAGGACGGCGAGGGGCCACCAGCGAGCGATTCGGGGACTGGCCATGGGCGGAGGCGAGGCGAGCGCCGCCGCGAGACGCGGGTCGTGCAGAGACGCCCGCGGCTCGCGCGCGGCACGGCGCGCGGTGACTCGGTTACTTGGTTACTTGGTTACTCGGTTACTCGGTTACTCGGTGAGGATGACCCTGCGGTCGGTGGCGTATTGCGCCCACGCGGCGGCGAGCTCGGCCGCCACCTCCGGATGAGCCGCGGACACGTCGTTGATCTCGCCGCGGTCGGTGGCCAGGTCGTACAGCGTCCAGGCGCGCGGCGTCGGGCCATAGGGCGCGCTGAGCCACAGCAGCTTCCAGTTGTCGCGGATCACGTAGCGGTGGTTGCCGTGCTCCCAGATCAACGTCTCACCGGGCGCGCGCACGCCGGTCGCCCGATCCTCGAGCACCGGCAGGATCGAGCGCCCGCTGATCGGCTCGACCGCCCTGCCCTTGTAGGTGCTCCCCGGGGTGGGCACGCCGGCCAGCTCGAGCACGGTCGGCAGGAAATCGATCACGTGCGTGGTCCCGTCGAACTGCGGCCTGGCGTGGTGCTGCCCCGGAAGGCGGGCGATGGCCGGAACGGCGACGCCGCCTTCGGTCGTGTAGCTCTTCCACAGCCGGAACGGCGTGGCGCTCACCTCGGCCCAGCGGGGTCCGACGCCGATGTACGAGCCCGGTCGACCCAGGTTCTCGAGCGTGTTCACCACCGGCCCGGAGCGGCTCGGGTCACTGGCGGCGAAGCCCTCGCGATTGCCACCTTCCGCGCCGTTGTCGGACTGGAAGAAGATGAAGGTGTTCTCGTACTCGCCGACCCGCTTGAGGTACTGGATCAACCTGCCGATGTTGGCGTCGAGGTTCTCGACCATGGCGGCGTAGATCTCCATGCGCCGCGCCTCGTAGATCCTCTCCTCGGGCGTGAGCTGTTCCCAGGTCTTCGGGTTGCTGCCGTCGCTCGGCAAGCGGGGATTGGGCGTGAACGACGCGGGGATGATGCCGCGGCTCTTGAGCCGCGCGAGGCGCTGCTCGCGGATGGCGTCGTAGCCCGCGTCGTAGCGGCCGCGGTACCTGTCGATGTACGCGGGCGGCGCCTGGAGCGGCCAGTGCGGCGTGGTGTACGTCGCGAAGGCGAAGAACGGCTTGCCGTCGGCGCGGTTGCTCTCGATGTACTGGATGAGCTTGTCCGTGTAGAACTCGGTCGCGTAGAAGTCGCGCGGCGGCTGCGTGTGCACGCCGTCCTCGCGATAGAGCTGCGTCTGCGCGGCCGTCGGCGGGTCGGCGTACTCGTTGAAGAACGCCGCCACGCCGCCGAGAAGGACGTACGATCTCTCGAAGCCGCGCGCCGGCGGGCTCTGATCCTCCGCGTCGCCGAGGTGCCACTTGCCGGCGATGTACGTGTGGTAGCCCGCGTCCTTCAGGAGCTCGGCGACGGACAGCGCGTTGTCGGTCAGGTGGCCCTCGTAGCCGGGCTGCCCTGCTTGCGCGCCAGTGCCACCGCCCATCCGGCCCAGCCCGACGGCGTGGCTGTCGGTGCCGGAGACCAGCATCGCGCGGGTCGGCGCGCAGAGCGATCCGGAGCGGTGCCCGGTGAGGATGCGGCCTTCGGCGGCGAGCGTATCGAGGTTCGGGGTGCTGATCTCGCCGCCGAACGCGCCGAGGTCCGAGAAGCCCAGGTCGTCGGCCACGATCGTGACGATGTTGGGCAGCTCGGCGTCCGCGCCGCCCCCACCCGCGCCGCCCGAGCCCACTGCGCCGCCAGCGCCGCCCGAGCCCGCTGCACCGGCGCCGCCTTCGCCCGCTGCACCTCCGGCGCCGCCAGCGCCGCCCGACCCCGCTGCGCCGGCGCCGCCTTCGCCCGCTGCACCGCCGGCGCCGCCAGCGCCGCCCGACCCCGCTGCGCCGGCGCCGCCTTCGCCCTCTGCACCTCCGGCGCCGCCAGCGCCGCCCGTGGCGCTGCCGGTGCCGCCGGTGGCACCGCCCGAGCCGACGGTCGAGCTGCCGGCCTGACCGGCGCTGCCGCCGCTGCCCGCGTCGTCGTCGCTCCCGCAGCCGATCGGGCCGAGCAGCGTGGCGAGCAACCAGGGCCCGCTCGCGAGCGCCGAACCAATCCATCGATGACGTTCGAAGAACCGCTTCATACCTGTCTGTCTCCTGTGGGCGTGATCGAAGCGCCGCATGACGGAGTCGAACGTCGTCGGAAGCGAGTACCCGCCGTGTTCCTGGAGGGACACCTCGGTTCGCGCGCTGGCAGACGTCTGCCGGGCGCGCCACGAGAAGGGCGGACTCTGAAGGGGATGAGCCGCCTGGCTCGGCCGTCACGACGAACGGCAGCGCGGCGCGCCGTCGCGGACGCGGGTGCGCTGCCTCGCTGTTCTCCTCGCCGCAGCTCACGCCGCGGCGCATGCAGCTAACTACAGCAAGACCGGCGAGCGCTCATTCGACGGCGCGCACCTCGGGTCCCCGGGTGAAACCCGAGCGTCCGCGTGGCGGCGGGGGAAAGAGACATGCATCCGCTATAACGGAAACCATGGCGTTATACAAGATGAATCTTCGCGCCGCGGAGCGGCGCCAGCCGCGCGTCACCGTGCCCCCTCGGTCGAGACGCTTGGATCCACGCGCGCGGTGCTGGTGCGTGGCGAGGGGGCGGCGCCTCCGCTCAGCGCTCGATCGTGGAGTACGGGCAGCGCCGCTGGAGCTCGTCCAGATCGCAGGCCTGAGGCGGCTTGCAGTCGAACGACGGCGGGCAGCTCGGGTCCTGCTCGCAGCCGCAGCCGCACTCGTTGGAGACGGAGGTCAGGACTCCGGTGCAAGCGAAGTCGATGGCCGCGCACTCCTCCGGGCTGGTGCTCACGTACTGGCGCCACCACTCGCGCGACGGGTCGCAGCCGCAATAGCGCTCGGTGCACGCCACGCCCCCTCCAGGGGTGCAGGTGCAGGTGTTGCAGCCGTCGAGGGAGCTGAAGGAGTCGCCCGGCTCGTACGCCACACCGCCGTAGGTGCAGCCGTTCCCGCAGCCCTCCTCCGTACACGCGACGCTGCCATCGGCGCCGCACGTGCAGGTGTTGCAGCCATCGAGGGCCGGGAAGCTGTCGCCCGGCCTGTACTCCACGCCTTCGTACGAGCAGCCCTCCGGGCAAGCGATGGCCGTGCACACGATGCTGCCATCCGCAGCGCACGCGCAGCCGTTGCAGCCGTCGCCCGAGGGGACCGGCTCCCCCGGGGCGTAAAGGATGCCATCTTGCTCGCAGCCGCCACACGCCATCTCGGTGCAGCCGACATCGCCTGAGCCCGAGGGATCGCAGGTGCAGGTGTTGCACCTGTCGATCGCGGGGAACGACTCGCCGGGCATGTAAGGGAACCCGTCGTAGGTGCAGGCGCCGGCGCACGCCATCTCCGTGCAGGCGACGGTCCCGTCGCTCGAGCACTCGCAGGTATTGCACCCGTCCCCGGCAGGGAACGACGCGCCCGGCGCGTGGGTGACCCCCTTCCACATGCAGTCCTGGGTGCACGCTATCAGGGTGCAGGCGACGTCCCCGTCCTCCGTGCAGGAGCAGCCGTTGCACCCGTCCCTGTCAGGAAACGTATCGCCGGGTCTGTACTCGACGCCGTCGTACTCGCACGTCCTCTCGCCGATGAGCCCGCAGCCCGCGAGCGCGCCAGAAAGGGCGATCGCGAGCGAGATCACGGGGACGCGATGAAACCAGGATGATCGGAGGGCTGTCATTGGGTTCGCTCCTGTGCCAGAGAGTGCCAGGGCCACGCGCGGGAGGATCCCGGCGCGGGCGCGCGGCTGGAGGCAGGACAGCGCTCAAGAAAATGCCGTGCCAGCCGGTGCTCCGGCCGGGCACCGGCGGGCTCGCCGCGCTTCGCGGAGGCAGGTCCGGAGATCGCGGGGCGCAGCGCGCGCGGGTGGTGTCAGGCGGGGGGCTTCCAGTCGGCGTAGTAGCGCTGCCGCATGCGCTCGCAGTAGGCGACCAGGTTCGGCTGGGCCTCGGCGTGCCGCTTCACCGGCGAGTCGGCGGGGAAGCGGAGGATGCTGACGAGAAACGCGTACACGGCGGCGTCCACCGAGCTCGGCTCGGCCCCGAGCAGGAAGGGCTGGTCGCCGAGCAGGGCGGCGAGCGCGGTGAGGTCCGCCTTGCCCATCTCGTACACTTCCTCGCGGCTGTGGAGCCCGGTGCCCTGCGTGCGGAGCGCGCGCGTCACGCTCCTGCGGATGAGCTCAGCGAGCGGGCCGCCGATGACCGGGGGCAGGAGCGACACGAAGATGGGGCGATAGGCGGCCCAGGCGTCGTTCTCGACCCAGCGCGCGTACACCAGCACCCAGTAGAACGCCTCGTCGAGCATGCGCCGGATCACGTGGCCGCGCGCGCGCGCCTCGGCCGTCAGGTGGGCGTCGAGCCGGTCGCCGTGGACGCGCTGCAGGTGCTCGATGATGAGCTGCGAGTCGCCCATCTTGCGGCCGTCGATCTCGACGTAGGGGATCTTTCCCTTCGGCGCGCCGCGCGCCTCCATGGCGCGCACCTCGTACGGGAGGCCGGCCATGCGCAGCCATGTCTCGAGCTTGACGCAGAACGGGCTGATGTTCGGGATGCCCCACGCCGGGGGGCCCTGGTAGAGGGTGATCATGGCGGTCCTTCGCGTTCCTGTGGGCCACGCGGCCCACCGGGCGCGGCAGCGTACACGAGCGCTCGGCGAGGAACGAGCCGGCAGCGCGCCGTGACCGGGCGACCCCCTTGAAACCCCTGGACACTGAACCGTTTAAGTGCTTTCCTGGCTGCACTTCCCTCGCACCTCGGACCATGACGTAGGGGTAGTTTGCGCGCGGCTTGCGCGACCGGGTGCGCGGCTTCTTGGTTTCTTGTCGATCCGCGGAACGAATGCGTTCTCTCCTCGCCGTGCGTCCCTCCCAGGCCTGGCCAGGCAGGGGGTGATCGGCGCGCCGTTCGCCATGCGACGCGGCGTGCGAGGGCGCTTGTCGCCCTGCACGAGGAGAAGGCGTCGCCGCGAGATCACGCACGACCAGGGCCGTACGTCGCCAGATGCGGTCAGGAGAGAGCTAGAGGGAGATCACGATGCGCGTTCTTCATGGGTCGGTGGCTGGTTGGGCCGGAGCAGCCCTCGTGGCGTTGGGCCTCTTCGTGGGATGCGGGGACGACTCGGACGGCCAGCAGGGCTCGGGACAGGAGACGACTGGATCGGGCGGGGACGCGTCGGGCACGGGCGGGGGCGGCACCGGAGCCACGTCCGGCACCGGCGGCGCCACCTCGGGCAGCGGCGCCACGACGGGCACCGGCGCCACGACAGGCACCGGCGCCACGACAGGCACCGGCGCCACGACGAGCACCAGCGCCACCTCGGGCACCGGCGCCGGGGGCGGCGAGCCGTCGACGGGGTTCTCGGTGCGCGGCCGCTTCCTCCACGACCGCTGCGGAGAGAAGGTGCTGCTCCGGGGCGTCAACGAGATGGTCGTCTGGCTGGCGTCAGGAAAGGACGGCCTGCCGGAGTTCGCGGAGATCGCGAAGACCGGCGCCAACGCGGTGCGGATCGTCTGGCTCGCCACCGAGTCCGCGGCGGGCCTCGATCAGGCCATCACGAACGCGCTCGCGCAGAAGCTCATCCCGATCGTCGAGCTGCACGACGCCACGGGGAAGTGGGATCTCCTGCCGACCCTGGTCGACTACTGGACGAAGGCGGACGTCGTCGCCGTGATCAAGAAGCACGAGCAGAACCTGCTCGTGAACATCGGCAACGAGGTCGGGGACCAGGTGGACGACGCGGCGTGGGAGGCGGGCTACAAGCAGGCCATCACCCGGATGCGCGAGGCCGGCATCACGGTTCCGCTCGTGATCGACGCCTCGAAATGGGGGCAGAACATCGACCAGCTCCAGGCCGTCGGGCCCGCGCTCGTCGCGCACGATCCCAATATCCTGCTCAGCGTGCACATGTGGTGGACGGACGGGAGCGGGGCCACGATCACGAGAGAGCTGGAAGAGTCCGTGGCGCTGGACCTGCCTTTGATGGTCGGCGAGTTCGCGCAGCACGCCGTGTACGAGTGCGGCAAGCACCCGTTCGATTACAAGACCCTCCTCGCCAAGAGCGTCGAGCACGAGGTGGGGTGGCTCGCCTGGTCGTGGGGCGCGGTCAAGAACAGCGATTGTCAGAACGACGGACCGTTCGACATGACGACCGACGGGACCTTCGCCGGACTCACCGGCTGGGGCCGCGAGGTCGCGGTGACCGACCCGAACAGCATCCAGAACACCTCGGTGCGCCCGCACTCCATCGAGACGGGATCGTGCAGGTAGCGCGACGGCGCGGACGAGCGGCGCTCCGGGGTGTGCAGCGCGCGCTCGCCTGACGAGCGCGCGCTGCACACCCTCGCGGATCCCGCGTCGGGCAAACCTCGCCGATCCGGGACTTCCAGATCGGTGGGGATCGTGCGTGGAGCTCAAGCTCGCTCGCACCGGCCCGTAGCGCCTCGGCTGGTCCCCGCGGGGAACTCCGGGCTCACCACGCTGCGCTATGGGCTCAAATCCTGCTACAATCCCGGCATGTCGTCCAGGAACGCCGTGCTGGCCGAGGCCCTGCAACTTCCGCCGGAGGAGCGAGCAGACGTCGCGAAGCGCTTGATCGATAGCCTCGACGGACCTGCGGACGAGGACGTCGAGGCTGCCTGGCTCGCCGAGGTGGAGCGACGTCTGCAGGACGTGGACCGCGGCACGGCGACGGTGAAGCCCTGGGACGAGGTTCGGGAGCGGCTCGCCAGGCGTCTCCGCGCGAACCGCAAATGAGGGTCGTCGTTCTCGACGAGGCAGATGCCGAGCTTACCGCCGCCGCGGAATGGTATGAGCAGGAGCGAGAGAGCCTCGGTGACGATCTGCTGGCCGAGGCCAATCGCGTACTGAATGCAATCGCGGCGAGCCCGACCACATGGCCTCTCGTTTCGCGCAGCCAGATCGTTCGCCGGTTCCTGTTCACACGGTTCCCATACGCGGCCTACTTCGTCATCCGCGACGAGCATGTCCTCGTGCTGGCATTTGGCCACACGAGTCGAAGGCCTGGCTACTGGCGGGACCGACTGAAATAGCCAGGCGACCGGGACGCACTGGCAGGTTCCAGCATGGGGATGTTCGACTGGTACACGCCGGAGCCGCCGCTCGCTTGCCCCAGGTGTCGAACGACGCTCGACGGCTGGCAAGGAAAGGACGGTCCCTGCGGCCTCTTCGAGTGGGTACAGGGGATGCCTTCGCCGCCGCGACAACACGTGGATGAGGAGTGCGCCTTGTCGACGGCCGACCGCGAGCGCTGGCGGCTGCCCGAGCGCTTCAAGATTTATACCGAGTGCGCGCAGTGCCGCGCCTGGGTCGAAGCCGAGGGCTCGTGCGAGGGCGAGGTGTGGAGCCGCGTCGAGCTCGTCGACCCTCTCGAGAGTTAGGCCGAGTGCGTTGCTGGCTAGCCCGCGCGCTCGATCTCGCTAATCGAGCGTCGCTTCATGAACGCGACCGGCGAGAGACCCGCGAGCTCGCGGAACTCCCGGACCAGGTGCGGCTGATCGCAGTACCCGCTCGCGAGGGCGACCTCCGACCACGAACCGCGGGCGACCTGCACGTTCGAGACGGCGCGCTGGAAGCGGGTGATGCGCGCGTACTGCTTCGGCGAGACGCCGACGGTCGCCACGAAGGCGCGTCGCAGGTTCCGCGGGCTGACGTGGAGCGCGCGCGCCGTCTCTTCCACGGTCATCCCCCCGAGCGAGAGCTTCCGGACCGCGGCGCGCGCGACGGCCGCCGATGCGGGCTCGAACACGTCGGGGCCGAGCACGCGGTCCTCGAGGACGCGTTCGATCGCCTCCAGGCGAGCTCGCGTGGGGTCCGGCGTGACGCCGGCTCCGACCGCCATCAGCTGCTCGAGCAGGGCGTCGGCGCGTCGGCCCCAGAGATCGCGCGCCGGGACGATGCGATTGGCGAGCTCGTCCATCGGCACACCGAAGAAGGGGTACGCGCCGCCGGGTCGAAACACCACCTGCACCGCGAGCAGGAAGCGCGGCACGCGCTTGTACACGGCCCGCGTGTGAGGCCCGAGGACGACGATGTCGCCGCGGTGCGCATCGAGGAGGCGAAAGACAAGCGTCGTCGTGCCGTCGGGCAGCAGGTCGATGCTCGTGACCGGCGGCGTGACGGCGCGAACGGCGACGATGAAATTGCGGAGCACACGCGACGCCGGCGCGCCGACCTCCAGGTGCGGGGCGCGCCGCGCGACGACCTGTTCGCTCGATCCCGGCACGACGCCATCGTGCCCCCGCCGCTGGCCGCCATCAACCCGCCCGGCCCCGTCTCGGCCGTTTCCTCCAAGATTGCACGCCGGCACGGGCGCACGGTGCGGTCCAGCACGGGCCCTTCGCCCCGAACCCCCAGGAGAACCGCGATGAACCTCGACCACTACGTCACCCTCGGCCGCTCCGGGCTGCGCGTCAGCCCCCTGTGCCTCGGCGCCATGACCTTCGGCGAAGACCTCGGCTTCGGATCCAGCGTAAAGGACTCCGAGGCGATCCTCGATCGCTTCCTCTCGCGCGGCGGCAACTTCATCGACACCGCCAACGCCTACACCAGGGGCCACTCCGAGAAGATCATCGGCGACCACCTCGGCCGCCACCCGAGCAAGCGCGACCGGGCGGTGATCGCCACCAAGTTCACCGCCAACCTCTACCCCGGCGACCCCAACGGCGGCGGCGCCGGGAGGAAGGCCATCTTCGCGCAGTGCGAGCAGTCGCTGCGCCGCTTGCAGACTGACTACATCGACCTCTACTGGATGCACATCTGGGACAAGAACACGCCCATCGAGGAGACCGTGGGAGCCCTCCACGACCTGGTGGCGGCCGGCAAGGTCCGCTACGTCGGCGTCTCCGACACGCCGGCGTGGAAGGTGGCGCAGGCGCACGGTCTGGCGGGCTTCCGCGGGTGGGCGCAGTTCATCGCGCTGCAGATCGAACACTCGCTCCTCGAGCGCACGGTGGAGGGGGAGCTCATCCCCATGGCGCGCGAGCTGGGCCTCGGCGTCACGCCCTGGTCGCCCCTCAAGAGCGGCGTGCTCTCCGGCAAGTACACGCGGGAGAACGACGGCAAACACAAGACGGATCGCGGTCCGTTCGTGCTCTCGGCGCTCAACGACAAGGCGTACGCCATCGTCGACAAGCTCGTCGAGATCGCCAGGGATCTCGAGACCACGCCGGCGCGCGTGGCGCTCGCCTGGGTGGTGGCCCGGCCGGGCGTCACCTCCACCATCATCGGCGCGCGCACGCTGGCGCAGCTCGACGACAACCTCGCCTCCCTGGAGGTCACGCTCGCGCCTGATCAGGTGGCCGCGCTCGACGCGCTCTCGGCGCCGACGCTCAACTTCCCCGCCGGCTTCCTGCGCATGGCCGGCGCGTTCATGAACGGCGGCACGACGATCAACGGCGAGAGCGCGCCGGCGTGGCCGATGGCGCCGAAGAACGACAGCGAGCGGTACTGAGCACGCAGGGTCACCGAGCAGGACGAGGGCGGCCGCTGCGGGCCTTCGCGGGCCGTCTGCGCTTCAGCGCCTGCGGCGGCGCGCGAAGGCGGCGCCCAGGGCCACGAGGGCCGCGAGGCCGCGCCCGCCGCTCTCCGCGGGTCTGCCGGCGGCGCGGCAGCCGCCGCCCGGCTCTTCGCCGCCGCCGGTGCCGCTCCCGCTACCCACGCCGCCCGGCTCTTCGCCGCCGCCGGTGCCGCTCCCGCTACCCACGCCGTCCTCACCCCCCGTGCCGCCGGTGCCGCTCGCGCCCCCCATGCCGCCCTGACCGCCGGTGCCGCTCACGCCACCCACACCGCCGGTGCCGCCGGTGCCGCTCGCGCCACCCATGCCGCCCTCACCGCCGGTGCCGCCCGCGCCGCCGACTCCGCCCGCGCCGCCGCTTCCGCCGCCGCCCTCCGGAGTGATACCGCCCTCGTAGATCTCCGCCCTTCCATGCGCCTCGGGGTCGCCGTCGCCGGACGAACACCCTGCCAGCAGCCCCCCGAAGACCAGGACGCGGTTGCCCTCGAGCAGCACGGACCACGGAGCGTCGCGTAGCCTGCTCATGCTCGGCACCGTCGACCAGCCGTTCGTCACGGGGTTGTACACCGCGGCGCTGCGGAGGGTGCACTCGCTGCCGCCCGTCCATTCCCTGCCGCCCGCGATGAGCACCATGCCGTTCCCGAGCAGCGTGGCCGTGTGACGCCGGCGCGCGACGTCCAGGGGCCCGGTCACGGTCCAGTCGTTCGTCGCCGGATCGTAGACCTGCGCGTGCGGGACGTGCGGCGCGCCCGTGACCAGCACCCGACCGTCGCCGAGCAGCACCGCCGTGAAATCGGCGGGCGGCATCAGCAGCGCCTGCGTCGGCGTCCAGGTATTCGTGGCCGGGTCATACCGATCGGCGCCGTCGCCGCTCACCACGAGCACGCTGCCGTCGAGCAGCACCGTCGCCCTGTGCCCGGCATGCGCGAAGGTCAGCGTCCCGGCCGGGGAGAACGCCCCCGTGGCCGGGTCGTAAAGCTCCGCCGTCGCCGGGCTGCCCGCGCCGCCGCTCACGAGCACCCTCCCGTCGTGCAAGAGGACCGCCGAATGCCGCGAGCGCGCGACGCCGAGCGAGCCCGTCACAGCCCAGGATCTCGTCGCCGGATCGTAGAGCTCGGCGACCGCCGTCCCGCCGCCCACGACGAGGACACGATCGTCCGGGAGCCGCAAGAGAGCGGCGCTCGCGTCGTGGTGCGCGGCCATGGCGCCGGTGAGCGTCCACGTGTCGCCCGCCGGATCGTAGGCCTCGGCCGTCGACGGAGAATCGCCGCCGACGACGAGGATCTCGCCGGTCGAGACCCGGATCGACGCCGGCTTGCGGCGCACGCGCGAGAGCGGCGCGACGTCGCTCCAGGCGTTCGTCGCCGGATCGTAGAGGTTCGCGGACAGGGTATCGCTCCAGTCGTTGTCGTACCCGCCGGCCACGAGCACGCGGCCGTCGGCGAGCTCGGCCCACGAGCCGTCGTGCCGCGGCACGGGCATGATCCCGGCCGGCGTCCACGCGGAAGCGCAGCCGACAGGCTCATCGCCGACGCAAGCGCCCGCCTGGCAGACGCCGTTCGCCGTGCAGCCGTCGGCGCTGCCGCACACGGCGCCGCTCAGCGGCGTGCAGGTGCCGTTCGCCGACGCGCCCGCGGCCGCCGCGCACGCGTCGCACGCGCCCGCGT
Source organism: Sorangium sp. So ce406 (assembly GCF_051474675.1). Classification (NCBI taxonomy): domain Bacteria; kingdom Pseudomonadati; phylum Myxococcota; order Polyangiales; family Polyangiaceae; genus Sorangium; species Sorangium sp. So ce406. The sequence continues at coordinate 11,747,206 of NZ_CP150340.1, read as the reverse complement.
CACACGCGGTGTCGCAGCAGACACCGTCGACGCAGAAGCCGCTCGCGCACTCGCCCGCGAAGAGGCAAGAGGCGCCCTGGGACGCGAAGGTGAGCCGCTCGACGCTCGCGCTCCCGCCGCCGGCCACGAGCACCCGCCCGTCCGCGAGCGCCGTGGCGGTGTGGCCGCTCCGGTCCGTGTTCAGGTACCTGCCGAGCGACCACCTCCCGCTCGCCGGATCGTAGACCTCCGTGGGCGCCCCGCCGCCGGCGACAAGCACCCGGCCATCGGCGAGCGGCGTGGCCGTGTGCCTGTAGTGGGTGACGTTCATCGGCGTCGCGGTCGACCAGGTGTTGCTCGCCGGGTCGTAGAGCGCCGCGCTGCGGTTCGTGGAGGTGAACCCCTCGCCGCCGTAATCGGTGTAGCCGCCGGCGACGAGCACCTTGCCATTCTCGAGGAGCGTCGCTGTGTGCCCTTCGCGGTTCTGGACCGAGCCCGCGGCGGTCCACGTGCCCGTGGCCGGATCGTAGCGCTCCGCGCTGCCGATGGGGTCGCTCGAGGAGCCCACCCCGGCCACCACGAGGACGTCGCCGTCCGGCAAGAGCGCGGCCGCGTGGGAGGAGCGCGCCTGCGCCATCGACCCCGTGGCGGTCCACGAGTCCGCGGCGGGATCGTAGATCTCGCTCGAACTCATCACCCACTCGTCGAGCTCGCCGGCGGCCACGAGGATGCGGCCATCGGGCAGGAGCGTCGCTGTGTGGCGCTCGCGCGGCCAGAGGAGCGGCGCGGCGAGCGTCCATGTGTCCGTGGCGGGGTCGTAGATCTCGACGGCCTCTGTCACACCGCCGGCCACGACGACCCTGCCGTCCGGAAGGAGCGTCGCTGTATGGCCCGTGTGCGGCGTGCTCATCGGCGCGACGAGCGTCCATGCATTCGTGGCCGGGTCGTACACCTCGGCCGTCGCGCTCGCACCGCCGGCCACGAGGACCTTCCCGTCGAGCAAGCGTGTCGCCGTGTGCCTGCTCCGGGCGACGTTCATCGGCGGCGCCACGTCCCAGCGCGGCGCCGTGAGCGCGGCGGCAGCCGCCCCGATGCCGTGCTCCTGTGCACGATGTCGTGGGGCATCGTCGCCATGGCATCCGAGCACCGCGGCGAGCGGGGCGACGAGCAGGACGGGGGCGAGGCGGCGCAAGAATGAGGCGGAACGCACGCTCGACGATAGCGGCCTCGGCGACTTGGCTGTCAAGACAAAGCGACCGCCGCCGCGGAGAGGAAACCGTGGAGTTTCCGTCCGTATTTAGCCCCGCGGGAACGGCGCCTGGCGAGCCAACTCGGGCCCATCCGGTCCCGGCGCCTTCACCCCGCACGGGGGCTCCCGCGGGCCGCGACACCGCTATGGTCTTGCGTCGATGATGCCGAGGAAGTCGCTGTAGGCGTCCACCTTGTCCGCCGTGACCACGTCGAGGCCAAGGTTGAACCGGCTGCCGTCGACCATCCGCTGCGCAAGGACTTCCCTGGTCGCCTGGAGGCCGATGTTCTTGATGGCGTGGAGGATGTAGGGCACGAAATAGCCCTGGTAATACTGTCGCTGGATGTGCGTGGCCTTGATGCGCCCCTGGCGCATGTAATCGACCGTCCTCGGATGGAAGTCGAAGGTGACGACGGGGAGGTCCGGCTTGCCCGCGGCCTCCGCGGCCATGGCGCACCGGAAGGCGATGTCGAACAGGCCGATCAGTCCCACGGCGGGCGGGTCCGCGGTCTCGATCTGCGACTTCATCCATGCCACGTCCTCGGCCTCGCCCTCCTCGCTCCAGGTGGCCTGACGCACCACGGTCGTGTACCCGGCTGCCTCGAACACCTGCCGGGCCCCCTGCGTTCGATTCACTCCGTCGACCCACGTCGGGTCGGCGTTGCCGTGGATCACCACGGTGCCCGGCGGCGGTGGCAGCAGGGCGAGCAGGGCCTGCCCTGCTTTCACTCCGGCAGGCTCGCTGAGGGTCCCGACGTAGATCGAGCGCTTCGATGCCACGAGATCGCTGTCGAGCGTCACCACGGGGACCCCCTTCGCGACGGCGACATCGAGCGCGGCGACGTTGGCGTCGCCGAACGGCGTGATGCCGATGGCCTCGGCGCCATCCATCAACGCCTGTTCGATTTGCAGGTTCTGGAGCTCCATGTCTCTCGCCTGATCGCCCGGCGGCTCGGGGGACCCGATCACGTTGCCCGTGGCGTCGAGCTCTCCCATGGCCCGGATCGCCCCCTTGGCGATCGGCTCGAAGAAGCCGTTGACGGACTTCAGCAGCACCGCCATCTGCATCGGCTCGCCAGGCTTCTTGTTGATCTCGGCGACCAGGTCGTCGAGCGTCTCCTCGAGCTCCACCGGGGTGAACTCGTTCTCGGCAGGCGGCCTTCGTGTGATGGGTGAGGCGCTCCCGTCCAAGGTGTCGCCCGATCCGCACCCCGCCGTCATCAGCGCAACCCCGGAGGCCGCCAGCCAGCGTCGTCCAATCCTCGTCATGAGGCCTGCTTGCTGCACATGATTCGTCTGCGATGAGCGCACCACACGCCGGTTCGATCTGTCAAGAGGGCAAGAGACAGATACGAGGACCACAACAGCCGCTCACGCGATGGGTGAGATACAGAATACAACGCGAGACATCTCGGGACATGGCGTATGTTTCGCGGGCGTCATCGAACGTCACGGACCGTGGTAGGGGCTGCGCCCCCTCTGCCCCCACACGGCCCTCCCCCGGGCACATGGCCCCTCCCGGGGTGGCGCCCGAGTCCGATCGTCACGCCCGAGGCCGCCTCGATCCGGTGTCTACGCCGGCTGCCCGCCCAGCCGCGTCACCGCCCTCGCTCCCGCCTCGATCCCGCGCCGCAGGCACTCCGCCTCGCCCGCGCCCTCGATCTCCGCGGCGATGAACCCGGCCGCGAACGCGTCGCCGGCGCCGGTCGTGTCCACCACCTCCACCCGCGGCGCCGGCGCGTCGAGACGCACGCCCTGCCGGCCGCCCACCGCCGCGCCCCGTGCGCCGCGCTTGATGATCACCCGCTCGAAGCAGGCCCCCAGCGCGACCATCTGCCCGGTGAGGTCACCGGCGCCCGAGAGCGCCTCCGCCTCGTCGGCATTGGCGAACAGCGTCGACATCCCTCGTGTCCACTCGAGGAAAGCCCCGACCCCCACCTCCCGCAGGAAGCCCACCGACGCGGCGTCCATGGCGATCGGGACGCGGCGCCTCCGCGCCTCCTCGGCGAGCCACAGCACGGCCCGCCGAGGCCCCTCGGCAAACAGCGAATACCCCGAGACGAGCACCAGCCGCGTCTCGTCGAGGAGCCCCACCGGCATGTCCGAAGGCTCGAGCGCGAGGTTCGCCCCCCGGTCGGTGAGGAAGCTCCGCTCCCCGTCGGCGTCGACGAGGATGACCAGCACGCCCGACGCCTCCTGCGGGTCGGCCACGAGGATCGGGTCGACATGGAAGCCCCTGAAATAGGCCTCGAGATGCGGCTTGTCCTTCGCCCCCACCCGGGCGACGAACGACACCCTCGTTCCCATCGAACCAAGCCACACCGCCTGGTTCGCCCCCGAACCTCCCGGCCGGCTCTCGATCCTGGCGCGCCGGTCCGAGCCGCGCACCAGCGGGCCCTCGGGACGGACGATCACGTCCGTCATCACGTCGCCGACCACGAGCACGCGGCCGGCCTCGCTCATGCCTTCGCCTGCGACCCTGCCCCGAGCTTGCTCATCGCCACCGCGATCTCCGCCGCCACCGCCGCGTTGTTCTCGACCAGCGCGATGTTGGCGATGAGGCTCTTGCCCCCGGTGAGCGCGACGATGCGCTTCAAGAGGAACGGCGTCAGGTCCTTGCGGCTCACGCCCTCTGCCTCCGCGCCCTTGATCGCCTCCTCGATCCACACCTCCATCGCCCCGGCGTCCAGGGCATGGCTCTCGGGAATGGGATTGGCCACCAGGATCCCGCCCATGCCGAGCTCGAACTGCAATGCGATCACCCTGGCCGCTTCCTCGGCGCTCTCGATCCTGTGGTCCACCTTCTGCCCGCTCTGCCGCGCCCAGAAGGCCGGGAAATCGTCGGTCTTGTAGCCCAGGACCGGCACGCCGCTCGTCTCGAGCGTCTCCAGCGTCTTCGGGATGTCGAGGATCGACTTGGCCCCCGCGCAGACCACCGCCACCTGCGTCTGACGCAGCTCCTCCAGGTCGGCAGAGATGTCGAAGGTCGTCTCGGCCCCGCGATGCACGCCGCCGATGCCGCCCGTGGCGAACACCTGGATACCGGCCCAGGACGCCGCCATCATCGTGGTCGCCACCGTCGTTCCGGCCATCGCGCCCGAGACCAGGAGCGCCGCCACGTCGCGCCGCGAGGCCTTCGCCGCCTTACCGCCCGCCCTCGCCAGCCGCTCGAGATCGTCCGCCGTCACGCCCACCTTGAGCTTGCCGTCCATGATCGCGATCGTCGCCGGCACGGCCCCGTTGCGGCGGATCACCGCCTCCACGCGCCGCGCCATCTCGAGGTTCTGCGGAGGAGGCATGCCGTGCGTGATGATGGTCGACTCCAGCGCCACCACCGGCAGGCCGTCGACGAGCGCTTTCCTGACCTCGGGCGAGATGGAGAGATGGTCCTTGACCGACACGCGGAGATCCTTCGGCTGTGAGGGTGTTGGGCCCCAAGGAATCCAAACGCTCCGGAGGCGTCAAGCCCCGCCGTGGGACCTGCCCTGGGTCGACAGAGCGTGTCCTGTTCGACCCGGCCGCGAGGGCGGGCGCGCCCGGCGCGCCGCCCCCGCGGCCGGCCTGGGTCAGACCGCCGGCGGCTCGGTCTGGCGTTGCCACGCGCGGTGCATGGCGATCGCCTTGATGAACGCCGGGGCCGCCTGGGCCACCGCGTCGTCGGGCAGGACGAGCAGGCCCGGGTCGGCCTCCGCGCCGGCCGCGGCGGCCTTGACGCCCGCCGCCGCGGCGAGCGACGCGGCCGACGCCGGCACGAGCAGCGGCTTGCAGTGGCGGTACTGGAGCTGGACGAACTCGACCGCGAGCCCGTCGAGCGCCAGCGCCGCCGCGCCCGCGCCGGGCGGCAGCACCGCCGCGTCGAAGAGGACGCTCGGGGCCGCCTCGATCGTGACCTCGACCGGCAGCTCGTCGCCCTCGACCGTGCGCACCACGCCGAGGCGCGCGCCGACGTAGCGGGGCACCGCGCCCGCCAGCAGCAGCGCGTCGTAGAGGGCGCTCGACGCCGCGCCGCTCACGCCGTCGGCGACGAGGATCGCGACGCGGCGGCCGAGGATGCGGCCGTCGCCGGGGCGGGCGAACAGCGACAGGGCCGGCGACACAGCGACCTCGGGGTTCTTGACGGGCGGCACCACCATCGAGAGCGGCTCGGGCAGCGGCATGCCGAGGTCGGCCGCGACGCGCGCGGCCAGCCCCTCGTCGACGTTCCGCAGCATCGCGACCATGCGCTCGCGGATGGCCTGGGTCTGCACGCGCGTCAGCTCGAAGCGGAAGGCGCGCGCGATGTGGTGGCGCTCGATGGGCGTCTGGCTCGCCCAGAAGAGGCGCGCCTGCGTGTAGTGGTCGGCGAACTTCTCGGGCTTCGCCCGCAGCTTGGTCGGCTCGGTCACGGCCTGCTGCGCGAGCAGCCGCTCGGCGACCGAGGCGAAGCCGCGCGCGCCGGCCTGGAAGGGGCAGCCGCCGGCGAGCGAGTTGGGCTCGTAGTTCACGCGGCCGCGGTTGATCGCCTGGCGGTGGAACCCGTCGCGCTGGTTGTTGTGCACCTCGGCGACCGGCGCGTTGATCGGGATCTCGTGGAAGTTGGGCCCGCCGAGGCGCGAGAGCTGCGTGTCGAGGTACGAGAAGTTGCGCCCCTGCAGCAGCGGGTCGTTCGTGAAGTCGATGCCGGGGACGATGTGCTGCGTGCAGAACGCGACCTGCTCGGTCTCGGCGAAGAAGTTGTCGGGGTTGCGGTTCAGGACGAGCCGGCCGACGGTGCGCAGGGGCGCGAGCTCCTCCGGCACGATCTTGGTCGCGTCGAGCACGTCGAAGCTCCACCGCTCGGCCTCGGCCTCCGTGAACGTCTGGATCTGCAAGAGGTACTCGGGGAACGCGCCGCCCTCGATGGCCTCCCAGAGGTCGCGGCGGTGGAAGTCGGGGTCGGCGCCCGAGATCTTCACCGCCTCGTCCCAGTCGAGCGAGTGCGTGCCGAGCACGGGAGTCCAGTGGAACTTCACGAGCGTCGCCTCGCCGGCCGCGTTGACGAGCCGGAAGGTGTGCACGCCGAAGCCCTGCATCGTGCGGAAGCTGCGCGGGATCGCCCGGTCGCTCATCTGCCACATGATGTGGTGCATCGACTCGGGCATGAGCGAGATGAAGTCCCAGAAGGTGTCGTGCGCGCTCGAGGCCTGCGGCATCTGGTGGTGCGGCTCGGGCTTGACGGCGTGCACCACGTCGGGGAACTTCATCGGGTCCTGGATGAAGAAGACAGGCATGTTGTTGCCGACAAGGTCCCAGTTGCCCTCCTCGGTGTAGAACTTCACGGCGAAGCCGCGCGTGTCGCGCACCGTGTCGGCGCTGCCGCGCTCCCCCGCCACGGTCGAGAAGCGCACGAAGACCGGTGTCCGCTTGCCGACCTTCGCGAAGGGCGCGGCCTTCGTGAGCGAGGTGATGTCCTCGGTGCACTCGAAGTAGCCGTGCGCGCCAGAGCCGCGCGCGTGCACGACGCGCTCGGGGATGCGCTCGTGATCGAAGTGCGTGATCTTCTCGCGCAGGATGAAGTCTTCGAGCAGCGTCGGTCCGCGCAGCCCCGCGCGCAGCGAGTTCTGGTTGTCCCCGACGGGCACGCCCTGATTCGTCGTCAGCGCCCGACCGAGCGAGTCGACCCGGTGCTTCTGCAGCGGCCCCTGGTTCGGGTTCTCGCCCGGCGCCGCCTTGCCGCCGTTCTTCTCGGACTCGTTGCTCTCGGTGATCGTGCTGGCGGTCGCGTCGAGGTTCTCGGGCTTGGCTGTGGCACCTTGCGGCGGCTGTGGCACTTTGCCGCGCAGCGCATACTCGGCCGGCTTGTTCACATTTTCGGGGATGGCGGCGACGAGCGCCTCGGTGGCGTCGACCTTCGCGTCGAGGCGGTCGGCGGCCGCGAGGTTGCGCACCCCGTCGTCTTCGCTGCTCGTCCCGCTGCCGAGCGCGGTCGCCGCGCGCTCGAGGAGGCTGCGCTTCGGCCGCGCCGCCCGCGGCTTCGCCGACGGGCCGCCCATCGATTGCTTCGCGCTGCCAGCGCCCTTATCGCTCGGCTCTTTGGACGACGGATTCACGGGGTTTTTGCGATCGGTCATGTGATGGCCTCCGGGAGGGGAGCCGGGCTTTCAGCAAGGAGCGCACCAACGCTCGAGCTTCAGGCAGGCGTCCGGCCGACCGACGCGCGCGCCCAGGCCCGTTGCGGCGCCCCGGCCGGCTCGCCGCGGCCTCGTAGGGCGTCGCCGTACCGCCCGGTGCAACGAGGGGCGGGCGGCCGGCCGGGGACGTGGGCTAACGTGATCGCCATGAACCTCGCCGGCATTGCCCATATCCAGCTATCGGTCACCGATTTCCCGCGCAGCCGCGCGTTCTACCGCGCGCTGTGCGAGCACTTCGAGATGCAGTGCCAGTACGACGATCCCGGCGGCGAGGGCGAGCGGCCCTCGCTCTATTACATCGGCGGCAAGACCGGCCTGCTGATTCGCCCCGTGAACCCGGAGTACGTTGGCACCCGATTCCACCAGTACAAGCCCGGCCTGCACCACCTGTGCTTCCGCGCCCGCAGCCGCGAGGACATCGACGCATTCCACGCGTTCTTCGAGGGCACGCTGGCCGCGCTCGGCGGCAAGCTCGTGCACGCGCCGGAGGAGGGCTCGTGGGCGGCCGGCTACTACTCGATCTTGTTCGAGGATCCGGACGGCATCCGGCTCGAGATCAACCACGTCCCCGGCAAGGGCAACCTGGCCGAGGACGTCAAGCTCCCGCTGTCCGCGCGCTTCACGGGGGGCGTGCCCGAGCAAGCGTGACGCCGTCGGCCCAGTCGGGTCCTCGGTGAAACAGCGGCTCGGTTCGGGAGTGGGTGGCGCGGTGGTCCGAGCGGCGAAGCAGCTCAATCCGGCCGCTCGTGCGCCGGGCGCCCACGGCGCGAGCGCCGCGGAGTCGACATGGTATCGAGATCGGGAGGGATCTGGTGATGTCACGATCGCGGGAGCATGAGGCGGAGGGCGCGGTGTCCGGCTGGCGCCGTCCGCCCGCGCCGCTCGCGTGGCCGGGGTGCCTCGGGGCGGCGCGCGGGCTCGGCAGCTCGAGCATCGCCGGCGGCCCCGACCTCCCACCGGAGCGCCGGGCGGGGCCAGCGCGTCGCGGCGCGTCGTCCCCGTGAATCTCCCCATGGAGATGCACGCGCCGTCCCCGTACACGATCACCGGCGCCCTCCACGAGGGCGGACGGACCCGCCTGCTCCGCGCGGTCCGCAGCGCCGATGGCCGCCCGGTGATCTTGAAGGTCATCGACCCGAGGAGCGGCCGCTCGCAGGACATCGAGCGCCTGCAACACGAGTACACGATAGGCAAGATGGTGAGCCACGAGGCCATCGTCACACCGATCGCCCTGGAGACGTTCGAGGGGCTGCCGGCGCTCGTCATGGAGGATTTCGGCGGCGAGTCGCTCGCTCAGCTCATCGACGGGCCGATGAGCGTCGGCCGGTTCCTGGAGCTCGCTGTCCGTACCGTGGCCTGCGTGGCGGAGCTCCACCAGCGGGACATCATCCACAGGGATCTCAAGCCCCAGAACATCCTCGTCAACACGACCACGGGCGAGGTGAAGCTCGCCGACCTCGGCCTCGCCTCCCGCGTCTCGCGCGACCAGCCGGCGGCAGGGCCTCCCCGGCTCATCGAGGGCTCCTTGCCGTACCTGTCTCCCGAGCAGACGGGGCGGATGAACCGGGCGATCGACAGCCGGGCAGACCTCTATGCGCTCGGCGTCACGTTCTACCAGATGCTCACCGGGCGCCTGCCCTTCGAGGCGCGGGATCCGCTCGAGTGGGTGCACTGCCACGTCGCTCTCGCCCCGCCGCCGCCCTCCGCGGTCGTCCCGGAGCTGCCCGAGGTGCTCTCGGCGATCGTCCTGAAGCTCCTCGCCAAGATGGCGGAGGATCGCTACCAGACCGCCCGCGGCCTCAAGCACGACCTCGAGCGGTGCCTCTCGCAGCACCGAGATCACGGCAGCATCGAGCCGTTCTCTCTCGGCGAGCGCGACATCTCCGGCCGCGTCCAGCTCCCGCAGAAGCTCTACGGCCGCGAGCGCGAGATGACCGACTTGCTGCGCGCGTTCGAGCGCGTGGGGGACACGGGAGCCACCGAGCTCGTCCTGGTCTCGGGCTATTCCGGCAGCGGAAAGTCGGCGCTCGTTCACGAGCTCTGCAAGCGGGTCGTCCGGGAACGAGCCCTGTTCCTCTCCGGGAAGTTCGATCGATACAAGCGCGAGATCCCCTATTTCACGCTCGTCCAGGCCTTCCGGGAGGCCGTGCGCGACATCCTCGCCGAGCCGGAGGACCGGATCGCGGCCTGGAGGCAGCGGCTGCTCGACGCGGTCGGGACCAACGCGCAGCTCATCGTGAATGTCATCCCGCAGGTCGAGCTCGTCATCGGCCGACAAGCGCCCGTCCCCGAGCTCCCGCTGGCCGAGGCGCAGCACCGCTTCTGCGTCGTGTTCCGGAGCTTCATCGGGGTATTCGCGCGGAAGGAGCACCCCCTCGCGCTCTTCCTCGACGATCTCCAGTGGAGCGACCCGGCGAGCCTCGGGCTCCTTCACGATCTGGTGACCCACCCCGAGGTGGGCCACCTCCTCGTCGTCGGCGCGTACCGCGACAACGAGGTGACCCCCTCGCACCCGCTCGCGGCGGCGCTCGACCAGGCGCGTGAGGACGGCGCGCGCGTCTCCGACGTCGTGCTCGGCCCGCTCTCCCGGGAGCACCTGGCCGCGCTCGTCAGCGACGCGTTCCGCTGCCGCCGCGAGGACGCCGCGCACCTCGCGGAGCTCGTCCACGACAGGACGGCCGGAAACCCCTTCTTCGCGATCCAGTTCCTCACCGCGCTGCGCGAGGAGCGGCTCATCGAGTTCGACGAGCGCGCCGAGGTCTTCCGGTGGGACGTGGCGAAGATCCGCGACAAGGGCTTCACGGACAACGTGATCGACCTGATGGTCGGCAAGCTCGCGCGGCTCCCCCCTGGCACCCAGGAGGCGATGAAGCACCTCGCCTGTCTCGGCAGCACAGCCGACGTCGCCCTCCTCGCGCTGGTCCGCGGCTGCTCGGTGGAGGAGACGCACGCGGACCTCGGGGAGGCCGTCCGCGCGGGGCTGGTCCTGCGCAAGGACGCGTCGTACAGGTTCCTGCACGATCGGGTCCAGGAGGCCGCCTATTCGCTCATGCCCGAGGGCGAGCGGGCGGCGAGGCACCTCGGGATCGGCCGGCTGCTCGCGTCGCGCGCGGCGCCGGAGGAGGTGGAAGAGAAGATCTTCGAGATCGTCAATCAGCTCGATCGCGGCGCTCCGCTGATCGCGTCGCCGGAGGAGCGCGAGCGGGTGGCGGAGCTCAACCTCGTCGCGGCCAAGCGCGCCAAGGGGTCGACGGCCTGCGCTTCGGCGCTGAGGTACCTCGCCGCCGGCAGGGCGCTTCTCCCGGAGGACTGCTGGGAGCGGCGGTACGAGCTCACGTTCCAGCTCGAGCTCCACCGGGCCGAGTGCGAGTACCTCACCGGCGACCTCTCGGCGGCCGAGGAGCGCCTCTCGGCGCTCTCGCGCCGCGCCGGGAGCCTCGTCGATCTGGCCGCCGTCACGTGCGTGCGGCTCGGCCTCTACACGACCATGGACCGCAGCGACCGCGGCGTCGACGTGGGCCTCGAGTACCTCCGCCGCGTCGGCATCACGTGGTCGCCGCACCCCACGGACGAGGAGGTACGGAAGGAGTACGCGCGGGTCTCGGAGCTGCTCGCCGGCCGCGCGGTCGAGGACCTCATCGGCTCACCCCAGATGGCCAATCCGGCGTGCCGCGCGACCCTCGAGGTCCTGACCCACGCCCAGTCGCCGGCGCTGTTCACCGACGCCAACCTGAATTGCCTCGTCGTGATGCGCATGACGAACCTCAGCCTCGAGCACGGCAACTGCGACGCATCGTGCCTGGCCTACACCTGGTTCGGCATGCTCCTCGGGCCGCGCTTCGGCGATTACCGCATGGCCTACCGGTTCGCCCGGCTCGGCCTCGACCTCCTGGAGCGCCGCGGCGCGCTGCGGTTCAGATCCCGCGTCTACCTGGGCTTCGGGCACCGGGTCAACCCGTGGGTGAGGCACATGCGCACCGGCGTCGAGCTCCTGCGACGGGGCTTCGAGGCGGGGCAGGAGACCGGCGACCTCACGTATGCTTCGTACAACAAGAACTGCCTGGTCACGATCCTCCTCGCCGCGGGAGAGCCCCTCGGCGAGGTGCAGCGAGAGGCCGAGAGCGCGCTCGACTTCGTGCAGCGGGCGCGGTTCGGCCTCGCGGTCGACATCATCACCGCGCAGCTCCGGCTCATCCGGGCCCTCCGGGGCCTCTTGCCCGATTTCCCCTCGTTCAACGACGCGGACTTCGACGAGCGCCGGTTCGAGCAGCGCCTGGAGGGCGATCCGCGCCTCGCGATCGCCGCCTGCTGGTACTGGATACGCAAGCTGCAAGCGCGCTTCCACGCGGACGACGTCGAGGCCGCGCTCGAGGCCGCGGAGAAGGCGCGGCCGCTGCTCTGGACGTCGGGCTCGTTCTTCGAGCTGGCCGAGTATCATTTCTATGGTGCGCTCGCGCGGGCGGCGCGCTGCCGCGCGGCGGATACCGGCGAGCGGCGCCGGCACCTCGACGCCCTCGCCGCCCACCAGAGGCAGATCGACACCTGGGCGGAGAGCTGCCCCGAGAATTTCGGCAACCGGTCGGCGCTGATCGGCGCCGAGCTCGCGCGCCTCCGCGGCGAATGGGACAGCGCGGCCCAGCTCTACGAGCAAGCCATCCGCTCCGCCCGCGCGAACCACTTCGTCCACAACGAGGCGCTGGCCTGCGAGCTCGCGTCGGGGTTCTACCGGGAGCGAGGGTTCGCGCTGATCGCCGATACGTACCTCCGCGAGGCCCGCGCCGGCTATGTCCGCTGGGGGGCGGACGGCAAGGCCCAGCGCATCGATCAGCAGCACCCGCACCTCTGGGACGCGAGGCCGATCGCCCCGACGGCCTCCTTCGAGGCGCGGTCCGAGCAGCTCGACCAGCTCTCGGTGATCAAGGCGTCGCAGACCATCTCGCGCGAGATCGTCCTCGACGAGCTCCTGCGGACGCTGCTCACGGTGGTCCTCGAGCAGGGCGGCGCGCAGCGAGCTTGCCTCGTCCTGCATCAGGACGAGCGCCTCTCCATCGAAGCCGAGGCCATCCTCGAGGAGAGCGGGGAAGTGACGACCGTGCTCCCGCGCGCGACGGAGGACGCGTCGCGGCGCGTCCCCCTGTCGCTCGTTCGCTACGTGCACCGGACGAAGGAGTGCGTCGTCCTGACCCACGCCGCGGCCGACGCGGGCAAGTTCTCCGGCGACGAGTACTTCGCGCGGCGCGAGCCCCGATCGCTCCTCTGCATGCCTATCCTGAGGCAGGCGGAGGTGGCGGGCCTGCTCTACCTCGAGAACGACCTCCTCGCCGGCGCGTTCCCGCCGGAGCGGCTCGCTGCCCTGTCGCTCCTCGCCGCGCAGGCGGCGATCTCCCTGGAAAACGCGCGGCTGCTCGCCAGGGAGCAGGCCGCGCGGACCGAGGCCGAGGCGGCGGAGCGGCGCGCGGCCTTCGTGGCCGCGGCCGGGGAGATCCTCTCCGGATCGCTCGATATCGGCGAGACGCTGTCGCGCGTCGCGCGGCTCTCGGTGCAGTCGCTCTGCGACTGGTGCATCATCGACGTCATCGAAGGGGAGCACCTCCAGCGAAGCCTCTGCGCGCACAGGGTCCCCTCGAAGCAACCGTTGCTCGAGCAGCTACCGCGGCGGTATCCCCCTGGCCGGAGCTCGTCTCACCCGGCGTCCAGGGTGCTGCGGAGCGGTAAGCCGCTCCTGGTCCCCTTGTATTCCGAGGAAGACTTCCGGAAATACTGCGAGGACGACGAGCACGCGAGGATCCTCCGCGAGCTCGGGACACACAGCTTCATCTCCGTGCCGCTCATGACGCGGGGACGGCCGCTCGGGGCGCTGAGCGTCGTCTCGTCCGCGCCGGAGCGCCGCTACGCGGAGGCCGACCTGGAGCTCGTCCAGCAGGTGGCGCACAGGGCCGCGCTCGCGATCGACAATGCGCGGCTGTACCTGGCCGCCCAGGAGGCCATCCGCCTGCGGGACGAGTTCCTCACCGTGGCGACGCACGAGCTCAACACGCCGATGACGTCGCTCACGCTCACGCTCGAGGCGATGGATCGGAGCCTCCAGTCGGGTCGGCCCTGCGACCCGCAGGCGATGGGCAGGCAGGTCGAGCGCGCGCTGCGGCAGGCCGCGCGCCTGGCCCGCCTGAGCAACGAGCTCCTCGAGGTCTCGCGGATCGACACCGACCGGGTCTCGCTCGACGTCGCGGAGGTCGACCTCGGCGCGGTCGTCCGCGACGTTGTCGCGCGGTTCGAGCTGGATCTGGCGCGCGCCGGGTGCGCTGTCTCGCTGCGTAACGGCGGCCGGATCGTGGGCTGCTGGGACCGCTCGCGCCTCGACCAGATCGTCACGAACCTGCTCACGAATGCGATCAAGTTCGGCGCGGGCAAGCCCATCGAGATCGTCCTCGGCGAGGAGGGCGGGACGGCGCGGCTCTCGGTGAGGGATCACGGCATCGGCATCGACCCGGCGCGCCAGGGGCGGATCTTCGACCGCTTCGAGCGCGCCGTGTCCGACCGGCACTACGGCGGGCTGGGGCTCGGCCTGTACATCAGCCGCCAGCTCGCGCAGGCGCACGGCGGCTCGATCCGCGTCCAGAGCGCGCTCGGCGCCGGCGCCACGTTCACGGTCGAGCTCCCCGGCGCCGGGCCGCCGGCGTCGCAGCGCGCGCCGGTCTGCTCGAGCGATCTGGCATGATCGCGCGCCTCGACGCATGATCGCGCGCCTCCCGCCCCGGGGGTCTATCCCCTGATCACATCGGCCGGCCACCGCTCGCGCGGACGATCTCGCCGGTGACCGCGGTGTTCGCCGCCGAGCACAGGAAGACGATGGTGGGCGCGACCTCCTCGGCCCGCAAGAGCCGCCCCACCGGATACGCCTTCCCGCGCTGCGCCGCGAACTCCGGTGATATCCGCGCGCTCAGTTTATCGGTCAGGGTCAATCCCGGGACCACCACGTTGGCCAGGATCCCGTGCGGCCCGAGCTCGCGCGCGAGCACCGCGGTGAGCCCGTGGAGCGCCGATTTGGCGGCGGCGTACGGACCGGAGCCCACCACCCCGTCGAGCGCCGCGCCCGAGGAGAGGTTGACGATACGGCCCCAGCCGCGGGCGCGCATGGAGGGCACCGCGGCCTGGATGGCGGCGAAGGCGCCGTCGACGTTGTCGTGGATCGTGCCCTGCCACTCTTCGAGCGGGATGTCCTCGAAGCGCGGCGCTTCCCAGGGCAGGCGCTCGCTCCAGCGGACCGCGTTGTTGACGAGCACATCGAGCTGCCCGAAGCGCGCCAGGGCGGCCGCGACGGCCGCCTTGACCGACTCGAGCGACCCGAGGTCGAGCTCCAGCGCGAGCGCCTCGCCGCCTCGACGCTCGATCTCCTGGACGACCTCTCGGGCCTTCTCACGCTCGCTCCGGTAGGTGAGCGCCACGCGGGCCCCCTCGGCCGCGAGCTGCAACGCCACCTCCTTGCCGATCCCCTGCGAGCCACCTGTCACCAGCGCGGCCCTCTTCTTCAGCCCCAGCTCCATGCGACACCTCGCTTTCGCCGGGTAAGGTAAACCAACTGGAAGAATCTTCCACAACAATTTGGAAGAACCCTCCAACAAGGCAGGCTGGTCAGCGGCGCGGGGCTGCGGTAGGGGAGAGGGCATGGCCGTGGCTCGACAGAGCGGCGTGGCCCGCCGGGAGGCGCTGCTGGACGCGGCGCTCCGCTGCTTCGAGCAGCGTGGCCTCTTGCGCACTGGCATCGAGGACGTCCGCAAGGAGGCGGGCGCGAGCCCTTCGAGCGTGTACCACCTCTTCGAGGACTTCCCGGCGCTGGTGGCGGCGCTGCTCGAGCGGACCTTCGAGCGGCTGGCGGGGGCCATGACCGCGCGCGTGCTCGCCGCCAGGACGCCGCGCTCGGCGGTGCGGGCGCTCGTGGAGGCGCACCTGACCTGGGTGTTCGACCACGAGGCCGAGGCGCGCTTCATGTACCAGGCGCTCGCGCTGGAGCTCGACGGGCATCACCGCGCGGCGCTCCGGGACACCAAGACGCGGCTCAAGGCGGAGATGACGGCGCACCTCGCGGAGCTCGGCGTCTTCTCCGGGGCGCGCTCGTCCGAGGTGACGCTCGACGTCGTGCTGCTCGGCCCGGCGCACCAGGCCTGCCGCGCCTACCTCTCGGCGTCCGGCGTCGTGGACCCCGCGTGGATGAGGGCGACCCTGCCCGACCTCGCGTGCGCAGCGCTGGCCAGGGTCGAGCCTGCGGGCCGGGCGGCACGGACGGGCAAGGGCGCGGACGCCGTGGAGCCGCTTCAGAAGACCGGCGGGAGAAGGAAGAGCAAACCGGCTCGCGGATGAGTGGGTGAATCGCGGCGCCTGTGCCGAGCGGACATCCGGGGCTCCGGTCGCGTTCGCCCTCCGCCCCCAGACCCATTGAGCGAGAGGTCGGGCCAGCCCGCCGCGGGGCGGGCCAGACCGCTGGCGATCCGCTACGCGAGCGCAATCCCACCGAGCTTGGCCATCCTCATCGCTCCCACCATGAAGAAAGCGTGCGCGTGATTCGCTGGCGAGCGCTCCCCGCTCGATGCTCCAATGGGCGGTATGTCGATCATCCAGCCCAGGTTCGATCAGCCGGTCGTCGTCCGAGGTTCCGATGCTGAAGTCGTCGGCGCCCCGACCGCGAGGGTCCAGCTCCTCGCGGACAGCAGCGCGACGGGCGGAGCCCTCTCCACCGTACGTGTGACGCTCGCGAAGGACGCGGACGGCGCGCGGCCGCACCGCCACAACGGCTCGGCCGAGATGTTCTACGTGCTCGACGGCGCCGTGCAGGTCCTCTCGGGGAGCGACATCGTGACGGCGGAGCGAGGCGACCTCCTCGTCGTCCCGCCCCAGGTCGCCCACGCGTTCGCGGCCGCGCGCGGCAAGAGCGCAGAGCTCTTGATCGTCATCACCCCAGGGGTCGAGCGCTTCGAGTACTTCCGCAAGCTCACGCGCATCGCGTACGGCCAGGAGCCGCCCGACACCTTGCGCGACGTGCAGGAGCTCTACGACACGTACTTCCTGCGCAGCCCCGAATGGGAGGCGGCGCGCCAATGAACAGGTCTCCCGTCAAACCGATCAACGCTCGTGGATGAACAGCGAGTACATCCCGCACCGGGCGCAGTGGATCTCATCATTCGACGTGGCGTCGCCGTTCTGGCTACACCACCACGAGTACCAGAGCTGGAGATTCCCTTCGGTGTTCCCACGCGCCCCGCACGCGAGGTGACCCTCGCGACGGTCGCCCAGCTCATCGGCGCGCATCGCGCGGGCCCGGCCTCGGACGGCGGCGGTACGCGCCGGGCGGGACGCCGGCCCAGCCCTTGAACACGCGGTTGAACGCCTCGTCGGACCCGTAGCCCACCTTCGCCGCGATGTCCTTGATGCTCAGGCCCCCCTCCTCGAGCAGCCTCGCGGCGTGGCGCATTCGCCACGCTGTCACGTGCGCGAGCGGCGGCTCGCCCACCTGACGGCGGAACTCGGCGGCGAACGCCGAGCGCGACATCCCGGCGCGCCCGGCGAGCGCGTCGACCGTCCACGGCGCGCCAGGATCCGCGTGGATCGCGGCGAGCGCGCGCGCGATCGAGGGGTGCCCGAGCCCCCTCAGCCACCCGGCGCCGGCGACGCCTCGCGCGATGGAGGCGCGCAGCGCGTGGATGAAGACGAGCTCGGCGAGCCGCGTGAGCGCGGCCCCCGAGCCCGGCTGAGGCGCCGCGACCTCGCTGGCCAGCGCGCCCAGGACGCCGAGGAGCCCGGGGCCCGCGGTCTCGGCGGGGAGGTGCAGGAAGCCCGGCAGCGCCGACCCCAGGAGGGCGCGTCCGGCCTCGTCGACCGCGAGCGACCCGCAGACCAGCGTCGTGCGAGGCCCCGAGCCGCCCCACCGGAGCGGACCAGGGCCATCGCCGGCGGCGCGGCGGAGCTCGTCGAACGAGACCACCGCGCTCCTCGGGCTGTCCCGCAGCGCGTGCGCGCGCCCCGCCGCCACGAGGACCACGTCGCCGCTCGCGATCGCGACCTGAGCCCGCGGCGCGTCGAGCAGCGCGAGGTGCGCCGCGCCCCGGACGACCACGTAGCAGACGAGCTCCGGGATCCCCGGCGTCTGCACGCCCCAGGGCGCCCCGAGCTCGCCCGCGCCGAAGACGCTCCCGCGCAGGCGGACCGCCTCGAGGACGCCGCTCAGCGGATCGGCGGCGCTCTCCCGGGACGATCCATCAACCATCATGGATTGGATATCACTGAACGTCCGCGTTCACCACGGTATCTATCAACAACCCTGGTGAGGAGAGGACCGATGAAGGAGCGGAGCGTGGAGGCGGCGAGCTTTGTCTTCGTGGGTGGGTCGGCTGGCATCGGGCTCGCGACGGCCACGGCGGTGGCGCGCCGCGGCGCCTCCGTGCTGCTCGTGGGGCGCGACCGCGCGCGAGGCGAGGAGGCCACGCGTGCCCTCCGGGAGGCGGGGGCGAGGGAGGCCGCCTGGGTGCAGGCCGACGTGTCCTCGGTCGCCGGGGTGGCGCAGGCAGCCGAACAGATCCGGGCCTCCCGGCGCGTGATCCACGGGCTCGTGCACAGCGCGATGACCGTGCGCTTCCAGCGAGCCACCACGGCCGACGGCTTCGACCTCGCGTTCGGCCTGCAGTACCTCGCCCGGTACGCGCTGAACCGCGCGCTGGTCGGGGAGCTCGCGGCCTCGGGCGACGGCCGGATCGTGCACGTCGGCGGCAAGGCGCCCTCGGGCCTTGTGCCCGATCTGGAGGATCTTCAGTTCGATCGGCGGAGGTGGTCGCTGCTCCGAGCGCTCATGTCCTCGCAGGTGCTGGGGTATCTCCACGTGCAGGAGGCGGCGAAGCGGTGGAATGGCCTGCCGGTGACGGCGAGCATCGCCTGCGTCGGGATGACGAAGACGCAGAATGCGATGAGCGGTCCGTGGTGGGTGCGAGCGATCTACAGCGTCGCCGGGGTGGCGCCGGAGCGGTCCGCGGAGAACGTCGTCCGATTGCTCACCGCGGCCGACACGAGCGACGCGCACGGCGCGGTCCTGTTCGATCCGAAGCGCTTCACCCCCACCCCGCTCTCGTACGATGCCGCCCTGGCGAGCCGCACGTGGGAGCTCTCGGAGGGGCTGGTCCGGGAGCGAGGGCTCTCGCTCGCGCCGGGCTGACTCAGGTGAGCGGCAGGGCGCCCCCCGTGTTCAGGATCTCGTGGCCGAAGCTCGTGACGTCCTCGAAGCCCATGTAGTGGAAGCAGCTCACGAGCATGTCGGCAAACGAGCGATCGCCGTCGAAGTCGATCATGCGCCCGCGCCGGAAGTAGTCGTGCGCCTTGCCCGCGAGGACGACCAGGGTGTCGTGGATGCTGTGGGTGTCGCCCTGCCCGAGCTCGTTCCAGTGCACGACGAGCGTGTGATCCCAGAGGGTGCCGTCGCCGTCGCTCGTGTTCTTCAAGATCTCGTAGAGCTTGGTGTTCTGCTCCCAGAGGTGCCTGTGGATCTTGCGCACGTCGGCGAACGCGGCGTCATCGCTGTTGTGGGAGATGTCGTGGTGACCCTCGCTGAGGCCCAGGTTCGAGTAGACGCGGCCGCTGGTGTTGCCGCTCCAGTTGAAGTTCACCACGCGCGTGAGATCGCAGGCGAACGCCAGGGCGCTGATCTTGAAGAACAGCTCGCCCATGATCATGTGGTTGTCGTCGTCATAGGGGTCGAGCCGCTCGCCGAGCGGGGTCTGCACGCACGCGGCCGCGCCGTTGCCGGTCTGGAGCGCGCGCTCGATGTCGCGCATCGAGTCGAGGTGCTGCTGGATCTTGGCGCGGTCCTCGGCGCCGAGCCTGGTGAGGAGCGAATTGCCCTCTTCGCGCACCAGATCGATGGCCGACTGCCTCTTCGCCAGGCGCCTCAGCACCTCTTTCTGCGCGGCCGCGTCGTCGGGCGTGAAGGAGAAGATGCGGGCGTAGGCCGCGTACGGGTCGGTCTCCGCCGGGATCGGGTTCTGCTCGCCCACGGGCCCCGCGTGAGCGTGCGTGTTCCAGATGTCGTTCCACTTGGTGCCGACCCGGTACACGAGGTGCCGGTGCGCGACGCGCTCGTTGCCTTCCAGCACCCGACCGCCGATCGCGTAGTCGGCGCTCGGCCCCTCCACGTATCCGATGGTGCTCTCGGTGCCGCCGATCGGGAACGACCCGGTGCCGGACCTCCACGGCGCGAGCGAGCTGCCGCCCTGCTGGTGGTTGTCGGCCCGCTCGGACTCCGGCAGATCGTAGAAGCGCTTGTGCAGGTTGTTGAGGAAGAGGAGATCCTCGCGGTAGGGCTCGAGCGGGGCGAGGAACTCGCCGAGCTGAAAGCTCGTCTCACCGCCGGCGCTGAAGCGCCTCGCCGTCTGGTCGCCGTTCGCCTGGAACACGAACATGAGGCGGCGCGGGGCGGGCGGCGCCTCCTGGGCTCGCGCGCGGCTCGGGCGCATGGCGTCGAGGAACGGGAGCGCGAGCGCAACTCCGGATGCGCCACGCAGGAAAGTACGGCGGCTCAGGGGTTTCATGGGTCCTCCGGGGTGATCACGGGCGGTAGCGGAAGGCGTCGGTCTGCGTGAGCGCGACAACGAGCTCGGACAGGCTGTAGCCGCTCTCCTTGAACGCGAGCGACAGCGCCGCCATCGAGCAGCGATCGGCGTCGGTCTTGTCGCGGCCGTAGAAGAAGCGGAAGTTCTGCAGCACGTAGCAGGCGCGCGCCTCCTCGCTCTGCGCGAGGCGCTGGCCCAGCTCGGCGGCGTTCGCCACGGGGCCGTCGAGGTCGAACGTGTGCGCGATGTTGCTCGAGGTGACGACCGGCCTGCCCTCCTCGTCCGTCGTGCGGGAGCGGCCCACGGCGTCGAACGACTCGAACACCACGCCGAGGGGGTCCATCAGGTTGTGGCACCCCGCGCAGCTCGGATCGGTGCGGTGGAGCTCGAGGCGCTCGCGCTGCGAGAGCCCGTCTCCCAGGCCCTCGAGATCGAGCTCCACGTCGTTGGGGGGCGCGGGCACGAGCTTGCACAGGAGATCGGTGCGCACCTTGAGGCCGCGCCGGACGATCGAGGTGCGCGTCGCCTTGTCGCGCGTGAGCAGCATGCCCTGGGTCAGCACGCCCGAGCGACCGGGCATGTCGACCCTGACGAAGTCGTCGCCGCTCACGCCGCCCACTCCATAGTGCTTCGCGAGGGCGCCGTTCACGAAGCTGTAATCGGCGGTGAAGAGCTCGTCGAGCGAGCCGCTCGGGTCCGCGAACAGGCTCTTCACGAACGTGCGCGTCTCCTCGTGGAGCAGGGCGGGCAGCCCGGACACGACGCCCGGATACACCGCAGGATCGCGGCTCATGCTGCTCAGGATGTCGGTGTCGAGCCACTGGTTGAAGTACTCGAACAGGCGGTCGGCCCGCGGATCGGCCAGCATGCGCCGCGCCTGGGCCTCGATCTGCTCCGGCGTGCGCAGCTCGTCGGCCGCCGCCGCGCGGGTGAGCTCCTCGTCCGGCTGCGACTGCCAGACCAGGTACGAGAGCCGCGAGGCCATCTCGTACGGCGTGGGCTCGTTGACGCCCTCCGCGCCCGCCCGGCCGACCTCGACGCGGTAGAGCACGTTCGGCGACTGCAGCATGCTGAAGACGACCCACTCGATGCCTTCGTTGAAGGTGGCCCCGTCCGAGCCCGCGGTGAAGCGCTCCTCGTAGCTCTGGACCTCGGCGTCGGTGAGCGGCCGCCGGTACGCCCTGGCGCCGAAGGTGCGGATGAAGTCGCGCGCGCACTCGAGCTCACCGAGCGCCGCCGGATCGCAGGAGACCAGGCCCGGCGCGCGCGCCGCGACGGCGGCGATCTGCTCCGCGGCGTCGAGGTACTTCTGCGCGACGAGCGAGCCGACGCTCAGGAAGCTCGCGTTGTTGCGGAAGCCGAGCGACTCGGGCTCGCTCGGGAACGTGGCGACCACCGTGTCGATGGTGGAGGCCACGCCCGAGACGCCGGAGAAGAGATCCTTCAGCGTGTTCGTATACTCGTGGTTGCTGAGGCGGCGGAGCGGCGCCGCGCCAGGCTGCGGCGTCTGGCAGAACGGCGAGGCCAGCACGTCTTCCGGGATCTGGCCGCTCGCAGGCCCGCCCCCGCCGCCCTCCCAGGGGTCCTCCGTGCCGGCCCCCGTGGACTGGCCAGGTCCGCCGATCTGGCCGTTGCAACCCGCGGCGAGCGCGAGCAAGAGCGGCGCCGCGACCCTGAGCTTCTTGCCGGGGAGCTCGAGGCGCCAACGATCCGTGTGCTGCTCGGGGTTCATCGTCTCCTCCACGCCGCGCCCGACGAAAGGCACGAGTTGGTGCGAGCGCCGACCACACAGGTCGACACCGACACGGGCTCACGATGCTGCGACTCAACAGCGCCGAAAAGAAACCATATCAGGATCCGCCCGAACAGCCACACATCATGAATCGATCGCAATCACTTTTGTGCTCCAACGACTCACGTGCTGATCCAAATTATCCACTCTCGCCGCGCTTTTTGAATCTCGGCGGTAGCGCAGCGGGGAAGGGCGATCTGCCAGATCACCCGTGCGGTGAACGGCGAGGACGCGGGCGATCGCGGAGATCACCCCCGGGGCGCTCGCGAGCGCCGCCCGCGGTCAGGCGATGCGCGCTGAACGGCGCTTCGCGCCCTCGGCGCGGAGTCTTCCTGTCGTCAGCTCGTGAAGGACGCCCGCCAGCGACGAATACGTGGACAGATCGCCGAGGTCCACGTCCACGAGGCTCCTGGCGATCTCGGGGCGCACGCCGACGAGGATGAGGCGCGCGCCGAGCAGGGCGACCGCGCGGCTCGTCTGGCCCAGCGCGTGGGCGACCTCGGCGTCCACGGCCGGCACGCCGGTGATGTCGAGCAGCACGAAGCGCGCCGCATGCCGGCCCACGCCTTCGGTCACGGCCGTGAGCACCTGGAGGGCGCGGCCCCTGTCGATCGCGCCGACCAGCGGCACGAGCAGCACGCCGGGCAGGAGCGGGATGAGCGGACAACCGAGCTCGCGCACCGTCTCGGAGAGGGCGCGCTCGATGGCATAGGCGTCCTGCAGCTCCGTGTGCTTCGCCGAGAGCGACTGGACGAGCTCGTTGCGCTCGAGGGCCGCGGCGAGCAGCGACGCCCAGACCCCGACCGTGCCCTCGTCCCGGGTCAGCTCGCGGAGGGTCGGCCCGATGAGCGCCAGGATGCCCCAGTCGCGCCGGGCGGTGCGGATCGGCAGGAGGAGCATCATGTGCGCGCCGCTCGCGGCCGAGGGCGGCAGCAACTCCGCAGGTGGGAACGCCTCCACCCGATGGCGGCCGCCGATCGCGGGCGTCGCGCTGCCATGGCGGCTGTAGGTGCCGGCGACGACGAGCGTGGTCGCGTCCTCCCGGAGCGCAAAGCAGCCCCAGATCGCGCTGGTCTTCGCGAGCCATGAGAGCGAGAGGGACTCCTGGTGGGAGCCGCTGAGCAGCGCGAGGCCCACCTCATAATTGGACCTCACGAGGAGCCCGACCTGCGCCAGGGAGTCCGTCTCCACATGGAGCCGGGACCGGGCGATCGCGAGGCGCGCGCTGTCCAGGAACGCTTCGACCCGCTGCGCGGACGCCGCATCTCCGCCCCGCCGCGCATGGGCCCGGCGGAGCAGGCGGACGAGCGCCATCAAGGTGCCCAGGTCGGGCGCGATGCCGACGGCCTGCTGGTAAGCGTGCTCCAGCTCCTTCGCCGGAGGGGGCGCGGTGCCCTCGATCGCCGCGGAGTACCCGGCGAGCACCAGGGCGACCCCTGGCCATACCGCGGCTGGCGACAGCCCGGGCGCGAGGGGCTGGGGCGCGAGGAGCAGCTCGACCAGCCGCCGGTCCAGGTCGCCGCCGGTGTCCTCCCCGAGCGCCGCGTCCTGGTCGAGCATGCTCTGGATCACGTCGCACCCGCACGAGGTCCGCTGGATCAAGGTGTTCTGCGTGAGCACGAGCTCGGGCAGGGAGGTCTCGCCGGCGAGCATCGAGAGGATGAGATCGCACGCGGCGCTCCCCATCATCTCGAACCGCTGGCGCACGGTGGTCAGCGGCGGGTCGGCGGCTTGCGCGTCCGGCACATCGTCGAACCCGACGATCGCCATGTCCTCGGGGATGCGCATGCCCGCCTCCTTCAACAAAGGCATCATCCCGAGCGCGTTCTTGTCCGTCCCGAAGACCGCCGCCGTGCACGCATGCCGCTGCGCGAGGAGCTGCGGAGCGGCGCTCTCGCCTCCTGGATACCAGCTGTCGCTGGTCCGGATGACCAGATCGGGATCGAGGGGTATCCCCGCCTCGGCGAGCGTGTCCCGGTACGCTTCAAAGCGCTCGCGCACGTCGGACTCCCCGAAGTAGCCGACGAACGCGATGCGCCGGTGCCCGTGCTCGATCAGATGGAGCACGGCGCTCCGGATCCCGCTGCGGTTGTCGGGAATCACGGACGGGCAATTGCCCTCGTGGGCATCGGTGCCGACGACGACGAGCGGGACCCGCGCGGCGGCGAGCTGCTCGATGCCGTCCACCGCGATCACCAGGATCCAGCCATCCACCTGGTCTCTCGCGAGCGAGGGGGCCTGGAGCGAGGCGGGGGTGCCGCGCATCACGAGCGTCCGACAACCGTGCTGCTGCGCTGTCTCGTGGATGCCCTTCAGGACCGGGTTCCAGAACGAGCCGTCGAGATAGGGGGTGATAACGCCCACGGTATACGGACGGGGCGTGCTATGGCCACCTGCCTCGCGGTGGGCTGGCTCCGCACGGCGGCTCGCATTGCGTACCGAGCCGCCGGCCTCTTCTCCCGTGGCCGGTTGTCCGGCCCGGCCGGCTTCCTGTACAGAGCCGCCCGCCTCGCCGCCCCGCGGCTCCGGCGACTCGACTTCCCTGCCCCGGCTGCTCCGAACCATATCACCCGGCTCTCCCTGCGCCCCGTCCCTCGGCTGCGCGACCTTGTCGACGTGTACCACGATCTGGACGGGTTCTCCTCGGCGCAATGGGCGCGTACCCCGCCGGGGACCTGGCCCACGGCGCGAGGTGCACGGCCTGACGTCCGGGTTTGATTGCATTGGATCGCACAGATTGACGGACGTTGCGCTGCAGCCACATCACGATGAATTGCAGGTCACGGCGACTCGTGGTTCACCGCGCTCGCCTCGTCGGCGCGCATCGACGACGCGAACATCGTGGTCAGGCTGAGCGGCACCGACACGAGCTGAACGCCGACGGCGAGCCTGCGGTCGCCCGCTGCCCCGGGCGGCGCACCTCCAGCGGGAGCCACCGCGGTGACGACTAGACGACCGGTCTACTGGATGCTACCGTGGCGATGTCATGAACGCGACCGCCGCCGCCACCCCCGACGTCCGCCGGCACATCCTCGAGGTCGCCCATCCGCTGCTGCTCCGGAAGGGCTTCACCGCGGTCGGCCTGGCCGAGGTGCTGGCGGCCGCGCAGGTGCCGAAGGGCTCGTTCTATCACTACTTCGGCTCCAAGGAGTCGTTCGGCGAGGCGGTGATCGAGGCCTATTTCGCCGGCTACCTCGCCCGCATGGACGCGCTCCTGGCGCAGCCGGGCACGGCCGCGCAGCGGCTGATCGGCTACTTCCGCGACTGGCTCGACTCGCAGACCGGCGACGAGGCGCAGAGCCGTTGCCTCGTGGTCAAGCTCGGCGCCGAGGTCAGCGATCTGTCCGAGAGCATGCGCGCGGCGCTGGAGCGCGGCGCCCGCGCCATCATCGAGCGCCTGGCCCGCTGCATCGAGTCGGGCAGGGCGGACGCCTCGCTGCCGGCCGTGCTCGACGCGCAGGCGGTCGCGGTGGCGCTCTACCAGAGCTGGCTCGGCGCCAGCCTGCTGGCCAAGATCACCCGCGACCGCGCGCCGCTGGACACGGCCATGGCCGGCACGCGGCTGCTGCTCGGTCTCGCCCAGCCCCTTTGAGGAGGGACGCGCATGCGGTCCCGCCGTTTCTTGCGTCCCTCTTCTAGACGACCGGTCTACTCAACGCCTACCCCAGGAGCAAGCCCATGCCTCAACGCGAAGCTGTCAATCGCCGCGTCGTCCTCGCCGCGCGTCCTCGCGGCCTGCCGACGCCGCAGGACTTCCGTCTCGACGAAGCCGCCGTCCCGACGCCGGGCGAAGGACAGGTGCTGCTGCGCACGCTGTACCTCTCGCTCGATCCATACATGCGCCAGGTGATGGACGAGATCCCGCCGGCCTATGCGCCGTCGGTGCGGCTGGGCGAGCCCATGGTGGGCGGCACGGTCCACCGCGTCGTCGCCTCCAGGCATCCGCGGTTCCGCGCCGGCGACCTGGTGCTCGGCAACGCAGGCTGGCAGGACCACGCGCTCTCGGACGGTCACGATCTCGTCCAGCTCGGCGAGATGGCGCGGCCGTCGCTGGCGCTCGGCGTGCTCGGCATGCCCGGGTTCACCGCCCACGTCGGCCTGCTCGACATCGGCCGGCCCGAGCCGGGCGAGACCGTGGTCGTGGCCGCGGCGACCGGCGCGGTCGGCGCGGTGGTCGGGCAGATCGCCAAGATCAAGGGCGCGCGCGTGGTCGGCATCGCCGGCGGCGCCGACAAGCGCCGTTACGCGGTCGAGGAGCTCGGCTTCGACGTCTGCCTCGACCGCCGCGATCCGCAGCTCGCCGAGCGCCTCGCTGCCGCCTGTCCGGACGGCGTCGACGTCTATTTCGAGAACGTCGGCGGCGCGGTGTTCGACGCGGTGCTGCCGCTGCTCAACCTCGGCGCGCGCGTGCCGGTGGTCGGGCTGATCGCCCATTACAACGACGAGGCGCCGCCGCCCGGCCCGAACCGGCTGCCGCTGCTGATGACGGCCGTGCTGCAGAAGCGCATTCGCATGCAGGGGCTGGTCATCCTCGACCATTACGGCGATCGCTTCGACGCCTTCCGCCGCGACATGGACGCGTGGGTCACCGACGGCCGGGTGAAGCTGCGCGAGGACGTGGTCGACGGGCTGGAGAACGCGCCGGCGGCGCTCATCGGCCTGCTCGAGGGGCGCAACTTCGGCAAGCTCGTGGTGCGCGTCGGCGACGGTTGAGCGCGCGGCGCCGACGCAGAGGGGTCCTGTTCGCGGTCGGAGTAGACAGACCATGAGACCCTCCGGGCGCATCGGCGTGCACGCCATCGACGGCGAGGCGCTCGAGATGTCGGCCGTCCGCAAGAAGGGCTTCCTCGGATCCGCCAGCCGGTCAAAGCCGTCGCTCAAGGTGAGCTTCGATGAATACGTCGATGGGCGCAGGCACGCGGGCCTCGCGGGGCTCACGCTCAACAACGCCCGCCAGGATCCCTCGCTCATCAAGACGTGCCTCGCGTTCAAGGTGTTCCGCGACGCAGGCTTGCCCGCCTCGCGGTGCAACTTCGCGCACGTGACCGTCAACGGGAACGACCTCGGCATCTACGCCCACGTGGAGCCGGTGGGCAAGCGCCTCATCGAGCGCCATTTCACGGACGACAGCGGCAACCTCTACGAGGGGCAGATCAGCGACTTCCGCGAGGGCTGGACCGCCACGTACGAGAAGAAGACCAACGAGGACGATCCCGACCGGAGCGATCTCGACGCCGTCACGGCCGCGCTCCTGGCGAGCGACGCGGAGCTCGACGCGAAGCTCGGCGAGGTCCTCGATATCGCCGCGTTCAGGAGGTACTGGGCCACCGAGACGCTGATCGCGGCGTGGGACGGCTATGCGGGCAACGTGAACCCCCGCCCCCCGCCGAGGGCTGTCTGACGCCGGTGGCGACGATGACCGGTACGTTCTCGACGACGCGGGGATCGCTCGCCGAGATGGACCCCTTTGCCACGGGGACGGGGACGTTCACCACGACGCTCACCGCGGGTGAACCGCAATCGAGCGACGCCATGGGCGTCGCGTCAGGCTATGAGGGCACCATGGAGGGTGGGGCTGATGCCGCCGTGAGCGGGCAAGCCCAGGTCTTGGTCGTCGGGAGCTTCCCCGACGGGAAGGTGCGCGCTCTCTCGGACGTGCGGCTCCAGTGGGACCCGGACCACGATCCATCGAGCGCGCCGGTCGCGCGGAGGGCGATCCAGCTCGGGTTGCGCGGCGCGATGCTGCGGCGGTTCGCCGACGAGTGGACGGTGGGCGTGGAGGACATCTCAAAGCTCGTCGCGGAGCAGAGGGAGGTGCTGCGCGGGCGGGGAGCTCGAGAGCTCGTGATCCCGCGGGAAGAGGTGTATTGGCCGGCGGACGCAGACGGGGCGAGGCGGGTCGGGATAGAGCGCTGGGTGGTTCACGAGGCCATCGACCCGCTGCTCGGCCTCGATCCAGCAGCGGGGGGGACGAGCAGGCTCGCGCCAGTAGCAAAGCCTGCCGCCGCCGGGGGTGGCCTTCGCGGCCCCGGATCCATCACGGGTTTCTGATCCGTGAGAAGGCTGGAGCGCTCATCGGTCCCGGGGGACCGCGGCGCTGCTCTTGCGCAGGATCAGCTCGGCCTCGACGATGACGCGCGAGCAGGAGCGGCGGCCGCTCTCGATCTGCCCGAGCAGCAGGTGGAGGCACCTCCGCCCCAGCTCGGAGAAATCCTGGCGGACGGTGGTGAGCGGAGGCGTGAAGTAGGCCGCCTCCGGGATGTCGTCGAAGCCGACGATGCTGATGTCTCGCGGCACCGCGCGTCCGATCTCGTGGAGGTAGCGGAGCACGCCCAGCGCCATCTGGTCGTTGGCCACGAACAAGGCGGTGACGCCGGGCGTGCGCGCCAGCTGCGGGGCAAACTCGTAGCCCGAGCGTGCGCTCCAGTCGCCGCGCAGGACAGGCGGCGGCTCGACGCCCGCGGCCTCCAGCGTCGAACGCCAGCCGTCGATGCGCTGCTCGGCCTCGAGCGAGTCGATCGAGCCGGCGATGTGCCACACCGTCCGGTGACCCAGGTCGAGGAGATGGCGCGTCGCGGCCGCCGCGCCGCCGTGCTGGTCGACGGCGACCACCGGGACCGAATCGTCCGGCCCACCCTCGACGGCGACCACCGGCACGTCGGAGGTGACGTGGCGGAGCGCGTCCACCGCCGACCGCAGCGGGGCGATGACCATGATGCCGTCGACGCGCTGATCGCACAGCCCCTTCACCGCATCCACCACCGGCGCGCGGCTCAGCGATTTCAGGCTGACGACGCTGACGCCGTACCCGGCGTCGTGCGCCGCCGTCTCGAGCCCGTGGAGCGTCGACGCCGGGCCGTAGTGCGTCGTGTTGAAGCTGACCACGCCGAGCGTCCGCGAGCGCCCCGTGACGAGCGCCTGCGCCACGGAGCTCGGGCGGTAGTCGAGCTGGCGGATCGCGTCGAGCACGCGCTCCCGCGTGTCCCGATGCACGTGGGGGTTGTCGTGCAGGACCCGCGAGACCGTCTGGTACGAGACGCCGGCGAGCTTGGCCACGTCGACCATGACCGCGGCCCGGCGCCCGCCTCTCTTGATGCGCCGCTCGGGAGGAGAGTTGCCGTCCATCGGGGCCCAGCTTAGTCGGGCGCGGGGGGAATGGTATCGACATCCACCACGACCGCGCCCCGGCGCCCGCCGAGCCGGACACGATCAGCCCCCGCACCCGTCGGCGACCCAACTCGCACCTGCCTTTCGCGCGCGCCGCTGCGCCACGACCGCGCCCAGCTCATGACCATGCTTCGACCCCGCTGCTCTCCCGGAGCTTCGTCAGGTGTCGCCAGACAGCTGGTCTCGTAGGTGAGCTTGTCGATGAACCGCTTCACGGTGGCGGCGGACAGGTCACCCGTGCCGTGGGCCTGGCCGCCCATGGCGTCGTTCATGTTGAGCGTGTTGCCCAGGCTGGTGAATCGGGTCGATCGCGCCGGCGCCGTCGTGCCACGCGACCTTCCGGCCGGCGTGCTGGCCGTCGGCAACCCCGCTCGAGTGATCCGCTCGCTCGACAGCGCCGAGGCGAGGGCGGCGGCGGTGCAGGGCCACACGCGAGGGTGACGGAGGCGCGATGCGCCCCTGGAGGGCGAGGCCCGCCGCGGTGGAGGACACCGGAGATCACGCGTTCGGTCGTCGGCCGTCGCCGATGTAGAGCGGCTCGTCGTCGGGCCGAAGCTCGATCTGCGGCGGCGACGCGCGATCGCCGTCCCGCTCGCCGTTCGCGTCGAGCCGGCGCGATACGGCGGCGGTGCCCGCGACGAGCACGGGCTGCCCCACCTCGACGACCGTCTCCCGATAGCGAACCGTGCCGTGGAAGCCGGCGAAGAACGACGCGCGCTCGTGGCCGTAGCGCTCGCGAGCACGCCCTGCGCAGGCGCTCTCGCTCGGCGCGCCGCAGCGCCCATCGAAGCCCGGCCCCGCCGAGTCCGAGCGTCAGCGCGACACCCAGCGCGGAGAGGAGCAGGGCTTCCATGAGGGCATGATCGCTCACATCGACTCGCCCGGCCAGGGCGACGCCCGTTCGCGCGAGGCGGCCGACGGGCGCCGCGCCGGGGTATAGTCGCCGCCCATGCTCGATCGCGAACAGGTGTTGCGCCAGACGCGGGCCCGGCTGCACCCGGAGCGCATCGCCCGGCGGGAGGACGCGCTCGCGCGAGGCGCCCAAGTCGACAGGAGTCCCGCCTTTTTGAGGCTCTGTCAGCTGAGCAGGATGGCGATCAAGAGCGCGACGCTGAGCGAGAGCGATACGACGATGGACGCGATGAACCACGGCCGCATCGCCGACGAGGTCCACCTGGACGCGAGCGATGTCGCGCTCGTCTGGTGCCCCGGAGCACCGGGGTGCATGGTAACGGTCGGCTCGATCTGCCTCGGCGCGCCCTCCATCGCCGCAACGGCCCCGTCGATGGCCGCGATCACGTTGGTAGCCGTCGGATAGCGTTGCATTGGGTCTCGCTGGACGAGCCGCATCACGATCGCCTCCACGTCGGGGCGGATACCTGATCCCGGAGCACGCTGGCGGATCGGGGGCGCATCCTCGAGGAGCCGCTGCCGGAAGGAAGATTGGCCGTCGCTCGCGTCGAACGGGCTTCTCCCGGCCAGCATTTCGTACAAGATGATGCCAAGCGCATAAAGATCTGCGCGAACATCGACGGCGTCCATGCCGCGCACGGCCTCCGGCGCGAGATAACTGAGCGTGCCGAGAACCTGGTCGGCTGCGGTGAGGTCCTGGCCTTTGCGCGCGGCCTCGCGGCTCTCGGTGGACAGGAGCTCCACGTTCACCTTGGCGAGGCCGAAATCGATGAGCTTCACCTGATCACGGGCGCCGAGAAGGATGTTCTGCGGCTTCACATCGCGGTGCACGATCCCCTTCGCGTGCACCGCCTCCAGAGCAGACGCGATCTGCCTCGCGATGTGGAGCGCGCGTCGCGCGGGGAGCGGTGCCGAGGCGATCACGTCCTGGAGCGGGGTGCCCTCGACATACTCCAGGACGAGAAAATGCGACCGATCCGCGAGCTGACCGAAGTCGTTTGCCGAGACCACGTTCGGATGCTGGATGTGCGCCCCCGCGATCGCCTCGCGCTCGAACCGCGCCACGATCTGGGGGAGGTTCCGGGCGCTCGGCTGGAGGACCTTGATCGCGACCTGCTTGCGGAGGTGCACCTGCTCGCCGCGGTACACGGCTCCCATGCCGCCCTGCCCGATGAGCTCGTGGACGCGGTACCGCTCCGAGATCAAGCTCCCGATCAGCGCTGGCGCTTTGTCGTCCGAGCGCACCAACGTGGGTGCGTCGTCCGACCACGCCCGTGCCGCCGTCTCGATTTCTTCCACAAGCGCCGAGCTTGAGAGCTCAACGACGGATACGTCGCGTTGTTTCCCGAGCATCGGCACCGTGACGTCGTCGGTGATTGAGCGCCCCTTGGGTGCGATTATCCCTGACATGCCGAGGAGTGTACACGCACAAAGGTGCTGAGAGCGGAGGAACCGCGCCGCCGTCCGAGCGGACGTCATGCTCGATCCACCCACGGAACGGAAAATCCGTGCAATTCCGCGATGGCCGTGGATCTGGCCCCGCACACCGACATCGTCCTACAAGGAGGACCGCAGCGCATCGAGCCGTAGCTCGCTGGTCGCCGCCCGCATCGCCGGAACCTCCAGCCCCGAAGGCGCGATGAAGACATCGAGGGCGGGCGATCGGGGAGCTGGGCGGCGGCGTGCTCTTCGGCATGCCGACGCGGCGCGAGGCAAGGCCGCCCCTTATCAAGCTATTCCCATTGAAACTCGGAGGGGTGGTAGGCTTTGAGGCCGTCAATCGGAATGGGCCCCTCGGGAGTGCCGCCGCACACTTTGACACCCTCATCATCCGTGCGCACTGGATAGGCTTTCTTCAATTTCGACGTGACGCAAAATGGATATTTGCCATCTTTGAGGAGAAGGCGATACTTGCCATCTGGGACGGACCGGCGCGTCGATGAGGGCTCAGCGGTCGAGGATGGCGTGCTGGTACTGGAGGATGGCGTGCTGGTACTGGAGGATGGCGTGCTGGTACTGGAAGACGTGGCCATCGTGCGAGAGCGACCGCTCGCCTTGCCCTCTTGAGATGTCTCGTCTTCCGCGCTCTCACGAGTGTCTTCGGCGGAGTCTTGTGAACGAACAACGAAGAAGACAGCGGCGAGGCAAACAGCGAGAGCAAAAGAGCCAATCACTGCAACCATCAAGAATGGCGAAT
The DNA here is from genome assembly GCF_051474675.1 of Sorangium sp. So ce406. Classification (NCBI taxonomy): domain Bacteria; kingdom Pseudomonadati; phylum Myxococcota; order Polyangiales; family Polyangiaceae; genus Sorangium; species Sorangium sp. So ce406. The sequence goes on along the minus strand of NZ_CP150340.1, from coordinate 11,715,174 downwards.
TCGAGCCCACTTGCGGGCTGTTTGCAGCAGATCGAGGCGGCACGGATACGACCATGGGTGCCTGCATCGCTCGGCCGGGAGCAGGAGCGGCCATCGTCGGATCATCGACGCTGATCGCAGACGACACGTCGGCTCGGATCGACACTGGGGCGGGCGCGTGAGGGGTAGCATTGGGGCCCAGAACTCGCTCGATGTCTTCACGCATGGCGCGCGCCGATGGATAGCGGCGCGATAGATCGAAGGCGAGCGCACGATCGACGATGGCGCAAACCTCTGGGCTGACAGAGGGGGCAACGGTGCGCAGGGCCGGCGCAGGCTGCGTCGCCATCTTGATGAGGAGCTCGCTCTCCGTGGATCCCTCGTGCACACGGCGGTTTGCCAGGATTCGAAACATCGTCGCGCCAACGGCGAAGATGTCGGCCCGCCCATCGATCTGGCCACCAGCGATCTGTTCGGGCGACATGTAAGGGATAGTCCCGAGCATCGCGCCGATGCGTGTACGAACATTGGAGCCGCCCTGCTTCATTCGAGCAATCCCGAAATCGAGGACCTTGACGCCGCCTGATGAGGTCAAGAACAGATTATCGGGCTTGATGTCTCGATGAACTATGCCGAGCCCGTGCGCGACATCGAGCACTTCGAGCACGATCGAGACGATGCGGAGCAGCTCGCGCTCCTCGATGCCGCCGGAGGCGTGAGCGCGCTTGCCGAGCGATTCACCATCGAGCAACTCCATCACCAAGAACGGCGATCCATCCTCGCTCGTATCAATGTCGATGACATTGACGGCTGCGGGGTGACCGAGCTGGTTTACTGCGAGCGCCTCTTGCTCGAACCTGGCTCGAAGCTCCTTGGAGAGCGCGATTTCCGGATGGAGGATCTTGATTGCACAGCGCCGGCCGATCCTGTGTGTCGCCTCGTAAACCGCAGCCATCCCGCCGACGCCGATGAGCGAATCGATGCGCCATTTGCCCCGGAGGACGGTCCCGATTCGTGCTGTACAGTGTGCTAGCTGGGGATCATCACTCATCGATGTTCAGGCTCCAATGTATACCGGATGCGCGGATAGGCAAAACATCCCCGCTGAGCCGGGCGGGGGCTCGACGATACCATGAGACGTCGTGCACCGGCAACGGAACTTGAAGTGAACGCCATTCCCTCCCACTTCTTGCCCTTCCCCTTCCACGTGCCCTTACCCGCGGCGAGTAGCCCCGTCTTCGGATCGTGGATGAGCGGCATCGTGCCGCCCACGGCGCCGGCCTTGACGGGCTTTCGTGTAGGGGGAAGGCCGGATGCTCCGGTGGCGAACTTGCGCTCGCGATGGTACAGCGTGAGGTAGACTACATTACACGGTCGAGCGAGCTCGTTGCTTCTGTTGCCGCGCCTCGACGATCAGCCGCGTCCGGACGGGGCCGCAGCGCTCGCGAAAGGTGTCGACGTGGTCGGCGGCGTCCGCGGGCGGCTCGGCGTCCGCGAGGTCGAAGCGCACGGGGCCGCTCGGGCGGACGAGCGCCTGGCCCGTGCCGCAGGGCTTCCATGAGGGCATGATCGCTCACATCGACTCGCCCGGCCAGGGCGACGCCCGTTCGCGCGAGGCGGCCGACGGGAGCCGCGCCGGGGTATAGTCGCCGCCCATGCTCGATCGCGAACAGGTATTGCGCCAGACGCGGGCCCGGCTGCACCCGGAGCGCATCGCCCGGCGGGAGGGCACGTCCTCGACCGCCGGAAGCTCGGCATCCTGCCGGGCGACAGCTCGTACTCGCTGTCGCTCCACGGCCTCGAGCTCGGCGTCATCGGCCTCAACTCGGCCTTCCTGCAGCTCGCCGGCGGCGACTACCACGAGCGCCTCGCCGTGGACCCGCGCCAGCTCCACGTCGTCTGCGACGAGTACGCCCCCGACTGGTTGCAGCGCCACCACATCAACCTGCTGCTCACCCACCACCCGCCCGAGTGGCTCCACCCGCAGGCACGCCAGGAGTTCCGCCAGGAGGTCGACCCGGCCGGTCGCTTCGCTGCCCACTTCTTCGGCCACATGCACGAGGGCACCGCCACCTCGACCGCCCACGGCGGCGGCCACGCGCGTCACGCCCTGCAAGGCGCCTCCCTCTTCGGTCTCGAGGAGCACGACGGCCCCGGCGGCCGCGGCGTGACCCGCCTCCATGGCTTCAGCGCCGGCCGCTTCGAGCTGCTCCCCGGCGCCGCACAGGCCCGCGTCCGCGTCTTTCCCCGGCGCATGTTCACGAGCGCCGGCGGGCGGAAGATCGACCGTGACGTCACCGCCTACCACCTCGATGAGCGCGGCTCGTTCGCCTACGAGATCCCGACCGCCCGCCGCACATGACGCCCTTCACGCTGGGGCCGCCGGGCACGGGCGGCGAAAGATCACGAGGGCGCAGGCAGATGTGGAGGCTTACAGCGCACCGAAGGTCCGCGACCCCTGCGGCGCCTCACGACGTCTCCCCCGGCGCCACGCGACCAGGCCGAGGCCGAGCAGCGCGGCGAACTGCCAACGCTCCGACGAAACACGGCTGAGACTGCAGGAACAACCCGAGCTGCCCTGGTCCGCGGTGTCACCATCCGCGCCCCCCGATCCACCGGAGCTGCCCTCGGACGCGCCGCCAGTCGTTCCGCTGCCGATCGTTCCGCCGCCAGTCGTTCCGCCGCCAGTCGTTCCGCCGCCGGTCGTTCCGCTGCCAGTCGTTCCGCCGCTCTGCGAAGACGAGACGGTATCGCACAGCTTGCCAGTTCCAGGAGGGGGCGAGCATCCGCCGGCGTCTGGGATGTTTTCACCCGTCGTCCCGGTGAGACGGAAGTAGATCCCGTACCTATCCGCGTATCGCTGATAGTGCGGCGTGAACGTCAACGTGCTGTTGGAGTCTGTGTTCCGCAGCGTGAACTCCACCGTACCCGGGGTTTGAACCAGGTTGTTCTCGATGTCGGCGATCCACTCGTTGATCGTGATACCGCTGTTGATGCCGATGGTGTCCTTGATGACAACACCAGGTGGAATGGTAGCCTTCTCAGATGCCCACTGGGGCTCCGACAGCATCCTCTCCGTCCCGAGACCGGCGCTCAAGACGACCGGTCCGTAGACGAACGCCACCGCATTGGGGTTGTCGGGGAGTCTCGACACCTTCACCTCCATCGGCAGCGTGAGCTCCACCTTGTCTCCGGGCTTCCAGGTGCGACCTACCGTGAGATAGCCGTTCGCTTCCGTTGCGTCGCATGCCTCACCGTTGACCGTGATCGTCACGGGCTGACACCGAGCGACCCAGGATGGCTTTCTGAAGTTGATCGTGACCGCGTCGGCCGGTGCAGCGGTAATCTCGAAAACCGCCTTGTCGGAAAGAGGAATATTGGAGGTCTGCTTCAACGACAGGCCGCGCTCGGCCCAGGCCAACGTCGAGCTGAGGAACATGTTGACGTACAGATCCGTGTCGTCATGAAAGTACAAGCTGTCATTGAGCTTGGTATAGTTCTCCATACCAGTCCCGTTGCAGCACCAGAAAGTGTCCTCCGGCTTGCCGAACACCTTGAAATAGCCCGTTCCCATCGGCTTGAAGTAGGTCGTCATCCCGTTCGTCGGATTGACGGCAGACATGATTTCGTTGATATGAGTCTGCTCGTAGTAGTCGGCATACTTGACGTCCCCCGTGGCTTTGAAGAGCGCCCTCGAGAGCTTCAACATGTTGTACGAGTTGCACGTCTCGTTGTTCACGTTGTCCCGTTGCGCGTCCAGCTGCCTGGGTTCGTGGAAATGCTCGAGCTGGCTATTCCCACCGGTGACATAGGTGTGATCCCTCAGCACGATGGTCCAGAACTTTTCCGCCGCGGTGTAGTAGAAGCTCTCCGTCTGGCCCAGCGTCCGATAGCGGTTCATGGCGCCGATGAACTTGGGGATCTGCGTATTGGCGTGCTTGCCTGGCAGGACGTTGTTGCCTTGAGAAATGGGAGTGAAGAGCGAGTCCTCGTCGAAAGTGTGGGCTGCCGCCAGGTGATTGGCGTTGTTCGTCAGCCTGTACAGATCGTACAGGCAGTCGTTCATGCCGCCGTACTCGACGCCCAGGACCTTCCTTCGAAGGTCCGCATTCCAGGTCGAGCTGCGATTGTAGGTCCAGTCCCCCAACCTGCTCGCGATCTCGAGGGCCGTCGCGTTCCCTTCGAACTCGTAGACGTCGATGAGGCCTGCGATGATCTTGTGCATCGTGTACCACGGCGCCCAGCTGGAGCCGGTGGCCTTCCCCTCGACGACGTCGAAATGAGTCTCCGGCGACGCGAACAGGTATCCTCTGGGATTCGCGTCTTGAAATGACTTCAATTGACCGATCGTGTAGTCGATCTTCTGCGCGATGGCGGCGCTCTGCTCCGCGTCGGAGCTCTTGAGTTGCTTGTACGCTCGCGCCATGGCGGACAGGTAGTGTCCTATCGTGTGCCCGCGCAAGAGGCTCCAGCCACCCTCCCACCCGCCGTAGAGGTTGAGGCCCGGCGAATTCCCAGGGTCCTTTCCTTGCGACACCGCCTTGAAGCCCGCCAGAAGCCGGTTGGGGTCGAGGCTCATGATGTACGCGATCTCTTTCGAAGAGACGTTCTGGTAGTAGGCGTCGGTCACGCTCACCTCGTCCAGCTCGAACTCCTGCAGCTTCTCGACGGAGTCGGCGGCGGACGCCGCCCCTGGAGTGAGGGTTCCAATCAGAAGCGAAACAGTCAACGCGGCCGCGCCCGAGAGCGAGCGCCGGAACTGCAGTATTCTCTTGCTCATGATAGATCCTTTCAGATCTCGAATGCGTTGTATCCAGGTGCCCCGTCATCGCGCCGAACGAGACAGACACCGCGAGGCCGAGACAGGACGCCAGCAGCGGGTGGCAACCACCGGCTACCAGCGTGCCCACGAGGACCGTCGTGCGCGCGACGACGGAGCCGACCAAGATGTCGATACCCCCGACAGGATGACGAAGGTCATGCCCACGCGCAGAGGCCGTGGGCTGAGAGCAGCGTCTCCATCACCGTTTTTCGCTTGGTGCGCGCGAAGTCACCGCTCTGGCTCGCGATGATCTTCATGTCCGGATCTTTCGCGATGGCCTCGGCGAAGCCGGTCTTGCGCATCACCGCACGTCCGCCGCCGGCGCGCCCACGAGCTCGATGATGCGCGCGTTGCCGTTCGTCTGCTTTGCGAGCCACTCCTCACGGGATCGGCCGGCGGCGACGGACTCGGTGCCCAGGATGGCCAGGGACGTCCCTCGTGACACGTGGTTTTGAGGGTTCATGCTCCTCGACACAGGTTACGCCCGCCCCGACGGCCGTGATCCGGCCACGTCGCCAGCACCTCCGCATCTTTGAAGGAATCGTCCCCGGTGAACAGAGCTCGAGATCTCACGACAGCCGCCGAACAAGCGCGGTATGCCGTGTTCTCGGGTGGAGCCCCCTCGGCCCGATACCAATCCCCATCGTTCAGCGATCGCTTGCGCGACGACCGAGCGAGCAGAGTTGGTGCAAAAATCGATCAGACGACGAAGGCCTCGGTACGCGTGGCGGCCCGAGCAATGCGCAGCAACAAAGGCACTCCTGGGCGGAATGTGAACGATCACATGGCCACCGTCAATTCCAATCGACAGGTCCGTAAGTACCTCGATCCCGAGGGATCACGAGGCTGGCGGGCTCCTCCGCAGCGCCGCGGCAAGAGGGGCGCCTTGCCACGATCACCGCCGGCCCGATCGACGAACTCGAAGCCGATCAGCGCGTCGGCCGCTAGCCCATGACGCGTCGCGTGGCGACCGCATCGCCACGCGACGCATCGCGCCGTCGCGCGCCGGTGGTGGCGGCGCTGCAGCGCCTGTGTGACCGCTGCCCGATACCCGCCCCTCTTGACGCGACGCGCCGGGAGGAGACCTGTCTGCCATCGGGCGCGAGGGCGGTCGCCGGCGGCCGCTTCGATTTGACATTTTATTTGTGAACGTTCACATTTGGTCTCCGGGGCCGCTTCGGCGCTGCCCGGGACCAGGGTCGTCCTGCTGAGGAAGGAGCAGCGGCAGAGGCCCGGCCGCGCCCGTTTTTACGTCTTCCTCCTCGGGCAATCGAACATGGCCGGGGACTCCAAGGCCTCGAACGCGGACAAGACCGAGAATCCCCGCAGCGAGGTCGCCGTCCGATGCCAGACGACGCCCATCAAGCAGGCGTGACGCCGCGGGCAGCGCCGGCGAGGATGGGGAGCCCGGCGCACCAGTCGAGCACCTCGGAGAACCGGCGAGCGACAAGGACGCCGAAGAGCGGATCGCGCGCGAGCTTGGCCTGGCTAGTCGCCGGGCTCGACAGCCCGCAGAGGAAGCGCGCCGCCTGGCGGGGGTGACCCAGGGCGCCCCCGTGCGCCGCGCGCAGCGCCGTGAACGCGGCGACGTCGAGCCCCGCCGGCATCGGCGGCGCGCGGGGCGGCTCCGGCAGCCTCAGGGCGAGCCGGGTGCGGCAGAAGGTGCAACGCCCGCACGCGGCGTCGAGGCGCTCGCCGAAGTACTCGGCGAGCGCGGCGGCGTGACAGCGCTCCGCGGTGAACAGCTCGATCACCTGCCGCACGCGCGCGATCTCCGCGTCCTCGCGCCTCGCGAACCGCGCGAGGAGCTCGCCGACGAGGGCCGGCGCGTCGTCGGGCGGCGCGACGCGCACGAAGCGGTGCCGCAGGTCCGACGCCTTGAGCTCCGCGAGCCCCTGCCGCTCCAGGTACTCGAGCGCGCGCACCACCCGCTCGCGCGGCTGGTCCAGCGCGGCGGCGGCGGCGGCCGGATCGATCGCATACAGGACTCGCCCCCTCTTCGCATGGCCGAACAGCGCCTCGAGGAACCGCGCCGGCTCGCCCTTCACCGTCGCGACGACCTCCTCGAGCTTGCGGTGGAGCCGCACCTCGTAGCCGGCGTAGAACGGCGTGAGCTGTCGGACCGCGCCCATCAGCTCGAGGTAGGTCAGCGCGGTGCGGAGCACGAGCGGCCGGACGTCGTGGCGCGCCGACAGCGCGTGCAGGCCGAGCTCCACCTGGGGCGCGTCGAGCACGGCGCCGACCACCCCGTGGAGCGCCTCCGCGGTCGGCGTATCGCCATAGGCGAAGTTCTCGAGGACCGGCAGATCGTCGCCGCACACGAAGAGCTCGACCGCCGAGGGCGCCTGATCCCTGCCCGCGCGGCCGATCTCCTGGCTATAACTCTCGATGCTCTTCGGGAGATTGTAATGGTCGACATAACGCACGTCGGCCTTGTCGATCCCCATCCCGAACGCAATGGTGGCGACCACGACGCCGCGGTCGCTCTGCATCCACTCGTCCTGCACGCGCGCGCGCTCCGCCGCGTCCATTCCGGCGTGGTAGGCGCGCGCCGGCAGCCCCGCCGAGGCGATCTGCTGGGCCACGTGCTCGGCGGTCTTCTGGAGCGTGACGTAGACGATGGTGGAGCCGGGCGGCCGGGATCTCAGGCGCTCGATCAGGATCCGGTCGCGCGCGGGCGCGCTCACCGCCGTCGCGCGGATCTCGAGGTTCGGCCGGTAGAAGCCGGTGACGACCGCGTGCTCCTCGCGGATGCCGAACGTGGCGCAGACGTCGCGCACGACCCCGGGCGTCGCGGTGGCCGTCAGCGCGAGCACGCGCGGCACGCCGAGCGCCCGGGCGGTGTCCGCGAGCCTCAAGTAGTCGGGGCGGAAGTTGTGCCCCCACTCCGAGATGCAGTGGGCCTCGTCCACCGCGAACAGGGCGATCTTGAGCTCTTTCAGCAGCGCCATGAAGCGCTCGCTCACGAACCGCTCGGGGGCGACATAGAGCAGCTTCGTCTTGCCCGAGCGCAGGTCCCTGTGCGCCTCCGCCGCGTCGTCGGCTGACAGCGACGAGTCGAGCCGGACCGCGGCGATGCCGCGCGCCGTGAGGAAATCGATCTGATCCTTCATCAGCGCGATCAGCGGAGAGATGACGATCGTGACCCCGTCGAGGAGCAGCGCGGGGAGCTGGTAGCAGAGCGATTTCCCGCCGCCTGTCGGGAAGACAGCGAGCGCGCTGTGGCCCGAGAGCAGGGCATCCATGACCGCGCGCTGGCCTGGGCGGAGATCGCGGAACCCGAACCGCGCCTCGAGCACGTCGAGCAGGTCCGGGCGGGGGAGCGTCGGCTGGTCCAAGGGGCGCATCCTACACATCCTTCGCGCCGCGGGGGCCTGCCCCGCTTCCGTGGACACCGCCGGAGGCACCACGGGCAGGGATGGGGCGGACAAAGAGGAGCGCGCCCGAGCCCGGTCGGCGGCGGGCGGATGACCTGATCGGCGATCGGTGTAGACTGCGAGGCCGGAGCTGGGCGATGGGCGGCAAGCTGTTCAACCTACCGAGGATGCCCCGGGGCGAGTACCTGGCGCTCGAGGCCGAGGTGCGGCGCTACCTCGACGTCAAGCTGCCGGGGCAGTACCGCATCCCGCGCTACTACGGCGACAAGCCGGACTTCGGGGACATGGATGTGATCGTCGCGTCGCGGCCGGACTGGGGCGAGGTGCGCGCCGAGATCGCGCGCGACCTCGGGGTCACGCAGACAAAGGCCGTGGGGCACGTGTTCTCGACGGTGTACCGCGGCCTGCAGACCGATTTCTTCCCGGTGCCGGAGCGCTACCTCGAGAGCGCGTACAGCTTCATGTGCTTCAACGACGTGGGGAACTTCATCGGGCGGATCTGCCGGCGCTTCGACCTGAAGTACGGGGAGCGCGGGCTCGCCTACGTGTACCGGCGCGAGGGGGGCAATTACCGGGCAGACCTGGAGGTGACCCGCGATTTCGAGCGGATCTGCGGCTTCCTCGGGCTGGATCACGGGGCGTGGCAGGCGGGGTTCGCGTCGCTGCCGGCGGTGTTCGACTGGGTGATCGCGAGCCCCTATTTCTCGGTGGCGCCCTACCTCGATGAGGGCGAGAGCCCGCTGCGGGAGCGCGCCGGCGTGCGGTCGACCGTGGCGCGGTTCATCGAGCACCTGAGCGCCCGGGGGATCGACAAGCGGCCCACCCTGGGCGACCGGCGGTCGTACCTGCCCATGATCCTCGCCGCGTTCCCGGAGGCCGATCTCGGCGGGCAGATCGAGCGCGAGCGCGCGGCCGAGGCGCGGCGGGCGCAGATCGACGCGAAGTTCAGCGGCAAGCGGGTGATGCGGCTCGTGCCGGGGCTGGAGGGGAAGGCCCTCGGCGAGCTCATCACGCGGTTCAAGGGATCGTTCGACGACTTCGAGGGATGGCTGCTGGCGACGCCGGAGGAGGAGATCGACCGGCGCATCACCGAGCTCGCCGCGCTCCTCGATGCGGAGCTGCGTCCTCCCGGCTCCTGAGAAAACACGAGTTGAAAGGCCCGCCGTGGCGCAAGGCGCTGCCGTGGTTCGCGGCGGACGTCAGCGCCGTGGCGTGGAAATCGGCCGGTTTAGCCGCCTCATGCCCCGAGAAAGGCCGCCAGCTCGTCGGGTGTTCCCATGGGAAAGGCTTCCTTCAAATGGTCGAGGAAGGCGGATACACGAGCGTTCAGCAGCCGCCGGGACGGATAGAGCGTCCACAGGGCGATGTCCGGGCCGTCCACATCGCCCCAATGCACCAGAGCTCCAGCGGCCAGATCGTGACTTACAAGGGAAATGGGGAGGCGTCCGGCGCCGACGCCCGCTCGGACAGCATCGCGGACCATGACGAGCGACGACAGGCGCAGGACGGGATCCACCGCGATGCGTGTTCTTCCCGCCGGCGCCGCGACATCCCAGGCCGCAGTCCGGTCGCCTGCCCCCCGCACGACAGCCGGAACAGCGAGATTGCCCGCCGGTCGAGCGAGGCCCGGGCTCGCGACGACCACCAGCCGATCGCGCAGCAAGATCCGCCCGACGAGGCTTTCATCCGGATCCGGATTGACCCGGATCACCAGATCATAACCTTCCTCGACCATGTCGACCTTCCGGTCTTCCGTCGTGACCTCGAGCCGGACCTCCGGGTGTTTCAGCGCGAACCCGGCCGCAAGCTTGCCCATCGCGATCTGCGAGAAGAGCAAAGGCGCGCTGATTCGCAGCTTGCCTCGCGGCCGGCCCCCACCCGAGGCGATCGCCGCCGCGGTCTCGTCGAGCTCGGTGAGCAATGCCCCCGTTCGCTCGAAGAGCGCCCGTCCTTCCTCGGTGAGCTTCAGTGTGCGCCCCCCGCGCTCGAAGAGACGCAGGTCGAGGGCGGCCTCCAGCTCCGCGACCCGGCGGGACAGGGTCGCTTTCGGGCGCCCCGCGGCGCGTGCGGCTCGCCCGAAGCCCCCGTGCCGGGCGACGAGGCTGAAATCAGCGAGGGCGAGCAGATCCATGCGTTCCACCAGTGAGACGGTCTGTCTCAAGTTAACGTCTATCGGCACGCATGTGAACCACTAGTTTACCGGGTGTCTTCTGACCCGAACCGGAGCGATCCCCATGACCATCCTCGTTACTGGCGCCACCGGCACAGTCGGCCGCCAGGTCGTCGAACAGCTCGCGAAGCGCGGCGCCGACGTGCGCGCTCTCGTCCGCGATCCCGCCAGAGCCAACTTCCCGGCGGGCGTCGCCGTCGCGCAGGGCGACCTGCTCGACGTCGACTCGCTGCGGCGCGGCTTCTCGGGCGTCTCCACGCTCTTCCTGCTCAACGCCGTGGTGCCTGACGAATTCACCCAGGCCCTGATCGCGCTCAACCTCGCCCGCGAGGCCGGCGTCGAGCGGATCGTCTACCTGTCGGTGATCCACAGCGACCTCTACGTGAATGTGCCGCACTTCGCGGGCAAGTTCGCCGTCGAGCGCATGATCGAGCAGATGGGCTTGAACGCCACCATCCTGCGTCCAGCGTACTTCATGAACAACGATCTCACGATCAAGGACGTGGTGACCGGATACGGCGTCTACCCGATGCCGATCGGCGGCAAGGGGCTCGCCATGATCGACGCGCGCGACATCGGCGAGATCGCGGCGATCGAGCTGATCCGCCGCGAGCGGGCCGCCGCCCCGCTTCCCCTCGACCGGATCAACCTCGTCGGTCCCGACACGCTGACCGGCGCGGACATCGCGGCCATCTGGACGGAGGTCCTGGGGCGCCCGATCACCTATCCTGGCGATGACACCGCCGGGTTCGAGAAGAACCTCCGGCAGTTCATGCCGAGCTGGATGGCGTTCGACATGCGCCTGATGAGCGAGCGCTTCCTCACCGAGGGCATGCTCCCCGAGGCCGGCGATGTGGCACGTCTCACCGCGCTCCTGGGGCGCCCCCTGCGCTCCTACCGCGACTTCGCCGCCGAGATCGCGACCTCGGCCTGACGGCCGAGCGACCCTCAACCCGCACGACAGGGAACATCCTCATGATCTATTCGACCGCCACCGTCCCCGTGAACCCGGAAGGCGAGACCGAGCTGACCCGCGCGCAGGCGTGGGAGGGCCTGGTCCTCAAGGCCCGCGACGCCCGCCTGTTCCTCCCGCCCGGCCTCTGCACCCGTTGTGACGTGGTCGAGGAGAGCGCTTCTCACATCGTGCGTGAAGCCACGATCGCTGGCGACGACGTGCGCGAGATCATCACGTTCGAGCCGCAGAGCAAGGTCACCTTCTTCCAGGCCACCGGTCCCCGCGAGGGCGCGATCATCAACGAGCTGTTCGAGGACGCCGACGGCACGCTCCAGCTCCGCTTCTACTGCTACCTCGGCCTGCGCGGCAAAGAGCCGAACGGCCCCGAGGAGCAGGCCGAGCAGGCGTGGATGAACGGCGAGAAGGGCTACAAGGGCGCCTTGCTGTCGACGCTGAAGCGCACCCGCGAGCTGCTCGCGGAGGGCCGGCTCTGACAAGCCCCGGCGCCCTCCTGCGCGGCCTGGACCCCCTCAGTCGATACCCTCCTTCATCACGTCGTCATGGATGTGGCTCGCGAGGTGCTCGATCAGCGCCCGGACCCCAGGCGGTAAGCCGCGGCGCGAGGTGAACACGAGGTGGACGATGCCCTCGGTCACGTACCACTCGGGGAAGACGCGGACGAGCTTACCAGCCCTCAAGCCCGCCGCAGCAATGTGATCGGGCAACAACGCCACGCCGAGCCCCGCGATGGCCGCCTCTCGCAGGGCGGCGAAATCGCCGCACGAGAGGCGCGGCGCGTGATGCACGACATGCGTTTGCCCATCGGGCCCGACGAGCTCCCACACATCATCGCCGGCGTGCTCGCTCGGGCTGAGGGTCGGTACGGAGGCGAGCGCGGCGATCTCCGGCGCGCCGCCCAGGCGACGCGCGAGGGCAGGGCTCGCGACGAGGATCCGGCGGCTCTTCGCGAGCGTCTTCCGGGTGAGCGTGGCGTCGGTGTCGAGCTTCGTGCGCACCCGAAGCGCGATGTCGATTCGCTCCTCGATCAAGTCGACGCGCCGGTTGGTGGGGATGACCTGCAGGGCGACACGCGGGTAGCGCTCCATGAACGAGGGCAGGATGGGCCCGACCAGCTCCATCATGCCCGTGGGGCAGCTCAGTCGGACGAGCCCCTGTGGCTCGCCTTGCGCCTCGGCGACGACAGCCTGCGCCAGCGCCACCTCGCTCATGACGGATCGGCAGCGCTCATAGAACGCCTGGCCCACCTCGGTGACGCTGAAGCGGCGGGACGAGCGCTCGATGAGGCGAACGCCGAGGCGCGCCTCGAGCTGCGCTATCCGCCGGCTGAGCTTCGATTTCGGCTGCCGCAGCGCGCGCCCCGCCTTCGCGAACCCGCCGTTCGCCACGACCTCGGCGAAGAAGAAGAAGTCGTTCAGATCCTGCATCGGTGATCTCTTCGTTCTACTGGCGGAACGCAGCGTGCCACGATCGACGGCTGACCGCCCCCCCGCTTCGGCGCTAACTCCAGGGGGCCGGCGACGTTGAGCGCCGCGATCGAGGGACGGACACCATGAGCAACAAACTCCAGGGGAAGGTAGCGATCGTCACAGGCGGCACCACGGGGATCGGCCTCGCGACGGCGAAGCGGTTCGCGGCGGAGGGCGCGCGCGTCTTCATCACCGGGCGGCGGCAGGCGGAGCTCGACGCGGCCGTGAAGGAGATCGGCGAGAGGGCCACCGGCGTCCGGAGCGACGTCTCCAACCTCGCCGATCTCGATCGTCTCTTCGAGGTGGTGAAGCAGCAAGGCGCCCCCATCGACGTCCTGTTCGCCAACGCCGGCGGCGGTGAGCTCGCCCCGCTCGGCGCGATCACCGAGGAGCATTTCGACAGGACCTTCGCCACCAACGTCAAGGGGATGCTGTTCACGGTCCAGAAGGCGCTGCCGCTGCTGCGCGACGGGGCGTCGATCCTCCTCACCGGCTCGACGGCGGCCTCCACCGGGAGCCCCGCGTTCAGCGTCTACAGCGCGACCAAGGCCGCGGTGCGGAGCTTCGCGCGCACCTGGGCGCTCGACCTGAAGGACCGCGGCATCCGCGTCAACGTGATCAGCCCGGGGCCGATCGACACCCCAGGGCTGCACGGGCTCGGCGCGACCGAGGAGCAGGCGCAGCAGATCAAGGCGAATTTCGTCGCCAGCATCCCCCTCGGGCGGATCGGCTTGCCGGACGAGGTGGCCAAGGCCGCCGTCTTCCTCGCCTCCGATGACAGCAGCTTCACCAACGGAACCGAGCTCTTCGTCGACGGCGGCGCGGCGCAGGTCTGAGCGCTCGGCGCCTGGTTCATGCCGGCGCGCCACGCCCAGAAGTGAGACGCTGCGGTTCCCTGAACAGGGCGGCCGAGGGGCATGAGTGGCGGCCGCTCGACTCTCCTGCTCCCTCGAGCGCGAGCAGATGCTCTCACGCCGCGCGCTTCGAGCCCACGCGGCCGAGGTGCGTGTCGCCGAACGCCGTCCCGTACTTGAGCCCATAGCCCAGCATCCGATCGAAGCCGATGTGCCCGACCCAGATCGCCGCGCCGAGCAGCAGCGCCGGCGAGCCGAGCGCGACCGACGCGGCCGCGAGCAGCGCCGGAGCCAGATGGCTGTGCCCCGCGTTGTAGGCCACCGCGCCCACGCGCGGACCCGCAAGGTAGCCGAGCATCGACAGGTCGGGCAGGAGGAACAGCGCCGCGAACCATCCCCAGCTCCCGCCCAGGTGCCCGTAGGCGAGCAGCGCGGCTCCGAGCACGAGCGCGCCCTCGAGGCGCAGGAGCGCGCGCGGCATGCCCTTGGCCCCGCCCGTCGAGACCTCGCAGGTGGGCTGCGGCGCGGGGCGGCGGGTAGAGGGAGCAAGGTCGAGCGCAGGGAGCGTCGCGGCGGTGGTCATGGTCGTTCTCCTCGTCGTGCGTACCGGCGCGGATGCCGGCGACGTGGAGAGCATGGCCGCTGCGGGTGCTCATGAACATTGTACAAATGCGTCCATCCGCTCATCATCTTTTGATGAGCCCAGCCGAGCCCTCGTGGGACCTCTACGGTGCCTTCCTTGCCGTCATGCGCACCGGCAGCCTCTCCGCCGCCGCCCGCGCCCTCGACGTCGCGCAGCCCACCGTGCGCCGCCAGATCGAGCAGCTCGAGTCGCAGCTCGGCGTCGTGCTCTTCACCCGCGCGCCGAACGGCCTGGTGCCGACCGAGCTCGCGCTTGCCACGCTGCCCTACGCCGAGTCGATCGCCGCGAGCGCGCGCGCCCTCGTGCGCGCCGTGTCGAGCCCCGCCGACGCCGAGCGCGGCACCGTGCGCGTCACGTGCAGCGAGGTCGTTGGCGCCGAGGTGCTTCCCCCGATGCTCGCCGCGCTCCGCGTTGCTCATCCGCGCCTTCAGATCGAGCTCGTCGCCACGAATCGCACCGAGGATCTCCTGCGCCGCGACGCCGACGTCGCCGTGCGCATGGCGGAGCCGACGCAGGCCGGCCTGGTGAGGCGCTGCGCCGGGCGCGTCGAGCTCGGCCTCTTCGCCACCGAGGCGTACCTCGCCGCGCACGCTGCCCCGACGTCGCTCGCGGGGCTCGTGCCGGGGCACGCCCTCATCGGCGCCGACGGCTCCCGCGCCATCATCGACGCGCTCGCCGCCGCCGGGCTCGCCACCACGCCGCGCGATTATGCGTTCCGCAGCGACAGCGACATCGCGAAGCTCGCCGCGGTGCGGGCCGGCCTCGGCATCGGGGTGTGCCAGCTCCCGCTCAGCCGGCGGCCGGTGCCGCTCGTGCGCGTGCTGCCCGCGCTCGCCTTCCACCTGGACGTCTGGGTCGTCATGCACGAGGATCTGCGCGCCGTCCGCCGCGTCCGCCTCGTCTTCGAACACCTCGTCGCGCAGCTCGGTATCTATGCGACCCAGGCACGCGAGACACGGCCGGCGGCGGCGAAGGCCCGGCCGCCGGGCACGCGGCGAAGGCCCAGCTCGGCTTGATCCGAGGGCAAGATCACCGAACACTGGGGCGCTCGGCGGATCGTCACGGCCCCGTCACGAGACCCCAGATGTGGATCTGTACGACCGGACCATTCTCCTCGTCGTATACCACCACACTGCCCCGCTACCGTGGTCCGTGGCGAGCGCGACGCGGAACGAGTCCGGCGCAGCTGTGCACCCACGATCCCCCGGGCCCCACCTTGATGTCCTCGATCCGATCGTTGGGGACGCATGGTGCCGTCGGCAGGACGAGGTCGTTCGCGTCCGAGCCGTTGAGGGACGTGCCCACGTAGGGACATACGTCGCACACGAACTCGCGAATCGATCCTCTGAGCACGTAGAGCAGCTTGCTCCGCCGTCGCTCCCCCTCCCGCAAGCGTCAGGTTGCTTTCGGGGCCAAGATGTGGCCCCGCTCAAGAAACGCTCTCCGCACGCTGGTCATCCAGGAAGCGACGATCTCGTCCGACCCGTTCCACTCGTCCTCCTTGAGAAGCTGCTGGATGCGGGCGTCGCGCCGAATATCTGACGCCCAGCGCTCGAGACTACGGATCGATGCTGATGCCGCGAGTATACTGGCCAGCATCTTGGCTCTGCGGCCGAGCATGCCATCCGGCCCCGTCGCGCTGTGACGCTCTGCGGGCGTCAGGCCAGCGGGGACGAGCACCGGACACTGCTCGTCGACTCTGACCCGCGCTTTCTCCGGGAAGCTCGGATCGGCGAACACAGCGGTGACGATGAGCTGCGGAGTGACCCAGCTCCCCGAATCGATCGCGCACCACAGCAAATTGCGGTCCAACGTCTCGCTCCGGTCCAGCAGGAGCGCGATTGCTCCAACGAGGTGCGGGCGCCAGTTCGCATCGCGGAACAGAGCGGCGACCCAGCGGGCGGGGTCGCCCGCGGAGAGCGCACGCTCAACGCGATCGATGACGATCTGGGCCCCCGGGGTGTGGAGGTGAAGCAGTTCGAGGTATCCGGGGACATCCAGCTCCCCCTTCTCGAACACCACCGCGAATGGACCGAATTCAGTCAGTGCCATGTCAATCCTGACGTCGCAATCCGCTGTGCTGCGCGACATGGCTTCGCGTTTTCGCACGCAGGCTGCGAGCCGTGGTGCCTTGAGCTCCGATCCCACCCCCTCGTGCCGCCCCCACGCATCGCCGGCGCCGCCGGCCAGGGCATCGGACGCATCAGGAGAGCACTTCGGTGGCCGTCTTCGCCCCGAGGACGTTCTCGATCCAGCGGTCGAGGGTCGCGACGTCCGTGCATGCCTGGATGCGCGCGCTCTCGTCCTCGGTGAGCGCGATCCCTGCGCGCGCAAGCAGCCGCAGCAGCGTGTCCCTCTTGCCCTCGAGCTTGCCCTCACGCATGCCCTCGAGCTTGCCCTCACGCACACCCTCGAGCTTGCCCTCACGCATGCCCTCGAGCTTGCCGCGATCGATGAGCTTCTGCACGAACGGGGGAAAGGTCGCCTCGCCTTCGATCTGCCGTTCCATGACCAATGCCTCCAGAGCCTGCCTCATCGGCTCACGCAACCCGTTCCAGATGAGCTGAAAATAGACCATCGCGTGCGCCTGGTCGAGCCGGCCGAGGGCAGCGAGCGCCGCCTCGACCACGGTGAGGCCGCTCGGCCCGTTGCCGTGCGCTACCGCCGAGAGCACGGCGAGCTCCGTCTCCTTCTCCGCGTCGGCCGGGTCGGCGATCTCGGGGACGACCGCCGGACCGAGCACCAGCGGCTCCACGTTGCCGCGGCCCAGGCCGAGGTCGATGCTCTCCGCGGCCCAGGCAGCCACGCCGGCGTCCGGCGCGACCACCAGGACGATCGTGCCGCAGCGCTTCCTGGCGCGCACGACCGCGACGTACGCCGGCCACGAGAACTTCTTGTCCGGATCCACGTCGCGCTGCACCTCGATGACGATCGCCAGCACCAGCGCGTCGCGCGAGTCTCGAAGCTCGAGCACCAGATCGGCGCGGAACTCCACCGGGATGAGCTGGTCGAGCGACGACTCGACCACCGCGACCGCCGCGTGCGGCGGCACCTCGACGTGGAGGAGCGTCGCGAGCAAGCGGGGCGCGAGCTCCGGGTGCTCGCGGAACGAATCTGCGGTGCCGAACCGTCGCGATCCGTCGCTTTACCCGGGATTTGGGGGGCACCAGGTCACCGATCGCACCCGTTCAGAAGGCATGGCCCCAACCCGGGCCCAGCCGCCGAGTCTGGCGCCGGACGAGCTCGCGATGATCGAGACGTCGCCTCGGGCCGCCGTGGTCGCCTCGCTCGCCGGCACCCTGAGCCGCGCCGTCGCGCTCGGGGACGACGCGGCGGCCCAGGTCATTCACGAGGCCATCGGTCGGCTGCTCGGGCTGCCGGAAGTACGCGAGGGGAGAGCAAAATGCGGCCGATAGTCGGGCCGAACGCCCGCCCTGGTCGCCCAGTAAGTCCGGCAACTGCTCGACGGGCCGCCTGAACGCGGGAGGGCTGGTCGAGCAAGCAGCGGAGGAGGGCCAACCTCCCGCCCGCCGGCCCGACACAACCGCCGCCGACACACATCTGCCGGAGACGCTCCTCGCCGAGAGCCGACTGCTGCGCTCTGGCCAGGTGCGGCGTGCCCGTGCGCGATCGCGACGACGTGCTCCAGGCGTGCCTCATCGGCGCCGTCGTGGCCCTGCGCGACGACGTGCTCCAGGCGTGCCTCATCGGCGCCGTCGTGGCCCTGCGCGACGACGTGCTCCAGGCGTGCCTCATCGGCGCCGTCGTGGCCCTGCGCGAGGGCAGGTGCGGACGCCAGAGCGAGACCAGAAAGGCCGAACGACGGCGACCGTCAAGTGCAATGCCATGTTAGCCCCGTGCATCATCCATTTCGCATTTGGTCGACCACAATTGCCGGGTCATCTCTGCCCAGAACGATAGGAGGTCGTGCGCCAAGACCATCGTTTCACCGACGACCAGAACGTTGATGTGGCTGGTCTCAGCTAGGTGGTGGTTGGCGTCCTTGTCTTCGGGGAAACGAAACGCTTCGCCCCTCGCGTCGAGCTCGACGAAGTCCTTCAGAATTTTTTCGAAAGTGGGCACGGTCTCGCTCGACGAGAAGGCCTCGTCGCGCTCCAAAAGCGGCCGGACAAGTCTCCAGTTGTCCAGGAGCTTGTGGGTCAACTTCGGCGACGGCTCTTCGTCCCAGAGCGGTGGCAAGCGAGTGGCCAGGTACTTGATTCCCAATTCCAACGCGTGCCGGTAGGTGAAGACGAGCGGATACACCAGAAGATCGATGTAGAGCGTGTCGGCGATGATGCTCTGCACGAGCCGGTGCCCAGCACGGAAGTATCCCTGCGCATAATCGTCGAGATCGTACGGACCACCGTTCGACCCAACGCATGCGTTGAGGTGAGCGTACTCGCCCGGGCGGAAGAGGTCGTTGTGCTTGCGATTTCGAGCCCACTCGAACTTGTTGGACCACTGTTCATCCGCTGATTTCATGCATTCCCATTGACGCGGCAAGCTGGCCAATCCGAAAGACTAACGACCTGTGGCTGTGCCGCGGGTGGGTACGCGCAGCGCACCCACCTGTCGGTCACCAGCCCCTTGTTGGGCGGTCCGGGGTGGTCTTGCGGTCGCCGCCTCGTGCCCTCGCGCGACGGTCTCCACCTATATTATATTCAGCAGGCTCTTGCCTCGCTCCAGACTCGCTCCAGCAGGTCACTGATGAACACTGAGGCTCGCGCGTATATGCCGTTTGCCTCGGACTCTCTCGGTCCCGCGAAATTCAAGCGAAACTCGTTGATGGGAAATGCTTCGATCTGATTCGTGAGCCAGTGAAGAGCAGTCGCGAGTGAGTTTTCGCCATCCAAGCCGACCACGTGACACGGTCGCATGAAAATGAGGTCGGCGCAGATTTTCGTAAACAGCGTCCCTTCGGAGAATTCGAAGCGGTCGTTCAAGCGCGCGGCATCGACGATAATCAACGTGGCGTTACTGTCGCGAACGTTCCATGCAGTCCGTTGTTCGGCGGCTTGAGCTGGCGTTTGATGGAGATTGACGTATTTCTCGGTGAGCCCTGACGGATGTGGAAAATCCTCGGCACGGCCACCGAGCGGGCACCAGCCGGAATACGGAATTCTGTGTGCGATCGCCACATCCAACGCGGCTCGATCGACCCCAGTCTGTCCTCCGCTGACGATTGAAATTCGAGGCAAGGTGGGCTCCTTTCCTTCGGAACACTGCTGCTACTTCTTCGTGCCGGGATCAGTAATAAAGTACTCGCCAGAAGACTCGTGACGAGCGGCGCCACTGGCGCCACCCTCACCACTGGCGCGGTCTGCGTACAATTTCGAAATCTTTCCCGCAATAAATTTGCCTGGATTCTCATACGATGACGATCTGCCATCGAAGAATGAGCTAATGTCGAACCATACGTCCTTCTCTCGTCCACCTGACAGCCTGATCCGAATGGCATCAAAGAAAATTCGCTTCTTGGCATTGTTATCAACAGTCAGCTCGCGCGACACGAGCGTCTGCGTGACCATTGTACTGTCTGGATAGTTGTGACGGATCCATGCGTGCTCAGCTGCCACTCCAACCGGATGGGTATGCGCATGGACCTTAACCACATCAAGCATGAGACTCCTCATCATTTCGGTATATGTAGCAGTCTCTTCGCGCACCCTGAACTCAAATGGGTGGTTGTTCCCTGCCCAAATTGGCGACGTGTCTGTAGAAAATTGTACCATTGGTGGTTCGCGATTTGCAGCAGCTGCACTCGTCGGCTGCGTGGTCTCCGCTTCATCCCCGCTTACCATGCGCCCCAGCACCGCTCGCGTATACGCCGCGGCCACGACTGCTGCGTACATGTGCCAATCGTCGTTCTTGTTCTTGTCGCAATAGTCGCAGATGCCCCGCACCACCAGGTACCCTACCCCGTGCTCCCACGTCGCGTCCGCAATCCCGGACCCCTCCATCTCCACGGCCTTCGCGCCATGTTGCGTGCGCAGCCGATCCCGCCAGACCGGCTCCTTCAGCAGCACGTTCCCGGACGCGATCGGTCCCTTGAAGATGCGCGGCTGCCCGTCGGTGCGCTTCCTGTCCACCGGGTGCTCCACCCGCTCGAAAGGCTTCTGCGAGGCCAGCAGAACGTCCCGCGCCGCCTCCGGCCGGGCCGCCCCTTCGAGGTGCTTCGCACGCTCCACGTGCCCCTCCCAGGGCCTTGCTCCCGCCAGCGCGTCCGACTCCAGCAACCGCACTGCCTCCAGGAGCCGAGCATGTGGCGGCCGGGGCGAGGCGCGCACCTCCGTGACCCTGCGCGTCTTCTTCACGAAGTCGTACTGGATCACCCCCCGCTCACCCGAGACCACCACGTCGCCGAGCCGCACATGGTCGTCGGCGTGGCTGGGGCTCGGTACCCCGCCGGCGATCCCCGTCATAAGGATCGCCTCGACCTCGGGAAAGTGCGTCAGCAGCAACGTGCCGCGGGCCGCGGCGACGTTGTTGCCCATGCCAGCGAGCGCGAGGGCGACGACGTGGCATCCGCCGCCGTGCGCGGGTAGTACTCCGAGGTCGTAGACGAGCCCGGCGCCCTGGCCCGCGAATGACCAATGGTACGTGCGCTCGAACATCGCGAGCATCGCGGCGCGCTCCTCTGGCAGCGCGGTCACGATGCCCACCCTCACGCGCTTCGCCAGCGCCTCCGCCTGCTCCCGCTCCTCGCCGACCGTCATCGCGGCCGGAGGATACTCGCCCCAACCGCGGCTGGGAAGCATGCTCGCCCGTCACGCCGACGAAGACACCGTCTTTCCCCTTCCGCGTCCACGTGGGCTCAGGGGAGGCGTGCGTTCGGATGACGCCCGGCACGGCGCGCTGCCGCGCTGCCCACGGGGGCGTGTTCGTGTCGGTGGAGCCATCCCGCATGCCCACTTCGGCACGACCTCCGCCCGCCCAACGTGACCGCAATCAGCCGCGGGGCGCGCTGCCGCGCTTCGCGCGGCAGCGCGCCCCGCCGGCTGCATTGCGCAGTTGGGCGGCAGGTTGTCGCGCGTCGGAAGCCGCTCGGACTTTAAGGACACCGTCACCCAAATCGGTCGTCCGCGGAAACCGGCTCGGTCCCAAACAGTCTCTCCTCAGGCGACACAAAATAGTCATTGGTAAATGCAACAATCTCGATCCTGTCGTCATAGATGAGGTGAAGGTGGTTGAGATAGTTCAGCGAGCGAGGAAACACTCGCCAGTTGACCGGCTCCCCCTGAAACTTGAGGACCTCACCCGAGTTCAAGAGCACGATCACTCGATCATCGAATTCAAGAACGCTCCCGAAAGGAGCGACCCTGACCGCGACAAAGTCATCAAGGTCAAAGTCCTCCCGCACACGTCTTCTTTCCAAACGCTCGAAGGATGCATGTCCGTTGGAAGAGTTCCGTACCGCCTCGACCTCGCCAGATCGATATCGATAGATTTTGTCTTTTGCCCCCCACTGGATAGCGGCAGGCGAGTCGTCCGCATCAGAAGTCCCGAACAGTTCCTCGTCGGTAACCAGGCGCTCAAAGCGACGAACATATCGACGGCTACGATTCGGACCGTGCCCCCGCTCTTCACGCACTTTCCCGAAGGCTGCCACGAAGAGGGAATGCGACTGGTCGGAGCACACGATGCTTGCATAAGACCACTCGCATGTGTTACATGACCTTGCCGCGATCGAGCGAAGACCTCCACGACGCTCCTCCGAGAGGTCTAACTCGAGTAGGCCATCACTGCCCGCCGCAAAAGCGACCGTCGAATACTTGGTTGCAATATCCAGAGCGGGAGCGTCGGCAAGGCGTTGCCGTGCGCGTTGACGCGAGCGCTCGGAATTTCCGATCAACTGGTAGACACCCGAGCGTGCACCAACATAGAGGGAACCATAGTAATAGTCGGAATCGTTATGAGGAAATGGCAGCGGATTGTCTGAGCGATGCCCGATGTGCGTTCCGTCGAAAATCCAAGTCGCCGAGGCACGCTGGAGACGGCGAAACTTGTCAAGAACAATCGGCTTAACTTCGCGATCCTGAATCAGTCGACGCATGTCAGTACTGTAGAACCGATCGCTTCCGAGAAGCGCCGCTTCGGCGACCAGTTGGAGTTCCTCCTCCAGCGGTAGGGACGTCACGAACTGATTCCAGTTCAACCGAGTGATCGTGCCGTCAAGCCCGAAAAGCACGAGCGTGCCAGAATAGATTTGCGAATCCCAGTATTTGCCATGCAGGACAACGCGGACGGGCGGGAGAGTTTCGCTCACAGGCGACATGGCTGCTGCCTCCCAATCTTACGGATCTTTGCAGCCGAAAGCAGGTCCGCGCCAAGCCACATATTCAGGACGTCTTCGTGTGGAATGTCTTGCACGTTCTTTTCGGGATCCGCCGGATAACCGTGCCAAACGACTGGCGAGTTATTAACGACAAACTTGGCCACAAACAGGCGGCGGCTCCGATCGACGGCTACTCCCAGGTAGTCAATCACGTCGTTCGAAAAATGGAGCCCCCATCCTACTGCACCAAGGAGCCAGCCGTATTCGTATGATGCGCCGAAGCACTGTTGCTCTTCGGTTGGCGTAATCGTCCACTGCGAGCCTTGTGAACTATTGTTGCGATGCTTGGGGTTTACTACGTATGGCGGCGGTGGCACAGGACGCTCCTTCTCTCGAAGCCGACACTACCTAGGTGCGACTCTACGGGAAGCTCGTTCGAGCGGATCACAAGATCACGCCGCTGTCAACGCCGATGCTGAGGCGTGCGCCGGTTCGCCCCGTCTCGCCGCCGGCCCGGACCAGGAAGGCCGCCCAACGTCGCAATCAGTTGCGTCGCAGGACCTAGCGGCCGATTATAGCATATAGGCGGCGAGGCGCGGCGACAATCTCCGTATTCCCGCGAATACGGCCGCGACGCTCTGCGGCATATCTGCGTATTCCCGTGAATAGTCAGCGACTTCCACGACCTATCTGCGCATCTCCGAAGATAGGCCGCCGCTGCGGAGACCCGGCAGGGGCGTGGCATCGGCAACCCCGCGGATCCTGCTACCTCAAGGACTCGATGCGCCTTCAGGACGGGCCCCCCCGCCCGTTTGCTGTCCGTTCCGCAGACCAGCCCGCCGGCCGCATCATCTGGCTTGCCATCCGGGGGACGACCCGCTCGAGATCATGCAGCGCGCCGGTTACGCCGGGTGTCCAGGCGACGCAGGGCTACATCCGCGAGGCCGAGGGGACCACGCGGGACTTGGCGACGTCTTCCCGCCGGTGCCGCTCTCGCTCTGGGAGGGCGGTGTCTCGTCTGGGAGTCGTCCGCACGGCGCGCAAGCGCGCGAAATCATGGTGAAGGCGCGGGGAATCGAACCCGATGCAAGACGCGCCGGACGCCGGAGCTGCGAAGATCGCCCTCGGCGCTGGGTCCGGGGCTCCGCGGGTCAGGATGCGAGATCTGGGCCGAGCCGGCGACCTATGCGTTCCCGCAGTCAACGGAACGGGCGGCCTTCAGCCCAGCCGCTCCCGCTCCCAGCGCACCTGGTCCGCGATGGCGGCGTCCGCGGTACGCACGCCCTCGACGAAGAGCTCTGCGTGGGCGGGGTTGTCCAGGTTGAGGCCGAGCCGGAGCAGCAGGGTGCGGTCGCGCTGCGGGACGGAACAGAGGATCTCGGCAGCTGAGCAGGGATAGCGAGCGGGACGCACGCTGCGAGTGTACCAGAGGAGCGGTCGGATGGTGCGACCGAGCGGCTGGCTCTCGCATGAGCCGCGAACTTGGTGCGGCCGGCGTCGGGGCGAACATCGATCTCCACCCGGTGCCCTTCCTCAGGCACCGACGTCGCTGTGAAGGCGACCCCGACGGCGGGCTCACCGCTGCCTCCGCCACCGGTGCCGCCCGGGCTGCGGCCGTGCCGTGGTGCCGCGGAGGGCTGGTGCCGCGGAGGGCCAGAGCCGCCGTGTGGTGCACGGAGCTCGGCGGGCGCGCTGAGGGGTCGCAAAGGTGAGAGATGCTGCGCGTGATGCCCGAGGATGCGCCTTCTCGGGCGTCAGCGGCTCCGCAGGGTAGCCGAGCCTACTGTTTGAGGCGCTTCGACCTGGAGGAGGTGATCCGCGACGCGGTCCACCCGACCGAGCTCACGTTGCCAGCGAATCGACGCCGCCGTCTGCCTGGTTGAGTACGCGGGGGGCGGGGCTGCGGAGATCAAGGGCACGCCGGGCGCTCCGCGGGAGCGGCTGCGGCCACACATGATGGACTCACGCGAGCTCGGGATCGCGCCGGCGTCGCGCTGCTTGGCGCCGAAGCAGACGGCGGTTGCGGGGTCGAGGTAGGCGCCGGCGCGCGCGGAGCCGTCGCCAGCGTCGGGGTTCATCCGGATGACCTCGCGCGCGAAGTCGGCACGGCGCGCATCGGCCAGCTGGCGCCCGTTCTGGGCGGCGTATATGCCGCTCGAGCAGACAGGCCGCAGGATCGAGATCCGCGACCGCTCCGCGCGCGCGGGTCGAGGTGGACGCCGACGAGATCGGGGCCGTGGATGTCCGTGTGCTCAAGCGCGTCGGGCCAGGTCGTCACTCGTTGCGAGCGCTGGCGCCCAAGCCGCGCGTGGTCGCGGCACTGCAGAATCGTGAGGCACGCGGCCCGCCCTTGTCGCGCGGGCGACGATGGTCGAAGACCCGCGGCTGCGCAGCGGCGTGGTCGAGCTCTTGATCCCTCAGTTCTCCCGCTCCGCTCGCCGGCGTATGGCGCGGTGTAATCGAGGTGATGGCGCTCCTGGGCGATCTGCAACGCATGCGCGAGGTGATCGGCTTAGGCGCGGCTCAGCAGCTCGACGACCCCGAGAGGCCGCCGGGGCAACGGTACACCTGGACCGCGCGAAGCGCGGCCCGGCGCCCCGCAGCATACCCGCAGACGTTGGACCGCAACCAGACGCGTCCCGTCTCCGTTTCACTTGGCCGGAGGCGAATCCTCAACCTGCTGGCTGGATTTCTGATACACATATCCGATCGCGGCAGCGAGCGTTGTTCTCCACGTTGTGCAGCGCAATCTACAACAACACACTTCGGAGCGAACGAGCTTGTGACAACTCTCTTCCGGTACCCCCACGAGGTAGTTCTCGACTTTGTGCGCGCATGGGAGCGTTCGACGCGGGGCGTTGCTGTTCCGACTGAGGGCATGTTGCGGAACTTGCTCGAGACCCTCTACCACGCTTCCTTGGCGACCGACGAAGGACGTCCAGTACGCCTCGCGGTTTGCTTCAGCCGTCCACAGTTGCGACCTACGGAGCTTTCGTTTGTTCGACGGCGACAATTCGATGTCGCAGAGCTTGCGCGCCTCGCGCCCATCCTGCATGAACGAGATGTAGCGGTGGGCATCGCCCAGTATGCTGGCCAATGGGAGATCTGGGGGATCGACTTTGCTGCGTGCTTTGGTCCGGTATTCCGATCGAGTGAGCCAGGGTCAATTGCCTTCTATAGCGACGGTAAACCCGTCCTTCAGTTCGTTCGTGGTCAATTTCTGGAAGCCGCGGTTAACATTGAATCTATAGGCCAAATGTTCGAGTCGGCGGTGGAGAACTTAATTGGCGATGTGGACCTGGGGAAGTACCATGGTGTCATAGATCCCAAGTTTTACTACGCGGAACCCATGTATGATCTGCTGACGAGGCTGGCGGCCGGCGGGCATGGGGCCGCACTCATTGTCGTTCCTGGTCCGACGGATGCTTCTGAGCATGCGCCATGGTGCGACCTTGTGAATATTAAGTACCCGCTCGTCCACCATAGTCTTTGGCCCTGGCTGAGGATGTCCACGAGAGAGCTCACGGTGCTGAGCCCAAGTATCGAAGTCGCCGACGCGAGACGAGTCGTCAAGGCATGGCCGGCGCACGTCTCTTCCCTCGCAGAGGTGGATGGCGCTCTCTTGATGGATGACCACTATGGTCTAATTGGCTTCGGCGTCGAGATTGTTGCGCGTTCTGAGGTCACTCAAGTTCGGCTAGCAGATGGTAGAAAAGCCCAGATTGACGGCTACGGCACGCGACACAGGTCAGCGATCCGTCTCTGTGATGCCTACCCCGGAGCTGTTTCCTTTGTTTGCTCGCAGGATGGTGGCGTGAAGGCGATCCGGCGCGTCGGTCGCGATGTGGAACTCACGGTATGAATCCGGGCACACGCGCATTCGGCCCTTCACCGCCACACGCGGGCGGCGAGGCTGTCGCTGGTCCTCCCTCGCTTCCGCGGACACCCCCGATGGCACCAGGAGGCAGGGATGGGACGGAGAAAGAGGAGGGAGTTCACGCCCGAGTTCAAGGCGGAGGCGGTACGGCTGGCGAAGGCAGGCGACCGGAGCATCGGCCAGGTAGCGAAGGACCTCGACCTGACCGAGACGGCGCTGCGCGACTGGATCAAGCGCGCAGACATCGACGCGAGCCACGGTCCGCCGGGAGCGCTGACGACGCCGGAGCGTGAGGAACTGCAGCGGCTGCGCCGCGATGTGAAGCGCTGGAGATGGAGCGCGACATCTTAAAAAAACGCGGCGGCCTTCTTGGCGAAGGAGAGCGAGTGAGGTTTGAGTTCATCGACGCGGAGAAGGCGCACTACCCGGTGCTGGTGCTGTGCGCGGTGTTGCAGGTCACGCGCAGCGGCTATTACGCATGGGCCAGTCGCTCGGTGTCCGCGCGGGCCAACGCCGATGCCCAGCTCAGCGCCCAGATTCGGGCCGTGCACAACAAGAGCCGGGGCAGATACGGCAGCCCGCGCATCCACGCCGAACTGCGGGCTCGCGGCATCCGTGTCGGAAAAAAGCGGGTCGCACGGCTGATGCGCGCGGAGCGGCTAGCGGCACGCAGCAAGCGGCGCTTCCGCCGCACCACCAACTCGCGACACAACGGCCCGATCGCGCCGAACGTGATCGCGCGGCAGTTCGAGGCCCAAGCCCCCAACCAGGACTGGGTGACCGACGTGACATACATCCCCACCGGCGAAGGCTGGCTGTACCTGGCCGTGTTTTCGCGCCGCGTGGTCGGCTGGTCCGCGAGCTCGACCAACGATCGCGCCCTGGCGCTCGCCGCGCTGACGCCCGCCTTGAGAGCGCGCCGTCCAGCGCCTGGGCTGGTGCACCACTCGGACCGCGGTGGCCCCTACGCCAGCGACGACTACCGCGGGGTGCTCGGGGCGCATGGGCTCATCGCGAGCATGAGCCGCGCCGGCGACTGCTGGGACAACGCCGTGGCCGAGAGCTTCTTTGCGACGCTGAATGCGGAGCTGGTCGAGCACGAGCGCTACCCGACGCGAGCGACGCCGTCGCCGCGATCGGCGACTACATTGAGAACTTGTAAAACCTGAAACGACGGCATTCACGGCTCGCCTACATGAGCCCGATCGAGTTCGAATTGAAGACCTACGTGACCGCGTCCGCGGCATAGTGAAGCTGTCCGCGGAAGCGGGGGAGGACCACTCTCGCTTGACGCGCTGGCGGTGCCTGCTCCGATAGGCGACACCTTGGTGCCCCCTTTGAGCCTAATAAGAGCGCCAATCAGTTGCTCTGCCTCATGGTCGTCCAACTCGCGCCGGAAGTGCACGGCCAGGCCTTCGACGCTCATTAGACCGTCACTCCGTACGTGGATATTTCTCTGGCTTCCCGAAGCCTAATCGCGTCACGTAGCGCATCGATGGCCTTTGCACGTCGCTTGTAGAGCGTCGAGAGAGGGAGCCCTGCGTCTTCGGCTATCTTGGCCATAGAGACTCCGTTCAGATCGTGCGCTACGAGCACAAAGCGCAGCTCCGGATCGAGCTCATTCACTGCGTCGATGGTGCTGCTCCTGATGCCGTCGCACTCCATCACAGCGGCAGCGTCCGGCGCTGGATCGAGCACTTCGATCAAATCGACCAACTCTTCCGTGCGGTGCTGCGCCCGCTCGTGGTAGTGCGAGGCAACGTGTACGGTGATCGCGTTCAACCAGCGTTCCGGCCTGCCGCGCTTCGGATCGAACCTGGGCCAGCTCTCCCAGGCGTTGAGCCAGACTTGACCTGCGACGTCGCCACGATGGCACAGCGGGACCCCCAGCCTCCCCAGCCAGCGCAGCACGGCACGAACCAGCGTCGGGGAAAACAGGCGCGCGTGCGCGGCAACGCAGTCGTCTTCGCACTCGTTTTCATTCGGCGGACGACACATGGATTCACCCCCCCCGGGTAATCTCCCGTCCTATGATGATGGCTCGCCAGCGCACGTGGGCGGCACCGGTCAGCGGTCTTCCCCGCAGATGGTCCGCTACCAAACGGAGGCGTCAGCTGTAGCTGTTCAGCGGCCGGATTGGTGCCATCCTCGCCAGCATGCTCCTGAGGGCGAGCAGCGTCGGAGCCTCCTTCAAGCGGAGCGCTCTTCGCAGTTGCTTTCTTCCACGCTGCAAGCGATTCTGGATTGTGTTGGGATTCTGGGCATGCTCGGCCGCTATTTCCGCAGCAGTGTACCCCAAAGCGGAATCCGCCACGGCGTCTCGCAGAGGCGGCTCGATCCGTTCCAAACCGCGGAGGCTGAGCCGCGCCTCCACCTGTTCGGATGGCGGCGGCATGTAGCCATCCATCGCCGGATGCGTGTACGATGCGCGGCCTTTTTCCCACTGGTGCTGGTGTTCCCTGTAGTGCGTTGTGTGGTGCCATGTGACCACGAACAGCCAGCGCCTCACCGCCGTCTTTACCGGCAGGCACTCGCTCGCATGGAACCCGCCTGCCTCGACGGTTCGCCAAGCAGAGAGAAGAATCTCCTGCATTACGTCCGAACGGTCGCACTCTGGAACGTTGAGTCGGCGCAGGTTGTCCCTGATCATGGAACTGTTTCGCACGATGTCTTCGAATGGAACGCGTGTCCCCGATCGCATGCCCATTTCCTCTGAACGCGAGGGGCAGCCGCGCTCACCCATGGCTCCCTACTCCTGGAAGTGTCGTGTTCAGCGACGAGCGCTCGACGTCCTCGCAATCCGATCCGCGTACCGGGCTGGACCCTCCTTCGTCGCGCCGTAGCGGGAAGCTCGTCAGCGTGGCCGCGCGACGGGCGAGCTCGGCGCCCGGCTCGGCGCGAGCAGGCAGCGGCGACCGCAGCCGCGGCTGTGGAGGCGGCGGGAGCTTCGCCCGCGGGCTCCTGGCCGCAAGCTCGGGAGACGTGACCACGAGCGGAGGAACGTCGAGCGCGCGAGGAGGTATCGTGGGCGGAGTCGGCGGCACCGGGCTCGGCGCCGGTAACGACGCTGGACGCGCCGAGCTCTCGCGCTTGGTGACGGGCTCGCCGAGCTGGATCACCACGGCCTCCTCTGCGTCCGACCGGTAGTCGTCGTGCAACCGCCACAGGCGCTCCCAGTACCGCGCCGGCGCGCCCGTGAAGGCTTCCAGCTGCCGCGCGAGGCCGGGCGTTATCGACAGGTCGCTCCGCAGCAGCCGCTCCACCTCCCTCGGCTCGAGCCCCGTGCTCTCGGCCAGTTTTCTCTTCCACGAAGGGATCGTCGCGCAGAACGATTCGAGGACCCTGCCTGGCCAGGGGACCGGGCGCGTGCGGGCGTCTGTCAGCTCTGCGAGCGCGGCGTCGACATGACAATCCAGAAGGCGCCGGTATCGGTCCCGCTCCTCCGCTGCCTGCTCCTTCGCATCGGTGAGGGCCGACGTCTCGTCATCATGCGCGTGCTCGCGTGCCTCGCGAAGCCCGCGTTCGCGTCCCAGCGCTTCACGCGCCGTGATCGCGAAACCGATTGCGACGCAGGATATCATCGCGAGCCCGAGCGGCGAGACGAGCCACATCGCAGTCAGCATGTCCTCCATGAGTATCTCCTCCTTGACGTGAGCATTCCTGTCCGACGCAAGGCGGATCTCGGCCTTGTGCCGCCCGATGACAGCACCGTCCTCCCCGCTTGCGTAGCTGTCGCTGGACAGCCGACGGGTCAGCGAATTTGTATCAGGAGCGCTTCACGCTCCGCAGCGAGCGGCCCTTGCGGGAACTCCCGTGCATGCGTCTCGAGCAATCGTCGCGCCTCGGCATCTGCGACTGCGCTATGGACCTCGATGGCCCTTCGGGCCTCGTCGATGAGGCCCTGCTCGCGCTCGGTGACGGCTGGGACCACGGCGCGGACGGGGAGCGAGGTACGACGAACCGGCGCGCCTGACGGAGCAGGCACTCGTGCGCCTCGGTCCTGCGCCTGCTGCGCGGTATCCTGCGCGGCCGTCGCGGCCGCCGCGCGCATCGGGAGTTGGGCCGGTGGCTGCGCGATCTCCTCCTCGGCCGGTGCGGGCGCAGGAGCGCGCTCCACCGCCGCCCGCAACCACGACTCCGGGCTGAACGAGTCCGGCAACGTCGCGATGACGGCGCCGGTCAGCACGACGACCGCCCCCTGCACCAGGATCTTGATGCCCAGGCGGCCGAGCTTGATCAGCCACCCCTCGCGGTCGCGCAGATCGAAGGCGAACGGGACGCATGGAGCGTCGTCCCATCCGCGCGAGCGTTGCCGCGCCTTCCAGCGCTCTACGGCCGCGGCGAGGTCCTCGAGCGCTCGGCGGTATTGTGTCCTCACCGTCTTCGGGTTGAGCCCCAGCTCGGAGGCGATCTCGACGAGCGGCACCTCCTCGATCCCGTGCTTGATCAAGACGTCGCGGTACTTGGGGTCGACCTGGTTGATCAGGTAGCGGATGAGCTCTTCCCGCTGCTGCCTGCGGAGCATCTCTTCCGGAGTCGGGCACTCCGCCCGAAAGTCGTGGTCGTCGAACGAGGTCAGGACCTCCCCCCGACGGCGTTCGTTCCGGACGTGGTTCCGCGCCTGGTTCAGGACGATGGTGGCACCGTAGGACGCTCGGGCCTCCCCGAGCTCGACCCGCAGATCCGCTTCGAGTCCACGCAGCAAGGCGTCCTGCGCGAGGTCCTCCGCGTGTCGCGCAGGGACCCCGCAACGCCGCGCGAGGCGCCGGAAGAACTCGAAGGCGGTAGGGGTGCTGCCTGGCTCGCCCATCACCGGTAGAACACCTGAACCGTCTGCAGGGCTTCAAGAAAATGCAGGGCGGCTCCAGGGCCGGTCGGAGAAAGTGCGACATGTGGGTCCGCGCTACGCGGCAGCACGAGCAGCGATGGCCGCATTCCCTGTTCGGGCGGAGTTTTTCTCCTCCGATCGGCCCGGTCATGCCAGTTTCAGCGCCGTTGACGCGCCACGGCTGGCGTAAGTACTGTCTCTGCGTGCGTTTCGTTGCGCAATCGCTCTGGATATGCCTGACGCTCGGCGTCGCGATCGGCACTACGCATCCGGTTCGTGCGGAGGAACGCAATCCGGTCCCCGCACGAAATGACGGCTCGATCGTAAAGGACCATCTTCGCCACGCCCGACGAGCTCGGGCATCGGGAAAGTGGACCGAGGCACACGCCGCCTACAAGGCGGCTTTCGAGGCGATCGACGCGACATCTGTTACAGAGAGAGAATCCGCTGAGGTCGCTGGAGAGCTGGGCCTCTGCGAGCTCAAGTTACGCAAGTTCCGTGACGCAGCGGAGCACCTGGCTTGGAGCCTTGAGCGGCGCAAGGCCCTTTCTCCTGACCAGCAAAAAGGATTCGCGGACGGACTGGCCAAGGCCGTTCAGTTCGTCGCGACGCTCTATCTGTCGGTAGATCCGCCGGATGCCGAGGTGCTCGTCGACGGCAAGCCCATCGGTCGACCCAGGCGGACCTACACCCTGTTCTTCGAGCCTGGCAAGCACATGGTGCGGGCCCGAGCACCGGGCCGTGAGGAAGGATCCCAGACGCTGGACGCGCAGGCGGCGACGGAGCCGACCATGACGATACAGTTGCCGCGCGCGGCCGTGAGCAGCGCCAAGGAGGGCGCACCCGCAGCACCGAAAACCGCGAGCGCACCGCCCGCTCTGCGCCCGCCCGGTCCCGGGCAGCCGGCATCGTGGCCGACGACGCTGCGAATCGCCGGGATCGCCGTCACGACGGCCACCTTGTCCGCGGGCAGCCTGCTCATGATCCGGGCCACCAGTCTTGACGGCGATCTGAGCGAACGGCGCGACGGGCTCAACGGCGGTGCGACGGCGAGCGGGTCCAGGTGCTGGCAAGCAGCGGACCGCCCGGCGTGCGCTGACCTGCTCCGCCTCCGAGACGAGCGCAACCTGTCCGCGGGCGTGGGCACGGCCATGCTCATTGCCGGCGGTGTGATCGGGGCAGCGACCGCCGCCTCGTTCTTCACGGACTTCTCCTTCCTGGGGCTCACGCCGGCTGAGGATCGGATCCACGCCTCGCCCGTGGCGACCGGGCGAGAGATCGGCGTGATGGTCGAGGGGCTGTGGTGAGGACATCGGGGGCCGAGCCGATGCGTTCGAAGGAAGGCCGGCGCGTGGCGACATCCGTCGTCGCCGTCGCGATCTTCATGTGCGGCGCGAGCATGCTCACGGGGTGCCCGTACTCCGACCCTTGCTGGGAGGTCGAGGCGTGCGAACCCGATCCGGTGCCTCCGCCCGGTCCGTGCGAGGGAGAGCCCGGCACGGCGCCGGCGCTGGATGAGTGCGGGGTGTTCGTCAGCCCGTTGTCGGGTGATGACAGGAGCCCTGGCACGAAGGACGCGCCGGTGAAGACCTTGCAACACGCGATCGGGCTCGCCGCGCACGGGCGAAGCCGCGGCGAGGAGCCGACCCGGCGCGTGTACGCGTGCGGCGGGGCGTTCAAGGAGACGATCACGCTGCCGTCGGGGGTCGAGCTCTGGGGTGGCCGTCGGTGCGACGGCGGGGATTGGTCGTACGAGGGGTCATTCGGCGGGCCGGATCACCCGACGACCATCGCTCCGCCGAGAGGGATCCCGCTGCGGGTGATCGCGGGAGAAGAAGAGGCCGCGACGTCAACGGTCTTCGGCATGCGCGTCGTGGCGGCGGACGCATCGGCGCCTGATGGCAAGTCGTCGATCGCGGTGATTCTGAGCACGGGAGCCAGGGCGATGCTGCAGGACAGCGAGATCGTCGCGGGCGACGGCAAGGACGGGGAGCCGGGCGAGGACGCGGACACCGAGCGGGCGAAGGACGGTGTCGTAGGGAACAACGGCGCGAACGCGTGTACTGCAGACGCCGCCGTGGGCGCCCTGCCGGTGGTCACCGTGTGCGACGACGGCATCGAGTCGACGGGCGGTTACGGCGGCGACGGCGGACTCGACGCCGGCGGCGATGGCGCACCGGGACAGCCGGCGCTCGCGGAGCATCCCGAGCGCGACAGCGACGCGGGGCTCGGTGCGGATCAAACGCGATGCGAGGACGGGGGCGATGGCGCAGACGGCGCAGACGGTGGCCGTGCGGATGGCGCTTTGGGTCCAGGCTTCCTCAGCGACGACGGATGGCGCGGTGTCCGTGGTGAGGACGGGACGAAGGGCGGCGTCGGCTACGGCGGCGGCGGCGGTGGCGGCAGCAAGTCGCGCGGGGAAATGTTCGCGTGCCCCGCACGTCTCCCCCAGAGTGGTGCGGCCGGCGGCTCGGGGGGAAGCGGGGGCTGCGGCGGCAAGGGAGGTAAGGGCGGCGGCTATGGCGGCGCGAGCATCGGTATCATAGCGCTGGAGGGCGCTGCCCTGACCGTCGCCAATACCAACGTGTTGACCGGCAAGGGCGGCCAGGGCGGGGTCGGCGGCACGGGCCAACCAGGCGGCGCTGGGCAGCCCGGCGCCCACGGGGGCTTGGGTTATGGTCATAACGGTATGTGGGACGCGTGCAAGGGCGGCAGGGGAGGCAACGGCGGTCGCGGCGGCGACGCCGGCGGCGGGCTGGGCGGCGCGTCCGTCGGCATCGCCTACGTGGTGCCCAACTTCGCCATTCGACCCGGGACCACCATGGTTATCGGGGACCCCGGTACTGGCGGCCCCGCCGGGAACGCCGGCACGGAGGACGAGGTGGGCAAAGGGGAAAACGGCCCACAAGGTCAACTGGTCGCCTTCCCCGCGGCAGGCGAGCCGAGCCATTGAATCGCGCCGCGCGACACGCGGCCATCGAGGGATGCCCATGAACCTGAATTCCGCGATCCTCCTCGTCGTTGCTCTGCCGCTCGCCTCGGCCGGCTGCGGGACTGCACCGGGGGTGGACGACCCGAACGGTGTGCCGCCGTGCGACGGACCCTCGGCGTGTGGAGGCGATCCGGTCCCCGAGTCCGTCTGCCTGGAGCAGCTCGCGAAGGATCAGCTGGTCGACGGCTGCGGCGTCTTCGTCAACCATCCGTTTTTCGGCGGTGACGACGCGAACCCCGGCACGAAGGACAGGCCGGTCCAGTCCCTCCAGCGCGGCATCGAGCTTGCGCGCACCGGGCGCGGTCGCGTGTTCGTCGCGAGCGACGGCTACGAGGAGTCCATCACGCTCCCCTCCGGGGTGGATATCTACGGAGGCTTCAATGTCGTCGATTGGAAACCGCTGAGGGAGACTCCACGCCCGTCGCAGGGCATGAGCAAAGTCCTTCCCTCGGTCGGGCAGATCGCGCTGATCGTCGAGCCGGCCCGCGCCGGCGACACGGGGGCGGCGGACGGGGTCTCGATCATCGATCACATGTCCCTCCGCAGCCAAATGCATGTCGGGATCATCGTTCGATCGGGCACCGCGGTGGAGATCGTCGGAAGCTGGATCGAAGCCGACTACGGATTGGGGGGCCACGATGGGGACAAATGGCAGAGCCGGGCAGCGTCGGGGCCGGACGGGCAGTATGGGGGAGACGCGTGCTCCGCAGCGACGGTCCCGGGTGGGGCTCGGGCGGTGAACTCCTGCGAGGGAGGGATCCCGAGCGTCGGTGGCAAGGGGGGCGACGGGCTCGCCGACGGCGCCGGAGATGGGGAGGACGGCGAGCCCGTACCCGAGCCGAACCCACACATCGAGGGGGATGGAGGACCTGGCGACCGGGCAGACGGTGGTTGTTACAGCGGCACCACCGGGAAAAGCGGCATGTGGGGCGCCGCCGGCGCACCGGGCAAGGGCCGCGGGCGGCTCGATGAGACCGGATGGTACGGCGATTGGGCCGGCGACGGCGCCCGGGGGATGCCGGGCCAAGGCGGCGGCGGTGGCGGCGGGCGTCGCGGTGGGCTCGCGGTGTGCGGCGTGGCCACGAAGGGCGGCGCCGGCGGCGGCTCCGGAGGCGCGGGCGGTTGCGGGGGGCGGGGCGGCCGAGGGGGCGGGAACGCCCAGCCGAGCATCGGCATCCTGGCGCTCCACGCGAAGGTGACGGTGCGCGACAGCTTCATCATCAGCAACGACGGGGGCCAAGGCGGCGACGGCGGGGAGCCGGAGGAAGGCGGCAAAGCCGGCCGAGGCGCTCCAGGAGGGGCCTTGGGGGACGGCATGTGGTCCTGCCACGGTGGCAGCGGCGGCCCCGGAGGCGACGGCGGCTACGGCGGCCCCGGGCGCGGCGGCGACTCGATCGGCATCGCCTACCTCGATGAGGACCAGCTCACGCTGGAGGGGGTCACCTTCGAGATCGGGCTGCCGGGCCCAGGCGGAACGAGCTGGGATTGGTCTGGCGAGGAGATCACGGGGGAGGACGGCATCGCTGTCGAGACGCTGCGCTTCCCTGAGTAGGGTCGACGGGGAGGCTCTGTGAACCGGTACCGATAGCGCGTTAGCGGCGACGCGCCCGGGCCCACGCGACAGCGCACGTGAGCCTGATGTCAGCAAGGTGGACGGTCGCGCCGAGCTCCAGGAATCTCACGCCAGGCCGCGGCGCCGAGCCCATGGCTTTCAAGCGGCGCACGTCGACGAGAGCCTGCTGAGCGCGTTCCCGCGCAGCGTCATTCCAGAGGAGCGGCGGCGGCGAGTCTACTGGAACGGCGCGCTCGCGCGCGCGGAGGTGAGCTCCAGCTACAAGCCGGCGCGCAAGCTATGGCGTCGCGAGCGACAAGGCCACTACATGCCCAGCACGGTCGGCGTGCGAGTCGCCGGCGAAGCGGGCAAGCCGGACACCTACGTGCCGCTCGATCGCCTGCTAGGTTGCGACATCCTCGAAGAACAGGGCGCGCCAGACGCAGCCAGCCGGGCTCATGTCACGAGCCCGTCCTGAAACGTGATGCTGCCGAGCACGAACGTCTGCTCGGTGTACCGCCTGTCACTCGTTCCAGTTCTTCCACTCGTCCCAATTCTTGGACTGAGTCTGCCACACGCCCGTGTTGTTGTAGTCGCCACCGTCTTTGAGGAACGCGTCCTTGCGGGAGTTCTCCCCGCCGAGGTGCCAACGCATCCACGCAACGTTCGCTCCGGCGCCGTCCCAAGGCCCCGAGCCGTGACCACCGCCCTTCATCTTGCCGAGCCAGACTGGCCCCTTGTTGCCGGCGTTGTTGAAGTCACCCTCGGCGTTGGGCGCCTCTTGACCCGTTTCACCGTAGATGATGCCGACAGGGATCTTGAGATTGACGAGGGCGTTGTGCTCGAAGGAGCCGCTGTTGTCGAGCAACGCGGTGGAGACGCGCTCATCGGTTTGAGCAGCCGCTTCCGACGACAGCCCGCCCATCGAGTGCCCGAACACACCAACGCGGTCGAGGATCAAGCGGCCGTACATGGGGCTGTTCTCATCGGCGTCCTGAGCCTCCAGCCAATCGATCGCCGCCGACATGAGCACGGCGTCGCCCGTCGACTCTCGAATACCGACGAGGACGAAGCCGTGCGAGGCCATGCGCGTCAGCAGCTGTAGGTAGTCGCGAGGAGGGGTACCTCCGCCCGGACCCCAAATGGCCACCGGGTGCTTCTTGTTGGGCTCGGTGGTGAGCGTCGTCGGCCTGACGAGAATGTGGCCACCGCCGCTGAACGAGAGGTCCTGAACCGTCGTCTCGAGCGGTCCGTTAGCGTTCACATTGTCACCCGCCAGCACCACTTCGGGCCGATTGACCTGGCCGCCGCTACCGCCCGCGCCCGAGTCGCTGCCTCCGGAGCTCGTGCCGGTGCCTGCGGACCCCGCAGTGGTACCACCCGAGCTGTTGCCAGCGGCCTCGCCCGTGCCGCCCGCTCCGGCGGGGTCAGCGCCGCCGCCAGAGCTGGTATCGGTTCCGCCCAAGCCCGCGGCACCCGAGCTCGAACCGCTCGCCCCTGGGCTGTAGCCGTCGCCGGGAGCGGACTCGCTCGAGCAAGCAAGAACTAGAATGAGAACAGAAGGAGCTAGTTGCCTCATGGGATACCTCCGAGCTCCGAGCGCGCTTTCTTGACGACGGCCCTCAGGCCAACCTGCTACCGGAGCGGAAAAATCCGAACGACTCGCTGCTGTGCGGCGGCTGCGATGTGAACGCACACATGACCCGATTCCGCTACGAAGTCCACCTATTCCGCTGCCGCGCGATTGTTCAAACCGCGCTAAACTCGAGGACTTCGGCCGGACGGCTCTAGCGCCCGACGGCGGGAGTATCGTCACCTCGTGAGCCTGACCGAGCCGACGCCGGCTGGGAAGCGGACCCCTGTGCGGCAGGCGAAGAAACCTCGCCAAGCCTTGTCTTTGCCTGACGATTTGCCAATCTGCTGCAGACGCCCGCCCGAAGCGAGGAAGGGCGCACGTCAGCAGCATTGGCGGTGGGCATCGCTTCAGTTCGGGACCGGCACGAACTCCGTGCATGCATCCCGGATCGCCGTGAGGGCGTTCGCGAGGCCGTCCTCGAGGCGTCCTTCGCACAGGTCCCAGAAGAAGCCGCGCTCGTCGGCGGTGAACGTGTCTGCGATCGCCTGCAGGGTGTTGGCCTGCTCCGCGCTCCCGTAGGCCCCCTCGCAGGCGCTCCGCCCGCCGATGCCGAGGAACACGACGTTCCTGGCGTCACCCTTCGCCGCGACGATCCGATCGTGCAGCGCTTGCGGCGGCTGCGACGGCACGGGCTGCTCGTCCTCGTCGGTGATCGCCACCACCACCAGCAAGGCGTCCTGGCGGAGGAAGCCCGCGTTGTCGCCGGTCGAGAACGGCGCCTCCAGCGAGGCGGCGATCGCGGACGCCGGCTGTTCGTCGTCGTCCTCGCCGCTGCACTGGGCGTCGCCCGAGTAGATATCTGCGGCGCACCCGAACTCGCCCGTGATGTTGGAGCTCGAGCTATCCATCCACGGCTCTCCGCTCTGGAACGAGCAGTCTTCGGTGGAGGCGCCGCGTGTATGGAAATTCGCGGGAAGGGGGCAGGCGTCCAGCACGGCCGCGCGGAAGTCCGTGAGGCCCTCGATGTCGAGCAGCGCCTGCGCGAAGGCCGGGAACACGATTTCACTCAGCGACTCCTTCTCTTCGTGCATGCTCCTGGAGTTGTCGACCGCGAACACGACATCGATGTGCTCGCACCCCGTGCTGCCCTCGCCGTGGCTTCCTGTCCCGCCGTTCGCTCCGCCGACGTCGGCGCCGAGGATGCCGCCTCCCTGCCCACCGAAGGTATCCCCGCCCTGCCCCGAGGCTCCCCCGCCGGTGAATCCGCCGCCCGAGGCGCCAGGCAAGCCGATGTCCTGGCCGGTCCCCGAGTCCCCGCCGCACCCGGCGAGACCCATCATCCCTGCGCAGAGCGCCGCGCACCATGCTCTGAGATCCATGCTGTACTCCTTCTCCTTCGGGCACCGTGCCAATCCCGTTCGTAGCACGGCTCGATAAGCATCGATTCTCGAATACTCATGACAGAACGCGCGGCGCACCGGCTCCGGCGGCTCGCAAGGCCTGCCAGGTCGGCGGGCGCGCACCGAACTGCGCAGCGCTGGGGTGGGGGGAAAGCTGCGTGACCCCGCGCTCACTTGAGCTGTTGCTGTAGCTCCGGGAGGCGCTTTTGCCACCAGGCGCTCAGGGTGGAAACCGCGTCGGCGGCGCCGTCGGCGAGGGCGGGGTCGGCGTCGATGGCCGCAGCGGCGACGCTGAGGACGCGGTCGAGCTCGGCCTCCACGAAGGACGCTGTGATCTTCTCGTCGAGGATTTGCTGGACGATGGCGAGGTAGTCCGCCTCCCAGTGGCTGAAGAACGCATCGGTGAAGGCGGTGGTGCCGCCGGGCACGCTGTCGTTGATGATGTCCACCGAAGCCGACATGGTGGTGTCGAGATCCCAGGGTATGTAGGTGCGCTTCCCGTCGATGGAATCGTAATGGTAGTAGTTGTTGTCCTTGTAGAGCAGGCCGTCCGTGTTGCCGATGATGGCGTTGACGGCGCCCAGGCGATGCATCTGCGGGATGTCGGCGCGCGTCGGTAGCAGCTCGGCCAGCGTGGCGTCGTCAGGGCTGGCACAGCCGCCCTTCTGCAGGAAGCAGTACCAGGCCTCGTGCGGATTCTCGACGCCGTCGTTTTCGTGCGTCTTCAAGCCGTCGCCGTCGCCGCCGGACTTCTTGTAGAGCCAGCCGCCGTTTTCGCCCAGCCGATCCTGAAGGAAACGTTTGTCGACCTGTTCGACATGCACGTACACCATCGCCGGGCCGCCGTTGATGCTGATCTTGGCCAGCGCGCTGCGGCTGGCCATGACGCCCGCTGCGCGCATGAAGCGCCAGCCGAGATACTCCGCGATCACGTCGCGCGGCGTGGCATCGTCCTGATTGGAGCCGGAGCTCGTGCCGTTGTCGAACCCCAGCTTCTTCAAGCCGTGGAAGGATTGTCCGGCGACCATCGAATCCAGCTCGACCTTGAGGCCCACCTTCGTGGCGCCTCCCGAGCGCTTGCGCTCGATGGCGACTTGCATGGGCGCACCGCCGTTGCAGCTGAATTCCCCGGGGAGGGAGAGCGAGAACGTGGTGTCGGCGAGGATGGCGGCGTAATCGTCGGGCGCCATCGTGATGGCGTACTCCAGCACCTGATCGGGGTTGAACACGCCGGAGCAGCCGGTGTCCGTGTCCAGCGAGGATGTGCCGCCGCCACCGACGCCCGTGCCGCCACCGACGCCCGTGCCGGCGCCGTCGCCCGTACCGGCGCCGTCGCCCGTGCCGGCGCCGTCGCCCGTGCCGGCGCCGTCGCCGCCGCTGCCGGCACCGCTGTCGCCGCCGCCACCGATGCTCGTGCCGGCACCGCTGCCGCCGCTGTCGGCATCACTGCCGCTGCTGCCGCAACCGACCATGGCGAGGCTCGACGCCGCCATCATGATGAAGCCAAGGAATCGATCCATTCCATATCTCCTTCGAATACACTTCCCGATGTTGCTGTGGCGGGCGTCGGTCATCGTCACACCGCGGATGCTGCTGGTGCATGGCTGGGGAGGGGCGGCGCGTCCCGGTCGACCCCAAGGGACCGCCTCCGCCCCGGGACGGCTCACAGGAGCGAACCGAGACCATCCGTGAGCCGTCTCGGACCTCTGCCGGTCCTTTGTTTGACGGAGAGCTGTGCCCACCCGCATCGAAGCCGCCCCGCAGCGCCGCGCCGCGGCCCGGGGCGGCCGCTCGTCGCGAATGAGGTGGGAGTGTGAAGCGCGGCGTCGAGGCGCTGATGGCGGGGTCCAAGGAGGCTGTAACGATGTCGGACAGAAGCCATCGCAAACCGTCGGATGAGGATCCAGCGTGGCGTAGACAACATTACACAGCCGAGTGAGCTCATGTGCGGGGCATCAGTCCAGGTCTCTTGATCGTGGCCTTGGGCGTACCTGTACAATTCGCGTGGAGGGCGATAGCGAGGGGTGGGCGCTACGCGAATTTTTGAGCGTCATTGGGATCATCCGTGGGCATCAGATACTCGATTGGCATCGCTACACATTCCAGTCTGCCCGTGCTAGCGACTGTTCTGCCGATGCCTGGATTGAACCGGGTCGGCGTTGATAAACTTGAGAGGAAAGTAGCCATGATCATCAAAGAGACGATCCAAGGAATGCTGGACGGCTTGCCGGCCCCCATTCCGAGCTTGCTTAACCATGACCAAGCGGCGCTCGTGCAGAGCTGCCTGATCTCGCTCAAGGACTTGGCCCAGCAACGGCGTTGGAGAATGATAATGAGACTGACGTCGGCGACCACGACCGCTGGCCACAGGACCATGCTGGAGTACATCGAATCCAGCGATGACCTTGACTGCATGGCCTCCGCGGCACATGATCTGCAGGTGTACAAGGACGCGCTCATGATCGGCTGATCGCTCGCCGCGAGCCGCCCCTCCGTCGCCACACGAGGATGCTCAATCCGAGCAGCGTCATGGCTTCGCACGGGGATTCGAGCTCGTCCCGGCTCGGCGAAACCGCCAATGTGCCGGCGGATGCGCGGGGAGCGACGACGCCGCGAATCGGTTGCCGTCGGGCGCCGCGATCGACGGGCCCCCGCCGCCCATCAGCGGCGGCACGCTGCTGATCGCGCAGGGCCGTGCTCTAGCTCCAAGCGGCAGCATGTGGAGCGCACCCGCCGGGGACCGGCGGCAAAGAAACGAGGGCTGTCATGAGGTGCCGTGCACAGGTGCTGTTTCAGGTGGGCGCGTGGGCGTGGGTCCGCCCTCGCCGCGCTCCCTGCTGTCGTGGCGCTCACTCGCTCGCCTTGCGGACGCGGGCGAGCTCCTCGAGGATCGAGAACCCCTCCACGCGAAAGGCGGCGCAGGCCGGATCGGTGACCGGACGAGCCACGTCCCCCACCACGCATCGAAACTCGTCGCAGGCGCCGCCCGTGCACGCGAAACGACCGTCTCTTGCCTGCGCGAAGGCGCCGTCGTCGGGCGTGCCCAGGGTGACCACCAGGGTGCCATCGGGGGCGAAGACATCGATCGTGTCGTGATCGCGCCCGAACATGAAAAAGCGACCCTCGGGATCGGCGCCGAAGTCCGGGTACCACCCCAGGGCGGCGAAGGAGTCGTAGCGCGGTGAGGCGCCGCCTTCGGGGATGGTCACCATGGTGACGGAGGCCCGCTTGGTCAGCGGCAGCTTTCCCTCGATCCAGAACCGGCGCTCTTTCTCCACCCAGCCCATGGGCAAGTCCAGGGGGGCCGCCGTATCCCAGTCCGGCGCTGGGAAGCTTCGCAGGATCTTTCCCGTGGAGAGCTCGATCTCGTC
The DNA here is from genome assembly GCF_051474675.1 of Sorangium sp. So ce406. NCBI lineage: Bacteria > Pseudomonadati > Myxococcota > Polyangiales > Polyangiaceae > Sorangium > Sorangium sp. So ce406. Next base: position 11,673,013 of record NZ_CP150340.1, on the reverse strand, counting down.
GAAGGAATTGTTGTACCTGATGCTCTGCAGGCCCAGGTGCATCGTGAAGGCCGTCTTGCGATCGCTCGACATCACCAGCCCGCGGTAGTCCGTCTCGCCCTTGTCGCTGCAGCGGCCCGGCGGCTCGGCGCCGCGCCCGCAGCTCCGCAGGAGCATTTGGCCCGTCCGCGCGTCGATCCACTGCAGCCCCGCCTTCCCGCCGGCGATCAGGACCCGCGGGCGCCCCGCGTCCTCGAACGAGACGAAGTCAGGCGTGAACTGTGAGACGGCGGAGATCCGTTGCCAGGTGATTCCCTTGTCCGGCTGGCGCTTGCCCAGCACGAGGCGGTACTTGCTACCGTCGAGCCCCTCGTAGTGAAACCCCAGGATGGCATCTTCTCGGTGGCTCAGGACATAGGGCGGCGCCGGTGGCGTCGAATCGAGCACGAAGCCGGTCTCCTCCAGACGAAAGAGGCGCTTGTCCGCTTGCGCATACAGATCCGAGCCCGATCCGGAGAGCAGCACGCGCTCTCTCTCCATGCCGGGCGGCGCGGGCAGCGGCCCGGGGAGACCCACGCGGTCGACATCCAGGACGTGCGCCCTGGGCAGCTCGTCCCACTCCAGGCCGCGCTGGGTCAAAGAGCTCCAGACGATCCGGCGTCCCCCGCCGAGCCACCTGAACCCGCTATGCCGCAGGCTCCGGCTGTTCAGGTGCGCCTCCGCTTCCTTCGAATCCTGCTGCAACTGGCAGGCGCTCGCGTGCTTGATCAGGTTGAAACGGCCGTAGAGGGAGGCGTTTTTCTCGAGGGAGCTCTGCTCGTCGATCAGGATCGTGGGCCTCTCCTCCGAGCCGCCCTCTGCGAAGCGAGCGCACGACGCATTCACCCACCCGGCGCGGCGCCCCCGGTCATCGAAGATCAGGAAATAGGGAGAGCTGTTCGAATGGGCAGCGACGAGGGCGAAGCGCCGCCCTGCCGACACCTGTTGAAATTCACCTCTCCACGAGAATGAGAAGTCGGTATACGAGAGCGTCTCCGTGGGCCCGAGCGCTCCCGTGCGCTCGTCGAGCGCGGCGACGTAGCATCGGGTGTCCCAGGAGGGAGCGCCCACCTTGATGCAGCGGGTCGCGTACAGGCCGTGTGGCCCCAGCACCACCACATCGCTGTCCCCATAGGTACCGATCATCGGCAGGGCCGGGAGCGTGCGCGACCAGCGCCGGGTGCGCGTGGCCAGGTTCCACCGCTCCACGACCTGGGTGTACGGAGGGTGCTCGATGCGCCCTTCCCAGGTGGAGGTGGCGACCGAGAAGATCGCAATGGCGTCGGCGCCGTCGGGGGTGAGAACGATGCTCCGCGGGAGGAGGTTGTTGATGGGGAGCGAGGCGATGGCCGAAAAGCGCCCTTGATCGGCGGACTCCGCCGACTCCTGGCGGCCGAAGAGGGTCAGGTAGTTTTCGTCGCTCCACCACACCTTCCGCTCCGGCAACGCCAGCAGGAATACTACGGTCCCCCTCGGTTGAAACACGACGCTCACCGGGGGCGCGGCCGGTGGGGCCGGAGCGGTCACGGGAGCGCTGGGCCTCGCCGGCGGGCGGACGCTGCTGCAGCCGATGGCAAGAGCGCCGGCGAAGAGGCCAACCCACGGCCGAGCGCCGCGAGCAAGAGAGGATCTCATGCGACTCTAAACCATGGGGCCGCCGCGCCGGTCAAGCGTGCCCCCCAGCCTGATCCCTGCTGAAACGCGGCCCGTCGCCGACCGGCACGGGTACCTGGCGGCGAGCAGCGACCCGAACGCGAACACCGCGAGCCCGAGGCCGCCGACGAGGCAGAGCAGCCACAGCAGACCGGAGCGGCCGCTCATCGCGCTGAAACAGTGGTTGGTTCGAGTAGAACCGGGCTCCGATTGGCTTGACCTATCGATTCCCACCGGGATGCTCGAGGCCGCATATGGGGTTTCGTACCCTCTCGATGCGCAGACGGATCCCTGGCTCGTGCGAATGCAGCGTCTCCTCGCGACGATTGGTGCGCGCATCTTCGAGGTGGAGCCCTTCCAGCCAGGTCTCCTGAGGGAAGGCGTGCTTCGCGACGCCCTGACCCGCGGGCGCTCTTCAATCCGCGCCTCCATCGCTGGAGCGATCACGTCACGTGGAGCGTCGAGCCACCAGGGTAGAGGGCGTGACGCCGGCGGGTAGAGCAACGGTCATCGCGCTGAGCAAGGTCCGGCCAACCTCCAGCATGAGGTACCGCAACGGCGCAGCACACGGCCCTCGCGCTCGAGAACGAGCGGCACCGACCGCGAACCACGCACTGGCGTGCCGTCCGGCCGAGCCGGCTCACGTCATGAAACGCATGACACGCTAATGGTTCCGTGCGGACAGCGAGGCGTCCGCCGGGGCCTCGGGCGGGTCGCGCGGGGCGCTCGACGCGCCCGCCGCGGCCTCGTTGCGGGCGGGCTGGTCCCGATCGGCCGCTTGCGGCTCGGCCCCTCGCGGCGGCGCCTGCGCGTCGCCCGCCGGCGGCGCCACCCCGGGCTCCGCGCCGCGGGACGACCACGTCTCGCCCCGGCCGACGAAGCGCTCGACCGCGCCGTGGCGCACGGCGACCCGCCCCTCCACCACCGAGACGCGGGTCTCTGCAGGCTCGCCCGCCGGGCCGACCAGCCGCTCGACCGAGAAGCGCGTGCCGTGGACCGTGATGGTGGTGTCCGGGGTGCGGACCGACAGCGTCATGCCCGCCGCGAGCGGCGGCACCGCGACCGAGACCCGGCCGCGCTCCAGGGCGACGACGTCGTCGGAGCGGTCCTGCCCTGCGCCCGTCGACGTGAACCTCACGCGGGTCGAAGGCCCGACCTCGATCGTCGCGCCCGTCGCCAGCGACGCGCTCGCCGTCGCCTGCTCGCCGGTCCGCAGCTCGTCCTCGCTCGCGAGCGGCACCAAGGCGAGCGACGGCGGCGAGCGCGTCGCGCCGCCGGAGGCAATCTCGACCGAGCCCTGGAGGGCGGTCACCCGCGCGGCCGCGGGGGCCGGAGGGCGCGCCCGAAGCACGACAACCTCGCTGAGGACGACCGCGGCCAGCACCGCGGCGAGCGCGGTCGCGGGGCCTCGGAGAGGCGGCCGTCGGGCGGCGCGGGCACCCCGCTCCGCGGCCTCGGCGGCGCGCTGATCGATGCGGGAGGCGACGCGCCGCTGGAGGTGCATCTCCTGCGCCCAGGACAGGGGCGGCACCGGCTGCGCCAGCAGCGCCTGCAGGAGCGCCGCCACCTCGAGTGTCGGGGCCGTGCTCGCCGCGGCGGGGTGAACGCCGCCGTGCTTCATCGCAGCTCCTGCGGTCGAGCGGCGTCGGGAGGATCTCCTCGTCGGTAGCCGGCGCGGGTTGTTCGGCGCCGGGGGCGGAGAGGAGCCGGAGCCGGGGGCTCGCTGGTCGAGGCACGCTCGACGGTGTCCATGCACCCTCCTGTAGCCGGTCGGCCTGAAACCAGGCCGGCCGGCGTGTCATTCGGGCGCTTCTTCGTCGAGCGCCGCGAAGCCACCCGCGGAGGAAGGTCTTCCTGGCGTTCAGCGCTCGCTTCCACCAAGCAAAGCGGCCACGGCTGCCCGAAGACGCGTGATCTCGCCTTGGAGCACCTCGTTTTCCCGCCGCAGGCGCGCCTCCGCCTCCCGTGAACGCGAGAGCTCGGATCTCTGCGCCTGAAGGACGTGGAGCAAATGGCGCCTCTCGACGAGCTGCGGGCGGTTGAGGTGCAGTCGCTGGATGTGAAACCAGCCACGAGGCGTGAGCCCGATCAGCCGACCGTGGACCGTCTCCTCGACGTGCGCGCCGAGATCGTCACGCTGAGGGCGAAGGAGCCGCAAGCTCTCAGGTGCATCGTGTGCGGGCGCATAGTCGCCCTTGAACCGGTTGCATGCGGTGCAAGCGTAGACGAGGTTCTCGATGTCATCGGACCCACCCGCTGCCAGCGGGTGGAAGTGATCAATCTCCAGCTCGCCCCCCACGGACGTTTCGGAAACGCCGCAGTAACCACATTGGCCACCGAAGGCGACCCGGACGATGGCGCGCGCTTCCGTCGAAACGGCCATTCACGCAGCGTGCAGCGGGCCGCCGGCGATGCGGGCAAATCCGTCGAGGATGGAGGCGCGGCGCCGGTCGAACTCCTCGAGGAACCTGCGCGTGTCGGCCACGAGGGCCTGTTGCTGGGCCATGAGCTGGGCGAGCTGTTCGTTCTCGCTCTCGACCCGAGCCAGCTCGGCCGCCACGTCTTCGGCCTCGGCACGCAGCCGAGCCATTTCCGGGGCAAGCAGCGCCGCCTCCTCCGCCTCGATCCGCGCCATGAGCGCCGCTAGCTCCGCCTGCTCGGGTTCCGTCAGCGTGCCGGAGAGCTCCTTGCCACGGAGACGGTCGAGCTTGCTCTGGTCATCCTTGGTCCAGCTCATGACAGCCACCCTAGCCATACCAGGCTGGGAGCACCGGGGCAACGGCCGGCCTCTCCTACCTTGTATGAGAGCATCGTCAAAGCCCTGAAGCTGCCCGTCGCAGAGCGCGCACGTCTCGCAGAGACGCTTCTGGCAAGCCTGGATGGGCGGGAGGCTGCTCATCCAGCCGTGAATCCGCCCGCCTCCGGGAGCGGGCCGCGGGCCATGGGCAGGGCGCGGCGACCCGAAGGCTCCTCCTCCATACCGCTCGAGGTGCCCTTCAGCTCCGCGAAGTAGCGCTTGCGGAAGATCAGCGTGGGGGCGTCGGTGCGGACCGAGCGCTCCTCGCCAGCCGGGGGGATCTCGACCGGGAAAGAGGACTCGACGATGGCGCGATCCTCGCCGGCGATGCGCGCGTTCATGCGGTGGAAGAAGAAGTCGAAGAGAGGGCTCGTCAGGAAATCGCGGGCCATCGTCATGAGCATGCGGGTGCGCTGACCATCGATGGGGACGCAGGCGACGAGCATCATCAGGCGCTTGTTCGGGATCGGGATGTGCAGGTTCATCTGGTTGGGCCAGCGGAAATCGAGCGAGCCGGCCTCGGGCTTGCCGTCGATGCGAACGTGGGTGCGCGCGCCCCAGGGGCGCTCTTCCCATGCGATGTCCATTCGCGCGTTGCTGCGGCCTGCCATGCTCTTGCCGATGGTCCTGCGGTGGACGAAGGGCAGGTGGGGCCAGTCGAGCATGTTCTCCATGGCGCGGGTCCAGTGGGTGGCCCACTCGATCTGGAAGCCGGAGATGCGGACGCCCGGACTCAAGAGCGCCTCGTGCGCTTCGGGCTCGGTCGCGGGACGGTCGACCGGCGCGGTGTAGACCCAGATCTGGCCGGCGAGCTCGCGCGCCGGGAAGGCGACGCCGCGGAGGGTCGAGAGCTTCGCGTCGGGGTTCCACGGGACGTGGCAGACCTGGCCGGATGCCTCGATCTGCCAGCCGTGGAAGGGGCACTCGAGGCACCCGTCCTTCACGCGGCCGAGCGAGAGGGCGACGCCGCGGTGAGGGCAGCGGTCGAGGAGCGCCGACGGCTTGCCCTCCCTGTCGCGCAGGAGGACGAGCGGGGTGCCGGCCACCCGCACGGCGAGGGGCCGGTCCGCACGGAGGTCGGCCGCCAGCGCAACCGGGGTCCAGACGTTCGCGAAGTCCTCGAACATGGGGCACCTCGTTTATTATCACGACTATGATATTATATTTTTCGAAGTCAAGCGGGCAGAATGGAGGGCGATGGGCAGGCGGGCCGGGGCGCGGAACCAGGACTACGAGGCGACGCGGGAGGTGATCGCGCGCAAGGTGCTCGGGGCGGTGGTGCGGCGCGGGGCGCAGGCGAGCCTGCACGAGCTCGCGCGCGAGGCGGAGGTCTCGATCCCGACGATCAAGCACTACTTCGGCGATCGATCGGGCGCGGTGGCCGAGGCGCTGCGGACGGTGCGCACGAGCGCGGCGCAGTACATCGCGACGGTGGCGGAGCCCGGCGAGCTCGGCCTGCGGGAGTCGCTGATCGGGCTCGGGTCGAGCCTCGCGGCGGCGTGGGTGCCGACGGGGGTCGGGCAGCTCTTCTCGTCCGGGATGGCGGCGGGGCTCTTCGACGCGGTCGCCGGCCCCGGCTACCTGGACGGGGTGCTCGAGCCGACGGTGCGCGCGATGGAGGAGCGCCTGCGCGTGCACGCGCGCCGCGGCGAGGCGCGCCTCGATCCCGAGGACGAGCTCTCGGTGCGCACGGCCGCGCTCGCGTTCCTGTCGCCGCTCCTCGTGGCGCTCATCCACCAGCACGGGCTCTCGGGCACCACCTGCCGGCCGCTGCCGATGCAGCCGTTCCTCGAGAAGCTGGTGGACGGCTTCGTGGCGGCCTACGGGCAGAGCGAGGGGCGGCCTCAGGCCTCGACTCTCGATAAATCGAAGTTCGATCGTCGACGGAAACAATGACGAAACCCAGCCTCGTCTACATTCCACGGCACGTCGTGAGAGCTCGATCGCTCCGGCACACGCCGATGCGATCCGTTCGCGCTGCCGCCCAGGCCGCGCCGGTCAGCGCGGCGCGGCCTGCAGGGGCGGGCGCGCCAAGATCGAGTCCTCTCGCCGGTCACGTCTTCACGGAGGAATGCGAAGCTTATGTCCTATCTGGCGCCGACAGAATTTGTCACCAAGATGGTCGACGCGGGCGAGTCCAAGGTCCTCATGTCGACCCGGGACACGTTGATCCGAGCCTACATGGCCGGCGCGCTGCTCGCGCTCGCGGCCGTCTTCGCGGTGATGGTCACCCAGCAGACGGGCTACCCGATCATCGGCGCGATGCTGTTCCCGGTCGGCTTCTGCATGCTGTACCTGCTGGGCTTCGATCTGCTCACGGGTGTGTTCGTGCTGTCGCCGCTGGCGCTGATCGATCGCCGCAAGGGCGTCACCCTGGGCGGCGTCCTGCGCAACTGGGGCCTTGTCTTCGCGGGCAACTTCGCCGGCGCCGTCACCGTCGCCGTGATGATGGCGATCGTCTTCACCTTCGGCTTCTCCACGGAGCCGAACGCCATCGGCAAGGCCATCTCCGGCATCGGCGAGGCGCGCACGCTCGGCTACAAGGAGTATGGCGCCGCCGGCATGCTGACGCTCTTCGTGCGCGGCGTGCTCTGCAACTGGATGGTCTCGACCGGCGTGGTCGGCGCGATGATCTCCAACACCGTCGGCGGCAAGGTGACGGCGATGTGGATGCCCATCATGCTGTTCTTCGCGATGACGTTCGAGCACTCCGTGGTGAACATGTTCCTGTTCCCCTCGGCCATGCTCATGGGCGGCAACTTCTCGGTCATGGACTACATCGTGTGGAACGAGATCCCGACCGTCGTCGGCAACATGCTCGGCGGCATCACCTTCACGGGCCTCACCCTGTACGCCACCCACCTCAAGACCGCCCCCAAGCTCGTCCCCGCCGCCAGGGAGCGCGAGCTCCCCGCCAAGCCGCTCCGCGCCACCACCACCTCCGCCGCCTGACGCGCCCGCAAGTAAGCGGCACGCCCCGTCAGCAGCCCGTGCTCAGCGGGACCGTGAGCGTCTCGCTGTAGGCGTCGGGCGAGCCGCCCTGGAACACCACCACCTGCGTGGTGGCCGCCCCGGTGAACGCGCTGGTCGGCACCTCCCAGACAACCACATCGTCCGTCGTCGAGAGCAGCGGCGAGACCCCGCTCACCAGGACCCACGCCCAGCCGGGCCCTGTGTGCCGGTAAAGCCAGCCGTTCTCGATCATGTAATCGACACCGGCGGGCTGCCCCGGCGGGAGGTCGTACCCGGTGGACGTGTCGTTGTCGCTGTTGATGAACACGCGACGATAAGCGAACGGATCCACGTACGTGGCCTGGTATCTCGCCACCGAGTCGCTCAGGCACGAGGACGGGCTCAGGATCGGCGCCGCGGCCGCCGCAGGCGTGGCCACGGACAGCGGGCAGCTGAGGTCGCTCGCGTTGCCCGCCGCGTCCCAGGCCTTGACCTGGAATGTGTAGCTCGTGGACGGCAGCAGGCCGGCCACCGTCATCTCGTTGTCGTACGTCGTCCCGATCGAGACACCGTCCTGGAACACCTCATAGCCGGCCGTCGCGACGTCATCCCAGGGGTTGTTCCAGGTCACTGTCACGCGCGCCGTCGAGGTGCCTGACGCGGCCGTCGCGTCGAGGCCGTCCGGCGGATCGGGCGCCAGGGTGTCGTCGACGCCGGCCGCCTCGACCAGCTCGGCGTCCCAGTACGGCGGGAGGGTATCCCAGGGAACGCCGACCACGGCGCCGGCAGCGTCGACGACGATCCGGTCGTCGGTGGCGTACACGAAGCCGGCGTTCTGCTGCTTGCTGCGGGCGACGACCGCGGCCATCGCCGCCTCGTCCGGCACGTCGTAGATGAGGTGCCAGAACTTGTCGGGGCTCGTGCTCTCGAGCTGCCACCCAGCCGTCGGGAAGTCGTCGCGCATGTACGCGGCGTAGCTGCCCTCGAACGTGACGATGGTGTCGGCGATATCCTCGTAACACGACGCCACCGGGATGCCGGGATTGAGGATGAGGTACGCCCCGGGGTAGTTGTTGCTGATGTAGTCGCTGACGGCCGCGTACAGGTCCACGTAGAGGTCCGGGGCGCCCTCGGTGCCGCACGCAGCGACGACCTGGTCCAGGAAGATGCCGTCGACGCCGTACGCGCCGTAGAGCGCGTACCAGTCGTCGATGTCCTGCTGGATCTGCGCCGTCCAGTCGGCGACCGAGCTGCCGCCGCCGCCCGGGCCGTCCGGCCTGGTGGCGTGCGGCGCCACCGGCGGGAAGCCGAAGCCGTAATAGCCGCTGTCCACGTACACGAGGGCCAGGGCGCCCGCGTCGTGGATCTCTTCGATCGCCGCGGCCCATGCCTGGTTGAACGGCGCCTCTGGCTTCGACGCGCTCCCGTTGATGACGACGATGTCGCTCGTCGGGACATTCTGCGCGAGCCGCGCGAACATCTCGGCTCCACCTGCGGTGTCCGGCCCCCAGTAGGCCGGTATCGCCGTGCGCTGGTGAGTCGCCTCGTTCGGCGCGGCCGCTGCTGGCGCCGGCGCCAGCAGCGCCGCTCCGGCGAGCCCGGCCACGGCCGCGCCCAGGGGCGTCCTGTACTTCCAGGTCATATCAACCCTCTCGAATAGAAGAAAGCGGACGGAGGATCATCACAGAGCTCCCGGAGCTTCGCCAGGGAGTGATCCAGCGATACGTATGCCTGGAGGCTAACGGCGAAACCCGCTGGGTCAAGCGCTCGACGAGGGAGACCCTTGCTCGCGCCGCGATCGCGAGCGGCCGAGAGCCGTGTTTTCGCCCGAGAAGAGGGCGCCCGCAGGTTGTATTTTGAAATAGTGTAAAGCCGCGATCAGGGACGAGCAGGAGCGACCCCTCCGGCCAATCGAGCACGAGACGTTCAGCCGTCGGCGATCGCGAGCCCGTCGCGCTCCGGGCATCGCGTCGACGGCATGTGGGGCAGGATGGTACTGGACCGCCGGAAGGGCGCTTGGACGCGCTCCCCTCCTACCCTCTACCTTCTATCCGCGACAGCGTTCGGCGCGCGCTCGAGGGCCGACCGGCGCTAAGGTCGCGATCATGACGTCCACCGTGACCCGCAACACTGGCTCTACCATCAAGTACGTCGTCATCATGGCGGTGCTCGCCGGCCTCTCGGTCCTCTGTTTCTACGCGATGATCGACCGCTCCGGTCTGCTGTGGCTGCTCTGCCTCGCCGGCGGCCTCGGGTTCGCGGTGTTCGCGTTCGGGGCGCTCCTTGTCGCGAGGGACCAGGCCGGCACCGCGACGTGCCCGCGCTGCCAGGCGACGCTCGCGGAGATCGAGCTCAACCACACCGAAGACCCGGCGTTCTGCGACAAGTGCCAGGCCGCGTACCTCGTCGACAAGCGCGTCCTCACCTTGCTCGCCGACGACTACGTCCACCCGAAGCCGGGCTTTCCGGCGCCGGTGACGAGCGAGGCGATCAACTGGCCGCAAGGCTGCTGCGTGTGTGCGAGGCCGGCGACTCGCGGCATCGAGGCGAAGGCGCACGACGGCCAGACCGGGACCAACGTGGCCGTCGCCGCGGCCGGGCTCGCGCTCGGGGGCATCGCGGTGCGCACCGGCGGCGGCACGAGCTACACGCTGCGCATCCCGCACTGCGCCGAGCACGACGACGGCGCGACGCTCGAGATCAAGAGCGGCAACGAGCCGCCGCTGCAGATCCTCTTTCGCTCGTACGCCTACCAGCGCCGCTTCCTTCAGCTGAACCCGAAGCCGACGAAGGCCGCGTAGATCCGCTTCAGCCCTTCACCTTCGCGCACGTACGCCCGAGCGGCTGGGCCCGTGGCCGCCGGCCGGGCGCGGCCGGGCCCGCTACATCACCGCTCCCGGGGGGTGGCCGCCTTGCGCGCTGCGACGATCCGGTAGGACAGGCGGCCGAGCGCATACTCGAGCCCGCGCTCGAGGCTGCCGCGCGTCGTGATGCGGCCGAGGTCGACGTCGAGCCCGACCAGGGTCTGCGCCGCGGCGGGCCCCATGCCGACGAGCACGCTCTCGCAGCCGAGCAATGCCGCGGCTTGCACGGTGCGCAGCAGGGCCTCGGCGGCCATGGTGTCGATGAGCGGGACGCCCGTCACGTCGATGATCACGAAGCGCGCGGAGGCGGCGCTTATCGCGGCGAGGACGCTCTCGGTGACCTGCGCGGCCCGCTCCTGGTTCAGCGCGCCGACGAGCGGCAGGAGCAAGACGCCCTGCCAGATGCGCACGACCGGCACCGCGAGCTTTTCGAGCAGCGAGCGCTGCGCCTCGATGATCCCGAGCTGCGCGCGATTCTCCGCCTCGAGCCGCTCGGCCGCGACGAGCTTGCCCTTCATGTTCGTGATGTCCGTGATGACGCCGCAGAGCCCGACCACCTGCCCGGCGTCGTCGCGCATCGGGTACTTGCGTGTCCACATCGTCCGCTCGACGCGGTCGCCGCCGGTGACCACCTCCTGGTTCTCGTCGGGCTCGCCCGTGTTCACGACGAGATCGTCGTGCTCCCAGAAGACATCGACCTGCTCGGCGGGCCAGAACCCCCTGTCGTCCTTGCCGACGAGCGCCTCCCGCGGGTGCCCGATGAGCTTGCAATACCCCTCGTTGACGGCGAGCCAGCGATGCTCCCGGTTCTTGACAAAGATGGGATCGGGCAGGGTGTCAATGATGCGCTGGAGCAGCTCGACGCGGTGCCAGGTGAAGGGATCGACGGGGAGACTGGTCATTGCAACTCGCATACCCACACAGAAAACTTATGCTCCGATCGTATCAAGGAACGCCCTCCGGCTCAAGGGCAGCTCCAGCCGCCAGGCAACTTCGGCTTCGCGCTCACCGGGCTCGTCAGGGCGCTGACGCCGAGCGGGTCTCGCGCGCGGACCACGTGGGTGATAGGCCCTACGTTATTGCGCGGCGTCGTCGGCGTGACCCTCCATCACGATTGCGGTCGCCACCGTCCCGGTGACGTCGTTGCAGCCCTCGGCCGAGCAGCCACATCGAACGCCCGTGAGCGACGCGCCGGCCATGAACACGTCCGGGGACACACGCAGATATCTGGAGCGCCAGCTTCCGAGATCCCCTACGACCCGTGGCGCCGATAGGCGAGGAGGCAACGCGCCAAGGCGCGCGGGAACCTTTGCCCCCACTCGGCAGTGTCGGGCGCGACGCGGTGAAGCGGACGTTCGCGCGGCTCTGGAAACTTCTGTCCGATGCGGCAACCCGGCGACGAGCCCTCCTTCCAGCGGTTCGCCTCGCTTGATCAAGACGAGCATGCTCTGGCATGCTCCAACCATGATGGTTCTCGTTCCGTCTCGTTGGTCGCTGGGTCCCCTCGCCGCTTGCCTGGCTGCCGCGGCCTTCACGGGCTGTGCCGACTCCGGGGAGGCGAAGGACGCAAGCGGGAGCGGCGGCTCGATCGCAGGATCGACCGGCGAGAGCGGAAGCGGTGGTCAACCGGGCGTCGGGGGCGCGGGCGCTGCCCCCGCCACCGGAAGCGTCACGGGGAGCGGCAGCGCGAGCAGCGGCGGTGGGTCCCCTGACGAGGGCGGAGCGACGGGTGGAGGTGGCTCGACCGGCGACGGCGGCGGGGGCGGGGGCGCGGGCGGCGCCGCGAACACCTGCCCGCCAGCGACACCCCTGACCGGAGGCAGGGAGTATTGCTCGAACAGCCGAGGCAATGCGGGCAACGGTTACGGGTATGAGCTCTGGGCGGAAGGAAGCGGGTCGGGCTGCATGACGGTGCACGGCGTCGGCGCCACCTTCAGCGCGGAGTGGAACAACGTCGAGGATTTCCTTGCGCGCGTCGGGCTCGACTTCAACCAGACCCGGAAGCACGCCCAGATTGGCACCTTCTCGGCGGAGTTCGCGCATACCAAGACGGAGGAGGGCGGCGGCTTGACGTACATCGGCATCTACGGCTGGACCGTCAACCCGCTGCGCGAGTTCTACATCCTCGACGACTGGGGGAGCGCAAAGCCGGGAGGTTTCTCTTCCGACGGGACGCCGCGCGACGAGGTGGGCACGCTCACCGCCGACGGCGAGACCTATGACGTGTGGAAGAAAACCCGCGTGAACAAGCCGGCCATCACGGGTCCGAGTGAGACGTTCGATCAGTATTTCAGCATCCGGCGGACAGCTCGCACGTGCGGCACCATCTCCGTCTCCGAACACTTCACCAAGTGGGAAGGGCTCGGCCTCAGCCTGGGGAACCTGCACGAGGTCAAGCTGTTGATCGAGGCGCAGTCCAACAGCGGGACAATCAAGTTCACGACGGCGAACGTCGTCGTGAAGTGAGCGAAGGCGCGCAGGCACCTCCAGCTCGGAATGGCCAGAGCGAGCCTGCGCCCATGCCGTGATGGCCTCTGGCCTCGCGCGCGCGAGGGGTGATTCCATATCTCTCGGACCAGCGCATCGCCGCGAAGCAGCGCAGGAGTCCGGCCACGCACATCCTCGATCGCTTCCTCGCCGGCGACCGGGCCGCAGGTTCTCGCGTTTCCTGCTCCTCCAGCCGATGCGAGCACCGGCGCCGTGCGAATGCCGCCGAGAGCTTGACCCAAGGAATCCCCTTATTTCGTGGCGCTTTTCAGCAGAGAAATTGAACAGGGAGGCGGGGAGACGGGGAGAATTTGAAGATTCTCCTCCCCGCCTCCCCGCCTCCCTGTGAATTTTTCAGGGTGTTTGAGGGGGGGGTGCCTCGAGAGCTTGACGGCGTGTCGGCCAGCTCAAGAAGTGATCAGATGGTCGCGCGCGCTCGATCCAGCGCGCATGACCGCGATTCCCCCCCGGAGAGCAGACAGCGGGAGCGAGGGAGAGCAGTCCATCATGAGAAATAAAACGCTCGTTGCCGGTCTATTTGCGGTCGCTGGCGGGGTGTTCCTTCTCGGTACGGCCATGGCGTTCGACGTCGGCGCCGGTCCGATCTGGAACAACGCCGATGCGCAGAGCAAATGCCCGGCGGTCTGTGGCAGCCTGAGGTGGAACGGTCAGTGGACGACCACCGTGCCCGGCCAGATGTCGGTCTGCGGCACCGTCCAGGGGCTGGACGTTCCGGTCGGGCCCATCTGGAACAACGACGACGCACAGACGAAGTGTCCAGAACAGCTCCGCCGCGTGACCTGGAGCGGCCAGTGGACGACCACCGTGCCCGGCCGCATGTCGGTCTGCGGCTGCAACCCGCCGCCCCCGGCGAACTGACCGCGATCGCGCGCCAGGCCGCCGAGCAGGGCGTGGAGCGTCCGGAGGCCCCTCGACATCGACGCCGGCCGCCGCGACCCTCGCCACGAGCGCCCGGCCGGGGGCGTTGCCACCACGAGCCCGACGCGGAGGCCGCTCCGCGCGAGCGCGACCGCGGCGTTCACCGCGCCGCCGCCCGGCCGGAACCGCAGCGAGGTCCCGCCAGGAGGCGCGAGATCCCAGAGGGCCTCCCCGGCGCAGATGACGTTCAAGGTGGACACCCCCGGCGCCATGACCCGCGACGCCGTGGCCTGCCTTGCGCTCGCGAACGTGGATGCCATGGGCCCCATCGTACACCCCTTCTTCGGGGGCGAGCTGCTCACGGGCCGGGAGCGCGCCCCGCAGCCCCGCAAACGACGTCCACGATCGACGTGGCATCGACGCGCATGGGCGGCTCAACCCGCAGGCTGCTCCAGGCGGTGCAGGTGGTGCTCCTCGCCGTTCAAGGTCAGCACCGCCATGAACCCGCCGCGCGCGAGCTCCTTCGCGAGCTTGAACTCGTGCGTTCCCGGGGTGACGGAGGTGTCGACGACGCGCGCGACCTCCGGCTCCAGGGCGGAGCCGGGGTAGCTGTAGATGTCGAGTCGCAGCGTACAGGCGCGCTCGATCGTCGCGCGCGCGACGAACGCCTCATCGCCCTCCGTCACCGAGAAGGCGCTCCCGAGCTCTCCGTCGACGGAAGATCTCCTGAGCGCCCAGGCGATCTGCTGGCCCGCGATCGGGGCGTAGACGTCCAGCACCATCACCTCCTTGTTCTGCTCCTTGAAGCGCGCGTGGAGGCGCTTCCGGGTGGCGGCGTCCACGCCGCCGCCGAGCGTGATGAGGTCGAAGTCGCCGGCGTGGAACTCCGCGTCCGGCGACGCGCTCACCGTGCCGACCGCCGCGTGCCCCTGCTGGTTCAGCGCTGCCACGCTCCGCTCGAGGATATCCGCCCTCCTGCCGATGACCAGGATCCTCTTCGCTCTCGATGCCATGCTCTCTCCTCTCCTCGGTGATTCACCGCCCTCGCCTCGCCGGTGAGGGGGCGTCCGCAGAGCAAGGTGCAGCAGCGCCTCCCGTCCGCTGGATTTCACGCCAATCTATTGGAAGAATTCTGCTCGTTTGGGGAGTCTCGTCATGGGTCGATGAGCAGGCGCCTGGCGATGGCCTCGTCCACGGCGTAGGGCGTCTCGCGCGGCAACAACTTCGCCGCGCTGTCCGCGTGGCCTGCCTGGATCTGCTGGTACATTTTCCGGACCAGGGGGGTTCGATCCTCGATGGCGACGACCCAGCTCTCCGCGTACTCGCGGATGAGATCGCGGCCGATGCCGACCTGGATGCTGTAGCAAGGCAGCGGGCCACCTCGGAGGTTGCGCTCGGTGTCCCACTGGATGTGCACCCTGGCCTCGGCGAAAGCCTTGCTCCACTCGTCCGGCGAGCGAAACACCGCCGCTTCCGGCGAGGTGAGGACGGCGAGGGAGAGCGCCCGCTCCCAGCCTGTACGCCGGATGCGGACGGCGAGGATCCGCTCCTGCCCCGCCTTTCGCCCCCAGTTGCTGCGGTGCATGAGCCAGAGGAACGACGGCTTGATCCACGTCATCCGGCCGAACGAGAACGGGGCGACGAAGCGCTGAGCAGCGAGCGCGGGCTCGGCGATCGCCGGCGCGTAGGCCTGGTACATGACAATGGTCTCCGCGTCGTGGTCCGCGCGGATCTCGTGAAGCTTCGGCATGAGGTCCACCCTTCGCGATCGCTGTGGTCCGACGGGGAGACTACCGGAGTCGACCGCCCGCGCGTCCCGCGAACCGATCCCGGCGGCGAGGCGGCCGCTCAGCCTGGGAGGGAACGCCCTCGGCGCTCCCTGGTCCGCAGCGCGTGATCGATGCCGCCGCGCAGCGTGGCCTCTGTCACCAGGCCCTGCAGCTCCACGCCGAGGTCGACGAGCGTCCGCGCGATGGCGGGCTGGATGCCCGTGAGCACGACCCTCGCCCCGAGCAGCCTCACGGCGCGAGCGGCTTGCAGGAGCACCCCCGCCACATGGGCGTCGACCGATCTCACCCCCGTGATGTCGATGATGGCGATCGCCGCCTGGTGCGCACCGACAGCGGCGAGCAACGCCTCGATGATCCGGCTCGCCCGCTCGGGATCGAGCGTGCCGATGAGCGGCATGACGATCACCCCGTCGGCGATCGGCAAGAGCGGCGTCGCGAGCTCCCGGATCGTCGCCTGTTGCGCCTCGATGACCGCAAGCTGCGCCTCCTGGCGTTCGGCCTCCGCCCGCTTGATGGCCGTGATGTCGATGGCCGCCCCCCCGACCGTCCCGTCCGGGATGCCAGGACCCCGGACGGGAAACTTGACCGAATGGAACTGCTTCATCCCTTCTGTAGGGTGAGGGACGCTCTCCTCGAACGACGTCGCAACACCGGTATTCCTCACCTCGTCGTCGGCGGCCCTCACCTGCGCGACGACGTCCTCCGGGAGCATGTCGAGGTCCCGCAGGCCAGCGCAGCCGTGCGGCGCGATCCCCATGAACCGCTCGAACTGAGCGTTCGCCAGGACATACCTGCTGTCGGCGTCCTTGGCGAACATCATGGCAGGCATGTGCTCGAGGAACGCCTGGAACAGCGCCTCGCTCTTCTGCAGCTCCACCTCACGGCGCCTCTGCTCGGTGACATCCTCCGCCGAGACGAGGACCTGATGCGCCGCCCCGTCCTCGCCGCGCGTGACGACCACGCAGCGCAGGGCAAGGACGCGCTCGGCGCCTCCGGCGCACCGCGCGCGCAGCGCGAGCTCGAGGGGCTCGCCGTCCTGAGACGCCCCGAGCTGCTCCGCGTGAACCGCTGAAGCGTCGAGGTCCTCGGGGTGGACGCGAGACACAAGGGTCTCCCAGGCGCGCTCCGGAGTCTCCTTGTCGCCGAACCCGAGCGCGCGGACGAATGCGCGGTTGCAGGCGACGATCCGCCTGTCCCTGACGTCGAGGACACAGAGGATATTCGGCGCCACGTCAAATATCCGCTCGACCAGCGCGCCCTCCAGCCCTTTTGCCCGCGCGGCCGTCGAGCCGCTCGAGGCAGGCGAGTCCTTCATGTGCCTGTTCCCTCCTCGTCCACATCTAGCCGATTTTTCCTCCTCCGTGGCACGAGGATCCGGTGCCGCACGGCGGGTCGGGCGGGCGTGCGAGCCCGTGGTCGGCATCGCGCGGCGCGTCGCCCCCACGGGGTCGTGAATCGCTACCGCGCCGCCGCGCCGTCGACCACCGCCGGCACGGACGCGCGCATCGCCTCGATGAAGCGACGCAGCCGGGCCGGGTAGAAGCGGGCATGGGGATAGACCAGGTGGAGCGGCAGCGGATCGGCCTGCCACGACGGCGCGAGGTGCAGCAGCCGCCCCTGCGCCAGGTCGTCGGCGACCAGCCAGGAGGAGGCCACGCACACGCCAAGGCCCATCAGCGCGGCGCTGCGCAGGGCATACAGGCTGTCGGTGCTCATGCGCGGGCGGATCGCGAGCTCGATCCGTTCACCATCCGATGAACGGGTCAGCGTGATCGTGTCACGGTAGTAGGTGCGGAGCGCGAGCCAGGGCATGCCGGCCAGGTCCGAGGGATGGGCCGGCAGCGCGGCCCGGCCCAGCACCGAGGGCGCGGCGGCCACGATGCGCGGCACCTCCGTCAGGCGGATCGCCACCACCGCCGGATCGGCCACGGCGCCGACAAGGAGCGCGCAGTCGATGCCGTCGGCGATGAAGTTCGGCGGCCCGTCGTGCAGCAGCCACTCGACCGAGACACGCGGGTAGCGACGCAGGTAGTCGGCCAGCGGCTCGACGAGCTGGTGCTGGCCGAAGGCGTGCGGCACGACAACGCGCAGCGTGCCGTCGGGCTGGTCGCGGTCGCCTCGCATGTCCGAATCGAACGCCTCCAGGTTGGCCAGCAGCGCCTTGGCCCGCTCGAAGCAGCGTTCGCCGTCCTCGGTCAGCTTCATCGTGTGCGTGGAGCGCTGCAGCAACGGCAGGCCCAGCGAGCGCTCCAGCGCCTGCAGGCGGCGGCTCACGGTGGGCTGCGTCGTCCCCAGCAGGGTGGCCGCGGCCGACAGGCTACCGGCCTCGACGATCCTCACGAAGGTCTGCAGCAAGGCGATGCGGTCCAGCGACGAGGAGGAGGGCGGCGCCGGCGTTGTCATACGCCAACCGTATAACCGTCGTACGTCCCACGCTACTACAGCGCTGGAACGACGCGCCTCAACCTGGCTGCACCATGCACGCCATTCCGTTGACGCATACACCCTCCGCGACCCAGCCGCCGCCCGCCGCGTCCGCGCCGCCCCTGCCCGCCGCCCTGGTGCTGCTGCTGGCCACCGGCGCGGGCCTGGCCGTGGCCTCGCTCTACACCAGCCAGCCCATGCTCGGCGTGATGGGGGGCGACCTCGGCGCGTCCGACCGCGCGCTCGGGCTCGTGCCCACGCTGACCCAGCTGGGCTATGCGCTGGGCATCCTGCTGCTCGCGCCGCTGGGCGACCGCTACGACCGGCGACGCATCATCCTGGCCAAGGCTGCCGTCCTGGCGGCCGCGATGCTGCTCGGCGGCGCCGCCCGCGGGATCGGGACGCTGCTGATCGCCAGCCTGGTCACCGGCCTCTCCGCGACCCTGGCGCAGGACATCGTGCCCGCCGCCGCGACGCTGGCCCCCGAGGCGCACCGCGGCAAGGTGGTCGGCACCGTGATGACCGGCCTGCTGCTGGGCATCCTGCTGTCCCGCGTGGTGAGCGGCTTCGTCGCGGAGCACCTCGGCTGGCGCGCGGTGTTCGTCGCGGCCGCGGGCAGCATCGCCCTGCTCGGCGCGGCGATGTGGCGCCGCCTGCCGCGCTTCAGGCCGACCACGGAGCTCAGCTACGCCGCGCTGCTCGGCTCGCTGGCCGCGCTGTGGAAGCGCCACGGCGCCCTGCGCCGCGCGACGCTCGCCCAGGGGCTGCTGTCGGTGGGGTTCAGCGCGTTCTGGTCGACCCTCGCCGTGATGCTGCACGGCGCGCCGTTCCACCTCGGCAGCTCGGCGGCGGGCGCCTTCGGCCTGGCAGGAGCGGCCGGCGCCGTGGCGGCGCCCCTGGCCGGCCGCATCGCCGACCGCCACGGGCCCGAACGGGTGACGCGCATGGGCGCCGGACTCGCGGTCATGGCCTTCGCCTCCATGGCGCTGTCGCCCTGGCTGTCGGCGAGCGGACGGCTGTGGCTGCTCGGCGCCAGCGCCGTCGCCTTCGACCTCGGCATCCAGGCCGCGCTGGTGGCGCACCAGACCCTCGTCTACGGCATCGAGCCCGGCGCGCGCAGCCGCCTCAACGCCGTGCTCTTCGTCGGCATGTTCGTCGGCATGGCCCTCGGCGCCGCGCTGGGCAGCGTGCTCTTCGCCCAGTGGGGCTGGATGGCGGTGACGGCGCTCGCCGCGTCGACGTCGGCCGGCGCGCTCCTCGTCCGACGCTGGCGGGCGACAGGCCCGTCTCCGCGCGCGTGACCGCCCGCGTCCGCCGTGAGCCAGCGGCCATGGGGTCGATCAGGGACCGACAAGATAGTTCGAAGGATCGATCCCCGTCACGGCATCAAGAGAACCGAACAGAAGCTCTCGTCGCCATGCAGCCGATGTCGGGCGCGCGGCGTCGTCGCTCCTCGTCGCGTCTGGCGCTGCACCCAGCGCGGGCCCCCTGCCCCGTCCGGTCTTGTTCGGCGCCCCAGTTCGACGGAGTTTACCATGAAAGTTCAGCTTGTTCTTGCTTCGGCGATCCTCCTTTCGGCGTGCGCGGGAGAGGTGGACGACACCTCCACCGATCTGATGGACGGCAATCCCGCCGCCATCATCGGGGGCACCGTCGACGAGGGCGATCCGGCGGTGGCGTACCTGCAGGTGGCCCAACCAGCAGAAGATGGCTTCACCGAGTTCTCCACCTGCACCGCTTCGCTCATCGCTCCGAAGGTGCTTCTGATGGCGGCCCACTGCGTGGAGCCCTGGCTGGTGGAGAACGCGACCATCACGGCCTTCTTCGGCACGGACGTTTTCACCGGGGAAGGCACCTGGGTGAACGTGACAGAGGTGCACGCCGAGCCCCGGTACACGAGCTCGAATATCCGCGCGGGGTATGACATCGCCGTGGGCATCCTCGAGGAGCCCGTCTCCATCGCGCCGCTGCCCTACAACCGCACGCCGATGACCGCGGCCGACGTCGGCGAGCCGGTCCGGCTGATCGGCTTCGGCCGCGATGAGGACTGGGCGGACGGCATCAAGCGCCATGTGTCCACCACCCTCAACACCGTCACCCCGACGCTGCTCGGCCTCGGCGACGCGACCCACCACACGTGCACGGGAGACTCGGGCGGGCCTGCGCTGATGAACGTGAACGGCGTTCCCACCATCGTCGGCGTCACATCGTTCAGCACGACGGGCGACTTCACCATCTGCACGGACGGCTGGGATGCACGGGTCGACCTCTCCGTCGACTTCATCGACCAGTTCGTCAACGCGAACTAGCAGCGTTCCCCCAGCTTCTGGAGATGTCTTGCGGCGCGATCCCGTCCTTCGAGGAGGCAGCGGCGTGGACGCGCCCGCCGCTCAGAGCCCGGTCTCGGCCTGGATGCGCCCGCTCTTCACCGCGGCCGCCAGCGCCTGGTGGTCGCGCTCCGTCTGATCGGCGTAGGCGATCGCGAACGCGGCGATCGCCTCGTCGAAGGCGTCCGATTTCCCGAGGTAGGCCGCCATCGCGATCCGATCGCCCGAGCGCGCGTGAGCGCGTGCGAGGGTCCAACCGCAGAGACGGCCGTACGTCGCCAAGACGACCCGATCCAGCGCGGCGATGTCCACCGAGTACTTCCAGTCGCGCAGCTGGCGCACGTAGAAGTCGCGCTCGACCCCGTCGAGGCCCTCCACCCGCTGCCAGCCGAGAAAGATATCGCTCGCAGCCTGCATCAGCCGCTGGCCGGCCACCACGCGCTGGCCGCTGTTGCGGTACTCGCTCTTTCCGAGGAACGGCTCGAGGACCGACGCTTGCGCCTCCTTCGCCTGCAGGAAGAGCGGGTCCTGGTCGTCGCGCCCGAGAAGCAGGATGATCCAGGCGCGCGAGCCGACGCTCCCGACCCCGACCACCTTGTGGGCCATGTCCGCGAAGTCGTACCCCTCCAGCAGGTGCCGCCGATCGGTCTGGAGGGTGCGGCGGTAACCGCGCAGGATCTCGCGCACCTGCTGCTCGATCTGCTCGCGGGCCAGCCCCTTCAAGAACTCATCCATCGGGACGATCAGAGGAGGATCGCTGATGATCCGCCGCCGGCCGCCGACCTCGCGGGTCAGCATCTCGTAGGCCTGAATGCTGTCCTTCGTCCGAGCCTTCGCGACGTTGCGCTCGGTGACGCGCAGGCGCTTGCGACCCACCGACGAGCGGAACCGGTCGAAGATCTGCTCGACGTCGAGGCTCGCGTACCAGACGTCGAGGTCGCGGAGCGCCGCGAAGCTCCGCATCGCCTCGCGGTACTCGCGGACCGTCGTCAGGACGAAGTCGGCGCGCGCCGACTTCGAGAAGCCGTTGTCGCGCCCGGCCAGCTCCATGCTGGCGGCCAGCCGCTTCACGTCCCAGTCCCACGGTCCTGGGAGCGTCTCGTCGAAGTCGTTGATGTCGAACATCAGGCGCCGCTCGGCGGATCCGAACACCCCGAAGTTCGAGAGGTGTGCGTCGCCGCAGAGCTGCACCCTCAGGCCCGAGCGCGTCGTGACGGCCAGATCGGAGGCCATCACGCACGCGGCGCCCCGGTAGAACGAGAACGGGGAGACCAGCATCCGGCCGTAGCGGATCGGCACGAGCTCGGGCACGCGGGTCGTCGCTTGCTCCTCCAGCAGCGCGATCGGATCGCGCCGATCGGGCGGCGCCTTCCAGGTCGCGTGGGCAGCGCGCGGGATCTCCGCGCGCTCCGCCTTGCCGCGCGCCGCGCGCTCCTCGACGGAGAGGCGCGGGGTCGCCCGCTCCCCCGTGACCGTCGATGTTCCGTCTACGGTGGTCATCTCCATCCCTCCCTCGGCGCTCATCAATCCAGGCCGGGCTGGGCGCGCCGTTCCGATTGTCGCCGGTCCGCCCGACGCACGGGCGACGCTCAATCCCCGATCATGCGACGCAGATCGATCATCGCCTGCTGGCTCACCGTCAGAGCCCCTTCCTGCGGGCGGTCGAGGTCGGCGGTCAACATCAGGACGATCGAGAGGCTCATGACCACCGTCGCGATCGTGGGGGACCGGCGCGATCTGACCAGGCCGGCGTGATAACCGACGGCCGCCAGGTTCAGGATCGCGACCGTGAAGAGCGCCGCCCACATGACCCCTGGAATACCGCCCCGAACGGCGACCTTCACGCGCATTGCGTGGAGCTCGATCGTCCTGTTCAGCGACTCGATGAAGAGCGCCACGACGTTCGAGATGGGCTGGTCTCGCCCGGCGGCCTCCGCTTCTTTCCATAGCTCCCGGTGCAGCTCCTCCGCGCGCCGCAACGCCTCCTCGACGTTGCCGAGCCTCACCACCGCCAGACGCGACTCCACGTAGTCACGGAGCAACTCGCGGACCTTCGCGCCGCGGTCGCCGGGGAGCAGGCCGGCGCGCAGGTAGGTCGTCTCGATGGCGTTGGCCTCGTCGATGACCATCTGTTTCCTGGCCTCGAAGCGGGTCGCCGCGAGGCCGAACGTGAAGGCCAGGACGAGCGCCAGCAAGCCCATCGTGGTCGTGACCAGCGCGAGCACGTGGGCCCCGTGCTCCTGCTCGGAGCGACGCAGCCGATACGCTCCCAGCCGGTAGCCCCCCTCGAAGGCGAGCAGCAGGACCACGATGGTGACCCCCAGGAGCAACCAGAGCGGAAATCGATCGAGCGGTCCAGCCACGGGCATCGGCGCACCTCGCATCAATCACGGCGCTCCGCCGTCGTGATAACGGAGCATGTTGTCGCGGCGCCGACGTGGGCGGTCGCTTTCAGTACGACTGCCCTGCTGGCGCTGGCTTCCTGGTCGCGATCCAGGACGGGATGTCAACCAAGCCATCCTCGATCCGTCAAGCCCTTTCAGCGCGAAGAACCGAAAGGTCTCGGCGCGCTCCGTTCATGGGCCAGCCACGGGTCTCCGCCCGCGCCGCCGTCCCCGCGCATGGCGCCTCTCGGCGCGCAGGCCCGATGTCACCGATGGCTCACACGTCGGCGTACTGGACGCATCCGCCGGGACCGTCCTGAGCGGCGCTTCGCGCTGTCTTCCGGAGATTGCCGATCTTTGCTGATTGACGCCTCTTCCGGACCATATCAATCCTCACCGCGATCCGAGACGCAGCGGCAACGGAGCTGTCCGGCCCGGGCATCGGGAGCTGCTGTCCTCGACATCCCGAGGGGAAGGGAGCCTCATGAAGCGCATATTCCAGATGCGGCCCGCGCTCGCGGTCGCCGCTGTTTCCTTGATGCTTTTCGCCGTCCAGAGCCGCGCGAACACGGGCGTCGGCGCCGGGCGCTGGACCGTCTTTGGCAGAGATCTCGCCAACACGCACAACGCGGACGACGAGCGCGAACTCGGCCCGGCGAACGTCGCGTCGCTCTCCGTCCGATGGAGCTTCACGACGAGCGGCAGCGTCTCGGCGACACCCGCCGTCGATCACCACGCGGTCTATTTCCCGGACTGGGGCGGCAGCCTGTACAAGCTCGACGCCGAGACAGGGCTCCCGCTCTGGACGCGCACGATCCCCGGCCTCACGGGCACGGCGGACGCCATCTCGCGCACGAGCCCGGCGCTCCACGGCCACATGCTGTATCTCGGCACGCAGGCCGGGGCGTACCTGCTCGCCGTCGATCACCGCACCGGCGATCTGCTCTGGAAGACGCAGGTCGATCCGCACCCCGCGGCCATCGTCACGCAGTCTCCCGTCGTGCACGGAGGCCGCGTGTACGTGGGCGTGTCCTCGCGCGAGGAGCTCTTCGCGGTGGACGACGGATACCCGTGCTGCACGTTCCGCGGCAGCGTTGCCGCGCTCGACGCGGTGACAGGAGAGCTCCTGTGGCAGACCTACCTCGTCCCGGCCGGCTACAGCGGCGGCGCGGTGTGGGCCGGCGCGCCCGCCATCGACGTCGGCCGGCGCGCGCTCTACGTGACGACCGGAAACAACTACTCCGTGCCGCCGTCCGTCGCGGGGTGCGCCGAGACCGCCGGCGACGATCCCCTCGCCGCCGAGGCGTGCCTCGCGCCAGACGACCATATCGACGCCATCGTCGCGCTCGACCTCGACACCGGCGCGACGAAGTGGGCGCGCCGGCTGCAAGGCTTCGACGCCTGGACGGGGGCGTGCTTCTACGGATACGACTGGTGTCCTTCCCCGATGGGGCCGGATTACGACTTTGGCACGGGCGCCGCGCTGTTCACGGCCGGCACCGGGGCGCACCGCCGCGCGCTGGTCGGCGCCGGCCAGAAGAGCGGAATCTTCTGGGCGCTCGACAGGGACGACGGGAGCGTGGTGTGGAGCACGCTGGTGGGCCCCGGCGGGATCCTGGGCGGGATCATGTGGGGCGTCGCCCTGGACGAGAGCAGGATCTATGTGCCGGTTGGCAACAGCGATCAGACCGCTCACACGTTGCACCCGTCGGGCGAGATCATCACGTGGGGGTCGTGGAGCGCGCTCGACCCCGCCACGGGCGAACTCCTGTGGCAGACGGCGGATCCCACGGCGGGCGCGCAGGACAGGGGGCCGCTGACGGTCGCGAACGGGGTGGTGTACGCCGGCTCGATGAGCGGCGACGTACACGCGCTGAGCGCCGCGACGGGCGCCGTCCTGTGGAGCCACCCGGCCGACGGCTCCGTCAACGCGGGGCCGGCGGTGTCGCGCGGTACCGTGTACTGGGGAAGCGGATACCAGAGCTTCGGCGTCGGCACGCCGGGGCACACGCTCTTCGCGTTCGGCCTGCCGTAGTCCGACCGGCCCCCGGCCGAGCCGACCCGGGCCGCCGGGGGGATCGGCTCACCTCGCCTCGCGCGGCGCGGTGACCCTCGCCCACACCGCGAGGATCATGGCCTGTTCCATCGTGCTCGGCGGGGGATGGCCCCTCGGGGGCTCGGCCGGCAGGGGCACGGGGGGCTTTCCCCGGCGCCACGGCGCGTCGTGGCGCGCCGAGGCCGCGGCCGCGGGGCCGCGGCGCGCGACCTCGTAATCGACTGCGGCGACGGCCTCCTCGAGGGTGGAGAAGCGCTCGACAAGCTTGCCGTCCAGCAGGACGTGCCACCGCTTCCCGCGACCCCCGCGGGCGAGGACGACGACCTCGGTGAGCGCTCCAGGCTTCCTCTCGAAATGGAGCGAGAGGCCGAAGCGGCCGAGAGAGGCCCACGCATTGCGCGAGATGGCGAGCACCTCGGGGTCGACGCGCAGGCTCAGGGGATCGAAGTGCGCGGCGCGCTCCTGGATCTCGCGCAGCGTGATGCGGCCCGCCTCGACCTCGAACCCGGGGTAGTCGAAGGCCACCTGCCGGTAAAAGCGGCTCGCCTCCGCGGCGTCCCTGCCCTCGAGATCGAGGTCGCGGGGCATACCGAAGAGCGAGGGGAGCGTGCAGAGCTGGAGCGAGGAGAGATCGACGAAATCGAGGATGAGGCAATCCTTCTTGCCTGGATGGAGGCGGGTGCCGCGCCCGACGCACTGGGCATAGAGCCCTTCCGAGCGCGTGGGGCGGGCCATCGCGACGCAGGAGACGCCAGGGTCGTCGAAACCTTCGGTGAGGACAGCGACGTTGGTGAGGACCTGGACGCGCTCTTCCCGGAAATCGGCGAGGATCCGGCCGCGGAGGTCGGAAGGCATGTCGCCGTGGACATAGGCGGCGCGGACGCCGAGGTGGTTGAGCGCCTTCGAGAGGTTCCTTGCGTGCGCGACCGTGACGCAGAAGGCGATGGTGCGGCGGTCGCGGGCGAGCTCTTGAATGGATCGGGCGACGAGCGCGTTGCGCTCCTCGAGGTCGACGGCCTCCTCGAGCTCGTCGGTGGCGAAGTCGAGGCCGCCGGCGTCGAGGCGGGAGAGGTCGGTGGCGGTGGCGACGCGGTAGCCGGTGAGGGGCGCGAGATAGCCGTCCGCGATCATCTCGGGGAGGGTGCGGCTGTAGACGATCGCCTCGAAGACGTCGTCGAGGCCTTTGCCGTCGCCACGGGCGGTCGTGGCGGTGAACCCGAGGAGGGTGCCGGTCCACGCGGGGTCGAAGGCGCCGAGCTGGCGGAGGACGCGGCGGTTGTCCTCGGCGGGGGCGTGGTGGCACTCGTCGTAGATCACGAGGCCGATATCGCGGCCGCTCATGACCTGCTCCAGCCGCTTCTCGTGGAGGGAGCGGATGGAACAGACGATGACGCGCGCGTCCGACGAGGCGCGGAGCTCGCCCTGCTCGACGGCGACGGCGGCCTGTCCGGCGAGGGCGCGCTCGATCTTGTCCTTGGCCTGGAAGAGGAGCTCTTCGCGGTGGGCGAGGACGAGGACCTGCCGCCTGGCGAGGCGGGCGAGATGGGAGAAGATGACCGTCTTGCCAGCACCGGTGGGGAGGCACACGACCATGCGCCGGACGCCGCGCCTGCGGGCCGCGAGGACGGCGTCGACGGCGGCGCGCTGGTAAGGGCGCAGGGCGGGCGCGCCGGGGCCCATGGGCGCTGAGGCTGTCGTGGGGCTGGTCATGAGCTCTCGTGCTGGCGGCGCGCCAGCATAGCCCGGGGCCCCTGTCCGCGCTGCTCGCGGCGCAGGTCCGCTCCGTGCCGGCGCTGAAGGCTGTCTTCAGCCTCCGTTCGCGTAGTCGGGGAGCTCGATCTTGTCGGCCGGCGAGGAGCCGAGCCGGCCCTGGAGCCGCCGCGCCAGGGGGCTGGACGCGAGCCGGACGACCCTGTGGAGGACCGAAATGCCGCGCCTCGACCTCGGATACGCGATCCAGGGGACGCCTGGTGGGAGCTTCTGGGCCATGTCGACGAGGGGGCGCAGGAGCTTCTCGTAGGCCGCGAAGGCGTCTCGAGGGTCGGCGTGCCGCGAGAGCTCTCCCGCGAGCACGTAAGCGCCGACGAGCGCGAGGCTCGCGCCCATTCCGCTGAGCGGCGACGGACAGTACGCAGCGTCCCCCACGAGCGCGGCGCGGCCGCGTGACCAGCGAGGCGCCATGACCTGGCTGATCGACTCGAAATAGGCGTCCTCGGCGTCAGCCAGCCCGGCGATCACCCGCGGCGCTTCCCAGCCAGCGTCGGCGAAGACGCTCGCGATGAGCGCCTTTTGCTCGGCGACGCTCGATCTCTCGTGGCCTCGCGGGGGCGACAGGAACCACAGCGACGCCCGGGTGGTACCCACGTTGTCTGGACGCAGGAGTATCGCGCGCCTGCCGGGCGCGTTGTACCAGCGAGCCCAGGCGCCGTCGGACGCGCCGCGGGGGATCGTGAAGTAGCCGCCGTAGAGGCCGAACTGGCGGATCCTGGGCTCATCGCCGACGATGAGCGTACGGGTCCGCGAGCGGATGCCGTCGGCGGCGACCACGAGATCGACATCGCGCTCGGCGCCGTGCTCGAAGGAGACCGTCACCCGGTCGCCGTGGTCTCGGAGGCCCGTGATCTGGTCCCCGAAGATATACTCCGTCGTGTCACGCGTGCGGTCGTGGAGGATCCTGGCGAGGTCACCGCGCAGGATCTCGAGCTCCGCGGTAAACCCGCCGGCGTCGGCGTTCTCCGCGGGGAACTCGGCCTGGGTCGCGCCGTGCTCGTCGACGAAGCGGAGCCCCTGCTCGCCCGTCGTGGCGGCCCGGATGTCGTCCTCGATCCCCATGCGGCGCGCGACCTTCCGCGCCGCGCCCCGGACGTCGATGTTCTGCCCGCCGAGCCGGAGCGCGCCGGCGCGCTCCACGACGACGGGTCGGAATCCGTAGCGCGCAAGCCAGAAGGCGAGCGCGGGGCCGGCGATGCTCGCCCCCGAGATCAAAACAGTCCGATGTCCCACGGATGATCAGCTCCTGTCTCTCACGCTCCGCGCGGAGCGTCGGCTAACGTACGTCGACGTCCGCGGCCGTGCCGCCTTTCCCGGATCAGCGCTCCCCGGACAAACCCGTAAGGACCAGCCTGACGAAAGGATCCTCCCGTGATCCGGAGGTGGTCGACCGCGAGCGCGCGGGGAGCACGCAGCGGATGGCCGCCTCGGGCCGTCGCCGGAGCTGGGGAGAGCGCTCATCGAAGCACATGAATCAACTACATGATTTTTTACATTACTTCACGCGATCATCTCCGAATTTGCATTCATGAAGCAGCCCGACGTTCAAACGCTTCATCACCAACCTGGGTACTATCCATGCACAACTTCCAGAGCAGATGGGATATGAGGGTGGCCGCTGCAGCGCTGGCGCTGCTGCCGGCGTGCAGCGGCGGCTCGACGGAGCCGATCAGCACATCGCAGGCCGCGCTCCAGGGCGCGAACGGGATCAGCGCCGATCTCGTGATCGACTCGCAGTGGGGTCAGGGTTACTGCGCGAGCATCACCGTGAGCAACCAGCACCCGACCGCCACGACGGGGACGTGGAGCGTCGAGCTCAACGCCGGCCCAGGCACCATCTTCTCGTCCTGGAACGGCACGTTCAGCGGGACCACGGGTCAGATCTCGGTCACTCCGCAAGGCGGCAACGGGGTGATCCCGCCGTCGGGAAGCGCCCAGCTCGGCTTCTGCGCCAGCATCCCGAGCCCGGGGATCCAGCCCGTCCTGCTGTCGGTGAGCAGCGACCTGCCGCCGATGGGCGGCGGCGTGGCGATCGCGGAGTACAAGTTCCCGGCGGCGGTCGACGCGATGGTCAGCCCTGATTACGCGACCGAGCTCTGGGCGTCCTTCTACCGCCCGGCGAGCCTCGAGGCCGGCCGGCAGTATCCGCTGCTCGTGTTCCTGCACGGGAACCACCCGACATGCGGCACGGGCGAGAATCCGCGCAGGGACAACAACAACCAGTATGCCACGACGGGCACGTGCCCGGAGGACTACGTCGTCGTCCCCAACCACCGCGGCTACGACTACATGGCCGTGGACCTCGCCGCGCGCGGCTACTTCGTGGTGTCCATCAACGCGAACCGGGGTATCCATGCCGCGCCGAGCACGCCCGCCGACGAGTTCGCCATCGGGCCGCGCGGGCGCCTGCTGCTCCGCCACCTGGAGCGGCTGAGCCGCTGGGACAGCGGGACCGAGCCGACGCCCTCGGAGCTCGGCGTCGACCTGGTCGATCGCATCGACTTCGACCAGGTGGGCTTGATGGGTCACTCGCGCGGCGGCGAGGCCGTGCGGTTCGCCTACAACGAGTACCGCCGGAGCGGCAGCCCCTGGCCTGCGCTGATCGAGAGCCCGGTGAGCATCCGCGGGATCTTCGAGATCGGCCCGACCGACAAGGGCCAGAACGGCCAGTTCCTCAACGCTGACCAGACGGCCTGGAACGTGATCCTGCCGGCCTGCGACTGGGACCTGAGCGATCTGCCCGGGCTGCGCCCGTTCGATCGCATGATGAGCATCCCCGAGCCGGCGCCCTTCTTCAAGTCCTTCTATCATGTGTGGGGCGCCAATCACAATTACTACAACAGCGAGTGGCAGCTCGCGGACGGGAACAGCGGCGGTGTCACGGGCTGCATCGACCACGAGGAGCTCTTCGACCCTGCGGAGTACGGCTCGCCGGCGCAGCGCGAGACGGGTCGCTTCGCGGCCGTCGAGTTCTTCACCGCCAACGTTGGCGCGGACCGCGACGAGGCCGCGAACGCCTTGTTCGACCCTGCCTTCCCCTTCCCGAACGTGCCGTACCGCGTCCGCCGCGGCTATCATCCGGGCGGCGACTCCACCTACAGCCTGCTGCTCGAGGATTTCATCAATCCGACCGGCACGAGCTCCTACGGCCTGCCGATCACCACCGGGGGCACGATCTCGGTGGACCACATCAACGTGAACGGACACGATCCTTCGCACAAGGCGGCGTGGATCCACGACGTGGTCGCGGGCAGCTCGACGTTCTTCCAGTCGAACTGGTCCCCCGTCGGCACGGGCTTCGATCTCACGGAGTACGACTATCTCGATCTTCGCGCCGACCGCGGCTGGACCTCCGACGCGACGTTCGAGGCATCGTTCCAGGTGGAGCTCGTGAACGCCGACGATAGCCGATCGAGCGCCGTCGCCATCGACGACTTCCTGGCGCTCGGTCAGACGCCGCGCGGCGCCACCACGCTGCCGACCGCGCGCATTCCGCTGTCCTTGTTCAGCGGCGCCACGCTCTCGTCGGTGCGCGGGGTTCGCCTGACCTTCCCCACCCCGTTCGACGGGATCAGCCTGTACGTGGCGAACATCCGCGCCACCCGCGCCACCACCGAGGCCCCGGCGGCGCTGGCTCGGCTCGCCCCCGTCGCGTCGAGCGCGACGCCGCCGAGCGCCACCCCGCGCGCGGCCGGCGCGGCCCTCCCCGCGCCGCGGCGGATCACCGCCGGCAACGCCATCCAGAGCGTGAAGAGCAGCGGCCCTGACGCTGTCGAGATCACGCTCACCACCGGCGAGTTCTTCGACCTCCGCGCCACGAACCTGGTGCTCACCGTCGGGGGCGAGCGGAGCACCCGGGCGCGCCATCCGAACGGTGATCTCCACACCGTTCAGTTCCTGCTCCCGCGCGCCGCCTTCGACCGCCTCGCCGCGCAGGAGCCGGTGACGGTCGACTACGGCGCAGGCTCCTCCGTGGTCTGGGACTTCGGTCGCCTCGACAAGACGGCGCTCGCTCGGTGAGCCGACGACGGCGACCTGTCACCTCGACCACTGGGAGAACAGGTAGTCGTAGAACTGCTGGAGATCCACCTGGTCGAGCGCCCGCACCGGGCGCCCGCCGGGCACGACCCTCGTGCGGCCTTGCGAGGGGCCCTCGGTGACGATCTCCGTCTCCCAGGCGCGAAGGGTGAATATCTCCGGCCTGCCGAGGTACGATGTCGTCAGCACGTCCCACGCGAAGTAGTCCTGGTGGCCGGCGAGCGCGTAGCAGGTGCCCGCGAGGTCGGAGAGGGGATAGCGGCGCTGTCGGCACAGGCGGCGGATGAACGCCTGGGTGATCGGGACGAGGTTCGTGATGTCCAGCGGACACAGGGTGATCGGGACGGAGGTCTGCCAGATGCGGTCGGCGGCGATCGGATCCCAGTAGACGTTCCACTCGGCGGAGCCGTCCTGCCCGCTCTCGAGGGCCCTCTCCACGTTGCCGCGCACGTTCAGCGCGCCGCCCATCCAGATGATCTCGCGGATGTTCCCCTCGACGCGAGGATCGATGTCGAGCGCCGCGGCGACCGTGGTGAGCGGCCCGGTCACGAGGAGCGTCACGGGCTCGGGGGCGGCGCGCAGGGCGCTCGCCATGAAGGCTTGCCCGCTCTCGGGGACACGCCGGGTGAGGATCTCCTCGCGCTCGTTCAGGACGGGAAAGTTGTCGACGCAGAAGGCGTCTCGCCGGAACGTGGGCGGAAAGGGGTTGAGCCCGCGGACGGTGCTCTCGGCGACGGGAACGTCGTGGCGGACCACCAGATCGAGGATCTTGCGCGTCGCGCTGACGGCGGGCTGGATGTAGCAATCGGCCGGGGTGACGACGACGCCGAGGACATCGACGTGGTCCATCGTCATCAGGAGGAGCATCGCGAGGTAGTCGTCGATGCCGCCGTCGTGATCCATGAGGACGGGCGTTCGAGTCATGAACAGCTCCTTGCGAGCGCGGAGGGTGGGTGCCGCGTACCAGGGATCCCGCCGGGGATCTGCCTGGCGGCGAGGAGGAGAATGTCAACGCAACGACGCGAGGCTGCAAGGCGTCGTGCGTTCCACGTCGTCAACGTGCCGAGGACGGAGCGGGGCCGAGCGCGGCTCGGGCGCTCCCCCGCAGCTCGCGGGGAGCGCAGCCGAACCATCGCTGGCACGCGTGGCTCAACGCGGTCGCGTCCGAGAAGCCGAGCTGGAGCGCGACGTCGGTCACGCTGACCGTCGCCCTCTGGAGCAAGCTGCCGGCGCGCTCGCGGCGCACGTCGTCGACGAGGCGCCGGAAGCTCGTCCCCTCGGCTTCGAGGTGCCGGCGCAAGGTCCGCTCCGTCGTGCCGAGCGCGCGGGCCACGCGCGGGAGCGACGGGATACCGCCGTCGGCGCTCGACAGCTCGCGCACGATCGCGTGCCGGACGGCGTCCTCGCGCGACCGCGGAGCGAGCTGGTCCGAGAGCGCCTCCGCAGACCTGCACAGGTACTCCCAGAGCGTCCGGTTCGCAGAGGGAGGCACCGCGTCGAGGATCTCGCGACGGAAGGAGAGCCCGTCGTGCGGAGCGTCGAAGCTCACCGGGCAATCGAAGAACGCGCCGTGCCCTGCCCGGCGGGGCGGCGCGGGATGGCGGAAGGTCACCTCGATGGGCGTGAGATCGGCGCCTGCGATCCGCCGCAGGCTCCCGAGGCCCTGCGCGACGGCCGTCTCGTTGGACAACCGGTGCCCGAGGGTGAGAGGCCGCACGCGGTACCACCGGAGGTGGACGCGTCGCCCGGTCTCCGTCACCTCCCAGCGACCCGAGTCGGTGAGCAGCGCGCCGTGGCGAGCGACGGTGTCGAGCGCATCGCGCACCGACGGCGCTGTCAGCATCGCGAAGCCGAGCACGTGCAGGTCCTCGATGGCCGCCGCTTGCGCGACCCGGAGCGGCAACGAGGGGTCGTCGAGCGTCCGCCCCAGGTACGTCCACAGGTCGATGAGGTGATCGAACTCGATGCGTCGCCCCGGATCCTCGGCGAGCGCCTGCGGCAGGCGCGCCGCGCGGCGGATGGCGTCCGGCCGCACGCCGTCCCGCAGCGCATGGTCGACGACACGCTGGACCACCTTCGCCACGACGGTCGGTTGAGGTCGTACCCTGCGCGCGGCGCCAGCATGCAGCATGCCAGAGACGCCAGCATGCAGCATGCCAGAGACGGGGGCTCCTCGTGCATGGCGCGCGGCGCGGCGGCAGGCTTCGCGGGCGCGTCGGGCATGGCGCTGCGATCAGGGCGTGCGCCGTTCGTGCGGGCTCAGGGGCTCGTGAAGCCCAGGATCCCGTGCCCCGCCACGACGTGGACGGTGTTCCGGGGCGCTGGCGCGGGGTTCGTGGCGCTCGCCACGCCCTCGCGCATGAACGCCGTCCGGATGCGCGTGATCGGCGACGCCCGATGCGCGTCGCGGATCAGCTTCATCGCCTCGGCCGGCACCGTGACCGAGCCGTCTCCTCCGAGCGCGATGCACTGGATCTCGACCTGCTTGTCGGCGGGAGGCGGCATCGCGAACAGCGACGCTCCCTCGACGCTGCCGTCGGTGGTGGTGATGCGCACGAGCGTGCCCTGCGCGGCCCCGCAGCTTCCGCCTTCCCCGCCGCAGCTCAGGGTCATCGACGTGCCGTCGAGCGGCACCGCGCC
This sequence comes from Sorangium sp. So ce406, assembly GCF_051474675.1. NCBI lineage: Bacteria > Pseudomonadati > Myxococcota > Polyangiales > Polyangiaceae > Sorangium > Sorangium sp. So ce406. Next base: position 11,639,934 of record NZ_CP150340.1, on the reverse strand, counting down.
GAGGATGGACTGCGACGCGTCGTCGAGCTGGAACTCACCCCCTGCCGCGATGGGTCCCACATCGGGGAATTCGAAGGCCATCACGCCGCCGGGCTCGATGCCGACGACGACCTCATCGCCGCTCGCGATGGGATCGCTCGGGTTGCCCGGGACGGGCCCGGCGCCGGCGAGCACGACGTGATCGGCAACGAACGCTTCCTCGGTCGCGCGCGGGTTGACCACCACCGCGGCCTCGCTCGACTCGACGGCCACGATGGGGAACGCGCCGTTGTTCTCGCCCATCGCTGCGCCGCCCACGCGCAGGTATCGACCCACGTCGGCCGCGGAGAACATCGCGCCGCCGATCACGTACGCTGCGGTGCCCATCGATCCGGGGGTCACGCTCGTCTCGCCCCTCCCGCTGTGCACCGGGCAGGCGTAGCCGTTGCCCTGGAAGCGGCAATCGATCGAGCCGCCCGCGAGCCCTGAAATCGTGACGACGCCCTGATCGGTGAGCGGCGGCGGCGCATCGTCTTGCACGTCGTGCACCCATCCCTTGCACCCGACGAGCTGGCCCGGCATCTCCTCGTAGCTCGGGGGCTTCGCTGCGGTGAACAAGACCTGCACCGTGAGGCCGTGACCCGCCTCGGGCGCCCCGAGGATGGAGACATCCTGGATGGAGACGATGCCGCTGTGGGTCGGGGCGGGGCTGCCGCCTGCGCCGCCGTCTCCCCCCGAGCCTCCGGTGCCGCCCGACGCGCCGCTGCCGCTCGAGGCGCCGCTGCCGCCCGAGCCTGCGCTGGCCGGCGTGCCGCCGCTCCCGTCGTCGCCGTCGTCGGTCGGGTTTGCGCAGCATCCCGCGAAGGCGAAGGCCGCGGCGATGACCACGGCGGTGCGGCGGCGTTTCGGGCTCTGCGAGGGTCGCGTTCGATCGATCATGAGTGACCTCCAAGCATCGTGATGAAGCGCGTCGACCGCTACCGGGTGGACGCGTGCAAGGAGGTAATCGTGCCGCCGCGGATACGCCTGCTCGCGCCGGCCACGAACGTGGTCGAAGCGGCCGCACCGCGCGCCGACGTTCGGCGCGTCGCTGAAGCGCTCCCCGGCGGCCTCCCGGATCCGTGAACGGTCTGATACGCCGCCTGCGTCGGCCAACACGCACCTCGGCGCGGCGCACACCATTCCAGCCTGGTTCCTTGTTGTGCTGGTCAGTTATCCGGGAGGATGAAAGATTTCCAGGGACATGCGAGCCCGCGTGCTTTTCATGTTAAATCTTGTCAACAACGGCCGAAGGCCGGGAATGCATGATTCGCCTCCGGCGCTTGGTGCCTCCGCAGTACCTGCCCAAGGGTGGGCAGGAGGAGGAGACCCCATGCACTTGCTCGATAACGTTCAGAAACTCCGTCGTTTCACTCCGTCCCGCTCCCTGGGCTTGCGCGCCCTGGTGGGCGTCGGCCTCCTCGCGGGGGCAGGCCTGCTGCTCCCCGAGGTGGCCTCGGCGCAGGAGGAGGACTCCAATCCGTGCCCGTTCGACGGCGTCCTCTGCCTCTTCGAGGAGGAGGGTTACGGCGGGGAGATCTTCAACGTCCGTGCGCTGAACCCGCAGGTGGGCACGTGCGTCAACCTTCCGGAGCACGGCTGGGAGGGGAGGGCACACTCTGCCTACAACACGAACGGCGCCGCCGCCGCGATCTTCACGAACGAGAACTGCATCGGCTACCCGTACCCCGTCTTCGGGGAGAGCGGTTTGAGCCCGCTGCCGTTCGTCCCCAAGAGCGTCTACGTCTTCTGACGCGATGACCGAGCGGAAGGCGATGGGCATCGCGGCCATCGCCTGCCGCGCCCGGGGGGCGGTGCGCGGGCTGCTTGACGCGCACGATGTCGCGCGTCGCCTGCCCGTCGAACACCTCGATCCAGGTCGCGCGGATGCGCGCCGGGTCAGCAAGCGCTATACCAGGAGCAGGCGCGCTGCCAGGTGCAGGCGCCGGCCCCCGGGTCGCCGGGTGGCACCGCAATTGCTCCTGTGAACCCCATGGAGATGAACGTGCCTGTCCTCGATCACCCGTCCCCCGGAGCCACCGCGCATGCCCCGCAGCGCAGCAGGCTCGCCGTGCTGGCCGCGCTCGTCGCGATCGCGCTCCTCGGCGCGACCGGGTGCGCGGCCGAAGTCCACACCAGGGCCGCCGCGCCTGCGACCGTCACGTACGAGGAGGTCACGGTGTACGAGGAGCCGGTTGTTCACGTCGCGGCGGCGCCGGTCCAGATCGAGACCTACCCGCGCGTGTACTACCGCGGGACCTACGTCTACTACGTCGATGGCCGCTGGTACTATCCGTCGCGCCGCGGCTGGGTCTACTACCGCGACGAGCCGCGCGCGCTGGTCCACTACCGCGTCGACTTCGACCGGCACCGACCCCATCACCACCACCATGCCCACGTGCAGCGCGGCCACGCGCACCACGACCACGTGCAGCGCGGCCGCGTGCACCACGACCACGTGCAGCGCGGCCGCGTGCACCGCGCGCCCGCGGCCCGGCCGGCGACCCCGGCTCGGCCTGCGGTCACGGTCCGGGCGGGGGCGACGGTGAAGGCGGGCGCGACGGTCAGGGCGGGGGCGGCGGCGAGGCCGGCGACCCCGGCCAGGCCGACGAAGAAGCCTCGTGCGGAGCGCCGGCGGCACCACGTCGAGGAGAGGCGCCACGAGCGCTGACCACGGCCTGCCATCCGCCCCGGGTCGGTAACAACCCCGGGGCAAACTCCTCCAAGCTCGACGTGTAATTGAGATGCATGAGGACCGCCCACGCGGCCTCTTGCATCCGCAGGGGCGGAGCTTCGGTCCGGCCGCTTCGGCCTGAACGGATGATCCGTTGGAGGGGCGTCCTCGCCTCGCCTCCCGTTCCAGCATGTATATCAGAACTCGGGCGTTGATACGCTGAAAAAACGCGTCCGCAATGGCATCGTCGCCTCCGTCATCCACGCAATGCGCGTGCTGGAAGGGAGAAAAACGATGCGGGTATTGCTGACGGGAGTGGGGACGCGCGGTGACGTGCAACCCGTGGTGGCCCTGGCCGCCGAGATGCGGCGTCGGGGGCACGACGTGAGGCTGTGCGTCCCGCCGAACTTCATCGACTGGGTGGGCGGCCTGGGCTTCACGGCGACCCCGATCGGAATCGCGATGCGTCAGCCGAGCGGGGCCGCCGCCGCGCAGGCCTCCGCACCGACGCCGGAGCAGATCCGCGCGCTGGTCGCGCACCTCGTGAGAGACCAGTTCGACGCGACAGCGTCGGCCGCCGAGGGATGCGACGTGATCGTGGCCGGCGGAGCGCACCAGTACGCCGCACGGTCCGTCGCGGAACGGCTGGGCATCCCGTCCGTGGTCGCCGTGTACGCGCCGGTGGCCCTGCCGTCACCGGATCATGCGCCCGACGGGGAGCCCGGCGGCGACCCGGAGTCCAACCTCCGACGCTGGCAGGACGGATCGCGGAGCTGGAACGAGCGCCTCCTCGAGCGGCTCAACGACAACCGGGAGCGGCTGGGCCTGGGTCCGCTGAGCGATGTCCTCGGCCACGTCCTGGGCGAGGCTCCGTGGCTCGCGGCGGACGCGGTCCTCGGGCCGCCGCCGGCGACACAGGGCCTGCGGGTCACGCAGACGGGAGCCTGGCTCCTCCCCGACCCGACGCCGCTCGCACCCGAGCTGGAAGCGTTCCTCGCCGCCGGCGAGCCGCCCGTCTACGTCGGCTTCGGCAGCATGCCTGCGGACCCGCAGACCGGCCGCACCGTCATCGAGGCCGCGCGGGCGGCGGGGCGCCGCGTCGTCCTGTCGCAGGGGTGGGCCGAGCTCGGTCGGGTCGACGACGCCCCCGATTGCATCGCGATCGGCGACGTCAACCACCAGGCGCTGTTCCCGAGGGTCGCCGCGGTGGTGCACCACGGCGGGGCGGGGACGACCACGACCGCGGCGCGCGCGGGCGTCCCGCAGGTGATCGTCCCGATGTTCTCCGATCAGCCCTACTGGGCCTCGCGCGTCCGGGCGCTCGGGATCGGGACGTCCGTGGCGCGTGGAGCGCTGAGCGCGGAGTCCCTCCTGGCTGCGCTGAGGGGCGCCCTCGATCACGGGGTCGCAGCTCGCGCGGCCGCGATCGCCGGCGCCGTGGCGGTGGATGGCGCGGCCGTCGCCGCCGGCCTCATCGAGCGGGCCTCCGCGTGAACCTCGGTTGCCGAGCGTCGCCGGAATCGTCTCGATGAACCAGCGGGGTCAGGGGCCCTCCGCCGCGCGCGGAGGGGGATCGGCGCCGAAGCTCATGCTCCAGAGGTGCTCCCCGCGGCGCAGGAGGCGTTCACGCCGTTGCAGTCCTCATCCGCCGACGTGTGGCAGTCGTCCGGGGTCGGGAGCACTTCACCGATGCAGGGCCCGTAAGCAGTCCCATGAGCGTCGCAGATCTTCGTGCCTGTCTTGCAGGTTCCGACGCCCGCGGTTCCGGGGGGCCCCGTATAACACGACGCAACGTTGCCGGGGACACACACGCAGCCGGCGCCCTCCTCGTTGGCCTGACCATCGCAGTCTTCGTCCGCCGGATCGGTGCAGGTCTCAGGCGCTGGAGTGACCTCACCGAGGCAGGGGCCGAGCTCCGAGCCGTCGGCGCTGCAGGTCGCGACGCCCCGCCTGCAGATCCCGACGTCGGCGGTGGTCGGCGGCCCCGTGTAACACGGGACTTGAGCCCCAGGCTCGCACACGGAGCTTCCCCCTCCGTCGCCTCCCCCGTCTCCGGCGCCACCGCCTCCCCCATCTCCGGCGCCCCGGCTTCCCCCATCTCCGGCGCCCCCGCTTCCCCCGTCTCCTGCGCCCCCGCTCCCCCCGTCTCCCGCGCCCCCGCCGGATCCCGTCGTGGCGCCGTTTTCGCCGGCTCCGCTCGCGGCGCCGGCGCCTCCCCCGCTCCCGCTGGGGGCACCGCCTGCGGCGCCGTGACCGCCGCCGCCCTCGCCGTTGTCACAGGCGGCGGACAGGCAGCTCACCAGCCAGAGCAATGCGACCCTGGCCACTGGACGATACATGTGCATCCGGATTCCTCCCCGGCCGACGGCCTCCTGGGGACCGACGCTCGAACGTTTGCCGCCTGGATGCGGCCCGCCGCGCCCCGTTCACCGCGCCTTGCAGGACCTACCAGGGTACCCCTGCGTCAGGCTCGATCGTGCTGCGGCGTCATTCCCCGGTTTCGCACGCGACGGCGATGGGGGCGAGATCGACGAAGGTGTCACCGTCGATCGTCCACTCCTGCACGAAGTGATGCTGGCTCGCCCCGTAGCTGTCGAATTCGTATTCGGCGGCCGCCCCGACGTACCGGAGAGGGATCCCCGCGCGGAGCTTGGTCATCGCCGTCTCCAGATCCCGCCACGAGGCCGCTTCGTTGTCGGGGCTGCTCAGCTCGCGGAGGATCGCTTGCAGCTCGTGTCCCGAGGCAGGGATCGTCCCGCTCGTCGCCTGGGCGTACACGAGACCCATCGCGATGAGGACGACGCCGTCGTAGTAGAAGTGCGCCGCGGGCCGCGGGGCCTCGCCGTTCCACCGGCCGGAGAACTGCTCGATGAAGGCGGCGGCGTTGCCGGCCGTGCAGTCGACCGTCCCCTGGGCTTCGTCCACGGGCTGGCACTCGCTCCGCAGGCTGAGCGAGGGCGAGACCCCGTGGTGTCCGTCGAGAGAGCCCGCCGGGATCCTGGCCAGGAGCGGGTCGGCACGCAACGCAGGACCGAGAAGCCAGGTGCCCCCGCTTCCGGAGTCGGCCCATTCGGTCACGATGGCCGCGGCGGCGGCGGGATCCGTGCTCAAGAGCGTGCGGCCGGGGTTCGGTGCCAGGGCGGACGCTATCTGCTCTGTGTACGTCGGTTCGTCGGACGTGAACGTCACCGACGGGAGAATCCTGCCCCCGAGCGCCGCGAAGCGGGTCATGAACTCGCTGCTGATGCTGGCGTGGTAGTCTTTCCTGTCCGCGAGGCTGTTCACGGTCTCGATGTCCTCGCGGACTGCGATCTTCGCCAGCGCGCAGCCGAAGGCGGACGTCGAGGGGGCGAGCCGCAACCAGCCTCCCCTCGCCTCGGTGCGCGCCACAGAGGGCGCGGCTTGACCCGGGAGCATGTGGAACACATCGAGCGACCTCACATCGGGCGCGATCTCGCGGGCGAGCTCGTTCTCCTCGGGGCCTACCAGGTAGGCGACCTGATCGGTGTAAAGCAGCTCGAGCAGCTGCTCGCGCCCACGCTCCGAGCTCGAGTGGCTGTCTCGTCCCACGATGTGGAGCGGCCTCCCGTCGATCCCGCCCGCAGCGTTCACGTGCTCGACCGCGAGCGACATCGCCTGACCGAGGTTGCGGCCGACGTCCGCCCCGCTACCGGAGAGGGGCAGGAGGCTGCCCAGGACAACCGCATTCTCGGGAGGCTCGGGCGCTGTCTCCTCGGGTTGATCGGGCGCTGCCGGCGAGCATGACGCCGAGAACAGGGACGCGAGCCCCACGAGCAGCCCGGCTTGCACATCGCGCGTGCGCCATCTGCCACGAGCGAACCACGCGCCGGCGAGACGGGAGCAGCGCAGAGCGGCAGGCGTTCTCGGATCGGTGTTCAAGATACATGATACGGCACCACATCGAGGACCGGACTGTCAAGGCGAGAAACGTCTTGGCGTTGATGGAGGCTCACGCCGGTCCGACGTGCAATCCAAGGTACGGAGACCTCGATCTCTGTGCGTGAATCACGGGTTTGATACCAGGAGGTGAGCACGAGCGCGCGGTGGAGGTACGCTCGAGCACGGAGATGATGAACGCACCGCGTCGAGCGAGCAGCGCGCGCCCTGCCGCCGCGCCGCTGCGCCTCTTCACCGCGCCGACGTCTCGCTCTCTCCGTCGTCGAAGAACTCCATCCCTTCGTAGGGCTGCTCACGGCAAGAGGCGAGGCGCGTCCGGAGGTCGCCGACGTGAATCTCGAGCTTGTGGCCGTCCGGGTCTTCGAAATACAGCGACGCCCCTTCGGAGCGGTTCTCTTTCCAGATCCGGGCTCCGCTCAGGCGAATGGCCTCTCCGAGGGAGGCGAAGCCCTGTGCATCGACCGAGAACGCGAGGTGCGCGTCGTCGACCTGCCGAGCAGCGCGCGCGTCCAGCTCCAGGCAGAGCCAGAGCGTCCCCAGCTCGAGATACGCGCCCCTCTGCCACTGCGCTCGCCGCCTTCCGCCGAGCACCTGGACATAGAAATGCACAGCGCGGTCGAGGTCTCGAACCGCGAGGGTCACGTGGTTGACGCCGCCGATCGCCATGGATCGGCAGCATAGGCGATAACGGGCTCGCGCGGGTGTGCCTGCTGGACGACGAGGGCGACGGCGACGGGAGCGGCTCCCTTCGACGGGGCGCCGCGTTCGACCGAGCGGGACCCTCCGGATGCCCGTGAACCTCGGGGCGTGGTGACGCCTCCTCAGCGGGTGTCCACGATCGCCTCCACCCTCATCGAACCGGCGATCTGCCGCGTGGTGGCGTTGATGCGATTGAAGCAGTTGACCAGCGCGATGTGCAGGATCAGCGCCGCGAGCGCCGGCTCGTCGTAGTGCTTCGCGGCCTCGTCCCAGACGTCGTCGGGCACCGGATCCGCGCGATCGCTGAGCCTCGTCGCGGCCTCGGCGAGCGCCAGCGCGGCGCGCTCCGCGTCGGTGAAATAGGGCGCCTCGCGCCAGGCCGCCACGGCGAACAGGCGCTCGTCGCTCTCGCCCGCCTTCCTGAGCTCGCGCGCGCCGATGTCGACGCAGAAGCCGCACCCGTTGATCTGGCTCGTCCGCAGGTGGACGAGCTCGAGCGTCCGCGCCGGCACGCCGCTCTTCTTCACCGCGCCGAGCAGGGCTTGGATGGGCTGTATGACGCCGGGGATGAGCATCGCGGGGTTCTTCATCCGTGCTTTCAGCATGGTCGTGATCCTCTCGAGGGTAGGGGTGTGCTCGCCAACCGTGACGGGGCGCTGAACGTCCGTTCGCGTCGTCACATCGGCTACGGTTCGTTCGTCACAGCCATGACGAAGCGCGACGAAGGAGTGTGACCGATGGATGAAAATTGTTGGCTGGCGGAGCGGTTCGAGGCCCACCGGGCCCACCTGCGGGCGGTGGCGTACCGGATGCTCGGCTCCGTGGGCGAGGCGGAGGACGCCGTGCAGGAGTCCTGGCTCCACCTGAGCCGCGCCGACACGAGCGGCGTCGAGAACCTGGGCGGGTGGCTGACGACGGTCGTGGCGCGGGTGTGCCTCGACATGCTGCGCTCGCGCAAGGCGCGGCGCGAGGAGCCGATGGCCGCGCCCGACGCCGCCGCGGACCGCGAGGCCGGGACCGACCCCGAGCGCGAGGCGGTGCTGGCCGACTCCATCGGCGTCGCGCTGCTCGTGGTGCTCGACACGCTGACCCCCGCCGAGCGGCTCGCGTTCGTGCTGCACGACCTGTTCGCGGTCCCCTTCGAGGAGATCGCCGCCATCGTGGGCCGCTCCCCGGCCGCGGCGAGGCAGCTCGCGAGCCGCGCCCGCCGCCGCGTGCAGGGAGCGCCCCCGTCTCCGGACGCCGACGTCGGCCGCCAGCGCGAGGTCGTCGACGCCTTCCTCGCGGCGATGCGCGGCGGCGACTTCGACGCGCTCGTGGCGATCCTCGATCCGGACGTCGTGATCCGCACCGACGCCACGGCCGCGCCCCCGGCCGGGACCGAGGTTCGCGGCGCGCGCGCCTGGGCCAAGCAGGCGATCTCCGGCGCGCGCGGCGCCAGGTTCGCCCGCCCTGCCCTCGTGGACGGCACGGTGGGCGTCGTCGTGGCCCCGAACGGGCGGCTCTTCCGGGTGCTCCGCTTCACGCTCGAGCAGGGCAAGATCGCCCGGATCGACGTCATGGGCGACCCCGAGCAGCTCCGCGATCTCGACCTGTCGGTCCTCGACGACGGACCGCCCCCGGAACCCTGGACACGCGCTGTATGAAGCGGTGAAGCGCGCTCCTCGGAGGCGCGCTCACCCGCAACCGGCTCCTGCTCGGCGCGCCCGCGCTCCTCGCGAGGGCTGGTGTTTCATCATCTCAAGAAGAGATGGTAGGCCGCATTCTTCGTCTCTTCGATGAATGGATAACCGAGGTCGGTGAGAAAACGGTCGAACTCGTCGTATTCCGGCTCCGGGACCTGCAAGGCGGCGAGGACTCGCCCGAACGCGGCGCCGTGGTTGCGGTAGTGGAACAGGCTGATGTTCCAGCGCCCGCCGATGTGCGTGAGGAATTGCATCAGCGCCCCGGGGCGCTCCGGGAACTCGAAACGCAGGAGCCGCTCGTTCGCTGTCGGGGCGCGCCCGCCGACCATGTAGCGCACGTGCAACTTGGCCATCTCGTCCATGCTGAGGTCGATGACCGGCAGCCTGGCGTCGTGGAGGCGCTCCAGAATGTCGTCGCGCTGCTTGCGCCCGTGGGACAGGCCCACGCCGACGAAGATCTGCGCCTCGTCCGCACGCCCAAAACGATAATTGAACTCCGTGATGTTCACGCGCCCGATAAGCTGGCAGAACTCGCGGAACGCGCCCGGTCGCTCCGGAATGGTGACCGCGAACAGCGCCTCGCGCTGTTCGCCGAGCTCTGCCCGCTCGACCACGTGCCGCAGGCGGTCGAAGTTCATGTTCGCGCCGCTGAGGATCGCCACCAGCGTCTTTCCGCCCAGGCCCTCGCGTTCGACGTACGCTTTGAGGCCCGCGACCGCCAGCGCGCCTGACGGCTCGGCGATCGAGCGCGTGTCGTCGAAGATATCCTTGATGGCGGCACAGATGGCGTCGGTGTCCACCACGATCACGTCATCCACGCACCGCTGGGCGATGCGAAACGGCTCCTCGCCCACCTGACGGACCGCCACGCCGTCGGCGAACAGCCCGACCTGACTCAGCCGTACGCGCTCGCCCGCGTCGAGCGCCGCGCGCAGACACGCGGCGTCGTCCGGCTCCACGCCGATGAGCTTGATCTCGGGGTACAGATGCTTGATATACGCGCCGATACCGGCGATCAGCCCGCCGCCGCCCACCGGCACGAAGATGGCGTCCAGCGATCCGCGATGCTGGCGCATGATCTCCAGGGCGATGGTGCCCTGACCCGCGATCACGTCCGGGTCGTCGTACGGGTGCACGAAGGTCAGCCCCTCGCTCGCTTCGAGCGTCTTGGCGTGGGCGTAGGCTTCGTCGTAAGAATCCCCGATCAGCTCGATCTCCGCGCCGAGCGCGCGCACGGCGTCGACCTTGATCCGGGGAGTCGTGGTCGGCATCACGATGCAGGCGCGGATGCCGAGCCGCTGGGCGGCGAGGGCCACCCCCTGCGCGTGGTTGCCCGCCGAGGCGGCGATCACGCCGCGCGCCTTCTCGGCCGCGCTCAGCGAGGAGATCTTGTTGTAGGCGCCGCGCAGCTTGAAGGAGAAGACGGGCTGCAGGTCCTCACGCTTGATCAGCACGCGGTTGCCCAGGCGCGCGGAGAGCCGCGGCGCATCCTCCAGGGGGCTTTCCTGGGCCACGTCGTAGACGCGGGCGCGCAGGATTCGCTCGAGATAACCGTTTGGGGCCATTTGGGCGGCGAAAGCTACGGTCCCCGGCGCGCATCGTCAACTCGTTCGTGGAACGCCCTTCAGGGCATCTCTCCGGCGACCGCGCGCTCTGCTCATTCGGGCGCTGCGGCCTGGAGGCCGTGGATGTCGGCCCTTGATCCATGTCGCGCTTCCTGCGGCCGAGCCGCGCCCGCGCGCGTCGCACGAGGATGACCCACCTCCGACCATCCAGCAGCGCTCTATTGATTCCTGGCTCTCGCCTCGATAACACAGGTACGAGCATGAGGAAGCGATCTGCGCGGTGGTCCTGGGTGGCGCTGTGCCTGGCGGGCGTCGGGTGCACGACGGTCGTCGGGCTGGACAAGCCCTATCATCCGGTAGCGGAGCACGGCGGCAGCGGTGGCGCCGGCGGCGGCAGCGGTGGGGGCAGCGCCGATGGCGGCGGCTCCGAGGGTGGCGGCGGCGGCGTGGAAACCGGCCCTCGATGCGCCGGGCTGCCTCTGACGTGCGGGCCGGCGGAAGACGAGAGCTGCTGCGCGAGCGAGCTGGTGACCGGCGGCACCTTCAACCGGAGCAACGACCCGGCTTTCCCGGCCACGGTGAGCGACTTCGTGCTGGATCGGTTCGAGGTCACGCTGGGGCGGTTCCGCGCGTTCGTTGACGCGTATCCCGGGAGCCGGCCCGCAGTGAACGCGGGCGCTCACCCGAAGATCGCGGGCAGCGGGTGGTACGCGGCGTGGGACGACCAGCTGCCGAAGGACAGGGCGCAGCTCCTGGAAGGGCTGCGCTGCGACTCGGAGGGCTCGGCGTGGGTGTGGACGGATGAGCCCGGCGCGAACGAGCGCCTGGCGATGAACTGCGTGAGCTGGTACCTGTCATTTGCGTTCTGCGCGTGGGATGGCGGCCGCCTGCCGACCGACGCGGAGCTGGGTTACGCGGCGGCCGGCGGCGCCGAGCAGCGCCCGTATCCGTGGTCCACCTCGCCGGACGATGTGGCCATCGATCCGGACCACGCTGTGTATGCCTGCAATGGCAGCGATGTCGCGGGGTGCGTGATCGAGGACGTCCTTCCGGTCGGATCGAGGTCACCGCAAGGGGACGGGCTGTTCAAGCAAGCGGATCTGGCAGGGGGCGTGTGGGAGTGGACGCTGGACTGGCGCGCGGACTATGGGCCCGACTGCGTGGACTGCGCCGTCACGACCGGCGGCACGGATCGGGTGATGCGCGGCGGCGGCTGGCGCAGCGTCCCGGAGGCGCTGCTCCTCTCCACCCTCGACCAGCGGGTTCCGACGACCCGCGCGGCCGGCATCGGGCTCCGGTGCGCGCGGGATCCGTGAGCGACGTCTTCTACCTTCACGGCGTTCACCAGCTGCCTTCTTCGCGCCGCGCCGAGGAGTGCCTGCGATTTGCGGGGCGGGGGCCCGCCGGCTCGGGGCGCAGATAACCGACGACGAGCGAGCACAGCTCCGACACGAAGGCATCGCCCTGGAGGTACTCGGGGCGCTCGGTCGTCACGGCATACGCAAGCGCGTTGACAGAGTGGACAAGGATGAACACGGCCATGTCGAGGTCGCGCGGGCGGATGTCCGTCGCGCGAGGCGCGAGGAAGGCGCGCACCGCACGGAAGAGCTTCACCTCGTGGGAGTCCACGTAGCCGAGCTGGCGCATGCGCGGCAAGAGCTCGTGCAGCGCCTGGTGCAGCCGGGGATCGGCCGCCTTGTCCGCGAGCACGTCGCCGATGAGCGCCCCGAGCGCAACGCGCAGGGGCGCGCCCGCGAGCTCCGCCACCCGGGCCTCGAACCTCGCGAGCGACCGCGCGCGGTGGTGATCCATGACCGCCATCACCAGCCCCTCCTTGCTCGAGAAGTACTGGTACAGCGAGCCGACGCTGACCCCCGCCTCCTGCGCGATGCGGTTGGTGCTGGCGGCCTCGTAGCCATCCTTGACGAGAACGCGAGCGGTCGCCGTGAGGAGGGCGTCGTAGGTCACCTGGGACCGCGTCTGCCGGGGCTTTCTCCGGCGGGAAAGCGATGCACTCGTCGGCATGAAGGCTCCTTGCGGAAATGTGAGCACAAGGCGAGTTGAGAACGTGAGCGCGAGCTCACATTCTTAGCACATGCGAACTCCTTCCCCGCCGCGTGAACCCCGTTTCTCTTCGCCTCGCGCCGCCCGGGCCTCGGGCCCGTTCCCCTACCGGGGCCGCCGCGCGCTCGTCACCGGCGCCTCCTCGGGCATCGGCGAGTCGTTTGCCCGCGAGCTCGCCGCGCGCGGCATGGACCTCGTCCTCGTGGCGCGCTCCGAGGGCAAGCTCCGCGCGCTCGCCTCGGAGCTGGCGAAGCGCCACGGCGTCGGGGTCGAGGTGGTGGGCCTGGACCTCAGCCGGGACGGGGCGGCGCACGCGCTCCACGCGCAGTGCGAGGAGAAGGGCCTGCGCGTGGACCTGCTCGTCAACAACGCCGCGTTTGGCACGCACGGGCCGTTCCACGAGGCCCCTTTCGCCAGGCAGCACGAGCAGGTCACGCTCAACGTCACCGCCGTGGTGGACCTGAGCCGCCTGTTCCTTCCGGGCATGGTCGAGCGCGGCGAGGGAGGGATCATCAACGTGGCCTCGATCGCCGCTTACCAGCCCTTGCCGTACATGGCGATCTACGGAGCGACCAAGGCCTTCGTGCTCTCCTTCACGGAGGCGCTGTGGGCGGAGAACCGCGAGCGCGGGGTGCGCGTCCTCGCCCTGTGCCCGGGCCCGGTGGAGACGGGATTCTTCGACGTGGTGGGCACACGCGAGGTGGCAGTCGGGCCGATGGCCACGCCGGAGCAGGTGGTCCTCGCGGGCCTGCGCGGCCTGGAGAAGGGGAGCCCCTCGCTGATCGTGGGCTTGCGGAACTGGGTGCAGTCCAATCTGCCGCGCTTGTTCCCGCGCGAGCTCGCGTTGCGCGTCACCTCGGGGATCTTGAAGCCGCGCGCCCCGGTAGTCCCAGGCCTGCACCGCGCATAACCCTCGAGCCACGTCCTCGGGCCGCTCGCGCAGGCGCCCCACGAGGCGCTCATTGTGGAGCCGCTGGCGGGTGATATCGAGGTTGTCCACGGTACGCAGGCAGAGTACCCGCCGGCGCGAAGAAGGGAACCGCCCCGAGCGAGGTCGGCGGTGCTACGGTGCCCCCACCATGCGGCCGCGCGCCCCGCCCTCCATCACGCGTCGAACGCTCCTGCGCAGCGCCGCCGCGGGCGCGTTCGGGCTCGGGGCCGCCGACGGCTTCCTCATCGAGCCCCGCTGGCTGGAGATCACCCGCCACGACATCCACGTCGCCGGCCTCCCGCGCTCGCTCGATGGCTTCACCATCGCTCAGCTCACCGACGTTCACCTCACGTCGATCGGCGGTCTGCACGAGTCCCTCTTCGCCGCGGTGCAGAAGGTCGCTCCGCAGCTCGTCGTCCTGACCGGCGACGTCATCGACGCAGAGGCCTCGCTGGGCGCGCTCACGGACCTCTGCAAGGGCCTGGAGGGCTCCGGGCGGATGGTCCTCGCGACGCTCGGCAACTGGGAGCACTGGGGCAACGTCCCGGTCGAGCGGCTCCACGACGCCTATACGCGCGGCGGCGCGAGGCTGCTCGGCAACGAGCACACCCGACTGCCGGAGGGCGTCGTCGTGGCCGCGACCGACGATTTCTGCAGCGGCCATCACGACGTCGTCCCGGCGCTCCGGCACCTCCCGCAGGGCCCCGCGCGCCTCTTTCTGACGCACGCGCCCGGTCTCCTCGACGAGGTGCCGCCCGGCGCGCCTCGCTTCGACCTCGCCCTCAGCGGCCATACCCACGGCGGCCAGGTGCGCCCGCTCGGCTTCTCGGTCGCGGTGCCGCCCGGCTCGGGGCGCTTCGTCGCCGGCCTTTACGAGACGCGCGTGGGCCCCGCCTACGTGAGCCGTGGCATCGGCACCAGCGTCGTCCCGGCGCGCTTCCTTTGCCGGCCGGAGCTGCCGGTCTTCCGCCTCGTGCAGGGCTGAGGAGCGCCGGAGTGCCCCTCCCGCTCCCACCCGCGGCAGGAAAGGAGTTCGTGGGGCCGCGCCGGCCTGGGACGATCCGCAGGGGGTGAGCCGGTGCGAGCCGTCGCTGGGCGGCCCCGCCGCTACTGGCTCGCGCCGATCTTGTCGAGGAAGGCGTAGTATTCGTCGACCTTGTCTCCCGGGACCACGTCCACGCCGATGTTCACCCGGCTCGGGTCGCCCATCATGAGGGGAGAGAGGATCTGCCTGGTCGCGTCGAGCCCGATGATCTTGATGCCGTAGATGATGTAGGGAGCGATGTAGCCCTCGTAGTACTGCCGCTGGGTGTGGGTGGCCTTGATGCGCCCCTCACGCATGAACTCGACCGTCTTCGGGTCGAAGTCGAACGCGACGACGGGGAGATCCGGCCTGCCCACGAGCTCGGTGAGCATCGCGCACCTGTACGAGATGTTGAACAGGCCGAGCATGCCCACGACGGGCGGGTTTGCGGTCTGGAACGGGTATTTCATCCAGTCGAGATCAAACTGGTCATCGTAGGTGAACATGGCTTGAGACACCAGGACCTTGTAACCGGCGCTCTCGAGCACCTGCTGGGCCTCCGCCGTCCGTTCGAGCCCGTCGGCCCACCCCTCGACGACCTGGCCGTGGATCATCACCGTGCCTGGCGGCGGGGGCAGATGCTCGAGCAGGGTATTGGCCGCCGTGGCTCCGGCAGCCCGGTTGAGGGTCCCGACATAGAGCGAGCGCTTGTCGAGCGCCACGTCCGTATCGAGCGTCACCACGTGGACCCCGCTCGCGACGGCCTCCTCGATGGCCTCTTTCTGGGCGTCGCCGAAGGGCGCGACGCCGATCCCTTCGGCGCCGCTCGCCACCATATCCTTGATTTGCTCGGTCTGGATGGCCTGCGATTCACCGTCGCCGGCCGACTCTCCAGAGGGCGCGAACACGTTCCCCGTGACCCCGAGCTCACCCATCGCCCGATTGGCACCCGTGGCGACCGGCGCAAAGAAGCCGGTCATGGTCTTCAGCAGGATCGCCATGTGCATCGGCTCGATCGGGTTCTCGTTCATCTCGGCGACGAGGTTGTCGATCGTGGCCTCGAGCTCCACCGGAGTGAACTCGTTCGCCGGAGTCGGCGCGCGTGTGAGGAGCGCGACCTTCTCGCCTTCGCCGACGCTCTCGCTCGATCCGCACGCCGCCGTCATCAGCGTGAGCCCGCAGAACGCCATCCGACATCGCCCCATCACCCTCATGACGCCCTCCTCGCCCGTCGCTCGCTCATGGCGCACAACGGTCCACGGCTGATCATTTGAGATACGACGCCGCGGATCGAGCCGTCAACAAGCATCGGATCAATTCATCGGATCTGTAAGGGAGGGCGCTGATCCACGATGTGGACGTGGGAGCGCCGGAATCAACCGGCATGGGGCTGGGTGTGCGAGAGCCCCACACCGGGGCAGAGCGGGTCGACAGACCGCGTGGATCCGACCTACGAGGGCTGGCCGGTCGGCATGATCGTGACCTGCTGGAGGTTGACCCGCTTCGGCAGGCTCACGGTGAACGCGATGGCCTCGGCCACGTCCTCGGGGGTGAGCCACTCCATCTGCGACTTCGACCCCTCGAGCCAGTCGCGCGCGCCGTGGAAGTCGACGTGGCTCTGCAGCTCCGTGCCGACGATGCCTGGCTCGATGGCCGTCACGCGCACCCCCTTGGAGCCCAGCTCGGCGCGGAGGTGGATCGACAGATGGCTCACGAACGCCTTCGTCCCGCTGTACACCGCGAAGGCCGGGAAGATGTTCTTGCCGGCGATCGACGAGATGTTCACGAGATCCGCCGGCCCCGGGCCGGAGCCGGCCTGCACGAGCGCGGATGTGAACGCGCCGATGACGTTCATGAGGCCCGTGATGTTGAGGTCGATCTGCTGCTGCCACTGCTCGACACGCCTGGCCTCGATCGGGTTCGGCAGCATGACGCCGGCGTTGTTCACGACGATATCCACGCGCCCGAGCTTCTCGATGACCTCGGAGGCGACGCGCTCGACGGCCCCTCGATCGGTCACGTCGACCTGCCATGCGGCGGCCTCGCCGCCGGCCTCCCGGATGGCGCCGCTGAGCGCATCGAGCTTCTCCTTCCGGCGGGCGAGCAACGCCACGCGCGCGCCGCGGGCGGCGAGCGCCTTCGCTGTCGCTTCACCGATGCCGCTCGACGCTCCTGTGATGACGGCGACGCGCCCCGCGAGCGCGCCCTGGGCCTGCTGAACCATGTCTCACTCCTCTCGATAGGCCGTGCCTGCCTGCGCGGCCAGTTGACGCGACCATAGATAGCCGCGACGCCTGGAAGCGGAAGACACGGAACTATCGAAGGCATGCTCGATCCTATGAGCGAGGCGACAAACCCATGGCGCCGTCTCGATCAGGGGGCGTAGGATAGGCGTATGTCGAGCGCGACTCGATCGAGCAACTCGCTGGCCGCTGGCATCGCCGCGCTGGCGCGCCGTGAGGGTTGCAACAGCACGCGTCATTCAGGCGTCGTCGTCTACCGCGTGACCGTCGCGGAGCCGCCCACGCCCACCCTCTATCCTTCCAGCTTGATCCTCGTCGGCGCCGGAGAGAAGCAGGCGATCCTGGGCGACAAGACGTTCGCGTACAACGCCGGCCACTACCTCGTGGTCACCTCGCCGCTGCCGATGCTCTGCAAGACCATCGCGTCGGTCGATGAGCCCGTGCTCACCATGGTGGTCGAGATCGAGCTCGCCCTCCTGCGCGAGCTGCTCCTCGAGCTGAACGCGCCGCCGGCGCCCCAGGCGGCGCGCTCGACGCGCAGCGTGTTTCGCGCGCCGCTCCCGCGCGACCTCGAGGACGCCGGGGCCCGCTTGCTCGCTTGCCTGACGGATGAGCGACGTACGAGAGTGCTCGCGCGGCAGACCCTTCGCGAGATGCTCTTTCTCGTGCTCGAGGGCCCGTATGGCGATCCGCTCCGGGCGCTCGCGGAGGGCCCGGTGAGCCAGCTCGCCCACGTCCTCCGCCACATGAATACGAGATTCGCAGAGCGAATGAGCGTCGGCGAGCTCGCGCAACTGGCGCACATGAGCGTCCCGACGTTCCATCAACACTTCAAGACGATGACCGGTTCCTCGCCGCTGCAGTACACGAAGGCGCTCCGCTTGACGCGCGCACGCCAGATGCTCCACGCGGGGAGCCTGGTGAAGGCCGTCGCGCACGACGTGGGCTACGAGAGCGAGTCGCAGTTCAGCCGGGAATACCGTCGGTTCTTCGGCTGGCCGCCGTCGGCGGACTCGCACGTGGCGCCGCGCGCACGCCCGTGACGAGCCGCGTCGGCCAGCGAAGCCGGACACCGCGGCGCTTCGCTCAGATGTCGCCGCCGGCCTCGCCCCCGAGGCGCTTCGCGGCTTCCTCCCAGGTCGCCTCCCGCTCGCTCCCCTCCCACGAGATCACGTTGCTCGTCCCGCGGCTGATGGAGGAAGCATGGCCCATGGCTCTGGCATGCGCCGGGCTGCCGACGAACGCGTACATGTCCTGTTCGCTCTCCCAGACGGTGAGCGTACGGACCGCCGCGCACGAGGAAGAGCTCGTGGCCGCCACCGCGACGAAGCCCTTCATCGTGGACAGGCTTTCCATGACAGGACCGGAGAGCTCTATCATCTTCTGCGCCATCTCGGGCTTCATGGCGAGGTAGGTCGTCGAGACGAGGTAGCTTCCCGGCTTCAACGCGCCGGTGCCGGCGTCGACGCCGGGGCCCGCGAGCTCGAGGCCGCCCTCGCGGTCCGGCTCGAGCTCCGCCTTGGAGCACCCGTCGAACGACGCGCCCGGCGGCGCGCCTCCATCGCCGTTCGGTCCGCCCGCGGTCCCATCGCCCGCGGAGGACGCTCCGTCGTCAGCGCAGCCGCCCGCCGCCATGGCGGCGAGCATCCCCAGACCGACAGCGACGCGCTTCAACAACAATCCATTCATCATGTGAGCTCTCCTCTCCTCATCATCTCGTCGTGACGTCACAAGGGCTGTACGACAGCGAAATACAGGCCGTCGAACGAGCGCCCGAGCCGCTTCGATGCGAATCGCTCCGCGAAGCCCATGGCGATGACCCGCACCTCGTCGGCCCGGGAGCGCGCGCCTCGCGACGACGACAGGGTGACCACCCAGCGGCGCTCCCCTTCCGCCCTCTCGACCTCCAGGTACGTGTACGACCCGGCGTCGAGCCGCTGCACGACGCGCCCCTCGAAGCGCGCTCCCTCTCCGGCCGGCAGCAAGAAGGCCGACAGGGGCCCGAGCGGGCCCGCATCGGCGCCCTCGGGAGCCGGGAGCCAGCCCGCGCTGGCGCACAGCCCGACCGCGCCGGCGCCGAGGAGCGCGAGGGACACCACCGTCACTGCTGCGAGGCGCGTCCGCCGGCGCCCGACCTGTCTCGTCGCGATCATCGCTCTCTCCCTTGCTTGCGCGCCATCGGCACGCCGCGATCTCACCCTGCCTCCCGCGAGCGGCCCCGGCTCGCGCCGGCCGACGAGGGCACGCCAGCGCGCGACCGGCGGCACCAGCGCGCGAGCGGATGGCGCGGATCGCGGCCGGCGCGCAGCGCCTCGCGCCCGCGCGCCGCTCGTCACGCGGCGGGCGCGCGGCGCTGCCGCTCGTCGCGAGGCGCCGCCGCTCGTCGCGCGCAGACGACCGTTCGTCGCGTTCATCTCTCGGCGCGGCGGCCGTCTGCTATCCTGTCGACATCGTGGCCGCCGCCCGCAGTGAGACCAGGCCGTCGCGACCCGTCCTCATCCCGCGCGCAGCGATGTGGTTCGGCGCGGTCGCGCCGCCCTTCATCACCCTGCTGCTCGACGATGACGCGATGGACGTGCTCCGATGGGATCACCCCGGCGGGCGCTGGGCGGCCGCGCTGCGCGGTCTGGCTGCGATCACGCTGTACACCAACGTGATGGTGCTCGCGCATGCGGCTGCCTACAACGCCGGTCTGGCACGATTGCCTCTCCAGAGGCTCGCCCGCGCCGTCCGGTTCGCCGTCTATGGCCTGACCACTGCCGTCGTCGTGACCGCGGGCACGCTGCTGTCCATCCCGGTGTTGCGCGTGGTGTCACCGGGCATGGTGAAGGACCCGCTCGGCCTGGTCGTGAAGGGCATCCTCATCACCGTTCTGTGGCTCGGCGCGATCTACATGTACGCGCAGTTCATGGCCCGCATCCGGACGGAGAAGCTGCTGGCGCACCGGGAGCAGCTCGCCGCGCTCGATGCCCGCGTGCGGCTGCTCCAGGTGCGAACGAACCCTCATTTCCTGTACAACAGCCTGAACAGCGTCATGAGCCTCATCGCCACCGACCCCGAGCTCGCCGAGGAGACTCTGGGGCGGCTCGCCAAGCTCTTTCGCTACTCGCTCGAGGGCTCGGAGCGGCACGTCGTTCCGCTCGGCGACGAGATCGCCAACGTGACCGACTACCTCGAGGTCGAGACGATCCGCTTCCGGGAGCGGCTCCGGGTTGCGATCCTCGTGGATCCGGCGCTCCACTCCATCAAGGTGCCGCCGATGCTGCTCCAGCCGCTTGTCGAGAACGCCGTCAAGCACGGCGCCAGCCGCCGCGTGGAGGGCGGCACGGTGACCCTCCGCGCCGAGCTCGCCGGCGACGATCTGCTGCTCTACGTGCTCGACGACGGCCCAGGCCCGGACGGCTCGAGTCACCGTGGCACCGGCACCAGCCTGATCGATCTGCGGGAACGGCTGCGGCTCCTCTATGGAGACGAAGGGCGCCTGTTCGCGGGGGTCGGTCCAGAGGGAGGGTTCATGGCCCGGCTGCGCTTGCCGGCGCGGTGGAACCGATGACCGTGCGCGTGCTCGTGGTCGACGACGAAGCGCTCGCGCGCGCGCGGCTCGTGCGCATGCTCGCCCGCGTCGAGGACGTCGAGGTGGTCGGAGAGGCGGCGACGGGCGCGCACGCGCTCGAGCGCACGCGCGAGCTCCAGCCCGATCTGCTCCTGCTCGACGTGGACATGCCGGGGCTGGACGGGTTCGGCGTTGCCGAGGCGGTCGGCATGCCGCTCGTGGTCTTCACCACGGCGCACGCTCAATACGCGGCGCTCGCCTTCGAGGCCGATGCGGTGGACTACCTGCTCAAGCCGGTGGTGCAGGAGCGCCTCGAGCGGGCCCTGGAGAAGGTCAGGCAACGCCTGCTCGCGCGGTCGGTCATGGCCACCTCGGCGCGTCCACCTGAGCCACCGGCTCCGGCGCCTGGAGAGCGCGCCGCCGAGTCGGCCGCCGGGGTGAGCGCGGCCGCGCTCCTGACGGTTCACGACGGGGGCAAGGTCCGCTTCTTCGATCCGCTCCTCGTCACGCGGTTTCGCGCCGAGGACAAGTACACGGCTTTCCTCTTCGACGGCGAAGAGCACCTGTTGCGGGAGAGCCTGAGCACGCTGGAGGAGCGCCTCGCGCCCTTCGGCTTCGTCCGCGTGCACCGGGCCGAGCTCGTTCGTGCGAGCGCCGTGCGGGCGCTGACGCCGGACGCTGGTGGCGCGCTGCTCCACCTCTCCGATGGTCAGACCGTCTCGGTGAGCCGTCGCTCCTTGCCAGCGCTGAAGCAGCTGCTCGGGCTGCGGTAGCGCCGCGGTTCACTCGCACAGCGGCGGGTAGTCCGCGGACCCTTCCGCCAGGGCTCTCCGCCATGGCGGGCTGAGGCATCCCCTCGACTTCTTCAGAAAATTCACAGGGAGACGGGGAGGAGAATCTTCAAGATACTCCCCGTCTCCCCGCCTCCCTGTTCAATATCTCCCCTGAAAAGGGTCGCTATAGGAGGGCTCCCTCAGCACGGCGGGAGGGATCTCGGCAGGTTCAGAACTCGAGGTCGAGGACGTACTGGACCGAGTCGCCCAGCTTGAGCCTGTCGTTCGGATCGGGGGAGACGTCATCCGGCTGACCATGGTCGTGGAAGACGACCACGTACGACTCCCCCTCGGGGAGGGGATAGGTCGTCGCGCGATCGGCGCAACGCGCCGGCACCGAGGCGGTCCACCTGGGCGCCACGTCGGGCTCGTTCTCCACCGGGGGGCCGTTGGGATCGACATAGGGTCCCACGCAGAGCACCGGCTGCAGGGTGCTCCCGCCAACCGTCCTGACGGAGACCGCCCTCGCCCCCGTCGTCGCCTTGCTGATGCGATAGACGTCCTTCTCGCCGCGCCCGAGGTAGCCCGTGACGCCGCTCTGCGTCAGCCAGAAGTCCGGTCCGGACTCGTACGCGGCCTGCAGCGACAGGACGTCGTCCGCGCCGACGTCGTCCGTGGGGCCCAGCGGGTCCCAGGTGACGGTGTTCGTCGTCGTGCCGCGAGGCTTGTACCCCGAGAGCACGAACACCGCCTTGCCGTACTGCGCCTGCGGCGCGATCCCCTCCGAGTAGCGCTCCCAGAGGAACTGATACGGGACGCTGCCGGAGCCGTCGGGGTTCGTGGCGTCGAAGACGTACCAGGGACCTGTGTCGCTGTCCGGGGCCGAGCTGCTGTTCGACTGCTTGCCGCCGTGGTGGGGCACGGTGGGGATGTACGCCTCCGTGAAGAAGTGGTTCCCCCAGCCGCCGAGGTTGCCGTCGCTGGACACGACCCGGGAGAGGACACCCGCGCTGCGGGCGATGGCCGCCAGGACCGGAGCGTAGTCGTAGCACTGGACGCCCCCGATGCCGTCCTCCCAGCTGAGCTGCGAGTTGGGCTTTCCGTACTGGAGCGACTCGGCCGGATCCAGTCCATCGCTCAGGAAGATGGACGACACATCGCCCAGGTTGGTCGGCTGGCTGTACCGGTAACGCTGCGTGACGAGCCGGTACAGTCGGCGCATGGTCTCGAACTCGCTCGTGGTCCCCTGCGCCGCCGCCACCGCGTGATCCAGGAACGAGAACTTCGACTCGTCCGTGGTCCGGCGGAACGCCCCGGTGAGCTTCGTGTGCACTTCGTACGGCGGCGACCACTCGTAGAGCACCGTGAAGTGGTCGCGGATGTTGTCCTGATCGGCGCCGTACGCGCCGTGCACGTTGACGCCGTCCTCGTCCTCGTCGTAGCCGTACGTCTCGAGCTCTGCCTTGGAGATGGCGCCGCTGGCGACGAGCGGATAGGGGTTGTGGATCGCGTAGAACACGACGTCCTGACCGATCCGGGCGCCCGAGGGGGCGAACGCGCGCACGAAGTAGCGTCCGACGGGCGCGTCGCCCGGCACGGTGATCCGCCAGTGCTCGCGGTTCCGGCTGGAGAGCGCGCCGTTCACGAAGATCCCTCCCCTGTAGTCGCCCTCGGCGGGCAGAGACTTCGTCCAGGGGACCTCCGCGCCCGTGGCGTCCGAGATGATGCGCAGCGTCGCGTTCTGGGTCCCGTTCAGGCTCGAGTCCTCGACGGCCACCGAGAACGTCGTGCCGCGGCGGACGGGCGGCGGGCGGACCCCGTTCGTGACCGTGGCGCCCTGCGCGAAGGCCACGCCCTCGCTCCAGGCGTCGTAGTCGCCCGTGCGCATCGCGCCCTGGTAGAGGAACTGGACCCGGTCCCAGCTCGTCTTGGCCCCGGTCGGCGCGAAGCTCTTCTCGCTGACGCCGAACCAGAACTTGGCAGGATTGTAGTTGCTGGCGCTGAGCGAGAACTCGAGCGTGTGCTCCGCGACGTTGAGTTGCCCCAGCGGGAAGTTGTAACGGCCCTGATCGAACCCGCGGCGATAGAGCAGGTTGCCGTTCAGCTTCACGTTGTCGGCGTAGGCGGACTGGCTGGGATCGGCGTTCCGGTAGGCGCCCCCCTTGAGGAACACCGGGGACGCCGAGCCGTCCACGGCGACCCTGGCCTTGACCTGCACGGCGGCGCTCGCGGGGTCGACCCAGCCGATCTTCAGGGAGCTCCCGGAGACGTCGGTCGCCTTGAAGCTCAGGGTGCGGCCCGCGTTCGGGGCGACGTAGCTGAACTCGAAGCGGTACCAGCCCTGGCGTGAGCTGGAGAGCTCGTACGTCTGCTGGCCGCTGGTGTTCCACAGCGTCTGTTCGGTCTGGTCCGCCGCTCCAGGGCGCGAGGTGACCTTCACCGACTCGAACCTGTGGTTCCAGTCCACCTGCCCCGTCGACGTCTTCGCGGCGACCTCGAACCGGATCCGCTCTCCGTTCGTATCGGGCTGATAGACGTGAACGATCTCGGTGAAGGTCCCCGAGCCGGAGAGCGTCTGCTCGACGGACTTCAGGTAGACCCTGCCAGGGACCTCGAGGGCCCGGAGGGGCGCAAGGGTCTTCTGGAGAGCCTCATCGGAGATGTTGGGGATGCTCGCGAGCTCCTGAGCGGAGGTCTCGACCGGGGCCTCGAGCGCGAGCTCGTCGTCGGCGCATCCGACGATCGGGCCGAGGGCGCCGAGGAACAAGAGGGCCAGAGCGTCGCCGTGACGGGCGGCGCGCCGGGCGTGACGAGACGTGACCTGCGTCGACGAGATGCTGGTGTCGATCATGATGCCTTCCTCGGAGACGCTGGGCCCCGCGCGTTCGGGCGGGCGTACGGCGTGATATGCCCATCGCGGCGAGCCGGCTCGCCCGCGGGCGCGCGGTGCCCAGCATGGAGTCGATCCGACGGAGTTCTGGGGCATTGTAAACACATTTTCCAAATCGGAAACTGCATGTCCGTCATGCATCCTCTGCATGCCATCGCCGTCGCCCCGCGCGGGCGTGAACGCCGCGGCGCAGGCGTGCGGTCCGCCGCGCCGGCGCGCGCCACGGCGCGAGCGCGGCGTCCGCCGGGACGCTCCGGCGCGTCGCGCGGCCAACGAGCGGCGCCGGGCAGGCGCGACGATCCCGGCCGAGGGGCCATGCGTTCCCAGGCAGCGCGGCGCGTCGTTGCGCGTCGTACAACGGAGTAGTGCCTTGTCGGGAGCGGGACCGGGCGTTAGAGCACATCGAAGATGAACTCGAACGGCCCTGATGATCCAGCCCGCTCGGGCGGTCAGGAGCTGAGCTTCCGGGAGAACCACGGCGCGGAGCGCCTCCTCTGCGCCGTGCAGGAGCTATGGCGCGCGCGCGATCTCCAGAGCATCCTGCAATTCACGGCCCGAGCCGCCCGGGAGCTCACCGGCGCCGACGGCGCGTCCTTCGTCCTCCGCGACGGTGAGCTCTGCCATTATGCCCAGGAAGATGCGATCTCCTCGCTCTGGCAAGGCAGACGGTTCCCGATGTCGAGCTGCGTCAGCGGGTGGGTGATGCAGCATCGATCACCGGCGGTCATCGACGACATCGCGCTCGATCCCCGGGTCCCCCTCGACGTCTACAGGCCGACGTTCGTGCGGAGCATGGCGATGGTGCCGATCCACGCCCGCGTGCCCCTCGGGGCGCTCGGGATCTACTGGCGCTCTGCGCGCGTGATCGCGACGCAGGAGCTGACGATGCTGCAGGCGCTCGCCGACGGCGCCGCGCTGGCGATGGAAAACATCTTGCTCCGCGAGGGTGCGGACAGAGCCGCGGCGCGGATGAGCGAGCTCGAGGCGGCGACGCGCGACCTCGCGGAGCAGTGTCAGGCGCTCGCGGACGGCCAGCGGCAGAACGACGCGCTGAACGAGCTCCTCGCGCACGACCTCCGGAGCCCCGCCGCGGGCATCATGCTGGTCGCCAGGAGCCGGCTGCGCGATCCGGACATCCCGGAGCGGGAACAGCACCGCTGGAGCAAGGTGCTCTGCTCGGCCGAGCTCATCCAGCGCACAGCGATGAACCTGCTCGACACCTCGAGCCGCCAGATGGGGGCGCTCGTCCCTCGGCTGGAGGAGATCGATCTCGCGGCGTTGTTCCGGGAGATGGCCGGGATCCTGGAGCCGCACGCGGCCTCGCGCGAACAGCGCATCGAGGTCCGCCCGGGCGCGCCCGGCGGCTGCCGCGTCCGGGCCGACGGCGACCTCCTGCGCCGGGTGCTGCAGAACCTCCTCGACAACGCCCTCCGCCATGGCCCCGCGCGCAGCGCGGTGCGCGTGGAGGCGCGGCGGCTCGACGCGCGCTGGGTGGAGGTCGCCGTGCGCGACGAGGGCCCCGGGATCCCTGTCCATCTGCGCGACCACATCTTCGACAGGTACGCCCGGCTCGACGGGCGGAGCTCCTGTCTCTCCGCCGGCCGAGGCCTGGGGCTGACGTTCTGCAAGCTGGCCGTCGAGGCGCACGGCGGCACGATCGAGGTGAGGGACAACGAGGGCGGGGGGAGCTGCTTCTGCGTGCTGCTGCCGGCGTGACGGCCTGTAGCCCCGCGCGGCGCGTGGCGGATTGTCCGTCACGTCCGGCGGCCGGGAGCCGCGCGCGAATGAAGAGGCCGCAGGCTCGCAAGGAGGGCGTCCCTGGCCCCCGGAGCGGCCCGTGATGGTAGGCCTGGACCATGCACGAGGCGAGCGTGAGCCAGGTGGTCGCCGAGCTGCGCGCGCTCGGCGTGAGGCCGGGCGGCGTCCTCCTCGTCCACACGTCGTTCAGGGCGGCGCGGCCGATCGAGGGCGGGCCGCTCGGGCTGATCCGCGCCCTGCGCGCGGCGATCGGGGACGACGGCACGCTCGTGATGCCGACGATGACCGACGGACAGAGCGTGTTCGATCCCCGGTCCACGCCGACCGCCGGCATGGGGATCACCGCCGAGACGTTCTGGCGTCAGCCCGGCGTGCTGCGCAGCGGCCATCCGGGCGGCTCGTTCGCCGCCGCCGGCCCCCACGCCGCGCGCATCTGCGCGCCGCAGCCGCTGTCACCCCCGCACGGGCCGGACAGCCCCCCGGGCCGCGTCCACGCGCTCGGAGGCCAGGTGCTGCTGCTCGGCGTCACGCACGCCGAGAACACGACGCTGCACGTCGCGGAGGCCATCGCGCACGTCCCCTACGCGGTCGCGCACCCGTGCGTGATCGAGGTCGACGGCGCGGCCCGGACCGAGATGATCCACGAGACGGACCACTGCTGCCGTCGCTTCGGGCTCGCCGATGGCTGGCTGCGCGCGCGGGGGCTGCAGCGAGAAGGCAGGGTGGGCAACGCCCACGCGCGCGTGTGCGCTTCACGCGATCTCGTCGCGGTGGCGGTCGAGCACCTCGCGAGGAGCCCGCTGGCGTTCCTCTGCCCGCCCGACGAGGGCTGCGAAGAGTGCGACGTGGCGCGCGCCAGCGTGCCGGCGGGCCGCGTCCGCGGAGATGTTGAATCAAGCGGGGGGTAGAGCCGTCAGCGCGAGGATGCCTTGATGACGGCGAGAGCAGACGTGTACTCAGCCATCGCCCTGGCGATGGTTGCGGCTTGCTGCTCGAGTGCCGCTGCAAGGTGGAGGGACTCGCGCTTCCGGCAGAGCGCTTCGCGGGCGAGGACATCGTCCCCCGCTCGGACCGCGAGCTTCGCATTTCGCTCCCATTCCGCCGCGTTCGCGGCCTGATGCGCGGCCTCTCGCGCCAGCGCCGCGCCGTACCTCTCGAGTGCTTCCAGCCGGCGTTGGACTTCCTCGAATCCACGGGCTCTCTCTTCCCCGGCGCTCGGCCGGGAATACAAGCGGCGTCGCAGCCTCGCAAAGGCGCGCGCGAGCCAATGAGGTGCCGCCTCCCGTGCCCGCGCGCGCTCGAGCTGGGCAATGCCACGTGCGATGTCATCGATGCGCTTCAGATCGCGTTCGATGCGGCCGGCGAGCTCAGCGAGCTTCTCGTGCTGCGATTCCATCCCGATTGTCCCGTCTGCCTCACGACGACGTGGGCTCCACCCGCCGTACGCTCGGCTCACCCGCGAGCTGAGCTTCGCGTCGCGTGGAAAGATGACGATTCACTTGCGCGCGACCCGACGAAGCTCCCGTAGACGAGCCCGCAGGTCGGTCCAGTGTCGTCCTTCTCATGGGATCTCCTCCCTTCGATATCTCGCCGGCGCGACCGGCGTATCACAACGCCGCGCGGAGGGGGTAGCGTCGAGCCCGGGCGCGGCGCGCGGCGACGGCGGAGGCGCGCGCTGCTCACGGCCATCCCGACCTCTGCTCGGGCCGACGCGGCTCCGGCGAGCGGAGCCTCCCATGGCCTGCGGCGGCATGGCCAGCGCTCGAGGTGCGCCCGGACGGATCGACGGCCGCGGCGATGCGCTGCGCTGATTGAGCAAGCGCTTGCGCATCCTGCGCGGCGCTGCGCACCCCCACTCGCCACCATCGCCGCGGAGAGAGACCGCCGGCGCCGCGGTATGCGGCATTTCGCGCGGCAAGACGGCGTGAGGCGCCGTGGACACCGCCCCGAGACGAACCCCGGAGCGCGGTGGAACGGGGCATGCAACTACCCGGCGCACAACGACCTGAACTCGTTTGCGCTCGGCGCTCCCGACGCTCCGCGCCCGCGACCCCTTCCCAGGAGCGGGCGGCGTGCGTCGCGCGCCGCACACGCCGAGAGGCGAGACCGGCGTCGAGGACGCACGCACGCCGCGCCTTTCACGCCGATATCCATCGTTTGACATGCAGAGCCCCGCCATCGCGGGTCTTCAACCATCCCCCGTTCTCTCCGGCCCCAGCGCCGGAAGAGGTGAATCGACATGAGCCTTCGCGTTAACCGTGTTTCCCCGATCCCCCACCCCCCGTTCCCCTCCTGCAGCCCGCCGGTGCGCCGCTTCACGTCGCTCGCGGCGCTCCTCGTCGCGGCCGGCGTGTCGTGCGCCCCGCCCCACGACGCGGGCGATCCCAACGCCCCCGACCCGAGCGACGCCGTCGCGTCGCAGGCGGCCGACGCCGACGGCCTCGGCGGCACCGGCCGGGCGCGGTCGGCCCTCGTGACGACCGCCGCGGTCCTCCCCGCGGCGGAGCTCGATCGGGTCGCGTACGCGGCCGCCGCCGCGAAGGTCAACGACCCCAGGCTCGACCTCCTCGCCGACGCGACGAGCCGGCTCGCGGCGCGCCACCCGGGGCTGACGGCGGCGGAGTACCAGGGCGCCATCGCGGAGATGTGGACGCGCATCGAGGCGAGCCAGCCGAACGCGCTGCACGACCTGAGCGGCCAGGAGATGCGCTTCATCAACCGGACGCTCGCGCGCATGGTGCCCGGCCTCGGCAGCGGCGCGGCCGCGGACGCGCTGCGCGACGCCGCGCGGAGCTACCTGTCCGCCCTGCGCAGCGATCTCGACGAGATCCGCAAGGTGTCGCCCCTCGACTCGCTCCACGACCAGCACGGCGCGGCCCAGCAGTTCCGCGAGGCGTGCTGGGAGCGCCTCCACGCCGCGGCGCGGGCGAGCGGCGCCCTGGCCGCCGCCGTCGACGGCGGCGTCCTCCAGGCGCGCCTCGCCGTGAGCACCAGCGACACGGCCAGCCACATCCTCGGCGTCCACCCGGTCGAGCCGCTGCGGAGCTTCGTGCTCGCCAACGTCCAGGCGGACGGCAGCCTCTCCGCCAGCCAGAGCGCGGTGGACACCCTCATCGAGGCGGCCGGCAGCGCGGCGCTCGCGCAGACAAGGGCCTACGCCGACAGCCTGTTCGCCCTCGACGCCGCCGAGCAGGAGTTCCTGAGCTCCAGGTCCACCGTCGTCGCGGCGAGCGCCGGCGCGCCCGCGCTCGTCGCCGCCGCGAGCGGCGCGAGCGACGCGGAGGCCAAGCTGAAGAAGGCCATCGAGGACGCCACGAAGAAGCAAAAGCAGCTCGCCGACAAGCTCGACAGCGTGAAGTCGGGCGCGACAGGCGCCCTGCGGGTCGCCGCCAAGCTGGCGTCGCTCTCGAACGACCCCGGCTTCGCGGACGACATCGAGATCCTGAGCAAGACGACCTCGATCCTCCTCGACACCTTCTCCAAGCACTCGAAGGGCGCGCTCGAGACGGCGTCGAAGCTCGCCGGCATCCTGAAGCTGGGCGATACGGGCTTCAAGGTCCTCGGCGCCGCCGTGTTCACCGGCGACCTTGTCGGGGCGGTGTTCCAGATCATCTCGCTGTTCAACAGGGACGACAAGCCGTCGATCAACCAGAAGATCCTGCAGAACCTGCGCGACATCCGCGAGCTCGTCGGCGACGTCCGCACCGAGATGCACGCGCGCTTCGATCGACTCGACCAGAAGCTCAACGACATCCACGACGCGGTGATGGAGCAGTTCGAGCACGTCAACTTCGAGCTCGGCGAGCTCGAGGTGGACCTCGAGGAGGTGCAGCTCGCCCTGTACACCGTGCAGGCCGACCTCAACCGGCTGGATCGCAACATGTATGCGTTCCTCGACGCGGCGGAGCGGCAGCCGCTCGTGGAGGGCATCGCCGGCTTCCTGAATTACGAGCAGCGTACAGGGCTCGAGATGGCGTACAGCCCGACCTTCCTCGACGGCGAGAACCGCTTCTACACCTGGAGCTATTTCACCTCGAAGGACGCCATCCAGGCGGGGCCGACCAGCCGGAGCTTCGACGACGCGCAGATCGCGACCGAGCTCGGCAACTACCCGCTCGCGACCAACATCAATTACCTGAGCGAGCTCTCTGCCGTCCGGTTCGGGCTCTCGAAGCTGTCGACGGAGCGGCTGGCGAACCCGCTCACCTGGATGACGGCGGCGGAGAGCTATGCGCAGCTCGGCGAGGAGTGGCCCGAGCACGCGGGCGAGGTCAACCCGGCCCGGCTGGACCGCGTCATCGACGCGGGCGAGGACCTGGCGGCGGGCCTCGACCGGATCGCCTCACCCGCGCTGATGCGGCGGCTGTCGGAGCACTACCGCGGCAAGGTGACCGCGCTGAGCGACGCCATCTCGCAGTTCGAGGCGACGTTCGAGGGCGCCCCGAGCCGCAAGCTCCACGGCGTCGACCTGTGGAGCGGCGCCGACCAGATCCCGGCCGCGCACGACCTCAAGGGGAGGCAGCCGCTGCGGTCGTGCCGGAACAAGGCCTTCAGCGGCGGCCGGGAGTCGTTCGAGCTCGATCTCGGCCCCTTCGCCGCCGACTATGCGCCGCTCGCGCCGCTCATGATCGCGGACAACCTCGGCGGGCTCTCCGACCTGAAGCCGTGCATTCACGCGGCGTGGACCTGGGAGAAGGCGACGGAGCTCCCCTGGGGGTGGAACTGGACCTTCCGGCTCGATTTCGCGGTCCGGGTGACCTACGGCGCGACGACGGTCCATGACATCTGGTTCACGACGAACACGCGGCAGACGCGGCTCATCCGGACCTACGACCCGCCGTTCGACCCCGACACCTTCTGGTCGCCCGAGGGCCGGCTCACCGAGGCGGTCTGGAACGAGCGCGCGCTGTCGTGGCGCCAGCTCCTGGCCACCTCGGCCCTCCTGAACCAGGCGCGCGCCGCGGTGCACGGCAAGCTGGACGACCTGCAGCGGCAGTTCTACGGGCAGGTGGCGACAAAGCTCGGGCAGCTCGGCGATCCGATCCAGGTCGCCGGCAGCCAGCTCACCGGCTCGAAGGCGCTCTGGGAGTCGTACGTGGCCCTCGGATTCCCGCTCTCCCTCGAGCAGAACGACACGCTGCGCGCGCTCCTCTACGGCGGCGAGTCGCTGCTCACGGGCGCCGGCGGCGACGCTGGCGCCATGAACAGCGTCCGCGACATCTACCTCGCCATGAGCGGGTCCGACGATCTCCCGGAGGACAACCTCCTTCCGGCGGTCGTGTCGCTCTCGCAGGAGCGCTCGGATCGGCTGCTGACCACGGTGAACGACATCAACGCGGAGATCCGCGCGGCCGAGGAGCTCGAGGGCAGCGCGCTCGTCCAGGGGACGCTCACCCGCCTGTACCTGCTCAAGGCACAGACGCCGGACGGCTGAGCGGACACGGCGCGCCGCTGTCGGGCTGCATCGCGCGCGTCGACGTCGAGCGCACGAGATTCCCACGCTCGGAGGAGGCGACGCTGTCCGCCGCGGCGCGCCCTGCTTGACCCCCGGCACGGCCGCGCCGACAGTCGAGCGATGCTCCGCCACGTCCTGTTCGCCGCATCGGCGCTCCTGCTCGGCGCCTGCGGGCCGTCGCGAGCGCCGTCGCATGCCGCGGCGCCCCGCCCCACGGCGTCCGCCACCGCGGCGCCGGGCACCGCAGCGCCGGCTACCGCGGCGCCGGCGGCGACCGTGGCCGCCGCGCAGATCACCGTGCGCGTGGAGACGGGCCACGTCCTCCCCGAGGTGCGCCGCGCCCTCGACAAGGAGGCCGCGCGCGCGGGGGCTCCGGGGGAATGCGTGCTCGCCTGGGGAGCGGTGCCGCCCGCCGGGCCATCGACGTGGACCGCGCGCGTCGCGTGGCCCGGCGGCTCGCTGGACGGTCAGGTGCGGTGCGGCGCGGACGTCGATGTGATGTTCATCGGCGAGCGCATGCGGGACGCAGGCATGTTCGCCTTCCGTCGCGGCGTGCTGCACGCCGCCCATCCCTCGGATCCGGAAGACTCGAGGCCGATCGAGCGCGTCCCGACGTGCGCGGCCCCGCCCTCGAATCAGACGCTCGCGATGGTCGTGTCGACAGACGAGGCGGATCGCGATCAGCCGGCTGTGCCCGCGCTCGAGGCGATGCGTGACCTGCGCTGCGTCGTCGCGGCCGCGATCTGGCCGTTCCGGTGAGCGCGACATCTCTCCCTGGGTCGGCTCGCGCCCTCATCGCGCGCCGTTCACGCCACAGGCAGCCTGCGGTGACCTGACCCGGGCCAGCGCTGGCGCCTCCGCACGCCGCTGCTGCGGCCCGTCTAGGCCGGCGGCGCGCCGCGGCCGCGGATCAGCGGCAGGTAGACCTCGTCGACGATCTCGACGAGCACGCCGTCGGGCACGTTCGGCGCGCCGCGGGTGATGAACTCGTTGCGCAGCAGGACGACGGCCACCGTCGCGACGCGGGGGTGCAGGGCCTCCGGCGCCACCTCGCCGCGCGCGACGGCGCGGCCGAGGATCGTCAGCCACAGCGCGCTGCCGCCGTCGTTCGACGCCTCCTGGACCTGCCTCAGCAGCTCGGGATCGTCGCCGATCCCCGCCAGGAGGCCGCGGAGCACGTCCCCCAGCGGCGAGGACCACTGCCGGTTCGCCCCCCGCAGCAGCTCGAGCACGTCGGCGCGCAGCGAACCGGTGTCGGGCAACGCCACGCTGCTGGCGGCGAACTCCCGGTAGGCGGCGACCGCGAGCGCCGCCCGGCTCGGCCACCGGCGGTAAATCGCGTTCTTGTTCGTCCCCGCGCGCTTCGCGACCCCATCCATGGTCAGCCCGGGGAAGCCGACCTCGGCGAGCTCCTCGGCCGCTGCGCGCAAGATCGCCTGCTCCAGGACCACGCCACGCCGCCGCTCGGCCACCACGCCGTTACCCGCCTCCGAAAAAACGTGATTTAGATTACGTTGCGCACGCGCCGAAGCGATTTAAGGTACGATCAGTACCTTAACCGGAGCGCCACCGACCATGCGAGCCCACGGCATTTGCTACGACACCGGCTTTCTCAACAAGGGCAACAGCACCCACGAGCCGTTCGACCCTGACCGCGTGCGGCGGGACATGCGGGTCATCCGCGACGATCTGCGCTGCACGGCGGTCCGCATCACCGGCGGCGCCCTGGACCGGCTGACGATCGCCGCCACCCACGCCGCGGCGGCGGGCCTGGAGACGTGGATCTGCCCGTTCACCACCGACCTGACCGGCGACGAGCTGCTCGCGCTGCTGGCCGCGTGCGCCGACCACGGCGAGCGGCTCCGCCGCGAGGGGACCGAGGTCGTGATCGTCACCGGCTCGGAGCTCAGCCTGATGAACAAGGGCTTCCTGCCCGGCGAGACGTTCGTCGACCGGAGCAAGGTGCTCGCCGAGCCGGGGCCTCGGCTCCGCGAGCTGCTCGCCGCGATCCCGGCCCGCATGAACGAGCTCCTCGCCCGCGCCGTCGCGGTGGTCCGCGCGCGGTTCGGCGGCAAGATCAGCTACGCCTCGCTCCCGTTCGAGGGCGTCGACTGGGCGCCGTTCGACATCATCAGCACGGACACCGGCTACCGGTACGCGCAGATCGCCGGCCGGTTCCCCGAGCTCATCCGCGCCTTCGTCGCCCAGGGCAAGGCCCAGGGAAAGCCCGTCGCGATCACCGAGTTCGGCTGCGCGACGTACAAGGGCGCGGCCGACGCCGGCCCGCGCGGCGGCGACATCGTCGTGTGGGACGAGGCGACCGCCACGCCGCTCGGGCTGAACGGCGAGTACGCGCGCGACGAGGCCGAGCAGGCGACGACCCTGCGCGAGCTGCTCGAGATCTTCGAGGCCGAGGGCGTCGACGCCGCGTTCGTGCACGTCTTCGCTACCTACGCCCTGCCGCACGACCCGGACGACCCGCGCAAGGACCTCGACCTGGCCAGCACCGGCGTCGTGCGGGTGCTCGAGGACGGCACCTGGGAGCCCAAGCAGGCGTTCTCGATGCTCGCCGACCACCACGGACGGCGGAGATGCGCTTGACGCGGGCGGCCGTCCTGGCGTCCCGTGGGCTCACCAGCGCGGAGCGCGGGTCCGGCGCCCTGCTCGCGCTGTCGCAGGAGGTCACATGATCAGACGGATCTGGCACGGCTGGACGAGCCCCGAGAACGCAGACACCTACGAGGCCCTGCTCAAGACGGAGATCTTCCCGGGGATCCTCGCGAAGCAGGTGCAAGGCTTCGAGCGCATCGAGCTGCTCCGGCGCCCGCTCGGGGAAGAGGTCGAGTTCATCACCATCATGTGGTTCGACTCGATCGAGGCGGTGAAGGCGTTCGCCGGCGAGGATCACGAGACCGCGTACGTGCCAGCGAGGGCGCGCGATGTCCTCGCGCGTTACGATGCCCGATCGCAGCACTACGAGGTCCGCGAGGTCCGGGAGAGCGCGAGCCTCGCCGGGTAACCCTCGGAATGAGAGAGCTCGTGCGCGAAGCGTCGAAGCCTGGTTCTCGCTTTCACGCCCGGCCTCACCGGCATCCAAGGAAGGTGCATGGATAACCCTCACAGCTCGCCGTCGTGCACGCCCTGGCGTCGCAAGAGGGCGCCCCGCTGGTCGGGCGCGTGCTGGTGGGCAGCGAGCACCAGGCGCAGCTTGTCGTCGGCAGTCTTCGGCTGTCCGCTGGGCACCGGTCGCTCCAGCGCGTTCGTGTTGGTGGCCATCGCTGCACGACGGGTCTCGCGCAGCCACTTCGACGGATGGGCCGCGGGACGCCGGCCTGCTTGGCCAGTTGCGTGGCGGTCAGGGCGCCCGGCCGCACCATCCGCTGGACCATCTCTTCTCGAAATGCCTCCGCATACGGCGGTCTCGATCGGCTCCTCCGACGTCGCCCTGGTCACGATCTCCTCGACGCCTCGGGCCAGACTGCCGGCCTGAGGAGGCGACAAACCACCTGACGTGAAGGGCCGGCGCCGCCTGAGCGGTGTACAGTCCTTTGCGCGCAACGCGTGGCGTCTCCGCGCAAGATCTGGAAGGAACCGGCCGAACGCGAGGCGGACACCTCGCTTCGGAGCGGGACCTCTCCGCGGCATGGCGGTTGCTGAAGTAGCTGCTGAAGGAGCTGCTGAAGGACACGACGCGAACCGCGCCGATGCCGTATCGGGATGCGAATCGCCGAGCGGCCCCTGGGTGCGTCCCGGCAGGGGCGGGCACCCGGGGACGCGAAGGGGGACGAGCTCCTTGGCGGCTTTCCCCGCGGCGTCAGTGGAAACGCTCTGGGAGTCGAATCATGTGCGGAATCCTCGCCTATCATGGCGACCACGTTGCAGAAGCAGCGGTCGAGCTCTTGCGCCCTTTCGCACGCATGAGCCACCGCGGTCCCGACCATTCGAGCTGGGAGACCGTCGGACCGAAGGCTCTCTTCGGCTTTCACCGGCTCGCCGTCCGGGGGCTCGGCCCCGCAGGCAATCAACCGCTCTGGTCGAGCGACGGAGGGGCCGCGATCGTGTGCAACGGGGAGGTCTACAACGACGCTGCGCTGCGCGCGGAGCTCGGGCATTACCCCTGGCGCTCGCGCTCGGACTGCGAGGTCATCCTGCCGCTCGTCCGCAGGCACGGCCTGCGCGGCGCCTGCGAGCGGCTGGACGCGGAGTTCGCCTTCGCCTATTTCGACGGCGCCTCGGGGAACGTGTTCGCGGCGCGCGACCCGATCGGGATCCGGCCGCTGTTCTATGGTCATTGCCGGCGCGGCGGCGGCATCGTCTTCGCCTCCGAGGCGAAGGCGCTCCACGACGTTTGCGGCCAGGTCCGCGTCTTTCCGCCCGGGCATTGCTACGACGGGGAGACGTTCGTCCAGTACCGCGACCCGAGCGCGGTCGCCCGGGTCGTCGCCGATGACGAGGGCACGATCGCCGAGACGCTGGAGCGCCGCCTCGTCGAGGGGGTGCGAAAACGCCTCGCTTCCGACGCGAAGATCGGCTTTCTGCTGAGCGGCGGCCTCGACTCCAGCCTGGTATGCGCCATCGCCTCGCGCCTCCAGGCCGAGCCGATCGAGACCTTCGCCATCGGCATGGCCAGGGATGCGATCGACGTGAAATACGCGCGGCTCGCGGCCAGGCACATCGGCGCCCGGCACCACGACGTCTACGTGACCGAGCAGCAGGCGCTCGACGCGATCCGGGACGTCATCTACCACCTGGAGACGTGGGACATCACCACCGTCCGCGCCTCGGTGGGCATGTACCTCGTCTGCAAGTACATCCGCGAGCACACGGATATCAAGGTACTGCTCACCGGCGAGGTCAGCGACGAGCTGTTCGGCTACAAATACACCGACTACGCTCCGTCGGCCGCGGCTTTCCAGGAGGAGGCCGCCAAGCGCGTCCGGGAGCTGCACTGCTATGACGTCCTGCGCGCGGACCGGTGCATCAGCGCCCACGCCATGGAGGCGCGGGTACCGTTCGGGGACATCGATTTCGCGAGCTACGTCATGGCCCTCGATCCGTCGGGGAAGCTGAACAGGACCGGGATGGGCAAGCGCCTCCTGCGGCAAGCGTTCGCGGGGAAGGGCTACCTGCCCGACGAGATCCTCTACCGAGAGAAGGCGGCCTTCTCGGACGCGGTAGGGCACAGCATGGTCGACGCGATCAAGGCGTTCTCCGAGCTCCGCTACACGGAGGCGGATCTCGCGGTCGCCCAGGTGGAATACCGCTACGCGGCGCCGTTCACCAAGGAGTCACTCCTTTACCGGGAGATCTTCGAGGGCTTCTTCCCGGGCCGCGCGGAGCTCGTCCCTGCTTACTGGATGCCGAACAGGGACTGGGAGAACTGCGACGTGTCCGATCCGAGCGCGCGCGCTCTGCCGAACTACGGCGCGAGCGGCGCGTGATGCGGGCGCGCTGCGATCGTCGCCGCCGGGCCAGGAGGCCCGCGCGGAGGGGCGCGGTCTGCCCGCTGCGACGGGCCAGCACCAAAAAAAAGGATTCACCATGATGTTCGTTCAATCGTACGATGCACCTGTCACGAGCAATCAAGTGCCCGCGCGGAGGGGCCGGGAGGAAGCGCTCTGCGGCCTCCTCGCGTACCTGTCCCCGCAGCACATCGACGGCGCCGCGCGGTGCGCGGCCAGGCTGCACGCGCGCCTGCCGGACAAGCAAACGCTTCACCGAAGCCAGGTGCTGGTCGCCTACGGCGGGGGCAAGGACAGCACGTACACCATCGCCTTCGTCCGGCTGATGCAGCTCCTCCTGCACCGTGCTCACGGCGATACGTTCCGGCTCCGGGTCGCGACCAACCGCCACGCGGGGATGCCTCGAGCCGTCATGGAGAATATCGGGCGCGCCTACCGCGCCCTGAGGATGCTGGACGATCCGCTCTGCGAGCCATTGCTCATCGACGGAAACGAGGTCAAGCCCTTTCGAGAGGGCGAGCCGCTGCCACCTTGGCTGGTCCAGCGGAACCGGGACGACATCCTGATGACCGGTCATCGCACCTCCGCGAACGGGAGGCCGACCTTCTGCAACGCGTGCAATTTCAGCATGGTGAATGCCTTCGGCCTCGCCGCCGCTCACGAGGGAGGGGTCGACGTCATCGTGACGGGCGACGCGCGGCGGGAGCAGCGCGCCTATTACGTCTGGGTCCGGCGCCTCGCGCAAAAGCTCGGGATCGACGGCATGGAGGGCAAGGGGACCTTCGGCGGGTTCCTGGAGACGATGCGGAGCATCTCGGCCATGTATTTCCGCGATATTCACGGCGAGCAGGCCACGAGCGCGGTCGAGCAGCGTCTCGTCGCGTCGGAGCTCCGGAAGGAGCTGCACTTCTTCTCCATCTACGGAGATACCGATTACGCGTCGGGGGCTCACTGGGACCTGCTCGCCGGGCACCTCGGCTTCACGTTCGACGACATCGCGTTCAGCTTCAGCGAGTCGGACTGCGCCAACCCAGGGATCATGGCCCACCTGCGGGGCCTCCGGTGCGAGCGGGACCACGGGCGCAGCTATGCGGAGGGCATCGACGAGTACGTCCGGTTCGCCGTGGGGCTGATGCGCCAGAAGGACTTCCCCGAGGCGCTGGTCAACATGATGCTCGCCCGGTACGAAGGGAGGGCCGGGGTCATGCGCATGCGGTCCCGCATGAACGACGTGGCGCGCGAGCTGTACGGGCTCGAGGAGGAGCAGCTCGTTTGCATGGTGTACTCGCCCTTCGCGGGGCGAGGCGAGCGCTTGCAGCCTTATCTGGAGCGCGAGCACCCGCGCCTCGCGCACCTCGGCGACTCCATCCACGCGCTCCTGCGGGGCGACCCGCGCGTGGAGGGACGGGAATCGACGCGCGTTTTCCTCGAAAGGACGAGCGGGCTCACCGTGCCTCAGCTCCAGGTCGTCTATGCCGCCCCGCGGCATGATCTCGTGCCGGGGAGCGCTGACGGGCACCTCATCGCCCATATCCTCGCGCGGGATCCGCACAAGCAGGTCATCCAGACACGGCACGCCAAGGGCGGCCCCACCGTGGACGAGATCATCTCGGGCAGGTGAATGACGATGAGACGTGCAGAGCCTGCCTTCGTCCAGCTCGGCGCCACGCGCGACGGGCTGGATCCCTACCTCGACACAGACGAGGCGCGCGCGCATCCGCGGGTCTGCCTCGCCGCGCGCCTCGGAGCCTGACCATGTGCCGGTTGATCCTCGCCCACGGTCGTTTTTCCACCGTCGCCCTGCTCGACGCCGCGATCGCGATGAGCACGGGGCGCACAGCCGAGCACGAGGGGCCGACACGGCACCACCCCAACGGCTGGGGCGCGGTGTTTCGGGATCCGCGCGCACCGCATGGCCTCGCCGTTCACCGGGATGTGCGGCCCATCGAGCACAGCGTCGGTGAATCGATCGTGCCGCGGGTCGACACCGATTTCCTGGTGGTCCATGTCCGGCACGCGACGCTGGCCAGGAATCAGGGGATCGGATGCACGCATCCCATCGCGCGGCATGGCGCGCGAGGCCCCTTCTATTTCCTGCACAACGGGTTCATGCCGACGGTGTACCAGCGGCTCGGGCGCGAGCGCTCCGAGTTCGACTCGGCCGAGTACCTCGACTACCTCCTCCCGGAAGGCGAGGAGGCGCTGGACGTCGACGCGGCGGCGGCCAGGCTGCGCGACATCCCGCACGGCGGGACCTCGGCCAACGCGATCCTGGTGAGTCCGCGCCGCGCCCACGTGATCCACTGGACGCCGGAGGATACGCCGTACCCGCGCTATTTCGCCATGCATCGCCTCGCCCTGCGGGACTGCACCGTGATCGCGTCGGAGATCATCCCCGCGCTCGCGCCGCGCGAGCGGTGGGAGCCCCTCCCGCCGCGAGAGATCGTGCAAATCGAGATTCACAGGGGGTAAGCCCGAGATGAACGATATGAGTGATTGGGATTGTGTTACCTGCTCCGTCGAGCACCGCGCGCTGGGTCCGGAGATGCTCCGCGCGCTGGTACGGAACGAGTGCGCCGTTCTCGTGCTGCGGGACCTCATGTCCCCCGCGCTCGTCGAGGAGACCCGGCGCCTCGTGCGCGCCCATTACGAGAGGGCGCTCGCCACCCGGTACGCGAACGGCACGTTGACGACCATCGGCCCGTACCTGGCCAAGCACCTCGCGCAGCCGGACCGCTACTTCGAGGACGCGCGCGTGACGGACGAGGTCTTCTCGGGCGCAGGGCGCGATCCACGTCTGCTCGCGCGTGAGGGGCTACGAACGTTCCTCGGGCTCCGGAGCTGCACGGTCGCGCGCGAGGCGGACGGGCGCATGTACGCCGATTCGGTCGTGCGTATTCATGCGGACGGCGTGCGAAACCCGCTGCACAACGACAACATCATGCGCGACGCCGCCGACACGAGCCTCGTCGTCCGCGGGCTGCGACACCAGTTGAGCTGCATCGTCTGCATCCAGGAGTGCGACGAGGGAGGCGAGCTGATTCATTACCGCAAGGCGTGGGACCTGGACGACGAGGCGTACAAGATCAAGGATGGACTCGGCTACGAGCGGGGCGTGGTCCACGGCGTGGCCCGCCAGGTCTTCAAGCCGCGGACGGGCGACGTGTACCTGATCAACCCCACCAATTACCACGAGATCGAGCGGGTCCGTGGCCGCGACCGCGTCACGATGGGCTTCTTCCTCGGATTCCTGGCGGACGGCCTCCTGGACGCCATCGTCTGGAGCTGACATGAAGCCGCGCGACGTCCTGCTCGGTGTGTTCACCGCACTCCTCTGGGGTTTCAACTTCGTCGTGATCAAGCTGGGGCTCGCGACGTTCCCGCCGCTCCTGTTCTCGGCGCTCCGGTTCCTCGTGGCGGCCGTTCCGGCGGTGTTCTTCGTCGGGCGGAAGGGCATCCCGTGGCGCGTCATCGTCCAGGTGGGGCTCGTGCTGGGCGTCGTCAAATACTCGCTGCTCTACCTCGGCGTGAAGGTCGGGATGCCGGCCGGGCTGTCCTCGCTGGCCATTCAGGCGCAGGTGCCGTTCACCATCCTGCTTTCGTCCGTCGTGCTCCACGACTCGCCCTCGCGCATGCAAAGGCGCGGCGTGGCCATCGCGCTGGGCGGGATCGTCCTTCTGGCCTCCACGCATGAGGGAAACGTCGATCCGGTGGGGTTGGCTCTCGTCCTTGCAGCGGCGGTCGCCTGGGCCGTCACCAACGTCCTCTTGAAGGGCGCCGGCGGGGTCGACCCGTTCCGACTCATGATATGGATGAGCCTGGTTCCGCCGCTGCCGCTGCTCGTGCTCTCGTATCTCTTCGAGGACGGGCAGGTGAACGCTGTGTCCCACATGGGCGCGGCAGGGCTCGGCGCGGTGCTCTACACGGGGCTCGTCGCCACCGTCCTGGCCTTCGGCGTCTGGGGGCGCTTGCTCCGGCGATATTCGGCGAACCTCATCTCGCCCTTCGGGCTGCTCGTGCCCGTGTTCGGCATGGCCTTCTCGACCCTCTTGCTGCACGAGCGATTGAGCGGCGCCGGAATCCTGGCGGCGGCCCTGATCTTCCTGGGGCTTCTCACCGTCGTCCTCGGCCCTCGTATCGAGCGCAAGCTCGCGTCGCCGGCCATCGACCCGACCAAGGTGCGCACATGATCGCAGACGTCCACCAGCGACTGATTGCCCTGTTCGAGGGGAGCGGCGCCGCTTTCCGCGTGGTCGAGCATCCGGCCGAGGGCCGGACCGAGGTCGTCACGCAGATGCGCGGCAATCGCCTCGGCCAGGCGGCCAAGGCCATGGTGGTCATGGTGAAGCTGGGCAAGAAGGATCGGCGCTACCTGCTCTGCGTGGTGCCCGGGGATTGCCGCATCGATCTGGCTGTCGTGAAGGGTCTCGGCGGCGGCACGCACGCGATGTTCGCGCCGCCCGCCGTGGCCGAGCAGCTCACGGGCTGCGTCATGGGCGCCGTCCCGCCCGTCTCGTTCGACGCCGAGCTGGCCCTCGTCGTGGACCCGAGGCTCCTGGAGAACGCGGAGCTCGTCTTCAACGCCGGGCGCCTCGACCGCTCGATCTTCATCGAGCGGGACGCGTACGTGGCCGCCGCCAGGCCTACGCTCGCGGCCATCGCGGTTTTGTAGCGACCGGCCATCGCCGCGCGCGGGCCGATGTCTCCGGGCAAAGGCAGCCGGAGGTGGTCGTGGTGTGGGAGCGGTGACGTCCCCCGCGCTTCGGCGCGTCAGCGCGTGACGGCGCCGAGATCCACGACCGCCTGGTCGTTCATGATCACGAAGGGCCGCTCCTCGAACGTCAGGCCGCCCTTGCCGTCGTGGTCGACGATCTGCAGCTTGCCCATGCCGTAGCCCATCGGCCCGCGCGCATAGTAGTGCGCCTGCAGGGTGTACCGGCGGGCCCGCTGCTCGCGCGGCGCGCGGATGGTGAAGCACTCGGGCCCGTAGCCGGTGGTGACGTCGGCGTAGAGGCGCCCGCCGCTCGGCAGCGTCGGCTCTCCGTAGTAGGCGTGGCCGCCGCGGTCGTCCCGGATGTGGAAGTCCACGTCGTTGGCGTCGGTCTCCCAGCTCAGCACGAAGCGGAGCGAGGGCGCCCCCTCGAGCTTCGCGCCGGCCTTCGCGAGCCGGGCCAGGACGTCGGCCCGGCGCGCGGGCTCGGCCTTGATCCACGCCGCGGCGACGAGGCCGAGGTCCTCGCGCAGGACGGTCTCCACGCCGGCGAAGCGCCCCGGCGGGTAGCGGCGCGCGAGGCCCGCCGCGAGCGCGTCGAAGGCGGCGGCGGGCTCGCCCCGCTTGAGGCGCGCGAACGCGAGCTGGCGGTGGCTGGAGGGGTGGTCGGGGCGCTGCTCGCGCGCCTTCTCGTAGGTGTCGACCGCCAGATCGAGGCCCGCGCCGGCCGCGAGGCGCTCGAGGCGCGCGCCGGCGAAGCGACGGAGGTCCGCGCGCGCCGGGAACAGGTCGATGATCGAGCCGTACGCGCGGGCGGCGCCCGGCGCGTCGCCCGTGGCCTCGAGCGCCTCGCCGAGCGCGACGAGCGCGAGCACGTCGCCGGGGGCGTCGGCGCGCCAGCCAGAGGCCTCGCGCGCGGCGGCCTGCGCGTCGCCCCGGGCGAGGGTGTCCTGGATCTGCTTGAAGCGGCCGGTGTACGGCTCGACCGGCGCCGGCTCCGGCGGCGGCGCGGCGGCGGCGCCGCCGGCGGGCCCGGCCGCGGCGCTCGGCGGCGCGAAGTGGAGCGGGTACACGACATCGACGCTGCCGCCCTCGGGCGCGGGGAAGCTCAGCGCGGGGAAGGCGCGGACAACGCAGGAAACCACGGCCGCGTCGGGCAGATCGAAGCTGCCGTGGCGCGCGTTCACGACAGCACCGCTCGGGTCGATGGTGAAGTGCACGGTGACACGGCCCTGCAAGAGGGGATACCGCCCGAGCCCCTCCTCGTAGCAGAGGCGGAAGCGGCCGAAGCTCTGGCGGACGATGCGCTGGACGACCTCCGGCGGAAGGCGGCCGCTCACCTGCGTGGCGCCCATGCGGATCGAGGCCGCCGCGCCCCTGTGGTGGCCGCCGAGGCGGCCGTGGCCGCTGCCGAAGCCCTGGCCGCTGCCCGCGTCCGGCGTGGCGCTCGGCGCCGGCGCGGCGCTCGCCCCAGGCGCGGAGGCCGCGCTGCCGTGGCCGATGGTCCCGATCGAGCCGAGGCCGATGCCCTCGCCGCGGCCGCCGCCGCCCTCGCCGACGCCCGAGAGCCCGAGCCCGCCCGCGCTGAGCCGCGTGACCGTGGTGCCCGCGCCGGCAGGCGGCTCCGGCGGCGCAGGCGGCGGCCGCAGGGCCGCGCCCGCGCCGGCCGACGCTCCGTCGCCCGCACCCGCCGGGCCGCCGTCGCCCCGGGTGACGGGCGGCCTCGCCTCCCGCAGCTTCTCTGCCGGCGGCCGCGAGCGCTTCTGCACGGCCACGCGGCCGCCGTCCACGGTGAGGATGTCGGAGAGGCCGCGCCGGGCGATGTCGAAGCGCGCGTAGTCGCCCTCGGTCTCCAGCACGAGCAGCGCGGTGTACGGGCTCAGCACCCGGTGCGTGATCGACAGGTCGACGATCTGCCGGCGGAGGGCGTCCTGCTCGGCGCCCGGGGCCTCCCGGGCGAGGAGGCCGTCGATCTTCGCCCGCGCCCAGGCGCGCTCGAGCAGCGGGCGCTCCACGCCGCGCAGATCGGGCGCGGCGGTGCGGCCATCGACCGTGATCCGGACCGGCAGCTCGGCCGGCACCTCGGCGTAGACGAGCGCCTCGTCGCCGGGCTGCATCCCGTGCAGCGCGCGCGGCCAGACCCAGCGCGCGCCCTCGACGCTCACCGCGATCCCCGAGCGGGTGGCCGACGCGAGGCGCCGCTCGACCTCGGCGGCGCCGCGCGCGCCGTCGATCACCGCGCCGTCGCGCGGCAGGCCCGCCGTGACGAGCTGCCGCAGCGCGGCCTCGTCGCGGATGCCGCCGAGCGCGACGGCGTCGAGCCGCTCGACCCCCGCGTCCCGCAGCGCCGCCGCGGCGCCGCGCAGCGCGCCGGGCGCGACCTCGCCCGCGGTGGCGATGCCGTCCGAGAGGAGCACCACGCGCCGCTGCCCGCGGGCGCGCGCGCGCTCGCCGGCCCAGCGGAGGGCGCGCCCGAGATCCGAGGCGCCGAGCGCCTGCCGCTCGCGGATGCGCCGGATCTCCGCGTCGCCGAACGCC
Organism: Sorangium sp. So ce406; assembly: GCF_051474675.1. Lineage (NCBI taxonomy): Bacteria > Pseudomonadati > Myxococcota > Polyangiales > Polyangiaceae > Sorangium > Sorangium sp. So ce406. The sequence continues at coordinate 11,595,973 of NZ_CP150340.1, read as the reverse complement.
GAGGCCGCGCCGTCGAACACGGGGGCGACGGTCTGGTCGTAGCAGGCGACGGTGAGCGGCGCGCCCGGCCCGCCCGCGCGCGCGACCGCCTGCGCGACGGCCGCGAGCGCCCCGAGCTGCTCCTCGATCCCGAGCGCGCGCGAGGCGCTCGTGTCCACGAGGATCACCGCCGAGGCGAGCGGATCGGGCCGGGCATCCACGGGCGCGGCCACACGGGCGAGCACGAGCTCGCCGCTGCGCAGGCCGCCCCGCGCCGCCGTCGCCCCGAGCCGCGCGGGATCCACCACGAAGTCGGCGTCGGGCGCGGCGTCCCTCCGGTGGAGCGCGAGGAAGGGCGCGGCGGCGCCCGCGACGGTGGCCTCGAGGTCGAGGCGGCTCACCGCGGGCAGGCCGCGCAGGGGGACGGCGAAGGGCGCGTCCGGGCCGAGCTCCTGGGAGTACGCGACGACGATCTCCTTCACGCCGCGCGCCGGGATGGGGAACACGCGCGCGCTCACCTGGTTGCCCGCGGCCTGCTCGAGCAGCGCCGGGTCCTGCTTGCGGTGGAGGAAGTCCTCGTACGCCGCGCGCGCGCGCTCGCGCTCGACGACCTCGCCCTCCTGCCAGCGATCGCCGATCCTCATGGCGAGGCGGCCGACGCTCGCGCGGGGCGGCAGGGTGACGCTGAAGGTGCCCTCGAGCACGCGGTCCTCGGGGTTCTCGAAGGTGAGGCGCAGCTCGGTGAACGCGAGCGGCGCCTCGATCACCGCGCGGCCGGTGAGCGCGACGAGGCGCAGCCCCGTGCCGTCCGCGGCGGTGAGCCGGATCGGCGCCTCGGCGCGGCGCGCTGCGAGCGCCGGCTCTGCGGGCGGGGCGGGCAGCGCGGCGGGCATCGGCGCGCCCGGGGGCGAGCCGGGGGCGGTGGGCGGCAGCGGGCTGTCGGCGCAGCTCGAGAGCGCGGGGACCAAGGCGGCGAGCGCGGCGAGCGCGGCGCGGAGGAGGGCTCTTCGCACGGGGGGCTCCGGTCGTGGTGCGGCGGGGCGAGCCTGAACGACGCAGGCCCGCCGGCGCTGGGGTTGGTCGATCGACACCCGATCGGGCGGGAGGTTCCCGCGGCGAGGTGCGGTGTCGCTGGCGCTCAGGGAGGGAGCCTCTCCAGGAAGCGCGTGACGTGCTGAGCGATCGCGACGGCCTGCTCCTCGACGGCGAAGTGTCCCGCGTCCAGCAGGTGGAGCTCTGCTCGGGGGACATCGCGGAGGTACGCGGTCGCGCCCGCGCGGATGAAGTCCGCGTCGTTGCGCCCCCAGACGATGAGGGTCGGCGGCTGGCGGGAGCGCAAGAACGCCTGCCATGACGGATAGGCGTCGATGTTCGTCTGGTAGTCCTGGAGGAGCTGGACCTGGATCTCGCGGTCCTCGGGGGTGGCGAGGAACGCGAGGTCGTGGGTCCAGGTGTCCGGGCTCAGCCGCTCCCGCCGGTCGCCGGGCACATCCCGGAGGTATTGCTGTTCCCTGATCGCCGCGGCGCTGACGATCTCGGCGACCGCAGCGGCGCCCTCCCGGGATCTGTCCTCGTGGGCGCGCCGGAGGAACGCCCGCAGCGCCTCGGGCAGACCGTCGAGGTACGCGTTGCCGTTCTGCACGACGAGCCCGCGCAGCCGCTCGGGATGGGCCATGGCGACGCGGAACCCGACCGGGGCGCCGAAGTCCTGCATGTAGAGCACGTACCGCGTGAGCCCGAGCGCCTCGGTGAACCCGGTGATGTGGTCCGCGAGCAGGTCGAACGTGTACGTGACCTCGTGAGGGCTCGGGTGATCGCTGTAGCCCGACCCCAGGTTGTCCGGCGCCACGACGCGGTAGCGGCCTGAAAGGAGAGGGATCAGCTCTCTGTAGCTGTGGGACGACGACGGATAGCCGTGGAGCAGGAGCAACACGGGGCGATCGCGGCGCCCCGCCTCGCGGTAGAAGATCCGACGCCCGCGGACATCGACGGAGCGGTAAGACGTCTTCTCCGGCCAGACAGCGTCGGGCACCGCGGCTCGCCCCGCTGTCGACACGCCGCGATCGCCGCTCGGCGCGGGCGGCCTGCCGGCGCAGCCCGCGGCGAGGGCGACGAAAGCCAGGATGGCCAGCGCCGCGCCCGCCTCATTCCTTCGTCTCATGATAACCTCCGTATTCCTTGTTTGACGGTTATACGGCAGACATGCTAACCAGTCAATACCAAGATCGATGGTTACAACCACGTCGCGCTTCCTCTGGCTCGGCAATCACCGGGCGCTCGATTTCCTCAACACCGAGCATGTGCAGCGCGGCGACCGCGTGGACTTGCTCCCCGACCTGCGCGCGCTCGTCGCCTGGTCCGAGGAGGCGGGCTTCCTCGAGGGGGCGACCGCGGGCTGCGTCCTCGATCGCTGGGAGGGGTCGAGGGAGGCCGAGTGCGCTCTCGACCGAGCGCGGCAGCTCCGGAGCGCGCTGCGCGCGCTGATCGAGCGGCCGCGCGCGCAGAAGGCGCAAGGCCAGGGCGCCATCGATGTGATCAACAGGGCCCTCCGGCTCGATGCGGGGTACACCGAGGTCGTGCGCGCGGGCGCCGGGTTCACGCGGCGCGTTCACATGCAGATCGATGCGCCGGACCAGCTCCTCCGCCCCATCGCCGAGGCTGCCGCCAGCCTTCTCTGCGACGTGGACCCGGCGCTCGTGAAGCGCTGCGCGAACCCCGACTGCGTCCTCTACTTCCACGACGGTTCGAGGAACCACGCGCGGCGCTGGTGCAGCATGGATCTGTGCGGCAACCGAATGAAGGTGGCCGCCCATTACCTCCGTAACCGGAGTGGCTAGGACAAGCCCCGCGCCGCGGGCACACACGAGTCAAAGGAGGCCAGCCGTGTCAAGGAACGATCAAAGAGACGATCCGCAGGAGATCCGCAGGCCGATCGCCGTCGAGAGCGTCCCCTGGGAAGAGTGGTCGGAGGGCTCGCGCTTCGGCAGCCGATTCCGGCACCTGACCAGGGCGGTCATGGGCAAAGGCCATCATGTCGGCGTGCTGATTGAAGAGCTCTTGCCGGGAAAGCAATCCTCTCCCGCGCACTACCACCTGCTGGAGGAAGAGCACATCCTCATTCTGGAGGGTCGCGCCACGCTGCGGCTCGCCGAGGAGACGATCGAGATGTCGGCCGGGGACTATGTCTGCTTCCCGGCGCGCCAGAAGGCCGGCCACTGCCTCGTCAACACGAGCGACGCGCCGTGCCGCTTCCTCGTGATCGGCGAGAAGAAGCCGGATGATGTCTGCGTCTACACCGACTCGAACAAGATCCTCGTGGGCTCGGTCGACGAGGTCTATGACAAAACGCAGGTCAGAGACTACTGGCACGGCGAAGAGACCGGCGGAGATCCCACGCCCTCTCCGTCGTCCTCCTCGTGAGGCTCGCCGCGGCCCTCCGCGGTCACGAGGCGGGGACCTTGGCCGAGCCCCGGCGAGGTGATACCAGAATCTAGAAGCCCATGGACGGTCGGCCACAGCCCGAAAATCCGGCGCGCACGGCGCTGCTGATCATCGACATGCAGAACGACTTCCTCGCGGAGGGGGGCGCGTTCTCGAAGCGGCACTGCGACCCGCACCAGCTCGCGCAGAGCGTGGCCTGGCTGGTGCGCGCCGCGCGCGCGCAGGGGCGTGTCGTGGTGTGGGTGACATCGGCCTACGGCGAGATCGACGCCTCCCCGGACGCGCTCCGCGGACAGACGCACACAGGCAGCGCGTGCTGCGCGCGCGGCACGTGGGGCGCCGAGCCGTTCCCCGCGCTCGCCCCAGTGCGCGCCGAGCGCGCCGCAGGGACGGCGGAATGGGACGTCGAGAAGCGGTGGTATTCGGCCTTCCGCGACACCGATCTGCACGCTCGCCTCGAGGAGGCGGGCGTGACCGCCGTGGTCCTGTGCGGCGTCGCGACCAACGTGTGTGTCCTCGCCGCGGCCCGCGACGCGCGCCGGCTCGGCTATGACGTCGAGGTCCTCGAGGACGCGACCGCGGCGAGCACCGCGGGCAAGCACGCCGCGGCGCTGCGCGAGATCGAGGGCCTGGGCGCCCGGCGCCGCCGCTGGGCCGACCTGCTCGCCGACGGATCCGGGCCGGTGCGCGTCGACGGCATCGGCGCGGGCGGCACATCGCTGTGGTGCGGCGCCCTCGACGAGAGCGTCGCCGAGGGCGCCGGAGCCTTCGAGTCGGTCGAGCGCGAGGTGGCGTGGACAACGATGCGCCACCGCGGCGGGGAGGTGCCGCGCCTCGTCGCGATCCAGGGCGAGCGCGCGCCCGACGGCGCGGTGCCGCTCTATCGCCACCCGGCCGACGAGCAGCCCGAGCTCCGCGACTTCACCCCCGCCGTCGACCGCATTCGCAAGGAGGTCGAGCGCCGCGTCGGGCATCCGCTGAATCACTGCCTGCTTCAGCTCTACCGCACCGGGCGCGACTGGATCAGCGAGCACTCCGACAAGACGCTCGACCTCGTGCGCCCCTCCTTCATCGTGAACGTCTCGCTCGGACGACAGCGCACCATGGTGCTCCGGCCCAAGCGTCCCGCGGACGGGGACGCTGTCCAGAAGGTCCCTTTACCGCACGGCTCGCTGCTCGTCATGGACCTGGAGACGAACCGCCGGCTCTATCACGCCGTCCGACAGGAGGGCGACGGGGACGGCGGGAGCGACGGCCGCGCATCGCGGATCTCGCTCACCTTCCGGCACATCGGCACGTTCCACGATCCGGCCACCGGGGCTGTCTGGGGCGCCGGCGCGCCCGCCGCGGGCCGCGCCGAGGCCGAGGCGCGCGCCCGGGCCCGGTCCGCGCTCCCCGGGCCGTCGCGCGACGAGGCAGAGCGCGACGAGGCAGAGCGGATGTTGCAGCTCTTCCGCGCCGAGAACATCGACCCCACCTTCGACGCCGCCGCCTACCGGCCGGGCTTCGAGGTGCTCAATTTCCGCACGCTGCAGGGCCCCGGAGGCGACCGATGAGCGCCGCGCGCGCTGTGTACTTCGTGAACGGCTCGATCTCGAGCTGGCGCGTGCTGATCGCCGCGCGCGAGAAGGGCCTCGCCTTCGAGCCGCGCCGGCTGCGCGTGATGCGCGAGCCCCGCGAGACGCGCACCCCGGAGTTCCTGGCCCTCAACCCGCGCGGCCAGGCCCCGGTGCTCGTGGAGCCCGACGGCACCGCCATGAACGAGTCGCTGGCGATCCTCACGTACCTGGAGATGCGGTATCCCGACCCGCCGCTCCTCCCGCCGCTCGCCGAGCCCGGCGCGCTCGCCCTCGCGCTCGCCCTCGCGCAGGAGTCCGAGGCCACGGCGTGCGTCTACGACCCGCTGGAGAGCCTGTTCGAGGCCGGCGCAGGGCCTCTGTCGCCGGACCGGCGGGCGGCGGTCCTCGGCGCCCTCTCGGGCGTGGAGCGCGAGCTCGCGCTCTGGGAGGCGCGCGCGCAGAAGGCACGGTTCATCGCCTCGGACGCCTTCACGCTCGCCGACTGCTCGTTCTACCCCGTGCTCGCCTACATGCAGCGGCGCGGGCTGTCGCTCGCCGGCCACCCCGCGCTCGACGCCTACGAGCGCCGCGTGCGCAGCCGCCCCTCGGCCGTCGCCTCGTACCCCGAGGGCTGGTCCCACGGCCAGGCGCGCCCCGATCTCTTCGCCCAGGCGCGGGCGCTCGCCGCGCCGACCGACGGCGAGCGCCTCGGGTGAGGCCGAGCGCGTCCGACGACGCGACACTCACGGGCTGAGCTCGTCGACAGCGCACCGCAGGGCGCCGGACCGATCGCACGCAACCGGAGAGCCGTGTACCATGAGCGGCCGTGATCCTTGATCAGCTCGAGATTCGCGTCGATTCCGCGCACTACATCCGCTGGCCTGGAGGTGGCGGCTTCCAGCCGATCGAGCTGCGGGTCAACGGGCGCGGGCTCATCGACCTGGTGCGCGAGGTGGAGTTACCCCATGCCCAGAGCGAGTACGACCGCCGGATCGCCGCAGGCGAGACCGCAGAGGAGCTCGGTCCGAGGGGCGCATTGGCCGGCAGCTACCTCTATCTATCAGGCTGCGACGTCTTCCTCCCGTCGAGGAACCTGCTTGGCGAGCCGTACCGGCACGGTTTTGGCACGGAGCCGGATGATCCCCGGAACCGGAAGTCGCTCCTGCTCCAATGCACGTGCGGGATCACGGATTGCTGGTTCTTGCTCGCCACGATCACAGTGACCGAGGATACCGTCGCCTGGTCGGACTTTTGTCAGTTCCACCGGAACGGGAGTTACGACGTGCGACCGTCCGTGTTCGACCGTCGCCAGTACGAGGCGCAGCTCGCCAAGACGTGAAAGGCGCTGCCGCTGACCGTGCATGCGATGCGCCTGGGGCGTTCAGATCAACTCGGAACCGAACGCGGGCATCTGGGAGGTCCGCAGGTAATTGAGCGGTGAGTGATCCCCCCAGGACACATGTGTACGTATCAGCCTGAGGAATGGAACGCGTGGCAATTGCTTCTGAGCCATCGTCACGACGCCGACCGCCACGCTCCCCAATGCGGTGCGGACCGGCCTTACGCCGCGGCGCCTGTACATCCAGCCGGTATCGCTGGATGCGTACTCCTTGCCGATGTGCGTGAACTTGCCGGTGGTCCAGGGAGGTAAGCGCGGGACGATATCACTGCCGTAGATATGTCGGAAGAGCCTGGAGTCGAGCTTCGGCCTGAAGTACGCCCTGAAACCCGCGTCGCCAACCATGGGCTGTCCATAGGTGTAGATACTGCGCAGCTTCTTGCGAAGAGGCTTGAGCTCAGGGTCGACCTGAATGAGCGCCGCGGCGAGGACGGCGAGCGCGCCGCCGAGGCTATGCCCGGTGATGTAAAGCGCCTCCAGCCCTCGCCATCGATCGTTCGTGGACTGCGAAAAACTGGTGCCCGGGGTCTCCGCCGCATCCCCGCACTCGCCGCCCGGCTCATCCCCACCACGGTGGCGCCAGGTCCCCTCGTCACGCTCCCGAGCTGCGGCCGCCGGCGAGGATGTGGCATCGCAGATGGACTGACCTTGGAGCGCTCTATCCAGCAGCAGTCCGAGCATGGGCCAGATCGTCAGGAGGCCGCGAAGAAACCCACCATGCACTCTCCCCATGGCCAGGAAAGGGTCAGGATGCACGCTCACGTCGGCCAGCCAGTTGACGACGTTCTGCAGCCCGGTACCACGAAAACACAGGATCGCGACCCTGCGGTCTTCACTCTGGATGACATGAGCGGTCGTGTCCACGAACAGAGCTGGATTCCTGTTGACGATACCGACGATCTCAAGCCTCGGCATCAAACCGCGGCAGTGCATCACCCGGGCCAGCGTGTCGACATCAGAGTATGCCCACGCCGATGCGGTGCAGAGAACGTTGGCGATGTGGTGGTCATGCTGGGTGGGATCCAGCGCCAGCATGCGATCCGTGCTCACCTCTCCCAGGGGCGCCCCCCAGGATCCAATGCCGCAGATATCTTCGCTGTAAATGCGCTTCACCCCACGTATGAGCTCGCCGGTCACCGGCATGCCCGGGTTTTCCGCGCGCGTGATCACTCGGACACATTCGATGTCCATCGTCAACCTCCCGCCGGTCGCGGCTCACCGCGAACGCACCTGGCAGCGCCGCGACCGACGGCCGGGGTCCTCGCGCCGCGCTGCCCGCCTTCGTGAGGATTGCACAGGAGCTGGAGATCCCGGCCCGGCAAGCAGCAGCCCAACGTCAGGCTCACAGGAGCTCACTCCCCGGAACCACCGTTCGAGACATGCGCAGATACCTTATTGGCGAGTTGTTTCGTAAGAACCGCCGCGGCAACGGATCTCGCTGAACTTTTGGAGCCCATGGATTCATCTGATTGAGAAACTTCAAAAAAGGATACTCGTCCAGGATTCGAGGCGCCGTGTAGACACCGACACTCGCACCGAGATTCCATCCGCGGACCATCATTTCGACCACGAATCTGAACGACAACGACAGCGTGGCCGAGGATGTCCAGCCCGCCTCGGACGGGACGAGCATCTGTCCGAGGTGGACGTAGAAATGTTTGAATTGGCGCACCGTGCGCCGTATCCTCCAGAACTCCCCCGTCCAGGCAAGAGGCATGTAGATGACATTGTCGTCGAGGCTAACATGACGGAAGAGCTTGGACCCGAACCTCGGTTGGAACGTGTTGGCAAAATCCGTGTCGCCTACCTTGGGCTGCCCGTACGTGTAGATGCCGCGCAGCGTCTTCCTCACCGATTGAAGTGATGGGGTCATATCGATCAGCGCCGCCGCGATAACGGCGAGGGCTCCGCCGATGCCATGGCCGGTGATGTACAGTGCTTCCAGCTTGTCACCGCCCTCGTCCGTGGGCGGCGGGGAGGACCGGCTCGAGCCGTCGTTCATCATGGTCTCACCAGCAATTTGCCCTGGCGCTCGGTCATGCCGTGAGTCCTCCTCGACACAGTTGCGCGCTCTGGCCCTCGCCCGCATGGCAGCATCGCAGATCGACCGCCCCTTGCACGCATACTTGAGCAGCATCTCGATGGTCGGCCACAGCGCCAGGAGGCTGCGGCTGAACCCGCCGTGCACGCGACCGGCTGACAGGAGCGGCTCCAGCGAATCCGGTTCGACCAGCGCATCGATGGCGTTCTTCATCTCCGTTCCACGGAAGCACAAGATCGCCAATCGCCGGTTTTTGCTCTGGACGAGGTACGCGGTCGTGCGCTCGAACATCGCAGGATTCTTATCGGTAACGCCGACCGTCTCGCTTCCACGCATGAATCCACGACAATGCATCACCCTCGCAAAGGTGTCGATATCGGAGTATGCCCAGGCCGACGCAACGCACAGGACGTTGGCGAGGTAGCGATCGTGCTCTCCCTCGTCCGTATCCAGGAACCGGTCATACCCCATCTTCTCTCGTATGGCGCCCCAGGGACCGCGGCCACAGATGTCGTCATCGCGCCTATCTATCCTGGTTCCGTCCTGGCCTGCGATGTCTGCGCTCGGCTCTTCTGCATCATCAACCATGCGAACGCCCTCGATGATCATGCTTCGCCCCCCGGCGTCATATCGCACGCCCCCGCTGTCGTGGATGAAAGCGGCACGTCCGCGAACATGCCACCAGTTTCTGCGTCCGCTCCGGCCAAGACAGGCACTCTCCGTGCCCCGGCCAGCGTTCCTGCACGGTACCACCGGCTCTCCACGGTGCAATTCGTACGGAGGACGGATGTGGCGGCGATCGGCTGATGGCGGCGCGCCCCGCGGTCCAAGGTGGCTCTGCGGCCGTGGAGTGACGAGAGCCCTCTCTCCGGAGCCGGGCGTCTCGGTGCGCCTGGGGCGTTCAGATCAGCTCGGAACCGTACGCGGGCATCTGGGAGGTCCGCAGATGATTGAGCGGTGAGTGGTCTCCCCAGGAGACACGTGTACGTGTCAGCCTGAGGAATGGAGGCGCGATGCGGCGTCTGCCGAGTACCCGGGCGGCCGCGAACCACCCGCCCACCTGCTCCCACAGGTGCAGCCGCGACGCGGGTGCTCGCGCTCCGCGGCGCCAGCGCGCTGCCGGAGATCGTGGAGCACCGCCGGACGGCGTTCCTGTCTCGATGTTCCGGGGCGCGGTGACTGGATGTGTTCGGCCGCTCGGGTTCGCGCGGAGGAAGCAGCGCTCGCGGGCGTGGGCGTGTGGGCGACCCGATGAGGCGCCCTCGAGCTTTTTCCGGACGGCGATGTGGACATCCGTTCCATGAGGCGTACCCTCGTCCGGAAGATCGTGGAAAGCAAAACCAAGAATATAAAAACACGCACGCAGATCGCAGCCATGGCCGCCAGGGCCTTCGGTGGCACGGCGCTCGCAGATGGCGAGGACGCTGTGCGTGAGCTGAAAGACGGCTGGTTCAATGCGGCCTACAAGATCCGGCTCGCCGATGGCCGCGAGGTCGTCCTCAAGATCGCGCCGCCAAGAGATGCCGAGGTCATGCTGTACGAGAAGAACATCATGGCCACCGAGGTCGCCGCGATGCGCCTGGTCCGGCGAAACCCGGCCATCCCCGTGCCACAGATCTACCATTTCGACGACGCCCACGACCTGTGCGACTCGGACTACTTCTTCATGGAGAAGATCGCCGCGGACAACCTCGAGCACGTGAGAGCGAGCCTCCCCCCCGAAGCGCAGGCGTCCATCGACCTGCATATCGGCGAGATCATTCGGGAGATCAACAGCTTCACGGGCACCTATTTCGGTTACGAGGGGAACCCGGCCCTGCGCGCGAACACCTGGAGAGAGGCGTTCACCAGGATCATGGAGTCGGTGCTGGAAGACGGCGTCCGAAAAGGCGTGGTGTACGACCACGGCTACGACGAGATCCGCGCCGCCGTCCTCAGGCACGCCCCCGCGCTGGAAGAGGTCACCACACCCTGCCTGGTCCACTGGGACGTCTGGGACCCCAATGTCTTCGTCAAGGAAGGCAGGGTCGCCGGCATCATCGACTTCGAGAGGGTGCTCTGGGCCGATCCCTTGATGGAGGCCCAGTTCAGGCCGCTCTCCTCCGAGGGCATCACCAGCAGCATGCGCGGCTATGGCAAGACCTCCTTCACCCCTGAAGAAGAACGGAGGTGCCGCCTGTACTCGCTGCACCTCGCCCTGGTCATGCACACAGAATGCTATTACCGCAATTACGACACCGACTCCATCTACAACCTCTCCAGGCAGTGGATAAACGAACACATGGGCTGGCTGAAAGCAACCTGACCCCTCATGGGCGGCAACTCCAGGGTTGATCGTCTGGGGACCGAGAGGGTCGGGAAGCTTCTGCTGGAGATGTCTTCCCAGACCACGATCTCGCTGCTGGTCTATGCCATCTACAGCCTCACGGACATCTACTTTCTCTCCGTGGGCATCAACTCGCTGGCCGCCGCCGGGGCCTCGATCGTCTCGCCGGTCCTGATCGCCCTGGGCGCCGTCGCCACGACCGTCGGCGCCGGCGGCGCCTCGATGGTCTCCAGGGCGCTCGGCGAGCAGAACGTGGAGAAGGCCTCCCGGACGGTGGCGAACACCTTCCTGATCTTCTGGGCGGCGGCGATCGTCATCACGGTCCTGGGCTCGGTCTTCATCGAGCCGATCGTCTATCTGCTCGGGGCCACCGACAGCATCGCCCCCTACGCCATCGAGTACGGGCGGATCATCTTCCTCGGCGCCATCGCCGGCACCGGCTACTCGGCCATCGTCAGGGCGGATGGTAACGCCAGGTACTCGACCGCGATGTGGATCATCCCCATCGGCGTCAACATCGTCCTGTGCTGGCTATTCATCATCATCTTGCAGATGGGCGCCTCGGGAGCCGCCCTGGCCACGGTCTGTTGCCAGGCCACCTCGGCCGGCATGAGCGTCCACTTCTTCTTTTTCAGAAAGAACCGCTCCTATCGCATCAAGGCGTCGTATTTCAAGCCGGACTGGCCCATCATCATCGAGGTGCTGACGATCGGGGCCCCGTCGCTCATCAAGAGCGCCAGCGTCAGCCTGATCGCCATCGTCACCAACAACCTGCTCAGGCTGATCGGCGGCGACGGCGCCCTGAGCGTGTTCGCGATCGTGAGCCGGCTCTACGCCGGGCTGATCGCGCCGCAGACCGGCATCGTGCAGGGGATGCAGCCGCTCGTGGGGTACAACTTCGGCCAGAAGAAGCTCGAGCGGGTACGGGAGGCCATCCGGCTCTCCCTTGGCGCCGCCGTCGTCTATGGATCGCTCGTCTGCGGCATCTGCCTGTTGATGCCGGCTGCGCTGATCGCCCTGCTCTCCAGGGAGAGCGCGATCATCGCTGAAGGGCAGACCGCCTTGCGGCTGCTGGCGCTCTCCTACCCGCTGACCGGCGTGGCCATGGTCACGGCGGCCTCGTTTCAGTCGATCGGCCGGGCCCGGGAGGCGCTGCTGCTCACCCTCGGGGGCATCCTCCTGGTCAAGCTGCCGGTGCTCCTGCTGGCCTCCCGCCTGTTCTCCCTGACCGGTATCTGGGCCTCCGAGGCGATCTCGGAGCTGATTCTTTGCATTGTCTCCCTTGTGATGCTGAAGAATGCGCGCGCTCGCACCGATCACGGCATGGTCAGAGCGCCTGGCGCCGGCTGAGCCTGCCTCCGGGGACCGGACCCGGGCGTCTCGGCCCTACCGGCGGCTCACCGGCGCCCGACGACCTCACGCAGCTCGTCGAGCGACGCCCGGAGCGCGACGTCGCTCACGGCAATACCCGTCGCCGCAGGCAAGATCTCGGCGAACATAAGCCCCGCCTCCTCGATGTCGCACACCCTGTGTGGGAATCGCTGGCGGGCGACGAGCGAGAGCCCTGTCACGACGCTGCGCACGGCCGCCGCGCGGAACCCCGATCCTTCGAGGACGACGGCAGAGCACCGGATGAACGCGCTCGCCTCCGCGAGGAACCTCGCGAGCGCCCTGCGCGCGGCTGCCTGTGGCAACGGGGCCTCGCCCTCGACGATGGTGAGCAGCCCTATGCCGCGCGGGTGTTGCTTTGCGAACTCCGCGCACGCCTCGCTCACGCGGCGCACGTCGTCCTCGGCCGTTTCCTGGAGCCAGATGGTGCAGAAGATCTGGCGCCAGCTGGCGAGGACGTAGTTCGGCTGTCTCGCGATCAGGCGCCAGGGCTCGAGAGACGAGCTCGTGCTGGAGCCGGAGGTGGGTGCTTCCATGTCCATGGTCTCGTCCCCGATCCCATCCTGCGAGCCGATGCGCGCGAGCCGTTCGTGCGCGGCGTCCTCGGCGTCCAGCGTCGCGAGCTTCTCCGCCCTGGTGGCGCGGGTCGCCTCGCTGACGGGGACCAGGAGCTCCTCTCGCAGGCCGAAGCCGCCGGGCAGCAGCGGTCGAATCGCGTCGAGCATCGCCGCCGCGCTGGCGAATCTCTCGGAGGGGTCGAGCCGGAGCGCGCCGTGCACCACGGCCGCCGCCTCCGGCTCCACCCAGGGGGCGAGCGCCTGGACCGAGATCGGCGCCTGCGAGCAGACTGCGATGATGAGATCGCCGAAGCCGGTGAGGTGCTCGTGCGGGAGCTTCCCCGCGAGGGCGCGGTAGAGCACCATGCCGAGCGACCAGAGGTCGGCACGGTAGTCGATGTCGGCGCGGCCTCGAGCCTGCTCCGGTGCCATGTAGAGCGGTGAGCCGAGGACCCCTCCGGAACGGCTGAGGCCCGTTGTCGAGCCGACCTGATCCGGCTCCGGCTTGATCTTGGCGATCCCGAGATCGAGGATCTTGACGATGATCTCGCCCTCCCCGCGCCGCGCGAGGAAGAGGTTGGCCGGCTTGATGTCCCGGTGGACGATGCGCGCCTGGTGGGCCTTCTGCAGGCCGCGGCAGACCTGCGCCGCGATGCGGAGGGCGGTGTCGGGCTCGAGGCTCCCGACCCTGTCGAGCAGGAGCTGGAGGTCTTCTCCTTGCAGGAGCTCCATCACGATGTAGGGCGCGTCCGTCTCCGGCTCCGTCCCTGCATCGAGCACCCGGACCATGTGATCGGTGTCGATCGCGCTCATGGCCTTCGCCTCGCGGTGGAAGCGCGCCAGGCTGCTCTTGAAGGGGAACTGGAGGGCTCCGTCCATGCATTTCAGCGCGACGTGCTCGCCGGTCTTGACGTGCTCGGCCTCGTAGACCGCGCCCATGCCGCCCCGCCCGAGCAAGCGGATGACCCGATATTTCCCGTCGTAGAGCTGACCGATCAAAGCATGGATATCGTAGAGGACGCCGGCGTGCGGAGGCAACCGCCCCAGATCCGTCTACATTTTCCTTCGTGCTTCAGCCGTGCTCCGTGGCCGCGCCCGGCTCGGCGTAGGCGGCCCGCCACGCGTCCCGGAGCTGCCGGAGGATGCTCGGGTACACGATGAAGCGGCGGAACGGCTCGATCAGCGCCATGTACGCGGACGTCCACCGGGATACCGGCTTGACGTAAACAGCCCAGTAGAGGCGCTGCCCCTCGGCCGTCGGCCTGATCGCCATGCAGGAGAACGCGTGGACGGTCGCGTTGACGATCTCGCTGACGGCCTCGCCCGGAAGCACGTACAGCACGCGGAACGGCCCCTCGCGCGTGCCGGGCTGCACGGACGACCGACTCGCCACCTCGGGCGGAACCTGGTGCACGTAGGACTCGGCGGGCAGGCCCTCCTCCACGGGATCCCAGCCAAAGAGCTTGCCGAGCGCGCCGCGGAGCCAGAACAGCGCGCGCACCGGCGCGCTCGAGGAGCCGCTCCCCGGGAGGCGCATGAGCGCGCGGACATCCTCGATCGTCCGCGCCGCGCCGCCGCCGGGCAGGTCGAGCACGGACACATCGTTCAGCGGCACGCCGCGGAGGACCTGATGCACCGCGAGGTCGAGCTCGGTGAACTCCTGGGGCGAGATACGCATGGAAGCCTCCGTTGAGCGGCGCCTCGCGCCGCCGGTCATCACCAGGCGGCGTCACCCGGCGGCGCCGCGGTGGTGACGGAGCGAAGCCTAGGGTCGGGGTGCACGCGAATCCAGGGCCGCGCCGCCCAGCGCGGCGGCCTCGGCCCCATGAAGAACCCGGCTATCCGCCGTTCGTGCTGGCGGCGGCCCTGAGAATGGCGTCCCAGCTCCGGCCGCCGTTCGGTCTCGGATCGATGGTGACGCCGAGCGACTCGACGGTGGCTCCTTGATTCCGTCGCCCGAGCGACGCGAACCTCCTCGCGACGCGCCACGTCCGCTCGATCCAGCGCAACGGGCCGGAGGTCGCGCGGGCCATCCTCTCCCTGGCCTGACTCGGGTTGCGCCGAGGCCGCGCCTCCGTCGACAGCTGCGGCTGCGCTTGCGTCGATGACGCGCCGACCTCGGTCGTGCGATCCATCGCAGCGTCCGGCCTGTTCATGGGCCAGTTCGTGGATTCGGTGCCGTGCTTGAGCTCGAAGACCGCGTGCTGGATGTAGTTCTGGAGCCACCGCTTCAGGAAGGAGCCCACTTTGCTGGACCCGCGGGGCGCTTGCCTGGGCTTGCTCAAGGTCTGGCGCCGCGCCACCGCCGAGGAGCCCGCCGGCGAGCTCGTCGCGAGGCCCGACTCGTCGATGAAGCTCAGGGGATCGTGCGCCGCGTAGGCGTACACGTGGCACTCGAGCAAGCGCGTCACGCAGAGCTCGGGCTCCACGAGCACATACGGGTCCGGCGTCGCGAAGCTCGCGAGCGACGGGACGTACTCGCGCGCCCCCATGTGCACGAGCCCCGTGTCGGGATCGCGCAGCTGCCCCGTGAACCCGAGCACCATCTCGGTGCTGTGGAGCCCGGGCGACCTGTCCTCGACGCCCTGGGCGAGCGTGCCGAACGGCGTCGGATCGGCCGAGAGGACCGCCTCGCCGCGCTCGTCGACCACGCGCCGCACCACCCCGAGCTGGTCGTCGACGAGCCCGAAGACGCGGGCCTCGTTGACGAGGAGCGCGACGCGCCGATCCCCGAGACGCACGAGGCTCTGGCGCTCCACCCCGTCGTCGCGCGTGGTCCGCGTGGGATACACGACGAGCGACACGGGGACCTCGCGGCCCGCCTCGCGACGGAGCGCGCGCCTGGAGATGCGCTCGCCGAACGCGTCGTACCCGTAAACGATGGCCCCGCCGTCGATCTCGACGCGCCGGAGCCGCCCCCAGGGGTCGTACGCGGCGCGGCGGAGCGGCCCGAAGGAGACGAGCCGCCCGAGCTCGTCCAGCTCGCCGTGGCCCCCGTCCGGCAGCGGCAGCACGTCGCGCCCTGCCTCACCGACGAAGGGGCGCGCCTCCGTCCCCTCGCCGAACGCGTCGACCTGGCCGGACGGCGTGTACGCGTACGCGTGGGCGACGCCCGACGCAGCCGCCCCGAGGAGCTCGCCGCGCGCGCTGTACGTGTACGAGACGACGCGGGGAGCCTGGCCGCCGATGTCGCCCGCGCCGAGGGCGGCATCCCGCGCCGCGACGATGCGCCCGTCCGCGCGGCGGTCGAAGGTCACGTCCTGCAGGGCCCCACGATCGCACGGAGCCGGGCCGTCGCCCGCGCACGCGCGGAGATGGGCGAGGTGCCCGGTGCTCGGGTCATGGTCGATGTGACGATGGAGGCGGGCGGGCGGGACGCGGTAGCCCGCGAGCTCGCCGCGGGCGTCATAGGCGATGTCCGCGAGGAGCGCGACGGCCGCGCGCCCGCCGGCCGACCACGCGACCGACGAGGGGGCGCCGCCCGGCGTTCGCGCGAGCTCGAGCGTGTTGCCGAACGGATCGCGGTACGAGGCGAGCGTGCCGTCGAGGCCGTACGAGAGCCGCTCGTCATAGTCGCGGCGCGCGTCGTCGGCCTCGAGGGTCGTGCGCCGGCCCGTGACGCGGCCGTCGCGACCGTACTCGAACGCCGTGTCCAGGCGGTGCCCGGCCACATGATCGATGACCGTCGCGCCGACGAGGCGCCCCACGAGCGCGGGCTCGTGCGGTTCGCCGTCGCGCCCGTCGTAGGCGAGCGTGATCTCGTCCCAGCCCTCCGGGCGCGAGGAGGACGACGCGAACAGGGTGCTCGTGCGGTCGAGCGCGTCGTAGGTCGCCTCGACGCTCTCCGAGGCCGTGAACCCGCGATCCCAGGTGCGCTGCTCGATCACGCGCCCGCGCGCGTCGCGGATCCACATCCGCGTGATGCCGCCCGGCAGCGACGTCATCGCGATGTCGCCCGCCGAGTCATGGGCCACGCGGCGCGGCGCCGCGGCCCCCGCGAGCGCGATAGCGCGCAGGCCCCCGCGCTCGTCCCGCTCGTAGCGATGCACCTGCCCGAGCTCGTCGACGATCGCGTGGACCTCGTCCCCGTCGCGCGCGATCGTCAGGCGCGTCTCGACGCCAGCTCCCCTTCCTGCGCCCAGGTCCCTCTCGACGCGCTGGCCCCAGGGCTCGTGGGCGATGCGCGTCACGAGGCCCGCCGCGTCGGTGCTGGCCACGACGCGCCCGAGCCCGTCGACCACGGTGCTCGTCCCGCGCGCCGCGCCCTCGGGCGGCGAGGGAAAGCGCCCCTCGTCGAAGGCCGCGCCGATGCCCACGTCGCTGGAATACGGGAGCGCTTCGAAGACGCGGTCGCCGCGGCGCCCGTGGCGGGCGAACGAGGCGATGCGCGCGCCCCCCTCCTCGTGCGCCACCGCCTCGCCGAGGAGGAGGCCGTCGGCGCGGAAGGCGACGAGGCGCTCGACGAGCGCGCCGTCGGCATCCGCCGCGCGCCGCTCCGTGAGGCGAAGGAGCGCGGGGCCCTGGGCGCGCGCATCCCGGTACGCAACCCGGACCTCCGCGCCGCTGGAGCGCGCCACGCGTACAGGGCGATGGAGGCCGTCGCGCTCGGTGAGCTCGACATCGCCCTGCGGCGTCCGGACATGCGTGGGCAAGAAGCTCCGCGCCGGGACGACCGACTCGGCCTTCGGCGCGAGCGCCGTCAGCGGGCAGCCCGCCGCGCCGTAGCAGTACTGCGTGGCGTGGCCGAGGGCGTTCAGCGTCTCGAGCAGGAAGATGCCAGTCGGATCATAGATGTTCGTGCTCAGGAGCCCGAGCGCGTCCGAGGTCTCCACCACATTGCCGAAGACGTCGTACCGGGCGACCTGCACGCGCGCGCGCGGCGCCTCCAGCGGGGCACGCACCGCCGCGGGCAACGCGGCGAGCGCCTCTGCGTCGATGAAAATGGGCTGGGTCACGCGCACCGGCAGCGGAACGTCGGGCCCGTAGTCATACGATGTCTTCTCCAGCACCCGCCCCGACAGCGCCGCAAGCAGCGACCGCTCCCGCACCGCCGTGAGCACGCCGCGCGCCTCCCAGCCCGGGTCGTACGTCAAGGTGCTCACGTAGCTCCGCGCCGGCAGCTCCGTCCCGCTCGGCCCGGCGATCGCGGGCGCCGACTCCTCCTGGCGGACGAGCCGGTTGTAGACCGTGTCGTACGCGAAGGTCCGCGTCACGGTCGACGCCTCCGCGCACGGCGCCGTGGCGCACGCGGACGAGCAGCCCTTCCCGCTGCACTGCGTGTCGCGGGCGCTCGTCTGCCGCAAGAATGCCGGCGTCTTCGGCCCGGGCGCCGGCGGCACCAGGGCCCACGTCTCCTCGTGTACGGCGAGCAAGGCCTCCACCTCGTAGGGCTCCTCATTCCAGGTCTCCGCCGTCTGCGACGCGCCCTCGATGCCGCTCGGCCACGCGCCCGCGCCCGCCGCGATCCGCGCCGCCTGCGCGCCCGAGAGCCGCGGGTGGAACGACTCCTCGGTGCGCAGCCTGCCGGCGAAGAACCGCCTCACCGGCGCGGCCGCCGACGATACGTGATAAGCGCGGCGGCGAACGACGCTCGCCGCGCTGTCGTCGCCCAACTCGAGCTCCTCGCTCTGCCCGAAGCCCGCGAAGTCGCGCTCTCGCTCGTTGAAGTACGGCGCGTGGTACTGAAGCTCCCCCACCCGCGGCGGCTCCGCCCCCGCCGCCGTCATGTGCCGCTTCACCACCGTCACCGGATACGGTAGCGCCCGCGCCCGCGCGTCGTCCGGGCCGAAGCGCCGCGCATCACGGATCATCTCGTCCGTGCTCGTCGCGTACTGCACTGCGTGCTTCAGACCCGGGCCCTCCTCCGCCTCGGACAGGAGGTCAGGGCCGATCAGGTTCTTCACCCCGTCTCGGTTGAAGTCGATGATCTTGATCCGGCCTCCGCCCGCGTTCGGCTCGTAGACGAGGATCTCCTCCGCGCCGTCGGCGTCGATGTCCAGGACCCGGGTATTCCACTTGTTGTCCGGGTCGACCGACACCCCTTCGTCGAGCGGTATACGCCGCTCGGCGGCGAAGCCCTTCTCCCCCTGTCCGAGCCACACGCCGAGCTCGTTGGCCGCCGCCGTCACGTTGACAAGGTCCATGTCCCCGTCCCCGTTGACGTCGATCAGCCACATCGCATTGACGTTCTGGCTCGCCGCGATCCCTGGCACCGACACGAACCGGCCCTGCGCGCA
Organism: Sorangium sp. So ce406; assembly: GCF_051474675.1. Classification (NCBI taxonomy): domain Bacteria; kingdom Pseudomonadati; phylum Myxococcota; order Polyangiales; family Polyangiaceae; genus Sorangium; species Sorangium sp. So ce406. Next base: position 11,577,046 of record NZ_CP150340.1, on the reverse strand, counting down.
CACAGAATCGTTCGCGCTCGGGTTCCCGAACAAGAGCGCTCCCGTCGCGAGCTTCGCCACGGACGACGAGCCTGCCGGGTACGCAGCCACCTTGCCCTGGTTCTCGTAGACGCAGATGCCCTTCTCTCCGGCGCCGCTCGACCGGATCACCGCAAAGTCGGTCAGTCCGTCGCCGTTCGCGTCCAGGAACCGATACGCCGGGCTGTCGAGCTCCGTCCCCGCCCCCTGCCGGAACGGGAAGGTCAACCCAACGAGCGGCTTGAACGACAGCGCGCTGGCGCCCGGCTCCGTCACGTTGATGAACGCCGTCCACGTGCTGTCCGTCGACCCCGCCACCGTCGTCAAGAGATCCGCCTTGCCGTCGGCGTTCAGGTCCACCGCCTGCGTCCGGCCGCGCGCGAACCGGGACAGCTCCACGCCCACCATCGTCGAGCTCGACGCCGCCGCAAACGGCCGCTTCCGGTCCGCACGGCCCGCATGGTGAAAGAGCTCCGTCTGGGTCCCTGACGTCACCGCCTGCACGAGGTCCGTTCGACCGTCGCCGTCGAAGTCGCCCGGGAGAAACACGCTCGTGGACTGCGCGGCCGCGTCGAACCGGGGCACGTCGCTCCGCGACACCCCGCCTGTGGTCCGCTCCACCGTCAGCGGCGCGCCTGCGCTGAACAGGCTCGCCTCCGCGAGATCACCGCTGTTGTACGACGGCACGCTCGTCCCCTCGCGCGCCGAATACCGCACGATGTCCGCGAGACCATCCGAGTTGATGTCCATCAGCTCCGATCCGCCGCTCGGACCGAAGCCGGAGACGTCCGGCACGTCCATGTCATAGACAAGCTCGTGGCCGGCGAGGTCGTCGGCCCCCCACGCCGTGTACCGGAACCGGATCAGCGGCTCGGCCGGCGTCGACTCGTTGAAGGGCGCCTGGCTGCGCCCAAACCGATATACCCCCAGCAGCTTGCTCTCGCTGCTCAGCGAGGCCGCCACGCGCTGCCGCTCGGGCTCGAAGTCTTCGCTCGCCAGCGCCTGACAATCCGGGTGCGTCACGAGCCCCGGGCCGCCCTCGCCGTGCACCGCGTGCACGAAGCACCACGTGTACATCGGCTCGCCGTCGAAGCTCGCCACGAGCTTCGTGTAGAGCTGCCCCGGCCCCTGCGGATAGCCCATCAGATGGCTCACCCGCCCTTCGCTCCGCGGCACCGACTCCAGCGTGTACGCCGAGCGCCCCCCGGCGAACCGCACGCTCCTGAGATACGAGCGATCTCCCGCCTTCGAGTACTCGTACGACACCGCGTCGCCGGTCGGCCCGATGGCGTACACCAGCGGCCAGCGCGTCGGGGAGAAGCTCGATGAGCCCGCCACCCCCTCCGCGACGGTGGCCTCCTCGCTGTAGATCTCCCGCCGGCCGTCCGGGTACACCACCTCGAAGCCGGTGAACGCCACGCTCTCCAGCGCGCCCGACGCGTCGCGCATCGCCACGGTCCCGCCCTGCGGATACCGATAGAGCCGAACGGCCGACTCCGAGGCGTCGAGCCGGTACTCGACCCTCGTCTTGCCGCTCACCGTCTCCTTCTTCACCCAGACCAGACGCTCGGCGCCCAGCGACAGGCGGGCCGTCACATCCTGCGTGTCCGCCAGGCGAGCACGGTACGGCACGCCCCAGTCCGTCGTCATCTGGATTGACGGCACGCTCAGGCTGAAGCCCACGCCGAACCCTTCCGAGAGGTCGACGGGCGCCTGCCCATACGACAGCGCCACCCCCGCATCGGAGGATACGCGCGTCGGCAGCTCCGGAAACGACAGGCTCACCGAGAGCTCACCGCGATCCGGCGAGACCGTCACCTCGAGCCCAGGCTGCGGCGCAAGCGCCGACAAATCCCTGGGCGACGCGCCCGCTGACGACGCCGCACGCGAGAGCTCCTCTTCGGAGCTCGTGACGTCGTCCCCGGGAACATCTTCCCCGCATGCGGCCAGCGCGAAGGCGAGCCCGAAAGACCACAAGGTTCTTCGCTTCATCGTGCGTCATCCGTCGAGGTATGCCCCCGCACGCGCTCGGCGTGAGGGGCGGGAAAGCACGAGGCGGGCTCGAGTCATCGGACTCACCCACGCGGACATTCGCCTCCGAGTGACCCGATCCGCCGTCGTGCTCATGCTGGCATCACCGCTCGCAATCAGGACTCGCGAGCGGCATTGACGTCGCCAGTGCCAGTACACTGGCCCCCGTCATACGAACCGCGCGACGCGGCGTGCCGGACCCAGGGCCGGGGGAGCCCCTCGGCCCCCCTGGCGACACGACCCCGGCACGCGACGCGCTCACTCGAACGGATTGGTCGAGTCGACGTCCGGCTCGGGGAGACGCTGCGCAAACGCGTAGGACAGATAACCTCGGATATTGGGATCGATACCCGCTATGGCTCGAGACAGCGCATCAAATTGATTTATCTCTCGCTGAAATATCTCAACCTCTGCGTGCTGCGCTTGAACGTGCCCGCCCAACGTGAACGTGTTCGACAGACGATTCCTGAAATTGCTATTGTCTCGAATTTCGCGCCTGAGTAGCGTGGCCGGACGATCGCCGAGCCCGAAACCGGTCAGCGTGTCGAGCAATTGATTAACCTGCCTCACGGCCTGGGCATAGTTCCCGTCCTGCGCCAGAGGCGCCAGCTCCGCATCGAGCCTCTCTCGTTCGTGGGAGCTCCACCCGGACGATGACTCGTTCGAGCGCCGGCTGCTTGAACCATGACCCCCCGAGCGATTGTTCGAGCTGCTCGAATGGTGGTTGGAACGCGACGAGCTCGAGCCGTGGTGACCCGACGACGACGAGCTCTTCTTGTTGCTGCTGCTGTTATTGCCCATGAGACCCGCTTCGTCGGTGAAGTTGACCGGATCGTGCCCCACGTACGTGTACGGATGGCACTCCATCAGGCGGTCCACGCAGAACTCCGGCCGCATGAGCGCGTACGGATCCGGCGTCGCGAAGCTCGCCAGCGTCGAGACATACTCGCGCGCGCCCATGTGCACGAGCCCCGTGTCAGGGTCACGCAGCTGCCCGGTGAAGCCAAGGACGATCTCCGTGCTGGCGAGGCCCGCGGACGCGTCCCCGACGCCCCCCGCCAGCGTCCCGAACGGCGTCGGGTCGACCGAGAAGACCACCTCGCCGCGCTCGTCGATCACGCGCCGCACGGCCCCGAGCTGATCGTCCACGAGCGCGAGCACGCGCGCCTCGTTGACGATGAGCGCGACGCGCCGCTTGTCGAGGCGCACGAGGCTCTGGCGCTCCACGCCGTCGTCGCTGGTCGTCTGCGTGGGATAGACGACCAGCGACTCCGGGACCTCGCGCTCTCCCTCGCGGCGGAGCGAGCGCTTCGAGACCCGATCGCCGGCGACTTCATAGCCGTAAACGATGGCCTTGCCGTCGACCTCGACGCGCCGGAGGCGCCCCCAGGGGTCGTACTCGGCGTGGCGGAACGGCCCGAACGCGACGAGGCGCCCGAACTCATCCACTTCGCCAGCGCTTCCCTCCGGAAGCGGCAGCCCGCCGCCCGCGGCTTCGACGCCGAACGGGCGCGCCTCCGCCCCCTCGCCCAGGGCGGCGACCTGGCCGGCCGGCGTGTACTTGTAGCTGTGGGTCACGCCTGCCACGACAGCCCCGGTCAGCTCGCCTCGGGCGCTGTACTCATACGACGCGACACCCGACGCCTCTCGCGCGGCGATGATGCGCCCGTCCGCGCGACGATCGTAGGTGACGTCCTGGAAGGCTCCGCCCGCGCACGACGCGTCGCCCGCGCACGCCTTGAGCTGCACGAGCTCCCCCGTGCTCGCGTCATAGGCGAGCTGCCGGTGAAGCTGCGTTTGCGGGATACGGTAGCTCGCGAGATCGCCGCGCGCGTTGTACGTGATGTCCGCGAGGAGCGGAGCGGCCGCGCGCCCGCCAGCGGACCACGCGATCGACGAAGGAGCCCCCGAGGGCGTGCGCGTGAAGGTGAAATCACTGCCGAACGGATCGCGGTAGGAGGCAAGCGTCCCGTCGAGGTCGTACGTGAACCGCTCTTCATACTCGCGGCGAGCGTCCTCGGCCTCGAACGTCACCCGCCGGCCCGTGACCCGACCATCGCGGTCGTACGCGAAGGCCTCATGCACGCGGTGCCCGCCCACGCGGTCCAGGATCGTCGCCTCACCGAGGCGCCCGATGAGCTCGGGGCGCTCCTCATCCCCGTCGCGACCGTCGTAGGTGAGCTCGATCTCGTCCCAGCCGTCCGGGCGCGACGACGACGACGTGAAGATGGAGATCGGGCGGTCGAGCGCGTCATGGGTCGTCGCGACGCTCTCCGAGGCCCGGAACGCCCGGTCCCAGGTGCGCTGATCGGTCACGCGCCCGCGCGCGTCACGGATCCACAGCCGCGTGAGGCCACCGGGGAGCGATGTCATCACAACGCTGCCCGTCGAGTCGTAGGCCACGCGGCGCGGCGCCTCGGAGCCCGCGAGCGCGATGGCGCGCAGACGCCCGCTCTCGTCCCGCTCGTGACGATGCACCTGCCCGAGCTCGTCGACGATCGCGTAGATCTCGTTGTCGCGCGCGACCTCGCGCCGCGTCTCGCGGCCCGCTCCCTGCCCTGCGCCGAGGTCCCGCTCGATCATCCGGCCCCAGGGTTCGATGGTGACGCGCGTCACCAGGCCCGTCGCGTCCGTGCGGATCGTCCGGCGCCCGAGCCCGTTATAGACCGAGGTCTCCCCGCGCGCCGCGCCCTGCGGCGAAGGGAAGCGCCCCGCATCGAACGCCTCGCCAACGGACATGTCGCTGGAGTACGGGAGCGCGTCGAAGATCGGATCGCCGCGGCGCCCGTGGCGGGTGAACGAGACGACGCGCGCGCCCCCCGCCTCGTGCGCCACCGCCTCGCCGGAGGCGAGGCCATCAGCGCGGAAGGCGGCCAGGCGCTCGACGCGGGTGCGCCCCGCCGCCGCGCGGTCCACGACGATGTGAACCAGCGCGGGGGATTGCGCGCCTGCGTCGCGGTAAGCATAGCGGCTCTCTGCGCCGCTGGAGTTCGCCACGCGCACGAGACGATGGCGGGCGTCGACCTCGCTCAGCACCACGTCGCCCTGCGGCGTCCGGAGGTGCGTGGGCCACATGCTCCGCGCCGGGACGACGCCCTCGGCCGCCGGGGCGAGCGCCGTCAGCGCGCAGCCCGTCGTGCCGTAGCAGTACTGCGTCGCGTGACCGAGCGCGTTCCGCGTCTCGACCACGAAGACGCCGGTCGGCTCATAGATGCTCGTGCCCAGGAGCCCCTGCGCATCCGAGCTCTCCACCACGTTGCCGAACACGTCGTAGCGGAACGCCTTCACCTCCGTGCGCGGCGCCTCCAGCGGAGCCCGCACCGCCGCGGGCAATGCGGCGAGCGCCTCCGGCTCGATGAGGACGGGCCGGGTCGCGCGGACCGGCAGTGGAAGGTCGGATCCATATTCGTAGGACGTCCTGTCCAGCACCCGCCCCGACGACCCCGAGAGCCGCGATACCTCCCGCCGCGCCGTGAGCACGCCGCGCGCCTCCCAGCCCGGGTCGTACGTGAACGTGTTCACGTGGCGCCGCGCCGGCACCTGCGTCCCGCTCGGCCCGGCGACCGCGGACGCCGACTCCTCCTGGCGGACGAGCCGGTTGTAGGTCGTGTCGTACGCGAAGGTCTGCGTCACGGTCGCCGCCTCCGCGCATGGCGCCGTGACGCACGCGGGCGGGCAGCCCGCGTCGCCGCAATGCGCGTCCCGGATGCTCGCCTGCTGCAGGAACGCCGGCGTCTTCGGCCCGGGCGCCGCCGGCACAAGGGTCCATTTCTCCTCGTGCACCGTGAGCAGCGCCTCGACCTCGTACGGCTCCTCGCTCCAGGTCTCCGCCGTCTGCGACGCCCCCTCGATGCCGCTCGGCCACGCGCCCGCGCCCGCCGCGATCCGCGCCGCCTGCGCGCCCGAGAGCCGCGGGTGGAACGACTCCTCGGTGCGCAGCTTGCCGGCGAAGAACCGCCTCACCGGCGCGGCCGCCGACGATACGTGATAAGCGCGGCGGCGAACGACGCTCGCCGAGCTGTCGTCTCCAGCGTCGAGCTCCTCGCTCTGCCCGAAGCCCGCGAAGTCGCGCTCTCGCTCGTTGAAGTACGGCGCGTGGTACTGAAGCTCGCGCGCCCGCGGCGCCTCGGCCCCCACCGCGGTCAGGTGCCGCTTCACGACCGTCACCGGATACGGAAGCGCCCGCACCCGCGCGTCGCCCCGGCCGAAGCGGCGCACGTCGCGGATCATCTCATCCGTGCTCGTCGCGTACTGCACCGCGTGCCTGAGCCCCGGGCCCTCCTCCGCCTCCGACAAGAGGTCAGGGCCGATCAGGTTCTTCACCCCATCTCGGTTGAAGTCGATGACCTTGATCCGGCCTCCGCCCGCGTTCGGCTCGTAGACGAGGATCTCCTCCGCGCCGTCGGCGTCGATGTCCAGGACCCGGGTGTTCCACTTGTTCTCCGGATCGACGGAAACCCCTTCGTCCAGCGGCATCCGCCGCTCGGCGGCGAAGCCCTTCTCCCCCTGTCCGAGCCAGACGCCGAGCTCGTTGGCCGCCGCCGTCACGTTGACCAGGTCCATGTCCCCGTCGCCGTTGACGTCGATCAGCCACATCGCGTTGATGTTCTGGCTCGCCGCGAGCCCGGGCACCGACACGAACCGGCCCTGCGCGCACACGGTATCGTTCGCGCTCGCGTCCCCGAACAGGAGCGCTCCCGCCTGGAGCTTCGCCACGGACGTCGAGCCTGAGGAATACGCCGTCACCTTGCCCTGGTTCTCGTAGACGCAGATGCCCTTCTCTCCGGCTCCGCTCGACCGGATCACCGCAAAGTCGGTCAGCCCGTCGCCGTTCGCGTCCAGGAAGCGATATGCCGGGTTGTCGAGCTCCGTCCCCGCGCCCTGACGGTACGGGAAGGTCATCCCCACCAGCGGCTTGAACGACAGCGCGCTGGCCCCCGGCTGCGTCACGTTGATGAACGCCGTCCACGTGCTGTCCGTCGACCCCGCCACCGTCGTCAAGAGATCCGCCTTGCCGTCGGCGTTCAGGTCCACCGCCTGCGTCCGGCCGCGCGCGAACCGAGGCAGCTCGACATCCACCACCGTCGAGCTCGACGCCGCCGCAAACGGCCGCGTCCGGTCCGCGCGGCCCGCGTAGTGCGCGAGCTCCGTTCGCGTCCCCGACGCGGTCGCCTGTACGAGGTCCGTTCGACCGTCGCCATCGAAGTCGCCCGAGAGAAACACGCTCGTCGCCTGCGCCGCCGCGTCGAACCGCGGAACGTCGCTCCGCGACACTCCGCCGATGGTCCGCTCCACCGTGAGCGGCGTGCCGCTGGGCGCGAACAGGCTCGCCTCCGCGAGATCGCCGCCGTTGTACGACGGCACGCTCGTCCCCTCGCGCGCCGAATACCGCACGATGTCCGCGAGGCCGTCCGAGTTGATGTCCATCAGCTCCGAGCCGCCGCTCGGACCGAAGCCGGAGACGTCCGGCACGTCCATGTCATAGACCAGCTCGTGGCCGGACAGGTCGTCGGCTCCCCACGCCGTGTACCGGAACCGGATCAGCGGCTCGGCCGGCGTCGACCGGTCGAACGGCGGTTGACTTCGTCCGAACCGAACCACGCCGAGCAGCTTGCTCTCGCTGCTGAGCGCCGCCGCCACGCGCTGCCGGTCCGGCTCGAATTCCTCGCTCGCCAGCGCCTGACAATCCGGGTGCGTCACGATCTCCGGGCCCCGCTCGCCGCGCACCGCGTGCACGAAGCACCATGTGTACATCGGCTCGCCGTCGAAGCTCGCCACGAGCTTCGTGTAGAGCTGCCCCGGCCCCTGCGGGTAGCCCATCCGATGGCTCACTCGCCCTTCGCTCCGCGGCACCGACTCCAGCGTGTACACCGAGCGTCCCCCGGCGAACCGCACGCTCCTGAGATACGAGCGCTCGCCCGCCTTCGTGTACTCGTACGACACCGCGTCGCCCGTCGGCGAGATCGCGTGCACGAGCGGCCACCGCGTCGGGAAGAACCCCGACGCCACCGGCACCCCCTCCGCGACGCTCGCGTCCTCGCTGTAGATCTCCCGTCGGCCGTCCGGATACACCACCTCGAACCCGGTGAACGCCACGCTCTCCAGCGCGCCCGACGCGCCGCGCATCGCCACGGTCCCGCCCTGCGGATACCGATAGAGCCGAACGGTCGTCTCCGCGGCGTCGAGCCGGTATTCGATCCTCGTCTTGCCGCTCACCGTCTCCTTCTTCACCCAGACCAGACGCTCGGCGCCCAGCGACAGGCGGGCCGTCACGTCCTGCGTGTCCGCCTCGCGGGCCCGATACGGCACCCCCAGGTCCGTCGTCATCTCGATCGAGGGCACGCTCAGGCTGAACCCCACGCCGAACCCTTCCGAGAGGTCGGTGGCCACCGAGCCATACGACAACGCTACACCCACCTGGGACGACGCGCGCGACGGCAAGGTGGGAAACGGCAGGGTCGTCGAGAGCTCACCGCGATCCGGGGAGACCGCGACGCCGAGCACCGGCCGCGCTCCCAGCGCGGATAGATCGCTGGGCGATGGGACCGTCGACGACGCCTGGCTCGAGAGCTCCTCCCCGGAGCTCGTCACGTCGTCCTCTGGAATGTTACCTCCGCACGCGATCAGCACGAAAGCTAATCCGCCAGACCATAGACTTCTTCGCTTCATTGCTCGTTCACTCCTTCTGATGAGTCAATCGCCAAGACCGTCTCGACGAGCGCGCGCGCGGCCCCTTCCGCGCCGATGCGCCCGTCTGCAAACTCCACCCAGAGCGGCGCGAGGGCCGCCTCCATGGCGCGCACGCTCGCCCAGGCCGCCGAGACCGCCGGCGCGCGCAGCGCGCGCTCCTGCTCCATCTGCGCGGGCGCCGGCGCCTCCACGGCGCCATCGGCCGCGCCCGGCGGCTCCGCGAGCGGCAGCTTCCCGAGCGCCGCGAAGACGCGCTTCTGCCCCTCGCCGCGGAGGTAGGCGACAACGCCGTCCGCGGCGCTCGCCTCGCGATCCTTCAGCGCCGGCGCGCGCTCCACGCCGTACGTGCGCCCCACGCTCCTGAGCGGCGGCCCCCCGCGCGAGAGCGACGGCAGCGGCGCCAGCCCGAGGCGCTCGCCGAGCGCGCGCCGGAGCTCGGGGATCCGCCACTCGCCGAGGACCGCGAACGGGACCTGCCCCTCCGCGAGCAGGCGCGCCGCGCAGTCCGACGTGCACGCGTGAGGCGAAAGGCCGTACGTGAAGCGCAGATCGCCGAGGAGCGAGAAGACCTCCTTCGCGGTCGCCTTCGCCTCTCGCGTCGGCGCAGCGGGCCAGAAGACGTCCGAGAAGAACGGGAGGAGAGGATGCGTCTCCTCGGGGAGCGCGAGGCCATACCCCACGTCCCCCTTCGCCTTCAGCGCGAGCGCCTGCGTCACGAGATCCGGAAAGCTCGCCGGCGGCTCGGCGACGCGGCTGCGGTCATACGCGAGCACCGCGTAGTCCGCGGCGAAGAGCGGCGCGACCTTGTCCGCCTCCGCCGGCTCGAAGGGGCGCAGGACGAGGTGCGCGCCCCGGGCCCCCGAGAGGCCCTCCTCGGCCGCGCGGGGCCTGTAGGTCACGCGCACGCGCACGCCCGGCTGCGCCTTCAGGTAAGGCTTCAAGAGCTCCTCGACCCGCGCCCCGAAGTCGGCGCTCACCGACTGCGCGAGCTCGAGATCGACCCCCCGGTCCACCTCGGCGCGGCGCAGCACGACGTACGCGAGCGACAGCGCAAGACACACGATCCCCACCGCCGCGGCCGCGGCGCCGATTCTCTCTCTCTTGGTCATGGTCCTTCTCGCCTTATTCGCCCGTGGGGTCCCACAGCGTCGCTGACTCGACGGTGCAGGCACCCTGCCGCAGGCCATAGGTGATCTCGTCGAACTCCGGCCTGTCGAAGATGATCTTCGCCGTCCCTCCCGACAGCCGTGAGGGGCAGCGGAGCACGTGTCCGAAGTTGACGACCGTGGAGCTCACGAAGTTGAGCTGGCCCCTGCCCGCCACCGAGAGCATGACCGACTCGCGATCGAAGTAGCCGGGAGCGCTCGTGAACGTGCTGTCGACCGCGAGGAGCCCGTCCTCGGTCCACGTCGGGCGGTCATCGTTCCACGACACCGCCATCGGGCCTGACACGCGCATCCCGACGACGAACGCCTGCACGTCGGCGCTGAGCGTCAGCGCGCGGAAGTTGGCGACCGAGCCCCCGATCCACGCCCCCCGGAGATCCACGAGGTCGTCCGCCGTGAGCCCGGGCTGGGCGAGCGACTCGATGCTATGGCCCCCGGCGACCGGCCACGAGACGATGGACACGCGCGCCCGGTCGGCCGACACCCCTTCGGTGAAGGCGCGCACGGTCGAGCTGTGGAGCGCGAGCGTGCCTCCCGAGAACACGATGCCTTTGTAGAACACCGGCGCTGTGTCGCCGCCGATGACCACGTCGCGGACCCGCAGGACGAGCCCTCGCGCAGCGCTGCCCGCCGCCTGCACGCCCACGCGCGCCAGCGGCGCCGGCGGGCCCGCGGTGCTCCCCGTGGGGGCGCGCGACACGAGCCGGAGGTGCTCGAGATCGACCGTCATATCCCCCTGCACCAGGAGGGCCGGCTGCGCGTCGGTGCACGCGGTGCTCGTGCCGAAGCCGCAGGTCGGTTGCGCCACGGTGATGGTCGAGCCCTCCGGCTCGCCGATCATGCGCACCTTGCGCATCCTCGCGGGGAGCGTCGCCGCGTCCAGGGTGAACGGCGGCCGGCTCACCGCGGCGCGCTTGCCCACGCGGACCTCCAGGGCCTCGGCGTCCACCGCGCAGTTCCGCGTCAGGGTGGCGACGGTCGTCGTCGACAGGTCCGTGCCCTCGCGGAGCGTGACCGAGCACGTGCGGTCCGGCACGAGGCACGGAAGCGAGACCAGAGGCGGCGCCGCGGCCTCGCTCTTGCCGGCGTTGTAGGCCGCGATGAGCCGCGTCAGCCACGTCCCGCCGCCGTCGGGGCCCGAGGAGAGGCCGAAGCGGCGCTCCCACGTCTCGCCCGCTGTGCAGAGGGGCAGATCCAGGACGACGCCGCCGAGCGGCGCGCGCCGGCTCGTCGTCCCGTTGAGCTCGAGGCGGTCCGTATAGCTCCTCCGCTCCGCGTCCAGGCACCCGCCGGTGCTCGGATCGAGCGCGCCGCTCTCGCACTCGAGGTAGCCGTCCCTCAGGACCTTGTGCGCCGGGATCCAGCCCGCCGCGCCGCACCGCGACACGCACACGTCGAAGAACGGCATGTCGTGCTGGATCTCTTCGTCTTCCGGGACGACGTTCGTCGACTCCCACGAGCTCGGCACGGCAAGGAGCTTCCTGAGGTCGCTGAGCGCCCTGGCGCGCCCCTCGTCGGTGAGATCGTTGTAAGGCTGCCCGTCGAGCGACTCGACGAAGAACGACGTATCCCCCTTCTTCACGAGCACCATCCACCGGAACTCCACGCTCGGCAACCAGGCCGAGTGGACCTCCCAGCCGTCGTAGGGCTCTGTCGCGCGCTCGTTCGCGCACGAGAGCTGGATCGGCGTGGCGCCCGGCTCGGGCGTCCAGCCGGGGCTCCCCAGGGGAGGGGCCGGCGCGCGCCGCGCGCGCTCGGCGATCCCGAGGTGCTTCATCAGCCCGCCGCAGCGGTTGGGGATGACGAGATAGCGCCCGGGCCCGGCCTCGTGGGGCTCGCCATCCAGCCGGTACTCGAGGCGCGACAGGCCCTGCGTCCTCGGCTCTGCATAGACGTTCGCGTCCGCGGCGATCCGGTCCGGACACGCGATCATCGGCGCCGTCGCGTCGATGACGACGTCGGTCCTCTCGGCGATCGCGCTCCGCCTCACGCCGAAGAGCTCGCGCACGGCGCGCTCGTCGAGGCACCCCTCCAGGCGGAGCAGGATCGTCGTCCCGTCCTCCTGCGGCAGCTCGGCGGCATACCGCATCTCCGAGCCCGCCGCGCCGAGCGCGCGGTAGCGGAACAGCGTCGGCCTGGCGGCGGCCGCCAGGGCGTGCTCGCTCGCCGTCACCAGCTCGCCCGCATCTCCGCACGCGCTCGCAAGGACCGGCGCGAGCGCCCACAACCACCTTCGCGTCATCATCTTGGCCTCGCCGCGTCCAGTCACGGGTGGAACTCGCTCATGCAGGTATCGACCGCCCTCGCGGTCATCGCCGTGTTGGACACGTACGACGCCGGGAGCCCCACGCCGCTGCACAGCGCGGCGGCCGTCTGCGCGCCGGAGACGACGGTCCCGGCGACGTCCGCCGCGCAGAGCGCGTTCACGTCCTTCACCGGGCGGCCGGTGGTCGCGTCGATCTGGTTGCACGCGTTCGTGAAGAACGTCCGGTTGCGATTCCGGATCTCGCAGAAGTAGATGCTGCACTGCCGCTTCATCGTGTCGTTCTCCACCGTGCTCCGGTCGGCGAGGAGCGCCATGTCGCGCTTCACGAGATCGAGCTTCTGCAGGAGGGTCATCTCGTTCGGGACCGCCGGCAGCTCGGCGCGCGCGAGCGTGTCGCGGAGCCCCTCATGGCTCCTCTGCAGCTCGACGCGGACGTCCCTGCCCTGGTACTCGTAGAGACCGCCGACCCAGCGATCGACGAAGTCGAGGATCGTCTGGCTCCGCAGCACCGCGCGCTCGTACCCCTCGTGAAGGCGCGTCACGGCCGTGGGGAGCGGCCCCGAGCAGAGCCCCGTCGTCTCGCTCCCCGGGAGGCAGAACATCGACGCCAGTCCCTGGTAGGAGCTGACGAGGAGGTCTTTCTTCTGCACGAGGCCGCCGAGCAGCGCCGCCGAGTCCCGGAGCGAGCTGTCGGCCATCTCGATCTTGCGGGCCAGCATCGCCTTGAGCGGCGGAACCGCCCTGTCGCCGGGCGGGGCGTCCTCCGTCGCGGCGCCGAAATAATCCGCGAGGATGTCGCTGGAGACGACCTCGGCCGCCGCGTCGATGGCCGCCGGCGAGGGCGACGACACGACGCCGCACGTGGCGTCGTACCCCCCGTGCAGGTAGTCCGCATAGCATTGCGCCATGCTCTCCGCGTGCCCCGTCAGGCTGAAGTCCGGGGTGTCGTAGCTCATCTCGAGCCCCTCCCACCGCACGCGCGTGAAGCTCGCCTTGGCCATGCCCCGGTGCATGCAGAACGCCTCGCGGGGAGCGAGCTTCGTGGTGAGCTCGCCCTGATACCGCTCGTCGAGCTGCGCGAGCTTGCGGCAGTGGAGCAGCCCCTCGAACAGCGCCGCCGCGTTCCTCTGCGACGGGAGCAGGCCCACGGTCGCGGCCTTCTCGAGCTCGTGGAGGCCGTGGTCGACGTCGCCGTCAGGACGGTGCGCCTCGCACACCCCGTTCAGGAAATGCACCGGCGCGCGCGGCCCCACCTTGACCTTCGGACGCCCATCCACCGTATCGATGGGATAACCCTGCCGCGGGAGCGCGTCCCACTGCGACGGATCGCATCGACCGGACCAGATCTGCGCCCGGAGGTGCGTCTTCCGCTCCTGGAGGTCGCACGACGCGAGGTCGCGCGAGCACTCGTCGCCCACCTGGGCCGCCGCCATCTTCATCCCCGGGACCGTCGCGAACACCCCCGCGACGATCAGCGGGATGTAGGACGCCCAATCCTGTCGAACCATCGCAAGACTCCTTCTGTCTTCGAAACTAGAGCTTCAGATCGCCGGCCCGCGCGCGGACGTCAGCGCACCGGCTTGCGCACGAAGATGAACCCGAGCTTCAATGACGGAGCCCCCTGGCTCAGGCAGCGCACCAGGTTCTCGTCGGCGGTGATCTCGTACGTCCCCACGAGCGGATGCCCCACGAACGGATACGCGTTCTGGATCAGGCCGTCGGTCAGGCGCCGCTCGAGCCCCTCTGCGGTGTACGGGCCGCGGCGGAAGCGGAGGTACTCGTCGTTCATGAGATCCATGTCCGAGCCCCCGTACACCGGGATCAGCGCCGTGACAGGCCGCTTGACCGTGAGGCTCGGCACGATCTCGCTGCTGTCCTTCGACACGCGCGAGAAGACGGTCCCGAACCCGAGGTGGGTCATCTGCATCTGCTGAGAGCGGCACGACGAGCTCGAGACGCCGGCCATCACGTGCACGAGGCGCATCGGCTCGCTCTCGTTCATCGTCATCTCGTCCCAGAGGACGAAGTTGCCGAGGTTCCGGCTATCCGCCTGCGAGACGGCGGAGGGCGAGATCTCGAAGCGCGCGCGTCCGTTCTCGAGGAGCTCGGACATGAGCCCGCTCGTCTTCTCCACCGTGAACTCGGCCACGCTGCCGGCCATCGTCTCGGTGCTCCAGGCGAGCGACGAAGGCCGGCAGACCTCGCTCGTACCGACCGTCCCGCAGTCGCTCAGGAACGAATCCAGCTCGGCCGCCGTCCCGATGAACGTCCTGTCGGCAGACAGGCGCCCGACGTCGCCGGCGAAGTCGCTCAGCACGTTGTAGCGGTTCCGGTACAGGTTGTAGGTGAAGTTGACGTTCTCGACGACACGGCGCTTGGCCTCGAGGAACTCGCTCGCTCCCCGCGTGAGCTCCGCCTGCATGTCCTCGAAGTCCCAGAAGAGGACCTCGGCGGCGTCGTTCACCGGCGCCATCTCGACCAGCCCCATGATGCGCGTGCGGCTCGCCAGCACCGCGTCGCGCATCTCCCGCTCGATGGCCAGGAGCTCGTGCTCGAGGTCCCTGGCCTCTTCCACCATCCGGATCTGCCGGCGGAGGTCCTCGATCTGGGTGAAGGTCGCCGCCCTCTCGTCCTCGATGACCGACGCGAGGAACGCCATCTGCCCCTCCGAGATGTTGATGGTGTTCTGCCGGATCTTCTCCCGGATGTCGTTCAGCACCTCGCGCTTCGCGTCGTAGTGCCCCTCGAGATCGTGCACCTTCCCCTGGTAATCGCTGATCCGGCTGATCTGCGCCTCGATCGACGACCTCATGGCGAGGAGGTTCTGCTTGTCCTGCTGGATCTTGCTCGCCTCGATGTCGAGCTCTCCGAGCACGAGGGTGAGCCGCTGGATCTCGATCTGCGCCTGCTCGCGCACGTTCTCCTGCTCGTCGATGTCGAAGTCGACGAGCGCCGACTCGTCCGACTTGGTCTGGAGATCGGCCACGAGCGCCGCGCGGTCGGCCCGCAGCTTCGCGACCGTCGCCGCGATCTCCCCCCGGTCGAGCCGGCACTGGATCGCGTGGATCTTCTCCTCCCCGGAGATCTCCACGACCTCCTTGTCGAGCTCCGCGAGCTGGACCGAGATCTCGGCGAGCGCCCGCTTCTTCGTCCACTCCTCGATGAGCTTGTGGATGTCGAGGGCGTTGATCTCCCTCCTGAGCTCCTCGACCCGAACGTTGAGCTCGTGCCTCTCCTGCGCGATCATCTGCTCGAACTGCAGCTCTCCGAACTGCCACTCGTAGACGTTCGCGGCCGTGTCGGCCGCGACCTTCGCCGCCGCCGCCGCCGCCTCGACGAAGCGGAACGTCTTGACGGGGAATATACCCATGATGCCGGTGTCGCCGTCCGGGATGGCCGCGAGGACGCCCGCCGTGGCCGCGAGCGCGATCGCGGTCCCCTTCAGCGCGTCGAGGCCGTTCTGCTCGGCCATCGCGCGGTCGAGCGCCCGCATGCGATCGTTGATCTGATCGATCGTCGTCTGCCACATGGCGCGCTGGTGATCGAAGATCCTGAGGTTCTGATTGTAGAGCTCCTCCGCGACCCGCTTCAGGTTCTCGTCCTTCGTGGAGCAGGTCGTGCCAGAGCCGTCGATGCACGCCCTGATCTTGTCGATCTCCTCCTTGGTCTTGGTGGAGAGCTCCTTCCGCGCCAAGCAGATCTCATCCATGAGCTCCGGCTTCGGCGTCTCGACGGGCGGCGGAGTCGCGCACGAGGCCCCGGAGATCGGGTCGGTGAACCCTTGCGCCGCCCCGCTGTAGAACGCGAGCTCGGCGTCGATCGAGCAGATCTGGTGCACGACGGGGACGCGCATCGATTGAAACACCGTCTCCTGCGAGGTCCGGAGCCGGCTCGTGATGATCTCGGAGCCCTCGATGCGCTTCTGCTCGAGCGCGATCTGCCGCCCGATCTGCGCCTTGCGGCTGCCGACGAGCTCGAGCTCCTTGTCGTCGGACGCGATACGATTCGAGATCTCATCGATCTGCAGCTCGAGGCCGTCGCGCTGCATCTCGAAGTTGAAGGCGGCGAGCGTCATGTCGATGTTGAACTGGATCTCGGCGATCTGCTCGCGCACGGCGTCCTGGTCGAGCGCGAGCAGGTCCTGCTCGCGCTGGCCCCGGAGGAGCACGATCTGATTCTCCAGCTCCTTCGTCTCGCGCTTCAAGGCCAGCTCGAGCACGCGGATCCTCTGCTCGAGCTCGAACGTCGAGATGCCGCTCTGGAGCGCGCTCAGCTTCTGCTGCACGTCGTTCTTGAGCTGCTCGGCCATGTCCTGGATCTGCGCCATCTTGTACACCTCGAGCTCGATGGCCCGAGAGTGCTTCATGTTGGCCATGTCGAACTTCTGGTTCTGGAGGTCGGTGTATTTCCGTGCCCAGACATCGAGCATGTTCTGGAGGTTCAGGTCCTGCTGCTCGATCGCCGCCTCCTGCATCCGGAGCTGCTGGCCGAGCCGCTCCACGCTGACGAGCGGAAAATCCTCGGGATCGATGTTGATGTACAGATAGCCTTTGCGGACCGAGTCGAGGCGGAGCGTCACGTCCTTCTCGATCGTGGCGAGCGTCGCGAGCTCGGCCGTGAAGAGCTCCCGATCGGGGAGCGAGCCCTTGGCCTCGAGGACAAGCCAGAACGCCTGATCGTAGTACGTGGCCGCCTTGTAGTGCTCGCTCCCCTTGTCCCCGTCCGCCGCGGCCGCGCCGCCGAGCGCCTCGCCGACCAGGTAGCTCATGTGGTCGAGCCGCGCGACGGACGCCTCGCGGTACCAGACGTCGCCGGCCGCCACGAGCAGCTTCGCCTTGAGCCCCTGGAGCTGCGCCATCGCCTTGAGGTACCGGTTGAAGGCGATGTTCTTCTGCTCCTCGCCCGTCCCCGAGCTCGCCTGCCGCGGGAGGCGCGCGATCCCTTGCTCCACGATCTCGAGCCCCCTCGTGGCCTGCGCCAGGAGCTCTGCGGGGCTCGTCAGCGTGTCGCCGGGCGCCGTGGCCCCCTTCGCGTTGAGGAGCGGCAGCCCCGTGGCGCGGAAGCGATAGACGTTCGCGCGCTGGTAAAAGCACTCGGCGTCGCACACGCGCGCCGTCATGGACTCGGGGCACGTCCCCCGCTCGCCCACGAGCGCCTCGAGCTCGCCGAAGCTGTCCTCGAGGAGCGCCATGTTCGCGCGGTACTGCGCGATCTTGAGCTCCGAGACGAGGCGGCCCACCTCCGCGCGGATCGCGATCTCGTTCGAAGGGATGCACTCGATCTCCTGCGCGCGGGCAGGCGAAGGCAGCAGGAAGAGACCAAGGGCAAATGAAGACAGCAGCCGTTTCATGGATTGCTCCAGCAAGCTTTGCCGTGGAACTAAAGGCTATTGATGTAACCGATGTACGCCTTCGAGAGCCCCGAGACCCTCTCGACGAAGGCCACCCGGGCCGGATCGCTCGCGCCCGCCGCGTCCTTGAGCGCGCCGTACGCGCGCGCCGCCTCGGTCAGACAGGCATCGACGCGTCCGGCGTACTCCGCGAAGTTCTCCGGCGTGAGCGCGTCGGGGATCGTCGCGCACACGCCCAGCTTCTCCTGGGTCGCCCAGTCGAGCCCGGGCGTCCGCGCGATCTCGCGGAGGGTCTCCGCCACGGCGCCGAGGAGCGCCGCGTGACGCTCGAGCGTGGCGCGCGCCGCCGCCACGTCGGCGTTGACCCCGGCGGCGCTGGCGTTGCTCCGGATGCGGTCGATCTCGCCGCGCTTCGCGCGGAGGCGCGAGAGGAGCGGCTGCCCCGTGGCGGGCGCCCGCTCGAGGCCGAGCGTGTCCCGCTCCACGAACTCGTAGAGCGTCGCCGTGTCCTCGACGGTCTTCTTGAGCAGGAAGATCTCGCGCGTCGGGAGCTCCACGGCCGAATCCCGGAGGGCCGCCGCGTACTGCCGCTCTTTCTCGGCGAGGCTCTGCGACGTCGCGTCGATCTCCGCCTCCACGCGCGAGCGTATCCGCTGGTCGATGCCGGCGCGGAGCATCGATTCGACCTCGGTTTTGCGCACCGCCTTGCGCATCGCGCAGAGGTTCGCCGGGATCTGCTCGGCGAAGGGCCCGTTATAGAATGTCCGGGCCTCCTCGAGGAGGTTCTCCCAGCCGGCGCGGACCGGCACGGGGAGGCCGAAGTCGGCGCCGAACCCGACGTACCGCGCGTGCTCGGTCGCGCGCTGGTACGACAGGCACTTCTCCTCGCGCGACTGCCCTTCGAGGTACGCGAGGCTATGGGCCACGAAGAGCTCCAGGTGCGCGGTGTTCGCCATCTGCAGGACCTCGTCGCTCCGGCCCGCCGGGGCGCCTTCGGGCTCGCGGTAGCTCCGGAGCGCCCCGAGGAGGAGCTCGTGGAGCGCGACGCGGCGGTGGAGCTCGCGCGCCGTGGCCGGCTCGACGCCGGCGATGGGCAGGAGACGCACGGTCGTCACGGCTCCAGTGACGTCCTCTATCGGAAGGACATCTTCCTCGATGAGGCCGCCGCCCGAGTTGCCGCCGCCCGACGCCGCCGGGCGCATCTCGCTCGAGGCGAAGGACAGGAGCGCCGTGTCGAGCGGCCGCCCTCCGGTCGCCCGGCGAAACGCCTCGTCCACGTCGACGAACGACGGCACCTCGATCGCGGGGCCGCTCGGCGTCGGGAGCGAGGCCGCGTGGGAAGCGAGCGACGCGAGCGACGCGATGGGCACGATGGCCAGGGCGACACGCCAAGAGCGCTTCTTCACGGCGTCCTCCTGCAGTACCAGGCCGGCCTCGACGCGTTGCAGTACCTCGCCATCCCTTCCTGCCAGAGCGTCTCGACGTGCGCGGCCGTCCGCGCGAGCTCGTTCCGGTTCGGCTTCGAGAGGGCGTCGTCCAGCGCGGCCCTGCCAGCGCGCTCGGGCGCCTCCATGGCTGTCCAGAAGTTCGTGCCCAGGATCAGCGATGTCGAGAGATCCCTCAGCTCGATCACCGTTCGCTCCTTGCGGCTCACGTAGTCATCCATCGACATGCCGCCGATCGCGGCGAGGATCTCCGCCTCGATGACCGCGATCTCTCCGCGCTTCTCCGGCAACAGGAGATCCGTGAAGCGGGTCGCCTTGGCGCCGATCGTGCCGAGGATCTGCGACTTCCACGTCGCGTCGTACACGAAGCTGGGGAACGACTCGTCACCTCCGACGGGCTGCGCTGCGGCCTTCACCGCATCGGCCCCGAAGAGGCCGTTGATGCGGTCGCGGATCCCGAAGAGGTATTGCCGCCCCACGTCGATCTCGGCCAGGTTGAGGCCGTAGCGCGTCTCCACGCTCGACGCCGTCGCCACGAACGCCTTCATCTGGTCGCCGAGCTGCGTCATCTTCTCGCCGAAGCGGTCGCGGAGCGCGTCTGGCCCCGACGTCGCGTAGAAGAGCCCCCGCAGGCGCTCCACCGCGTACCGCCGGCCGTAGCGCTCCAGGCTGGCCGGCGTGTGCGACGACTCCTCGCACCCCTTCACCGTGTCGAGGGCCGCCATCATCTTGGTGGCGTGGTACGTGTACTTCATGTCGTCGGACGTGCCGAACGAGTGCTGCTCGCGGTAGAGCCCCTGCTGCTCGGTCAGGAACGCCTCGAGGAGCGCGCTGGCGCGGACCGCGGCGTGGCAGCGGAGGCTGTCCGCGCCCGTCCGGTTCGACAGCCCGAAGTAGGCCGTCCCGAGGAAGTAACGCTCTTGCGGCGTGAGCCCGAGGCTCTCCACCTCGATGAGGTCGACGATCTCCTGGTAGCTCCCGCGCGCGGCGAGCGTCTCGTAACAGAGGCGCTTGTTCTGCGTGAACGCAGGCCCTTCCGACGCCGCCGCCCTGCACGCGGGGGGCGGCGCCACGTCCGCGTGCGCGGCGCCGGCCGCGCCGACGACGCAGGCGGCGCTGGCGACGATGCTCAGATAACGGATCTTCATGGTGTCACTCCCGTCGGCGCGGCCGCTCAGCGCCCCTTGCGGCAGGCCGCGGTATTCGGCGAGGAACTGCCGTATTGCTCTATGACGCAGATGATGGAGAGGTAGTTCCCGGGGATATGGCTGCCTCGGAGCAACTCCCCGATGTAGTCCCTCCAGGCGGCGCTCCCCACGCACGGTTTGCCGGCCCTGTGGCAGGCGCGATCGGTCACGTTCTCGATCTCGTAGAAGCAGCCGTTCGCCTTGTCAGAGCACCTCTTGAGGTAGCTCGCGTGCTCCGCTTCGAGCGAGCGTTGCGTGTAGTTCTTGTCCTTGTTCGCGGGGGTGTAGAACTCGCCGGTCCACCACGCGACCCCCTCGGGCGCGGGGCACGGGCCGACCTCCACGGGCGTCTGCCAGCACCCGTAGGCCCAATCGTAGCTCGCCAGGAGCTCGTCGCGCGACGCGGGCGTCGCGTTCGTCACGCGCTCGTTCATCCACCTGTAGAGGCCATACCGGCCCGCCTGCTCGATGTTCGCGTTGATCTCGTTCGTGAAGTACGTCCGCTCCTCGTCGAAGACACGCCCGCCGTCCAGGTTCGTGCGGCGCGGGTTGCTCCTCTTGCCGTTTCCGACGGCGCGACCGAGGATGTCGTTGAGCGGGTCGGCGAGCCCGAGGTAGACGGCGTAGGCGCGCGACATCATCGTATTGGCCTCGGCCTCGCTCGTGTCGCCCGTTTTGCTGTACTCCGCATAGGCCGCCATCGTGTCCTGGAGCTCGCGGTCGTTCGGCTCCCGCCCGAACACCCAGAAGAACAGCTGCGCCATCCTGGCGCGCCCGGGGCCCCAGCACCCGACCTCCAGCATCCGCGTCGTGCTGGCCGGAGCGTTCGGATCGACGAAGAGGTACGGCACGGCCGCCCTCGGCACCGACATCGCCGACGGCGCCCCTTCGGCGAAGAAATTCGCGGCCGTCGGGCACGTGAAGCGAACCAGCGATTTGCCGCCGTCGAGCTGGAAATAGCGCGCCGAGGGCGACTGATCGGCGGTCTGGAAGACCTTCACGCTCCTGTCGCACGCGAGGTGCGGCTGCCGGTCGGGATCGGAGGCGGTGAAGCGCGGATCGCTCGTCGAGAGCTCCTCCAACGTCGCGGCGGGGTCGAAGCCGAAGGCCCGCTTCATCATGTCGGCGTTCGAGCCGCAGTCGATCGCGTAGCCCTTCCCGCCGGCGATCAGGTAGGGCGTCACGCGCGTCCTGATCCCGGTGAAGGGGTAACGAACCAGGTAGAGCTCCGCCTCGGCGGTGTAGCTCTTCTCGCCCGGCTGCTGCGGGAGATCGCGGCGGGCCCGCGGGAGCGCTCGCCCGGTGCTCGAGTGGCAGTTGATCTCCCGCTCGGCGATCTCCTGCGCCTTCCAGCCATCGAGGACGGCGCGGTTGATGGGGATGCTCACCTGCTCGAGGTTGCTGACGTCCGCCTTCGTCCACGAGAGCGCCGAGAGCAGGTTGCTGCAGCCGACGCTGTAGATCGTGCCGGGGTCGTCGCGGAGCCGGAGGTAGTACTCGGCCTCCCCCTTGCCCAGATCGGCGTCGACGCGCCGGTAGACCTGGAAAATTTGCTCGCGCGTGACGCTGGGATCGGCGTCGCAGCGCAGCGTATGGATGGGGATTGGCCCGCCCGCGTCGCGCTCGAGCTGCATCTGCATCGCATCGAACGAGTCGTAGAAATCGGCCTGGTTGAGGTCGAGGGTCCGCGGGTACCCGAAGCCCTCCAGGAGCGGCCCGTAGTTGGAGCCGCAGCCGATCTGGAACACCACGTTCGGCTTGTTGTCCTTGAAGCTCACGACGACCGGCACCTCGCGCGGCAGGTCGTCCACGAGGTCCGGATTGTCGTAAACGAGGACCTCGGTCACGTTCGCGGCGATGCCCACCGGCGCTGACGTGTCCGCCAACGCCTCGTTCGACTCCGGCTGCACATCGCTGGCGCAGCCAGACACCCAGCCCAGCGCCCAGCACGTCAGCAGCACGCCCCCTCGGCCCAGCAACCTGTGTGTTCTGTGGTGGATCGTTCCTGTCATGTTCATCCCCGTCCGCGCATCGAGGGCGCGCCCGCGCGGCGCAGAATCGATCGATCCGCGCGCTTGCCATGAGCACCAGCGGGCGGGCTCTTCGCGACGACGCCCGCTTGCTCGCTCCATGAATGCGGCCGGGCACGGGGTCCTTCACGAAATCGTCGCCGGCCGCCGCCCTGCGGCGCGCGGAGCCGGACACGGGCCTGTCCCCCTCCTCCGCCGCCCGAGCATCAAGGAGGAGCGGCGGGACCATGAGTCCAGTGATGCCGGACAAAAGCATCTAACCCGCGCAGCGGCGACCCGGCTCCCGGGCTCCTCCCGCTGTCCCCTCACACGGCAACGCGTAGCTGCCCAGGCGGACGGCAACGAGCTCGGTGTCCGCTCCAGGGGCGAAGCCATTCGCCCTCCACCTCGCCGCCTACGGCGGCGCCCGCTTCCGCTGCGGACGATCTCAGCAGCGCGGCCGCCCTCCCGCCGTCGCTGCGCCGCAGGGTGGAGCCGAGCAAAGGCGCCATCCGAAAATCGTCCACATCGAAAGACACTTCCACATCGACTTCAGCACCGCGCCTCTTTCCAATGACGCGTCATCTCGAGTGCCCCGCCGACCGCCGACAGCGGAACGATACCCGCAATCGGATGCGTAGTTGCGCAAGGGGCCCGCCGCGCGGTTGTGTTCTATCCGTATCAGCTCATCGATTGATACGACTCCGACGCGCGTCTCCGCGCTCCGGGCGGAGCCCGCAAGCAGCAGCTCCCTCCGCAAAATAGCGGAGATCTGCGCCTCTCACGACGGTGCCCCCCGGCAGGGCAGCTCCGGACCGCTCGGCGCGCTCCCCAGAGGCCTCGAGATCGGCGGATGGCACAAGCCCTGCTTTGCAGGTGGCCGGCTGTCGCTGAGCATCGAGAGAGGCGCGAAGTCTTGCGTCGCTCCGGCCGGACGGCCTTTTCACCGCGCGAGAGAGGTCACCCTGCCGGTCCGAGGCGGTGAACAGCCGAGCGCCCCGGGAAGGATCGGCGCGCGGAGATTGTCGAGCAAATCACGTGAACCGTGGCATCACCCTCGGTGATGCACCCCTTGGGAGGTTTGTATGAAGAGCTATCGTTTCGTTGGATTGGCGTGCATCCTGCTGGGCGCCTTCGGGTGCGGCGCAGCAGAGCGGCCGGGCGATCGGGAGGTGATGGACGGCGCGCGGCTGGCCCTGCACGACACGACCGCGGTGTTTGCGTACGTCGACATGATGTCGTACGAGCTCAAGTTCTACGAGCCCAGCCTCGACATGGAGGCGAGCGTGGATCTGCGCGCGTTGCCGGGGTACGGCAGCGGTGTTCCGCTGCACGCGTACATCACCGAAGGCGGCCACAAGGTGTACGTGGGGTTCAACGGCGACGCGAACAGCCCTACCGGCCTGGCGGTGATTCGCGTCAATGACATCTTCTGGCACGAGCACGCCGCCGACGTGGAGCTCATCACGAAGCTCATCGTCGACGACCCGGCTCACCCGAACGAGTTTCCCGCGGTCGCGCAGGTCGACGCGCGGCAACCCTTCCAGCCCTGGACGGCGCAGCCGTTCACGCAGCTGCACGGGCCCGCTGAGCTGTTCGGCAAGCAGCGCTTGTTCTGGACCGTCCTCACCGACGATCGCGTGATCACCGTGGACACGAGCAACGACACCCTGCTGCCGACGCAGGAGCTCGGCGACGCCAGCCGCGCGCTCCACGGCATCAGCTTCAACGCCGCGGAGACGCGCGGGCTCGGCGCCGGTTACTTCTACGACAGGGGGTACTTGCCTGTCTTCCGTGTACAGGCCGACGGGACGCTCGCGAGCGATGGTGAGATCTGGCTGGGCACCCCCAAGTCTCACGCCGCCTTCGTGCACAACGTCGAGTGGGTGACGAACCGTTACGCGTTCGTGGGCACCATGCAGTTCGCTCGCACGTCCCTCACCCCGAGCCGCACGGAGATCCTGGGGCCGAGCGTCTGGTTCGTCGACACCAAGGTGAGGGTCGCCAAGCGCATCATCAAGCCGACCACGGACGTGAATGGGGCGGGCATCTTCCGCTCGGCCTCCTGGGTGGAGGTCGTCGGTGACAAGCTGTTCGTGGGAGAAGAGGACTCGCTCGACGACTCGTTCGGAGACGACGGCTACGTGTCGGTCTTCGACGTCAAGGATCCGTGGCGTCCTCGCTTCATCAAGCGGCTCAGGCCGGGGGTGGAGCTGCCCGCCGACTTCGCGGTGGGACACGCGCTGGCCCCGACGCCCGACGGCAAGAGCGTGATCCTGGAGAGCTACCCGTCTGGCTACGTGCTCCGCATCGGCACGGAGAGCCTGCAGGTAGAGCACGTCATCCACCACGAGACCATGCATTCGATGCCTCACGGCGGCTCGATCGTCGCCACGGAGGAAGGTCACGAATCGGCGGTCCTCGAGGCTTCCGCGTTCGGGCTCGACGAGTAGCGATCAACGCAGCGCAGGCGGGCGCGAGCGCTCGTGCCCGCCTGCGCTCCCTTGCAGCAAGGCACCAGAGGATATCTGTCATGCACCAGGCAAACGCCACGTTGGCACCCTATAGAAAGCCTCTCTCCGGGTGGGATGCCGCGAGCTGGATCCGCAGCAAGCCGATCCGCAGCGCCAGCTGCGAGGGCCTCGCGTTCCCGCCCGAGCTGGTCCCGCTGTCGCGCCATCCGCGCTTCGTCGACGACCGCGCATCGATGGAAAGGCTGCTCGCGTACCGTCTGCTCACTCACCTCCAGTTCACGACGATGCTGGAGCTCGAGCACGTGAACGCGGTGTGCTCCAGGCTCGCGCGCGACTGCTACGCGCTCGAGCTGAGCCGCGAGCAGAAGAACGATGCGCTCCGCATCTACTGCGACGAGGGCGCCCACGCGCTCTTCGTCGAGCTGCTCAGCGTCACGATCGAGAACCGTCATGGCGTCGAGCGCGCCGCGCTGCCGCAGCCTCGCTTCCACGCCGTGCTCGAGCGGATCTTCGAGCGGCACGGCGGCGAGGTCGCCCCGGAGCTCCTGCACCTGTTCTTCGTGTCCGTCTCCGAGACCCTGGTCAGCAAGATCCTCCGCGAGATCCCGCGCCACCCAGCGGTCGCGCCGCTGGTCCGCGAGGTGATCGGCGACCATGCTCAGGACGAAGGGACGCACAGCGTCTACTTTCACTGGCTCTTTCCCCGAGCGTGGAGCCGCCTCGATCGGCCGAAACAGGAGCTCGTCGGGCGGATCTTGCCCAGGTTCCTGGACGCCTTCCTGGCCCCCGACCTGGGCTGCGATGCGCGCGTCCTCGAGGCGCTCTCGTTCGACGAGCCGACGCGGGAGGAGATGCTCGAGGAGACCTATCAGCCCGGGCCCGTGCGGGGCGCCGTGCGGTCCGCCGCTCAGCCGACGCTGCGCATGTTCGAGGCGGCTGGTGTGTTCGAGACGGCAGCCGCCGCAGACGCCTTCGCCGAGTACGACCTTTACCTGGAGAATGCCCAGTGAAAACCGCAGTGGTGATCCGCCACGTCCATTTCGAGCACCTCGGCGCGCTCGAGCCGGCGCTGCGCGAGGCAGGCTATGGTGTCCGGTACCTCGAGGCGCCGACCGCGACCTTCGAGCTGCAGTCGCTGCCCGATTTGCTGGTCGTCCTCGGCGGCCCCATCTCGGTCAACGATACAGAAGATTACCCCTTCCTGGCGCGCGAGCTATCGCTCGTGCAGCGCCAGCTCGAGCAGAAGCTGCCCCTGCTCGGGATCTGCCTGGGAGCGCAGCTGATCGCGCGTGCTCTCGGAGCTCGGGTTTTCCCGATGCGGGGCAAGGAGGTGGGGTGGTCGCCGCTCGAGTTGACCGAGGCGGGAGCGCGCCACCCGATCCGGCACCTGGCAGCGCCGGGCCTCGATGTCCTGCACTGGCACGGCGAGACGTTCGACCTGCCCGCAGGCGCGGCGCGCCTCGCCAGCACGCCGCTCTGCGAGAACCAGGCGTTCAGCGTGGGCGACCACGCGCTCGGCCTGCAGTTTCACCCGGAGGTCACGGCCGAGCAGCTCGAGAGCTGGTTCGTGGGCCACGTCTGCGAGCTGGCCAGCATCCCCGTCCAGGTCACCCGGCTACGCGGCCAGGGCGAGTCGAGGGCCAAGCGTCTGGAAGAGCCGCTGCGCCGCTTCCTCAACGAATGGCTGGGGGCTTCGCAGGAACCACGGGCAAGCGGCGCTTCGGATCTCCGGCCGCCGTCATGAAGTTCGCCCGGTTCTCGGCCTGGAGCTCGGCGCTGCCGGGCGCGTGATCGGCACATTGCGCGCGCAGCTCGGGGTCGCCGATCGCCGCGTCCAGCAGCTGGCAGTGGTGGGCCTTGGGCTCGCCCGGATGTGCGTTCGCGCGGAAGTTCGTGCAGCTCACGCACATCTGGGCGACGGGGATGTACCCGCGCCCCTGGAGCGACGAGATGATGGTGAGCACGCCGCGCAGCATGGCGGTCTGATCCTCGTCGGAGAGCTCGTCCACCGCATCCAGCAGGAACGACGGCCATTGAGCGACCGCCAGCGCCTCACCCTCGCCTTGCTTCGTGAGGGAGATCTTGATGGCTCGCCCGTCGCTCAATGCCTGCGTCTTCTTGACCAGCCCCTTGGCCACCAGGGCGCGCACGGTCTCACTGGCGGTGGCGGGCGTCACGCTGAGCGCCTCGGCGATGTCCAGGAGGCGCAGCCCTTCACCCCTGTGGGTGCGCAGCGTCGTGAGCACCTGTCCCTGCGTCGGGGTGAGGCCTCGAGCGAACGCTTCGCTCCAGGCCTGCGCTCGCAGCGCGGATCCGAGTCGTTCGAGCCCGGCGATCAACTGGCTGTTCAGGCCCGCACTGGCGGGTTTGCTGCGGCTGGTCAACGTCGCTTCATAGTCGACCAGTTCGACGTTTAGTCAAGCGGCCGAGCTTCGCGCGCGCGGCCTGGCCGCAGCGTGAGTATACAAATGTAGGTTCATGTGCCACGCACACTCACCTAGACCGAATGGTTCGGCGCAGCGACGCAGAGAGCCCGGAGGGCGCGTCGCGTGATCGATCCGGTCGTCTGAATCGGCAATCCCACGTGATTGCTCGTAATTTCGAGCGAGCATGGACCACCTGATTTTATTGTTGACTTTGTTCGTTCCGTGAATCTAATTAGGAGTACTGAGCATCGCCTCAGCGAAGGAGAGAGTCATGAGCAAGGCAGTTTTCTTTCATGCAGGGTGCCCGGTCTGCGTGTCCGCCGAACAGAATCTGGCCAACGCCATCGATCCGAAGCGCTATCAGATCGAGAGCGTTCACCTCGGCGAGGACAAGTCGCGGATCGAGGAGGCGCGCGCGGCGGGCGTGAAGTCCGTTCCTGCGCTCGTGCTCGATGGCTCGGCGTACCACATCAATTTCGGGGCGGCCCTCAGCGACCTCGGCTGAGGACGACCCGGCCGGCGGGGGCGATCCTCGCCCCCGCCGGTCCTCCCCTTTTCAATGCTGGGAGTCCGTCATGTCGATCACGTCGACCTCTGCCGTTCCGGATGCTCAGGCGCCGATCTCGCGTCGGGTCGCCGTCCGACAGAAACGCTGGCGTTGCATCATCTGCGGCTTCGTCTACGACGAGAGGCTCGGCTTGCCTCACGAAGGCATCGCGCCAGGCACGGCGTGGGCTGATATCCCCGAGTCCTGGACCTGCCCGGATTGCGGAGTCCGCAAGGTGGACTTCTCGATGGTGGCGCTGCCGGAGTCCGACTGATGTCGCCGGCCGCCCCTGAGGGTGTGGTGATCGTCGGCGCAGGTCTCGCCGGCTATTCGGCGGCGCGCGCGCTCCGCGCGCTGGCTCCGGAGCTGTCCATCACGATCGTCACCGCGGATGACGGCGACTTTTATAGCAAGCCCGCGCTGTCGGTCTCGGCCAGCCAGCGTGCCGGAGCGCCGGACCTGGTCTCGCGCAGCGCCGAGCAGATGAGGAAAGAGCTGGGTTGTCGCCTCATCACCCGCACGCGGGTGCACAGCCTGGATTGCAGCAAGCGCGTCCTCGTCGCCGGGGACGAGGCCGTCCCGTATTCGAAGCTGGTGCTGGCGGTCGGAGCCGTGCCGTGGCTGCCGCCGGTGCCCGGGCTGTCGAGCAGCTCGCGCGTGCTGAGCGTCAACCACCTGGACGACTACCGCCGGCTCATTCAGCGGCTCTCCCGGAGCACGCGTGTCGCGATCCTGGGCGCCGGCTTCGTCGGGTGCGAGCTCGCCAACGATCTACAGCGGGGCGGGCACGCCGTGACGTTGATCGACCGCGCGCCGGAGCCGCTGCCGAACCTGGTGTCGCCGCAGCTCGGGAAGCGGCTCCGCGCGAAGCTGGCAGAGGCGGGGATCGTCTGCCGCTTCGGCGTGTCTCCCCTCGGCGTCGAGCCGCTCGGCGACGGCGTGCGGGTCGAGCTCGACGGTGAGCGTCCGCTCGAGGCCGACCTGGTGATCTGCGCCACCGGTCTGCGCGCCTGCGAGCTCGCGGAGAGCGCCGGGCTGAGGACGCAACGGGGCGTGGTCGTCGACCGCTCTCTCCGCACGAGCGACGAGCATGTGTACGCGCTGGGCGACTGCGCCAGCCTCGCGCCCTACAACCTTCAATTCGTCGCGCCGATCGCGCACGCCGCCGCCGCGCTTGCGCGTTCGCTGCTCGGCGCGAGCGCCTCGCTGACGCTTCCGCCGCTGGCGATCAGCGTCAAGACGCCGTGCTTCCCTGTCGTCAGCTCGGCCGGTCCGCGTGAGGCTGGGTTCACGTGGGAGGTCTCGGCGGACGCCGAGGGCACGACGGAGCTGGCCTTCGACGCGGCCGGAGCGCTGCGGGCTTTCGCGCTGGGGGGCAGTCACGTCAAGGCCCGCAGCCAGTATCTCAGCAGGTTGCCGCCGCTCCTGGGGGCGACGGCCTCGGAGGGAACGTCATGACGCGATTGGCCGAATGGAGCGTGAGCCGTTGGTTCAACAGCCGTGCCGAGGTCGGCGCGTCCAGCGCGGCCACGGCCGGCGCCGCGCAGGGGAGCTGCGCTGTCGGCGGCGACTGCCGTCCGACCGTCGGCGCGTGATCTCCCATGTCGCACGTCTACCCGCTCCACGGGCTCCTCGTCGGCAAGAAGGTCCCGCTAGCCCCTTCGGGACACCTCAGCGCGATCGCGAAATCGCTCGTCGTCGAGCCGCTTCGATTGAGCGAGCGAGGGCTGGAGGGGGACGAACAGGGCGACATGGCGCGCCACGGCGGCGTGGAGAAGGCGCTGCACCACGTTCCGCTGGAGCACTACGGCTGGTGGGAGCAGCGGCTCGGCCTTCCTGCCAGGAGCCTCGCGGTGGGAGCGTTCGGCGAGAACCTCTCCACGCGCGGCCTCGACGAGAGCAGCGTGTGCGTCGGTGACACATGGGCGCTCGGCAGCGCGGTGATCCAGGTCTCGCAGGGGCGCCAGCCCTGCTGGAAGCTGAACCTCCGCTTCTCTCGGGCCGACATGGCTCTCTTGCTGCAAGAGAGCGGGAGGAGCGGCTGGTACTACCGAGTGCTTCGGCCTGGCGTCGTCGCGCCGCAGGATGGGCTCGCGCTCTTGCACCGCCCGCAGCCGAGCTGGCCCATCGCGAGGCTCTTGCGGGCCCTGCACCGCGACGGGCTGAACCATGCAGAGCTCGAGCGCATGGAGGCGCTCCCGGAGCTTGCGCCCTCATGGCGCGCCATCGCTCGTCGCCGCCTGGATCTTCGCGCGATCGAGGACTTCGCTCCGCGCTTGACGACGCCGAGCGGGCGCTAGTTCCGCCCGCCAGAAGTCCGGCCAGGGATCCGGAGGGAGATTTCAACGCAAAGACGCAAAGGCGCAAAGGCGCAAGAAGAAGCAATTACAGTCGATTTTTGCTTTTTTTGCGTCTTTGCGCTCTTGGCGCCTTTGCGTTGAAATCTCTCTCCTCTCTCGAGGCAGATCCCTGGCAGGATTTCTGCCCCGCGGAACTAGTTCCCCGCGCTCTCTTCCTTCTTCACCGGCGGCAGCGTCGGCATCCCCGGCCGCGGCCGATATCCCGGCTTCCGGTACGACAGGATCGGGATCGCCTCGTTCTTGTACGGCGCGTCCTCCCCCGGCCTGGGGCACTGGTCCCGCACCCAGTAGACGTCGAACGCGAGGATCTCGTCCTCCGGCCGCCCGGTGCGCTCAGGGTACCTGAGCAGGTACTCCTGGAGCCCGGGCCTGCGAAACGCCTTGTTCCGGTCGAGCCGGATCCTGTTGAAGTAGTCCTGCCGGATCTGCCCGAGCCCGAGCCCCCGCGCGTCGGACAGATCGAGATCCGGCGGCTGCCCCGTGAACGGGTCCACGTGGCGCCCGTCGATGGTGATCGCGTCGACGGTGATCGACCCGTCCTCGGTGATCGGGTTCGGGGCGAACATCCCCCACCCCTGGAGGAGGCGCGGATAGACGATCGTCGCCTGTACGAACTTCGGCTGGGTGTGCTTGAAGATCGCGGGCACGCTCTTGTTCTCGTTGATCGCCTGGCTCACCGCGCACAGCCCGAGGTACGCGACCAGCGCCTCCCGCGCGATCACCCGCCCGCGGGCGAGCTTCTCCGAGAGCGGCGACGGGCTCTCCGCCGCCCCCGCCCGCGCGCGCGCCCGCCGCGTCAGCCCGAAGAACCGGGCGATCGCGTCGCGCCGCCGCGACGCGAACCCGATCAGCGCGCCGGGCGCGCCGAGGGTCGCCGCCCAGAAGAGCGGCCGCGCGAAGCGGCCCCCCGGCAGCGCCTGCAGGATCTCGCGCAGCGCCTCGGCGCCCTGGAACACCCGGCCCTCCGCCGGATCGCGCACCACGAAGAGCTCCGGCCGCGGCTCCCCGCCCCCGGCCTCGTCCGCCGCGCCGGCCGCCTCCGCGCGCGCCTCCTCGAACCGGAGCAGATCGAGGCCGTCGAGCCGGACGAGGAAGCGCATGAGGGCGAACGCGAGCGGCGAGCTGCCGTCATAGACGACGACCCTGGGCGCCGCGCGGCGGCGGTACCACTGCTCGAGCGCGTCCCAGTGCTGCGCCGTCGGGAGCAGGAACGACCAGCCGATCATGAACCACGAGAAGGGGCCGAGGCGCATCATCACCCCGAACGAGCCGTGCAGGGCCCACATCCCGCCCATGGCGAGCGCGCGCGTGAAGCGGCGGCCATAGGGCGAGAGGATCCACGGCACGAGCATCGCCTCGAGCGCGAGCACTCCCCAGGTCATCCCCTTCTTCGCCCAGAAAGGGATGTACTCCCGCGCGACGACCGCCAGCCCCGTCACCATGCGGTCGAGGTGCAGCACGTAGTGCACCGTGTCGCCGCGGCGCCAGATCTGGCCTGATTTGTTGACGACGTTGAAATAATAGATGGTCGCCAGGTTCACGATCGCGAGGAGCACGATCCCAGAGACGTACGGGTCCGTCGCCCACGCGGGGCGGCTCCGGTCCGCGAGGTCGGCGGCCGTCCGCTCCTTTCGCTCGCGGTACGAGCGGATCAGGGCGTCCACGGAGAAGCGCCTGCCGGTCGGCATGAACATCGCCCAGCAGGTGATGAGGTTCACGACGACATAGCCGCCGTTCTCGATCATGACGATCCGGTTGTCCCTGCTCGTCACGAGGACGAAGGAGAGGATCGAGAACAGCCGCGTGTGCCAGCCGATGAAGAAGCAGAAGAAGCAGAAGAGGGAGAGCGCGAACGCGACGTGGACCTCTCCGATCGACGAGAACGCGTGATAGAGGCTGAAGTTGAATCCGCTGCTCGGGTGGAAGAGGTGATAGTGGTTGGTGAGCACCCCGTCGTTGCTGTAGATCCAGCTCGCCTCGGCCCAGTGACGCAGGCAGTCGCCCACGAGGAGAGCGCCGAGCACGAGCCGGAACAGCCCGAGCGTGCGGACGTCGATCGTGCAGTAATGATCCCGGATCCAGCGCCCCAGGCGCCGTGAGCGGCTCTCGGCCGGCGGCTTCGGGGCTGCGGCCTTGGCCGGCGCCGGCGCGCTCTCCTCCGGCGCGTCCTCCCCGCCCGGCGCGCTCTCCTCGGGCGCGCCGTCTCCGCGCGACGCGCCCTCTTCCGGCGCGCCGGCAGCCGCGGCGCTCGGGTCCTCGTCAGCCGCACGCATGCGAGCGCCTCAGTTCGGTTTGTTCGGTCGGAGGAGGCCTGGCGAGAGGGGCGGGACGCGGTCGCCGAGCCTCCCCGCGCCGCCGCGCGAGTGCGAGAACAGCTTCTCCCGCTCGACGCCGCTCGGCGCGGGCTCGCCCGGCGCGGGGATCGGCGCGGAGACCCAGTACGCGTCGAAGCCCGAGAGCGACATCTCGCGCCCCCCCTCCTCCGCGAGCGGCCCGCCCTTCGCGAGGTAGTCGCGGAACGCCCGCTGGAAGTCGATCCACTCCGGCCGCCGGATGCGGTCGAGGTAGTCGGACCAGAGCTGGCCGAGCCTCGTCCCGGGCTGCCCCGCGGGCTGGAGCCGGGGCTCCTCCCCGGTCAGCGGATCGATCGGCTGCGACGCGCGGTTCTGGCCGTCGATCACCAGGATCTCGTTGCTCCGCGGCGGCTCGGGCGCCATCACGTCCCACCGCGCCAGCATGCGCGGCCACGACGCGACGCCCGCGAGCACCGCCCCCTGCGGGATGGCGCCCGCCCCGGGCAGCGGGTTCTGCTTCGCCGTCTGCGCGAGCATCGCGGCGAGCACCACGAGCACCGCCGCCTCCCGCAGCGACCCGAGCGCGAGCCGCGCCGCGCGCACCGCGGGCGCGGGCCGGTCCGGCGCGGCCCCCTCGTCGTCGCCGTCCGCGTGGCTCTCGTCGAACAGCGGGATCCCGCACGCCTGCTTGCCGAGCAGCGTGCTGATGTGGTGCCGGCGGGTCGCGACCACCTCGTAGAGCATGTCGAGCACGTGCGAGATCCCGGGCAGCTTGAGCGGCAACGCCAGCCAGCCGAACGGCAGCGCCAGCAGCCCCTCGGTCACCGCGCCGCCCTGCCGGTAGACGCGCCCGTTCCTGTCGATCGCCAGCACCGTCCGCTCGACCAGCTCCGCCGTGACCTCCTTCGGCATCGGCACGCGCTCCGTCGCGCCGGTCTGGTTGCGCACGTAGAGCTCGTCGAGCGCGCCGTTGCCCTGGAAGGCCACGTGCCCGCGCAGGTCGAGCCGCTTGATCAGCCGGCACAGCGTGAGACAGAGCCCGCAGTCGGCGTCGTACACGAGCGTCCGCGCCCGCCGCTCGTTCCACGAGCGCTCGTACACGTCCCACAGCTCGCCCGGCAGCACGAGCGGCGCCGCCGCGGCGAGCGCCCAGCCGAACAGCCCGAAATCAAAGAAGATCCCGATGACGAGGCCGTGCACCACCATCAGCGCGGCGGCGAGCCCGCGCGTCCAGCGGAAGAGCGCGGGCACGAAGAGGAGCGCCGGGATCGCGAGCTGCATCGCCCAGGTCCCGTACGTGAGCCCGCGCAGCGTGCCGAGCGGCAGGGCGTCGCGGAGCCACGCGCCCGCGTCGCTCGCCCAGCGATCGACGTGGAGCGCATAGTAGAACGCCGACCCGTCGCGCCACGCCGCGCCGCGCTGCTGGAGCGCCGTGCACAGGTAGATGAGCGCGAGCTGCAGCAGCACGGCCAGCGCGGCGAGCGAGGCCGGCGACCAGCCGGGCAGGCGCTCGGCCGCGATCTCGGACTCCGCGGCCCTCGACCTGTCGTTCAGCTCGGTGTCGCGCTTCTCGTCCCGGAGCGCCAGCGAGGCGCGCAGGCTGTCGATCGAGAGGCGGCTCCCGCACGGCAGGAAGGCGGTGAACGCGAGGATCGCGATCGCCGCGTAGTTGCCGGCGTTCTCGAGCAGGATGTTCCTCGACGTCAGGCTCACGAGCACCAGCAGCGCGAGGACGTGGAACACGCGCGTCCGGTAGCCGACGACGAACAGGGCGTAGACGAGCAGCGCCAGCGCGAAGGCGAAGTGGGCCTCTCCCACCGTCGAGACGGCGTGGAACAGGCTGAAGACCTGCTGCTTGCCGCGGAGGTTGAAGAGGTGGTTGTGGTTCGGGAGGACGCCCTCGTTCGAGTAGAAGTCCCGCACCCATCGCCACCGCGCGAAGAGGTCGGCGATGAGGACGAGCCCGAAGGTGATACGAAAAAGCCCGAGCGAACGGGCGTCGATCCGCAAGAAGTGATCGCGAAGTGATTTCACGGAGAGTCCTCGACCCGGAATCCGTAGTCCGATGCGTGCTCGAGCGCGGGGACGCTCGGCTGGCGCAGGAGCAGGGAGCGCACTGTCCAGAGATCGCCGAACACGCGGTAGCGCAGCGCGGTCTGGTCGAGGTAATCGACGCCCGCGGAGCCGCCGGTGCCGGTGCGGCGGCCGATCACCCGCTCGACCATCCGCGCGTGGCGCTGCCGCCAGATGAGCATGGCCTGCTCCATCTCCAGGATGCGGTCGAGCACCTCGCGCGGCCACGCGAGCCTGGGCAGCTCGCGGTAGCTCTCGATGAACACGATCGCCGCGCGGATCGCCCGGCGCTTCTCGCGCGTGGCCGCGTCGGCGTCGGGGTCGTCCTCGGCGAGCAGGAACGCCTCGGCGTTCGCGTTGTCCGCCTCGTAGCGCGCGCGGAGCCGCTCGACGTCCGCCGGGGTGAGCGCCTTGTCGATGGCGATCTGCACCCGGCGCTCGTTCTCCTCGCGCATCGAGCGCATGTAGTTGCGCAGGAAGCGCAGGACGGCGCCCGGATCGCTCGAGCCGTCGATCGGCGTCCGCGAGAGCCACTCGTAGAGGTAGTGCTTGAGGCTCGGCCCGCTCGCGAGCCGCGCCTCGAGCCGCCGCGTCGCCGACGACGGCGCGCCGTCCGCTGTCTTGAGCGCCTCCTTGTAGCTCCCCTCGCGGCCGAGCGGGATCCGCACCGCGTCGTCGAGGCCGAGGAGGACCTCGATCTCGCGCAGCTGCGCCGACTGGAAGCCGCTCGCGGGGATCAGGCGATCCCGAAAATCCAG
The DNA here is from genome assembly GCF_051474675.1 of Sorangium sp. So ce406. Classification (NCBI taxonomy): domain Bacteria; kingdom Pseudomonadati; phylum Myxococcota; order Polyangiales; family Polyangiaceae; genus Sorangium; species Sorangium sp. So ce406. The sequence continues at coordinate 11,541,952 of NZ_CP150340.1, read as the reverse complement.
GTAATCACGGGTGGTTAGCGTCTCCATCACCCGGAAGTGCTGGATCGCCTGCTCGAAGATGGTGACGACCCGCCGGAACGAGCGCGCGGCCGAGGCGAGCTTCTGATCGGGCACCGGGTTCTGGCGGAAGAGCTCCCGCGCCGAGGTGAGCTCGCGGAGGATGAGCTTGAACCAGAGCTCGTAGATCTGGTGGACGACGATGAACAGGGCCTCGTCGTTGCCGACCTTCTGCTCGTCGTCGTCGAATCCGCCCTGGAGCGCGAGCAGCTCCTCGACGTGGATGTAATCCCAGTAGTTCATGTCGTTGACGATCGCGGGACCTCTGCCCGGGGGTGGCCCGCGCCGCTTGCCTGCTGCGAGCGCTGCGCCGGCTCCCGCGAGCAGCGCGGGGAGTCTACTTCCCGCCCCCCCGGAAACGGAAGCGCGCCGGCGCCGTTCGCAAGGAAAGCGCGCCCGGTCCGGAAAGCGGTTTCATTCGACCGGCGCGCCTTCCAGAGCCCGCGGCGCGCGAAGGGCAGCGCGGGGCGCGCCGCACCGCGGAACGCGCGCGCACGGCGGAACGCGCGCGCACGACGGAACGCGCGCTCACGGCGGGCTCGCCGCGCCGGGCGGCGGCTCGACCGGCGTGCGCCGCACGCCGTCGGGGCCCATGTCGAAGGGCGGCGCGTAGCTCTTGAGCTCGGCCTTCTCGTGGCTCGCGCCGCTTTCGGCCTCGATCGCCACAACGCCGACGTCGGGGCAGAACGTCGACACGTAGCGCGCGGGCGTGTCGCCGAGGCGCTCCTCCACGGTCTGCACGCACCCCGTGAACCGGCCCGCGGGCACCTCGACGGCGGCGTCGACGGCGGTGATGCGGGCGCGGCCGCCGTGCTCACCGGTCCACGTCGTGCCGGGCGCGATCGGCTCCTTCAGCACGAAGACGCCCGTGTCGCTGCGGAGCACGCCCTCGCCCGTGAACTCGAAGCGCTTCACGCCCGAGGGGAACCTGAGCTCCCCCCGGCGCGCGTCGGCGCGGTGCACGCGCGCGACGAGCATGCCCTCCCCGCCGCCTTCGCTCAGGGTCACGTAGTGGTAGACGCGCCCGTCGACGAGCGGGAAGTAACGCTCGGCCTGCGTGCCCGAGGAGGCGCCCTCCTGACCGTCGGGCGCCGCGTTCCACGCCGTGGGCTGCGCCGCGCCGGGGGCGCTGCCGCAGCCGAGCAGCGCGAGCGCAAGCGCGGCGAGCGGCCGCGCGAGGGAGCCGCGCGCGGCGGGGCGGCCCGGGGCACGCTGGACGTCGGTGCTCACCGCGCTGCCTCCTCGGTCGTCGCGGGCGGGGTCGTCACGGAGACACGTGGCTGTGGGACCAGTAATAGAACGACAGGAACGCGAGCAGCGCCACGGCGGCGACGAGCAGGGCGACGGCGAGCGGGTCGGGCTCGATCCGGCGCAGCAGCGCCCGCGCGGCGCGGCGGTCCTCGTCGCGCTCGGCCTCCCTGGCGAGCCGCCCCGCGCCGGCCCGGACGAGCGCGTAGTCGCCGCGCTCGAACGCCTGCTCGAGCCGCACGAGCTCGGGATCGCGCGGCAGCCCCGGCGCGCCGTCGCCCGGGACCGACGCGGCCTCCCCCTCGCGCCGCTTCGCGCGCTTCTTCGTGCGGCGCGGCGCCTCGGCGTCTCCCTGCGCCCTGTCCGTCACGTGCAGCTCCCGGTGGTGAAGAAGGCCATGGCGCGAACCCCTGCGGCGGATCCTCGAGACGGCGCAGGCTACCTCGATCCAGGGCCCACGTGCCCCCAAAAAGCCCCGGGAAACCCGGGATCGGCGGCGCGCCGGGGCGCCGGCCTACGGCAGCCGGTCCCGCTGCAGGTCGACCTCGGCCGGCTCGGGGCGGTCTCGCCAGGGCACGGCCGCCTCGCCCTCGCCGCTCACCACGCAGCGGAGCGCCTCGCAGGCGGCCCGGTAGTACGCCTTGCGGCCGCAGCCCACGGCCTTGAACTGGCCGCCGATCTGCTCCTCGACGCGGACGTCCTTGTCCGGGCAGTCGAGATCGGAGGTCGCGCGCGACCGGACCATCGGCATCGCGTTCGACGGCACGTTGGCGATGCTGCACGCCGGCGAGAGCGCGCCGGCGACGAGGGCGGCCAGGGGTACGAGGGCGGCGAGAGGAGGTGGGCGCACGGCGTGAGCGTAGTGCACGGATCCGCTCGAAAGCGCGAGAAACGCACCGGCGGTGGAGCCGAGGGGAGCCTGTGCGGCAGAGCACGCCGCCCCGACCCTGGCCCCGCCGCCGCGCCTCCCCGCGCGTCGCTGCCCTGCCGGCGCCGGCTCAGAACTGGAAGTACACGAACGGCACGGCGGTCGCGCTCGCCGCCTCGTGGAGCCCGACGGCGACGAGGAACAGCAGCGCGCCCTGCATCGGCGCCGGCGCCGCGATGAACGCGGCGCGGGCGCGCTCGTAGAGGCGCTCCGGCACGTAGTGGGACAGGAGCGCGACCCCGAGGAGCGCGACGAGCACGGGCGGGAGGTTCGGGTGGAACGTCGTCAGCGTGCCGATCTGCCGCAGGATGAGCACGGCCTGCGAGAAGGTCGGCACGCGGAAGAAGATCCACGCGAAGCAGACGTAGTGGAACGTCAGCAGCACGCAGAGCGCGTGGAGGGGGAACCGTAGAAGAGAGGGGGAGGCCGACGCGCGCGCCGCCGCCTCGCCCTCGGCGCCCGAGCGGCGGCGCCTGACCGCGCGCTGGAAGGCGCGCGTCACGGCGAGGCCGAGGCCGTGGAGGAAGCCCCAGAAGACGAAGTTCCACGACGCCCCGTGCCAGAGGCCGCCGAGCAGCATCGTGATCATCAGGTTGCGGTACGTCGCCAGCTCGGAGCCGCGGTTGCCGCCGAGCGGGATGTACAGGTAGTCGCGGAGCCAGGTGGACAGCGAGATGTGCCAGCGGCGCCAGAAGTCGGCGAGGTTCCGGGCCTTGTACGGCGCGTCGAAGTTCTTCGGGAACCGCACGCCGAGCAGGAGCGCCGAGCCGATCGCGATGTCGGTGTAGCCCGAGAAGTCGCAGTAGATCTGCGCGGCGTAGCCGTAGACGCCCGCGAGCACCTCCAGGGCCGAGTAGTTCTCCGGGCGCTCGAAGACGCGGTCGACGAGGTTGAGCGCGAGCTGATCGGAGAGGACGACCTTCTTCACGAGGCCGATCGCGACGAGGAACATCCCCTCGCCGCCCTGCTCGCGGGTGAGGCTCGGGGCGCGCTCGAACTGCGGGAGCAGGTCGCGCGGGCGGACGATGGGGCCGGCGACGAGGTGCGGGAAGAAGGCGACGAAGAGCAGGTAGCGGAGGTAGCTCTTGTGGGGCCGCAGCTCGCCCCGGTAGACGTCGATGACGTAGCTCATCGACTCGAACGTGAAGAACGAGATGCCGACCGGCGGCAGCAGCACCCGGAACGCGGTGCCCACGGTCGTCGGCTCGCCCGTGAGCAGGGCGCGGAGCGCCGCGGCGTTCTCGATCGCGAAGTTCCAGTACTTGAAGAACCCCAGGAACCCGAGGTTCAGCGCCACGGTGGCGATGAGCATCGCGCGCCGCGCCCGCGGCCTCGCCTCGCGGGCGATCGCGCGCGCGAGCAGGAAGTCGACGGTGGACGAGGCGAAGATGAGCGGCAGGTAGCGCCAGTCCCAGGCCGCGTAGAACCCGTAGCTCACGAGCAGCAGGAACACGAGGCGCGCGCGGATGCCGGCGAACCGCGCGAGCGCCCACGATCCGACGAAGACGGCGGCGAAGAACTCGGCGTAGCGAAGGGTGTTGAAGAGCACGACCGGTCGGAGCCCGGGCCAGGCTGCCGCGAGGGGCGCGGCGCGCCGCAGGGCCGGGCGCTGGGGCGCCGTGGGACCGCGGATCCGTGGGACCGCGGCGCCGCGGGGCGTTGATACGGTGGACGGGCCCCCCGGGGCGGCGGGCGCCACCCGGGCGGTGGGCGCCCTCTACCACGGCGCGCGCCGCGCGGTGGCGCTTGCGGCGCGGCGCCCTGTTGAACAGCGCCCGGCGTCGTGCCAAGGATGGAATCTGATGCTGGGTCGCCTGATCCTCGGGATTGTGAAGGGGCTCATCGTGGGGGGCTTGCTGGGGTTCGGGCTGGCGAAGCTCGGCTACGGGGCGCCCATCGCGATCGTCGCCTACCTGGCCGCGGCGCTCGCCGGGGTGCTGGTCGGGCTCATCGCGGGAAAGCCCATCTGGGCGAAGGACGCGAAGATCGAGGCGGGCATGAAGGCCTTCGTCGGGGCGCTGCTCGGCGTCGGCCTGATGTACGCCGCGCGCCGGTGGCTGACCGTGCCGGTGCCGGTGCCGCTCGGCGAGCTCGGCGGCGCGAACCTGTCGCTCGGCGAGGCCACGGGGACCGCCGGGACGTTCGGCGGCCTCGCGATCACGTCGCTCGCCGCGGTGGCCGCCCTGCTGGGCGGCTTCTACGAGGCCGACAACGACCCGTCGGACGAGGCGACGCCGGGCGCGAAGCCGGAAGCGAAGGCCGCGGCGGGGGGCAACAAGCGCATCGCCGCCTCGCCCGCGGCCGACGATCTCGAGGACGACCTCGAGATCGAGCCCGAGAAGAAGCGCTCCAAGAAGTAGCCCGTGCCGGTCGCGCGGGCGCTCCTCTACGTGGCATCGGCCGGCGCGCTCGCGCTGGTCGCGCGCTCGCTGCTCGTCGCGCCGGTGCCCTTCGGCGTGGCCGGCGCGGCGATCGTCGGGTACGTCACGCTCGTCCTCTGCGGGGTCTTCTTCCTCGGGCTCGGCATGTTCGTGGACGTGGTGAAGCGCGGCCCGCCCGGCGCGCGCGGCGTCGCGCTGACGTTCGACGACGGGCCGAGCCCGGAGCACACGCCGCGCGTGCTCGCGCTCCTCGACGAGGCGGGCGTGAAGGCGACGTTCTTCGTCATCGGCCGCAAGGCCGAGGCGCACCCCGAGCTCGTCCGCGAGATCGCGGCGCGGGGCCACGCGATCGGGCTGCACAGCCACGAGCACGACCGGCTGTTCTCGCTCCGGTCGGCCCGCCGCGTCGAGCGCGACCTCCGGCGCAACCTCGACGTCATCGAGCGGATCACCGGCGACCGCCCTGCCCTGTTCAGGCCGCCTGTCGGCCACACCAGCCCGCGCATCGGCCGCGTGGTCGACGCGCTCGACCTCGACGTAATCGGCTGGTCGGCGCGGGGGTTCGACGGGCTGGCCGGGGCGAGCCCCGAGCGGGTGGCGGCCCGGATCATCCCGGGGCTCCGCGATGGGGCCATCGTGCTGCTCCACGATGCGGCCGAGCGCGACGACCACGCGCCCGCTGGGGTGGCGGCGCTCCCGCGCGTCCTCGCGGCGATGAGCCAGCGCAACCTGGTCGGGGTGCGCGTCGACGCGTGGCTCGACGAAGGCGCGCGGGACGACGCCCTGGCCTAGACCATTTCTCTCAGGTGGCGCTACGCTCCGTCCGATGGCTGCGCCGGTGAGTCTGACGATGTTCGCGCATATCGCAGCGAGGCCGGAGGACGAGCTCGACCTCGCCGAGGCGGCGCTCCTCATCGACGACGCCGCGTACCCGGGCCTCGACATCCCGCATTACCTCGGCGTGCTCGACCGCCTCGGCGGCGAGGCGCGCCGCGCGATCGAGCGGCCGCAGCGCGCGCCCGAGGCGACGCCGGGCAGCGGCCCGATCGAGGCGCTGCTGCGCTGGTTCTACGGCGACCTCGGGTTCCACGGGAACACGGGGGACTACTACGACCCGAAGAACAGCTACCTGCACGAGGTGCTCGATCGCCGGACGGGCATCCCCATCACGCTGGCGGTGGTGCTCCTCGAGGTGTGCTGGCGGGCCGGCATGGACGCGCAGGGCGTGTCGTTCCCGGGTCATTTCCTGGTGAGGACGCCGGTCCGCGGCGGCGTGCTGCTCATCGATCCGTTCGAAGGCCGCCTGCTCGGCCGGGACGATCTGCGCGCGCTGCACACCCGCGCCACCGGGGCCACGCGCGATCCGGACCCGCGGCTGCTGGTGCCGGCGCAGAAGCGGCAGATCCTGGTGCGCATGCTGAACAACCTGCGCTCGATCTACTCGAGCCGCTCGGACGCGGCGAAGCTGCGCAGCGTGCTCGAGCGGATGCAGGTGCTCGCGCCGACCGACGAGCTGCGCAAGGAGCTCGACCAGCTCGGCGGCGAGCGTCCGTGGCCGTCGTCGGGTCGCGTGGTGAACTGACGCTGGGCTGACGTGGGCTGACGGCGGCTCGCGCTCTGCGCGCGATCGGATGCCCTCGTGGAGCATGGGTGAACCCGCCGCGACCTCGCCGACGTTCGAGGAGCTCTCCCAGCGTATCCGCGCCTTGCCCGAGCGCCTGACCGAGCGTGGCGTGTGCGACGTGCCGCTCATGGTACGTTGCACGACGTGGGCGCGGTGACCATCGACGGCAGCGACGGGGACCTCGATCGGTTCGCGGAGCGCGTCCTGAACGGGTCCACGGCGGTGGAAGCGCTGAGCCCCGTCGAGCGTCAGATGCGCTGGGACATCCTGGACCGCTCGGGGTTCACCCGGTCCACCGCGCTGCGCTCGGGCATCGGGCTGACCGTCACGAAGCTCCGATGGGAGCGCTCGTGGTCCATGGCGTTCGATCATGGGATCTCGCGGCTCAAGTTCGTCGTGGCGCGAGGACCCGGGCCTCTCCTCGTGACCAGCGAGGGGGGACGCCATCACCTCCAGGGTGGCTCCTTTCACGTCAGCCAGATCAAGCGGCCGGTGCGCCTGCAGTTCGATTTCGACGAACGCGGGGCCGCCAGGGATCACGAGCAGCTATCGCTCGAGATCGATCGCGCGCGGCTGAGCGAGCTGCTCGGTACGCAGGTCTTGCCCGCCGCGGTGGAGCGCGTGCTGTCCAGTCCGCGCGCCTATCCGAGCGACGCCCACCCCGTCGCGCCGGCGTTGTTCCGGCTGATCGACGAGATCGTTCATTGCGATGCCCGGGGCCCCTCGCGCCAGCTCTACCTCGAAGCGAAGGGGCTCGAGGTGCTGGCCGTGATGGTGGACGGCCTCGAGGAGGGCGAGCGCGCGGCGTCGTCGGCGCTCTCGGCGCACGACGTCGACCGCCTGGAGCGGGCCCGCCAGATCGTGCTCGGCCGCATCGACGACCCGCCGCGCTTGCCCGATCTGGCCCGCCTGGCGGGGCTGAACGAGGCCAAGCTCAAGGCCGGGTTCCGCGCGCTCTTCGGGGACACCGTGTACGGGTACCTTCGCCACCGGCGTCTGGACGAGGCCTACCGCCTCCTGCAGCAGCGACGCTACAGCGTGAGCGAGGTGGCCGCGCGGGTGGGCTACGCCAACCCGAGCAAGTTCGCCGCCGCGTTCCGGGAGCGGTTCGGCATCCCTCCTTCGCACGTCAGCTAGTTCCACGCACCAGGAGTCCGGCCACCGATCCGTGGAGAGATTTCAACGCCAAGGCGCAACGGCGCAACGGCGCAAAAGAGACCGGAACCCGCGGTACCAGAGCTGCCCGGGGGTCCGTCGCGTGCGATCCCGCCGGTCGCGTCGCATCGAGCCCGCCGTCCCGGAGCCGAGAGGCTCCGTCCTGGAGCGGCCGCATGCGCCAGCCGGCGTTACAGCAGGGAGAAATGGCGCACCGGCGCGGCGCACGGCGGCTCCACCGCGGCGCCCCGTGCCCGGCCGCGCCCCTCGACCGAGAGACTACCCCATGAAAGCTGTCGTGTTCACCGCGTACGGTCCCCCCGAGGTCCTCCGACTCGCGGAGGTGGACAAGCCTGTTCCCGGGAATCGTGAGGTACTCGTCCGCATCCGCGCGACCACCGTGAGCGCCGAAGATCCGAAGATGAGGGCATTCAAGCATCCGCCCTTGCTGTGGCTTCCCATCGGATTGCTCTTCGGGTTTCGACGACCAAGAAAGACGATCCTGGGCATGGAGTTCGCGGGAGAGGTCGAGGCCGTGGGCAGAGACGTCACCCGCTATCGCGCTGGCGATCCCGTCTTTGGGTATACCGGGACGGGCCTCGGGGCCCACGCCGAGTACAGGTGCCTCCCCGAGGATGCGATCATGGCCGCCAGGCCGGGCAACATGAGCTGCGAACAGGCGGCCTGCATCCCCAACGGGGCTTTGACCGCCCTCGTGTATCTGAGGAACATGGCGAGGCTGAGGCCTCAGGAGGACGTGCTCGTCTATGGCGCTTCGGGGGCGGTCGGCACGGCGGCCGTACAGCTCGCCAAGGTCCTTGGCGCTCGGGTCACCGGGGTCTGCAGCGGGCGAAACGTGGCCCTGGTCGAGTCGCTGGGCGCCGACGAGGTCATCGATTACACGAAGGAGGATTTCACGAGGAGCGGCCGGACCTACGACATCGTCTTCGATACGATCGGCAAGACGTCCCTGGCCCGGGTCGAGGGCTCCCTTCGTCCCGGGGGCCGTTATCTGGTGACCGTGTTCGGGGTCAGGGAGCTTCTGCAGATGCTCTGGACGTGGTCGAGGGGAGGCAAGCGCATCGTCGGCGGAGCCTCCAACTTCCACTGGACGCGCGACGACCTCGCCTACCTTCGAGACCTCGTCGAGCTCGGAAAGCTGACCGCGGTGATCGATCGATCCTATCCGCTGGCCGACGCCGCCGAGGCGCATCGGTACGTGGAGAACGGTCACAAGCGGGGGAACGTCGTGCTCACGATGGCTGGCGGATGAACGAGGGGTGACGCCGGCAGCCTCACCACGAACCGCGCCCCGCCCCCGTCCCCCCGATCGACCCCGATCGAGCCGCCCGCCGCCTCGACGAGCCCCCGGCACACCGCGAGCCCGAGCCCCGTCCCCTCGCCGACCTCCTTGGTCGTGATGAACGGCTCGAACAGCGTCTCGCGGACCGCCTCCGCGATCCCCGGCCCGTTGTCCTCGACCTCGATCCGCGCGCCCCCGTCCGCGCCCCGCGACGCGCGCACCCACACGCGCCCGCCGGCGCGCGGCACCGCGTCGGCCGCGTTCAGGAGCAGGTTCAGCAGCACCTGCACCAGCCGCCCGTGCGACAGCGGCACGGGCGGCACGTCGGGCGCGATGTCCCGCGCGAGCTCGACGCCGCGGAACTCCTTCTGCGGCGCCACCAGCGACAGCACGTCCTCGAGCGCGTCCGCCACGGAGCCGGAGGGCGCGTCCCCCGCGCCCCCCGGGTCACCCGCGCCGGGCGCCGCCGGCCGCGCGAAGTCGAGCAGGTCGCGCAGGATCTTGTGGATGCGCTCCGTCTCCCGCTTCATCCGCTCGACGAAGTCGCGCTCCTCCGCCGGCGTGAGGCCCCCCGCGAGCAGCAGCTCCTGGAGGCCGAGGATCGCCGCGATCGGGTTGCCGATCTCGTGCGCCAGCCCCGCCGCGAGCCGCCCCACCGACGCGAGCCGCTCCGAGCGGACCAGCCGCTCCTGCGCGCTCTTCAGGTCCGCCGCGTAGCGCTCGACCTCCGCGATCTTCGCCCGCAGCGACTCCTCGTCGGCGCGGAGGCGGCTCGTCATGTGCGCGAGGCTCGCCCCGAGCTCGGCGAGCTCCCGCGCGCCCGCCTGCGGCGCCTCGAGGTCGCGCGCGCCGCCGGCCACGCGCCCCGCGGCCCGCGACAGCGCGTCGATCGGCCGCACCACGAGGCGCGTCATCGCGATGTACGCGAACACGAGCAGCCCGAGCGCCACCACCCCCGTGTAGAGCGCGACGATCCGGACGAGCGGCGCGGCGGGCACGGTCGACGGGTCCGTCGGCACCAGCACCGCGACCGAGCCCGCCGGCGCCGCGCCCGCGGCCTCGCGCCCGCCGCCCGCGCGCGTGCCCCCCTCGCGCGCGTGCTCCGGCACGACCACCAGGATCGCGCCCCCCCGCGCCGTGCGCACCGCCCGCAGCACCTCCGCGCCCGCCTCCACCGCGGCCGGCAGCGCGGCCGCGATCTCCGGCTCCCCGGCGCGGTCCGCGAGCGCGCCCGCCGCGTCGTAGACCCCGATCGCCGACGCCCCGTCCGGCCCGAGCTGCGCCTCGAGCAGCTGCGACAGCTCCGGCGCGGACCGGCTCGCCCGCGCCGCGGCGACGTGCCCGGCGATGGCCCGGCCGATCGCGCGGGCGCTCGACGCGCGCACCCCGCCCATCGTGGCCTGCGTGAGGCTCGCGACCGCGAAGAAGAGCGGCACGAACGCCAGCACGAGCAGCGCGCCGAGCGCGAGCAAGAGCTGAAGCCGGATTCCGAGCCGCACGGTGTCGTTGCCCCTCCGCGCCATCCTCGCCCAGGTCGCGCCCGATCGCACCGGCGGGCGCGACGCGCGCTCGCGCTCAGCCATCGTGCCGCCGGGCGCCGGGTAGGCCCGGGGGCGCGCCGCGGTGAACATGCTAGCCTGGCACGTGGGTTGTCCGGCGGGTGACCTCCAGGGCCGATTGATCGACGCGCATCGGGAGCCGTCGGACGCAGGCCGGCAGAGCCTGGCCCCCTCCGAGGACGAGCGGGGCGCGCCGGCGGTTCCGGAGGATGAGGGCGCGCGGGCGCTCCTCGGCGCGGTGGACGCGCTGCTCTGGGAGATGCGGGGCGACGCGCTCGAGCTGTCGTCGGTGCGCGCGCCGGCGAGGGAGCTGTTCGGGCACGCCGCGGAGCGCTGGGCGGCGGACGACGGGCTGTTCTGGAGGCAGCAGCACCCGGAGGACTGGCCGCGGCTGCTCGCGCTCGTGCGCAAGGTCCTCGCGGAAGGGGCGACCGAGCGGATCGAGCACCGCTTCCTCGCCGCGGATGGCCGCTCGGTGTGGCTGAGCAGCGAGCTCGCGCGCCGCAGGGACCACGCTGGCGGGGCGCCCGTGGTCCGCGGCGTCTCCACGGACGTGACGCGGGCGAGGGTCGCCGAGGACGCGCTCCGCGAGGCAGAGGAGCGGACGCAGGCGCTGCTCGAGTCGACCGAGCAGGGCATCTACGGCCTCGATCGCGCGGGGCGGTGCACGTTCGCCAACCCGGCCTGCGTGCGGCTGCTCGGCTACCGGGACGAGGCGGAGCTCGTCGGGCGCACCATGCACCAGCTCGTCCACCACACGCACCCGAGCGGCGCGCCGCTGCCCGAGTCCGAGTGCCGGATCTGCCGCACGCTCCGGAGCGGCGAGCCCGCGCACCTCGACGGCGGGCTGCTCTTCCGCGCGGACAGGACGCGCCTCGCCGTCGAGTACTGGTCCCGCCCCATCCGCCGGCAAGGTGAGGTCGTCGGCGCCGTCGTCACGTTCGTCGACATCACCGAGCGCAAGCGGAGCGAAGAGCTCCTCGCGGTGCAGGCGCTCATGAGCGCGCTCCGGGCGGAGGTGAGCGCGGCGCTGGCCCGCTCCGGGACGATGCTGGAGCTCTTGCAGGGCTGCGCCGAGGCGATCCGGGGGCACCTCGACGCCGCGTTCGCGCGCATCTGGCTGCTCGACGACCTCCATCAGGTGCTCGAGCTCCACGCCAGCGCGGGGATGTACACGCACCTGGACGGGCCTCACAGCCGCGTCCCCGTCGGCAGCTACAAGATCGGCCGCATCGCGAAGGAGCGCCGGCCGCACCTGACGAACGACGTCCTGAACGATCTGCAGGTGAGCGAGAAGGCGTGGGCGCGGCGCGAGGGCATGGTGTCCTTCGCCGGATACCCCCTGCTCGTCGAGGACCGGCTCATCGGCGTCGTCGCGATGTTCGCGCGGAGGCCCCTGCACGAGCACGTGCTCGACGCGCTGGGGACGATCGCCGACACGGTCGCGCAGGGGATCGAGCGCAAGCGCGCCGAGGACGCGCTCCAGCGGAGCGAGGGCAGGCGCGCGGCCGAGCACGCGGTGCTGCGGCGCCTCGTCGGGCAGAGCGGCGACGGGATCGTCATGGTGGACGAGCGCGGCGTCATCCGCCTGATGAACCCGGAGGCCGAGCGGCAGCTCGGGCCGGCCGCGGAGCGCACGATCGACGAGTGGGCCAGCACGGCGGGCTTCTTCACGCCGGAGGGCGCCCCGATGCCGGCCGAGCAGACGCCGCTCCACCGCGCCCTGCACGGGGAGAAGGTGGAGAGCGCCCGCTGGCAGGTCCGGCGTCCGGACGGCTCGCTGCGCGTCCTGTCGGCGAGCGCCTCGCCCCTGCGCCGCGCGGACGGCGCGCCCGCCGGCGCGGTGATGAACACGCGCGACGAGACCGAGCGGCTCCGGCTGGAGCAGGAGCGCGAGCGGCTGCTCCGCAGCCTCCAGGAGGCGGTCCAGGTGCGCGACGAGTTCCTCTCCATCGCGTCGCACGAGCTCAAGACGCCGCTCACGGCGCTCGTGCTGCAGGTGGATAGCCTGCGCCGGGCGATCCGGCGCGGGCAGGCCCCCCAGGGCGTGCCGCGGCTCGACGCCAAGCTCTCGACCATCCACCGGAGCGTCTTCCGGCTGAGCGATCTCGTGAACGATCTGCTCGACGTCTCGCGGATCTCCGCGCAGGGCCTGTCGCTGCACGTCGAGGACTTCGACCTCGTCGCGCTGCTCCGCGAGGGCGTCGAGCGGTTCCAGGAAGCGCAGGCGCAGGGCTCGCCGATCCGGCTGCTCGGGAGCCCGGAGGTCCTCGTGCGCTGGGATCGCTCCCGCATGGAGCAGGTGATCACGAACCTCCTGTCGAACGCCGTGAAGTACGGCGCCGGCGCCCCGATCGACGTGCGCGTCGAGGCCGACGCGGAGCGGGTCCGGTTCGCCGTGCAGGACCGCGGCATCGGCATCGCGCCCGGCGACCAGGCGCGCATCTTCGAGCGGTTCCAGCGCGCGGCGTCGGTGATGCACTACGGCGGGTTCGGCCTGGGCCTCTGGATCGTGCGGCTCATCGTGGAGCAGCACGGCGGCGCCGTGCGGGTGGAGAGCGCGCCCGGGAGCGGCGCGACCTTCTCGGTCGATCTGCCCCGCGTCGTCGCTGGATCCTGCGCCCCGGCGGAGGGCGAGCCGCCGCGAGGGCCCGCGCCGCCGGGGTAGGCCGATCCCGGTGGCGCCGCGACGCGCGCCGCGGCGTCACGGGCTCGCCGTCAGCGTGCTGTGCTTGCGGCTGTAGCCGAAGTAGACCGCGAGCCCGAGGAGGAGCCAGGCCGCGAGGCGCAGCCAGTTCTCGGTGGGCAGCGAGAACATGAGGAGGAGGCAGATCGCGATCCCGAGGATCGGGGTGAGCGGATAGAGCGGCACCCGGAACGGGCGCGGCGCGTCCGGCGCCGTCCGGCGCATGACCAGGACCGCGGCGCAGACGAACAGGAACGCAAGGAGCGTCCCGATGTTGACGAGCTCTGCCAGGATGCGCAGCGGGAGGAGCGCCGAGAGGGCGGCGACCACGAACCCGGTGAGGAAGGTGGACTTCCAGGGCGTCCTGAACACCGGGTGCACCGATCCGAAGAAGCCCCTCGGCAGGAGCCCGTCGCGGGCGATGGCGAGCAGCACGCGCGGCTGGCTGAGCATGAGCACGAGCAGCACGGAGGTGATCCCGGCGATCGCCCCGAGAGAGATGATGAACTGGGCCCACGGGAGGCCGACGCGCGCGAAGGCGTCGGAGACCGGCGCGTCGATGCTCAGCTCGGTGTAGGGCACCATGCCCGTCAGGACCGCCGCGACGGCGACGTAGAGGACGGTGCAGATGACGAGCGAGGCCACGATGCCGATGGGCAGATCGCGCTGCGGGCGCCTCGCCTCCTCGGCGTGGTTGGAGACCGCATCGAACCCGATGTACGCGAAGAAGATGGTCGCGGCGCCGGCGAGCATCCCGAGCGGCTCTCCCCCCTTGCCGACCTCGCCGTAGATCGTGTGACCGAAGAAGCTGAGCCCCCCATACCCGAACGGCGCGAACGGCCGCCAGTTGTCCGGGTCGACGTGAAACGCGCCGACGACGAGGACGAAGAGCACGACAGCGAGCTTGAGCACGACCATCGCGGCGTTGAACGCCGCGCTCTCGCGGATCCCCTTGAGCAGGATCATCGTGACCGCGGTCGTCACGAGGACGGCGGGGAGATCGAAGATCGCCCCCGTGGACACGAGCTCGCCGAGCGCTGGATCGTAGTCGAACGGCGCGCTCCTGAGCTGTCTTGGCAGCTGTACCCCGAAGATCCCGATGAAATCCTGGAAGTAGTGGGACCACCCGTGCGCGACGGCGGCGGCGCCGACGGCGTACTCGAGGACGAGATCCCACCCGATGATCCACGCTGGCAGCTCGCCGAGCGTCGCGTACGCGTAGGTGTACGCCGAGCCCGCGACCGGCACCATCGCCGCGAACTCCGCGTAACAGAGGGCCGCGAACACGCAGGCGAGCCCCGCGACCACGAAGGACAGCATCAGCGAGGGACCGGCCTTGTCGTGCGCGGCCTGGCCGGTGAGCACGAAGATGCCTGTCCCGACGATGGCGCCGATCCCGAGGCTCGTGAGCTGCAGCGGCCCGAGGGCGCGCCGGAGGCGGTGCTCCCCCTCCAGCTCCTTTTTCAGCACGGACAGCGGTTTGCGGACGAGCAGCCGGCTCCCCATGGTCGTTGGTGTGCTGGCTCTGCGGCCCGGCCCCGGGCACGTCAAGCCAGCGGCGGCCGGAGGCGCCGCCGGGCGTCCGGGCGGGGCAGGATCAGCTCGCCCGTGCCTCGGCCGCGACGGCTGCCTCGTGCGCCGCGGCGAGCTCTGCGTCCTTCGCCGCGATCCGCGCGAACGACGGCCGACTGCACACCCGCGCGACGTAGGCCTTCACCTCCGGCAGCTCGGGCACGAGCTTGAACTTCAGCATCCAGTCGAGCGCCCCGCCCCAGAGGACGTCGGCCGCGGAGAGCCGGTCGCCGAGCAGATACGGCCCCTTCCGGAGCGCCTCCGCCACCACGCCGAACATCGCATCGAAGTCTCCGTACGGCGACGTCGAGGGGGGAGCCGGGTCGCGCTTCATCGCCCGATCGACGACGGCCGGCTCGAAGCACGACCCGTAGTACGCGATCCACCGGAGATACGGCCCACGCCGCGGATCCCCGATCGCCGGGGCCAGGCCCGCCTCCGGGAACAGATCGGCGAGGTAGATGACGATCGCGACCTGCTCGGTGACGAGCGCGCCGTCGTGCAGAATCGCGGGCACCTTCCCGAGCGGGTTCACGGCGAGGTAAGGGGACTTGCGTTGCTCCCCGGCCTTCATGTTGAGGACGCGCAGCTCGTACGGCGCGCCCAGCTCCTCGAGCAGGACGCGCGTGCCCATCGAGCGCGAGTTCGGTGAATGGAACAAGACGAGGTTGCCCCGCGGGGGCGTGGTCGAATCAGCCATGTTGCTGCCTCCGGGGACCGACGCTAAAGCCACGGCCAGGCGTGGTATTGTAAAAGAGCGCCACGCGCGATCATGAGCCCGAGCATCACCCCGGAGGACCCTACCCGCGGCATCCTGAACCCCGCCGCGGGCCTCCAGCGCTTCGAGCTGCGCCGCCACGCGCCCGCGCCCGACCTGGCCAGCCTCGTCGACTGGCACTGGGTCGTCCGCTGGTCGCTCGCCGCGCCGTTCGAGCAGGAGATCCTGCCGCACCCCTGCGTCAACCTGGCCATCGAGGCGCCGGGCTCGGCGCTGCACGGTATCGGGACCCGGCGCGAGGTCGCCCGGCTCGAGGGGACGGGGCGCGTCGTCGCGACGAAGTTCAAGCCGGGCGGCTTCTTCCCCTTCTCGCCGCTCCCCATGCGCCGGCTGGTCGACAGCGTCGTCCCCCTCGTCGAGATCTTCGGCAGCGTGGCCGAGCCGCTCGAGCGCGCCGTGCTCGAGCAGCCGGACGACGCCACCGCGATCCGCGCCGTCGAGGAAGCCCTGCGCACGCGCAAGGGCCCGGAGGACGCCGGGCTCGACGAGGCCATGGCGCTCGCCTCCCGCGCGCAGGGCGATCGCGACATGCACCGCGCCGAGCATCTCGCCCGGGTCGCGAGCGTCTCGGTCCGCACGCTGCACCGCGCGTTCGAGCGGTACATCGGCGTCGGGCCCAAGTGGATCATCCGGCGGTCACGCGTGCAGGAGGCCGCGGAGCGCGTGGCCTCGGGCGCGCCCGTCGCGTGGGCGGCGCTCGCGCAGGAGCTCGGGTATCACGATCAGGCGCACCTGATCCGCGACTTCAAGGCTCAGGTCGGCTTCACGCCCGCTGCCTACGCGGAGCGGTGCGCGGCGGCGCGGTCGAGATGAGGTGGGGGAGCCGCGGTCAGCGGCGGGGCGAATAGCGGTCAGCGGCGGGGCGAATAGCGGTCAGCGGCGGGGCGAATAGCGGTCAGCGGCGGGGCGCCGCGATCAGCGGCGGGTGGAGCAGGCGCCGGCGAGCCCGTAGGCGACGACGTTCGGGGCGTAGATCTGGGTCAGGTTCGCCTCCACCTCGGTGCCACTGCCGCCCTGGAGGTAGTGATCGAGGGGGATCGTCGAATAGACGACCGCGCCCGCGCCGTACGGATAGCACATCGTCACGAGCTCCTCGGGGCTGGTCCGGCTCAGGATCCGGGCGCTCCCACCGGGGAGCGTGCCCGAGACGACGAACCCGTGGCTCGACGAGCTGCCATTGTCGAGCGAGGCGTTGTTGATGACGCCGCCGGGGCCGTTCGTGACGAGCGTCGTGGGGTCGACGATCTCGATGTTGCGGTCGTCCGCGAAGTCGCGAAGGATCGTGAAGTCGCTCCCGCCCGGCAGGATGGTGTTCGCGGTATCGACGAAGCGGTCATGGATGATGAGGACGAGCCCGGAGGCGACCGCCTCCTCGATCGCGCCGAGCTGGCCGAGGTACTCGCTGCCGAAGGACGCGTTGTCCGGGTTCTGCACGAAGAGCACATCGAGCGCGGTGAGCTCCCTGGCCGACAGATCAAAGACGTTCACGGGGGTGCCGCCCGCCGTGACGATGGGCCGCTCCTGGGTCGGGTTTCCCTGGGAGAACGCCATGTCGTAGTAACCGACGTTGCCCTCCTGGACGACGGGGCCGCAGCTGTACGTCACGGTGACGCGCGCGAACGAGCCGCCGAGCGACCCGCTCTGGCTCAGCCCTTCGCAGCTGTCGGCGGGGATCGTGACGGTGTTCACGCCGCCCGGAATGTAGCTGCCGGTGCCCACGCCCTGGAGCGAGACGAGGCCGCTCGGCGATTCGCACTCGCACAGGCCGACCGTGTCGAAGCTCCCGATCGGCGCGCCGTTCAGCCACGCAGTCCTGTTGCCCCCGGAGCAGGTGATGCCCGTCTCGAACTCGACGTCGACCCGGGCCACGGAGAGCCCAGCGCCGGCGTCGGTCCACTGGAACCCGTACGGCTCGCCGTTGCAGCCGTTGTACCGGTCCTCGCCCGTGAAGTCGCAGCTGTCGTTCTGGTTGACGAGGAGGCTCGCGTCGATGTCGTAGGCCCTCGCGCAGCCGCCGTCGGGGAGCGCCGTGAAGCCGTCGGGACACGCGCAGGCGCCGCACTCCTCGGCCGACACGTGGACCGGGAAGATCAGGGAGCTCGCGGCGGCGTACACGTCCGAGACCACGACCTGCAGCTGGTAGTCGCCCGGCGTGTCGGTCGAGAAGTCAGCCACGGCGTCGGTGGCGTTGAGGACGGGTGCGGCGCCGGGAGGGGCCGAGAGGACGGCCCAGGAATAGGTGACTGGGTCGCCGTCGGGATCCTCCGCGGCGACCGCGATCGTGGCCGTCTCGCACTGCGTGATGAACTTGCTCGGCGTGATGTCGAGGTCATTGAGCCTCGGCGGATCGTTCAGCGCGACGATCACGTCGAGCCCGCCGTTCGCGGCTGCGCCGCACTGCGACACGAGGAGGACCTCCGTCGTCACGGCCGAGAAGACGGAGGCCGTCCCCTCGGTGGGAGCGCACTCGCGCGACGGCCCCTCGGCGCCGAGCGGCGACACGCAGACGCGGTAGTCGCCGGGCGGCAGCACGAACAGCCCGTCAGCGCCGGCGTGGTTCGCCGCGCCGGCGGGCACGACGCTCCCGGGGAGCGCCTCTTCTTCGAGCGAGCTGGTGGTCTCCGCGATGGCCGCGTCGCTGCAGGACGCGTAGAGGTCGACGACCTTGAAGTGGACCGCCGTGACGTCGTGCCGCTCGCCTCCGACGGTGAGCGCCGCCCGGATGGACCCGTTGTCCTCCGAGTCGCTCGTCACAGGCCCTTCGTCGCCCGCGGTGCACGCGGAGACCGCAATCGTCAGTGCAATGACCATCGATCCACAGGCGCCCGCCTGTGCATTGAACCGCTGTGCCATGTTCTTTTCCTTGTTTGAGTGACCGTCGCTGCCATCAATTCACGCACCACAGCCCCCGTCTCGATGACGGCGGACTGGCGGTCTCGTCACGGCCGGACGGCTGG
This sequence comes from Sorangium sp. So ce406, assembly GCF_051474675.1. Taxonomy (NCBI): domain Bacteria; kingdom Pseudomonadati; phylum Myxococcota; order Polyangiales; family Polyangiaceae; genus Sorangium; species Sorangium sp. So ce406. The sequence goes on along the minus strand of NZ_CP150340.1, from coordinate 11,523,704 downwards.
GCGGCAGTAACGAGAGACACGCAAGACACAGGAGCCGAAACAGAGCCCCGCTCTCGAGTCCTGAACCCGATCGCGGCCAGCAAAACGCACTACGATGACGAGAGGCGAACCCACGCGTCCGTCCACCACCCCCGCGCAGCCATCGGATAGACCGGGGCTTCTCGAGCGCAAAAACACCGCGCAGACGAGAGCGCTCCCCCGAAGCTCGGCAGGGGATCACCGGTGAGCACAGGAGTGGCGACTCCGTGGCTCACATGGATCCTACCCCCTTGCCAGAAACCATTCTAATACAATCGCGTAACGCAAGCAACCCTATTCCATGAGCTACAACTGTCCATCGGTCGTCGTCACGATGCCGTGATCGGGGTATCCATGCGAGTGCCCGAGATGGACGCCAGCAACGACGTCGAAGGCGCCGTGACGCCGCCCCAGAGCGCGGTTCAAGGCCGAGCTCCGTCGCATGCGCCTCGTCGCGGACGAGCCATGAATACCACGTACCAAGCGCTGCCCACCGGGCTTGAGTCGGAGCAGCACATATCCCACGACCACAGCACCCCGGCAGGTCGCGCAGAGAAGGAGCCCGCCACCAGCGCGGCGAAGATGGCTCGAGGATGTGTCCGCTGCATGCGGGTTCCGATACGTGCCCTTGCCGTTCGCAGGGCGGAGCGATCGTGAACCAGACCAGAATCGACTTGCTCTCGTCAAGACAAATTGAGACGCGATCATCGCGTCGTTTATGCACCCAATGACGCACTCAATGACGCACCGAATGACGCACCGAACAACGCATTGAATGATGGATCGGACGACACACCGGCGCGCCGCGGTTGGCGACCGTCCTGAGCGCATGGGAGGACGACCGCTTTCACGAGGCGCGCAGTGCGCGGGGCGGCGGGGCTTGAGCCGGCCGGCGTGCTGCCCTTGCACGAGTCGCGCCTGGAGCTCGGAGGCGATGAAGGCACGACGGGGAGGCGCTCCCGTGTCCATCTGGCGGAGGCGAGCGCGGCGAGCGGCGAAGTCTCTCTTCGCCACCATCTCCCCCGGCCGAGCGGGGCTCCCGCGCGACCTGGCCGCGCCGCCCTCTCGCCGCAGACGCTGAAGACCTCGAAAGAGGCACGTCAGGCCACAGCGGAGCGTGGCGCGGCTCAGCCTCGACTGGAACCCATCGAGACGATTGATCTTTCCGTCGCTCGCCCGCCGCTACCGGGCAAGCGCCCCGGGTGGATGACGGGGTGAGCCGGCGGTCGTCTCGGGGGTCCGGCGGTGACGACCGAACGCACCCACTCGGGCGTCATGAACTTCATGGTCGGCCGGCCAGCCGGCCAGTTGGCCGGCCAACTGGCCAGGTTGGCCGGCGACCGGCGACCCGCCCCAGGTGGCCGGCGACCGGCGAGCCAGCCCCAGTCCGGTCACGATGCCGGCGAGCTGAACGCCAGAGTTTGCGCTCTCCGAGATCCACAGTCGCTCGTTCGCCAGAGGAATCCTTCGAGCCGCTCTTGCCGCGCCATCATCTCCGGAGCTCGGCCACGAGGACGAGCCGCCCGTCCTCGTGGCGGGCGCATACCTGGTAGCCGGGGTCGGCCCCGGGGCCTCGATCGAGCGCGCTCGCGATCACGCCGAGCAGGTTCGGCCATGTGCCGGCGGCGGCGATCACGTAGGCAGACCAGCCTGCCTCCCTGAACGCGTTGACCACCTTCTTCGGGTCGTCGAAGCCCCTCCCCGGATCGCCGAACGCCGCGCGGAGCGCGGGCAAGAGCTCCCTGGTCGTCGCATCGCCGACAGCGCATCGCTCGGCGGCGAACGCCCGCTCGACGCCGGCGCGCGAGGCGTCCGTCAGGGCCCACGACCCGACGAGGCGGCTCCGCTTGCCCTGCACCGTGAGCCCGAGGGTGCCGTCGCTGGCGAGCCTGCGCGCCGGCGCCGCGAGCCAGAGGTTCTGCCGGGACTCGGCGAGGCCCAGGGCAGCGATCGCCGGCATCACCTTCGGGTCGACGGAGTGAGAGAGCGCTCTCGCGATCTTGCCGTAGCCGTCCGTCGCGCCCAGCTCGCCCATCCGGTCGGGGTCGAGGCACACCGACACTGCGGGGCTCGCGTCGAACCTGGAGCACCGGCCCTCCGGACCCCCGCGCTCTCCGCTGAACGCGACGAGCTCCTTCAGGGCGGCCGGATCGGCGCCGGCCCCGAAGAGCGGCATCACGATGTCGAGCCGGAGATGATCCGTGCCGTCCGCGTGGACCGCGACGGCGGCGAGCCCTCCCTGCGCCACGCCGAGCGGCGCACGGGCGCCGAAGCCGGCGCAGCGCGCGGCGCCCGGACACGCGTCCAGCGGGGCGTCGCCCGTCAGCACACCGATCGCGGGCGCCAGGGCGCGCCGCGGGTCCGCCCCGCTCGCGAGCGGGACGACGAGCCGCAGCCGCGTCGCGTCCTGCGCGTGCCCGCGAATGACCTTCGCGAGCGCGTCGCCCGAGGCCCCCTTGGCCATCGCGTCGACGACCGCGCGCGCGCTCTTCTCGGGCGCGGGCACCACGGCGCCCAGGATCGGCCTGCGCGGATCGACGCCGGCCTTCGCGAGCGTCACGTCCAGCGGGTCCTGGCTGCCGAGCGCGCGGTTCGCCTCGACCAGGAGCTCGGCGAGCTCGGGCAGAACCTGGACGGCAGCGTCGAGGTCGCCGCTGCGAAGCGCGAAGTAAAGCGCGGCGTCCGGCGGGAGGCTCGCGATCTGCTCGGCCGACGCGGGCGGCAGCTCGGGTCGAGCGGCCCCGGGTGCAGCCGGGTCGCCCGCCGCCGCTCGCGCCGGCGCTGCTGCAGAGGTGCTCGGCCGCGCCGGCGCCGCGGCGGCGCTCGGCGAGCTCGCGCCGGTCGAGCCGGGTGGTGCGGCGCAGGCCGCGAGCCCCGCGCCGAGCGCGATGGCTGCGCCGCGGAGGACGATGGGGAGGAGCTCTCGGAGGGGCATGAGCGGGCTCCATGCCCGCGCCGTGGCCGCGCCACAAGCCACGCGCCCTCGCTCGCGCCGTGATCCGAGGCGATAGGGAAGGAGGCGTCGACTTGGTCGATGCGCTCGACCGCAGCGCCGGGCGCTGCGGCTGTCATCGAGCGCGACGGGGCCGGTCTAGGCCGGGTTCACGGCGATCTGCATCTGGGCGACCACGACGTCGCCCTCCATCCATGCCTTGGCACGAAGGCCGCTGTTGCCCCGCTCGTCGGCCTTGATGGCGCCCTGGTACGCCATCGCCAGGTTGCCCGTGGTGCGCGCCTTGTACGGCTCGTACTTGGTATGAACGGAATCGGTGAAGGCGGGATCGAAGTAGAACTGCGTCGTGAAGATGTGGGCTCCACCGCTGTAGTTCACGCGCCCCATCGACATCGACCCCTTCTTGAAGCAGACGAAGTGGATGTGAACGTCGCGGCCGTTGTACCAGCCGGGGAAGATGCTCCGGAACGAGACGACGCCGTCCGCGTTCGTGGTTTGCACGCCGCGACAGAAACGCTCGCTGGTGTCCAGGTCGTTCTGGCTCGGCCTGCCCGCGTACGGCGAGTCGGGCTTCTGTTCATTGGCAGTGCCCCTGGCCCCGAAACCGCTGTAGAACCCCTGCCCGTCCGTGTGCCAGATGTAGACGTCCACGTCGGCCAGGCCCACGCCCGTGCCATTGCAGTCGGGCTTGCTCAGGTCGAGCACGCGCAGGTGGAGCTGCATCTCCACGCCTTCCGGCGCGCTTTCATTGTAGCGACCACGAATGTCCTGTCGGAACAGCGAGACGTCGTCGTTCTTCTCGAGCTCGTGAATGAAGAACGGACCCTGACCGGCGCCGTCCGTCTTGTTGAACGCCATGCACATCGGCACGGCATCGAACGGCGGCGCAATGAGGTCGCCGCCGTTGCCACCACCTCCCCCGCCTCCCTCGCCCGGGTCGGTGCCTCCCGTGCCTGAGCCACCCGAGCCTGCCGTGGTGCCAGGTCCCGCGCCGCCCGAGCCGGAGGCCGATGAGGTGGCGGGCTCGGGTCCCCCGCCTCCCGTGCCCGAGCCCGTGGTCCCGCTGGCCCCGGAGCTCGCAGTGCTTCCGCTGCCGTCGGGGTTCGGCTCCGATTCTCCGCCATCTCCGCACGACACGGTGATGGCGATCGCCCCCAGCCCCAGGAGGGCCTGCCGCCGGTCAACGCCCCTGCTCGACGGGTCCTGCGTCTCGGTATCTCGTTCCTTGCTCATAAGCAGCTCTCCTCAGGTGGCCGATGACCTGTCCGTCCGGCCTGACAAGGCGCCGAACAGGCAGCATCTTCCCAAGAACGGCGGCATTAAAGCATGACGGCGTGGAGCGCGGAAGATGAGACCCGAGCCGATCCCATCTTCCCGCCCTCATGTAGTTATCCTCCGCTGTTTCACGCGGTTCGGCGCGTCATGAGTCCAGGGAGATGGGGGTCTCCGGTCGAGGCCGCCGTCGCGTGGCGCAGCGCCCGCCTCGCGGCGCAATGCATCAGACCGGTGACACCCCGCGCCGCCCGAGGAGCTCGAGCGTCCGCGGATCGGGCTCGGCGCCGCAATACTTGTCGAGCGCCGCGCGGAACGTCTCGTTGTCGGGAGCCACGCAGGAAAACAGGGTCATCGACGAGCAGAACTTCACGTCATCGGGGCTGTCGAAGATATCGTACAGCGAACACCCCTCGATCTGGTTCACGATGCGAGCGCACTCGAGCAACCTCGGGCCGAGCGTCGGGTGATGCAGATAGGCTTCGGCTTCCGCCTTCGAAGCGATGCCATACCTTCGCGCCATGGCGCTGTGGCCCAGGCCCTGCAGCTGCGGGAAGATGAACCACATCCAGTGGCTGGTCTTGTGCCCTCGGCGCAGCTCGGCCAGGACGCGGTCATAGACCGGCGCCTGCGCGTCCACGAATCGTTGCAAGTCGTACGGATCCGACATGGGCCCTCCTCGGGCGCCAGATTAGCATTTCACCTTGGCGGAGCGGTTGGACCAGCGACGACCGCCAGCGCACGGCCGTGCTCACCAGATCGGATAACGCATCTTCCATCGCGCCGACCGGCCCGTGAACGAGGCGCGCCACCTCCTCCCTTCCGGCGGTCGGCTTGCGCGCGCGCCGGCGTCGTCATGCCGCCTCCGCACGTCCCCGAGCCGGCGGCGCACCTCCGGCGACACGCGCCTGCAGAGACCCCCCGCGCCCCCGCTCTCGCCCGTCCCCCCACCTGCCGGTCGCCCTGCGGCAGAGAACTGGGCCCGGAGGATCGACCTCTGGTACCGGCATGCGAGCCCATGGCCAACCTGGTGCTCGCCGTGCTCACCGCCCGCCGTATCGCGCGCAATGCGGCGCCGCTCGCCTGCGCGCTGGCACTCGCGGGGCTCGTCGTCCTCGACGCGGCCGAGCGCCTCCCGCCGGTCGCGGCCGCGGCGGCGCTGGCCGTGCTGGTCGGGGTGCTCGTCCAGCGAGCGCGGCGGCGCGCCGCCGCCATCGAGGCGAGCGCGCTGCTCGACCTCGAGGTCGGCGCCCTGCTGGTCGTCGCGACGTTCGCCGCGGTCCTCCGCCTCGACGGCTCGCTCGACGGCGACGCCCACGCCGCCCTCTACGTCGTCATCGCCCTCGTGAGCGCCTTCGCCCGCCCCGGCGCGTCGCTCCTCGTCGCGCTGGCCTCCGCCGCCCTCGAGATCGCCGTGCGCTCCGTGGCCGCGCGCGGGGCGCCGAGCTTGCTGGACGCCGCGCGCGCCGCCGCGCCGCACATCGGCTTCATGGCCGTGTTCTCGGTGCTGAACGCCGCCGTCCTCCGCGCCGAGATCGGCCGCGTCAGGAAGGCCTCGCGCACCCACCTCCAGGCCGAGATCGACCGGCTCCGCGACGACGCGCGCAGCTACCGCCTGCTCTCCGCCCCGGCCCAGGCGCGCGGCGTCGCCCAGAAGGGCGACGACGAGCGGCTCGCCCGCTCCGGCGTCGAGGAGATCCACCAGTCGGTGCTCTTCGCGCTCCGCCTGCTGCGCGAGTCGCTGGAGCTCTACACCGCGATGCTCCTCTGGCAAAACGACACCGGCACGCACCTGCGCATCAGCGAGCTCGCGAGCGACGCCCCGAACCTCTCCGAGGGCCCGTTCCTCTCGGGCGACGGCGTCTTCGGCGCCGCGCTCACGCAGCGCGCGCCGGTCGTCATCGGGGGCCTCAAGCCCGGCTACAAGCTCCCCTACTACGTCGGCCCCTCCCCGGTGCGCGCCGTCTGCGCGCTGCCGGTGCTCGAGCACGGCCAGCTCCGCGGCGTGCTCGTCGTCGATCGCGTCGAGGACCGCCCGTTCTCGCCCCGGGAGCTCGAGCTCATCGACGAGGCGTGCCGCTACGCCGTCCGCGCCATCCAGAACGAGCGCGTCTTCGTCCAGCTCGAGCGCGCCAAGGTCGAGCAGGGCAAGCTCTACCGCGCCGCCGAGGCGCTCGGCGCCGCCACCACGGAGGCCGGCGTCATCGAGGCAGGCGTCACCAGCGCCCGCGAGATCACGTCCGTTGATTTCGCGGCCGTCACGCTCTACGACGAGGCGCAGAAGGTCCACGAGATCCGCGCCGTGAGCGGCGACGGCGGCGCCGAGCTGACCGGCCAGCGGTTCCGGCACAACGCCGGGCTCGTCTCGATGGTGCTGCAGAACCGGCACCCGCTCCCGTACCGCGGCGAGTACGACGAGAAGCGGCAGGTCGTCTTCACCCGCCGGGTCGCGCCGCCGTCGATGCCGTCGATCATCGTGCTCCCGCTGGTCGTGCACGACCGCCCGCTCGGCACGCTGGTGCTCGGCTCGCGCCGGCGCGCGGCGTTCAACGACTCGGTTCGCAGCACGCTCGAGGTGCTCGCCAGCCACATGGCCGTGTCGCTCTCGAACGCGCGCATGATGCGGCGCCTCGAGGAGCTCGCGACGATGGACGGGCTGACGGGCCTCCTGAACAAGCGCGCGATGCTCGAGGTGGCCGACCAGAAGATCACGGCGGCGCGCCGGTTCTCGCGGCGGCTGTCGGTGCTGGTGACCGACATCGACCACTTCAAGAAGGTGAACGACACGTACGGCCACGACGTGGGCGACGTGATCATCAAGGGGCTCGGCGACGTCCTGCGGCGGGCGAAGCGGACGACCGACGCTGTCGCGCGCTTCGGCGGCGAGGAGTTCGTCGTGATCTGCGAGGAGACCGACGCGCGCGGCGCGATGCTGCTCGCCGAGCGCGTGCGCGAGGAGCTCGCCCGGACGACGTTCCACGCGGCCGGGAGCAACGGCCCGGTGCAGTGCGAGGTGACGTGCTCGATCGGCATCGCGACGTACCCCGAGGCCGGCAGCACGTGGGAGGAGCTCTTCAAGGCCGCGGACGAGTCGCTCTACGTCTCGAAGCGGTCGGGCCGGAACCGCTCCACGGCGTGGTCGCCGTCGATGCGGTCCAGCAGCTCGCACCCGCCCGCGGCGGAGGCGCCGGCGCCGGCGAAGGCAGGCTCGGAGCCGCCTGCGCCGGCGAGGGCCGCGGCGGAGGCGGGCGCCCCGGCGAGGACGGCGGCCGCGAGGACCGCGGCGGAGCCGGGGGCGGCGGCGAGGGCGACGGCGAGGACGGCGGCCGAGGCGGGCGCGGCGGCGAGGGCCGCGGCGGCGAGGACCGCGGCGGCGGCGCCCGCGCCGCAGCGCAGGGCGCCCGTGGGCAGCGGCGCCCCGGCGCTTGCGGGGCCGGACAGCGCGCCGGCGGCCGGGAGGCGCGGGGCGGCCTCGGGGCCGCCGCCGGCGAAGGCGCCCGGCGCGCCCGGCGAGGCCGAGCCCCGGAGCAAGCCGCGGCGTCCGTCGGAGGTCGATCCCTCGAGCAAGCCGAAGACCGCGGCCTGAGCGCCCGCGCGCCGCTTGCGGCGCCGGCGCGGCGGGAACATAAGCCTGTTCGAGCCAAGGAGGAGCGATGAGCTCGGACCCCGATCGCGACGACCCCAGGGAGGATCTCAAGCAGGGGCTGAGCCTGCTCTGGCGCGCGGCGCGCAAGACGGCCGGGGACCTGCGCAGGGACCTCGACCGCACAAGCGTGGGCAGGGCGGTCGACGACGCCGGGCGCGAGCTCGTGCGGGCGGCGACGAACGTGGTCGGCCGGCTCGGCGCCGAGCTGAGCAAGCGTCCGCCGGCGCCGCCGCGGGACGAGCGTCCCCAGGAGGGCGCGGAGCCCGAGGTCCCGCCGACGCGGCCCGCCGGGCCGACGCCGGACGATCCTGGGTTCCGCATCGCGGTCGACCCGGAGGACAAGGGCGACAAGCCCCGCTGAGCGGCGGCGGCGCGGCGCCGGTCACGGATGGCAAGCCGCCGCTGAGCGGCGGCAGCGCGGCGCCGGTCACGGATGGCAAGCCGCCGCTGAGCGGCGGCAGCGCGGCGCCGATCACGGCGCGGTCGCCGCGGCCTTACCGCCCTGGGGTTCACCCCCTACCGCCGCCCCATCGGCGCGCCCTGCCGCCCCGCCAGCAGCCCCTGCCGTCCCGCCGGCGCGCGCAGCCGCCCCGCCGGCGACCTTCGCGGCGGTGAGCCCGTCGGCCTGCACCACGCACGCCTGGACCGGCCGGCCGAGCGACGCGCGCCCGATCACGGCGCCGCCCTGCGCGTCGAGGAACGTGATCCCGCCGCGCGCGTCGCACAGCGCGAAGCCGCCGGTGTACGCCGCGCCGCCGAGGAAGTCGGCCTCGCCGGCGTGGGCCCACGCGAGCGCGCCCGTGCGCGCGTGGATGCCGACAGCGGCCCGGTAGTACGTCGCCACGAAGCGATTCGCGTGGAAGCCGGGCCGGCCGGAGGCGCGCGGGCGCGCGTAGAGCCGCGCCTTGTCCCCGGCCGAGGCGGTCGCCGCGAGCACCTCGGTCCCCGGGGTCATCCACACGGGCGCTCCGGGCAGCTCGCGCGCCGGCAGCGTCGCGGTCGAGGCGCGCCCGGCCGAGCCGAGGCCGATCGTCTCGTCGAGCCGCGTCGCCGCGCCGCCGCCGCCGAAGAAGACCGCGCCGCCGAGCAGGAAGGCGCGGCTCACCTCGTGGCGCAGCGCCGCCCGCGCCACCTCGCCGCCGGTCTGCAGGTCGAAGACCGTGACGTACTGCCCCTGCCACGGCAGGAACGCGTGGCGCCCCACGACCGCGGGCACGCCGATGGCGGCGTCGTCCTCGATCTGGCGCTGCACCATCCCGTCGTGGCCGATGGCGAGCACCACGCTCGTGGTGCCCGTGGTCGACACGAGCGACACCACGGTGGTCTCGCCGTCGTCGCCCGCGCCGCGGAGCCTCCCGCCGGCGTTCCGCTGCCAGAGCAGCCGGCCGGTGCGCGCGTCGAGGGCGAACAGCTCGCCCTCGCCGAGCCCCACGACGACGCTCCCCGCGACGGCCGGGCGCGCATCGAGCGGGTGCGCGAAGGTCCACGCCGGGCCGCCGTCGAGCGGCACGCCCACCAGCCGGTGCGGCCCTGGGCCCGCGACGACCCCGACCGCCACGTCCGCGCCGACCGGAATGGGCCTGCCCGCGAACCGCTGCTGGAAGGCCGCGATGCCGGCGCCGCCGTCGTCCTTCCAGGCCGGGTCGAACGCCTCGCCCTGCGTCTGCCCGCCGCCGCAGGCGCCCGCGAGGGCCGCGAGCGCGGCGCCCGTCGCGAGGAGCAGCGCGCGGGCGTGGGCGGCGGCGCGGGGCGGGCGCGGGGGTCGCATGCGAGGAGTCCGGCGGCGGTCGTAGCGCGGCTCCTCCTGGCCGGCCAAGCGGGCGTCGGAGAGAGACAGCCGGCCGGCGCCGGCGACTCGGGGAACGGTCGCGCGGGGAGCGGCGGTGCGCGGCGTCGCAGGACGGCGCGAGCCGCCGTGCAATGACGGAGGGTGCCGCACAAGCTGGAGTGGTATGCTGACGCGAGCCAGGGCACGGGCGATCGATACGAGATCAATCGCGACCCTCTGGATCTGACAGGGATGCGATGAACGCCCGCGGATCCTGCACATACCTCCAGGCCTTGGACATCTTCAATGCATGCAACACCGCCGGCAGTGTGGGCTCGTGCAGCTGCTTCATCTCGTCGACCAGGAGAACTCGAGCCCGCCGGAGCCCGTCAAGCAATCGCGCCAGCTCTGCTCTCTGCACGCTCCGCAAGTCGACACGAAGGAGGACCTCGACGACACGGCCTCCCTCTCGAATCATTGTCAGGCAAGTTGCATCGTCGTGTCCCCAGATGTCCACCTCGGGCGACCAGCTTGGGCTCCTTCCCAGGATATCGCTCGCCGCCCGTTCGATCGCGTCATCCGGTTGAGCGTGCGCCCAGAGGTCGCCACTCGCGATTTTCTCGAGCAAGGCTCCGGCATCTTTGCCGAGCTCCGTGGAGGGCACAAGAACAAACGAGCACTGCCAGATAGCCATATTTCCTCAACCGACGAGCATGCATCACCGAGCTGCCTGGATGACGACTCCGGCCCACTTCCTATGACGCCTCGGAACAAACCCAGCTTTCCAGATCAACACCGTCGCCATCAGCGAATGGCGCGTCGAACGTTACCGCGCCGCTCACCGTCATCCCGACTGACCCTCAGCTCGGCTTTCTCGTTCTGAGCAAACGTCGCACGGCAGGTGTCCTGGGCTCAACTTGCCCAAATCATTCGGCCCGAGTTGCCACGAAGAGCCGCAAAAGATCGTACTCCCGCAGCGAGCTGCGGAGCTTCCGTGGAGGCCAAATCTTTCCTTTCGCGCTAGCTGTCCTGCGCTTGGGAACTCAATTTTGACACCCGCGGCTCCGACCGAACGGTAGACCTGTGCTCCCCTTGTGGCCAAGGCTTCCGCCTCCACGGCAACCTTCCGCGCGGCGACCTTGGCGAGCGTCTTGACCCCAACCTTCGCCAGCGTCACAACCGTGCCCCCAAGGCCCACCAGATCGATTCAACACAAGCCGGTTGTCCTCGTCCCAGCCCAGGGTGCGCTGCAGGTTCCTCCGGAATCTTCACTCCTTCACCCGGCGCCCCGTGATGTTCCGAAGGACTGCCGCTACGACACGCGAATTTGAAGTCAAAGCATACGCAGCACAAGCGTCGAGGCGCGAACCACGATCTGCAGCGTGATTGAAGGATGGCCAACAACGCCAAATTCGATCTGCAGTCCATCAAGCCTGCCTTGATTATTGATCATTGCCCACGCCCATAGAATGGGGTGCCCGATTGCCGATGTCCACTCAGCAGAAGCCGACACCTTACGAACGCACCCATCCGAAAGAGAAACAGGAAAATCTTCGGAAACACAGATAGAATCATCCGTTCCTTCTGCATACACAAATAGAATATTCTCAGAGAACGCGAGACACACGCCGACGCATTGCCCGCCAAGCTCTTCATCTATATACAACTCGACCATAGTCAACGATTCACCTTCGTCGACAACTGGCCGTATCGCAGCAAGCACGCTCATTTTTTTGTTCTCATTTACTGGCCGTGATTCTTACCGCCGAGCCGAACGGCATCATTCAACAATTTTATTGCTTTGACGGCTGACCCATCTCCTTGGGCTGCAGCGTTCTCGAGTTCGCCGATTGTCCTGTCTGCCAGATCTCCAGCTTTTCTCACCACCCCTCCTCCGCCTCCTCGCGCCAGGATTCCTTCGCGGAGCGTCTTGTCCTTCATTTGGCGAAGCGCGGGGTCCTGAAGCACTTTCCGGCCGCCACCTGTCAGCCTCACTCCATCATTTGCCCCATCGCGCGCTCCGTCGCCTCTGCCTCCAGGCGTCCTCGGCTCTCCCGGTGGCTGCGCCTCAGGAGGCGCAGGGGGCTTCGGTGGCTCCTTCGCCCCACCACCTCCCGCTTCCGATGGCGGAGGTGTTCCAGGCGTCGCAGGCACCGGTAAGTCTGCCGGCACGTCGCAGCTAGGCCCGATCGCGGACTCATCGGGATCAGCAGTGGCGATGGTGTCGGACGACGCTGAACCGGCGGTCCCGCCTGAAATCCAAGAAAGCCAAGGCAGACGCGCTCCCGGAGCAGGCTGCGGTGATCTGAGAGCGCCTCCCGCGCGCCTCTATCGCTCCGCCACGCGCCTCTATCGCTCCCGCGTCCATCCCTATCGCTCCCGCGTCCATCCCTATCGCTCCCGCGCCCATCCCTATCGCTCCCGCGCCCATCCCTATCGCTCCCGCGCCCGCCCTTGCGCTAGAAGGCCCCGTGCACTTCACCATCTCTCACGACCTCGACGCGCCCCTCGACGCCGTCGAGCTCGCCGTGCTCTCGCCCGAGCTCGGGCCACGGCTGGCCACCAGGGTGGCCTCGCTCGAGAGCGTCGTGACCGTCGAGCACGCGCTCCGCGATGGCGAGCTCCTCCGCGTCCTGCGCTTCCAGGCGAGCGCGCCGCTGCCGATCTTCGCGAGCTATCCCGTCGCGAAGGACGCCATGTCCTGGGAGGAGCGCTCGACCTACCGGCTCTCCGATCACGCGGCCACGTGGCAGGTCAGCCCGAAGGAGCAGTGGCGCAGCTACTTCCGCTCCGCGGGCACCTACCGGCTCGAGCGCCTGCCCGAGGGCCGCACCCGCCGCCGCGTCCAGGGCGACATCGAGATCCGGCTGCGCCTGCTCGGCCCCCTCGTCGAGCGCCTCGCCCTCGCCGAGGTCCAGCGGACGTACGACGCCGAAGCAGATACGCTCCGGGAGCTCGTCAGCGCATGAACGACCTACTCCACCCCGCCCACGCCGCCCGCCGTGCCCCCTTCGCCCGCGCCGCCGCAGCCCTCCTCGGCCTGTGCGCGCTCGCCGGCGCGACCGCCGCGCGCGCCGCGCCGACCGACGGGCCCTCGCAGCCGGTCCCCGACCCGGGCAAGGCCGTCGCCAGCAGCGACGATACCTCCGCGATCGCGGTGAACCCCGCAAACCTCTCCTTCCTCCCAGGCACCGAGCTCCGGTGGACCTGGGTCTCCACAGGCTCGACCTCGCCGCTGCCCGCCCGCGGCCACTCGATCGCGCTCGGCGTACCGCTCTGGTTCGTGTCGACCGGCCTGCGCTTCGACTTCCTCGACCCGCCCGACGCCGCCGCCGCGCCGCTCGACAGCCCGTCGCGCTGGATCCGCTGGGGCCTCGCGCTCGACACCGGCCCCGGCTTCGCGTTCGGGACGACCCTCGGCTGGGGCAGCTCCGACGCGCCGGCGCTCGACGGCTACTTCTCGCTCACCAGCGGCGTCACCCTCCGGCCCACCACCTGGCTCTCGCTCTCCGCCGTCGCCCGCGACTGGAACCGCCCCGAGAGCCGCCTGCGCCAGGCCCTCGAGCGCAGCTACGACTTCGGCGTCGCCGTGCGCCCCGTCGACGGCAGGCGCGCGCTCGAGATCGGCCTCGAGACCGCCTACGTCGAGGACAGCGACCCCGACGAGAGCGGCGCCTGGGTGCCGCGGGCGACCCTCGGCCTGCGCGTGCCCTATGTGGGCACGCTCCGCGGCGACCTCACGCTGCGCGACCTCGCGGCGGACGGGGGCCCCAGGATCGCCGCCATGGCCGGCCTCGACGTCAACGTCGACGAGCTGCAGCTCTCGGCCGGCGGCGTCTTCGGCGACGCCGTCACGAAGAACGGCACCGGCTACTACGTCGGCGCCGCGCTCCGCAGCTTCTCCGAGCCGGGCGTCCGGCTGCCGGCCCGCGTCGTCCGGGTCCGCCTCGACTCGACCCCGGGCGTCCGCAGGCACACGCGCTTCCTGCAGCAGCTCTGGCGCCTCGCCGAGGACCCGGAGGTCTCCGGGGTCGCGCTCGTGCTCCGCGCGGAGCCGGCCAGCTCGCTCGCCCACGCCGAGGAGGTCAGCGACGCGATCCGCAACCTGAAGCGCCACGGCAAGAAGGTCCTCTGCCACCTCGAGGACGCCGGCGGGCGCTCGCTGCACGTGTGCTCGCACGCCGACGCCATCGCCATGAACCCCGCGGGCGGGCTGCGCTTCTCCGGCATCTCGTCGAGCTACTTCTACTTCGGCGGGCTCCTGAAGAAGCTCGGCGTCCAGGCGGACATCGTCCGCATCGGCGCGCACAAGCTCGCCGCCGAGCAGTTCGCGCGCGAGAACAGCACCCAGGTCGGCAAAGACGACCACCAGGAGCTGCTCGATCAGTTCAACGACGCCTTCGTCGGCGAGGTGAGCGCCGGGCGCCGCATCCCCGTCGACGAGCTCGAGCGGCGGCTCGCGCGCGGCCCGTTCCTCGCGCAGGAGGCGCGGCAGCTCGGCCTCGTCGACATGCTCGCGTACGACGACGAGATCGGCCGCGTCATCGACGAGGTGATGGGGCGCCCGTCGCGCGTCGTCGACGACAATCCGGGCGACGAGGCGCCGGAGCGCTGGGGCTACTCGCCCAAGATCGCCCTCGTCTACCTCGACGGCGACATGATCGACGGCGAGAGCCGGTCGATCCCGTTCCTCGGCGTCAAGCTCGCCGGCTCGTACACGGTCGCGGGCGCGCTGCGCCGCGCGCGCGAGGACAGCACCGTCCGCGCCGTCGTGCTCCGCGTCGAGACCGGCGGCGGCTCGACGCTCGCGGCGGACGTCATCCTCCGCGAGGCGATCCTCACCGCGCGCGTGAAGCCGCTCATCGTCTCGATGGGCTCGTCGGCGGCGAGCGGCGGCTACTACGCGTCCGTCGCCGGCGGCCAGATCTTCGCGAACCGCTCCACGGTCACCGGATCGATCGGCATCTTCTACGGCAAGGTCGACGTCACCGGCCTGCTCCAGAAGCTCGGCGTCAGCATCGAGACGTTCCGGACGACGCCCCGCGCCGACGCCGAGTCGCTCTACCGGCCGTTCACCGACGACGAGCGCGAGCAGCTCGGCGTCAAGGTGAAGCAGCTCTACGACCGCTTCATCGCCCGCGTCGTCGAGGGCCGGCACATGCGGGCCGAGGAGGTCGACGCCCTCGCGCGCGGCCGCGTGTGGACCGGCGCCCAGGCCCTGGAGCGCCGGCTCGTCGACCGCCTCGGCGGCCTCCGCGAGGCGCTCGAGGAGGCGCGCAGGCTCGGCCGGCTCCCCGACGACGCGCCGGTCCTGGCGCTCCCCGAGGAGGACACCTCGCTCCTCGGCTACGCCCTCAGCCTGGTCGGCTTCTCGGCGCAGGCGCAGGGGGAGCTCGCGAAGGCGACGATCCCGCCCGTGATGCTCGACGCCGCGCGCGCCCTCACGCCGTTCCTCGTGTTCGGCGCGGAGCGGCCGCTCGCGCGCAGCGAGTTCGCCGGCGAGATATCGTTCGGCGTGCCCCTCACGGCCCGCGAGGACGAGCCCTCGGCGCCCTCCGCGCGCGAGGAGCGCTGAGCCCGTGCGCCCGATCGAGGCCGCGGCGGCGCCGCCCGACGCCCCCGCCGCGGCGCCGCCGCCGCTCGACGCCCCCGCCGCGGCGCCGCCGCTCGACGCCCCCGCCGCGGCGCCGCCGCTCGACGCCCCCGCCGCGAAGCCGCCGCTGCTCGACGCCCGCGCCGCGCGCATCGCCGTGGACGACGTCGTCGCGATCGACGCGCTCACCGTGGCGTCGCGCGGCGACCGCGTGCTCTGCGCCGGCGACACCGGCGCGCTCTTCGCGGCGCTCTCGGGCGTCCCGTTCTCGGCCGTCCGCCGGCACCCGCCGGGCGCCGCGGCGGACGACGCCGCGGACGCGGCCCCCGGCGAGGCGCGCGTCGTCGCCGGGCGCCTCGCGGTCGCCGGCCGCGACGTCGCGCGCTCCGCGCACCGCGCCGCGAGCGGGGCGGCGCCGCTCGATCCGCCGCTGCCGCTCGCCTGGACCGTGGACGCGTACGTCGCCTGGGGCGCGCGGCTCGCGGGGGCCTCGCCGCGCGCGGCCGCCGACATGGCGCGCGCCGCGCTGGCCCGGGTGGGCCTCGCGGCCGCCGGCAAGCGCGCCCTCCAGACGCTCGCGCTGCCCGAGCGCCGCGCGCTCGTCGTCGCCCAGGCGATCGCGACCGCGCCCGCCGTGCTGATCGCCGAGGATCCGCTCGCCGGCCTCGACGACGGCGCCGCCGGCTTCGTCCTCGCCGCGCTCGCGGGCGCCACCGAGGGCCGCGGCGCGCTGCTCACGACGGCGCGCCTCGACGTCGAGGGCCCGCGGGGCGTCCTCGCGCGCGGCGCCACCGACGTGCTCCTGCTCACGGGCGGCGAGCTCGCCTTCTCGGGCACGCTCGCGGAGGTCGCCGCCGGCGGCCGCGCCTACGCCCTGACCGTGCGCAGCAACGCCGAGCTGCTCCGCGAGGAGCTCGGCGCCCGGGGCATCGCCCTGCGCGGCGGGCCGGCGCGCTTCACCGCCGCGCTGCCCGAGGGCGCGACCACCCGCGACATCGTCCTGGCCGCGACGCGCTGCCGCGCCGCGATCGTCGAGCTCATCCCCCTCTTCTGAGGGCCGCCGCGCCGCCTCCGCGCCCGCGCGCCGCTCCCGCACCGCGCGCCGCTCCCGCACCGCGCGCCGCTCCCGCACCGCGCGCCGCTCCGGTGCCGCGCGCCGCACGCCGCCCCCGCGCCGCACGCCGCTCCCGCGCCGCACGCCGCTCCCGCGCCGCGCGCCGCCCCCGCGCCGCCCTCGCCACTGTTCGCCACCCGCCGGGCGCCGTAGTACCGTGCGCGCGATGTCATCCGAACCCGCCGCGAACAAGCCGTCCGCCGCTCAGGTCACCCCGGGCGGCCCGCCCTCCGGAGGCCGACTCGCCGTGCTCACCGCGTTCGCGGTGGGCGCCTCCTGGATCCCGGTGCCGGTGCTCCCCGATCGGATGCTGCTGCGCATCCGCGGCGCCATCGCGCAGGACACGGTCGCCCGCCACGGCCTCAGCCTCACCACCGACGCGCGCACCCTCCTCGCCCAGCCCGGCGCGGAGCAGACCCCGATCCGCAAGGCCGCGCAGCTCGTCACGAAGGAGGTCCTCCGGCGGCTCAACCCGGCCCTGGCGCTCGCCGCCGCCGCGCGGGGCCTGGAGGTCTACGCCCTCGGCCACCTCCTGAACCGCTACATCACGCGCTTCCGCCGGACCAGCGCCGTGCGCATCCACGCCGACGAGGCGCGCTGGATCCGCGACGCCGTCGACCGCGCCGTGCGGCGCTCGCTCTCCCCCTCGCTCCGCCCGGACGTCACCGTCCTGCCGAGCGGCGCCGAGGACCTGCGCGACGAGTTCACGCGCTGGATCGACGCCTTCCTGCTCGCGGGCGCCGCCGTCCCCGAGTACATCGAGCGCCGCCTCGACGCGGCCTTCGACGAGATCGCCGCCGCCGGCCTCCCCCATGATTGACCCCGAGGAACGCACCGCCACGAAGGACACGGCCGACGGCCGCGACGCCGCGCCCGACGCCGACGCCGACGTCGACGCGCAGAGCGCGCGCGCCGCGCTCAAGCGCTGCCGCCGGATCATCGTGAAGATCGGATCGAAGAGCCTCTCCGGCGACGCCTGGGACCGGCTCGCCGCCGAGGTCGCCGCGCTCCGCGGCCGCTCCGGCCGGAGCCTCGTCATCGTGTCGAGCGGCGCCATCGCCCTCGGCGTGGCGAAGCTCGGGCTCAAGGCGCGCCCGAAGGACATGGCGTGGCTCCAGGCCGCGGCCGCGGCCGGCCAGAGCGTGCTGATGCAGCGCTACGAAGAGGCCTTCGGCAAGGTCGGCCTGCTCGTCGCGCAGGTCCTCCTCACGCACGCCGACCTCGCCGACCGCACCCGCACCAACAACGCGAGGAACGCCCTCGCCGCGCTGCTCGAGGCCGGCGCCATCCCGATCATCAACGAGAACGACGCCGTGGCGGTCGAGGAGATCAAGTTCGGCGACAACGACCAGCTCGCGGCGATGGTGACCCCGCTCTGCGAGGCCGACCTCCTGATCCTCCTCTCGGACGTCGAGGGCCTGCTCGACGGCGACGGGCGCCGCGTGCCGTTCGTGCGCAGCGTCGCCCGCGAGGCGCGGCACCTCGCCGGCGGGTCGACCTCCGGCGTCGGCACGGGGGGCATGGCCAGCAAGGTGGAGGCCGCGCGCCGCGCCACGCTCGCGGGCTCGCACGTGGTCATCGGCGCCGCGCGCGAGCCGGGCATCATCACGCGCATCGTCTCGGGCGAGGACGTCGGCACCCTCTTCGCGGCCGTCCCGCAGCGGCTCAGCGCGCGCAAGCACTGGATCGCGTACACGCTCCGCCCGCGCGGCGCGATCCTCGTCGACCGCGGCGCCGCCGAGGCGATCGGCTCGAAGAACCGCAGCATCCTCGCGGTCGGCGTCCTCGGCGTGCGCGGCACCTTCCTCCCCGGCGACGCCGTGGCCGTCTTCGACCCCGACGGCGCCGAGATCGCCCGCGGCCTCGCGCGCATGTCCGCCGGCGACGCGGCGCGAATCGCGCGGAAGAAGCGCGACGACGACGCCGGCGACGACGTCGTCGTCCACCGCGACGACCTCGTCGTGCTCCCGAGCGAGTAGCCCCCCGCCTGCACGCGCCCTGGGTGACCTCGCCCCCGGCCTCCCTGTAGGTGCGCCGACCACCCGTTTGCGCGCCTGCCCGACGATCGCGGGAACCTCCGCGCCGACCGGCTGTCGTTCCCTCCTGTCGGCTCTGACAGCTTCCGGGAGGACGGGTGATGCGCTTCGGGTTGTTCGTCGCCAACGGCTTGGTGCTCGCTGGGGTCGCGTGGACTGTCGGGCTCGGACCGAGCGTGAAGGCCTCGCGGCTGCTGCCGCCGCCCGCCGCGGCCGGGCTCGGCGAGCTCGCCGAGCTCGAGGCCCGCTACGCCGAGCGCCGGACGCCGGAGAGCGTCACCGCGCTCGCCGTGGCCTACCTGGAGCGCGATCAGCCCGGGCTCGCCTCCTCCGCCCTCGACGCCGCGCCCCGCGAGGTCCGCGCGCTCCCGGAATCAGCGCACCTCGCCGCGCGCGCGCTGCTCCGCCGCGGCCGCGTCCGCGACGCGCTCGCCGCGGCCGAGCAGGCCTCGGCGGCCTGCGCGACCGGCGCCTGCCCCGCGTGGCTCGAGGCGAAGTCCGCGCGCCAGCGCGCCTTCCTCGAGCAGCTCGTCGCCGCCGGCGTCGAGGACCCGCAGGTCGAGCCGGCGGCCGCGCGCGCCGCCTACGAGCGCAGCGCGGGCGAGGTGCGCGTCGTCGCGATGCGGTGAGCGGAGACGATGGATGCGGCGGAATCGTGCGGGGCACGCGGAGCACGCGCGGCACGTGAAGCGTTCTGCCCTGGGCCAATCTATCTGGTCTGGATGGACAGGGTGGCAGTCCGCCGGGAGCCCTCCGTGACGACGGAGCGGCGCGACCTCGAGGCCTCGGCGGGCGTGACGATCGTCGAGGTCATATCCAAGCTTGGAAAACCTGTCGTTGTCGAATGACGGTTACCGCCTTCTGTCGTAGCCTTGGGACTTGCTCGGCGCGTCCGCACCGGGGGCGCTGTCCGATAGAACAACCGGTTGCGCTTGGGAGGGTCTCCCTCAGGTGGAACAGCCGCAAGCTCGCACGCGGGGCGTCCTCGCGACCGCATTGAGAGGGTTTTACCGATGCGGCGCCGCGGCGGTGACCGCGCTCGCGCTCGCCGCCGGCGCGGGCTGCGCGCCGCCGATCACGAACGCCGGGCTGCCGATCCCCGCGGCGAAGCCGGGCCAGGAGGAGCGCGCTGTCCAGTTCCGGCCGCCGTTCGAGCTGGCGACGAACGAGGACGCCATCGTCCGCATCGTCACCGACGTGACGTGCACGGGGACGCTCATCACCGAGGACCTGGTGCTCACCGCGCACCACTGCGTCGCGGCGCGCGACGAGAGCGGCAGGACGCTGCGCCGCGATCAGGAGCCCGAGGCGATCACGATCGAGCTCGGGGGCGACCACCTGCCCTGGGGCGACGCCGCGGTGCGCGCGGTGGTGTCGCCGGACTGCGGGTACACCTCGGGCGAGGGCGACATCGCGATCCTCGTGCTGTCGCGCCGGCTGATCGGGATCCCGACCCTCATGCCGCGCCTCGAGGCCGAGCCGGAGTCGAAGGAGACGGTGACGCCGTACGGCTTCGGCCGCTGCGCGCTCTCGCGCGATCCGGTCCACCTCGTGCCGCGGCCGGGCGGCACGATCGACAGGCTGAGCCCGGGGCACTTCGTCGCGACCGCCTCGATCTGCCCGGGCGACTCGGGGGGCCCGGCGCGCAGCGACCGGGGAGGCGACGTCGTCGGCGTGATCTCGTCGAGCGTGATGGACGGCGACGAGCGCACGACCGGCACCTCGTACTTCACCCGCCTCGACATCTGGCCCGAGCTCTTCTCCGCGGCCCGCGAGATCGCGGCGGGCGCGAGCCCGAGCGAGCTGCCGCCGTACCGGAGCTGCCTGCAGTGACGGCGCCGCGGCGTCCGGGCGGCGCCCTTCCCCGCCGCCCCCGGCCGCCGCTGCGCTAGGCTGCGGGGTCGCATGCGGAAGCTGCTCAACGGCCTGCTCTGGATCCTCGGAACCCTGCTCTTGCTCGGCGTCGTGCTCCGCGCGCTGGTCCTCGACGTCTGGACGGTGCCGGACGACCCGATGCTCGGCGCCTCGATCGCGCCGAGCCTCGCCGCGGGCGACACGGTCGTCGTGCTGACGCGCGGCACGCCCGGCTTCGGCGAGCTGGTCCGGTGCCCGGACCCCGAGACCCCCGGCGGCCACATCGTCGGCCGCATCGCGGGCGTGCCGGGCGACACGGTCGAGGTCGATCACAGCAACCTGGTCGTGAACGGGCACCGCTACGACGCCGAGGTCGCGTGCACCGAGCCCAAGCTGAGCATCATCGACCCGGCCACGGGCAACGAGGTCCAGCTCTCGTGCGACATGGTGATGATGGGCCCGGGCCTCCACCTCCGGGCGACCGGGCGCAAGCCCCCGCTCGAGCGCCGCCACCGCGTCGAGGTGCGGCCCGACACGGTCTTCCTGCTGAGCGACAACCGGAGCTACCACGACGACTCGCGCGATTTCGGCCTGCAGCCGCGCGCCGCGTGCAACCAGCGGATCGTGTTCCGCCTCTGGGGCGCCGGGGGCTGGGCCGACGACCAGCGCCGCTTCACCTTCGTGCGCTGATCGCTTGACCCCTCCGCTCTTCGACGTCTAGAACCGTGGTTCTCTCCACCCGGGTCGGGAATCCAGCGCGAGTTTCGGGCCGGGTCCTCCGTCCGGGCTAGCCCATCGGTCGGAGGTCCGCTGCGGCGGCCTTCCACTGGCGCGGGTCGGGGAACCGCGATCCCGCGGTCCCCCAATGCACCGAGGCGACGTTTGCACACCGAGCAGCACGAGATTGGCATCGTCTGTGGCCAGTGCGATCTGTGGAGCCCGATGGGCACCGCGCGTTGCCCTGAGTGCGCGAACGACCTGGCCCTGTTCACGCCGCGCCGGGCGAGCTCTCCGGGGACGCCGGCGCGGCGCTCCCCGACGCCCGCGGCCGGCAGCAGCGCGGGCATCAGGGCGGAGGCTCGGCTCGACCCGACGAGCTCGCGCGGCCCGGCGCGAAGCCCCAAGACCACCTCGTCCAAGAGCGAATTTGCCGAACTCTCCCAGGAGGAGCTGATGGAGCAAGCCCGTAACTACGTCTGCCGTTCCTGCTCGAGCGGTGTCCCCTCGGGCCACAAGTTCTGCGGAAGGTGCGGGACCGCGGTCCCGCCCGAGATCCTGAGCGCGCAGACGCTGTTCTTCGGGGACATGCAGAACCCGGCGAAGGCGAAGCTGATCCTCATCCGCGGCGAGGGCATGGACGGCCTCTCCTTCCACCTGAAGGCCGAGCAGCACATCGTCGGCCGCAACGGGCAGCTCGTCTTCCCGGACGATCCGTTCGTGTCGCCGAAGCACGCGAACTTCTTCTACCGCGACGGCAAGCTGGTGGTGCGCGACGAGGGCTCGCTGAACGGCGTCTACATCCGCGTGCGCGGCACGATCGACATCACGCCGGGCGACACCTTCCTCGCCGGCGAGCAGCTCTTCCGGCTCGATCCGACGCCGCGCGCCTCCGACGGCCAGGATCCGGACGGCACCTTCTTCTACTCCTCGCCGAAGCACCCGAGCCCGTTCCGCCTGACGCAGGTGCTCCAGGGCGGCGCGGTCGGCATGACCGTCTGCGCGCGCGGCAGCTCGCTGCAGATCGGGCGCGAGGGCGGCGACCTGAACTTCCCCGTCGACCTGTACATGTCGGGCTCGCACTGCCGCCTCGAGGAGCACAACGGCAAGTTCACGCTCACCGATCTCAACAGCCGCAACGGCACCTACGTGCGCATCAAGAGCGAGCGCGAGCTCGCCCACGGCGACTACCTCTTCATCGGCCGCAAGCTCCTGCGCGTCGAGCTCAACACCAACTAGCGCTTTCGCCCGGCGCGGCCGCTGAGGCGGCTGATCGCGTCGCCTGCGGCCCAGGCGACGCGGGCGGCGGCGTTCAGGGAGCGGACCACCGCCTCGGGCACCTGCGAGATCAGCCGCTCGAGATCGACGGGGCCGTCGATCGACGGCAGGAGCTGCTCCATGAGCTCGGCGAACAGGTCGTACTTGCGCGACAGGTCGTCGAGCCGCGCGCGCATCGCGTCGGCCTCGGGGCCCTGCGCGTCGCCGAGCAGCGAGAGCGCGCGCCGCGCGAGCGTGCGCTTGTCCTGCACCACGCGGCGCAGGCGGCCGAGGTAGGCGCCGACGATCACGTCGGGGTACTTGCCGCGCAGCGCGAACGAGTCGTGCCGCGCGCCCGACTCCCGCCGGCGCTCGATGATCCCGGCCGCCTCGAGCCCGCGCAGGTTCGCGAAGATGTTGCTCTTGGAGCGGCCGAGCTCCTGGCTGAGCTCATCCATCGAGCGCGGTACGTCCGCCAGGTAGAGCGCCGCGACGACCTGCCCGCCCAGCCGGGTGATCCCGGGGAACGAGGCGGCGATCTCGGCGCCCACCCCCTCGAGCAGCGCCTGCCGCGCGGCCGCGACGCGCTCGTCCGAGGAGCGGCCGTCGCCCCCTTCTCCCGCTCCGGGCGGCTGCGGCGGCTGCGCTGTCGGCGACGTCGGCCTGCGGGCGGTCATGATGGGTGACTCACATAACGATCTTTCGCGAGAGCGCCAAGCAGCGAGCGCGCCGCGCGCGCCCGGTCCCGGGCGCCTCCGCGCCGGGCGTCCCCGCGCCGGGCGTCCCCGCGCCGGGCGTCCCCGCGCCGGCGTCCGCTCAGGAGTCGTCGGTGCAGAGGCCGGCGAAGCCGCCGCGCGGCTGCCCCTTGAAGATGTCGACAGGGCACCCGCCCCAGCGCGACACCATCTCACCCACGTCGATCGCCAGGCTGCTCGACCAGTCCCGCGCCCCGTCGAAGCGGGCCCGGATGATCCCGTTCGGGTCGATGATCCACGTCTCCGGGTAGAGCTGCGTGCCGTACTTGTCCAGCACGACCTTGGACTCGGGGTCGAAGAGGACCGGGAACGGCGGATCCCCGTTCAAGGCCACCTTGAGCGCGTCCCGCACGTCGTCGGGCCCCTCGTCGGTCGAGATCGTGAGGACGACGAAGTCCTTCCGCGACTGGGCGATCCGACCGAGCTCCGCGAGCGCCGGCATCTCCTGCAGGCACGGAGCGCAGGTCTTCGTCCAGAAGTTCAAGAACACCGTCTTGCCCCGGAACGACGAGAGCCGGACCGGCTTGCCGTTCATGTCCGGCAGCTCGAAGTCCGGCGCGAGACGGTTGCGGCCGGCGTAAGCAGGGCGCAGCGCGCACATGGCCTTGCAGGCCGTGGAGCGCTGGTCGTTCTGCGCCGCGTGCACGAAGCCGTAGACGGCGACGGCCGCGACGAGGATGAAGAGGATCTGTGCGGTCGTCGTCCACTTCACGGGGATGGCCATAGCCTAGCGCGGCGCCGGACGAAAGCGCGCGGAAGCGCCCTGACGCCGTCCCGGGTTATTCCGGGCTGGAGAGCAGCCGCTCGAGCCGCTGCTCGTCCACGCGGTACTTCATGATCTTCCGCCCCTCCAGCTCGACGACGGGGACCTCCCAGTCGTACAGCGCCCGCTTCTCCGGGCCGGCCTCGCGGTCCAGGTCGACGACGGCGAGCTCGAACGGGAGCCGCGCGCGGACGCGCTCGAGCGCGGCGTGGGCGTCCTCGCAGAGGTGGCAGCGCTCGCGCGTGAAGAGGGTCAGCTTCTTCATCGGATTCGTCTCGGATCCTCGCGGGCGACTACCCCGATCACCCGGCCGCGAGGAGCGGCAGGCTCTGGCGGCGCGGCGGCTCCGGCCGCTTGATCTTCTCGAACGCGCGCTCGTAGTCGCGGAACGAGCCGCCCGCGTGCACGGCCTGCATCACCGCGCGGCCCTCGGCCTCGCCCCCGGCGGCGAGCACCGCCTCGACCCACGCCCAGCGCGCGCTCGTGGCCCGCACGTCGGCGCGGCCGCGCAGCCCGCGGCGGAGCCGGTCGAGGCGCTTGTTCACGACGTCGATGCCCGCGAAGCGCGCGCCGTGCAGCGGCGTGTTGCGCTTCGGGCAAAACGGCGCGATCCCGAGCGCGACCGGCACGATGCGGGAGAGCTCCGTGACGAACGACACGCACTCGTCGACGTCCTCGTCGGTCTCGCCGGGGACGCCGACCATGAGGTACAGCTTGAGCCGGTTCATGCCGTGCTGCCGCGCGAGCTCGGCCGCCCGCTGGAGGTGCCGGGGCCGCGCGCGCCGCTCGAGCGTCTCGCGGACGCGCTCGCTCGTGCCGTCCATCGCCGTCGTGAGCGTCTTGTAGCCCGCGAGCCGCAGCGCGCCGACGAACTCGTCGGTCAGCCGGTCCGGCCGGAGGCTGCTCAGCCCGACCTCGCACCCCCGCTCGGCGAGCGTGCGGACCACCTCGACGATCTTCGGGTGGTCGCTGACCGCGGCGCCGACAAGGCCGACGCGCCGCGCGTCCTCGGGGATGAGCTCGAGGAGGCGCTCCTTCGGGACGATGCGCATGCCGCCGTTGGTCGAGCGGCGCATCACGCAGTAGGTACACCCGCGCGAGCAGCCCCGCTCCGCCTCGATGAGGAACATGTTCGAGAGCTCGGTCTCCTCGGCGCGGATCGGCGACCACGCGGGCAGCAGCGCGCTGTCGCACTGGGCGACCGGGGGCATCTCGGCGCCGTGGCGCGCGGGCACGAAGACGTGGGGGACGCGCGCCAGCTCGTCGAGCGCGGCCTCGCGCGAGGGGGCGTCCCGCAGCAGGCGCAGCACCTCGACGGCCAGCGTGTCGGCCTCGCCCATGAGGATCGCGTCGGCGAACACCGCGAGCGGCAGCGGGTTGGAGAAGGTGAGCGGACCGCCCGCGAGGACGAACGGGTGGCGGCCGTCGCGCTCCTCCCGGAGGGCGGGCAGCCCCGCGAGCTCGAGCAGGCGGACGACGCCGGCGAGCTCGAGCTCGTAGGCCACGGAGAGCGCGATGACCGGAAAGTCGGAGAGGGGGCGGAGCCCCTCGTACGTGACCGGAGCGCCCTCGGCGCCCTGACCCTCGTCGTCCGGCAGGAAGGCGCGCTCGCACGCCATCCCGGGCTCGGCCTGGATCATCTTGTAGATCTGGAGGAAGCCGAGCGAGCTCATGCCAGCCCGGTACGGGGACGGGTAAGACAGCGCGACGCGGAAGGGCGCCTGCTTGTCGATACGACCGATCTCGCTCGCGAGCCGGCGGCGGATCGTGGTCGTCATCGCGCTACGAGACATCGACGGAGCGTCCCTCAGGGGACGTCCAGGCGCAAGGACACGGGGCGGACGGGCGGCGTCCGGAGCGCGGGTTTCTGCCGGTTCCTTCCGCCTCACCGCCTCCGGCTCACCTCCCCGGGCCGGAGGTCCCGCCGGCCGCGCCGGGCCGGTCGGGGGCCGGGCTCGGCGGCTGGCCGGGGCGGGACCAGAGGACGCGCTCGCCGTCGGTCTCCCAGATCAGGGCGCCGCCGCGGTCCATCCGCGCGATCGCGACGCCGCGGGCCGAGAGCCGGGAGAGGACCTCGGGGCTCGGGTGCCCGAAGCGGTTGCGGACGCCGCAGGACACGGCGGCGACCGAGGGGTCGACGGCCGCGAGGAGCGCCGCGCCGGTCGACGTCCTGCTGCCGTGATGGCCGACCTTGAGCAGGTCGGCGCGGAGCGCGGCGCCGTACCGCGCGACGAGCGCGTCCTCGGCCTCGTGCTCCGCGTCGCCCACGAGCAGCGCGGAGCGCGCCCCGTAGGAGATGCGCAGGACGAACGAGTTGTCGTTGGCGCCCCGGTCCGGGTGGAGCTCGGGGCACGGCGCGAGCACCTCGATCGTCGCCCCCGAGAGCACCCGCGGCCTGCCGCACAGCGAGGCGGGCCGCACGACGGGCACGCCGCGCCGGCGCAGGTCGGACAGCAGCCTCGCGTAGACCGGGCCGGCGCCCTCGGCCTCGCCCTGGCCAGTGTCCCAGAGCTCGCCGACCTCGACGCCCGCGACGACGGCGGGGAGGCCGCCGAAGTGATCCGGGTGCGGGTGCGAGAGGACGACCGCGTCGAGGCGCGCGCGGCGGCGCGATCGCAAGAGCGGCCGGATCACGCGCGCCCCCGGATCGACCGGGCTGCCCACGAAGCCGCCGGCGTCCACGAGCATCGCGCCGCCCTCGGGGAGGTCGATCAGGATCGCATCGCCCTGCCCCACGTCGAGGACGCTGACGCGCAGCGCGCCGCGGGGCGCCCCGGCGCGCACGGCGACCCCCTCGAGCAGCAGCCACGCGGCGGCGCCGGCGGCGAGCGCCGCGAGGCGCCTGGCGCGGCGCTCCGCGGCCCACGCGAGCGCGATCGCGGCGGCGAGCGCGGCGAGCTGGGCGGGCGACGGCTCCGGCAGGCGCAGCACCACGCCGGTGTCCGCCGAGGCGCGGGCGACGGCGCGCACGGCGAGCAGCGCGCCGGAGCCGACGAGCGCGCACCCGCGCTCGACGGGCGGCCACCACGAGAGCGCCGCGTGCGCGAGGCAGAACGGGAGCGCCGCCAGCTCGCCGATCGGCGCGGCGACCACGTTCGCGGCCACGCCGAGCAGCGGGAACGTCTCGCTGTTCAGGAGCAGCAGCGGCGCGCACCCGAACATGGCGGCGAGCGTTGTCGCGAGCGGCGCGAGGAGCTTGCGCGCGAGCGCGCGCGGCGACGAGGCGGGCAGCGCGTGGTCCGCGCGGTCGCCGGGGTCGCCGCCGTCCGCGCGGTCGTCGGCGCCGCCGGGCGAGCGATCGCGGGGGACGAGCAGCGCGGCGAGCGGCCGCTGCAGCCAGAGCAGCCCGGCGGTCGCGGCGGCCGAGAGGCCGAACGAGAGATCGCACGCGACCAGCGGATCGACCGCCGCGGCGCCCGCGAGCGACAGGGCGAAGTTGCGGACGCCGACCGATCGGAGGCCGAGGAGCCGGGCGCTCATCGCGCAGGTGAGCATCGCGGCGGCGCGCATCGCCGAGCCGCCGCCGCCGGCGAAGTCGGCGTAGAGCCACGCGGCCGGCACGCACAGGGCCGCGGTGATGCGGCCCGCGTCCCACCGCGCCGCGATCGGGTCGACGCGGACGAGGATCGCCCGGAGCGCCGCCGCGAAGCCCGCCACCGCGAGGATGAGGTGCGTCCCCGAGACCGCGAGCAGGTGCGCGAGGCCGCTCTCGCGGAAGGCGTCCTGGTCCTCGGGCGCGAGGTCGGTCTCGCCGAGCACGAGCGCGCGCCCGAGCGCGGTCGCCTCGGGGTGGAACGTGGCCTCGATGCGGCCGCGCACGAAGGCCCGCGCGCGATCGACGGCCGCGCCGATCGATCGACCCTCCGAGATCCGCCGCGCGTCGACGATCGTGCCGCTCGCGACGATCCCGCTCCGCGCGACAGCGGCGGTCGCGTCGCGGAGGCCCTCGTTCCGGAACAGGTGGATCGGCGCGAGGTCGACGAGCACCTCGAGCCGGTCGCCCCGCGCGAGGTCGCGCGGCGCGCCGTAGAGGCGCGCCCGGAGCGGGTGCGCCAGCGCTCGCCCGCCGCAGGTCCCGCCGGCGATCTCCACGTCGATGCGCGCGTCCGGCGCCTCGCCGTCCGCTCGCTGCGCCGCCTCGTCTGCCGCGTGCGCCGCCTCGTCTGCCGCATGCGCCGCCCCGCCCGGGGCGTGCGCGGCCCCGTCCGTCCGCCGCGTCGCCCCGTCCGCTCGCTGCGCCGCTCCGATCGCGACCGGCGAGCCGACGACGGCGCAGGTCACCTCGCAGCGGGCCGGCGGCTGCAGCAGCGCGGCAGCGCCTTCGTAGACGCCGCCCGCGTCGTCGAGCAGCGCGCGAGCGCGGAGCCCGCCGGCGACGAGCGCCGCCGCGGCGGCGGCGAGCGCGACGGGGCCGGCCCTGCGGCGGAGCGCCGCCGCGGCGAGCGCCGCCGCGAGCGCGGTGGGCAGCGGAGAGAGGGCGAGCGGCGCGCCCGCGGCGAGCGCGAGCCCGAAGAGCAGGACGGGATCGATCACGGCCGCGCCGCCCCGCAACACCCGGGCCGCGCACGTTTCCACGGCTTTTCGTCGCGGCGCCGGTCGCCCTGGCCCTGGCGCCGCCATGGCGGAGCTGGGCAACGTCCGTTACGCGAGTACCCTGCAAGAGCTCTCGGGCAGTCAATTTATGTGGTGCATGCAACGAGCCGAGTCGTTCATCGCGCGCGGCGCGCGTGCATGACCGCACATTCCCCTCTAGACTCTTTCGCTCGATGCGACGCCTCGGAGCTCGTCGCACCTACATTGCAGTACTTGGAGGCTCTCGATGTCGTATTGCTCGCCCAGAGTCATCTTGATTCTTGCCCTGGGACTCACTGCAACAGCGTGCAGCTCGGCCCTGGAGCCGCCTGATGAGACCGGTGAGACGCGAGATGCCATCCAGGACGGTTACCTGGACAACGGCGACAGGGCCGTCGTGGGCATCTACAACGCCGAGATCGGCGCCATCTGCACGGGGAGCCTGATCGCGCCGAACGTGGTGCTGACAGCCCGGCATTGCGTGTCGGACATGGCCAATGAGACGGACGGCCAGATCACCTGCCGCTCCACGAAGTTCACGGACACGCACCTCGCCCGGAAGATCTACGTCACGACCGACGCGGAGATCGGCGAGTCCTCATATTTCTACGGCGGCAGCGAGATCGTCCTGCTCCCCGGCGACGACGTCGACAGCTTCTGCGGCAACGACCAGGCGATCCTGATCCTCGACGAGCTGATCCCGGAGAGCGACGCCGCGCCGCTCGTGCCGCGCGTCGACGTGCCCCTGAAGCAGGGCGAGGAGTACTACGCGGTCGGCTTCGGCGCGACGAACGACAGGAGCACCGGCGCGGGCCTGCGGCGTCGCCGCGACAACCTCTTCATCGATTGCGTGGCCGACGGCTGCCCGGCGTCCGTGGTGAAGTCCACGGAGTGGGTCGGGGACACCGGCATCTGCGAGGGGGACTCGGGCGGGCCCAGCCTCGATCTGATGCACCGCGTGATCGGCGTGACCTCGCGCGGCGCCGAGGGCTGCGAGTACCCGATCTACGGCTATGTGTACGGCTGGGCGGAATGGATTAAGGAGACGACCGTGCGCGCCGCGAGCCTTGGAGGGTACGAGCCGCCCGTCTGGGCGACCGGCTTCCCCACCGACCCCGTCTACTCGGCCGAGATCGGCGGCGCCTGCGAGCAGGCGGAGCAGTGCGCGACGAACGCGTGCCTCGACGGCTACTGCACCCGCCCCTGCACCGAGACGGCGACCTGCCCGAGCGGGTACGGGTGCGACGCGGAGCTCGGCTTCTGCGCGAAGCGCCCCGAGCCGCCCCCGTCCGAGGACGGCGAAGGCGAGGACGACGTCGTCAAGGACGGGGACGCCGACGGGTCGAGCGGCTCCTGCAGCATCGGCAACCCGCGGCCCGATCCGACGAAGCCCGTCCCCTGGCTGCTCGGCGCGGCGGGCCTGGGCGCCGTCGCGGGCCTGCGGCGTCGGCGGCGCGACCGGGACCGGCTTGGCTGAAGGTCGTCGCCCCTCCACGCCGTGCGTCGCGCCGGACGCGGAAGCGCCGGGCGCCGCGCTCGTGCCTTTCGCCCTCGGCCGCGCGCTCCCGAGGCGGGCCGCGCTCACGGCGCTCGCCGCGGTCGCGCTCGCGGCGTGCGGGCGCCGCGCCCCGGCCGCCGCCGGCGGGGCGCGCGTCGTCTCGCTGTCGCCGAGCACGACGGAGGCGGTCTGCGCGATCGGGGCCGGCGTGGCGCTCGTCGGCCGCTCCCGCCACTGCGACCACCCGCCCGAGGTGCTCCGCCTGCCCAGCGTCGGCGGCTACGCCGACCCGAGCATCGAGGCGATCGTCGCGCTCTCGCCGACCCTCGTGGCCGGCGCCCGCGGGCCCGCCGGGCCGGCGCTGGAGGAGGCGCTGCGCGGCCAGGGGATCGCGACCTTCTTCCCCGAGACCGAGTCGCTCGCGCAGATCGAGGACATGCTCGCGGAGCTCGGGCGGCGGCTCGACGCGGCCCCCGGCGCGGAGCAGGCGATCGGCCGGATCCGCGCGCGCCGCGCCGCGGTCGAGCAGGCCGTGAAGGGCGCGCCGCGCGTCCGGGTCGCCCTGCTGTTCGACACCTCGCCCATCTTCGCCGCGGGCCCCGGCAGCTTCGCCGATGAGCTCATCCGGCTCGCCGGCGGCGAGAACGCGATCGCCCGCGGCGGCCCCTACCCGTCGATCAGCGTCGAGCACCTGCTCGCGCTCGACCCCGACGTGCTGCTCGACGGCACGGCCGGCGACGCCGAGACGCACGAGGGCTCCTCGCGGCTGGCGCAGCTCAGGGACGCGCCCGGCTGGCGCTCGCTGCGCGCGGTGCGCGAGGGGCGCCTGCGCCCGCTCCATACCGACGTCGCGCTGCGCCCCGGGCCGCGCATCGGCGACGGGCTCGCCGCCGTCGCGCGGGCGCTCCACGGCGACGCGCTGGCGCTCTCGGACGCGGCGGCCGTTCCCCTCTCCCCCGGCGGCGGCGCGGGCCTCGTGCGCCCGCCGGCCTCGAGGGCGCCGTGACCCGCGTGCGCGCGGACGCGCTGCTCGTCGCCCGCAAGCTCGTCGGCTCGCGGACCGAGGCGCAGGCGCTGATCATGGCCGGCAAGGTCACCTCCGGGCCGCGCCGCATCGACAAGCCGGGGACGCTGCTCCCGGAGGACGCGGAGCTCCACGTCGCCGCGGGCCCCCGGTTCGTCTCGCGGGGCGGCGACAAGCTCGAGCACGCGCTCGCGGCCTTCGAGGCGCACGGCCTCGACGTGGCGGGGAAGACGTGCGTCGACGTGGGCGCCTCGACCGGCGGCTTCACCGACTGCCTGCTCCAGCGCGGCGCGGCGCGGGTCTTCGCGGTCGACGTCGGCTACGGCCAGCTCGCCAGCAAGCTGCGCGCCGATCCGCGCGTCGTGGTCCGCGACCGGGTCAACGCCCGCGAGCTCCAGCGGGAGGACTTCGACGCCCCGATCGACCTCGTCGTCGTCGACGCGTCGTTCATCAGCATCGCGCGGCTCATCGACGCGATCGCCCGCCTGCTCCGCCCGTCGGGCGACCTCGTCGCGCTGGTCAAGCCGCAGTTCGAGGCGGGCCGCGAGGCCGCCGCCCGCGGCCGCGGCGTCATCCGGGACGAGTCGACCCGCCTCGCGGCGATCGCGGAGGCGCGCCAGGCCATCGAGGCCGCGGGCTTCTCGGTCGTCGGTGAGGTCGACAGCGCCGTGCGCGGCCCGAAGGGGAACGTCGAGCACTTCGTCCACGCGCGGCGCGCCGGCTAGCGCGCTCTCCGCGCCGCGCGCGTCAGCCTCTCTCCGCGGCGCGGACCCGCGTCCCGCTGCGCAGCGCGCCGTGACGCGCGCGCGGCCCCGTGCGGCCCCACGCGGATCGACGGCGGGCTCGGCCGGCGGAATCCGTGGAGAATCGCACACTTAAGGCCATCCTCGTGGAGCGCGCCGCGGCCCGACAGGGCTGACGTGCCGCGTGGACAATGGTAGACGCGACGAGTACACGCGCTCTCGGCCATGGGTTGAGCGCGCGGCCATGGCCACCGGCGGGCGACCCACACGCGGCGCGGCCCGGCGACAGGGAGGACGACGACATGCTCGGACGACGGGGTTTGGTGAGGATGATCGCCGGGGCGCTCGCGCTGAGCGCGATGACGCTCGGCTGCGGCAAGAAGAGCGAGGGCTCGGGCGGCGACCCGGCGAAGCACGCGAAGGACGACCCCGAGTGGAAGGTCGGCGCCTACTTCAGCCTGTCGGGCGAGGAGACGGCGTTCGGCGTCGACTCCAAGGAGGGTATCGACCTCGCCATCGACGAGATCAACAAGGCCGGCGGGGTCAAGGGCAAGCCG
The DNA here is from genome assembly GCF_051474675.1 of Sorangium sp. So ce406. NCBI lineage: Bacteria > Pseudomonadati > Myxococcota > Polyangiales > Polyangiaceae > Sorangium > Sorangium sp. So ce406. The sequence continues at coordinate 11,491,564 of NZ_CP150340.1, read as the reverse complement.
ATCAACGTCCTCTATGAGGACAACAAGTCGAAGCCGGAGGAGGCGACCAACAAGGTCCTCCAGCTCATCGATCGGGACCACGTGCTCGCGCTCCTCGGCGAGGTCGCCTCGTCCCGGTCGCGCGCCGGCGGCATCGTCGCCAACAAGAAGAAGGTGCCGATGATCTCGCCGGCGTCCACGAACCCGGACGTGACGAAGGTCGGCCCGTTCGTGTTCCGCGCCTGCTTCACGGACGACGTGCAGGGCCAGATGGGCGCGCAGTTCATCGTGAACACGCTGGGCAAGAAGAAGGTCGGGCTCTTCTTCGCCTCCGACGACCTCTACTCGTCCGGCCTCGCCAACGAGTTCCGCGCCGAGGTGAAGCGCCTTGGCGGAGAGATCGTGATGGAGAAGAGCTTCCTCAAGAAGGAGACCAACTTCACGACGTACATCAACGAGCTCAAGTCGGCGAACCCCGAGATGATCTACGCGCCGATCTACTACACCTCGATGGGCCCCATCGCGCGGCAGGCCAAGGCCGCGGGCGTGCCGGGCAACATCTTCGTCGGCAGCGACGGGTGGGACGCGAACGAGCTATTGCGCGACGCCGCCGAGGAGCTCGACGGCGCGTACTTCACGAACCACTATGCGCCCGACGTCCCCTGGCCCAACTCGCAGGCGTTCGTGAAGAAGTACACGGAGCGGTACAAGCGCACGCCGTCGAGCATGGCTGCTCAGGGCTACGACGCGGCCAAGCTGCTCGCCGACGCGATGGGCCGCGCCAAGGAGATGACGCCGGAAGGCATCCGGCAGGCCATCCAGGACACCAAGGGTTTCCAGGGCGCGACGGGGGTCATCACCATCGATGAGAACCGCAACGCCGACAAGCCGGTGGTGATCGTCCAGATCAAGGACAAGCAGTTCAAGTATTACGCGACGGTCAACGAGAAGCCCGCGAAGCAGTAGTCGTCGCGCCCGCGCGCCCGCTCGGGCGCGGCGGACGCGCGGTGAAGAGGTCTCCATGGAGAAGATCGTGAATGCCCTGATCACGGGGCTCGCCCAGGGGTCGATGATCGCCCTCGTCGCCCTCGGCTACACGATGGTTTACGGCATCCTCAAGCTCATCAACTTCGCTCATAGCGAGGTGTTCATGATGGGCGCGTTCGCCGGGCTCTTCGGGATAACGGCGCTCGGCGCCCAGGACGCGCCGCTCGTCGCGGGCGTGGGCGGCACCCTCTGCGCGATGGCCTTCGCGGGCGTCCTCGGGGTGCTCGTCGAGAGGGTGGCTTACGCGCCGCTGCGCTCCCGGGGCCGGGGCCTCGCGAACACCCGGATCACGCCGCTCGTGACGGCGCTCGGGATGAGCGTGCTCCTCCAGAACCTGGCGCAGCTCCTCTTCACCGCCCGCTACCGCGCCTATCCGCAGCTCCTGCCGATCGAGCACACGCGCAAGGTGATCTTCGTCTCGTCGATCCTGGTGATGATCGGGCTGGAGCTCCTGGTGCGGCGCACCTGGACGGGCAAGGCGATGCGCGCGCTCAGCGTGAACATCGAGGCCGCGCGGCTGATGGGCATCCGCACGGGCCGCATCATCGCGCTCACCTTCCTCACGGGCTCGATGCTCGCGGCGGTGGGCGCGGTGCTCTACTGCCTCGACCAGTCGCAGGTGTACCCCACGATGGGCGTGGTGATCGGCAACCGCGCCTTCGTGGCGGCGGTCATCGGCGGCATCGGCAACATCACGGGCGCGATGCTCGGGGGCATGCTGATCGGGATCATCGGCGAGATGACGAAGCTCACGCCGTACTCCGGCCTGCAGGACGTCCTCGTGTTCGCGGTGCTGATCGGGGTGCTCCTCGTCAAGCCGACGGGCCTGCTCGGCACGACGGGGACCGAGAAGGTGTAGCGCCGGCCGAACGTCGGCCGACGCGCCGGCCGACGCGCCGGCGGCGCCTGCGGTATGCTCGGCGCATGCGACGCCTCGCTCTCGTCGTGCCGCTCTCGCTCCTGGCGGCGTGCGCCGCGACGCCCCCGGCCAACTGGGCTCGCGGCGGCGCGCTGCTCGACATCCCCCGCGCCCGCTGGGTCTACGCCGACGTGGCGATCGACGTCATGCCGGACGGCAAGGTCCTCCTGAACGGCGATCACCAGCTCAACGTGGACCGCGGCGGGCGGGTGTTCGGCCTGGAGGCCGAACCGGTGGCCTTGTTGGAACAGGACGGCCGGGTCACCGGCCCGAACGACGACGCGATGGGCACGATCGGCGTGCTGCACGCCTCGCTGCCCGGCGAGGCGAACGCCTGGCTCACGGTCGCCCAGAGCGGCGCGGTGATCCGCTACGCCGACGACGGCGAGCGCCAGCCGTTCGGCGTCTGGATGGGGTGCGACGTGACGCCGCGCGCGCACCAGACATGCACGCTGCTCACGCACGTGCTCGGGATGCGCTTCCGGAAGCTGGAGCGGCAGACCACGACGGAGCCGGTCCGGCTGGGGTTCGGGAGCGGCTTCGGCTTCGGCATGGGGGGGCCGTTTCCGTATCCGTAGTATCGGGATCGGCGGTGACGACCCGTCATCGGGCTTCGCGTGGAGAGCGCTTGCGCAGGAGCCGCTGCGCGCACGGCTGACGAGCCTCGCCGCTTCCTCGTGCGGCACAACGACGCCTGGTGAGCCTAGCGTGGTTTTGACCGCCGCCTTTTCTTCGCGCCGCCCCGGCCTGTCGGTGCCCGCTGTGCCACCTCCCCGGCACCGTGGACGCGCTCCAAGGCGCCGGAGAGCTCCGAAAGCAGGTCGTTGCGATCGAGCGCCTCCTCGAGCATGCGCAGCGTGCTCCGGGCGAGATCGAGCTTCAGATCTCTGCGAGCTGCGATGATCGCGACCACATCCTCGATGTCCTTTGGCCGTCCGGCGAGGATCTTCATCACGATCAAATCCTCGGCACAGGCGACGGGAACCTGGATGCCGTCGAGGTCGTGCAGTTGTGCGCGTTGCAGGAACAGCTCTTCGAGCCCCGGTCCAGCGAGGACCACATCCGCGGCGATCCCCGTCGCGAGGTGAAGCACGGGGAGCACTCGTGTCCGATGCGTGAACGCGATGTCCTCGACGCGCATCTGGAAACCGGCCGCCGTGAGCCCCCTGACCAGCACCTCAGGATCCTTGCCCTGGAGGTCCACGGTGACATCGACGTCCGCAGTGAGCCGCGCAGCCCCATGGAGCAGCGCCGCTTGCGCCCCGAAAAGGTACCACCCGGCGCCGAGCCGAGAGAACACATCCGCGAGCGCCCCAAGGAGCTCAACGAACGGCGAACGCACGTGCCGCTCGTTCAAGCAGACGCTTCAACTCGATATGATGCGCCAGATCCTCGGCGCGCTCCCGCTCCGTGGGGAAATCCGGGCGCACGCGTCGCGCGTGGTCGTACAGCGCATGGCCGGCCTGGAGCGTCGCCCGGAAGCCCTGCTCGCGGTACGTGCGACCCCAGTGGTCGAGCTTGCGCTGCTCAACCTCTGCTCGACTCCGCTCGGCGAACGCTCGGATATGCGCGGGATCCATCCAGAGCCCAGTATACCTTGAACGCCTGCCCGGGGCTCCCTCGTCGCCCATGGGGCCGCGCGTGCGCCATCGAGACCGTCCCGGGCGCCCGGCGCCGGTCCATTGACGCGCAACCGGTGCCTACTTCAGCAGCCACCCGAACAGCATGCGCTTCGTCGTGTCGCGGGCGACCTGCGCGAGCGAGTCGACGAGGGGGATCTCCTTCGGGCACACCTCGACGCAGTTCTGTGACTTGCCGCAATCGGTGATACCCCCCTCGCCCATCACCGACTCGAGGCGCTCGTTCTCGTGCATCGCCCCGGAAGGGTGCATGTTGTAGAGCCGCACCAGGTTGATCGCGAAGGCGCCGACGAACTTCGTCCCGTCGTTGTATTGCGGGCACGCCTCGACGCAGCAGCCGCACGTCATGCAGCGGGAGAGCGGATATCGCTCCTCCTGACGCTCCGGCGACTCGCGCGGACCGGGGCCGAGCTCGTGCGTGCCGTCGATGTCGATCCACGCGCGCACGCGCTTCATGTCCTCGAACATCCGGCTCCGGTCGACGAGCAGGTCGCGCACCAGCGGGAACTTGGACATCGGCTCCAGCGTGATCACCTCGCCCTTCGGCGCGATCTGGTCGATCAGCGCCGAGCAGGCCTGACGGACCCGGCCGTTGATCACCATCGTGCACGAGCCGCACACCTCCTCCAGACAGACCGCCTCCCAGACGACCGGAGCCACCTCCTTGCCGTCCACGGTCCGCGGATCCTTCTGGATCTGCTGGAGCGCGCTGATCACGTTCATCTGCGGCAGGTAGGGGACCTTGAACTCCTCCCAGCGCCGCGACTCCGGTCGATCCGCGGTGTCCTGCCGCCGCACGCGCAGGTGCACCAGCCGGCCCTCGCCCCGCGCCTGCGCCTGCGTCGGCGCCGCCGCCCCGTTCGCCTTGTCTTCGCTCGCCTTGGCCATGCTACACGCTCTTCTGCGACAGCTTGCCAGTCGCCTGCGCGCTCGCCGCGCCCGCCTGCTCGTACTTGCGCTCCCGCGGCGCCACCAGCGACGTGTCCACGGCGTCGGTCACGTGGACCGACTGGCCGGCGCACACGTAGTCGAACTCGCGGACGAACCTCACGGCGCCCTTCTCCTCGTGCCGCGCCAGCGTCGTGCGCTGCCACTCGGCGTCGTTCCGCACCGGGAACTCCGGCTTGTAATGCGCCCCGCGCGACTCGTCGCGGCGCCTCGCGCCCTCGGCGATCACCCGCGCGAGCACCAGCATGTTCTCGAAATGCCGCACGAACTGCGCCCCCTGGTTCACCCGCGGGGCCGTGTCCGTGCACCGGATCCGGCCGGCCCGCTCCTCGAGCTCGCCGAGCTTCTCGAGCACCCGGTCGAGCGTCGCGTTGTCGCGCTCGATCGTGCAGTCGCGCAGCATCATGTCGCCGAGCTCCTGGTGCAGCCGATAGGCGTTCTCCGGCTGCTTCGCGTCCTGGTTCTGCGTCAGGATGCGCTGGTAATCGGCCTCGGCGCGCTTCTCGGCCTTGTCGAAGATCGAGCGCGGCAAGTCCAGGGCGCTCCGCCGGATGCTCTTCTGATAGCTCGCCACCGCAGGGCCGCACACGAGGCCGCCATAGATGCACGAGAGCAGCGAGTTGGCGCCGAGCCGGTTCGCACCGTGGTACTGATAGTCCACCTCGCCGACCGCGTAGAGGCCCGGGATGCTCGTCGCGTGGTTGCGCGGCGACCCGGCCTTGAGCGAGCCCCGCGCGTCCGCCTCGTAGTCGACCCACAGGCCGCCCATCGAGTAATGGACCGCCGGGAACACCTTCATCGGGTTCCGGTACGGGTCGGTGCCGGCGAACTTCTCGTAGATCTCGAGGATGCCCGCGAGCTTCGCCCGGAGGAACTTCTCGTCCTTGTGCGTGAGATCGAGGTAGACCTCGTTCTCGTTCCTGCCCGTCGCGGCATTCCAGATGCCGCGCCCCTCGTGGAAGCACGTCTTGAAGATCGCGCGCGCCGCGATGTCCCGGGGGACGAGGTTGCCGTAGCCGGGGTACATCCGCTCGAGCAGGTAGTCGCGCTCCTTCTCGGGGATGTCCCGCGGGCTCCGCGCGTCGGTCCTGTCCTTCGGCACCCAGACGCGGCCGCCCTCGCCGCGCGCGCTCTCCGAGATGAGCCGCAGCTTGTCGGCGCCCGGGATCGCCGTCGGGTGCACCTGGATGAACTCGCCGTTCGCGTACACCGCGCCCTGCTGGTAGACCGCCGACGCCGCCGTCCCGGTGCAGATGACGCTCAGCGTGGAGCGGCCGAACACGATGCCGCAGCCGCCGGTCGCGAGCACGACCGCGTCGCCGGTAAAGGCGCGGATCTGCATCGATTTCAGGTCCTGCGCGACGCAGCCGACGCACGTGCCGGAGTCGTCGAGGATCGCCCCGAGGAAGTCCCAGAACTCGTGCTTCCGGACCATCTTCTCGCCCGGGATCGACACGCCGTGCTCATCGGTCACGTCGGCGAGCTCGTACCGGCGCACCTGCTCGTCGAGCGCGTAGAGGAGCTGCTGGCCCGTCGTCGCGCCGGCGAACGCGGTGCGGTGGTACAGCGTGCCGCCGAAGCGGCGGAAATCGAGCAGGCCCTCGGGCGTCCGGTTGAACGGCACGCCCATGCGATCGAGCATGTACACGATGCCCGGCGCGGCCTCCGCCATCCCCTTGACCGGCGGCTGGTTCGCGAGGAAGTCGCCGCCGTAGGCCGTCTCCTCGAGGTGCACCTGGGGGCTGTCGCCCTCGCCCTTCGTGTTGACCGAGGCGTTGATGCCGCCCTGCGCGCACACCGAGTGCGAGCGCTTCACCGGCACGAGCGAGATGAGGTCGACCGGGACCTTCGCCTCGCACAGCTTGATCACCGTCATCAGGCCGGCGAGGCCGCCACCGACGACGACAACGCGCCGAACCTTCCCCCCTTCGCTCCTCGTCGTGCTCTTCGCGGCCATGTTCGATTCCAGTGCTCCCGCGCCGCTCCCACCCGGGCGCGGCCGCTACGATGATCAGTGCGTGGCCGGGGCCGCCGGCTCGCGCGGGTCGTTCGCCGCGCCGGCGCCGCGCGCGGCGGTCGGAGACGCGATGTCCGCGCAGGTGCGGGCGCCGTCGGCGGCCGGGCTCGGGGTGCCGGGGAACGGCGCGCCGGTCGCGAAGTACACCACGGTGTTGGCGCCGAGCACGAAGACGAGGAGGCCGACGAGGCCGAAGACCACCGCGGCCGTCCGCTGCGCCCGGCGCGACACGGTGACGCCCCACGAGAAGCAGAAGCCCCAGAGGCCGTTGGCGAAGTGGAACACGCTCGCCGCGATGCCGAAGATGTAGACCAGCGCCATCACCGGCACGCCGCCCATCGTCGACGACATGCTGGCGCACAGCCGCGGGTAGAACTCCTCGGGCGCCATCCGGCCCAGCCACTTCTGCGCCCAGTACTGCCAGAGGTGGAGCGCGATGAACGCGAAGGCGAGCAGCCCCGTGACCCGCTGCATCGTGTACATCCAGTTGCGCGAGTACGCGTAGCGGCCCACGTTCGGCCTGCCCTCGAGCGCCAGCTTGACGCCGTAGAGGGCGTGGAACGCGAGGGGCAGCACGACGAGCCCGATCTCGAGCACCGGCAGGTACGGCATGTGCGAGATCTCCGCGACCGCCGCGTCGAACCGCTCCTGCCCCTGGAGCGCCTTCGCGTTCGTCCAGAAATGAAACAGCAGGAAACCGCCCACAGGGAGGGCGCCGGTGAGAGAATGCAGCTTGCGCAGGAGAAAGGACCGGCGGCTCTCGGAAGAGAGCGATCTCGCGGGGGTTGCCTCGGACACGCTGACCTCGATGGAAGGCGGGCGGGGCGGGTGTATGGGATGGCCCGGGTGACGTCAAGGTGAACCCAGTCAACACTTTCGGCCGAATTTCCGCGGCCTTCAGCGCGGCCGCCGCCCTCCTCGCGCTCGGCGCCGCCACGGCGGGCGCGGGCTGCGGCGGGACGGGCGGCGGCGCGGCGGTGAGCCAGACCCTCAGCCGCTCGCCCGCGGCCCAGGCGGAGCTGCACCGCATCCTCACGCGGTTCGCGAGCGGCGCGCGCGCCGAGCGCATCGCGCTCGAGCCGGAGCTCGTCGCCTTCCGGGAGCGCTACCCGGACGACGACCTCATCCGCGTCGCGGACGCCCACCTCGCCTGGATCGCGCTGGAGCAGGGGGACGTCCGCCGCGCCGAGGCGCTCTCGGCGGAGATCGAGGCGCGGGGGCGGGGCGCGACGGGCGCGACGGAGGACATCGCGCGCGTGCTCCGCGGCGCGGCGCTCCGGCGCGCCGGCAAGCCGAAGCCCGCGTTCGGGGTGCTGCGCCCGCTGGTGAGCAAGGTGATCGACGCGTACGTGCGCTCGCTCCTCAACGAGGAGGTCACCTCCGCCGCGATGGAGGCGGGCGCGTGGACGCAGGCGCTCGAGCTGATGGGCGTGTGGCTGCGCGAGGCGGGCGACGACGAGCGCGCCGCGGTCCGGGCGCAGATCGGGGTGCTGCTGCGCAAGGTCCCGATCGAGCACCTCGTGAGCGCGCTGCGCGCCGGGCAGGCGGCGGGCGACGTCGTGGATCCGGAGGTCGACCTGCGCTCGCTGGTCGCCGAGCGCCTCGCGATCGTCGCCCGCGAGCGCCGGGACGTCGCGCTCGCGAAGGAGCTGCTCGACCGGGCGGGCCCGCTGCTCGGCCGCCAGGGCGACGCGGTCTTCGAGATCGCGGCCGGCGCGGGGACCGCCCGCGTCGAGCCGCCCACGGTCGGCCTGCTGCTCTCGACGCGCACGCCCGAGTCGCGGCGCCGCAGCGTCGAGGTCGCCGCGGGCGTGGCGCACGGGCTCGGGCTGCTGAGGCCTGGGTCGGACGCGCGGCTCGTGAGCCGCGACGTCGGCGGGGAGGGCGGCGTCGAGGAGGCGCTGAGCAGCCTCACCGCCGAGGGCGCCGCGGTGCTCATCGCCGGCTCCAACCGGGAGCAGGCGACGGCGGCGGCGAAGTTCGCGCGGACGCACGAGATCCCGGTGCTGCTCGTCCACCCGCCGGAGCCGGCGGCGCTCGACGGCGCGTTCGTCTTCGTGGTGGGCGAGGAGCCCGCGAGGAGCGTCGAGGTGCTCGCGGCGGCCCTCGCCGAGCGGGGCGCGAAGCCGGTGGCGGTCGTTGGCGCCGGCGACGCCGACGGCGGCGTCGCGCTCGCGCTGCCCTGCGACGGGACCTTCGACCCGCGCGCGCTCCGGCCCCTGGGCATCCGGGGGCTCATCCTGGCCGGCGACGCGCCCTGCGCGGAGCAGGCGATCCGCGCCGCCCCGCGCGCGGTGACGATCGCGCTCGGCTTCGAGGCGGCCAGCGCGCCGCCGCCGGGGTCGCTCGTCGCGACGGCCGGGCCCTTCCCGTTCGCCGCGGCGCCCGCCGGCGCGCCGCGCCCGCCCGCCGCGGGCGCTCCGGACGCGCCGGGCGCGGCGACCGCGCTCGGCGCGTGGCTCGCCACCCACCCGGCGCCGCCGAGCTTCTGGGCGGCGCTCGGGCGCGACGCCGGCGTCCTCGCCTGGGCCGGCGTGCAGAAGCTGCCGAAGACGGGCACGGAGGACCCGGCCGAGGTGAAGGCGCGGCGCCTCGCGGCGGCGAGCTCCCTGAGCGGCGCGCGGGCCGAGCTGTGGACGACGTCGGCGACCGGCTTCGGCGGAAAGCGCGTGCTCCCCAGGGAAGTCGGGTACCGCGAGATCGGGAAAGCGCGATGAGCGAAGCGAGCCGCCTGGCGGGCGCGCTCCTCCGCGCGCAACCCGCGCACCGAGAAGGGCGCCGAGCGGCGCGCCGAGAAGCGCGCGAAGAGCACGTTGGCGCGTCGTCCTGGGGCTGCTCCGGCCTCCCGGGGCGCGTAGCATGGCGCCCCATGATCCGCCGAGCCCTCTCCTGTGCCGCCGCCGCCGCGCTCACCGCGCTCGCCCCGGCCGCGCTCGCCGACCGCGTGGCGGTGCTCCCCGCGCGCGGCGGCACCGACGCGGCCGCCCGGAGCGCCGCGGAGGCCGAGGTCGCGCGCGGGCTCGCCGCCCTCGGCCACACCCCGGTGCCCGACGGCGCGATCGCGGCCGCGCTCAAGGGCGTCGCCGACGGCGTCGCCGACACCGCGGACGAGCTCCGCGCCGTCGGCGCGCAGACCGGCGCGGACTGGGTCCTCACCGGCACCGTCGAGCCCGCGGTCACGACCACCCGCGTCGAGCTCACCGCGTACCTCGCCTCGACGGGCCGGGTCGAGTCGGTCGCGCGGGAGGTCGACAAGGACCAGGCGACCCGGCAGACGCAGGAGATGCTGGCCGTGCTCCTCCGCCCCGAGGGCATCGGCATCGGCGAGCTCCCCTGGGAGCGCGCCGCGCGCCCCCCGTCGGCGGGCGCGCCGCCTCCGTCGGAGGGCGGCACGGTGGTGCTGCCCCCCGTGCCCCCGGCGCCGGCCGCCCCGCCGGCCAACGAGGTGCTGATGGCCTACCCCCTCGGGCCGGAGCGCGTCTGGCCCGCGTACTCGGGCGGGCGCCGGTTCGCCGTCTCCGCGGCGCTCGGGGCCGCCGTCGCGGCGGCGCGCCTGCCGGGCGCGAGCGGCAGCGCGGCCTCGCTGGTCGGGACGGCGCGCGTCGCCTACGCGCTCGGCGACCGCGGGTTCGAGCTGTTCGCGGGCGGCGGCGGCAACCTGGTCGGGCCGTTCGCCGGCTGGATCGAGGGCGGCGCGCGCCTGATGCTGACGCCCGGCCTCACGCCGCACGAGGGCGCGTGGCGCGCGTTCCCGCTGCACGTCGGCCCGGCGCTCCACCTCGGCGCGTTCTTCAGGTCGGGCGCCGGCGTCGTCGGGCCCGGCGGCGCGACGTACCGCGGCGATATCGAGGTCCACCCGGTGCTCGGCGCCTCGATCGACGTCGCGCTCGCGCTGGGCCCCTCGGTACAGCTCGAGGCCCAGCTCGGCAACCTCCGGTGGGTCCCCACGGGGGACGGCTCCCTGTTCCTTGTCGGCGCGACGCTCGGCGCCGGGGCCCGGTTCTGACGCATGCGCATCGAGCTCCCGAGCCGCCGCAGCACCATCCGCCTCGCCCGCGCGCTCGCCGGCCTGCTCGCGGGCGGCGACCTCGTGGTCCTCGCCGGCGACCTGGGCGCTGGCAAGACGTTCTTCGCCCGCGCCCTCTGCCGGGCGCTCGGCGTGCCGCCGGCGCTCCCGATCACCAGCCCCACCTTCACGCTGGTCCACGAGCACGAGGGCCGCGTCCCGATCGCGCACGCCGACGCCTACCGCCTCGGCGGCGCGTCCTTTGCGGACGGCGCGCGCGACGCGCGCGGCGCCGCGACCGAAGAGCTCGCCCAGCTCGGCCTGCGGGAGCGCCGCGGCGAGGGGGCGCTCGTCGTGGTGGAGTGGGGCGAGCCGTTCGTGGAGGCGCTCGGCGGCGACGCGCTCCTCATCGACCTCGCCGCGCCTGCGGACCCTGCCGCGCCCGGCCGCGCCGCCGAGATCCGGGCGACGGGCGAGCGCAGCCGCACGGTGCTGGCGGCGCTCGAGGGCGATCTTGCGGGCCGGGCAGGTCTTCGCGCGCCTCTGCCCGTGCGCGGCGGCGTTGCGTGATACAAGAGCGGCATCGTGACCGGAGGCGCTGAGCCCAGCCGCAGCGAGCTGCTCGACAAGTTGCTGGGGCCGATCCTCGGGTTCTTCGACAACATCGGCAACATCGTCACGCTCACCTTCCAGACGATCGTCTGGCTCGTGCGCCCCCCGTTCCGCCCTGCGCAGTTCCTGGCGGCGATGGACTTCATGGGCGCGCAGTCGATCTTCATCGTCGGCCTGACGGGCATCTTCAGCGGCATGGTCGTGACGCTGCAGACGTCCTATGCGTTGCGCGCGTTCAGCGCCGAGGGTCGGGTCGGCGGGCTCGTCGCGGTCTCGCTGGCGCGCGAGCTCGCGCCGGTGTTCTCGGCGATCATGGTCACCGCGCGCGCCGGCAGCGCGATGGCCGCGGAGCTCGGCAACATGCGCGTCACCGAGCAGATCGACGCGATCGCGACGATGGGCGTGAGCCCGGTGCAGTACCTGCTTTCGCCCCGGCTCTTCGCCGCGACGGTGATGCTGCCGCTCCTTTGCATCCTCTACACGAGCGTCGGCATGTGCGGCTCGTACCTCGTCGCCGTGCTCTGGCTCGGCGGCGACGCTGGCGCGTTTTTCCAGAGCGTCCGCGACTTCGCCCTCCCCAGCGACATCTCGATGGGGCTCATCAAGGCGTGTGTCTTCGGCTTCATCGTCTCGGCGGTCTCGTGCCGCCACGGCTTCTTCGCCTCCGGCGGCGCGCGCGGCGTCGGCGTCGCGACGACGCGCGCCGTCGTCGAGAGCTGCGTCACCGTGCTCGTCACGAACTACATCCTGACGCAGCTCCTGCTCGACATGTGAGCCGGCGACATGTGACCCGCGACGGCGGCCCGCGGGCTTCCTGATCCACAGCCGTCGGCCCCGGAGCGGCACCCCTCGCCTTCTCGGTGTCGGATCCCCTCCGAGGACGGCTCCGAGAGAGCGGATGCCCATCCCCGGCCCGTGCTCGGCGCTCCGCGCCTGCGCGCGGTCCGCCCCTCCCAAATCGCGCGCTCCGCGCGCTCAGGGAGGGGTGCGCCATCGGGGACCTGCGGCCGGCGTGTGAGGTTCGGAGATGGTAAAGCGTGCACGGTGCGATAGCCCCGGTGAAGAGGAGCTCACTTCCAGAGTTCCCACCATCGCTTGGTGTCTGCCCCGCTTCGATCCGACTCCGCGAAGATGACAGGGGGAACTCGCTCGACCTCGCGCCCCTCCTCGAAGACCAGCTTCTCCTCGTCCATGCGGTAAACCTGGAATACGTTGTACGACTCCCCCGACGCGAATTCGGCCACGACTTGAATGGCGTCAACATCCTCCGATGCGCCTTGGGGGCGAACCCGCACATCTCGATAAACAGCAGCCGCTCTGATCTGCTTTGCAGATGCCTTCTGCTTCAGCGCCATGATGAGCAGGTTCGAACCTTGGGTGCCGCCCTGCGCTGCCACCCCGATGTCATACTTCCCGTTCGGCTGGACTGCGATGAACCCGGGAAGGAACGATCCCTGTTGCAGCAGCGCGTGCCTGGCCACGTCGAGCGAGCGCTCGACGAGCCGCTGAATCTCGAATCGCTTCGCGTGAGGGTCTTTGCTCATGGATCGCGTCTCCTGTCTCCAATGACGGGTCCACCTGCCCGCGAGGCCCAATGAGCCGCGAGCGAGACCGACACACCGTTACATCATGACGTGATGCCCGGCAAGGAGAGGCCGGACGGACGACGGCGGCGGACACAGGCTCTGAGCCGGGCGAGCATCCCATCGCTTTCACTTACGGCATAATGCCGAGGACGAAGAGCGCATCCGCCCAGAGCGGCCAGAGTGTGCGGTACGGGTGGGTCGTCAGCACCGCGCCGCCGCTCGGCAGGCGTCGCACGTGAAAGGGGGCGTGGCGCTTGATGAACTGGACGTGCTTGCGCGAGGCAACGTCCGCTTGGTAGGTGGCGGCTCCCTCCTTCGTCGCTGCGATGGTCTCGCGGGCGGTCGACTCGACGCTGCGCCAATCGTCGTCGGGCACTGCAGAGGCTTCGAGCGCGTCGAGGAGTAGGCTCGGATGCGTATCCAGCGCCTTGAGGACGGTTTCGCGCGTGAGCTCGGCGTCACCCTCGATGGGGGCGCGTGCTCCGCGACGAACAGCATCGACGCGCGTAGGTCGCGTGTCTCTCGACGCCGCCGCGGCCCAGTCCATCCGCGTATGCTGGCGCAAAAGATCGACGTCGCCTGCAATGCCGACGCATGCCCCATGCGGAGCGGCGTCGATGCGCGCGCGCAGCAACTCGAGTGACATCCCCGCGGTGAGCGCTGTCTTGTCACCCTCGTGCAGGTGGACCCATGAGAGGGCGAGGTCGCGCGCAACCGACGCGGCGTCCGCGTGGTAGGTCGCACATGTCTCGACGGGGGCGCCCCAATGCCCAACGTCCACGCACGCGCCGGTCTTCACGTGTCCATGAGCTTCCGGGGCGCAGAGGCGGATCAGGAGATCCTCGATGTCCTGCTGGACTTGAATTGACGAGATCACCGCCTCGGTCTCCACATCGCGCATCGTGCCGCCGGGGGCGATTTCGAGACTCGACGAGAGCAGATCCCTCCGGTCGAAAGGCGACCCGCGCACCGGGCCGGAGGGATGCCGGCGCTCGTACTCCTCACCGAAGCACTCGATGCCGAAGCAGGGCCAGCGTCCGGATCTCAGCTGCGCCCCGAAGTCTACGGAGACGTGCGTACCCGGAGCAAAGGCGGCACGTATCACTGTAACGACCTCGTCGATGAGAATCGAGCGGCGCCATATCTCCGTGGGAGTATCGAGCGAGGTGACGGCGACATCGCAGCGCGCCTTCGGATGTACAAGGGCGCCCAAGGCCGCCTCGAACGCGTCGATCCTGGTCGCCTCGTCACACCACGCATAGAACCAAGGGCCTGAATCGCTCATAGCTGGATGACCATGACCAAATTCTTGAAGCCCTTGATGGTGATGCGCTCGCCCGTGCTTACTCTGACCAAGTAGCCGTTTACTATCTCCAGATCCTCATTGTTGAGCGGCGCGCCCTTGGGCATGATGAGCTCGACCCTCTGAACGTCTCCAGCGAGTCCCTTATTCTTGAGAGCCTCCATCCCGTTCGTCAACTGCTTGAGCGCCTTGTTGACGTCGACGCTCCCGTTCTCAATCGATTTCACCTCGCTGAGGGCGAGAGCGTTCCCCCTAGTGACCGACAAGAAGTCGGGAGCTTTGGCAAGGTCGGTGCCGGGGGGCGACTCTGTCGGGATGCGCAGCACGTCGCGCACGCCGTCGTCGCCGACGCCGATCAGCGCCCGCCCGTCGTCCAGCATGAACTTGGACGCCTTCTTTTCGAATGCGTCGAGCGGCTTGCTCGTGACCGCTCCACGCAGCGTTTTGTACCATGTGCGCCGATTCCCGCGCAGCGCGGCCATGACGGGGTCTTCGATCTCCTCGATCTTCCTGGCGACCCGGATCGCCCCCGCCCGCAGCCCGCCGGCAACGGCGACTCCGTGCCAGACGTGCCCGACCGCCCCGAGCCCGAACCCCACCCCCGAGAAGATCCGCTCCTCGGTGCTCAGCTCCTGCCCCGACGGCAGGCAGAACGCCTTGCCCGTCACCGCCTCGCACAGGTCGAGCGCCGGCCCCACCACCGGCACGAACCCCACCCCGATGCGCGTCGTCGCGTGCACCAGCGTCTGCATCACCCCCGCGTACGCCTCGACGCCTTCGCCGACCGTCGACATCGCCCCCGCGAACGCGCTGATCGTCTGGTAGAGCTGCGTCTGCTCCAGGTCGAGCGCCTCCCCCGTCCACTGGTTCAGGCTGTCCTTCATCTGGTCGGCGAGCGCGTCGAACCGCGGCTTCAGCAGCGTGTCCACCACCGCCCGCAGGTCCGCCGGCACCGGCGAGTCCACGAACCAGTCCGACGCATCCATGTACCGCCGCACCACACCGGCGATCCGGTTCTGCGCCTTCAGGAACGCGTTCGTCTCCGCAAGCGACACCCCCGTCCGGTCGCGCAGCGCGATCTCCAGCGCCGCGCTGTTCTCTCGCCACGCCCGCACGTTCGCCACAAAATCCGCCCGCGCGACCACGACCCCGCCGCTCACCGCTGCTTCCAGCGCCGCGATCACCGCGTCCGCGTACGCCGCGTACGGGTCCCGCCCCTCCTCGAATGCGCCGTCCGCCTCCGCGATGTCCGGCACCTCCACCCACGGCACCTCGCTCTCCCCGAGCGCGTAGCTCCACGGGTCGTCCGGATCCCACCCCTCGGCGCGGGCGTCCTGCGTCGCGAGGTCCGCCACCTCGTCCGCCTGCGCGCCGAACTCGTCGACCAGCCGCGCGAGCTCGCTCTCCAGCTCGCTGACGCTCTTCTTCAGGTCGTCGACGAGCTGCTGCATCGCTGCCCGCGTCTCCGCGTCGACAACGTCCTTGTACCGGTCCAGGATCGCGTCGAGGTCGGTCCGCGAGATCTCCTCCAGCGGCCGGCTCACCAGGTCGTGCAGGTCCGTGTCGAGCTGCCGCAAGAGGTCCATCCGCGCCCGGAGGTCGGCGACCCTGGCGGCGTCGCGGAGGAGCTCCGTCATCAGCCGGGCGATCCTGACCTCCAGCTCCGCGATGGCGCGCGCGAGGTCCGGGTTGATCTCCGCGAGGCTCAGGTCGACCGCGGTGTTGCCCTCGAAGCCGGCCCCGTCGCGGCGGATGTTGAAGAGCGGCTTGTTCAGCCCGAGCGGCTCCGAGACGAGGTGCACCACGTCGCGCGCGTGAGTACACCAGTTGCCGCCGTTGACGGTGTGGACCCGGAAGTGGAAGTCGTTGCTGCCCATGCGGAGCAGCACCGAATCGAACTCCGCCTCGAACGTGTTGCTCTGGGAACCATCGGCTTCGATCTGCAGCGCGTCCGGAACCGAGTACGTGGGCAGCGGCGTCTGGTTCACCTCGAAGAAGGCGTCGCCCTCCCTGTCCAGCTCGGCAATCCCACACGAGCCGACGTCCTGGTGGCCGCTCCAGAGAAGGGTGTACGGCGTGCCGGCCCGCGCGAACGACGGCGTCACCACCGCCGCCACGGTGACCAGCGCGACGATCTTCTGCAGCGCCGCGGCGCGAAAGCCACGCCGCGCCATCTCCTTCGAGCCCCTCATGTCCCCTCCGCGCCGCGCACGGCGGCGTCATACGCGATCGCGGCGCCCTTCACGTCGCCCGCGTCGAGCCGCGCCTGCGCCGCGTCGAGCGCCGCCGCGGCCATCCCCTTCTCCCGCAGCGCCGAAAGACCCGCCGCGATCTTCCGCGGCAGCTCCGTCCTGAGCTCCGCCTCCGCGGCGTCGAACCGCGCTCGCAGCTCCGCGCACCCGGCCTCGCGCCATGACGCCCCTGCCGCCTCGCAGAGCGGCCGCATCTGCACAAGCGCCAGGAGCTCCCCGTACCGCGCTGCCAACAGCGGCAGCCCGAGCTTCTCGCTCACCGGCGGCGCCGCCGACAGCGCCGCCGCCCGCGCGCGCGCCACCTCGCGGAACCTCTCCGACGCCCGCTCGCTCCGCGACCGCGCGATCGCCTCGCGCGCGCCCTCATCGCCCTGCAGCACGCGGAGCGCCTGCCGGCGCAGCGCGATGCCGCCGAGCAGCGCCGTCGCGGTCGCGTCGCTCCGCGCGACGCGCCGCTGCGCATAGCCAAGCATCGCGCCCAGCGAGCGCAGCGCCCCCGACGTCATGTCCGGCACCACCGCGCCGTGCGTCGCCAGCACCTCCCTGTGCGGCGCCAGCGCCTCCGCGAACGAGACCGCGAGCGCCTGGAGCTCGGCCGACAGCGTCATGATCTCCGCCGCGAGCTCGCTCGGCGCCCGGCTCGCCTCGCGCGCCGCGGCGAGCACGGCCTGCTCCGCGCCGTCGAGGCCCTCGACGCCCGACCGCGACGCCTCCGCCGAGAGCGCCGCATACGCCGCCGTCTCCGCCGCCTCGGTCGCGCGGTAGTCCGCGAACCGCGCCGCGGCGGCCGCGTACCTGGACACGAGCGGCGCGGCGTCGCGCCGGGCCTCGTCGAAGACCGCCTGCACGGCCGCCATCGCCTGCTTGTCCGCGGCGAGCGCGGCCGCGAGCGGCTCCTCCTGGGCGCTCGCCTTGTCGATCATCGCCCGCGTGAAGCTGTCGGCCGCGCGGACCGGCTCCTCGTCGACGATCTCCTGCTGATGACGCCTGTGCGTCAGGAGCAGCCCGAGGAGCTCGCCGTGCAGGGTCGCCCGGAGCGACTCGGCGTGCTTCTCCTCGTCGCGCACGTACGCCACGACCCGATCGAGGTTGTCGAACCAGGCCCCGAGCTCCGCCTCGCTCGCGACGAACGCGTCGGACGCGCTGAACGGCGGCAACGCCCACATCTGGATCGGCTGCTCGCCGTCCGCCTCGGCCTCGTTCCACGCGCTGCCGGGGCCCTCGCTCGCGTCCACGCAGTGCTCGACAACGCTGGTGTTCGATTGCGCGCAGAACCTGCCTGGCGCGTGTTCCTCGCGCGGCCACAAGCACCCTGTGGCCATCGCGCCCAGCGCCAGGGCGGTCGCGGCCGCCACAAGGGGCGTCCCCGGTCGCCGCGTTCTCCTTCTCATGAGCATTACCTCCACCCCGCGATTCTTCTCGCCCGCGGACGCTCGCCCGCTCATTGCCCAGGTGCAAGGGTCCACACGGGAGCGGTAGGACATTGCTTGGCCGAAGAACACGCCCCCGAGTTTCCCGTCGCTCCGTCCTTGGTGAAGAGGCACCGGGGGCCACGGCACGCGAGCATGGGAACGCGCACGCGCACGCGGACAACGAGACGGAAGACGGGAGGCGGGAGGCGGGAGGCGGGAGGCGGGAGGCGGAAGACGGGAGACGGGTGGCCCGATGGCAGCCCCGAACATGGGACTCACGCTGGTCGAGGCAGCAAAAACCCGACGGTAGCTCAGGCGAGAAAGCCCTTTTCAACCGCGCCGACATCCATTGTACCTTCCCTCCTCATTGCCGCCGTCCGGCTTTGCCGGCCGGCAGGGAGGAAACCAGCCATGGAGTATTCAGACCGGGTCCTCGAGGCCACGCCGGAGCGCGCCACAAAGCTCCTGATGGGGATAGGCGCAGTCGCCGCGCTTCGCACGTTGATGGCCGGAGCGGGCATGACCGACGACGATATCGTGGAGGGCCGCGCGCTCCTCCTCGACGTCCTCGCCGCCCCGCGCAGGACCGCCGGCGCGCCGGCCGATACCGACGACGCCAGGGCGCAGCGCGCCGCGACAGGGGAGCTCGACCAGTGGGACGAGCCCAACTACGCCCGTCATGGCGCCGCGCTCCGCCGGCGCTTCCCCGACGTGCACGATTACGTGTTCAAGGACCTCTCGCCCTCCACCGGCACCGCCGCGGTCCGCGGAGTGGCCACCTTCCTCGCGCGGCTCGACGCCCTCGAGAATGGCACCGATCCGGACCGCGCCGCGACGAAGCAGGTCGACAAGAAGGCCGTCGCATTCCTCGCCACCCGCGGCCTCGACAAGGCAGAGCGCAGGCGCCTCAAGGGCCTCGTCGACGTGGCGCTCGGGCCGACATCGCCTCTGCCCGAGACAACCGATGTCCCCGAAGCCGCGCGGCGGCACGAGGCGCTCGTCAAGCTGCGCGGCTGGTTCGACGAGTGGGCGACAACGGCCCGCGCCGTCGTCAAGCAGCGCAGCTACCTCATCCGCCTCGGCCTCGCGAGCCGCAAGGCGCCCCAGCGCAAGCCCGCGACAGCGCCGGCCACGCCAGGCAAGCCCGCCGCCACGCCGCCCCAGCCGGCAGCGCCGATCGAAGAGACCGCCGGCGCCGACTTCGAGTAACCCGACACATAAGTCCTGGCTTCCCGGCGCTCCGGGAGGCTTCCCGCGCGCGCCCGAGACCTTCGCGCGCGGCCCGGAAGCTTCCCGCGCGCTCCGGAAGCTTCCCGCGCGCCCCGGGGCATGAGATTTCGCGTAGTTAGCGGCGTCCCCGGCGCCCCCGGCGCCTTCCGGCGCGGGCCGGGGGACGTATTTCCCGGGAAATTCGACCCTCCGGCCCGCGCGCGAAGCCTCAGGAGCGCGCGCGAAGCTTCAGGACCTCGCGCGAAGCCTCAGGACCTCGGGCGCGAAGCTTCCCGCGCCGCGGGAAGCCCTCCCCCGCGCGCGGGAAGCCTTCGTACCGGCGACGCCCCCCTTCGCGCGTGACGGGATGCCCCCGGCACGCGCCCCGCCCTCACCGCCACGAGCTCGGCGGCTCCGGCTCGCGCAGCGCGATCAGCGCCGGCGAGAGCTGCACCGGGTAGCGCGCCGGGGCGCGCAGGTGCGCGACAGCGTGCGGGAGCAGCTCGCGCGCCGCGACCGAGCGCTCGCGACCGACGCCCGGCGGCTCCGGCGACTCGAGGGCGTGGCCGCCGCGCATCACCGCGCGCGCCAGCGGCGCGAGCCGCGCGACCCCGAGCGCCCGCGGCGTCAGCATCCGCTCGTGCGCGAGGTGGATCACGTCGACGACCGCGCGCCCGGCCTCGTCGTGGTAGCGCGCCACCATCTTGCGCCCCGCGATCACGTCGCCGCGCCCGCTCGCGCCCTGCCGGAGCGACCACGCGCCCGACTCCTCGAGCGCCACGAGCTCGTAGCGCGCCGCGGGCAGCCCCTCCGAGAGCTCCGCGAGCCCCGAGGCGACCCAGCCGCCGGCGGTCGTGCCCACGCGCCGCGCCTCGAGGAGCAGCGCCTCCTCGTCGTGACCCCCGAGGTCGATCACCCGGTCGGCGTACCAGGGCCAGCTCCCCTCGAGCGGCGACGGCGGCGGCGCGAGCTCGCCGAGGTCGATCCCCGCCTCGCCGCGGAACGGGATGCCGAGCGCCGCGGCCGCGAGCGCGCTCGTCGTCGCCGCCGCGCCGCCCACGTGCATCGCGCGCGCGAGCGCCAGCGCCTCGTCGGCGAACGGCACGCGCGCCGACGACCCGTCGACGACGGCGCCGCCGTCCGAGGCGATGAGGAGCCGCGCCACCCGCGTCGCCGCGGCCGTGCCCCGGCGGAGCGCCGGCACGAGCAGCGCGCCCACGAGGAGCGCCTCGACGAACGGCCCCTCCACCGAGACGACCGGCGTGCCCGGGAACGCGATCGTCCCGTCGGGCATCGCGTCGATGTCGACCGAGAGCACCGCGCCGGCGAGCCGCTCCACCAGCGCGTCGCTCAGGCCGCACGCCGCGCGCGCCGCGAAGACCTCCCCCGGGTCGAGCCGCCCGCCGTCCAGCGCGAGCGCCTCGAGCGCCGCCTCGACGCCGGCGACCACGAGGAACCCCGTGTGCGGCGGCGCCGCCGTGAACCCGAGCTCGAAGCTCGCGCGCCGATCGGCGACCCCCGCGTGGAGGAGGCGATCGGCGTCGAGCAGCGCACGTCCGTCGCAGAGCAGCGGGCTCGCTCGCACCATCGCCGCCGGCATCGGCCCGCTCAGAGGCGCTCGGCCAGCGTCCGCGTGCCGGCGACCGTCGAGGCCTCGTCGAAGAGGAACGGCAGGATCACGGTCGGCAGGTCGAGCTCGCGGCGCAGGCGCGCCAGGCTCTCGTGCTGCACCGACTCGCGCATCGAGCGCCGCGCGCCCGCCACGACGGCGCTCTCGACGGTGTGCGCGGCGCGCAGCGGCGCCTCGATGTCGAGGCGCCCCGGATCCACGAGCAGCGCCCGGCGCTCCTCGGGCGAGAACAGCGGCGGCAGCACGCCGTTGATGATCAGCCGGTGGACCGGCAGGCCGAGCTCGCCCCGGACCTCCGCGACGAGCTCGACGGTCTCGGTCGCCGGCATCTCCTCCGGGAGGGTCACGACGACGACCCCGCTCCGCGCCGGGTCCCGGAACATCGCCCACGCCGCCTCGGCGTCCCGGCGCAGGATGCCCGGCGGCGCCACGTCGAGGATCACCTTGGGCACGCGCAGCATGTCCACCCCGTGCCCCGTCGCGGGCGCGTCGAGCAGCACCACGTCGAAGCGGTTCGACCCGTCCGCGAGCAGCTCGGTCGTGTGGAACCAGGCCTTGCCGAGCATCGCCCACTCGTAGAGCCCGGGCACCGCGCGGAAGAAGGTGCGCGTGTACTTGTTGTCGAAGACGAGATCGGCCGCGGCGCGCACCTTGAGGACCATCTCGCCGTACTCACGGAGCGCCTTGTCGGGCGAGATGTTCACCGCCCACACCCGCTCGGCCACGTGGGTGACCTCCTGGCCGATCGGCTTCGTGCCGAGGATGGCCGAGAGCCGCTCCTTCGTGTTGCACATCGCGACGAGGACGCGCTTGCCGCGGGCGGCGAACGCGAGGGCGAGCGCGCCGGAGATCGTCGTCTTCCCGACGCCTCCCTTGCCGGTCACGAACAGGAAGCGCCGGCGCTCGAGCTCCGGGAGCTCCTGGCCGGGTCCGCCGGCTTGCGAGGCTTGGTGGGCGCTGGTCATTCCGCGAAAGCGGAGTTAGGCGCAAGCTCCGGCGAACGCAACCCGGATCAAGGAAACGGGCTCTGCTATGCATCCCGTATGCGCATCACCGAGCGACACCTCGAACCGCTGAACCGACGCTTCCAGGGCGCGTCGCCCACCGAGCTCCTCCGCTTCGTCCGCGAGTCCTTCGGCCCCCGCGCGGCCATCCTGAGCAGCATGCAGCGGGCCGGGACCGCGCTCTGCCACGTCGCCGACCGCGCCGGCCTCTCCTTCGACGTTGTCTTCGTCGACACCGGCGTGCTCCACGCCGAGACGCTCGCCACGCGCGACGAGCTCGCGCGGACCCACCCGAACCTGCGCGTCGTCACGCTCTCGCCCGAGCGCAGCTTCATGCAGCAGACGCGCGACGAGGGGCTGCTCTACCTCTCGAAGGAGGGCCAGGAGCGGTGCTGCGAGCTCCGCAAGTCCGTCCCGCTGCACGCCATCCGCGGCCGCTACGACGCGCTCGTCGCGGCGCTGCGGCGCGGCGAGGGCGGCGCCCGCGCGAAGGTCGCGCCGTTCGGCCTCGACCCCGCGAACAACGCCATCCGCGTCCACCCCTTCGCGTCGCTCAGCGGCGAGGAGCTCGACGCCTACTTCGCGGCACATCCGGACGCCGTCGAGAACCCCCTGCACGCGATGGGCTTCCGCACCATCGGCTGCTTCCCCTGCACGACCCCGGTGCTGCCCGACGAGCCGGAGCGCGCCGGGCGCTGGCGCCACCTGGCGAGCGTCGAGTACTGCGGGATCAACCCGGTCGACCGGGGCGACACCGACGGCGGCGTGGAGCTCGACGACCGCTACGAGCGCCTCTTCGCGGCGTGACGATTCGCCTGCGAATCCCGGTTCGCGCCAGCTCGATCTTGACTCAAAGGGCATGAAGGGAGATTTGCCCCACATGCCGGCGAGCTACTTCGACGTAGACGGCACCCTGGTCACGACCAACCTCGTGCACCCGACGGTGTTCTACATGCTGAACCAGCCAACGCCGATGCACAGCCTCGCGAAGCTCGGCCGCGCCCTCGTCAAGGCGCCGTGGATGGCGATGGCGGAGCTGCAGGATCGGCGCCTCTTCAACGAGCTGCTCTTCAGCTCCTTCGCGGGCGTCTCCGAGGACCGCCTGGTGGCCCTCGCCGAGGAGGCGTTCGCGAAGGTGCTCAAGCCGGCCATCTACGGCAAGGCGCGGGACCTCGTGAAGTGCAGCCTCGACAAGGGGCACGACGTCGTCCTCATCTCCGGCGCGCTGGATTTCCTGATGCAGATCCTCGCCGAGCACCTCGGCGCCACGGGCATCATCGCGAACCGGCTCGAGGTGAAGGACGGGTTCGCGACGGGCAAGCTCCTGCGCCCCGTCGTGGCCGGCCCCGAGAAGGCGCGCCTCATCCGCGAGCACGCCCACGCGCACGGGCACAACCTCGACGAGTGCTTCGCCTACTCGGACAGCTACTCGGACGTCCCGATGCTCTCGGTCGTCGGCTACCCGGCGGCGGTGAACCCGGACCGCAAGCTCAAGCTGCTCGCGCAGGCCTACCACTGGCCGATCCTCGATCTCGCCGCATGACCCTGGCCTCTGCCGGACGACGGCGGGGAGCCACGCCACAGCCCAACTCGTCGCACCACCTGCTCTGAAAGCCCCATGAGCCATCCTTGCGTCGTCACGCTAGACAGCCGCAGCGCCCCCCGGGTGCTCTTCTCAGGCGACCAGCTCGTCGAGGTCGACCTGCCCACCGGCTCGCGGGTGATCTACCCGAAGCCGCCGCTCGAGCCGCTGAAGGACGTCGACGCCGCGATCCGCTACGCGATCAACCACCCGCACAACTCGGAGCCGCTCTACGCGAAGCTCCGCCCGGGGATGAAGGTCACGATCGCGGTGGACGACATCTCGCTGCCGCTGCCGCCGATGCGGCGCCCTGACATCCGCGAGCGCGTCCTCACCATCGTGCTCGACCTGCTCTCCGACTACGGCGTCGACGACGTCGAGATCATCATCGCGACGAGCGTCCACCGGCGGATGAAGGACTGGGAGGTCCGCCACATCGTCGGCGACAGGATCTTCAACGCCTACTGGCCGAAGAAGCTCTACAACCACGACGCCGAGAACCTCGCCAACATGAAGTACATCGGCACGACCGACGTCGGCGAGGAGGTCGAGCTGAACAAGCGCGCGGTCGACAGCGACCTCGTGATCTACGTGAACCTGAACCTCGTGCCGATGGACGGCGGGCACAAGTCGGTCTCGGTCGGCCTGTGCGGGTACAGGAGCCTGCGCGCGCACCACAACCCGCGGGTGATGCGCGACTGCTACTCGTACATGGACCCGAAGAGCTCCGCGCTGCACACGAGCGTCGAGCGGATGGGCCGGCTGGCCAACAAGAAGCTCAACGTCTTCACGATCGAGACGACGATCAACAACCGCATGTTCGATCGCCCGCTCGAGTTCCTCGCGAAGAACGAGGACGACCTGAGCGCGGGCGAGAAGAGCGCGCTGCGCGCCCTCCGCTTCACGCTGTCGAAGGTGCCGCAGCCCGCGCGCCAGGCGATCTTCCAGCGCGTCCCCTCGCCGTACGGGGTGACCGGGGTGTTCGCCGGCGAGACCGAGGCCGTCCACGAGCACACGCTGAAGCGCAGCTTCGACCAGTACCTCGTCCCGGTCACGGGCCAGGCCGACATCCTGGTCACGGGCATCCCGTACATCAGCCCCTACAACGTGAACTCGTTCCTGAACCCGCTGCTCGTGCAGGTGATGGCGAACGGCTACATGTTCAACCTCTACCGGGGCGCGCCGATGCTCAAGAAGGGGGGGACGATGATCATCCTCCACCCCTGCACCGATCTGTTCGACAACGAGCACCACGCCCCGTACATCGAGTTCGTGCACCGGCTGCTGCCCGAGACGCGCGACGCGATGGAGCTGCACAAGCGGTACGAGAAGAAGTTCTCGGAGAACCCGGCGTACATCGAGATGTACCGCTTCGGGCACGCGTACCACCCGACCCACCCGTTCTTCATGTGGTACTGGGGCGAGGCGGGCCGGCAGCACATCGGCCGGATGATCGTGGTCGGCGCCGACAACGAGTACATCCCGCAGCTCCTCGGCTGGGAGACGGCGCGCACGATGGACGAGGCGCTCCGGATGGCGAAGCAGTCGGCCCCGCCGACGCCGGAGATCATGGCCCTGCACTCGCCGCCGATCTTCATGGCCGACATGACGGCGTAGCGGGCGGGCGGCCCGCGGGAGGGGACACCCATGCGGCTGCACCTCATCGACGGCACCTACGAGCTCTTCCGCGCGCACTTCTCCAAGCGGCCCGACCACCGCGCGCCGGGGGGCTGGGACGCGAAGGCGACGGTGGGGGTCGTCGCCTCGCTGCTCGCGCTGCTGCACCACCCGGACGAGGAGGTCACGCACCTCGCGGTCGCGTTCGACAACCCGATCCGCTCGTTCCGGAACGATCTGTTCGCCGGCTACAAGAGCGACGAGGGCATGGATCCGGCGCTGCGCGGGCAGTTCGATCCGGTCGAGGAGGCGGTGCGCGCGCTCGGGGTCGTCGTCTGGTCGATGGACGCGTTCGAGGCGGACGACGCGCTCGCGACGGCGGCGGCGCGGTTCCGGGGCGAGGTCGAGCAGGTGCGCATCCTCAGCCCGGACAAGGACTTCGGGCAGTGCCTCGCGGGCGAGCGCGTCGTGCAGGTCGACCGCCGGAAGGAGCGCGTCGTCGACGAGGCCGCGCTGCGCGCCGCGCGCGGCGTGGCCCCGGCGAGCATCCCGGACTACCTCGCGCTGACCGGCGACGACGCCGACGGCATCCCGGGGCTGGCGGGCATCGGCGACCGGACGGCGGCCGCGCTGCTCGGCGCCTACGGGCACCTCGAGCAGATCCCGGACGACCCGTCCGCGTGGACGGTGCCGGTGCGCGGCGCCGACAGGATCGCGCGCGCGCTTTCCGAGCAGCGCGAGGAGGCGCTGCTCTACCGGACGCTGGCGACGCTCCGCACCGACGTGCCGCTCGCCGAGCGCCTCGACGACCTGCGCTTCCGCGGCGTGCCGCGCGGCCGTTTCGAGGCGTGGTGCGACGCGCTCGGCGCGCGCGCGCTGAAGGCGCGGCCGACGCGCTGGGCCCCGGAGGGGTGAGCCGCACGCGAGGCGCGCGGCCGGGGGCCTTCGTGAAGGCTATTTCTTTTCCGGCGCCCTGAGCTCGGCGAGCACGCGCTCGCGCAGGAGCGGCACCGGCGGCGACCCGTGCGAGAGGAGCGCGTCGTGGAAGCGGCGCAGCGAGAACGCGGCGCCCAGCGTCGCCTTCGCCTCCTCGCGGAGCTTCAGGATCTGGAGCTTGCCGAGCGTGTAGGCGAAGTAGCCGGGGTCGAACGTGGCGCGCACCGCCTGCTGCCGCGCCGTCGCGCGGTCCTGGAAGCAGTCGTCGACGAAGCGGCGCTCCGCCGCCTCGAGGCTCATGCCCTCGGCGTGCACCCCGAGCGACACGACCACCCTGCAGTTGCGCAGCAGCGCGTCCGCGAGCTGGCCGAGCCGGCTCTGGGGGTCCTCCTTGCCGAACCCCTGCTCGATCATCATCTGCTCGGCGTAGTGGGCCCAGCCCTCGACGAACGAGTAGCTGCCGAACATCTTCTGCACGTCCGTCGGCGCGCGGTTCTCCCACAGGTGCTGGGCGAAGTGCCCCGGGTAGACCTCGTGCACGGTCGTCGAGAGCAGCGTCCCGCGCAGCATCACGTACTCCTCCTGCTCCTTGCGGGGCCAGGAGGGGTTGGGCTTCGTGATGTAGTAGAACGACACGAGCCCCTGCCGCTCGAACGGCCCCGGCGCGTCGAGGAAGGCGGAGTTCCAGCGCATGTACGGCGGCGTCTCCTTCACGACCGCCCGCTCGTCGGACGGGAGGCTCATGATCTCCCTGTCGACGATGAACCTGCGCGACGCGTCCATCACCCGCGTCGCCTCGGCGAGCAGCTGCTCCGCCTTCGGCCGGGAGGTCTTCACCTTGCTCGCGAGCGCCTGGTAGGCCGCCTTGTTCGCCGCGAGGTCGTCCTCGCCCATCTTCTTGAGCTCGGCGAGCGGGATCGAGAGCCCCTCCTGCGCGAGCAGGAGCTTTTTGTACCGCGCCTCCCCGAGCACGTGGCTCCCGTCGCCCTTCGGCAGCTCGACGGTGGCCAGGTGCTCGGCGAGCTTGTCGGCCGCGGCGGCGAGCGCGGCGTTCGTCTCCTGGAACTCCGCCTGGAACGCGGCGTCGCCGACGCCCTGGAGCAGCTTGACGACGTCGCCGCGCAGGTACTCGGCGTAGCCGCGGAAGATCTTCACGGCGACCTCGATCACCGGCCTCGGCATCGGGCTCGCGAGGTTCTCGAGAACGCGCGGCACCTGGGCCAGCGCCGCCTTCTCGTGCTCCAGCAGGCGCCGCGCGCGCTCGGGCAGCGGCGCGTAATCGCGGTCGAGGTACTGGTTCACGCCGAACAGCTCGTCGTAGAACTGCGGCCTCCGGCGCCAGTCCTCGATGTCCCTGCCGTTGAAGAGCTTGAGGTCGATCTGCTGGAGGAGGATCTCGCGGTCGAGCGCCTCGTCCGGGGAGAGCGCCGCGGGGTCGACGGCGGCGAGGGCCGCGCGGCCCTGCTCGAGGCGCGCGAGCCGCCGCTCGATCGCCGCGGCGGAGTAGTCGGCGACCTTGCCGTCGTGCTCGTGGAGCCCGCGCGAGCGCGCGAACGACGGATCGTCCGCGACCCACGCGCGCACGATCCGGTCGCGCAGCGCGGCGAACGGCTCCCGCGGCGCCTCCGCGGGCGCGAGGCTCGACGCGACGGCCGCGGGCGGCGGGGCCGCGGCCGCGGGCGGCGGTGGCGCCGGGGCGCTCCCGCTGCAGGCGGCGAGCGCCGCGAGCGGCGTGAGCGCCGCGAGGAGGCGCGGGAGCGAGCGGCAGAGGCGGCGGAGTGAGGGGCGACGGGCGGCGGCCATGGCGGGCCGGAGCCTCTCAGAGCGCCCTGTGCAGATCAACGGCCTCGGCCAGCACCTCGGGTCAGCGATCCTGCCAGGGCCCTGCCTCGCGAGCGGCGAGAGAATTCAACGCAAAGACGCCAAGGCGCAAAGACGCAAAAATGCCTGAATTTATTATCTTCTTTGCGCCTTTGCGCCTTTGCGCCTTTGCGCCTTGGCGTTGAATTCTCTCTCTGGATCCCTGGTGCGCGAAGCTAATCGCGGAGCGCGCGATCGATGATCGCGTCGACGTGCGAGAGCGCGTGATCGAGGTCGAAGCACCGCGCGATCTCGTCCGGGGTGAGCAGCGCCGCGACGTCCGCGTCGGCCGCGAGGTTGTCGCGGAAGCGGCCCTCGCCCGCGATGGCGCGCATCGCGCAGCGCTGCACCAGCTCGTAGGCCGCCTGGCGCGGCCTGCCCTTCTGGACGAGCGACAGCAGCACCGCCTCGCTGAAGAAGAGCTCGCCCGTGCGGTCGAGGTTCTGCCGCAGCCGCTCGGGGTAGACGACCAGCCCGTCGACGAGCCCCGCGGCGCGGTCGAGCATGAAGCCGAGCGTCGAGGTCGCGTCGGGCGCGATCATCCGCTCGACCGACGAGTGCGAGATGTCGCGCTCGTGCCAGAGCGGCACGTTCTCGAGCGCGGGGATCACGGCGGCGCGCACGATGCGCGCGAGGCCGCACAGGTTCTCGCTGAGGATCGGGTTGCGCTTGTGGGGCATCGCGCTCGAGCCCTTCTGGCCCACGGAGAAGCGCTCCTCCGCCTCGCCGACCTCGGTGCGCTGCCAGTGCCGCACGTTGGTCGCGAGCCGCTCGATGCCCGCGGCGATGAGCGAGAGCGCGGCGAAGAACTCGGCGTGGCGATCGCGCGCGACGATCTGCGTCGAGACCGTCTCGGGGCGCAGGCCGAGGGCGGTGAGCGCGCGCTCCTCGATGCGCGGCGACAGGTGCGCGTACGTCCCGACCGCGCCGGCGATCTTGCCGACGGCGATCGCCTGGCGGGCGGCGGAGAGGCGCGCCCTGCCGCGCTTCATCTCGGCGAGGTGGCCCGCGAGCGCCAGGCCGAACGTGATCGGCTCGGCGGCGATGCCGTGGCTCCGGCCGATCATCGGGGTGCGCCGGTGCTCGTCCGCGCGCCGCGCGAGCGCGTCGCAGAGCTTGTCGAGCCGCGTCGAGAGCATGTCGGCCGCGCGGACGAGCAGCATCGCGAGGCTCGTGTCGAGCACGTCGCTCGAGGTCATCCCGCGGTGCAGCCACCGCGCCCCCTCGCCCGCCAGCTCCTCGACGTGGGTGAGGAAGGCGATGACGTCGTGCTTGACCGTGCGCTCGATCGCCTCGATCCGCGCCGCGTCGAGCGAGAGCTGCTTCCCCCGGATCCCCTCCGCGATGCCGGCGGGCACGAGCCCCTCGGCCTCCATCGCCTCGCAGGCGGCGAGCTCCACCTCTAGCCATGTCTTGAACCGGGTGGCGGGCGACCAGAGCTCTTCGAATTCGGGCGGGGTGTAGCGGGGGATCATGGGCGGGACGCTGCGAAGGTCTGGAGGGTGCGTCAAGGCTGGAGTGGCCCGGGGCGGCCCCGGGCGGCTCGCGCTGTTCGCCTGCGCGCGCCGCGCGGCGTGCGCGGCGGCGGCTTGCGGGCGTGCGGCGCGTTGCGAACGTTGCGCCCGATGCCGACCGAAGCAACGGCGCCCGCGCGCGCCGATCAGGGCGGGGCGCTCGCCCGGCCGCCGCACGCGGCGGGCGCCGCCGCGGGAGGGGGGATGCCCGACGAGACGAG
The DNA here is from genome assembly GCF_051474675.1 of Sorangium sp. So ce406. Classification (NCBI taxonomy): domain Bacteria; kingdom Pseudomonadati; phylum Myxococcota; order Polyangiales; family Polyangiaceae; genus Sorangium; species Sorangium sp. So ce406. The sequence goes on along the minus strand of NZ_CP150340.1, from coordinate 11,462,270 downwards.
CGAGACGACCGAGCGGGTCCCCGCCACCGAGCCGGCTCCAGCGACGGAGCGGGTCCCCGCGGTCGAGCCGGCTCCCGCGCGGGAGCGCGCTCCCGCGGGCGAGCGCGCGCCCGTGGTCGAGCCGGCTCCCGTGAGCGAGCGCGCCCGTGGGAAGGAGCCCGCCCCGGCGAGCGAGGCGGCCCGCTCGAGCCTGCGCGGCGGGCGCCGGGTGAAGTCGTACATCGTGGTGGTCGCGATGGACCTGTCCGAGCCGGGCGGGCGGGCCTGGCGCTTCGCGTTCGAGCTGGCGGCGCTCCGGGGCGAGACGGAGATCCACGCGGTGGTCGTCGGCCCGCGGCAGGTCGCCCCCGCGGTGCGCGACGTGACGACGCCCGGCGCGTCGTCGCCGCCCTCGCTCCGGGTGCTCCAGCACCGCTTCGCGGACGGCCAGCCGCGGCTCATGGCGATGCACTTCCGCACCGGCCGGCCCGACCGGGCCATCGTCTCGCTCGCCCGCGAGCTCAGCGCCGATCTCATCGTCGTGGCCACGCACCCGCAGTCGCCCTTCCAGCGGCTCTTCGGCGGCTCCACCGCCGACCGGATCGCGCGGAACGCGCCGTGCCCGGTCGTGGTCGTGCGCCCCAAGGAGGACGACGACGCCGACGCGGCCGAGTACGATCCCCGGCTGCGATGACGCCGCCCGCGCGGCCTACGGCGCGCTCGACGCCTCCGGCGCGCCGGCCTGCGCCGCCGCGGCGGGCTTCCCGGGCGCGCTGACGCCCTCCGCCGTCCCCCCCTCGCGCGTGTCGGCGTAGCCCCACGCCACGCCGGCGGCGTCGACGAGGAGGTTGTTCGCGTCGCCGATCGGCATCGGATCCAGCGCGACGGCGTGCCCGCGCCGCGCGAGGTCGTCGAGGGCGGCCTGCGGCGGGGGCGTCAGCCGCTCGACGCGCACCCGGTCCGGCATCCACTGGTGGTGGACGCGCGCGTGCCGGACCGCCTCGTCGATCGTCATCCCGTGGTCGATCAGGTTGCGGAGGACCTGCGCGACGGTGTTCGGGATCGTGTCGCCGCCGGGAGAGCCGAGGACGAGCGCGACCTTGTCGTCGCGGCTCACGAGGGTCGGCGTCATCGAGCTCGCCATGCGCTTGCCCGGCGCGACCGCGTTGATGCCCGTCTCCGAGAACGCGCCCATCGCGTTGCCGAGCAGGATGCCCGTGCCGGGGATCACGATCTTCGACCCGAAGCTCGCCGACTGCGTGGTCGTGCACGAGACCGCGTTGCCCTGCGCGTCGATCACCGAGAAGTGCGTCGTCTCCGGGGACTCCGGCGCGACAGCGCCCGCGACCGGCGCGATGTCGCCCGCCGGCGTGGCGCGCTCCCGATCGATGGCCGGCGCGCGGCGCATCAGGTAGCCGCCGTCGAGCAGCCTCGCGAGGAGCTGCGACGTCTCCGGCCCGACGAAATCCGGGTCCGCGCTCACCTGGCGCCGATCGGCGTACGCCCGCTTCGCCGCCTCGACGAACAAGTGCAGCGACAGCCCGGAGTCGACCGGGGCCTCGTGCGCCTTGACGCGCTCGAGCGTGAGCAGGATCTCCGCCAGCGCGACGCCGCCCATCGACGGGGGCGGCATCGTGTCGACGGTGAAGCCGCGGTAGGAGAACCGCAGCGGCGCGCGCCACTTCGCCTGGTAGGCGCGCAGGTCGCTCTCGGCGATGTGCCCGCCGCGCTCGCGCATCGCGGCGGCGATCTTCCTGGCGATCGCGCCCTCGTAGAAGGCGCGCGGCCCCTCCGCGGCGAGCGTCTCCAGGGTGCGGGCGAGATCGAGCTGGCGCACCAGCTCGCCCTGCGCGAGCGGCGCCTTGCCGCGCCCCCAGATCGCGCTCGCGGCCCGATCGGCCCGCAGCCGGGGCCACGACCAGCGCAGCGTGAGCGCCTGCCGCGCGCCGAGGCGGTGCCCCTTGCGCGCGAGGTCGATCGCCGGGGCGAGGAGCTCGGCGAACGGCCGGCTGCCGAACCGCTCGTGCGCGAGGGCGAGGCCGGCGACCGAGCCCGGGACGCCGGCGGACGCGTAGCCGTACGCGCCGGCGCGCACCATCGCCATGTTCGACGCGGTGGTCACCGACGCGGGCGCGGCCTCGCGGAAGTCGACGGCCTGCGTCTCGCCGTTCGCGAGGCGGATCATCATGAAGCCGCCGCCGCCGATGTTGCCCGCGCTCGGGTGGGTCACCGCCAGCGCGAACGCCACCGCGACCGCGGCGTCGACCGCGTTGCCGCCGCGCCGCAGCACGTCCGCGCCCGCGCGCGTCGCGTGCTCCTCGACCGAGGTCACGAGCCCGGCATCCCCGCGCACCGCGCGCGCGCCGCCGGAGGCGAGCGCGATCGGCGGCTCCGGCGGCAGCGGCTCCGGCGGCGCGGCGGCCTTCGCGGGCGGCGACGCCGCCGCGCTCGCGGCCATGGGCGCGGCCGCCGCGCTGGAGAGCGCCGGCGCGCCGGCGATCGCGGGGGCTGCTACGGGCGGGGCGGGCGGCGTGCGCGCCTCGCAGCCGGCGAGCAACGCGAGGGCGAGCGCCCAGCGCGGCCTCGAACGACGATGCAGGGTCATCAGGGTGGTCGCGAATCTACTACGGCGCCGGCCCAGGCCAGACGGCGCCGCCACGGTGCCGGAAAACACCAGGCCGGGCCGCGCGAGGCGACCCGGCCCGGGGATCGTTCACGAAGCGCCGCGCGCGCGTCAGGCGCGCCGGCCGCGGCTCAGGACCGCTTGCGGCGGCGCGCGGCGGCCACGCCCACGCCGGCGACGAGCGCCGCGAGCCCGGTGCCCGTGAACGGCGCGGTCGACCCCGGCGCAGCCGAGCAGGAGACGCTGGCCTCGGCCTCGGCGTGAGCCTCGACCTCGATGTTCTGCGAGAGCAGCCAGTTCTTGCACTCCTCCATGGTCCCGGCGATATCGACGTACTGCCCGTCGCAGAACAGCGCGCCATCCGGCGTCGAGCACTGCACCTCGCACCCGCCCCGGAGATCGGTGGTGCAGGTGGCGTTGCAATCGATGTTCGCCTCGACGTTGCACTGCCCCTCGCAGCTCGCCTCGCACTTCGCCTCGCACGAGGCGCTCGGCGGGGTCCCCTGGCAGCTCACGTCGCACTCGGCGTCGCAGTCCGCCGAGCACGCCGCCTCGCAGTCCGCCTGCGCCCCGCCGCCGTTGGCCTGGGCCGAGCAGTTGGCGCTGCAGTCCGCCTTGCAGCTCGCCGAGCAGCTCCCTTCGCAGCTCAGGCTGCCTGGGTCGACGTCGCAATCTGCCTGGCAATCCGCTTCGCAGCTCCCCGTACACGACGCCGAGGCGCTGCCAGTGCACCGCGCGTCGCACTCCGCCGTGAACTGGACCGGCTCACAGTACCCCTCGCAGCCGCCCGAGGTGCGGATCTCGCACCGTCCAGCCGCCGCGGCCTGGAGGGATCCACAGGGATTTCCCTGAGCTGATGCGGAAGAAGCAACGAGAACGGGGACAGCAAACGTAAAGGCACTCACAAAAAGCTGAGCAATGGTCCGTCGCATTCGAATTCTCCTGGGTTTAGGTGCGCGGGGTCCGCGTGTGGTCACTGCGGCTGTTGCAATCGGACGACCAGCGCCACCCTTTGAAGCATTTTGCGAAAAAAAAGTCTCTGCGGCCGTGCCCGCTTCATCACGGCGTGTAGCTGTGTTCACGGCGCGATGATGCGACATGCCACACTGCGCGCATGTCCGGCCAGGTAATACACGTACGGCCATCTGCCGCGCGGTGATCAGCGGCTCACAGTGTCGGCGATCCGCCCTTTTCCGTGGCGCGCCACCACACCCTTTCGCGCTCTGCCCGGGGTCGGCTGGCTGAGGAAGTCGCCGCCGACCGCCCAGAAGGCCCCCTCCCCGTCGGCCCAGACGGCGTGGAGGTCGGCGTACGGCTCTTCCGTGAACTCGTCGATCCAGGCCCCGTCGACGAGTCGCTGCTTGAGGCCACCATAGCCGACGATCGCGACCTCGCCCGGCCGTCCGCAGGCGACGCCATTGACGTCGTTGGTGAGCTCGACGTCGATCCGACGCCACGCCTCGCCGTCCGAGCGGAGAACGTCTCTGCCGCCGACCGCGTACACCTCTTCACGGCTGCAGCCGGCGGCGGTGAAGAGGGTCCCCTGCGCGATCGGCGGATCGGATTGCAGCTCCCAGGTCGAGCCCGCGCGGTGCCAGATCACGCCGAACTCACCGACGGCATAGAGGTCCTCCGAGGACTCTCCCCACACCTTGTAGAGCGCGCGGCCCGTCTCCTGGGGCAGCGCCTCTCTGGACCAGGCGCTGCCGTCCCAGTGAAGGACGATGTCCTTCTCCGCGTCCTCGCCGACGCCGGGCGTGCCGCCGACCGCCCAGGCGTCGTCGGGTGCGAACGCGATGACGCCCCACAGGGTAGCCTCCGTCCCGGTGTCGTGCTCGCGGAAGGCATTTCCGTCCCAGTGCGCGGCGCGGCCGCGCTCGCCGACCATCCACACGTCGTTCGGCCCCGAGCCCGCCACCCACCAGAACGTCTCCTCCCCGCCGGCCGGGAGCTCGCGCCACGTCGCCCCGTCGTGGTGCAGCACGAGCGACTCGAGGCCCGTATTGCCGAGCGGCCCCCCCACGGCGAACACGTCGTCGGGCCCCGTCCCCCAGATCGACAGCACCGCCCGGTCGAGGTCGTCCTCGTCGAGCAGCACGCGCCACGCGGGCGGCCCCTCGTCGGGCGGCGTCACAGGATCGTCGGGGCAGCCGGCGAGGACGATCGCGCCGAGCGCCATGGCGGCAATCCGCGCCATCGGAGCCATCAGAGCGATTGACGCAGCCGGAGCCATGGTGGCAGTCGACTTCATCGCCCCGAGCGGAGCAGCCGCATGCAAGCAGGTGCGCATGGGATAGAAGACCAGGCTGGGGAGCTCCTGTCGAGGCGCGCGCCGGGCGACCGGCGCCGCGCGCGCCTGCGCGGGAGGCTCAGTTGCAGAACACGTCGTCCTGCTTCGGATAGTAGTAGACGAAGATGTTGCAGTGCTCGTTCTTCTCGACGATCGGACCGAACGTGTAGCAGCAATCGAGCTGCTCCTCGGGCGTCAGGTTCTTCGTCACGTCGTACTCGTCGAGGCCGCTGCAGCCCACCGACGGATCCGGCGGCTGCCACTCGTAGGTGCAGCCGTACCAGACGCCGCCGTTCTTCGGGAGCTCCAGGTCGAGCTGCGGCGAGGTGAGCATCGGCGGGTCGTCCCACGCCGTCGATGTATAGAAGCGCTCCGACTCCGCGGGCGTGCCGATCGAGGTGCCGTCCCACGCGTACATGTCGAACTTCGTGCCCCGGCTGTGGAAATGGCCGTTGGCGCCGATGATCCTCACGGGAGAGGGGCTGTTGATCTGGCACGAGCCCTCGAACGTGGGCCGCGGGTTCGACTGGCAGACACGGATGGACTGCTTGGTCGCGAAGACGGTGCCCATCTCGGCCGTCACCTCCTCCGTCGGCAGCGACCAGAAGTTCACCCGGACGCGGCCGACGGCCTCGGGGGTCTTCTGCGACGACGCATTCACGTAGTGCGTCTGCAGCATGAGCCACTCGTCGGGCTGGAGGACGTTCGCGACCCCGTCGGGGAACGTCCAGTCGAGCTGGCCGTCCTGCTGCGAGTTCGCGATGAGCGGCCAGTCAGCCCAGTTGGGGCTCTTGAAGCACTCGCCAACGCCGTTCTGGTTCTTCTGGATGAGCCCGCCTTCGGGCCCGAGCCCCTTGATCGTCCGCACGCGGAAGATGTTCATGTGATGCGAGCCGTCGCGCTGCGCGATCTGCACGCGGTGGAGGTTCACGGGCGCGTCCGGGTCCATCCCGTTCGTCGCGGCGAGGTCGCGGACCTTGAAGAAGTAGCAGTCCTGCTGCTCGATCCCCGGCGGCACCACGATGTCCTCCGTCTCTATCTGGAAGCCATCGCCCTCCGGCGGTCGGGCGAGCAGCGACTGATCGACCCCCGGGCCTGGTACCGGATCCGGGCGCTCGTCAATGCAACCGACGAGGCCCAGCGAAAGCGGAAGCGCACCGAACATCAGCCATCGAGAAGCCATGGGTCCCTCCAGCAATGCAGCAGCGATGATGGAGATATACACGGTTTTGCAATTTCGGGACCATCATGTCAGGAAGACGGCAGCCTTCCGTCGCGGCCGGGGCGTCTTGGCCGAACGGGGGCAGAAACTGCTAGGATGTGGGAGAGGTTCAACGATGGCGGCGACCAAGAAATGCGGTCCACACACGGAGATTGCGGCGAATGACGCGACGCGCGTCACCCGGTGCGCGTGCGGTACCGTTCACGTGACGCTCCTCGGCCCCGGCGTGACACTGCGCATGCCCGCGGAAGCGTTCCGCGGCGTCGCCGCCGGGCTCAAGGCGGCGGCCGAGCGGCTCGACGACGACGCCCGTTTCGGGACGACCTCCATCAATTAGCTTGCGCGCCTGCCGCGGTGCGGCCTACCAGTTGCTTCGCCGCTGAGCTTCTCTCTCCCTCCGGATGGCGGCGGCTCGAACGAGGGCGCCTGGCGTGTACGACGACGACGCGGAGCACTGGGTCGGCAGGACGTTCGCTGGAATCTGGCGGATCGAGCGCGTGCTCGGCACCGGCGGCATGGGGAGCGTGCTGCTCGGGCGCGCCGGGGACGGATCGCAGGTCGCGCTGAAGGTGCTGCACCCGGAGCTCAACGCGATCGCCGAGGTGCGGAAGCGCTTCCTGCGAGAGGGGTTCATCGGCAACTCGCTCGGCGGGGCGGACGCGGTGCCCGGCGTGGTCCGCGTGCTCGGCTCCGGCGAGTCGCCCGAGGGCCTCGCGTACCTGACGATGGAGGTGCTCCAGGGCGAGACGCTCTTCGATCGGATGGCGCGCGCCGGGACGATGCCGCCGGGCGAGGTGCTCGCGCTCGCGGATCAGGTGCTCGAGACGCTCGCGATCGCGCACGCGCGCGGCGTCGTGCACCGCGATCTCAAGCCCGAGAACATCCACCTCGGCAACGACGGGCGCGTGCGCATGCTCGACTTCGGCATCGCGCGCGTCGTCGACGGGCTCACGGGCCTGCCCGAGAAGACGGCGACGAAGACCGGCATGATCATGGGCACGGCGACATACATGGCGCCGGAGCAGGCGACGGGGCTCATCCACGACATCGACGGGCGCACCGATCTGTTCGGGCTCGGTGCAACGATGTTCCGGCTGCTCTCGGGCCGGCAGGTGCACGGCGACGTCACGGAGGCCATGGAGGTCATCGCCGCCGCGACCGAGCCGGCGCCGCCGCTCGCCTCGGTGGCGCCCGGGATCCCGCCGGCCGTCGCGGCCGTTGTCGATCGCTCGCTCGCGTTCATCAAGTTCCACCGCTACCCGGACGCCGAGACGATGCGGGCGGACGTACGCGCGGTGCGCGCAGGCACCCTGCCGCCCTATGCGCAGGCCGTCCTCGACGGGAGGATCCGCGCCGGCCAGCCGCTGTCGCAGCCGGCGCCGCCGATGCAACCGTCGATGCAGCCGCCGCCGGCCGCTGTGTCGCCGAGCGCGCGCCCGCAGCCGACGGTGACGGAGCCTCCTGCGGTCGCCGGCGCGTCGATGGGCCGGCCGGAGCGCACGCTCGACGACAGCCTGGCGGCGCCCTCCGCGCCCGGCGCGACGCGCGTGCAGCTGTCGACGGGCAAGCTGGTGCTGCTCGTCGGCGGCGCCTCGCTCGCCACGGGCGTGATCGTGGCGCTGGCCGTCGTTCTGCTGCTCGTGAACTGCTGACGTTCGATGGCGCCGCCGCGCTCGATCGCGGCCGCCGAGCGGCGCGCGACGGCGTCGCGTGAGCTGCCGACGGGGCCGCGGGGGCCCCGTCGGTCAGGCGCGCCGTCGAAGGCGTGCAGCGGTGCTGGTGGGCTGCCGACGGGGCCGCGCGGGCCCCGTCGCGGTCAGGCGCGATCGTCGAGCGGCGTGTAGTCGGTCGCGTTCTCGCCGGTGTAGATCTGCCGCGGGCGGCCGATCTTGCCGTTCGGGTCGTCGTTCATCTCCTTCCAGTGGGCGATCCAGCCGGGGAGACGACCGAGCGCGAACATGACGGTGAACATGTTCGTGGGGAAGCCGAGCGCGCGGTAGATGATGCCGCTGTAGAAGTCGACGTTCGGGTAGAGCTTGCGCTCGACGAAGTACGGATCCTTCAGCGCGGTCTCCTCGAGCCGCTGCGCGATGTCGAGGAGCGGATCCTTGATGCCGAGCTTCGACAGGATCTTGTCGGCGGCCGCCTTGATGAGCACCGCGCGCGGGTCGTAGTTCTTGTAGACGCGGTGGCCGAAGCCCATCAGGCGGAAGCCCGAGGTCTTGTCCTTCGCGAGCTTGACGAACTTCGAGACGTCGCCGCCGTCGGCGCGGATCGCCTCGAGCATCGTCACGACCTCCTGGTTGGCGCCGCCGTGCAGCGGGCCCCACAGCGCGCAGATGCCCGCGGCGATCGAGGCGAAGAGGTTCGTCTTCGCGCTCCCGACGAGGCGCACCGTGGAGGTCGAGCAGTTCTGCTCGTGGTCGGCGTGCAGGATGAGGAGCAGGTTGAGGACCTTCACGATGTCCTCGTCGATCTCGTACGGCTCCGCCGGGACCGAGAACATCATGTTCAGGAAGTTCGCGCAGTACGAGAGCGAGTTGTGCGGGTAGACGAACGGCTGGCCGATCGACTTCTTGTACGAGAACGCGGCGATCGTGCGCACCTTCGAGAGCAGCCGCGCGATGGTGATGTCGAGGAGATCGGTGTTCTTCACGTCGATCGCCTCGGGGTAGTAGCTCGACAGAGAGAGCACCATCGCGGACAGGATCGCCATCGGGTGCGCCGTCGACGGGTAGCCGTCGAAGAAGCGCTTCATGTCCTCGTGGATGAGCGAGTGCCGGGTGAGCAGCGTGGAGAACCGGGACAGCTCGCTCTTGTTCGGCAGCTTGCCGTAGATCAGGAGGTACGAGGTCTCCACGAAGGTCGACTTCTCGCCGAGCTGCTCGATCGGGATGCCGCGGTAGCGGAGGATGCCCTTCTCCCCATCGAGGAACGTGATGGAGCTCGTGGTCGAGGCCGTGTTGACGAACGCCGGGTCAATGCACACGTACCCGGTCTTCGAGCGTAGGGATGCGACATCGATCGCCTTCTCCCCTTCGGTGCCCGTGATCACCGGCAGCTCGATCGTCTGCTCCGTACCGTTCTTGTTCAGCGTTAACTTCGCGGTCTCCTGCACGCCTCCTCCTTCCGCCGCAGCGCGGCGTAAGCTATCACGAGCTGAGGGAAGATTGCTTCCCCAAGAATTCGAGGTGATGCGTTTGAGCGAGCCGGTCGTGCGGGGGGAGCTGTCCCACCACCAGGAGGCGCTTCGGCTGGCGGCCGAGGTGCGCCGGGTCCACGGGCGTTACGCAGACGAGGTCGTCGCTCGATATCGCCTCTGCCCGTTCATGCGCGACGCTGCAACCGGTTTCGGACGCTTCTACGTCCTGCTCGACCGGGAGCCCGTCCTCGAGACGGCGCTGGCGGCCGTCGAGGAGGCGGAGTCCGCCGTCGTGCACCTGGTTTTCCCGTGCATCCAGGCTCCGTCGCCCCAGTTCGAGCGGTTCGCGTCGCGCCTCGGCGAGCAGCTCCGGCGGGTCCGCAGCCCCGCGCCGGTCCTGGCCGCGTTCCACCCCGAGATGGCCGGGGACGAGACGAGCTCTCACCGGCTCGTCGGTCTCCTCCGGCACGCGCCGGACCCGTTCATTCAAACGATTCCAGAGGGGTTGAACCATTCGGGGACTGTCCTCGCGGGGGCGGGCGTCGAGCCCGTCGCCGATCCGGCCGAGGACAATTACCGGCGCCTTCAAGGGGCCGGGATCGCCGAGGTCAAGGCCAAGCTGGCGGAGATCATGGCAGATCGCGACGCGAGCTACGCGCCCTCGCTCGCCCGACTCGGTCTGAGCCGCCCCGGCCCGCGCTTCGCACCCGTCCCCTCGCGGTAGCGACCGCGCGACGAACCAGGGTCCCTCGGGCCGGGCCGTTCGACACGAAACCTCCCGGAAACAACGATGCTCGCGGCGACATGGCGCTAGCGCTCGGGCGAGCGGCGAGACGACGGGCTCGCTCCGCCGGATCCGGCCCTGGCCTCGCGCTCCGCCATCAGCGGCATCAGGTACGGAAAGCCGACCGTCATCGTGTCGAGGTTGGGATCGATCTGGGCGGCCAGCCAGAACAGCAGCACACAGGCGCGCTCGACGTAGAACCAGTCCTCGGGGTACTCGAAGGAGCGCATCAGCTCCTGGAGCTCGCCGCGCTCCAGCTCGGGGTCGGCCAGCTTCTCTAGCTGCTCGGGGCGGGCGCGCATCAGCGCCGCCGGCGTGCGATCCCGGATCTTGAGCAGCTTCGCGAAATAGCTCTTCACCGTCCGCTCGAGGAGCGCGTCGTTGCCCCCGGGCGCGACGAAGCCCATCCGCCGGAAGCCGCGCACGACCGCCGCGTCGTCCTCCGCGAAGATGCCCTTCAGGATGTCGAGCAGCCCGTCGATGAGCTCGTCCCTGGCCTCGCAGATCGCGCCGAAATCGAGGACGACGAGGCGAAAGCCGCCGCCCTCCTCCGCGCTCCGCGGGGCGACGAGGAAGTTCCCCGGGTGCGGATCGGCGTGGAAGAAGCGATCCGCGAAGAGCATCTTGTAGAACGCCTGCACGAGCCGGAGCGCCACGTCCGACGGCTCGACGCCCGCGCTCCTCAGCGCGTCGAGGCGGGTGATCTTGATGCCCTCCATGAAGGTCATCGTGAGCACGTCGCGCGTCGTGAGCTCGTGGACGACCTCGGGGAACGCGACGCCCGCGTCGCCCTCGAAGTTCTGCGCCATCCGCTCCATGCACGCGGCCTCGTGCAGGTAGTCGGTCTCGCGGCGGAGCAGGTCGACCAGCGACTCGTGCACCCGCTCGATGTGCCCGACCGGGACGAACCGCTTGTAGACGAGGATCGCGAGGCGCAGGACGCGCAGGTCGACGGCGATGATCCCGCGGATGCCCGGGTAGAGGAACTTCACGGCGACCTTGCGGCCGTCGCGGAGGCGCGCGACGTGGACCTGCCCGAGCGACGCGGCCGCGAGCGGCGCGCGCTCGATCGAGGCGAACAGCTCGCTCGCCGAGCGGCCGAAGCTCGCGCGCAGCGCGGCCTCGAGATCGCTGAAGGGGTGGGGCGGCACCTGGTCCTGGAGCTGCTCGAGCTCCTTGCCGTAGGCCTTCGGCAGGAAGCCGCCCATGATCGACAGCACCTGGCCGAGCTTGATGAAGACGCCCCGCAGCTTGAGCATCACGCGCAGCAGGCGCCGGGCGTTCTTCTGATCGACGCGGGCGCGGCGCTCGACGAGCCAGCCGGGCAGCTCCTGCGCGGCGGCGCCGCGCCCGAGGCGCCTCGCGAACACCCGCCCGAGCCCTAGCTGGATCAGGTAGCTCGTCAGGATGACCGAGAACGCAAACAGCGCGCGGAGGAGTCGGACGGCGAGCGTCATGTGCGGCAAAGCAGCCGCACCATGCTACCGCAGGGGCCGCGCAGGGCCAGCCATGCTCGCTCTCCAGGGGTGAATCCGCCCCGGAGAGGGGGCCGCCGCGGGCCTTCGCCGCGCCCAGGAGCCCTCCGGCGCGCCGGACGGGCTCAGGACAGCGAGTCCTTGATCGCCTTGATGGGGCGAGCGCGGACCGACTTGCTGGCCGGCTTGGCCGCGAACGTCATCGGCTGCTTGGTGAACGGGTTGATCCCCTCGCGCGCCTTGGTGGCCGGCTTCTTGACGACACGGAACTTCGCGAAGCCGGGCATCGTGAAGATGCCGTTCTTCTTGAGCTCCTTGTACGCGATGTCGGTCAGCGCCTCGAGGATCGCCTTCACCTGCTTGCGCGACACCTCGTTCTCGTTGGCCTCGACGACCGCGTTGATCAGCGCGCTCTTGCTGAGCGACGTGCTCTTCTTCCCTTCAGATTTCTTTCCCGCCATGTTCATTCCTCCTGAGGTTTGTGCCCTCTTGCGCGCCAAAGGAAACACAACGGCCGCCACAGATCCAGTGTCGAATCGTCGATCCGAGCGACAAAAGAAGGGGTTTCACGCCCCGGTAGGCGCGTCGCTCCGCCGGAACGACGGCCGGGGGGCCCCTCCGCGAGCCCCCCAAACCCCTGGAAAACGGCCGAAATCGACCGATTTTCAGGCCTCACGCGCCCGCCTCGAGGGCGGGCCGTACGCCGGGAGGTCGGGGTAGGAAATCGCCCGATCCCCTTCCGTTGAAGGCGATCCCGGCCGCGCGGGGCCCTCCTCGGGCCGAGCCTCCTCGGCCGACGCCCCTCCATCGCGGCCGCCCCCGCGCGCGATCGCTCCGCGAAGGCCGCGCGGATCGAGGCCCACGCGCGCGACGCGCCTCGCCTCGGCGCCCGCGCGACGGGCGAGCGTCGCCGTCCGCGCGCCGCGCAGCGGTGGCTAGCGGCGGCTGACCGCCGAGCCCGCGCCCCACTTCCGCTTGGCGGAGAGGCCCAGGATCGTGAGCGATTGAGGCGCCTGCGTGAACTCCATCACGTCGCCGAAGCCGACGCTCACCGCGTGGATCGGCCCGTCGAAGAAGAGCTTCGCGTCGTGCGTCTTGCTCCGCACGACCAGCGAGGAGCCCGGCGGGATCAGCGCGTGGCGGAAGCGGTACTCCTCGCCGTGCGGGGTGTAGGGCTCGCGCACCACGAGCTGGAGGCGCTTCGAGGTGAGGGGCAGGACGCGCCCGCCGGCGGAGCGCTGCGCGGCCGTGGAGCCGGCCGCCGGGCCGATCCAGAAGCCGCTCGACTTCTGCTCCTCCTCGGCGCGGCCGAGGCGGATGACGTAACGCGACGTGGCCGCGGGCGAGATGTGACAGAAGAGCGCGTCGTTCAGCACGCGCGCGGAGGCGATCTTGTCGTTCACCGTGACCTGCATGCGGGTGAGCACGGTGCGGCGGAGCGAGCCGCGCAGCGCCTTCGCGATCGCGTCGGCCGCGTCGGCGCTCGTCGCGCCGCAGAAGAAGCCGACCGAGTGGCCCGGCGCGCTGTTGATGCCGAGGATGGGGACGTCGCCGACGTTGTGGGACGCGCTGAGGAGCGTCCCGTCGCCGCCGACCGTGATCACGAGGTCGAGATCGGCCGTGTCGAAGCAATCCGAGGTGCCGGCGGTGACGTCGACCTGCACGCCGAGGTCGTCGAGGGCCGCCGTGACCGCGCGCACGGTCTGCTCGTGCGCCTCGTGCGACGCCTTGAGCCGCGCGATGGCGGCGTCGCCGGTCTCGATGAGCCGCGTGATGCGCGGGTCCTTCCGCTCCTCGCGGTAAATCCTCCAGGCAGAGCGCTTCACGACGAGCGCGACGCGGGGCGGCCGCCGCTGCGCGGGCGCGAGGGGTTGTTCCGGCATCAGAGCTCCGCGAGGCGCCGGAGCGCCACCTCGGTCTTCCCGTCCTCGATCACGCCGCGCCGGGTGAGCTCGATCGCCTCGTCGAGCGGGATGGCCGCGATCACGGCGAGCCGCTCGAGCGGGGACCCGTCCTCGGTCGGCGTCCCCTGGCGCGCGGGGTCGACCTCGACGTGGAAGTAGAAGTGCCGCTCGCCGACCATGCCCGGCGACGGGAACGTCGGGGGGCCGAGCGGCTCGAGCGCCGACGGGCTCATGTCGAAGCCGACCTCCTCGAGCAGCTCGCGCGCGGCCGAGCGCTTGAGGCCCTCGGGGCTCCGCTCGTCGAGCTCGACGAGCCCGGCGGGCAGCTCCCACAGCGCGCCGAGCGTCGGCGCTTCCGGGAAGGGGCACACCTCGGGCGCGCGCGTCGCGGCCGGCGGCCGGAGCGCCGAGCGGAGGTAGACGTGACGGCGGCCGTCCGCGCCGCGGTAGTGCGGCGCGATCACCACGGCGTCGAGGCGCGAGCGATCGACGCTGTCGTAGGTGAACGGGTCGCTCAGCGTGCCGTCCGGGAACTCGACGCGGAACACCTGGCGTCGCACGTTGAGGAAACCTGGACCGTCCAGCGAGGGGATCGTCTGGACCAGCTTGAGCGCGAGCTTCGGGAAGGGAGGTAGCGGCATGCGTCGAGGCGCGAAGCATAGCGCCAAACGGGCGCGGCACGGAGGCGCCCGGAGCGCTTCAGCCAAGCAGGCCGCGCGCCCGCGCGATCGCCTCGATCTCCGGGCGGCGCCGCTCGAGCTCCGGGACGTCCTTGACCGGGAGGAAGCGGGAGGCGAGCCCCTCGCGCGGCACGCGCAGGAACCGGGGCTCCAGCGCCGCCGTGATCTCGCCGAGGAGGCGCTCGAACTGGATGGCCTTGCGGTCCCCGATCTTCTTCTCGACCTCGACGTAGGTCCACTCCATCGCGAGCGCGTCGAGGGCGGCGGCGCTGACAAGGAACGTGTTCGTGTTGAAGACCGGCACGGCGCCCGGATCGAAGCCGTGGGGGAGGCGGAACTCCTCGGTGATGATGCGCTTGCCGTTCCACCGGACGGGCCCGCCGCCCCGATCCGCGCCCACCTTGTCGACGACCTCGACCGTGAGGGGGTCGCCGTGGTCGAGGTGCCACCCGAGGATGGCCGGGTCGACGGTGGCGCCGAGGTTGTCGAGGTTGGCGATCCAGACGGTCTTGCCGCCGCGCTCCAGGAAGCGGGCGAGCAGGCCGCTCCGGCGGAGCGCGTCGGGCAGGTCGCCGTGACCGGTGGCGTAGACGCTCGGCTCGCCCTGCTCGTCGAGGAACAGCGCCCCCTCGGGGGTCAGGCGGAGCGAGACGTTCTGCTCGAAGGTGGCGCACCGCGCGCCGTCGAGGCGCGGGCCGAGGGCGTCGCGGATCGGCCGCTCGGTGGCCTCGCTGGTCATGAGCCAGAGCGGCACGTGGGCGCCCGGGCGGCTCGCCAGCGCCTCGAGGTGCGCGTTCTCGCCCAGCCGGAGGTCGAGGAAGGTCCGGCCGGGGAGCGCCTCCACGAGCGCCTTGACCACGCTGCCCATCCGGGTCGCCATGCCGCCGGCGAGCACGCAGAGGGCGACCTCGCCCGCCGAGAGCGCCGCGAGCCCGCGCTCGCGATGGCGCCCGTGCTCGGCCGTGCCCTCGACCGGCGCCGCCGCGATGTCGTCGGGGGCGGGGGGCTCGACGCGGCCGGGCAGCCGGTTGCGCGCGTCCCGCTCCACGCCGAGGGTCGCCGCCCACCGCGCCAGGCGGGGCGCCTCGAACCCCCGGTCGTGCAGGCGCTTCAGGAGAGGAGCAGGGAGCGCGGAGATCTGCTGTGCGAGGGACACGAAGATCCAAGAGCACGGGCAGAACGGCCCGGCAATACGGCACGTGGCCTCACGCGCGCGGGGGCGCTCCGCGAGGCGCGCGGTCAGCGGAGCACGAGGACCCAGACGTCGTAGAGCGCGTGGGTCCAGACCGCCGGCGCGAAGCCGCGGAAGACGTAGATCCCCGTGAGCACGAGCCCGCACACCATCCGGAACACGAAGGAGGGGAGGTTCCAGGGGTCGCCCAGCGGGCCGACGTAGTGCCAGCCGGAGAAGACGGCGGCGGACACGATGGCCCACCCGACCAGCAGCACCACCCCCTGGGCTCCCCGGCCGAAGACGAGCTTGATCGCGAGCGCGCCGAGGCCGTAGAGGCCGGCCCGGAAGGCGATCTCCTCGTAGAAGCCCGCGCCGAGCGACATCACGACGCCGGTGAAGATGTCGTTCGACGCCACGGGCGGGCCGAGCCGGAGGGAGCCGACCACATAGGAGCCGGCGAAGCGCATCAGGATGGCGTAGAGCGCGCCCTCGGTGGCGAGAAGCGCGAAGCGCCGCTTCTGGAGGGCATGGCCCCGGCCGAGGACGGAGAGGACGATCACGAACACGGCGCCGATGGCGACCGTGAGGCCCGCGTACATCGGCAGGCTGTGCTTGGCGAGCGCCCGGAGCTCGGCGGTGACCGGATCCGCCGCGTTGCGGATGGGGAGGAAGGCGACGCCGAGGTGGTAGAGGACGAAGATCGGCATCGTCAGCGCCAGATCCGTCAGCGCGTCGCTCTTCGAGGTGGGCTTGTCGCCGGCAGGCGCTGCCCCCGGCCGGGCGAGCTCCGGGCCGGCGCCGGGCATCAGGACGGCCTCAGCCGATACACGATCACCAGCACCTCGGCGGACCACATGACGAGGTTCAGCACGAAGGGGGTGTCCCGGAGGATCTCCTGGGTGGGGCTCTCGGCCTTGGCGCTGCCCGCCACGAGCTGGAGGAACCGGATCACCCCGAAGAGCGGGTGGATCGTCGTGAGCCAGAGGTAGGGGTTCTGGAAGAAGCGCTGCGTGTCGTGATCGAGCGTGTACGCCAGGTACGTGGCGATGGTGGCGACGCCGGTGACGGCGAGCGCCGCCGTGAGGGCGCCCGGCGTGTAGGCGTCCAGCGCCGCGCGCTGCTTCGAGGCGTTCACCGAGGCGAGCTCGTGGCGCCGCTTGCCGAAGCCGAGGAAGAGCGCGAGCAGGGCGGTGCAGGCGATCATGAAGCCGGAGAGCGGCGTCCTCGTGGCGAAGCCGCCGGCGAGCACGCGCAGCACGAAGAAGACCGCGATACAGCCGACGTCGAGGTACGCGATCTTCTTGAGCCGGAAGGAGTAGGCGACGTTGAGGACGTAGTAGCTGGCGGCGACGACCGCGAAGAGGGGCGGGCCGAGCAGGCTGGCGCCGAGCGCGATGACCGCCAGGCCGACCGCCATCGCCTTGGCGACCGGGATCGGCACGCGACCGGACGCGATCGGCCGGTACCGCTTGACCGGGTGGACCCGGTCGGCCTCCGCATCGACGATGTCGTTGAGGACGTAGACCGCGCCCGCGAGCAGGCAGAAGATCGCGAACGCCCCGACCGCGCTCATGATGATCGAGGGGTGGGTCAGGTGCTTGGCGAACACCACCGGGGCGAGGACGAAGAGGTTCTTCACCCACTGGTGGGGGCGCATCGCGCGGATCATCCCGCGCACGCGCCAGAGCAGCGTCCCCTTCGGGGAGTCGGGCAGGATGGGCGGCTGCGCGATCAGGCTGCCCGAGGGGGGCCCGCTCTCCGGCGGTCGGGAGCTCGGCACGCCGCCGCTCCGCGGAGGCGACGATGTAGGTTTGCCGGCAGGGGCGGAGCTCAGCGAGACGATCGGGCCGGCCTGCTCGGCAGGCGCGGGTACGTCCTGCGCGGCTGCGTCCGGGCGAGCATCGGCGCCGGGCGCCTCCTCGGAAGAGGGAAAGCCTGCGGCGCTGTGGCGAAAAAGGGGACCCGAGGCGGTCACGGCGGGCGGAGCATACTCGGGAGCACCGTCCCCGGCCATTCCGCGGCAGGCAAAAGCGCCGGGCGCGCGGGCACCCGAAAGCGGGCGGCGGGACGGCGCAACCACGGACGACGAGCCCGCAGAGAAGGTGACGCAGCGTACGCCGCGCCGGACCGCGCCACGGGGTCTGGGGTCGAGGTCGCGAATCCGCGTTCGCACTGGCCGGCCCGGCTCGTGGAACGCAAAATGCGCATCCCCGCAGGTTGGCCGTGACCTCGTGCTACCATCGCCCGTGATGACATCAGCGCTCTCGGTCGCGCGTGAAGCTTCGCCCCTGCTTTTGAAGCTTCGCTCTGCCGTGGAGCAGGCCCTCGAAGGCAAGCCAGAGGCGGTCGAGCTGGCGCTCATCGCGCTGCTCGCCCGGGGCCACGTCCTCATCGAGGACGTGCCGGGCGTCGGCAAGACGACGCTGGCCCGGGCGCTGGCGAAGGCCGTGGGGGGCGAGCTCCGTCGCGTTCAGTTCACCAGCGATCTGCTGCCGAGCGACGTCCTCGGGGTGAGCGTGTTCGACCAGCGGCTCGGGCAGTTCGTCTTCCGCCAGGGGCCGATCTTCGCGAACGTCCTGCTCGCCGACGAGATCAACCGGGCCAGCCCGCGGACGCAGTCGGCGCTGCTCGAGGCGATGAACGAGGGGCAGGTGTCGATCGAGGGGACGGCGACGCCGCTGCCGGAGCCGTTCTTCGTGCTCGCGACCCAGAACCCCCAGGATTTCGCCGGCACATTTCCGCTGCCGGAGTCGCAGCTCGACCGGTTCATGGTCCGGATCCGGATCGGGTACCCGCCGCCGCAGGTGGAAATGCGCCTGCTGCTCCAGGGCGGGGAGCCGGATCGCGCGCGGAACGTGCCGCAGATCATCGATCCCGCCCAGCTCGTCGCGCTCCAGCGCGAGGTCGACCGCGTCGAGCTCGACTCGTCGCTCGCGACCTACCTGCAGGCGGTGCTGGCGGCGACGCGATCGAGCCCGACCCTCTCGCTGGGCGCGTCGCCGCGCGCCGGCATGAACCTGGCGCGCGCGGCCCGGGGGCGCGCGGTGCTCCATGGGCGTTCGTACTGTATCGCGGACGACATCCACGACCTCGCGGTCGCCGTGCTGGCGCACCGCGTCCGGCTCTCGGCCCACGCGGAGGGCTACATGCCGACCCGCGACGAGTGCGAGGCGGCCGTGCGCGACCTCGTGGCGCGGGTGCCGGTCCCGCTCTGAACGGCAGGCCGATGGGCGCAGAGGACCGGGAGCGGGGATCTCTCAGCGGCAGCTCCCGCGGGGCCGAGCGCGCCGATGCCGCGTCGCGCAGCGCCGTCCGGCCGAGCCGGCCGCGGCGCGAGCGACCCCCGATCGAGCAGCGCCCGCTCCTGCCGCCGCGCGGGGACAAGACGCCGTCGTGGGCGAGGTTCCTGCTCGCCCTGAGGCCGCCCCGGAAGCTCAAGTTCACCCGGGAGGGGAAGTACTACCTCGGCATCACGCTGGGCGTCGGCTTCGCGGCGATCAACACAGGCAACAACCTCCTCTACCTGCTGCTCGGGATGCTGCTGTCGCTGATCGTCGTCTCCGGCGTGATGAGCGACCTGTCGCTGCGGCACCTCACCGTGACCCGTCGGCTCCCGGCCCGCGCCCAGGTGGGCCGGGCGCACCTCGTCGAGATCGAGGTCTACAACCACAAGAAGCGCGTGCCGTCGTACGCGATCGAGGTCGAGGACCTGCGCGCGGGCCAGCCGGCCGACAAGCGCTGCTTCTTCCTGAAGATCAGCCCGTCGAGCGCGCAGGTGGCCGCCTACCGGCGGACGCCGGCGAAGCGCGGCCGCGACCGGCACACAGGGTTCCGCATCGCGACCCGCTTCCCGTTCGGGCTGTTCGAGAAGTCGCGCGAGGTCGAGGCCGAGGGCGATCTCATCATCTACCCCGCGGTCGACCCGGTCCGGCTCCCCGTCGAGGACGCCGGGCGGCGCGAGGGCGGCGCGAGCCTCAGCGGGCGCGGGGGCGGCGACGAGACCTTCGGGCTGCGGCCGATGCGCGAGGGGGACGATCCGCGCGACATCTACTGGAGGAAGAGCACGATGCGCGACCAGATGGTGCTGCGCGAGCGGACCCGCGAGACGCGGCCCGACGTGCAGATCGTCGTCGACGCGGTGCGCCCCGCCGGCGAGGGCGACGGGTTCGCGCAGCTCTTCGAGCGCAGGATCCGGGAGGCGGCCTCGCGCGCCGTCGCCCACATCAAGCGCGGCGACGCGGTGGTCGTCGCGACGACGCTGGGCGAGCGGGTGCGCGGCGACCGCAACATCGGCTCCGACGCGATCCTCAGGTTCCTCGCGCTGCTCGAGGCGGTGGACGAGGCCCGCGTGGCGGAGGCGAAGGCCGAGCGCGCCGCCCGGGCGTCCGTGCGCCAGGCGTCGAGCCCGGGCCCGACCAGCGGCGAGCGCCGCACCAGCACGCCGAGGACCGCATCATGAGATTCGGGGTGGTGCATCGGATCATGACCGACGCGCTCGCGGCGCTCGGCGTCATCGCGCTCGTCGCGAGCGGGCAGTTCAACCGGTACGTGAGCTGGGCCATCCTCATCGGCCTCGCGCTCGCGCTCGCGGTCGGCGTGCGCGAGTCGTGGCAGCGGCACCCGGCGCTGCGCTACCTCGACACCGGCGTCCTGCTGGCCGTCATCGCCGTCCAGGTGGTGCGCATCGTCTTCACCGACGCGAGCGTGCTCGACGTGCTCGTCGAGTTCGCCGCCGCGCTGCAGATCATCCGGCTCGCGACGCGCAAGGGGGCGGCGCACGACCAGCAGGTCATCGTGCTCGCGCTGCTGCACCTCATCGCCGGGACGGTCCTCGGCGGCGGCCTCGGCTACGGGCTGTGCTTCCTCGGCGTGCTCGTCGTCGCGCCGGGCGCGCTCGTGCTCAGCCACCTGCGCCGCGAGGTCGAGGGCAACTACCGGCAGGGGGCGCGCGACCGGACGGGGCTGCCCGTCGACGTGCCGCGCATCCTGCGCTCGCGGCGCGTCGTGGGGCGCTCGTTCCTGGCCGTCACCTGCCTGCTCTCGATCCCGATCTTCGTCTTCACCGCGGCCCTGTTCGTCATCTTCCCGCGCGTCGGCCTCTCGCTGCTGCTGCTGAACCGCGGCCACACGGGGCGGATGATCGGCTTCTCGGGCAAGGTCGACCTCGGCGCCGTCGGCGTGCTGCGCAGCGACCCGAAGCTGGCGATGCGGGTCGAGATCCCCGATCTGCCCGAGCCGCCGCCGCCGCGCCTCACCATGCACCTGCGCGGGACGGCGCTCGACGCGTACGACGGCCGCACCTGGACCCAGAGCGAGAGCTTCAAGCGCCCGACCGAGAGCGACGCGGGGCTCGTGCCGATCGAGCGGTACCCGGACCCGGCGATCGATCCGGTGATGCGGATCGACCTGGAGCCGATCGATCCGCCGGTGATCTTCCTCCCGCCGAACGCGACGGGGCTCCGGTTCAAGCACCGCGGGCAGCTCGGGCTCGAGGCGAACACGCTGGCCCACCGCGGGCCGGAGGGGGAGTTCAGGTACCAGCCGCTGGACGACCGCGGGCTGGTCTACGACGTCTTCCTGTCGCGGAAGCGGTCGCCGACGTTCCAGCGGCTCTCGGCGGCCGACCGGCGGCGCTACCTGGACCTCCCGAAGGATCTGCCGTCGCGCGTCGTCGATCTCGCGCGGGTGTGGACGATCGGCGTCGATCGCCCGGCCGACAAGGCGCGGGCCATCCAGGAGCGCCTGCGCACGGAGTACCGGTACGACCTCGCGTCGCCCTCGGGGGCGGACCCGCACCCGCTCGACCACTTCCTGTTCGAGTCGAAGCGCGGGCACTGCGAGTTCTACTCGACGGCGATGGCGATCCTGCTGCGCGCGGTGGACGTCCCGACGCGCAACGTCACCGGCTTCGTCGGCGGCACGTACAACCGCTTCGGCCGGTTCTATGCGGTGCGCCAGGGCGACGCCCACTCGTGGGTCGAGGTCTACCTCGACGGCGAGGGGTGGATGACGTTCGACCCGACGCCGCCGGCGGACGCGGCGCCGAAGAGCGAGCTCGTCGGCGTCTGGGCGTACCTCCGCGATTTCATCGAGGCGACGAGCCAGCGCTGGGACAGGCACATCGTCGGCTACGACCTGAACCAGCAGGTGAGCCTGCTCCAGACGCTCACGTCGCGCTACCGGCGGTCCGGATCGAGCGGCGACGTCGCGCTGTCGCGCCCGTGGACCCTCGCGGCGGCGGCCGTCGCGCTCGCGCTGGGCGGCGGCCTGCTCTACTGGCGCTTCCGCCGCGCGCGCCGCGGGCGCGAGGAGGGCCGCGCGGACGGCGGGCGGACGCCGAGCGCGATCCTGGCGACGGCGCTGTACGAGAGCCTGGAGTCCGCCATGCTCGCGCAGGGCGTGCCGCGCCCGCCCAGCATGCCGCCGCTGCGCCACGCCGAGGCGCTGGAGCTCGCGGCGCACCCGCTCGGGCGCGAGATCCTGACGCTCACGCAGGTCTACCTGCGCGCCCGCTTCGGCGGGGCGAAGCTCACCGAGGACGACAGCCGCGACTTCGAGCGGCGGGTCAAGGCGCTGCGCTCGGCCGACCTCCGGGCGCTCGCGGCGGGCGAGATCGGGCTCCACGCCTCGCCGTGAGCGCGATCCGGCCGCCGGAGGGCGCGGATCTCAGCGGCGCCGGACGGGTCGCCGCGCGATGAACGCCTGACGGATGCCGGTGACGGCGCGGCGGCTCGGGCCGCCGGAGACGAACGGATCCTGCGCGGCGAGCTCGCCCAGGCGGTCCACGAACGACTGCGCCACGACGCGCTCGCCGAGGAGGCTGACGATGTTCGACTGGCCCCGCATCGTCGACGCGAGGACCGCCGCCGTCGACGTGTCCGGCACCGCGGCGGCCGACAGCGACTCCAGCACGCGCCGGATCGGCGCGATCGACTGCGCCGTCGCCAGCTTGCGATCGGAGGCGCCGAGCGGCTGCGGCGCGTACTCGAGCCAGATGCCGGCGACGTTCAGGTGGCCGAGGAGCCGCTTCGACCAGCGCGGGTCGAGCTCCACGTAGAGGGGCCGGACGTCGGCCAGCGTGGAGAGCGCGAACTCGCTGGGCTCGCCCGCGAGCGCGAAATCGCGCAGGAGCGGCATGAGCTTGCGCTCCTCGGCGAGCAGGCTCGCCGCGACGTGGCCGCGGTCGAGCAGCGGGATCGGGATCACGAGGACGTCGGGCCGCTCGCCGCGCGTGATCCGCGCCGCCCAGACCCGCCACGCGATCGCCGGGGACCGCACGAGGAGCGCGGATCTCGGGTCGAGGCTGCCGTAGGCCTCGTCCGTCCAGACCTCGGCCGCGGTCTGCTCGCTCCGATCGGCGGCGAAGCCGGCCTCCTCGCTCGTGAGCGCGACCAGCGTGAGCTGGAAGACGACGAGCAGCACCGCGCCGCTGCGCGAGAACGGCACGCGCGTGTCGAGCAGCGCCCGCACCGCGGCGTGCGCGCCGAGCGCCGAGCCGACGGCGATCGCCGCGACCGCGAGCGAGCGCAGCGGGGTGAGCGGATCCGCGGAGAGCACGCCGGCCGCCCGCGCGGGCAGGAGGGTGTCGAGCGCGAGCAGCGCGAGGAAGGGCGCGACGAGCCACCGCGCGCGCGGGCGCAGGAGCGCGAGCCCGAGCCCGGCGGCGGCGATGAGCAGCGAGACGACCCCGATCTCGCGGCTCCACGCGGCGAGCGCGGTGGTGCGCGCGCTCGCGACGTCGAGCGCGGCGAGGCTGCCGGCCGTGAGCGCGCGGCCGATGTCGGCCCACGCGCGCGGGGCGAGCGGCCGCAGCGCGAGCGGCGCGAGCAGGAGCGCGGCCGTGAGCGCGCCCGCGCCGGCCGCGGCGGCCAGGATGCGCCGGGGCGGTCCGGCGGCCGGGACGCCGGCGGAGCGGTCGCCGAGGCCGCGGCGGGCGAGGAACATCGCGTACGACGCCGCCAGCGCGGCGAGGCCGGCGGGGGGGCTCTCGGCGAACGTGGCCCCGAGGAGCGCGCCGAGCCCGATCCACGCGCGCCCCGCGTGCCGCGCCTGCTCGGCGCAGATCGACGCGAGCGCGAGGGTCACGAGCGCGCAGCAGGTCGCGAGCATGGCGCCGCCGCCGACCGTCGCCTCCCGCTGCCACGTCGGCGACAGCGCCGCCGTGAGGACGGCGATCGCCGCGAGCACCGAGGCGAGCCGCGGGCTGCCGGCGCCCGGCGCGGCCGTCGTGGAGCCCGGCGCGCCCGGCGCGGAGCCCGCCGTCGCGGCGAGCGGCGCTGCCGCTTCGCCGCGGAGCCGCCGCCAGAGCGCGAGCCCGGGCAGGGGCGCCGGGCGCTCCGCCTCCAGGAGGAGCCGGCGGACCATCTCGTAGAGCAGGCGCGACGCGAGCGCGAGCGCGAGCGCCGAGCCGAGGGCGGTGCGGAAGGTGCGCGGGCCGAGCGGGAGCAGGCTCAGCGCCTGCGAGAGCGCCGTCGAGAGGCCGCCGCCCACCCCGACCGCGACGAGGCCGAGGTCCCGGACGGCGGTGAGATCCTCGCGCCACTGCCCCGAGGAGGCGGCGCGGGCCAGCGAGAGCCCGAAGGGCAGCGCGGCCGACAGGAAGGCGAGCGACCGATCGAGCCAGCAGCGTTTCTCTCCGGAGCTCACCCGGCGGCCATGCCAGATCGGCCGCGGGAGGGCCAAGTTCCGGCGCGTCGACCCGAGCGAGCCGCGGCGCGGCGGCGCGCAGGCCGACGCGCACGCGCGACCATGCGCATACGAAGAGGCGGGCAACGGCGACCTGGGTTAGAGTCGCCCCTCCCACGGAAACTCGGAGGTCGGCTCGTGTCCCGTTTCATCGATGAGCTCAAGAGGACGCACCGCTGCGGCGATCTGCGCACGGCGGACATCGGCAAGGAGGTCATCCTCTTCGGCTGGGTGGCGCATCGCCGCGATTTCGGCGGCTGCGTGTTCATCGACCTGCGCGATCGCGAAGGGATCACGCAGGTCGTCTTCGACGCCGGCTACGACGCGGGGTCGGTGAAGCGCGCGCCGGCCCTCGAGGGGTCGGGCGAGCCCTACTCGACGCCCGAGCAGCTCGCCGCGTCGCTGAAGCTCGCCGAGACGGTGCGCCGCGAGTGGGTCATCGGCATCCGCGGCGTCGTCGTGCACCGGGGCGAGCAGAACGTGAACCCGAAGCTCGCGACCGGCGAGGTCGAGGTGCGCGTGGCCGAGGCCGTGGCGTTCAACCGCGCCGACAACCCTCCGTTCTCCATCGAGGACGACATCCGCACCGACGAGGAGATCCGCCTCCAGTACCGGTACCTGGACCTGCGCCGGACGCCGCTCCAGCGGGCGCTGCGCATGCGCCACGAGGTCAACCGGGCGACGCGGAACTACCTGTCGGACCAGGGGTGCCTCGAGCTCGAGACGCCGTTCCTCGTGAAGTACACGCCGGGCGGCGCGCGCAACTTCCTCGTCCCGTCGCGCATCTCGTCCGGCAAGTTCTACGCGCTCGCCGAGAGCCCGCAGCTCTACAAGCAGCTCTTCATGGTCGCGGGCTTCGACCGGTACTTCCAGATCGTGAAGTGCTTCCGGGACGAGGATCTGCGCATCGACCGGCAGCCGGAGTTCACCCAGATCGACGTCGAGCTGTCGTTCGTGAACCAGGACGACGTCTTCCGGCTGATCGAGGGGCTCGTCTTCGCGGTGTTCAAGGCCGCCGTCGGCAAGGACCTCACGGAGCTCTACCCGACGGGCCGCTTCCCGCAGATGCCGTTCGCCGAGTCGATGGCCCGCTTCGGCAACGACAAGCCCGACCTCCGCTTCGGGATCGAGCACACCGACCTCACGGAGCTCATCATCGAGCACAACGGCGGCGGGGTGCCGTTCTGGGTGGAGCTCGCGGAGAAGTACCGGTCGGGCAAGCTGCGCCGCGACCTGCCGGCGGAGATCGTGAAGGGGCTCGTGATCCCGGCGAGCGCCAACCTGTCCCGCCAGCAGACCGAGGAGCTCGAGCGCGGGCTCCGCGACGTGAAGGGCTTCCGGGGGCTCGCGCGCGCCAAGCTCGCCGAGGACGGCTCGTGGACGCAGTCGCCCCTCACGAAGTCGATCACGCCGGAGCTCCGGCAGAAGCTGAACGAGGCGCTCGGCGCCAAGCCGGGCGACATCCTCTGCTTCCAGTTCGGCAAGGCCGCCGTCGTGCACACCGTGATGGCGAAGCTCCGCGTCGACATCGCCAAGAAGATCGGGCTCATCCCGGAGTACGGGCATGGAGACCAGTGGCGGTTCCTCTGGGTGACGAACCCACCCCTGTTCGAGCACGACGAGGACACGGGGCGCTGGGCGGCCGCGCACCACGCGTTCACGAGGCCGATCGACGAGCACGTGCCGCTCCTCGAGAGCGATCCGGGGCGCGTCGAGTGTTACCGTTACGACCTCGTGCTGAACGGGTTCGAGGTCGGCGGCGGCTCGATCCGGCTGCACGACCCCGACGTGCAGGCGCGCGTCTTCAAGACGCTGGGCATCGACGAGGGCGACGCGCGCGACAAGTTCGGCTTCCTCCTGGACGCGCTCCGGAGCGGCGCGCCGCCGCACGGCGGCATCGCGCTCGGCATGGATCGGCTCTCGATGCTGCTCAGCGGCGCGCCGACGCTGAGGGACGTCATCCCGTTCCCGAAGACCAACCAGGGCACGGACCAGATGACCGGCGCGCCCGTGGTCGTCGACGCCGCGCAGCTCGCCGAGGTGCACGTGAAGGCGGTCACCGCAGACGCGCGACCGGGCGCGACCGGCGCCGGCAGCGCCGGCGCTTGATGCCGGCGCCGGCGCCGGTCCGAGGAGCGCGAGCGATCTCCGGCGGCGGCGGGGCGTGCGAGACGTGCGAGACGTGGACCGACGGCGCGCCGCCGCGCCCCGCGCTCTGCCCGGCCGCGCGCGGCCGCGCCCCTCGGCCTTTATGTTTGCAGGCCGCGCACTTCTGATAGGGTAGGACCTGCAATCATCGCCATGGCCTCCCCGGCGCGCGTCCTCGTTGTCGATGACAGCCCGACCATCTTGAAGGTCGTCAGCGCGATCCTGGCGCGCAACGGGTTCGAGCCGACCGTGGCGCGCGACGGGCTCGCCGGGATCGAGCTGATCAAGAAGGGGCCGAAGTACGACGTCGTC
Organism: Sorangium sp. So ce406; assembly: GCF_051474675.1. NCBI lineage: Bacteria > Pseudomonadati > Myxococcota > Polyangiales > Polyangiaceae > Sorangium > Sorangium sp. So ce406. The sequence goes on along the minus strand of NZ_CP150340.1, from coordinate 11,435,852 downwards.
CTCCTCGACTTCGTGATGCCGAGGATGAACGGCTACGCCTTCTGCCGGGAGCTCCGGTCGAACCCGTCACACCGCAACGTCCCCGTGGTCCTGATGAGCGCCAAGGGCGACAAGATCCGGGGCCAGTTCGTCCAGCAGACCGGCGCCGTCGACGCGATCACGAAGCCGTTCGACGCGCGCGCGCTGGTCGCGGTGATCGAGGGCGCGCTCTCGAAGGCGGCGGAGGGGCGCGCGCGGCCCGTGCCCGAGGGCGCGAAGATGCCGGACGAGGACACGATCGCCGAGAGCGTTCGGCCGAGCCTCCTCGCCCGGAACATGCGCCAGCGCGCCGGGGTCGACCTCGCCCAGCAGCTCGCGACGGTGATGACCCCCGCGATCATGAGCCTCTCGCCCGAGGCGCGGACGAACGAGGCGGCCGTGATGCAGGCGGTCGCCCGCGTGATGACGAGCGAGGTGGTCTCGAAGCTGACCCTGTCGCTCCGCGACATCGACGCGCCGCCGGAGGCGAAGGAGGTGATGAGCGGCGACGTCTCCGCGATCCCGCTCGCCGAGATCCTCCAGCTCCTCCAGATGCAGCGGCAGACGGGCGTGCTCCGGGTGACGACGAACCGGTCGTCGGTCACGATCTCGATCCGGCAGGGGCTCATCGATCTCGTGCAGGCGCGCAACTCGTCGGACGAGTTCAAGCTCGGGCGCTACTTCATCGAGCGCGGCGTGGTGACGCGCGAGCGGCTCGAGGCGCTGCTCCGCGAGAAGATGCCGAACACCCTGCTCGGCCAGGTGCTCGTGGAGGCGGGCGTCGCGACGAACGACGACCTCGTCGCCGTGCTGGAGCGCCAGTCGAGCGAGCTGATCTACGAGGTGCTGCGCTGGCCTTACGGGCGCTTCTCGTTCACGCGCGAGCCGTTCCGCCCCGAGGTGGAGCAAGCGCGCCTCGGCCTCGCCGTGTCCGCGCTGGTGCTCGAGGGGTTCCGGCGCGTCGACGAGTGGCGGCTCATGGAGGGGACGATCAACTTCGACCAGGTGGTGGTCGTCGACCAGGTCGCGCTCGACGGCGTGGGCTGGGGCAAGCTGACGCGCATCGAGGAGCTCGTGCTCGGGGCGGTCAACGGCTCGCGCACCGTGAACGAGGTGATCAAGGAGAGCGCGGTCGGCTCGTTCGACGCGATCAAGACGATCTACCAGTTCCTGCAGTCGCGCGTGCTGAGGACCAGGGCGGCCTGAGCGCCGCGGCATCGGGACGGTGCGCCGCTGCGCCAGGGCCGGCGCGTCGCGCCGCGGCGGCAGGAGCGGGATGTCGCGCGTCGCCCGCGCGCAGGTGGGGCGGCGCCGCCGCCGGGCTGCGCGCTCGCGGCATGGCGCGCGCGGGTCGCAGCGCCGCGCGCAGGCGCGATGCGCGCCGCCCGCGTGGTCGTGTCGTCTGTGCGCCGCGTTCAGGCCGCCGCACGGTGCGGCGTCGCGCTGAGCGCTGTACTTGCGGAGAGGGCGGGATTCGAACCCGCGGATCAGTTTCCCGATCGCACGCTTAGCAAGCGTGTGCCTTCAGCCACTCGGCCACCTCTCCTGGTCTCCAGGAGGGTCCACCCGACCCATGCCCAGGGCTGGGCCAGCGCGGACCTCGAAGCGTAACGATAGAAAGAGCGTCGACTCGACGACACGCGCCGCGGCCGTCGAGGGAGCGGCAACATACCAAAGAGCCTGCCGCCGTGCACAAAAGAATCGTCGGTGACGCGCCGGCGGCGGCGGAAATCATCCGAGGGCGGAAGCGGCGGGCCGACGAGAAGCAGACCGGCAGGCTCTACCGCACGCCGTTCGGGTCGGCCGCGGCGGCGCAGGGGGCCTCCGTGGCGGCGGCGCCACCCCTGATGTGCGGGTCTCACTGCGGGACCGCGTAGGCCAAGGCGAACAGCACGGCGCTGAGCGCCGCGCACATCCCCCACGCGCGCGCCGCGCTGCGGGCCAGGAACGCGACGCACATCGCCGCGACCCACAGCGGAACCACGAGCGAGAAGCCGAGGGCGCCCCGCGCGCCCTCGGAGAGCGGGGCGAACCGCGCAAGGCACACGCTCGACAGGACGGCGACCGGCAAGGTCCCGACCAGCGCCGCGACGACGCGCAGCGGGGCCTCGAGGCGGGCGAGCCGGGGACCAGCACCTCGGATCAGAAATCCTGCCAGGGCTCCGCCTCGCGAGCGGAGAGAGAGCTCAACGCAAAGGCGCAAAGGCGCAAAGGCGCAAAACACAAGTAAATTCGAGCATTTTTGCGTTCTTTGCGCCTTTGCGCCTTTGCGTTGAAATCTCTCTCCGGATCCCCGGCAGGGCTCGTGGTGCGTGGACCTAGCCATGGCGCGCTCCGAGGAGCGAGAGCGCGGCGATCGCCGGCGGACACAGGGCGGCGAGGCCCCAGACGGCGCGCGGCCAGATCGGCGCGAGCACGACGAAGAGGCTGGCCGCGACCAGCAGCGCCGCGAGGGCGGCGAGGAACGCCGCCGCGCCCGCCTCGGCCCGGCCCCAGAGCGCGACCGACAGCGAGAAGAAGCCGACGGCCAGGACCCGGGCCGCGACGGGCCACGCGCGCCTGCCGCGCACCCGCGACGCGACGCCGAACGGGATGCGCTCGGGCCGCGCCGCGTGCAGAAGGGCGAACGCGAAATACGCCGCCAGGATCGACGCGGTCTCAACCATGAGAGGCCGTCTGGCGCCTGGCCATGAGCCCCGCCCCGCCGTGCGCCAGCGGCGCCGGCGCCTCGCCCGCCAGCGGCGCCGGCGCCTCGCCCTGCGCCACCTGCGGCGGCGCCGCGTGTCGCCGGGCTGCCCGGCGGAGCGCCCAGGCCGAGGCGCAGAGCGCCGCGGCCGTCACCAGGAGCGCGACGTCGACGGCGACCACGGCGCCGAGCTTCTGACCCGCGCCGAAGAGCCCCGCGCCGGACCAGCGCGCCGCGAGCGCGGGGACGGGCAGCAGCAAGAGCCCCGCGAGCCCGATCTGCCGCCACCAGAGGCTCGCGCCGTCGCGCGCGGCGAGCGCCCACGCGACCGAGAGCCCGAGCGCCGCGAGGAACGTGAGCTCCTCGGCCGCCACGCGGCCGGGCCAGTCGAGAGGCAGCGCCCGGCTCGCCAGGAAGAGCGCCGCGATCGCCACGAGCGTCCCCGCGCCGAAGCCGACGGTGAGCCGCGCGAGGACGCGGTTGCCGAGGCCCTCGCGCCGCGCCTCGCGCCGAGCGAGCCAGATCCAGTTGCCGGTGAGGATCGTGGCGCACGTGCCCAGGGCGAGCGCGAGGAACAGGACGCGGAGGACGACGCCGCCGAACTCGGCGAAGTGGAGGCCGTAGATCCAGCGGAGCGCGCCGCTGCGCGCGCCCGCCGCGCCCGGCGCGTCGACGGAGACGACAGCGCCGTCCGTCGCCCGCAGGCGCACGAAGGCGCGCCCGAACAGGGCCCCCTCGACAGGGCCCTGGATATCGACGGTCGCGCTGTCGAGGCCTGGATGCCGGACGCGGATCGTCTCGGGCGCGAGCCCGGGCACCGCCGCCCTCGCGCGCGCCGTGAGCGCGTCCAGCGCGAGGCCGCGCGCAGGCGCCCCGCGCGCCGGCTCCTCTGCGTACGACGCCCCCCAGGCCGCCAGGTCCGCCCGCGCGGCGTCACCCCCGAACACGGGGCCCGTGAACGCCGGCACGAGCACCCCCAGGAACACGATGAACGCGCCGGTGTAGGCGTACATGGCCTGAAACGGCAGGCCCATCACGCCGAGCACCTTGTGCATGTCCGACCAGAGGACACGCCGCTTCTTGTCCGGCCGGAACTGATGAAACTGCCGGACGATGTCCTTCAGGTGAATGAGCACGCCGGTCGCCAGCGCGAGCAGGAGCGCGACGCACAGGAGGCCGGCCACGTAGTACAGCCACACCCCGGTCGCCTCGTGCCAGAGGTAGTGCAGCTCGAAGAGGAAGCGGGAGAGGCCCTCGCGCTGGGGCACGAGCCCCTCGTGGATCCACGACGAGACCTCCTCGCCCGCCGCGTAGTACTGGATGCGCGCGACGCCCAGATCACCCGGCGGCAGGCGGAGCCAGAGCTGCTCGGGCGCCTCGCCGGCGGCCGCGAGCCCCTGATCGAGCGTGGCCTGGAGCCCCACCCGCTCGACGGGCGAGCGCTGCTGGGCCACGGGCTCCTCCCACACCGCGAGCTGGTCCCGGAAGAGCGCGATCCCCCCCGTCAGGAACATCACGTGGAGCAGGAGCCCGCCGATCACGCCGGTCCAGGCGTGCACGTCCCAGAAGGTCGTGAAGGCATGCCGGGAGAGCTTCTTGGCCATCGACGTTCACCTGTCTCCTCGCGCGGAGCGCCGCGCGCCTTCAGCGCACCTTCGCCACCCCGTGCAGGAAGCCCGGCACCGTCAGCCCGCGCTTCGGACCGCCCTCGGCCGTGAGCTCGATCAGCGTGCTCTCGGCGTAGTCATCCGTCGTCTCGGTCCCGAAGACCCGGCCGTCGACCTGGAACCAGAGGACGTCCGACGTCATGGGGCTCAGCGCGTCGATCGGCGCCGCTTCGCCCGTGGCGGTGTCCCAGCGCCACCACTGCCACACCTTCTGGCTCGTGAGATCCCAGGTCACGCTGTTGGCTTCGACCGTGGCGGCGCGCTCGTCGAACACCCGGAGAAAGATGGCGTCGCCGCCGCCCGGGATGGGCTCGCCCGCGAGCGCGCCGTCGGTCAGCTCGGCCAGGGCCTGGAGGTAGTCCTTGTCGAAGGCGTCCGCGTCCTTCTGCACGCGCAGCGCGCACGGCTCGGTCGGCAGCCGCTCGAGCAGATGGGCCGCCCCCGCGAGCGCCGAGCTCACGAAGTACGCGTCCCCCGAGGCCGTCTCGATGGGCTGCGTGATGCCGCCGCAGCGCTCGTCGACCTCGACCCGCACGAGCGTGTCCGTCGTGGTGTCGATCACGACGAGCCCCGTCTCCTCGAGGATCGTGTCGTTCTGATCCCAGTCAAACCAACCGACCGAGAAGAGGAGGCTGTCGCCGCGCAGGATCGACCCGTAGCTGTACAGCGCCCGATAGCCCTGGCGGGCGGTCTCCGGCAGCTCGATCCGCCCCTCGACCTCCATCGTCGTGGGGTTCAAGATGATGAGCTGTTCGTTGTCGCGGTCCGGATAATACGCCTTCGTCGGAGAGACGAAGTACAGCGTGGGCCAGAGCTCCTGCACGCCGAGGGGCTGCAGGCTGACGCTCGTCCCCTTCGCGAGCGCGCCTCGGCCGTCGAGCGTGTAGCGCGCGATCGTCGGCGCATCGCCGCGGCCGATGGCGAGCCATCCGAGGTCCTCGAAGCCGTACAGCTTGGCCGAGCCCGGGACCTCGAGCGCCTGGGAGAGGTCGACCTCGGTGCCTTGATCGAGCGACGGGACCACGTGGAAATACGCTGTCGTCGAGGTGTCGTCCCAGATCCGTGTCCCCACCACGAACGCTGGCCCGCTCACGCCGTCGCCGCCGCCACCACCGCCGCTCGGGTTCGGCTCTCCGCTGCCGCTGCCGTTCGGGTTCGGCGGATCGTCCCCGCACCCCCCGCTCCCGAGCGCCACCGTCAAGAGCCCGAGCGCGCCGAGCGCGGCGCTCGCGCGCCTGGATGCCAGCATGTTGTTCCAGATCGTTCTCATGGGTTCTCCTGGCTCTCCCATCACATCTCCAGCATCGCCTTGGAAAAGAGAGCCCGTCCGGGCCGCTGGACACCGTAGAAATCGAAGGCGCGCTCGTCGGTGAGGTTGTGGGCCTCCACGGTGAAGCTCAGGGTGCGCGGCGCGAGGCGCGCGATGTAGGTGAGCGCGAGCGAGTGCAGGAGCTGCGCGCGCACGCGCTCCTTGTCCTCGCGCCGCCCGTTGCTCTCCCAGCCGAGGAAGAAGCCGTGCACGTAACGCGTGTTCCAGGTGAGCGAGAGCTCGTCGCGCGGCGCGGCGACCTCGCGGAGCTGCACGCGCGCCGACCCGTTGGCGAAGAGCCACGGCCGGTTCGGCATCCGCTGCCCCACCTGAGGAGCGAAGGTCCCCTCCCTGGACGTGTTGCGGAAGTCCTCGTACGTGAGGTTGCCGTCGAGGGCGACGTGCTCGCCAGGCGACGTCCAGCGAGCGGAGGCCTCGACCCCCATCGCCCGCGCCGAGAAGACGTTATCGTACCTGGATATCTGCCCGTTGCCGAACAGCACGATGAGGTCCTCGGCCTCGCGGAGATAGCCGTTCGCCTCGATCCGCCACGCGCCCGCCGCGGTGTCGCGGGCGTCCACCGTGACACCGACGTTGCCGTTGTGGCTCGTCTCGGGCGAGAGCTCGAGGTTGCCGCGGATCAGCGCCCCGTCGCCGAACACCTCGTCGGGGCGCGGGAGCCGCCTCGCCCACTCGTAGGAAGCCTTGGCATAGAGCCACCCGTTGAAGCGGTAACGCAGGCCGTCGCCGACGCCGAAGCGATGGGTGTCGCGATCCCGCCGGATGAAGCGATCGGCGAGCCCCTGGAGGGGCTCCTCCGAGCGCACGAGCTGCACGTACTGCTTCGCGAAGAGGAGGTTCTCCAGGCGGTCGTCGAACAGGTTGAGCTGGTGCTCGACGCCGTGGACCCAGGTGACGAGATCGCGGTCGGTCGTGAGCGGGTCGCGGCCCTCGGGGTTCGCCTGCCTGCGCTCGTCTCCCGTGCGCGTGACGAACATCGGAGAGACGGAGATCTGCAGCGCGTGCTCGGGGTGGGGCCGGTAGCGGAGGTTCAACCGTCCATAGCCGCTGTGCTCCCAGAACACCTGGTCCCGCGGCCTGATGTCATCCTCTCCCGGCTTGCCTGGCTCGCAGCGTTCATACCAGTCGTAGGTGCACTCGCTGACATCGAGGAAGGTGGCGCGCCCGTACGCGTAACCGGCGATCGCGTCGAGGGCGACGCCGCGGCCGAGCGGCTGCTCGTACCGGAGCGAGACGCCCGTCGTGGCCTCGCCGCTCGTGACCTCGCCGTAAGGCACCTTCATGACGCCGAGCTTGTGCTGGTGCTCCTTGTCATACGCCGTCAGAAAGGCGCGCAGGAGCAGCCGCCGCGCCCAGGGCCGGTTCACGAAGCCGAGCTCGACGCCGCCGCCCGCCGCGCGGTAGGCGTCGTGGAACCGGTAGACGCGGGCGGGGTGCTCGACGTACTTGTCGTCCGGCACCTCGACGTCCACCGCATAGTCGTTCTTCGCGTAGTCGAAGAAGCCGTTCACGCGGGTGAAGAAGCCGCTCGGCTCGTGCAGGTGCCGCGCCGTGAGCGCGAGCCGGTGGGTGTCGAAGGAGCCGACCTCGTACGACGCCGCGCCGTGGGTGCCGCGGACGTCGCGATCGGTGACCAGGTTGACGGCCCCGCCCAGCGCGTCGGCGCCGAGGCGCACCGGGACCACGCCGCGGTAGATCTCGACGCGCTCGACCAGGTTCACGGGCACGTTGGAGATGCCGAACGGGTACCCCGCGAACTCGAGCGGCACGCCGTCGAGGAAGAAGCGGATCTGATCGTCGGCGAGGCCGTTCAGCGAGAAGCGCGTCCACGATCCGAGCCCCGCGCTCCGCCGCACGCCGACGCCCTCGGTGCGGGCGAGCACCTCGCCCATGTCGGCGGTCCGCCGCTGCGCCTCCTCGGTCTCGATGACCTTGATCGCCTGCGCGGATTGCCGGAGCCGCTCGGCCTCGGCGCCGCGCACGGTCACCGCGATCGGCGCGGCGCCGGTCGCGGGGCCGGGCCCCTGGGCAGGCTGCGGCACCGCCTCGGCCGCGCGCCCGGGCTCTGCCAGGTGCGCGGACGCTGCGACGCGCGCGGCAGCGACCACGGCCTGATCGCGCGCCGCGGAGGCAGGCGCGGGCGGGGGCTCCTCGGGGAGCCGGAACTCGTAGCCGTACAGGATGCGTGACGCGACGGGCGCGCCGCCCCGGCGCGCCGGCGTGAAGCGGAACCGGAGCGCCGCCGCCCGGGCCGCCTCGTCGAAGCCGTCGCCCGCGGGGCTCGCGATCTCGACCTCGGTCACGCGCCCCGTTGCGTCGATGAGCAGCTTCAGCACGACGTCGCCCTCCCGCCGCGCCGCTCGCGCCTCCGGCGGGTACTCGGCCTCGACGCGCTCGACGAGCCGCGGCGGCTCGATCCGCGCGTCCCCCGCCCCGGGCGGAGAAGGCGCGCCTTCCGGCGGGACGGCAGGCGCCGCCGCGGCAGCAGCAGGCGCGCTCGCGCCACGGTCGCCCTCCGCGCGCCCGCGAGCGCCAAGCGCGCCGCCGTCCTGAGCGTGCGCCGGCGCCTGCACGCCGGGCAGCAGGAACCCCAGCGCGCCCGCAAGCAGGCCCCGAAGCGCGAGAGGGCGTCGCGTCACCGCATCAGCCCTCGGCCTGGAGCGCGCCTCGACGCGCGAGGAGTCGGGAAAAACGGGCGGGCGTCCATGTCCGGATGACTCCGGTACCCGAACTGAAAACCCAAATCAATTTCATCTTCACATCCCGGAACCGGCGTTCAGGTCGATTTTTTCTCTTGACGCGACTCTGACCTGTGATCCATACAACCGCCTCTGCGAACTTGATCATCATTTTCATTTTCAACAAGTGGCCGTAGCGAACGCGGCGGCGCGGAGGGCACCAGCGGCCTCGCGTCTCGACGCATTGCGTCATGAACACGGACCGTGGGGCCTGGCGAGCGGGCCGCGTCCGCCGACGGGCCTTCGTTTTCGACCTGAGGCTGAGGTGGCGATGGAGTCGAACCGATCAGATGCGCGCGCGATCAGCGACAGCGGCGCGGCCGAGCCCGCGACGCTGGTCGCGCTGCTCCGCCGCCGCGCGGAGCAGCGCCCGTCCGCGCACGCCTACACCTTCCTGCTCGACGGGGAGACGGACGCGCGCTCGGTGACCTACGGCGAGCTGGATCGGCGGGCGCGCGCGCTCGCCGCGGAGCTCCAGCCCGGCGCGCGGGCCGGAGAGCGCGCGCTGCTCCTGGTGCCGCCGGGGCTCGACTTCATCGCGGCGTTCTTCGGCTGCCTCTACGCGGGGCTCGTCGCGGTGCCCGTCCCGCTGCCGCAGCGCAAGAGCGGGATGCTCCGCGTGCTGGCCATCGTGCGCGACTGCCGGCCGAGCGTCGTGCTCACCACCGAGGCGCTCCTGGGCGCGGTGGCGATGCTCCGCGACGATCCCGGCCTCGCCGAGCTGAGCCACCTGCGCTTCATGGCCGTCGACACGATCCAGGACGGCCAGGGAGACGCGTGGCGAGCGCCGCGCGTGACGGCCGAGACCGTGGCGTTCCTCCAGTACACCTCGGGCTCGACCGGGACGCCCAAGGGCGTGGTGCTCACGCACGGCAACCTGCTGCGCAACGAGCTCGTGATCCAGCGCGCGTTCGCGCACACCGAGGAGAGCGTGATCGTCGGGTGGCTGCCGCCGCACCACGACATGGGGCTCATCGGCAACATCCTGCAGCCGCTCTACGTGGGCGTGCCGTGCGTCCAGCTCTCGCCCGAGCAGTTCCTCATGAAGCCGCGGCGCTGGCTGGACGCGATCTCGCGCTACCGGGCGACGACGAGCGGCGGGCCGAACTTCGCCTACGAGCTGTGCATCCGCAAGATCCCCCCGGAGCAGCGGGAAGGGCTCGACCTCAGCGCATGGCGGGTGGCCTTCAACGGGGCCGAGCCGATCCGGGCGGCGACGCTCGACCGCTTCGCCGAGGCGTTCGCGCCGGCGGGGTTCCGGCGCGACGCGTTCTATCCCTGCTACGGCCTGGCCGAGGCGACGCTGCTCGTGACCGGAGGCGCGGCCGACGCGCCGCCGATCGTGCGCGCCGCCGACCGGGCCGCGCTGGCAGAGGGGCGCGCCGCGTTCGATCCGCGCGATCCAGAGGCCGGCGTCTCGCTCGTGGGCTGCGGGGGATCGCCGGCCGGCGACGCGGTGCGGATCGTCGATCCCGAGACGCTCCGGGCCTGCGAGGACGAGCGCGTCGGGGAGATCTGGGTGGCCGGCGCGAGCGTGGCCCAGGGCTACTGGGAGCGGCCGGAGGACACGGCAGCGACGTTCGAGGCGCGGCTGTCGACGGGAGAGGGGCCGTTCCTACGGACCGGCGATCTCGGGTTCTTCTCGCGCGGCGAGCTGTACGTGACGGGCCGGCTCAAGGACCTGATCATCGTCCGCGGGCGCAACATCTACCCGCAGGACATCGAGCTCACCGCGGAGGAGAGCCACCCGGGCCTCCGCGCCGGCGGCGGCGCGGCGTTCTCGGTGGATGTCGACGGCGAGGAGCGCGTCGTCGTCGTCCAGGAGCTCGGTCGGCGCGCGCCGGCGTCGACGGATCCGGCGGAGCTCGGCGCGGCGATCGAGCGCGCCGTGGCCGACCGGCACGAGATCGCGGTCCACGCGGTCGTGCTCATCAAGCCGGGCAGCCTGCCGCGGACCACGAGCGGCAAGGTGCAGCGGAGGGCGTGCCGCGCGCGGTTCCTGGACGGGTCGCTGGGCGCGGTGTGGCAGTCGACGAGCATCGACAACGCGGCGCGCGCGGGCGCCCGGGCCGAGATCGTGGAGCCGCCGCGGACGGCGCTGGAGAGCACGCTGGCGGGCATCTGGGCCGAGGTGCTGGGGCGCGCGCCGATCGGCCGGGACGAGGAGTTCCTGAGCCTGGGCGGCGATTCGCTGCGGGCCATGCAGGTGAGCGGCCGGGTGAGCGAGGCCCTCGGCATCGACGTGGGGCCGGCGCAGCTCTTCGAGTCGACGACGGTCGCGGCGCTCGCGGCCTGGATCGAGGCGAAGCAGGCCGGCGCGCCCGCGGGCGGCGCGGCGGCCGGGGTCGCGCCGATGACGCCGATGACGCGGCCGGAGCGATTGCCGCTGTCCTTGGTCCAGGAGCGGCTGTGGTTCCTCGAACAGCTCGTCGCCGGGGCCCCGGTCTACCACATCTCCGTGGCCGTGCGGCTCTCCGGGGCGCTCGACAGGAGCGCTCTCGAGCAGGCCGTGACGGCGATCTCGGCGCGCCACGAAGGCCTCCGCACCAGCTTTCCCTCGGTCGCGGGGCAGCCGATCCAGCGGATCGCGCCGCCAGCGCAGGTCAGGCTGCCGCTCCACGATCTGCTCGACCTTCCTGCGGAGGACCGAGCGCCCGCGCTGCGGGAGCGCCTTCGCGAGGAGGCGCAGCGCGCGTTCGATCTCGCAGCGGCGCCGCCCGTGCGCTGGATGCTCCTCCGCGTGAGCGAGCGTGAACACGTGCTCTCGTTCACCTGCCATCACCTCATCACCGACGGCTGGTCGCAGCACGTGATCTTGCGCGAGCTCGCGCTGTTCTATGGCGCGTTCGCCGCGGGGCGCTCCCCTGCCCTCGCGCCGCTGCCGCTCCAGTACGCCGATCACGCGCTCTCGCAGCGCGCTCAGGCCGAGACAGAGGGGCAGCGGAAGGAGCTGGCCTACTGGCGCGAGCGGCTCGCGCGCGCCGTGCCGCCGCTGGAGCTCCCGACCGACCGGCAGAGGCCCCACGTCCAGACCTACGCCGGCGCGCGCGAGGAGCTCGAGCTCCCTCCGGATCTGCTGGAGAGGCTGGCCGCGCTCGGGCGGCAAGAGGGAGCCACGCTGTTCACGGCGGTGGCGACCGGGTTGTTCGCCCTCCTGCACCGCTATTCGGGGCAGACCGATCTGTGCGTCGGGACGCCCGTCGCGGCGCGGTCGCGGGTGGCGTTCGAGGGCGTCTTCGGATGTTTCCTCAACACGCTCGCGCTGCGCGTCGACGTGTCCGGGAACCCCTCGGTCAAGGAGCTCCTCGCGCGCGTCCGCTCGGCGGTGACGGAGGCGCAGGCGCACCAGGGCGTGCCGTTCGAGCGCGTGCTGCAGGAGCTGCCGCTCTCCCGCGACCTCAGCCGCTCGCCGGTGTTCCAGGTCATGCTCTCCATGCAGCCGTCGCAGGCGCCCGCGCCGGAGATACCGGACCTCGAGTTCACCGTCTCGCAGGTGGATACGGGGACGGCCCAGTTCGACCTCGCGATCGACCTCGTTCCTCACAGCCAGGGTGTGCGGACGGTCTGGGAGTACAACACGGACCTGTTCGAGGCCGCGACCATCCGCCGGCTCTCGGAGCACCTGCTCCTGGTCCTGGAAGGGATGGTGGCCGCCCGCCCGCAGACCCGCCTCGGCGAGCTCCCGTTGCTGGCCGAGAGCGAGCGGCTCCTTTCGCTGGGGGAGTCGGAGCGCGTCGGCGTGCCGCCGATGTGCGTGCACGAGCTCTTCGAGGCGCAGGTCGCCCGTCAGCCCGAGGCGGTGGCCCTGATCCACGAGGAGGAACGGCTCACCTATGCGATGGTCGACGAGCGGGCGCGCCGGCTCTCGCGCCGCCTCGTTCGGCTCGGCGTCGGCCCGGAGACGCGGGTGGGTATCTGCCTCGATCGCTCGGCGGAGCTCGTGGTCGCCGTGCTGGCCGTGCTCAAGGCCTCCGGCGCCTACGTGCCGCTCGACCCCACGCACCCGGCGGACCGGATCGCCTTCATGCTCGCGGACGCCTCCCCCGCGGTCCTCATCACGCGAACGGAGCTGAGCGGGCGCCTGCCCGCGACGCAAACCGTGCTCTGCCTCGATCGCGAGGGAGACTGGGCCGCGGATACCGACTCGACAGCTCCCGACGCGCCACGGCCGACAGGGAACCTCGACCACCTCGCGTACATCATCTACACGTCAGGCTCGACGGGCCGGCCGAAGGGCGTGATGGTGACGCACCGGACGCTCGCGAGCACCTTCGCGGCATGGCAGCGGCTCTACCAGCTGCCGGCGGCGGATCTGCGCGTGCTCCAGATCGCGAATCCCGCGTTCGACGTCTGGACAGCCGACTGGGTGCGCGCGCTGTGCGCGGGCGGCACGCTCGTGATCGCGTCCACCGACGTGTTCCTCGACCCCGCGGCGCTCTCGGCGGTGATACGCCGCGAGCAGGTGACCCTGGTCGACGTGGTCCCCGCGGTGATCAAGCCGCTCATGGCGCACTGGGATCGCGAAGGGCAGGGCGTCGAGTGCCTTCGATTGCTCATCGTGGGGTCGGATGCGTGGTCGGTGCGGGATTACCGGGAGCTCTGCCGGCGGTGCGCCCCCCATACCCGCCTCCTGAGCTGCTATGGCGTCACCGAGGCGACGATCGATAACGCCTGGTTCGAGGGCGGCGTGGAGGTGGAGCCGTCTCCCGAGCGGAGCGTCCCGCTGGGCCGCCCCACCGCCAATACGCGGCTCTACGTGCTGGATCGATACGGCCAGCGGCTGCCGGTCGGCGTCCCCGGGGAGCTGGCGATCGGGGGATCGGGCGTGGCGCGCGGGTACCTGGGGCAGCCGGGCCTGACCGCCGAGCGGTTCGTCCCCGACCCGTGGAGCGGCGAGCCGGGCGCCCGGCTGTACCGCACAGGCGATCGCGCGCGCTGGCTCCCGGACGGGACGCTGGAGTTCCTCGGGCGCGTCGATCATCAGATCAAGCTGCGCGGGCTCCGCATCGATACCGCCGAGATCGAGGGGTGCTTGCGGATGCATCCGGACCTCCGAGATGCGGTGGTCGTCCTCGGGGAAGGTCCGGGCGGTGACAGGCGGCTCCTGGCCTACCTGGTCTCGGCGCGAGAGCCCGCCCCCGAGAGCGCCGCGATAAAGCAGTTCCTTCGCTCGCACCTCCCCGAGGCGATGATCCCGTCCGCCTTCACGTGGCTCGACGCTCTGCCGCTCTCGCCGAACGGCAAGGTGGACCGGCGCGCGCTGCCCGCGCCGACGGAGCGGCCCGAGGCGGCGATGAGCGCCGCCGCGCCGCCTCGATCCCCGCTCGAGCTCGCGATCGCGGAGGCCTGGCAGGAAGTCCTCCCGACCTCGCAGGTGGGCATCCACGACAACTTCTTCGACCTCGGCGGGCATTCGCTCCTGCTCGCGCAGGTCCGAGCCCGCCTGCGCGAGAGGCTGAATCGCGAGATCCCGATGATGGAGCTGTTTCAGCACCCCACCGTCGCCTCGCTGGCGGCGGCCTTGAGCCGCGATCCCGGCGCTCCGCTCGCGCGAAAGGCGGACGAGGGCGCGCAGGATCCCGCGCGGGCGCGGGCCGCTCAGCAGCGGCGCGGAGAGATGTTCGCGCGGCGGCGCGGCAGCCAGGAGAACAAGCGATGAGCACTGTGAGCAGCGAAGAGCCCCGTCCGGGCCTGGACATCGCGATCATCGGGATGGCCGGCCGGTTCCCGGGCGCGCGCGACGTGGAGGCGTTCTGGCGCAACCTCTCCGCCGGCGTCGAGTCGATCTCCGTCCTGAGCGACGACGAGCTGTTGAAGGAGGGCGTCGACCCGGCGCTGCTCGCGCGGCCAGACTACGTACGGACCCGCGCGGTGCTCGACGATATCGATCGTTTCGACGCCGAGTTCTTCGGGTTCACGCCGCTCGAAGCCGCCGCGCTCGACCCGCAACACCGGCTCTTCCTGGAGTGCGCCTGGGAGGCCTTCGAGAACGCTGGATACGATCCCGAGCGCGCGGGCGGCACCGTCGGGGTCTACGCCGGATCGAGCCTGAACGGGTACCTGGAGCACGTGCTCCCGCGCGGTACGCGCCTGGAGTCGGCGGCCGACATGGCGGCGTTCCTCGCGATCGACAAGGACTTCCTGACCACCCGCGTCTCCTACAAGCTGAACCTCGAGGGGCCCAGCATCGCCGTGCAGACGGCCTGCTCGACCTCGCTCGTGGCCGCGCACCTCGCCTGCCAGGCGCTCCTCAACGGCGAGTGCGATCTGGCCCTCGCGGGCGGCGTCTCGATCAGCGTTCCACAGAAGGCCGGTTATCTGTACCAGGAAGGCGCGATCGCCTCGCCCGACGGCCACTGCCGGGCGTTCGACGCAGAGGCCCGAGGCACGGTCGCCGGCAGCGGCGTCGGCGTCGTCCTCTTGAAGCGGCTCGAGGACGCCCTGGCCGATCGGGACGCGATCGTCGCGGTCATCAAGGGCTCGGCGGTGAACAACGACGGTCGCGCCAAGATCGGTTACACCGCGCCGCGCATCGACGGTCAGGCCAGCGTGATCCGGGCCGCCCACAGGGCTGCCGGGGTCGACGCGGGCTCGATCACCTACGTGGAGGCGCACGGCACGGGCACGCCCCTCGGCGATCCCATCGAGATCGCCGCCCTGACGCGGGCGTTCCGTGAGAGCAGCGACAAGAAGGGGTTCTGCGCGATCGGCTCGGTGAAGACCAACATCGGGCACCTGGACGCGGCCGCGGGCGTCGCGGGGCTCATCAAGGCGGCGCTCTGCCTCTCGCGCGGCCGCATCCCGCCCAGCTTGCACTTCCGCGAGCCCAACCGGGCGATCGACTTCGCCGCGAGCCCCTTCTACGTGGCCACCGAGCTCGCGGAGTGGGCGCCCTCCGCCGCGCCCCGCCGCGCCGGCGTGAGCTCCTTCGGCCTGGGCGGCACCAACGCCCACGTCGTGCTCGAGGAGGCGCCGCCGCCGCTGCCGGCCGGAGAGCGGGCCTCGCAGGGCGAGGTGCTCGTGCTGTCGGCCCGGTCGCGCGGCGGGCTCGACGCGCTGACGGACGCCCTCGCGACGCGCCTCGAGACGGACGCCGATCTCGATCTGGCCGACGTCGCGTTCACGCTGCAGCTCGGCCGCCGCGCGTTCGCGTACCGCCGCTCGGTCGTGTGCCGCACGCGGGAGGAGGCCGCGCGCGCGCTCCGGGATCGCAGCGCTTCGCGGAGCTCGGGCGAGCCGGTGGCCGGAGCGCGGTCGGTCGCGTTCCTGTTCCCCGGCCAAGGCAGCCAGCACATCGACATGGGCCGCGCGCTGTACGAGGCCGAGCCCACGTTCCGGGCCGAGGTGGACCGCTGCGCCGACGCGCTCGCGCCGCACCTCGGCGCCGACGTCCGGACGCTGCTCTTCCCCGCGCCCGCGGATCGGGAGGCGGCCGCGGCGCGCCTCGATCGCACGTCGATCACGCAGCCGGCCCTCTTCGTCGTCCAGTACGCCCTCGCCCGCCTCTGGATGTCCTGGGGCCTGACCCCCGACGCGATGATCGGGCACAGCGTGGGCGAGCTCGTGGCCGCCTGCGTGGCCGGGTGCCTGTCGCTCGAGGATGCGCTGGCGCTGGTCGCGGCGCGCGGGCGGCTGATGGAAGCGACGCCGGACGGCGCGATGCTCGCCGTGTTCGCGCCGGAAGACGAGGTCGCGGGGTGGCTCGGCGACGAGGTCGCGCTGGCCGCGACCAACTCGTCGCGCCAGTGCGTGCTGTCTGGATCGCGAGCGGCCATCGAGCGGGTGGAGCGCGAGGTCGCGGCGCGAGGGATCGAGGCCCGCCGCCTGCGCACGTCGCGCGCCTTCCACTCCCCGCTGATGGATGCGGCGCTGGCCGGCTTCCGCGAGGCGGTGGCCAGGGTGACGCTCCGGGCGCCGCGCATCCCGTGGATCTCGAACGTCACCGGGACCTGGATCACCGCGGCCGAGGCCCAGGACCCCGGCTACTGGGTCCGGCACCTCCGGAGCACGGTCCGGTTCGCGGACGGCGTGAAGACGCTGGCGGCGCAGCCGGAGCGGATCCTCCTGGAGGTCGGGCCGGGACAGACGCTCACCGCGCTGTGCCGGGAGCTCGCCGCGGGATCGCTCGCGCTCCCGTCGCTGTCCGCGGCCCGCGATCCCGGAGGCGCGGGAGCGCCGCTGCTCGACGCGGTCGGGCAGCTCTGGGTGGCCGGCGCGCCCGTGGACTGGAGCGGCGTGCAAGCCGGGCGACAGCGCCGGCGGGTCGCGCTGCCGGCGACCCCGTTCGAGCGGAAGCGGCACTGGATAGAGCGCCGCGGCGCCGCGGCCGCGCCGGAGCGGGCCGAGCCCGAGGTGGAGCGGGCGAGCACCGCGGCGGATCTCGACGGGTTCTTCTACATCCCGTCCTGGAAGCGCTCCCCGCTCCAGCCGGTCGCGCACCGGACCGACGACGCGCGCTGGCTCGTGTTCGCGGACGAGGAGGCGATCGGCCGCCGGATCCTGGCGCGGATCGAGGGCGCGGGCGGGCGGGTCACCCGGGTCAGGAGCGGTCGCCGCTTCGAGCGCGTGGCGGAGCGCGAGTTCACGCTCCGCCCGGATCACGCCGAGGACTACGCCGCGCTGGCCCGGGAGCTCGGCGCCGGCGCAGGGCAGCCCGAGCGGATCGTGCACGCGTTCGGGCTCGGCCGCGCGGCCGAGGCGAAGCTCGACCCCGGCACGTTCCAGGAGGCGCAGCGCCGGGGCTCGACGAGCCTGCTGTGGCTCGCGCGGATGCTGGCGGGGCAGCCGGGAGGGTGCCGCCTCGTCGCGCTCGCCAGCGGCCTGCACGACCTGACCGGGCGCGAGGCGCTGCGCCCCGAGCACGCGCCGCTGCTCGGGGTGTGCCGGAGCATCGCGCTGGAGTACCCGCGCGTGCGCTGCCGCGTGCTCGACCTCGAGGCCGACGGCCCGGACACGGAGGCAGAGCGGCTCGTCGAGCGGATCCTCGATGAGGTGCGGTCCGAGGCCGACGAGCCCGTCGTCGCGTACCGCGGGCTCCACCGCTGGGTGCCCGCCGTCGAGCCGGTCGCGCTGAAGGCGGCGGACGGCTCGCCGTCGCTCCTGCGAGAGCGGGGCGTCTACCTCATCACCGGCGGGCTGGGAGGCGTCGGGCTGCAGGTGGCGGACTACCTCGCGCGCACGGCGCGCGCGCGGTTGATCCTCACCGGCCGCTCGGCGCCGAGCGAGGAGCAGCGCCGGCAGCTCGTGGCGCTCGAGCAGGCCGGCGCCGAGGTGCTGACGGTGCGCGCCGACGTCGCCGATGCCGCGGCGATGCGCGCCGCGGTGGGCGAGGCGCTTGCGCGGTTCGGCGCCTTGCACGGCGTGATCCACGCCGCCGGGGTCGCGACCGGAGGGCTCATCGAGCGGCTGACGGCGGATGCGCTCTCCGCGGAGCTCGCCGCCAAGGCGCTCGGCGCGCTGGTGGTGGACGAGATCGCCCGCGAGCACCGGGCCGACTTCGTCCTGCTCTGCTCCTCGGTCACCGCGCTGAGCGGCGGCCTCGCGCGGGCCGGGTACGCGGCCGCCAACGCGTTCCTCGACGCCCTCGCGCACGCCTCCGCGCGCCGGGGAGGACCGTACACCGTGTCCGTGAACCTCGACCGCTGGCGCGACGTGGGCATGGCGGCCCGCGCCGAGGCGCGCCTCCTGGCCCTCGGGATCGAGGGGGTGATCCTCGGCGGCATGAGCCCGGCGCAGGGGCAAGAGGTCGTTCACCGCGTCCTGAGCCAGGCGGCGCTGCCGCAGGTGGTCGTCTCGGTCCGCCCGCTCCGCGGCCTGCCCAGGGACGACGAGGGCGCCGCCCTGGCCCGGCGGTTCGGCATCGGCGAGACCCCGGCCTGCGGCGGCGACGGCGCGCGCCGGGGCTCGGAGGCCCCGATCGCCGCGCCAGGCGAGCGCCTCTCCCCCGAGGCGGTGACGGCGCAGGTGGCGGCGATCTGGGCCCGGGCGTTCGGCATCGAGCACCTCGATCCGCAGAAGGACTTCTTCACGCTCGGCGGAGAGTCGCTGCTCGCCCTGCAGATCCTCAACCGCATCCGGGACACGTTCGCGGTGGAGCTGTCGCTCCGCGAGTTCTTCGAGCGGCCGACCCAGGCGGCGCTCGCGGAGCGCGTCCTCATGGCGCGAGGACAGCAGCCCGCGGGTCCGGAGCCGGCGCTGATCGCGCTGCCCCGGAAGGCGCGGCAGCTCCCCGGCGCGGAGGGCTCGCAAGCGCAGGCGCGCCCGGAGGGCGGGCGCGGCGAGCAGGGCGGGCGCGGCGAGCAGGGCGTCGCGAAGGGAGAGGGAGAATGAGCGCCCTCGGCTTCCTGCTGCGCCACGCCTCCCGGCTCCTCTCGCTCGCGATCGCGGCCGGCGTCGTCAGCGGGCTCGCGGGCGCCGGCCTGATCGCGCTCGTCCAGCAGGCGCTCTCGGCGGACGGCCGCCCCACCGCGCGGCTCGCATGGGCCTTCGTGGGGCTCGGCCTCCTCGGCGTGCTGACCAGGGTCGTCTCCCAGGTGGTCCTGACCCGGCTGGGACAGGCCATGATCGCCGATCTGCGCATGCAGCTCAGCCGGCGCATCCTGGGCGCTCCGCTGCGCCAGATCGAGCAGCTCGGCGCCCACCGGCTGCTGGCGGCGCTGAACGACGATCCGGCCGTGATCACGCAGGCCTACGTCTACCTGCCGCTCCTGTGCGTCAACGGCGCCACCGTCGTCGGTTGCCTCGTGTACATCGGGTGGATCTCGTGGCCGGCGCTCCTCGTCGTGCTGGGCGCGATGGCGGTCGGGGCCGCGCTCTTCCAGGCGCACGAGCGCCGCGCGCTCCGCTCGTTCACGCGCGCCCGCGAGACGAGCGACGCCCTGTTCCAGCACTTCCGCGCGCTGACCGGGGGAATCAAGGAGCTCAAGATGCACCGCGACCGCGGGCAGGCGTTCCTGTCGCACGCGGGCCGCAGCGTCACGGCCTACCAGCGCGATCACGTGGCGGGCACGACCGAGTACGCCATCGCGCTGGGCTGGGGCGCGCTGCTCTTCCACGCGGTCCTCGGGCTCACGCTGTTCGCCCTGCCGGCCTGGACGGGGCTGACGACCACGGCCGCGGCCGGCGTGACGCTGGCGATGCTCTACCTGATGGCGCCGTTCGCGGAGAGCATCGAGTTTCTGCCGTTGATCGGCCGGGCCGGCGTCGCGCTCGCGAAGGTGAATGATCTCGGGCTCGCCCTGGCGCCCGGCGCCGAGACGCCGAGCGCCGGAGCGCAGCCGACGACGCCGCTGGGCGCGCGGCGCGCCGATGGACTCGATGACGCGCGCGCGTGGACCCGCCTCGAGCTGGTCGGCGTCACGCACCGTTATTACCGGGAGCAGGAAGACGGGAGCTTCCGTCTCGGGCCCATCGACCTGAGCTTCCAGCCCGGAGAGCTCGTGTTCCTCGTGGGCGGCAACGGGAGCGGCAAGACGACGCTGGCGCTCCTGCTGCTCGGGCTCCATGCGCCGGAGTCCGGCGAGATCCGGCTCGACGGCGTGCCTATCGACGATGGGAACCGGGAACAGTATCGACAGCTCTTCTCGGTCGTCTTCGCGGATTACCACCTCTTCGAGCACCTGCTCGGGCTCCCCGATACCGACCTGGACGAGCGCGCCCGGCGCTACCTCGCGCGGCTGCGGCTCGATCATCGCGTGCGCGTCGAGGCGGGCGCCTTCCGCACGAGCGGGCTGTCCCAGGGACAGCGCAAGCGCCTCGCCCTGGTCACCGCCTGCCTCGAGGACCGGCCGTTCTACGTCTTCGACGAGTGGGCGTCCGACCAGGACCCCGAGTTCCGGAGGGTCTTTTATACCGAGCTCCTGCCCGAGCTCCGCGCGATGGGCAAGACGGTGCTCGTCATCACGCACGATGATCAGTACTTCGCGCTCGCGGACCGCTGCCTGCGCCTCGACTTCGGCGTCCTGGAGCAACGCGCATGAACCGATCTGCGCGCTCATTCCTCGCCTCGGCGCTCGTCTCGCTCGCGGCCGCCGGCTGCGCCCCGGGCGCGCTCCGGTCGCCGTCGCCGCGGACCGACGGCGCGACGACCCTGGCTGGCCTGGATCAGGCGGTGACGGTGACGTCGGACCGCCTCGGGATCCCCACGATCCACGCCGCCTCGCGGCAGGACGCCATCCGGGCGCTCGGGTACCTGACGGCGCGCGACCGGCTGTTCCAGATGGATCTGCTCCGCCGGAGCAGCGGCGGACGGCTCGCCGAGATCCTCGGGCGCGAGCTCCTGGAAGCCGATACCCAGCAGCGGCGCTACGGCGTCGAGCGCGCCGCGAAGGCGATCCTCGCGCGCCTGCCGCAGGGGCAGCGCGCCGCGCTCGACGCGTACGCCGAGGGGGTCAACGCCTATCTCCGGAGCGCGGAGGCGCTGCCGCTGGAGTTCCGCGAGCTCGGCTACAGGCCCGAGCCGTGGCGGCCGGAGGACAGCGTCCTGATCGAGCTGAGCATGTTCCAGGCCCTCGGCGGGAGCGAGGACGTGGAGCGGTCCCGCACGGTCCTCTCCCACAGCCTGCCGCCGAACGTGACCGCCTTCCTGTTCGAGGGCACCGACCCTTACACGAAGGCGCTGCTCGGCGCGCAGGCGGCCGCGTCCCCGCCGCTGCCACGAGAGGAGCTGCGAGCGCTCGTCTCGCGGGGCCGCGGCGCGCGCACCGCGGTGCTCAGCGCCGCCGCCGGCGAGGCGCCGCCCGGCTCGAACGGCTGGGCGGTGGCCGGCTCCCGCACCCGCGACGGGCGCGCCATCCTCGCGAACGACATGCACCTCGATCTCGGGGTGCCCAACGTCTGGTATCGCGCGGAGCTCCGTTATGGCGACACCGAGCTCGCTGGTGTCGTGCTGCCCGGGATGCCCGTCCTGGTCGTGGGGACGAACGGCCATGTCGCCTGGGGGCTGACCAACCTCGACGCCGATGTGATGGATCTCGTGCAGATCGAGGTCAATCCCGAGCGCCCGGACGAGTACCGGACGCCGTCCGGGTGGAGGCGGTTCGACGTCGCGCAGGAGGCGATCAAGGTCCGCGGCGAGCCCGACGTCGCCGCCCCGGTCCGCGCCACGATCTGGGGCCCTGTCGCGTCGCGGCCGCTGCTCGGGCGACAGGTCGCCGTCCGCTGGACAGCGCTCGATCCCGAGGCGGTCGACTTCGGGTTGCTGGAGATGGACCGCGTCCGGAGCCTCGAGGAGGCCGCTCGGGCGCTGAACGCCGCCGGCGGGCCGCCGTGCAATGCCCTGCTGGCGGATCGCAGCGGCCGCGTCGCGTGGACGATCACCGGGCGCATCCCGCGGCGCCGCGGCTTCGACGGCGCCCTCAGCCTGCCGTGGGCGGACGGGCGCGCGGGCTGGGACGGCTTCGTGCCTCCTCCGCAGCTGCCGCGCGTGGTCGATCCGCCGTCGGGGTTCGTCGTCAACGCCAACCACCGCATGCCGCTCGGTGAGGGCGCGCCGGCGCTCGGTGGGGAGTACGCGAACGGCTACCGCGCCTACCGCATCACCGAGCGCCTGCGCGCCGCGCGCCCGGTCACCGAGGCGGACATGTTCCAGCTGCAGCTCGATACGCGGACCGAGTTCTTCGACTTCTACCGCGACCTCGCGCTGCGCGTGCTCACCGAGGCGGCCGTGTCGCCGCGGCCGGCGCTCGCGGAGGCGCGGGCGGCGCTCGAGGCGTGGGACGGGCGCGCGGAGGCGTCCGGCATCGGCCTTCCCTTGCTCACGCGCTTCCGGCGCGTCCTGGCCGACGAGGTGTTCGCCGCCTGGCTGGACACGTCCCGCGCCGCGGACCCGACCCTCGAGCTCTCGCTGACCGACATCGATACGCCGCTGCAGCGCGCGCTGAGCGAGCGGTCGCCCGATCTCGTGCCGGCGCCGGAGGGCGGCTGGGACGCGTTCGTCCTCTCCGCGCTGGAGAAGGCCGCGGCGGAGGTGAAGCGACAGCACGGCGGGCGGCCGCTCGATCGGCTCGCGTGGGGCGCGGTGAGCCAGGTGAAGATCGCGCACCCGCTCGGCGTGACGCCGGAGCTCGGCGCGCTCCTCAACATGCCTGTCGAGCCGCTCCCCGGGTGCGGCTTCTGTGTGCGCCTCGCGGCCGGCACGCTCGGCGCCAGCGAGCG
The DNA here is from genome assembly GCF_051474675.1 of Sorangium sp. So ce406. NCBI lineage: Bacteria > Pseudomonadati > Myxococcota > Polyangiales > Polyangiaceae > Sorangium > Sorangium sp. So ce406. The sequence goes on along the minus strand of NZ_CP150340.1, from coordinate 11,413,259 downwards.
GCTCGTCGTCTCGCCGGGGCGCGAATCGGACGGCATCCTGCACATGCCAGGCGGGCAGTCCGGCGACCCGAGCTCACCGCACTACCGCGATCAGCAGCGCGCCTGGGTCGACGGCCGCCCGCTGCCCTTCTCGGCAGGTCCGGCCGAAAGCACGCTCACGCTCTCGCCCGATCGGGCGGAGCGCCGCGCGCCGCGCGGGGATCAGCCGGCGCGCCCTTGATACCGCTCATCCCATCTCGAACGGAGGAAGACATGGCGAACGAGGAACAGGAAGACAGCACCATTTACAAAGTCGTCGTGAACCACGAGGAGCAGTATTCGATCTGGCCCGAGTACCGGGAGAACCCGCTCGGATGGCGGGACGCTGGCAAATCCGGCACCAGGGCGGAGTGCCTCGAGCACATCAAGGAGATCTGGACCGATATGCGGCCGCTGAGCCTGCGCAAGCAGATGGCGGCGCAGGGGGGCCGGTCGTCGTGACGGAGCTCGGCGCCGTGTCGCCCGCGGGGGCGCGAGGCGAGGCGGATGGGCTCGCGCGGTCCAGCTTCCCCGGCGCCGCACTGCCGCTCGTCGTGAGCCCGCTCCGGCGCGGCGACGTCGGCGACGTCGCCGCGTCTGCGGCGGCCATCCGGGCGTGCGCGGAGGCGGAGCTGACCTCGCGCGGAGCGGTGCTGTTCCGCGGGTTCCCGGTCCGCGGGGTCGCCGACTTCGAGGCCTTCGTCAAGCTCGTCACGCCGGATCTGCTGGATTACACGTTCGGGTCGACGCCGCGATCTCATCTGCAGAGTCGCATCTACACGTCGACGGAGTACCCGGCACACCAGCACATCCCGCTGCACAACGAGCAGTCGTACACGCGCGAGTGGCCCCTGAAGATCTGGTTCCACTGCGCGGAGGCCGCGCCCGAGGGGGGCAGCACGCCGCTCGCGGACAGCCGCGAGGTGCTCCGGCGCATCCCTGCCCGGATCCGCGAGCGGTTCACGGCCAAGAAGGTGATGTACGTCCGCAACTATGGCGGCGGGCTCGACGTGCCCTGGCAGAAGGTCTTCGGCACGACCGACCGGGGCGAGGTCGAGCGCATCTGCCGCCAGCGCGGGATAACGTGCGAGTGGAAGGCCGACGGCGAGCTGCGCACACGCGAGGTGTGCCAGGCGGTGGCCATGCACCCGCGCACCGGCGATGAGGTGTGGTTCAACCAGGCTCACCTCTTCCACGTGTCCAGCCTGGAGCCCTCGGTGCGAGAGGCGCTCCTCGCGGTCTTCTCCGAGGACCAGCTGCCCCGCAACGCGTTCTACGGCGACGGCTCGCCCATCGAGGGCGCGGTCCTGGACGAGATCCGCGACGTCCACAGGCAGCTCGCCGTGGAGTTCCCCTGGCGGGAAGGGGACGTGTTGCTCGTCGACAACATGCGAGTCGCCCACGGGCGAGCGCCCTTCCGGGGCCCGCGCAAGGTCCTTGTCGCGATGGCCGAGCCCTACCGGGCCGAGGCCCTCTGAGGTTCTTTCATGAGCGATGACGTCTTCGTTTTCCCGATGAGCTTCGCGCAGGAGCGGCTCTGGTTCCTGGCCCAGCTCGATCCCGACAGCGCGTCGTACAACCTCGCCGCCGCCGTGCGGCTCACCGGATCGCTCGACGCCGGCCTGGTGGATCGGTGCGTGGCGGAGATCGTGCGCCGTCACGAGGTCCTGCGCACGACGTTCGACGTCATCGACGGCCAGCCGTCGCAGGTGATCCGGCCGGAGGGCGCGGCGAGGGTGCCGCGCGTGGACCTCACCGGGCTCCCCGAGCCGCAGCGCGACGCGGAGGGCCGGCGCCTGATCGAGCGCGAGGCGCGGCGCCCGTTCGACCTCGCGAGCGGACCGCTGCTCCGGCTCCTGCTCCTCAGGATGAGGGAGGACGAGCACGTCCTGGTCTGGGTCGTCCATCACATCGTCTTCGACGGGTGGTCCACGGGCCTGGTCCTGCAGGAGTTCGCCGCGCTGTACGCGGCGTTCGCGGGGGGCCGGCCCTCCCCGCTGCCGGAGCTGCCGCTGCAGTACGCGGACTTCGCCCACTGGCAGCGCCAGCGCCTGGAGTCGGGCGCGCTGCGATCCCAGCTCGCCTACTGGACCCGGCGGCTGGCCGGCCAGGAAGCGCTGCTGGAGCTGCCGACCGATCGGCCCCGGCCGGCGATCCAGCGCTACCGCGGGGCGCGGCACTTCTTCCGGCTGCCCGCCGCGCTCGTCGACGCGCTGCGCGCGCTGGCGCGGCGGGAGGAGACGACGCTCTACGCGGTGCTGGTGGCGGGGTTCAAGGCCCTCCTCGCGCGCATCACGGGGGCGCTCGACCTCAGCGTGGGCACGCCGGTGACCAACCGGAGCCGGGCCGAGCTGGAAGGGCTCGTGGGCTGCTTCGCCAACACCGTCGTGCTGCGCACCGATCTCCGCGGCGATCCGCGGTTCGTGACGCTGCTCTCGCGCGTGAACGAGGCCGTGCGGGAGGCGCAGGCGCACCAGGAGGCGCCGTTCGATCAGGTCGTGGAGGCCCTGCGCCCGGCGCGGGACCTGAGCCACGCGCCGCTCTGCCAGGTGCTCTTCGCGCTCCAGCCCGCGCTCCGGGGGGCCCCCGAGATCCCGGGGTTCGGGGTGCGCCTCCTCGACCTGGACGCGGGCGGCGCCCAGCTCGATCTGTCCCTGGAGATGGCCGTCGACGAAGGCGGCATCGCCGGGGCGGTCGAGTACGACACGGACCTCTTCGATCAAGGCACGATCGAGCGCCTGACCGCGCACCTCGAGCGATTGCTCGCGGGCGCCGCGGCGGCCCCGGAGGCGCGCCTGTCCGAGCTGCCCCTGCTCGCGCCGGAAGACCAACGGCGCGTGCTCGGCTGGGGCATGGCCGCGGCGCCGGACCGCGCGCCGCGCGCCGTACACAGGGGCTTCGAGGCGCGGGCGGCGCTCGCGCCCTCGGCCCTGGCCGTCGTCCAGGAGGGGCGGTCGATCACGTACGGAGAGCTCGATCGGCGAGCGAACCAGCTCGCGCAGCGCCTGCAGCGGCTCGGCGTGGGGCCCGAGGTCCGCGTGGGCATCTGCCTGCCGCGCTCGATCGAGATGGTCGCCGCCGTGCTCGGCGTGCTCAAGGCCGGTGGGGCCTACATCCCGATCGATCCCTCGACGCCGCGGGAGCGGATCGCCGCGATGATCGCGGACGCCGGCATCCGCGCGGTGGTGACCGGGGAGGGCGCGGTGGAGGGCGTTGTCGAGCGCCGCGATCTCGCGCTGATCCGCCTCGATCCCGGCTGGGCTTGCGTGGACGGCGAGCCGGAGGTGCCGCCTGCGCGGGAGCCGGCGCCGGAGCAGGCCGCGTACATCCTGTACACGTCCGGATCGACGGGCGTACCCAAGGGCGTCGTCGTCCCGCACCGGGCGATCGCGGGCTTCGTCGACACCGCGGCGGGGCTCTACGAGATCGCGCCGTCGGACCGGGTGCTGCAGTTCGCGTCGCTGAGCTTCGACGCCAGCGCCGAGGAGATCTTCCCCTGCCTCACGCGGGGCGCCGCGCTGGTGCTGCGCACCGAGGAGATGCTGGCGTCCGTCGCGTCGTTCCTCGAGGCGTGCGCGGCGTGGGGCGTGACGGTGCTGGACCTGCCGACCATGTACTGGCACCGCGTGGCCGCGGAGGTCGCGCGCGACGGGGGCCTGGCGCTGCCGCCCGGCCTCCGGCTGGTCATCGTCGGCGGCGAGGCGGCCCTGCCCGAGCGCGTGAGCGCCTGGCGGGCGTCGGTGCCGACCCGCGTGCGCCTGGTCAACACCTACGGGCCGACCGAGGCCACGGTGGTCGCGACCGCCTGCGACCTGACGGCGGCAGGCGCCGATGCTGACGCCGCGGGGCGTGAGACGGCCGTCCCCATCGGCCGGCCCATCGCGGGCGCGCGGGCCTACGTGCTGGATGTCGCGGGGCTGCCGGCGCCGGTGGGCGTCGTGGGCGAGCTGTACCTCGGAGGCCAGGGGCTCGCGCGCGGCTACTGGGCGCGACCCGGGTTGACCGCGGAGCGCTTCGTGCCCGACCCGTTCTCGGAGCGGCCGGGCGAGCGGATGTACCGGACCGGCGACCGGGCGCGGTGGCGAGCGGATGGACAGCTCGAGTTCGCGGGGCGCGTGGACCACCAGGTGAAGCTCCGCGGCTTCCGGATCGAGCTCGGCGAGATCGAGGCGCGGCTCGCCGAGCAGCCCGGCGTGCGTGGGGTGGTCGTGGTCGTGCGGGAGGATCGGCAGGAGGATCGCCGGCTGGTCGCCTACGTCGCCGCCGGAGAGGGCGTGGCCCCGGAGCAGCTCCGGCGGGCGCTGAGGGAGCAGGTGCCCGACTACATGGTGCCGTCGGCCTTCGTCCTGCTGGACGAGCTGCCGCGCACGCCGCACGGCAAGATCGACCGGCGCGCGCTGCCAGCGCCCGCCGTGGAGGGCGCCGGCGACGCCGCGACCCCGCGGACGCAGGCCGAGGCGGCCCTCGCGGGGATCTGGGCGGAGCTCCTCGGCCGGGCCGCGGTCGGCGTCCGCGAGAACTTCTTCGAGCTGGGCGGCGACTCGATCCTGGCGCTCCAGGTGGTGGCGCGCGCGCGCGCGGCGGGCCTGTCGCTCGCGCCGCGGCAGATCTTCCAGCACCAGACCGTCGCCGAGCTGGCCGCGGTGGCCGAGGCGGCGTCCGCCACGGACGCGGCCGCGGAGCCGCTCGACGGCGACGTGCCGCTCACGCCCATCCAGCGCTGGTTCTTCGAACACCTCGGGGACGAGCCGCACCACTGGAACCAGTCCGTGCTGCTGGAGCTGCGAGCGCCTTTGGCGCCGGAGGCGCTCGAGGCCGCGGTCGCGGCGGTCGCGGAGCACCACGAGGCGCTGCGGCTGCGGTTCACGCGCGACGGCGGCGCGTGGCGGCAGCGCCACGGGCGCGCGGCGGGCGCGGCGGTCGCGCGGGTGGACCTCTCCGCGGTCCAGGATGCGGAGCAGGCGGCGGCGCTCTCGCGCGCGGCAGGGCAGTGGCAAGCGCGGCTCCACCTGACCGAGGGGCCGCTCCTCTGCGCGGTGCTCTTCGACCTGGGTGCTGCGCGCGGCGGCCGGCTGCTGCTCGCCGCCCATCACCTCGTCGTGGACGCGGTCTCGTGGCGGATCCTGCTCGAGGATCTCCAGACGGCGTACCAGCAGCGGGCGGCCGGCGAGGAGATCCGGCTCCCCGAGAGGACGACCGGCTTCGCGTCCTGGGCCCGGCGCCTGCGGGCGCACGCCCAGTCCGACGAGGTGGCGCGGCAGGCGGACGCGTGGATCGCCGCCGCGCGGCCGACGGCGCCGCTCACGACAGACGACCCGGACGGCGCCGGGCTCGAGGGCGACACGGTCCGCCGCACGGATCGCCTGGACGAGGGCGAGACCCGCGCGCTGCTCGCGGCGACGTCCGCGTACCGGACACGCGTCGACGAGCTGCTGCTCACCGCCCTCGGCGGAGCGCTCGCGCGGTGGACGGGGGACGCCGCGGTGCTCGTCGACGTGGAAGGCCACGGGCGCGACGCGCTCGGCGACGTGGACGTCTCTCGAACGGTGGGGTGGTTCACGAGCCTCTACCCCGTGCGGCTGGAGGTTCAGCCCGACGCCGCGTGCGATCAGGCGCTCAAGGCGGTGAAGGAGCAGCTCCGCGGCGCGTCGCGCCGCGGGGCCACCTACGGCCTGCTCCGCTACCTGAGCGAGGACGCGCGCGGCGCGCAGCTCTCGGGGCAGCCAGCGCCCGCGGTGAGCTTCAACTACCTCGGGCAGTGGGACGATCGGCTCGCGGCGAGCCCGCTCTTCGCCCTCGCCGAGGACGACCTCGTCGGGGCAGAGCGCGATCCGTGGGCGCCGCGGGGCTACGAGCTGGAGGTCGACGCCGCCGTCGTGGGCGGGCGCCTCCGGGTCACGTGGAGCTACAGCGGCGCTCGCCATCGGCCGGAGACGATCCAGCGGCTGAGCGAGGACTTCGCGGCGCGGCTGCGCGCCCTGGTCGCCCGCTGCCTCGAGCCCGACGCGGGAGGGTGCACGCCGTCGGACTTCCCCCTGGCTCGGCTCGATCAGCCCACGCTCGACCGCCTGCTCGGGCCGGGCCGCGACGTGGAGGACGTGATGCCGCTCAGCGCGCTCCAGCAGGGGTTGCTGTTCCACAGCCTGTGGGAGCCCGGCACCGGCGTCTACGTCGAGCAGGTGACCTGCCGGCTCCTCGGCGCGCTCGACGCCGACGCCTTCCGTCGGGCCTGGGAGGCCGTGGCGCAGCACCACGGCGTCCTGCGCACGACCTTCGTCTGGCAGGGGGCCGACGAGCCGCTCCAGGTCGTGCGGCGCGCGGGCGCGGCGGCGGCGGTGGAGATCGAGGTCGAGGACTGGCGCGGCGGGGACGCGGAGGAGGCGGATGAGCACCGCGCGCGGGTGGCCGCTCGCCTCGAGTCGGACCGCGCGCGGGGCTTCGATCTGGCCCGGGGTCCGCTGATGCGCCTGTCGCTCCTGCGCGTGGAGGACGACGTCCACCTCGTGCTCTGGAGCCATCACCACCTCCTCCTCGACGGGTGGTCTGCGGCCCTGGTGCTGCAGGACGCCTTCTCCGCCTACGACGCCCTGCGCGCCGGCCGCGCGGTCGCGTTGCCGGCCCGCAGGCGTTACCGCGAGTACATCGCCTGGCTGCGCGAGCGGGACGCGGGCGCCGAGGAGCCGTTCTGGCGGGGCGCGCTGGCGGGGTTCGGCGCGGCGACGCCGCTGCCGCTGGAGCGGGCGGCGCCGGCGCCGGCCGACGCGGCGAGCGGACAGGGGACGAGGACCGTCTCGCTGCCGGAGCCGGTCACGGCGCGCCTCTCGCGCTTCGCGCAGCAGCACCACGTGACGGCGAGCACGCTCGTCCAGGCCGCCTGGGCGCTGCTGCTCAGCCGGACCGCGCGGACCGACGACGTGCTCTTCGGCGTCACGGTGGCCGGGCGGTCGGCGCCGCTGGCCGGGATCGAGTCCATGGTGGGGCTCTTCATCAACACGCTGCCGCTGCGCGTGGCCGTGCCGCCGGCCGCCACCGTCGCAGACTGGCTGCGCGATCTCCTGCGCACGACGACCGAGCTGGGCCAGCACGAGCACACGCCGCTCGCGCAGGCGCGGGCCTTCAGCGTGGTCCCGGCGGGACAGCCGCTGTTCGAGAGCCTCCTGGTCTTCGAGAACTATCCGACCGACCCCCGCGCGCAGCAAGGGTTGCCCGGGCTCGGCGTCCGCGACGTCGCGTTCGCGGACCAGACCAACTACCCGCTCACCCTGACCATCCTGCCGGGGCAAAGGCTGGAGCTGCGCCTCGCGTACGACCGGCGGCGCTTCGACGAGGAAGGCGCCTCCCGCCTGCTCGGCCTCGTGGAGGGGACGCTCCGGCAGATCATCGGCCGCCCCGAGGCCCGGGTCGGCGACCTGTCGCTCCTCGGTGATCTGGAGTCCCGACGCGTGGTGGCCGGGTGGAATGCGACGGAGCGCGCGTATCCGGGAGACCTGCGCGTGCACGAGCTCTTCGAGGCGCAGGCCGAGCGGACGCCGGACGCCGTGGCGGTGATCTTCGACGAGAAGCAGCTGAGCTATCGAGCGCTGAACGAGCGTGCCAATCAGGTGGCGCACGCGCTCAGGAAGCGCGGCGTGGGGCCGGACGGGCTCGTGGCCATCGCGGCGGAGCGCTCCGTCGAGATGGTCGTCGGGCTGCTCGGCATCCTGAAGGCGGGCGGGGCGTACGTGCCGATCGACCCGGAGTATCCGGCCGATCGCATCGCCTTCATGCTCGAGGACGCGGGGGCGCCGGTGCTCCTGAGCCAGTGGCCCGTCGCGTCGCGCCTGCCCGCCCACCGCGCCGAGGTGCTGTGCCTGGACGCCGATCGCGCCGAGATCGACAGGGAGCCGACAGGCAACCTCGCTGTGCCGGTGTCGCCGGACAACCTCGCTTACACCATCTACACCTCGGGCTCGACCGGGCGGCCCAAGGGCGCCGGCAACAGCCACCGCGGCCTGCTCAACCGGCTGCAGTGGATGCAGGAGCGCTACGGGCTCACCGCGCGAGACCGGGTGCTCCAGAAGACGCCCTTCAGCTTCGATGTCTCGGTCTGGGAGTTCTTCTGGCCGTTGATGACCGGCGCCGGCCTCGTCGTCGCCAGGCCCGGCGATCACCGCGACGGTGAGCGGCTGGTGGAGCTGATCACACGGCACGACGTGACCACGCTGCACTTCGTCCCGCCCATGCTCCAGGCGTTCCTGGAGGCGCCCGGGGCGTCGTCGTGCCTCTCGCTGCGGCGGGTGATCTGCAGCGGCGAGGCGCTGCCTTCAGAGCTCGCGCGGCGGTTCTTCGAGCGGCTGGACGCCGAGCTCCACAACCTCTATGGCCCGACCGAGGCATCCATCGATGTGACCTCCTGGGCGTGCCGGCGAGAGGACGCCTCGGCCTCGGTGCCCATCGGGCACCCGATCGCCAATACGCAGATCTACCTGCTCGATCGCCACGGCCAGCCGGTGCCGGCGGGCGTCGCCGGGGAGCTCCACATCGGCGGCGTCGGGCTCGCGCGCGGCTATCACGAGCGGCCCGCGCTGACCGCCGAGCGCTTCGTGCCCGATCCGTTCGGGTCCGCGCCCGGCGGACGGCTGTACCGGACAGGGGATCTCGCGCGCCACAGGCCCGACGGAGCCATCGAGTTCCTCGGCCGCCTCGATCATCAGGTGAAGATCCGCGGCCTGCGCGTGGAGCTCGGCGAGATCGAGGCGCGCCTGCTCCAGCACCCCGGCGTCGGCGAGGCCGTCGTGGTCGCGCGCGACGAGGCCCACGGCGGCAAGCGCCTCGTCGCCTATGTCGCCGGCCGCGACGGGTCGGCGCCCGAGCCGGAGGCGCTGCGCGCGTGGGTGGGCGAGGCGCTCCCGGCGTACATGGTGCCTTCGCCGATCGCCCTGCTGGAGCGACTGCCGCTCTCCCCGAACGGCAAGGTCGACCGCCGCGCCCTGCCAGCGCCCGAGGCGGCGGCGGTCGGCCATCGCCCCTACGTCGCGCCCCGGACCGAGGCGGAGCGGATCCTCGCGGAGGTCTGGGCGGAGGTGCTGCACCGCCCGCAGATCGGCGTCGAGGACAACTTCTTCGAGCTGGGCGGCGATTCGATCGTCACGTTGCAGGTCATCGCGCGCGCCGCCCGGCGGGGGCTGCGCCTCTCGCCCAAGCTGCTGTTCGAGCACCCGACCGTGGCCGCGGCCGCGGCGCAGCTGACCGTGGAGGCCGCGCCGATCGAGGCGCCGCCCGCGCCGCCGCCCGCCCCCGAGCCCCCTGATGCCGGCCTCTCCGCGGAAGAGTGGAGCGATCTCCTGGACGAGCTCCAGAGGTGAACCGTGTCTACCAAGCCTGATCCGTCTGCCAACATCGAAAGCGTCTATCCCCTCTCGCCCATGCAGGAGGGGATGCTGTTCCACACGCTCCTCCGCCCGTCCTCGGGCGTCTACCTCATGCAGAACCGCTATCGCATCGAGGGCGATCTGCAGCTCGACGCGTTCGAGCGGGGCTGGCGAGAGGTGGTGGCGCGGCACGCGATCCTGCGCACCTCCTTCGTCTGGAGGAGCCAGAAGCGCCCGCTCCAGGTCGTCCACAAGACCGTGGAGCTGCCGTTCGAGCTGCTCGATGTCCGGGGCCTCACCGGGGAAGCCCAGGAGGCGCGCATCTCCAGGGAGCTCCGCGACGAGCTCGACCGAGGGCTCGACTTCGGCAAGGCGCCGGTGATGCGCATCCGCCTGATCCGGCTGGGCGACAGGACGTACGAGCTCGTTCACAGCTTCCATCACATCCTCCTCGACGAGTGGTGCACCTCGCTCCTGGTGATGGACTTCCTCGCTCACTACGAGGCGCTGGTCCGGGGCGACGCGTCGCGCCCTCCGCCCGCGCGCCCCTACCGCGATTACATCGACTGGCTCGGGCGGCGGGACGCCCAGGCCGCAGAGGCGTTCTGGCGGGGCGCCCTCGAGGGCTTCGGGGCCCCGACGCCGCTCGGGGTCGAGGAGCGCTCCGAAGGCGCGGCGGCCGCGGATCATGGCGAGATCGACGACGTCACGGTCCGGCTCGGCGCGGCGCCCTCGGCCGCGCTGCGCGCGCTCGTCCAGCGCCATCGCCTCACGCTCAACACGATCGTACAAGGCGCCTGGGCCCTGCTGCTCAGCCATTACAGCGGCGAGCCCGAGGTGCTCTTCGGCGTCACCGTCGCCGGGCGTCCACCGGAGCTGCCAGGGGTCGAGTCCATCCTGGGGCTCTTCATCAACACGCTGCCGCTGCGCGTGCCGGTCCCCGCGGACAAGCCGCTCTTGCCGTGGCTCGCCGCGCTGCTCGATCAGAACCTCGGGCTGCGGCAGCACGAGCACACGCCGCTCGTGGACATCCAGCGCTGGAGCGAGATCGAGCGCGGACAGCCGCTGTTCCAGAGCCTCTTCGTGTTCGAGAACGCGCCGGTCGACCCCGCGCTCCGCGAGGGGCGGATCGTCTTCCGGGTCGAGGACGTCCGCGACCGCGTCCACACGAACTACCCGCTCACCATCATGTCGTGGCCCGACGCCGAGCTGCCCCTCAAGCTCTCCTATGACCGGTCGCGCGTCCGGCCCGAGCTCGCCGCGCGGCTGCTCGGGCACCTCCGCGCGCTCCTCGAGGGCATGGCCGCGCGCCCCGACGCGCGCCTCGGCGAGCTGCCGCTCCTCACGCCGGCCGAGCGAGAGCAGGCGCTCGTCGCGTGGAACACGACGCCCCCGGCCCCGGAGGATCTCTCGTCCTACGCCGCGCGCTTCCACGCCCAGGTCGCGCGGACCCCCGAGGCCGTCGCCGTGTCCTGCGCGGATCGGCGGCTGACCTACGCCGCGCTGAACCGCGACGCCAACCGCGCGGCGCACGCGCTCCGCGCGCGCGGGATCAGCCCCGAGGAGCGGGTGGCGCTGCTCGACGACCGGGGCATCCCGCTGCTCACCATGATCCTCGCCGTGTTCAAGGCCGGCGGGGCGTACGTGCCGATCGATCCCGCCTACCCGGCCGAGCGCGTGGCGCAGATCCTCGCGTCGAGCGAGCCCCGCGTCGTCATGACGCGCGAGCGGCACCGCGGGGCTTTGGAAAGAGCCGTTGCTTTGCTGCCCGAGGCGCGCCGGCCGGCGATCGCGACCATCGAGCGCGCGCTCGACAAGGCCATTTCCGACGAGAACCCGGAGGAGCGCGGCGGGCCGGGGCACCTCGCCTACGTCATCTACACGAGCGGCTCCACCGGGGTGCCCAAGGGCGCGATGGTCGAGCGGCGCGGGATGCTCAACAACATGCTGAGCAAGATCCCGCGGCTCGGCCTCGCGGCGGGCGACGTCATCGCCCAGACGGCCTCGCCGTGCTTCGACATCTCGGTCTGGCAGTTCCTCACCGCCCTGCTCTTCGGCGGCACGGTCGACATCGTGCCCGACGAGATCACGCGCGATCCGGCCCGCCTGCTCGAGCACGTCGAGCGCCGGGGGATCGCGGTCGCCGAGCTCGTCCCCGCCGTGCTCCAGGGCATGCTGGACGCGGCCCTGGAGCACCCCGCGCCGGCGCCCACGCTCGCGCGGCTGCGCTGGATCCTGCCGACCGGCGAGGCGCTCCCCGCGGCGCTCGCCCGGGCGTGGCTCGACCGCTACCCGGCGGTGCCCCTCATGAACGCCTACGGGCCCGCGGAGTGCTCGGACGACGTGGCGCTGCACGCGATCACCGCGCCGCCCGCGGCGCACGAGGCGCAGGTCCCGATCGGGCGGCCGGTGGACGGCTTCAGGCTCTACGTGCTGGACCACCTGCTCGTCCCGTCGCCGGTCGGCGTGACCGGCGAGCTCTACGTGGGCGGCATCGGCGTCGGGCGCGGCTACCTGGGCGAGCCGGGCCGCACCGCCGCCGCGTTCCTCCCCGACCCGTTCAGCCAGGCGCCGGGGCGCCGGCTCTACCGGACCGGGGATCTCGGTCGCTACCGCGACGACGGCACGATCGAGTTCGTCGGCCGGCGGGACCACCAGGTCAAGCTGCGGGGCTACCGCATCGAGCTCGGCGAGATCGATGCGCGGCTCGCCGAGCACCCCGCCGTGCGGGAGGCCGCGGTGCTCGTGCGCGAGGACCGGCCGGGGGCGCGGCGGCTCGTCGCCTACGCGGCCGCCCCGGAGCCGGCGCCTGCAGCGGAGGCGCTGCGCGCGTGGCTCGCGGAGCGCCTGCCCGAGTACATGGTGCCGCAGGCCTTCGTGTTCCTGCCGGCGCTGCCCCGCACGGCGAACGGCAAGGTGGACCGGCGCGAGCTGCCCGCCCCCGAGACCGGCGACGCGCGCAGCCACGTCGCGCCGCGCACCGCGACCGAGGAGCTGCTCGCCGGGATCTGGGCCGAGGTGCTGGGCGTCGAGCGGGTGTCCGTGGAGGACTCGTTCTTCGACCTCGGCGGCCACTCGCTGCTGCTGACGCAGGTCCTGTCGCGCGTGCGCCGCGTGCTCGACGTCGAGCTCCCGCTCCGCGCGCTCTTCGAGACGCCGACGGTGGCCGCCCAGGCGCGCGCCGCCCTGGAGGCGCGGCGCGGCCCGCTGGCCCCGCCGGCGCCGCCGCTCCTCGCCGGGCCGCGGAGCGGCCCGCAGCCGCTGTCGTTCGCGCAGGAGCGGCTGTGGTTCCTCGCGCAGCTCGAGGAGACCGCGGCGTCGTACAACATCCCGGCGGCGGTGCGCCTGCTCGGGCCGCTCGACGTGGCCCGCCTCGAGCGCAGCTTCGCCGCGGTGGTCCGCCGCCACGAGTCCCTGCGCGCCACGTTCGAGGAGCGCGACGGCCGGGCGGTCGCGATCATCCACGACGAGCAGCCGGTGGCGCTCTCGATCGTGGACCTCGGCGCCGCGCCCGAGGAGGCGCGCGAGGCCGAGGCGCTACGCCGGCTCGAGGAGCAGGCCAGCCGGCCGTTCGACCTCCGCCGCGGGCCGCTGCTCCGGCTCTCGCTCCTGCGGCTCGGCGAGCGCGAGCACCTCCTGCTCGTCGTCCTCCACCACATCGTGTCGGACGGGTGGTCGATGAACGTCCTCGTCCGCGAGGTGGCGGAGCTCTACGCCGCCGACGCGGAGGGGCGCGCCGCGGCGCTCCCGTCGCTCCCGATCCAGTACGGCGACTACGCCGGCTGGCAGCGCGCGTGGCTCACGGGGGCGGCGCTCGACAGGCAGCTCGCGCACTTCCGGCAGCGGCTCTCCGCGGAGCCGCCGGTCCTGCGGCTGCCCACCGACAAGCCGCGCCCCGCCGCGCGGTCGTACCGGGGCGCCCGCCACGACTTCGAGCTCCCGCGCGAGCTCTCCGCCGCGCTCGGCGCGCTCGCCCGCGGCCAGGGCGTCACCACGTACATGCTGCTCCTCACCGCGTTCGAGGCGCTTGTCGCGCGGCGGAGCGGCCAGACGGACCTGTGCATCGGGACGCCGATCGCGGGCCGCACGCGCGTCGAGGTCGAGGGGCTCATCGGGCTCTTCGTCAACACGCTCGTGCTGCGGGCCGACCTCGCGGGGGATCCGCGCTTCACGGACCTGCTCTCGCGGACGCGGGAAGAGGTGCTGGCCGCGCAGGCGCACCAGGACCTGCCGTTCGAGCAGCTCGTGAAGGCGCTCCGGCCGGCGCGGGATCTCGGGAGCACGCCGCTGTTCCAGGTGATGTTCTCGCTCCAGGAGGCCTCGCGGCGCGCGCTCCCGCTCGCCGACCTGGAGCTCCGACCCGTCGAGGTGGATCCGGGCACCGCCCAGTTCGACCTCTCGCTCCACATGGCGACCGGGCCGGAGGGGCTGAGCGGCTCGTTCGAGTACAGCACGGAGCTCTTCGAGGAGCGCACGATCCGCCGCATGGCGGACGACCTCCGCGCCCTGCTGGAGGCGATCGTGGCGCGGCCGACCGCGCGGCTCGGCGAGCTGCCGCTGCCCGAGGCGCCGGCCCCGGCGCCGCCCGAGCCGCCCGAGGCGGCGGCGCCGGCCATCGCGGCGGCGCCGGCCGACGCGGCCATCGCGGCGGCGCCGCCGATCGGCGCGGGAGGAGCGCCCCTGGACGCCGCGCAGGACGCCGCCGCGGACACGGACGTCGAGGCGGAGCTCGCGCAGATCTGGGGCGCGGTGCTGGGCCGCGAGCGCGTCGGCCGCGACGACAACTTCTTCGAGCTGGGCGGCGACTCGATCCTGAGCCTGCAGGTCGTGTCCCGCGCGAAGCAGGCGGGCCTCCGCCTGACGGCGCGCCAGATGTTCCAGCACCAGACCCTCGCGGAGCTCGCGGCCGCCGCGAGCGTCGCCTCGGCCGCGGCGCCGGCCGGGGAGGAGCCGGCGACGGGCGATGTCCCCCTGATCCCGATCCAGCGGCGGTTCTTCGCGCGCGATCTGCCGAACCCCCATCACTGGAACCAGGCGCTCTTGCTCACGGTCGCCGAGCCCCTCGACTGGCCGGCCCTGCAGGCGGCGGCGCAGGCGCTCCTCGGCCACCACGACGCCCTGCGGCTGCGCTACGTGCCGGAGGGAGGCGGCTTTCGCCAGACGCACGCGCCCGGCGAGCCCGAGGCGGTGGCGCACCGGGCAGACCTCTCCAGGGTGCCCGAGGCCGACCTGCCGCGGGCGATCGAGGCGCACGCGTCCCGGTGGCAGGCGAGCCTCGACCTGACGGCCGGGCCGGTGCTCCGCGTGGTCGGCTTCGACCTCGGCGCCGGCCGGCCGGGGCGGCTCTTGCTGGCCGCGCACCACCTCGTCGTCGACGGCGTGTCGTGGCGGATCCTCCTCGACGATCTCCAGGCCGCCTACGATCAGGCCCGCCGCGGGGCGCCGGTGCAGCTGCCCGACAGGACCACCTCGTTCAAGCGGTGGGCGGAGCGCCTCGAGGCCGCGGCGCAGGGCGCCGCCTTCCAGGAAGAAGCGGCCTTCTGGCTCGGGCTTCCCTGGGACCGGGCGGCGCCGCTGCCGGTCGACACGCCGGCGGGAGATCGCGCGGAGACGGCCATGGCCACGGTCAAGGCGGGCCTGAGCGGGGCCGAGACGCGGTCGCTGCTCGAGGACGTGTCGGACGCGTACCGGACGCGCGTCGACGAGGTCTTGCTGGCCGGGCTGGCCCTCGCGCTCGCGCGGTGGACCGGACAGAGCGTGGCGGCGATCGAGGTCGAAGGCCACGGGCGCGAGGCGCTCGACGGCGAGGACCTGGACCTGTCGCGCACCGTCGGCTGGTTCACGAGCGCCTACCCGGTGCTGCTCGAGGTCGCGAAGGACGCGGCGCCGGGCGACGTGCTCAAGGCGGTGAAGGAGCAGCTCCGCCGCGTCCCGCGGCGCGGCCTCCCCTACGGCGCGGTGCGGGAGCTGGGCACGGGGGCGATCGCCGACCGGCTGCGCCGCCTGCCGACGCCGGGCGTCGCGTTCAACTACCTGGGCCAGTGGGATCAGGTGGTCGGCGCCGGCGCGCGGTTCTCCCTGGCCACGGAGTCGCCCGGCGCCGAGCACGACCCGCGCAGCCCGCTCCCCTACGAGATCGAGATCGACGCGGCCGTGTACGACGGTCGGCTCGAAGCGACCTTCCGTTACAGCGCCGCGCGGTACCGGCAGGAGACGGTCGCGGCGGTCAGCGCGCTGTGGCGCGACGCGCTGAGAGAGCTGATCGCGCACTGCCTGTCTCCCGAGGCCGGCGGCTACACGCCGTCCGACTTCACCGACGTCGCGCTCGCGCCGGACGAGCTGGACTCCATCCTGGGAGCCTTGGACTGAGGCCATGACGAACAAGAAAAAAGACGTTGAGTCGATTCATTACCTCTCCCCGCTCCAGCAGGGATTGCTCTTTCATGCGGTCTCGGACCGGTCCGCCGACCCGTACTTCGTCCAGACGGCCTTCCTGCTGGAGGGGCGGCTCGATCTGGACGCCTTCGAGCGCGCCTGGCAGGCGCTCGCGGAGCGGCACCCCATCCTGCGCACCGCCTTCGTCTGGGAGGGCGTCGCGAAGCCCGTGCAGGTCGTCCGACCGCGGGTGACGATCCCGGTGGCGCGCCACGACCTCCGCGGGCTCGCGGCCGGCGCGCGCGAGGAGGCCCTGTCCGCGATCATGGCCGCGGACCGGCGCGCCGGCTTCGACCTGCTGAGAGCCCCCCTCATGCGGCTCACGGTGGTCCAGGCCGAGGACGATGCCTTTTATTTCATCAACAGCCATCACCACCTCTTGCTGGACGGGTGGAGCTTCGCCCTCCTGCTGAGAGAGGCGCTGCTCGTCTATCGAGCGCTCGCGCGGGGCACGACGCCCGAGCTGCCGCGGCCGCGCCCGTACCGGGAGTACCTGAGCTGGGTGCAGGCCCAGGACGAAGGCGCGGCCGAGCGGTTCTTCCGCGACGCGCTGGCCGGGTTCCGGGCGCCCACGCCGCTCCCGATGGAGGCCGTCCCGGCGGCGGGCGCGGCGGGCGGCGACGCGTTCCCCTGCGCCGAGCAGGCGCTGCGCTTCTCGCGGGCCGAGACGGAGGCGCTCGCGGCCTGCGCGCGCCGCCTGCGCATCACGCTGAACACCCTCGTGCAGGGCGCGTGGGCCCTCCTGCTCTCCCGGCACAGCGGAGAGCCCGATGTGGTCTTCGGCGCCACGGTCTCGGGCCGCCCCCCGGAGCTCCCCGGCGCCGAGGCGATCGTCGGCGTGCTGATCAACACGCTGCCGGTGCGGGTCCGCGTGGACGAGCACGAGCCGCTCGCCGCCTGGCTCTCGCGGCTGCAGGACAGGAACAGCGAGCTGCGCCAGCACGAGTGGACCCCTCTTTCCAACGTCCAGCGCTGGAGCGAGGTGCCGGGCGGGCGGTCGCTCTTCGACACCATCGTGGTGTTCGACAGCTACCCCGAGGAGGAGGTGCCCGACGCGCACTCCGACGTTCGCGACGTGCGCGTCAGCGCCCTCCCCCGCCCCGGCGGCGGGCGCGTCGGCGACGCCCTGCTCACCGACGGGCGCAACAACTACCCGGTGTCGCTCATCGTCGAGCCGTCGCGCGAGCTCGGGCTCATCCTCTCGTACGAGCGCCGCCGCCTCACGCACGAGGCCGCGGCCAGCCTGCTCGGCCAGTGCCGCGCGCTGCTCGAGGCGATGGCGGCGCGGCCGCGCGCCCGCCTGGCCGAGCTGCCCCTCGTGGGCGCGGCCGAGCGGCGGCGCCTGCTCACCGACCTGAACGCGACGGCCACGGCCTCCGCGCCGTCGGCCTGCGTCCACGAGCTCTTCGAGGCGCACGCCGCCGCGCGGCCCGACGCGCTCGCGGTCGTCTGCGAGGAGACGGCGCTCACCTACGGGGAGCTCGACCGGAGGACGAACCAGCTCGCGCGGAGGCTGCGGGCGCTCGGCGTGAGGCCCGAGGACCGGGTCGTCCTGTGCATCGAGCGCTCGGCGGAGATGGTCGTCGCGCTGCTCGGCGCGCTCAAGGCCGGCGCCGCGTACGTGCCCGTCGATCCGAAGTTCCCGCGCGAGCGGCTCCGCGCGGTGGTCGAGGACAGCGGCGCGCGCGCCGTGATCACGCAGGAGCGATGGGGCGGCGCGTTCGACGGGCCGGGGCCGGCGCTGCTCTTCCTCGACCGCGACGCCGGCGCCCTCGCGGCCGAGCCCGACGCGCCGCTGCTTGGACAAACGGCCCGGAGCGACAACCTCGCCTACCTCATCTACACCTCGGGCTCGACAGGGCGCCCGAAGGGCGTGGCCGTCGAGCACCGCCACCTCGTGAACTACGTGCACGGCGTGCTCGCGCGGCTGCCCCTCGCCGAGGGCGGCGGCATGGCGCTCGTCTCGACCGTGGCCGCGGACCTCGGACACACGTCGCTCTTCGGCGCGCTCTGCTCGGGCCGCACGCTGCACGTCCTGTCCGAGGCGCGGATCTTCGATCCCGACGCGACCGCCGAGTACATGAGCCGCCACGGGGTCGACGCGCTCAAGATCGTCCCCAGCCACCTCGGCGCGCTCCTCGAGGCGGCGCAGCCCGAGCGCGTGCTGCCGACGCGCTGCCTCGTGGTCGGCGGAGAGGCCTCGAGCTGGGAGCTCATCGAGCGGATCCGGACGCTCGCGCCGGGCTGCACCGTGGTGAACCACTACGGCCCCACCGAGACGACCGTTGGCTCGCTCACATGGCAGATCGACCCTGCGGGCGACCGCTCCGGGGCGACCGTACCCATCGGTCGGCCGCTCCCCAACACCCAGGCGTATGTCCTTGGTGCAAATTTCGAGGCGGTACCGGTGGGTGTACCCGGGGAGCTCTACCTGGGCGGGGCCGGCGTGACGCGCGGCTACCACGCTCGCCCCGAGCTGACGGCGGAGCGGTTCGTCCCGGATCCGTTCGGGGGCGTCCCCGGGGGTCGGCTGTACCGCACCGGGGATCGGGCGCGCGTCCTTGCGAACGGCGCGATCGAGTTTCTCGGGCGCACCGACCACCAGGTCAAGCTGCGCGGCCACCGCGTCGAGCTGGGCGAGATCGAGGCCCTCCTGCGCGAGCAACCCGAGGTGCAGCAGGCCGTCGTCGTGGCGCGGGACCACGACGGGACGAAGCGCCTCGTGGCCTACGTGGTGGGCCGGGAAGCGGCGGCCGTCGACGCGGCCGCGCTGCTCGCGCGGCTCGCGCAGCGCTTGCCGGACTACATGGTGCCCAGCGCGATCGTGCCGCTGCAGGCGCTGCCGCTGACCGCGAACGGCAAGCTCGACCGCACGGCGCTGCCGGATCCCGACGCGGCCCGTGCGCCGCGCAGCGGCGGGTACGTCGCGCCGCGCACCGACGTGGAGGCGACGCTCGCCCGGATCTGGGCCGACGTCCTGCGCCGCGGGCCGGTGGGCGTCCACGACGACTTCTTCGCGATGGGCGGCGACTCCATCATGAGCCTGCAGATCATCGCCCGCGCCAACCGGGAAGGGCTGCGCCTCTCGCCCAAGCAGATGTTCGCGCACCGGACGATCGCCGCACTCGCGGGCGATGTGGCCGATGCGCCGGCCGCGCAGGAGCCGCCGACCCCGCCGCCGCCCGCGATCGAGCCCTTCCAGCTCGCCCGACTCGATCGGGCGCAGCTCGACGCCCTGCTGCAGGCCGACGACGGCATCGAGGACGTGCTCCCCGCGTCCCCGGTGCAGCAGGGCATGCTCTTCCACTCGCTCCTCACGCCGGAGGCGAGCCCGTACTTCAACCAGATCGTCTGCACGTTCGCGCGGGGCCTGGACGTCGAGGCGTTCGCGCGGACCTTCGAGGTCCTGAGCGCGCGCCACGCGATCTTGCGGACAGGCTTCCTCACCGGCGTCGCGGAGCCCCACCAGGTCGTGCGGCGGGCCGTGCGCCTGCCGCTCGAGGTCCTCGACTGGCGGGCGCTCTCGGGCGCCGAGCAGGAAGCGGCGCTCGAGCGCTATCTCCGGGACGATCGCCTGCGGGGCTTCCGGTTCGAGGAGCCGCCGCTCATGCGGGTGGCGGCGATGCGCCTCTCGGAGCGCGTCGACCAGGTCGTCTGGAGCGTTCACCACGCGCTGCTCGACGGCTGGTGTCAGGGGCTCGTCCTCAAGGAGTGGCTGACGCTCTACGAGGAGGCGCGGCGCGGCGCGCTCGGCGAGCGCGAAGCGGCGCCCCCCTACCGGAGCTACATCGCGTGGCTCGCGCGGCAGGACATGGCGGCCGCCGAGGCCTTCTTCCGGGCTCACCTGAAGGGGCTGACAGCGCCGACCCGGCTGCCGGAGCGCACCGAGGCCCCGCAGGCGCAGGGCCTCGCCGGCTTCCGCGAGCACCGGGCGCTGCTCTCGCCGGACGCGACGAGGGCGCTCCAGGGGTTCGCGCGGGCGCAGGGCGTCACGCTCAACACCGTCGTGCAGGCCGCGTGGGCGCTGCTCCTCGCCCGCTATAGCGGCGAGTCGGACGTGCTCTTCGGCATCACCGTGGCCGGCCGCCCCGCCGATCTGCCGGACGCCGGCTCCATCATGGGCGCGTTCATCAACTCGCTCCCCCTGCGCCTGCGCGTCCCCCCGGCCTCGCGGCTCGCGGACTGGCTGCAGCAGATCCAGGCGCTCAACCTGGAGCTGCGGCAGTACGAGTACAGCCCGCTGGTGCAGGTGCAGCGATGGAGCGAGGTGGAGCCGGGCACGCCGCTCTTCGACTCGCTCCTCGTGTTTCAGAACTACCCCGTGGACCAGGCCGTCGACGAGCACCGGCGGGCCCTCGGGATCGAGGTGAGCACGGCGGAGGCCTGGACGAGCTACCCGCTCACGGTCTACGTGGTCCCCGGCAGCGAGCTCGCGCTGACGCTCTCGTTTGACGCGCAGCGCCTCGATGAGGGCACCGTCGCCCGCATGGCGGCCGCGATGTGCGCGCTGCTCGAGCGCATGGCGGGCCAGCCCGAGGCGCGGCTCGGGGGGCTCGCGCCCCTCGGCGATCCGGAGCAGGAGCGGCTCGCCGCGGAGCAGGGCTCGACCCGGAGGGACTATCGATCGCAGCCCTGCCTGCCCGAGATGCTCGCGGCGCAGGCGGCGCGGACGCCCGACGCCGTCGCGGTGACGTGCGGGCGAGAGCGCCTGACCTACGGAGAGCTGAACGCCCGCGCCAACCGGCTCGCGCACGCCCTGCGGCGGCGCGGGGTCGGCTCGGAGACGCTGGTGGGGCTCTGCGTCGAGCGCTCGCTGGAGATGATGGTCGGCTTGCTGGGCATCCTGAAGTCGGGCGGCGCCTACGTCCCGCTGGATCCCGCTTATCCGCGCGAGCGGCTCCGCGCCATGCTGGAGGACTCGCGGCTGCCGCTGCTCCTCACGCAGGAGAGCCTGCTGCACGCCTTGCCCGACACAGGCGCGCGCGCGCTCTGCCTGGATCGGGACTGGCCCTCGATCGCCGGTGAGCCCGATCGGGCGCCGACGCCGCTCCACCACGAGGAGAGCCTGGCCTACGTCATCTACACGTCCGGGTCCACGGGCCGGCCCAAGGGCGTCATGGTCCGCCACGGGGGCGTGACGAACTTCCTGCTCTCCATGCAGGAGCACCTCTCGCCCCCGCGGGACGTCGCGGTGCTCGCGACAACGTCCATCTCCTTCGATATCGCCGTGCTGGAGCTGTTCCTGCCGCTGCTCACGGGCGGGCGGGTGGAGCTCGCCCGCCGCGAGGACGCGGCCGACGGCGAGCGCCTGGCAGCGCTGCTCCGCGCGTCCGGCGCGACGCTGGTGCAGGCGACGCCGACGGGCTGGAAGATGCTGCTGGAGAACGGTCGGCCCCGGCTCGACGGCCTGGCCGTGTTGTGCGGCGGCGAGGCCTTCCCGCGGGAGCTGGCGCGCAAATTCCTCGAGGCGGGCGTGGCTCCCTGGAACCTCTACGGGCCGACCGAGACCACCGTCTGGTCGAGCATCCACCGCGTGACAGTGGACGGGCCGATCCCGCTGGGGACCCCGATCGCCAACACAGAGCTCCACGTGCTCGATCGGCAGCTCTACCCGGCGCCCCTCGGCGTGGCCGGCGAGCTGTGCATCGGAGGCGCGGGCCTCGCGCGCGGCTACCTCGATCATCCCGATCTGACGGCCGATCGCTTCATCCCGGATCCGTTCAGCCAGGAGCCGGGCCGCCGTCTCTACAGGACCGGCGACATGGCGCGCTTCCGGCGCGACGGCACCCTCGAATTCCTCGGGCGGCGCGACCACCAGATCAAGATCCGCGGCTTCCGGATCGAGCTGGGCGAGATCGAGGCGCAGCTGCGGGCCTGCCCGGACGTGCGCGACGCGGTCGTCGTGGCCCGCGAGGGCGAGGGGACGCCGCGCCTCGCCGCGTACGTCATCCCGGAGCGGGGCGCCGCGCTCACCGCGGATGGGCTGCGCGCGGCGCTGAAGGAGCGGCTGCCCGACCACATGGTGCCGTCGGCCTACGTGTGGCTCGACGAGCTGCCGCTGACCCCGAACGGCAAGGTGAACCGGAAGGCCCTGCCTGCGCCCGGGCTCGTCGCGCGCGAGCAGCATGCGCGGCCCCGCACCGCGACGGAGGAGATCGTGGCGGCGATCTGGGCCGAGGTGCTCGGCCTCGAGGCCGTCGGCGTGCACGAGAGCTTCTTCGAGCTCGGAGGGCACTCGCTCCTGGCCACCCGCGCGATCTCCCACATCCGCGGCTCGTTCCAGGTGGAGCTGCCGCTCCGCTCGCTCTTCGATCACCCGACCGTGGCGCAGCTCGCCGGCGCCGTGGACGACGCCGCCAAGCAGCAGCGCGGCGCGGTGCTGCCGCCGATCACCAGGCAGCCGAGGGACGGCGGGCTCCCGCTCTCGTTCGCGCAGCAGCGCCTGTGGTTCTTGGCCCAGCTCGAGCCCGACAGCGCCGGGTACAACATGACCGCGGCCGTGCGCGTCGAGGGGGAGCTCGACGTCGCGCTGCTCCGGGAGAGCCTCATCGCGCTCGTCCAGCGCCACGAGTCGCTGCGGACCACGTTCGGCGTGGCCTCCGGCGAGCCGGTGCAGGTGATCGCCCCCGAGGGCGCGCCGGAGTTCGAGGTCGTGGACCTGTCGAAGGCGCCCACAGAGGAGCACGGCGCGCAGATCCAGCGCCTGGCCGCGGACCGCGCGGAGCGGCCGTTCGACCTCGCTCGCGGGCCGCTCCTGCGGGTGACGGCGATCAAGCTCCGCGACGACGAGCTCGTGCTGGTCGTCGTCGTCCACCACATCGTGGCGGACGGCTGGACCATGAACGTGCTGGTCGCGGACCTGGCCGAGCTCTACGCCGCGGCGAGGGCCGGGCGGCCGTCGGCGCTGAAGCCGCTGCCGGTCCAGTACGCGGACTTCGCCGTCTGGCAGCGGCAGTGGATCCAGGGCGCGACCCGCGAGGCGCTGCTCGGCGCGTGGCGCGAGCGGCTCTCCGGGCCCCCGCCCGCGCTCGATCTGCGCCCGGATCACCCGCGGTCCGCCTCGTCGACCTACCGCGGCGGGCGCCACACGATCGCGGTGGACCGCGCGCTCGCCGAGGCGCTGCGCGCGCTGGGCCGGCGCGAGGGCGCCACGCTCTTCATGACGCTGCTCGCGGCGTTCAAGGTCGTGCTGCTCGGTCGCACGGGCCAGAGCGACGTCCTCGTCGGCACCGACGTCGCGGGCAGGAGCCGCGCCGAGACCGAGGGGCTGATCGGGTTCTTCGTCAACCTGCTCGTCCTGCGCACGGATCTCGGCGGTTTGCCCACGTTCCGCGAGCTCCTCCAGCGGGTCCGCGAGGTCACGCTCGACGCGTACGCGCACCAGGATCTGCCGTTCGAGCAGGTCGTCGACGCCGTGCGGCCCGCGCGCGAGCCCGGCCGCCACCCGCTGGTGCAGACCCTGTTCGTGCTGCAGAACGTGCCGGCGTCCGAGATCTCGCTGCCCGGGGTGCGCTTCAGCGCCGTGGATCTCGACCGGGAGGTGTCGCGGTTCGACCTCGGCGTGTTCGTCGAGGAGGACGACGAGGGGCTCACGTGCGCGTGGAAGTACCGCGCCGATCTGTTCGAGCCGCCGACCATCGCGGCGATGGCGGCCCATTTCATGGCCGTGCTGCGGGCCATCGTGGACGACCCCGACCGCCGCGTGACGGCGCTCGCGGCGCTCACGGCAGCGACGAGGAAGGAACGCACCATGGAAGGACGCGCGCGCGACGAGGGCCGGCTCCGGAGCCTCAAGCGCATCACCCCCCGCAAGGTGGACGTGGGTCCCCGCGCGCTTGTCGCGACGGGCACGCTGGGCGACGGGCCGCTGCCGCTGGTCGTGAGGCCGGCGGTCGACGACGTGGACCTCGCCGCATGGGCCCGCGAGGAGCGGGCGTTCGTCGAGGCGCAGCTCCTGCGGCACGGGGCCGTCCTGTTCCGCGGCTTCGCGGTCCAGTCGGTCGCGGAGTTCGAGCAGGTCGCGAAGGCCGTCTGCGGCGAGCTGTTCGGCGAGTACGGCGATCTGCCGCGGGAGAAGGCCGGGCAGAACATCTACGGCTCGACGCCCTACCCCGCCGACAAGGCCATCCTGTTCCACAACGAGAGCTCGCACCTCCCGCGCTGGCCGCTCAAGCAGTGGTTCTTCTGCGTGCAGGCCGCGCCGGAGGGCGGCGCGACGCCGATCGTGGACTGCAGGAGGCTCTGCGAGGCGCTCGCGCCCGACGTCCGCGAGCGCTTCCGGCGGTCGGGGCTGCTCTACGTGCGGAACTTCACGCCGGGCTTCGACGTGGGCTGGCAGGACTTCTTCCACACCACGGATCCCGCGGTCGTGGAGGAGCGCTGCCGCGCGGGCGGCATGCGGTGCGAGTGGCTCGCGGGCGGCCGGCTGCGGATCAGCCAGCGCGGACCGGCCGTGCTCTCGCACCCGAAGACGGGAGAGCAGGTGTTCTTCAACCAGATCCAGCTCCACCACCCGGCGTACCTGGAGGCGCCGGTGCGCGAGTCGCTCCTGGCCATGGTCGGCGAGGAGTGGCTGCCCCGCAACGTCACCTACGGCGACGGCGCGCCGATCGAGGTCGAGACGACCCGCGCGCTCGGCGAGGCCTACGAGCGCTGCGCCGTGCGGTTCCCGTGGCAGGAGGGCGACATCATCCTGCTCGACAACATGCTCGTGGCCCATGGCCGCGATCCGTTCTCGGGCCCGCGGAAGATCGTGGTCGCCATGGGCGAGATGATGACGGCCGAGCAGGCGATGCAGGCGTCGCAGGCGTCGGACGGCGCGGTGGCGTCATGACGACGCAGGCCGCCGAGCTCGGGCCGAGCGTCGAGGGCGTGCGCCTGTCGCCGCAGCAGCGGCGCCTGTGGGCGCTCCACCGGGGCGGAACCACGGTGTTCGCGCGCGCGCTGATGCGCCTGGAGGGAGACCTCGACGCCGCGCGGCTGGCCTTCGCCCTCGACCAGGTCGTCGCGCGCCACGAGATCCTCAGGACGACGTTCCACCAGGATCCGCGCCTCAAGTTCCCGCTGCAGGCCGCCGGCGGGGCGGCACCCGCGTGGCACCGAGTGGATCTGGGCGGCCGCGCGGCCGGCGACCAGCAGGCGCACGTCGAGGCGCTCTGGCGCGAGGCCGCGCGGCTCAGGGTCGACCTCGAGCGCGGGCCGCTGCTCCACGTGTGGCTCGTGCGCCGCGCCGAGCGGCTGCACGACCTCCTCGTCGCCGCGCCCGCGCTCTCGGCCGACGCGTGGACGCTCGACCTCCTGTTCGGCGAGCTGGCCGAGGCCTACGCCGCCGCCGGCGATCGGCGGGAGATCGCGGCGGAGCCGGTGCAGTACGCCCAGTTCGCCGAGTGGCAGAACGATCTCGTCAGCTCGGCGGAGAGCGCCCCGGCCCCCTCGGAGATGCCCGTGGTCCTCCCGTTCGAGGGCGCCGCCGACGAGGGCGGCGCTCCCGGCGAGGTCGTCGAGATCGAGGTCGACGCGGCGCTGCTCGACCGGCTGGAGTCGCTCGCCCGCGGCGAGGGGGCCTCGCTCTCGTCGGCGCTGCTCGCGGCCTTCCAGGTCCACCTCGCGCGCCTCACCGGCGCGCGGGAGCTCGTCGTCGCCGTGGCCTCGGCCGTGCGGAGGCTCGAGGACGTCCAGGAGGTCATGGGCCCGGTGGCCAAGTGGCTCCCGGTGCCGTGCCGCGTGGACGAGGCGCAGCGATTCGCCGAGCTGGTGCGCCGGGCGCAGGCCGGCGTCGAGGAGGCGACCGAGGACGAGGAGCACTGGAACCCCGACCTGCCCGCGGACGGCGGGGGGCCCGGAAACGCCGTCGGCTTCGAGTTCTCCTCGCTCCCCGAGCCAAGGGTGGCGGGCGGCCTCGCATGGCACGTCGAGCGCCGGTGCACGGGCGCGGGCGGCCTCAAGCTCGCGCTCTCGGCGCAGCGCGGGCGAGGCCGCGTGCGCCTCTCGCTCTGGCACGACGCGCGCCGCTGCGGGGCGGAGGGCGTCCTGGCGATGGCCGAGCAGTACCGGGCGCTGCTCGGCAGCGCGGCCGAGGCCTGGTCGGCGCCGGCCGCGCGCCTCGGCCTGCTCGGCCCCGCGGAGCGGGCGCGGCGGCTCTCGGCGGGCCGGGGGGCGGGCGGGGCGTTGAACGACGCCGCGCCGCCGCGGTGCCTGCACGAGGCATTCGAGGAGCACGCGGCGCGGCAGCCCGACGCGCTGGCCGTGGTCGCGGGCGACCGGCGGCTGACCTACGGCGAGCTGAACCGGCAAGCCAACAAGCTGGCCCACCACCTCCGCCGGCGCGGCGTCGGCGGCGGCAGCCCCGTCGGCCTCTGCGGCGAGCGATCCGTGGACATGATCGCGGGCCTCATCGGCATCCTGAAGGCCGGGGGCGCCTACGTGCCGCTCGACCCGCACGCCCCGGTCCAGCGGCTCGCCCAGCAGATCCGGCGCGCGGGCTTCTCCGTCCTGCTCACGAACGCGCCCGTCCGGGCCCGGCTGCCCGACCTGTCGGAGACCGATTGCGCCGTCCTCTCCCTGGACGACGCGGCGCTGCTCGACGGCGAGCCCGAAGGCGACCTGGCCGTGCCGGTGCTGCTCGACGATCTCGCGTCCGTCGTCTTCACGTCGGGCTCGACCGGCGAGCCCAAGGGCGTCGGCGTCACGCACCGGGGCGTCGCCAGCTATGCCCGCTCGGTGTGCGAGGCGCTCGGCATCATCGAGGCCGGGCTGCACTTCGCGACCGTCTCGACGCTGAGCGCGGATCTCGGCAACACGAGCATCTTCGGCGCGCTCGCCTCGGGCGGGTGCCTCCACGTGATCGGCTACGAGACGGCGACCGACGGCCGGCTCTTCTCGGAGTACCACCGGCGCTGGCCGATCGACGTGCTGAAGATCGTGCCCTCGCACCTGAGCGCGCTGCTCGACACGGGCGAGGGCTCGGCGGTGCTGCCGCGGCGGCTCCTGGTGCTCGGCGGAGAGGCGCTGCCGTTCTCCCTCGTCGATCGGATCGCGGCGCTCTCGGGCGGCTGCGCCGTGGCGAACCACTACGGGCCGACCGAGACGACGGTGGGCGCGCTGGTGTTGCCGCTGCGCGATCTGCGCGACCGGCGCGGGTGCGCCTCGGTGCCGATCGGCCGCCCGCTCGCCAGCGCAGAGGCGTACGTGCTCGACGAGCGCCTGGAGCCGGCGCCGGCGGGCACGGTGGGCGAGCTGTACCTGGGCGGCGCCGGCCTGTCGCGCGGGTACCTGGGCCAGCCGGATCTGACCGCGGAGCGGTTCGTGCCGCACCCGTTCGGCGTGGGCGCGCGCCTCTACCGGACGGGCGATCGGGCGCGGTACCGGCCCGACGGCGCCATCGAGTTCATGGGCCGGCGCGATCACCAGGTGAAGATCCGTGGCTTCCGCGTGGAGCTCGGAGAGATCGAGGCGCGGGTCCGGGAGCACCCCGCGGTCGGGCAGGCGGTCGTCGTCGCACGGGAGGACGGCGCGGGCGGGCGCGCGATCGTCGCGTACGTCGTCCCCCGGGAACGAGCGCTCGACGAGGCCGCGCTGCGCGCGTTCCTCAAGGACCGGCTCCCCGAGTACATGCACCCGGGCGACCTCGTGCTGCTGCACGCGCTGCCGCTGACCGCGAACGGGAAGGTGGATCGCAAGGCGTTGCCCAGCCCTGCCGCGCGCCGGCGGCGCGAGTACGTCGCGCCGCGGACGCCGGTCGAGGAGGCGCTCGCGGCGATCTGGGCCGACGTCCTGGGGCGCCCGCAGGTGGGCGTCGAGGACGACTTCTTCGACCTCGGCGGGCACTCGCTGATGGCGATCCCGCTGATGCACCGGATCCAGCAGGCGCTCGGCGGCTCGCTGTCATTGATGGCGATCTTCGAGGCGCCGACCGTGGCGGGGCTGGCCCGTCTCCTCGACGCCGGGCGTCCTGCGTCGAGCGTCGTCGAGCTCCGCGCGGGCGGATCGCGCCCGCCGCTCTTCTGCGTGGACCCCACGGGCCAGCACGTCGCCGCGTACCAGGGCCTCGCCGACGCGCTCGGCGAGGGCCGGCCCGTGCTCGGGCTCGAGCTGGGCCCGGCGCTGGCGCGCGAGGCCGGCGCCGGTTCGATCCGACGGATCGCCGAGCACCTGTCGCGCGAGATCCGGGAGCGGCAGGCGCGCGGGCCGTATTGGCTCCTCGGGTGGTCTCTGGGCGGCGTGCTGGCGCTCGCGATCGCTCGGGCGCTGGAGGAGCAGGGCGAGCCGGTCGCGTTCCTCGGCATCCTGGACACGCAGCCGCGCACGCGCGTCTACGCGGCGGGGGGCGAGCCGGACGCGGTGGAGGAGCTCGCGGAGTACCTCTCCTCGGACCGCAGGGCGGCGCTGCTCGCGCTCTCGCCGGCGGAGCTCGACGGCTTGCGCGAGCGGCTGCGGGGCCTCCGCGAGCTCGATCGCGTGAACGAGGCGGTGCGGTGGGCGCAGGCCCACGGCCTCTTGCCGGGCGACGTGCCGCCCGCGGCCTTCCACCACCGGTACGCGCTGCTCCGGGACGCGGCGCTGTTCCTGAACGATCTGCCGCCGCGGAGCCTCTGTGCGCCCGTCCACGTGTGGTGGAGCGCCGAGACGATCGAGCACCACGGCGGCCCGCCCGTGGACTGGCAGCAGTACACGGCGGGAGCCGTGCGCACGGCGATGGTCTCCGGCGATCACGTCGCCGCGGTGCAGGGGGCCGAGTCGCACGTGCGCATACGCGAGACCCTCGAGGTCCTGGACCCCGCGCAGCGCGCCCTGGAGCGCCCGGAATCGAACAACCCTTCTGACTAGGGAGTACCCCCATGCGTCTGTCTGCAGCTTCCAGTTCGCCTGTGTCGGACCATGTGCCGGCAGCCTCCAGATCACCCCTTCACGCGGGCCTCGCCGCTGAGCTGGGCGACCGCCACCGGCAGCGCACGCTGTACGAGCTGGGCGATCACCCCTTGCTCGAGCGGCAGCGGCAGCGCGAGTCGAACGCCCGCTCGTATCCACGTCGCCTGCCGCTGGCGCTGTCCCGGGCGCAGGGCGTCTATGTGGAGGACGTCGAGGGTCGCGTGTTCCTCGACTGCCTGGCCGGCGCCGGCACGCTGGCGCTCGGGCACAACCACCCGGCGGTCACCGATGCCCTGATGCGGACGCTGCACTCCGGCTTACCGCTGCACACGCTCGATATCACGACGCCGGTGAAGGACCGCTTCATGCAGGATGTGCTCGGCACGCTGCCGGCGACCTTCGCCCGCCACGCGCGCATCCAGTTCTGCGGCCCGACCGGCGCCGACGCCGTGGAAGCCGCGCTGAAGCTGGTCAGGCTCGCGACCGGGCGCAGCACCGTGCTCGCCTTCCAGGGTGCCTATCACGGCATGACGCAGGGCGCGCTCACGCTGATGGGCAACCTCGGGCCGAAGGCGGCGCTCGGCGGCAATCTGAGCGGAGTCCAGTTCCTGCCGTACCCATATTCGTACCGTTGCCCGTTCGGGCTCGGCGGCGACGCCGGCGTCGCGGCCTCGCTCGCGTACATGGATAACCTGCTGTCCGACCCGGAGAGCGGCGTGCCGAGGCCCGCTGCCATCATCGTCGAGCCGGTGCAGGGCGAGGGGGGCATGATCCCGGCGCCGGTGGCGTGGCTCCAGGGGCTGCGCGGGCTGGCGACGCGCCACGAGGTCCCGCTGATCCTCGACGAGGTGCAGACGGGCTTTGGCCGCACGGGGCGCATGTTCGCGTTCGAGCACGCCGGCATCGAGCCGGACGTGGTGGTGCTGTCGAAGGCGGTGGGCGGCGGGCTGCCGATGTCGCTGGTGGTGTATCACGAGCGGTTCGACACCTGGCGTCCCGGCGCGCACGCGGGCACGTTCCGCGGCAATCAGCTCGCGATGGCGGCGGGCTCGGCCACGCTGGCGGTCCTCCGCGCCGAGCGCCTGGACGTGGCGGCCGCGGAGCTCGGCGCGCGGCTCCAGCAGCAGCTCGCCGCCTACGCCGAGCGGTTCGCGTGCATCGGCGAGGTGCGCGGGCGCGGCCTGATGCTCGGCGTCGAGCTCGTGGACGCCGCGGCCGTGCCCGACGCGGTCGGGGCGCGCCCGGCCCACCCCGCGCTCGCCGCGCGCGTGCAGCGCGAGTGCCTGCGCCGGGGGCTCATCGTGGAGCTCGGCGGGCGCCACGGCTGCGTGGTGCGGTTCCTGCCGCCGCTCACCATCACGGCGGCGCAGGTCGACGAGGTGGCGAGGATCTTCGGTCAGGCGCTCGCGGCGGCCTCCGCGTAGCCGAGGGCTCGCTCCGCCGCTGCTTCGTGCAGAGTTGCGGGAAGAAGCAGCCCGTGCTGGCGCCGCCGGCGTCGGATGTCCCGACCTCGACGTTTCCCGCGCAGAAATCGGCCGTCCCGACCCGGTACTACCCGCCGCTCCCGCGCAGGAGCGCGCCCCGCACGGCGCGCAGGCCCTCGGGCAAGCTCGCATAACGCGGAATGGCATACCGCTCGCACACCACATCCACGTTGCCTTTCCGCCAGAACCCCTCTGGACAGACGACTTGCATCTTCCCGGAGCGCCCGAACAGGCCGAGCTCGAGCAAGCTGATCGGCGACCGTGATCCGGCCGCGAAGTACATCAGGATGACGTCGGCCTCTTCGAGCCCGCGGAGCTCCCACTCGACCTGCTCCACGAAGCCCGGATTGTCGAGGCTCTGCGCCCAGTCGGGCTCCCAGCGCTCGCGGCGCGGATTGAGGATCACGACGTCGAGATCGGCGAGTTCCTGCGCGACGCTCGCCTGCCAGGGCTCGGCCTGACCGTTGTCGATGGTCCCGGCAAGGAAGAGCTTTGGACCTCTCGATCCGTCGAACGGCCGTGGCGCTAGCACCTCGATCATGGGGAAATCCTCGCTGGTGAGAACACGTTCACCTCGCCCCCCGACCCTCCCCCCCGACCCTCGCTCCGTCACCCGCCCGCCCCGCGCAGCCCCGCCTCCGTGACCGCCCGCTCCACCCGGTCGGGCGACCACGCGCCGGCGTGCCGCGTGAACAGCGTCCTCCCCTTGAACGCGCGCCCCGCGAGCTCCGCGGGCATGTCGGGCCAGCGCGCCACGAAGCTCCCCTTCTCTGCCCCCTTGCGCGCGGCGACCCACGAGGGGGCCCCGCCCTCGTTCGTGAACCAGTCGATCACGCGGTCCACGTCCTGGGCCGCCTCCAGCCGCCCGATGAGCTTCGTGCTCGTGTTGCCGAAGACGTTGTAATCCACCGAGCGGGGGCTCTGGGTGCAGAGCAGGCAGCCCACGCCGTACTTCCTGCCCTGCGTGAAGAGCCGTATCAGCGGCTGCTTGGCGGGCGGCTTGCCGCCGCCGGCAGGGATCCAGTCGCGCGCCTCGTCGATGTAGAAGAGCAGGTTCACCCCGCCGCCGGTGCTCGCGTCGACCGTGGTGATCATCCAGCGGTAGAGCTCCGTCGCGAGCGCCGCGAGGAAGAAGTGCTTCTCGTCATCGTTGCTGAGCGCGTTCAGGTAAACGATGTTGAGCGGGACGCGCCCGGGCCTCGACGGCCGCAGCAGCTCGGTGAAGTCGAGGCGCGTCCCCCCGGTGAACAGCCGCGCCGACGGGCCCTGCACGAACGTGTTGAGCCGGCGCGCGAGCCGCTCGCGCTCGGACTTGCGGATCAGGCTGTCCACCTCGTCGATGCCGAGGTCCTCCGGGGCGCTGACGGCGGCCACGATGTCCCGGAGCCGCACCGGCGCCGCGCGCGGCAGGTGCCGCAGCACCTGGTAGAGGAACGTGCGCTGCGACTCCTCCTCGCCGCCGCACGCGCACAGGCTGACGAGGTTCGCCGCCACGGCCACGAGCAGGCCCTCCTCCTCCTCGGCGCGCAGCGCGGGGTTCGCGATGTGCGAGAGCTCGCTCGCGCTCGGGAGCCGCAGCGGGTCGAGGCAGAGCCGCAGGCCGTGCGAGGAGCCGGGCGTGAGGATGCGCGGCTCCATGCGCTCCTGGAGCTCCTCCCACGCGCGGCGCAGCGCCGGCGGCACGTCGTCGCGCGGGCGCGCCTCCATCATCTGGACGAGATCGCCCTGGGGATCGATCGCCAGCACGGGGACGCCGGCGCGCAGCGCCTCCTCGGCGATGATCTTGGCCATCCACGTCTTGCCGCTGCCCGCGGCCCCGACGACCGAGACGTGCGTCCGCAGCACCGCGGGATCCAGGCAGACCGGCGCGCCGCCGTCGTCGAAGCCGAGGAGCATGCCGGTGACGCCCGCGGTCCGGGCCTCCGGCGGCCGCGCGCCCGGCGGCGCCTCGGACCCGCGGCCCGGCGGCGCCTCGGGCCCGCGGCCCGACGGTGCCTCCGCGGGCGCCTTCTTCCCGCGGCCCGGCGCCGGCTCCGGGCGCTCGGCCGGCTTCACGACCGCCAGGGCCGCTTCGAGCTCGGGATCGTCGTCCACCATCGGCGCGTCGGCTGTCGTCTCGCCGGCCGCCGGCGCGCGGGCAGCGGCTGGCGCGCTCTCGTCCAGGCCGTCGCCGCGGGTGGCCTCGAGCGCCGTCCAGCGCCGATCCCACGAGCCCCTGTCCTTGTGGCCGAGCGCTGCGACGCAGGCCCCGGAGCGCTCGTGCTTGCAGCCATCGCAGTACGTGCGGTCGCCCGGCGGCGGCAGCCCCCCGGCGCCCAGCGCGTGGTCGGACCACGCCACCATGCTGGCGATGAGCTCGTACACCTTGGCGCGCTTCGCCTCGACCTCCTCCCAGCGCGCCTCCCGAACGCTCCGCGTCGGGTGGAGATAGAACACCGCCACGTCCGGCCTCGTGCCGTGCTGGTGGTGGTGCATCAGCGCGTAGGTGAAGACCTGGAACAGATCGCTGTTGGGAGAGGTCGCCGGCGTGAGCTTGTAGTCCACGATGCGGTGCTTCCCGAGCCGCGGATCGAAGTACACGTAGTCGATCGCCCCGGTCACGTGGACGTGGACGTCGTCCCCGACGTGGAACGTCACGTCGACCCGCTTGCGCGAGTCGGCGAAGAGCTGGTCCCTGAGCTCCGCGGCGGGCAGGCCGGCCGCCCTGGCGTGCACAGCGAGGCGCGCGAGCTCCTCCATGTAGAGCTGCACTGCAGAAATGAAGCCCAGCCGCAGCGGCACGGGGCGCGCCGCGAGCGCGTCGAGGTCGAGGCACGCGCCGTTGAACCAGCGCATCAGCGCCCGCTGGAGGCCCTCGGCGTCGCGGGCGCCCTCGAGCGCGCCGAGCACCTCGTCCGAGCTCCGCGCGGCGGCGTTGAAGCGCTCCACCGCGGTGTGGAACAGCGCGCCGCAGCCGGGCGCCTCGCCGCCCTTGCGCCAGATGCGGCTCACGACCTTCCGCCCGTCCTGCCGCTCGGCCGTGGCGCGCGTGTCGAACCAGTGGAGCCTCGGGCACGTCGCCGCGACGCGGAGCTGGGTCACGTTGACGTGGACGAGCCTCATTTCTTGCCCCGGAGCTGGACGAAGAGGTCGTCGTCCGTCGCCGTCGCGTGCACGTGGCCCTCGTCGTGGAGCGCCTGCGCCGTCTTCTTGATGTGCGACCAGGCCTCCGGGAAGCGCCTGTCCGACAGCTTCTTCCGGGACGCGAAGATCTGCGCGAGCTCCTTCGCCATCAGGCCGAGGCGCCACGATAGCTCGGCCATGATGTGCTCCCGCGTCTGCTGCGGATCCCACGGCTCGGGCGCCACCGAGTCCGTGCCGCCCTTCACGATCTCCTCGGTGAGCAGCTCGCGCAGCAGCGGGTGCGCGAGCAGCAGGCTCTGGCGCTGGAAGGACGCCATCACCTCGGCCTCGGTCACCTTGCGGTACTGCCCGCGCGGGTGCTCGATCTCGAGGTCCTGGCTCCTCGCGGCGCCGAGCAGCCCCACCAGCGAGTCGAGCTCCGCGTGCCCGGCGAAGTCGAGGTGGAGGTGGAGGAAGCGCTGCCGGCCCAGCTTGCAGAGCGCGTCGTACGCGGCCTTGCCGGCGCCGCCGAGCCGCAGCGGCCGGCGCTCCTCGTCGGTGACGAGGATGCGCTTGTCCGTGTGCTTCGTGTCGTCGGCCATGCGCTGGAGCGGCGTCCGCGCGCCGTGCCCGCTCGGCGCGCAGAGGAACGTCACGCCCGTGGTCACGGTCACCCCGTCGGCGCGCTTCTCCCTGGCCAGCAGGTGATACGCCGGGGCCTTGCCCCGCTTCTTCGCGGTGAGGTGCTCGATGCTCACGAGCGTCGAGGCGTTCTGGCCGGCGCACCTCGCGAGCAGGTGGTGCGTGAGGCTCGCGAGGTTGTCCTCGTCGGGCGGCAGCGACGCCTGCTGTAGCCGGCGGCGCATCTTGCCTTCCTCGAGCTTCTTCTTCACCTCGGCGTCGATGACGTCCTCGAGCTTCGCTGTCGGCGCCGGCGCTCGGCCGCCGTCGGGGCCGGGGCCGGGCCACTCCTTGAGCCAGCGCTTGCCGCCGACGGCGGCGAGCCGGTCCTGCTGCGCCTCCCAGCGGTCGCGCGCCCAGAGGATCGCGTCCCGCGGCCTTAGCTCCTCCACGCCGTCGAGGCGCTGCTCGAGCCACGCGCTGCCGAGCGGGAACAGCCGATCGCGCTTGCGCGCGGCGATGACCTCCTCGATCTCCTTCTCCTCGAAGCCGGAGAGCGCGGCGTCGAGCCGCCCCTCGAGGATGGCGCGGGCTTCCTCGGGCGAGATCATGTGCAGCTCGAGGATCCGCTCGGCGATCCGGTCCCACGCGGCCGCCGGGATCACCTCGCCGGTGCGCAGCGAGAGCATGGACTGCTTCACCCCGGAGACGATCACGACGAGGTGCTTCGCCCGGTCGAGCAGCGCGTGCGCGTACGACATGAGCGCGCGCACGGCGTCCCGATCGAGGTTGTCGACCTGGTCGAGGCAGAGCACGAGCGGGAGCTCGGCGAGGGCGCACAGGTGCGCGAGGACGTGGAGGACGCGCTCCACCGCGGCGTCGTCCGGGAGGGCGAGGCCGTCGTCTGCGGCGCCGGCGGCCTGGTCGAGCAGGCGCGCGCCGTCGAGCAGGCGCGCCTCGTCGGGCCCGAGCGTCTCGCCGGAGAGCCAGAGCACCGCCGCGTGCGCGCGCCGCTCGGCGGCGGCGTCGCCGAGGCTCCCGTGCGACGTCCCGGTGAGGAACGCGTTGAGCACGGGGATGACAGCGTTCTGCGGGTCGATCCTGGCGCCGAGCCGGGCCAGCGCCTCCTTGCGCGCCTCGATTTCCCTGGGCCCCATCATCATCTTGCGGCCCTTGAGCGCGCCCGACCTGATGAGGGCTCGGTTGAGGATGGTGTAGAGGCGCGACTGCGTGTAGTCGCTCCCGCGGTGCCCCGCGAGGTCGCTGACGGTCGCGTTGAGCACGTACCGGAGCATCCGCTCGGGCGAGGCGAGGATGTTGTGCAGGTAGACGACCGTGGCCTTGTCTTCCCCGGCCCACTGGAACAGCCGCGCGAGCAGGTGGCTCTTGCCGACGCCGGGCGCGCCGATGAGCAGCGCGCCGATGCTGATCGGCTCCTTCGCGGCGTCCTGCACGACGCGCGTGAGCTTGCCGAAGGCGTTCTTGTGGATCGACTCGACCGTGGCCTCGCCGCTCCCGACGTCGGTGATGCGGTGGCTGCGGAACGGGTTGGTGCCCCGGACGGCCGCGAGGAAGCGCTCGAATGTGGGCTCCTCGCTGCTCATGCGCTCGCTGGTCATGCGTCGTGCCTCCGGGCGACGTAGACGAGCAGGTTGCCGGCTTCGAGAATGCCGGCCTCGCGCTCGGCGTCGGCCATCTGGTGGTGGCGGCCGTCGGAGGGGTCGAGCGAGTAGCGGCGCTGGCGCCGGAGGGCGGCGAGCTCGGCGTCGAAGGCGGCGCGCGGGACGTCGGGAAGGGCCGCGCGGAGGGCGCGGAGGGTGACGTAGTTGAGGCCGCCGGCGTCGCGGTCGAGGGCGGTGAAGGCGGCGTCGAAGCGGGCGGCGAAGGGGGCGGCGGGGGCGCCGTTGGAGGGGGCCTCGCGGAGGGCGTCGGTGGGCGCCTTGCCGGCGCCGGCGGAGGCCGCGGGGTGGGCGCCGTTGGAGGCCGTGAGGCGCGGAGCGGCGTCGGGCGCGGAGGCGGACGTGGCCGCGGCGGGGAGCGCGGGCGTGGCGGCGGCCGGGAGGACGGCGTCGGCGAGGAAGAAGAACAGCGGTTTCTTTCCGGTCACGGCGCCGACGGTCCGGGGAAGCCGGCGCTCGGCGATGCGCTGCTCGAGCGCCGCCTCGAACGCGCGGCCCAGGGCAGGCAGGAGGCCCTTGGGGAGCTGCGCCAGATCGACAGCGGGGGCGTCGGGCGTGCGCGCCGACTGGAGCTGCAGCTCCAGGAGCCGATCGGACTGCGCGACGGCCTCCAGGTCGTCCGCGAGCAGCACGAGCGTTGTAGCGGGCCCTGGCTTCTTCTTGCCTCCCGCGGCGCGGGAGAGCAGCACGCGTCCTTCCGCGTCCCTGGCGCTCAGCGCCTTGAGGATCACCGCGGGCGTGTCACCGGTCAGCTCCGCGAGCCGATCGAGCGTCGGCGGGTACGACGCGCCGCCGAGCTGCTTCTGCGACTCGAGGACGCCGAGGAGCCTCGGCACCGGCGAGGGCGGCGGAACCTTCTTGCGCGCCGGAGCCTTCTGCCTCGCGGGAGCCTTCTCCTTCGGCGCGGCGGACTTGCGGGGCGCGGAAGCCTTCTTCGGCTCCTCGGCGCTGCTCTTCCTGGCTCGCGTCGTCTTCGTGGTCGTCGCCCGCGCGCGCGGGCTCGATGCGGCGTTCTTGTTCGTGACCCACCTCCCGAGCGTCCGAGATTACCCATGCGTCCTGTCCTGGGAAGAGGCTCCGTCCATCGCCCCATCGCAAAGGTCGAGGGTCTCGCGTATGACTGGCGCCGGACGATCAGATCGGGTGTAAGGCCCTGGCGCACTCCGCGGCCGAAGCGGGCTCGTGCGGAGAACGGTCACGGCTCTGGAGCGATGCGGGGTTCTCCCGTCGCTCGGCCGGGGCGCGACCGTTATCCGCAGCGCGCCCCGCGATGGCTCACCGTGCCTCCCGCTCGGCCGCTCAGCCCTCGCCCGGGAGTCAGCCCTGGCTCGCGCTCTGGTGTTGGTGCAGAAGCTCTGTCCAAGGGTCGCGGGGTTGGAGGGAGACATCTGCAGCGCGGAGATGGGGATCCGTCGACCACGTGCATGCGTATCCGTTCTGTAGACCCCATCCTCGCGAGGTGCAGGCCGTCGCCGGCGCGAGCCGGCCGAGCGGTGCGCGCGGCATCGGACCGGTGATCGCCTCAGGGCTGCGCGCGGTCGCGGGGCCGGTGCTCGGGGACCGCTCGGACGCAGCGCTGCCCGGCGTGGACGTCGCCATGGCCGGGCCGACGTCCACGAGCGCCGCATGGCAGCACTCGCCGACGTACCAGAGGGCGAGCTCGTAGCGATAGCCGTCGAAGACCAGCGCGCCGGAGCTGTCGAGCGTGGCGGAGCGCAGGACGGCCCACGTGTTGCGCCTGAACAAGAGCGGCCCCACGCCGAGCGGCATGGGCTCGACCTCAGCGAAGGGGCCGCCAGCGTGTGCGCGTGCTCGCTCAACAATGGCCCGGCGTACGGGGATAGGCTCTAACGTCCACTCGGCAGGACCTCGCCGGATCTCTCAGCCTGCCGGAGGTAGGGTGCTCATCTGGGAGCACTTCACGTAATTGAGAGGGGAATGATCCGTCCATGAGAGAATAAAAAGTCTCGTAAACGGGAGGTTTTTTGCCACGAACGAGAGCGCCGGGGGGACCCATCTCGTGAACGAAAAGACCTTGAGTGCGAAGTGGGAAAGACCGAGAACGTTTGCCGCGATCGCGGTGTAGGTCTGGGTGATGGGCTTTCCTCGCACCCACCCATCGGGCGCGCTGTGGTACACGTTTCCGAAGTGTTGGAATTTCCCCATCGAACGCGACGGCATGTGCGGTACGATATCGTTCTCGTAGACATGCATGAACGTGATGTCCGCGAGGTTGCGCGGGCACTGGTCCACGAAGATGGCGTCGCCGACCGCCGGTGCGCCGAACGTGTATAAACCGCAGAACCTTTTCCGGAACTCGTCGGAGTATGTCCCATCGGTGCGATCGGTCCAGAGTACCATCGTCATAAGGGCGGCCATGGCGCCTCCGAGGCTATGCCCGGTGACGAAGACCGCATCGAGGTGAGGCGACCCGGTGATGTTGAGTTTGTCGCGAATCTCATTTCCAAGCCACAATACGTTTCGTAGAAAACCTCCGTGAACGTGACCATAGTCCCCGAACTGCATCGTTTCGACGCTCGCGTTGACCATCCAGTCGAGAGCCTTCTGCCAGGATGTCCCCCGGAAGATGAGGACGCCGATCCTCTTGACTTCGTCTTCAAATATGACGTCGAATTTGACGATGTATGCGTGCGCATTTACGACGAGCGCATCGTTGGTCAGGCGAATTGCGGTGCATTTGCTGGTGACTCGGGAAGGATCGAACATCCGCTTCAGTACGAGCTCAAAATCGTCCAACTCAGCATACGACCACGCTGAAAGCTGCGCGAGTAAGTACGATGCGTCGGCAAAATGTTCTAACCTGCGGGGCTTGTCCGGCGACCCGGCATCGCCGAGTATTAGCGCAAGCGACTTGACTAGATCGGTGAACGCCGCCGGCCTTTGTATCGATTGCAGAGCCATACGCGCCGCTCCTCATGGTTTCCAAATTTTGCCGACCTATCGGATCCTCTCCCGTGGGATGAGGTAGGCGATGTGGGCTCAAGCCCCACCCACGCGATCTCGTGGTGCTCCGAATGACCGGCTGCAAGGCGGGCGAGGTCTTCGAGGACCCCCCAACGGCTGCGGTCGATGGTCATCGCCAGCCGGATTCCTGTCGGAAAGTGGCACGAACACCTCGGAGATCCGACGATCGCCGACGCCGTGCTCGACCGCGTCGTCCACAACGCGCATCGCATCACGCTGAAGGGCCCCTCGCGCCGCAAGGGCAACGAGACCACCGCCCTCGACGCCCACCACGGCGTGCGCGCCGTCCGCATGCTGTCGCGCGGCGGGCTCATCGGCACCGTCGTCCACCAGACCGACGTGCTGCGCGCCGCCCTCGAGATGGCCGCCACGTCGTTCGTGCGCTGCCACAACCATCCGAGCGGCGACCCCACACCCCACCGACGAGGACGTCGACCTGACCGACGCCGTCGAGCACGCCGCGCACCTCATCGGCATTCCCCTCGTCGATCACGTCATCGTCACACCCTCAGGGCGCTTCTCCTCCGTGTTCCACCGCTGAGGCCGGCCCGCCTGACGCCGGGCCCGCACGACGCCGGCCAGGTCGGAAGATGGTGAAGCGACGCGCATCCTCCCCGCAGATGGACGGCGCGGTCGACGGGCCCCCGGCTACCGAAGCTGAGGACGCCACGGAAGCATGTGCTCGCCACCCACACCTCAGCCCGGCGTCCGCTCCGTTCCGCCAGCTCGAGAATGCGAGCCATGCTTGCCACTCTGCCATCGAGCCAGCCTTCGCAACCGGCTTGACCCCTTGCAGCACCCGGCCATCATGGCGCCATGGCGCGCACGGCACCTGTCCCGAACATCCCCGCCATCCCCGGAATGAACCCGGGAGTCTTCATCCTCGGCGGCGGCGGTGGTGGCGGGGGCTCCGACGGCGCCGGAGGCCGCGGCGGCAAGGGCAGACAGGGCGCGGGAGGGAGCAACGGCGGAAAGAGCGCCTCCGGCGGCGGCAAGGGAGCGCTCGATCCGCAGCGTTATCCGCTATGCGGCACCAAATCCCATCCCGTCGACGTCGCCACCGGCCGCGCCTTCACTCATCCGAGCGTGATCGTCGAGCTGCCAGGCCCCTTGCCCCTGCGGCTCACGCGCTCCTACAGCTCCACGGCATGCGAGCGCGACGTCGGCCTCGGCTGGGGCTGGGCGCATGCTCTCGGGTGGCATATCGAAGAGCGCCGCCGCACGCTCGTCGTCAACCCCATGACGGACCACAATTTTCACACGTTGTGTCGATTCGATTCGCCGGTTGGATACGCCAACGGCGAACCGACCCGCTGGCTGAGAGCAGAGTACGCATCTGGAAGCATCCACGGGCACCCGCGGCCTCTATCGGAGGTCCGCAAATTCATCCCCGACGCCGAACCATGAGAGCTTTCCGAATCGCCCCCCTCCAGTCGTTACGCATCCCGACCGGGTGGAGTATCGTGGTCAACAACCTGTGCGAGATCGACCCGCCGCAACTCGAGGCGCGGGACGATCCACGGTGGGAGTACCTCGAAGAGGATCTGCTGGCACTGAGGCATGAGCTGCTCGGCGCCACGCTGGACGCAGGCTGGTATCCGTCGATGGATCCCGACGGCGCCTTCAAGGCGGAGCTCTTGGTGGGCGATGATTGGCAGTCGCCGCTCTCCACCCTGGAGACGCGCAGCCTCCCCGAGCTTGCTGCTTGGATCGAGGCGCGGCTTCAGGACACACACGCGATTGAGGTGGAGGTGGCTCGCAGGCGCAAACTCGAATCGAAGGGTGGCTCGCGGCAATAGCGCCGCCTCTTCGCCCGCTCCCTCACCCGCCGTCGGAGGTGGCCGCGATGAGCCGCGCCGCGCAGGGCGCCTCCGCGACGGGAGGATCCCTTGTTGAACGCGATCTCCGTGTATCTGGGGGGCGGTAGGCGCACGCTGATACGCGACGGGGCCACGCGGTACACCAGCACGGGAGGATGGTGTTTATTCTCATCCAGCCGCTGGCGCCGGTGTCCCTCGAACACCGTCAAGATCCGGATGTCCTCATCAGCGGCGCGGTAGATGATTCGATAGGACCGCAGGAATACGTCCCCCCCCGGCTCCCGCCTGCCGCGAGGCACGCCTGCCGCAAGGCAAGGCATCACGCTTCCCCGATCCCGACCACCGCTGCCATGACCCGGCCCGCCAGGTCGCGGCGAACAGTCCGCAGCTGTCGTAGGCGAGCTCCACACGAAGGCCGGGGGAGGATCCGAGCGTGACGCTCGAGGACCGTGATGTCAGGCCCGCCCGCCCAGCGCCCCGGCGGCCGCGCCGAGGAGCGCGCCGGCCGCGATCGGCAGGCCGTGCGCGAAGGTGACGTGGAGGAGGTCGTCGTACGCGCAATGCGCCTGGATGCCGATCACCGCCCCGAGCGCGCACAGGGCGCCGATCGCGGCGCCGCGCCATGCCGGAGCCGAGAGGAACGAGCGGCGCAGCACGAACGCCGCCAGCGCGAGCGGCAGCAGCGCCATGCCGAGGCCGATCGCGCTGCACCGGAGGTGCGACCTCGGGGACAGCGGTCCGTCGGCGAGGCCCGACGTCGCGACGGCCGCGGCAAGGAACCCGACCGGCACCGCGGCGACGAGCGCCTGGAGCGCCCTCACGCCGGCCGGCAGACCCCGGTCACGCGGCGCCAGCGCGAGCCGCAGGCCGAGGCCGGAGAGCAACGCCCAGAGGGCGAGCGGGATCGCGACGCGGGGCGCGCCGAGATCGGCGCGGAACCCCGCGATCCAGGTCAGGAGCAGGACCCAGGTGAGCCCCGCGAGCACCGCGCTCACGACGCGGCGCTCGCGCGCGGGCCGCGTGAGCGACGGCTCGGCCGGCGCCGCCATCACGGGCGGCGGGCGGTCGGCGAGGTGGCCCGCGGGATCGGGGATGTCCTCGAGCCCTTCCAGCAAATCGCGCTCATCCGCCATCGGCACCTCCCCGGACGCGTCCCGGAGCCCCCTTCCCGGCCTCGGGCCGCCGCTTGATCTCTTCGAGCTCGGCCCGCAGCGCCTCGTAGGCGCGGAACGCGCGGAGCTTCACCGCGGTCGGGGTCGCGCCCAGGATGGCCGCGGCGTCCTGAACGCTCAGCCCCTCGTAGCGGAGCAGGATGAACGCCTCGCGTTGCGCCGCCGGGAGGCTCGCGAGCACCCGCTCGACGGCCCGCGCTGTCTGCGAGGCCATCGCGAGGGCCTCGGCGTCAGCGCCGCGCGTGTCCGGCGGCTCGGCGCCCGGGTCGCTCGGGAGGCGCTCGGCGCTGCGGTGCCGCTCGGCGCGCGTGTGATCGAGGTAGACGTTGCGCGCGATGGCGTAGGCCCACGGGGTGACGGCGCCGCCGCGGGCGAAGGTCGAGCGGGCGCGGTGCATCCGCAGGAACGTCTCCTGCGTCAGATCGCCCGCGAGCGTCGTGGAGCTGCACATGCGGGTGAGGTACGCGAGCAGGCGCGCGTGGAGGGCGCGATGCACCTCGGGGAAGGCGCGGGCGTCGCCGCACGCGTACCGATCCATCGCGGTGTTCAGAGCGAGCTCGTCCATCGTGAGCCAGCGGCATCACCCGACCCTGGCTCGCCGGTCCATCTCAGACCCGCCACGGCGCCGCAACGGCTCATCGCGCGGCGAGGCGCGGCGCGGGCGCCCTCACCTCGCGACGTCCTTCGCGGGGGCCGCGGCGCTGGCCGGCGCCATGGCCCCCGCGGTCGCGGTGAACTCCAGGGACACCATCGCCTCCTTGGCGACCTTGGGCGACAGCACCTCCAGCGTCTTCTGGGCGAGCTTGCCGAACGCCTCGCGCGGGCGGACGTCGTGCTCGGCGAGCCCGACGGCGAACGGCTTCACGGTCTTCACGGCGACGGCGGCGGGCCTGTCGCCCTCGTACCTGAACGTGGCCACGAGCTCGACGGTCTTCGGGGTCTGCCGCTGGTGGAGGAGGAGATCGCCGGACGCCGTGACGGTGATGCTCCGCTCCGGGCCGGACAGCTTCGAGAGGTCCTTCTCGCCGGAGGTCGAGATCGACTTGATCGCGAACTGGGCCTTTGCGTTCTTCTCGCGGACGTCCGGCGGCGTGTCGGTCGAGATCTCGAGCCACGTGCGCGCGTGCTCGTTCTGGAGATCGCTCTTCTTCTCCTCGCCCGGCTTGCCGTCGTCGCCCACGCCGGTCTGGAGCAGCTCGAGGGGGGAGATATCGACCGTGATCAGGCCCGTCGTCCTCGTGATGTCGGAGGGATCGACCTGCAAGGTCCCCTCGGCGGAGCCCTCGATCCGCCCGCGGATCTTCTCCTTCGGCGCGTCCATCATGAGCTCGACCTTGCTCCCCGCCCTGTCGATCGCGAAGGTCGCCGCGGCGGGCGCCTTCGCCTCCGGCGCCTTGAGCTCGGTCGCGGCGGGCGCGAGGGGCGCCTTCTCTTCCTGGCACGCAGCCGCGCTCGCGCCCGCGATCGCGAGCACCGCGAGGAGCAGGGTCCTTGTCGAGATCGTCTTCAAGCTCGCCTCCTGGATTGCTGTGGTCGAGGCGCGCCGCCCGTGGCCGCCGCGATGACTCCGTCGAGTTGAGCAGGAAGGAGGGACGGCGGGGAGCCGGAAGAGCGGCGCCCATCGGTACAGACCCGCATTGGCACGAGGAGGGCGCCCGACGCGATCGGCCCACGCGCCCGAGGCGACTACCGGCCGCGCTAGAAATTTCCTCCCGAGCGCGATCGTGCAGGCGCGTGTGAGGGCCGCGAAACCGACCTGCTCCCAGCGCGTAGCACCATCGAACGACGCGCCACGGGCCATCGCGGGCCGAGGCGGGCGCCATGCGGGCGCCCGCGGCCGCTCCGGTCTCCGGGGCGCGTCGGAGGAACGATCGCTGCCACGCGGCTCGCCGCGGCGGGGGCGATCCATATCGCGTCATCTCATTCACCCCTTCTGGAGAAACGTCATGAAGATTCGGAGTCGCGCGCTGTCGGCCCTGCCCCTCGTCCTCACCCTCGCCGCTGCGTGCAGCGATGGCGGAGGCGGCGATACCGCCGGCGCCGGCGGCATGGGCGGGGGAGGCGCCGGCGGGTCCGCTGGCGGGGATGCGGCCGCGAGCTTCGATGTGACCATCGAGAACGTGACGCCCGCGCGGGATTACCGGGTGGCCGGCGTGTTCAACACGCCCGTGGGCGAGAGCATGCCCGGGCCGCTCTTCCCCGGGAAGAGCTTCGAGTTCCGCGTCGGCGCGCTGCCGGGCGACAGGCTGTCGTTCACGACGATGTTCGGGCAATCGAATGATCTGTTCTACGCGCCCGATGGCGCCGGGATCGCGCTGCACGACGAGGCGGGCAACCCGGTGAGCGGGGACGTGACCGACCAGGTCGCGCTGTGGGACGCGGGCAGCGAGGCCAACGAGGAGCCGGGCGCAGGGCCGAACCAGGCGCCCCGGCAGGGCGCCGCGAACACGGGCGCTGCGGACCCGGACAACACGGTGCGGCTGGTGAAGGATGGCTATACCTACCCCGCTGTCGAGGAGGTCATCCAGGTGACGGTGACCCCGGAGCCGGGCAACGAGTTCACGATCCGGATCACCAACATGTCGGAGGTCGGGACGCTGATGCCCGAGGGCGGGGAGCCGGCCGCCGTGCCGCTGTCGCCGGGGCTCTTCGTGGTGCACACGACGGACGACCCGCTGTTCGTGGTCGGGCAGGCGTACCCCGGCAACGGGCTGGAGGCGCAGGCCGAGGACGGCAACCCGATGATGCTGCACGAGGGGGCCATGCCGCGCGCGGGGCTGACCTCGCCGGCGGCGCCGGGCATCGCGGTGGTGCATGGGGCCGTAGCGCCCCTGTTCAGGTCGGGCGAGGCGGACCGGGGCGAGGGCCTCGAGATGCTGGCCGAGGACGGGAACCCGGCCACGCTCGCGGCGTCGCTCGAGGCCGAGGTCGGGGGCGAGCGCGGGATCTCGTCGGTTCTGGTCTACAACACGCCCGTGGGCGCCTCGATGCCGGGGCCGCTGCTGCCCGGCGCGAAGTTCAGCTTCACGGTGACCGCGCGGCCCGGCGAGCGGCTGACCTTCGCGTCGATGCTGGGGCAATCGAACGATCTGTTCTTCGCGCCGAGCGCGGAGGGGATCGCGCTGTTCGACGCGAGCGGCGAGCCGGTGAGCGGCGATGTCTCCGACCAGGTCTCGATCTGGGACGCGGGCACCGAGGTCAACCAGTGGCCCGGCGTGGGCCCCGACCAGGCGCCGCGCCAGGCAGGGCCGCAGATGGGCGCCGACGATCCCACGGACCAGGTGCGCCCCGTCGATGACGGCTATCTGTATCCTGCGGCGAACCAGATGCTGAAGGTGACCATCACCCCGGCGCGGTAGCGGCAGCGCGAGCGACGGCAAAACCATCGCATCACGACGATTGACGCTCACACCGGCGGCAGGGCGCACAT
Organism: Sorangium sp. So ce406; assembly: GCF_051474675.1. NCBI lineage: Bacteria > Pseudomonadati > Myxococcota > Polyangiales > Polyangiaceae > Sorangium > Sorangium sp. So ce406. The sequence continues at coordinate 11,368,296 of NZ_CP150340.1, read as the reverse complement.
ACCCCGCCGTCCTGATGCCTGGCTCCGGTCCGGCATGGCGCTCATTGCCTCCGGACCACCGGGATGCCGCGCAATCAGCAACGATTTCCGCACGACTCACAGCACCTGCAGGCAAGTGCTTGCTAAGCAATGAGGCATTACGGACATGACTCGTTGCTGGTGACATCTTTTCGCGGATCATTCAATTCGTATCCCCCTATCGATCTGCGGTGGACACGCTGCGATGATGGATTAGAGTCGCACGCCGATGCACAACAGCTCTGACCAGTTCGCGAAGAACTTGTTGCGCGACGGGCTGAGCCTCGTCTCGGCGGCGCAGACCGAGGTCGAGGTGCTGGCGGCGACCCAGAAGATCGATGTCTTCAGCGTGCCTGATCCAGCGCGGGACGCCGAGCGCGCCAGCATGGGCCTGCTCGGCGAGCTCTCGGCGGAGCCGAGCCTGTTCGAGCCGTTCCACGGCACGCCGAGCCTCCGGCAGGTCCGGCGATGCCTGCGCAAGCAGCTCACGTGGCACCACGAGCTCGAACGCCGCGCCCGCGCTGCAGCCGGCTCCGCTGCACCAGACGACGACGCCGACGCGCCGCAGCAGCCGGCGGTGGACTTCCCTGCGCTGGTCGTCATCGGCCGGGGGCGTCCGGAGACGGTGCTCGACGCCTACCGGTGCGAGCCGGTGCAACCAGGCGTCTACCACGCCGTCCCGGGCCTGGTGATGCGTGTCATCGTGCTCGCCGAGCTGCCCCGGACGCGCGCGACGCTGCTGCTCCGGCTGCTCGGCTCACGCCGCGTCCTGCGCGAGGCGCTGGCCGATCTGGCCGCACTGCCCGACGACGCCTGGGAGAAGAGCGTCGCCAAGCCGCTGCTGGTACACTTCCGGCTCGGAACCAACGAGCCGACGACCGACAAGGAGGACGACGTGAGCGCAGAGATCCGGGCGTGGTTCGAGGAGTACGAGAAGAACCTTCGGGCCGAGGCGCGAACGGAGGGGCGCGCCGAGGAGGCGGCGCGGGCCGTGCTGACCGCGCTTCGAATTCGCGGCATCGCCGTGCCGGACGCCGCGCGGGAGCGCATCCTGGCCGAGAAGGACCCGGAGACGCTGGAACGGTGGCTCGAGCGGGCCGTCGTCGCCGCGTCGCTCGCCGAGGTGCTCGACGGCTTGAGCTGAGCGACGCTGGCAACGACGGGCGGCGGTAGGGTCCACCCAGCCTCGTCGACGCCAGCGCAAGCCGCAAAGGTCGGGCCCATGGCGAGGGTCGCGCGCTCACGTCCGGCATGACGCGCTAGAGTCCGCGCCCGATGAAGGACACCCTCACCGCCGCCGCGGCGCGGCGCATCGCGCTGGCGGCGCAAGGCTTCGGTGGACCGCGGCCGGGACCCGACACGACGCGACGCCAGCTGACGGGGCTGATCGAGCGGCTCGGGGTCGTGCAGCTCGACTCCGTGAACGTGGTCTCGCGTACCCACTACCTGCCGGCCTTCTCGCGGCTGGGCGCCTATCCGCGCCCGATGCTCGAGGAGCTGGCCTGGGCCCGCAAGCGGCCGCTGTTCGAGTACTGGGCCCACGAGGCCTCGCTGCTGCCGCTCAGCATGCAGCCCCTGCTGCGCTGGCGGATGGCCGACGCCCGCGAGGGGGTCGGCGTGTGGAAGGGCGTCGCCCGCTTCCTGCGCGAGCACCGGCCGGTGGTCGACCGCGCCCTGGAGCAGATCCGCGAGCGGGGTCCCCTCGCCGCTTCCGAGCTGGAGAGCAGCAAGAAGGGCCAGGGCGGCTGGTGGGGCTGGAGCGACGCGAAGCGCGCCGCAGAGTGCCTGTTCTGGACCGGCGAGCTGACCACCGCCACCCGGCGCGGCGCCTTCGAGCGGGTCTACGGCCTGCCGGACAAGGTGCTGCCCGGCGCCGTCCTCGAGGCGCCGACGCCGGCGCGCGAGGACGCCCAGCGCGCGCTGCTCCGCATCGCCGCCCGGGCCATGGGGATCGCCACCGAGCGCGACCTGCGCGACTACTTCCGCATGGGCGTGGCCGAGACCAGGGCCCGGGTGAGCGAGCTGGTGGAAGCCGGGGAGCTGCTGCCGGTGAGCGTGAAGGGCTGGCGCGAGGCCGCCTTCCTCGATCCTGCCGCGCGCCGGCCGCGCCGGGTCGAGGGCGACGCGCTGCTCTCGCCGTTCGACAACGTGATCTGGTTCCGCGAGCGGACGGAGCGGATGTTCGGCGTGCGGGTGCGGCTGGAGATCTACACCCCTGCGCCGAAGCGCACCCACGGCTACTACGTCCTGCCCTTCCTGCAGGGCGAGGCGATCACCGCCCGCGTCGACCTGAAGGCCGACCGCAAGGCCGGCGTGCTGCTCGTCCAGGCCAGCCACGCCGAACCCTGGGCAGACGACGAGACGCCGGCGCGGCTGGCGGCGGAGCTCGAGCGAATGGCGGGCTGGCTCGGCCTGGAGGCGGTGCGGGTCGAGCCAAAGGGGGATCTGGCCGCGAGCCTTGCAGGCGCCCTATGATTTACGCTGCCTGACGACGCCTGGGAGAAGAGCGTCGCCAGGCCGCCGCTGGCGCCGGCCTCACGCGCTCTTCTTGAGCTTGTGCAAGATGATGGTGTTGCCTTCGGTGTCTTGCATGACCGCCATGCGGCACACCGGCGATTGCACGTCGTCGGCCATGAACGTCACGCCTTCGCCCTTGAGCCGCGCGACGAGCGCATCCAGGTCTTCGACCTCGAACGCGATGCTCGCGCCGCCCGGCTCGGCGGCCGATTTCGGATCGGGATGATTGAACAGCGCCAGGCAGCCGCCGCCCGGCAGGTCATATTCGGTCCACACGCCGTTGCTCGAGTGGCTGCCGACGCGCAGGCCGAGCGTGCCTTCGTAAAATGCGCGAGCGCGCTGCGTGTCCTTCACCGGAAACATCGTGAACGCCACCTTCTTCAGCATGCAGACCTCCAGTGCGTCGCGGACCGGCAGCGTACCCACAGCCAGGCCACCGCATCCAAGCCGCAGAATATTTCAGATGGTAACTCGACAGAGATCCCGGGCGCGGCCCTCGTGACGTCCGCACGATGGAGGGGTCAGGCCACATTCTTGACCATGCCCGCGAACCGCTCGAGGCGAGTGACGACAGGGACCGTGATGTCTGGAGCGCGACGCTTGCCATCCTCGTTGAACCAGACCGCCTGGACGCCGAACGATCGAGGCGCCATACAGTCGTGCTCGAGAGAGTCGCCGATCATGGCGATATGGTGCAACGGAAACCCGAGCCGAGCTGCGACCGCCTGCCAGAACTCTGGCTGGTTCTTCTTGTATCCCAGCTCCGTGTAGCAAAAGATCTCGCGGAAGAACCTCCCGAATCCGACCCGCCCGAGCGCGGCCTCGATCATCGGCTTGCGAGAGACGCTCGCGTTGGTGGCGATGCACAAGGGCACATGCCCCTCCAGCGAAGTCAAGCACTCCGCTGCACCAGGGATCGCTCGCACGGTCGGCCACAAGCTCATCGGCAGGTCGTCGGGGCCATCCTCCGACATGAGCGTGCCGCCCCAATCGAAGCAGACCGCGCGGACGTCAGACAGTCGATCCATGCGGGCTGACGTGACGTTCACCATCCGGCGCCGCAGCCGGCCGTCTGTCGACCGGCCGGCCTTGCTCCCCGCTCGAGCACGCGACGAGCTGCACGCCCGGCTCGACGCCGTGGCGCGGCGACACGTCGGGGCCCACCCGCTCGAGGCGGCCACCGACATCCAGGCGATTCAGACGCTGCTCGGCCACGGGCGCGTAGCGTACCTGGCGGCCACCCCGTCCTGTCAAGACGACCAGCGCGGCAGCGTCGGGCTCGACGCCGGACGGAGGCGCGAGCGGGCCCTCGTCAGAAACGGCGGGCCTGCCACCGGCGCGTGATGCCCTCCGGTCGGCGTCAGCCGCCCGGAGGAGCGCCCGTCAGTTCTTGACGAACCCGTTGAAGAGCCCGATGCACATCTCGTCGAGCGAGCTCTCGCCGAGGACGATATCCCTCGGCGCGTTGAGGTTCTCCTCGAGGAGCGCCCTCTTCACGAACGGGTTGTCCATCGTGTTGTCGTAGCGGCAACGCAACGTCATGACATCGCCGGACTTCAGGACGGGCAGCTCCTCGATCGGCGCGTCGATGGTGTACGTCTGCTGCCAGTTGAAGTCCCACCTCGGCGTCTGGACCACGCACTCCTCGGCCGGATCGGCGCCCTGCGGGCTCGGGCGCTCGACGTCGACCTTCATGTCGGTCCCGACATAGTGCATGTGCGTCATCGCGCTGTAGAGCCGGATCCCGTCCACCAGCGATTCTCCCATGAACTCCTCGGGGAGCGTGACCTTCATGACCTCGGTGTGGTCCTTGGCCCCCGCCGGGACGAAGAACTCGACCCCTTCCCTGTCGTTGGGCCCCGGCTGGAGCCCTTCGCCGTTCGGCCATTGCGAGGGGAAGTTGCCGAACGCCACGAAGACGACCCTGTACTCCGGCGGCTCCGGGAGGAGCCGGAGCTGGATCTTGGTCGCGTCGGGCTCGGCCATCGCGCCCGCCGGGTGGTAATGGACCTGCATCACCAGCCTCGACCCCGCGGGGACGAGGAAGCCGGCGTTCGGAGGGAACTCGGTCGGTCGCCCGCCCGGCACCCACACGCCGAGGACCTGGGTGTCCTGGACGCCGGAGCTGCCAAAACACTCGTAGCCGCCGTCGGCGTCGGCCAGGGCGTCGCTCTCCGCGTGCGGGTCGGTGAAGACCACCACGTGGTGGACGACCTTCGAGTTCCCCGGGACCACGTTCATGCCGTTCACGAACGTGTCCTGCGTGAGCTTCGGATCCATGACGAAGCAGCGGAACTGGTCCTCGTCGCCGCCCGTCACGTACGGCTTCGCGGGCTCGATCGTGGCGCTGACGCCCTCGAGGCCATGGAGCCCCGACGGGTCGATCGCGGCGGGCGCGTCCGCGGGGTCGCCCTCGGGGGCGCCGGCTTCGTGCCAGGCCTCGAGGGTCGCGAGCTCCGCGTCGGAGAGCCTGCTGTCGTCCTTCCAGCCGAAGCGCGGCGTGCACTCGTCCGTCTCGATGGCGCCCCAGGGCGGCATCGTCCGGTCCTGTGTCACCGCCGCGATCCGGCTCGAGACCTGCTTCGCGTCGGCGTACTCGGTCAGGCTGAAAGGCGCGATCTCGCCGGGCGAGTGGCAGCCCTGGCAGCGCTTCTGCAGGATCGGCGCCACGTCCTTGTGGAACGTCGGGCCCGCGGTCGGGCCTTCCACCGGAGGATTCGTGCCCTCCGGCTCGCTGCTGCAGCCCATGACGGGGATGAGCGAGGCGAGAACGATGGTCCAAGCCCTGTTGATCATGGTCATTATCTCCTCTTCTTCCACGCTCCCACGCGTGCTGAAGACCCGAAGGAACACGGTCGCTGGGCGAGGGGTGTGCGCGCCATGTCCTTGCGGCTCATCGCCGCGGCGCGATCCGGAATGAGCTCTCGCGGATCCGGCGTCAACAAGGGAGGCCTTGATCGGCCCGTACGGTACTGCCTGGCCTTCCGCCGGCCCCGCGCCATGAGCGACGCGGCTCGCACCCCAGCCGCCACGCTCGTCGACGTTGCTACCGCGCCAGAGGCCGCGCCCGTCACCCTGGGGCTCGGCATCCTTGGCGCGGCCTCGCGCCTGCTCGTCCTGCACCGCGGTCCGGTGTCCGCCGGGTCTGCGCGACGCCGTACCAGGTCGGCCACCGCTGCTGGTGCGGATATTTCCTTACAGACGGCAACGCCATCGCATCACGGTAGTTGATGCACGCGAGAGGCGGAGCGCACGCACCCCCAGGCCGTCGCGTTGCCTGCCCCCCACCTGGCATGGCGCCCATTTCCCGGACCGCCGAAAACATCATGCGACTGACAACGATCTCCACACGACTTGCTCTGCCTGTCGGTAAGCGATTGCTGTCAATGACGCATTACGGACATGAATCGTTGCTCGTGACGCTTTTCGCGGACGATACAATTCGTCTCCGCGCACCAATCCGCGGTGGACACGCTGCGATGATGGATTAGAGTCGCACGCCGATGCACAACAGCTCTGACCAGTTCGCGAAGAGCTTGCTGCGCGACGGGCTGAGCCTCGTCTCGGCGGCGCAGACCGAGGTCGAGGTGCTGGCGGCGACCCAGAAGATCGATGTCTTCAGCGTGCCTGATCCAGCTCGGGACGCCGAGCGCGCCAGGATGGGCCTCCTCGGCGAGCTCTCGGCAGAGCCCAGCCTGTTCGAGCCGTTCCACGGCACACCGAGCCTCCGTCAGGTCCGGCGATGCCTGCGCAAGCAGCTCACATGGCACCACGAGCTCGAACGCCGCGCCCGCGCCGCAGCCGGCTCCGCTGCACCAGACGACGACGCCGACGCGCCGCAGCAGCCGGCGGTGGACTTCCCTGCGCTGGTCGTCATCGGCCGGGGGCGTCCTGAGACGGTGCTCGACGCCTACCGCTGCGAGCCGATGCAACCAGGCGTCTACCACGCCGTGCCGGGCCTGGTGATGCGTGTCATCGTGCTCGCCGAGCTGCCCCGGACGCGCGCGACGCTGCTGCTCCGGCTGCTCGGCTCTGGCCGCGTCCTGCGCGAGGCGCTGGCCGACCTGGCCGCGCTGCCCGACGACGCCTGGGAGAAGAGCGTCGCCAAGCCGCTGCTGGTACACTTCCGGCTCGGAGCCAACGAGCCGACGACCGACAAGGAGGACGAGGTGAGCGCAGAGATCCGGGCGTGGTTCGAGGAGTACGAGAAGAACCTTCGGGCCGAGGCGCGAACGGAGGGCCGCCGGGAAGGCCTCAACGAAGGCCGCAAGGAAGGCCGCACCGAGGGGCGCGCCGAGGAGGCGGCGCGGGCCGTGCTGACCGCGCTCCGGGTTCGCGGCATCGCCGTGCCGGATACCTCCCGGGAGCGCATCCTGGCCGAGAAGGATCCGGAGACGCTGGAACGGTGGCATGAGCGGGCCGTCGTCGCCGCATCGCTCGCCGAGGTGCTCGACGGGCTGAGCTGAGTCCTACCGGCCAGCAACCGGCTGCCCGGCTCGCCACGCCGGCGCAGCAGAGCGAGCTCGCGCTCCACGACGCCCAGCGGCTGCTCGCCGCCCGCGAGCTCGGCCGGCGCGTCCACGCCGCGCGCCCCCGCCACCTCGTATCGGCCCGGAACTCCACCGCACCCCAAGGCGATCCCCCAGATCGCCCGGGGGTGATCTGCCGGATCGCCCAGGCGCGCGCGCTCGACCCCGCTCCCGCCATGATTCGACCTCGGTCCTTGTCGCGAGTGAATTTGTTCACCCTCACGGACGGGCACGGACGCTGCAAGTCGCAGCCACACGAGCGAAGCACTCAGGTCGCCGTGGAAACGAGAGGAGGACGCATGGATCGGAGAGAGGGTTGCACAGCGCTGCTGACCGTGGCTTGCCTCGGCGCTGTCGCGGGGTGCATCACCGCGGCCGACGCGCCGGAAGGCGCGGAGGACACGACGAGCCAGGGGTACGCCGAGGTGTCCTACGGACCCGGTCCGGGGTGGAACCTCGCGTGGTCGGACGAGTTCGACGGATCGAGCCTGAACACGGCCAACTGGAACGTGCTCACGAGCAACTACGATCCGGTCACCAACAACTGCAACTTCGGCACCGGAGAGCTCGAGTATCCGCGCGCCGCGAACGTCGCCGTCCGCGATGGCAAGCTGATCATCTCCGCGCAGCGCACGAGCGACAACCCGGCCGCGCCCCAGTGTACCGGGTACGGCGGGCGCTCCTTCTATTCGGGGCGTATCCACACGAAGGGCAAGGTCGAGCGACGGTACGGCAAGATCGCCGCGAGCATCAAGGTGCCCTCCGGCTACGGGATGTGGCCGGCGTTCTGGACCCTGGGCGCCAACATCGACTCCGGCGCCAACGCGTGGCCTCGCTCGGGCGAGATCGACATCCTCGAATGGAGATCCACCGAGCCCACCTGGATGCAGTCCGCCGCCCACTGGTGGAACGGCGGAGAGGCGCACTGGGGGACCGGAGCGAACCGGGGATCGAGCCTCGCCGATTCCTTCCACGTCTACGAGGTCGAGTGGTCGTCGAGCAGCATGATCTTCAGGCTCGACGGCAACGTCGTGGCCAACAACACGTACTACCACGGCGAGACGGAGTTCCAGCAGAACCACTACATCCTCTTGAACCTCGCCATCGGAGGCAACTGGTACGGCAACCCGAGCCCCGCGAGCATCGATCTGCCGTCGGGTACCACGAAGACCATGGAGGTCGAGTGGGTGCGCTGGTACCAGCAGGGCGGCGGCTCGAGCGGCATCTCCCTCACCAACCCGAGCTTCGAGTCCGGGTTGACCGGCTGGACCAACTGGAGCCCGAACGGCACCGGGGCAGCGAGCTTCAGCGAGACGTACAACGGCGCACAATCCGGCGCTTACCACCTCACCCACTGGACCAACGGAGCTCCGTTCGAGGTGTGGACGTACCAGACGCGCTCGGGGCTCGCGACGGGCGACTACAAGGTCCGAGCGTGGGTGAAGAAGGGCGGCGGCTACGACTTCAGCCGGCTCCAGGCCAAGACGTGCGGCTCGTGCTCGCCCACCTACACGACGATCGGGACCCATGGAAGCTGGACGCAGATCGAGACGCCGGCCATCCATGTCACGGGCGGCTATCTGGAGTTCGGCTTCCACACGAAGGCCACCTCCGGTAACCCCGCCAGCTTCATCCACATGGACAGCGTCGAGCTGATCCGCCTCTGACGCCGCTGGGGGCACCTCCACCGCGGAGAATACGAACAACAGAGGCACAGAGGGCACAGAGGTTTTTTGTTGTTCCTCTATGCCCTCTGCGCCTCTGTGGTTCAAATTACTTCATTCCTGGGTGTTTCAAGCGGATCGGCGCTCTAGAGGTGCCGGGTCTCGGCCGGCGGTCTCCCCCAGTCGTTCGCTCGACCATCGGCGTATCGAACGGGAGCCTCGACGAGCTCGCGAGGATCGACGTCATCGAGCGCCCCGAGCTGGACAGCGACGTAATCGCCCCCGATCTCCGCGACATGGCCGCGGCCGAACGAGCGCACGCCGCAGTGCTTGCAGAACAGGTGATGACCGACCTTGTGGTTGAACTGATAGTCGCTCAGGTCCTGCTCACCCGAGAGCAGACGAAACGCGTCCGGGCGGATGATCGCATTCCAGTTCCTCGTCTTCGTGCAGATGGAACAGTTGCACTTGTTCGTGCCCAGGCTCAGATCGATGTCCGCCTCGAATCGAACCGCGCCGCAGTGGCAGCTTCCTCGATAGGTCTTCAGCATGGGACGGGCCTCCACAGGTGGTCGTGTGACAGTTCACGGCTTGCAGCAACCGCCTCGACGAGCGGCAGGAATCCCCGGCCGCCGAGGGCGTCGCGGAGATAAGCCTGCTCGTCTCCCCGATGCAAGCCGGCGCTTCGGGCCGATGCGCGCGTCGGGAGGCGACGCGCGCCCTGCGGACCGCGCTCCGGGTTGACGCTCGGCGGATCGCCGGCCCGGGGCGACCACGTGGTACGCTGTGGCATACGCCGCGCCCCCGCGGGCCCAGCCGCGCCGGCGCGAGCGCCTCGCGAGCTCAGCCGCGGGGCGATCGCGCCCGCCGAGCGGCCCAGGAACCGCGCCGCGGCGCACACGGCCCCCGAGGCGCCGTCCCGCCTTCGTCAGGGCTGCATGATTGGGCCGCCACCGGAGCGACTCCGCACCTCATAAAGGGATGGCCAGCGCGACCGGCCGGGTCACAATGTCCCCATCACAGGAGGCAGACGTGAAGCTTCAGAGGGTGCTCGTCCTGTTCAGCATGGGACTCGTTTCGGCCTGCTCGGGCGCGGATTCAGAGAATCCAGCGGCCCCTCCGGCGCTGACCTGCCAGGCCTCACCGGAATGCGCGGCCGCGCCCGAGACGCCGCTGTGCGACCAGGCGATCGGCGAATGCGTCGCGCTCCCGGCCGGACACCCCATCGGCGTGAAGGACGGCAGCCCGTCCTCGGTCACGCTCGTGCCGGTGTTCGAACCGGACAGAATGCGTGAGCCGACGGATCTCGACTTCAACCCGGAGCGGCCGGACGAGCTCTGGGTGGTGAACCGCAAGGACGACAGCGTGACCATCATCTCGAAGCCGGGCGCGCCGGACAGCCAGGCGGTCCGCCTCCGCGACCCCGCCGCCTCGCACTTCATGGACCGGCCGCCGGCGATCGAGTTTGGCCACGCGGGCACGTTCGGCGTCTGCGGGGACAGCGACAACGGCGGCAACTACTTCATGGGTCCGACGCTCTTCTCCTCGGACCTCGCCATCTTCGCGGAGGAGACGCCCGACGGCCTCGGGTCGCACCTCGACATGCTCCACTCCAGCCCCTTCTGCAAGGGCCTCGCGCACGAGCACGGCAACGTGTACTGGGTCTTCAACGGATACGACCTCTCGATCGACAGGTACAATTTCGCCGTCGACCACGGCCCCGGGAACGACGACCACGCCGACGGGGAGATCTACCGCTATGTGCCGGGCGAGGTGCTCGGCATCGACGAGGCGCCGAGCCACATCTTCTACCGCGCCGAGGACCGCCACCTCTACATCGCCGATACCGGTCACAAGCGGCTGCTGAAGCTCGATACAGCGAGCGGCACGCCCGGGAGCGGCTTCGACGGGAGCGAGCCCGTCGTGGCGCGCCAGCACATCGACGGGGCCACGCTGACCGAGCTCGTCCCCCCGGGGACGCTCGAGACGCCGAGCGGGATCGAGGTCCACGACGGCATCGTCTACGTCACGGATCACGCGACGAGCCGGTTCCACGCCTTCGACCTGGAGGGGCGGCCCGTCCGCACCCTGGATACAGGGCTGCCCGCGGGCTCGCTCGCCGGGTTCACCTTCGGGCCGGACGGCAAGATCTACCTCGTCGACCTGCTGTCGAGCCGGGTCTACCGGATCGATCCCATCCTGTGAGGCGGACCGGCGGCGACGGCGCAACCCGGGTGCGCCATCGTTCCTGACCGGATCAGAAACAGGATGTGAGCCTCCTCTGTGCGTGGATACACCGGCCAAGGATGGCCTCGATGGCTCGTCCTCCCCTCCCCTGCCGGCCACAAGGAGCTGTCAATTTCCGTCCGTTCCGTGATACGAGGAGCAAGCAGCGAGAGGAGAATGTCTTCTCCTACAGCGCCGTCCTCTCACCGTGTGCGCGCCTGCGCGCTCCACGCCGGTCGGGTATGCCATCGGACGGGGGGACGGTCGCCGGAGGTACCGGGACCGTGAACATCCATGCAAGAGCGAGAAACTCTGCATCCTGGGCTCGTCCTCATCGCAGATGACAGCTCGGACAACCTGGAGGTGCTCTCGAGCGCGCTCATCTGCGACGGGCTGGAGGTCGCCGTCGCGAGCGACGGCGAGGAGGCCGTCGAGCTGGCCAGCCGGGCGCAGCCAGACCTCATCTTGCTCGACGCGCTGATGCCTGGCCTCAGCGGGTTCGAGGCGTGCCGGCAGATCAAGGCCAATCCGGCGACGCAGAGCATCCCTGTCATCTTCATGACGGCGCTCGCGGAAGCGAAGTTCAGGATCCGCGGCTTCCGCGTGGGCGCGGTGGACTACGTGACCAAGCCGTTCGAGGAGACCGAGCTGCTCGCGCGGGTTCACACCCAGATCTCGCTCCGGCGCGCGACGCGGGCCCTCGAGGAAAAGAACAGCCAGCTCTCGGAGGAGATCCGGGAGCGCGGCAGGGCCGAGGAGGCGCTGGCCGAGGCCGTGCGGCAGCTGCGCGACGCGAACGCGCAGCTCTCGGAGCAGCTCCTGGAGCGCGAGCGCGCCGAGGCGGCGAGGGCGGCGCTGCAGGAGCAGATCATCGCGGTGCAGCGGGAGAGGCTCCTCGAGCTCTCCGCGCCGCTCATCCCGATCGTCGACGGCGTCCTCGTCATGCCGCTCGTCGGCACGGTGGACGCCGAGCGCGCGAGCCAGGCGATCGAGACAGCGCTGTCCGAGGCGGCCAGGCGCGGGGCGGATCACCTCATCATCGACATCACCGGGGTCAAGGCGGTCGACGCCACCGTCGCGTGCATGCTGCTGCGCGCGGCGAGGGGGCTCTCGCTGCTCGGCACGCGGGCGATCGTCACCGGCGTCCGCGCCGAGGTGGCGCAGACGCTCGTGGGGCTCGACCTGCACCTCGACGGCATCGTGACGAAGGCCACCCTGCAGTCGGGCGTGGAGCACGCGCTGCGGACGCGCGGCCGCAGACAGCGCTGAAGCGAGCTTCGAGGAGCGGGCGGAGCGGCAGCTCGCCCGGCACCTCCGCGGGGACCGAGAGAGGGGGAGGACGCAGGATGGAGCTGAGAGACTACGCGGTGGGGGAGGTGATGCACGTGGGGAGCGAGACGCGGGTGTGCCGCGCGGTCCATCGCCCCTCGGGCGACAGGGTGGTGCTCAAGCTCCCGGCGACGGCCGCGCCGAGCTCCCGCGTGGCGGGGCGCATGATCCATGAGCACCGCATCCTGACGCAGCTCGGGGCGGTGTCGGGGATCGCGCGGGCGCGGGAGCTCCTGCAGCAGGGCGGCGCGGTCGGGCTGGTGCTCGAGGACCCCGGGCTCCAGTCGCTGGATCGCGTGCTGGCCGAGCGCGGGCGCCTGCCGGTCGAGGCCGGGCTGAGGGTGGGCGCGCTCCTCGCGCGGGCGCTCGAGGCGGTGCACGCGGCGGGCGTCACGCACAAGGACATCAAGCCGCAGAACGTGCTCGTCGACGCGGCGTACACGCAGGTCAAGCTGCTCGACTTCGGCATCGCCTCGTCGCTGCCGCTGGAGGCGACGGCGGCGAGCGTCCCCGAGGGCATCGAGGGGACGCTGGCGTACGTGTCGCCGGAGCAGACGGGCCGCACCGCGCGCGCGATCGACGCGCGCACCGATCTCTACTCGCTCGGCGTGACGCTCTTCGAGGCGCTGTCCGGGCGGCTGCCGTTCACCGAGCGCGACCCGCTCGCCCTGGTGCACGCCCACCTGGCCAAGGAGCCGCCTGCCCTCGACGAGGTCGCCCCGGACCTGCCCCCCGGCATCGCGGCGATCATCGCCCGGCTCCTGGCGAAGGACGTGGACCGGCGCTACCAGACGGCCCGGGGGACGGCGGAGGACCTGGAGCGAGCGCTCCGCGCGTGGCGCGAGCGCGGCACGGTCGAGCGCTTCCCGCTCGGGGACAAGGATTTCTCGCGCAGGCTCCGGCTGCCGGACGTCCTCGTCGGGCGAGAGCACGAGCGCGAGCGGCTGGGCGCCGCCTTCGCCCGCGCCGCGGAGGGCGCGGTGGAGCTCGTGCTCATCGGCGGCCCGTCCGGCATCGGCAAGACGGCGCTGGTGCGCACCGTCTACCGCGACATCGCGCGGGCCGGGCGCGGGCTCCTCATCTCGGGCAAGCACGACCAGCTCGCGCGGTCGACGCCCTACGCGGCCATGGCGCAGGCGTTCGGGGCGCTCATGCAGCAGTGGCTGGCGAGCCCGAAGCCGGTGCTCCGGGCGTGGCAGGCGCGGATCAAGGCCGAGGTCGGCGACAACGCGCGGCTCATCGCCGACGTGGTGCCGGAGCTCGATCGGGTCATGGGCAAGCTCGCGCCGGTGCCGCCGGTGCAGGGCGATCAGGTGCTCGCCCGCCAGCGGCTGACCTGGCTGAACTTCGTGCGGGCGGTCGCGACGCCGAACGCGCCGCTCGTGATGTTCCTCGACGACATGCAGTGGGCCGACAGCGCCACGCTGGAGATCCTGAGGACGCTGCTCACGGACGCGGAGCGGAGAGATCTCCTGCTGATCGCGGCGTACCGCGACAACGAGGCGCCCCCCGAGCACCCGCTGTGGAAGCTCGTGGCGTCGGTGGGCGAGAGCGGGGCGAAGGTGACAAGGATGTCGGTGGGGCCCTTGTCCGAAGAGCACGCGCGAGCGTGGGTCGGGCGCGCGCTGAGCGGCGAGGCGGCGCGCGTCACGCCGCTGTCGCGGACGCTGTGGCAGAAGACGCGTGGAAACCCGTTCTTCATGGAGCAGCTCCTGCTCTCCTGGCACCGGCAGGGCAAGGTGGTCAGAGACCCGGACAGCGGCGCGTGGCGCTGGGACCAGAAGGAGCTGGAGCAGGCGCAGGTCACCGACAACGTCGTTGCCCTCCTGACGGACAAGGTGCTCGAGATGCCCGACGCGACCCAGCAGCTCCTGGGGCTCGCCGCGTGCGCGGGGCACACGTTCCACCTCCACGACCTGGAGCGGCTCAGCGGGTGGGATCGCGCCCGGGTGACCGGGGCGCTGTGGCCCGCCATGCAGGAAGAGCTGGTGGTGCCGACCGACGGAGCCTACCGGTCGGCGCAGGCGCTGGGGCAGACCGGCGGCGGGACCGTGGAGGGCGCGCTGGACGCCGAATACCGCTTCTTGCACGACCGCGTGCAACAGGCGGGCTACGAGCGGATCGCGCCGGAGCAGCGCGCCCTCGCGCACCTGGAGATCGGCCGGCGCCTCTGGGCCGAGCGCCGGACCCAGGGCGGCACACCGCAGCAGCTGCTGGAGCTCGTGCGGCACCTGAACCTGGGCTCGGCGGGGATCGACGCCGCGGAGGAGCGGGAGGCGCTGGCGCGGCTGAACCTCGAGGCCGCGCGCGCCGCGAAGGCGGCGAGCTCGCACCGGCTCATGGCGAGCCTCGCGGAGACGGCGCAGGCGCTGCTGGACGTGGACGCGGGCGTGGACGACGGCGCGCGGCGCGAGGACCCGGAGCTGGCCGCGCAGCTCGCGCTGGAGCGGCTCGAGGCGGCCTTTCTGCTGCGCGAGTTCGACGACGTCGAGGCGCGGTCCGCGCGGCTGCTCGCGACGCCGCTGCCGGCGCTCGCCAGGCTCTCGGCGCAGGAGCTCCGCGTCCGGAGCTGCCAGGCAGCGGGCCAGTTCGCGCGCGGGGTGGAGCTGGGGCTCGCGGTGCTCGCGGAGCACGACATCGTGTTTCCGGCCACGGACGAGGAGCGCCGCGCCGCGCTCCTCGAGGAGTCCGCCGCGCTGGATCGATGGTTCGAGGACGACCCGGGCGCGTTCGACCGGATGCCCCCCGACCCTTCCGTGGAGCACGTGCTCGTCGACGCGCTGACGATGCACCTGATGGTGTGCGCGGCGATCGGCGGCCAGCCGCTGCTGTCCACGCTCGTGATCACCCGCGCCGTCCAGCGGGTGCGGCGACACGGCGTGCTCACGCCGGTTTCCCCCTTCATCATCGCCTGCTTCGCCAACGTGTGGTCGCTCACCACGGGGATGTACCGCCGGTCGGCGTGCTGGGTCGGCCCCGGCGTGCGCGCGGCCGAGCGCGTGGCGTCACCGTTCCTGGCAGAGTGCCTGTCGTTCCTGGGGCAGTACACGGTCTATTCCCGCCCCGCGGACGAGATGGGCCCCATCTTCGAGCGGACCTGCGCGACGGGCCTGAAGATCGGCTCGTTCCAGGGGACGAGCTGGGGGCTGGAAGGTGACCTGTTCTATCACCGGGTGTGGCGCGGCCAGCCGCTCGGCGAGCTGGAGGCGCACCGGGCGGCCCGCTGGGGGCTGATGCAGCGCGCGGGGACGGCGCTCGGACACCACTTCTTCGAGGCGATCGCCTCGTGGTGCGGCCGCCTGATGACCACGGGCGAGGCGGAGATGGTCCTGCCCGAGGAGCCGTTCGCGCGCGGGTCGCGCTCGCTCCTGGCCGACGGAGACGGGATGGCGGCCGAGCTGGCGCGCATCCTCGAAGCGCACCTGTTCCTCGTCGTCGGCGCGTATCCGATGGCGCTCTCGCGGGCCCGGGAGGCCGAGCAGCACCGCGTGTCGATCTTCGGCTTTCCCCCGGTGACCGACGTGCCGCTCTGGCTCGCGCTCGCGGCCGCGAGGTGCTGGCGGCAGGACGCGGGCGCGGAGGAGCAGGCCAGGCTGCGCGAGCACCTCGAGCACGGCCTCGAGCGCCTCTCGTACTTCGCCGAGGGGTGCCCGGAGAACTTCCTGCACAAGCTGCGCCTCCTCGAGGCCGAGGCCGCCCGCGTGCAGGGCAAGACCGACGAGGCCATGGCCAGGTACGACGAGGCCATCGCGCTGGCGCGCGGGCAGCGGTTCCTGCACATCGAGGCGCTCGCGGCGCAGCTCTGCGCCGAGTTCCACCTCGAGGCGGGCAGGAGCCGCATCGCGGCGCTGTACCTGCGCGAGGCCAGGGACGCCTATGCCCGCTGGGACGCGCACGCCGTCGTGGCCCACCTGGAGGCGAGGTGGCCCGCCCTGCTCGGCGCGCCTGCCCAGCCCGCGGCGCCCGCGACGCCCGCGACGACGGAGCGCCGCCCCGCGATGAGCCTCACGACGCTCACCACCACGAACGCCACCGGCAACGCGCAGCTCGACGTGAACACCGCGGTGCGCGCGGCGCGGGCGCTGTCGAGCGAGCTCGACCCGGAGCGGGTCGTCGGCCGGCTGATGGAGCTCGTGCTGGAGAGCGCGGGGGCGCAGCGCGGCGTCCTGCTGCTGGTCGAGGGAGAAGAGCTCTCGGTCGTGGCGCGGCTCTCGGTGGAGGGAGGCCGGATCGAGACCGGCCTGTCCGAGCCGCTGTCGCAGAGCGCCGAGGTGGCGAGGGCGGTCGCGCACTACGTGGAGCGCACGGGCGAGCCGGTCGTGGTGGACGACGCCAGGGCCGACGCGCGCTTCGCGGCCGATCCGTACCTGGCCTCGCACGGCGTCCTCTCGCTCCTGGCGATCCCCCTGTCGCACCGGGGGCGCCTGCTCGGCGTGCTCTACCTCGAGCACCGCGAGGCGCCCGGGGCGTTCCACGAGAAGCGGGTGGAGCTGCTGTCGGTGCTCGCCTCGCAGGCCGCGATCGCCGTGGAGAACGCCCTCCTCTATCGAGATCTGGAGGCCAAGATCAAGGAGCGCACCGCCGAGCTCCACGTCGCCAAGGAGGCGGCCGAGCGGGCCAACCAGGCCAAGAGCGACTTCCTCTCCAGCATGAGCCACGAGCTGCGAACGCCGCTCAACGGGATCATGGGGTATTCGCAGATCCTCGTGCGATCGCCCGAGCTCCCGCCGAGGGGGCGGGAAGTGCTGCACCTCATCCAGAAATCGAGCGACCACCTGCTCGCGCTCATCAATGACGTGCTGGACCTGGCCAAGATCGAGGCGGGCAAGATCGAGCCGGTCCTGAGGGAGTTCCAGTTCCCTCCCTTCGTGAAGACGGTGGTCGACCTGTGCCGGGTGCGCGCCCAGGAGAAGGGGATCGCGCTCACCCACGCGCTGCGCGGCGCCGCGCTGAAGGCCGTCCACGCCGACGAGAAGCGGCTGACGCAGGTGCTCTTGAACCTCCTCGGCAACGCCATCAAGTTCACCGAGCGGGGCGGCGTCTCCCTCGACGTCGAGGTGCTGGAGGAGCGCGTCCCTGCGGGGCGGATGGTGCGCTTCCGTGTCGAGGACACCGGCCCTGGGATCGCGCCGGAGCACCTGTCGCGGATCTTCGAGCCGTTCGAGCAGGTGGGAGACCAGCGCGCGAAGGCCGAGGGCACGGGGCTCGGGCTCGCCATCACGAAGAAGCTCGTGGAGCAGATGGGCGGAGCGATCCAGGTGCAGAGCCAGATCGGTGTGGGCAGCGTCTTCACCGTGACGCTCCCGCTCGCCGAGGCGCGATCGTCGGCGAGCCCGATCGTCGACGATGGGTGGGAGGCGATCGTCGGCTATCGAGGCGAGCGCCGCGCGATCCTCGTCGTGGACGACAACGCCGACAACCGCGCCGTGGTGCGCGAGCTGCTGGCCCCCCTCGGCTTCGATCTCCGCGAGGCGGACGGCGGAGAGGCGGCGCTGCGCGTGGCCGCCCAGCACCCGCCGGCGCTCATCCTGATGGACCTGGCCATGCCGGGCATGGATGGCCACGAGGCCACGCGCCGCCTCCGGCAGATGCCCGAGCTCGGGCGGGTCGTCATCGTGGCCTCGTCGGCGAGCAACTCCGAGGCCGAGCGGCGGGAGAGCGCCCGTTCCGGGTGTGATGACTTCCTGCCCAAGCCCATCAAGGCGAGCGCGCTCCTGGACAGGATATCGGGCCTGCTCGGCGTCGAGTGGCTCCGCCGCGAGGAGGCGCCCGTTCGGGGCGCGCCGGCGGAGGGGCCCGCGGGCGCCGGGCAGCTCGTGCGGCCTCCGGCCGAGGAGCTGGCCCTCCTGTCGGACCTCGCGGACAAGGGGCTCGTCCGCAAGGTCCTGGAGGAGGCGGAGCGGATAAGGCAGCTCGACCCGCGGCTCGGCCCCTGGGTCGACGAGCTCGTGGCGCTCGCGCGCGGCTACCAGACGCGGAAGCTGCGGGAGTTCGTCCGCCCGTCCCTCGTCAGCGGGGCCGTCGCTGGCGCGCGCGTGGAGGGGCGATGAGGGACGACGGCGCGCGGAGGAGCTCGGCGAAGCGCGCGAGCGGAAAGCGCGCGGCCGCGTCGGCCCGGTAGACGGCCGTCCACCGCTCGGGGAGGCCGTCGCGGGTGAAGCGGCGCGCGACGACCTCGCCGCGCGCGACGCTCGGCGCGACGGCCCAGCGGGAGACGAGCCCGACGCCGAGGCCGGCCTTGACCAGGTCCACGAGCGCGTCGGTGAGCGGCACGCTCGTGGCGAGCGGCATCGGCGCGCGCTCGCTGGCGATGAGCTCGCGGAGGCGCTCGACGTCGCTCCGCGGGGCGTCGTGGGTGAGGAGCTTCTCGCGGCCGAGCTCGACCACGGTGACGTACGGGCGCGCGGCGAGCGGGTGCGAGGGCGGGACGATGACCGTCCACTCGTCGTCGAAGAGCGGCTCGACGACGAGCGCGCGATCGCGCACCGGCGAGCTCACGACGGCGAGCTCGATCTCGCCGCGGAGGAGCGCGGCGACCGGCTCGCGCCGCGCCTCGAGCGCGATGCGGACGTCGACGTCGGGGTGGTCCTTCGCGAGCGCCGAGAGCACCGGCGGGAGCCAGTGGTAGGTGGTGAAGCACTCGACGGCGATGCGGAAGACCTCGCGCCTGCGCGACCCGGCGTGCTGCAGGTCCCGCTCGACGCGCGCCAGGTCGGCGAGCATCGCGCGCGCGGCGTCGAGCAGCCGCGCGCCGGCCGGGGTGAGCTTGAGCTGGCGCCGGACGCGCGTGAAGAGCGCGACACCGAGGCGACCTTCGAGCTCGGCGAGCTGGTGGCTCACGGCCGACTGCGTGAGGTGGAGGCGCGCCGCGGCGCGCGTGGGGCCGCCCTCTTCGGCGATCGCGCGGACGAGGCGGAGGTGGCGGATCTCGAGCATCTGGGACATGAGCTGCCCTCATGAAGTCATGGGAAACATGAGTTTCTCACATGCCGAGACGACGTTCATAGTGGCTTCATGAACATGACGACCTTCCGCCCCCAGCAAGATCAGCCGTTCGAGACCGTCGCGCCCGGCGTCCACTTCAGCTTCCTGCGCCGCCACGGCGGCGGCGGCGGGATGACGGTGCTCGTTCGTATGGAGAAGGGTGCGCGCGCGCGGCGCCACGACCACCCCGGCGGCGAGGAGACGTACCTCGTCTCGGGGAAGCTCCGGGTCGGCGAGCGCGTGCTCTCGCCGGGCGACTACCTCTGGACGGCACCGGGCGAGAGTCATGACGGGTATGCAGAGGAGGAGAGCGTGTTCTTCGTCGTCCTCCCGGGGGGCCTCGATGTCACCGAAGCGCGCTGAGAGAGAGAGAGAGAGACGGGTGCCTGGCCACGGACAGCCAGACGTCTGGTGATGTCCGGAACCACATCGGCACCACCCGCATTCCGGACACTCGCGCGGGCATCCCGTACACCCCGTTCTACTGAAGCGATGATGAGAGAGACGCCCGGCGGTAGCCCCAAGATGGGCTACCGCCGGGCGCCGGATGCGATGCCGTTGGCTCAGTCTCGGTATCGCCGCTGTGCGCCGACCCAGGCGTCCGAGAGCTCGCTGCTGCCGCCAATCGGGACAGAGTCCTCGTCGTCCTCGTCCCAGACCTTAGGCACCCGATTTGACGGGATGCCGAGACCTTCCGCGATCTGCCTCGCCGTGGCTTCGCTCAGCATCCCCCTGTTGGCCTTCCGGTGCTGCTGGCACCGGCTGTAGAAGCGGTCGATAGCGTCGCCCATGGTTGTTCCTTCGTGGGTCATGTTTGAATCTCCGTGGGTCATTGTTGTCGGCTAGCGCCTGGGAACGCTTCCCCACGCAGCTGGGCCCTGTTGACCAGCGATCGGTCCTGAGGTACGCAACGGCAGTTCGGGTCCAGTCGAACGTACCGAGGCCACCTCGGACAAAAGGGCGGATCGTGGGGCGAGTCCCTGCGGTTCGCCTTTCCTTTCCCGCTCTCATTTGGAGCGATGGCCTATCGCCTCACCCATCTGAGCGGGATTGTCCAGTCAAATGTGAACCCGTTTTTACCACGCGATTTGAGGGAGGACCGTGGGCCAAGTCGGCATGCGCCAGCTGTCAAGGCCGCCGTCTGGCGGGACCGTCAATTTTCGGCGGCTGGCCCGTCCTCGTCCTGCCGACCGATCCGGCGCATGAGCCACCCGTGCAGCGCGGCCTCTTCATCGAGCCGTACTCGCACGCTGCGAGGCCACAACGGGCTCCGCGCGCGCGGCCCTCGCTCGCGACCTACCGCACGGAAACGCCACCAACCAGGCTGTAAACACGCACACGGGCTATAACATCGACTGTCCGACCGGACCCACCAAGAGCGATCGTAAGCGCTGCATGAAGCGCCGTCGGCCCCAACCTCGCTCAGCTGTTGCAGAATCGGGGCGATGGAACCGGCTCGGTCAGCTCGTCGCGCGCTGCTCTTCCGCGGGAAGCGGAGGCGGGACGGTGATCGGCCCGAGGTCGAGGTTCAGCTCGTCGGCGACGAGCCGGGCGCGGGTGCGCGCCCAGTACCTGGGGGCGAGATCGAGGTAGCGCTCTCGCGACCAGTAGGGCATCACGCGGAGGACGTCGGCCCGGTAGGCTTCGGGGTCGAGACCGTGGAGCTTGCAGCTCGCCACGAGCGAGAAGAGGTTGGCCGCGGCCGAGGCGTGGTCGTCGCTGCCGAAAAAAGCCAGGACTTTCTCGCGACAGCGACGACCCGATCATTCTGCCCATGTCGACCTGCGCTGCGTGGTGCACTACCGGTGGCACCCGGCCTATGGCGAGCAGGTTCAGGTGGCCTACCGCCGCGATCGAGGCGCTTGGAAAACAGGCAAAGCCCCCTGCCATCGAAGGAGAGGATCATGATGCTGGTCCGCCGCTTGCCGATGAACGCGAACAGCGCTCAGCAGAGCGGCTCATACCCCACACGCTCGCGAAGCAGCCCCGAGAGCCGCTCGAAGCCGTAGCGCATGTCCACCGGCTCCAGCGCCACGAATACCTGCACGCCGGCCGAGACCATCGCGCGCCTCCGCCGAGGGCGCGGACCACGTCGGCCAGCAGCGCGGCGTCGAACCCTGCGGCGACGCGCAGCCGCGCGCCGCCGACCTCGACAACGAGCTCCGGAGCGCTGCTCGTCACGGCGGGCGCCTTCGGTACCAGCCGCAGAAAGCGCGGCCGCTCGATCCGAGACAGCCGGCTCGACCAGCCGTGCAGCGTCGAGGCCGCGAATCCGCGGCCCCGAGCGAACTACTCCGCCGTTTCACCACTCTCCCGTCATGCCCGAACGCGCTCGGACCACATCACTTCGGTCGCCTTCGTGCTTGTCATGCTCGCCATCATGAACTGGACAGCGCGGCCGGGGTGAGACGTCGCTTCGCGCAGCGCTTACAGTTGCTTGCTGACCGGAATACCAAAGAGAAACTCTGCAAGCATTGTTACAACGCACTCAATGCGAACCCGTGCCCGAAGTGTCACCAACCTGCGTCATCAAAGCATAATCTCAACGACTCAATCGTTGTTGCAGCTACCGAGCAAACGGACGACGTAGATATTCTGTACTGCTACGATAGTGGCGTGAGCGGCTTTGCCAAGCACATGGACGCCGGCAAGTGTAAACTGAGAGATCCCCCTCACCCGATTGGTCCGCTGTTCGAGAAGCGAACCTAGGGGTCCAACCTGATCGATGTCGAGGTGCGGCTGTAGTAGCTAGAGCGGGGAGCGCGTCCGAGGGATACGGGCTTATCCGTACGATTCGGCTCACTGCGATGCTATCTTCGGCCGGTCGGCTCCGTTCGTGCCCCACGGACCTGCTCCCCGCTCTAGCAGACACGACAGATCAATCGCCGAACAGGATTAACTACACCATCCTGTACGGCTCCGGTAGAGGCGGCGGCTCTGACTCGGGTTTCGCCGTTTATGCGGCGAGTCTCCTCCCACGCGAGCAGTGCTCAATTCTAAGCAGCCGGTCCGGAACGACCTTGACCCCGGAGCCTCTGGCGAAGCGACGCCCGGACTCGGTCGCCGCGTTAGCCTGAGTTGCGCACACCAGACGCATGGGTACGCCTAAAGCGGACGACGCTAATTTCTTGACGTAGAACGCGCGTCAGGTTGACGCTCTGTGGCCATGGTGGACAACAAGGTCGAGGGCATGCGGGCGGCGATAGTTGCGGTTGCGTTGGTGGTCTCCGCGGCAACAGGCTGCGCGCAGATCCTCGGCGTGGATTGGGACGACTACAATAGTGATGGGAGACGCGCCCATGCCTGTGATGATCGCATCAGGAACGGCGACGAGACAAGTGTGGACTGTGGCGGGAGTTGCTCGCCTTGCAAGGTGGGGAATCCATGTGTTGTTGGCTCGGACTGCTACACCGGGAACTGTGTAGATGGCGTTTGTTGCAACGACGCGTGCGACGCGGCCTGTGATTCTTGCGCGGCGGAGCACAAGCAGTCGAGCGACGGTGACGGCATGTGTGGCCCATCCAGGGCCGGCGGCGCCTGCGGCGAGCAGATCTGCACCGACGGCGTCCAGATGGGACTTGGTGTCTGCGACGGGACAGGCGTGACTTGCAACCCAGGCGAGCCGAAGTCCTGTGAGGCGTTCGTCTGCGATTCGGAGAGCACGACGTGCATCACCGAGTGCGCGAAGGACGCGGATTGTGTGCAGTGCCACACCTGCAAGACGGACACGAAGAAGTGCGAGCCGGCCGCGCCCGGCACGCCGGGGCTACGCTGCGGGCGGCTCCAAGCGTGTGACGCCGCAAGCGAATGTAAGTCCGCCAACGGACAGACGTGCGTGGCACCGGAGGACTGCGGGAGCGGCAACTGCGTTGACGGCGTCTGCTGCGATGTCGGTTGTGATTTGGCCTGCCAGGCATGCAACCTCGATGGCTGGGTGGGCACGTGCGCAAATGTAACCCCCGGCGACTACGACGGGGCGGACTGCAGCGGCGCTAACGTTTGCGACGGCGATGGCGCTTGTAAGCTGGCGCCTACCGAGGATTGTACCCTCGACGAGCAGTGCGCGAGCGGCAACTGCCTCAACTCTCCTGGTGGCGCGTTCGTCTGCTCCGATTTCCCGGAGCCATGAGTCCCCGAGGTCGAGTGGAGCCAAGTATCGCCGCTAGCCTGGTAGGCAACGGGAGATGCCGATGCACTCCCAGACACCATCGCCCGATGGCGGGTAGCGTCGAGAAGAC
This sequence comes from Sorangium sp. So ce406, assembly GCF_051474675.1. NCBI lineage: Bacteria > Pseudomonadati > Myxococcota > Polyangiales > Polyangiaceae > Sorangium > Sorangium sp. So ce406. The sequence continues at coordinate 11,344,791 of NZ_CP150340.1, read as the reverse complement.
GTCGGTCGTTAAGGCCTGCCTCGCTCGGTTGGTCGAAATTGACCACTACTAGACGTCTGGCCACGCCCAGCCAGACGTCTGGCCACGATGTCGACGGCCGTGAACCCCTGCAGTCGATCGGTCGCGCAAAGGACCTTCTATCACCCGAGTTGGGCGCGGCGATTCCCCCTCGAACGCCTCGGTTCGTTTTGCTTTACCTGCCCTGCCCCCTGCCCCCTGCCCCGTGCCGCCGCGCTCACCGCGGCTGGGGCATCCGCTGCAGGTGGGGCACGCCGGCGACGGAGCCGGCCAGCACGCGGGCGTGCCGCCGCACCTCGGCGGCGCCGAGCGGCCCTCCGTGGCCCAGGTAGAAGGTCTGCACCCCCTCGTCGACCAGCCGCTCCAGCTCGACGCCGACGGCGCGCGGGTCCAGCTCGAAGGGGGGCCGGATCGCGTGGCCCATGCGCGCCAGCCCGCCCAGCATCAGCCCCGAGGCCACCAGATCGCCGACCAGCGCCTCGCGCGACTCGAGGACGACCGAGAGCGACCCCCGGGTGTGTCCCGGCGTGTGGCGCACGCGACCCGCGACCCCGTAGGGCGCCAGGTCGAGCGTCTCGTTGCCGGCCAGCACGAGATCGGGCGCGACGGGGGCGTAGCGCTCGTGCACGAGAGGGGCCCGGACGAACACGCGGCCGAACCACCCGGTCGGGCAGAAGGTCATCGGGGCACGCCCGTTGAGGTGCTCGACCTCGGCCTCGTGGGCGACGACGAGCGCTCCGGACCGCTCGCGCAGCGCGGCGGCGCCCCCGGCGTGGTCGACGTGGGCGTGAGTGACCACGATCAACTTCAGGTCGGACCAGCCGCGGCCCGCGCGGGTCAGCGCCTCACCCACCCTGGGCGCCGCGCCCGGCACGCCGGCGTCGATCAGCACGCACCCCGCGGCGCCGACGAGCAGGTGGGCGTTGAGCATGCGAAAGGGTAGAATGGGCACGCGAATGATCTGGACGTCAGACATGATGTTCCTCCGGGGCCGAAAGCCTGGTCCCAGCGTGGGGCGCCGCGGCGGGCAGCGCCTGGCCCGATTCGACGCGGCGGATGGTCCACGATGGAACTGACCCACGTGGCGGCGCCCCCGGACTCGATGCTCGAGCGCGCGGTGCGGGCCGGCCCGGGCGAGCTGCTCTGGCTCGGCGACGCGCCGTTCGAGGTCCGCTGCGAGCCCCAGCACGCCACGGGGCTGCTCAAGATCGTCGCCGTGGCCGAGGGCGAGGGGGTGGTCGCGCAGGGGGGCCGCCGGGCAATCCTGCGCGAGGGGACGTTCGCCTGGATCCAGTCGGACGCCCCCTTCGAGCTCTCGATGAGCCGGGGGCGGCGGCTGCTGCTGCGGCTGCCGCTCTCGGTGGTGCAGCAGCGGCACCCGGGGGTCGACCTCCGGACGGCCGTCGGGCGCGGCGAAGAGCACGCAGGCGAGCGGGTCGTGGCGGGGCTCCTGCGCCAGATCCTGCGCGAGAGCGCGTCGCTGTCGGAGCGCGACTGCGTGGCGGCCGTCGGCGTGGTGCTCGAGGCGATCGGGATGTGCGGCCGCGCGCCCGAGCTTCCGCGGGCCCGGGTCGAGCGGGCGCTGGCCGAGATCGAGCTGCGCCTCGGCGACCCGGCGCTCCAGCCGGCGGACATCGCGCGGGCGCAGGGGGTGAGCCGCCGCTATCTCGACGGCGTGATGGCAGAGCAGCTCGGCAGCTCGCTGGCCGCGCACATCCGGCGACGTCGCCTCGAGCGGGCGGCGAGCGAGCTCTCGACCCGCCCGGACGACACGGTGTTCGAGATCGCCGCGCGCTGGGGTTTCCGCGACACGAGCCACTTCACGCGCCTGTTCCGGGGCCACTTCGCCACGACGCCGGCGGCCTACCGGCGGGCAGCGCTCGACGGTCTCTCCATCGATTGATCATCTAGAGCCTCGGCAAGGCGGACCGCGCGAGCTCGAGGATCTTGCCGCGCACGAACCGGCACGCCTCGTCGTCGTCGGTGCCTGAAGGCCACAGGAGCTCTGTCGGCGTGCCCTCGATCTCGAACGGCAGCGGGCGCGTGGCGAGGTGGCTCCGGGTCTCGCGAATGTTCGCCGCGACGAGGGCGGGGACGGTGGCGACAAGGGAGCTGCCGTCGAGCAGCGCGCCGAGCATCGCGAACGACGAGACCGAGCAGCGGACGTTGCGCGGGCGCTGCACCACGTCCTCGACGATGCCGCGCAGGTCGCCGTTGTAACTGACGATCACGTGCTCGAGCGCAAAGTACTCGTCCGCGGTCGGCTTGCGCCGGAGGCGCGTGTGGCGCGGATCGAACAGGCACACGAAGCCACTACAGAACAGCGGCTGTCGGCGCACGGTCACGGGGAGCTCATCGGCGACGGTGACGGCGGCGTCGAGGCCGCTCGCGAGCGCCGCCGCGACCGTGCGGAACTGCACCGGCACGGCGATCACGCGCATCCGCGGCGCCTCGCGCGCGAGGGCGCGGAGCAGCGCGGGCAGGAGCCAGAGCTCGCACGTATCCGACAGACCGATGCGCAGCGTGCGCTCGCTGGTCGCCGGGCTCCAGTGCGGCTCGCTGAGCGCGGCGTCGACGATCGCCTGGAGGTGGGGCGAGAGCGCCGCGTGCAGCCGCGCGCCCCGCCCGGTGAGCGCGAGCCCTCGCCCCCGCCGCACGAACAGCGGAGCGCCGATGGTCGTTGTCAGCCGGCGCAGCGCCGCGCTGACCGCCGGCTGGGTCAGGTACAGCCGGCTGGCCGCCGCGGTGACGCTGCCCGTGTCTGCGACCACCACGAACACGCGCAGGAGGTTGAGGTCGAGGTCTCTCCCATAACCGGCGTTCATGTGACGTATGTACCCTATTCCTTGGTGGGGTGGGATGCGCGGGGGCATGGTCGCTTTGCGAGGAGATCACCATGCGCGACAAGACAACTCCCTCCGTGCCTGATCCTGGAGCGCCATCCAGGGAGACCGCCGATGAGCCGAGCGCCGGCGCCAGGCTGCTGGCGGCCTCCCTCCTCACGCGACGTCAGTTCACCGCGGGCTCGATCGCGGCGACGACGGCCGCGGCCAGCGGGCTGTCGCTGCACGGGATCGGCTGCGGCCCCGCCGACAGCCCGGTGACGAACGCGGACGCGACCCTCGGGTTCATCGTCAACGGCGCGAGGGTCGAGGTCGGCATCGACCTGCGATCGTCTCTCCTCGATGTGCTCCGCGAGCAGCTCCAGTTGACCGGCGCCAAGAAGGGCTGCGACCACGGCCAGTGCGGCGCGTGCACCGTGCACCTCGACGGCCGTCGCGTCGCGTCCTGCCTCACCGCCGCCGTGCAGGCCGACGGCCGGGAGATCACGACGATCGAGGGGCTGTCGACGAGCGACGGGCGGCTGCACCCGATGCAGCAGGCCTTCATCGATCACGATGCATTGCAGTGCGGGTATTGCACGCCCGGCCAGATCATGGCGGCGGTGGCCTGCGTCCGCGAGGGCAACGCCGGGTCCGCGGAGCAGATACGCGAGTACATGAGCGGCAACCTGTGCCGGTGCGGCGCCTACACGGCCATCGTCGCCGCGATCCAGCAAGCGGCGCCCGAGATCGAGGGGACCTGAGCCATGCGAAGCTTCACGTACGCGCGCCCCGCGACGCCGGCCGAGGCCGTCGAGGCCATGGCCGACTTCGGCCCCGGAGCCCGGTTCCTGGCGGGAGGGACCACGCTCTACGATCTCATGAAGCTCGGCGTGGAGGCCCCCCTCCGGATCATCGACGTCACCCACCTCGACGCGCTCGCGCAATTCGACACCTCCGGTCCGGACGAGCTGGTCTTCGGGGCGATGGCGCGGATGAGCGATGTGGCCGCAGATCGCCGGCTGCGGGAGGACTACCCCGCGCTGTCGGAGGCGCTGTGGAAGGCCGCCTCGCAGCAGCTCCGCAACATGGCCCGGCTGGGTGCAAACCTGCTTCAGCGGACCCGCTGCGCCTATTTCCGCGGAGGCGAGGCGTTCCCCTGCAACAAGCGGGCGCCCGGCAGCGGGTGCGCGGCGCGGGACGGCGTGGATCGCGGCAACGCGCTCTTCGGCGCGAGCGACGCGTGCGCCGCTGTGTATCCGGGGGACTGGGGCGTGGCCCTGGCGGCGTTCGACGCGGTGGTAGACACGCTGAGCCCGCGGGGCGAGCGCTCGATTCCCCTCCTGGAGCTGCACCGGGAGCCGGGCGAGACGCCGGACGCCGAGACGAACCTGGCCGCTGACGAGCTGATCGTCCGCGTCCGCGTCCCGAGGTCCCAGGCGGGCCGGGCGTCGACCTATCACAAGATACGCGACCGCGAGTCCTACGCGTTCGCGCTCGCGTCGGCGGCCGTCGCCGTCCGGCTCAGCGGCGGCGTGATCGAGGAAGCGCGGGTCGCCCTCGGCGGCGTCGCGACCCGGCCCTGGCGGTCGCGGGAGGCCGAGGGCGCGTTGCTCGGCCAGCCCCTCACCGTGGAAGTCGCAGAGCGCGCTGGCCAGGCGGCGTTCGCGGCCGCGAGGCCAGGCACCCACAACGCGTTCAAGGTCGAGCTCGGGGCGCGGACGGTCACGGACGCCTTGATGATCGCACGAGAGAGGGCAGGAGAGCCATGAGCAACCCGGATATCCCCAGGGTCGACGCGCGCGAGAAGGTCCGCGGCGCGACCCAGTATGCCGCCGACCATGTCGTCCCGGGGCTCGCCCACGCGATGCTCGCGGTGGCGACGATCGGCCGCGGTCGCCTCGTGAGCATCGATGTGCACGACGCCCGCGCCGTCTCCGGCGTTCGGCTGGTCCTGACCCACAGCGACACGGCAGGCATGAAGTCGCCCGGGTATGTGCTCGGCGGCGGCTACGGCGTCCAGAGCCTGCTGCCGATGCTGCAGTCCGCGATCGCCTACCGCGGCCAGCCGATCGCGATCGTGGTGGCCGACACCCTCGAGGCGGCCAGAGAGGGCGCGGCGCTCGTCCGCGCCACGTACGAGCAGGAGGCCCCCAGCGTGCGGCTCGACGCGGAAGGCGCGGAGATCCTCGCGCAGGCCGACTCCCCGCTTCCGAAGCCGGCCTTCGCGGATCGGGTCGCCGGCGACGCGGACGGGGCGCTGTCGGCGGCCGCGGTGCGCGTGGACACGACGTTTGATGGTCCTCCCCAGCACCAGAACCCGATGGAGCTCCTGGCCACCGTGGCGGAGTGGTCCGGCGGGACGCTCACGGTCCGCGAATCGACGCAGAACGCCGAGGCGCTCAGGCACGGGTTGGCCCAGGTGTTCGGCCTGTCGCCGGCCAGGGTCAGGGTGCTCTCGCCCACGGCGGGCGGGGGTTTCGGCCAGAAGAACTCGTTGCAGTCCCATACAGCGCTTGTCGCGCTGGCCGCGCGCGAGCTCGGCCGACCGGTCAAGCTGGTGGTGCCCAGGGCGCAGGTCTTCAATGGCGCCAGCTTCCGCCCTGCCAGCCGCCATACGGTGAGTCTGGGGGCCGACGCGTCGGGGACCCTGGTGGCCGCCGTGCACGAGGTCGATCACCAGACCTCGCGTCACGACCTCTTCCCGGCGATCTACGCGGATCTGACCGCGCGCCTCTACGGCATCCCGAACTTCCGTGGCCGCGAGCGCCTGGTCCGCAACGACATCCAGACGCCGGGCTTCGCGCGCGCCCCCTTCGAGCACATCGCCGCGTGCGCGTTCGAGACAGCGGTCGACGAGCTGGCGTACGCGCTCGGGCGCGACCCTGTCGCGCTCCGCGTCGCCAACGACGCGTCGGCGGACCCGCTGACCGGACTACCTTTCTCGTCCCGGCACGTCGTGGCGTGCCTGGAGCGGGGCGCCGAGAGGTTTGGCTGGGAGCGGCGAACGCCGGAGCCGGGCTCGATGCGCCTGGACGACGGCACGCTCGTCGGGTGGGGCGTCGCGATCGGGGCGTACAAGGCGGCGACCGCGCCGGCCGTCGCGATGCTGCGCCTGACCGACGCGGGCGAGATCTTCGTGAGCGTCGGCGGACACGAGATGGGCCAGGGCATCCGCACGGCCATCGCGGCCACGGTGGCGATGGAGCTCGGCGTCCCGGCCGAGGCGGTGAACGTGCTTGTCGGGAGCACGGGTGTCGTGCCCCAGCACCTCACCGCGGGCTCCTGGGGGGCCGCCACGACCCTGCCCGCGGTGCGCCAGGCGGCCTTGAACCTGCTGCAAGAGCTGCAGCGGCTCGCGGGGAACGGGCCCGCCAACCGCACGTTCCAGCAGATCCTGCGCGACGCCGGCGAGCCGCACGTCGACGTCGAGGCGCGCCACCGCGCGCCCGGCCAGCCCGAAGCGATCTTCGACCGCGTCGCCCTGGGGCACGTCTCGGCCGTCGGCCCGGCCTACCCCGAGTTCGTCTCGATGAGCTACTGCGCCCAGTTCGTCGAGGTGCATATCGAGCCGCGCACCCGGCGGATCCGCGTGCCGCGCGTGGTGAGCGTGGTCGACTGTGGCCGGGTCATCAGCCCCCGCACCGCGCGCAGCCAGATCCTCGGCGGCGTGGTCTGGGGGATCGGCGCGGCGCTGCGCGAGGTGAGCGAGGTGGATCCTCGGTACGGCGGGTTCCTCAACGCCGATCTCGCGGAGTACGTGATACCGGTCAACGCGGACATCGGGTCGATCGAGGCGGAGTTCATCGACGAGCCGGATCCGGTCATCAACAGCTTGGGCGTCAAGGGTCTCGGCGAGGTGGTGATGGTCGGCGTGGCGCCCGCGATCGTGAATGCCATCCATCACGCGACCGGGCGCCGCATCCGCCATTTGCCGGTCCGGATCGAGGACGTGCTGTGACGCGAGGAGGGGACCGGTGAACGAAGCACGTGCGGTGATCTCGCTGTGGTCCGAGGCCGTCCGCGACCGAAAGGACGCGGTGCTGGCGACGGTGGTGAGCGTGGAGGGGTCGGCGTATCGACGGCCCGGCGCGCGCATGCTGCTCGTCGAGGACGGGCGCCGCGTGGGCTCGGTGAGCGGCGGCTGCCTGGAAGGCGAGGTGGCGCGCAAGGCGTGGTGGTTGACCCGCACCGGCAGCCCCGCCCTCGCCCGGTACAGCACGCGCGAGGAGGAAGACGGTGAGCGCCCCTATGACCTCGGCTGCGAGGGGGTCGTTCACGTGCTGCTCGAGCGATTGCGCCACGAAGAGGAGCCGGTCGAGCCGATCCGCTTCCTGGCGTCGTGCTTGGCGCAGCGGCGCGCGGGGGTGCTCGCGACCGTGATCGGCTCGGTCGACCCCTCGCGGGCTCGCGTCGGCGACCGCGTGACCCTCGACGCGGACGGCCGCGCCGGCGGCCGGCTGCCGGACGCCGCGCTGGCGCGGAGCATCGCCGCGCGCGCCGCGAGCACGCTGCAGCGCGGCGCCTCCGAGCAGGTCGCGTTCGGGGGCGCCCACGCGCGGGTCGACGTCTTCCTCGAGGTGATACGCCCGCCGCGCTCGCTCGTGGTGTTCGGCGGCGGCCACGACGCGGTCCCGCTCGTGCGCCTCGCCAGGGAGCTCGGGTGGCACGTGACCGTGGCGGACGCCCGGGCCGACCGCGCCCGCCGGGACCGCTTCCCCGCCGCCGACGAGGTCGTGGTGACGGACCGCGCGTCCCCGCTCGCCAGCCTCGCCATCCCGCCCGGAGCGGCCTGCGTGCTCATGACCCACAGCGTGGAGCAGGACCGGGCGCTCCTGCGGGCGCTCTCCACGGTGCCCGTCGCCTACCTCGGCCTGCTGGGGCCGCGCCGCCGCACGCAGCGCCTGCTGGCCGAGAGCGGCAATCCCACGTTCGCGTGCGCCGGCGGCCTGCACAGCCCGATCGGCCTCGATCTCGGGGGCGACACGCCGGAGGAGATCGCGCTCGCCATCCTCGCGGAGGCGCAAGCGTGCCTGTCTCGCCGCGAGGGCGGCAGCCTGCGCGACCGCCCTGGAGGCTCGATCCACAAGCCCACCGAGCGCGCCGGCGAGCTGCTGGCGGCGGGGGCCGCCCGGTGAGCCGACACGGCCCCTTCACCGCGCGCGCTCGCCCTCGGCGAGGCGGCGCAGCGCCTCGTCGATCCCGTCCAGGCCCGAGAGGTCGAGCCCGAACTCCCCCTCGAGCGCGCCGCGCAGCGCGTCCGCGCTCGCGAGCGTGCGCTGCTCGACAGCTCCGTCGCGGTGCCGGACCGTGAGCTCGCGGTCGAACAGCGTGATGCGACCGGTCGCTGTCGGTCTCGCCACGACAAGGCTCCGCACGAAGAGCGACTCGGGGTGCGTCGAGACCCACCAGTTGAACAGGTTGTAATCGGCGGCGAGCTGCTCGGTCCCATCGAACCAGTACAGCGCGCGCCAGGCCTCACCCGACTTCACCTCGAGCACCTGACCGCCATTCTCACCGCGCAACCGGAAGGTCTCGAGCGGGGTCTCCTGCTCGACGTCGTGCACCAGCCTGAGCGGCGCGACCGGCGCGATCACCCCGAACCCGACGTCCGCGAGATAAGGCCCCTCCGCCAGCTCCACGCGGAGCAGCATGTGGCTGCGCGGCCTGGTCTCGCCCTCGGGCACGCCCCACCGCACGCGCGCCGCGAGCCCGCGCACCTCGAACCCGAGCGCGTGCAGCGCGCGCGCGAGCAGCCCGTTCTGCTCGTAGCAGTACCCGCCGCGGCGGCCGTGCACGAGCTTGCGCTCGAGCGCCGCAGGGGAGAGGTCGACGCGCCGCCCCGACCACGGGTCGAGGTTCTCGAACGCGATCGCACGCGGATGCAGGGCGTGGATGGCGCGCAGCGTATCGAGCGTCGGCGCGCGCGGGCCGTCGTATCCGATGCGCGCGAGATAGGCGTCGAGCGCGGTCATGCCGCCTCCTTTCGAGCCGGGCGAGCCCGAAGGCTCCCGGAACCACCGATCCCTCGGGGCAAGGGTTGATTGTCCATGCGATCATCCTGCTACATGAACGATCGACCCGGTAGTGGGGTCTATTTGGACGCATCGTCCACCAGGTGGTACGATGATCGGTCGGATGGACGAATGGAACGACCTCGCGCTATTCGCGCGCATCGCGGAGCACGGCGGGCTGTCGGCGGCGGGGCGCGCGCTCGGGGTGCCCAAGTCCAGCCTGAGCCGGCGTCTCCAGCTCCTCGAGGAACGGCTGGGGGTGCGGCTCGTCCAGCGCACCTCGCGCAAGTTCATCATCACCGCCGTGGGCGAAGAGGTGCTCGAGCACGCGCGCGCGATGCGCGTCGCCGCGGACGCCGTCGAGAGCGTGGCGCGCGATCGCGTCGCGGAGCCCAGCGGGATGATCCGGATCACCTGCTCGATCGGCATGAGCAAGCACCTCGTCGCGCCGCTCTTGCCGCGCTTCATGGCGCGTCATCCGAAGGTCGACGTGTTCCTCCACGCGACCAATCGCTTCGTGGATCTGGTCGAGGAGCGCTTCGACCTCGCGCTCCGCGGCTATGGCGGCCCGCTGCCGGACACCGGGCTGGTGCAGCGGCTGCTCTCGCCGACGCCCTGGGTGCTCATGGCCGCGCCGCGCTACCTCGATGCGCGCGGCGTGCCCGCGACGCCGGACGAGCTCCGCACCCATACAGGGCTGTTGCTCGGGGGCCCGAGCTCGCGCGCGGTCTGGAGGTTGCATTCTCGCGAGGCGACCGAGGAGATCCCGTTCGTGCCGCGCCTGCGCACCGACGATTCCGTGACGTTCCTGGGCGCGGCCGTGGCGGGCCTCGGCGTCGCCGCGCTGCCCGAGTACGCGTGCGGTGACGAGCGCGCGCGCGGGGAGCTGCGGCGCCTGCTGCCCGGGTGGCAGGTCGGCGATCACCGCGTGACGATGCTGGTGCCGTCGCGCCGTGGGCAGCTCCCGGCGGTGCGCGCGCTCGCGGACTTCCTTGCGGCCGAGGTGCCGCGGCTCGTGAGGCGCGGCACCTCTCGCGGCGGCTCGAGCGTCAATCGCTCCCGCGCACGAGCCCGGGCCCGATCTCCTGCTGGCGAGCGCGGAGAGGAGAGGTAAGCGCTCACGGATCCTCCGGTGCCGAGGATGTGTGAGACAGGGCTCCTCTCGAGATCTGGCCGAGCGCGGGGGCGCCATCGTCGGCACCGAGCTCTGCCAGGACGGGATCAGCGGGAGACGAGATCGTTCATCCAGGGCACGTCGCCGGGCGTCGCACTCTTGATCTCGCCGGCCCACTCCTCGTCGGTCATGCGCTCGAAGTTCCCGGTGATCGTCTCGGAGTACGACGAGGCGAGCCCCACGAACGCGCGCGGCGCGCCGCCGCACGGATCGGCCGTCACGACCATGAGCCGCGGCAGGCCGGTGCCCACGTGCAACACGCGACCGACCGGCGCGCCGCCGGCGTCCGTCGGCTGGGTGTGCACGTCGGCGATCGTCGGATCCTGCGTCACGCTCTTGAGCGGGTCGAAGAAGAGCTGCGCGTACCACCCGCTGGAGCCGAACGGAACGCCGCAACCCCGCTGGACCTTGACGGCCTGGTTGATGAAATCGAGGTGTTCCTGCGTGAGGGGCAGGCCGGCACGCTGGTTCGCGGCCATCTCGCCGAGCGTCCGCGCGACGTCGCGGAGCTGCGAGAAGTACGCCGGCAGGCGCTGGTCGAGCAGCGGCTCGAGCGGCACCGCGTTCAGCAGCTCGAGCGTGCCGACGATCTCGCCGCCGTGCTCGGCCAGCTCGGCGATGCGCGCGAAGAACTCCGGGTACGGGTCGACGTACGCGTCCGGGAACTCGCACGTGGCCCCGCCCGTGTACGACTGCTTGGCGTAAAGCAGGGTGTCGTGGCGGAGCTCGGCCCAGGAGGCGAGCTGGGTGTTCAGGAGGCGCCGGCCCCACGCCTCGGTCTTCGTCACGCCGGGCAGCTCCCCGCCGTCGCCGAGCGCCCGCGCCGGTGAGAGCTCCCGCAGCGCGCCGAGCCAGCGATTGTAAAGGTTCTTTCCCCAGAAGTCCCCGGGGTGCGCGTCGACGAGCACGCGCATCATGTGCAGATCGGGCGCGTAGTCGAACTGCCTGAGCTCCGGCGCGAGCAGCTGGCCCGCCTGGTCGTTGCCGAGCGCGGCGAAGGCCACGTCGAGCGGGCTCGGCATCATGCGCTTGACCGCGCCGCCCTTCACCCGGTCGTAAACAACGTTCGAGAACACGTGCGCGTCGACGACGTACCGCTGGCCGAGCAGCGCGAAGCTCGACGAGAGGGGGAGCGTGCCCTTGTCGAGCCCGTTGATCATGATGTGGCTCGAGATCCGCTGCGTCCCGTGGCCCTTCTCGACAACGACCTTGGCGATCTGCTCGTCGGGGACGCCGGCGAGCCCGGCGGCGTCCCCGAGGCCGAGGTCCTCGAGCAGGGCGTCGAGCTCGGGCAACGTCATATAGTCGCTCTCGCCGACGAAGGCCTGGATCGCGTCGTCGATGCGCTTGTAGCGGTCGAGGGTCTTCGCCTCGGCGAGCGCGCGCAGCACGTACGCGCCCTCGAGCTGCCGCCTGTCGAAGCGCTGGGTGCCGTCCGGCTGGGTCTCGAGGAAGCGGAAGTCGACGCGGCCGAGCCACATCATGCTGCGGAAGTAGCGCGCGAGCAGGGGGCGCACGGGGTCGGCGTAGTGGCCGCGCGGCTCGAACTGCGAGAAGTCCATGAGCCGGTCGGCGCCGAAGAGGCGCACCTCGCCCATGCCCTGGTGGGCCTCGGCGCCCGCGACGAGCTCGTCGATCGTGGCGGCGTCAGCGCCCGCGACGGGGGCGACCGGCGCGCCGTCGAGCAGCGCGAGCGCGACGGCCGTGAAGAGGTCCGCGTCGGCGCGCGCCTCGGCGCCGAACTCTCCTCCAGCGCCCGCGGCGAGCCGCGCGCGCATCTCCTTCAGCATCGTCCCGAGCTCGGGCGCGAGCGAGGCGTACTCCAGGGCCGTCAGGATCGACTCGTACGAGCGGTGGACCGCGTACAGGATCGAGTCCGCGGACACGTAGAGCGGCAGATCGAGCGCGTAGATGCTCTCGTAGCCGTAGACGAACGTCGGAAAGGACTTCTTGCTCGAGATGACGAATCCGTTCTCGGAGAGCTTCGCGAGCTCGTCGTCGTCGAGCGCGAGCGCGGTGCTCTGGAGGAGCGACATGCCCTCGGCGTCCGCCGGCGCGTAGGAAAGGCCCGACGCGAAGGAGACGGGGTGCTCCGCGGCGAAGCCGTCGGCGGTCATGCCCGCCGAGGCCTCCCGCTCGGCGAGCAGCGCGTCGAGCTCCGCCTGCTGCTCGGGCCCCAGCGGCTGATCCGGCAGCGCGTCGATCGGCGGGTCGATCGGCGGATCGATCGGCGGATCGCCCGGCTTGTCGATCGGCTTATCCGTCGGCTGATCCGGTGGGCGCTGGGCGCCGTCGACGCCGGGCATGGGCCGGCTCACCTCGCCCGAGCAGCCGGCGGCGAGGGCGACCAGGATCGGTACGACGTGAAGGCGAAGAAGCATGCTGCGCATCGTGTTTCCTCTTCCAGGGTGCGCCCCAGCGCCCGGGGCACGGCGGCCCCGCCGAGAGCGAGGAAGGTGCTGTGGGCGAGGGATACGGGCCGCGCTCGTGTGACACGATAACACAGCACCGCTCCGGCCACGCAGCGCTCAATGGACCGTCTCGACCACGGCGCGCGATCATGAGGCTGGCCGCCATCGATATGCCCGAGCAATAGAATTACGCTGAAGCCGCGGGGGGCCGATTGGAGTTCAAACCGGCAATACGGCCGCTCCGTTCAGCAGCTCCTCGCCTTGATTCCGTGCGGCAAGGTGAACGCGACGTGCAAGGCGGAATTCCTGCGCGCGGCGGTCAAGCGGCGCGCTCACGCCTGACCTCGATGTTCGCATCACGTTTTCCCTGGAGCTCCGCCGTGCTCACCCCGGTGAGGCGGCGGGGTCTCGTGACGCTTCCGGGTGAACGGCGGCGCCCTCTGCCCGCTTCAGGCCGAGGCGCGAGAGCCGGGCCGGCGCGTCCCCGGGCGCGGGGTGCCGGATCGTCCCTCGCGGCTCGAGCGGCGGCGCGGCGGGCTCGTTGCCGGTGACCTGCTTCAGGCCGTAGAAGCCGTTCATCGTCGCCGACAGCATCATGGCGCCGCGGCTCAACGACCGCGCGCCGCGCGCGAGGCGCTCGAGCACCGCCGCGGGGCCGAAGGCGCGATTCCACATCTGCCGGTGCGCGGCGAGGAGCTGCTCGGGGGACATGCGCGCCGGCCGGAAGGCGACCCCGTAGCCGCTGTAATGGGGCCAGTCGCGCTCTTCGAGGATACGCCCGTCTCGCCGGTGCTCGTCGTACAGCGGCGTGCCCCGGAACGGCGTGAGGATGCTCAGGAACGGGACGTCGACGCCGATCTCGTTCAGCCGATCGGCCGTGGAGGCGATGACCTCCGGCGTCTGATCGTCGAAGCCCGAGATGAAGCCTGCCATCACGCAGATCCCACGATCGTGCAGCTTGCGGATGGCCTCGCGGTACTCGCGCACGCGGTTCTGGCGCTTGTCGACGCTCTTCAGATCGGCCTCGTCGAGGCTCTCGATGCCGAGGAAGATGCCGATACAGCCGGACCGCTCCATCGCGTCGAGGAGCTCCCGGTCCTTGACGATATCGATGGAGGCCTGCGTGAGCCACCAGCGGTCGAGCCCGGCGAGCTCGCGCAGGAGCTCCTTGGCCCAGCGGCGCTGGACGAGCAGGTTGTCGTCCCAGAACCAGGCGACCTTCTCCTGCCAGAAGCGGGGGAAATGCGTGGTGGCGATGTCGCGGATCACCTCGTCGACGGGGCGCACGCGGAAGCCGGGGTTGAGGTCGGGCACCGTGCAGAAGCTGCAGGTGAACGGGCAGCCGCGCGTCGCCTGGAGCACGCGGGGGACGAGGAAGCGGTTCTCGAGCAGATCGTAACGAGGGGTCGGCAGCCCGGCGAGCGAGGCCGGTTCGCCGTGATAGACGCGTCGCTGCGTGCCCCGCGCGAGATCGCGCAGGACTTCGGGCCAGACCGCCTCGGCCTCCCCGGTGACCACCACGTCCACGTGCTGGAGCGCCTCCTCGATCCAGTACGAGACGTGCGGCCCGCCGGCGACGACGCGCACGCCGAGGGCGCGGTAGCGATCGGCGAGCGTGTAGGCGCGGCGCGCGAAGCCGGAGAAGAACGAGAGCGCGACGACGTCCGGCGCGGCGTCGACGGGGACGGGGCGCACCTGCTCGTGAAAGAGCTCGACCTCGTGCTCCGGCGGGGTGATCGCCGCGAGGTGGATCCCGGTGACCGGCGGGACAAAGTGGAAGCGGTGTCCCCTGCGGTAGCGGGGGACGTAACTCACGACGATCCTCACCTTCATGGGCGCCTCCTCGGGAGCATGCGCCTCATCGGACCGGACTTGCGGTGACGACAGGGATCCGCGGACGGGCGGAGATCCGATGAGGCGTGCTCAGACTAACGGAAGGCGGCGCGGGGCGATTCCAGAAGCGGGAGGAGCTACCGTGGAGCGACGGTGGTGGGCTCGTGCGGGAGTCGAGGAAGCGAGCGTAGCGGAGACCGGAGGTTCGCCATCGTGGTAGGTTCCTGGCGACACTCGAGCACCATGAGGATGGAGGGCGAGCTCTCGATGCGCGTAGGTAAGATGAATCCGTCCGGCGTCCATGAGACTCCCGGCTATCACCACGTCACGATCGTCGAGGCGGGCCGGCTGGCCTTCCTCGCCGGCCAGTGCCCACTCGACCTCGCGGGCAACCTGGTCGGCGCGGGCGACCACCTCGCGCAGACCGACCAGGTGGCGGCGAACGCCCTGACCGTCCTGGCCGCGGTCGGGGCGCAGCCCGCCGACGTGGTGCGCTCGGTGATCTACGTTGTCAGCGACGACCACCAGGTGCTGGACGCGGTGTGGCGGCGACTGAACGCCTCGGCGCTCGGCCCGGCCTTCGGTTCGGCCAGCACCCTGCTCGGAGTCGCCTCGCTCGGCTTCGCCGGTCAGCTCGTCGAGCTGGACCTGACCGCCGCCCTGCCCGGTTGATCCAGCGGCGCCCCGCAACTCCGCAGGACCCTGGCGTCCGGCGACGAGACGTCGTGACGCCCGCGCTCCGGATGGGATGAGCCTCAGCGCGAAAGCGCGCGGGCGAGGAGCTCGCGCACCCGGCGCGGAGGGCGCCCCAGGAGCTGCTCCAGCGCAGGATCGACGCGCGCGAACTCCCCCTTTCGGCTGGCGACGAACATGCCCAGGGTCAGCTCCTGGATGCGCTCCGGCACGCCCCGCGCGGCGAGGCTCGCGCGGTACGCGTCGTCAGGCACGGTGACGCGCTTGATCGCGCGGCCCGTGAGGTCGGACGCGATCGCCGCCAGGTCGGCGAGATCGAGCGCCTCCGAGCCGGTGAGGGCCGGCGTCGGCCCCTCGAAGCGGGTCGCCGCCGAGGCGAGGACGATCGCGTCGGCCTCGGCGAGGTCCTCGCGCGCCGTCCACGAGACCTTGCCGTCCTCGGGCGCGACGAGCTCTCCGCTCGCGAGCGCGCGGCGCACGAGCTCGACCGCGGTCGCGGCGTAGAAGCCGTGGCGTAGCGACGTGAACGGCATCCCCGCGGCCTCGAGCAAGGGCTCGGTCGCCGCGTGGTCGTGCATCGGCGGGAACGCCGACGTCGCGCTCACGCCCATGTGGCTTGTGTAGAAGACCCGCCGGGCGCCGGCCTCGCGGGCGGCCGCGAGCGCCGCGCGGTGCTGGGCGATGGGATCGCCGCCGGACCCGCGGGCGTTCGACGACACGATCAGCACCCGCGACGCGCCCTCGAACGCGCCGCGGAGGCTCGCGGCGTCGTCGAAGTCGCCGCGCCGCACGCGCACCCCGCGCGAGGCGAGGTCCTCGGCCTTCCTCGGATCGCGCACGCTGACCCCGATCTGGCCCGCGCCGACGCGCTCGAGCAGGCGCTCCACGATGCCCTGGCCAAGCTGGCCCGTCGCTCCGGTGACGATGATCATGAGACCTCTTCCCTGGTCGCGGGCCGCCGCATCGCGGCCCTGTTATCGATGATACCAGCATCACGTTAGCACTGATTCTACCCGCTAACAAGAATCTGCTATCGGCGCTAACAACGCCGCGGTAGGCAGGGACATGGGTCGGCCGCTGCCCCCCGTCGCCGACGAGGTCGGCGGCCACGACGTCGTGCGCGCGCGGATCATCGCGGCGGGCGCCGAGCTCCTCGCCGAGGGCGGCCGCGACGCGCTGACGACGCGCGCCGTCGCCGCCGCCGCGGGCGTGCAGGCGCCCACGATCTACCGGCTCTTCGGCGACAAGCGGGGCCTGCTCGACGCCGTGGCCGAGCACGGCCTCGCGAGGTACATCGCGCAGAAGAAGGCGCACGTGCCGCTCGCCGATCCGCTCGAGGATCTGCGGGCGGGCTGGGACTTCAACGTCGCGTTCGGCCTCGCGCACCCCGCGATCTTCGCGCTCATGAACGGCGATCCGCGCCCGGGTCACCGCTCGCCGGTCGTCGCCTCGGGCCTCGCGATCCTCGAGCGACGGATCCAGCGGCTGGCCCAGGCCGGGCGCTTGCGGGTCCCCGAGGAGCGCGCCGTGAACCTGGTGCGCGCCTCGGGGGTCGGGACGGTCCTTGTCCTGCTCGGCATGCCGGAGGACCGCCGCGATCTCGGCCTCTCGGTTGCCGCGCGCGAGAGCGTCATCGCGGCGATCACGACCGCCGCGCCGGTCACGGGTCGTCCGGGCGCCGCGGAGGCGGCGATCGCGCTGCGGGCCTCGCTCGACGACGCCGCGGTCCTCACCCCGGGCGAGCGACACCTCCTCACCGAGCTCCTCGATCGCCTCGCGCGCTCGCGCGCCTGAGCTACGGGACCCAGCCGGGCAGCGCGGCGGCCTGCTTCACCCACCTCGCCATATGCGCCTCGTGATGCCCAACGGCCGCGGGAGATCCGCGAGCCCCGGCAGGCGCTCGTCAGCCCCGGCCGCCTGTCAGGCGCGCTGACCGCTAATACTGCGACCCATCTTTGTGCTGGAACTGCCACTTGCCGTCAGCCCCCATGACGGCCTTCAGGTCATCGTCCGGGTACGACCCGGAATCGCCCGGCAGGCGATCTCCGACCTCGAGGTACACGACATCCTCCGTCGACCGGTTCACCAGATGATGCCCGTCGGGCTCTCCCCCCTTGAACCCCATGCACATGCCGGGGTGGAGCGTCGTTTCTCCTGCATCGGTGATGAGCGTGGGGTGGCCCGAGAGAATGTAGATGAACTCATCCTGGACCGAGTGCCAGTGACGCAGGGCTGACGCTGCGCCGGGCTTCAACGTCGTGCGGTTCACGCCGAAGTTCTTGAGCCCGAAGACGTCGCCCAGCACCTGCTTCTGCCGGCCGGCGACGCGTGAGGCGAACGGCTCCGGGTAGTTCGACGGTTTGGCGCGGGGCGGAACATCCGAAGCGATCACTGGACCTGGCTTGGTCACCTGTCTTCTCCTTCGTTCTCGAGAGCCTCGGCGGTCTCGTCGGCGGCTGCGCGCAGGAGCGAGGGTCGACTGGCTCCGACGTCGTGCTCGCCAGGCCTGGAGACGGCGTGCACCTTCGTGCTTGCTCTCCGTCCCGCTCCTGTGGGAAGCCCTGTCGTTGACCGCGCCATTGTGCCACGTCGAAGGTGGGATCGGAACCTGGTCTGCTGCTGCGGCCGTTCACGCCCGCTTCCGCGCTCCGCCCGACGACCGGAAGACGTGGGGAGGCCCACGGGGCTGGCTGCGCTGCTGCCACGCCGCGTCCCAGGCGACGGCCACGCGGCCGTTGTCGTAGACTTCGGGACGTGTCCAGCGGCTCGCTCCTGGTGACCGATCGCGTCGAACGGCCTCCGGGCTCCCACACGCGCTCGCCGGCGCCCGGGGATGGCGTGGAGCCCGCGTGAGGGACAGGGGGCACGCGTGAGCCAGGACCCCGAGCTGCTGCGGCGCCTGCTGCGCGCGAAGGACCGGATGGACGCCGCCTCACACGAGGAGTGGCCCGTCCGGCGGCTGGCGCGCGTGAGCGGCGTCTCCGAAGCCCACTTCGCGCGGTCCTTCAAGGAGGCCTTCGGCGTCCCGCCGCATCGGTACCTGCTCACGCGGCGCATCGAGCGGGCCACGGCGCTGCTCCGCGACACCGACCTGTCCATCACGGAGATCGCGTTTCAGACGGGGTGGAAGAGCCTGGGCACGTTCGGGCGCACCTTTCGCGACGTCACCGGGGAGAGCCCGGGCGTGATCCGGGCCCGCGAGAGGGCCGCTCCGCACGACCTGGAGAGCGTGCCCGCCTGCTTCCTGCGCGCCGCCCACCGGCCGGATCTCACGATCGCAGTTTCGGAGAAGCGACGGCAGGAGGCGGATGGTACCAAGGGATCCGACGAAACGGAGGTTTCATGAGCCAGGGTGTCGAGGTGGTCGGTCTGTACGTTCGAGATCAGGATGAAGCGCTCGCGTTCTACGTCGAGAAGCTCGGATTCCGCGTCCACACCGACGCGCGGGCCGGCGACTACCGCTGGCTCACCGTGCAGCACCCGGACCAGCCGTCCTTCCAGCTCGGCCTCTTCGCGCCGGGGCCGCCGACGCTCGACGCGGGGACCGCGCAGACGCTGCGCGAGATCGTGGCGAAGGGCGCGATGCCGCCGCTCGTGCTGATGGTCGACGACTGCCGCGCCGCCTACGACCGGATGCGCGCCCGAGGCGTGGAGTTCACGCAGGAGCCCGTGGAGCGCTTCGGCACCGTGGACGCCGGCTTCCGGGATCCTTCGGGCAACGGGTGGAAGATGATCCAGTCGCGCCGCTGAGCGAGGTCGCGGCTACGCGCGCAGACCACTCCCGCAGCAGGTCACTTCCCCGGTCATTCCGGGCTTGTCTTCAGAGGAGATCCCCTTGAACTGGAACCAATGGGTTCGGCAGGTCCATCGCTGGTTGTCCATCGTCTTCACGGCGGCCGTCATCGTCAACATCGCCGCCATGGGACAGGAGAAGACGCCCGTCTGGGTGGGCCTCCTGGCGCTTTTCCCGCTCGTCATACTCCTGTTCAGCGGTCTGTACCTGTTCGTGCTGCCGTATGCCACGAAACGCCGCAGCGGGCGACACACCGCTTGAACGGGCGGCCGGGCGCGCGACCAAGGGCCACGTCGCCCACCCACGAACGGCGAGGCCGGCTCCCCGTGCTGGTCTGACGAACGGTCAGGATCACCACCGGCCTGTACCATTCGATCCGCCGTGGCGCTTCGCGCCGCCGGCCGCACTTGTTGGGTGGCTACGTTTCAGACCCAGTTGTCGATTCGCAATCCGTCGACCCGGCTAAAATGCTTGGTGTTGTTCGTCACGAGGGTCAGGTCGAGCGCGAGCGCATGCGCCGCGATCAGGGCATCGAACTCACCGATCGGCGTGCCCTGGCGGACGAGAGCTGCGGCAACCGTACCGAACCGCGCCGCCGCTGCCTCGTCGAACGAGACAACCGTCACACCTGCGGCGAACGCGTCGATGATGGCGTGCAACTTGCGAGAGCTGCGACGATCAGCACCATATCGCAGCTCCGCGAGCGTGATCACGCTCATGCAAATTTCCGAAGGCTTGTGCTCGAGCAGCCGCGTAGAAACACCGCCGAGACCGCGGAGGGCGAAGCTGACGGTGTCAGTGTCGAGCATGTATCGGAGCATCACGCGAACGGATCCTCGATGTCGTCGACGGAACCCTGCTCGGGTCGGTCGATCTCGTCCGACCACGCCCCCAGGCAGGCGCGGAAGCTCGCAGGCCATTCGTCCAGCGGCTCCAGGATCACGCGGCGCCCTTCACGTCGTATGAGCACCTCACCCTCGGGGAACCGATACTCCTTGGGAAGCCTAACCGCCTGACTTCCTCCGTTCTGAAAAATTTTTGCCCGGATCGCTCCCATGGCCTCAAAGTATATACATGCGTATATACATGTCAAGCGGGTCTGGTGAGGATGCCCCGCACCCGGCGGATGTCGCGGCCACCTGCCCGCGCCTGCCTCGCGCCGGTATTGAGCTCGCTCGCTCGTCGGTCCGTCTGGCGGTCCGTCCAACGACGGCGTGACCCGCGACGCGAAGCGTCGTCGGGTTCATTCGAGATTTCGGCAGCCCAGCGCGCGTCAACGCTCTGCCACGAACCGCCAGGTCACATCGCCGCTCTCGTGCCGTGTTTCAAGCTCTCTCACTCCAAGGAGCGGCAGCGTCCTGGTCCAGAACCGGATCGCCCGAGCGTTGTCATGGATGGCACTGAGGTGCCACCGCCCTGGATACCGATGGAGCAGCAACTGGAGCGCTTGACGGCCCGCGCCGGTGCCACGGCTCCCGTGGATCAAGAAGAACTCCGCGATGCAGAGATCGACGTCGTCCGGCATGTACCTGAACGGTCGCAGGCCAACACACACGAACCCGATCGGTCGGTTGTCGCTCGTGATGACGTGCGTCCGCTGGAACGGCTGCATCGGGTCCTGCTCCGACCGCGAAGCTCGCAGGTTGCCGGGCGGCGTCACGCTGGAGACCCAATCGTCGACGATGTCCGGTTGCCATCGACCGGCATCGTCCAGAACATAGAAGTTCGAATCGAATCCGGAGAGCTCGTGGACGTACATCGGCCAGACGTTCCGGAAGAACTCACGCGCTTCCCGCGTGCGCCATGCGTCAATGATGGAGATGTTCATCCCTTCCTCGTTATGTGGCGACGACCCCAGCCTGCCGGGCGGTCTGCGGGTCTCACCGTTCCTCACCGAGACGGCCCCGGAGGTACGCTGAGCGCGAGCCGTCCCATCCGCAGCGTGAGCAGCGGTGCTCGACGAACGCGTGAACGCACTCCGGGTACCCGTACAGGTGGTGAGCACACTCGGCGCAAAGGCCGGCCATCTGCGACGAATCGGGGAAGTAGGTGCTGCCGCATTCGTCGCAGAGAGCGCAGGCGCTCGTGTCAGCGGCGCGCACGGCGAGCCCTCATGCGCTGCCTGATGCCTTCCTTGAGATCCTCGAAGCTTCGCGGCTGGGGTTCCGGCGAGAACAGCGCCCGGTGAAGGTCCTCGAAGCTGTGCCGACCAACGCGCCGCACGGTGATTCGATCACCTTCGGCATCCCATTCCAGGATGGATCCCGGAACCAGGTCGAGGCGCTTGCGCACCTCGGCGGGAACCGAGATCTGCCCGTGAGCCGTAATCCTGGACTGCGCGAGCTTCATGCTGGCACAGTACCACGGCAGTGATTCCCGAGCAGCACCGGTCGCTCGGCCCGTCGAGGAGCCCGGCCGAGGATCACCTCGAATGCGACGGAGAACATTCGACAGGGTGCGGCGCCGCGCACGGCCGCGCACGGCCGCGCACGCCGCTCCGGCGGCTGTGCCTGCGTGAGCCACCCTCATGACATGAACGTCCCGCCGCGCCGCGCGCAGGCGCCCTCGATATAACGGTGGCACGTTCGTTGTACCGAGCAGTTAACCATGAGGTTTCAACGAACCGGTCGATGGACCTGTCTGGCGCTCGCGCTGCTGAGCGCAGGGACCCTCGCCGCTTGCGGCGACGACCCCGGGGGAGGCTCCGGGGGCGCAGGGGCCGCGGGCGGCGGCGGCGCCACCGGCGGAGCTGGCGGTACGGGCGGCGAAGGCGGGGGAAGCGGGGGCGAAGGTGGTGGGAACGGGGGCGCAGGAGGAGGCGTCGGCTTCACGTGGCCCGTCGACACCTATCCGATCGAGATCACCCCGTCCAAAGACTGGAAGAACCAGATCAGCCTCTCCGACGACCCCTTCGTGTCCACCGCCAGCGAAGACGCGCCGCGCTGGGTGAAGTTCACCGTCCTGATGCACGACCCCACCAGGGTCTATTACCAGGATAGCAACAAGTACCAGTTCCACGGCGAGTTCGCCACGGCGCGCCTCGACCCGTTCTTCGGGATGACCCAGGCCGAGTACGACCAGGTCTCGCTCCACGAGGAGGGACAGCAGGCGATCCTCGGCGCCGTGCTCTTCCCGCCGTCGTCGGTGAGCGCGGCAGAGTACGGCATCCAGCTCGTCCGGCAGGACGCCTACCACCCCGAGATGGCGCGCATCGTCCTCGAGCTCGTGAAGGCCAGCGTGGTCGAGGCGGACGGCGCGCAGCCCTTCTATTTCCCGACGCACGAGCAGGCCGCGTCGGCCGCGGAGAACAGCGACCTCTTCGCGGAGAGCGGCTTTCCCGTGAGCTCGGTCGAGCGGTGGCTGAAGGGCGACGCGTGCTATGCGGCGGGCTGGGCCGTGGGCCGGCTCCGCTACGTGTCCCCGGACGCGATCGACGCCGCCTACGCGAGCGGCGAGCTCCGGGCCGAGGATATCCTCCTCACGGACTCGGTGCCCGCAGAGGTGCCCCATGTGGCAGGCATCGTCTCGCTGTCTCCCTCCACCCCGAACGCGCACACCGCGATCCTCGCCACCTCGTTCGGCATCCCGTTCGTGTACATCGGCGATCCGGAGCGGGCCGAGCAGGCCAAGGCCCTCGACGGCAAGGAGATCGCGCTGCGCGCCTCGCCGAACTGGCGCGGATGCCAGGTCGTGCTCCTCGACGCCGAGGGGAAGATCGCGCCGGCGGACAGGGAGCAGCTCCTCTCGCTGAAGCGGCCCGGCGACCTCGCGCTGAAGCCCAAGGAGCCCCTCGGCGCGTATTCCGGGTCGACCGAGGATCTCGGCCCCGCGGACATCGTCCACTTCGGGGGCAAGGCGGCGAACTACGGGCTCTTGCGGGACGCGATCCCGGAGGCCTCCGACACGGCGATCGCGCTGTCGTTCGACCTCTGGGACGACTTCCTCGATCAGGCCATGCCCGGCGGCAGCACCCTGCGCGCCGAGATCGCGGCGCGGCTCGGCGGCTACACCTATCCGCCCGACATGGCGGCGCTCAGGTCCGATCTCGCGGCGATCCGGGCGCGGATCACCAGGGATGCGACGTTCTCCGCCGGTCAGCGGCAGGCGGTCGAGGCGGCGCTCGCCGATTTCTCGCCCACGCGGAAGATCCGTTTCCGGAGCTCGACGAACGTGGAGGACAGCGCCGCCTTCACGGGCGCAGGCCTGTATGACAGCTACAGCGGCTGCCTGGCGGACGACCAGGACGCCGACGAGGTGGGGCCGAGCCGCTGCGACCCGGGCGAGGACGAGGAGCGGGGCGTCTTTCGCGCGATGCGCAAGGTGTACGCGAGCTTCTACAACGACAACGCCTTCCTCGCGCGGCTCCTCTACGGCGTGAACGAGGACGATGTCGGGATGGGCCTCCTGGTCCACCACTCCTATCCTGACGAGGACGAGATGGCGAACGGCGTCGCGACGCTCTCGCGAGGCGGCGCGCCCTTGCGGGACATCAAGCTGGTGACGCAGCTCGGGGCGACGTCGGTCACCAACCCGGAGGGGGACGCGCTGCCGGAGGTCGTGACCGTGAGCGACTATGGTGACCAGGTCTACGTCCATCGCACGTCCGGCTCGACGCTCGTCCCGCTCGGCGGCCACGTCATGCAATGGGAGGACGACTACCGCGCGCTCGCCGCCCTGCTCGGCCGGGTCGACGAGAGGTTCCGCGAGGTGTACCCGGACAAAACGTCGTACCTGCTCGATTACGAGTTCAAGAAGATGAAGCCCGGTGAGCTCGTCGTGAAGCAGGTGCGCGAGGTCGCGCTGCCGGCGAAGACCCCGACGCTCACGCCGTTCCTGCTCGACGAGCCGCAGGAGGTCTGCACGTCCCAGGCCGAGTACGGCGACGTGTTCGCGAACCACCGGCTCAAGGTGCGCGCGAGCCTCTCGACGAAAAATGCGTTCCTCACGCCGGAGGCCCTCGCGAGCACGCTCTTCGAGGACGCGACCCTCGCCTACCCGTCCGGGGGATCGGTGGCGACGCTCTCGGGCAGCCCGGCGGCGTGGCCGGCCGCGTCGCACACCTATGCCGACGAGGTGGCCACGGACTCGTTCGTGGTCGGCGACGGGCCGTCGGAGATCACCTACAGACTCTCCGCCTCGCCCGTGCCCTCGCTGCTGCCGCCGTCCGTGGGCCCGCTGCTCACGCTCCGCGACCTCCCGCTGATGTTCTCTGCGGACCACGCGACGCCCGTGCCGGCGCTCGACTTCGACGGCACCCCGACCACCGTGTCGTCGGAGACGGTATGGCTCACGCCCTGCCCTGCGGACGGCCCGCCCCCGGAGGGCGCGCTGCTCCAGGAGCGCTCGTTCTCGTCGGACTCCGGCGTCACGGTGGCGACGTCCTTCTACTGGCCGCCACGCCCCAGAGACGGCCTCGTGGTCATTTACACAGCGCCGCTCGAGAGGTGGGTGGAGACGCGCATCGAGGGGCTGACGAGCAGCCCGATCGTGCTGAAGGGCTACCACGCGCAGACGTACCGCCCGCAGCACCACAACGCCGAGGAGGACTTCGTCTTCGAACCCCGCCTCGAGCCCGGCCTGGATCCGGCGCTCGTCGCCGAGCTGGAGGCGAAGGACATCCGGTTGATCTACATCCGGATGTCCCCCGACACCGCGTCATCCATGTGGACCCTCGACGCGGCCGGCGTGTTCCACCCGGTGGATTGAGCCCGATCCAGGCGCCCCCCGCGAATTCGAAGCCGTGCGCCCCTGGGCTTCCTCGACGCGACCAGCATCGGCCGACGCTGCGCCGGGAAGCCGCGGCGGGCCGGGCGCTCAGCGCTCCAGGAGCTCGGCCACGGCGTCGAGCACCCGCCGGTCCGAGAGCATCCAGCGGTGCAGCGCGACCGGCACGGCGCGCGTCGTGCGGGCGCCGGGGAGCTCGCTGGAACGGGCGGGGACGATCATCACGTCGAAAGGCGTGTAGAGCACGTGCACCTCGACCGGACCCCAGGGATCCGGATCCGCGGCGAGGTCGCGCAGGAGGGGGCTGTCCGGGCGCATCTGCCGCACGCCCTCGTGGGGGAGCCACAGGGCGTTGAGCGTGCCGCGGTGCGGGCCCGAGATGGAGACGAAGCGCCGGACGCGCGCGCGGCCGCGGCCGCGCTGGATGTAATAGCGCGTCACCAGGGCGCCCATGCTGAAGCCGACCACGTCCACCGCGCCGCCGGGCGCCCCGGCGAGCGCGGCCTCCACGGCGGCGTCGACCTGGCCGGCGAGCCGCTCGATGGACGCGCGACCGTCATTGGGGACCAGATCGAAGGCGCGGGCGCGGTCGACGCCGCGGGCCGCGAGCCCGGCGCGCAGGCAGTCGATGCGCGCCGCCGAATCCCAGATGCCGTGCACCAGCAGGATGGGCGGCTTGCTCACGGCGTCGAAGCATAAGGCGCGGGCGGGCGCCATCAAGGGGGATAGCTGGCCCGCCCTACCGCTGTCGCGGGCCGCTCCCCGTACAGCCCGCGAGCGTCCCGCACAACGCCCCGATGCACAGGCCGATGAAGCGGATGATTCGATGCTCGATCATGGGTGTCGCTCCAGAGGGAGATTCAAGGCATCGGGATGACGAACGTGGTGATGGAAAAGGCCGGGACCGTGACCACCAGGCGATAGTCCTCGATCGCCATGTCGGGGAGCCGCTCGAGGTCCTCGGTGCGCGAGGTGCGGTGCGCCTCCGCCGCGGGGCCGACCGTGGGGAGACGGGTGAGATCGAGCGTGTAGCCGCGGCTCGCGTCGCGGTCGCCGTTGCGGACAACGAGCGTGAGAGAGCCCCCGTCGGCGCTGACCGCCGCCACCATGTCCTCGCTGTCGACCTCGACGAAGGTCGCGCCGGGCCGGATATAGCGGCTGAAGCCGGCGTGCATGTAAAAGCGCTTGATGGGCGTGTGGGACTGCTCCCTGTCGTTCAGCGTGAAGCTCGCCCAGCTGCGCGACGGATCGCCCGACTGCCAGTCCACCCACGCCTCCGGCTTCAGGTCACGCAGATCCCGGATGATGCGCTCCGCCATGAACAGCGCCGCGTCCGTGTCGTCGCTCAGGTTCTGTCCGAGCGGCCCCGACTCCGATTGCCACAGCCGCTTGCCGAGCGCGGTCGCGAGCTGCCGGAGCTCCTTGCGCTGGCTGCCCGCGTACGAGTGGACGTTGATCTGCTGGAAGGCGGCGAGCGTCTCCGCGCCGAACGCGTTGAGGTTCCGGACGGCATCATCCATGCTGTTCTCGTCCGACGCGCTGACCGCCGTGTCGACGAGGCCCTTGCTGGCGAGCTGCTCGGCCACCTCCTGGATGATCTTCTCCTGGCTCGCCCGGTCGAAGTGGCAACCTTCCTGGGAGCCGTTCGATTTCCACCAGTTCGCCTGAGGTTCGTTCAGCGGCTCCAGCGTGCGGAAGGTGATCGCGTGCTCGTCCCTGTAATGACGCACGACCTCCGTGAGGTAGTGGGCGAAGTCGTCGTAATGGTCGGCCTTGAGGTTGTCTCCACCGTTCCCGCTGCCCGAGGCGCAGCCGCTGTTCGTCATCCAGTACGGGGGAGAGTTGGAGAACGCCTCGAAGATCAGGTCCTTCCCGCGCGCTGCGATGCGCAGGAGGATGGCGCGCTGATTGCCGTCGTTCTCCCACGTGAAGGTCCCGTCGGCGCCCTGGAACCCCGGCATCTCGCGATGCTTCTCCATGTGCTCGTGCGACGGGTTCTCCCCTCCACCGATGTTGTAGCGGAAGATGTTGTAGCCGAGGCCGCTCACCGGATCGACCACCGCGTCGACCACGGCATTGCGCCTGGCTTCGTCCCATCCGCCCACGTGATGGGCCCACCAGCACAGGCTCGTGCCCCAGCCCTCGAACGACTGGTGGAGCACGTCCGTGTCGATCCTGACGAGATCCGTGCCCGGAGCGGCGGTCACCGTGGGGCGCGGCTCGCTCGGGGAGCCCCCGGTCCCGCCCGACGCGCCGCCGCTCGCGCCCGACGCGCCGCCGCTCGGCGATCCGCCGCCCGAGCCCGCGGTCGCGCTGCCTCCCGCGCTGCCCCCGCTTCCCCCCTGGCCGCCGCTACCCGCTGCCGCGGCGTCCACGGAAGGCCCCGGATCGCTCGGGGAGCACGACACGCCCACGGCGAGCGCAGCGAGCGACGCGACGAGGGCTCGAATGCTCAGGCAGGTGCGTGCGGCTTCGGGGGGTGCTGTCTGGCGCATGACGACGTCATGCTACCTCAGGGACGCACGCGCGGGATCCCTCGAATTCCTCGGAAAAATTACAGGGAGGCGGGGAGGGAAATCTTCAATATCCTCCCCGCCTCCCTGTTCAATTTCCCCGACGAAACGAGCTGCACAACCAGGGAACTCCTCGGCTCCTGACGACGAGGGCGCCGCAGGGCCCGCTCAGCGCGCCGGCGACCGGGACCTGTCTTTTTTTATCCTCTCGATGATCCGATCCGCGTTATTCTTGTCCTGCCTCAGCAATCGAATCTCCTCTTCCGACAGCGAGACTTCGGTGATGTACATGGCCGATGAGCCGTTCAGGATGATGGCTTTCACCTCATCACCCCGAGATTCGATGCAATAGTCCCAGGGCTTCTCCGCAATCACGCTCATGTGCTCGACCTGATGAAGACCAGCTCCTGTATAGCTCCCCCCTGCAGCTCGCTCCACCACGGCTTCGCGCGATCCAGGGCGGCCCGGTGAGGATCAGCCGCCGCTCGCAGGTGCCGCCGTTCGCGGTCATGGAGGTGCTCGCCGCCGCCAACGCGCGGCGCGCGGCGGGGGAGCCGGTCATCAGCCTGTGCGCGGGCCAGCCGGGCTCGGGGGCGCCCGCCGTCGTGCGCGAGCGGGCGGCCGCGCTCCTGGCGGGCGGCGACCTCGGGTACACCGAGGCGCTCGGCATCCCGGCGCTGCGCCTCGCGCTCGCGGAGCACTACGGCCGCTGGTACGGCGTGGACCTCGACCCGTCGCGCATCGCCCTCACCACCGGGTCGTCGGGCGGGTTCCTGCTCGCCTTCCTCACGGCGTTCGAGACGGGCGACCGCGTGGCGCTCGCTCGCCCGGGCTACCCGGCGTACCGGAACATCCTCCGCTCCCTCGGGGTGGAGGCGGTCGAGCTGCCGTGCGGCCCGGAGAGCCGCTTCCAGCCGACCACGTCGCAGCTCAGGGCCGCGCACGACCGCGGAAAGCTCGACGGCCTCATCCTGGCGAGCCCGGCGAACCCGACCGGCACGATGATCGACGCCGCGGAGCTCGACGCGATCGCGCGCTGGTGCGCGGCGCACGACGTCCGGCTGGTGAGCGACGAGATCTACCACGGCCTCACGTACGGCGCGTGGGCCGGGCGCCAGGCGACGGCCGCGCGCCACGCCGACGCGGGCGCCATCGTCGTCTCGAGCTTCTCGAAGTACTGGGCCATGACGGGCTGGCGCCTGGGGTGGCTCGTGCTGCCGCCGGAGCTCGTCCCGCCGGTCGACGCGCTGGCGGGGAACCTCGCGCTGTGCCCGCCCGCCCTGGCGCAGCACGCGGCCCTCGCGGCCCTGACGCCGGAGGCGTACGCCGAGGCGGACCGGCTGGTGGAGGGCTACGCGGCCGCGCGCGACCTGCTGCTGCGCCGGCTCCCCGAGCTCGGCTGGGTGGTCGCCCCGCCCGACGGCGCCTTCTACCTCTATGCCGACGTCGGTACCGACGACTCGGTCGCGTGGTGCGAGCGGCTGCTCGCCGACACGGGCGTTGCGCTCACGCCGGGCACGGACTTCGACGGCATCGGCGGCGCGCGCTACGTCCGGCTGTCCTTCGCGGCCCCGGTCGAGCAGGTCGACGAGGCGGTGACGCGGATCGTCGCCTGGCAGCGCGCGCGGTGACGCGGATCGTCGCCTGGCAGCGCGGGCGGTGACGCGGTTCGTCGTCTGGCAGCGCGCGCGGTAACCGACGAGCGGTCACCTCCGCTGCCTCCCATGCGGGCGCGTCAGCCGACGTCGACCCCGCGCCCGGGCGCGCCGCGGACACGGCGGGTGCGGCACCTCCAGCATGTAAACTTGCAATGACACGGTCACCGCCGGCAGGCGCGGGAGCCCGCAGACCGACGTCGCGGACGCCGCGTTCCCCTGACGCGAGCCCCCGTTTCGCCCGGGGCGGCGCCGGAAACGGCGGCGCCGCGATTTCCACTTGATCCGCCGTCATGGACGGAAGAGTGAGCCGGCGCTCGCTCCGGCCGGGGGCGGGCGAGAGGACCATCACCCGTGGATGCATTGTCGTATCAGTCGCTCGTGACGGGCGCCGTCGCGCTCATGGTCGCACGTACCTTCTACGTGCGTGTCAAGAAGGCCCCTGAAGGCAACGAGACGATGGCGCGCATCGCGCGCTACGTCCGCGAGGGGGCGATGGCCTTCCTCGCGCGCGAGTACAAGGTGCTCGCCGTCTACGCCGTCGTCGTCTTCGCGCTCCTCGCCGCGACGCTCGGCCTCCTCGCCGCGGGCGCCTTCGCCGCCGGCGCGTTCCTGTCGCTCGTCGCCGGCTTCTTCGGCATGAAGGCCGCGACCTACGCCAACGTCCGCACGGCCGAGGCGGCTCGCGCGCACGGCAAGGCGACCGCGCTCGTCACGGCGCTCGACGGCGGCGCCGTCATGGGCCTCTGCGTCGCGGGGCTCGGCCTCATCGGCCTCGGCGGCATCTACGCCCTGTTCCGCAACCACGAGCACCTCGCGACGATCGTCCACTCGTTCGCCGTCGGGGCGAGCTCGATCGCGCTCTTCGCCCGCATCGGCGGCGGCATCTACACGAAGGCCGCCGACGTCGGCGCCGACATCGTCGGCAAGGTCGAGGCGAACATCCCCGAGGACGACCCGCGCAACCCGGGCGTCATCGCCGACAACGTCGGCGACAATGTCGGCGACATCGCGGGCATGGGCGCCGACATCTACGAGAGCTACGTGGCCGCGGTCGTCGCCGCGATCGCGCTCGGCCTCACGCTGCCGATCGCCAAGCTCCAGCAGCTCGCTCCCTCGATGGGCGAGCAGGAGCTCCGCGCGATGGCCGTGTCGCTGCCGCTGCTCCTCGCGACGATCGGCCTCGCGGTCTCGGTCGTCGGCATCTTCATCACGCGGGCGCTCAAGAACCTGCCGCCGGCCCGGGTGCTGCGCCTCGCGCTCATCGTCCCGCCGTTCCTCGTCGTGTTCGCGGCGGCCGGCGTCCTCCCGGGGCTCGGCTTCAGCTCCGGCGCCGTCGTCACCCTCGCGGCCGGCGCGGCGGGCGGCGCCATCGTCGGCCTCGTGACCGACTACTACACGTCGATGGGCCCCATCCACAAGGTGGCCCAGAGCTCGCTCACCGGCCCCGGCACCAACGTCATCCGCGGCATCGCGGTCGGCCTCGAGAGCGTCGCGATCCCCCTCATGACCCTCGTCGCCGTGGGCTGGATCTCGAACCACTACCTCGGCCTCTACGGCATCGCGCTCGCCGCGGTCGGCATGCTCGCGGGCACCGCGATCGTCATGACCGTCGACGCGTACGGCCCGATCGCCGACAACGGCGGCGGCATCTCCGAGATGGCCGGCCTCGGCAAGGAGGTCCGCGAGATCACCGACGAGCTCGACGCGGTCGGCAACACCACCGCGGCCGTCGGCAAGGGCTTCGCGATCGGCTCGGCGGTGCTCACCGTCGTCGCGCTGTTCGCCGCCTTCAACATGGAGGTCGACGCGGTCCGCCGCGCGAAGGGCCTGCCGGAGCTCGTGCTCTACCTGACGGACGCCAAGGTCCTCATGGGGCTCCTCTTCGGCGCCCTGCTCCCCTGCCTCGTCGGCGCGCTCACGATGACCGCCGTCGGCCGCGCGGCCGGCGCGATCGTCGAGGAGATCCGCCGTCAGTTCCGCGAGATCCCCGGCCTGCTCGAGGGCAAGCCGGGCGTCGACCCGCAGCCGAAGGTCATCGTCGACATCGCCACGTCGGCCGCCATCCGCGAGATGATCGCGCCCGGCGCCATCGCGGTGCTCGCGCCGGTCGTCGTCGGCTTCGCGGCCGGCCCCGAGGTGCTCGCGGGCACGCTGGCCGGCGCGCTCGTCGTCGGCGCGGTGCTCTCGCTGATGATGGCGAACGGCGGCGGCGCCTGGGACAACGCCAAGAAGCACATCGAGAAGGGCGGCCTCGACGGCCACGCGAAGGGCTCCGACGCCCACAAGGCCGCCGTCGTCGGCGACACCGTCGGCGACCCCTTCAAGGACACGTCGGGCCCCGGCATCTCGATCCTCATCAAGGTGATGGGCGTCGTGTCGCTCCTCATCGCCCCGCTCATCGCCTGAGCCAACGCGTCGTCGCGACGACCGAGAACGCGGCCCTCACCGGCCGCGTTCTCGTTTTGTGGGCCCCGCGCGCGACGACGGCGCGGGGCGGCGCCGGCCGCCGCTCGGTCTTCGCTGGCGCCGATCAGGGGTCGACGGCATCCATGACGGCCTGCCATTCCGCGGAGAACGAGCCGTCCGTGCGCTTGATCTCGGACCCGGTGTCCCACAGGACGGGGACGATGCCGCGCGACCGGGCCGCCTCCACCACCGACCGCATCCACAGCGTCCGCGACGCCGGCTCACGGGGGTAGTTCTCGCCCAGCGTGACGGCGAACTCGCCGAGGATGACCGGGATGCTCCGCTGGGCGCTGAACGCGCCGAGCTTGTCGAAGAGGCTCTTCAGCTCCGCCTTCTCGGGCTCCGTGCCCCACGTCGTCTTGGGCGAGCCCCAGCTCTCGACCGTGTCGAGGCCGCAGAAGGTGTAGGGCGTGTAGTAGTGGATCGAGAGGAACAGGCTCTTCGTGCCGGCCGGATCGGTCGGCACCTTGAACTCGCTCACGCAGGTCCTGTCGATGTCCGTCACGAAGCCGGAGATGAGCAGCGCGCGGCTCGCGTTGTAGCCGCCCTGCTCGCGCACGGTGGTGACGAAGAGCTGGTTCATCTCGTTGAGGGCGGCGTAGTCCGGCGTCCCCCCGTCGCGAACGCCGTTGACCCAGTAGTTCCCCTCCTCGTTCATCCCCTCGAGGATCAGCTGGTGACCGACGCCGCTGAAGGCGGTGGCGATCTGGGTCCAGTAGGACGCGAACCTGGCTTTGACGTCGTCGGTG
Organism: Sorangium sp. So ce406; assembly: GCF_051474675.1. Lineage (NCBI taxonomy): Bacteria > Pseudomonadati > Myxococcota > Polyangiales > Polyangiaceae > Sorangium > Sorangium sp. So ce406. The sequence goes on along the minus strand of NZ_CP150340.1, from coordinate 11,312,923 downwards.
GCCTTGTACTCGTCGGCGTTGCCCTCGTTGTAGATCCAGCCCCCGTCCCAGTGGATGTTCACGATCGAGTACATGCCGGCGGCCTCGATCCAGCCCACCACCTCCTTGACCCGGGCCATCTTGGCGGCGTCGATCGTGCCGCTTTCGGCGTAGGTGTCCCAGGCGACGGGCACGCGCACCGTCTTGATGCCATGGCTGGCCATGCCGTTGATGAACGCCTGCGTGATCAGCGGCTGGCCCCAGCCCGTCTCCCACGCGGTGGTGTTCTCCAGCGTGTTGCCGATGTTGGCTCCGATGCCCATGTCGGCGACCATGGCCGCGGCGTCCGCCGGCGTCGCGGCTCCGCCGGCCCCGCCGGAGCCCCCGGCGTCACCCGCGCCGGAGCCGCCCGTGCCGGCGTCACCCGCGCCGGCGCCGCCCGTCCCGGCGTCGCCCGCGCCGGCGCCGCCCGTCCCGGCGTCACCCGTGCCGGCGCCGCCCGTCCCGGCGCCGCCGGAGGTCGCGCCTCCGCCGCTGCCTCCGGCGTTCCCGCTCGGGTTGCTCTCCGAGGAGCACCCCAGTGCGACGAGCACCAACAGGGGTGCCGTGAGGTTGAGCCACGATGTGGACGCAGAGCGGCAGGCTTGAAGAGAAGGCATGAATGTCACGGTATCCCAGCCCGCCGCGCGCTCCAAGCTCGAACGATCTCCGCCGTGAGCGGCCCCCGCTGCCTCGCTTGAAGCCTGGCGCGGTCAGGGCGGTATCGGCAGCGCGCCGGGGTTCACCCTTGACAGTCCACGCACGCTGAGGCGATCACAGGCGAGAGGAGATAGATCATGTCGCACAAAGAGGCCGTGTCCATCCTTGGTCTGGGTCAGATGGGCGCCGCGCTGGCGCGCGCCTACATCAACGCCGGTCATCGGGTGACCGTGTGGAACCGGACCCACAGCAAGGCAGAGCCGTTTCAGGGCCAGGCGAAGGTGGCGGCGACGCCCGAGCAGGCATGCAGCGAGAGCGATGTGACGATCATCTCGCTGCTCGACTACGAAGCGAGCGACCAGGTCCTCCGCGCTCCCCTCGTGGCCGAGGCCGCGAAGGGCCGGACGCTGGTACAGCTGACCAGCGGCACGCCCAACGATGCTCGCAGCGGGGCGGCATGGGCGTCGGGCGCCGGGATCAACTACCTGGATGGATGCATCCTGGCTTACCCGAGCTACATCGGTGGTGAGCATACGCCGGTGTTCTACTCGGGTCCCAGGGAGCTCTACGATCGCCACGAGGCGACGCTGCGCGTCATCGGCGGGGCCACCTCCCACGTCGGCGAGCCGATCGGGGCCGCGGCGACGCTCGACTGCGCTCTCCTGGAGAGCTTCTACGGCGCCACGCTGTCGTTCCTGCACGGGGCGGCGATCTGCGCGTCGGAGAAGTTCCCGCTCGACGCGTACTTCGCCAGGTTTCAGGCGATCATGCCGCTCATCTCGGTCACCGCCGACATGTGCAACAAGATGCTGGCCACAGGCGATTTCAAGGGGACCGACTGCACGCTGGACATCCACGCCGGCGCCCTCGCGCACATCGTTCGTCTCAGCCACGAGAACAACGTCGACCCGCGCATCCCGGAGCTCATCCAGTCCTACTTCAAGCGGGCATTGCAGCTCGGCCACGGCGCCGACGAGATGGCCGCCGTGTTCAACGCCATCCAGGATCAGGCCCGCCGCTGACGAGCGGTGGAGGGTCCGCTCCTCCGCCCCGGTGAGCCGGGCGATCGAAGGTGGCGGTCACAGCCAACCGCAGCCGCCGTCGAAGTCGAAGGGGGGCGTGGGCTCCGTGGACGACTGCGATTCACGACAGGCATTCTCGATGTTCTGTCGCAACGTCAACATCAGGTTGTTGTCGTCCTGGATGTCGGAGTCCGCGTACCTGCCGAGCCACGCCCCGACCGACGGCCTCATCATCTCGATGACCCCGAGAGAGCGCCGGCAGTCGCCCGCCTGGTAGAAGTCGAGCGCGCCGCGCAGCGCCAGGTACATGTTCAGCATCATGTACGGCTTGCCCGAGCCGCCGTCGGAGATGTTCCACCACATCGAGTCGGGGTTCTGCCCGGGAGGCAGCGCGTTGAGCAGCGTTGTGTCGACCTTCTGCGCGGCGCCGTCCTTCGCCGAGGTCCAGCCCGCCTTCACCTGGAAGGCCGCCTCGTCCGGCCCGATGTCGTCGCCGAGGGACGGGTCGGCGAGGAGCTCCACGAACAGGCCCCCACCGCCGCCGCGGCGGCTGCCGCCCACGTCGGTCGCGCCGTCGCGCTGGCCGATGAACAGCGCCGGCATCTCCAGGTCCGCCCCCGTTGTGTCAGCGGTCGCCCGCTTCGTCCCGTAGATGCGCCCCACCTTGTAGCCGGCGGACGGGGTCACCTCCAGGCTGAAGTCCGTTGCCAGCGGGAAGAGCGTTGTCTTTCCCTCCTCCGAGAGCAGACCGCCGAGGTCGCCCGCGCTCAGCGCGTAGGCGTACGTGCCCGCGCCCATCGAGCCCAGCGCCGACGGGATCCTCACGAGGAAGCGCTCGCCCACGCCGATCACGCCGAACGCCGTGCCGTTCTCCACCAGCGCCTCGCCGAGACCGAGGATGTGGTCGGGGTCCGTGATACCGCTGGTCGCGTGCCCGCTCGTGAGCAGGAGGACGCGGTGCGCGCCCTCGAAGCCGGCTGCGTCGCCCTCCTCGAACGCCCTCTCGGCGGCGGCGATCCCCTCGTAGAGGGCGACGAGCTCGCCGGCGCCGCCGACGAGGCGCTCGTCCGCGATGAGGCTCGTGAGCTCCGCCGACCCCGGCGCTGCGAGGAAGGCGCGGCGCACGGCCTTCTCGCCGTAGCGGATGACGCTGACGCGGTCCTCGGGACGGAGGCTGGCGAGCAGCCCTCGCATTCCCACGTCCAGCGCGGCCTCGTCGATGGCGGCGAAGCTGCTGCTCTCGACGGCGATCGCCAGGTGGACCGGCGGCCGCTCCAGGGTCGAGGGGTCGACCCCGGTGTTCATCGCGACGAAGGCCATGGTCCAGTTCCCCCCGTTGAAGCGCGGCGCCACCGCGAGGAACGGGTGAATGCAGACGTCCTTGCCGCAGTCGGCGTCGGGCAGGTCGATCGCGTGCTCGGCGAAGAACCCGACCGGATCCAGGGTGTCGAGCGAGGGAACCTCCCCCGCGTTCACGATCGCGCGGAACTGCGAGATGTCCTGCGCCCCGCCCTGGGCCACGTTGACCGAGCCTGTGGGGACGAAGCTGCCGTCGCCGCCGCTGCTCTGGGTGGAGCAACCGGCGGCGGCGGCGCAGAGACCTAGTGAGACCAGCTTCCTCTTCGACGACATGTGGGTTCTCCTCATTCGTAAGCGATCAACAGGTCCGCGGACGCGCTGGGTGTCTGGTAGCCCGCGTCGCACGCGTCACGTCCGGCGAGCACGCGCTCGGCGCGGCCCACCCGCACGCGGAAGTTCGGCCCTTCGAGGGCGTCTCCAGGGCCCAGCAGGGTCCTCTTGCCGCCGACCTGCACAGCGACCGCCGCGTCGGTGACGTAGGCGCCGCAGCCCAGCCGGTCGCCCTCGCACCCGGACGCCTCGATCGAGGCGGTGAGGACCGCGAGCTGTAGATCGACGACGTTGCGATAGACGTCGAGCCGCTTCTCCGAGTCGAAGGCGGAGATCTCGACGTGGTCGCCGCGGCTGTCGATGCCCTGGCGCCATTGCACCTTTTCGCCCACCGAGAACGGGAAGTCTTCGATCGCGATGCACAGATAGTGGGTCTGAGCGGGGTAGCTCGGGTCCGGCTCGCCGCCGCCCGCGCCGCCGGTGCCCGTTCCACCTTCGCCGCCGGTGCCGCCGGTGCCGCCGGCAGCCGCGCCGCCCGCGCCCGTTCCACCTTCGCCGCCGGTGCCGCCGACAGCCTCGCCGCCTGCCCCGCCGCCATCGGCCACGCCAGCACCTGCGCCGCCTGCGCCCATGCCGCCTGCGCCCGTGCCCACGCCGCCTGGGCCGCCCGAGCCACCGCCGTCGTCGATCGACGGATAGCTCATGGTCAATTCGATGCAGCCGTCCGACAGAGCGTCGATGTTCGTGATCTCGCCGATCGCCAGCAGATTCGGCCAGGGGGCGGCCCACTGGAAGGACGATTGCGGCGCGCCAGCACACACCGAGGGCCCGACGTTCGTCTGCAGATCGCCCTTCTTCACCTGTCCGGACACCACCACGGTGTCCGGCTCCAGCACGACGCGGCCCGCCGCCGCCTCCGTGTCGCCCCAGAAATCGCGGTTGTCTTTCACGTTCTGCGGGATCTCGATGCTTGGCAGGTTGGACCACCATACCATCACGGGCCGCATCCCATCCGTCTCGAGCAGCGCCACGTCGCAAGGCCCGTCCGAGGTCGGCACCGTCTCCTCGAAGTCGCCTGCGGCGCTGCGGGCCACAGCGCGGTTGAGCGGGAGCGTGTCCTGCGGGTCCAGCCGGTACGTGATCCCGAGGTTGAACGCGCTCGGCCCGAACATGCGTGTCGGATCGCCGGAGGTGACGGCAGAGCAATCGAGCGACGCGTCCACCCAGCGCACGCGGACGTCCACGACCCCGGGCGTAGCATTGACGAGATAGGCGTCCGTGAAATAGCCGTCGGGTCGTGGGGTGCCGGTCGCGACGCAGGCGACGGCCGACGCCCCCAGGATCGCGCGCTCGAGCGCCCAGGCTGCGCGCGAGCCTTCATCGGCGCGCCGGGACGAGTGCTGCCGGCTGGAAGCAGCGCGCGCCGAGAGGCGCCACGCCGGGACGAGGACGACGAGCGCGGCCAGGTCCGTCGGATCTTGCCAGAGTTGCCACTCGATCCCCGCGAGGCCCACGAGCCCCACGAGGAGCTGCGCGGCAGCGGCCGAGAGCTTGATCGCCGCGAACGGCGCGACGACCGCCGCAAACGCCAGCGCTCGCGCGCGCGCCGAGCGCGCGTTCACGAGCGCCGCCGCGAGGACGGGGGCGACCACGAGGCCGGCGAGGTCGCTGAGCTTGCCAGTGATGGCGCCTGGCAAGAGCCCGGCGCCTTTCAGGAGGTGGTCGTTGACCACGAGGAGCGCCAGGGCGCCAAGGAAGAGGGGGTGGCGGAGGACCGCGATTCGCGATGGCCCAGATCGCTGCGACCGTGACACCGACGTCAGAGCATCCGCGGGGCCCCCGGCGTTTCGCCGCGATGAGTTCAGCATCGCGGCGAGCCTGTAGCAGCGCGCGTGCCACTCGCCGCAGGCGCCGGAGCGGCGCGCCATCGCGTCGCGGCCGGCCAGTGCCCCCGCCCCTGATGCCCTGGCACGGCTGTCGCTGAGGCGGCGAGCGATGCTGCACCAAGGCTGCTCGAAGAACCGGTGTCGCGAGGCGGCGGACACGCGTTGCTCGCCGGAGGCGCATGGCTCGCCGGACACGGCTGGCCCGGCGGATACGCCTTGTTCGCCGAGGTTGCTCGGGACCCGGCGTGCTACAGCCGCCCCTCGCCCTCGCGCCTCTGCGAGCCGGCGTCTCTCCTACCCGGCTCGTCCCGGCCTTCTTCGGAGCTCTGCGCGCGCGATGCGATCCTGCCTGGTACTGACCGCCTTCTCTTTCGTCGCCTCCCTCTCCGGGTGTGGCCCTGTCGACAGTGAGCCGTCGATCCCGGCGGAAGCCAGCGGTTGTCCCACGCAGTTCGGCGAGGACCTCACCGAGAGCCGCGCCATCGACATCGGCGACGCGTCGTCCGGGACGTTCGTGCCCTACGCCGATGGCGCCAGCGCGCGCCTGATCCTCGGCAATCAGGGCTCGATGATGATTACGCCCTGGGTCCAGGTGGAGGCTCTGCCCGGCGACGCGGAGGAGACGTGCCATGTGGTACGCCTCGCGAACGAGTTCGAGGGCCCGCTCGCCGACGATCCCGACGGGCTCGCGTCCGCGCAGTTCAACGTCCAGTTCATCAAGGCCGGTTCTTTCCTTGTCTCGGACGGAGCGCTCTACCAACCTTTCGCGTGGGACCGCGAGACCCTCGAAGGTCAGAAGCTGGACCTCACGGTGACCGTGCGCGGCGATGGATACGAGGGCACGAAGAGGGTGAGTATCGTGCTGGAGTAGCGCCGGAGCGCCGTGGTGCCCCGGCCAGAGCGGACTCTCGGTCCGACGCGCGCACGCCGCGCGGCCCGTCGCCGCGCTCTCAGCGAGCAGGCGCCATGGCCAGGACGATCTTGCCGCGCGGGCGGGGGCGGGTGCCGTCGAGCATCTCATGCGCGCCGCGGACCTCGGCGAGCGGCAGCACGGCGCCGATGTCGACCGAGAGCCCGCCCGCGTCGAGCAGGGCGGCGATGCGGTCGAGGTGGGTTGTCGTGACGTCCACGAGGAAGAAGCTTGCCCGCACGCCGCGACGGGCGGCCTCCTCCTGATCGGGGGTCGACACCGCCGAGACCAGGATGCCACGTTGCTTGAGCACGGCGAAGGACCGCGCCTGGGTGTCGCCACCGACGAGGTCGATGACGACATCGACGTCCTTCGCGGCATCCTCGAAGCGCTCGCTCCGGTAGTCCACGACGACGTCCGCGCCGAGGCTGCGGACGAAGTCGCGATCCCTGGCCGAGGCCGTCGCGATCACCCGGGCGCGGGCCCGGCGCGCGAGCTGCACCGCGTACGCGCCGACGCTGCCGGCCGCGCCGTGCACCAGCACGGTCTGTCCGGCTTCGAGCTGGGCGTGATCGAACAGCGCCTGCCACGCCGTGACCGCGATGACCGGCACGGAGGCGGCCTGCACGTCGTCGAGCCGGAGAGGCTTGCGCCTCACCCTGCACGCCTGCGCCACGGCATGGTCCGCGTGGGCGCCGGTGAAGCGCCTGTTGGTGACGCCAAAGACCGCTGCGCCCGGCGCGAGGCCAGTCACCTCGGGGCCGACCGCCGCCACGGTACCAGCGAGATCCGAGCCGAGCGTCAGCGGCAACGGCTGGGGTAGCACGCTCTTGCCGGCACGAATCCAGGCGTCCCACGGTCCGACCCCGGCCGCCGCGACGCGGACCAGCACCTCGCCCGGGCCGGGCAGCGAGACCGGCACCTTGTCGATGGTGATGACCTCGGGGCCGCCGAACCGGTGGACTCGGGCGGCGTCGGTCGAGCTGGGGAGCATCGCCGTGAACATGGTGTGGATCTTGTGCGCGTCGAGGGAGCGCGGCGGCGGAAGGACATCGACGACCGTCGCGGCACAGGCCGCCGTCGTCAGCTTCAGCGTGGTGGTCTGGTCGATCCTCACCCAGGCCGAGCAGCGCGACCGCCGCGCCGAGCCTACGAGGGGAGGTGAAACGCGTCATGACTCTTCTCCTTTGGACGGGACGCGCGGTGGAGCTCCGCGGGTCGCCCGCCGCGCGCTGCACCTTGCGTTGGCCCGTCCGAGGTCGCGACCTGGATCGTGATCCAGCTTTCTGAGGTCCAGGCTATCGTGGTAACGTGAAGGTCCGCCGGCGACCTGCTCCAGCGAGCCCGCCGTTGCCTGGAACAGGGAGGTTGCTCGGATGACACGCAGGGTTCACCTTCGGATCCTTCTCATCGCTTCTTTCTCTCTCTTGCTCTCGTTCGCCGGGAGCCGCCCGGGAGCCGCCCAGTCGAGCTTGCCCTACTGGACCGAGATTCCGCAGGGCGGCGCCGTCCCCGACGCCATCTGGGACGGCGCGAGCGCCTATCACGAGGGCCTCTTCTATATCTTCGGCGGGTTGAACGGGACCTACCCGGATGACGAGCCCGTGGCCGCTTTCAGCGCCTTCGACGTCGACACGCTGACCTGGTACGACCTCGGCCAGTACCCGGGCGGGCCGTCTGCCAGGGCCGAGTCGATGATGTGGTGCGTCGCGGAGGACGACGCGCTGATCGTCTCCGGCGGGAGAGGTCCTTTCCGGCGCGGGCTCGACCTCACGCACCAGGACACGTTCCGGTTCGATCCGGCGCACGGGTGGACGCAGATCGCGCAGAGCGCGGCCGAGATCGGGCGCGCCAACCGCTCCACGGAGGCGGTCGCCGTGCGCAAGAAGGGGAAGCACAAGACCGTCGCGTACGCCTTCTCGGGCTCTTCGTCGACGCTGCCGGCCTTCATCAACCGCCCTGACGGCCTCCAGCACGACCTGGTCCGCTACAAGAACGGCTGGAAGCAGGTCGCGACCGGCTCGCCCGCCCCGCGCGCTCGAGCCCATCATCCGCTCGTGTACGCCGAGGGCTGGAACGCCCTCCTCGTCTACGGCGGATACACGAATGACGTCGTGAACGGGACCGGCCTGTTCACGCCGGAGAACTACCTCGGCGACCTCTGGATGTTCGACGTCGACACGGAGACCTGGGATCAGCTCGTCTTCGACGAGGCAGGCGGACCGGGCCACCGCGACAACGCGAAGCTGATCGCCGATGAGCACAACGACCGCATCTGGCTCTTCGGGGGCAGCCAGTTCGACGGTGCCACCCTGTCCGATCTCTGGTACTTCGATCTCCACACAGGGACCTGGACGCGCGTGGACACCGCGATGACGGGGCCGGCGCCGGCGCCGAGGTTCGGCCAGTTCTACTTCACTCGCAAGACCGCCACGGCCTACGAGTTCTACATCTTCGGGGGAGCGACCGCGGAGTTCGCGCCGGTGCTGCTCAACGACATGTGGAGATTGACGATCCCCCTCGGCTGCAGCGGCTGATCGCGAGCGATCCAGGTGGGCTCACGCCTGGACGATCCGCGCTGGAAGGACGTCAGGGGGCTCCACGCAGAAGAATGCGGCCGTGGCGACCCCGCGGCCGTCGGGCCTCCGCGGCGGCGGCCTATCTTCGGAGATGCGCAGATAGGTCGCGGAAGTCGCTGCCTATTCACGGGAATACTCAGATATGCCGCGGAGCGTCGCGACCTATTCGCGGGAATACGCAGATATGCCGCGGCGCTTCGCCGCCTACATGCTATAACCCGCCGCTAGGCCCTGCGACGCAACTGATTGCGACGTTCGGCGGACCACGGTTACGCACACGGAGACCTAAAGATATGGCCACGACAGCCGGACGCGGACTCCGACGGGCGGCCGCTCTCGCCTGGCTCGCTGTCGCCGCGGTCGCCGGACTTGGCTGCCGCGACCGAGAACGGCCTGTCGCAGAAGACGCAGCGCCAACACCGGCCCAAACTGCAGAAGCTGCGGATGGCCGGCAGCCCACCGGCAGCCCACCAAGTGCGGATCCGCGCATCCCGGCGTGCCGCCGCGCCTTCCGAGAGGAGGAGCCTTTGCTCCTCCCTCACTCCTTCGCCGAGTTCACGCTGTGCGACGTGCTCGTAGCGATTTTTCCGGACTTTGACACATCGGTTGAGCGTTCGGCGGCAGCAGGAGGTGCTGTACGTGTCGATCGCGTTCGGCAGTGGGTCACTTCGGCGCGGACGCTACTGGTAGTTGCGCACTACATTGGCGAAGATGCGGACGCGGAGTTCGTCTGCGGAGGTTGCCGGGTGAACCCGCGGCTCGCCGTGCTAGAGCGTTCGGGAACTGCGCTTACGTTGGTAGCGCGGGGCACAGTGCCAGGCTGGGATCCCGACGGTTTGCTTTATGGGCGTACCGAGTTCGATTCCCGTTCGTACTCTTTTCAAGGTGACGAAACTCTGCTTGGGATGCGAACGCCGTGGTCCTACGGCATGATGGGCGGGACGACGCGCTTGAGCCTTTTTCGTCTTGAGGGCACTCAGCTGTCACTCGTCTTCGACGATAGGCTCGAGTGGGTGGCGTCCGGCATGGGTCTCGAGGACGATGACGTTGTCAGTGTAGCAGTGTCGCAGCAAAGGCGCGCGTCCGGCCCCGACGACATCGTGCTCACGGTCCATCAGGCCCGGTGCCGCTGGGAGGAGGACAAGCGGGTTTGCGGTCCCAAGAAGCTGGCCGCACAGCAGCGGTGGCGGTTCGACTCTAAGCAGTATCGGCAGATCAGTGGGAAGCCAATGCCGATGCCCCAGCTCTTTCGTACTCGTTGGGGCTGGTGAGAGATCCCGCTCGTGCCGCGCCAAGCCGCCCAACGGCGGCATGCTGCCGACGGGCGCTCCGCGCCCGCGGCAGATGCCGCAGGCGTTAGGCGCCGTGGACGAGTGGGTCACAACTTGTCGCAGGGTATCACCACATACCACGGGCTGCTGCCGGACCTCTGAATGAACAACTTTCGGAGAGGAACGCGTGACCTACCTTATTGATGACACCATCCAGCGCGAGATCGCGGAACACATCGATCAGGCAGTCGCGGAAGTCCTCTCCGAGATTCCAAACCACGGCAGCGAAGAGGGAGTGACTCCGGTCCTCGGTCATGCTCTGATGCGGCAGTCCTTTCGTTCCAAGACAGTCAGCGTCGAGTTCAATTACCGCCAGCTCAACAAGCAGACAGAGGAACCGTACGCCGGCGCGGACGGCGGGGTCCTTGTTCGAGTGACGAACGCAGACGGTGCGACCAAGAAGGCAGCACTGTTTCAGGCGAAACTATTGAAGGGTGACGGTCCGGTTCGCCAGCTCACGATGAGGACGCAGGACGCGCAGCGCTTGAAGAGCCAGGCCCGAGATATGCTTGGGCACACCGAAGAAGCTGTCGCTATCTTTTATACGGAGCGCCAGATCTATGTTGTCGACGCTGAGCACTATCGGACGTCGACGGTTCAAGACGCGCGGACACCACTCTCCCCAAAACAGCGATTGGTAACACTGGTGTAGAGCGTCAGTAAAAAGTTACTGTCGCTTGACAAGCGGGGGCGATCGGGGTTCACGCCCTTCAGAAATCCCGAAGAATGCGACGGTTGAGCACCGTGAAATCGACCCGACGGATCGCGACGGTTCGGCACCACAAGATCGTTGCCAAGTTCATCCCTCATCCCGCGCCCCCCTCAGGTCGCCTCATCCCCCCCGCCGCATCCCGTCCGAGCGCAGCCCTCACCCCGCCTGCCGGAACCGCCGCAGCCGCAGCGAGCTGACCAGCACCGACACGCTCGACAGGCTCATCGCCGCGCTCGCGAGGACCGGCGACAGCAACCAGCCCGTCACCGGATAGAGCGCCCCGGCAGCGATCGGAATGCCGATCACGTTGTAGATGAACGCCCAGAACAGGTTCTGCCGGATGGTCCGCAGCGTCGCGCGCGCGAGCCCGAGCGCCGCCGGCAGCGCCCCGACGCCGCCGCGGAGCAGCGCCACGTCGGCCGCGGCGACCGCGATGTCGGTGCCGCTCGCGACCGCGATCCCCACGTGCGCGCCGGCGAGGGCGGGCGCGTCGTTGATGCCGTCGCCAACCATCGCGACGACGCGGCCGCGCTCGCGCTCCTCGCGCACGATGCGCGCCTTGTCCTCGGGGCGCACCTCGGCGAACACCTCGTCGATCCCGAGCTGCCGCGCCACGGCGCGCGCGGTCGCCTCGCGGTCGCCGGTCACCATCGCGACGCGCACGCCGAGCCCGTGCAGCGCCGCGACGGCCTCCCTGGCCTCGGGGGTCGGCAGGTCGGCCACCGCGACAAGGCCGGCGAGCTGGCCGTCGACGGCGACGAACGACGGCGTGTTCCCCTGCCCGGCGAGCCCCTGGGCGAGCTCCTCGAGCGGCGCGGCGTCGATCCCGCGCTCGGCAAGGTACCGGGCCGTGCCGATGCGCACCTCGCGCCCCTCGACGCGGGCGACAACGCCGCGGCCAGCGTCGGCGCGGAAGTCCTCGGGCGCGGCGAGCGGGACGCCGCCGGCGCGCGCGCGCGCGCCCTCGACAAGCGCCTTCGCGACGGGGTGCTCGCTGCCGAGCTCCGCCGACCCGACCAGGCGCAGGAGCTCGTCCTCCGAGGCCTCCCCGAGCGCCTTCACCGCCGCGAGCTGCGGGCGGCCCGCGGTGAGCGTGCCCGTCTTGTCGACGAGGACGGTATCGACGCGGCTCGCGGCCTCGAGCGCCGCGCCGCCCTTCACCAGCACGCCGAGCTCGGCGCCGCGGCCGGTGCCCACGGCCACGGCGGCGGGCGTCGCGAGGCCCAGGGCGCAGGGGCAGGCGATCACCAGGACGGCGACGAACCGCTCGACCGCGGCGGCGAGCCCCGCCGCGCTCGGATCCACCGCGACCCACGCGACGAACGCGAGCGCGGCGATGCCGAGGACCACCGGGACGAAGACGCCGCTCACCGTGTCGGCGAGGCGCGCGATCGGCGCCTTCGAGCCCTGCGCCTGCTCGACGGCCTCGACGATGCGGGCGAGCGCGGTGTCGGCGCCGGTCTTCGTGATCCGCACGGTGAGCTGCCCGCTCTGGTTGAGCGTGCCGCCGAACACGGCCGCTCCGGCGCCCTTGTCGACGGGGAGGCTCTCGCCCGTGAGCATCGACTCGTCGACCGCCGAGGCGCCGGCGACGACCTCGCCGTCGCTCGGCATCCGCTCTCCCGGGCGGACGCGGACGAGATCGCCGGGCGAGAGGGCGGCGGCCGGGATCTCCTCTTCGAGGTCGCCTTCGAGATCGCCTTCGAGGTCGCCGCGCAACCGCCGCGCCGTCCTGGGCTGGAGCGCGACGAGCCCGCGCACGGCGTCGGTGAGCCGCTTGCGGGCGCGGGTCTCCAGGAGCTTGCCGAGCAGGACGAAGCTGATGATGGCCCCGGCGGCCTCGAAGTAGACGTGCGGCCGCACGCCGTGCTCGGCGTGGGGGAAGAGCTGCGGCGCCACGACGGCGACCGCGGAGTAGACCCACGCGGCGCCCGTCCCGAGGGCGACGAGCGTGTTCATGTCGGCCGCCCGGTGCCGGAGCGCGGCCCAGGCGAGCCGGAAGAAGCGGCGGCCGGGGCCGAAGACCACGGCGGTCGCGAGGGCGAGCTGGACGAAACGGCCGATCGTGCCGTCCGCGCCCGGGATGCGGCCGTGCGACATGCCGAGCACGAGCAGCGGGACCGACAGGGCGAGCGAGACGCCGAAGTCCCGCCAGAGGGCGCGCCGCTCGCCGTCGAGGCTCTCCTCGGCGGCGGCCGCCCGGTCGGCAGGGGCGACGGCAGCGCCCCCGAGCGCGGCGCTGCCCTCCGGGACGCTGTAGCCCGCGCGCTCGACGGCGGCGACGAGGCCCGTCGTGGACGCGGCGGCCGGGTCGAACATGATTGTGGCCGAGCGGGTCACAAGGTTGACCTTCGCGTCGCGGACGCCGCCTGTCGCGAGCAGCGCGCGCTCGACGCGCCGGACGCAGGCGGCGCAGGTCATGCCCTCGATGGGCAGATCGATACGGCGGACGGCGCCCTCGTCGGTGTCCCGGGGGGCTGCAATGGAGACGGATGCGGTCGACATGATCACCTCGTTGTCGACCGGTGCAGACGCAGGGCCCCCCGGCGGATTACGGCGAGATCGCTGAAGACCACCTCGGACTCACGCGAAACCAGGAGCTCACCTGGCCGGGGGCTGCAGCGCCCCCGGCGGCTGCCGGGCTGCAGCGCCCCCGGCCGCTGTAATGCCGGTCCGGTGGCTGCGTCTGCTCCGAGGGCCGGCTTCCGGAGACGGCGTACCGGCCATCGAGGCGCGCGTCGGCGCGCTCCCTCCGACCCTCCAGACCCAGGGGACCCCATGAACCAGCTCGATCCCGACAAGGCACGCACCGCCGTCACGTACTCCGCCGCCGCGGATCACTTCGACGCCCCGCCGCTCGCCTTCTGGGCCCGCATCGGGAAGCGCACCGTCGAGCGCGCCCGCCTCGAGCCCGGCCACCGCGTCCTCGACGTCTGCTCCGGCACCGGCGCGTCCGCCATCCCCGCCGCGCGCGCCGTCGGGCCCACCGGCTCCGTGCTCGCCGTGGATCTCGCCGATGCCTTGCTCGACCGCGGGCGCGCCAAGGCCCGCGCCCTGGGGCTCACGAACCTCGACTTCCGCTGCGCCGACGTCGAGGCCCTCGACCTGCCGCCCGGGAGCTTCGACGCCGTCGTCTGCGTCTTCGGCATCTTCTTCATGCCGGACATGCCCGCCGCCGTGCGCAGGCTCTGGCGATGGCTGAAGCCCGGCGGCACGCTCGCCATCACCACCTGGGGAAAGGACGTGCTCGAGCCCGGCAACACCGCCTTCTGGGCCGCGATCCAGGCCCACCGCCCCGATGTCTACAAGACCTTCCGGCCGTGGGAGCGCATCGACACCCCGGACGCCCTCCGCTCCATGCTCGCAGAGGCCGGCGTCGCGGACTGCGCCATCGAGGCCGAGCACTCCAGTCAGCCCCTCACCTCGCCGGACGACTGGTGGGTCATCGCCCTCGGGTCGGGCTATCGCGGCACCATCGACAAGCTCGATCCCGGCGCGCAGGAGGCCGTCCAGCGCGACACGCTCGCCCCGCTCCGCGCGCGCAACGCGCTCAGCGCCGAGACCAACGCGCTATATGCGATCGCCAGGAAGCCTCCCGGGCGCGACGCGGAGCGCTGAGGGGCGCGCCTCCGCCCCGGCGGCCTCGGGGCGGCTCAGCGCATCGGGCGCAACCCCGCCAGCGTGACCGCGACGAGCCGGCGGACGGCGGCCTTGGACGGCAGGCCGCCGGCTGCGGTCAGGGCGTGGAGGCAGTACCGCGCGAGCTCGTCCGGCGCGATGTCGTCCCGGAAGGCGCCGGCCCCCGCGCCGTCCGCGATCAGGTCGCGGATGAAGCCGCGGAGGTGCTGCTGCGCGCGGGCGACGTGCTCCCCGCGGTGCAAGAGCGCCGAGAGCTCGGTGGTGGGGTGCTCGTGGGCGATGAGCGCGAACGCCTCGAGCACGGCCTCGAGCCGCGCGCCCGGGTCACCCGCCCGGTCCCGGACGGCCGCGAGGTGCTCGAGGTGGCCGGCGATCTGCCGCTCGTGCCAGGCCACCAGGATCGCCTCGACGTCGGCGAAGTACTTGTACAGCGTCGCGCGCCCGATGCGGGTCGCCTCGGCGATCTGCGACATCGTCACCGACGAAAGCCCGTGCTTGGCGACCAGCGCCGCGGTGGTGTTCAGGATCGCGTCGTGCACCGCGCGGCGGTGCGCCTCGATCGTCTCGGTCCACAGCTTCGGCACCCCCGAAGTGTACACGACGACGTGGTCGAATACACAGTGATTTGACAGATACAAACTGTATCGATAAAGTCGACCCCGTGCCCCTGGAAGGAGACCACGGATGACGATGACACCCCCGCTCCGGAAGCTCGCGCTCACCGCGCATGTCGCGTCCTCGGTCGGCTGGCTCGGCTCGGTCGCGGCCTTCCTCGCGCTCGCGATCGCCGGTGTGACCCGCGGGGATGCTCCGACGGTGCGCGGAGCCTATGTCGCGATGGATCTGATCACATGGTCCGTCATCGTCCCGCTCAGCCTCGCCTCGCTGGTCACCGGGCTCATCCAATCGCTGGGCACGCCGTGGGGCCTGCTCCGGCACTACTGGGTCGCGTTCAAGCTCCTGCTGACCGTCGTCGCCACGGGCGTCCTGCTGCTGCACACGCGGCCGATCCAGGTCGTGGCGAGCGCCGCGGCCGAGGCGGCGCTCGCCGGCGGCGATCTTCGCCGGCTGCGGATCCAGCTCGTGGCCGACGCGGCTGCCGCCCTGGCTGTGTTGCTCGTGGCCACGGCGCTCTCGGTGTACAAGCCGCGGGGCGTGACCCCTCATGGGCGGCGTGAGGTTCAGAGGCCGCGGGCGGCGCTCGCGCCGTAGCCCTCACCCGGCGCCGTGCCGGCGAGGTCGGCCCGGCCGCCGCCCGCGCTCCCCGGAGCCCGCGCCAGCCGCTCGGCCGAGGCACGGCCGAACTTCAGGAACACCGCCGGCGTGACCACGATGTCGAGCAGCGTCGACGACAGCAGCCCGCCGAGGATCACCACCGCCACCGGCTGCAGGATCTCCTTGCCCGGCTCCCCCCTCGACAGCGCGATCGGCACGAGCGCCAGCGCGGCCGTGAGCGCCGTCATCAGCACCGGCACGAGGCGCTCCAGCGAGCCGCGGACGATCATCGCCTCGCCGAACGACTCCCCCTCTTCCTTCATGAGGTGGATGTAGTGCGAGATCATCATGATCCCGTTGCGCGCGGCGATGCCGCAGAGCGTGATGAACCCGACGAGGGTCGCGACCGACAGCACCCCGCCTGTCAGGATCACGGCAACCACCGAGCCGACCAGCGCGAGCGGGATGTTCAGGAGGATCTGCAGCGCCACCGTCCATGAGCGGAACTGCGAATAAAGGACGACGAGCATCCCGGCGAGGCTCGCGATCGAGAGCAGCCCGATGAGCCGCGACGCCGACCGCTGGCTCTCGAACTGCCCTCCGTACGTCGCGTAGTAGCCCGACGGCTTCGGGATCGCGTCCACGGCGCGCTGGATGTTGCTCACGACCTGCTCCAGATCGCGCCCGGCCACGTTCGCCGAGACCACGATGCGCCGCTGCGTGTCGTCGCGGCTGATCTGGTTCGGCCCCATGCTCTCCGTCACGTCGGCGAGCTGGGAGAGCGGGACCTTCGCGCCGCTCGGCGTGTCGACGAGCGTGCGCCGCAGGGCGTCGATGTCCTCGCGGAGCTCCGGCGGGTACCGCAAGACCACATCGATGGTCCGCTGGCCCTCCAGGATCTGCGTGACCGTTCCGCCCGCGAGCGCGAGCTCGAGCAGCTCGGAGAGCTGGCCCGCGTTGACGCCGAGCTGCGCCGCGCGCTCCCGGTTCACCTGGATGGCGATCTGCGGGATCAGCACCTGCTGCTCGACCTGCAGGTCCTTCACCCCCTCGATGCCCTGCATCGCGCCCTGCGCCGCCTTCCCGAGGCGCCGCAGCTCGCCGAGATCCTCACCGAAGATCTTCACCGCGACCTGCGCGCGGACGCCCGAGAGCAGGTGGTCGAGCCGGTGCGAGATCGGCTGACCCACGTTGACCGCCACGCCCGGGATCTTGTCGAGCTGGCCGCGGATGTCGCCGAGGATCTCCTCGCGCGCCCGGCCGGACGCCCCGAGGTCGACGTCGATCTCCGAGTAGTGGACCCCCTCCGCGTGCTCGTCGAGCTCGGCCCTGCCCGTCCGCCGCCCTGTCGAGACGACCTCGGGGACCTCGTGGATCAGCTCCTCGGCCAGGGTGCCGAGGCGGCTCGACTCCGCGAGCGACGTGCCCGGCCTGGCGATGACGTTGACCGTGAGCGTCCCCTCGTTGAACGGCGGGAGGAACTCGCCCCCGAGGAACGGCACCGCCGCCGCCGCGGCGAGGACCAGCGCGCCCGCGGCCGCCATGACCGCCCCGGGGTGACGCAGCGCCACCCCGAGCACGCGCCGGTCCGCGGCCTTGAGCTTTCGAACGAGCCAGCCGTCCTCGTGGCTCATCCGCTTCATGGACGGCAAGAGATACGAGCAGAGCGCTGGAGTGACCGTCAGGGATACAACCAGCGACGCAAGGATCGACACGATGTAGGCGATCCCGAGCGGGGCGAAGAGCCGCCCCTCGATGCCGCTCATGGCGAACAGGGGGACGAACACCAGGACCACGAGGATCGTCGCGAAGACGATGGAGCTGCGGACCTCGCTCGACGCGTCGCGGATGACGTCGATCGCCGGCCGCGGGGACGCGAGCGCCCGGTTCTCGCGCAGGCGCCGGAAGACGTTCTCCACGTCGACGATGGCGTCGTCGACGAGCTCGCCGATCGCCACGGCGAGCCCGCCCAGCGTCATCGTGTTGACCGACAGGTCGAACGCCCGGAACACGAGCGCGCTCACGATGAGCGAGAGCGGGATGGCGGTCAGCGTGATCGCGGTCGTCCGGAAGTTGAGGAGGAACAGGAACAGGACGATCGCGACGAGGATCGCGCCGTCGCGCAGCGCCTCGACCACGTTGTGGACCGCGCTCTCGATGAAGGTCGCCTGCCGGAACAGGCGCGGGTTGACGGTGACGCCCGCGGGCATCGACCGCTGCAGCTCGGCCACGGCCCTGTCGATGCTCGCGGTGAGCGCGACGGTGTCGGCGCCCGGCTGCTTCTGCACCGAGAGGATCACGGCGGGCCTGCCGTCGATCGACCCGTCGCCGCGCTTCACGCGCGCGGCCTCCTGCACCGTCGCGACCTGCGCCAGGGTCACCGGCGTCCCGCTCCGCACGGCGATCACGGTGGCGGCGATGTCCGCCTCGGTCCGGGCGCGGCCGAGCGTGCGCACGAGGAACTCCAGGCCCCGCCGGTCGACGTACCCGCCGGTCGCGTTGGCGTTCGCGCCCGCGAGGGCGCGCGAGATCTCCTCGAGCGACACCGCGGCCGCCGCGAGCCTGGCCGGATCGACGGTGACCTGGATCTGCCGGACCTCGCCGCCGATCGGGATCACCTGCGCGACCCCCGGGATCGTGAGCAGCCTCGGCCGGATCACCCAGTCGGCCTGGGTCCGGAGCGTCATGGGCGAGACCCCCTCGCCCTGCACGCCGATCAGCAGGATCTCCCCCATGATGGAGGCGACCGGCCCCATCTGCGGCGTGGTGCCCTCCGGGAGCTGCTCCGTCACCGTGGCGAGGCGCTCGGCCACGAGCTGCCGGTCGCGGTAGATGTCCGTGGACCAGTCGAACTCGACGTACACGACGCTCAGGCCGACGCCCGAGGTGGAGCGCACGCGCTCGACGCCGGGGGCGCCGTTCATCACCCGCTCGAGGGGCACCGTGACGAGCGTCTCCACCTCCTCGGGCGCGAGGCCGGGGGCCTCGGTCATGAGGGTGACCGTCGGGCGGTTCAGGTCGGGAAAGACGTCGATCGGCAGCTTCAGGAGCGAGTACGTCCCGTAGACGAGCACCAGCGCCGCCGCGGCGACGACGAAGAGGCGGTTCCTGAGCGAGAAGCGGATCAGGGCGTCGAACATCGTCGCTGCTAGCCCCCGGCGGCGAGGAGGACGGCCATCGCGCCGTCGATGACGACGCGCTCTCCGGCGGCCACGCCCCCCGTGATCCCGACCGCGCCGGCCGACTTCGGCCCGACCGCGGCCGCGCGCAGCTCGAACGTCTCGGGGCCGGTCTTCACGACGATCGTGGGCGTGCCGCTGCGGTCGAGCAGCGCCGACGCCGGGACGACGACGCTCTCGACGGGGGCGCTCCCCGCCAGGCTGATGTGGACGAGCGCGCCGACCCGCGCGCGCCGGTCCTCGTTGTCGAACTCGAAGAGCGCCTGGACGGTGCGGGTCGCCGGGTCGACAAGCGACGCGACGGCGAGGCGCCGGGCCTCGAAGCGCGCCGCGGGATCCGTGACGAGCGCCACCTCGGCGCGATCGCCCGCGAGGCGCGCCGCGTCCGCCTCCGGGATGCGCACGTCGACCCAGAGCGCCGCGAGATCGACGATGCGCCAGAGCTCGGTCCCCTCCGCGACCTGGGCGCCCGGGCTCACCCGGCCGGAGACCACCGTCCCGTCGATCGTCGCGCTGAGCCGCTGCGCGCCCGCCCCGCCCGCGAGCACCCCGACGTCCGCGCGGGCGCGCGCGACCTCGGCCCGGACGACCTCCACCTCGGCCTCGGCGGCCTCGACGTCCTTTACCGCGACGATCCCGACGAGCGCGCGCCGCCGCGCGAGCTCACGCTCGGCCAGGGCGAGCCGCGCCTCGGCCGCGGCGACCCGGGAGGCGGCGTCGCTGCGCGACAGCCCGAGCTGCGCGCTCTCCGCGCCGCCCAGGCTCGGCCGGAGCGTCCCGAGGAGCTGGCCCTTCTTCACCTCGTCGCCGAGCCGGAGGAACCCGCCCTCGGGCGGGAAGAGGCGGCCGGACGTCGGCGCCACGACGGCGAGCTCGCCCGCGGGCCGCGCGACAACCGTGCCGATCTGCCCGAGGCTCGCGGCGAGCGCGCCGCGGCGCGCGCGCTCGGTGCGCAACCCGAGGAGGAACTGCGTCTCGATCGGCACGCGGGCCACGTTCGGGTCCGCCGCGGCGCTGGCCGCGGGCCTCGCGGGCGCGCCGTGGTCCTCGCCGCCGTGCGCGCCGGCGCGCTCCTCGAGGCCCGTGACCGCGACGGCCGAGGCGACGGCGAGCGCGGTGACGGCGAGGGGTCGGGCGCGGCTCACGAGGCCACCTGCGGGAGCGCGGAGCGGTCCTCGGGGGGCCGGGTGGGCGCGGGCGGCTTCCGCCGCGAGCGCCGCCCGAGCGCATACCCGATCCCGCCGCTGAGCACGGCCAGCGCCCCCGCCGCGACCGCCAGACCGCCGAGCGGCATCTCCCGCTCCGGCGTCATCCCGGGCGGCGGCGCCGCGGGCGCGACGGCGCCGAAGCGGAGGTCCCCGACGAGCACGAGGTCGAAGTCGCCCCCGGCCTCGACCGAGACGACGCCGTTGGCCGTCGCTCCTTCCGGGGCCGCGGGGAGCGCGAGGTCATAGACGCCGGCGGCCGCCGTCTTCCCCGCGTCCGCGGCGAAGGTCAGCCCCCCCTTCAGCTCGATCCGCACGCGCGCGTCCGCGACCGGCGCGGTGGAGTCGGCCCGGGCGACGTAGACGCGCGCGGGCAGCGGCCCCTCCGCCTTCCTCGCCGGGTACTTGATCACCACCGAGAACATCGCGGTCTCCCCGGACACGACGTGCTCTGTCGCCGTGCTCGCGGCGCTCGGCGCGGCGGGCGCGGCGTGGTCCTCGCCGCCGTGCGCGCCGGCGCGCGGGGCCGCCGCGAGGATCGCGAGCGCCGCGGCCCAGGCGAGGTGACTCCTGTGCGTCATCAGTGCCCGTGCCCGTCGTGCCCGTGCCCGTCGTGTCCCGTGTGGCCGTCGTGCCCCGCCGCGTTGCCCTCGAGGTGGAACGCGAAGCGGATCGACGTCGCGGCCCCGCCGGCCGGCGTGATGCGGAGCACCCCGTCCACGTGGTCCTGCTTGAGCGGGTCGATCTTGCCCCGCAGGACGTCGGCCTTCGCGTCGTAGGCGAGCTCGACCTCCTTCGACCCCGCGACGACGGGGCGCAGGCTCGCGGTGACGCCCTTCGCGGAGCGAGGCTTCTCGGCCGCGTCCAGCATCCAGACCGTGATGTCGCCGGTCTTCTCGAGCTTCACCTCGACGTGGCCGTCCGCGAGCGACTGGACGACGCCGCCGTGGGGCGAGCCGTGGGCGTGCTCTCCGGCCGGGTGCGCGGCCGGCGCGTCGACGAGGGACGCCGTCCCCCCGGCCGGCACCGTGAGCGTCATCTTCATCGGCGCGCCGCGGACCTTCAGATCCCACGTGTAATCCGCCTTGTCCGGCGCCGGGCCCTTCGCCGAGAGCGAGCCCTTCGCCTCGTTCGGGGCGAGCGTCAGGGTCTGCTTCTGGCCCTTGCCCTTCGGCTCGATCGTGATGGTGCCGGTGACGTCCTTCGGCGGGATCGGCATCCGGACCGCGTCGCTCGCGTAAAGGTCGATGGCGCCGTCGGCCCCGACAACGACCTCGACGTGGTTGTCGCCCTCCATCGTGACCAGGCCCCCGTGGCGCGGGTCGTGATCCGCGTGGGGGCGCGTGCCCGCCGTGCTCGCGGCGTGGTCGTGGGCCGCGGCGTGGTCGTGGGCCTGCGGCGCGGGCGCCGGCGCCGCCGCCGGGGCCTGCGTCGGCGCGGCCGCGGCGTGGTCGTGGCGAGGCGCCTCCTTGGTGGAGCAGGCCACAAGCGGGATCGAGACGAGCAGAGAGAGAAGGAGTTGGCGCATCGTGCTTTCCTGGAACCGAGGTTCTTGCCCTGGAGAGCAGGGTCCCGAGCAACGAGCGCGCCAGGCTGCCGCGCGCGCGGATCCCGGGGTTCTGCGCGGCGCCTGGTCCTCGCGGTGACCTCGGGGGTCACGCTCGTGTGACCGCCTCGGTCACAAGTCGCCCCTCCCCCGGGTCGAGGATCACGACGCCCGCGCCTGTTCGGCGGCTCGCCGGCCCCTTTGCGGCCCCGGTACGCGGCTTGCGAGGATGCCCCCGTCCATGGCTCCGCCTCCCGCCCCGCAGCGCCTTTATCGGCTCCGCCGCCGGCTGCTCCTGGTCATCAGCCTCCTCGTCGCCCTGGTCGTCGCGAGCGGCATCGCCACGGTGCTCACGGGGCTCGCGTCCCGCCGCGCCATCCTGGAGGCGCACGGCCTCGAGGTGGCCTCGCGCCAGGCGGCGCTGCTCAGCGTCACCGCGCGCGAGCAGTACATTCACGAGGCGCACACGATCATCCTGCGCGACCGCTCGCACGTCGAGCACCACGACGCCTGGGTGAGCGAGCTCGGCGCGAAGCTCGCCGAGCTGCGGCCCGGCCTCGACGCCGAGGCGGCCACGAAGCTCGACGACATCGGCGAGGCGAGCCGCGAGCTCAGCCACCTCTTCTCCACGGCGATCCTGCCCGCGATCGATCGGCAGGACTGGCACGAGGTCCACCACGCGCACGACCGCGCCAACGCGCTCGTCGACCGGATGACGGAGCACGCCGACACCCTGGCGCGCCACTTCGACGAGCGGGCCCTCAGCGCCGAGCGCCGGGCCGAGCGGTTCATCCAGTTCGCGCTGATCCTCGCGACGGCCGTGTGCGCCCTCGCCGCGGCGCTCGCGCTGATCGCCGGGCGCAAGCTCTGGAGCTCCTTCTCCACCCCGCTCTCCTCGCTCGAGCGCGTCGCCGAGCGCGTCACCGCGGGCGATCGCAGCGCCCGCGTCGAGCCGGTCGCGGCCGTGGAGCTCGCGGCGGTCGCCGACGCGTTCAACCGCATGCTGGACGCGCTGTCGCGCACCGAGGCCGACCTGGTCGCCTCGGAGCGGCTGGCGGCGATCGGCCGCGTCGCCTCGGGCGTGGCGCACGAGATCAACAACCCCATCGCCGTGATCCGCGGCTACGTGAAGACGATGGCCAAGGAGGCGGAGAAGCCCGAGCTCCGCGAGGAGCTCTCGATCCTCGACGAGGAGGCGGCGGCCTGCCAGCGGATCGCGGAGGAGCTGCTCATGTACGCGCGCTCGCCGGTCCTGTCGCCGCGCCCCGTGCAGGCCGAGGAGCTGCTCCGGGACGCGGCCTCGCACTGCGACGGCGGGCCGGGGCGGCGCGACCAGCTCCTGCTCGTGGACGCCGAGCCGGCGTTCATCACGGTGGATCCGCTCCGGATCCGGCAGGTCATCGTCAACCTCGTGACCAACGCGCGCGAGGCGACCAGCGCGATGTCGGGAGGTGACGAGATCGTCGTGCGCGGAAGGCAGCAGGACGACGGCTATCGGATCGAGATCCTCGACCGGGGCGCCGGCATCCCCGAGGAGGCGCGCGAGCGCCTCTTCGAGCCGTTCTTCACGACCCGCCGCGACGGCACCGGCCTCGGACTCGCGGTCTGCTATGGTCTCGTGACCGCGCACGGCGGGAGCATCCGGGCGGAGCCCAGGCCGGGGGGCGGGTCCCGGTTCGTGATCGATTTGCCGGGCGTCCTCATCGAAGGAGCAAGGGAGAGCCAGGAGCGCGCATGAAGCCGACAGTGCTCGTCGTGGACGACAAGGCGAACATGCTGGCGCTCCTGTCCAAGGTGCTCGGCAAGAGCGCCCGGGTGCTGACGGCGCGGGGCGTGCGGACGGCGCTCCAGGTGCTTGAGACCGAGCCGGTCACAACGGTCGTCTGCGATCTGCGCATGAACGACGGGGACGGGCTCGAGGTGCTCCGCGCTGTGCGCGCGCGCTGGCCCGGGGTGCCGTTCATCCTGATGACCGCGTATGCGTCGGTCCCGACCGCCGTCCAGGCGATGCGCGAGGGCGCCTATGACTACGTGACGAAGCCGTTCGATCCGGACGAGCTGCGCGCGCTGGTCGAGCGGGCCATGGCGCAGGCCGCGGTGCTGCAGGGCGAGCACGACGCGCCGGAAGCGCAGGGCTTCGCGGGCATGACGGGGCGCTCGCCCGCGATGCGGGCGCTCTACCAGCTCATCGAGCGCGTGGCGCCGACGGACGCGACAGTGCTCATCCTGGGCGAGACGGGCACCGGGAAAGAGCTCGTGGCGCGCGCCATCCATGAGCACTCGTCCCGCGCCTCGCACCGCCCCATCGCGGTGAACTGCGCGGCTATCCCCCGCTCGCTCATCGAGAGCGAGCTCTTCGGCCACGCGCGCGGCTCGTTCACGGGCGCGGCCGCCGATCGCGCCGGGCTCTTCGAGGAGGCGCACGCGAGCACCCTGTTCCTCGACGAGATCGGCGAGCTCCGGCCGACGGTGCAGGCGAAGCTCACGCGCGTGCTCGAGGAGCGGGCGGTGCGGCGGATCGGCGAGTCGCGCGAGCGCAAGGTCGACGTGCGGCTCATCAGCGCGACGCACCGCGACCTCCGGGCCCTGGTCAAGGCGGGCGCCTTCCGCGAGGACCTCTGGTTCCGGCTCAACGTGTGCGTTGTCGAGCTGCCCCCGCTGCGCGAGCGACAGGAGGACATCCCGCTCCTGGCGCAGCGGTTCCTCGCCGAGCGGGCGCCGCAGTCGCGCTCGTCCGCGGCCGGGTTCTCGGCGGCGGCGATGAACGCGCTCCAGGTGTACCGGTGGCCTGGCAACGTGCGCGAGCTGAAGAGCGCCGTCGAGCGGGCGCTCGTCATCGAGACGACGCGCGAGATCCGCCTCGAGTCGCTGCCGTCCGAGGTGCAGGGGGCGAGCCCGCTGCGGCTGACGAGCTCGAGCGACGTGGACCTCGCCCAGCTCTCGTACCGCGAGGCGGTCGACGCCTCGCGCGAGGAGATGAACCGGCGCTACCTCGAGGCCGTGATGCGCCGCTTCCGCGGCGACGTGCTGAAGGCCGCGGCGCACGCCGGCGTCGAGCGGGAGAGCTTCTACCGCCTCCTCCGCCGCTGCGGCCTGTCCGCCGACGACTTCCGCGAGGAGCGGCGAAGCACGGACGGATCGAAGAACTGAGCGGGCATTCACCGCCGGGCGCGGCGAGCGTCGCGAGCGTCGAAAGATCCGTCCGCGCGTCACGGGGCGGCCCGCTGGTGCCTAGAGGCATACGGCGGCGTCCCGCGCCCCATCGCCGTTGTGACCAGACAGGTTACATTCGGGGTATACCAGGGACCAACGAGGATACTCAGCCATGACCTTCTCTCGACTCATCTGCCTCGCCGTCTTGGGCCTCACCGTCGCCGCCTGCGGAGACTCGGAGCCGGGAGGCTCCCCTGGCGGTGGCGCGGGAGGGAGCGGCGAGGGCGGCAGCGCCGAAGCCAGCGGCGGGGGCGGCGGCGCGGAAGCCGGCGGCGGGGGCGGCGGCGGGACCGCGGCGGCGGCGCCCGAGGCGCCGGTGCTCGCGTTCGTGATGCCGATGACGGGCGTTCTCCACGTCGAGTGGACGCCCCAGGAGGGCTGCGATGCGTTCGAAGGCGAGCGCAAGGACCCGATGGACGACTACGCCGTCGCCTTCACCGTCGCGGGCACGAAGAAGGCCTACATGGATCCCGAGGCGACCGAGGACATGGAGTACACGTACCGGCTTCGCTGCAAGGTCGGCGAGGTCTACTCGGCGTACTCGAACGAGATGTCCGGCAACCCCACGGACGAAGAGTAGGCCATGAGCGCGCGTTCACGGGTCCTCCTCGGCGTGGTCTCGCTGGCGCTGCTCTCGAGCGGGTGCGCGGCCGATCGGGCCGAGGAGCCGCCCGCCCCCGACGCCTGGGGCGAGCCCGCCGCCGCGCCCGACAGCAACCCTGACCCCAGGATCGTCGAGGTCGAGCTCGAGGCCAGGGAGGCAGAGAAGAGCTTTCTCGAGGGCAAGACCACCACGGTCCTGGCCTACAACGGCGCGGTCCCCGGACCGCTGATCGAGGCGAACGTCGGCGACACGCTGATCGTCCACCTCAAGAACGGCTTGCCGGAGGAGACGACGATCCACTGGCACGGCATCCGGCTGCCCAACGCGATGGACGGCGCGCCGGCCGTGCAGGAGCCGATCGCGCCCGGAGGCACCTTCACCTACCAGTTCACGCTGCGGGACGCGGGATTCTACTGGTTTCACCCGCACGTGATGGAGGAGGAGCAGATCCGGAGGGGCCTCTTCGGCGTGATCCGGGTGCGCGGCGAGGGCGAGCCGCAGGCCGACGTCGAGAAGATCGTCGTGCTGAGCGACGCGCTGCTCAAGGAAGACGGGAGCTTCGACGACGACATCGACGACGAGCTCATCATGATGGGCCGTGAGGGCAACGTCGTGCTCGTCAACGGCAAGGTGATGCCCGCGCTCGACGTGCAGCCGGGCGCGCTCACGCGGCTCCGGATCGTCAACGTGGCGAACGGCCGGTTCTTCCACCTCGCGCTCCCCGGTCACACCTTCCGGGTCATCGGCACCGACGGCGGGCTGATCCCGAGGCCGTATGACGTCGAGAAGCTCCTTGTCGCGCCTGGCGAGCGCTACGATGCCCTGCTGATCGCCCGGGGCGCGCCGGGGACGGAGCTCACGCTGACGAACGAGCCCTACGAGCGCGGGCACCACACCGGCCAGGCCGATCCGGTGCCGCTCGCCACGGTGCGCATCGGCGAGGGGCCCGCGCTCTCCGGTCGCGCGCTGCCGGACGCGGGCCCTGCCATCGAGCGGCTGCCCGGGGGGGCGGCGGACACGACGATCACGTTCGACGAGGCGTACGTCGAGCGAGAGCTCAAGTTCCTTGTCGACGGCAAGACCCACCCGGATGTGCCGCCGATCCACGTGGAGCGCGGCGCGACGCGCGTCTTCGATCTGAAGAACGACGCAGAGATGGACCACCCGTTCCATCTCCACGGCTTCTTCTTCCAGGTCCTGGCCCGGGACGGCGTCGCCGTGGCCGACGAGGCGCTCGCCAACAAGGACACGCTGATCCTGCCCCAGCGGTCGACGACCACGGTCGTGGCGCGCTTCGACGAGCCCGGCCACTGGATGTATCACTGCCACATCCTCGAGCACGCCGAGCGAGGGATGATGGGCGAGATCATCGTCAGCCACTGAGCTCGGCTGCCGGTGTCAGGCGCCCGGCGCAGCCCGGGGTGTAAGAAGTGTGAGCGCTGGTCGTCGGCGGACAGGGAGCCGAACCATGAACCATGATCACCACCACGCGCATGGCCACCGTCACCCCGCCGGCCTGGAGCGGACGAAGAAGGACCCGGTCTGCGGGATGACCGTCTCGCCTGAGACGGCGAAGGGGCGTCACGAGCACGGCGGTGAGACGTACTTCTTCTGTAGCGAGCGCTGCCTCGCGAGGTTCCAGGCGGAGCCGGACAAGTACGCGCCCGCCCGACCGACCACCGAGGGGGCGAAGCCCCCGGCGAAGCCGGTCGAGCCGGTCCAGCCGACGACGAGCGCCGAGTACGTCTGCCCGATGCACCCCGAGGTCGTCCGCGCGGAGCCGGGCTCCTGCCCGATCTGCGGGATGGCCCTCGAGCCGCGCACGGTGACGCTCGAGGACGCGCAGAGCCCGGAGCTCGCGGACATGTCCCGGCGCTTCTGGGTGAGCGTCCCGCTGAGCCTCGTTGTCCTCGTGCTGGGGATGTCCGAGATGATCCCGGGCCAGCCGGTGCAACACCTCCTCGGCCGCTGGCTGCTCTGGATCGAGCTCGCCCTCGCGACGCCCGTGGTGCTCTGGTGCGGCGCCCCGTTCTTCGAGCGCGGCTGGGCCTCGATCAAGAGCCGACACCTCAACATGTTCACCCTGATCGCCATCGGCACGGGCGCCGCGTACGCGTACAGCGTCGTGGCGACGCTGGCGCCGGGGCTCCTCCCCCACGCGCTGCGCCACGGCGGCGTGGTCCCTGTCTATTTCGAGGCGGCCAGCGTCATCGTCTCGCTCGTGCTGCTCGGTCAGGTCCTCGAGCTCCGCGCGCGCAGCCGGACGAGCAGCGCGCTCAAGGCGCTCCTCGGCCTCGCCCCGAAGACGGCAAGGCGCGTCGGCGAGGACGGCCGCGAAGAGGACGTCCCTCTCGAGCTCGTGCAGCCAGGCGACCGGCTGCGCGTGCGGCCAGGGGAGAAGGTGCCTGTCGACGGCGAGGTCCTCGAGGGGAGCAGCTCAATCGACGAGTCGATGGTCACGGGAGAGCCCATCCCAGTGGAGAAGACGCCCGGCGCCCGCGTCGTCGGCGGCACCGTCAACGGCACGGGCGGCTTCGTGATGCGGGCCGATCGGGTCGGGCGCGACACCCTGCTCGCCCGGATCGTCCAGATGGTGGGCGAAGCCCAGCGCAGCCGCGCTCCCATCCAGCGCCTCGCGGACGCCGTCGCGGCGTACTTCGTGCCCGCCGTGATCGCGATCGCGGCGCTCACGTTCGTTGTCTGGCTGCTCGTCGGGCCGGAGCCGCGGTTCTCGCACGCGCTCGTCAACGCGGTGGCGGTGCTCATCATCGCGTGCCCGTGCGCGCTCGGCCTCGCCACCCCGATCTCGATCATGGTCGGGACGGGGCGCGGCGCGACGGCCGGGATCCTGATCAAGAACGCGGAGGCGCTCGAGACGTTCGAGAAGGTCGACACCCTCGTCGTCGACAAGACAGGCACCCTCACCGAGGGCAAGCCGAAGCTCGCCTCCGTGGCGACGCTGGGCGACCTCCCGGCGAACGAGATCCTCAGGCTCGCGGCGAGCGTGGAGCGCGGCAGCGAGCACCCGCTCGCGAGCGCGATCGTCGGCGGGGCGCTCGAGCGCGGGCTCGAGCTCCTGCCCGCGGAGGGCTTCCGGTCGATCACGGGCAAGGGCGTGGTGGGCACGATGGCCGGACGTTCGGTCGCGCTCGGCAACCTCAAGCTGTTCGAGGAGCTCGGCATATCACCGGACGATCTCCCGCGGCGCGCCGAGGAGCGCCGACAGGAAGGCCAGACGGCGATGCTCGTGGCCGTGGACGGCAAGGCCGCGGGCATCGTCGGCGTGGCCGACCCCGTGCGCGCCTCGACCGCCGAGGCCGTGCGCCTCCTCCGCGAGGAGGGCATCCGCCTGATCATGCTCACCGGCGACAGCCGCACGACGGCGGAGGCGGTCGCCAGGAAGCTCGGCATCGAGGAGGTCGAGGCCGAGGTGCTGCCCGACCAGAAGGCCGCTGTCGTGAAGCGCCTCCAGGCCGAAGGCCGCATCGTGGCGATGACGGGCGACGGCATCAACGACGCGCCCGCGCTCGCCCAGGCGCACGTCGGGGTCGCCATGGGCACCGGGACCGACGTCGCCATCGAGAGCGCCGGGATCACGCTGGTGCGCGGCGATCTCCGCGGGCTCCTGCGGGCCCGGCGGCTCAGCCGGGCGACGATGCGCAACATCCGGCAGAACCTCTTCTTCGCGTTCGTCTACAACGCGCTCGGCGTGCCGGTCGCGGCGGGCGTCCTCTATCCCTTCCTCGGGCTGCTCCTCAGCCCCATGATCGCCAGCGCCGCGATGAGCCTGAGCTCGGTGTCGGTCATCGGCAATGCCCTCCGGCTGCGCCGGATCGAGCTCTGATCGAACCGCCGGCGGCGCGAACAGGTCAGCGTCGGAACGGCAGGGCCAGCACCCGCCAGAACTGCTGCGACGACGGATAGCCCGCGGAGCTGTCGACGCCCAGGCGGCGCGGGGCCGCGTCCGGCCGGTACACGAACGTCCCGAAGACCAGATCCCACAGCGGAAGTACGGTCCCGAAGTTCCGGGCCTCGTCGACGTCGGCGCTGTGATGATACCGGTGCAGCTCGGTGCCGATGAACACGTAGTTGAGGAATCCGGCGCGGATGTCGACGTTGAAATGCGACATCATCGTCTGCAGATCGATGAGCAATATCGCCGCGAAGACGGCCTCCGGCGACAGCCCCAGGAACAGCAGGGTCGACTGGATCAGCACCGCCGAGATGAGCGCGTTGAGGGGGTGAAACACGCCGTGCATCACCACGTACACGCGATCCGGAAGGTGATGCGCCAGGTGGATCTTCCACAAGAAGCGCCCCAGGGCTCCGCTGCCTTCGTGGCTGAGGCGATGGAACCAGTACTGCAGCAGCTCGAAGACCACGAGGAAGACGCCCACGCTGAGGAGCACGGGGGCGCTGGCGAGCGGGCCTTGATGCCGCTCGCTGAGCCACAGGGCCAGGCTGCCAAAGCCGGTCCGCACCACGGCGATGGTGGCGCCCGAGGCCAGCAGGTACTTGAGGTCGCGCCAGAAGCTCTGGCGGGTCATGCCCCAGTCCGGCGACAGCGGCAGCAGGCGCTCGACGGTGATGAGCAAGACGATCAGGCCGAAGAGGTAGCCCCACAGGGTGCGCCTCAGGTCCCAGCCCTGCGTCACGGCGGCGTGGATGATGTACAACGTCACCGCCAGCAGCAGCGGGTACAGCAGGCGGCTCGTCAACCAGATCAGCGTTCCTCGCATGCGATGGAAGCTACGGTCGGGCGCCTCTTCCACCCAGCGACACGGACCGCGGATTGAACGTTAATGAACAAGAGCGCGAAAAAGTCCGGAAACGAGGACAGGGACAGTGGCGGCGACAGGACGCGGACCGCCGGCAAGGTCGCGGATCGGCGCGTGCAGGATCGGCGCGTGCAGAAGACCCGGAAGCTGCTCTCGGACGCCCTGGCCTCGCTGATCCTGGAGAAGGGCTATGACGAGGTGTCCATCCAGGACATCATCGATCGAGCCAACGTCGGGCGGTCCACGTTCTACTCGCATTACGAGAACAAGGAGCAGCTGCTGCTGTTCGGACACGAGCACCTGCGGGCGCTGGTCCTGCGGGACGCGGGACGTCCGCTCGACTTCCTGCCGTTTTACCGCCACCTCGCCGAGATGCACGAGCTGGTGAGCAAGCTCCTGTCCGCGGAGAAGAGCGAGCGGGTGCTGACGCGCTCCCTGGAGGACATCCTGCAGGGCAGCATCTGCCGCCTGTACGCTCCGCGGCTGGCGCCGGAGGAGGGGGCCCTGTTCATGCTCCGCTCCGAGGCGGCGGCGGCGGCGCTGGTGCGGCTGATGACGAGCTGGGTCCACAGGGGAATGCCGTGCTCACCGGAGCGGATGGCGGAGGAGAGCACGGCGCTGCTGCAGCGGGTCCTCGCGGACGAGCGGGCCGCGGCGAGCTGACGGACGCGGGACGAGTGAGGCGCAACCGATTCTCAGGTTGGCATCTCGAGGTCGACCCGGTTACCAGGCGCGAGCTCGAACCCCGCGGGGCTCCGGCACTCCATAGAATCCGGCGTCGGCCGAGCAAGCCCGCCCAGGAGCTCGGCCTCACCCTCCGGGAACCCAGAGAGCTGTTGAAGCTGCGCGGCGTCGGGCCTCTCAGCGCCCTGTAATGTCCGGCGACCGGCGACGTCTCCACGTACGAGATGGGGCAGCGAGCGACTCGATAAAAGAACAACGATGTCGACTGTCCCCCAGGGGATGCTCGCCCTGAGCTCGCAACCTCCATGGGGTTGCCTACACAACCGGACTGACGAAGGAGTGATGACCATGTGCAGCGGTGCATGCAATTGCGATCATGGAACGGAAATGAACGTCCAGAGCGGCGGCCAGCGAGTTCAGGCGCTCCTCGACGCCGTCGAGGGTCAGGCCGGGGCGCAGCCCGACGCCCCTCCGGTCGAGGCGGGGTTGCATGTGGACTGGCGCCTCAGGGGAGAATGGTTTGACATCTGCAGCTGCTCGTTGCCCTGCCCCTGCACGTTCGCGCAGACCCCCACGCACGGGGATTGCCTCTTCACGCTGGTCTGGCAGATCCACGAGGGCCACCACGCGGACGTCGACCTCTCGGGGCTCGCGGTCGTCAGCATCGGCGAGTTCAAGGGGAACATGTGGGTCGGCGACCCGAACGCCACGATGAAGCTGATGTTCTACATCGACGCCAAGGCCGACTCCGACCAGCGGCGCGCGCTGGAACGCATCTTCATGGGCAAGGAGGGCGGCTGGCCCGGCAAGTTCGGCGCCCTGATCAGCGAGGTGCGCAGCGTCGAGTACGCGCCCATCATGTTCGAGGCCGCCGCCGACCTGGCGCACTGGAGGGCCGAGATCCCGGGGCGGGTCAAGGTGGGGGCGCGAGCGCTCACCGGACCGACCGCGGACCCTGGCCGCCGGGTGCAGCTCATCAATGCTCCCGGCGCCGAGGTCGGCCCCGGCCAGGTGGCCACCTGGGGCGTGGTCGAGGACGACCTCGCCGTCGGATTCGACTTCTCCCACCCCTACAAGGGCGGTTCCAGCAAGCACTTCCCCTTCGACTGGCGTCCGGAGTGACGCCTGGGAGCGTCGCGTGGAGCGGCGCTCCACTGGAGCCGGCGCGGCCGGAAATCCCCGGGCAGAGCGGCAGCGGCTGGCGACCGTGCTGGTCGCATCCGGGGAGGTGCTGTCGTCGTTCGGCGGCTTCCTCGGCGCGGTCGTGGGCGCGGCGGTCTTCCTCCGTCGTCACCGCGCCCGGCTCGGGGGCCGCGCGTGGCGCTACGTGGACGCCATCGCCCATGCCCACCCGTTCGGCTGGACCGTGGGTCGGTTCGGCTGTTTCCTGGCCTACGATCATCCCGGCAAGGTCACGACCTTCTTCCTCGGCCAGCAGTCCACGGATGGGTTGATCCGGCGCAACCTCCCGTCCCGGTGACTCGTACGGCCACCATGCCGTGACCACACCGGCCACAACTCAGGGGCACCGAGCCGCGCTTCGATAGACGTGAACCGACGCTGCATTAGGATCGTCTGTGACCATGAAAGTCATAACGAGGCGGCCGCTTCGCTCCGCCGCCGGGGCGATCGAACCTGGCACGGGGGTTCTTCGTCCTCCCGGTGGCCTTGGAGCCATGGCACGGCGCTTGCGCGGTCATGGGTCGTTGCCTCGGATTGACCATGGGCAAGGAGCTCACCATGTCCATCCCTCCATCTATTCACGGTTTCATCCTCCTGTTGTCCGCCGCCTCGGTCCTCGCGGTGGCGGGCTGCATCGCCGACCCGTCGTCCGATGCGGGCGAGCCCGTCGGTGATAGTCACCAGAGCTTCGATGAATGGAAGGCCAGCCTCCCGCGCGATCCGAACGACGGCGCTTATCTCGTCGACGGCGACATCGGCGTTCACGACGACGCGACCCTGAAGGAGCTCTCCGCCGAGCGCGGGCAACCGGGGGCGCTCATCGTCAACAGGCGCGCCGACGGGAGCGATGACCGCTGGAGCGACGAGCAGAAGATGAACCTGACGTATTGCGTCTCTCCGCGCTTCGGCGACGATCACGACGCGGTGGTCGCCGCGACGCTGTCGGCCGGGTCCACCTGGGCGGGCGCCGCCGCCGTGCGCTTCGTCTACCAGCCCGACGAGGACGAGGCCTGCGAGTCCGAGGAGCCCCTCGTGCTGTTCGAGGTGGTCCCCGCCAACGGCACCACGTACAACGGGCGAGCTTTCCTTCCGAGCATGGTCGCGCGGGGGTATCACCAGGTCTTCATCGATCTGGAGAACATCGCTCGGGCCCGCTCGAAGACCCTGACCGGGGTCCTCCGGCACGAGCTCGGGCACGTCCTCGGCTTCCGGCACGAGCACGCCCGGCCGGAGGGCAACGGCGCCTGCCCCGAGCGCCCCGCCTGGCGGGCGCTCACGCCTTATGATCCGGCGTCCGTGATGCACTACAACGCGGCGAGCCGGTGCCAGGGCACCAACGCGGGCGACTACGTGCTGACCTCGCTCGACGAGGCAGGGGCGGCGGAGCTGTATGGCGAGCCTGGATGAGCTCCTCCGCGATGGGCCCCTGCCGCTCCGGGCAGCGGATCAGTGGTTGTCAGGGATACCTGAACACGCCTTCTGTAACCGGTGCAGTTACTCCGTGAGTATACGGGCGCGCGAGCAAAGGCGCCACACCTGCGGCGTCTTGACCGGTCGAGGACGCTCTCCGCGGGCGATGCGCTGGCCGATGGGACGCCGTGCCCGAGGGGACAGCGGCGGCACCGCGTTCGCATGGGCGGTCTGGTCCCCTGACACTGGAGGATACCATGGTTCCGAGTCCGCATTCACGACCGATCTCTACCGATGGGCGGCGCGCCACGCCCCGTGAGCGCCGCGCTCCTTCGTTGCGTCCGCTGCGCCGAGGCGAGGTCGATGGGCGAGGGCACAGCTCACGTCCAGGCCGTCTGCTCGCCGCCCTCGTCCTCGCGGGGGCCTCTGTGCTCGTGAGCGCGTGCAGCAAGTCGTCCCCGGACGCTCACGACGGCCACACGGCGGGCGGCGGAGAGACGGCCTCGGCGCCGTTCGACCGGCAGTTCATCGACATGATGACGCCTCACCACGAGGGCGCCGTGATGATGGCCATGACCGCCCAGGAGCGGGCCGAGCACGCCGAGCTCAGGGCGATGGCCGACGAGATCATCTCGGCCCAGAACGAGGAGATCAGCCAGCTCAAGAGCTGGCGCGAGCAGTGGTACGGGAGCGCAGAGACGCCGCCCATGGACGAGATGCCCATGCTCGAGGGCGTAGAGCACGGCGCGATGATGGACATGGCGAGGCAGAACGAGGAGCTGAAGACGGCGGAGCCGTTCGACAAGGCCTTCATCGACGCCATGATCCCGCACCACGAGATGGCGATCGACGCCGCCGAGGTGGCCCTGCAGAAGGCCGAGCACGCCGAGATCAAGACGCTCGCCTCCGGCATCATCGAGGCGCAGCAGCGGGAGATCGAGCAGATGCAGGCGTGGCGAGCGGCGTGGTACCCGGAGGAGTAGCGGCCGCGCCGGCAGGCCGAGCGACCGGCGCCGGCGTCGCCCTCGACAGCGCGGGGGCGACGTCGAGCCGGGGCGAGCCTCGACGAGGAGGAGCAGGTACGGCCACATCCGGCGGGGCGGCGTGACCGAGACGGTCACATCCGCCCGCTGAGGCCGGGGGCGACGGCCGGGCGAGGCGCGCGGTTGGCGCGGGTCGCGCAACCGCTGCGCCGGCCCCGGCGGGCGTCACCGGCGGCGAGCGCCAGCGACCGGACGGCACACCGCGTGCTCTGGCCGGGGGCATGAAGTCGCGACTGTTCGCCGCCGTGCTCGCGCTGGCGTCGCTCGGCGGCGCGCAGTCCGCGCAGGATGAGGAGCCCGGGCTCGACGCCATCGTCGCCGACGTGCTCGCCCGGAACCCCTCGCTGCGCGCGGGCGCGCTGCGGCGGCGCGCGTTCCAGGACGAGGCCGCGGCGGCCGGCGCGTGGCCCGATCCCGCGGCCAGCGTGATGGTCGATCGCCTCCCGATGGGCGCGGAGATGCCCATGATCCGGTACGAGCTCTCGCAGATGGTCCCCTGGCCCGGGAAGCTCGAGCTGATGCGCCGGGCGGTGGAGCAGCAGGAGAGCAACGCGGCCGCGGAGCTCGCGGTCCGCCGGCTCGACCTGCGCCTCGAGGCGAAGCGCGCGTATTTCATGCTGCTGCGGAGCGCGAAGCGCCGCGAGGTCACCCGCGCCGGACGCGGCCTCGCGGTCCAGATCGCCGGCGCGGCGGTCGGGCGTTACGCCGCGGGCCAGGCCGGTCACCACGACGTGGCGCGCGCGCAGGTGGAGGTCGCGGCGATCGACGTGGAGCTCGTCGACCTGGAAGGCGAGCGCGCCGCCATGGTGGCCATGCTGAACGCGCTCAGGGACCGGCCCGTCGACACGCCGATCGCCGATCCGACCGGCGCGATCTCCCCGATGCCCTCGGCCGGGCTCGCGGCGCTCGTCGGCCGGGCCGGCGCGGCGCGGCCCGAGCTCGCGGGGATGGCGGCGATGCGGGCCGAGGCGCAGGCGATGGCGGATATGGCGCGCAAGGAGCCGTACCCGGACCTCATGACGGGCGTGTGGCTCAACCAGAACATCGGCGCCGCGCCGTCGTTCGGCGCGATGATCGGCGGCACGATCCCGATCTTCGGCGCCGCCAAGCAGGGGCACCTCGCCCGCGCCTTCGACGCGCGCGCGGACGGCGCCGCGGAGGACCGGGCGGCGATGCGCGCGATGATCGCGTCCGAGGTCGCCGGCGCCTGGCACCGGGCGCAGGCCGCGGCCCGGCAGATGGAGCTCCTGCGCGCGGTGGCGCTGCCGAAGGCGCGCGAGAGCTTCGAGGCCGCGATCGCGGGCTACGGCACGGCGGCGGCGGACCTGGTCGCCGTGCTCGACGCGCGGCGCGCCCTGCAAAGCGCGGAGCTCGCCGTGGCCGAGGCCGTGGTGCGCCGCGAGATCGCCCTCGCAGAGCTCGAGCGGGCCGTGGGTGGGCCGCTCGGTGGAGATGGACAATGAAGCGGACCCGTTCGATCGCGCTCGCCGCCGCGGTGGCGCTGCTCGGCTGCAAGGCCCCCTCGCCCGCGACCGACGACGGGCACGCCGCGCACGCGGCCCCGACCGCCGCGCCGGCGCCGGTCGATCCCCACGCCGGTCACGGGGCGCAGCGGGCCGAGCCCGCCGCCGGCGACCCGCACGCCGGCCACCGGGCGCCCGCGGCCCAGCCAGCCGCTGGCGACCCCCACGCCGGCCACCGGGCGCCCGCGGCCCCGCCAGCCGCCGGCGACCCCCACGCCGGTCACGGGGCGCCCGCGGCCCAGCACGCCGCCGCTCGCGCCGGGGAAGGCTCCGCGACGCCGATGAGCCCGGCGGGCTACGCCCCGGTCTCGCTGGACCCGGCGCGCCTCGGCGGCCTGGCGCTCAGCACGGCCGTGGTCGAGTCGCGGGAGCTCAAGCGGCCGCTCCGCACCGTGGGCGTCGTCGCGCTGGACGAGACGCGATCGGCGCACGTGCACGCCAAGGTCCGCGGCTTCGTCGAGCGGGTCGCCGTCGACTTCGTCGGCCGCAAGGTCTCCGCGGGGCAGGCGCTCTGCTCGCTGTACAGCCAGGAGGTCTTCGCGGCGGAGCTGGAGTTCGTGGCGCTGCTCGAGCGCGCCGCGGGAGGGCCGATGCCCGCGGGAGAGTTCGGGGCGGCCGAGCGGCGCGCCCAGGAGCAGCTCCTCGCCGCCGCGCGCCGGCGCCTCGCGCTCTGGGACGTTCCGAAGGCGGAGATCGCGCGGCTGGAGGCGACCCGGCAGCCGCAGCGCACCTTCGCCCTCACCGCGCCGCGCGCCGGCGTGGTCGTGGCGAAGCAGGCCGTGGACGGCATGTTCGTCGAGCCCTCGCTGGAGCTCTACACCATCTCGGACCTGTCCCGCGTCTGGGTGCTGGCCGACGTGTACGAGCGCGACGTGCCCCACGTCCGCGCCGGGGATCACGCGCACCTCCACGTCGAAGGGCGCGAGGGCGCGCTCCACGCGCCCGTCGCGTTCGTCCCGCCGACCGTGGACGAGGCCACCCGCACGATGAAGATCCGGTTCGAGCTCGACAACGCCGACGGCTCGCTCCGGCCCGGCGCGTTCGTCTCCGTGACCATGGATCTGGCGCTCGGCGAGGGGCTCTCGGTCCCGGAGAGCGCGGTGATCCGGACCGGCACGCGCGCCGTCGCCTTCGTTGTCCAGGGTGACAGGGCCGAGCCGCGCGAGGTGAAGCTCGGCCCGCTCGTCGGCGATCGCTACCGGATCGACGCGGGCCTCTCCGCGGGAGAGCGGGTCGCGACAGGGGCGCAGTTCCTCCTCGACTCCGAGAGCCGGCTCCAGGCCTCCAGCGCGCCGAAGGGCGGCCATGTCCACTGAGCCGCCGCGCCGCGACGACGCGCCGGCGGCGCCGCTCGGCGTCATCGCGCGCCTGATCGACTTCTCCGCCCGCAAGCGGCTCTTCATCTTCCTCATCGCCGCGGCGCTCACCGCCCTCGGGCTGTTCAGCGCGCGGCGCTCCCAGCTCGACGCGCTGCCGGATCTCTCGGACACCCAGGTCATCGTGGCGACCGAGTGGATGGGCCGCAGCCCGACGCTCATCGAGGATCAGGTCACCTATCCCGTCGTCACGTCGTTCCTGGGCGCGCCCAGCGTGAAGACCGTCCGCGGCTTCACGATGTTCGGGATGAGCTTCGTCTATGTCGTCTTCAAGGACGGGACGGACATCTACTGGGCGCGATCGCGCGTCGTCGAGCAGCTCGCCAAGGTGAAGGACAGCCTGCCCGAGGGCGTCACGCCGCAGATCGGCCCGGACGCGACAAGCGTGGGATGGGTCTATCAATATGCCCTCGTCGACGAGAGCGGGGAGCACAACCTCCAGGAGCTGCGCTCGTTCCAGGACTGGCACCTTCGCTACTGGCTCCAGGGGCTGGAGGGCGTCGCCGAGGTCGCGAGCGTGGGCGGCTTCGAGAAGGAGTACCAGATCCAGGTCGACCCGGCGCGGATGAAGGCGCGGGGCGTGTCCGTGGGGCAGGTCGCCGCGGCCGTCCGCGGGGCCAACACCGAGGTGGGCGGGCGCGTGATCGAGATGGCCCAGCACGAGTACGTGCTCCGCGGCCGGGGCTACGTGCGCGGCAGGGAGGATCTCGAGGACGCGGTGGTCGCGACCGACGCGCGCGGCACGCCGATCCGCGTCCGCGACGTCGCCGACGTCACCGTGGGCGGCAACCTCCGCCGCGGCGTGGCCGAGCTCGACGGCCGCGGCGAGGTCGTGGGCGGCATCGTGGTGATGCGCCACGGCGAGAACGCGCTCGACGTCATCGAGCGGGTGAAGCGCAAGATCGAGGAGGTGAAGGGCTCCCTGCCGCCCGGCGTGGAGGTCGTGCCGGTCTACGACCGGAGCGAGCTCATCGTCGGCTCGGTGAAGACGCTCTCGACCAACCTGGTCCAGATCCTGGGCGTGGTCATCCTTGTCATCTTCGTCTTCCTCTTCCACCTGCGCTCCGCGCTGGTGGCCGCCATCGCGCTCCCGGTCGCGACGGCCGCGACGTTCATCGCTTTCTATGCGCTGGATCTCTCGATCAACATCATGTCGCTCGCCGGGATCATCCTGGCGCTGGGCGACATGGTCGACTCCGCCTGTGTGCTGGTCGAGAACGCGCACCGGAAGATCGAGGCGGCGGAGCGCGAAGGGCGCGAGATCCCGCGCGCGGAGATCGTCATCGGCGCCGCGCGCGAGCTCGGGCCCTCGATGTTCGGGGCGCTGCTCGTGCTCACCATCGCGTTCTTGCCCGTCTTCACCCTCGAGGGCGAGGAGGGCCGGCTCTTCCGGCCGCTCGCCCTGGCCAAGACCTTCTCGATGGCGTTCGCGTCGCTGTTCGCTGTCACGCTGGTGCCCGCGCTGATGGTGACGTTCCTGAGGGGCCGGATCACGCCGGAGGCGCAGAATCCGATCAACCGCCTCTGCATCGCGGCCTATCGCCCCGTGCTGCGGGCGTGCCTGCGCCGCCGCGGCCTCGTCATCGCGGCCGCCATCGGGCTGATGGGGGCCACGGTGTACCCGATGTCGCGCCTGGGCTCGGAGTTCATGCCGCCGCTCGACGAGGGCGACCTGCTGTTCATGCCCGTCACGGTGCCGGGCATCCCCATCGCCGAGGCCCGGCGCCTCCTGGCCTGGCAGGACGCGCAGATCCGGAGCGTGCCCGAGGTCGAGCGCGTGTTCGGCAAGGCGGGGCGCGCCGAGACCGCGCTCGACCCGGCCCCGCTCTCGATGTTCGAGACCGTCGTCCGGCTGAAGCCGAGGAGCGCGTGGCGGCCGGGGATGACGCGGGAGAAGCTCGTGGCCGAGCTCGAGCAGAAGACGGCGACCCCCGGCGTGCAGGGCGCGTGGACCATGCCGATCAAGGCGCGGATCGACATGCTCGCGACCGGGATCCGGACGCCGATCGGGCTCAAGGTCTTCGGGCCGGATCTCGAGGTGATCAGCAAGATCGACGACGACCTGGAGCGCGCGCTCAGGGACGTGCCCGGGACGCGGAGCGTCTATGCGGAGCGCGAGCTCGGCGGCTTCTTCCTCGACATCACGCCCGACCGGCAGGCCATCGCCCGGTACGGCCTCAGCGTGCGCGACGTGCTCGACGTGGTGGAGAGCACGATCGGCGGCATGGATGTCGACACCACCTTCGAGGGGCGCGAGCGCTACCGGGTGAGCGTGCGTTATCCGCGCGAGCTCCGGGACAACATCGAGGCGCTGCGCGACGTGCCGGTCCCTGTCGCCCCGCTGTCGCCGCGCCCGCTGCCGGTCGGGAGCGCCCCGGCGGCGATGGGCGGCGCGACGTCCGCGGCCTTCGGCGGGGGCATGGCCGCGAGCGGCATGGGCGGCGATCCGATGGGAGGCGCCCCCTCCCCGGCCGAGATCGCGCGCCTCGCCGGCGGCGGCGGCGGCGCGATGGGCGG
This sequence comes from Sorangium sp. So ce406, assembly GCF_051474675.1. Taxonomy (NCBI): domain Bacteria; kingdom Pseudomonadati; phylum Myxococcota; order Polyangiales; family Polyangiaceae; genus Sorangium; species Sorangium sp. So ce406. The sequence goes on along the minus strand of NZ_CP150340.1, from coordinate 11,273,062 downwards.
CGGCGCGATGGGCGGGAGCGCCGCCATGGCGAGAGGCCCCGCCGAGGGGCCGGCGCGCGCGGCGTTCGTCCCGCTCGGGCAGCTCGCCAGGATCGAGACGGTCATGGGGCCGCCGATGATCAAGAGCGAGATGGGCTCGCTCACGGGCTGGATCTACATCGACACCTCGACGAGCGACGTCGGCGGCTACGTGGAGGCGGCGAAGGTGGCCGTCGCGCGCGAGGTCGAGCTGCCCCCGGGCTATTACCTCAAGTGGACGGGGCAATACGAGCTGCTCGAGCGCGTGCGCGAGCGACTCGCGTACATCCTGCCGCTCACGCTCGGCATCGTGTTCGTGATTCTTTATCTGAACTTCGGCGGAGCGGCGCAGACGCTCCTCGTGATCACCGGGGTGCCGTTCGCCGCGGTGGGCGCGATCTGGACGCTCCACGCCGCCGGCTTCAACACCTCGATCGCCGTGTGGGTCGGGATGATCGCGCTCCTCGGCGTCGCCGCCGAGACAGCGAGCGTCATGATCGTGTATCTCGACGAGGCGTGGGCCAGGGGGCGTGAAGCCGGCACGCTGGCGAGCGTCGACGACCTCATCCAGGCCTCGCTCGAGGCGGGCGCGAAGCGCGTGCGGCCGCTCCTGATGACGGTGCTCACCAACGTGTTCGGCCTGCTCCCGGTGCTGCTCGACGACGGCGTCGGGTCCGACGTGGCCAAGCGCATCGCCGCGCCCATGTGGGGAGGGCTGGTCTCGCTCACGCTGCTGACGTTGCTGGTGATCCCCGCGATGTACGTTGTGTGGAGGAGCCCTCAGCTCCGCGGGGCCGCGCGCGCGGCGCCGCCGGCTGTCGCTCCGGGGGCGGCGGCGGAGCACGCCGCGCAGGGCTGACGGCGCCGCGCGGCGGCGCGGCGGCTGGCTCAGGGCACGCTGTGGTGTCCCGCGCCGGCCGCCCCGCCCGGCCGCATCTGCGCGACCTGCTGGCACGCGGCGGCGCAGTGGCGGCAGGCGTCGGCGCAGGCCTTCATCTGCGCGTCGCCCGCGAACCTCTCACAGCTCCGGGCGCAGCGCTCGCAGATGTCCGCGCACGCGGCCGTGACCTGGTTGTGCTGCGGCGAGGCGCGCAGCAGCATCGTCCCGGTCGTCTCGCAGATCTCGGCGCAATCCTGCAGGAGCTGCATGTGGGAAGGCTCCACGTGGGGGCCTCCCATCTGGAGACAGTGCTGGATCGACTGGACGCAGATCGACTGGCAATTCTGGGCCTCGGTGGCGGTGTCCTGGAAAGCCTTGCTCAGGGTCGTCCCCTTGTGCGCCATATGTTCCTCCCTGATTTCAATGACACTTCTCGGTTTTCTTCGAGCTCATGTCCTGCATGCTCGCCTGACATGACGCCGGCCGGCGAGTCGACAGGTTTGCCGAGTTCACCAGGTTCGTCATGTCGGAGCGCTCCGTAACCGCGGCTCGGACGAAGGACGAACGAGCTCCGATGTCGCGGATGCGTTCGCGCCATACCGCCCACCGGTGCGTCTGCGGTGCTCGCCGAGCGCCCGGGCGAGATCGGATGCGGGTCGTCATGAACCAGGAGACGAACGCCGGGGCGCTTGTGACCTGCACGGTCACATCGACGCGCCTGCTGGAACCGGCGGAGCCGGTGTCACGGGGAGCGCGCTGGAGCGCATCGCACGGACCGCGGCGCAGGCGGCCTCTGCGGGGCGGGCACAGCGCGCGCGGCCGGACGGACGCGGCCGCATCGGCGGGGTGTAATGAAGCGGGACGGCTGCGTCTTCGGGGGTGAGCGGCCAGCGGGTCGCCGGAAGGAAGACACCATGAAAGAGACCATCCTCCACGTCGACGGGATGAGCTGCCCGTCCTGCATTCGCCACATCGACAGCGCGCTCCGCGCCCTCGACGGCATCGCCAACGTCGAGGTGCGCCTGCGCGAGGGCACCGTCGTCGTGCGGCACGACCCGGCGAGCGCGCCCGTGGACGCGCTCGCCGAGGCCGTGCGCGGGGCCGGCTACGACGTGCGCCCCCGCGCCGCCTGAGGGCGCGCGGCGCCCGGGCGCTCGTGGCCCGGGATCTGCGGAATTGCCCAGGACGTCGGGGAGGCCGGACGGAGATCGGGCATGCAGGGAACGACGGTATAACGTGTATATCCTGGAGCTCTGATGAGCTCTGCTCCTCCGGATCCTCCCACGTTTTCCAGCCCTGAGCCGTTACCACCGTGAGACGTGAGCGCTAGGATGAGCTCATCCTGTATGCCCGTTCACGCGATTCGAATCGAAGAGCGCCTCTGGTCGAGCGCGTCGCCGCTCCGAAAGCAGGAGTGGCGCACGATCACGACCGACATGGTCTCCGACGAGCCGCCCTGGCCCTCGCGCGAGCCGTGCACCCTGATCGCCGGCTACGACGACAGACACCTCCACTTCGTCTTCACCGGGACCTCCAGCTCGGATGACGCCCTCGCCGTCGCGCGGGCGGACATCGCGCCGCTCGTGAGCGAGTACGCGGACCTCATCAGGAAGCTCTCCGGGGGCGATCTCCACGCCGCGCACATCGAGGCCCTCGATATGGCCAAGCGCGTCGTCCACGACGCGGGCGCAAGGCGGATCGGCGCGCTCCTCCCCGACCTGAGCCCGAGCTTCGCGACGCGCCGCCGCTTCTTCTCGCTCGTCGTCTCGCTCACCGTCGACACGACGCGGCTCGGCCCGCTCCCACCGCATCTGCACGACTCGAGGCGCGCGCGGTAGACCGCCGAGCAGCGCGAACGCGCACGATCTCGAGAGCGGCACGACCGTCGTGCTCGCGCTCGGCCAGCACTTCGCCTGGCGCATCGTCGCCCCGGAAGGCCAGGACGTGTTCTGGACCAACGGCGGTGATTACCGCTTCGAAGGCCAGATCGCGGCGTACCGCGCTCCCTGAGCGCGACGCACGCGGCCGGCGCCTCACGACTCCCGCCGTGCGCGGGAGCGGGCGCGCCGATCTCGCCGGGACGTGACGGGCCGCGCGGCGGTGCGGCGGCGCGGCCGCGCGAGAGGACGGATGAAGGCCTCGGCGCCCGATGTATCCTGCGGCCATGAGCGCCACGCCCCGCCAGAGCCTGATCCGCCGGATCACAGAGACGCGAGCCCCCGCGGCGGCCGTGTTGATCCGCATCGCCGTGGGCAGCGTCTTTCTGTCCGAGGGGATCCAGAAGTTCCTCTTCCCGGCCGAGATCGGCGCCGGCCGCTTCGCGAAGATCGGCCTCCCCTCGCCGGAGATCCTCGGCCCCTTCGTCGGCGCCGTCGAGATCGCCTGCGGGTCGCTCGTCCTCCTCGGCCTCGCGACGCGCCTCGCCGCCGTGCCGCTCATCACCATCATGCTGGTCGCGATCGCGTCGACGAAGGTCCCCATCCTCGTGAAGCGCGGGTTCTGGGCGATGGCGCACGAGTCGCGCACGGACTGGGCGATGCTGCTCGGGGCGCTGTTCCTGCTGATCGTCGGCGCGGGCCCCCTCTCGCTCGACGCGCGGCTCGCCCGGCGGGGCGCCTCGCGGCCCCCCCGGTAGGACCCCGGCCGCGCCGCACAGCCGCGCGCGGCCCCGTCACGATCACCCCCGGCGGGCGCGCGTCGCCCCGCGCCCGGCCCGCGCCGCCCGGGCGCGCCTCACTCGCCGCCCGCCGGCGCGCTGGCCTCCGGCCGGCCGAGCAGCGCGTCCAGCTCGGCCTCGCCGCGGTCCTCCGCCGCCTTGCTCCGGCGGCGGCGCAGCCACTCGGCCGCGTCGTCGAAGAGCGAGTAGGCCACCGGCACCGCGAGCAGCGTGAGGACGAGCGAGAGCGACTGCCCGCCGAGCACGATCGCCCCCGTCGTCCGGTTCTGGCCCGAGCCGACGCCGTGCGAGAGCACGAGCGGGATCATGCCGGCGACGAAGGCGATCGTCGTCATCAGGATCGGCCGGAGCCGGTCCTTGTTCGCCTGGAGGATCGCCTGGAGCCGCGGCATGCCCTCGGCCCGCAGGTGGTTCGTGTGATCGATCTGGAGGATCGCGTTCTTCTTCACCACGCCGAAGAGGACGAGGAGGCCGAGCCCCGAGAACAGGTTCAGCGACTGGCCGAACAGCTTCAGCGAGATCAGCGCGAACGGGACCGTGAGCGGCAGCGAGAGCAGGATCGTCACCGGGTGCAGCCACGACTCGAACTGCGCCGCGAGGATCAGGTACATGAACACGAACGCGAGGCCGATGACGACGACGAAGCTCGTCGCCGTGCTCGCCGTGTTCTTCGAGCTCCCCACCGCCTGCGTGGAGTAGCCCGCCGGCATCCGCTGCTCGGCGATGATCCTGTCGAGCGCCGCCTGCACCGCCGTGTCGCCGACGCCGGGGGCGGAGTTCGCGCTGATCGTGATCTGCCGGCGCCGGCCGAGGCGGCCGATCGAGGAAGGCCCGCTGTCGGGCTCCATCGCGACGACGCTGTGGAGCGGGACGGCGCCGTACTTGGACGACGGCACGGTGAGGAACGAGAGGCTCTCCGCGTCGGCGCGGTACCTCGCGTCGGCGCGCATGCGGACGTCGTACTGCTCGCCCGCCTCCGAGTACGTCGAGACCTTGAGCCCGCCGACGAAGAGCTGGAGCGCGCCGGCCACGTCGGCCACCTGGACGCCGAGATCCGCGGCGCGGTCGCGATCGATCGTCGCGCGGAGCTCGGGCTTGCCGACGACCAGGCTGTTGTCGACGTCCACGGCGCCGGGGACCTTCCGGAGCTCCTCGGTGATGCGCGCCGCGTACTCCGCCAGGCGGTCGAGATCCGGGCCCTGGAGCGCCACCTGGATCCGCCCCGTCGACTGGCCGCCGGACGAGATCGCCTGCACCTCGCCGGCCGTGACGCGCAGCTCGGGCGGCAGCTTCGCGAGGACCTCCTCGCGCGCCTTCTGCATGATCTGGAGCTGCCCGAGCGCGCGCTGCTCCGGGTCGACGAGCATCACGTAGATCTTGGCGACGTTCGAGGCCTGCTGCTCCCCCTCGCCCACCGTCATCAGCGTGCTGGTGACGCCCGGGAGCCGGCGCACGTCGTCTGCGATCCGCTCGGCGATGAGGCGGGTCGAGGTGAGGCTCGTGCCCTCGGGCGCGCGCATCGTGATCTCGAACTGCGCCTGGTCGTCCTCCGGGAGGAAGCCGGCGGGCAGCGTTTTGGCGACGGGGAGGCACGAGCCGAGCGCGGCCGCGGAGGCGACGACGACCACCCAGCGGCGCCGCATCACCCACGCGAGCGCGGCCATGTAGGCGCGCTCGACCGGCCGGTAGAAGACGTCGACGGCGCGCTCGAGGACCGAGGGCGCCGCGCGCTCGCCGTGGCGCCGGTGCCCCGAGAGCCACCGCGCGGCGAGCGAGGGGGTGAGGGAGAAGCTGACGATCAGCGAGACGCCGATGGCGAAGGCCATCGTGAGGCCGAAGCTCTTGAGGAAGCGCCCCACCATGCCGGGCATGAACGCGACAGGGATGAAGACCGCCATGAGCGAGAGCGTCGTCGCGAGCACCGCCATGCCGATCTCCCGGGTCGCCAGGACGGCGGCCGGGAACGGCTTCATCCCCTTCTCGTCGATGTAACGGACGATGTTCTCGAGCACGACGATGGCGTCGTCGATCACGATGCCGACGGCGAGCGCCAGCGCGAGGAGCGTGAGGAAGTTGAGCGTGAAGCCGGCGAGCCACATCACCGCGAACGTGCCGACGACCGAGATCGGGATCGCGAGCGCGGCGATGAGCGTGCTGCGGGCGTTGCCGAGGAAGAGGAGCACCACCACGGCGGCGAGGAGGGCGCCGAGCACGAGGTGCTCCTTCACGGCGGCGATGCCCGTGCGGATGACCCGCGAACCGTCGCGCACGACCTCGATCTTCGTCCCCTCGGGCAGCGAGCGCTGCACCTCGGCGAGGCGCGACCTCACCTCGTCGACGACGGCGACGGTGTTCTGGCCCGACTGCTTGACGACCGAGAGGAGGACGGTGCGCCGGCGGTCGAGCTGGGCCCACGTCTTCTCCTCCGCGCGATCGTCCTCGACGCGGGCGACGTCCGAGAGGCGCACGGCGCGCCCGTCCTTCTCCCGCAGCACGACGCGGCCGAGGGCCTCGGGCGAGTCGACGCGCCCCATCACGCGCAGCGTGAGGTCCTCGGGGCCGGTCTCGACGCTGCCGCCCGGGGTCATCAGGTTCTGCGCCGCGATCGCGCGCTGGACCTCGGCCGCGGTGATCCCCTGCGCCCGCAGGGCGATCGGGTCGAGCCAGACGTTGAGCTGCCGGCTCTGCGCGCCGATCAGGGTGACCTGGCCGACGCCGGAGATGCCCTCGATCTGCCGGCGCACCTGCTTGTCGGCGATCTCGCTGAGGTCGCGGATCGGCAGGTCCGACTCGACGGACACGAGCAGGACCGGGGCCGCGCCGAGGTCGATCCGGCTCACGATCGGCGGGTCGATGCCCTTGGGCAGGCTGGGCAGGACGGCGTTGATCTTGTCGCGCACCTCCTGGGCGGCGACGTCGGCGTCCTTCTCGAGCTCGAAGCCGACGACGACCTGGCTGACGCCCTGGGTCGACGTCGAGCGGAGCTCCTCGATGCCGCTGATGGTGTTCACGGCGCCCTCGATCCGGTCGGAGATCTCGGCCTCGACCTCCTCGGGCGCGGCGCCGTCGAGGCGCGTCGTGACGACGACGTACGGGACGTCGATGTCGGGGAACTGGTCGAGGCCGAGCCGGGTGTACCCGGCCGCGCCGACGACCACGATGATCAGCATGAGGACCGACGCGAAGACCGGCCTCTTGACGCAGACGCGAGCGAGCCACTGCATGACGACCTCACTCCACGGCTTGGCCGTTCTGGAGCGCCTCGGACGGTTGGATCACGATCGCCTCGCCGGCGCGGACGCCGCGGAGGACGGCCACGGCGTCGCCCTTCTCCGCGCCGAGCTGCACGACGCGCTCCTCGAGCCGGCGATCGACGACGGCGAACAGGTGCGCGCGCCCGTCCCGCGGGACGACGGCGGACCTCGGCACGACAAGGCTGGGGGCCTCGCCGGTCGCGAGCGCGATGGAGGCGAACATGCCCGGCCGCAGCGCGCCGTCCGGGTCCTGCACCTCGGCCTCGGCGACGAGGTCGCGCGTTGTCTCGCGGACCGCCCCGCCGATCCAGCGCACCGTGCCCGCGAACGACCGCCCGGGGTACGCCGGCACCGTGAAGGTCAGCGCGCCGCCGGGCCTGACGGCCGCGAGGTTCGCCTCCGGCACGCTGAACGAGAGGCGCAGCGCGCCCTTGGAGACGAGCGCGACGACCCGTGAGTCGTGGCGGACGTACTCGCCGACGTCGACGAAGCGCTCGGTGATCGTGCCGTCGAACGGCGCGCGGATCTGGCCGTCGCCGACGCTCTGCGAGGCGGCGCGGGCGCGAGCGGCGGCGGCCGCGACCGAGAGCGGGGCGCTCCGGCACTGGTCGGCGATCCGGTCGTGCTCGGCCCGGGAGATCGCGCCGCTCTCGAGCAGCGCCCTGGTGCGATCGCACTCGCGCCGCGCCGTCTCTTCCTGGGCGCGGGTCAGCGCGGCGTTCGCCTGCGCCTCGGCGGCGGTGAGCGCCGCGGCGCGGACGTCGAGGCGCGCGAGCAGGTCGCCCTTCTTCACCTCCGCGCCGCGCTCGACGAAGGTCTCGAGCACGCGGCCGGCCGCGTTGGCGGCCAGGTCGGTCTGCTGATCCCCGCGCAGCGTGCCGGTGAGCGCGAGGCTGCGCGGCATGGGCGCCTCGCGCGCCGGCGCCGTCTCGACGCGGACGGGCGGCGCGGCCGCCTCGGTCGCGCCCGGGGCGTCGGAGGCGCTGGCCTTTGTCGCGCAGCCCGACGGGGCGGCGGCGAGCGCGGCGAGGAGGAGGAGGCTTCCGGCGCGGCTGGACGTCGTGGTGGTGCTCAAGGGTCCCTCGGGGCGGTGTCGGTCACGGGCGCGCGGGCTCGCCCGCGGGGCGCGCCCGCGCCTGGGCCATCGCAACCGATAGTTGCAATCGGATATAACACGGCCGAGGACGATCGCAACGATCGGTTGCGGTGATCGCAACAAAGAGGTGCGATAAGCGACCCCGTCGCGAGATTGCGCTGGCGTGTGCGGCGTGACCGAACTTCAATGACGGCCGATGCAGGCGACGGCGAAGCGGACGGCGAAGCGGGGCTCCGCGAAGAAGCGCGCGCTCGTGCGGGGCGAGCCGGTCGTGCGCGGCATCCTGGCCGCGACGCTGGAGGAGCTCGCGAGCGCGGGCTACCGCGCGCTGCGGATCGAGGACGTGGCGACGCGCGCGGGGGTCAACAAGACCACCGTCTACCGGCGCTGGCCGACGAAGGAGGACCTGGTGCGCGCCGCGCTGCTGTCGATCACGGACGAGAAGATCATCCCGCCGGACACGGGCTCTCTCCGCGGGGATCTCCTGGCGTTCGGGCGCGCGATCGTCGAGATCCAGACGTCGCCGGTGGGGCAGAGCCTCTTTCACGTGTTCCTCGCGGAGGGACCCGACTCGGAGCTGATGGCCATCGCGCGCTCGCTGCGGGCCGTCCAGGAGGCCGGGGTGCGGGCCCTCGTCGAGAGCGCCGTCGCGCGCGGCGAGCTCGCGCCGGGCGCCGATCCGATGCTCCCGTGCGAGCTCCTCGCCGCCTACCTCCAGCACAAGATGATCGCGGATCGCGCGAGCGTCGACGACGCCCAGCTCGCCCGCGTCGTCGACGCGATCCTCCTCGGGGTGCTGCGCCCGGAGCGGCGGGGCGCGATCTGAGCCGCCGCGGCGCGGGGCCGCGCGCGCGGGCGGCTCAGACGGCGACGCTCCTCCAGCGGCCGCGCGCGTAGGCGACGGCGAGGAGCGCGCTGCGGCAGATCCAGTCGGCGGTGCTGCCCATCCAGACGCCGACGAGCCCGTGGCCGAGGGTCACCGCGAACAGCCAGGTCCCCCCGAGCCGCACGAGGAGCGAGGAGACGAGCGTCACGGCGAGCACGGTCCGGGTGTCGCCGGCGCCGCGGAGCCCCATGCCCATGACGGTCGCGAACGCCATGAACGGCTGCGCCACGGCGGCCACGGGGAGCGCCCGGGCGCCGAGGGCGAGGAGCTCGGGGTCGCTCGAGAACGCGCGCAGGAGCGGGCGCGGGGCGAGCGCGAACAGGGCGCCGAAGGCGGAGAGGGCGAGGATCGCCATGAGGGCCGCGATGAGCGCGACCCGCGCGGCGTCGCGGGGGCTGCGCGCGCCGAGGCGCTGCGCCATGAGCGACCCGGCGGCGATGCCGAACCCCTCGGCGGAGAGGAAGCAGACCGACTCGATGGCGATGAGGGCCTGGTTGGCGGCCATGGCCGTGGCGCCGAGCAGCCCGATGATGGCGACGAAGCCCATGTAGCCGGCGTGGTAGGCCGAGCGCTCGGCGAAGGCGGGCGCGGCGACGCGCAGGACGCGCGCGAGCGCGGCGGCGTTGGCCTGGCGGGGGGTGAGCGGGTCGGGGGCGGCGGAGGCGGCCAGCGGGGCGGCGGAGGGCGCCGGCGGGGCCGCGGAGGGCGCCGGCGGGGCCCGGAGGGGCAGCGGGCCCGAGCGGGACAGCAGCGCCGCGGTGAGCAGCAGCGCCTCGGTCGCCATGGTGCACGCCACGCCGACGGCCGCGCCGCGCACGCCGAGCGCGGGCAGCCCGAGGTGGCCGAAGATCAGGACGGCGCTATCCGTGAGGCGGTCGCGGCGCTGCCCCTATGGCGGCGCCGCAGGATCAGCGCGCGCCCGTCACGGCCTCACGGCGGCATCGCACGCGGACCGTGAGGACCGCCGCGCATCGCGGCGGCGGCGGCACAGCCGGCCCAGCGCGGCGGCAGCGCCGAGCAGGACGGAGACAGGCGCGGCGTCGCGCTCGCCGGAACCGCCGACGACGCTGCAGGAGCACGACGGGGCCTGCGGCGCGTCGATGGGCGGGACGCACTCGCCGGCGAGGTTGCACACGTTGCCGTCGACGCAGTCGCTCACCGACGTGCACGGCCTCGCGCAGGCCTTCCCGCCCGGCGGGCAGGCGTACGGGGCGCAGCCCTCGTCGCCGTCGCCGACGACCAGGAGCGTCCTGTCGCCGTCGCAGCTCGGCCCTACCTCCTCGAGGTCGGCGCACACACCGTCGAGGCAGACGAAGTCCTCGATGCAGTCGGCGCTGGAGTCGCACGACGTCTCGCAGGAGCTCTCGTCCTTGCACCGGAACCCGCCGTTCTCGCCGCCGCAGCGCTCGACCTCGGCGTCCTGCTCCTGGCCGTTCCCATCACAGAAGAAGCGCGTGAGCATCGCGGGGCCGACATCGCAGTTCCCGTCCGGGCAGGTGCACGTGGAGGTCCTCGCGCTCGCGCCCTCCACAGGGAACATGCACAGGGCGTCGGTGGCGCCGCCGCAGTAGCCGGCGCACGCGCCCTCGCCGGGGCAAGCCTCGCGGCGGAAGGAGCCTCCGGTGTTGGGGTGCGGGGCCTCGCGCTGCTCGTCCGTGCCGACGGGCGTGCACCGGCCGACGTTGTTCACCACGTCGCAGGCCTGACACGGGCCGTCACACCGGTAATCGCAGCAGAAGCCGTCGACGCAGTTGCCCGAGACGCACTGGCGATCGCGGGTGCACTCGGCGCCGTTGGCGAGCCGATCGAGGCACAGGCCCGACCCGGGCCGAGCGCCGCCCTCACCACCGCCGGCGGAAGCGGCCGAGCCGCCGCCGCCAGCTCCGCCCGAGCCGGCGTCGGCGCTTGTCGAGCCGCCGCCGGATCCGGCCAGGCCGCCGCCACTTCCGGCCAGGTCCCCGCCAGTCCCGGCCGCACCGCCGCCGCCGGCCGCACCGCCGCCGCCGCCACTCGCGGCCGCGCCGCCGCTCGCGTCGCCGGTCCCGGTGGACACGCCGCCAGCGCCGGCCGTGCCGCCGCCGCCCGCGCCACCACCCCCCGCGCCAGCCGTCGCGCCGCCCGCGCCGTCGGACCGAGAGCAGGCGTCCGGATCGCCCACGCCGACCTCGCACCAGCCGCTCTCGTCGCAGTCGCAGTCGTCCAGGCACTCGAAGACGCACCTGTCGTCCTCGCCGCAGCGCCCCGGCTTGCAGTCCCTCGTGGACGCGTGCGCCACCGCGCGTCCCAGGCCGTCGCAGCGGTTGTGCACCTCGATCTGCTGGACGCAGACGATCGGGAGCTCCGTGTCCAGCCTGGCGGGACCGCAGGCGCCGTCGCTCCCCGTCCCCTTGCCCGCCGCCGTGCACGAGAAGCACTCCTGGTCGCACGCCTCGTTGCAGCAGACGTGCTCCCGATCGGAGCAGTGCCCCGAGGCGCATTCCTGGTCGCCCGCGCAGGCATCCCCGTTCGGCTTCACGAGGAGCTGGGCGCTCGCCAGCACTGCGCTCGACGCGCCGAGGCCCCCCGCGACGAGCACCGCCCGCCCCGCGTCGATGTCGTTGCCCGCGTTGACCAGGACCGCCGTGTGCTCCCGCCGGGCGTCCTGGGCAGCGGAGCCGCCCGCGAGGGCGAGTCGGCTGAAGAGCCTGGCCGCCGGATCGTAGGTCTCGGCGGTGGAGAGCGCGGTCGTGCCGTCGTAGCCGCCAGCGACGAGGATGTTGCCGCTGGGCAGGAGGCTCGCTGTGTGATGGGCGCGCACGTCGTGCAGGGAGATCGGCGTGCGCTGGACCTCGAAGCCTCGCCTCGTCGGGTCCGTCACGCCGTCGTGGTAGATGTCGATGGTGCCGACGTAGGCGCCCGCCGTGACCCGCGTGGTGCCGCCGATGAGGACCACCTCGCCCGAGTCCTGCGATGTGGCCTCATGGCCGATCAGCGCCACCGCGCGATCGATCAGCGTCGCCGTGTGGAAGCCGCGGAGGGAGCTCATCTGCGCCGACATGGACCTCCCGGGCGGGGACACCGCGGAGATCGCCTGGAAGGTGCGCGTGCCCTCGTCGAAGATCTCGGCCGAGCCGAGCGCGGCGCCCGAGAGGACGAAGCCGCCTGCGACCAGCACGTTCCCGGACCTCAGTCGGACGGCCGTGTGGGCATGGCGCGACGTCGCCATGCCGCCGACGGCCACGAGCGCGCTCGTGACGGGCGCGCCGCCGCCCGGTCCGAAGGAGCTGAAGGTGTAGAGCGACGCGGTGCTCGTGGGCTGGTTGAGCGGATCTGCGAGGCCGCCCGCCAGCAGGACCGCGCCCGGGTCGAGGAGGGTGGCCGTATGGTTGAACCGGGCCAGCGATGACTCCGAGTCCCTCACGAACTGGCCTGTGGCCGGGTTGTAGACCTCGATGGCCGCGATCGGCGTACCGCTGGCGCGGTTGCTGCTGCCGCCCACGACGACGACGGCCGGCGGCGGGGACGCCGGGGCCGGGGACGGCGGCGGGAGCTGCGTGAGCGCCGTGGCGGTGTGGGCGCCGCGCGCCACGTCCATGGCGTCGGTGCTCGCGAAGGTGCGGTCGAGCGGGAAGTACAGCTCGGCCGTCGCCAGCGCCGCGCCGGAGGCGTTGAAGCCGCCGGCGATGAGCACCGGGCTCGCCGGGTTGGTCGGGTCGATCACGGTGGCGGTGTGCCGCGTGCGCGGCTCGATCATCTGGTTCTTCGTCGAGATCCACTGCGGATCGACGAGCGCCGGATACGCGACGCCGGCGGGCTGCCACGCGACGACCACGGTGCACGCCGGCGCGCCGGGCGGCGTGACGGGCCGGCCCCACGGGGCGCGGGGGCTCGCGTCGAACGCGCAGCCCTCGACCGAGAGCGAGGCCGGGACGCGCGCGCCCGTCGCGTCGACGACGTAGGGGGGCGCGACGCGCAGCCGGGGTGAGCCGGCGGCGTCGAGGAACTCGAGCGTTCGCTCCACGAGGCGGAGGCCTGAAACGGCCGTGACGTCGACGCGGTAACGGAGCTCCTTGTGCTCGGGCTCCTCGTCGAAAACGACGAAGTCCTCGGTGCCATTCGGGAGGACGCGGTGCAGGACGTCGCGGGCACGACCGCCCTCGGCCCGGAGCGCGCCCGTGTAGAGGACCAGGTCGCCATCGACGGCAGCGGGCACGTCGGCGGCGCTGGCGAGGGAGAAGCTGATCGAGACGGTAGAGGCGCTGTCGGCGAGGCGCACGGGGCCGGCGGCGCGCGGGGGGAGCTCGACGGACGCCGCGGCGTCCGGCGCGGCGGCGCGCAGCGCGCCGGCCGCTGTCGGCGCGAGGGCCACGGCGGCGCGGGGGCCGAAGGCGCCGGCGAAGCGCGCGCGGATCGCGGCGATGCGGGCGCGCGCGGCGGGCAGCGCCGCCTGAGGCGACGCGGCGCCGGGCGGGGGAGAGCGGCGCGGGGCGCTCTCGTCGGAACAGCCGAGCGCCTGGGGGAGGACGGCGCACGCCGAGAGCAGCACAGCCGTTCGCAGCCTGGAGCCGAGTCGCAGCACGCGGTGGTCTTGCAAGGGGGGCGTTCCGTGGTCGGCGCGGCGCGCGCGACGTGAGGGGGTCGACTCGAGCCATCCTAACAGAAGGCGGCCGGCGGCCGAACAGGGGGTGGCGCCGAGGAAAAACGTCCCAGGCCGAGGGGGAACCCGGATACGCTCACGGGGGGCGCTGTCGTGTACGGCGCGATCTGTCTGGAGGAGCCGCGATGAGTTTCCCCGCTTCGCCTTCGATGCCCCGGCAACACGCGCACGCCGGCGCCCTGAGACGCGGCCTCTTGCCGCTGCTCGCCGGCCTGCTCGCGCTCGTGGCGCTCGCGCCGACGCCGGCGCGGGCGGCGTTGTGGGACACCGACAACGACCAGGTCGCGAACGGCGTCGACAACTGCCCTGGGGTCAGCAACCCGGGCCAGTACGACGGCGACGGGGATGGACTCGGCGACGCCTGCGACGACAACGACGACAACGACGACACCCCGGACGACGCCGATCTCGACGACGACAACGACGGGATCGAGGACGCCACCGACAGGTGTCCGACGATAGCGACGCCCATGGGGGCGATGCCGAACTTCGACGGCGACGGCGACGGCGTGCCCGACGTCTGCGACAACTGCCCAGCGGACCGGAACGAGGACCAGCTCGACAGCAACAGCGACGGGGAAGGGAACATCTGCTCGCCCGACAACGACGGCGACGGGATCAATGACACTCCGGACAACTGCAACGACGTCGCCAACCCCGGTCAGGCCAATGCCGATGGCGACCAGTTCGGCGACGCCTGCGACAATTGCCCCACCGCGTACAACAACGACCAGCGGGACAGCGACAACGACGGCATCGGCAACGCCTGCGACAACTGCGCAAACATTCACAACACCGATCAAACCAACGTAGACCGAGACGCCTTCGGCGACGCCTGCGACAACTGCCCTGGCAGCCCCAACACCGCCCAGACGGACACGGACAGAGATGGCGTCGGCGACGCCTGCGACAACTGCCCGAGCCGCGCGAACCAGAGCCAGAGCAACGGAGACGGGGATACGGTAGGCGACGCCTGCGACAACTGCCCCGGCACCTCGAACAGCGGCCAAGAGGACGCAGACGGCGACACCTTCGGCGACGCCTGCGACAACTGCCCGAGCCGCGCGAACGATCAGGAGAACGCGGACGGCGACGGCTTCGGCAACGTGTGCGACAACTGTCCTTACATCGCCACGCTGACCCAGGTCGACACCGACGGCGACGGCGTCGGCGACGCGTGCGACACCTGCCCGCTCCTCATCACCGGCACTCAGGCTGACGGCGACGGCGATGGTGTCGGCAATGCATGCGACAATTGCCCCGAAGCCTCCAATTCAACCCAGGTGGATGGCGACGGCGACGGCTTCGGAAACGCGTGCGACAACTGCGCCAGCATCGCCAACGCAGGCCAGGCCGACGACGACGGCGATGGAGTCGGCAACGTCTGCGACAATTGCCCGGCGCTGCAGAACGCGCCCGTCGCCGGCGGCGTTCAGGCCGACCGCGATCTGGATGGGATAGGCGACGCCTGCGACAATTGCCCGGCGGTCGCCAACGCGAGCCAGATCAACACCGACGCGGCGACAGGTGATCTGGACGGGGACGACTGCGACGACGACGACGACGACGACCGCGTGCCCGACGTCAACGACAACTGCCCGCTCGTCTCGAATACGAACCAGAGGAACACGGACCGGACTTTCCCTGGCGGCGATGACAGGGGCGACGCGTGCGACAACGACGACGATGCGGACGGCGTGCCTGACGCGACCGACAATTGCCCGCTCACGCCGAATCCGGATCAGACGAACACGGACGAGCACCTGACCGACGGCGACGGCTTCGGCGACGCGTGCGACGATGACGACGACGCCGACCGCGTGCCCGACGTCAACGACAACTGCGTCACGACGCCGAACCCTGCCCAGGCCAACACCGATCTCAGCCTCCCCGGCGGCGACGTCCTCGGCGACGACTGCGACGAGGACGACGACGCGGACGGCGCGCTCGACGGGGTCGACAACTGCCCCTTCGCGCCGAACAGCACCCAGATCAACACCGACGAGGGCCTCCCCGGCGGCGACGGCGACGGCGACGCGTGCGACAACGACGACGACGCGGACGGGGTGCCGGACGGCTCTGACAACTGCATCACCACCCCGAACCCCGACCAGGCGAACAACACAAAGAACGGGCCTGACGATCCGTACGGCGACCTCTGCGACGAGGACGACGACCAGGATCGCGTCCTCGACGTGGACGACAACTGCTCGTACGACGTCAACACCAACCAGCTCGATACGGACCGCGACGGCGACGGCGACGTATGTGATGGCGACGACGACGACGACGGCCTCACCGACGCCGAGGAGGCGGCGCTCGGGACCGACCCGACCAGCGTCGACTCCGATGGCGACACCATCGGCGACATCGAGGAGGTGGCGAACCGCGGCAACCCTGCCGATCCTGCCAACAACACCGACGGGGACGCGGCCATCGACGCGGTGGACCCGGACAGCGACAACGACGGGCTGCTCGACGCCGAGGAGGCCGGAGATGCATTGCTGAGCACGCCTGCATTCGACACCGACGACGCGGACGACATCCCGAACTACCGGGACACCGACTCGGACGACGACGGCGTGCTCGACGGCGACGACAACTGCCCGCTCCTCGCGAACGCGCCGCCGAACCCGGGCGAACCGCAGACCGACACCGACGGCGACGGCAAGGGCGACGTCTGCGACGGCGACTCGGACAACGATGGCGTGCTCGACGGCGACGACAACTGCGCGCTCCTGCCGAACGCCGGACAGGAGGACGCCGACGGCGACGGCGACGGCGACGTGTGCGATCCGGACGCCGATCCGGACGGCGACGGGGTGATCAACGCGGACGACAACTGCGACTTCGACGCGAACCCGCCGTCAGCGCCGGGCGAGCCGCAGGCCGACCTCGACGGCGACGGCGACGGCGACGCCTGCGATGACGACACCGACGGCGACGACATCCCGGACGCCCGCGACAACTGCCGGATGATCGTGAATGCCGGGCAGGAAGACGCCGACAGCGACGGCCACGGGGACGCCTGCGACAACTGCCCGCGCCTGGCGAACGCCGGGCAGGAAGACGAGAACGGCGACGACCTCGGCGATGCCTGCGATCCCGACGGCGACGGGGTGACGACCGATATGGACAACTGCCCGAGCGTGGCGAACGCCGGGCAGGAAGACACCGACGAGGACGGTCTCGGTGACGCCTGTGATGAGATCGCGCCGACCGGCGGCGGCGGGATGGGCGGCGAGGGAGGCCAGGGCGGCGCGGGCGGCGCCGGTGGCGAGGCCGAGGCGACCACGACGACCAGCGGCGGCGGGACGGCGTCAGGGTTCCAGGGCGGCTGCGACTGCCGCGCGGGGCGCGCGCCGGCGTCCCGGGAGGCGTGGGGCCTGCTGCTGGTCCTCTCCGCCGTGCTCCGGCGGTTCGGGCGACGGCGCCCGCCGCGGGCGGCCTGACCCGTACGGCAGCGGTTGCGCCATGGCGATCACCCGAGGCACATGTCCGGCGAGCGCGACGGCTTCTCCTCGAAGGAGCCGTCCGGTTCGTCGACCTTTTCACGTAGCTTCAAGGAGGACCCTCATGCAGGCATCTCGGTGGATCGCGGTGTGGATGGCGGTGGGCGCACTCGGCATCACCGGCACGGGCGCGGGGTGTGGCGGTGACGAGTCAGGGGACGAGCCGCCCGCGAGCTCGGCGTCGACCACCAGCACAGGCGAGGGCAGCACGGGGACGGGCGGCCACGGAGGCTCGGGGACAGGCGGCCACGGAGGCACAGGAACGGGCGGCGACGGAGGCTCGGGAACAGGCGGCGACGGAGGCTCGGGAACAGGCGGCGACGGAGGCTCGGGGACAGGTGGCGACGGAGGCTCGGGGACGGGCGGCGACGGCGGCTCAATGGGCCAGAGCTTCAATCTCACCCTGCGTGGTGCCGGGTACGCCCCCGCCTACGACGTCGGAACCGACGTCTACGTGGAGGTCATCGCCGTGGGCGAGACCGTGGCGACCCTGAGCGCATCGGACACGATCGATGATGAGGGGGCGTTCTCGGTGATGGGGCAGGTGCCCGGCGGCAAAGCCTACAAGATGCACTGGTACGTGGATCTCGTGGCCGACGGAGAGTGCAAAGAAGCCGAGGATCACGTCTGGACGCAGGACGTCCCCACCGTGACCGCGGATATCACGCGCAGCGTCGCCCCCAACACGGACTTCGGCACCTGCCCATAGGGCATCGCGCAAGGTCATCGCATGGGCCCAGGGAGGAAACCCGGATATTGCCCCCCGCCGCACGCCCCCGCTATCGTGGCCCCTTGATGAGGTCGTCCTCCATCGCAGCGGCAGCGTCCGCGTCCTTCCTGCTGACGCTCGCCAGCGCTTCGAGGGGTCAATCGACCGGCGGCTTCGCGCTCGACCGATTCGAGCCGGCGCCCGCCGGCGACGTGTTCTTCGGCGTCCCCTCCCCCGCCGCGCCCGGCCAGCTCACGCCGCGCGTCCACGCGATGTTCGATTACTCCCATCGGCCGGTCCGCACCGCGCCCCCCGAGGGCGCCGTCGATCTGCGCGAGGTCGCCATCGTCTCCTCGCAGGCGTTCCTGCGCCTCGACGCCTCGCTGGCGCTCTGGGACCGCGTGCTGCTCTCCGTCGGCGCGCCGCTCGCCGTCGTGCAGGGCGGCGACGATCCCGGCTTCTCTGACGCGCAGTTCACCGAGCTGAACGCGCCCGTCGTCGGCGATCTCCGCCTCGGCGCCCGGGTCCGGTTGCTCGGGCAGGACGCGGGGCCCATCCAGCTCGGGATCGGCAGTTACCTTTTCCTGCCCACCGGGTCACCGGCGCAGTACACCGGCGATTCATCCGCCCGCGGCAATTTCCACGCGAGCCTCGGCGGCCGCGTCGGCGCGCCGCTCGCGTTCCTCTGGAATGCGAGCGGCGGCGTCGAGGTCGGCGGCGGCGCGAACAGCCCGCCGCTGTTCACGTTCGGCGGCGCCGCGGGGCTCCTCCTCGCCGGGGATCTGCTCCAGCTCGGCGCCGAGCTGTACGGCGCGGCGCCGCTCGGAAACGATCTCCAGCTCTCGAGCACACCGCCCACCCGAGCGGACGCCGGCGTGAACGCCGAGCTGCTCTTCGGTGCCAAGCTGCGCGTCCTCGGCGGCCTCACCTTCGGCGCAGCGGCCGGGCCGGGCCTCTTCGACGCTGTCGGCACGCCGAACGTCCGCGCCGTCGGCATGATCGGCTGGGCGCCGCTCCCGCAGCCCGCGCCCCCCGAGCGCGCGCCGGCCGCCGCCGCGGCGGGCGACAAGGACGACGACGGCATCAACGACGACATCGACGCCTGCCCCGACGTGAAGGGCGAGCCGTCGCCCGATCCCGCGAGGGACGGCTGCCCTCCGGCGGATCGCGACGGCGACACGGTGCTCGACGTCGACGACGCGTGCCCGACCACGCCGGGCGTCCGGCGCGCCGACGCGACGAAGAGCGGCTGCCCGGACGACGCGGACGAGGACGGCTTCCACGACGGGATCGACGCCTGCCCGACGGTGGCCGGCGCCGCGAGCGACGACCCGAAGAAGGTCGGTTGCCCCGGCGACACGGACGGCGACGGCATCGCCGACGCCTCCGACGCCTGTCCAGCGGCCAAGGGGCCCGCCAACCGCGATCCGAAGCAGAACGGCTGCCCCGACGATCCGGACGGCGACGGCGTGCGCGGCGCCGCGGACGCCTGCCCGAGGGAGCGCGGGCTGCCCGACCAGGATCCGAGGCAGAACGGCTGCCCGAAGTTCGTGCGGGTGCACGCCGACGAGATCACCACCTCGAAGCCGGTGCAGTTCATCCCGTATGGCAAGACGCGCACGCAGACGGTCGACCCCATCTCCGACGAGGTCCTCTACGAGGTGCGCGACGCCATCCTGCAGAACCCGGACATCGAGCTCGTCGAGGTGCAAGGGCACACGGACGACAACGGGACCGAGGAGTTCAATCTGACCTTGTCCCAGGAGCGCGCCGATGCCGTCCTCTCGTGGCTCGTGGCCGCCGGCGTGCCGCGGGAGAAGCTCGTGGCCAAGGGGTACGGGTTCGAGCAGCCGCTCGGGGACAACCGCGTCAAGACAGGGCGCCAGAAGAACCGGCGCGTCCAGTTCATGATCATCAAGCGCAAAGGGCAGCAGCCCTAGCGTTCAGAAGTCGTAACGGAGGCTCACGCCGGGCGCGACCATGAACACGAGGTCGCCCATCACGGGCTCGGGCCGGTAGGTGCCGATCCCGTCGGTCGACGCCGGGATCTCGATCGTCGGATCCCACCTCGGCGGCTCGGGGGCGATGAGCACCAGCAGCTTGGCCCCGGCCGAAACCTCGAAATGCTCGGCGAAGCGGGCGCCGATCCGCACCTCGGGATCCAGATAGAGGTACGTGGCCGACGAGAACGATGCGGCCGGCGCGGCGAGGATCACGCTGCCGTCCCGCGCCGTGAAATCGCCGCTGCGCTCGTCGCGGACCTGACCGAGCAACACCCCGGCGCCGAGGCGGAACTGCAGGGGGAAGCGCTGCTCCACGTGGTAGCCGATGGTCGCGCCGACGAGCACGCCGCTCAGCCGCAGATCGTCGTCCGCGTGGCCTCGATCCGGCTCGGCCACGCCCACCGGGTAGAGCTCGGCGTCGCGGCCCTCGACGCCCTGGAACGCCATCAGGCCTCCGACCTCGACGCCGAAGCCGAGCCCCGAGCCGAGCTCGTAGGCGCCGTGGAGGAAGGCGGCGCCGCCGAGCCCGGGCGAGCTCGAGCAGCCCCCGGAGCAACCCGCGACATCGCCCCCGAGCGTCGGCACGAGCAGGAACGAGGCGCTCGCGTCGAGCGCGATCTTCGGCGGCTTGCGCCAGATCGGCGCCTCCTCGTCGCGCTCGAGCTGCAGCGTGAGCACCTCGCGCTCCCCGCGGTCGAGCGTCACGGTCCGCGACCCGGTGACGAACCCGTCGGCCTTCACCTCGACGCGGTGCTGGCCTTCCTTCAGCCGGCCGAGCCACACGCCGTTGCCGACGTTGACCGAGTTGATCCACACGCTCGCGCCGGGCGGCGTGGGGTTGACGCGCAGCGAGGCGTCGAGCTCCTCGGCGAGCAGCGACAGCGTGGTGAGCTCCTGGGGCCGCACGGGCGCGGCGGTCGGCTGGGAGCCGAGCTTCCCCTCCCCGCGCAGCGTCACCATGTGGTTGCCGACCGACAGCGCGCCGAGCCAGGGCGTGCGCCCGACGACGACGTTGTCGACGAGCACGTCGACCGTCTTGCCGGTGCGCTCGACGACGCGCAGCCTGCCGGATCGCGTGAGCCTGCGGAGCCTGGCCTGCACCGGGACCGTCTGGCCGCCGGCGACGTCGACGCGCCGCTCGAACGACTCGAATCCCTCCTTGAACACGCGGATCACGTGCGGCCCTGCGGGCACGCGGATCGGCTTGAAGGGCGGATACTGGCCGCGGTCCTCGCCGCTCACGACGATGGACGCGCCGGGCTCGGCGCCGGTGATGTCGATCGTCCCGACGCGCGCCCTGAGCTCGGCGATGTCGCGCTGGACGGCCGTGCGCTCGGCGGCCGACGCGTTGAAATCGCGGAGGAACGCCTCGAACATGTCGAGCGCCTCGTCGTAACGGTGCAGCTCCCGCAGCGCGATCGCCGCGTTCCTCGTCGCGGCGCGCGTCGGGAACAGCTTGCGCGACAGCATGAACTCCGCGAGCGCTGGCCCGAGCGCTCCCTGACCGAGGAGCGCGATCCCCTTCTCGAAGTGCTGGAGCGCCTCCTGGCGGACGGCCTCGGACACCGGGACCTCGTCTCCCAGCGAGCGGGGCGCCGCCGGGTCCTGCGCCGGCGCGGCCTCGCCGGAGCCCGCCGGGGCCGGCGCTGCCTCGCCCGGCGGGGGCGCGGGCGGAGCGCCGGGCTGCGCGCCGGCGGTCAGCGGCGCGAGCGCGGTCACGAGCCCCGCCGCCATCGCCGTCACGGAGGACGCGCGTCGGCGGGGCGCGCCCCTCGAGCCCGGGAGATCGGCTGTCTCGGATCCCTGCGTCGACCTGCTGCGCCCGGCCGACGGCCGCTCAAGCTCGCCCATCACGTTCGTCTGTCCCGCCCTGCTCCAAGGAGGCTCACTGCTTGAATTCGTCGGTGTCGCGCGTGAACCCCGGAGGGACCGCGGGGCGCGTCGTGCTCGGCGGCGGCGCGGCGCTCGCCTTCGTCGTCGGCGCGGGCCCGGGTCGTCCATGCACGGTAGGGAGCTCGACCTTCGCCGGGTACGCCCCGCCCTCCGTGATCGCGATCTCGGTGGTCACCTGGGCCGAGCCCTTGAACACGCGGACCTTGTACGTGCTGCCGAGTCGCCCGTTGATCTCGAGCACGCCGTCGCTGGTGGTCGTGCGCTCGCCCTCGAGCTCGACGAGCGCGTCTTCTGGCCAGATCACGACGCGCACGCGCCGCTTCGGGGCCTCCTCGGGCGGCGCGGTGGCGCTGGGCGGCGCCTCCACGACCGCGACCGGCGGTGGCGGCGTGACCTGGCTGGCCGGGATGACGGGCGCCGGCGCCGTGATCTGCGGCGCCTCGGCGGCCTCGGGTGTCGCGGAGAAGCGCCGCGCCGCCATCACCCCGAGCCCCACCACGGCGCCGAGCGCAGCGACGCCGGCGACGAGCGCGACGCCCTTGGCGGACCGGCCGAGCCGCGCGGCGCTGCCCGAGCGCGACGCCGTGAGCCCGCCCTCGGTGCCTGACGGCACGGCGGGATACGCCCCGCTGCGCAGCGCCGAGCCGTCGGAGGCCGGGTACCCGCCGCTCGCGTTCGCGTTCGGCGCGGCCGGGTGCCCGCCGCTCGCGTTCGCGTTCGGCGCGGCCGGGTACCCGCCGCTCGGCAGCCCCAGGGCGCTGACGGCCGGGTACCCGCCGCTCGCGTTCGCGGGGGGTATCGACGGCGACACGTGCGGGTTGCTCTGCCGCACCTCGGGGGCGCTTGCGCCGAGGCGCGGGGCCACATGGTGGCGGTGGGCCTCGGTCAGGGGGACGAGCATGTCCTCCTGGATGGCCCACCCGTAAGGCAGCATGGGCCGGAGCGTGGCGAGCATGTCCTGCGCGCTCTGGAACCGGCGCGCCGGGTCTTGCTGGAGGCAGCGGTGCACGACGGCCGCGATCTCGGCCGGGACCCAGGGCGCGTGGTCCTGGAGCGGCGGTACGGGCCCGGAGCAGATGGAGAGGATGAGCTGCCCGAGCGCCTTGATGTCGTGGAAGGGCGTGCGCCCGGAGAGCGCCTGATAGAGGACGGCGCCGAGCGACCAGATGTCGGTGCGGTGGTCGATCTCGCGCTGCCCGACGGCCTGCTCCGGCGACATGTAGAGCGGCGAGCCCACGAGGCTGCCGGTCTTGGTGAGATCGGCCCCCTCGGTGTCGTTCGCCTGGTCCATCTTGACCTTGGCGATCCCGAAATCGAGCAGCTTGATGATGATCTCGCCCGCGTCGCGCCGCGCGAGGAACAGGTTGTGCGGCTTGATGTCGCGGTGGACCACGCCCGCGTCGTGCGCCTTCTGCAGCCCGAGGCAGCAGTGCACCGCGATGCGCAGGGCGACGTGCGGCGCGAGCGGGCCGGTGCGGAGCAGCAGGTGCTGGAGGTCCTCGCCGGAGAGGTACTCCATCGCGAGGAACGGCAGCTTGGTCTCGCGATCGACCCCGGCGTCGAGCACCTGGGTGATGTGCTGCGTGTCGATGGCTCCGGCGGCGCGCGCCTCGCGCTGGAACCGCTGAACGATCCTCGGATCGCGCGTCAGGTCGAGCGAGCTGATCACCTTGATGGCGCAGCGCCGGCCCGTCGCGGTGTGCTCGGCTTCATACACCGAGCCCATCGCTCCCTCCCCGAGGAGCTTGGCTATCCGGTACTTGCCGTCGATGACCGCGCCGATCACAAGGCTACGATCGACTGTAGGCGGTTCCTCTGGGGAGCGCAACGCTCACCCGCGGCGCGGTGCGTCGCGGGACATGGATGCGACCGGCGCGACCGGCGCGACCGGAGCCACCGGATTTCCAGTGCGGCCACCTCGATGGCTGGCCGGCGACGCGTCGCTCCGTCGCTCACTTCCCGCGGAGGGTCTTCATCGCGCCTGCCCAGGCGATGAGCTGGTCGAGCATGTTGCCAACAGACTTCTCGTGGCGAGGATTGGGCTTGAACACGCTGAAGTTCTCGAAGTCGTCAAACAGGGAGAGCATGACCTGCGCGCGGACGTCCGCGATCTGAAGCTCGGCCATCACGAGCCGGAGTTGCTCGACGGCGCGGGCGCCTCCCGCGCTGCCGTAGCTCACGAATGAAGCGGCCTTGTTGTTCCATTCCTTGTACAGGTAATCGAGCGCGTTCTTGAGCGCGCCCGAGGTGCCGTGGTTGTACTCCGGCGTGACGAACACGAAGGCGTCGAAAGGGTCGATCTTCGCCGCCCACGCCTTGGTGTGAGGCTTTGTGTACTGTCCCATGGCCGGCGACACCGGCTCGTCGAGCAGCGGCAGGTCGAAGTCCTTGATATCGACGAGCTCGTATTCGGCGCCACCCTTCTTCGTCGCCACGCCATGGACCCACTTCGCGACGGCCTCACCGTTCCGTCCCGGCCGCGTGCTCCCCAGAATGATCGCCACCTTCAGCATGTCTGCGCTCCAGTCGATGGCCCCTCTTCGATCGGGCGAACGGGCGGCAGGATGCAACTTCCCATGACATCCCGGTGGTAGGAGGAGCCGTTCGAGGTTGTTACGAGCTGCGTTTCAGGCGCGTTTTCATCCCGCACCGTCCATGCGTCAAGTGGGCCCAGCCGGAGCGTTGAGGCCGTCAGGCGACGTCGGCGAGCTCGACCGCGTCACGGCGCGTGAGGCGATGAGGCCGTGGCCCTGGCTCTGCGGGCGAGGGTCACATACCGGATGATCAGGCTGATCGCGGACCAGAGCGCGAGCACCGCGAGCGGCCAGGCGAGCAGACGAGGAAAGTACAGGGCGATCGCCGCGCTGCCGAGGAGCCAGAGCGCTCCGCCGAGGAGGATCCCGCCCTCGGCCGCGCCGAGGACGCGGCGGTTCGTGATCGCCGCGCCCACGGTGTTCGCGAGGCGCAAGGCGCCCGCCGCGGAGCGCCCGGTCCCGGCCGCCTGCGGGGGGCGCGGTCTGCCGGGGAGGGCGCGGCGTCGCGCGCGGAGGACGATCTCGGTCGCGCCGCGGAGGTCTTCCTCGAACTGCGCCTGCATGCGCCCGGCGAACTCCTCGTCCTCGATCGCCACGTCGATCTCGCAGTTCTCGAGCCAGCTTACGATGTTGAGGTTGCTCGATCCCACGCGCGCCCAGCGACCGTCGGCCACCGCGGTCTTCGCGTGGAGCATCGATCCATTCCACTCGTAGACGCGGACGCCGGCCTCGAGCAGCGGGCGATAGCCGGCCCGCGACAGCGCACCGATGGCCGGAACATCGCTCGTGCCGGGGACGAGCAGGCGCACGTCGACTCCATCGCGCGCCGCCGCCTCGAGCGCCTGGACGTACGGCGCGATGCCGACGAAGTACGCGTCCGTCAACCAGAGGGATCGCTGCGCCAGCGCCGCGATCATCTGATCGAGCCGGTAGAGCCCGGTGGTGCTCGGCAGCTTCGCCACGACGCGCAGGTCCACGTGGCCCACCGCTGCGGGAACGTCGGTGAGGACGGGCAGGTCGGCGGGCAGGCTGTCGCCGAGGCTCGCCCAGTTGTCGGCGAAGGCGACGGCGAGCGCGTGCACCGCCGGCCCCCGCACGGCGATGCCGGTGTCGCGCCACGGCGACACGCGGCGCGCTGGATTGCCGAGCCATTTGCCGCTGACGCAGATGCCGGAGACGAAGCCGACCTCGGCGTCGACGACGAGCAGCTTGCGATGATCGCGCGTTACCCAGCCGAACGGGCTGGTGAAGCCGAACGGATTGTAGGTGCGGACCTCTCCGCCCGCCGCGCGCAGCTTGCTCCAGAAGCGGTC
This sequence comes from Sorangium sp. So ce406, assembly GCF_051474675.1. NCBI lineage: Bacteria > Pseudomonadati > Myxococcota > Polyangiales > Polyangiaceae > Sorangium > Sorangium sp. So ce406. Next base: position 11,247,651 of record NZ_CP150340.1, on the reverse strand, counting down.
CGTCGACGAGCCCAGGCACCCGAACCAGTCGCGAACCACGCTGACGTGGACGCCCGCCGCGGCGCGCTCGCTGAGCGCCTCGCGGAACTCGCGCCCCAGCGCGTCGTCGTCGAAGATGTAGTTCTCGAACAGGATCGAGGTGCGCGCCGCCCGTATCGCGGCCAGCCAGGCGTCGAAGTTGGCTCGGCCGTCAATCAAGAGATCGACCGCGTTGCCGGCGATGAGCGGCGCGCCGGCGACGCGGCTGAAGGTCTGCTGAGCGAGGGGGCGCAGCGGTGCGTTCGTCGGGGCGATGCGTGCGGGGGCGCGGGCGGCGGCCATGGGATGCTCTAGGTGCCAGAATTTTCGGGTCCCGTCGCGCACGTGCACCTCGTCCGGTCAGGAGGAAACGAGCGATGAGCTCCGCAGCGCCCTTGGTAGCCTCTGGGACGACGCGCGCGCCGACGGAGGCGACTGCCGACCGCCCCGATGCCAACCGCATCGCCCTGCGCGCGCTGCGATCTCTCCTCGACGCCGCCGCGCCAATGGATCTCACCGTCGAGGGAGCGCCCGTCCACGTTGCGGTCGAACGCCTCCCCTCGGCGCCGTGGCCAGCGCGAGGGCTGGAGGGGCTCGACCAGGCCGCGGACGGGCCCTTGCCACGCGCCGTGCGCCTGCGGTGCACCTGGCCGGGCGGCAGCACCGAGCTGCTCTTCAGCGTGGCCTGGTGGCAGACGAAAGGCGCTTACCGGCACCTCGTGGGCATCAAGATCAACGTCGTGTCGACCAACCGCGAGATCGTGTGGACCACGGTGGCGCTCCGGCTGCGCGATCGGCTGGATGGCGAGGTCGTCCCCGTTCCGGTCGCGTGCTGGACGTGGCGACGACGGGACGAGGATGCCGAGGAGAAGTTCCGCCAGAGGAGCATGCCCTTGAAGCTCGCCGTCGAGCGCGCGGGATTGCCCCTCGTAACGCCCTGGAACATGGAAGCCTTCTCCATCCGCTTGCCCGACGGAGAGGTCCTCCCCTCGCCCGAGGAGGGCTTCCGACGGCTCGCGCACCTCGCCCTGCTCAAGCTGCCCTTCTTCCTTCGCGGCCACGGAGCGTCAGGGGGACGGCGACGCGCTGACGGATCTCGGCCGCCAGATCCTCGCTGATCACCCGGCAGAGGAAGCCCAGATCCGGAGTCGGCTGGACGAGCTGCTCGCCGATCGCAGCATCCTCGGCGACAGCGTCGTGACCGGAGGCGACATGGACGAAGACCTGGTGCCGTCACCGGCGTCTTCCCGGAAAAGGTCCTCGTCAGCGCCTACACAAACGACAGCGGCAAAGTCGTCGTCGTCGCCATCAACGAGACAACCTCCGCCCAGACCGTTCCCCTCGCCTTCGCAGGCGGCACCGCGCCAAGCGCGATGGTCCCCTTCGTGACGCCGCTTCGAAGAACTGGGCCGAAGGAACTCCCGTCACCGTAACGGACGCCACGCTCCCGATGGCCCTCGAAGCCATGAGCGTGACGACGTTCGTGAGTCAGTGAAGCCTAGCCAGATCGGCCCCGTCGCTCAGGGGCCCTCCATCAGGGCGTTCTGCTCTGCTTGCACGCGGCCATCGGTGCAGAACTTGCAGTTGTCGCCGTAGAAGAAGTTCCTGTTCGCTGTGTCATCCATCAGATGAACGCGGAACCAGGCCGCGGCCGACGACAGGGACACGCCATTTGCGCCCTGATAGACCCAGCTACCGTGATCCGCGTTGAGCTCGTTGAGGAAAAACGCGGGCTGATCGGTGACCGTCTTGAAGACATCGTGGACCCTGCTGCATTGCACCGTGGAGTCCTTCCCCCCGCAGAAGAAGAACATGGGGGTATGCACTCCCTCGAGGGCACTGGTGCCGCAAATCGTGCCGAGGGCCGAGAAACGGGGATCGGAGGCCGTCTTGCAAGTCGACATGCCCCCATAGGAATGGCCAAGCTGGCCGATCTTCGTGGTGTCGAGGGCGTGATAGTACGGGCTGCTCGCATCCTCGGCTTGTTCCAAGATCCAATCGAGGCCCGCGGTCGTGGGAAGAGGATCGCCTTCGGCGGTCGCGGTGCTGAGAGAAGCCACCACGACGAAACCGTGGGACGCGAGATGGTTGACGATCGGTCCGTATTGTCCGCACCACTGATTGTTGCCGGCGTTGACGACGCATTTCGGCGGTTTCTGCTCCGGATTGTCCCGGTAGCCATTGGCCCAGATCAGGATCGGATGGCAGTGGCCGCTGGTTGCGATATTGCTCGGGCGGTACACGTTGAAGCGCTGTTGCTCGTCCCCATAGATCGGATCGGGAACGACGCCGGCGAGGGGGCCGACGTTCTTGTCTGCGGTGACCGAGAAGGGGCCCGTCTTGGTAGGATCGGCCGTGGGGAACGGGTCGCCGACGCAACTACCGGTCGTGCCGCCGCTACCGGTCGTGCCGCCGCTGCCGGTCGTGCCGCCGCTGCCCGATGGCCCGCCCGAAGCCGCGCCACCCGTGGCCCCACTCGAGCCGCCCGACGCCGAGCCGCCAGCCCCACCACTGGATGCGCCGCCGCTTTCGGCCGTTCCCCCAGAGCCCGTCGCACCACCGGAGGCCGTGCCCCCGCTGCCCGTCCCACCGCTGTCCGTGCCAACCGCGCCCCCGCTCGCGGCAGCGTCCCCATTCGATCCGTTACCACACGCCGCGGTGGAAACGCACACGCCCAAAGCCAGTAGCCAACGCCTCATGGTGACTCTGTCCTCGCCCAGCCGCTCAGCGTCGTCAAGCGCTTTGGCGGATGGGACAAGCAAACGCGTTCCGCAAAGTCACAATTCTCGGAGCCGTTCCTGGCTCGTGCAGTCCGACTGTACGAGCTTATCGACAGAACGGGCCTTATGCGATCAGACAGGCCTTCCACTCGTGAAACGCCTGCGATTACCGCGACGTCGCACCAAGCGGAAGGCATCCTACCGTATAGCTGTACACTACTGGCACCAAGCGGAAGGCATCCTACCGTATAGCTGTACACTACTGAGCTCGTCCAAACGGCCGCCGTCCACGCGACATGGTGGAGGTCGCGCGACATGGCGTGTCGCGCCGGACGATGATCGGCTCAATGAGGCCGATTTCCCGGATGGACTCGATGATCGACGTGATGCCGCCGCGCTGGCGCATTCACCCCTCGGGAACAACCACGTCATGGGAACAACCACGTCTTCGGTGGGCACCAGCCGGACCTCGCCGGACAGGGTTCGGTTGCCCTTTTGACAAGGGGGCAGATCCGATCTGCCTCGCGCTCCATCTCGATCACGTTTTCGTCCGAAACCCGCGCACCCCTGAGCCCTCCGTCCAAGTTGGACGGATCGTTCTCCTCAAAGCGCTCTCACTTCGCAAAGCGGTGGTCTCGCACGCCCGCCACAACGTCGCCGTGGTGCCCTGCCCGTTAGCGATGGCCGGCGCCAAGCCTCTCGCTAGGCGCTGGGCTGGATGTGCGTGCTCCGGCAGTAGCAGCGAGGTCGCCAAAGTTCGGGGAGACCCGTGCCCCAAGCACGACGCATCCGGTCGATGCGTCACCAGGCCCACGGGCTCTCGAGAGAGCTCGTCGCAGGGCGACCGTGAATCCGGGCCGCCCGCATCGTGAGCCGACTCACACAGCTAGGCCCGGAATCAGGGACCTGCCGTGCCAGAAATTTGCCAGAACCTGCGTCCAGACCTGTCCACGCCTGTCTGCTCCCGTCCACATCCCGGACCGCGCGAACTACTCGACATCCTTGCAGAAACCAGCGGAGGAGAAGGGATTCGAACCCCTGGTTGAGTTGCCCCAACGGCGGTTTTCAAAACCGCTGCCTTCGACCGCTCGGCCACTCCTCCAAATGCCCTAAACTGCTCCCTTTTGTGCCCTTTCCGGCCACCCCTGTCAACGGACGATCAACATCCCCGCCCCCGGTCGACGCCCCTCCTGCGCAGGTCCGCGATCTCCCTGGCCCGCAGACCCGCGTCCGCCGCGACGATGGGCGCAGCCGCGCCGCCGGGCTGGCGCACCGACGAGCACGGCTCGCTCTCCTCGGGGCGATTGGGGGAGAGCGCGGACAGGGCCGCGCAAACGTCGTCTTCGACGCGAGGCACGCAGGTTGCACGCTCTCATGACGTATCGCGAGGGCCGGCGGCGCCGCAGCCCGGGCGGGCCGGGCGCACGAAGGCGCGGCGAGCGCAAGCTTCGAGGGGGCGACGTCATGAGGCAGGCCACGACGCGTGGGGCGATCCTCGGCGGGCGAGATGACCGCGGGCGTCACGGTCTTCCCGGCGCAGGTGCGCTTCGCGCTGCCGTTCTCGCGCTCTCGCTCCCGGAAGGGTGGACGGCGCTGGGGAAGGCGCGAGCGCGCTCGTGACAGGACCGCGCGGACAGCGTCGATCGCCTGGCGCTCGGCGAGCTGATCTCCGCGGCGGGCGGCGTGATCGTCGCCCCCATGACTCACGTCCGCACGCCGTGGAAGCGATACCAGCACGAGCCGGTCGATCAGCGCGCGCAGCCCGATCACCGGCACCATGCGCAGGACAACGGATGCATTGACCCATGAACGGCATTCCCGCCGAGAGAGAGCGGGTCACGGCGGTGTGTGGAGACGTCGCCGGGGATCAAGGAGGATGGCGCGGCGCCCGGTGAGAAGCGGGAGACGCGGGACATCGCCCCCGCGCCCCGCGCCCGGACGAGCGGCGTGAGACACTTCTCGACGGCCGAGCGGGCGTTACGCTTCCTTCATGAGGCTCGGCGCACGGCTCACCACGCACGCATTCTCGGCTGGCGCCGCTGGCATCAGCTTCATCGTCCAGCCTCTCCCGGCCTCGGACCAGCTGTTCGTCATTCCGATCCAGTACATGCTCGCGGCGTCGCTCGCGAAGGAGCGAGGCGCGCCCCTCGCGAAGGCGGCGTGGTCTCAGATCCACCAGATCATCTGGGGCGGCGGCGCCCTTCGCCTCATGCTCGGCTTGACCCTGGGGCTGCTCCCGCTGGCCGGCGCGGTCACGAACGCGCTCACGGCGCTCGTCACGACCGAGTACCTCGGGCACTACGTGGATAGAGCCCTCGACACCCCGGACGACCCGCCTCCTGCCCTGTCGATCCAGGACATCCTGGACGCCATCACCTCTCGCTTCACCCCGCGAGCGCGGTAGGCAAGCGGTACCCGGGTCGAGCTCACCCTGGGTCGAGCTCACCTTGCGGCTCCTGGCGCCGAAAGACGAGATCCGCGGGAGCGATCCCCCGTCACCACCAGAGTCGCCAGCGCTTGCGGCGGGAGCGTATCGCCGCCGCCGCCACGGCCCCCACGACGGCGATCAGAGCGGCCGCCGCGATGGCGACGTGCCGGGCCGTGCGCTCTGCCCCGCCCTCGACGGCGCCCCACCTCGCCCTGGCCGCGACCATGTCGCGCGCGAGCCGCTCCTTGCTGTGCTCGATCTGATCGGCAGGCCCCGCGGGCGCCGCGGAACCCGCGCCGGCGCTGAGGTGAGCTCGCTCGCTGAGGGGACGGGCGACCCTCTCCGTGTCGAACCGGATTGCGCTGGAGCGTTCCATGTGGCCCGCGCTGCAACCGCTGTTCCCCACCAGCGCATCGGCGCGCTCGCCGGCGCCCGCGCCCGGGATGCGCTGCGGCATCCGCGATCTCACCCCGGCCTGGCGGCTCCCCGGACGCACCGGCGCGCAGGGGCTGCACATCGCGCCGCGTCCGGCCGGCCGACCCCGAGCGAGCCGTCCGCGCCACGATACCGATGGGCCCGCAGTCGATGGACCGGGCGTTGCAGCCCTCGATCCCAACGAGCTGTGCAGTCGTCGCGGCTCAGAGCCTGCCCATGCGGACCTCCGGAAGAACGGCGCTGATCGCGCTCCTCGGCATCTCGCTCCCGACCGACGCCGCGGCGAGGGCGACGGCGCCTTCCGGCGCGGCGCCTGGGTCCTCGTCCTCGGGGAGCTGGTCCCACGGTTCCAAGGACTTCTTCGGCGCCGCGTACGAGAGCTACGACGCGGACCTGACGTATTCGGCGCGCTCCGACACGGCCCCGATCAGCAGGGTGTGGTTCACCGGGGCGAGCGGCATCCTGACCGAGGTCTACTGGCCGACGAACGACACCCCGCAGACGCGGGATAGCCAGCTCCTGGTCACGGGCGGCCGCGGAGGCCTCTTCGAGGAGCGGCGCGACGCGCGGCGGAGCGTCTCGTGGATCGAGGAGGGCGTGCCGGCCTTCCGGGTGATCACGGACGATCCGGGCGGCAGGTTCAGGATCGAGAAGACGATCTTCGCCGATCCCGATCGCGATGTGGTCCTGCAGCGGCTGAAGATCACCCGGAACGTCGGAGGGCTCAGGTTCTTCGTGCTTCATAACCCCGGCGTGGGGAACACGCCGCTCGGCGACAGCGCCATGGCCAGCACCGGAGATGCGCCGGGGGCCGGGCTGTTCGCCTGGCAAGGCCCCTTTGCCCAGGCTTTCGTGGCCTCCGTCGCATTCCGCGACGCCACGGCCGGCTTCTCCGGGATGGCGAGCGACGGCTATCGGGACCTGCAGAAGCACCGCACGCTGACGACGCATTACCGCGAGGCGAGGGACGGCGATGTCGCGCTCACCGGGGAGCTCGACCTCCCGCTCGCGCCCGGGACCGACGAGCTCACGCTGGCGCTCGGGTTCGGACGCGACATCGGCGAGGCCTACCGCGCCGCCCAGGCGTCGCTCCGCGACGACCCCGGCGCCCTCCTCGACAGGTATTGCGCCGAGTGGCGCGCCTATCAGGCGTCCCTCCGCCCGCTCGGGAGCGCCTCGCCCGAGCTCGCGCGCCTTTACCGCAGCTCCGTGGCGGTCATGAAGTCGCTGGAGGACAGGACGCACGCAGGGGCCTTCATCGCGTCGCCCTCCGTGCCCTGGGGCGACGTCAGGGTCGACCGGGCGAGCGCGATCTCGCCGAGGGCGTCGGACAGGATCACGGGCGGCTACCACCTCGTGTGGCCGCGCGACCTCGTCCAGATGGCGCTCGCGCTGCTCGCCGCCGGCGATACGCGCTCACCCCTGGCGGCAATGCGCTTCATGAAGAGCGTCCAGCTCTCCGCTTCCGACGGAACATGGGATTTCGGCTCGCTCCATGTCTCGAAGGAAGGCTCGTTTTACCAGAACACCTGGTCCGACGGAGAGCCGTACTGGAGAGGCCTGGAGCTCGATCAGGTCGCGCAGCCGATCGACCTCTGTTACCACGTGCACAAGGAGCAGATCGTCGCGCCCGACGCGTGCTGGGATCTCGTGCGCCGCACCGCCGACTTTCTCGTGGCGTTCGGCCCCTGGACCCCGCTCGACCGATGGGAGGAGGTCTCGGGCATCTCGCCGTCGACCGTGGCCTTCCTCTGCGCCGGGCTGGTCCACGCGGCGGAGATCGCCGGCACGATGGGGGACCGCGATCGCCAGGCCCGGTACAGGGAGACCGCCGAGCGCTGGGCCAGGCAGGTCGACGACTGGACGTTCACGACCCGGGGGAGCATCGGCAACGGGCGGTACTACGAGCGCGTCGACGGGGCCGGCGGCCCGGACGCCCCGAGGGACCCGAACGACGATCGAGGCTACGTCGTGCAAGGGCGCTTCTGGCGGGAGCGCGACGTCGTCGACTGCGGCTTCCTCCGGCTCGCCGTGCTCGGCGTGCGCCCGGCGCTCGCGGCGAACATGGCCGATTCGGTGGCGGCGTGCGACGCCGCGCTGCGGGTCGACGTCCCGGGGTTCGGCCCGGGGTTCCACCGCTATGTCGGCGACAGGTATGGCTTCGATCCGCGCACGGGGGAGCGGACACGAGGCATGTTATGGCCGACGCTGACGGGCGAGAGGGCCCAGTACGAGCTCGCGAGGGCGCTCGAGGAGTCCAGCTCGCCCGCGACGGCGCGGAAGAGGATGCGGCCGTACCTCGACGCGATGGCGCGCTTCGCGACCGCGTCCCGGATGCTGCCGGAGCAGGTCTTCGATCGTGGGCCCCGCGCCGGCCAGCCGACCGGCGCGGCGGCGCCCCTCGGGTGGGCTCACGCCGAGTTCGTCACGACCCTGCGCGAGCACGACGACGCGAGGCTCTTCCGCCTGCCGAGCCGCCCTCGATCCGGTCGCAGCGCGCCATAGCGACGCGCCCGAGCAGGCCGGCCGCCGCGAGCGCCGCCGCGGCCGCGCCCGCCGCCGGGAGCCACCGCGCGCGCCGTGCCCGCCGCCGCTCGGTCGCGAGCCACCGGCCGGCCGCCCAGAGGAGCGCCGCGCCGGCCGGCGCCGCGGCGAGCGCCGCCGCCTTCGCGGGCGGCAGCACGTAGACCTCCTCGGGCGCCGGCAGGTACGCACGCTCGGGGTAGTCGCCCGCCGGCCCCTCGGGGCCGTGCAGCGTCGCCATGCGCACGACCTCGGCCAGGTGCAGCGCCCGCCGGTCGGTGGTCTGCTGGATCTGCTCGCGGCAGCTGAAACCGTCGGCCACGACGAGCGCGTCCTTCGGCGCCGACCGGACCGCGGGCAGCAGCACGCGCTCGCCGCACTGGATCGAGACCTCGTACTTGTCGCCCTCCTCGAAGCCGAAGGCGCCCGCCATGCCGCAGCAGCCCGAGTCGAGGATCCCGGCGTCGAGGCCCATGCCGCGCAGCACGTCGCGCTCGCCGTCCATCCCCAGGATCGCCTTGTGGTGGCAGTGGCCGTGCACCACGGCGCGCCGGTCGAGCCGCGGCAGCTCGCGCCCGCGCGGACCGAGCAAGGGCCGGCCCGGATCGCCGTCCGGCGCCCCCTTCAGGAAGTCGCCGAACATCTGCGTCAGCTCCCGCAGCTTCGACGCCACCGGGTCGTCGGGGAACAGCCCGCGCAGCTCGTCGCGGAAGACCGAGACGCAGCTCGGCTCGAGGCCCACCACCGGCACGCCGCGCTCGATCGGGTCGCGCAGCGCGCTCATCACCTCGCGGAGCAGGCGCCTCGCCGCCTTCAGGAAGCCGAAGTCGTAGAGCGGCCGGCCGCAGCAGAGCTGCTGCTCCGGGACGATCACCTCGTAGCCCGCCCACTCGAGCACCTCGGTCGCGGCGATCGCCGTGCCCGGGAAGAAGTGGTCGTTGAACGTGTCCGGCCAGAGCAGGACCTGCGGCGCGCCGGCGTTGCGCCGCGGCCGGCCCTGGAACCACTGCCGGAACGACTGCCTGGCGAACGGCGGGATGCTCCGCTCGGGCGCGATGCCGGCGATCCGCTTGGCGATCGCGGCGAGCGCCGGCGTCTGCGTCACGAGGTTGGCGAGCCCGGGCACGCGCTGCCCGAGGCGCGCCCACCAGGTGATGAGCCCCATCGTATAGGCGGCGCGCGGCCTGAGCCGCCCCGCGTAGTAGTGCGACAGGAACTCCGCCTTGTAGGTGGCCATGTCGACGTGGACCGGGCACTCGCCCTTGCACCCCTTGCAGGCCAGGCACAGGTCGAGCGACTCCTTCACCGCGTCGTCGCGGAAGCCCCGGAGCTCGCTCCCCTCCAGCATCTCGAAGAGCAGGCGCGCCCGCCCGCGCGTCGCGTGCTCCTCCTCGTGCGTCACCATGTAGCTCGGGCACATCGTGCCGCCGCCCTGGCGCCGGCACTTGCCGACGCCCACGCAGCGCAGGGCCGCGCGCGTGAAGTCGCCGTCGTCGTCCGGGAAGCGGAAGTGCGTCTCCACGGCCGCGGAGCGGAAGCCGGCGCCGAGGCGCAGGTTCTCGTCGACGCGGTACGGGTCGACGACCTTGCCGGGGTTCATGCGCCCATCGGGGTCCCAGGCGGCCTTGAACTGGCGGAACGCCTCGATGAGCTCCTCGCCGTACATCTTCGGCAGGAACTGCGCGCGCGCCTGGCCGTCGCCGTGCTCCCCGGAAAACGAGCCGCCGTAGCGGACCACGAGGTCCGTCGCCTCGTCGAGGAAGCGCTTCCAGTTGCGGATGCCCTCGGCCGTCACCACGTCGAAGTCCACGCGGCAGTGCACGCACGCCTGCCCGAAGTGACCGTAGAGCGCGGGGTGGTAGCCGTGGCGATCGAACAGCGCGCGCAGGTCGCGGAGGTAACCGCCCAGGTTGTCCGGATGCACGGCCGAGTCCTCCCAGCCGGGCCACGTGTCGGGCTCGCCCGGGACGCGCGAGGTCGCGCCGAGCCCTGATCGGCGCACCTCCCAGAGCGCCAGCTCCTGCTCGGGGTCGTCGTACAGCTTCATCGACGGCGGGTTCGGCCCGCGCGCGAGGGCATCCATGGCGGCGCGCGCCCGCGCGTCGGACTCCTCCGGCGTGTCGCCCCCGAACTCGACCAGGAGGAAGCCGCGGCCGTCCGGGAGGTAGCGCAGGTAGCGCTCGTTCAACCCCTTCTTGTGCATGTCCTCGATGAGCCGGTGGTCGATCCCCTCGAGCGCGATCGGCCCGGCGCGCAGCACCTCGGGCACGTGATCGCCCGCGGAGAACACGTCCGGGTAGCCCAGCACGACGAGCGACCGGAACCTGGGCCAGTCGACGAGGCGCAGCGTGGCCTCGAGCACCGTGACGCACGTGCACTCGGTGCCGACCAGGGCGCGCGCCACGTGGAAGCCGTTCTCCGGCAGCAGCTCGTCGAGGTTGTAGCCCGACACGCGGCGCGGGATGCGCGGGTAGCGGGCGCGGATGAGATCCGCGTACCGGTCGCGGATGGCGCGCAGCGCGGCGTAGATGCGCCCCCGCCGCCCGCCCTCGGCGACGATGGCGTCGAGCTCGTCCTCGCTCGTCGGCCCCACGCGCAGCCGCAGGCCGTCGTAGGTCAGCACCTCGAGCTCGTGCACGTTGTCGACGGTGCGCCCGCCGAGGACCGAGTGCACGCCGCAGGAGTTGTTGCCGATCATCCCGCCGAGCGTGCAGTACTCGTGGGTCGAGGGGTCGGGCGCGAACGTCAGGTCGAGCTCGTTCGCGGCGTTGCGCAGCGTGTCGAGCACCGTGCCCGGCAGGACCCGGGCGCGCTTGTTCGCGCGGTCGAGCTCCAGGACGCCGCGCATGTACTTGGAGAAGTCGAGCACGACCGCCACGTTGCACGTCTGCCCGGCGAGGCTCGTGCCGCCCCCGCGCGCGAGGATGGGCGCGCCGTGGCGGCGGCACGCGGCCACGGCGGCGATCACGTCCTGCTTGTGGCGCGGCACGACGACGCCGATGGGGAGCTGCCGGTAGTTCGACCCGTCGGTCGCGTAAAGCGCGCGGTCGCCCGCGGTGAAGCGGACCTCCCCCTCGATGGAGCGCGACAGCTCGGCGGCGAGCGCCTCCACCTCGGGCCCGGCCGCGGCGGCGAGCCGCACGCGTTGCTCGCCCGGCAAGCGGATGACGCCGCGATCGATCTCGCGCTGCACGGGCTCGGAGGGCGCGCCCTCCGCCGCGGATGTCCCTGTCTCCTGCTCGACGTACTGCATGATTTCCCCCTCACACCGCGGACTCACACCGCGAAGCGCTCGGCGTCCGCGCGCCGGAGCGAGAGGCCCATCCCGGGGCGCGAGAGGTCCGGGGTGAGCGCGCCGCCCGCGGGCGCCGCCGCGCCGTCGAAGAGCATCCGCTCGATGCGGACGTGGTCGTGGAAGAACTCGAGGTGCGCGAGCCGCTGCACCGCGCACGCGGGGTGCAGGTGCAGCGACGGCGCGCAGTGGCCCGACAGGTCGAGCGAGCGCGCCTCGCACAGCGCCGCGGCGGCGAGGAAGCCGGTGATCCCGCAGCGGCTCGCGTCCGCCTGCAGGACGTCGACGGCGCCGGCGTCGAGCATGCGGCGGAAATAGACGAGATCGTAGCCGTACTCGCCCGCCGCGACGTCCATGCCGGCGGGCGCCCTGTCGCGCACGAGGCGCAGCCCGTCGAGGTCGTCCGAGGTGACGGGCTCCTCGAACCAGCGGACGCCCTCGCCGGCGAACCTCTCGGCGAAGGCGAGCGCCTGCTTGCGCGCGTAGGCCCCGTTCGCGTCGACGAACAGCGCGGCTTCCGGGCCGATCGCGCGCCGCGCCGCGCGGACGCGCGCGAGGTCCATCCCGGGGTCGCGCCCCACCTTCATCTTCACGCGCGGGATGCCCGCGGCCACCCAGCCGCCGAGCTGCTCCGCGAGCTCGGCCTCCGTGTACGAGGTGAACCCGCCGCTGCCGTAGATGGGGACGCGGTCGCGCGCCGCGCCGAGCAGCACCGCGAGCGGCACCCCGAGCAGGCGGGCCTTCAGGTCCCACAGCGCCGCGTCGACCGCCGCGACCGCCGTCTGGGTGATGCCGGGCCGGCCGAGGTTGCGGATGCTCCGCACCATGGCGGCCCACGCGCCCGGGACCGCCATCGCGTCGCGCCCGCGCACGACGCCGGCGAGCTTGTCGGCCACGAGCCGCGCCGCCGCGACGTCGGCGTACGTGTAGCCGAGCCCGCGCTCGCTGCCGGCCGACGCGTGCACGACGACCAGCGTCGTCTCGCGCCACTCGAGCGTGCCGTCCGACTCCGGCCGGTCGGTCGGGATGATGTACGCGGCCACCTCGATCCGATCGACCGGGACCGCTGCGCGCTGCATCGGCTCGGCCATCATCAACCCCGGTGCGGGATCCAGCTCTCGATCATGTCCCGGTACGCCTGGCGGATGATCCCGCGCCCTCCCGGGTCCCCCCGGAGCAGCGCCGTCGTGAGCATCCTCGCCTGCTTCACCGTGATGTGCGGCGGCAGCGGCGGGACCTCCGGGTCGGTGACCGCCTCGACCACCACCGGCCGGTCGACCCGGAAGGCCTCGTCCCAGGTGCGCGCGACCTGGTCCGGGCGGTCGATCCGCACGCCCGAGAGCCCGAGCGCCTCGGCGTAGGCCGCGTACGGGAAGTCCGGCAACGTCTGGGACGCCTCGAGCTTGGGGTCGCCGTTCATCACGCGGAGCTCCCAGGTGACCTGGTTGAGGTCGCGGTTGTTGAGCACCAGCACGACGAGGCGCGGGTCCTTCCACTCGCGCCAGTACTTCGCCACGGTGACGAGCACGTTGATGCCGTTCATCTGCATCGCGCCGTCGCCGACCAGCGCGACGACCGGGCGGTCGGGGTAGGCGAACTTGGCCGCGACCGCGTACGGCATCCCGGGGCCCATCGTCGCCAGCGTCCCCGAGAGCGAGGCCATCATGCCCTCGCGGATCTTGATGTCGCGCGCGTACCAGTTCGCCGACGAGCCGGAGTCGGCGGTCAGGATGCACCGGTCGGGCAGCCGCGGCGACAGCTCCCAGTAGACCCGCTGCGGGTTCAGCGGATTGGCGTCGTTCATCGCCCGCGCCTCGAGCACCTTCCACCAGTCGGCGACGCTCTCCTCGATCCTGCGCCGCCACGAGCGGTCGGTCTTGAGCTTGAGGTAGGGGATGAGCGCCCGCAGCGTCTCGGCGCTGTCGCCGATCAGGTTGACCTCCATCGGGTAGCGCAGGCCGAGCATGCGGCCGTCGATGTCGATCTGGACGCCGCGCGCCTGGCCCTCCTCCGGCAGGAACTCCGGGTAGGGGAAGTTCGAGCCGACCATGAAGAGCGTGTCGCAGGTCATCATCATGTCCCAGCTCGGCTTGGTGCCGAGCAGGCCGATCGCGCCGGTGACCCAGGGCACGTCGTCGGGGAGCGCCGCCTTGCCGAGCAGCGCCTTGGCCACGCCGCACCCGAGGATCTCGGCGACGCGCGCGACCTCGGGCGCGGCGCCGAGGGCGCCCTGGCCGATGAGCATCGCGACCCGCTTGCCGGCGTTGAGCGCGTCGGCCGCATGCCTCAGATCCTGCTCCTTCGGCACCACGCGCGGCGAGCAGTAGCCGAGGCCGCTGTGCACGGTGCCGTGCTTGTGCGGGGGCTCCTCGACGGCGTCCATCTCCTGGACGTCCTTCGGGACGATCACGCACGTGACCGTGCGCTCGGCCCGCGCGATGCGCATCGCGCGGTCGATGAGGTGCCGGATCTGCGCGGGAGAAGACGCCATCTGCACGTACTCGTGCGCGACGTCCTTGAAGAGCGTGACGAGATCGACCTCCTGCTGATAGTGCCCGCCGAGCGCGGCGCGGTCCTGCTGGCCGACGATGGCCACGACCGGCTGGTGGTCCAGCTTCGCGTCGTAGAGCCCGTTCAGGAGGTGGATCGCGCCGGGCCCCGAGGTCGCCAGGCACACGCCGACCTGGCCGGTGAACTTCGCGTGGGCGCACGCCATGAACGCGCCCATCTCCTCGTGCCGCACCTGGATGAACCGGAGGTCCGGAACGCGGTGAAACGCGCCCACGATGCCGTTGATGCCGTCGCCCGGATAGGCGTAGACGCGCCGGACGCCCCACGCGACGAGGCGCCTCAGCAGGAACTCGCCGACGGTCTGGGCCATGAGTCTCCCTCCCCGCGAGCTCGAACGTGAGCCCGACCCGGCGAGGCGTGCGACATCCGTGCCGCCTCGCCGCGCCGCGCGCTGCGTGCGCGGTACGTGCCACGGTTGCGCGTGCGAGCGGCCGCTGCGCGCGCGGGCGCGGGTGATGCATTCCGGGGCGCGCCGGGCGCGCGCGCGCCGGCAGGTCGAGCGGCGCGAGCGGCTACAGCCCGATCATGTCTCGATGGCTCACCGCCCCGCCGCAGGCCCCCGAGGCGGCCGGGCGAGAGGCATGACCTGCTACTTGCGGCTCGCCCCCACCCCGCCCTTCATCACCTCCGCCAGCCACGCCTTCGCGCCGGCGCACGTCCCCACCGCGCTCACCTCCCCGCCCCCGCGCCGCTCGTACGGCCCCGCGACGATCGCCACGTCGCTCCCGCGCGCCGTCCACGCGATCGGCCCGAGCCCCGCGCGCCGCTGGCACGCTTTCCCGAAGCGGCGCTCGATCACCTTCCCCGCCTCCGCCGCGTCGACCGCGCTGTCGAACCGCAGCCGCCACGCCAGCGCGAACTCCCTCCGCGTCGGGTCCTGCGCGTCGTCCCGCCGCGCCACCGCGAACCTGTCACCGCCCCACCCCGCCGCGGCCCCGATGGCCGCGTCGCGGTGCGCGTACGCCGCGAACGCGATGCGCAGCGCCTGCTCGCCCATCACGTCGTCGAACACGACGCGGAACCCTGGGCCGAGCGCGGCGGCCGTCGGGACCGCGACCTCCACGGCGGGCTCGCGCGCCGCGAGCTTCTCCGGGTGCAGCAGCTGCTCGGTGGTCTCCGGCAGCGCGCGCCACACCGCGTCCACGGAGGCCCAGCCGCCGTCCCGGCGCAGCGCCTGGACGAACTCGAAGCCGTCCGTGTACGGCGCGCCCAGCGACTCCTGCAGCACGAGCGGCGTGTCGCCCACGGACGACAGCGCCGTCGACATCGCCACGAGCTTCCGGAGCATCGACCCGTCGACCTGGAACGCCGAGCCGACCAGCACGTCGAACATCGCGCTCATCGCCTCGCCCTCGACGAGCGCGTGCGAGGCCGCCAGCCGGTCGCTGTCGCCGGCCTTGAACTCGAGCAGCTTCCCCAGCGAGAAGCTCTGGTCCTGCAGCGCGTGGACGAGCTCGTGCGCCAGCGTCTCCTCGGCCTCGCTCTCGCTGAGATCGTCGACCAGGTACATCGTCTGGTCGTCCGGCTCGTAGAAGCCCGCGATGCGGCCCTCGAGCAGGCGGTACATCCCGGCGGTGAAGTCGTAGTCGGCCGGGATGAGCTCGAGCGCCGCGAGCACCTCGCGCTGGTGGTCGAGCACGCCCTCGGGGATCTCTCGCTCCACGTGCGCGCGGACCCGCTCGAGGATCTCGCCGCGGGCGAGCACGCGGCTCCGCACCTCGCGGAGCACCGGCAGCCCGCGCGCCTTCGCGACGAGCGCGAGCACCCGCGCGACCTCTTCCTTGGTCAGGCGAGCCTCTTCCTCGTCGATCTCGCCCTCCACCGGACCTGCGCCCTCCGCCGGAGGGCGCGCCGCCGGCGCCGCGGGGCGCGCCGCGGCCTGCGCCCGCGCCGGCGCCGCGGGCGCGCTCGTCGGCGTGCAGCCGGCCAGCGCGCCCGTCCCGACGAGCGCGGCCCCGACCACCGCGGCGACCGCCGCCGCGCGCCCCGCGCTCGCTCCTCCGCGTTCACCCATCACCCCGCCGCGCTCGCTCACGACGGCGCCCCGGCGGGCGCGCGGATCGCGCGGATCGCCTCCGCGTACCGCGCCACGCGCGCGTCGAACGGCAGCTCCTCCCCCGGCTTCACCGTGCCGAACACGGCCGCGCCGGCGACGAGCGCCCTCGCGCCGGCGGCGATCACCTGCCCGGACGTCGACGGCGCGATCCCGCCGTCGACCTCGAGCGTGATGTCCAGGCCCGCCTCATCGATCGTCTGGCGCAGGCTCCGCAGCTTGGTGAGCGCCCCCGGGATGAACCGCTGCCCGCCGAACCCCGGGTTGACGCTCATCACGAGCACCAGATCGAGATCCGGCAGGACGTGCCGGATCGACTCCTCCGACGTGTGCGGGTTCAGCACGACGCCGGGCCGCGCGCCCGCGTCCCTGATCTGCTGCAGCGTCCGGTGCAGGTGCGGCGACGCCTCGACGTGGACCGAGATCCGATCGGCGCCGGCGGCCGCGAACTCGGCGACGTAGCGCTCCGGCTCCACGATCATCAGGTGCACGTCGAGCGGAAGACGCGTCGCGGCACGGACCGCGCGAACGATGAGGGGGCCGATCGTGATATTCGGTACAAAACGGCCATCCATCACGTCGACGTGGATCCAGTCGGCGCCGGCGGCCTCGGCGGCGCGCACGTCCTCGGCGAGGCGGCCGAAGTCAGCGGACAAAATCGACGGAGCGACGATGATTCCTTCGTGACGCACATGCTAGCGCTAGCAGGCGTGACGCGCGGCGGCTAGCGAGGCAGCCACGAGCGCGCTTACGGGGAGGCCGTCGCGGCTGCTAGGCTGCGGTGGTCTGCGCGAGGCGCTCGTGTCCTGTGCGCCGCCGCAGCAGATCCGAGGCACGATCCCGAACCGCTCGAGTGAGGTGATGCATGGAGACACGGCCGCTGACGAAGCCCGACTACGACCGGATCGTGGGCGAGATCGATCGGTGGTGGGCGGGCCCGACCAGCGCCCTCGCGCACCCCATCTTCTTCTACGAGCTCGGCCGTCTCGCCCGCGTCGTCGAGGATCACGGCCTGCTTGTCGGCTTCCTCCTCGGCTTCAAGTGCCCTGACGCGGCGGTCGGCTACGTGCACCTCGTGGGCATTCACCCCGACTACCGCCGTCGCGGGGTCGGTCGGATGCTCTATGCGGCGTTCGAGGAGGACTGCCGCCGCGAGGCGTGCCGGCAGCTCAAGGCGATCACGACCCTTGGCAACGAGGGCTCGGTGCGCTTCCACGCGGCGGTCGGCTGGTCGGCGGCCGAGGTCGAGGACTACGCCGGACCTGGGCGTCCGCGGATCGTGTTCACCAAGGATCTCTAGGGGTGATCGCACGCGGCGCGATCAGCGGTGCGACGGCCACGGCGCGGTCGCGGTGCGCGCGCCGATCGCCCGATCACGCTGTGCGCGCGCCGCGCGCGTCGGGTCGCGCGGCGCGGGTCGGACATCGGGCGGGGCGCCGCGCGCATCTCACGAGGGCGAGCGTTGACGTCCTCGTGTCGCGGCGTACGCTCTCGGCGGGAACCATCGGCTCGAGGCCGCGAGGTGGAGCGATGCGAGAAGGCGAGCATGTTGGCGCGGTGTTGGTGGGCGGCGTCGGGTCGCCGTCAGGCGGCGTGGGATCGGCCGACGGGACGGTCGCCGCGGGCGCCCTCGGAGCATCCCAGTGAGCCGGAGACCTGAGCTGGTCGCGCAGCTCCGCGAGATCGGCCTGTTCGGCGGCCTGGGCGACCACGTCCTCGAGGGCCTCGCCGACACGCTGGAGCTGGTCGAGCTGCAGCCCGGGGCGGTCGCCTTCCGCGAGGGCGACAGCGGCCGCGAGATGTTCGTGCTGCTCGCGGGCGAGATGGAGGTGCTCAAGCGCTCCAAGCGCGACGTCGAGGCCCGGGTCGCGGTCCTGGGGCCGAGCGACTGGTTCGGCGAGATGTCGATCCTCGACGTCATGCCCCGCTCGGCGACGGTCCGAGCCATCGCCCCGTCGCGCCTGATGCGCGTCACCGCGCACGACCTCGACGCGCTCTACCGGCGCGATCTCAAGTCGTACACCCTCCTCGTGCTGAACATCGCGCGCGAGATGTCGCGCCGTCTCCGCGTGGCGGACAGCCTGCTCGCCGAGCTCGTCGCCAACATGCTCGACGAGTACACGCGGCCGCGGCGCCCGGGGATCTGAGCCGGCGCGAGCGCCAGGGTGCTCAGCGCACCCGTCGCGTCACCCGCCGCCTTCTCCGATCACACCACCGGCACCACCGCCGGCGCCGCCCGCACCGCCGGCGCCGCCCGCACCGCCGGCGCCGCCAGCGCCTCCCTCGCCGCCGGCACCGCCCTCGCCGCCGGCGCCGCCCTCGCCACCGGCACCGCCCTCGCCGTTGTCACCTGCGCCGCCAGCGCCGCCCTCGCCCCCCGGGCTGGTCTCGCCGGAGGTGCCCGTGCTGCCGGCTCCCGTGGAGGTGGCGCCGGTCGGGCCCGCCTCGCTGCCGAGGCCGGGGTCGTCTCCGTCGGTGCCGCCAGCGGCATCTCCACCGCCTGCCCCGGTCGCGCCGACGCTCCCCTCGCAATCGACGCAGCCGATATCCGTGATCGGAGGCTCGGGCTGTGGGTTGAAGCCACAGCCCGCGAGCACCATCCCGAATCCAAGGACGACAAGCTTACGCATAAGCCCTCTCCTCATAGCACCCTGCGCATTTCCTGCCGCTGCGCAGCGCTCTCGTCCGCCGGGAGGGCGGCGTCCAGCGCGATCATTCTCTGCCCTGGCTCGCCTTACCATGCGCCGCGATCGGCGCCGACGTCAGGGTCGCCCGGCGTGCCTGCTCAGCCGCAGACCACGCCGCCGGCGCCTCCCCCGCCGCACGGCTCGCCGTCCCCGCCACCCGCGCCGCCGGCACCACCCTCGCCGCCGGCACCACCCTCGCCGCCGGCACCACCCTCGCCGCCGGCGCCGCCCTCGCCGCTGGCGCCGGCCTCGCCGCCTTGCCCTCCCGCGCCCGTCCCGCCGCTGCCCGTGGCATCGCCCCCGGTGCTGTTGCCCCCGGAACCGG
Source organism: Sorangium sp. So ce406 (assembly GCF_051474675.1). Classification (NCBI taxonomy): domain Bacteria; kingdom Pseudomonadati; phylum Myxococcota; order Polyangiales; family Polyangiaceae; genus Sorangium; species Sorangium sp. So ce406. The sequence goes on along the minus strand of NZ_CP150340.1, from coordinate 11,228,599 downwards.
AGCTGCTCGATCCGACCGGACCGCCGCCCCCGGCGCCCGTCGCGGCGCCCGCACCCGTCGAGCTAGCGCCCCCTGTGCCGGTCACCGCCGGCGGCGTCGGGTCGTTGTCCCCACCGTCCCGGAACGGCGGTTCAGGTTGCGGGTTGAACGTGCATCCAACCGCGAGCAGCAGGGTCAGGCTAAGGAACAGCAGGCTTCGCATGGCAGGTGCGTGCAACCTCGCAATCCACATGCCACGCGATACCACACGAAAATCTCCGGAAGCAGCGCGATCCCCCCGCTGCCGAGGGGGCCCTCAGGCACACTCTGGCACGCCGGCCGGGCGGATGGATCCGACACCCCGCGCTGGCCTCGGGTCGCGAGCGCGCTGCCGGGTCCGCTGCAGGGAATGCACTTGCGTGTCCACGGCGGCCGCCCGCGGTATCGTGCGCCGTGATGTCGGAAGACCTGGGGAACATCGCGTCGCGGCTCGAAGAGGTGCGGCGCCGGATCGCCAGCGCCGCGGCGCGGGCGGGGCGCAGGCCGGAGGACGTCCGGCTCATCGCCGTGTCCAAGGAGAAGCCCGCCGAGGCGATCCGCGCCGCCTACGCCGCCGGGCAGCGCGATTTCGGCGAGAGCTACGCGCAGGAGCTCGTCGAGAAGGCCGAGGCGCTCGCCGACCTGGACGGGATCGTGTGGCACGCCATCGGCCGGCTCCAGCGCAACAAGGCGAAGCTCGTCGCGCGGGTCGCGCAGGTCGTGCACGCGGTCGACCGCGACGAGCTCGCCGTCGAGCTCGACCGGCGCGCGGCCGCGACCAACCGCACGCTCGACGTGCTGCTCGAGGTCAATGTCGGCGGCGAGGCCTCGAAGGGCGGCTGCACGCCCGCCGAGCTCGCGTCGCTCCTCGGCGCGGTGGCCCGGTGCGCGCACCTCCGCCCGGTCGGCCTGATGACCATCGCCCCCTTCCTCGAGGACCCGACCGACGTCCTCCCGTTCTTCGCGCAGCTCCGCGCCCTGCGCGACGCGCACGGCGGCCAGGGGGCGCTGCCCGAGCTCTCGATGGGCATGTCGCACGATTTCGAGGCCGCCATCGCCGAGGGCGCGACCCTCGTCCGCGTCGGCACCGCGATCTTCGGGGCTCGCGGGTGAGGTCCGCCGCGTCGCGCCTCGGCTCGGCCATCGCCGCCGCGACGGCCGCGGCGTGCGCGCTCCTCGCGCTCGGCTGCGGGCCGGGCGCGATGCCTGCGTCCGTGCGCCACCCGCTCGTGGGCAGCGCCGCGCCGGAGTTCCGCGCGGAGTCGACGGCGGCGCTCACCGTCGGCGTGCCCGGCACGCGCAGGACGCGGGTCACCGTGATCGACTTCTGGGCGTCCTGGTGCGCGTCGTGCAGCCGGACGATGCCGGCGCTCGACCGGCTGTGGCGCGACCGCAAGGCGGACGGGGTGGCCGTCATCGGCGTGAACGTCGACGACTCGGAGGCCGCCGCGGAGGCGGCCGCCCACGAGCTCGGCGCGACGTTCCCCATCGTCGCGGACCTCGATCAGCGGCTCACCGGGACCTACGGCGTCGCGCAGGTCCCCCTGACGTTCGTCGTCGACGGCGCGGGCACGGTGCGCTGGGTCGGGCGCGATCCGGAGGGCGCGCGCCGCGCCGTGGACGTCCTGCTCTCGGAACGGTCCTCTGACGCGCGCGCGCGGTCGGTCTTCGAATGAGCGCGGCGCGCGGCGGCGGCGGAGCGCGGCGGCGGCCCGCGGGCGACGAGCCGACCCTCTTCGACGCCGCCCGGCAGCGCGATCCCGAGCTCAGGGCCGCGGTGCCCCTCGCCGAGCGCATGCGCCCCCGCACGCTCGCGGATATGATCGGCCAGGGCCACCTCCTCGGCGAGGGCAAGCTGCTCGCGCGCGCGATCGCGGCCGACCGCATCCCCTCCATGATCCTGTGGGGCCCCCCGGGCGCCGGGAAGACAACGCTCGCGCGCGTCGTCGCGCACACGACGAACGCCCGCTTCGTCCCCTTCAACGCCGTGCTCGGCGGCGTGCCGGAGCTCCGCGAGATCCTCGCCCAGGCGCGCGCCGCGCGCTCGTACGAGGGCAAGCGGACGATCCTGTTCGTCGACGAGATCCACCGCTTCAACAAGGCCCAGCAGGACGCGTTCCTCCCGCACGTCGAGGACGGCACCATCACGCTGATCGGCGCGACCACCGAGAACCCGTCGTTCGCCGTGAACGCGCCGCTGCTCTCCCGGTGCAAGGTCTTCCGGCTCCAGGGCCTCGACGCCCCGGAGCTCGTCGAGCTCCTGCGCCGCGCGCTCGAGTCGCCCACGGGGCTCGCCGGCGCGGTGACCGCCGACGACGACGCGCTCTCGGCGATCGCCGCGCTCGCGCAGGGCGACGCGCGCAGGGCGCTCACCACGCTCGAGATCGCCGCGGACGAGGCGGCGCGCGCGGGCGCCGCCACGATCACGCGCGAGCTCATCGCCGGCGCGAGCGAGCACAAGACGCTGCTCTACGACAAGGCCGGCGAGGAGCACTACAACGTCATCAGCGCCTTCATCAAGTCGATGCGCGGCTCCGATCCCGACGCCGCCGTCTACTGGCTGATGCGCATGATCGAGTCGGGCGACGACCCGCTCTTCTTGCTGCGCCGGATGATGATCTTCGCCTCCGAGGACATCGGCAACGCCGACCCACGCGCCCTGGAGGTCGCGGTCGCGGCGGACGCCGCGTTCCGGCGCATGGGGATGCCGGAGGGGCTCTACCCGCTCACGCAGGCGGCGCTGTACCTCGCCACGGCCCCGAAATCGAACGCGTGCAAGGCGGCGTGGCAGACGGCGCAGGCCGCCGTGCGCGAGCACGGCGCGCTCCCGGTCCCGCTCACGCTGCGCAACGCCGTCACCCGGCTGATGCGCGACGAGGGCTACGGCGAGGGGTACCGCTACGCGCACGACGAGCCGGGCGGCGTCGCTGTCGGCGAGACCTACCTGCCCGAGCCGCTCGCCGGCAGCCGGTTCTATGAGCCGACCGATCGCGGCTACGAGCGGACCATCGGCGAGCGCCTCCGCCGCATCCGCGGCGAGGGCGGGGGAGAGGGCGGCTGAGGGGGCGAGGGCGGCCGAGGCGCAGCGCCCGGCTTCACCCGGCGCGGCCCGCGCGGCCGCCCTCGCGCCGTCAGTCCTCGCCGCCGCCCGCGCCGGCGAGCGCCTGCTGGAGCTCGCTCAGCGCGTGCTGATCTCCCTTGCTGCGCGCCGCGCCGATGCCGTCGCTCAGCCAGGCGCGCCCCTCGTCGGCGCGGCCTGCCTTCACCAGCATCGTCCCGCACATCAGGTACATCGGCACGTAGCTCGGGTCCATCGCCCGCAGCGCGTTGAACGTCGCGAGCGCCTCGTCGTGCCGGTCCAGCCCCGCGTACTCCAGCGCCAGCGCGTACCAGTGGAACGGATCCTTCGACCCGCCCTGGGTCATCTTCTCGAGCATCAAGAGCCGCTTGCTCACGTCGCCTCCACAACGCCGATGTACGGCAGGTTCCGGTAACGCTCGGCCCAGTCGAGCCCGTAGCCCACGACGAACTTGTCCTCGATCGTGAAGCCCAGGTAGTCGATGGGCACCTCGACCCGCGCGCGCGCCGGCTTGTGCAGGAGCGCGCAGACCTTCACGCTGCTCGGCATCCTCGTGCGGAAGAGCTGGAGCAGGTGCGAGATCGTGAGGCCCGTATCGACGATGTCCTCGACGAGGAGGATGTCCTCGCCCTCGATCGGGCGGGTGAGGTCCTGCGTGATCTGGACGACGCCCGTCGAGTCGGTGCCCTCGCCGTAGCTGCGCACGCCGAGGAACTCGATGCGCACCGGGAGGTCGATGTGCCGCGCGATGTCGGCGGTGAACACGAAGCTCCCCTTGAGCACGGAGACGAGCACGAGCCGCCGCTCCGCGTAGTCCCTTGTGATCTGCGCGCCGAGCTCGCGCACGCGGGCGCCGATCTGCTCGGCGGACAGGAGCGTCCGGACGTTCGCCATGGCGGCCGCGCTAACACCGCGGCGCGCCCGCGGCCAGCGCCGACGCGGCTCCCTCGCCGTGGGCGCTGCGCCCCCCGGGTCGAGCGGCCGCTCCGTCGCCGCCCGGGCCGGAACTGGGCTAGTCTCCGCGCCCCCGTCATGCCGCCCCTTCCGCCCGACGCACCGCCGCACCTCACCTCGCGCATGCCGCTGGCCGTCCGCTTCTGCGAGACGGATCTGATGGGCATCGTCCACCACTCCAACTACGTCGTGTACCTGGAGGCGGGCCGCATCGACTGGCTGCAGCGCCGCGGGATCTCCTACGAGGAGATGGTGCGGCGCGACCTTCACCTCGCGGTAGCGGAGCTGCGGCTCAAGTACCGGCTGCCCGCGCGGTTCGGGGACACCCTCGTGGTCGAGACGACCTGCCGCGAGATCCAGCGGGTCACCGCGCGCTTCAGCTACCGTATCCTCCGGGGCGAGGACGTGATCTGCGACGGCGACATCCTCCTCGCGTGCCTCGGCTCGAGCCTCACGCTGACGAGGATCCCGGACGACATCGCCCAGCTCCTGTCGAGCCCCGAGGTCGCGGCCGCCGGTTAGTTCCCTCGGGGCTCCGCCCCGAACCCCGACCGCGGCCGTGCCCGCTCAGCCGCCGTCCGCCGCGTCCTCCTCGGCCGCGCTGCGCACGAGGCGCGCCGGCATCTCGATCGTCTGCGGCGGCTCGATGCTCTCGCCGAGGAACGTGCGCCACTGGACGACGTAGAGCCCGCGCTGGGGGCCGCTGACGTAGCGCTCGCTCATCGGGGGCACCGCGACCGCGGGGATGCCGTCGACGAGCAGGTAGAGCAGCGCGTCGGTCTGGTTCACCGCGACGAAGCCCTCGCCGGGCGCGCCGGGGTCGACGCTCGCCGGCAGCGGGAGCGGCTCCGTCCGGATCGCCGCGAGCTCGTCGCGCGACAGGAAGACGCCGCCCTGCGCCGACGGCAGCCCCGAGGCCGCGTACGCGGCGCTCGGGGGTGGCATCAGCAAGTCGGTCGAGACAAGGTCGCTGCGCCGGGCGACCGACGTGACCTCGAAGCCGACGCCGCCGCCGCCCTGCCACGCGTAGCTCGCGTGGAGCGGCACCTCGCCGGCCACGCACTCGGGCGACTTCGGATCGACGCCGAGGATCTCCAGCAGCGCCCGGCAGAGCAGGGGACCGCCCTCGCCCGCCTCGGGCATCTTGCCGAGCTCCAGGTACAGCGTGCCGAGGCTCGCGTGCATCTCGACCTTGCGGACGTCGATCTCGCGCCGCTTGCCCTCGCCGACCGGGCGCGCCGAGCCCGTCGACAGCGGCGTCACGTCGATGCGGCGCTCGCCGAGCAGCGTGCGGAGCGCTCCCGGCGGCAGGACCCGGTACTGGGTCAAGCCCGGCCACAGCAGGACCTCGCCGTGGACGTCGTGGCGGGCGCGCAGCTCCGAGCCGGAGGGCAGCGGCAGCGCCCGCGACGTGAACTGGACGCGCATGCGGCCCGCCTCCGCGAGATCGATCTTCCACGTCAGGCCGGTGACCGCCTGCGCCGCCTCGAGCCCGGCGGCGGCCACCTGGGGCGCCTTGGGCGGCTGCGGCACGTCGCGCCAGCGGAAGGCCGCCTCGAGCGTGACGCCGGGGAGCTCGCGGGGCGAGAGCGTGTCCTCGGGCAGCGGCGTCGCCGGCGGCAGCGGGAGCGGCGAATGCTGGCTCGCCTCGGACATGATGGGCCGGCCGTAATCGTCGGACACGAGCTTCGCGCTCGCCTCGGCGGCCGACGCGTCGAGCAGGTCCGGTGTCTCGCTCGCGAGCGGCGCGGGGAGGATCCTCGCGTTCGGGCTCGCGCCCGCCTCCACGGGGTCGACCGGCGGGTGGCGCGACGGCTCGCACCCGGCGCCGGCGGCGAGCAGCAGCCCTGCGGCCGCGACGCGCGCGCGGATCACGGCGCCCGCTCGAAGGTGTGGATCACCTTCACCCGCGGATCGAGCGGCGGCGGGTCGGGCGCGTACTGCGTGTCGAGGAAGACCGCGGTGCAGCGGGGGTGGCACTCCACCATCAGGTTGCAGTTCGCCGCCTCGTTGTCGAACGCCGCGATGACCCGCCCGAGCCGGGAGAGCTCCGGGGCGACGCTCCGCTTGAACTCGGTGTCGGGCATCTCGAACCGCGGCTTCACGACGAGCTCGGTGCCGATGACCCCGATCGGGAAGCCGAGATCGCGCAGGCTCGCGAACGATCCGAGCGCCATGTTCGGGAGGTCGCGCCCGGTGAGGTACACGAGGGTCGCCCCCGCCGCGTGGCACGCCCGCGCGTACTGGCTCGCGCCCGGCACCTCGACGTCGTGCCGGATGTGCGGATCGTTGAAGAAGCGGGCCTTCCAGAACTCGAACGCGTGCAGGTGGAGCGCCTCGTCGTCGACGCCGAGCCGGCGCAGGTTGTCCTGGAACCCGTACACGATGCCGTCGGGCGCCGCGCGCTCGAGGAGGGCGGCGGCGTGCGGGTGCTTGCGTCGCCATTCCTCGGCGAGCTCGTGGAGGATCGCGACCACCCGCGGCCGGTTGTCCATGAGGGTGCCGTCGAGATCGAAGACGATCACGGGCGGCCCCGCCGACCGGTCGCCCGCGCGCTCGACGATGGAGTTCAGGAGCCGCGTCCGCTCGAGGGGGACGAGGCGCTTCTCGTGGAACAGCGTGCTCAAGGTGGTCGCGCCGTGAAGGAGCGCGCCCGCCGCGCGCTCATCGGGCGGAACCCTAGCGCGAACTCGCCCTCCTCAGAAGCCGCGGCGGCCAACTCCGTCGACCAGCCCGATCGGGTCGGCAAGTGTGCCGAAATATCCTACATTGTTGGCCCAAACGTTCCGTTCTTCTTAGGATTTTCCACATCCGGGACCCCTCGACGTCCCGAAGGAAGGCCCATGCAGAACCGCATCAAGACCGCTCTGGCCCTGGCGATGGCGCTGACCGCTGTGGCGGGCTGCTCGAAGACCCCTCGCGATCGCCTGCAGGGGCGCTGGTATGGCGAGTCCATCGAGAACGCCCCGGTGGAGCAGCTCACGAAGGCGACCGGGTGGGTGAAGGGGACCGCGATCGAGTTCAACGGCAGCAAGGTCACGGTGACGGTGCCGGCGGAGACGCCGCGCAGCGGGACCTTCAAGGTGACCAAGGCGGAGGGCGATCAGGTGACCGTCGCGTTCCTCCGGCCCGAGGGCGGGCTCGATCAGGCGGAGTTCCGCTTCGCCACGGATCACTCGCTGCGCTGGGAGCTCGGCGACGGCCGCGCGATCGTGATGGCCAAGGCGAAGAACTGACGTCGGCCGGCGCGCGCCCGCGCGCCCGCGCGACGCCCGCGCCGCCGCCGGGCGCCTCGGCCGCCTACCGCCGCACCTTCTCCCGCCGCACCCGCGTGAGCCACCGCGCCTCGCCGCGCTCGCCGTCGCGCGCGAGCAGCACCACGACGTCCTCCGAGAGCGGCCCCGTGAGCCGCCGCCGCGCCTCCTCGAGGGAGCGCACCTCGACCCCGTTCACGGACAGCAGCCGATCGCCGGGCTCGATGCCCGCCTCCTCCGCCTCGCTCCCCGGCGGCACCGACACCACGGTCACGGTCCGGCGCTCCTCGCCGAGCGTCACCGCCAGGCTCCCCGCGCCCTTCGGGTCCTGCCGCGCGCCGTCCCCCGGCAGCGCGATCCTGACCCGATCGGTCGTCCTGCCGGCCCGCACCTGCACCGGCTGCGACTCGGCGCGCCCGAGGTCCGCGCTGTACGCCTCGATCACCGCCGTCCCCTCGGGCAGCCCGCCGAGCTGGAACCGCCCGTCCCTGTCGGTGGTCACGACGCCCGGCGGCAGCGGGCCGAGCGGCAGGTATGTCGGCACCCGGTCGCGCGCCACGCGGGCCCCCGCGACCGGATCGCCGCGCTGATCGACGACCTCGCCGGCGACCTCTCCCGCCTCGAACAGATCGATGCGCCCGAGATCCGTCGGGCGATCCGGATCGCCGGCGATCACGACCCGCAGCGTCGCCGGCGCGAACCCGTCGCGGCTCACCGTGACGCGGAACCGGCCCGGCGCGAGGTCTCCGAGCGTGAAGGCGCCCTCCGCGTCGCTCGTGGCGCGGCGCGGTCCGGTCGGCGAGAACAGCGTGATCCGCGCGCCCTCGAGCCGCTCCCGCCCGCCGCGCCCGGTCACGGTGCCCGTCGCCTTCAGGGCGCCGCTCATCTCGAGCCGCAGCTCCTTCGGCGCGGCGTCGACCTGCTCGACGCGCGGCGCCCTGCCGGAGCGCACGAGGCTGATCCGCAGCGGCAGCCCGGCGGCGTCGGCCAGCAGCGCGTCGCCGCCGTCGTCCGTGAAGAGCGTCTTGCGGAGCGGGACCGCGACGTCGAGCGAGAGGACGCGCACCTCCACGCGGTCGAGCGGGTAGCCGCGATCGTCGGTCACGCGGATGGCGACCGCCTCGCGCGCCTTCGGGAGGACGACCTCGATCTCCTTGCGGTCGCGCTCCGGGACCTCGACGACGAGGCGCGCCACGACGTCCCCGGGCGACTCGGGCCGCGACACCGAGACGAGCACCTCGTCGGGGACCGCCGCGAAGGCGAATGTGCCGTCGTCCGCGGAGTACGTCACCCGCTCGAGCGAGCCGGTCGTCGCGGCCAGCTCGACGCGCGCGCCGGCGACCGGCTTGCGGTCCTCCTCGAGGACGCGGCCCTCGAGCAGGCCGCCCTGGCGCATCACCACGCGCACGTGGGCCTCGCCGCCCGGCGGCAGCGTCACGACCTCGCTGAGCGTCTCGACGTACTCCGGGTGCCGCACGATGGCGTGGACGCGCCCCGGGGTGACCGGCTCGGCCCGGAAGGTGCCGTCGGCGCGCGTCACCCACGGGTCGCCCGACCGCACCGACGCGGCCGGGATGAACACGTCCCCCCGCGGCAGGTCGGGGATCGGCCCCGGCATCACCCCGAGCTCGCCCGCCGGGATCAGCGGCGCCGGGCCGGGCAGGGCGCGCTCGAACTGCTCGTCCCTGAACGCGGTCATCGCGGTGGTCTCGTCGATGGGCATCCCCTCGGCGTCCGCGCCGACGACCTCGATCGTCGCGCCCGGCACCGGGTAGCCGCGGTCGTCGACGACCTCGCCCACGATCGCGCCGCCGCGGAGCAGCGGGATGCGGGCCTCGGTCGCGCCCGCGTCGACCTCCACGGCGTTGCGCGGCACGAACCCGGCCGCCAGGGCGGACGCGCTCGCGTACCCCGGCGCGATCGGCCCGAGCGTCACCGAGCCGTCGTCGCCCGTGCGGCCGTGCAGCGGGAACGCCGACAGGCCGTGCTCGACGAGCACGACGTTCGCGCCCTTCACGGGCGGCGCGCCCTCGCCGTCGCCGTCGGTGACGAGGAGCCGCACGTGGCGGCCGGGCCCGAGGACGAGCTTCACCTCCTTGCCCTCGCCGCGCCGCACGGGCACGGCGAGCGCCGTCGCGCTCACGGCGCCGCCGCGCCGCGCCTTCAGGTCGTACACCCCGTCGCGGAGCCCGGAGATCCGCGCGGCGCCGGTCGCGTCCGTTGTCGTGCTGCGCGCCGGCCAGAGGCCGGTGCCGGCGGCGAGCACGGTCGCGCCGTCGGCGGGCTGCCCCTCGGCGTCCACCACCCGCACGGTGAGGGCGCCGAGCCGGTCCATGCGCAGCCGGAGCGGCACCGGCCCGGGCACGATGCCCGTCCGCACCGTGTCCTCGAACCCCGCGGCCGACGCGCGCACGACGTAGGGCGTCGCGCCGAGCCGATCGAACCGGGCGCGGCCGCCGCCTTCGGTCGTCGCCACGAAGGGGAGGGGATCGGCGGTCGCGACCGCGACCTCCGCGCCGTCGATCGGGCGCTCCGCGTCGTCGACGACAAGCACCTCGAGCACCTTCGCGGGCCGCAGCACGAGGTCCACGGCGCGCGGCCCCGGCTCGAGCGCGAGGCGCGTCGAGGCGCGCGCCCGCTCCGCGCCGTACGCCATGACCCACGCCTCGCCGGACGGCAGCCCGGCGAAGCGCGCCTCGCCCGCCGCGTCGGTCCTCTGCTCGCCGGCGAAGTAGGCGCGGTCCTCGCGCACCGCGAAGACGCGCACGGTGGCGTCCTGGAGCGGGCGCCCCTGCTCGTCGCGCACGGTCGCGGTGAGCCCGGCCGCGCGCCCCTCCACCGACGCGGGCACCGGCGGCGCCGGGATCGGCGCCTGCGGTAGGTACCGCGGGCCGAGATCGCGCAGCGTCGTCGCGGCGAAGAAGCACACGAGCGCCGCGATCGCGGCCAGGACGGTATCGAGCCGCGACCGGCGCCCGGGCCGGTCGGCTTCCGCTGCGGGTTGCTTGTCCTGCTCGGCCACGGCCTGGATCTCTACTCCGGATCCGCAGAAACGCCGAACGTCCCGGGGCCGTTCCCGCGGCGGGCCAGGCCGGGGACGAGGCCGCGCCGGGTCAGGCCTGACGGCCGCGGTGCTGCTCGATCACGGCCTGGATCTCCTCCTCGCCGAGGATGTGATCCGTGGCCTTGGCCCTGGCCAGGATGGCGTCGACGAGCTCCTTCGAGGGCTCGATCTTCCGCTGCCTGAGCCAGTAGTTCACGTTGGAGGCGCCGGACATGTAGCCCACGCAGATCTCCTGCTTCCGCCCGAACATCCCGGCGGGGACGCCCGAGTAGATCCGGTCGGCCATCCAGGCGTCGCCCTTCGACTCGGCCTTGATGATGGCCGCCGCGTGCACGCCGGTCGCCGTGCGGAACGCGTCCCGTCCGACCAGGGGATAATTGATGGGCACCTCCCAGCCGACCGCCTGCGCCGCGGTCGTGCAGTACTCGAGCAGGTGGGTGAGGTCCTGGTGCTCGAGGAGGCCGAGGAGCTTCATGTTGAGCAGGATGAGCTCCATGGCGGCGTTGCCGACCCGCTCGCCGATGCCGAGGGCGGTGCCGTGCACCCGGTCCGCGCCGAACTGGAGCGCCCAGATCGCGTTCTCGAGCGCGAGCCCGCGGTCGTTGTGGCCGTGCCAGTCGATGCCGACCGACGCCCCGGCGCCCGCGACGATGGCCCGCGTGAAGTTGATGACGTTGCGCACCCCATCGGGCGTCGCGTGCCCGACGGTATCGCACAGGCACAGCCGGGACGCGCCGTGGTCGATCGCGACCTTGAACAGCGTCGCCAGCACCTCGGGGCGCGATCGCGTCGTGTCTTCCGTGACATAGGCCACCGGCAGCCCGGCCTTCACGCCCGCGTCGATCGCGGCGGCGCTGCGCTGCGCGATGAGGTCGACGTCCCACGCCTCCGCGAGCTGCCGGATCGGGCTGGATCCAATGAAGGCGTAGATCTCGACCGGGATCCCCGCGCGCTGGGAGATCTCGATCATGGGGGTGATGTCCGAGACGACCGTGCGGCCTGCGCAGGCGATGCGGAGCGGCAGGTTGTTGTCCGCGACCTCCTTGCACATCCGGAGCACGTCCTCGAACGCCCGCTGCGAGCTGCCGGGCAGGCCGACATCGGCGACGTGGATACCGATCTTGGCCATCAGGTGGAGCAGCTTGAGCTTGCTCTCGATGTTCGGATCGGCGACGGACGGGTTCTGCAGACCGTCGCGCAGGGTCTCGTCGAAGAACCCGATGTCCTTCGGGATGACCCGCCCGACGCGGCCGACCTCGTTCCAGTCGTAGATGAGATCGGTCGGGCGGGTACCGGCGGGATCGATCGCCATGCTCCGAGTATAGTGCGCCGCGGTCAACGCCGAGCCTGAAACGAGCTTCTCCGGGGAGCTCGACATGACGCACAGCGCTGGCGAGAAGGGCGAATCGTAACGGCGACGACGTCGCAATGCGCTCTCCGTCACCCTGCACGCAGGCGCGGCGCGCGGGCTGCGGTGCGTGCGCGCCGCGTGCAGTTCCGTCAGAAAAAGCGCCGGGGCCCGGACGGAGCGGACACGCGTGCGCCAGCGCGCGGCTGGCGACCGCGGCGAACGCTCGTTTGCGCGCCGCGGTGCGCTGGCCCTGCGCGCCTGGCAAGCCTAAGCTTGGCCCCACAACGATGTGGCAATCCCTTCCTGAGTTCGGGACCGGCGTCCTCTACGCCATTCTGGTCACCGCGGCGTACACGTTCGCGGTGGGGCTCGCGTCGGCGCGCGGGCGGCCGCGGCTGCTCCAGGCGGCGCGGCTCGGCGCGTACGGCACGATCGCGCTCGTCGGTCTCGCCGTGCTCGTGCTGGCGTACGCCTTCGTCAGCCACGATTTCCGCATCGCCTACGTGGCCCAGTACAGCGACAGGTCCATGACCACGCCGTACCTCATCGCGGCGCTCTGGGGCGGGCAGGACGGCTCGCTGCTCTGGTGGATGTTCCTGACCGCGCTGTTCTCGGGAGGCTGCGTCTACTGGCTCCGGCGCAAGTACCTGGAGCTCCAGCCCTACGTCATCGCGACGCTGATGAGCATCATGATGTTCTTCGCGATCCTGATGGTGTTCTCGACGAACCCGTTCCAGACGAGCGTCGCCGGCGCGCCCGTGGACGGCAACGGGCTGAACTACCAGCTCCGCAACTTCTACATGATCATCCACCCGCCGAGCCTGTACGTCGGGTTCACGAGCTCGGCGGTGCCGTTCGCGTTCGCCATCGCCGCGCTCGCCACGGGCCGCCTCGACAGCGAGTGGATCATCGCCACGCGCAAGTGGATGCTCTTCAGCTGGCTGTTCCTGTCGATCGGCAACGTGCTCGGGATGCTCTGGGCCTACGAGGAGCTCGGCTGGGGCGGTCCGTGGGCGTGGGACCCGGTCGAGAACGCGGCGTTCCTGCCGTGGCTCACGGCGAGCGCGTACGTGCACTCGACGATGATCCAGGAGCGGCGCGGCATGCTGAAGGTGTGGAACGTCTCGCTGATCTGCATGACGTTCTTCCTGACGATCTTCGGCACGTTCCTCACGCGCTCCGGCCTCATCGCGAGCGTCCACTCCTTCGCGCGCTCGGGCATCGGCATCTTCTTCCTCTACTTCATGGGCGTGATCTTCGCGACGTGCGCGTCGCTCATCATCTACCGCCTGCCGCGCCTGCGCGGCGACGACCAGTTCGAGGCCGCGCTCGCCCGCCAGGCGAAGCCGCCGTTCAACAGCTGGGGCTTCACCAGCTTGCTGGTGTTCCTGGTGATCATCTCGGTCCCGGTCGTCCACATCACGGCGAGCTTCCTGAGCCAGGACCCGGACGCGGCCACGCTGTGGTTCGTCACGTGGCTCGGGCTCCCCGCGGCGCTCGCGGTGACGGGGCTCCTCCTCTACCGCCTGCGGAGCCTCCGCAGCGACGGGCACTTCGAGTCGCTGCTGTCGCGCGAGGCCGCGTTCCTCTTCAACAACTGGGGCCTCTTCAGCATCATGATCTTCATCGCGGTCGCGACGGTGTGGCCGCGCATCAGCGAGTGGCTGCTCGATCAGAAGTCGACGCTCGGGCCGACGTTCTACAACATGTGGCTCCCGCCGGTCGCGCTGGTGGTCTTCCTGCTCATGGGCGTCGCGCCGCTGCTCGGGTGGCGGAAGACGTCGCCGGAGCTCTTCCGGAAGAGCTTCCGCTGGCCGGTGCTGGCCACGGTGGTCGCGGCGACGCTCCACCTCACGCTCGGGAAGAAGGTGGGCTTCGCCCCGTTCGTCGCCGTCGACCCGATCTACCCCGGCCAGCTCGGCGACGGGCTCGCCAAGCTCGCGTCGACCTACCCCTTCTTCACGGTGGCGTTCGCCGCCTTCAACGTCGCCGTGGTCATCCAGGAGTTCGCCCGCGGCATCGCCGCGCGGCAGAAGCGCGGGGGCGAGTCGTTCTTCGCCTCGTTCTACAACCTGGTCGCGAGGTCGCGGCGCCGCTACGGCGGCTACATCGTGCACGTCGGCATCGCCGTGATGTTCCTCGGGTTCGCCGGCCGCGCGTGGGGCGTCGACAAGGAGATCAGCCTCCACCCGGGCGAGTCGGTGGAGATCGAGGAGTATCGCCTCGTCTACGCCGGCCCGCGCATGGAGGTCGACAGCGAGAAGCGGATGGTCTTCGCCGACCTCGACGTCGAGCGGCACGGCGCGCCGGTCGGCCGGATCAGCCCGGCGAAGTTCATCTACAAGGCGACCCCCGAGGCGCCGTCGACCGAGGTCGCCCGGCACATCACGCTCAAGAACGACCTCTACGTGATCATCGGCATGGCGAACCCCCAGACGAAGGTCGCCTCGTTCCAGCTGCACGTGAACAACCTGATCTCGTTCATGTGGTTCGGCGCCGGGATCCTCGTCCTCGGGGCGCTCATCGCGATGTGGCCCGACATCGCGCTCGAGGAGGCCGGGGCGTTCGGCTATGTACGAGCGGCAGGGTCGGTCACGGCCTCCGTCGTGTTCGCCTTCCTGCTCGCCGGCGGTCCGTCGCAGGCCTACGGACACCCGATCCAGGAAGGGTTCGGTCGCCCGACCCTTGTCGCGCCCGGCGGCGCCGGCGTCGAGGGCCATGCCCCGGCGGCCGGCGAGACCGTTCATGCCGGGCAGGCGCCCGCGATCGATGCCATCCTCCCGACCGCTGCCCAGCCGGCGCAGCCAGCCTTCGAATGAGCCGCACCCGAAAACTCATCCACGGCATTACCCTCCTCGTCGCGGGCGTCATCGCCCTCGTCGTCATGCTGCGCTCGCCGGAGTTCGCCCACGGCCAGCAGCTCGGCGAGGGGATGGTGCGCACGGGCACCGTCGGCATCCAGAACGACACCGAGCGCCAGCTCTTCTGGAGCCTGATCTGCACGTGCGGCTGCCCGCGCGAGACCCTCGGGACGTGCACCTGCGGCACCGCGCATGAGCGCCGGGACGCGCTCCGCGTCGCGCTCGCGGAGGGGCGCACGATCGAGCAGATCCAGGCCGCCTACGCCGAGCTCTATGGCGCTGAGGCGCTGGCGGTGCCGCCGAACAAGGGGAGCCAGCGCCTGCTCTACCTGTTCCCGCTGACCGCCATCGTGCTCGGCGCCGGCCTCGTCATCGTGACGCTCCGCCGCTGGAAGCGGCGCAGCGACGAGGTGGGCGCCGCCGCGGCGCAGCGCTCCCCGAAGGCTGCTGGCCCCGCCGCGCGCGACGATTACGACGACAAGCTCGACGACGAGCTCAAGAGCCTCGACCGCGAATGAGCGCCGAAAACCCTGCCAAGAGCGCCGCCTCGGCCGCGGTCCACGAGACCGTGAGCCGCGGCTCTGACTCGCCGCTGGAGCGGCAGATCGTGCATTACGCCCGCTTCGGGGTGCCGCTCGCGGCGCTCGTGGGCGCCGGGGTCGCGGGGCTCGTCGCGGGGCCGCCCGCGGCGATCCTCGTGCTCGCGGGCGGCGCCCTCGTCGCGGTCATCGCCATCTTCTGGGCGAGCCTCCGCGTGCTGCTCGGGGAGACGCCGCTGAGCGGCGCCGACGCGTACGCGATCGGCGCGCCGCGCACGGAAGAGGAGCAGAAGCAGGCCGTGCTGCGGGCGCTCAAGGATCTGGAGTTCGAGCGCGGCGTCGGGAAGATCAGCGAGGAGGACTACGCCGAGCTGGTCGCGAAGTACCGCGCCGAGGCGAAGCGGCTGCTCCGCTTGCTGGACGCCGACGCGCAGCCGCGGCGCGAGCAGGTCGCCGCGCTCGTCGCGAGGCACCTCCGGCGCGCCGGCCTCCAGGACGACGGCGGCGCGCCCGAGGCGCCGGAGCAGGACGAGGACGCCGCCGCGAGCGAGGCGGACGGCGCCGCCGCGGAGCCGAAGCCGGCGAAGCGGAAGCGCGTCAAGGCCGGGCGGTCGGAGCAGCCGGAGCGCGACCAGGAGCCGGCGTCCGGCGCGGAGCGCGACCAGGAGCCGGCGTCCGGCGCGGAGCGCGACGACGCCGTGGCGACGGACGACAGCGGGGCGACGCGCACGACCGTGTGCGCCGTCTGCGCCACGCTGAACGACGAAGACGCTGTGTTTTGCAAGAAGTGCGGGACGAGGTGCGCGCTCGACGCGCCTCTCTCGGAGCAGGCCGCGACCGACGAGGCCGCGGTCGCTGGTGACCAGAACGAGAGCAGGAGGGCGCCGTGATGCGCTGGACCAGGTGCACCGCGCTGGCGGCGATCGCCTCGCTGGGCGTGACCGCCACGGAGGCCACGCAGGCGCAGCCGGCCGCTCCGGCGCAGACCGCAGCGGCGACGGCCGCTCCGGCGCAACCCGCCGCCCCCGGGTCGGCCGCGGCTCCGGCGCAGCCCCGAGCGGCGACGGCCGCTCCGGCGCAGCCCGCAGCCGGCGGGCACGGCACGAACGCGGCGAAGCCGGGCGCGACCACGCCATCCGGCGGGGCCGCTGCCGGCGCCGCGAGCCCCGCTGCGGCCCCGCCGGCTGGCGCGGCCGACGCGGGCGCGCCCGACGCCGCCGGCGCGCTGCCGCCGGGCCACCCTGAGGTGGGGCAGGAGCTGCCGTCCGGCCATCCGCCGGTAGGAGGCTCTGCCGCGGGAGGGGCCGCATCGCGGCGCGCTTCGGAGCAGCTGACAGGCCTGTTCGACGCGCCCGAAGACGCGGTCCAGGACGACACGGGGCTTCCGCCCGGCGTCGTGGTGCTCACGATCGAGGACGCGGACGGGAAGCCCGTCCCTCGCATCACGGTCGACATCGACGTCCTTCAGAGCTCGGTGACGAAGGGCGACTCGCGCGAGCGCGTGACGAGGGAGACGGACGACGCGGGCGTCGTCCGCCTCGAGAACCTCACGATCGGCGCCGGCACGAGCTACGGCATCTCGGTCACGCGCGAGGGCGCCACGTTCTCGCTGCCGCATTTCGGGATCGGCGCCGAGGCCGGAAAGCGCGCCGTGCTCCACGTCTACGAGGCCACGCCGGACGTGAACAACCTGCTCGTCGGGACGCAGGGCATCATCTACCTCCAGCTCCGGCAGGACTCGATCTCGGTCGAGCAGCTCTTCCAGGTCTACAACCTCGGCCGCGTCGCCTGGCTGCCCAACGAGACGTTCGCCCTGCCGCCCGACTACAAGGCGTTCAGCAAGACCGACACCATGGACGACATGCGCGTCGAGGAGGCCAAGGGCACCGGCGTGGCGCTGCGCGGCACGGTGAGCCCTGGCCGGCACGAAGGGCAATTCCGCTGGCAGGTCCCGTTCAACCGGGAGGAGCGCCAGACGATCCGCCTCGAGCTGCCGCCGCGCATGGCCCAGCTCCGGATCATGGCCGAGGCGTCGAAATCGATGACGCTGAACGTCGCTGGCTTCCCGGCGGCGCAGCGCACCCAGAACCGGGACGGCAAGAAGATCCTGATCACGGAAAAGCAGAGCTCCCGCGTCGAAGGCGGGCTGAGGACCGTCGAGATCACGCTCGCCGGGCTGCCGACGCCGGGCTGGGGCCGGTGGATCGCGCTGTTCCTGGCCGGCGCCACCGTGATCGGCGGGGCCGCGGTGAACCTGATCCGACGTCGCGACGACGACCGCGGGGCCGACGACGAGGAGCGGCGGGAGCTGCTCGAGGCGCGGGACGCGTTGCTCGACGAGTTCGTCGAGCTCGAGCGCGCCCGGAAGCGGGGCGACGTCGGTCCGAAGACCTACGAGCGCGTCCGGGGGGCGCTCCTCGACGCGCTCGCGCGCATCGTCGCCATGATCGAGGCGAAGCCGGCGCGCGGGAAGGCCGCTGGCTCCCGCAAGGCAGCCGGCGCCTCGCTCAAGGCGAACGCCGACGCGCCGCCGCCCCCCTGAGGTGGGCGCAGCACCGATCCTCGGATCGATGCCTGTCTGGAAGCTCGCCCTCTCCGCGGCCGCAGCCCTCCTGATGATCGCCGGAATCGCCGTGCTCGCCGGCCAGCGCGGCGGTCCGCCGGCGCGCTGCGCGCCGGGGATGGTCGCGCTCGGCCCGCGATGTTGCGGTGACGGCCAGCGCCTCGAGGCTGGCCGCTGCGCCGGCGTCCCGAGCCGCTGCGGCGCCGGCCTCACGCTCACCCCCGGCGGGTGCGTCGCGCCGAGCGCGCGCGTGCGCATCGCCGCCGGGACGCTGCGCCTCGGGCCGAGCGACTGGGAGGCGCAGGGCATCGTCGACGCGCACACGCGCGAGGTGTTCGTCCCGGCGTTCTCGCTCGACGCGTTCGAGGTCACCGAGCAGCGTTACGCCACCTGCGTGGACGCCGGCGCGTGCGTCCCGCTGCCGCTGCGCGGCGAGCCGGGCCTGCCCGTGACGGGGATCACCGTGGAAGAAGCCGCCCGGTTCTGCGCCTTCGCGGGCGGGGCGCTCCCCTCGCGGGATCAGCTCGCCTTCGCCGCGGCGGGGCCCTCGAGCCGGCGGTACCCGTGGGGAGACACCGGCGCGGTCTGCCGGCGCGTCGCCTTCGGCTTGCGAGCGGGCCCGTGCGGATGGGACGCGACCGGCCCGGAGCTCGCCGGTGCGCGCCCCGACGGCGCCGCCGTCCACGCGGCCGGGCACCTGTTCGACCTGGCGGGCAACGTCGCCGAGTGGGCGGCCCCCGACCGGCCGGGAGCGGAGATCTCGGGAACTCACGGCGGATCGTGGGCCGACGGCGCCGCGGCGGCGCTCCGCACCTGGAACCGTCGGCTCCTCCCGGTGTCCACCCGAGCGCCGGATATCGGCTTCCGGTGCGCCTACGACCCTTGAGCCGGCAGCGCGCGGCGGGGCTCGGGTGGGGCGGGGGAGGGGACGCGACCCCACCGCAAAACACTCCGGAAACGCGCTCCGTCTGCTCCGGATTGGGTTACAGTCGTCCGTCCCAATGACTGTCGCGCTTCTCTCGATCGGGACCGAGCTCACCCGCGGCGAGATCATCAACACCAACGCGACCTGGCTCGCTGCTGAGCTCACCGCAGCGGGCTTCACGGTCAGCGAGTCCGTCACGGTCGACGACGACGTCGATCGCATCGCCGCCGCGGTCCGCCAGCTCGCGGGCGCTCACCGGCTGGTGATCGCCACCGGCGGCCTTGGCCCCACGACGGATGACCTCACGGTGCAGGCCGCCGCGCGCGCCACGGGCACCGACCTCGTGCGCGACGAGAGCACGCTCCTCGCGATCCGCCGCCGCGTCGAGAGCCGCGGCAAGACGATGAACGCCGGCCACGAGAAGCAGGCGGACGTCCCGGCCGGGTCGGAGATCCTTCCGAACTCGTCCGGCACCGCGCCCGGGTTCGGGGTCCAGCTCGGGGAGTCGACGGCCTTCTTCCTCCCGGGGGTGCCGCGCGAGATGAAGAGCATGTTCGCGGATCAGGTCCTGCCGCGCGTGCGCCCGGCCGCGCCGAACAACACCTTCCAGGTGCGTCTCCGCACCTACGGTCTCCCCGAGTCCGCGCTGGGCGAGCTCCTGAAGGGCGTCGAGGAGGCCTATCCCGGCGTCACGCTCGGTTACCGCGTGCATTACCCGGAGGTCGACGTGAAGGTCCACGCCCGCGCCGCCACGCAGTCGATGGCGCACGAGCTGGCCTTGAGGGCGACGGCCGACGTCCGCGAGCGGCTCGGCACGGCCGTGTACGGGGAAGGGGACGACGCCTTCCCGGAGATGGTCGGGCGCTCCGTGCGCGCTCGTGGCTGGCGGCTCGCCGTATCGGAGTCGTGCACTGGCGGGTTGATCTCTCACCTGCTCACCAGCTACCCGGCGAGCGACTACCTGGTCGGCGCCGCGGTCACCTACGCGAACAGCGCCAAGACCCGGCTCCTCGGCGTCGCCGAGGACACCCTGCGCGGCCACGGCGCGGTGTCCGCCGAGGTCGCCGCCGAGATGGCGCAGGGGGTTCGCCGCCTCTGCGAGGTCGACGTCGCCATCTCCGTCACGGGGATCGCCGGCCCGACGGGCGGCACGGCGACCAAGCCGGTCGGCCTTTGCTACTGGGCCGTCTCGCACCCCGGCGGCCTCGTCGTGCGCGATCGCGTCTTCTCGGGCGATCGCGAGGAGGTCCAGCTCGGCGCTGCCTACGCCGTCCTGGACCTCCTCCGCCGCATCGCCGGCAACCTCCCCGAGCGCTGACGCGGGCGCGGGCGCGGGCCGACCCGCGTCAGTTCGGCGCCGAGCGCGTGAACGTCAGCGCCTCTCCCCCGCGGTCGATCTGCACCGTGTCTCCCTGCTTGAACTCGCCGCCGAGGATCCGCTTCGCGAGCTCGTCCTCGATGCTCCGCTGAATGGCGCGCTTCAGCGGCCTGGCGCCGTACTGCGGATCCCACCCCTGCTCGATGAGGTAGCCCTTCGCCTCGGGCGAGATGGTGAACAGCAGCCCGCGCCGATCCAGTCGCTTTCGCAGCAGATCGAGCTGGATATCGACGATCTTCTCCATCTGCTCGCGCCCGAGCCGCCGGAACACGATGAGATCGTCGAGCCGATTCAAGAACTCCGGGCGGAAGTGCTTCCGCACCTCCTCGACGACGGCCCTCCTCACGAGCTCGGCCTTCTCGTCCGCCGGCAGGTTGGCGCGCTCCTCGATCGCCGCGGCCGCCGGCGTCCCGAGGTTCGATGTCAGGATGATGATCGTGTTCTTGAAATCGACCGTGTGCCCCTGCCCGTCGGTCAGGCGTCCATCGTCGAGCACCTGGAGCAGCGTATTCCAGATGTCCGGGTGGGCCTTCTCGATCTCATCGAACAGCACCACGCTGTACGGCCGCCGCCGCACCGGCTCCGTGAGCTGGCCGCCCTCCTCGTAGCCGACGTACCCGGGCGGCGCGCCGATCAGGCGGGCCACCGCGTGGCGCTCCCCGTACTCGCTCATATCGAGCCGCACCATGGCCCGCTCGTCGTCGAAGAGGATCTCGGCGAGCGCGCGCGCGAGCTCGGTCTTGCCGACGCCGGTCGGCCCGAGGAACAGGAACGATCCGATCGGCCGCCGCTCGTCGCCGAGGCCTGCGCGTGAGCGCCGGATGGCGTTCGACACCGCGCGGAGCGCGTCCTCCTGCCCGACCACGCGCCGTCGCAGCTCCTCCTCGAGGCGCAGGAGCTTCTGCATCTCGCTCTCGAGCATCTTGGACACGGGGATCCCGGTCCACTTCGACACGACCGCCGCGATGTCCTCGTCGGTGACCTCTTCCTTCAGGTAGCTCTGCTTCGTCTGCACCTGCGCGAGGGTGGCGCGGATCGACTCGAGCTTCTTCTCGATCTCCGGGATCCTACCGTAATGGATCTCCGCCGCGCGCCCGAGATCGCCGGCGCGCTTCAGGCGCTCTTCCTCGAGCTTGAGCTCCTCGATCTGCGGCTTGAGCTGCCGCAGCTCGGAGATGAGCTCCTTCTCGCGCATCCACTGCGCCCGCATCGCGTCGCGCTGCCCCTGGAGCTCGGCGATCTCGCGCCGCACCTCGTCGAGGCGCGCCTTGCTCGCCTTGTCGCTCTCGCGCTTGAGCGCCTGCTCTTCCATCTGCAGCTTGAGCAGGTCGCGCTCGACCTGATCGATCGGCGTGGGCAGGCTGTCGATCTCCATGCGGATCTTCGACGCCGCCTCATCGACGAGATCGATCGCCTTGTCGGGCAGGAACCGCTCGGTGATGTACCGGTTCGACAGCACCGCTGACGCCACGAGCGCCGCGTCCTGGATGCGGATCCCGTGGTGGACCTCGTACTTCTCCTTGAGGCCCCGGAGGATGGCGATGGTGTCCTCGACGCTCGGCTGCGACACGAGCACCTGCTGGAACCGCCGCTCCAGCGCCGCGTCCTTCTCGATGCGCTTGCGGTACTCGTCCAGCGTGGTCGCGCCGATGCACCGCAGCTCGCCGCGCGCCAGCGCGGGCTTCAGCATGTTGGCCGCGTCCATCGCGCCCTCGGCCGCGCCCGCGCCCACGAGGGTGTGGAGCTCGTCGATGAACAGGATGATGCGCCCGTTCGAGCCCTCGATCTCCTTGAGGACGGCCTTGAGCCGGTCCTCGAACTCGCCGCGGAACTTCGAGCCTGCGACCATGGCGGCGAGGTCGAGCGCCGCGATCGTCTTGTCCTTGAGCGACTCGGGCACATCGCCCGCGACGATCCGGTGGGCGATGCCCTCGACGATGGCTGTCTTGCCGACGCCGGGCTCGCCGATGAGCACCGGGTTGTTCTTGGTGCGGCGCGAGAGCACCTGGATCACGCGCCGGATCTCCTCGTCTCGGCCGATCACCGGATCGATCTTGCCCTGTCGAGCGAGCTTCGTGAGATCGCGCGTGTACTTCTCGAGCGCCTGGAACTTCCCCTCCGGGTCCCGATCGGTCACGCGCTGGTTCCCGCGCACGGCCGCGAGCGAGGCGAGGAGCTTGTCGTACGAGAGCCCCGCTCGTTCGAAGATCGACTGGATGTCCTTGTCGACCTTCGTCGCGGCGAGCAGGACATGCTCTGTCGAGATGTAGTCGTCCTTGAGCGACTTCGCCTCATCCTCGGCCTTTTGCAGGACCGCGAGCGCGCGCCGCGACAGGTTCGGCTCGGCGCCGCCGCTCACGCGAGGATAGGTATCGATCTTCGCCTCGAGGAGGCGCACCAACCCCGCCGGGTCGGCGCCTGCTTTCTGCACCAGGGGAGCGCCGACGCCGCCGTCCTGGCCGACGATCGCCCGCACGAGGTGCTCGGGATAGAGTTCGGGGTTGCCCCGGCGGCTGCCGGAGTCGACAGCCTCTCGTATGGCCTCTTGGGCCTTCGTCGTCATTCGGTCGATTCTCATGGCACCCCGAAGCTAAGGCGCGTGCCCGCGCTAGCAAGGGCCCGGCCAGGCAAGGGGCTTGCCAGAGACGCCGAACGGACGCTGAAGAGATGCCGACCGAACTCGACGGCTGATCGATGCAGCCTGGACGCCGCGTCAACCCCCCCACCGCGCATCGCGTGCGAGGCGCGGTGGACGGACCCGCGAGCGCGGCGCTCGGTTGGACGCGCGCGGCGCGCGCCGCCGCGCGCCGCGAGCGCAGGTCAGATGTCGAGGTTCTTCACGTTGAGCGCGTTCTGCTCGATGAAGTTGCGCCGCGGCTCGACCTGATCCCCCATGAGGATCGTGAAGAGCTCGTCCGTCTTCACCGCATCATCGATACGGACCTGGAGGAGGGTCCGCGCGTCCGGGTTCATCGTCGTTTCCCAGAGCTCGTCGGCGTTCATCTCGCCGAGGCCCTTGTAACGGCTGATCGCGATACCCTTCTTGCCCCGCTCTTCGATGAAGTCGACGAGCGCCTCGCCGTTCTCGATCGTCTCCTCGCCGCTCGACGTGCGCGCCCGGTACGGCGGCGCGCCGATGGATCGGAGATCCTGCTCGATCGACCAGGCCTCCTGGTACTCCGGCGAGTTCACGAGATCCCAGTCGATGACGCTCCTGCGCGCGCTGGCGCCGGGCCGCGGCACGACCTCGATGCGGCTCGTCCCGTGCTCGGTGTCCCGGGGCGTCGCCAGCGTGAGCGGGAACAGGTCCGGATACCGCTGCTTCAGGTACGCCCGGAGCTCGTCGGCGGCCGCCGCGACCTTCTTCGTCTCGCGCAGATCGTCGCGACCGAGCCCGCTCGACCGCAGCACCGCCGCCACGATCCGCGCGTCACAGCGCTTGTCGATGTTGGACAGCACCGCGCGGAAGCGCTTCAGCCGCTGCGCGAGCCGGTAGAGCGGCTGCCCCGCGATGCCCGGCCCGCCGCCGACGGCGACGATCTCGAGCCCGTCCACGGCGTTGCCCACGAGGAACTCGTCCAGCGCGGCCTGGTCCTTGAGGTACAGGTCCCGCTTGCCCTTGCGCACGCGGTAGAGCGGCGGCTGCGCGATGAACAGATACCCCTTCTCCATGATCTCCGGCATCTGCCGGAAGAAGAAGGTCAGGAGCAGCGTCCGGATGTGGGACCCGTCGACGTCGGCGTCCGTCATCAGGATGATCTTGTGGTAGCGGAGCTTGTCGATCTCGAACCCGCCCGCGTCGTTGATCCCGCAGCCGAGGGCGGTGATCAGCGTGCCGACCTCGGCGGAGCTCAGCATCCGGTCGAGCCGCGCCCGCTCGACGTTCAGGATCTTCCCCTTGAGCGGCAGGATCGCCTGGAAGTGCCGGTCGCGCCCCATCTTGGCGCTGCCGCCGGCGCTCTCGCCCTCGACGATGTAGATCTCGCTCTTCTCCGGGTCCTTGGACTGGCAGTCCGCGAGCTTGCCCGAGAGCGACGTCACGTCGAGCGAGCCCTTGCGGATCACCTCGCGCGCCTTGCGGGCCGCCTCGCGCGCCTTGGCCGCGACGACCGCCTTCTCGATGATCTTCTTCGCGCTCTGCGGGTTCTCCTCGAAGTACTGCCCGAGCTTGTCGCTGACGACCGCCTCGACGATGCCCTTGACCTCGCTGGAGACGAGCTTCGATTTCGTCTGCGAGTCGAACGACGGGTCCGGGTGCTTGATGCTGAGCACGCACGTCAGGCCCTCGCGCGCGTCCTCGCCCTGGAGGCCCTGCTTCAGCTCCTTGAAGAGGTTGTGCGCGCTCCCGTAGTTGTTGATCGTCTTCGTGAGCGCGGCGCGGAGACCGGTGAGGTGCGTGCCGCCGTCCTTGTTGTGGACGTTGTTCGTGTAACAGAAGATCGCCTCGGTGTACGAGCCGTTCCACTGCAGCGCGACCTCCACGCCGACAGGCGGCGCCGCGCTGCCGCGGCCGTTCGCGCCCTCGCCCGACGCGCCGATCTCGTGCTGCGTGACGAAGCTGATCACGTCGTCGTGAATCGGCTCCTTGGTCTTGTTGAGGAGCGCGACGAACTCCGAGATGCCCCCCTTGTACTCGTACGCTTCCGCCCTCCCGTCCGGGCGCTGGTCGTCGAGGTGGATGACGAGCCCGGCGTTCAGGAAGGCGAGCTCGCGCAGGCGGCTCGCGAGGACGTCGAAGCTGAACTCGACCGTGCTGAAGATGACCGGATCGGGCTTGAAGGTGAGCTTCGTCCCCGTCTTGTCCGTCACCCCGATCGCCTTGAGCGGCGCCTTCGGCACGCCCCGGCCGTACTCCTGGAACCAGAGCTTCCCCTCGCGCTTGATCTCGAGCTTCAGCCACTCGGAGACGGCGTTCACGGCGCTCACGCCGACGCCGTGCAGGCCCGCAGAGACCTTGTAGCTGGAGTTGTCGAACTTGCCGCCGGCGTGGAGGACGGTCATGACGACCTCCGCGGCGCTCACGCCCTTCGCGTGCATCCCGACCGGGATCCCGCGGCCGTTGTCCTCGATGGAGACCGAGCCGTCGAAGTGGACGGTGATCCTGATCTCCGTGCAGGCGCCGGCGAGGTGCTCGTCGACGGCGTTGTCCACGGCCTCCCAGACGAGGTGATGCAGCCCCGATCCGTCGTGCACATCGCCGATGTACATGCCGGGGCGCTTTCGCACCGCTTCAAGGCCTTCGAGCGCCGTGATGCTATGGGCGTCGTACGACGGCTTGGTCAGGTCGGTCGGCTGGCTCAGGGTGGGTTCCGTCATCTCGGTCCTGGTGGCGCGCCCGCCGCCTCTCACCGGGGGGCGCAGAGCGGCGGAGGCCGCTCGGATTGCCGGAGTTCTTGCAGTGGGAGGGGCCGGCTCGATGGCAGCTCGTCGGGTGGGACCCGGGGCCGCGGCCGCGGCGCCGGATCGCGTCAGAGGCCGCGAGCGATCATGCGCGGATCGCTCGTCGAGGCCCCGTAAAGACTGCGGAAATGTAGCTGAAATCAGGGGCTCGGGCAAGCGTTTCGCCGGGTCCGGAGGCCTTGTAACACCGTATTTTCAGCGCCTCGCGCGGGCGCGTCCGGAGCATTCCAACTCGCGCCCTGAGGGGGGTGGATCAACGCCTCTGGCCGGG
Source organism: Sorangium sp. So ce406 (assembly GCF_051474675.1). Taxonomy (NCBI): domain Bacteria; kingdom Pseudomonadati; phylum Myxococcota; order Polyangiales; family Polyangiaceae; genus Sorangium; species Sorangium sp. So ce406. The sequence goes on along the minus strand of NZ_CP150340.1, from coordinate 11,202,942 downwards.
GTCGCGGTGCCCTGTCGGCGCCCGCTCCGCCGACGCGCATCACCCCCGCGTGCCCGCCGCGCCCGCTAGCTGAGCGCGCCGCCCTCGACGTGGAAATCGCGGCGTTCCGAGGAAGGCACCCCCGGCGTGACGATGAGATCGCGCCGCGTCGTCGTCAGGAACACCTGTCCGCGCGCCATCCCTAGAAACAGGAACAGCGCGGCCGTGCGGTCGGGGTCGAGCTCGCTGGATACATCGTCGAGCAACAGAATGGGTTCTACGCCCCGGACGGATGCAATGGCGGCGGTCTCGGCCGCCTTGAGCGACAGCGTGAGGGCTCTGTGCTGACCCTGGGAGGCGACAACGCGGGCAGGGTGCCCGTCGAGCTCGAGCAGCAGGTCGTCGCGGTGCGGACCGAACCCGGCGCTCGGCCGGTGGGCGTCCCGGCGCCGCTGCTCGCGCAGCGCCTCTCGCGCCTGCTCGGCGTCCCCGGAGCCGCCCGGCGCGTACCGCGCGGCCAGCCTCAGGTCCGGCGCCGCGATGCGGGCGAAGGCGTGCGTGAGCTCCGGCGCGAGCGCCTGGACGGCGGCCTCGCGGGCGCGGGTGAGCGCCGCCCCGTGCAGGGCGCAGAGCTCCTCGAACGCGTCGAGCTCCGAGCTCGCCTGCGCCGCCGCGCCCGCGCCGCGGTGGAGCAGCTCGTGCCGCGCGCGCAGCGCCTGCGCGTAGCGGGCCCGGTGGTCGGCGCTCTGCGGGTCCATGAACAGCGCCAGCCGATCGAGCAGCGTGCGCCGCGCGCTCGCGGGCCCGGTCGACAGCGCGAGCTCCTCCGCGTGGAAGGCGACGACGGGCGATCGCGTCGCGAAGCTCGCGAGGCTCGGCGGCCGGTTCCCGTCGATCTTCACGACGCACCGCTTGTTCTCCACGGCGGCGGTCTGCTCGCGGGCGAGCGGCACCAGCGCGTCCCGGCGCTCGACGAACCGCGCCCGCGCGCTCGCGACCGAGGCCCCGTGGCGCACGAGCTCCGCGGCCTTGTGCGTGCGAAAGCTCCTGGAGGTCGCGGCGAAGTAGATCGCCTCGAGCAGGCTCGTCTTGCCCTGCCCGTTGTTGCCGGCGATCACGTTGAGGCGCGGCGCCGGCTCGATGTCCACGCGCCCGAGGTTGCGGAACTCGCGGATGTGGAGCCGCTCGAGGAGCAAGCTCGGGGTTCGTCCCGGGAGCTCGTCGTGGGGCGCGCTCAAATCCGCATCGGCATGATGACGGCGACGTAGCTCTGCTGGTTCGACTCGCTGCCGGGCCGGAGCACGGCGGGATCGAGCTCGCCGGAGATGCCGAGGACGACCTCCTCGTCGTCGATGGCCGCGAGCACGTCGAGGAAGTACTTGGCGTTGAAGCCGATCGTGACCTCGGGCCCGCCGTAGTCGACCGACAGCTCGTCGAACCCGGCGCCGGTGTCCGGGCTCTCGCTGGTGATGCGGAGCGTCCCGGGCGCGATCGACAGCTTCACGCCGCCGGTGCGGTCGTTCGCGGCGAGCGCGATGGCCTTGAGCGCCTCGGCGAACTGCACGCGGGGCGCGCGGACCGAGCGCTCGGTGACGGACGGGATGACCTGCTGGTAGGGCGGGAACTGCGCGTCGACGAGCTTCACCGAGAACTGCATCCCGGCGATGTTGAAGAACGCGTTCGGGCCGCTCTGGGTGATGGCGACCATCGGCGTCTCCTTCTCGGCGCGCGCCTCCTCGGCGAGCCGGCGGAGCTCCGTGATCGCCTTGAGCGGGATGAGCATGGTCGCGGTGGCGGAGCTGCCGGAGACGGTCGCCTCCATCTTGGACAGGCGGTGGCCGTCGGTGGTCACCATCCGGACGCGATCGCCGGCCCACTCGAACAGGGCGCTGTTGACGTGTGCGCGCGTCTCGTCGGTGGAGATCGAGAAGTGGGTCCGGGTGATCAGGAGCGCGAGCTGCTCGACGGGCAGCTCCAGCGAGGGCGCGTCGTGGGCCGGGGCGGGGAGCTGCGGGAACTCCGAGCCGGGGAGCCCGGGGAGCGTGTAGCGCCGGGGCGATCCGACCGCCTTGAGCGACGTGTGCGCGCCCTCGGTGGTGGTGATCTGGACCGGGCCGTCGGGCATCGCTTTCACGCGCTCGAGCAGGTCCCTGGCCGGGACGGCGACCGAGCCGCCGGTCTTGATGTCCGCCTGCGTCTGGCCAGTGACCCCGAGGTACAGGTCGGTCGCGGCGACGCGGACGGCGTTGCCGTCGGCGGCGAGCAGGACGTTGGCGAGCGCCGGCATGGCGCTTTTCTTGTCCGCCACGCCTTGGCAGCGCGCGACGAGGCGAAGCAGATCTTTCTTGGGGATCACAAGGTCCATGGCCGACTCCGGAGCGCACCCTTTAGCAGGGTTATCGCCCGGGTGTGGGCGCGAAATGACCGCTCCGATGACCTTGCGCGACGCCTCTTCTTTCCATGAAATAGATAGATAAAGACAACGTCTTCGTCGTAGGCGCTGTGGAGGGCGGGGATAACTCGGAATGAGCAACGATTCCCATGGGTTAGAAGCGGACGCCCTGGGGTAAATGGACCGTCCTCAGGGGTAGGAGGAAAGGGGACAGCCGGAGGGAGGCTCGTCTCCCCCGCTTTGTCCCCAGGGTTCTCGAAGGGGTTATCCCCAAGATCCCCCGGGAGGAATGCGGGAATGTAGAGCGAGCACAGCGATCGCGCCCTGGCCCACGTGCGCTGTGCGGTTCCGGCCGGCACCCGGATGGAGTATTGCAGAATGTACGGACTTGAGTTCGGTGCGGTGCATCCACTGCGGTAACCACCACGACGTGGCGGCGGTCGTGTGTCCGGCGACCGGGCTCGTCATCGATCCGAGCGGAGCTCCATCGTGGCGTGGACGAGCGCGGGCTGGCGCCGCGGTTGTGGACGCCGTGCCCCGACCGGCCGCGCTGCTGCCCGGGTCGGCGTCCCCCTCCCGGAGGGACGTTCCCGCCGCGATGCCCCGCCTGGCGACCCGCAGCGGCACGCGCCCTGAGCCGGGCGCCGGGGTGTCGCGATCGCCGTCCCCCTCCGGCGCGGACCTGGGGATGGCCGCGTGGTCCAGGGGTGACGGCGCGGGCGCGACCTCGCTCGGCCGCTCGCTGCTCGGCCACGTGATCGGTGACAAGTACGGGGTCACCGCGATCATCGGGGAGGGCGGCATGGGCGCCGTCTACGAGGCCGAGCACCTCCAGATCGGCCGGCTGGTCGCTGTCAAGGTGATGCATGCGCGGGAGACGCAGCAGCGCGAGGCCATATCGAGGTTGGAGCACGAGGCGCGCGTCGCGGGGCGCATCGGCCACCCGAACATCTGTGAGGTGTACGACATCGGGCGACTCCCTGACGGCAGCCCCTACCTCGTGATGGAGCGCCTGCACGGCGAGACGCTGGCGCAGCGGATCGAGCGCTGCGGTGTGGTGCCGCCGGGAGAGCTCATCGACATCATGCTTCAGGTCCTCTCGGCCCTGGTGACCGCGCATGAGCGGGGGATCGTCCACCGCGACCTGAAGCCGGAGAACATCTTCCTCTCGGAGCGCGCCGGGATGCTGCCGGTCGCCAAGCTGCTGGATTTCGGCATATCCCAGGCCTCTGGCGTGGACGGGGCGGTGATGGATCTGACCCGCACCGGCATGGTGATGGGCACGCCGTACTACATGGCGCCCGAGCAGGCCCGGGGCGACGTGGAGCTTGACCATCGGCTCGACCTGTGGGCTGTCGGCGTGATCCTGTACGAAGCGCTGACCGGCCAGCGTCCATTCGTCGCGCGCAACTACAATGCGTTGCTCGTCCAGATCCTCACCCTCTGGCACCGCCCGGTGACGGAGCTCGACCCGTCGATTTCGCCTGCCTTGTCGAGGCTCGTGGATCGTGCCCTGGCGAAGGCGCGGGAAGAGCGGTTCCAGAGTGCCCGCGAGTTCCAGGAGGCGCTGCGGCGGTTCAGGAGCCAGGCGCCGGCGCCGCAGCGGCGCCGGCCGGAGCGCCTCTCGGTGCAGAACATCGTCGAGGAGCGGAACGACGACGGGACCATGATGTTTGCTCGGGTCGCCGGCGACAGGGGTGCTGGCGATCCTGGACAGATCCTCGTCGCGAGCGGTCGCGTGCCGCCGGAGCCAGCGAGGCAAGGATCTCGGCCGTCGGAGCCGGCGAAGCAGGGAGCTCGGACGTCGGCGGGCAAGGGGGTCCAGCTACGCCACAGCGTGTGGTCGTCGCGGGCTCTCGAGGCCGCGACCGGCGGGGTCCCGGGGCGCCGGCGGAGCGAACCGGCGCCGGAGCTGGCGGGCGGCCAGGCACGGGACGATGAGACCGAGGACCGGCCGACGATCCCGTCGCTGCCTCCGCTCGCGCGGGGTGACGATCTGTCCGACGACACGGAGGCGACCATCGTGGATCCCACGCCGTTCCCGGAGGACATGACCACGCTCATGCGGGGTGAAGACTGGGCGCGAGACGGGGACCAGAGCTGAACCGGACGTGAGCGGAGGAGCGAGGTGAGCGCTGTGGGGACGGTCGAGCGCGTTGTGGCGCGGGGCATCGTGAAGACGTACGGGACGACGGCGGCGCTGCGCGGAGTGAACGCGACGATCGAGGCGGGGCAGTTGACGCTCATCGAGGGCGCGAACGGGTCCGGCAAGTCGACCTTGCTCGGGATCCTCGGCACGGTGGTTCGTCCCACCTCGGGCACGATCGTCTACGAGCCGTTCGGCGAGGACGCCGGGCTGGCCCGCGGCAGCATCGGCTGGCTCTCGCACGAGTCGCTGGCGTATCCGGATCTCTCGGGCCGGCAGAATGTGGAGCTGGCGGCCCGCTTCCACGGACTCGATGCTCACGAGGCGTGGCGCTATGCGGAGGAGCGCTTCGAGCTGGGGAGCTTCGCGACGAGGCCGCTCCGCACGTGCTCGCGCGGCCAGCGACAGCGCATCGCGCTGGCGCGAGCGCTGGTGCACGATCCGTCGCTGGTGCTTCTGGACGAGCCCACGACCGGCCTGGATCGCTCCGGGGTGGCGCGGCTCCTCACCGTGGTCGAGGCGGAGGTGGCACGAGGTGCGGCCGTGGTTGTCGTCTCGCATGAGCCGGAAGTGTTCCGGGGTCGAGCCGCTGCCCGTCTGATGCTCGAGCGGGGGCGCGTCGTCCCCGCGGCGTCCTGAGGCCCGACCTGGGAGGAGCGGGCAGCTCCGGAATGGATGAGCGGAGAGCGGGCTCTTTCCGCCGGGCGCCGCGTTTCTTCCCCGCACGAGCTGCTGCCTTTCGGACGCTCGAGCGGGGTCGCATCGTCTTCGAGGCGCACCGGAGCGAGCTGCGCTGCGGCGACGGGAGCCGGTGCCCTGGGCTCTTCTTGGCGCTTTTGGCGTCCTCGGCGGTTCGTTTCGGGGCTGCGTCATCGTCGGTGTTCGAGTGCCTCGAAATGCCCTTGAACGGGCCCGTGTACATCGTGCCGATCGTCGCATCGCCGGGTGAGCTGCGGAGCATGAGCGACTCGGCCCAGGCGGCGTTCACGACACCGTTCGTCACCGCCTGCTCGGCGACATCGGTCTGCTGGGGCGCGAGACCTGCGGCCGCGGCGCCGCGGTAACGCCCGCGAAGGGAAGGAGGGCCGAGGCGACAAGGGCGCCAGACCCGGGGGTCACCGAGGGTCCGAGGCGACAAGGGCACCAGACCGGGGGGGCCACCGAGGGTCCGAGGCGAGAAGGGCAACCGTGAAGCGGCTTGGGGCAGCCGTGAAGTGGTTCATCGCGACCGTGAAGCGGCTTGGGGCAGCCGTGGAGCGGTTCATCGCGACCGTGAAGCGGTTCGTCGCGACCGTGAAGCGGATCGCGGCATCACGGCCGGCTTGGCCCTCAGCGTCGCTTCGCGCACGCCGGGGCAGGCGATGCGGCCCTGCGTGCTCCCCGCGCACGCCTCGCAGACAGGCGCATCGGACCGTCGCAGGCCGCCGGCTTCGCCATCGCCGCGCTGCACGCCTCGAACGTGAGCCGGTCCAGGCTCGACGCGTCGCGAGGCCGGGGGTGCGGGGGCCCTGGAACCGGGCGTTTTGACGCGGTTCATCCCGCTCGGTGCTCTGGCCTGGCGAGCAACATCAGGCGCGAGCAGGCCGGGACCAGCGAGCGGGCGGACGTGCAGCAGGCGACCTCGTGGAAGATGCCGCGCTGGTCGAGTTCAGCCATCACGAGCGCATCCGCGGCAAGGGCGCATGCGAGGTCTGCGTTCGTCAGTCGAGGTCAACACTGGGGTCGCGCCCAGAGCGAGCCGCTGCTGCTGGTACCGCCGCGGTCGCATCCTCGTCGACTCCTCATGAGCTCAGCGGGAAGACCCGGATAGTTTCACGTGAAACAGGGAGCGTCGGCCTGGCCGTCTTCGAGTTGTCCCCCGGCCGCTTCGTGCTCGAGCCCGCGTCCGCTGCTTGCGCAGCGCATCCTGGACCAGCCCATCGCGCGTCCGTCGAGAGCTCCCCGAGACTGCCGACAGCTCTCCGGTCGCCCGCCGGACGGGTGTCGTCCCGACGGCCGACGGCATCGAGGAACGCGCCAGGTACCGCGCTTCGCCCCTCGCGAGACCTCCGAGACCGGCTCTCAGAGTCCGAGGCGCGCCAGGGCGAGCTGCGCTGAGGCGAGCGAAGCCGGCGCCGTGGGAGCAGCGCGCGGCATCACCACGGTGTTCGACGTGATGCCGAGCGACTCGAGCTCCCCAGCATTGGTGCCGGTCGACGCATCGACGGCCGCGGGCGGATTCAGCACCACCAGCGCCGGTGGCAGGCCGGGGGCGAGCGCACGCAGCACCAGAAGACAGGAGGCGACCTCGTGGAGGATGCCGAGTCGGTCGAGACCCACCAGCACGAGCGCATCCGGGGCGAGCGCGCGCACGAGATCGGCGTTCGCGAGGCCAGGTCCGAGCGGGGACAGGAGCGCCCCGGCGCTCTCGACGATCACCACGGGAGCCGGTTGCCTGGCGACCCACGCGGTCGCGACGTCCAGCGAGATGGCGACCCCACACCGGCGCGCGGCCAGGTGAGGGGAGACGGGCTCGGCGAAGCGGTAAGGCGCGGCTTCCGGTTCGATCGAGCTGACGAGGGCGAGCTGATCAGCATCGGTCGTCGATGCGCCGTCCACGCCCGACTCGATGGGCTTCAGGCCGGAGACCTGGGCGCCGCGCGCTGCCAGCGCCGCGACAAGGGCGACCGAGACATGCGTCTTGCCCACGCCGGTCCCCGTGCCCACCACCGCGACCCGGAACTGCCCTGTTTCACGTGAAACAGCACGGCCCCTCACCGCATCGCCTCACGGAACCCAGCGAGGGCGCGCTCGACATCCGTTTCGGAGAGGGACGCGCTCGACGTGATGCGGAGGCGCGACGTGCCTGCCGGAACCGTCGGCGGGCGGATCGCCTGGACCAGGATGCCCTGCCGCGCGAGCCGCTGCGACATCTCGACCGCAACGCCGGGCGACTCTAGGACCCAGGGGAGGATCGGACCCGAGGACCCCGGCAGCAGCCGGGCTCCCAGCTCTCGCAGGCCAGAACGGAGCCGGTCGGTGACCATCACGAGGCGCGCCCGACCTGCGTCGTCCGCAGCGGCGCGGCGCACGCGATCGACGGTGGCGAGCGCCACCATGGGGCTGATGCCGGTGGAAAACACGAAGCTCCTGGCGCGATTCCACAGGTAGGTCCGCAGCGTCGAGGACCCCGCCACGAACGCGCCGTGAAGACCAAGGGACTTCCCGAGCGTGCCAACGAGGACGTCCGGGCGAACGCCCTCCTCGGCGCACAGGCCAGTGCCGCTGGGACCGTAGACGCCAAGGGCGTGCGCCTCGTCCACGATCAGGGCGGCGTCATGACGGTCGCAGAGCTCCCGAAGGCCGCGGAGATCCGGCGTATCCCCATCCATGCTGAAGAGCGACTCCGTCACGACCCACCGGCGACGAGCGCCCCCGGCGCGGGCGAGGGCGGCCTCGAACGACGGCAGATCGCCGTGGCGTACCACCTCGACCGCCGCCCTCGACAGACGGCAACCGTCGATGATCGACGCGTGGTTCAGCGCGTCCGAAACGATGACATCCCCGGGCCTGGCCAGCGCGGCCAGGGTACCCACGTTGGCCGCGTACCCCGACGAGAACAGGAGTGCCGCCTCCGCTCCGAGCCAGGCAGCCAGCTCGCGCTCGGCGACCAGATGGGCCTCCTGCGTCCCGCTCACCAGCCGCGATGCCCCGGCGCCGCTCGCCGCCTCGTCCGCCGATGAGCACGGGAGACCGGCATACCCGAGGTAATCGTTGGAGCACAGCACCAGCATTCCGGCGGGAGCCGCGGCGACCGGCGGGGTGCGCAGCAGCCCAGCGCGGTCCAGCTCGGAGAGCTCGTCCTGGAGGTGGCGAAGGGCGCTCATGCCCTCGGGGCCTGGGCTGGGGATACGAACAACGTCGTCCACGGGGGCAGGCATGGCATCTCCAGTCGGCAGCAAGGCGGGTCAGCGGGGGGTCGCCCAGGACCGGCGGCGACTCCAGCTCAGGGCGTGCTGTCGCTCGCTTCGCCGGACGACGATGTCTCGGCGCCGGCGCCGAGCACCGCGTCCACCCGCTGGAGGATACGTCCAAACGCGTCCCGCGCCCGTCCGGCGATCACAGACGCCCGGGTTCGCTCCTGCTCCAGATCGTGCGCGAGCGCGATGGCCGCCAGCAACATCGCTTGAGGCGTGACAGCGCGGCCGGCGGGTACGACGGTGGCGAGCTTCTGGTCGACGACAGCAGCGAGCCGCTGGAGCTCCTCATCGCTCGCGGAGGTCACCACGCGGTAGGTCTGACCACCTACCCGTAGCTGTACTGTGCGGCGCGCCATGGCCCCCGGACGCTACCATGAACCCCACGCGACGCGCAGGGCGGGCTGCACCGCACGAACGCGCGACGCGCCGTGATGCACCTCGACCGCAGGCCCGGAAAGCTCGTGTCCAGTGCATCAACGGCGGTTTGAAGCGCGCTCTCCAGCAGCGCCCTGTAGCATCGCACCACCATGGCCACGGCGGTTCGCCCAGCACTCTCGGTTGCCGCGCTCCTGGGGATCGTCCTTACGCACGGCACAGCCCGCGCCGAACCCCAGGCGAGCGTCGGTGTCACCCTGGGCGCCGCCGGCGCCGGCCTGGATCGGCACCTCTGGGACACCACCCTCTTCCACGCCGGCTTGAGGGGAGACGTCCTGTTCGGCCGCGCCGCCAACGACGAGTTCGGCGTGGGGCCCTATGCCGAGGTGCTCACCCACGCCTTCGACGAGATCCAGCTCGGCGCCGGCATCTCCGCGCTCGCCCCGGTTCTCGACCTGTTTCCGCTGGTCGTCTCGACGGGGCTGTACGGCCGATGGAGCGGGGATGCCGAGGGCGCGGAGCCGGGCGTCGCCGCGGCGCTCTTCTGGGGCGGACGCAGCTACAACTTCCACTCCAGTTACTCGGTGAGCGCAGGGCTGCTCGCCCAGATGCGGATCGGGCTCGGCGCCTCGAAGGAGACCTCGGTCGTCCTCGCGGCCCAGCTCGACGTCGCGCTGCTGGGCCTCCCGTTCGTCTATGCGATCAACGCCATCAGGGGGCCGTCACCCGAAGCGGCGCCGGTGCGCCGAGCTGAACCGGCGCCGTGACGGCGCCCCGTTCGAGCCCCCTTCGGACGCCTCAGAGCCCGAAGCCCGCGATGTGCTCGGCGCAGGTCTGGCCCAGGTTACGGCAGTCCTCGACGCCCCGGCTGCCGGCGCAGGTCTCCTCGAGCTCCTCGAGGTCCTCACACTCCTCGATCGAGGCGCCCTCGCAGCACTCCGGAGGGATGGTGTCGACACACCGGCTGCAGTTGAAGCACACCTTGACGGGGTAGGACCACTCGGGGGTCTCGACCTCCTGGCCGCCCAGCGTCCTGCCCCGGATGACGATCGTCGCCAGCACCTCGACGTCGCGCCGGAGCTCCGCCGCCTGGACGCGCAGGTCGTCCATCGTGGCGCCGTCGATGAGAAGGACCTCGGTGCAGTTGTAGCCGGCGTTGCTGGACGTGCCGGGGTCGACCACGCCGCTGATCGGGACCACGTACCCCTCGTTCACCGGGTTCCCCTCCATGTCGGAGAGACGGACCTCGGCCTCGTAGAGCTCGACGCGCGAGGTCTCGGTGCGGAGCACATCCGAGTCGCCGCGCTGCACGATCTGGTTGCCGACGAGGAGGAACGCGCTGTGGCTGCCCACATAGGCGGAGTCGATCGCGTCATGGAACCAGGCCGGCTCGCTCGGGCTGCAGCCCACGAAGCATTCCCCCGTCCTCTCCATGGCCAAGCGCTGGCGGATGAACAGGCTGCTCTCGTTGTCCGCGCAGGCGGACGCGAGCAGGCCACCCGACGCCGTGAGCAGCGCGAGCGCACACAACCTCGTCAAGAGGCCGGGCGATGCGTTCACGGACCCTTCTCCTTCATCAGTCATGGCAAACGCCTCCACCGCGGAAATGAGCATCAGCGGCGAACATTGAAAACCGCTGGCGCGAGTCGCCCCGCCCGTCGCGGCTGCGCGAGCCGGCCCACGACCCGGTGATAAAGAGTAGCGGGTCCGCCCGCCGGGCGGCAAATTCGCGGTGTCCGCCCGGCGAGCGGCGTCACAGCGCCTCGCGGGAATCACGCGTGAGCTCCCAGATACGCTACGATGCCGGCGGCGAGATGAGCAAACCCGAGGAGAGCGGCGCCGCCCACGACTGGAGTCGCCTCGCGATCACCGTGCGCGGCGACGACGTCCGCATCTCGGTCCAGGTGCGCCCGAGGTCGTCGCGCTCGGCCATCGTCGGGGTGCGCGAGGGCGCGCTCGACGTGGCGCTGGCCGCGCCGCCCGTCGATGGCGCCGCCAACGCGGAGCTCGTCAAGCTGCTCGCGCGCGCGCTCGACGTGCGCCAGAGCGATGTCCAGATCGCCCTCGGCGCGAGCGGCAGGAGCAAGGTCGTCGCCGTCCGCGGGCTCAACGAGACCGAGGCGCGAGAGCGGCTCGCCGGGGCGAAGCGATGAAGGAACACGTCGTCCATTTCGAGAAGTGGGAAGGCCTTGGCAACGACTTCATCCTCGTCGAGGCGGTCCCGATGACCGCCGAGGCGGCGCGGCGCCTCTGCGATCGCCGGTTCGGCGTCGGCGCCGACGGCGTGCTGGTCATCGACCGCGAGCGGCCGCGCATGCAGGTCTGGAACGCCGACGGGAGCCGCCCCGAGATGTGCGGCAACGGCATCCGCTGCGTCGCGGCCTACCTCGTCTCCCGGGGGACCCCCCAGAAGGCGCTCTCCATCGCGACCGACGCCGGCGACAAGCGCTGCGAGGTCACCCGGGTCGGCGACCGCTTCGACGTGCTCGTCGGCATGGGACGCGCCCGCATGGGCGAGCCGCTCGTCGTCGCAGCGCTCGGCGCGGAGCACCGGTTCGCGACCGTGGACGTCGGCAACCCGCACGCGGTGACGTTCGATCCCACCACGGAGGACACGATCGACGAGCTCGGGCCGATCGTCGCGACGACGCCTGCAGGGGGCATCAACGTCGAGTTCTGCCGCGTTCGACCGGCCGAGCAGGGCGAGGCGGCGTGCATCGACGTCACCGTCTGGGAGCGCGGGGTCGGCCGCACGCTGGCGTGCGGCACCGGCGCCTGCGCCGTGGCCGCGGCGGCCTGCGCGCAGGGGCGAGCGCCTTACGGAGCGCCCCTCCGCGTGGTGCTGCCGGGCGGCGCGCTGCGCATCACCGTCGCCGCCGGGTCGCTGGAGCTGCTCATGCAGGGCCCGGCGCGTCGGGCGTTCTCGGGCGAGGTGGTGATCGCGTGACCGCCTCGGTCGAGGGGGTCTGGAGTCCGAGCCGGGCGCCGGTGCACGATATCTCGCTCAAGGTGCTCGCCGTCATCGCCGACGAGCCGACGCACACGCTGTTCTCGCGGGTCATCACGTCGGACGAGCTGATGCTCGCCAGCGACCTCGCGGAGGGGATCGCGCTGGCCGAGGCCGCCGCGCCGGACGTCGCGTTCATCGACGTCGGGCTCGGGGACGGGGCCGGGCTCGCCATGGTCCACCACCTGAAGGCGCTCGCGCCCGACGCGACGGTGTTCGCGCTGGCGACGAGGGGCGAGCTAGAGGCAGGGGCGCACGCCGTCGCGCTCGGCGGCGCCGGGCTCTTCCTGCTGCCGCTCGGCGGCGACGAGGTGCTGAACGCGGTCGGCTCGGTGCGGCTGCGCTTCGCCGAGCGGGCGCTCCGGATCCAGCTCGAGCAGGAGTCGGCGCGCAGCGCCCGGGCGGCCGGGTGGATCGCCCGCGTCGCGGAGCTCGCCGACGCGCGGGACCGCAACGCCGCGGCCCAGCAGGTCGCCGAGGTGTTCGTCGAGGCGACCGGCGCGGCGGCGGCGGCCGTGTACCTGACCGTGGGGGAGCGATCCAGCGAGCTGACCCGCGCCGCCATGACCGGGCCGCTCGACCGCGCGCCCGCCTACGGGACGGAGGCCGACATCCTCGACTTCGCCCGGCGCGAGCAGCTCGTGGTCGTCCCGCTCGCCCTCCGCAAGATGACCGCAGGGCACCTCCTGCTGCAGAAGGAGCCTGGCCGCAGCTCCGCGTTCCCGTCGGTCAGGCGCCCGGACAGCAGCAGCGCCTCGGCGTCGCGGCGCGCCCCGCTCCTCGACGGCCTCGTCAAGCTGCTCGCCACGCAGGCGACGACGGCGCTCGCCCTGCTCGGCGAGCGCGAGCGCTCCACCGGCGGCGCCGCGATGAAGGACCCGGCGACGAGCGCCTACTCGTTCGCCTACTACGTCGACGTCGCCGGCCGCGAGATCGACAAGGCGCGGCGGTACGGCCGCCGGTTCACCATCGCGACGATCGTGATCGAGCCCGACGCGGCCGCGGCCCCCGAGCGCCCCGGCGATCTCGCGTTCTGGAGGACCACGCCGCCGCCCCCGCCGAGCACGCTCAACCCCGGTCAGGTCGCCGAGCACCTGCTCCGCGCCGTGCGCGACACCGACATCCTGGCCCGCGTCGACGAGAACGAGTTCCACCTCCTCATGCCCGAGACGGCCGGGCTGGAGGCTCACGCCTGCCACCGCCGGATGCTCGCCCGCGTGGCCGGCAGCGAGAAGCGCGCGGGGTACCTGCCGAAGGGGCTGCTCGTCGGCCTCGCCACCTTCCCGCACGACGGGCAGAGCCTCGCGCAGCTCCTCCGCATCGCCCGCCAGCGCGCCGACGCCACCAGGTCGTCGATCGTCCACCGCATCTCCCAGGATCGGCGGAGCATCGGCGAGATCTTCAGCCTGCTCGTGCGCGAAGCCCCGACCGCCGACGGGCCGTTCGCGATCTCGGCGCCCCGCGCGCTCGACCTGTCGGTGTCCGACGCGGCGCTGCTCGCGACGTCGGTGGTCAGGAACGCGCTCCGCGGCGGCGCCGTGTTCATCCTGGTCGCGCACCACGACGGGCTCAGCCTCGGGGCGCAGGTGCGGACGCTCCTCGGCGCGCCGCGCGAGGACGTGGTGGTGCACGCCCTCGATCTCCGGTCGTCGCCGGGCTGCGACGACATGGAGGCGCTCTGCGTCCTGGCAGAGCACGGCGCGTATGCCCTGGTCGGTCGAAACCAGGGCGGGTTCGTGAGGGGTATTCACGCGGCTGATCCGCTGCTAGCGGACTTTCTCGCCGAGCGGCTCGGTCGCGCCGTCGGGCTGCGGGTCTTCGGCTGATCGGAGGCGTGGGTCCAGTGTCTCGCAGGGTGCTGCTGGTTGATTCGGACGTGGACGCGCTCGGCGCGCTCGCGTCGGCGCTGCGGGCGCGCGGGCTCACCGTGGCGAACGCGAACGGCGCCTTCGAGGCCGTGGAGCAGGCGTTCAAGCGGCGACCGGACGTCGTGCTCGCCGCCAGGGCGATCGACGAGGACAGCGCGCTCGCGGACGCGTTCGCCGCCGTCCCCGACCTCGCCGACACGCCGATCCTGTTCCTCGTCGACGGCGCGGAGGGCGAGCTCGGCCCCGACGACGTGCTGCGCGGGGACGTCGATCACATCGTCTCGCGCATCACCGAGGCCTCGCCGCGCGGCTCCAAGCCGACGGTGCTCCAGGAGACCCGCGGCGACCTGGAGCAGGTGCCGCTCGTCGACCTGCTCCAGCTCCTCGCGATGAACCGGCGGAGCGGCGTCCTCGGGATCACCACGCCGGCCGGCGCAGGCGAGCTGCGGCTCTCGGCAGGGGAGGTGATCGACGCCGTCTACCGTCGCCTCGAAGGGGAGAAGGCGCTGTACCGGCTGCTCGGCGAGCGCGACGGGCAGTTCGCGTTCTCGCCCGGCGAGCCGACGAGCGTGCGCCGCATCATCGCGCCGACGTCGCGCCTCCTCATGGAGGCGCTCCGCCAGGTCGACGAGGTCCAGCGCCGGCGGAGCGAGCTCGCGCCGGCCGGCGAGGCCTACCTGGTGACCGAGCCGTCCAGCGACGAGCTCGACCTGTCCCCGCTCCAGGGCCACGAGGCGTTCGGCCCGGCGGGCGGCGACGTCGCCGCGGCGGACGACGCCGGCGCCCCGACGTCGGTGCCCGACGTGACAGCCGCGCTGCTGCCCACCGGCGCGGCCAGGGGATCGATGCCGCCGCCGCCGACGCTCCGGGCGGCGGAGCCAGCCGCGAGCATGCTCGCGGTGACGCGCCACCCGACGACGCCGCCCCCCGCGTCCCTCGGGGAGCCGGCGGAGCGCGCGCTCGTGGCCGAGAAGATCACGGCGCTGCTCCAGATGCCGCACAGCCTCGATGAGCTGCTCGACGAGATCGGCGCGCCGGATCTCCTGATCCTCGAGGTCCTGATCGAGCTCACGGTGGCCGGGAAGGTCCGCCGCATCTCGCTCGCCGACCTGACGACGCCGTTCGCGCCGCCGGAGCACTTCCCGGTGCTCCGGTCGCTGGTGACGCGCCTGGCCCGGCCGGGCTTCGCGCCGCCCCCGCACGTCGTCGTCGCCGGCAGCGCGCGCCGCATGGCGACGCTCTCCCACGCGGTCCGCCGCATCGCGGACGCCGTCGTCCCGGCCGAGCCCCCGCCGCGCGCGCCGCTGCCGAGGCCGCTCGGGGTGATCCGGCTCGGCGACGGCGTCGAGCTCGCCCTGGTCGGCCTCCCGACGGACGAGGGCTTCGCCCCCACCTGGCCGCTCGCCCTGCACGGCGCGGCCGCGGTCGTCCGGCTCGGCGACGCCGGGAAGGAAGCGCTGGCGGCGCACTGCGAGGCGCTGGAGCTCCTGCTGATCGACGCGGAGGCGATGATGGGTCCGCTCGATCTCGCGTCGCCCGGACAGATCACGCTGCTGGTGCGCGCTGCGCTCGAGGCCGCCGCGGGCGTGTGACCCGCCGTCGCGTGCGCCCAGATTGGAGCGAATTTTCCGGGTTTCTCGCACGAAAACCGGCGTTCTCGACCGCCGCTTGCAGCGTTGCAGCGGCAGCTTTCTGCTATCGTCGGCACGCCTCGCCTCGAGCAGTCCGGCGAGGAGAGGAGCGCGCGTCGTGCTGATCGGAGTCCCCAAGGAGATCAAGACACGTGAGTACCGCGTCGGCATGACGCCGGCGGGCGTCCGGGCCCTGGTCGGGCACGGGCACAAGGTCCTCGTGGAGTCCGGCGCCGGCGAAGGCAGCGGGATCTCCGACGAGGCCTACGGGCGCGCGGGCGCCCTCATCGTCCGGTCGGCCGCGGAAGCGTGGAGCGCCGACATGGTCGTGAAGGTGAAGGAGCCGCTGCCCTCCGAGTACGGGCACTTCCGCCAGGGGCTCCTCCTCTATACCTACCTGCACCTGGCCGCCGAGCCCGATCTCACCAAGGAGCTCGCCAGGCGCGGCGTGACCGGCATCGCGTACGAGACGATCCAGCACGAGGACGGCTCGCTGCCGCTGCTCCGGCCGATGAGCGAGGTGGCCGGCAGGATGGCGGTGCAGGTCGGCGCGTCGTGCCTCGAGAAGGAGCGCGGCGGCAAGGGCGTGCTCCTCGGCGGCGTGCCCGGGACGCGGCGCGGCCGCGTGGCGATCCTCGGCGGCGGCGTGGTCGGGCGGAACGCGGCGACCATCGCGGTCGGGATGGGCGCGCAGGTCACCGTGCTCGACGTCCGCGCCGAGACGATGAGCTACCTCGAGGACGTGTTCGGGGGCGCGATCGAGACGCTCTACTCCAACGCGGAGAACATCGAGACGATGTGCGAGCGCGCGGATCTCGTGATCGGCGCGGTGCTCGTGCCGGGCGCCAAGGCGCCGCTGCTCGTGACCGAGGAGCTGATCCGCCGCATGGAGAAGGGGACGGTCGTGGTCGACGTCGCCGTGGACCAGGGGGGCTGCATCGCGACGTGCCGGCCGACGACCCACGACCACCCGACCTACGAGGTGCACGGGGTCGTGCACTACTGCGTCACCAACATGCCCGGCGCGGTCTCGCACACGAGCACGTGGGCGCTCACGAACACGACGATCGGCTACGCGGTGGCGATCGCCAACCAGGGCATCGTCGCCGCGGCGAAGGCCGACCGGGCGGTGGCCCTCGGCATCAACACCCACGGCGGGCACGTGACCTACGGCCCCGTCGCGGCGGCCCACCGGCTGGAGTACGTGCCGGTAGAGCGCGCGCTCGGCTGAGCCCGGAGCGCGACGACGTGGCAGCCGGAAAAAGGAAGAAGATCGCGATCATCGGCGGCGACGGGATCGGTCCGTCCGTCACCGCGGAGGCGAAGCTCCTGCTCGAGCTCTACCAGACGCGAGCAGGGCTGCCGATCGATCTCTGGGAGCTCGACCTCGGCGCGGACCGGTACCTGCGCGACGGGACGACGTTCCCGAACCAGATCCAGGTGGCGATCCAGCGCGAGTGCTCGGCGGTGCTCCTCGGCGCGCTGGGCGATCCGCGGGTGCCGAACCTCGAGCACGCGCGCGACATCCTGTTCGGGATGCGCTTCGGTTACGACCTCTACGCCAACGTGAGGCCGGTCCGGGTGCTGTCGGACCGGCTCGTCCCGCTCAAGGGCCGGACGGCGAAGGACATCGACTTCGTGGTCTTCCGCGAGAACACCGAGGGCATCTACGTCGGGGTCGGCGGGCAGTTCAAGCGGGGCACGGCCGACGAGGTCGCGATCAACGAGGACATCAACACGAGGAAGGGCGTCGAGCGGATCATCCGCGCGGCGTTCGACTACGCGCGCGCGAACGGGCGGACGCGGGTCACGATGGCCGACAAGTCGAACGCGATGCGGCACGCGCACGAGCTGTGGCTGCGCGTCTTCCACGAGGTGCGGGCGCAGTACCCGGAGATCCAGTCGAACCACGTCTACGTGGACGCGCTGTGCCTGTACCTGATCCAGGATCCGTCGCAGTTCCAGGTGATCGTGACGAACAACCTGTTCGGCGACATCGTGACCGACCTCGGGGCGGCGCTGCAGGGCGGGCTCGGCATGGCCGCGAGCGCGAACGTGCACGCGTCCGATCCGGCGCGGGTCGCGCTGTTCGAGCCGGTGCACGGGTCGGCGCCGCCGCTCACCGGCAAGGACGTGGCGAACCCGTTCGCGGCGATGCTCACGGCGGGGCTGCTGCTCGCCCACCTCGGGTGGCCCGAGGAAGAGCGGCGCATCGAGCGCTGGGTCTCGCAGGCGCTCGATCAGGGGATGTGCACGGTCGACGTTGGCGGCACGCTCGGGACGCGGGCTGCGGGGGCATGGGTCCGGGAGCAGATCGCCGCGGAGCTGGGGCCGGGGCCGGGGTGACCGACCGAGGTTGAGGTGACCGACCGAGGTTGAGGTGACCGACCGAGGTTGAGGTGACCGACCGAGGTCGAGGCCGACCGAGGTTGAGGTGACCGACCGAGGTTGAGGTGACCGACCGAGGTTGAGGTGACCCGGGGTGGGCGCCGTGGGCGGGGGACCGATCGCCGAGAAGTTCGGGTGTCCGATCCTCCTGTGATACGGGACCGCCAATGGGCGTAGGATCGAGGGCGGTGGAGCACGCGGGACCGCGTAGCAATGCAGCGGGCGACGCTCGGCACGAGCGGCTGGGCGGGGCGCGGGCCGAGTTCGTGGCGAACCTGGGTCGCCACGTGGCCGAGCTCCGCGCGATGGTCCGGCGGATCGAGGCAGACGACGATGCGCCGCGGCTCGTCGCGGAGCTGAAGCGGCGCCTGCACTCCCTCGGCGCCGGGGCGCGCCTCCTGCGCTTCGTTCGGGTGTCCGAGCGGCTCGCCGAAGGGGAGTCGCAGCTCGTCGCCGCCAACGGGGCGCGGCTGACCAGCGAGGCAGCAGCGGCGCTGCGGAAGGTGCTCGAAGAGCTGCCCGCCCTCGCCTGGGGGCAGTCGGCGGTCGGCGAGCAGGCGCCGGCCCCGCGCGAGCAGGCGCCGGCCCCGCGCGAGCAGGCGTCCGCGAGCCAGCCGGTCGCCCGGAGCACCCGCGCCCGGCAGGACGCCGCGGAGCCAGGCGGCGCGAAGACCCAGGGCACGACCTGGATCGCAGGCGTGAGCAACGGGCGCGCGCTCGCGCCCGAGCCGCTCACGATCGACGAGGACGAGGAGGCGAGCCCGCGCTCGTCCGGCCTGCGCAGCGCCGAGCCGGCGGCTCCCGCCGAGGCGCCGGCGACCGCGGCGCTCGAGGCGCCGATCACGGCGCTCGTCGTGGGCGGCGCGCCGCTCGCCGAGGCGCTCGATCCCGGCGACGCCGACGCGGGGCCGTCGTTCGAGGTGGAGCGGACCGACGAGGTGGACACGGCCATCGACCTCGCGCGCGCGTTCGCGCCGGACGTGGTCCTGCTCGACGCGGACCTGCCGGGAGCGCGCGGGCTCGCGGAGGCGCTCGCCGGCGATCCGCTGACGGAGCTGGTCCCGGTGGTCGCCGTCGGCCGCTTCGCGCGGCCGGAGGACGCGGCCCCCTACGTGGCGCTCGGCGCCGCGCGCGCGCTCGCGAAGCCGGTGTCGCCCGACGCGCTGCGCCGCGCCGCCGCAGAGGCCGCCGCGGCCTGCGTGCGCTCCGACGACTCGCGCGCCGCGCGCGGGCCGCTCGGGCCGGTGAGCCTCGACGAGCTCGGCGCGCGCCTCGCGGAGGAGCTGCGCCGGGGCCTCTGCGACGCCGCGGAGCCGAGGAGCCGCGGGGCGCACGTGGATCTGGGCGACGGGGCCGAGGTGCTCGCGGCGCTCTGGGGCGCTGTGGCGCGCATCCGCGACCTCGTGACGATCCGCTCGCAGGGCGGCGTGCGGTTCTCGCCGAACGGGCCGGAGGGCGCGCTGCCGCTCGCGCCGTGGATGAGCGCGCCGAGCGCCGCCGAGGGCGAGCGCCCGCGGCAGCACAGCGAGGTCCGCGCGAAGGCACCGGCGCGCGGCGCCGGCGCGTCCGCCGCGGCGCCCGGCGTCACGGCGCTCGGCGCGATGGACATCGTGGTCGCGGACGACGATCCGGCGGTGACGTGGTTCCTCGCCGGCGTGCTCCGGGCCGCGGGGGCGACCGTGCACGAGGCGCACGACGGCGCGCGGGCGCTCGACCTCGCGTACCAGACGACCCCCGACCTGGTCGTGAGCGACGTGCTCATGCCGCGCCTCGACGGCTTCGCGCTCTGCCGCGCCCTCAAGCGCGACGTGGCGCTGCGCGACGTGCCGGTCATCCTGCTGTCCTGGAAGGAGGACCTGCTCCAGCGGCTCCGCGACCTCGGCGCCCAGGCCGACGGCTACCTCCGCAAGGAGGCGAGCGCCGCGGCGTTCGTGCAGCGGGTGCACGAGGTCCTGCGGGGCCGGAGGCGCGTGGCCGAGCGCATCGCGACGGGCGGCGAGGTGCGCGGGCGCCTCGACGGCATGACCACGCGGACGCTGCTGTCGCTCTCCTGCGCGCACCGGCCCGACGCGCTGGTGTCGGTGCGCGACGCCGCGTTCCTGTACGAGGTGCTGATCAAGGACGGCCGCCCCGCGGGGGCGACGCGGACGGCGCAGGACGGGACGTTCCACCGCGGCCCCTCGGTGCTCGCGGCGCTGCTCGGCGTCGGCTCCGGCCGCTTCGCCGTGGCGCCGGCGCCGGAGAGCGAGCTCGCGGCGCCGCCGCGACCCGGGTTCGAGGGGACGCTCGCCGAGCAGCTCGTGCCCTCGATCGCCGCGGCCCGGGCTGCCCAGCGGCTGCTCCACGGGCCGCCGTTGATGCAGGTCGAGCGCGTCATCCTGGATCTGGAGGGGATGGGCGCGACCGCGGACGCGACGCCCGAGCCGGCGCGGTCGCTCCTGCGGGCGCTCGCGCGGGGGGTCTCGCCGCGGTCGGTCATCACCGCGGGCGAGTTCGCCGCGAGCCTGGTCGAGGACGTGCTGAACGACGTCGCGGCGCGCGGCGGCGTGCGGCGCGTGATCGGCCGCGACGGGGACGACCTGCTCGCCCCCGCCGTGACGTACGAGGAGGAGACGCTCCGCGGCGCGCGGCGCGCGCCGGAGCGGGCTGCTCCGGCGATCGCGCTGCCGCCGGAGCTCGGCGGGGATGCGGCGGTCGTGTCGTCGCGCGCGCCCTTCGAGCTCGCCGACGACCAGGTCACGGTGGTGCCCGGGTCGGTGGCGCCGATCTCGGCGATGCCGGCGCCCGGCTCGGCGGCGCCCATCTCGGTGGCGCCCGGGTCGGCGGCGCCGATCTCCGTGATGTCCGCGCCCGGGTCGGCGGCGCCGATCTCCATGATGTCCGCGCCCGGGTCGGCGGCGCCGATCTCCGTGATGTCCGCGCCCGGGTCGGCAGTGTCCATCCCCGTGGTGTCGGTCGATGGGGAAGACGAGACGCTCGCGCTCGAGAGCGCGCGCAAGGCCGAGGCGAAGCCGCTGGCCAGCGCCCGTGTCCCGCGGGAGTTCGCGGAGCTCCAGGGCGATGTGCTGAGCGCGCGGGCGACGTGGACCACGCCGGCCGAGGCCGCGGCCCTGGCGAGCGTGACGCCGGCGGTGCCAGGCGTCGCGCCGGCGCCGCGCCGGCCGGGAGCCACGCTGCCGGCGCTGGAGTACCCGAAGCCCGAGCGGCTGGTGACGCTGGGCTCGCTCCAGCCGCCGCCCGTCGTCGAGGCGCCGCCTCCGGCGCCCGCGGCGCTCAAGGCGCCCGCCCCGCCCGCTGCGCGGGTCGCAGCGCCCGCGCCGGCGCCCGCGATCGACGAGTCGCCCACGCCACGCCGGGTGCGCCGGCCGTCCGCCTATGTGCCCACCCAGCTCCCGCCGGCCCGCGACAACCGCATGACCATGTGGGTCCTCTTCGCGGTGGCGGCGTTCGTCTTCGCGGTGGGCGCGCGGCTGTCGCGCGATCACGAGCTGCAGGGCGCCCCGCCCGTCGCCCCCCCGCCAGGCCCGCCCGCCGCCGAGCCCGCTGCGGACGTCGCGCCCGGCGCCGCTGTCACGCCGGCCGTCGCCGTCGCGCCGGGCGCCGCCGCCGTACCGGCCGTCGACGCCGCGCCGACCGGGGTTGCCGCCGGGCCTGTCGGCGAGACCACGGCCAACCCCGTCCTCCCCGACGACTTGCCGCTCACCGCCGAGCACAAGGTCCCCGAGGGGCACGGCATGCTCGAGGTGACCGCCGGATCGGGCGACACGCTCTTCGTGGACGGGCGGAAGGTGGGCACCGGCAGCGTCAAGCTCCCGCTCGCCCCGAAGGCCGGCGTCTACGAGATCCGGGCGAAGCTCCGCGACGAGGAGCGCGTGCGCTTCGCGCTCGTCAAGGCCGGCCGCCTCACCCGGCTCCGCATCGCGCCGCCGTGGCGCCGCTGACCCTCGCCCGACGCGCCGCGCAGGCGGCCGGACTGCCCGCGCCCCCCTGCGCGTCCAGCCACGGGCAGGGAACGCCGCTCGTGATAGAGCACGCCCCGTGCGCGCCCGCGTGACCCGAACTCCCCACCCCTCTCCCGCGCTCGCGCTCCTCTCCGCCGCGGCCGCGCTCCTGTCCGGCTGCACCGGGTGCGAGTCGTCCACCCGCGACCTCCCGGCCGGCGCCGTCGTGGCGTCGGCGACCCCCGCGGCGGCGCCGCTGCCCCCGGCGCGCGACCTCGTGCACCTCGTCGACGAGCTGCCGATCTGCGACCTCGAGCACCGAGGCCTGCTGTTCGATACCGGCGCGGGCGCGCTCCTGGGCCGCTTCGCCTGGCAGGGGAGCGCGCCCACCGGCATCCACGCCGTCGAGCACGCCGGCTCCACCTGGGCGCGCATCTCGGAGCGGCAGATCAAGCTCACGTTCGTCCTGCCGTCCGCGAGCCCCATCTTCGTGTCCGCCCGCGCGGTCGGGCTCGCCTCCCGGTACGCCACCGTTTCCCTGGACGACCAGGTCCTCGGGACGCTGCGCTTCCAGCGCGACCAGATCCGCATCGCCTCGACCTCGATCACCTCGCTCCCCGCCGACCCCGGCCTGCACACGCTCACCGTGCGGTTCTCCGGACGGCTGCGCGAGGGGGAGTCGTTCGCCGACGTCGACTGGATCCGCGTCGGCATCCCCGACGAGGACCCGTCCACCTACGGCCCCCCGACCCTGCGCGACGTCGTCGCGCCCGCCGCCGCGCTGTCGGGCGTCCCGCACCGATCGATCGCGCTGCGCGCCCCGGGCGCCGTCCGCTGCGCCTTCCGTCCCTCCAGGGCGAGCCGCCTCCGCACCGCCGTCGGCGTGCTGGGCTCCGGCGAAGGGGACGCCGAGATCCGCGTCCTGCGCGACGGCCAGGAGCCCATGGTGCTCCACCGCGTCCACGTCGAGGGCGGCGACAAGGCAACCTGGACCGACGTCGAGCTGCCGCTCGCGCCGTTCGCGGGCTCGCTCATCTCCCTCGAGCTCCGCGCCGCCGCCGCGACCCGCGGCGCGCGCGTCCTCTTCGGCGACCCCGTCCTCGCCGGATCGCCGGAGCCGCCGCCGTCCGTGCCCCCGGCGCGCGCCGTGGTGATCGTCGCCCTGAACGGGGTCGAGCGGCCCGATCTGCCCCCCTGGAGCGCTCGCCCGGAGCCGAGCCTCGCGACGCTCTCCGACCTCGCCACGTCCGCCACGACGTTCGACCACCACCGGGCGCCGAGCACGGTCGTGTCCTCCGTGATCGCGTCGCTGCTCACCGGCTTGCCGCCGTCGGCGCACACCGTCACCGACACCGGGGCCCGCCTCCCCGCCCGCACGACCACCATCGGCGCCATCGCGAGCGACAGCAGCGTCCGGACGGGGTTCTTCACCGGCGTCCCCACCACCTTCCGGGCGTTCGGCTTCGGGCCCGGCTGGTCCCGCGTCCTCGAGCACCCGCCGACGAGCGGCGAGCCCGCGACCACCCCGATCGACGCCGCCGCCGCCTGGATCAGCGAGACCGTCCGCCAGGACTCCGCGAACCGCCTGCTCGCGTTCGTCCACGCGCGCGGCGGCCACCCGCCCTGGGAGGTCAGCCCGAAGGAGCTGAACGCCCTCAAGCCCGCCGACTACGCCGGCCCGATCGAGCCGCGACGCGCCGGCCAGGTGCTGGCCAGGCTGCGGAACCGGCGCCGCGATGTCCTCAGCCCCGACGACCGGGACCGCATCCGCGACCTCTTCACCATCGCGCTCGCCGGCCAGGACCGCGCCCTCGGCAACCTCATCGGAACCCTCAAGACCGCCGGCCTGTGGGACGAGACCCTCTTCATCGTGACCGGCGACCTCGCCAGCGGCCGCTCCGACGGCACGCTCTACGCCGAGGGCCTGGACCTCCAGGAGCCGGTCCTGGCGCTCCCGCTTTATGTCCACTTTCCCGGTGACCTTTTCGCCGGCCAGCGCGTCTCTGCCCCGACCGAGATCATCGACATCGCGCGCACCGCGATCGCCTCCCTCGGCCTCTCGTTCGCCCGCAAACCGCTCGGGAAGGATCTGGCGGCCGTCGCCTCGGGCCTCGAGGGCGTCGAGCGCGAGCCCCAGATCGCCGCGCTCGGCGATCGTTACTCCACGCGTTGGGGCAACCTCGTGCTTTCGGGGCGACTCGGCGTTCCCCCCTTTCTCTGCGACCTCGACGTGGACCCGACCTGCGCCTTCAACCGCCGCGACGTGATGCCGCTCGCCACCATGGCCCTCTTCCGGCGCACCGTCACGTTCGACCTGTCCGTGCGCGCGCCCGTGGCGCAGCGGGAACCCGCCACGATCGACGCGGAGACGGCGGCCGTGCTCAACGTCTGGGGCGCGCAATGAGGGCCCGGGACGCGCAATGAGGCCCGGGCGACGCGCGCCCGCGGCCGACGCCCAGCGCTCGCGGAGCAGAGCCCGCTGACGGCGCCCGGCGGCGCGCCGGCGCAAGCGAGGGCGTCCGCGACATCGCGCAGGCCGCGCGAGAGCGCGATCCCGCGACGTCATGATGCCCCGCTGCGAGGCATCGTGCCCCGCTCCGCGCGCGTCGCGCGACGTACGCCCGCGCGCCGAGCGGCGTAAGCCCCGCGTCGAGCGACGTACGCCCGCGCCCGCGCGTGCGCGTGATGCGCTCGCCCCGCGCGCGCCGGCGTGCGCGTGATGCGCGCGCTCCGCGCGCGCCGGGCGGCTGGCATGCTTCGCGCAAACGCCGAGACCCGCACAGGGCAAAGCGCCTCGACGGCGCTTCATCTTTCCGTGAGAGGAGTCCCCGCATGAAGGCGACCGACCTATTGAAGGAGCAGCACCAGGAAGTCGACGAGCTCTTCGAGCGCATGTCGCAGGCCAGCGGCAACGAGATCAACGCGCTGCGCGACGAGCTGGTGGCGAACCTCGTGGGCCACACGGCCATCGAGGAGGAGATCTTCTACCCCGAGTCCCGGGCGGCGCTCGGCGCCTCCCCCCTGATCCCGACCTCGTACGAGGAGCACTCCCTCGTCGACATCATGTTGCAGAAATTGCTCAGCACCGACCCGGGTGACGAAAGCTTTCACGCCAGGCTGAAGGTGCTCAAGGAGCTCGTGCAGCACCACGTCCAGGAGGAGGAGCAGGAGCTCTTCCCCCAGCTCGAGAGCGCCATGGGCGCCGAGCGCCTCGAGGAGCTCGGCGACCGCCTGGAGTCGCGCTTCGTCCAGGTGCGCGAGAGCAACGTCAAGGCGCTCCTGAGCCAGAACGTCGCGAAGAGCATGCCCGCCACCACCAGCCGCCGCGGCCGGGCGGCGAAGCCGGCGGCCCGCAAGGCCGCGGCGGCCAAGCGTCCGCCCGCGAAGCGCGCGTCGACGCAGCGCGCCGAGCCGGCGCGGGGCGCCCAGAAGGGCCGCCGCGGCGCCGCGGCCGCGTCCACGACCGGGCGGAAGAAGGCAGCCGAGACGGCGCCGGCGAAGTCCGGCCGGGCCGCGCCCGCGCGCAAGCCGAGCCGGCCGGCGAAGACGACCCGCACGGGCCGCAAGGGCGGTCGCTCGAGCAGCGCCTCCGCGCGTTGACGCCGGCGCTCGTCAGCGCACGTCAGCGGCGCGAGGTCCGTCCGGAGGGGACGGCGGGCCCCGCGCCATCCAGATCGAACAGCGGAAGCGTGCCGCCGGCCTTCGGGGCGGCGGTCTTCGGGGCAGCGGCCTTCGGGGCAGGAGCCCTGGGCGCGGCGGCCTCCGCCGCGACCTCCTCCAGCAGGGCAGGGTCGTCGTGGCCGACCGAGTTGACCCGCGGCGAGACGGGGCGCGCGGCGAGCGTGCCGGGACGCGCCGGCCGGAGCAGCACCTCGGCCCGGTCCGCGTCCGCGCCGTCGGCGACGCCGAGCCAGAGGTCCACGTCCCCGGGGTCCAGGAGGACCGGCATGCGGTCGTGGACCGGCGCGACGTCGGCGCTCGCCTCGGTGGTCAGGATCGTGAAGCGGACGTCGACGTCCCCCGTGTCGGGGTCCTTCGCCGGCTGACACAGCCCCGCCATGCGGAGCAGGCCGCCGCCCGCGGGGTGGAACCACGTCGGACGCCGCGCGCCCTTCGGCCCGGTCCACTCGTAGAAGCCGTCCGCCGGCACGACGCAGCGGCGCGCCGCGAACGCCTCCCGGAACGTCGGCTTCGTCCGCGCGCCGTCGGCCCGCGCGTTCGCGAGGAGCGTCTGCCCCGCGCTCCCCCTGGCGAAGCGCCCCACGAAGCCCCAGGTCGCGGGCACGAGCGCGCGGCGGCCGTCCTGCGCGCGCAGCACGGGGTGGACGGTCGAAGGGGCGATGTTGTAGCGGGGCCGGTAGCGGGCGGCCGCTTTCGGGTCGGCGTCGATCGCGCGGGCGGGGCCGGCGCCCGCGCCGAGGGACGCCTCGAGCATCGCTACCAGGGCGGCAAAGTCCGGAACGGCGAGGGTAAAGCGCGCGCACATAACACTAGATTAGCGCCTTCGGCGCGCCTACAAGGGCGCTCCGGACGTTGGAGGAGGCCGCATGGTGGACAGCTTTGGCACGAAGAGCACGCTGACGATTCAAGCCGATACATACACCTACTACAAGCTCACCTCGCTGGCGCAGGGCGGCGCTTCGCTCGACAAGCTCCCGTTCTCGCTCCGCATCCTCCTGGAGAACCTCCTCCGCCACGAGGACGGCCGGGTCGTGCGCAAGGACCACGTGGAAGCCGTCCTCAACTGGGACCCGAAGGCCCGCCCGTCGCAGGAGATCGCCTTCCACCCCGCGCGCGTGCTGCTCCAGGACTTCACGGGCGTCCCGGCCGTCGTCGACCTGGCGGCCATGCGCGAGGCGCTCGCGAAGCTCGGCGGCGACTCGCTCAAGATCAACCCGCTCCAGCCCGTCGACCTCGTGATCGACCACTCGGTCCAGGTCGATCGGTTCGCGTCCTCGACGGCCTTGAAGGTGAACGCGGCGCTCGAGTTCGAGCGGAACGAGGAGCGCTATGCCTTCCTCCGCTGGGGAGCGCAGGCGTTCACGAACTTCCGCGTGGTGCCGCCCGACCAGGGCATCTGCCACCAGATCAACCTGGAGTACCTCGCCGGCGCCGTCATGCGGCAGGGCACGCTGGTCTACCCGGACACGCTCGTCGGGACCGACTCGCACACCACGATGATCAACGGGCTCGGGGTCGTCGGCTGGGGCGTCGGCGGCATCGAGGCCGAGGCGGCGATGCTCGGCCAGCCGCTCTCGATGCTCATCCCCGAGGTCGTGGGCTTCAAGCTCCATGGCACCCTGCCCGAGGGCGCCACCGCGACCGATCTCGTCCTCACGGTCACCCAGATGCTGCGGCAGAAGAAGGTGGTCGGGAAGTTCGTGGAGTTCTACGGCCCCGGCCTGAGCGCGCTCTCGCTCCCGGACCGCGCCACGATCGCCAACATGGCGCCCGAGTACGGCGCCACCATCGGCTTCTTCCCGGTCGACGACGAGACGATCGCTTACCTGCGCTTCACCGGCCGGCCCGCCCCGCTCGTCGCGCTCGTCGAGGCCTACTACAAGGAGCAGGGGCTGTTCCGCACGGACAACACCCCGGACCCCGTCTTCAGCGACACGCTCTCGCTCGACCTCGGCGAGGTCGAGCCGTCGATCGCCGGCCCGAAGCGGCCGCAGGACCGCGTCCGCCTGCGCGACGCGAAGCGCGCCTACCGCGCCTCGCTCCAGGGCATGCTCGAGAAGGAGTTCACCGCCGCCGACCCGGCCGCGGTGAAGGCGTTCCTCGACGAGGAGACCGGCACCACCGCGGCGCGCGCCCCCGCGCTGGAGAAGGTCATGCGCCCGGCGGACGTCACCGAGGGCGACACGCGGTACACCCTGCGCCACGGCTCGGTCGTGATCGCCGCGATCACGTCCTGCACGAACACGTCGAACCCGGCGGTCATGCTCGGCGCGGGCCTCCTCGCCAAGAAGGCGGTCGAGCGCGGGCTCACGGTGAAGCCGTGGGTGAAGACGTCGCTCGCCCCCGGGTCCAAGGTCGTCTCCGACTACCTGCGCCAGGCCGGGCTCCTGCCGTACCTCGAGGCGCTCGGCTTCCACCTGGTCGGCTACGGATGCACGACGTGCATCGGCAACTCCGGGCCGCTGCCGGACGTGATCGGCGACACGGTGCGCCACAACGACCTCGTCGTGGCGAGCGTCCTGTCGGGCAACCGCAACTTCGAGGGCCGCATCAACCAGCACGTGCGGATGAACTTCCTCGCCTCGCCGCCGCTCGTCGTCGCCTACGCGCTGCGCGGCGACGTCGACGCCGACCTCTTCAAGGAGCCGATCGGCGCGGACCGCAACGGCGAGCCGGTGTACCTCAAGGACATCTGGCCGAGCTCGGCCGAGGTCAACGAGGCCATCCGGACGGCGGTGCGGCCCGAGCAGTTCCAGGCGCAGTACGAGAACGTCTTCGCCGGCGACGAGGAGTGGCAGAAGCTGTCGGTCCCCGGCGGCCAGACGTTCGTGTGGGACGAGGCCTCGACGTACGTGCGCAGGCCGCCGTTCTTCGAGGGGCTGTCGAAGGACCCGGCGCCGCTCAGCGACATCCGGGGCGCGCGCGTGCTCGCGCTGCTCGGGGACTCGGTGACGACCGACCACATCTCCCCGGCCGGCAACATCGCCAAGAACAGCCCCGCCGCGAAGTACCTGGTCGAGCACGGCGTCGCGCCCGCCGACTTCAACTCGTACGGCGCCCGCCGCGGCAACCACGAGGTGATGATGCGCGGGACGTTCGCGAACATCCGCCTGAAGAACCTCCTGCGCCCTGGCGAGGAGGGCGGCATCACGGTGCACCTGCCCGACGGCGAGAAGACGACGATCTACGACGCGGCCATGCGGTACAAGTCGGAGAGCGTGCCGCTGCTCGTGATCGCGGGCGCCGAGTACGGCACCGGGTCGTCGCGCGACTGGGCGGCCAAGGGGACGAAGCTGCTCGGCGTGCGCGCGGTCATCGCGAAGAGCTTCGAGCGCATCCACCGGTCGAACCTGGTCGGCATGGGCGTGCTCCCGCTCGAGTTCGCGCCGGGCGAGGACGCGTCCACGCTCGGGCTCACCGGCCGCGAGGTGTTCGAGATCGGCGGCATCTCGGACAACCTCACGCCGGGCAAGAAGCTGAACGTCGTCGCGACCGGCGAGGGCGGGAAGACGACGACGTTCACCGTCACCGCGCGCATCGATACGCCGAACGAGGTCGACTACTACCAGCACGGCGGCATCCTCCAGTTCGTGCTGCGCAGCCTGGGCGCCTCGGCCTAGCCTCGCTCGACGCCCCGCTCCCCGCGCGCTGGAGTGCAAGCTCGGCGGGGAGCGGACCCCTCCGTAATCAGGGCGCGCCGCGTCGCGGCTGCTGACGCCCGTGCGCGCTTCGGCTAAACCCTGGCGCATGCTCGATCCCCGCCACGTCGCAGATCACCTCGAAGAGGTGCGCGCGGCGCTCGCTCGTCGCTCGCCCGCCGCCGCCGCCACCCTCGGAGACGACTTCGCCTCCACGGTCAGCGCGCGGAGGTCGCGGATCCAGGAGCTCGAGGGGTGGCAGGCGCAGCGCAACGCGGCGAACGACGCGATGGCGCGCCTCGACAAGAAATCGCCCGAGTTCGCGCAGAAGCGCGACGAGCTGAAGGCCCTGTCCGCGAGGATCAAGGAGGCCGAGCAGGTCGTCTCCGAGCTGGAGAAGCGCATGACCGAGCTGCTCTCCGGCGTCCCGAACCTGCCGGATCCCTCGGTGCCCGACGGCGCGGGCGACCAGGACAACGTGGTCCTCAGGACGTGGGGCGACAAGCCGAGCTTCTCGTTCACGCCGAAGAACCACTGGGACATCGGCACGGCCCTCGGCATCCTCGACTTCGAGCGCGCGGCGAAGCTCTCGGGCGCGCGGTTCACGGTCCTGATGGGCGCCGCCGCCCGCCTCGAGCGGGCGCTCATCTCGTTCATGCTGGACCTGCACACGCGCGAGCAGGGCTACCTCGAGGTGCTGCCGCCGTTCCTGGTGAAGGACTCGGCGCTGTTCGGCACGGGCCAGCTCCCCAAGTTCGCCGAGGACCTGTTCAAGACGCAGAAGAGCGACCCCGACAGGGCCTACGACCTCTACCTCATCCCGACGGCCGAGGTCCCGGTGACGAACCTCCACGCCGACGAGATCCTCGACGGCGCGTCGCTGCCGATCGCGTACACGGCGTACACGCCGTGCTTCCGCAGCGAGGCGGGCAGCCACGGGCGCGACGTGCGGGGGCTCATCCGGCAGCACCAGTTCGACAAGGTCGAGCTCGTGCGGTTCTCAGCGCCCGAGGACTCGGCGCGCCAGCACGAGCTGCTCACCGCGCACGCGGAGGAGGTCCTGAAGCGCCTCGGCCTGCACTACCGCGTCTCCGCGCTCTGCACCGGCGATCTCGGCTTCGGCTCGCAGAAGACCTACGACCTCGAGGTGTGGCTGCCGGGCCAGGGGGTCTACCGCGAGATCTCGAGCTGCTCGAACTTCGGCGACTTTCAGGCGCGGCGCGCGCAGATCCGCTACCGGCCGGAGCCGAAGGCGAAGCCGCGGCTGGTCCACACGATGAACGGGTCGGCGCTCGCGGTCGGGCGGACGGTCATCGCGATCCTCGAGCAGTACCAGCAGGCGGACGGGACGGTGGTCGTCCCCGAGCCGCTCCGGGCGTTCATGGGCTGCGAGGTCCTCCGCGGCAGGTAGCATCATGGCAGCGGACGAGGAGGCCAGGCGCGAGCTTCCGGAGGCGAGGAGCGCGCGCGACGCGGGAGGAGAGGGCGAGCGCCGGTCGCAGCTCCCCGAGCCGAGGAGCTCGCGTGAAGGAGGGGAGGGCGAGCGCCGGTCGCAGCTGCCCGAGCCGAGGAGCTCGCGCGAGGGAGGGCACGGTGAACGCCGGTCGCAGCTCCCGGGGCCGAGGAGCTCGCGCGACGGAGGGGACGGCGAGCGCCGCTCGCACGCGCCGCCGGTCCACGCGCCGAGCCACGCGGAGACGTCCATGGCGCTCGCGCGCCGGCGGCTGCTCGAGCTCTGCAAGCGGCACAAGGACGAGCTGATCGACGACTGGATCGAGAACGTGCTGGCGCTGCCGCCGGAGCGGGGCCGGTACACCGATCGGCCCGTAGGCGAGGTGACGGAGAACGTCCGCTCCTGGCTCGCCGCGTTCACCAGGATCCTCGAGGACGGCAGCGCCGAGCTGCTCGACCAGTTCATCACGCACCTCGTCGAGCAGCGCTACGCGACCGGCTACTCGATCAGCGGCCCGCTCATCGCCGCCTCCGAGTTCCGCACCGCGGTCGCGGGCGTGCTCGACACGACGCACGACGAGGGCGTCACGGACGGCTCGTCGTCGATCGACGTGCTCCGCGCCGTCGACGCGCTGCTGCTCCAGTTCGAGCACCGCTTCGCCGAGGCGTACGCCCAGCGCTCGCTGTTCGCCTCCGAGGAGCGCTACCGCGAGATCGTCGAGCTCTCGTCGGACGTCCTCGCGACGATCGATCAGGAGGGCATGCTGACGCGGCTGAACGTGCGGTTCGAGGTGCTCTTCGGGCACTCGCGGCAGGCCTGGATCGGCCGGCCGATCACCGCGCTGGCCGTCGCGGCGGACGTGCCGGTCCTGCGCGCGCTCGTGATGAGCGCGTCCCGGGCCGAGGCGCCGCGGGAGGCCACCGTCCGCTGCGCGACGCGCGCCGGCCTGACCAAGGTCATGACGGTCCGGATCACGCGGCTCTACGGCGAGGACGCCTCGCTCGCGCTGATGCGCGACGTCACCGAGGAGGTCGCGCGCCGCGCGCAGATCCTCCACAGCGAGAAGCTCGCCTCGATCGGCCAGGTCGCCGCGAGCGTCGCGCACGAGCTCAACAACCCCATGGCCTGGGTGATGGCGAACCTCGAGCAGATCCGGAGCGGGGCGCACAAGCTCGTCTCCGCGGCGCGCCCCGTCGCCTCGGGCTCCTACGAGGACCTGCTCCGCGCCATCGACCTCATCGACCGGTCCTGCCACGAGGCGCTCGCGGGCGTCGAGCGGATGCGGGACATCGTGACGGACCTCAACCTCTTCTCGAGCAGCAGCGAGCGCAAGCCCGAGCGGGTCGACCTCGTCGACGTGATCGAGCTCGCGCTGCGCATGACCGGCCCGCAGCTCAGCCAGCTCTGCCGCATCGAGCGCCGGTACGGCGAGATGCCCCCGCTCGTCGGCTACCCGGGCAAGCTCTCGCAGGTGTTCGTGAACCTGTTCATCAACGCGGCGCAGGCGATGCCGAACCGCCCGCGCGACGAGAACATGGTGCGCGTGACGACGCGCTTCGACGCCGGGGTCCACCACGTCGAGGTGGAGGACAACGCGCGCGGCATGACCCCCGAGGTCGTCGAGCGGATCTTCGACCCGTTCTTCACGACGAAGGAAGAGAGCGCCCGCCCGGGGATCGGGCTCTGGGTGTCGCGCAACATCGTCGAGGAGCAGCACGGCACGATGACGGTGTCGAGCCAGCCCGGCGTCGGAACCGTCTTCACGATCCGCCTGACGGGGCTCGACCCCGCGGATCTGCCCGCGCTGCGGCCGCCGCCCGAGCCGCCGCGCCCCTCGTCGCGCGGGACGATCCTCTTCGTCGACGACGAGCCGATGCTCCTCAACGCGTTCGCGCGCGCGTTCGAGGAGCGGCACGAGGTGCTCGTGGCGAAGAGCGGCCACGAGGCGCTCGACCTCCTGCGGGACCGCGGCGGCCAGATCGACGCGATCGTCTGCGACCTGCTGATGCCGCAGATGAGCGGGATGGCCCTGTACGACGAGATCGGCGAGCGGTTCCCGCAGCTCCAGCCGAAGATGGCCTTCATGTCCGGCGGCGCCTTCACGCCGAGCGCGCGCGAGTTCGTCGAGCGGGTGGACAACCCGAAGATCGCCAAGCCGATCTCGCTCGACGACCTGGAGCGGGTCATCGCCGACCTCCTCAGCGGCGGGCAGAAGCGGGGCGCCAGGTGACGGACGCGGGGGCGCTCCGCGAGCGGGCGAACCACGCGCGCTACCGGCCGGGGCAGCGCGAGGGCTTCTACGAGAGCTTCTTCCAGCGCGCGAACCACCCGACCCGCCCGCTCGCGTTCTGGATCCGGTACACGCTCTTCAGCCCGGCCGGTCGGCCCGAGGCCGCCGAGGGCGAGCTCTGGGCCGTCTACTTCGACGGCGAGTCGGGGCGCCACGCGGTCGCCAAGCGCGAGGTCCCGTTCGCCGGGCGTTGCTCGTTCGCCCGCGACGCTTTCTCGGTCGACGTCGACGCCGCCCGCCTGCGCCCCGGCAAGCTCGCCGGCGCGGTCGGCGAGGGGGAGGACGCCATCGCCTGGGACCTCGCGTACGAGGGCGGCGGGGAGCCGCTCCTGCTGCTGCCGGGGGCGCTCTACGACGCCCCGCTGCCGAAGGCGAAGGCGCTGGTCGGCGCGCCGCTCTGCGCCTACAGCGGCGTCCTCCGCGTCTCCGGGCGCGACGTGGACGTGTCGGGCTGGGTGGGCAGCCAGAACCACAACTG
Source organism: Sorangium sp. So ce406 (assembly GCF_051474675.1). Taxonomy (NCBI): domain Bacteria; kingdom Pseudomonadati; phylum Myxococcota; order Polyangiales; family Polyangiaceae; genus Sorangium; species Sorangium sp. So ce406. Next base: position 11,169,716 of record NZ_CP150340.1, on the reverse strand, counting down.
GGGGACGAAGCACACGGACCTGTACGCCTGGGGGCAGGTCGCGGGCTTCGACAGCCACCCGGACAGCTTCCTGGAGGTCGCGACGGCGCGCCTGAAGGTCGGGCCGCTCTGGACGCCGAGCATGACGCCGCTGGTCCTGCGCCACCGGGGCGAGGAGATCGCGCTGAGCTCCCTGGTCCGGGCCGTCCGCGCCGAGGCCTCGTTCGATTACTTCACCTGGCGCTTCCGGACGGAGACCGCCGCGCTGAGCGTCGAAGGGCAGATCTCCGCGCAGCCGGGCGACTTCGTCGGCCTCGCCTACAGGAACCCGCCCGGCGGCGTGAAGCACTGCCTCAACACGAAGATCGCGGCCTGCACCCTCACGCTGCGGCGGAAGCGCCTGGGCCGCGAGGTCGAGGTCGAGACCCTGACGACGGCGCGGCGCGCGGCGTTCGAGATCCTCACGGACGACCGCGGCCACGGCGTGACGATCCGCGCCTGATCCGCACCGGACGCAGCGGACGAGACCGCCTGGAACGAGCAGTAAAGCGGCCTTCCTCGGTCTCTGGTACATGCGTCCCAGAGCGGCGGTCACCCGCACAGGAGACGGGCCCAGATCGGCGTTTTCGGCGCGCAGGCGCACTCTCGTGCGCCGAGCACCGAAAACGTCGAGATGGGCCCGTATCCGAAGCGGGTGGCCGCCGCTCGAGAAAGGCGGATGCCATGAGCCTCAAGCACCCCCGGACCATCCTCGTTGCCCTGGACAGCTCTCCCAGGGCGCCTCTCATCCTCGCGGAGGGCGTGGACCTCGCGCAGAAGCTCGGCGGCCGCCTCGTGCTCGTCCGCGGCATCGGCCTGCACCACAGCCTGCCGGCCGAGGCGCTGAACGAGTCCCCGACCCGCGTCCCCGAGATCCTGGAGCGGAGCGACCGCGAGGAGCTCGAGCAGCTCGCGCGCGGCGTGCCGCCCGAGCTCCTCGCGAAGATCGTGGTCCACGTCGGCGTCGCCTGGGAGGTCATCTGCCGGACGGCCGATGAGGAGAACGCCGATCTCATCGTGATCGGGTCGCACGGGTACTCCGGCATCGACAAGGTGCTCGGGACGACCGCGGCGAAGGTCGTGAACCACACGAGCCGGTCGGTGCTCGTGGTGCGCGACAAGCCGTCGGACTGACGAGGATCGCCGCCGTCAGGGGAGCTTGGCGATGAGCTCGTCCCCGAGCTGCGGCTGGTCGATCTTGCCGAACCAGATCCGCCAGGTGGCCTTCATGAAGTCGAGGCCGCCGACCGTCGCGGTCCTGCCGCCCGGGACCGTGACCGTGGTCGTCTTCGCGCGCGCGTCGTACTCGATGGTGACCTCCGATCCCGCCTTCAGGTCACCCTCGAACGCCGCCACGAACCTCCCGATCTTCACCGTGTCGGTATAGTCGTTCATCGCATAGGCGTCTCTCAGCGCCTTGACGATGCTCGCGCGGTCGACGTCGCGCAGCATCGTCCAGACGAACTTCTTCCCTGTATCCATGTCGATGACAGCCTGTCTGGACCTCGTTTGCGGGAGCTGGTCCATGTAATGGCTGATCCGGTAGACCTCGATCCTGGCCACACCGACCGTCCTCACGCGGACTCCGGTGCCCGTGAGCGTGTAGCCCGGTAAAGCGAAGAGGCTCGCGACGGCCAGGAAGATCGCCGCGAACGCGGCGAGAAACGCTGGAGATTTGCTTCGAGCGAGTTTCATCGGATCGACCTCCTCCTGTATCGCCGGCTTCTGCGGCGCACCGCGCCCGGGCGCCGCGCGCCGGGGATCACCCGTCCACGGTCAGCCTTCGGCCTTCAGCCTTCGGCCTTCGGCCCTCAGCGTTCGCAAGACCTGGACCACGGACGGAGGGACGTGGGGAGTCGCCGTTCTTGCGAGATCGCGAGTTGTGCCCTGGAGTCAGGCAGGGACGACCCACGGACGTGTGCTCGGAGGGGGCTCTGGACGTGAGGCGGTGGCGCGCCGCCGGGCGAGGGCCGGCGGCGGGGCGAGGGCGCCGTCAGATCTTTTTCCAGACCGGTCCGTAGAAGCCGCGCGCTGCGGGGGCCGAGAGAATGCGGCGGAGGACGCGAGGTCCTCCGGTGGCCGCGTCATGGCTCGCGGCGGAAGGAGCTCCTCGATGCGGACGATGCTCGCTGGATTGCTGATGGGATGGGCGGCGCTGGGCTGCGCGGCGGGCGCGGCGGCGCCGCCGGGCACGGGCGCCGCGGCCGCGCCGGCGGCGCCGGGCGCCGGGGCGCTGGAAGGGCGCGCGGCGGCGGCCGGCGCGGATCGGGGCGTCTGGATCGGCGCCGCGGGCGCGAGCGACTTCATGCTGCCGGGGACGCGCGAGACGCAGCTCGGCGTGTGGGTCGACGTCCCGGCGGCCCGCGCGTCGTCGACGCGGGCGCCGGCCGCGGTCGCGCTCCTCGTGGACGCCTCCGGCTCGATGCAGGGCGCGAAGATGGAGCACGCCCGCGCGGCGGCGCAGGCGTTCGTCGACGGGCTGCCGGACGGCGACGTGGTGTCGCTCGCGTCGTTCGCCGACGCGGCGCAGGAGCGCGTGGCGCCCACCGTGCTCGGCCCCGCCACGCGGCCGGCGGTGGCGCGCGCCATCGCCGCGATCGCCCCCGACGGCAGCACCAACCTCTTCGACGGCCTCCGGCTCGCGGAGAGGCACGCGGTGATGGCGCCGTCCACGCACGCGGTCCGGCGCGTGGTGCTCATCTCGGACGGCCAGGCGAACGTCGGGCCCTCCTCGCCGGACGTCCTCGGCGCGCTCGCCCAGCGCGGCGCTGCCCGCGGGATGCAGATCACCTCGCTCGGGGTCGGGGCCGACTACGACGAGCGCACGCTCAACGCGCTCGCCGTCGGCTCCAGCGGCCGGCTGTACCACCTCACCGAGGCGCGCCAGATGTCCTCCGTGCTCGAGCGCGAGCTCGCCCTGCTCCAGACGACGGCGGCGACGGGGGCGTTCGTCGAGATCGTCCCGGCGCCCGGCGTGGAGCTGATCGACGTGCCCAACGAGCGCATCGACAGGTCCGGCGACGCGATCCGGGTGCTCCTCGGCACGATGTTCGGCGGGCAGCGCCGCGAGATGCTCGTGCGGGCGCGCGTCACCGCGCCGGCCGCCGGCTCGCACCCGCTCGCGAGCGTGCGGCTCCACTTCCGCGACCCCGAGAACGGCAACGTCCCCCGCGTGCAGGAGGTGGTGGCTCGCTACGATGTGACGAGCGACCCGGCCGTGGTCGCCGCGCACCCGAACGAGAAGACCCAGACCCTCGCGGCCGTGATCGAGACGGGCATGGCGCAGCTCGACGCCGCCCAGGACGTGAACTCGGGCAACTTCGGCGCGGCCGAGGCGAAGCTCGCCGCGGCCGAGGAGCGGCTGCGGCAGCAGGCGGCGCGCGCCCTGTCGGCCCCGGAGAAGGAGCGCGCCGCCCACGCGGCCGCGGCCGTGGCGAGCGCGCGGAAGACGGCGCGCGCCGCCGCGGCGGCCCCGCCCGCGGCGCGGCGCATGGAGGCGCTCCAGATGAACAGCGCTTCTCCGGTCTGGTCGGGTCGTTGAGCTGATCCGCGAAGCGCCGACAGCGCATCTGCTCCGGCAAGCGCCGATAACGCATCTGCCCCGGCAAGCGCCGACAGCGCATCTGCTCCGGCCAAGCACCGACAGCGCATCTGCCAGTCCATGATGGACCGACGAGGCGTCCATCATGGACAGGTTGACCCGACCCTCTGGAGCTCGAGCAACCTGGCCATGGTTGATCAATGAATCAACGTGGACTGACATGTCCAACGTGGATCAACATTGGTGCCGCTCGGGTGTCCCTCGACACGGAGCGGGCCCCGCGCGACATTGCTCCGGTCGCTCCGACATCTCGCCACGCCTGCCACGCCCGCCTCCCGACCCCCACCATGAGCCCGAACGCCTTCCCCGACCCGCGCGCCGGCGCCGCGCGCGCGCTCTGGCCGCTCGACCCGGCGGTCACCTTCCTGAACCACGGCTCGTTCGGCGCCTGCCCGCGCGCGGTGCTCGAGGCGCAGCAGCGCTACCGCGACCAGGTGGAGCGCCAGCCGGTCCGCTTCTTCCTCCGCGAGCTCGAGCCGCTGCTCGACGCGGCCCGGGGGGAGCTCGCCTCCTTCGTGGGCGCCGACCCGGAGGACCTCGTGTTCGTGGGAAACGCGACCGCCGGGGTGAACACGGTGCTGCGGTCGCTCCCGCTCGGGGCGGACGACGAGATCTGCGTCACCGATCACGGGTACAACGCCTGCCGCAACGCGGCCGAGGCCGCCGCGGCCCGCGCCGGGGCGCGGGTCGTTGTCGCGGCGGTGCCGTTCCCCATCGAGGCGCCCGAGCAGGTGATCGAGGCGGTGCTCGCGGCCGTCGGGCCCCGGACGCGGCTCGTCCTCGTCGATCACGTGACCAGCACGACAGGGCTCGTGTTCCCCGTCGCCGCGCTGGCCGCCGAGCTCGCGGGGCGCGGCGTCGACCTGCTCGTCGACGGGGCGCACGCGCCCGGCATGGTGCCGCTCGACCTCCGCGCCCTCGGGGCCGCCTATTACACAGGCAACTGCCACAAGTGGCTGTGCGCGCCGAAGGGCGCGGGGTTCCTCCACGTGCGGCGGGACAGGCAGGGCGCGATCCGCCCGCTCGTCATCAGCCACGGCGCCAACTCGCCGCGCGCCGACCGGTCGCGCTTCCTGCTCGAGTTCGACTGGACGGGCACGTCCGATCCCAGCGCGGCCCTCTGCGTCGCGGACGCGCTTCGCTTCCTCGGCGCGCTCCTGCCCGGCGGCTGGCCCGCGCTCCGGGCGCACAACCGGGCGACGGCGCTGGCCGCGCGCGACCTCCTGTGCGAGGCGCTCGGCTGCCGGCCGCCGGCCCCCGACGCGATGATCGGCGCGCTCGCGACGGTGCCGCTCCCCGACGCGCCGTCGTCGCCGCCGCGCCTCGATCCGCTCCAGGACGCGCTCCTCGAGCGCTGGGGCATCGAGGTGCCGGTGTTCGCGTGGCCCGCGTCGCCCCGGCGGTGGCTCCGGATCTCGGGCCAGATCTACAACGAGCGGTCGGACTACGAGCGGCTCGCGGCGGCGCTCGCGGCGCTGCTGTAGCGCCTTGGCGCCGCGCGCGGCGGGGCCTGCCGGGCTGACCGCCTCCGCGCGACGCGTCGCTCGCGGGCGCCGATCGCGCCGCGCGGCCAGCGCCCGCGGGAGCAGGCGGCTCGACGAGCGGCCAGCCGGGCGGGAGCAGAGCGCGCGCGCCTCCCGAGCAGATAGGATGCGCGTCCCAAGGAGACCCGATGCCACGTCGAATCCTGGTCTTGTCCTCGCTTGCCTGCCTGGCCGCATCGACCCTCGCCGCGTCGCCGTCCGTCGCGCAGCCCGTGACGCCTCGCCCGGCGGCGAGCCCTGCTCCCGCCGCGTCCTCGTCGGCAGGAACGCCGCCCGCCCCCCCTGCTCCGGCGGCGACGGCTCCGGCGCCCGGCGCGCCGCAGCCGCCGGCGATCGCGCCCCCCGTCCCGCCGGACGCGGGCGCGCCCGCGCCAGGAGCGCCGTACGGGCCAGGAGGACCGCCGCCGGCCGGAGCGCCGCCCGGGCCGGCAGGAGCGCCGCCTGCCGGGGCCGCGTTGCCTGCCGAGGGCGCACCGCCTGCCGGGGCCGCGTCGCCTGCCGAGGGCGCACGGCCTGCTGACGCCGCCGCGCCGTCCGCCGAGGCCGCGCCGCCCGCCGGTCCCCCGCCCCCTGCTGCATCGCGGGGCGCGTCCGACGCAGGCCGTGGGCGCCCCGCGTCCGATCCCTGGGTGGCCCTCCCGGACGACGCGCTCGGGCCCCCGCCGCCGCCCGTGCCCGCGCCGGGCGAGGGGACGCTCAACCGGGCGAACATCCCGCTCGGCCGGCGCGGCGCGATCGGCGTGGAGACGTCGTCGTTCACCGGCGGCGACAGCGACGTCTCCGGGCTCGCGATCGCCCTCTTCGCCCGCATGCCGTTCTCCGGGCACACCTTCCTCGACGTCCGCGTCCCGTTCGGGCTCGCGATCGACGAGGGCACCGACGCCGTGCTCGGCAACGTCACGCTCGGCGCCCACCACATCGTCCGCGCCGGCCAGAGGCTCTGGCTCACGGTGGGCGGCGCCGTCGGGCTGGCGACGCTCTCCGGGCAGACCCACGACCACGCCAGCTACGAGCCGGTCGGCGCGAGCCGGGCCTACTGGGACCTCCACGAGTTCTTCCCGAGCATCCTGCCGATCCACGCGCGTCTCGGGGCCGAGGCCCATTTCGGCCCGGTGATCGCGCGCGCCCAGCTCGAGCCCGCGCTCTACATCCCGCTCGGCCGCAACGAGGAGTACGAGGTCGCAATCCAGCACGCCGTCGAGCTCCAGCTCGGCCACGGGATCGGCGGCGGCCTGCGCGTGCAGGGCATGGCGCTGCCCACGTTCGACAACGTCGACGTCCGGCACGCCGTCGCGCGCAACGTCTACGTCCTCGCCCTCGAGCCGTTCCTCACGATGGAGCGCAGGCTCACGTTCATCCGGACGGGGCTGCTGCTGCCCTTCGACGAGGAGCTCGGCCCGCCGCTCGACCACACCTGGGGCTTCCGGTTCAGCGCGGGTATCCACGTCGACTGAGGCCCCGGCGGCCGGTTCAGCGCGGGTGAGCCCGACGGCGCTCGCGTCTGCAGCGGGCTCGCCCGCCGCGACCGAGCCTGCCGCCGAGCCCGCTGCGGTCCGCCGCGGCGGCTGGCCCGAGCGGCGCTAGGCGCCCCGGGCGCGGCTCGCCTCGCCGATCGCGTGGGTGATGTGCCCTTCGAGCTCGCCAGCAGGCAGCTGCTCGGACTCCACGACGACGAGGCGTGCGCCCGCGTCCTCCGCGAGGAGCTCGAATGTCCGCGGCGCGCGGTCGTGCAGGTGGCTCGGCAAGACGATCGCCAGCGGGCGGAGGCGAACAGCCACCGCCCACGCCGAGGCCGCCTCGCAGGAGCGGACAAGGAAGCGTGCCCGCGCTGCAACCCTGCGGCAACGAGCCAGAAAACTGGGGCTGCAGTCGAGCGCCAGCACGATGGGAATCCGGATCAACTGACTGCTACTGCTACTAGGCGGCTCCGACATAGAAAGATGCTACTCCAGCGAAGCGCGATTGCGCGTCCTCTTATTCCGCATAACCGATACAGAGCTTTCCCGAAATAGAAAACAACAAGCTCGCCAGCTCATGTAAGCAGTCACGCGTTGGTTTGGTGTATTGGGCAACGTTCTGTGAACACAGGATGTTTGAAATCAACGCTGCGAGGAGGGGAACCAGCGCACTACAGCCCACGAGGGGCAGCGCGCAAATTCTCCGAGAAACAAGGCCTCCTCGGCGCAGCAGGGGCGCGTAGGACCGTGACGGATCGCGCCTCGATGAAATGATTTGCCATGGACGGAGACCAGCCCTGCCCGGTGAGGTCAGCGTCTCGCGGAGATCCGGCGTCCGGTACGCGCGCACGGAGGCGCGCCGCGCGCGAGGGACCGACGGTCGGGACGTAGGGTGTGAGGCCGGCGTCGACGAGAGCGTCACACACGATGGCTCCATTTCACGCATGAACCCGGCGAGAACGCCGCGGCGGCGCGATGGCATCTCCAGCCCGTCGACGCTGGCGTACCGCAAGGGAGTTGGCGCGCACACGGAAAGGAGATCGTGTGTCATCGCGACGAGCGGGGGCGCGGCGGTCACGCCGCCGCGTTCCGGAGCCTCCCTCCGGTCACAGCGACCCTCCCGCGCCGAGCGCCCGGAGGTCGCGACCGCCCGGGCAGCGCGCAGGAGATGCTGTTTCTCACCAACCACCCTGCGCACGGAGATCTCATCGGTGGTGGTGAGCGGGTCATGTGCCTCACAGATGCTCATGCGCGCGACCACCTCGTCCCCCTCCCGGATGTTTCCGGCAGGTTGCGCGCCTCGCGGACCGCCGCGATACCGGTCCCCGGCGGGCTCGCCGCCTCGTGCCGGGATCGAAGCCGTCTCCCAGACCGGCGGCTGCAGGGCAGGGGCACCGGGAGAGGCCGAGAGAGATGGCGGTGTCGAGCTGGCAGCCGCAATAAGGAGCCAACTATATCATGTGTTCGCCCGGTGAGAACAGGGCGAGCCGGGGGAAGATGCGAAAGGCGCCGGCCGCCGATGGGACGATCTCGCCGGCAGGGAGACGTCCATCCTGTAGTGTAGCTGGAATTTTACAGTGCTGCCCGGACGAAGGGAGGTATCCCCCTCGGGCGCGGCATAGGCGACCTCTTCCTGCGATAGCGTGGTTCAAGCCCAGCGAGGCGGCGCGCGGTCGGCGGGTGCGCTGACCCCGAAGATCCTGCCCCTCCAGATTAAAGAGCTCTCACGTGACGTGTTGGTTAGGAAGGACACTAAACTTTCTCTTCAACTCACCGTCATCTCTCCTGCGACGGTGATGGTGCCCGCCAGCCAGGCGTCGCTGCGGCGGTGGCGCCGTGGCGCGTCGTGGCCCGCGCGACGTCCGGGGGGTCGACCGGGGAGGCCGTCACCGGGAGCCGAGGGCGCGGGGTGGGTAAGGCGGCTTGCCTCCGCCCGGGCGCGGCGGCTCGCGGACGGGCCGCTCGCCGGGAGGACGCTGGGGCGCTCGTGGTATATGCCGGCCCCATGGCGCAGGTGCACGGCGGCAGGCTCGTCTCGAAGGCCCTCGCGAGACACGGGGTGACGCACCTCTTCACCCTCTGCGGCGGGCACATCCAGGCGATCTACGACGGGTGCCTGGACGACGGCATCCGCGTCGTCGACGTGCGACACGAGCAGACAGCCGGACACGCCGCCGACGGGTACGCGCGGGTGACCGGAAGGCCGGGGGTGTGCGCCGTCACCGCGGGGCCGGGTGTCACCGACGTGGTGACCGCGGTCGCCAACGCGCAGCGCGCCGGGATCCCGATGGTGGTGATCGGCGGCGCCGGGCCGCGGGCCCTCGCCGACATGGGCTCGCTCCAGGACATGAACCACGTCGAGCTGATGCGGCCCATCTCGAAGTGGAGCGCCGCCGTCCCGTCGACCGATCGCATCCAGGAGTACGTGGACTCGGCCTTCCGCGTCGCCCAGGCGAACGTGCCGGGCCCGGTGTTCCTCGAGATGCCGCTCGACCTGCTGATGGGCTACGCGGGCGACGACGCGCCGGCCACCGCGCCCATGGCCCCGCCCCGGCCCGGGGGAGACCCGGCCGACATCGCGCGCGCGGCGGCGATGCTGCGGGAAGCGGAGCGGCCGATGTTCATCGTCGGCAGCCAGCTCCGCTGGTCGCCGCGGCGGGACGCGCTGCGCCGCTTCGCCGACGCGGTGAAGGCGCCCTTCTACCTGAACGGCATGGCCCGCGGCGCGCTGCCCCACGCGCACCCGGGGCTGATGAGCCGCTCGCGCCGCTTCGCGCTGTCGCAGGCCGACCTCTGCGTCGTGCTCGGGACGCCCTTCGACTTCCGCCTCGAGTACGGCCGCGCGATCAGCCCGGCCGCGAAGGTCGTCCAGATCGATCTCGACGGCGGCGAGCTCGGCAGAAACCGCCGCGTCGACCTCGGGATCCACGCGGACAGCGGCGTGGCGCTGGAGCAGCTGCTCGCGGAGGTGCCCGGCAAGGCGACCGACGCGTGGCTCGCGGCCGTGCGCGAGGCCGAGGAGCGGTCGCGCGCGAAGATGCTCGCCGAGATCGAGAGCGACAGCGATCCGCCGAACCCGCTGCGCGTCTGCGCGGAGATCGGCAAGCGGCTCGGCAAGGACGACATCGTGATCGGCGACGGCGGGGACTTCGTGGCCACGGCCGCGAACGTGCTGAAGCTCGAGTGGCCGCAGCTCTGGATGGACCCGGGCCCGCTCGGGACACTCGGGGTCGGGCCGGGCTACGCGATGGCGGCCAAGCTCGCGCGGCCCGAGGCCAACGTGGTGCTCGTGTACGGAGACGGCTCGTTCGGGTTCCACGCGCTCGAGTTCGAGGCGATGGCGCGGCAGGGCATCCCCGTCGTGAGCGTGATCGGGAACGACGCGGCGTGGACGCAGATCCGGCGGGGGCAGGTGGAGCTCTACGGCGAGGGCCGCGCGCCCGCGACGTCGCTCGACTTCACCCGGTACGACCGCGTGGTCGAGGCGCTCGGCGGCTTCGGGGCCTGCGTGGAGCGGCTGGAGGAGCTCGGGCCCGCGCTGGACGAGGCGTTCCGGTGCGGGAGGCCCGCGTGCGTCAACGTGAAGATCGCGAAGAGCGACTTCCGCAAGGGGGCGATCAGCGTCTGACCCCGTGGAGCTCCGGTTCATCTCCCCCGACCTGCAGAGCCTCGACGAGCTCGACTCCGAGGTGCTCGCGTGCGCCCCCTTCAGCGACGCGCTGCCCGCCCACGGCGTGGCCGGCCTCTGCGACTGGCGCCTCGGCGGCCGGATCTCGGACCTCCGGCGGCAGGGCCTGATCACCTGCGAGCTCGGCGAGGTCGTCATGATCCCGTGCAAGCCGCGCATGGCGTTCGACAAGCTCGTCCTGTTCGGCGCCGGCCGGCGCGACGCGTTCGACGAGGCGGTCTTCCGCGAGGTCGTGCGCCGGATGCTCGCGACCATGGGCGGGCTCTGCACGCGCGTCGCCGTGGTGGAGCTCCCGGGCCGGCACGACGGGCTCATCCCCGCCGAGCAGGCGGCCGACGCGCTCCTCGACTGCGCGGGCCGGGAGCGCGGCGACAACGTGTGGACCCTGGTGGAGCGCGCCGAGGGCAGGCAGCAGATCACGCAGCACATGATCGAGCAGCGCCGCAGGGTGCGGCGGGCGCTGTAGCCTCCGTCAGCCAGGCTGCTTCGGCAGGTCGACGGTGAAGGCCGCGCCCTCGCCGGGGCGGCTCTCGACCTGGATCGTCGCCCCGAGCGCGTCGGCGATCTGCCGCACGATCCACAGGCCCATGCCGAAGCCGCTGTAGTTCTCGCTGGAGACGGCGCGCTCAAAGCGCTCGAAGATGCGGGCCTGCTGGTCCGGGGCGATGCCGATGCCGCGATCGCGCACGGTCAGGCGGGCGCGGTCCCCGAGGTCGGCGAGCTCGACGTCGATCGGCTTGCCGGCGCCGTACTTGATCGCGTTCGAGAGGAGGTTCGTGACGATCTGGTCGAGCCGGAGGCGATCCCACCGGCCGTGGAGCGACGCGGGGATCGACAGGTTGACCGGGCAGCCCGCGGCGGCGAGCTCCTCGCGGAAGCGCTCCAGCACCTCGTTCAGCGTGGCCGCGAGGTCGACGTCCTCGAGCTCGAGCTGCAGGCGCCCCGCGGAGATGCGCGAGATGTCGAGCAGGTTCGTGATGAGCCGGGCGAGCCGCTCGACCTGGCGCTTGATCATCTCCAGCCGCGGCGTCGCGCGCTCGGGGGTGAGGCCGCCGCGCTTTCCGGCGCGCAGGAGGCCGTCGACCTGGAGCTGCATGGGCGTGAGCGGCGTGCGGAGCTCGTGCGAGGCGATCGTGAGGAAGTCGTCGCGCGCGCGCACCGCGAGCTGCGCCTCCCGGTAAAGACGGGCGTTGTCGACGGCCAGCGCCGCGCGCCGCGCGAGATCCTGCGCGAGGTCGAGATCGACGGCGTCGTAGCGCCGGTGCGTGGACGCGAACGAGAGCGTGCCCAGCGTCCGGCCGCGCGCGGTCAGCGGGACGGTGAGGTGCGAGGCCAGGGAGAGCGAGCGCAGCGCCTCGTAGTGCGCCTGATCGAAGGAGATCGCCCGGACGAACGAGTCGGTCACCCTCGGGATGAGCTCCGGCTGCGCCGTGCGGAGGACCTTGCCGATGCCGCGCGCGGCCGAGTCGGCCGTGATCTTGCCGAGGAGCTCGGTCGCCGCCGCCATGGACGGGTCCGCGTGGGCGGTCACCTGCCGCTCGATCGCGCCGGACTCGTCCTGGAGGAGCAGCACGCAGATCGACGCGAAATCAGGGAGCGCGACGCGGACCACGCGGCGCAGCGTCTCCTCGAAGTCGAGCGACTCGCCGAGGATCTGCCCGGCCGAGACGAGGATGCGCTGCGCCTCGTGGACCCGGCGGCGCTCGGTGGCGTCCCGGGTGACCTTCGCGAAGCCGCGCAGGCGCCCGGCCTCGTCGAAGAGGACGCTGATGACCTCGTTGGCCCAGTAGCGCATGCCGTCCTTGCGGACGCGGTAGCCCTCCTGAACGGAGCGGCCGGTCTCCACCGTGGCGTCGAGCTCCGCGCCGGGCCTGCCGAGCTCGACGTCCTCCGACGGGTAGAGGACCGAGCAGTGGCGGCCGATGATCTCGTCGGCGCGGTACCCGTTGATGCGCTCGGCGCCCGGGTTCCAGCTCGCGATGCGGCCCGCGGGGTCGAGCATGAAGATGGCGTAGTCCTGGACGCCCTCCACGAGCAGGCGGAACCGCTCCTCGCTCTGCTTGAGGCGCCGATCGGCGCGCGCCTCGGCCGCCTCCATCTCCCGGCGCAGGAGGAGCTCGCGCATCCTGCGGTTCTCGTCTTCGTAGTGCTTGCGGCGGAGCTGGGCGCGCACGCGGGCCTTGAGCACCGTGAACTCGCCCGACTTCGTGACGAAGTCGTCGGCGCCGGCCGAGAGGGCGTCGAGGATCGCCTTGTGGTCGTCGCGGCCGGTGAGCATCAGGAGCGGGATCGGACGCCACGCGGCGTTGGCCTTGATGCGGAGACACGTGGCCGGACCCGAGAGGCCCGGCATCACCATGTCGAGCACGATGCCGTCGACGCGCGCCGACGTGAGCCGCGCGAGCGCCTCTTCCCCGGAATGGGCGAGCACCGGGACGTAGCCCTCCTCGCGCATGGCCGCCGCGACCTGGTGCAGGTACGTGGGGCTGTCGTCCACGACCAGGATGCGCGGAGGCGCGGTGTCTGATGGACGGTTCACGGGAGCCCCCCGCGCGGGCTCCGGTGAGCGAGGACTGCCGCCCTGAGGGGGCGCGTGGGCCTGGCCAGATCGGTACAGCACTCGCCGATAACCCTCCGTGGCGCCCCCGCGCTCATTGGCCACCCGTGCAGGTTGGCATGCGTTCTCCCCCGGCCGACGCGAAAAGCCTACCTGGCCCGTTGCACTTTGCGTACAGCATCCTTTGTCGAACAGACGCCGCCCGCCCGCAACGTTGCGCTCCCCACCGTCCACCGGAATCCCAGCAGGCGCACGCCGGGTGCGGTCCGTTGGCCCGAACCGCCCCGAACGGGAGTCAGGAGGATCCCAGATGCCAGATCAGGGAAATGATGATTGACAGGGAGCATGTGGGCACCGTTCACGCTCGATTCGAGCGCTGGGCCGGAGCGCTGTCGCGCACGGGCGGCGCGCCTGCCTCGGCGACGAGGACGTGAGTGCGCGCAGCGCGGAGCTCAGTGCCTGTCTGGAGAGCTGCTGAGCGTCAATAGAGCGGCGAACCGGAAGACCGGCGGCAGCCGTGGACAGCGCGGAAGGCGCGAGTCGATCACCCCTCGTCGATGAGCTCGATCATGGTGGCGCGCGCCGGCCCGCCGGCGGGGATCCAGCGGCAGAGCTCGTCGACGCCGACATCGTCGACCACCCGGCGGAGCTCCGCGCGCGCGGCGGCGAGGTCGCCCTGCGCGGCGAGCGCGTGCGCCCGGGTGATGCGGTAGCGCTGGCGCACCTCGGGCGGCTCGTCGCGCTCGCCGTCGCGGCGGCCGACAAGGGAGAGCGCCCCCTCGGGGTCGCCCGCGCGCACGAGCACCGCGGCGCGCGCCCCGCGCACGAGCGGCCGCACCGACGGCGGCGCGCGACCCTCGTCCAGGTCGTCGAGGAGCCGCCGGGCCGCGTCGATGTCGCCGGCGCAGAGCTGCCACTGGGCGAGGTTGCTCAGGAGGAGCAGCCGCACCTGCGGAGGTATCCAGTCCCGCGGGACGTCGCGCAGCGAGGCGGCCGCCGCCTTGTAGTTCCCCTCCCACGCGAGCGACTGGCCGACGACGTGCGCGGCGTAGGCGTAGATGACGCGGGGATCGCCGGGGTGGGTCGGCGGCGCAGCGGCGGGATCCGCGGCGGGGCGCGCGGGCGGCGGTCCGGCGCGCGGGGCCTGGGCCGGCCGCGGGGGCGCGGGGAGGCGGGGCGCGCGCGGGATCACCCGGCGGGCTCCTCGGGCGGCCCGGCGGCGCGCGCGACCTGGTCGGGGCGGACCGCGGCCGGGTCGAAGCGCTGGGCGGCGGCCAGCATCTTGTTGAGCGTGGGCTCGAACGGCGCGTCCGGAGATCGCTGGAAGCGGAGCGGGTTGATGCGGGCGACGACGAACGCCTTCAGGTAGGGGCTCTCGAAGCCGCGCGCCCGGAGGCCGTCGACGGCCTGCGCGACAGCGTCGTCGAGCGCGAGCAGGAGGTCGGCGCGCGCGCTGCGGGTCTCGAGCGCCTCCGGGAGCGGCTCGTCGAGGAAGCGATCGATGTGCCGGAGGACCGACTGGTAGGCGCCGCCCGAGAAGCGCGGGCGCCGCTCGTAGCAGAGGCCGAGCGTGAGCAGGCTCGGCTCCTCGAACTCGAGGCGGAACTCCTGCTCCGGCCGCGGATCGAGCTCCGCGAGGGAGCGCGCCATCCGCGTCACCTCGAGCGCCTTCTCGCGGACGTTGTGCGCCTTCTCGGTGTTGAGGGCGAGGATGCGGTAGGCGATCCGCTCGTCCGGCAGCACGAGCGCGACGGCGCTCTTCGCGCCGAGGCGCGTGAGCGCGGCGCGCCGGTGGTTGCCGTTCGGCGTCCAGTACCGGCCCTCGCCGGGCGCGGCCGGCGGGGCCCGGCCCGGCCCGGACGAGAGCGGGGCCCGCACCGCGATGATGGGGTCGAGGAAGCAGTCGAGCTTGTCGATGACCTCGCCGAGGCGCGCGACGTGCGCCTCCGAGAGGTCGCGCTGGAACGGCGTGGGCTCCACCCGGTCGAGCGGCAGGCCGGCGAGGATCGCCCACGCGCCGCCGACCGGCTCGCGGTAGATCGCGAGCACGCTGCCGCCGTCGCTCTGGATCGCGTCGCCGAGGGCGGCGACCTCCCGCGGGGGCGCGCCGGCGGCGAGCTCGACGGCGGCGAGGCCGCGCGTGCCAGCGGCCGGCGCGGCCTTCTTCCGCCGCGCCCGGGGGGCAGGCGCGGCCTTCGGCTCCTTCGGCGCCCGTGCTTTGGCTGTGCGCTTCGCGGCCATCGATCGTCCTTGGCGACCCCGGAGCATGCTCCGGGGATCGACCTTCCTCGGCGACCCCGGAGCATGCTCCGGGGATCGACCCTCCTCAGCGACCCCTGAGCATGCTCCGAGGATCCGCGCCCGTCCCCCCTCTCATCGTGTCGGCGATCGCCTGGTAAAAGCGATCGAGCCGCTGGTCCGCCGCGTGGAATACGGTCCCTTCCGGATACCTGCCGTCCGCGTCCGCGACGCCCGCCGGGACGCCGGTGATGATCTCGATGCCCTCTTCCACCGAGCTCACCTCGAAGACGTGGAAGCGGCCGGCCTCGATCGCGGTGACCACATCGCCCCGCAGCATGAGCGCGTCGCGGTTGGCGCTCGGGATCAGCACCCCCTGCTCGCCCGTCAGGCCCTTGGCGGCGCACAGGTCGAAGAAGGCCTCGATCTTCTCGTTGATGCCGCCCACGGGCTGGATGCTCCCCTGCTGATCGATGCTGCCCGTCGCGGCGAGCTCCTGCCGGATCGGGACGCCGGAGAGCGCCGACAGGAGGGCGTAGAGCTCGCTGGAGGAGGCGCTGTCGCCCTCGATGGGCTCGTAGGTCTGCTCGAAGACGAGCGAGGCGCCGAACGAGAGCGGGCGGCGCTGGGCGAAGCGGGCGGCGAGGAAGCCCGTGAGGACGAGCACGCCCTTGCTGTGGAGCGGGCCGGACATCTCGACCTCGCGCGCGATGTTCACCGGGCCCTCGAGGCCCGGGTAGACGACCGCCGTCACCCGGCAGGGGCGGCCGAACGTCTGAGGGCCGTCGGACAGGACCGAGATCGCGTTGACCTGCCCGACGTGGCGGCCGGTCACGTCGATGCGGATCGTCCCGTCGGAGAGCATCTCGTGGACGTGGTCGCGGAAATGGCTGCCGCGGCGGCGCGCCGACTCGAGCGCCTCGTTGACCTCGGCGCCGTCGACGACCTTGCGGCCGCGGCGCTGGGCGCGGTAGCCGGCCTCGGTCGCGACCTCGGCGATGAGCCCGACCTGGGCGCTCACCTTGGTCTGGCTCTCGGCGAGGCGCCCGCCGTGGAAGAGGAGCGCGGTCACGCCGTCGGCCGTGATCGGCGGCAGGCCGCGATCGTGCGCGAAGCCGGCGAGGAACGCCGGGTACGTGAGGAACGCCTGATCGAGCGAGATCGTCGTCTCGAAGCGCGCCTGCACCTTGAAGAGCTGCGAGAACTCCGGATCGGCGTCGTGCAGGTCCTGGTAGAGCTGCGGGTTCGTGACGAGGACGACCTTCACGTCGATCGGGATCGGCGGGAAGAGCAGCTCCTCGGCGGTGCCGCGGAAGTACGACGGGTTGTGCTCGGGCACGATGAACTTGCCAGCGAGCAGGCAGGCCTTGAGCTGCTCGTAGAGCGCCTCGTTCTTGAGGAGCGCGCCCGCGGGCAGGATGAGGAAGCCGCCGGCCGCCTCGTGCAGCGCGCCCGCGACGGCGAAGCCGGGCTCCGGGGGGAAGCCGGAGTCGGGCGGCGCGTGCGTGCGGCCGAACAGGGCGCTCAGCGTGGGGTAGGGGACCTCGACGACGGGGGCGCCGGAGTCGGGCGTGTGCTCGGTGAGCAGCGTCGGGACGACGACGCCGCGCGGGAGCGTGGCGCCGCCCTCCTCGCCGCGCGCCTCGTCGACGAGCAGGCGGAACTCCTTCGAGACGACGGTCTCGACGTCCGCGAGGAAGGCGCTGATGTCGTCGCGCCCCTCGAAGCGCGCGAGGACGGGCTGGAAGCAGCCCTTCACGCCGTCGCTGAGGAGCTGCTTCACGACGCTGCGCAGCTCGACGTCGGCCTCGTCCTGCACCGTGGCGAGCCGCATCTCGAACTCCTCGATGGACCCGGCGACGGCGAGCAGGGCCTCGCCGTCCGGCGCGCTCGAGGAGTCTTCGAGCGAGGTGATCTGCACCTCGTCCTCGCCGCGGACGAGGTCGAGGCCGAGCTCGCGCGCGGCGGCCTTGAGCTGCTCCTCGAGCCGCCGCTCCTCGGCGTTGACGCGGCGCTGGATCTTGCCGCGCGCCTGCTTGAAGCGCTCGCCCTCGGTGGCGCCTCGCAGCGCGTCGACGAGCTTCTCGTGGAGCTCCTCCATCGCCTCGACGAAGGGGCGTCCCTCGCCCGGGGGGAGCGAGAGGACCGTCGGCTCGCTCGGGCGGTGGGGGTTCGGCAGGAGGAGGATGTCGTCGGGCGTGGGGCGGCTCGCGGCGATGCGCTTCGCGACGGCGCGCGCGCAGAACGTGCGGCCCGTGCCCGGCGCGCCGACGACGACGACGTGAAAGCGGGGCTGGCGGATGTCGAGGCCGAAGGCGAGCGCGGCGAGGGCGCGCTCCTGCGAGCCGATGCCCGCGGACAGCGGGGCGACCTCGTCCGTCGTGGAGAAGCGGAAGCTCTCGGGCTCGACGATCTTGCGGCACTCGCTGGCGGGCAGCTTCCGGGCGACCATATGGCGGCGCACGATAGCGCCTTTCGCCGCCCGTTGGCGTGGAGCGCGCCGGGCACCGCGCCGCGGCGCCGATCCGCGCCGGCGAGCGCGGTCTACCGCCGCAGGACCATGACCGGGCACGGGGCGCCGCAGAGCACGTCCCGGAAGACGCCGCCGTGCCGGTCGGCGACCTGGCCGTGCCAGACCAGCACCACGAGATCGCTCGCCAGCTCGCCGGCGAGGCGCAGGATCTCCGCCGCCGGCGCGCCCTTGCCGAGGAAGAACCGCGTGGAGACGTCGTGGGGGCAGTGGCCGATCGCGCTCAGGAACCGGCCCAGGAACTCCTCGGTGAACGCCGGCCACTCGTGCTGGGGCTGGTCGACGTAGAGGGGCGCCACCATCGCGCCCGGCTCGGAGGGCGCCGGCGTCGAGACGGGCGGCGCGTCCTCCGCGTCGTCGCGCGGCGAGGCGCCGCCGACCATCACGATGTCGAGCTCGGCGCCGAGGGTGCGGGCGAGCTCCCCGACGGGGGTGATCGCGGCGGCCGTGCTGGGGGTGCCGTCGAGCGGCAGCAGGATGCGCCGGAGCCGGGTCGCCGGCCGGTGCGCGGGGCCGATCACGACGACGCCGCACGCGGCGGCCTCGAGGGCGCGCGCGGCGAGGCAGCCGACGCCGAGGGGGTTGTCCGTGAGCTCCTCCGGCTCGGAGGCCACGACGACGAAGGCGGCGTCGCGGCGCTCCGTCGCGGAGGCGAGCGCGCCGGGGAGATCGTCGCTCGCGTCGACGTGCAGCACCACGCCGTGCAGCGCCTCCGGGTCGACCCCGAGGTGGGCGGGCACGTCGATCGGCTCGATCGGCTCCGAGGACACGACGAGCCCGTGCAGCGGCGCTCGCAGCGCGCCGGCGATGAGCCGCCCGAGCTCGACGGCGCCGAGGTGGACGCGGCGCCCGTGGAGGGCGACGAGCACGTTCCTGTTCCGCACGCCGCTCATCGGCGAGGGCTCGTCGTCCTCGTGCGCCGGATGGGGCGGCTCGAGCTCGGAGACCGATCCGGACAGCGCTCCCCGTCCGCCGGGAGACCCGTTGCGCGCGGCGCTCACCATGTCGTCACCTCCTCCCAGGGGTGGAACCGTCCGCCGGCCCGCCGCGCCACGTAGCGGCGGCCCGGCTCGGCCACCAGGGCGCAGGCGGGCGCGCCCGCGTCGAGCGCGCAGATCGTCAGGGGCGCGCTGCCCTCGAGCGCGACCTCCACCGCGCCGTCTTCCACGTGGATCTCGAGCGCGCGGCCCCGCCAGGAGATCGGGATCTTGAGGTGCCGCCACCCTGGCAAGAGGTGCGGCTCGATCCCGATCGCCTCGTCGTCGGTCGGGGGAAGCGGCGCGCGCCCCGGCCCGTCCGGGCGCTCGCTGCGCGGCACGCGCGTGATGCCGGCGACGCCGAACGCGACGGCCTGCCAGAGGCTGCCCATCGCGGCGATGTGGACGCCGCCCGCGGCGTTGCCCATCGTGTTGCCGAGGTCGATCTCGGCGGTCTGGTCGAAGTAGCGCTCGGCGAGGGCGTGGAGGTCGAGCCGGGCGGCGACGAGCGCGTGGGCGCCCGGGCTCAGCGAGCTGCCGTGCGCGGTGCGCGGCTCGTAGTAGAGGAAGTTGTCGCGCCGCGCGCGCGCGGGCACCGCGCTCCAGAGGAGCGCGACGAGCTGCACGACGTCGGCCTGCTTCACGACCTGGCAGCCCTGCGTCCGCTCGCGCCCGAGCAGCGCGTCGATCGGCGCGCTGCGCACGGCGTGGTCGGCGATCGAGAACGGCGCGAGGCGGAAGTAGCCCGCGAACTGCTCGATGAGGCCCGTCTCCGGATCGATCCCGAGGGCGATGCGGTCCGCGACGTCGCACCAGCGGTCGGCCTCCTCGGGGCGGAGGTCGAGCCGCGCGAGCACGTCGCCCCGCGCCTCGCCGCGCCGGACCGTCGCCGCGGCGGCGCGGAGGTTGTACCGCGCCATCCAGTTCGTGAAGGCGTTGTCGTCCACGCCCTCGTGGTACTCGTCCGGCCCGATCACCCGCCGGATGTGGGCGCGGCCGTCCGGCCCGAGCTCGACGCGGCTCGCCCAGAAGCGCGCCGTCTCGATCAGGACCTCGGCGCCCTCGCCGCGCGCGAAGTCGAGGTCGCCGGTCGCGCGGCCGTAGGCGTGCGCCGCGTAGGCGACGTCGGCGCTGATGTGGTGCTCCTGCTCGCCGGAGAGCACCCGGGTCACCTCGCCGAACGGCGTGATCACGAGCGGCGGCGTCGTCTCGTCGCCCGTGTCCGCCGACTCCCACGCGTAGAGCGCGCCCTCGTAGCCGAGCGCCCGCGCCTTGCGGCGCGCGCCCGGCAGCGTGCGGTGCCGGTACAGGAGGAGCGCGCGCGCGGCCTCGGGGTAGCAGTGCGCGTAGAAGGGGACGAGGAAGATGTCGGTGTCCCAGAAGACGTGGCCGCGGTACGCCTCGCCGCTGAGCCCGCGCGCGCCGACGGAGCAGCGCGGATCCTCGGGGTTCGCGGAGCCGATGAGGTGGTACAGGGCGAAGCGGAGCGCCCGCTCGATCTTCGGGGCGCCGTCGATCTCGACGTCCGCGCGGCGCCAGCGCTCCGCCCACGCCCTTGCGTGCTCGCCGAGCAGGTCGTCCATGGTGCGGGCCGAGAGCTCCGCCTGGAGCGCCTCCCCCGCCTGGCGCGGCGCGGGGGTGTCGCGCGAGGTGTGCAGCGTCGTCGTGCGGAAGAGGCGGCGCCGCTCGGCGACGCGGACGCTCACCTCGCAGCGCTCGGCGATCGAGCGCGCGTCGGACGTGCGCGCGCACCGCGCGCCCTCCGCGGCCTCGGGCGGGGGCGCGCCCTCCGCGGCCTCGGGCGGGGGCGCGCCCTCCGCGGCCTGATCCGGGAGCACCCGCAGGTGCGACGTCATCGCGGTGACGAGCCCGCCGTGCGTGCGCCCGACGAGGATCAGGCTCCGCGCGCTCGCGTCCGCCGCGAAGCGCTTCCAGTGCGCCGCGCCGCTCGCGCTCTTCACGTCGCCGCTCAGGATCGCGTCGACGCGGATCGTCCCGGTGAAGTTCAGCGGGGCGACGCTGACCGCCTCCATCAGGACGTGGCGGTCCGCGAGCGAGGCGGCGTGGAGCGTGTGCAGGCGCGCGAGGTGTCCTCCCTCGCCGCACCGCAGGCAGTCGCGCAGCAGCACGCCGCGCCGCATGTCGAGCTCGCGCCGGTGGTGGAGCACGCCGCTCGTCTCCGCGGAGAACGGCTCGCCCTCGATGACGACGCTGAGCCGGCCCCAGTCGGGGGCGATGACGAGCTCCGGGACGCGGCTCACGTCGGCCGAGGGCTCGAACGCGCCCGCGATGAACGTCGCCGGCCGCGACACGCTCGATCCCTCCGCGAGCGACGCGCGCGACCCGAGGTAGCCGTTGGCGATCGCGAGCAGCGACTCGATCTCGTGCTCGCGCGCGACGTCGAACCCCGGCTCGTCGATGACCCACGCGGCGTCGCGCGGCGCCGCGTGGGGGCCGAGCTCCAGGTCGAGCTCGCGCTGGAGCGCGAGGATGTCGCAGAGCCGCTGCGCGCTGGCGGCCGCGTGGACCGCGCCCGCGAGCTCCGGCGCGTCGCGGAGCCCGCCCGCGTACGCCGCCGGCGCGCCGCCGCCCGGGTCGGCCGAGATCGCGAGCCGATCGCGCGGCTCGATGCGGAGCGGCGCGACGACGCGCGCGAGCAGCTCCGCGAGCGCGGAGCGGCCGTCCGGCGCCGCGCGGGCGACGAGCGGGACCGCGTCGCCGCGGCGATCGAAGCCGTGGAGCTCCGCCGCCCCGAGCGCGCCGACGAAGAGCCGCCTGCGCCCCTCGGCTCGCCCGCGGCGCCCGAGCCGCCGCGCGAGGTCGGGCACGGCCTCGGCGGCGGCGAGGACGGCGACGCGCGCGCCCATCGCGAGCAGCGCGTCGATCAGCGGCGCGGCGCGGTCGCCCGCCTGCGCGACGAGCCCCCCGTCGATCGCGACGAAGCGGAAGCGGTGGTGCAGCTCGGCGGGCAGCCTGATCGCGGCCGGCGCGCTCGCGGCGGCGGGGCTGCTCGACCCGCCTCGCATCAGGAAAGGCGCGGTGTCTGGCATGGGCGCGCTGTCTGGGAGCGACGACATCCTCGGCTTCCCCCCTTCCTCAGCTTCCGCCCATCCTGGGCTTCCGCCCGGGCGGTTTACGCGAGGACCGTGCCGCCGCGCCTGTGCAGGTCGGGATCAGCGCGGGCGGCGGCGCGCTCGCGATGCACGGCGCGCTCGTGCTGCACGACGCGGATCAGCGCACGGCGCGGATCAGCCGGTCGAGCACCACGAGGAGCCTGTCGACGTCGAACGGCTTCGCGAGCACGCCGGCCACGGGACCTCGGATGCTGGGCTCGCTCACGCCGGAGAGCAGGAGGACGGGCACGTCGACGCCCGCGGCGGCGAGCGCCGTCAGGAACTCCTCGCCGGTCATCTCGGGCATCACATAGTCGAGCAGCACCGCCCGGGGCCTGGCCCCGCGGGCGAGGCGGTCGAGCGCCTCCTGCGGGCGCGTGAATCCCTGGACGCGGTACCCTTCATCGGAGAGCAGGTCGATCAGCGAGTCGACCAGCGCCGGATCGTCATCGACGACGAAGATCTCCGCGCCCCCGAGCGGGGAGGCGCCGGTCAGGCTCGGGGAAAAGCCCGGCGAGCTCATCCAACTTCCCTCGATCGCGGGCCTTTTCGGCGCATCAAGCGTGCGAAGGATACCAGACGGCCGCCGTGGCGGCATCGGTGGAGGCTCGCGCGGAGGCGGAGCGAAGCGTCATACCTCCCACGCCGCAGATCTCCACCGAGCCCCGAAACTCGCTCAGGACGGAGTTTTCCTTATCAATTGGGCTTGCCGCCGCGCCGCTGCTTGCAGATCGTTGAGCACCTGATACCCCTGTAAGGTTCCTCCCAGGACGACCTGAGCAGCTTGACTTGTACTGCTCATGGGTATCGAATTGTGGTCCGAAGGACATCCCAATCCCCCTGTGGTCATCATGGCGGAAACCCCTGCTAGCAAGCTGCACATCTACCTCATCGACGATCATCCGGTCGTTCGCGAAGGCTTCGCTCGAGCGCTCTCGGATGAGCCCGACATGGTCGTCGTGGGCCAGGCTGGGACGGCGGCCGATGCCTTGCGCGAGACGGCGAGCTGCAAGCCCGACGTCGTGCTCGTCGATCTCAACATCCCCGACCGGGACGGCATCGAGCTCCTCGGAGCCCTGAGAGCGCAGCTACCGCAGGCGAAGCTCCTCGTGCTGAGCGGCTATGACGACGAGTTCCGCGTCGCCGAGGCGCTGCGCGCGGGCGCGCAGGGCTACCTCGTGAAGACGTCGAAGCTCGAGGAGGTCATCGAGGGCATCCGTCGAATCGCGACGGGCGGCGCGCCGCTGTCCTCGAGCATCGCGGGCGCCGTCGTGCGCGCGATGCGCAAGCCGGCGAGCGAGGGCTCTGGCGGCCTCGACGCGCTGACGCCGCGCGAGCGTCAGGTCCTGCGGCTGCTCGCGGCCGGCGTGTCGACGCGCGAGACGGCCGCGCGGCTCACGATCAGCCCGAAGACGGTGGAGACCCACCGCGTGCGTATCTACGCGAAGCTCGGGTGCAAGAGCGCGGTCGAGCTGACCCGCATCGCGGTGCGAACCGGGCTGATCGAGGCGTAATCCGGCCCCGATCGCGCGCGAGGCGCTGCCCTCTCATTTCCCGGGAGCGGGGCGCCTCGACTTCTTCTTCTTCGGCTGCGATCGCTCCGGCGTCGTCTCCGGCGACGGACGCGCGCTCGATCGTCCCTTCGCCTCTGCGAGCAGGCGATCGACGCGCACGCCGTCGATGGTGAGCCCATCGATCGTGCAGCCGACGATCTCGACGTCACGCAGGTCCGATCCTTCGATGCGGGCCCCGCGCAGGCTCACGTCGGACCAGCGGGTCGACGCGGCGTCGGCGTCGTCGATGCGGGCGCGGGCGAGCGACGTGTCGTCGATCGACGCGCCGGCGAGGGTCGCGTTGTGGAGGCGGGCGCCGCGCAGGTCGACGTCATCGAGCTCGGCCTCGGTGAGCGCGACGTTGTGGAGACGGGCGCCGCGCAGGTCGACGTCATCGAAGCCGGCCTCGGCGAGCGTGACGTTGTGGAGGCGGGCGCCGCGCAGGTCGACGTCATCGAAGTCGGCCCGGGCGAGGGCGACGTTGTGGAAGCGGGCGCCGCGCAGGTCGGCGTCATCGAAGTCGGCCCCGGCGAGCGTCGCGCCGTGGAAGCGCTCGGGCTTCGCCGGCCGGGTGACCTGGTCCTCCGCGGTGTCGGCGCGCGACGGCGTGATCGGGGGCTTCTTGGCCATGGGTCCATGCTAGCGCTAGGCGCAGGTCGCGCGCTCGCGCGGCCCGGAGAGCCATGAACGCACACGACGGCTTCGTGCCCCACCACGCCCTCGTCTCCGCGCCCTCGACGCCGCCCACCCGCTGGATGCTCGTGCTGCACGGCATCTTCGGCTCGGGCGCCAACTGGCGCACCTTCGTCCGGCGCCTCGTCGAGGCGCAGACCGCCGGCGCTGCGGCGCGGCCGTGGGGCTTCATCCTGGTCGACCTGCGAGCCCACGGCATGTCGCAGGGCCCGCCCGCGCCGCACACCATCGCGGCGGCGGCCGACGACCTGCTCCGGCTCGGCGACCGCCTCGGCCTCGACGTTCGCGGCGTCATGGGCCACTCGTTCGGCGGCAAGGTCGCGCTCGCGTACCTCGAGCGCCGTCCCGAGGGGCTCGAGCGCGGCTTCATCCTCGACGCCGATCCGAGCGCCAGCTCCGCCGGCGAGAGCGGCTCGGAGAGCCCCGGCGTCCTCGATCTGCTCCGCGCGATCCCGCAGCCGATCGCGTCGCGCGAGGCGTTCCTGGAGGCGGTGCAGGCCGCCGGCTTCAGCCGCGGCATCGCGGAGTGGCTGGCGATGAACGTCCGCCGCGAGGGCGACGGCTTCCGCATCCGCCTCGACCTGGACGCCCTGAACGCGCTGCTCACCGACTACTTCGCCCGCGATCTCTGGCACGTCCTGGAGGACCCGCCGGTGTCGACCGGCGCCGGCGCCGAGGAGCGACACGTCCACGTGGTGCTCGGCGGCAGGTCGGCGTCGATCTCGCCAGCGTCGCGCGCCCGCTTCGAGGCGCTCGCGGCGCGCGCGCCCTGGGTCTCGGTCCACGTGCTGAAGGCCGCCGGGCACTGGCTGCACGTCGACGACCCGGAGGGCCTCTTCGAGGTGATCCGGTCCGCCCTGTAGGGGAATCTCCGGCAGGGGGCGCGCGGCCGCGATCCAGGCTTTTCGCCCTGGGCTCCCTCCACTATCGGTGAGCGGACCTATGCGCATCGCGTCCTGGAACGTGAACTCCATCCGCACGCGGCTCGAGCAGCTCACGAGCTGGCTGGTCCGCGCCGCGCCCGATGTCGTCTGCCTGCAGGAGACCAAGGTCGAGGACGGGAGCTTCCCCGAGGCCGCGCTCTCCGAGGTGGGCTATCGCTCGATCGTCTTCGGCCAGAAGACCTACAACGGCGTCGCGATCGCCGCGCGCTTCGGCCTCTCGATCGACGACGTGAAGAAGGGCCTCGACGGCGACGAGGAGGACGTCGCCCGGCGCATGCTGGCGGCCACGGTCGAGGGGGTCCGGATCATCAACGTCTACGTGCCGAACGGCCAGGCGGTGGGCACGCCGGCCTTCGCGTACAAGCTCGCGTGGCTCGGGCGGCTGCGGAGCGAGCTCGAGGCGCGCTACAGCCCCGATCAACAGCTCCTGATCTGCGGCGACTTCAACGTCGCGCCCGAGCCGATCGACGTCGCCGAGCCGAAGAAGTGGGAAGGGCAGGTGCTCTTCCATCCGGACGAGCGGGCCGCGCTGGGGCGCCTGATGGAGTGGGGGCTCGTGGACGCGTTTCGCGCCTGCCACCCGGGCAAGGCCGCCTATAGCTGGTGGGACTACCGGATGGGCGCGTTCCGGCGGAACAAGGGCCTCCGCATCGACCTCGCGCTGGTGACGCGCCCGCTCGCGGCGCGCTGCACGGACGTCGCGATCGACACGCGCCCGCGGGAGCTCCAGCGCCCGTCGGATCACGCGCCGGTCGTGGTGGAGCTCGCGGACGGCGCGGCGCCGCCCGGGGCCGCGCCGGCGGCCTGAGCGCGGCCGGACCTCAGCGGGGGGCGTCTGCCTGCGCGGCCGCGCCCGCCGCGGGCGAGCTGGCCGGGGTCGCCGGCGCGGCCGCGTCCTCCGCGTAGACGTCCTCCGAAGACGCGAGCGCCGCGGCGCCGCGCGCCTTCTTCGGCTCGCCTGTGGCGCACCCGGGTCGGGCCACCGACTCCTCGACGCAGGCGCCGCGCATCGACGCGGGGCACGCCACGCGGATGTGGAAGTGATCGTTGTGCAGGTCGGCGTCCCTGGGGCTCATCATCGCGGCCGCGGCCCGGGCTCGCATCTCCGCCGGCACGCGCTTCTTCGCGGCGTAGGCGAGCAGCCGCGCCCTCAGCGCGTCGGTCACGAACAGGTACTTGACCCCGGCCTGCCGGTCCTGGAGCAGCGCCTCGACGAGCGCCCAGTTGCGCATGTCGTCGAACCGCGCCCCGGGGAGGCCGATGGCGTTGCCCCTGTCGTCGAACGCCACGAACCGCTCCGTGCGCAGCGTCTTGCCCTTCGAGTTCACGACGTAGAAGCCGACGTCGGCGTCGCGCCCCGTCTGGTGGGAGTTGTGCCCGTCGAGCGCGCCGCCCGCTCTGGCCGAGAGATCTCCGACGAGCAGCGCGGAGTCGCCGTGCTTCTTGGCGACCTGGAAGGCGGCGCGCCGGAGGGCCTTCACGAGCACGGGCAGCCCCCAGGTCCTGGCGCCCTCGCGCACCTTGAGGTGCCGCGACGACCGGAGCCGCACGGCGCCCGTCAGCCGCCCCCGGTTGGGAGCGCCCTTCGACAGGAGCCTGGGCTCGTCGGCCTCGGCGGCGGTGCCGCCGCGCTTCGCGCGGAAGGCCTCGTCCCGCTTCGCGGCGCGCTTCTTGGCCGCGCGCTCCGGGGCCTTCGCGCCCTCGCGCCGCGCCGCCCGCGCTTCGCTCTCGGCGCCGGCCGAGCTCCGCGCCGCGCGGCGCTTGCCGTGCGCGCTCTTGCCGGCGGCCGGCTGCTGCTCCGCCCCGACCGGCTCCGCGCTCGCCGGGGCGCCGACGGCCGGCGCTGCGACCGAGAGCGCGAGCAGGAGCGCGGCGACCGGGCCGCGCGAGGCGAAGAGGCGGCGAGAGAGCGGACGAAGCAGCGGCATGGCGGGGCGGACCCTACCCTGCGGCACCGCGCGCAGAGAAATTCTTTCGCAATCCGGCCACCGGCCAGGCGCGGCCGCCAGGCACGGCCGCAGGTACCGCGCGGAAGGGGCGCCCGGCCCGCGGCGCGGGTGGCGGCGGGTGACGGCGCGCGACGCCGGCGATGCCGTGCGGGCGGTCCTGAAACGCGTCCGTCCGAGCTCAACGGAGGGGGGCGGCCTGAGAATTGCGCGCCGTATGTCTTCAACGCCTTGACACAACCGGTCCCGTGCGGTTAGAAGCGTTCCGCGTGCCCCGCCGAGGGGACCGCAGGAGCGCCCGTAGCTCAGCTGGATAGAGCGTCGGACTTCGAATCCGAAAGTCGCCTGTTCGAATCAGGCCGGGCGTGCCGGGCTCAACGGGCGACTCAAGCGATCCGGCGAGACTCCGGGGATCTGTTCCAGATTCGGTTGATTGACAATCCATCCGGGCCATTAGCTCAATTGGTAGAGCAGTGGACTCTTAATCCATTGGCTGAAGGTTCAAGTCCTTCATGGCCCACCAAGGATACGCTGAGGATCTCGCGATCCTCATCGAGACCGAGCTGCTCCGCCCGACGATTCGTGGACGGATCGTCGAGCGGACTGACCAGCTCGGTCGGTAATCTGGCGTGACACGTCGCCCGGCCAGGACTCTGCGGGCCTCCCGCACGGAGCTCCCGGCTCCGCCGCGGATCGTCGCTCTCGGTCCGTGCAGGCGATCGTGCTGATCAGCGCGTTCTTCGCCTGATGCGCGTCGAGCCGGGCGTGCTGCGCACCGGCTGGATCGGGAAGCACGCGACCGGGCCTGTGGTGCCGGCGCGTCCGGCGCGTCGAGGCCGCCCCGCGCCTGATCCCGATGGTGACATCACGACGTCAACCGAGGCCGCGGCAGGCCGGAGTGCAGGCCGCGCGTCGTGCATGTCCTCGTGGCACCGCCACCCGATGATCCATATCCCACCCCGGCACGATGCTTGCCGGAACACGACGACGTGACCGAGCAGCCGCGGTGCCGCCCAGCCCGGATTCGATGCCCGAGAGCGGCGGCGGGGCCGCCGTGAAGCAGGATGGCGATCGAGGTGGCGATATGAAGCTGGTGGACACGGGACGACGGGTCGGCTGCCGGATAGGGCTCACGCTCGGCCTTCTCGCGAGCGCGGCGCTCGCCGGCTGCGGCGGCCCGAGCGCGCAAACCGTTCATGGCACGCAGCTCGCGCCCGGCGCCGACGCGCGCATCACCGCCGATATCGACGCCGACGCCGCGACCACACGGCTGGCGGTCGACGTCGTTCACCTCCCGCCGCCCGCGCGGATCGAGGCTGGCAGAGAGCGCTTCGTCGTCTGGCAGCGCCCGGGCTCCGAGACCCCGTGGCGACGGGTCGGAGTGCTCGACTACGATCCCGACAGGCGAAACGGCGCGCTGGTCGAGACGACCGTGCCGCATGCCAGCTTCGAGCTGCTCATCACCGCCGAGACGCAGAGCAGCCCCCCATCCCCGTCGTCTGCCGCCGTCATCGGTCCGACGTCGGTCGGGTAGCGGCGCGCTCGCGTGGTTTCTCGGTCTCATGCGAGCTCCCACGGCACAGCAAGGCGATGGACGCGGTGAGGAGCACGTCTCCACCGCGCGGATCGCCCTCATCGCGTCCGTCGCCGCGCTGGGCGGCTTCCTGTTCGGCTTCGACACCGCCGTGATCAACGGCGCTGTCGGCGCGCTGGAGAGGATGTTCGCCGCGCAGGCGGTCACGGTGGGCCTGTCCGTGTCCTCCGCGCTGCTCGGCGCGGCCGCCGGCGCGGTGTTCGCAGGCAGGCTGGCCGACCGCCACGGCCGGACGCGCACGATGCTCGTGACGTCCCTGCTCTTCGTCGTCAGCGCGGCGGGCTCGGGGGCGGCGGTCTCGCCCTGGGACTTCAGCGCGTGGAGGGTGCTCGGCGGCGTGGCCATCGGCGCGGCGAGCGTCGTCGCTCCAGCGTACATCGCGGAGATCGCGCCGGCTCACCTCCGCGGCCGCCTCGGATCGCTCCAGCAGCTCGCGATCGTCGTCGGCATCTTCGTCGCCCTGCTCAGCGATTACGCCATCGCGACGTCCGCGGGCTCGGCGGCGAGCCCGTTCTGGCTCGGAGCCCGCGCCTGGCGATGGATGTTCTGGAGCGCCATCCCGCCGGCGCTCCTCTACGGGCTCGGCGCGCTGCTGATCCCCGAGTCTCCGCGCCACCTCGCGGCGAGGGGGCGCGTGACCGAGGCGCTCGTCGTGCTCCGCGGCGTCGTCGGCGCGGCCGCCGAGGCGAAGCTCGCCGACATCCAGAGGACGCTCTCGTCCGAGCGACGGCCGAGGCTCGCGGACCTGCGGGGTCGCTCCGGGCTGCTCCGCATCGTCTGGATCGGCATCGGCCTCTCGGTGTTTCAGCAGCTCGTGGGCATCAACGTCATCTTCTATTACTCGAGCGTCCTCTGGCAGGCGGTCGGGTTCTCCGAGCGAAGCTCCCTCGCCATCACGGTCATCACCGGCGTCACGAACATCGCGACCACCTTCGTCGCCATCGCGACCGTCGACCGCCTCGGGCGCAGGCCGCTGCTCATCGCGGGTTCCATCGGCATGGCGCTGACGCTCGGCACCATGGCGGCCGTGTTCGGCGCCGCGGGCGAGGACGCCGCGGGCAACCCCGTCCTGAGGGGCGCTGCCGGCCCCGTCGCGCTGCTCGCGGCCAACCTCTATGTCTTCTGCTTCGGGGCGTCCTGGGGCCCGGTGACCTGGGTGCTGCTCGGCGAGATGTTCGAGAACCGCATCCGCGCCCTCGCCCTCTCGATCGCGGCCGCCGCGCAATGGCTGGCGAACTTCCTCGTGAGCGCGACCTTCCCCCTGCTCAAGGTGGCCGGCCTGGGCATCGCCTATGGGCTCTACGCCGCCGCGGCGGCGGCCTCGCTGGTGTTCGTCGTCGCCTTCATCCCCGAGACGAAGGGCAAGGAGCTCGAGGAGATGTGATCCCGGGAGCTCTCGCTCCTCAGGGACGCTCCAGGACCATCCGCACGCCGAGCGCCACGAGGACCACGCCGGAGAGCGCCTCGAGCGTCCGGCGCGCGCGACCGCCGGTCATGGCGGCCTGGAGCCGGCCGAGGAGCAAGACGAGCGCCAGGTACCAGGCGGTGTCCACGGCGACCCACACCAGCGAGAGGACGAGCAGCGCCGACATCATCGGCGCACCGGTCGGCACGAACTGCGGCAGGAACGAGGCCGCGAACACGGCCGCCTTGGGGTTCGCCAGGATGGTGAGCAGGCCGATGCGGAAGGCGCTCCAGCCGCCGGCAGCGGGTTCCTGGGCCGCCGACCCCGCGTCGCCGTTGCCGGCGCGACGCCGCCCGAGGATGGACTGAACGCCGAGCACGATGAGGACGGCCGCGCCGGCGAGGCGGAGCGCGTGGTAGGCGACCTCGGAGGCCTCGACGAGCGCAGAGGCCCCGAGCGCCGCGACGAGGGCCCAGAAGAGGAGCCCCACCTCGTTCGCGGCGATGGTCGCGAGCGCGGAGCGGGGCCCGCCGCGCAGGGCCTGCCGCACGATGACGGCGGTGCTCGGCCCCGGGATCATGGCCAGCACCAGCGCGGCGCCGCAGAAGGCAAGGAGGGTCGAGGTCACGAGGACCCTTGTTTAGCCGCTGAACGCTCCGCCGGCCAGGCCCGGCCGCGTTGCCCTCGGGGCCGGAGAGTCGAGCGGGCGAGTCCGCCCTCCAGGCTCCCGTTCGCCGGAGCGCCCTGGCCACCGGCCTTCGCCGCCCGACGCGGCGGCGAGCGAGCGTTAAAATCGCAATTGTGTTGCAATTGATTTTTGATTGCCATAGTGTGGCACGCTCGCGCTGCGGACGCGCGCCGAGAGAGGCCTCTTTGTGACTACAAAGCTCCCTGTGACCGTGCTGTCCGGCTTTCTGGGCGCCGGCAAGACCACGCTGCTCAACCACGTCCTCGCGAACCGCGACGCGCTGCGCGTCGCCGTGATCGTCAACGACATGAGCGAGGTCAACGTCGACGCGGCGCTCGTCCGGGGTGGGGGCGCGGCGCTCCGCCGCGTCGAGGAGAAGCTCGTCGAGATGTCGAACGGGTGCATCTGCTGCACCCTCCGGGAAGACCTGCTGGTCGAGGTGGCCCGCCTGGCCGGGGAGGGGCGATTCGACTACCTGCTCATCGAGTCGACGGGCATCTCGGAGCCGCTCCCCGTGGCCGAGACGTTCACCTTCGCCGACCCAGCGACGGGCAAGAGCCTCTCGGAGCTCGCCCGGCTCGACACGCTCGTCACCGTGGTCGACGCGCAGCGGTTCCTCGCGGACTGGACGAGCGCCGACGAGCTCCGGGCGCGCCGGGCCGCGCTGGACGACGACGACGAGCGCACGGTCGCCGATCTGCTCGTCGAGCAGGTCGAGTTCGCGAACGTGCTCGTGCTCAACAAGACGGATCTCGTCGGCGAGGACGAGGTCGAGCGGCTCACCGCGATGCTCCAGCACCTGAACCCCGGCGCCCGGGTGATCAGGGCCTGTCGCGGCCAGGTCGATCCGCGCGAGATCCTCGGCACGGGGCTCTTCGATTTCGAAGAGGCGGCGCGCTCGCCCGGCTGGATGAGGGAGCTGCGCGGCGAGCACGTGCCCGAGACCGAGGAGTACGGGATCGAGAGCTTCGTCTACCGCGCAGACCGCCCGATGCACCCGGAGCGGCTCTGGGCCTTCCTCCACGGCGCGACCGCGTGGGATGGAGTGCTCCGCTCCAAGGGGTTCTTCTGGCTCGCGACCCGCATGGACACCACCGGCGCCTGGTCGCAGGCGGGCGGCGCGGCGTCGTTCGAGGCGGCGGGACGCTGGTACGCGGCCCTGCCCGAGGAGCAGTGGCCGGAGGACGAGGAGGAGCGCGGCGCGCTCGACGCCGCGTGGCATCCGACCTGGGGCGACCGGCGGCAGGAGATCGTCTTCATCGGCGTCGACATGGCCCGAGACGAGCTCACGCGCGGCCTCGACGCCTGCTTGCTGACCCAGGACGAGATGGCCGCGGGGCCCTCCGGCTGGAGCCGACTCGACGACCCTTTCCCGGCGTGGGAGCAGGCAGAAGAGGTGGAGAGCGAGGCCGAGACCGAGCAGCCACTCAGCCCTGCGTGAGGCCGGCGTGAGGCCCGCCGCAGCACGACGGGCCCACCCTCCGTGTCGCGCCTACTTGCCGCCCGCCTTCGATATCTTCCCTTCCGTGAAGACCACGTGTTTGCGGGCGATCGGATCGTATTTCTTCATCTGCATTTTCTCCGCCATCGTCCGCTTGTTCTTCGTCGTGTGATAGCAGTAACCAGTTCCAGCAGACGAGACGAGCTTGATGATATCGCGCACGAGGTGCTCTCCTTGTCGGCGCGCGTCGACGCTTGCCGACGCTTGATGTCAGGCCGTGCTCCGCGCAGCGGAGCGCCGTGCGGGCCGGACACCGCACCATTACATCGGCGTGGCCGTTCATGCAACTTGATTGCATCAACGGCGCGCCCTGTGGCATCATGGCCCGTGAGGTTTCGTCGCGGCATGGCGGCTCAGGCCGCGGCGCACACGGAGACGAACACGATATGATGACGACAACGAACGCTGAGGATCCCGGAGATCTCGCATCTCCGCGCGCGGAGCCGGGCAGCTCGACGCGCATCGTGACGGAGCTCGCCGATCTGGCCGAGCTCGCGTCACCCGAGGTGAGCGTGTGCGTGCTGCGGCGACGCATCGACGCCGACGTCGAGGGCTTCGTCCGCGAGCGGCTCCTGCCGCAGCCGCTCTCCGAGGCGCTGCTCGTCGATCCCGCCGCGCCCGACCTCGCGGCGCTGGCCGCGGGAGCGCCCCCTTCGCCCGGCCGTGACGCCTTCCTTCACGACGTGCGCGGGCTGAGTTCGCTCTTCGCGGATCTCACCGGCTGCCCGCGGGTCGGCGTGCGGCTCGCGCGGCTCACGACGCCCATGTGTCCCCGTCTCCACGCGGACATGGTCACCGTCCGCCTGGTGACGACCTATGTCGGGCCCGGGACGGAGTGGGCCGAGCACGCGGCCGTCCGCCGGGACCGGCTCGGACACCGCGCGAACGGCGTCCCCGACGAGCGCTCGGGCGTGCTGCGCGCCGGCGCGCGCCTCCGCCGGATGGCGCCGTTCGACGTCGGGCTGCTCAAGGGCGAGGCCTGGCCAGGCAACCGGGACCGCGGCGCAGTCCACCGGTCGCCGCCCGGGACCTCGCCGCGCGTCGTCCTGACGCTCGACGCCCTGGCCTGAACGCTACGCCATCACCTGCACGTCGCCGTGATGGTCGCAGTGCCCGCTGTGCGGGTGGTGCAGGTGGCCGTCGACGAGGAAGTCCACGTGGTCTCCGTGGGGGACGGCGGGGTGCCCGCAGCCCTGTCCGTGCTTGTGCTTCACGTCATGTCCCGAGCACGCGTGGCTCGGGGTGCACTGCGCGGGATTCGCGTCGTCCACCGAGAGGACGTGCTCGTCAAAATGGCCCTCATGCTCATGATGCAAGTGGCCATCATGCAGGTAGTCGACGTGGTCGCCGTGGCGGATCGCCTGGTGTCCGCACGTCTTGCCGTGGTCGTGCGCATGATCCTCGTGCGTCGCGTGGTTCTTCATCCTGATCTCCTTGGTCGAGCGGGAGGGAACGCACTGCTCTGGAAGAGCAGAGGCTGCCTGCCTCAGCCTCCGAGGCCCCGATCCCTCGGCTGCCATTCACGAGGACGCGGGCCTCAGGTGAGTTAACCTACCGCAGGGCACGCGCGCGTCATTCAATTTCTCGGGCAGCGATCGGCGCCGCCAGAGCTCGTCTCCCGGCCAGCGTGCCGCTCGACTCCGTGCGGTCGCGCGCCGAGGGCGCGCAACTCACCACCCATTCAAGGGATTCCCGTTCTCCCGTACCGGTGACTCGCTGAAGCCGGCCCGCTCGGCCCCACGCTCCTCGGGGACATTCGCTTTCGTGAACAACTGGCCCGCTTCGGCCCCGAGCGGATCCCGGAGCGCGTCGTGCACGCGCGGATCCGACGCTCACGGACATCCCCGCGTGACGCCGGTCGGCGCCGCGTGACGCGACGGCGGTGTCGGTGAATGGCGGCGGATGTCGGCAGGTTCCGCCGAACGTCGCCGCGCCCATGGGACGCCGACGGGCCTGCGTGACGCCCACGGGCGCTGCGCGACGCGGCCGGCGGGCACCGCGCGCCGCAGGCGGGCGCGGCCGATCCGTCTCCCTCGGACCCGCATCTCGTCCTAGACTCGCCGTCGATGGTCGAGCTAGCCAGGCACGCCGACCCGGACCAGGCGCGGCAGGCACCCCCGGAGAGACCCACCCGACGCTGCCCCGCGTGCGGGGTCCGGTACCCGCTCGACTTCCTCGTCTGCCCGATCGACGCGACGGCGCTGGAGCTCCAGGGCGTCACCGCGACCGACCCGATGGTCGGCGAGCTGCTCGCGGGCAGCTTCTGCATCACCGGCGTGATCGGCGCGGGCGGCATGGGCCGCGTCTACGTCGCCGAGCACATCCGCCTGCCGAAGCGCTTCGCCGTCAAGGTGCCCCACGAGCACTTCGCCAGCCACCGGGAGGCGATGGCGCGCTTCGAGCGCGAGGCCCAGACGATCGCGCGCGTCGGCAACGAGCACGTGATCGACGTCGTGGACGTCGTGCGCCTCAAGGACGGCCGCCCGTGCATGGTGACCGAGCTGCTCAAGGGCGAGGACCTCGGCAGCCTCCTCGACCAGGTCGGCAAGCTGCCGCTCCCGACCGCCATCACCATCTCGCGCCAGGTGTGCCGAGGCCTGGCCGCGGCCCACGCGACCGGCGTCGTCCACCGCGACCTCAAGCCGTCGAACCTGTTCCTCGTGCGGCGCGAGGGCGGCAGCATCCACGTGAAGATCCTCGATTTCGGTGTCGCCAAGGTGCTCGACGGCGCCGACCTCACCCGCACGGGCTCGGTGGTCGGCACGCCGCAGTACATGGCGCCGGAGCAGGCGCGCGGCTCCGCCGAGGTCGACTCGCGCGCGGACATCTACGCGGTGGGCGCGGTGCTGTACCGCATGCTGACGGGCGATCGGCCGTTCCCCGACGAGGAGCCGACCCGGGTCATGATCCGCCTGCTCACCGAGGATCCGCGGCGCCCGCGCGACATCGACAGGACCATCCCGGAAGGGCTCGAGGCGCTCATCCAGCGCGCCATGGCCCGCGCGCGCGAGGACCGGCCGCCGTCCGCCCAGGAGCTCGATCGCCTGCTCGCGGACTTCGACATGCAGGACCCGCTCAACCCTGCGCGCGCGCTCGCGCTGCCCACGGCGGTGACCGAGGGCGCGCCGAACGACGAGGTGGCCACCGTCGTCATCCCCAACGCCCAGGGGCAGACCGCGGACGACGTGACGCGCAGGGCGCGGCGCGCGCGGCCGGTCGCGGTGCTGTTGTCGATCGCGGTGAGCCTCGCGGCGGGCGCGGCCGTCTTCACCAGCGCCGCGATGGTCCTGCGGATGATCTACGGCATCACCGAGCGGCGGGCGCTCGACGAGACCGAGCTCCTCATCGCCGGGGCGGCCGCGGGGGCGCTCTCGCTCTTCGCCTTCATCGGCACGATCCGGGTGCTCGTCGGCCGCTGGCGGAGCGCGCCGGCCATGGAGCGCCTCGGCAAGGGCCTGCTGGCCACGCTGGTGTGGCTGTTCATCTCGTGCGGCGTGCTCGCGCTCTGCGCCGCCGCCTACAACGCGTTCGCGCTGCCGATCCCCGCGGCGTGGCTCGCACCGAACGACTGGCTCGGCTGGATCAACGTGGGCGTCGTGGGGCTGCCGACCCTGATCGCGCTGGTGGCGCTCATCGTGGCGCTGCGGCGGGTGACGCGCGTTTCCTAGCCCGGCCCCCGTGGAGGGGGCTCGTCGCGCGGGGCAGCGACGGGCTGAACTCGCGTGGGACGTCGTGTGCCCGTCGTGCTGCGCACGCCGGACACACGACGTCATTTGCGCTCAGACAACAGCCCGTCGCCACCCCGCGCGACGAGCCCCCTCCACGGGGGCCTACGGTGGGGGTGGATTGGGCGAAATCCGCTCATCCCGCGAGCCCGTCAGTATTTTCTCATGCATTCGACAGCTTGTAAATAGGTGGTTGAATCGGCGAGAACTCCGGGCCCGCGAAGCACCCATGAGGAGGCGAGAGCATGTCCGCACGATTCAGGCCTGAGATGTATGCCGTCGATTTCGGTACCTCCAACTCGCTGCTCTCGGCGGCCAGCGCGGAGGCGACCTGCCCGCCCATCCCGCTCGACGGCGCGGCGGCAGACCCGACCGTCCTCCGGAGCCTGCTCTTCTTCGGGCAACAGCGGTTCTCGTGCGGCGCAGCGGCGATCACCGATTTCGTCGCGAACGGGATGCAAGGGCGCTTCATCCGCTCGATCAAGAAATACCTCCCGGACCGGAGCTTCTCCGGCACCCAGATCGGGCACCGGGTCGTGACCATCGAGGACCTGATCGGCCGGTTCCTCAAGGAGATGCGCGATCAGGCGAACCGATATTTCGAGGCGGACGTCGCGCGCGTCGTGCTGGGCAGGCCGGCGAAGTTCTCGACCGACCCGGCGGACGATCGGCTGGCCGAGGAGCGGCTCGAGCGGGCGGCGCGCATCGCCGGGTTTCGCGAGATCTTCTTTTGCCCCGAGCCGGTCGCCGCCGCGCACGATTTCCAGCTGGAGCTCGACCGCGGGGGCGTCGTCCTCGTGGCCGATTTCGGGGGCGGGACGTCCGATTACACGATCGTGCGGATGCGCCGGGAAGGGTTCGCGCCGTCCGACGTGCTCTCGCTCGGCGGCGTGTCGATCGCCGGGGACGCGCTCGACGGGAGCCTCATGCGGCACAAGATCGCGCGCCACTTCGGCGCAGAGGTCACCTACCGCGTCCCGCTCGGCTCGAACCTGCTGACCATGCCCCGGCCCATCGCCGAGAAGCTCTGCTCGCCGGCCGACATGACCGTGCTCCAGCACCGCGACGTGCTCGCCTTCCTCCGCGACGTGAAGGCGTGGTCCCTCGGGCCCGAGGACCGACAGCGCATGGATAACCTGCTCTGCCTCGTCGAGGACTCGCTCGCCTTCCGGGTGTTCGAGGAGATCGAGCGCAGCAAGTGCGCGCTGTCCGGCGAGGCAGCGACGGAGTTCCGCTTCGACTACCCGTCAATGCACATCCGCGAGCCCATCGCGCGGGAGGACTTCGAGACCGCGAGCGAGCGGCAGGTCGACGCCATCCTCCGCGCCCTCGACCACACCGTGCAGGACGCGGGGATGTCGTTCGACGACGTCGACGTCGTGTGCTGCACCGGCGGCACCGCCAGGGTGCCGGCCCTCCGGCGCGCGATCGAGCGCCGCTTCGGCCCGGGCAAGGTGAGGCAGCTCCGGAGCTTCCACTCGGTCGTGCAGGGGCTCGCCGAGCGCGCGCGCAGCATCGCCGCCGCGTCCGCCTGATCGGCCGCCGTCGGCGCCCGGGGCCGAGCGCGCGCCGTCGGCGCCCGGGGAGGGCACGGCCGCGGCCGCCGCCGCCCCGCCGCCGCCGCCGAGCCACCGGGGATCGCCCTCGACGATCCACGGGTACGCCTCGTGGAGCGCGCGCTCCATCCGACCGCCGTAGGTGTGGCCCGCGCCCTCGGCGTGGAGGACGCGCGCGGTCAAGCCGCCGCGCTCGAGCACCGCCTGTGTCTCGCGCGCCTTGGCCGCGCAGTCGGCCCGGCCGCACGCGAGCAGCACCCGCGCCCCCCCGGCGCCGCGAAAGCGCCGGGCGGTGCCCAGCGTCCACTCGCCGAAGCCGCCATAACCACCCTCGATCAGCGCCGCGCGCGCGAAGCGCGCGGGGTGCCCGGGCAAGAGCAGCGCGCCCATGATCGCCCCCTGCGAGAACCCCGCATAGACGGGCTCGCGGAGATCCACCCGATCCCCGAAGCGCCGCGACAGGGCCGAGACGGCCGCGGCGACCTCGCGGCTCAGCGCGCGATGATCCGGGTAGTAGAAGATCCCGTCCGGCACCCGCGCGTCGATGGGCTTGCCGCGCGGGCAGAGGATGAACCCGGCGCCCCGCACCATCGCGCGCCAGACGTCGCAGTGCCACTCGGGCCGATCGCCGGCGCCGTGCGCCACCACGATCACGGGCCGCGGCCCGTCGCCGCTCGGCGGCACGACCACCGCGGGCCCGAAGCCGGGGACCTCGAGGTCGACGAACGCTCCCTGCTCGGCCGGCGCTGGCGGCGGAGGCGCGGGCGCGGGGCGATCCTCCGGCGCGTCCAGCGACGCGTCGCTGCGGCCCACCGGCGCGGCGAGCGGCGCGGGCGCGCACCCACCGGCGCCGATCGCGAGCGCGACCCCGAGGAGGAGCGCCCCTCGCGGGCCGCAGATCGGCAGTGCTCGTCGGCTCGTCACGCTCATCGCGACTCGGAACCTGAACACCAGGAGCGCGAGAATCAAGAAGCGGAGCAGAGGCCCTATCCTGAAATACAGGGAGAACCTTCGCGAGCGCGAGCGCTCGTGGGAGCTTGATGGAGGGGAAGGGGGATGTTCCCCCCACCCGTCGTGCCGAGCGCCACGCTGGCGCCAGGCAGCGCCTAGGCCGCCACGAGCACGATGCGGCTCACCTCGGGGGGCGCGCCGATGCGCGCGGGCGGGCCGGCAGTGCCGAAGCCGCGGTTGATGTAGAGATGCGCGCTGCCGCGCTGGTAGAGCCCGGCGACGTAGCCGTGAGGGAGCACCACGTCGGCGGGCCGGACGACCAGGTTGACCTGGCCGCCGTGCGTATGGCCGCTGATCTGCAAGGCCACCTCGCCGGCCGCCTCCGGGAAGAACACGGGGTTGTGACAGAGCAGCACGCGCGGCAGGTCGCGCGGCACATCGGCGAGCGCCCGGCCGAGGTCGGGGCCGCCGGCGGGCACCCGACGCCGCGCCCACACGTCGTCGACGCCGAGCAGCGCGAACGCGCCGCCGGCCCCCCCGATGACGCGCCCCCGGTTCTGCAGCACGTGGGCGCCGCCGCGCTCGAGCGCGTCGAGCGTCGCGTCGATGCCGGCGAAATGGTCGTGGTTGCCGGGGATCGCCGCGACCCCCTCGCGGGCCAGCGGGCCGAGCCGCCGCGTGAGCCGCCCGAGGTGCTCGGCGTACCTCGGATCGAAATCGATGAGATCGCCCGTCATCACGATCAGATCGCCGCGCGCCTTGCGCACGAGATCCTCGGCGGCGCGCATCTCGGGCTCACCCACGAACAGCCCGAGGTGGATGTCCGAGAGCTGCACGATCGAGAAGCCGTCCAGGCTGCGCGGCAGCCCCGGTATCGGAATGGCGATCTCCTCGATGACGTAGTCGTGCCGCCCGACCAGCGCGCCGTACACCGCGCTGCCGCCGCCGATGAGGAACGCCGAGCCCGCGGCCCCATTCGCGAGAAACGCGCGGCGGGGGAGCGCGGGCGGCGCGCTCGGCGGCGCGCTCGGCGGCGCAGCGGGCCGGGCGGTCGGCGCGAGGGGCTCGGCCGGCGCGAGGGGCTCGGCCGGCGCGACGGGCTCTCCCGCGGCGCCGCCCTCCGCGCGTGCCGCTGCGTCCGCGGGGCGGCCGGCCAGGTCGGCGGCGCGCGGGGCCGCGGTGGCGCGCGCGAGCGCGGCGCGCCCGAGCCGCGCGATCAGCCGCCCGAGATCGACGACGGCGAGCAGGACCGCGGAGATCAGGACGGCGAGCGAGATGGTGCTGCCCCCGAGCCCCATCGCGCGGAGCACGCCGTCGGGCAGCGCGCCGCGCCCGAGCCGCGAGAGGGTCATGGCGATGAGCCCGGCCGCGAGCAGAAAGGAGAGCGCGCGCCGGGCGCGAGGCCCCAGGCCGAGCAGCCGGGAGGCGCGCCGGTGCACGTACACGCCCATGGGGCCGACGACGAGGAGGATGATCACCGAGATGATGAGAAAACGCATGGCGGGCTCTGCGGAGGGCGAGGGGACCGAAGCGTAACCGATCCGGCACGCCCGGCCAGAAGCCGCTCCAGAGCGGCCCGAGCGATGCATTCGATGCGCGCCTCGTCGCCGCTGGACGCGGCCGGCGCGCTCACCCCGTGTCACATCATGAGCGCTGACCGGGCCGCGAGGCCACGAGGACAGGACGTGAGCGAGCGTCTCTCCCACGCCGAGCACGTCGTGACGCACCCCATGGCGCCACGCGTCGCACGGCGCTTCGCCGCGACACCTGCGCCCAGCTCGTCGGGCTCTCGTCGGCGCGCCGACGCGCGCAATGGGTGAGCTCACCACCACGGAGAGGGTTGGAAATAAACCCGAAACGATTCTGGTGGTTTGCCACGTCACCGAGCGTCGGGCCGCGCTGTCCAGTCGTGATGATCACGCGCTGCGTTGAGCGATCACGAGGCAGCGCGCGCGATGCGCGTCGGCGCGTTCTCCACAGGAGGAGCATCCCTGCGGCGCCGTGGTTTGACGCGCCCGTGACGCGCGCGTGAAGCGAGATGTGGACGGACGTGTTTTATTCGCCGTGAAAAAATAACCGCACGGCAGATGATGAAGCCACGGTGAGATCGCGCAGTCGTCGTTTGTTCTTGCTCCAGCGAAACCGTTGGTCTAGATTCGGCGCGCTAATCTTGACGTGCTGAGTTTGCCTGGTTCCTTTGGCGAAGTAGATGAAAGGCTTAGTATGCTGAGAAGGAATTCGCATCTGGGGTTGAGCAACTGGTGTGCGGTCCTCATCGCCGCATCTCTCGCGGCGTGCTCGGGTGCAGGCGAGAACGGGGGGGACGAGGGAGCGGGCGGCGCGAGCGGCCCGGGGGGCACCGGCGCGGGCGCGCCGACGGGCGGCACCGGCACGGGCACCCCGACGGGCGGCACCGGCACGGTCGACCCGACGGGCGGCACCGGCACCGGCACGGGCACCCCGACGGGCGGCACCGGCACGGGCACCCCGACGGGCAGCACCGGCGCGGGCACGGGCTCCTGCCCCGGGGGCGTCAACATCGCGACCACGGGCAACCCGTTCGACGGCGCGGAGCTGTTCGTGGACCCGGAGTACGTCGCGAAGGTCCAGTCGTCGATCGACATGACGACGGACGCGGCCCTCATCGAGAAGATGAAGAAGGTCCAGTCGATCCCGACCGCGTTCTGGCTCGACAGGATCGCGGCGGTCGACCGCCTCGCGGGGCACCTCGACAAGGCGATCGAGCTCCAGAACCAGCTCTGCAAGCCGGTCGTGCCGGTCATCGTCGTGTACGACCTGCCGAACCGCGACTGCTTCGCCGAGGCGTCGAACGGCGAGCTCCGGCTCGAGAACGGTGGAGCCGCGCGGTACAAGGCCGAGTTCATCGACAAGATCGCCGAGATCTTCGCCGCCCGGCCGAGCCTGCGCATCGTCACGGTCATCGAGCCCGACTCGCTCCCGAACCTCGCGACGAACATGGGCCAGAAGGACTGCTCCGAGGAGACGGCGGCTGGCTACAAGGACGGCGTCGCGTACGCGCTCAAGAAGCTCAACATGTCGAACGTCCATCACTACATCGACGCCGCCCACTCGGGGTGGCTCGGATGGCCGGACAACCAGGAGAAGGGCGCCGCGATCTTCAAGGAGGTCCTCGACCTCGCCGGCAATCCGCCCAACGTCCGCGGCTTCGCGACCAACGTCGCCAACTACACCCAGCTCAAGTACGCCGACGGCGCGGAGAGCTACGATCAGCAGTTCAACCCCTGCTTCGGCGAGTACGACTACGTCAACCAGTTCGGCCAGGCGCTGGGCGCCGTGGGCCTCGGCGACAAGCACTTCATCATCGACACGAGCCGCAACGGCCGGGGCAACATCCGGGCGGACTGGGGCTACTGGTGCAACAACATCGGCGCCGGCATGGGCGAGCGGCCCAGGGCGAACCCGGGCGGCGCGACGCGCCTCGACGCCTTCTACTGGGTCAAGCCGCCGGGTGACTCCGACGGCACCGCGGACAAGAGCGCGGAGCGCTACGACCTGTTCTGCGGCTACGAGGACGCGGATCAGCGCGCGCCGGAGGCGGGTTACTGGTTCCACGAGTACTTCGTGGAGTGCGTGAAGAACGCCAACCCGCCGCTCTGATCGGCGTCGGCGGCTGTCCCAGGCCGTGACGAGCGCGCTCCGTCGAGCGCGCGCCGGCGGCCGGGGCAGGCGAGGAGCGTAAAAAAAGGGGTCTACCCGCCCGCGGGCCGCGCGGCCGGCTGGAGGGTAGACCCCTTGGGAAAACGCTCCTCGCCTGTCCCGGCCGCCGCGCTGTTTTTGTCGACCTCACCCGCGTGGAAGGC
Organism: Sorangium sp. So ce406; assembly: GCF_051474675.1. NCBI lineage: Bacteria > Pseudomonadati > Myxococcota > Polyangiales > Polyangiaceae > Sorangium > Sorangium sp. So ce406. The sequence goes on along the minus strand of NZ_CP150340.1, from coordinate 11,127,595 downwards.
CCGCCGCCGGCGGGCGGACGCCGGGCCGCGGCGCCGCGGTAACGGGCCGCCGCGCCGCGGCGAGCCGTGGCATGGTGGTGCCCGGTGCACGACTCCATCACGCTCGATCAGCTCCGCACGTTCATCGCGGTCGCCGACGAGGGGAGCTTCTCGGCGGCGGCCAGGAAGCTCCGCCGCGTCCAGTCGGCCGTGAGCCACGCGATGGCCAACCTGGAGGGCCAGCTCGGGGTCGTGCTCTGGGACCGATCGACGAGGATCCCGGCGCTCACGGAGCACGGCCGCGTCCTGCTCGACGCCGCGCGGCGGGTGTGCGCCGACGCGGACGCGCTCAGCAGCGCGGCGCAGCGGCTCGCCGGCGGCCTCGACCCGCTCGTCTCGCTGTGCGTCGACGCGGTGTTCCCGCTGTCCGCGCTGGTCGATCTCTGCGTCGAGTTCGCGCGCGTCTACCCGACCGTGGAGCTCGTCGTCCACACCGAGAGCATGGCCGCCGTCGCCGACAGGGTCCTCGACGGGACGTGCCAGCTCGGCGTCGTCGGGCCGGCCGCGGCGGCCCAGGGGCTCGAGCGCCGGCACCTCACGTCGGTGCGCATGGTGCCTGTCGCCGCCAGGTCCCACCCGCTCGCCGCCGCCCAGCAGGGCGCCGCGCGCCTCGCGACCGAGCAGCTCCGCGAGCACGTGCAGATCGTGCTGAGCGAGCGCGGCGCGGCGCGCTCGCCGGAGCAGGCCGTCCTGTCCCCCCGCACGTGGCGCGTCGTGGATCTCCAGACCAAGCGAGAGCTCCTGTGCGCCGGGCTCGGCTGGGGAAACCTGCCAGAGCACATGATCCGCGACGACCTCGGGACGGGGCGCCTGGTGCGCCTGCGGCCGGACGCGTGGGGCGACGACGAGCACCTCCTGGCGCTCGCCGTTGTCCACCGGCCGGGGCTCGTGATGGGCCCCGCGGGGCAATGGGTGCTGAGGCGCCTCGTCGAGCTCTGCTGCCAGCACGTGGGGTGCCCGGAAGCGCCGCGGTGACAGGGCGCTCGAGCGAGCGCTCGTCTGCCGTGGGCCTCGGCTGTTCTGATCAGAGCGAGAGCCGCGAGAAGAGCTCGTTCACGCGGATCGCGGCCGCGACGCTCCCCGTGTCATGCGCGTAGTCCATCGCCGCGAACAGGTGTGTCTGCTCGAGGTCGAGCCGCTCCGGAGCGCGCTCGAGGAGCGCCACGTAATGCTCGAAGAAGCGCCGTTGATCGAACTGCGTGCGCTTCAGCACGGCGTGGCGCACCGTCGCGTGCAGCGCGAAGCGGCCCGCGAACGGCTCCTGCACCAGCCGGAAGCGGCGCAGCGAGGCGAGCGCGTCGCCGGCGCTCCGCCCCGCCCGGGCGAGCTCGGCGAGCGACGCCTCGTCGATGTGGTCGCCGTTCGAGTGCGCCAGCACCGCGAGCATCCGGCGCGCCGCCGGCGTGAGCCCGCGGAAGGCCCACGCGACGAGCAGGCCGACCTCGGGGAGGTCGTCCTCGTGATCGATGACCTGCACGCGGTCGACGCCGCCCGCCACGAGCCAGCCGCGGAGCTCGTCGACGTCGGCGGCGCCGCTCGTGACGATCGCGTCGGCGAGCTCCAGGGAGACGGGGTTCCAGCGGAGCAGGCGCGTCAGCGATGCGACCGCGGGGAAGGGGCTCTGCCCCGAGGTCACGAGCGGCGCGATGACCGGGAAGATCGAGACGCCGGCGACGAGGCAGCGGCGCGCCGTGATGACCCAGGTCACCGCCTCGTCGCGCAGGTCGTCGAGCAGCTCGGCGACGGCGCGGTCGTGCTCGTGGTTGTCGAGCACGATGAGCATCTCCCCGAGCGCCCGCAGGCGGCGCCGCAGCGCCGGCAGCGAGGGCGACGGCCCTGCCCCGAACCGGAGCGACAGCATGCCGAGCAACGTGCGCGCGTCCCAGGCGCCGACCCGGAACCAGTGGATCCCGCCGGGGAGCTCGCGCGCGAGCTTGTGCCCGAGCGCGCACGCGAGCGTCGACTTGCCGCTGCCGCCCGTGCCGACGAGCGCGATGCGCGTCGGGCGCGACGCGCGCAGGGCGGCCGTGAGCGTCGCGAGCTCGCGGCGCCGGCCGCGCAGCGAGGGGGGCGGGGGAGGGAACACATACGGCGAGGCGGTCATCCCCGCGCGAGCCTAGCAAAAGGCGCGGGGGACGGCGCCTCTTCGCCTTCGTCGCCGCCTCGTCGGGGTCACATGGGCGGGGGCGGCGCGCGCAGGAGCAGCTCGATCGCGCGGGAGATCGGCTCCGGCGACATCGAGGTGAGGCGGAGCCGGCGGAGCTCCTGCCCCTGCCGGCTCAGGAACACCGCCGGCACGCCGCGGATCCCGAGGCGCCCTGCCTCGGCCTGCGCCTCCGCGAGCTGCCGCGCGACCTCGGCGCCGTCGCGCTGGGCCATCGCCTGCGCCGCGTCCACGCCCGGCAGCTCGGCGGCGACGCGCAGCAGGAGATCGTCCGTGATCGCCGGTCGCTCGCGCGCCTGGATCCGGAAGAAGTGGTCGACGAAGTCCCAGAGCCGGTCCTGCATCCCGACCGCCGCGGCCATGCGCGCGGCCTGCACGGAGCCTGGGCCGAGGAACGTGAGGTTCCGGAACACGAGCTTCACCTGTCCGGTCCTCACGTGGCGCTCGAGGATCGCGGGCAGCACCTCGAGCGCATAATCCCGGCAATGCGAGCAGCGGAGATCGGAGAACTCGACCAGCGTGATGGGCGCGCTCGGATCCCCGAGGACGATGCCGTCCTGGGGAATGCCGGAATAGAGGCCGACACCCGCGCTGACCGCGCCGGTGGCCTCCGGTTCGGGCTCCTCGCCGGCGCCCTGGCAGGCCGAGATCCCGAGCAGGAGCGCGGCGAGCAGGGCGCCGCGGCGCGGCGCGGAGCGAGGGTGTGAATTGCGCGGATGGGCGAGTGCGTATCGTTCGATCAGCTCAGGCTTCATCCCGGGACACACGGCACGATCCATACCCCCTCACGGGCGCGCCGGAGACCCGCTCACGAGCATTCAGGTAAACGGCGCTGCGCGAGGATCTCCGGGCGAGCAAGGACTCCTGTCCAGCGCGCCGGCGGCGTCGAGCGGCGAGATCGCCGGGGTCGAGCGCGCAGAGATCCGAGATGCCCTGTTCTTCTCCCGGCGTCGCCGCGCGGCGGCGGTCCGCGCTGCCCGGCGCCCGCCCGTCGCTCGTGGCGGCCCGCGGCCGGGCCCCCGCCGCGGCCGCGCGCGACCCGGCGACGGGGCGCTTGCCTGCGCCCCGTTCCTTCCGCAATGCTCGCGCGGCCCCGCGTGTCCTCGGAATCCCCTCAGCTCAGCGCCGCCCCGCGCCGCGACCGTGAACGGGTCGGCGCCTTCGCTCCGCCCGACGGCGCGGGGGAGGTCGCCGCGCCGCCCGGCGGCGCAAGGGAGGCAGGCGCGCCGCGCGGCGAGGCCGGGCCGCCCGCCGACGGCGTGGCCAGGCAGCTCCGCGAGCAGGCGCAGCGCGCGCTGGGCGAGCTCCTCCGCGGCCTCCAGGCAGCCGATCTGCAGGGCCCGGACGTCGCGCGCGGCGGCACCGCTGCGGGGCGGCGGCACCTCCATGCCGGGCTCGTCGCCGCGCTGATGCGGATCATCTTCCTCCTCTACGCGGAGTCGCGCGGGCTGCTGGCCGGCGCGCCCGGCGACGGCGCGCCGGTCGCGCGGCTGTTCGAGGAGCTCGAGGAGCACCTGCGGTGCGGCGGCGACCTCGAGCGCCGCCACGGCGCGTGGGCGCGCGTCGCGGCGCTCTTCCGCGCCCTCGCCGACCGCGGCCCGCGGGGCGCGCGCGGCGGCCTCTGCGACCCGGACGCGTTCCCCTTCCTGGAGAGCGCGCCCTGGCTCAGCGACGGCGTGCTCCGCCGCGCGCTCTCGGCGCTGCTCGTCCACGACGGCGCGAGGGTCCGCTACGGCGATCTCGAGGTCGAGCACATCGGCACGCTCTACGAAGGCGTGATCGCGCTCGATCTCGAGATCGCCGACGGCGAGTCGATGGCGCTCCTGCCGTCCCACGTGGTCGTCGACCTGGAGGCGCTGCTCGCCCTCCCCGGCGGCGAGCGGCGCGCGCGGCTCGAGGAGGCGGCGGACCTGAAGCTCGGCGCGCGCCACGCCGCCGCCGTCGCCGCGGCCGGCACCGTGGCCGATCTGGCGCAGGCGCTCGCGCGTCGCGCGTCCCCGCGGCAGCCGGGCCGGATCGCGCGCGGCATGCTCTACCTTCAGCCGGGGCAGGTCAGACGACGCGCTGGTTCTTATTATACACCGCGTGACATCACGTGTCACGTCGTGCAACGTACATTCACGCCGCTGCTCCAGGCGGCGGGGCGGCCGCTGGCGCCCGCCGACATCCTCGCGCTCGCCGTGTGCGACCCCGCGATGGGATCCGGCGCGTTCCTGGTGGAGGCGTGCCGCCAGCTCGCCGCGCACCTGGCCGCGGCCTGGCAGCGCGCCGGCGAGGGGCCGTACCTCGCGCCCGGGGAGCCGCCGCTCCGCCGCGCCATGGCGCTCGTGGCGGCGCGCTGCCTGTACGGCGTCGACCTCGACCCGCTCGCGGTCGACCTCGCCAGGCTCTCGCTCTGGCTCGTCGTGGCGCAGGCGGACGTGCCGCTGAGCTTTCTCGACGGCAAGCTCCGCTGCGGCGACAGCCTCATCGGCGCCTCGCGCGCGGAGATCGGCGCCTTCCCGGTCGACGCCTGGTCGCGCGGCGGCGCCGCGGACGTCGCCGTGGAGCGGCGAGCGCGGCGGGCGCTGACGCGGCGGGCGCCCGCGCGGGCGGAGCACGCGCCGACCGGCGCGCCCGGCGACGCGGCGGAGCGCGCCACGGTCGCGGATCAGGCGGAGCGCGCCGCGGTCGCGGATCAGGCGGCGCTCGACGCCTGGATGGCCCTGTGGTTCTGGCCCCTGGAGGGCGATCCAGCGGCCGCGGCGCCGACCGCGGAGACGTTCGACCGCCACATGGCCGCGGCGCGCGAGCCGGCCGACCCGCGCGCCGCGCTCTCGCGCCGCATCGCCGAGGAGCGCCGGTTCCTGCACTGGGAGCTCGCGTTCCCCGGGGTCTTCGATCGCCCGGAGCCGGGCTTCGACGCCGTGATCGGCAACCCGCCCTGGGTCGCGTACGTCGGCCGCGCCGCGCAGCCGATCGCGCCCGAGGTCTTCAACCTCCACCTCCGCAGGAACCCGGCCTTTCACGGCTACCGCTCGCTGCACGGCCTGTTCGTGCGCCGGGCGGCGTCGCTGCTCCGGCCGGGCGGCCGGCTCGGCCTCGTCATCCCGACGTCCGTCTCGGATCTCGACGGCTACCGCCCGACGCGGCGCGCGCACGACGCCCTCTGCGCCGTGGACCCGGACCTCCCGAGCTTCGGCAGCGACGCCTTCGAGGGCGTGTTCCAGCCGTGCATGGGCCTCCTCTCGACCCGCGTCGGCCGCGTCGGCCCCGCGTCCCCCCGGGCGGCGGCCGGCGCCCCGTGGCCCCTCGCGCGCTCGGACCTCGACGTCGTGGCCAGCCGGCTCCTCGATCGGCTGAGCGCGCTCGCCCCGCTCCCCGCCGCCCTGTTCGGGGAGCGCGGCTTCCAGACCACGGCCGAGGATGCCGAGCGCATCCGGCGCGCGGACGTCCCCGTGCCGCCGTACACCTGCCCCATCCGGGAGGGCTCCGACGTGGGCGAGCTCATCGCGCGCGCGCCGCGCCACCACGTCGACCGCGCCGCCGTGAAGGGCCGCTTCCGCAAGGACGACGACTGGAGGGCGGTGCGGCTGCTCATCCGGCAGACCGCCCGGTACCCGATCGCCGCGCTGAGCGACGGCCTCCCGTTCCGCAACTCGATCCTCGCCGGCTTCTGCGACGCCACCTGGAGCGAGTATGCGCTGCTCTGCTACCTCAACTCCTCGCCTGTCCGGTGGTGGCACTACACCCGACACCGGGACGCGCGCGAGGGCATGCCGCAGGTGAAGATCGCGCACCTGCGCGCGATCCCCGCGCCCCCGCCGGGCCGGGCCGATCTGATCGCCGCGCTGGACGCGCTCGGGCGGGAGCTCGGCCCGGCGAACGCGGGTCTGCCCGGCGAGGCCCGGCGTCACCTGGACACCGTGGTGGCGACCATGCTGGAGATGACCGAGGAGGAGCGTCGCTGCGTGGCGGCCTGGGCGGCGGCGACGCCGCTCCCGCGGCCGGACGGCTGAGCGCTGGCCAGCGGCCCCCGGCGGAGCGCTCTGCCCTGCTGGGCGCGCCGTCCGCGCCGCGTCAGAACCCGCCGTCGAAGCCGGGCGCGTCCTTCGCGCTGTCCTTCGCGCTGTCCTTCAGGTTGAACAGCGCGCTGCGGAGATCATCGAGGTCGAACGGCTTCTCGAACACCGCCGAGGCGCCCAGGCTGCGCGCGGCCGCGTGAAGGTGGGGGTCGCCGAACGCGGTGATCAGGATGACCGGCGGCCGGCGCCGCAGCTCGGACAGGCCCTCCAGGATCTCCATCCCCGAGAAGCAGGGCAGCTGGATATCGCTGACGATCGCGTCGATCGGCTCCGGCGGTTCCTGCCCACCGAGCCAGGGCGCCACCTTGTCGAGCAGCTCGAGGCCGTTGCGCGCCTCCGAGACCTCGAACCCGTCGCGCCGGAGCGCGAGGGCGAGCGTGGCTCGCATATCGTCGTCGTCCTCCGCGAGGAGGATACGCTGACCTTTGCCGAACAAGCCGCAAGGCGGGACCAAGGGCTTGTCGCCAATCCAGCTTTCCGTCAGGTTCATGGCCGCTTCTCCTTAACTACAGGCCCGCCAACACCGCGCCCTCGGACCGTCCACCGCGGTCCTCGGCGATCGAACCCGCAGGATTTGCAGCGCCCGTGCCACCCTGTCCTCCCTGTGCAGTGGAGCGGGCTCGACGAGAATGTTGCGCTCGCGGGACCGTGGTGTCCGCGGCGTAGCGCGCGCCGGCAGGAGTCCCCTTCCGCCTCGTAGGGGCAATTTGTCGCGCGGAGGGGCAGATCACGCGCACGCGTGGGGCACTTCCGTCTCCCGGCCTCGCGGGGTCGCGCCTCACGGCCCGCGCGCAGATCGCCTCCCGCGCAGGGCCGTTCCACTCCGAGCGGGAGCCGCGTGCCTCGAGGGCGGCGGCGCAACGGCGTCCGTGGCGTCATGGCCGAAGAGGTCGGTGACCTTGGAACAGCCGGAACGGCCGCGGAGGTCGGGGCGAGCGAGCAGCTATGCAGCTGCCTCTCTTGACGAGATCGCTCGGCGAGGAGCGGCGGAGAGGGAAGGGGTGAGGAGGGCAGAGGGGGACGGGCCAGCGCCGCGCGCTCGGAGCGATAGCTCGGGGCGGCGCTGGCCCGGGGGGCGTTTATCGCTCAGCGGCAACCACGGTCGTGGTCGCGCTCGTCATCGCAGTCCAGGTCATCGCGGTGCGGCGCGCAGAGGCGCCCGTTGTTGTACTTGTCGAGCTTCTCGGCGAGGGGCTCGCCGGTCCCCCACGGCGAGTTCTTGCCGCTCTCCTTCACGTTGCTGCCGAGCGGGTACTTCTTCAGCCACGCGTCGGCTTGGGCGATGGTGTCCTCGATGCAGCTCGACTGGTTGCCGATACCAACGTTGAGCTTGGCGACGATGAGGTGCTTCGCGATGATGTACGTGACGTCGCCCTTGGTCGGGCGGCTGATGATGTCGAGGAGCTGGGACTTCGTGTAGGTCTTGTTGCCGATGGTCAGCTTCGAGACCTTCCACGCGCTCTCGTGGTTCTTCCAGTAACCGGGGCTGCCGGTGCCGGGGGACGCGCACCGGCAGGAGCCGCAGTCGGCCGCGCAGCTAGAGCAGTTCTCGAAGCCCGCCTTGCAGACCCCGTCGCCGCAGACCGGCGGGCAAGCGCCGCAGTCGGCCGCGCAGTTCGAACAGGTCTCACCGGCCTCGCAGACGCCGCTGCCACAGACCGGCGGGCAGATCCCGCAGTCGCTCGGGCACTCGAGGCAGTTCTCGCCGGCCTCGCAGGTGTTGTTGCCGCAGACCGCGGGGCAAGCGCCGCAGTCGCCGGCGCAGTTCGAGCAGTCCTCGCCGTTCTCGCAGGTGTTGTTGCCGCAGACCGCGGGGCAAGTGCCGCAGTCGTCCGAGCAGGTGCCGCAGTCCTCGCCGGCCTCGCAGGTGCCGTTGCCGCAGACCGGCGGGCAGGTGCCGCAGTCGGCGCTGCAGCTCCCGCAGTCCTCGCCGGCCTCGCAGGTGCCGTTGCCGCACACGGCCGGACAGACGTCGCAGTCGGCACTGCAGCTCCCGCAGTCCTCGCCCACCTCGCAGGTGCCGTTGCCGCAGACTGGCGGGCAGGTGCCGCAGTCGACAGCGCAGGTGGAGCAGCTCTCGTCGCCGCCGCAGACGCCGTTGCCGCAGGAGAGCTGGTAACCGAAGTCCGCGTCGAGCAGGTCCTGGGCCCAGCCGAGCGAGACGTTGCCCGTGTTGTCGAGCCCGCCGTCGGGATCGGCCGTCGGCTCCTGTCCGGCGAGCGGACCGCTCTCCATGAAGTTGTCGGCGGTGATGACCACCGAGTAGGCGCCCGCGGGGAGGGTGTCGAAGAGGTAGAAGCCGGGCTGGCCGGTGTAGGGGCTGTTGGCCGTGACCGTGAAGTCGACGAGCTGGCCCCCCTGGAACAGCTCGACCTGGACGCCGTTGACGCCGAGCTCGCCGGTCTCCGGCTCGTAGAGCCCGTCGGCGTCGCTGTCGAGCCACACCGTGTCGCCGATCGACGAGTACGTCACATAGCCGAAGTCGGCGTCCGTCACGTGCTCGCCCGCGTCGATGGACACGGCGAGCGGCTCGTCATCGGTGGTGAGGAGGTGCCCGAGCGGGAGCGTCGCGTCATCGACGCTGACGACGTAACAGCCCGCCTCGAGCTCGCTGAAGCGGTAGGCGCCGTTCGCGTCGGTCACGGTCGTCCTGGGGTCGCCGGAGTCCGCGGAGCCATCGCAGTTCGCGTCGTTGAAGAGGTCGACGACGACGTTGGAGATGCCGAGCTCGGAGGCGTCCTCGATGCCGTCCGCGTTCGCGTCGAACCACACCTTGTCGCCGATCGAGCCCTTCGGGGCCGTGTAACAGACCTCGAGGAGCGGGCGGTACGAGAGGTCGGTGTGGGCGCTGCCTTTGTAAGACGTCTTTCCGGTGGTGCCCTCCTCGAGGAGGACGCCGTAGCTCGGTGAAACCCCGCTCACCCACTCTTGTACGAGCCCGGTGAGATCGACGCTGCTCCACCCGGTAACGTTGGGCACGAACGAGGTGAACGCGGCGGGCTCGATGGCGCCGAGGTTGTTCCAGGTGACCAGGTTCTCGGCCCAGGGGGCGAGCACCTGGTGCACGTACACGGTCTGGGCCGTGCTGGTGTAGGTCAGGGCGTAGAACTTGGCGGACGTGACGAGAGAGCCGGCAGGGATGGGGCTCAGATCGAAGCGGAACAGGGCGCGCTTCTCGCCGACCGTGCTGGAGTACCCCGTGTTCACCTCGTGGGGCGACGGGACGTGGTAGCTCGGAGCAAGGCTCCAGATCTCGGCGTTGAAGATGTCGCCCAGGGTGCCCCGCTTGATGACGGTGCACGTCGGCGAAGGCGCGGTGGTGTTGGCGAAGCTCGTGGCGGTGATGAACAGGGTGGCGAGCGCGGCGGATGAGGCGATTGCGAACTGCTTCATTGGTAGCTCCTTGAGGTCCTCACGGGTGAACCACTGCTGGAGCGTCATCCGAATAGCAGGCACCATGACACACGGGTCAGGCGAGGTCGGTTTCGCGGGCTCCGGTCGGGCTGCGCCCCGCGGGGCTGATCAGGATCAGATCAGGTACGCGGGCGCCTTGGCTCGGATCGGAGAGCGGATGCGCAAAGAGACAGTGTTTAACTTAGCCACTCGGTGTCGAAAGTGTCCAGATCTTTCTGGCAGCGATACGCGAAAAAATCATCGCTGGCGGCGACTTGCACAGTGACGCTTTTGGCCTGTGCGGTGACGCTTTTGGGCACCCCCATGCCCAGCCCGCGCTCGTCAGCCCGCATCCACACTCCGTGTGTTGGAGCGCAGGGACAAGGGCGGCCCGCGGCGTCAATCGACGCTGTCGACGCTGTCGACGCGCGCGACGCGTGCGGCAGCGCACTGGCGCGTTCCGCACCCCTCTCCGCCCCTCTGCAGGGCTCGAGGGACGAACAGGATCGGATCAGGCACGCGGGGTCTCCGAGCGGGATTTGATGCAGAGTGCGCACAGGACCATTTTTCAAGATACCGAGTTTCCGCTTCGCCTGTCTAGATCCTTTTTGGGGCGCGCGTGCTTTTGTGCGGTGCCACGTCGTGCCACGTCTCCCCATGCCGACGCGTGATCCCTCCTCTCGTCGTTGTCGTCCTCGTCCTTGTCGGCTTCGTCGCCGTCGTGCCGGTCTGTCCCGAGAGGCGCGAGCGCGACCGACACCGCGGGCGGGCGCTGCCGGGTGCCGTCCGCGGGCGGGCGCTGCTAGGGTTCCGCCGTGGGACGCCCGCTGCTCGCCTCGCCGGCCCTGCTCCTCGCGCTCCTCGCCTCGTCGCTCGTCGCTGCCCCGCGCACCGGCGCCGCGCAGGACCTGCCCACGCTGAGCGGGTCGTGGACGGCGAGCCCGCTCACCGAGCAGTGGTCGGTCGCCGCGTGGGGCGAGGCGTGCGGGCCGAGGCCGCGACCGCAGGGCGCGCCGGGGGGCGCCGTGCAGATCCAGCAGCAGGGCTCGGAGCTCTCGATCTCGGGCGCCGGCCGGCCGTGGAGCACCGCCGAGTGCTGGGAGCAGATGCCCGGGCTCGCGCGGAGCAAGCACTCGGCGTCCGGCAACGCGCGCTCCTGGCAGACGCGCTGCACGACGCCCCCCAACGACCCCCGCCGCGCCGTCGTCACCACGACCACCCAGGCGACCGACACCAGCATCCAGATGGTCGAGACGGGGCAGTACCAGTTCATCATCCAGGACACGACCTGCAACGCCTCCGTGACGAGGACGCGGACGTACACGCTCGTCCGGCGCGCGGGCGACGCGCCGCCCGCGGCGAGCGCGCCGGCCACCGCGAGCGCGCCGCCGGCCGCCGCGAGCGCGCCGCCCGCCGCCTCCGTGAAGAAGCCCGCGGCGTCGCGCACCTGCGACGCCCCCGGCGAGCCGGCGCGCCTCGAGGTCACGCCGTCGCGCAAGCTCATGCGCCCGGGCGAGCGCTTCCAGTTCCGCGCGCTCGTCATGGATGCGGAGGGGTGCGCGCTCCCGACGCGGCCCACGTGGTCGATCGCGCCCGGGCCGGTCGCGTCCGCGGCGACGGTCGACGCGACCGGCGCGCTCTCGATCGGCGCCGACGCGGACGAGGGGAAGCTCGGCCTCGTCGCGTCCGTGGCCGGCAAGGGCGTGACCGTCTCGATCGAGGTGACGAGCCCCGATCGGTACGAGGCGCTCCTCGCGACGAGCGGGCTCAATGAGGCGGGCGAGAGCGACGAGGCCGCCTCCGTGACGATCGCGACCGGCACCATCGGCGGGCGCACCACCGCGGGGGAGGACCTGGGGCGCCAGCGCAAGAACCTGTTCGTCGCGATCGTGGGCGGCGTCGCCGCTTGCCTCGGGTTCGCGGGCCTGATCCTGTTGCGCCGGGGCCGCCGGCGGGCAGGGGGCGACCTGGAGGGCCCGGCATCGACGGGCAGCGCCTTCGGGGAGCGCGGCGCCGGGGCGGAGGAGGCGCCGGCGTCCGCCGGGGCCCCGCTCGCCGAGGCGCCGGTCCAGCCGGCGCCGCCGCCGCGCGGCAAGATCTGCCCGACGTGCGGCGAGCGTTATCCAGCTGAGGCGATGTTCTGCGGTAAAGACGGCACGCAGCTCGTCCTCGTCAACTGAGGCGCACCGCTCGGCGGCGATCGCGCGCAGCATCGAAGCGCGCTGCGTCATCCCGCCGCGCCGCGCCGGAAGCGCGTTGCGAGATGACGCGATGCCGGCGGTCCCGTCCCCGGTTCACAAAAAAAGTCGCCGCCTTGATCGGCCTCGCGGCATCCCGCTATCCTGCCATCAACACGACCGGGACGCGTGTACGTGCGCGTGTGTGGTCGTTGAACCCATGCCCGCAAGCCGGAACGGGAAGGGCGACAGTCGCATGAAGATTACGTGTGAGTCTTGCCAGGCGAAGTACACGATTGCCGACGAGAAAGTCGTCGGCAAGACGGTCAAGATCAAATGCAAGAAGTGCAACCACGCGATGGTCGTCACCGGCGCGAATGACCCTTCCGCGGCGGCAGCCGCGTCGCAGGACGCGACCGTGGGGCAGCAGGGCGATCTCTCGGACGACGCCGAGTCGAAGCCCGACGCGGGCGGTGCGGCCTCGCCCGACGCGTGGACCGTCAACGTCGCCGAGGGCGACGAGCGCACCATGACGACGGCCGAGCTCGTGGAGGCGTACGCCCGCGGAGCGCTCAGCAACGACACGTACGTCTGGAAAGAGGGCATGGGTGACTGGCTGCCGATCGCCAGCGTTCCCGAGCTCCGGCAGCAGTTCGCGCCGCAGGCGGATGCGGCGCCGGCAGAGGCCGCGGTCGCTGCGGCTGCGGCGACGCCCGCGGCGACGGCGGTGCCTGCGCCCGCGGCGGTGCCCGCGGCGACGGCGGTGCCTGCGCCCGCGGCGGTGCCTGCGCCCGCGGCGGTGCCTGCGCCCGCGGCGGTGCCTGCGCCCGCGGCGGTGCCTGCGCCCGCGGCGGTGCCTGCGCCTGCGGCGGTGCCCGTGGCTCCGGCCCCGGCCGGGCTCAAGTTCGGGCCCGAGGGCACCGTGGTCATGAAGGACCAGCGGCGCGGGCTGAACCAGCCGGGCGCCGCAGCCGCGCTCTCTGCCCCTGCGGCGGCGTCGCCCGCCGCACCGGCGCCTGCGGCGGCCGCCGCACCGGCGCCTGCGGCGGCCGCCACGGTGGCATCCGCGCCGGCTCCGGACGCCGCGGCCCCGGCGGCCACCCCGGCCCCGGCGGCCGCGCGCCGCGCAGGTCGGGCGGCCGCTGTCGATGTCTTCAGCGCGGCCGAGCGCGCCGCGGAGCCGGCTGCGGCGCCCGCGCCGCAACCCGGCGCCGACCGCCAGGTGGGTGAGCGCAACGAGAACTCGGTCCTCTTCTCGCTCTCGGCGCTCACCGCGACCGAGAACGCCGCGGCCAAGCAGGCGCCGGAGGAGGCCCCGTCGGGCCGGCGTCCCTCGACCCGCCCCGCGAAGAACAACGGGCGAGCCGGCTATGACGACCTGCTGAACCTCGGCGGCGGCGCCATCGCCTCCGCGCCGCTGCTCGCGCCGCCGCCGCTGCTCGCGCCGGTGACGGACTCGCGGCCGCCCCCGTCGATGTCGGGATCGGCGAAGTCGTCCGTCCCGCCGGCGCCGCTCTCGTCGCTCCCGTCGCTCTCCCCGTTCACGGCGCCGGAGGCGCCCGCAAAGCGGAGCCGCACGGGCCTGATCGCCGCCGCGGCCGTCGCGGTCGCGCTGATCGGCGGCGTCGCCTTCTTCTTCATGCAGTCGCCGAAGGAGGAGACGGTCACGCCGGAGCAGACGAACACAGCGCCCGTCGAGGCGACGCCCCCGGTGGAGACGACGACCCCGCCGCCGGCGCCCACGCCCTCCGAGACGGCGGCGGCCGACACGCCTCCCCCGGCGGAGACGGCGGCGCCCGCCGCTTCGGAGGAGACCGCTGCCGCCGCGGCGACGCCGGCCCCGGCGCAGGCCTCGCCCGCGGCCGAGAAGCCGGCGGCGGCGGAGCGGGACAAGCCTGCCGCGGCGGCGCCCGCCGCGGCGAAGCCGGCGTCGAAGCCCGCCGCGGAGGCGGCTCCGTCGGGCGGCGGCGAGTTCAACCGCGGCGCCGCGAGCTCGGCGCTCGGCGCCGCCGCTGGATCCGCCAAGAGCTGCAAGAAGGCCGGCGGCCCGACCGGGACCGGCAAGGTCAGGGTCACCTTCGCGCCGAGCGGCAACGTCACGTCGGCCGAGGTCCAGGGCGCGCCGTTCGCCGGCACGAGCGTCGGCGGCTGCGTCGCCAGGGTGTTCCGCGGCGCGCGGGTGCCCGCTTTCGGCGGCGCGCCGGTCGCGGTCAGCAAGTCCTTCACCATCAACTGAGCGCAGGCGCGCCGCCCGGCCGTCGCCCGGCGCTTGCGCCCCTCGAGGGGACGCGGGCGCGCTGGCGCTCGGGCGCGCTCACGACCGCCGCCAGCGCCACCCGCCCGTCCTGTCGAAGCGCTACGCTCTGCGCCGCCGGCAGAGCAGACCCGCCAGCGCGAGCCCGGCGAGCCACCCGGCGCCGCCATCCCGGCCTCGCGGGCTCGTCGCGCAGGCGCCGACCATGCCGCTCCCGGCAGCGTAGAAGCCCTCCGGCTCCAGCGCGACCTCGGTCGGCGGCGCGCCGGGGGCGTCGCCGTTGCCGTCGGTCGGGTCGTCGCTGACCGGCGCGCCCATCGCGCCGCCGGCCGCGATCTTCGCCTGGTTCTTGATGACGTCCGGCGCCTCCACGTCGACCGTGACCTCGAAGCGCACGGTCACGCTCCCGTCCACAGGGATGCCCCCGCCCCGCGCGCCGTCCGCCCCTTCGCCGAGCCGGAACGTGACGGTCCGCGTCTGCGGATCGTACTCGCCGAGGTCGTCGCCCGCCCTGTCCGTCTGCGGCCCGGCGCTCGGCCCGTCGACGATCTCCAGCGAGCCGGGGACGAACGTCACGCCGGCGGGCAGCGCGTCGGTCAGCACCACGTCGACCGCGTCGTCGTTGCCGGTGTTCGTCGCCGTGATGCGGTATTCGATCGTGTCGCCGCGGTAGGTCGGCAGCCCGCCGAGATCCTTCGCCACCTTGCTCGACTTGCTGAAGTCGGGGCCGAAGTTGGAGATCGACGTCACCCACCCCCCGAGGAAAAAGAGCTCCTGGCTGCTCGTGGCGACCAGGGTGGCCCGATCGTTCCCCGGCTTGAGCTTGGCGCTGACATCGACGATATCGATGTCGACGCCCGACATGCTCTGAGGCGTCCCCGCGATCCTCGGGAGATCGCCCTCGATCGACACCGGCTTTCCGAGCGTCGATCGGGTGCTGTTGAAGAAGTTGTCCGCGGGGTTCAGCTCGTTGCTCAGCGCCTCGGCCGCGTCGGGCTTCCCCGGGTTCTGCGGGTTGAAGAACACGCTGTCGCCCGAGTTCGTGTTGTCGCCCTCGAACGCGATGATGCCGAGCTTGGCGGTGAAGCCGGCGTCGGGCACCTTGAAGCCCGAGAGCTCGACCTGCTGCGAGTTCCCCTCCGAGACCCGATCGAGCCCGTCGAACAGCGCGAGGTTGCGCATCGGCGACTTCGGCGCCTCGTAGAACACCACCATCCACCACGCCACGAACACCACGTCGTCGTCGCTGTTCCTGACGTCGACAACATCCACGCCGCCCACCCGGTAGGCGCCCGCGCCGCTCTCCTTCACGATCGCCGTGATGTCGGCGACCGACTGGTAGTTGTGCGACTCGTTGGGCTTGCCCTGGTTGATCACCGTCTCGACCGAGTCGATCGACGTGACCTTGCCGTCGAAGCCGCCCTCGTGGTGGAGCTCGACCTCGGTGTCTGCGCCGGCCGTGTTGCGCGCCGCCCAGTAGAGGTACGCGTGCGTCACCGTCGCTCCCTCGGGGAGCTCCAGCACCGCGGTGGTGCGCGCCGTCTCCGGGGTGATATCGAGGTTCGCCTCCGCCTTGCCGTCCTCGGGCGAGTCGGAGCGCCAGAGGAGATCAGGCCCCGACTCGACCGTCGACGCGCCGCAGTCGCCGACCGTGCCCTCCGCGGGCCGCGGCGTCGACGAGCGGCACTCCTGCCCGATCGAGCTCCCGATGAGGGCGAAGTCGCCCTGCTGATCGACCTGCACCCGGAGCTTGGGCTCGGCCGTCGCGCTGGCGGTCGTGAGGCCCATCAGCGTGAGTAGCGCGAGACCGGTGACGCTCAACTGCTTTCTCATCGATCTTCTCCGGTTTCGACCTGCGGCTTGTACGCGGCCTTCTTGATGATGTTGAACTGGACTCGCCTGTTCCTCTGGCGCCCCGCTTCCGTCTTGTTGTCGTCGATGGGCTGGTCCCGGCCATAGCCCTGCGCCGTGAGCCTCGTCGAGTCGATGTCGCGCCGCACGAGCGCCGCCATGACCGAGTTGGCGCGGTTCTGCGACAGGGTCCGGTTGTGCTCGTCGGTGCCGCGGTCGTCCGTGTGACCCTGGATCTCGATGAGGACGATCTCCGGGTGCTCCTTCAGCACCTGGGCGACCTCGTCGAGCAGCGGATCGCTCACCGGCTTGATGGTGGCCTTGTCCGTGTCGAACTGCACCTGCTGGAGGATGACGACGTTCTTCTCGGTCACCCGCACCGCCTTCGGGCAGCCGTGCTTCTCGGGATCCGGATCCGCGAAGCCCTTCTCCCTCGGGCAGGCGTCCTGGTCGTCGCGGAACGTGTCGCCGTCCGTGTCGCGCGGGCAGCCGTTCTTCGCCGGGTCCTTCGAGCGGAACCCCTTGACGTCGGGGCACGCGTCCTCGCCGTCGGGCACGCCGTCCTCGTCCCGGTCCGCCGGGCACCCGTTCTTGCGCGGGTCGTCGCTCCGGACGCCGGCCACGAGCGGGCACGCGTCCTCGCCGTCGGGGATGCCGTCCTTGTCCCGGTCGAGCGGCGGCGGGCAGCCGTGCTTGCGGGGGTCGTCGCTGGCGACGCCGGCCACGAACGGGCACGCGTCGTCGGCGTCGGCGATGCCGTCCCTGTCCCGATCCGGCGGCGGCGGGCAGCCGTGCTTGCGCGGGTCGTCGCTGCGCACGCCGGGCACCTTCGGGCAGGCGTCTTCCGGGTCGCCGATGCCGTCCCCGTCCTGGTCCGTGGGCTGCTCCGGCGTGAAGGCGGCCATCGCGACGACGCGCAGGTCGGGCGTGCCGATCCCCGAGGTGAGCCCCGGCCCGACGCCGATGCCCGCCTCCATGAAGGGGAGGAATCGATACCTCGCGTCGAGGAGGAGCTCCGCGTTCAAGGTGCGACCGTTGATGTCCTCGAGCACCATCGCGGTGGTGAGCTCCGGCCCCACCTGGAGCCGGCCGTCGGCGGCGAGGATGCCGACGCCGCCGCCGAGGGTGAGCATCGTCCCCTGCGCCACGCCGCCGAACGACTGCGAGCGCCGCAGCTCGGTGCCCAGCGCGGTCGACCACACGAGCCGCTCCATGCGGCCGCCGACGGCGACGTAGGGCATCGCGCGGACGCTGCCGTCGCTCACGAACCCGTCGTCCGCGCCGGTGGGCAGCCAGAGGTACGCGCCCAGGGCGACCTGGAGCGGGTCGTGGTACGCGCCGAAGAGCTGCACGCGCGCGCCGAACCGCAGGTCGCCGATGTCCGCGCCGCTCGGGGAGGTGAACTGCTGGCCGCCGCCGTTCGGGCTCTCTCCCGACTGGACCGCGGTGACCGGCGCGTCGAGGCTGACGCTCACCCTGTTCCAGAGCGGCAGCGACGCGTTGAGCCGGAACGTGAGCTGATCGCTGACGACCGCGCCGATCTCCGCGTCATCGCGCTCGCGCCGCAGGACGAGCGGATTGCTCGCATAGTCGGCCATCAGCATCACGTGCGGCGTCAGGTGGCCCGCGGCGAACGGGGAGGGCACGCTGAACATGCGGTCCCCGGCGGGCGCCGGGACGAAGCGGCTCAGGGCCATGCCTTCGGGCTTGACGGGCGCGTCCTGCGCCCGCGCGGGCGCAGGCGTGACGGCGAGAGCGGCCAGCGCGGCGGCCAGCGAGAGGAAAGAGCAAGGTCTCATGAGGTGGCACCCTGCGTCGGCGGGTTTCGCATGACGATATAAGACGCTGTCGCGGATGAGTATACAGGTCGGCAACTGCGGAGTCTTGGGCAACGAGCGACGCCGGCCGCATCTTCGTAGGACCTGCGCGCACCTCCCCGGACCATCTGAACGAACGACGGGCTATCGAGCGCGCGATCCGAGGGCGCAGCCCCCCGCCGGGCCGCCCGGGTGCTCTCGGCTCGGCCCGCCCCGGCGCCGCGGTGAGCCGCGGGCGGGCCGAGCCGCGAGCACCCGGGCGGCGGGCTTGCTGGGCGAGGCCGGTCGCCATCGCGCCTGCGTTCTCGACGACGAGCGGCTATGGTGGGCCGGACACGCGATGGGCATCCTCCTCAAGCGCGCGCTCGACCAGGCGGCGGTCTGGCACCGGGCACAGAAGCGCAAGTATCCGAACGCCGACGTCCCCTACATCAGCCACCTCGCCGGCGTGGCGGTGCTGCTCGCCCGTCACGGCTTCGACGACGAGGTGGTCGCGGCCGGCGCCCTGCACGACGCCATGGAGGACCAGGGCGTCACGTTCGACGAGCTGCTCGAGCACTTCGGCGAGCGCGTCGCCACGCTCGTCCGCCACGTGACCGAGCAGGACAGGTCGCTGCCCTGGGAGGACCGCAAGCGGCTCTATCTCGAGGCGTTCCCGAAGAAGCCCTGGGACGCGCAGGCGATCACGCTGGCGGACAAGATAGACAACTTCCAGTCGATCATCGTCTGCTCGCGCGAGCACGGCGACCCGTGGTCGATGTTCAAGCGCGGCAGGGAGATCCAGGTCGCCAGGTTCGAGGAGCTGCGCGCGATGTCCCGCGCGCTGCCGCCGCATCCGTTGCGCGACGAGTACGAGGCCGTGCTCGACGAGCTCCTGTCGACGGGCTGAGCGCCGGCCCCGCGCGACGGAGCGCCGGCCGCTGCGCGCCGCGGCCGCAGCGGAGGTGGAGAGGGAGCCATCCTGCCTCGGTGGTGACGTAAGTGGCCGATATTAAACGATATTTTTGATATCTGGCGCGCCGCCGCGCGCTCCGGAGCTCCCGGAGGCGCCGGCCGCCTCCGGCAGGGAGCGGGGGATCGATCGGGGGAAGCGGAACACCTCGCGCGGGTCGTACCTGGCCTTGATGGCCGCGAGCCGCGCGAGGTTCGCGCCGTAATAGGCTGTCGGCCAGTCCTCGAGCTCCGCGTCGATGTAGTTGATGTAGGCGCCTCGCGTGTGGGGCAGCATCGCGCGGCGGACCCGCCCGACCCAGGCGACGTTCTCCTTCTCTTCCGCGGCTGCATTCCAGTAGGCCTGGTATTGCAGGCTCCACAGCGCGCGCCGGTGCGGGAACGCCGTCGCGTCGGGCGCGATCCGGCCGACGGCGCCTCCATACGCGTCGAGCTGGACAAGGCACCTCGCGCTCGGCGCGCGCGAGAGCTCGGCGGTGAGCGCCGCGATGGCCTCGGCGCCGAAGCGCTCGTACGCATAGGCCGACGCGTTCTTGAAGCTCGCCTGCGCCTGGCGCTGGTGCACGGTCCATCGGTCGGGATCGCCGCCGATCCCGCCGAGCTGGCCGACCGCGTTGAGATGAGGCACGGTCTCGATCGACACGCTGGTGGGCACGGCTGCCCGCGCCGAGAGGAGCGGCTGGATCGTTCGATAGAGATCCTCGCCTGTCCCGAGCATCTGGCCCACACACGAGATCTCGCCGGAGGACCTGGCCGTGAGCTTGAGGATGCACGTCAGTCGCTCGTCGGTGAACGGGGCGAACGCCTGCCACGCCTCGAGCACGCTCGGAAGCTCGCCCCAGGGCCAGGAGATCCTGAAGATCGAGACCTCGGAGACAGGGTGCGTCTTGAACGTGAACGACGTGACGACACCGAAGTTGCCGCCCCCGCCGCCCTGGCAGGCCCACAGCAGATCCTGGTGTTCGCGCTCATCGGCCCGGATCACCTCGCCGTCCGCGGTGACCATCTCGACGGCGAGCAGGCTGTCGCACGTGAGGCCGAGCGCGCGGGAGAGGAGGCCGAACCCGCCGCCGAGCGTGAGCCCCGCGATGCCGACCGTGGGGCACGAGCCCGCAGGGAGGGTGACGCCGACCTGCCCGAGCGCGTCGTAGACGGTGATCAGGTCGGCGCCGGCGCCGACGACGGCGACGCCGCGCTCGCGGTCGACGCGGACGCCGCGGAGGTCGCTCACATCGATGACGAGCCCCGCGTCGACGACGGAGAACCCCTCGTAACAGTGCCTGCCGCTCCTCGCCCGGAACTCCTTGTCTCGCGCGGTCGCCCACCGGACGGCGTTCGCGACATCCTGCGCGTCCTGGCAGAACACGATGGCAGAAGGACGACGCGAGAAGCGCGCGTTGTACACCTCGCGCGCGTCGTCGTACCCGGAGTCCCCGGGAAGGACGACACGACCGGTGAGCCGCGGCTCCGCCCTCATGACAGGAGCCTCGCCCACGGGCAGCCGCCGGCCACGCGGCGCGCCGTTCGCGCGCCCCGCACGATGAACGACGCGAGATCTGCCCGGCATGCGCCGGAACCTGCGCCCCCCGCCGGACGCGTCAAGCCGGGCCGGCGGGCGGGTCGTGACCGCCCTCGCCGGGAGGGAGCTCGCATGAAGGCGGGGAGAGCATTGCTATCCTGTCTTCTCGTCTTCTCGTCTTCTCGTCTTCTCGTCTTCTCGTCTTCTCGTGTCGTCGTCTCTCCGTCTCGCCTTCTTCCCGCCCTCCTGCTCGATTCCAGCCACCACCGGCGATCGCCCCGCTCGTTGTGAGCACGATGAGCACCCTCGCGCCCGTCCTGGACGCGGTGTGGTCGCGCGGCTCCCCGGCGAGCGCGACATTCCGGGGCGGCCTGCGCGCGGTGAGCCGCTCTCCCCGGCGCATCTCCTCGGCACATGCGATGCACCTCCGTGGAGAGAGCTCCTCCAAGGAGGGACCGATGACGCTCCTGTCTCCGCGCCACCATGGGTTCATCGATTACGCGGCCGTCGTCCTGCTCGCCCTCGCGCCGCTCGCGCTCCGCTTCGGGCCGGTGCCGACGTTGGTCTGCTATGTCACCGCCCTGGCGCACCTCGCCGTGACGCTGCTGTCCGATCACCCGCTCGGCGCCGCGCGGAAGATCCCGTTTGCGGTGCACGGAGCGGTCGAGTTCTCCTTCGGCGTCGGGCTCCTCGCATCGCCCTGGCTGTTCGGGTTCTCCGACGAGGTCCCGGCCCGCGCCTTCTTCGTTGTCGCCGGGATCGGGCTCCTGCTCGTCGTCCTCGCGACGCGGTACACGGCCGGCGTGATCTCCCGGCCGGAGCCCTACGACCGCTACGATCGCTGAGCCGCGCGGGCGGCGCTCAGCAGGCCGCCACCGCGGCCTGCGCCTCGCGCATCACCTCGGACCAGGACGGATCCGGGCGCGACACCTCCAGCGCGATCGACAGCGGATCCTCGTCGGCCTCGATGGCGAGGCGCGCGGCGGCGGAGCCGGTGAGCAGATCGAAGGCCGGGATCGTGTCGACGTACTCGTAACGCTCGGTGCGGAAGCGGAACTGCTCGGGCTGCTGCCGGCGCGCGAACGCGGTGAGCGCGACGTACGTCGCCACCGGGCGGAAGGTGCGCGGGTCGGTGACGTGGATCTGCACGCCGCCGCAGATCTTGCCCGCGTGCTTCTGGAACGTGGGCCGGAAGGTGAGCGGCCGCGCGACGAAGCCGAGCAGCCCCGTGGACGCGAGCCGCGCGGCGAGATCGCGGCCGTCGAGCCAGGGGGCGCCGACGATCTCGAACGGCCGCGTCGTGCCGCGGCCCTCCGACAGGTTCGTCCCCTCCAGCAGGCAGCCGCCCGGGTAGACGAGCGCGGTGTCCGCCGTCGGCATGTTGGGCGAGGGGAGGACGAACGGCCGATCCCACTCGGCCGCGAGCCCCTCGCGGCGGTGGTCCGCGACGGCCACGACCTGCAGCCCGCACGCGACGTCGCCGAGCGGGATGCCCTCGCGCCGCGCGAAGAGCGCGACCAGCTCGCCCACCGTGAGCGAGTGGCGGATGGGCACGGGCTCGAGGCCGACGAACGAGAGGAACCCCGGCGCCTGCGTCGCGCCCTCGACGCTCTCCGTCGCGCCGCCGATCGGGTTCGGCCGGTCGAGCAGCACGACGTGCACGCCCGCCGCGTGGGCCGCGCGCAGCGCGAGCAGCGCCGTCCAGACGAACGTGTAGTAGCGCGCGCCGACGTCGGCGAGATCGATGAGGAGCAGGTCGATCTCCGCGAGATCTGCCGCGGAAGGCGAGAGATCCTCGAAGCGGTCGCCGTACAGGCTGACGATGCGCGCGCCCGAGCGCGCGTCGACGTCGCTCGTCACCGCCGCCATGTCCTGCGCCTCGCCGCCGTAGCCGTGCTCCGGCCCGAAGAAGAGGCGCGGGCGCACCCCGAGCTCCTCGAGGACGAAGGCGATGTGGGTGAGCTCGCGATCGACGCTCGCCGGGTGCGCGAGGACGCCCAGGCGAGCCGACCGGATGCGCTTGAGCTGCGGGAGATCGGGGAGGCGATCGAGACCGACGTGCACGGTACCGTGACTACCAAGGCGAGCGCGGGCAGTCCATTCGTCCGCGTCGGATTTTCCGGGGACGGCCGCGCGGGGCGGGTCAGCGCGTGAGCGCCGCGTAGAACGCCGCGCCGCGGCGCTGGACCCGGACGAGGAGCTCGCCGTCGCGCGCGGCCTCCTCGACCTCGGCGGCTGTCGGCGCGCGGTTCCGGTCTGCCTCCAGAATGACGTCGCCCGGCCGGAGGCCGGCGCGCTCGGCGGGCGAGTCGCTCGCGACGGCGACGACGCGCGCGATCGAGCCGCCCTCGCGGCCCGGGCCGCGCGGGGCGGGCGCGTCGCGCAGCGTGAGGCCGAGGCCCGGGTGCCGGGCGGGCGCGCGCTGCACCGGGAGCGCCGGCGGCGGCGGCTCGCTCCGCGGGGCGAGCGTGACGCGGGCCTGGTACCGCTGGCCGCCGCGCACGACCTCGAGCGCCAGCGTCTCGCCGACGTTGTGGTTGAAGAGCTCGCGGATGACGTCCTGCGCGTCGCGCACGGGCCGGGCCGCGACGGACGTGATCACGTCGCCCGGCTGGAGATTCGAGCTGGCCGCGGGGCCGCCCGGCGTGACGGCGTTGACGAGCGCGCCGGCCCGAGGCGGGCTCTGCATCGCCGCCGCGAGCTGGGGCGTGAGGTCCTGCAGCCCGACGCCGATGAAGGCGCGCTCGACGCGGCCGCTCCGGAGGAGCTGCTCCGCCACGCGGCGGGCCATGTTCGCCGGCACGGCCAGGCCGATGCCCTGCCCGCGGCTCACCACCATGGTGTTGATGCCGAGCACGCGGCCGTCGAGGTCGACGAGCGGGCCGCCCGAGTTGCCGGGGTTGATGCTCGCGTCGGTCTGGAGGTAGTCCTCCACGTCGTTCACGCCGACGCCGCCGCGCCCCTTGGCGCTGAGCACGCCGGTGGTGACCGTGTGGCCCAGGCCGAACGGGGAGCCGATCGCGACGACCCAGGCGCCGACCCGCGCGGCGTCGCTGTCGCCGAACGTCGCGACGGGGAGGTCCTTCGCGTCGACGCGGATCACGGCGAGATCGGTCGCGGGGTCGCGGCCCGCGACGCGGCCGGCGAACATGCGGCCGTCGCGGAGCCGGACGGTGATCGCGCGGGCGCCGTCGATGACGTGGTTGTTCGTGAGGATGCCGCCGTCCGGGGAGAAGATGACCCCCGAGCCGAGCCCGCGGCGCTGGCCGCCGTCGCGGAACCAGCGCAGCGGCGAGGAGACGTCCTCGCCGACGGTGACCTCGATCTGGACGACGGCGGGGCCGACCTTGTCGGCGACGTCGGCGAAGGCCTCGCCGAGGCGACGCAGGTCGGCGGCGCCGGCGGCCGCGGCGCCGCTGGACGCGGCGGCGCGGGTCGGCGGCGCGGGGGGCGCCTTCGCGGCGGGCGACGGGGGCGCCTTCGGGGCGGGCAAGGCTGTCGCCTTCGTGGCGGGCGCCGGGTCCGCGGCCGGCTGGGCGCCCGCGAGCGACGAGAGCGAGAGGGCAGGGACGAGCAGGGCGAGGGATACAGCGAGCCGACGCGAGTTCATGCTTCCTCCAGCGCGTGGGAGAGATCCTGTCCGCGGTCCGCGGCGCGGTGCCCGGCAGCGAGGCGACAGGTAAGACGGGAAGCGCGCGCGAACGCAACCTCCTGGCGCGCGGAAACCGCGCGGGTCACCGAGCGGGCAGAAGGTGCGCGCCCGCGCCAGGGCCAGCTTCGGGCGGAAGCGACGCGCCCGCGTCGGCGCCGGACGGGGGCACGAGCGACGCGCCCGCGTCGGCGCCGGACGGGGGCACGAGCGACGCGTCCGCCTCCGGCTCGGCCCACGCGGGCGAGGCCTCGTCCGCCGGAGCTCCCGTCGAGGGCCCGGCCGGCCACGCGTCCTGGCCGTCGTCGCGCAGGTGGATCTGCTCCAGGTAGAGCCCGTCCGGCGGCGCCGTGATCCCGGCGTCGCGCCGGTCCCGCGACGCGAGCGCGCGCGCGATCGCGCCGGGCTCCAGGTGCCCGCGCGCCACGTCCATCAGGGTGCCGACCAGGATGCGCACCATGTTGTGCAGGAACGCGTTCCCGTCGACGTCGATCCGGACGAGGCGCGGATCCGCAGGATCGAGCGACAGCTCGACGCCGTACAGTGTACGGATCGTGGTCGTCCGCTCGTCCGCGCTCGTCCGGAACGCGGCGAAGTCGTGCGTGCCGGTCGCGGTGGCGGCCTCGGCGCGCGCCCGCGCGATCGCCTCGTCCGTGAGGCCCTCGACGCGCCAGGCGCGCCGGCTGAGGAACGGATCGCGGACCAGATCCCGGAGGATCAGGTAGCGGTAGCGCTTGCGGAGGCTCTCGAAGCGCGGCGAGAACCCGACGCGCACGACGGCGGCGCGCCGGATCACGATCTCGTCCGGCAGGTGGCGCGCCGTCGCGAGGACCCAGCCGCGCGTGGGCAGCGGCGCCGCCGTGTCGAAGGCGACGCGCTGGTCGCGCGCGTGGACGCCCGCATCGGTGCGGCTCGCGCCGCGGATCTCGCGGATGGCCGGGTCGATGGCGCGCAGCGCGCCGAGCAGCTCCCCCGCGACCGTGCGCTGGTCGCGCTGGCGGGCGTAGCCGGCGAACGGGCGCCCATCGTAGGCGACCGAGAGCAGGATCCCCCGGCTGGACGCGGCGACTAGCCTCGGCACGGCACGATGGGCGCGCGGCCTAGCCGCTGCTCCCCCCGGCGCCGCCCGCGCCCCCGGCAGCTCCGGCGCCGCCCGCGCCACCGGCAGCCCCGGCGCCGCCGTTGCCCCCGTCGCCGCCCGCGCCGCCGCTGCCGCCCGTGCCGCTCGCCGACGTCGTGCTGCTCGCCGACGTCGTGCTGGCCGAGGAGGTGAGGGGCGCATAGCCCCTGACGCACTCCTGGTTGACGAGGCCCTCCGCGTTCTTGCAGCACTCCTCGGGGGCCGCCGCGGCGCCGTTCACCAGGCAGTACGGGAACTGGTGGCAGCCGTCCGGATCCTTCACGATCCCCTGCTCGGGATCGATGTTGTCGTTGCAGACCGGCGTGGTGCCTTCTTCCGCGCGGCACGCGGCGCTCTGCAGCGCGAGCGGCGCGAGCGCGAGGAGGAGCAGGCTGGCCATCCGGAGGGGGAGCGTACGCATCGGCTGCTTCCTATTGCTTGATGGTGAAGTTGATCGGAACGTTCACCACGACGCATCCGCTCTGCGGCGGAGGCAGTGATTTGCCGCGGAAACGTCCCAGGACGCAAGACGCAATCTCGCCCGATCCCACCGTGTCGTTGAGGATCGAGGCGCTGCACACCGCGCCTGTCGAGGCGACCTGCACGCTCACCGTCAGCTTGCCGGAGACCTCCGAGGTGCGCAGCGCGCGGTTATAACAACCCTGCGCCGAGCGAGCGAGCCCGAGGACGGCGGAGTCGAGCGCGGCCGAGCTCGCGCCGTCGCCGCACTTGCCGGAGCAGGGCGACTTGCCCGTCGTGGCCGGGCCCTGGCCCGACGCGACCTTGCCGGCGTCCGCGCCGGCGTCCTCGACCTCGTCGACGGGCGGCGGCGGCGGCGGCGCGAACAGCGGCGGAGGATCCGCCGGCTTGCTCGCGACGGGCACGGCCGCGGTGGGCGCCGGGGTCGGCGCGTCCGGCTCCGGGCTCATCTTCCAGTAGAGCAGGCCGGCCATGAGCGCGGCGAGGACGACCATGCCTGCGATGTAGAGACCTGAGTTGCCGGATTTTCCGGGGATCTGCTGAGATGACGGGGGCATCGATGCGGACACGTGAGAAGTCCTCCCGGAGAGGCGCGCGAGGCCCGTCCGTTTCGGCGGGGCCTTCGGGCGCCGGAGCCGAGACGCACGTGCGTCCGGCGGGGGGCGAGTCTACAAGGGCCGACCGGGAAGCGCGTCAGGAAACTGGATGCGCCGGGGATGAACACGGCGGGGCCGCGCGGGCGGCTCAGCGCGCGTAGAACGACACCGCGGTGTCCCCGTAGGTGCGGACGGCGGCGCAGGTGAGCCCGGCGATCTCCGGGGAGGGGTCGCGCCGCGCGTGCTCGAGGACGAGGCGCCCGGCCGGCGCGAGCAGGTCGAGCGGCCCGGCGAGGCGCGCGGCCGCGGCGGCGGCTCTGGCCAGGGCGGCGTAGGGCGGGTCGAGCAGGGCGAGGTCGAAGGGGCCCTCGTCGCGGAGCAGCTCGAGCGCGCGTTCGACCGGGAGGGGGACGACCCGCGCTGCCTCCCCGAGGCCGAGCGCGGCGAGGTTCTCGCGGAGCGTGGCGAGCGCGGGCCGGCCGTTCTCCACGAAGACCGCGCGGCGCGCCCCGCGCGAGAGCGCCTCGATGCCGAGCGCGCCGGTGCCGGCGTAGAGGTCGCAGACGAGCGCGCCGGTCACGTCGCCGAGCGAGGAGAAGAGCGCCTCGCGCACGCGGTCCGCGGTCGGCCGCGTGCCCTCGCCGCGCGGCGCGGCGAGCCGCCGCCCGCCGAGGCGGCCGGCGATCACCCGCATGGTCGTCGCCCGCTCGCCGCGGGCCGCGCGGCGCGGCTCACCAGCGGTACGTCAGGTCGAGGGCGCCCGCGCCGAGGCCGACGCTGGGCTGCACGGTCCAGCCGGTGCGCTCCCCCGCCCGGCCGTCGCTTGTCACGAGCAGGTAGGCGCCGAGGCCCGCGGAGATCACCGCCAGCGGGTAGAAGACGTACTGGAGCGCCATGAACGTGTCCGCCCGCTCGCAGAGCTTGACGCCGGCGTCTGCCGTCCGGCCCTCGCTGCCGGCCAGGCCCCGGACGGACTCGCGCTGGTCGGGGGCGCAGACGTCCTTGACCTCGGTGCCGAACAGGTTCCGGTAGGCGTCGTAGCGCGCGTCGCCCTGGATGCTCGCGACCTGGACCGAGCTGATGACGCCCACGGTCCCGAACACCGCCCCTGCGCCGAGGCCGATGAACCCGCCCACGCGCTTCCAGTTGGTCTGCGAGGCGTCGGCGGGCATCTGGCTGAGCGCGATGTCCGTGGTGGCGATGGGCCGGACGAGGACCGACGCCTCGGAGTCGAGGAAGCCGGTCGACTTCACGAGCACCTTGTGGGGCCCGGCCGTCACCGTGAACACCCCCTCGCCGTTCTGCACCTTGCCGACCGGCTTGCCGTCGATGAGCACGCTCGCCTCCGCGGCGCCCGTCCTCACGCGGAGCGACCCCTGCGGCGGCCCGCCGGTCAGCGTCGCGAGCGCGTCGGCCGCGATCTTGCGGAGCGGCTCGTCGTTGGCCTCGGTGAGGTTGGCGCTGTACTTCACCGGCACGCTCGCGGACGGCTTTCCGCGGGTCCAGAGGTGCACGTCGCCCTCGACGTTGGCGTCGCTCTTGCGGAGCACGCCCCAGAGGTAGCGGTCGCTCTTGATGTGATCGGCGATGCGGGTCTCACAGGCCGCGTCGGGCCGATCCTCGCACTGCAGGGACAGCGTCAGCACCTCGAGCGAGAAATCCCCCTCGCCGACCGACCACCCCGCGCTGTTCTTGATGGCGTACCGCAGCGCCCTGGTCAGCGCCTCCGCCTGGTCGTAGGCATCGTCGGTCCGGACGGCGATGACGGTGATCGGCAGGGCGGCGGGCGACGGCTCCGCCGCCCGCGCGGCGTCGGCTGGGGCGAGGCAGGAGAGGGCCACCAGGGCCGCAAGACCGGTTCTCTGTGCACGCGTCATCATGCCGTCCTGGGCTCCACGCGCCAAAGTTACCTGGCCGACGGCCGGGAACGCAATGTGTGAGCCGTGAGCCGCAGCCGTGAGGCGCGCGCCGCGCGAGCCGCGCGCGCGGCGTTTTTCGTTTCACCCACGATTGCGCCGTGTCAGAGCATCCTCGCTTGGCGCCGCCGGCCCGCGCCGCAGCGTGGATGGCCGAGCGCTCAACCGCTGGTCCATGAAGCTCCCCCGACACATCTTTCGCGAGTACGACATCCGCGGCGACGCCGAGCGCGACCTCAGCAGCGAGCTCGCCCGCGAGCTCGGCGCTGCCTTCGCCCTGCTCCTCCGCCGCGAGCTCGCCGATGGGGCGCACGCCGGCGCGCCCCGGCCGCGCGTCGCGGTCTGCCGGGACGGCCGCCGCTCGAGCGACCGGCTGTTCGCCGCCCTCACGGACGGCCTGCTCGCGGCCGGCGCCGACGTGATCTCGGCCGGCGTCGGGCCGACGCCGCAGCTCTACTTCGCCGCGCACCACCTCCAGACCGACGGCGCGATCATGATCACGGCCAGCCACAACCCGGCGCCGGACAACGGGTTCAAGCTGATGCGCGGCAAGGCCTCGTTCTTCGGCAAGGACATCCAGGCGCTCGCCGACCTCATCGAGGAGGGCGCCGCCGGAGGCGGCCGCGGCGCGCCGGCGGCGAGGGGCGCGCTCACCGAGGTCGACCTCGCGGCCGACTACATCGCGGCGGTGCGCGCCGCGTCGCGCCTGTCGGGCACCGACGTCCGCTTCGTGATCGACGCCGGCAACGGCGCGGCCGGCCCGCTCGGCGTCCGCACGCTCGAGGCGCTCGGCTTCGCGCCGGACGCGCTCTTCTGCGACATCGACGGGCTCTTCCCGAACCACCACCCGGACCCGACCGTGCCCGAGAACCTCGAGGCGCTCCGCGCCCGCGTGCTCGCGACCGGCGCCTCGCTCGGCGTCGCGTGGGACGGCGACGGCGACCGGATCGGCGTCGTCGACGAGCGCGGCGAGGTGCTCTGGGGGGACAAGCTGCTGATCCTGTTCGCGCGGTCGCTCCTCGCCGAGCGCCCCGGCGCGGCGGTGCTCGGGGAGGTGAAGTGCTCCGAGACCCTCTACGCGGACATTGCCTCGCGCGGCGGGCGCCCCATCCTCTGGAAGACGGGCCATTCGCTCATCAAGACCAAGATGAAAGAGGAGGGCGCCTTGCTCGCCGGTGAGATGAGCGGGCACATGTTCTTCGCCGATCGGTGGTTCGGGTTCGACGACGCCGTCTACGCGACCGTCCGCCTGCTCGAGATCGTGGGCCGCGCGCGGCGGCCGCTCGGCGAGCTGCTCGCGGACGTCCCGGAGACCTTCGCCACCCCCGAGATCCGGGTCGACTGCCCCGACGCCGTGAAGTTCGAGGTCGTCCGCCGCGTGACCGAGCACTTCCGCCGCGCCCGTCCGGTCGTGGACATCGACGGCGCGCGCATCGACTTCGGCGGCGGGGCGTGGGGGCTCTGCCGCGCCTCGAACACCGGTCCGATCCTCGTGCTGCGGTTCGAGGCCCGGTCGGTCGCGGACCGCGACGCGGCCCGCGCCGAGGTGGAGGCCGTCGTCTCCGACGCAGTCCGCGCGTCCCTCGCCGCCCCTCTGCCGTGAACAAGCCCGACGTCGAGCCGCAGAACGAAGCCTGGACGATCCGCCGCGTGATCACGTGGGCCTCGGGCGACCTGAAGAAGCGCGGCGCGTCCTCGGCGCGCCTCGACGCCGAGCTCCTGCTCGGCAAGGTGCTGGGCCTCGACCGCGTCGGGCTGCTGATCGACGCCGAGCGGCCGCTCGACAAGGCCGAGCTCGCCGCCTACCGGGAGCTGCACCAGCGCCGCCGCGCCGGCGAGCCGGTCGCGTACCTGCTCGGTGTGCGGGAGTTCTACGGCCGCCCGTTCCGCGTCGATCCGCGCGTGCTCATCCCGCGCCCCGACACCGAGATCCTCGTGGAGGTCGGCCTCGCCCGGACGCGGCGCGTCGCGCTCTCCGCGCGCGTGCTCGATCTGTGCACCGGGTCCGGCTGCGTCGCGGTGAGCCTCGCGTGCGAGCGGCCCACCGGCCGCGTGCTCGGCGTCGACCTCTCGGACGCCGCGCTCGCGGTCGCCCGCGAGAACGCGCTGCGGCTCGGCGCGGTCAACGCGGGGTTCCTGCGCTCGGATCTCTTCGCCGGCGTGCCGCCGGGCCTCCGCTTCGACCTGATCACCGCGAACCCGCCGTACATCCCGGACGAGGACGTGGGCGCGCTGCAGATCGACATCCGCGGCTACGAGCCGCACCTCGCGCTCGCGGGCGGCGCCGACGGGCTCGACGTCACGCGCCGGATCGTCGCCGAGGCCCCGGCCTGGCTGGCCCCTGGCGGCGTGCTGGCGATGGAGGTCGAGGCCGGCAAGGCGGCCGCGGTCGCCGGGCTCTTCGCCGCGGCGGGGTTCGCCGAGGTCGCGAGGAACCTCGACTACGGCGGGCACGAGCGGGTCGTCTCCGGCGTCCTGCCCTGATCGCCCGCGGCGCGCGGCGTGCGCAGAGGTCGTCCGGGGGCCGCGCAGCGCGCGCGCGCCTTCGCGAGGATGGGGCTGGCGTGCCGTATGCACCGCGTGGCGCGGTCGGCGGCGGGGGCTCCGCGGCGATCCGGGTGCGCCGGAGGTTGCCTGCTCCGCTGCCCGAGCGCGTTCCCTGAGGCGGAGAGGTGTTCCATGAGGCAGGTGGATCCCAGGCCCGAGAGCTCGACGGCGGACCTCGTGAAGGAGGCGATCGTCGAGGCCCGTGAGCTGATCGAGGTCGAGGTCGCGCTGGCGCGCGACGAGATCAACCAGGAGATCGCGCGGGCGAAGACGTCGGGCGTCGCGCTCGGCGCGGCGGCCGCGGCGGCGCTGCTCGGCGTCGCGCTGGTGCTCGTCGCGATCGCGCTGGCGATCGCGCCGGCGCCGCTCCCGGCGCTCGTGATCGGGCTCGGGCTCATCGCCGTGGCCGTGGCGGTGGGGCTCGTCGGCTACGGGCGCGCGCCGAAGAGGCCGCTGGAGCGGACGCGGGGCCGCCTCGGGTCGGACGTGCGGCTGGTCCGGGAGCACATCGTATGAGGGGGCTGAACGGCCAGCGCGAGGAGTTCGAGCGGAAGGCGGACGAGCTGCGCGATCGGCTGCTGCACACGATCGAGGCGATCGATCAGCGGCGCCACGCGATCCTCGACGTGAAGACCCAGGTGCGCCGGCACGGCGCCGGGGTGGTCACGGGGGGGCTCATGCTCGTGCTGATGGGGGGCGCGGCGGTGATCTCGGTGATCCAGGAGGCGCGCGCGCACGACGCGCGGCTGCGGCGGGAGCGCGTGCGGGCGCTCGTCCGCTTCTGGCGGCACCCCGACTGGGTGGCGCCGCGGGGGAAGCCGAGCGTGCCGCGCGAGATCGGGAGGAAGATCCTGGTGGGCGCGGTGTCCTTCCTGGCGATACAGCTCATCCGCCGCGGCATCCGGCTCACGATGGCGACGCCGCGGCGAGAGGTCTTGCCGCGGAGGCGGGTGCCGGAGCTGCAGGCCTGAGGGCGGCTTGCCGAGATGCCCGGCCCCCGGAGAGGGTGTTCTCCGCGCGGGGTGGGGGCCCCGCCGAACTCGCCTTCGACATGAGTCATCCGGCAAGCCGGATGACTCATGTCGAAGGCTCAGACATCGGCCCATCCCCCACCCCGCGCGGAGAACACCCTCTCCGGGGGCCTACGGTGGATTGGGGGGCACGTGGCTCAGGGGGCGGTGTAAAGGGCGGTGCGCCAGCCGAGGTAGAACCCTGGCTGGCGTACGGACGTGCTCCAGGTGTAATCGGCGTAGAGCCAGGGGCCCATCGACACCTTCCAGAGGCGGAACCCCTCGTAGAACAGGCCGCCTCCGATGCGGGCGGGGAGGGCGCCGTCGATGGCGTCGGTGTCGGCGGCGTCCGCGGTCGTGTAGGCCACGCCGGTGCCGGCGTCGAGGATGACGCCCACGTCCGTCCAGCGCTCCCCGAGCGAGAAGAGCGGGAAGATCTCGGTGTGGAACATGAAGCCGCCGGCCAGGATGGAGTGGTCCGCGGCAGCCAGGGCGTGCCCGCCAACCCCGGCGCCGAACGTCAGCCAGTCCGCGAGCACGCCGCCGAGCCAGACGTAGCCTCCCCCGCCGAGGCCGACGCCTGTCTCTGTGTAGTGACGCTGGAATCCTATCTTCTGGACGTCATTCGGGTAGCCGGCGGCGGTCCCGAGCGCGAGGCCGCCGGAGATCCCCGCCGCGAAGCCGCCGCGCCGCGTCGCTCGCCTCGGCGAGAACAGCGGATCGATCGCGGGCGCCTCGACGGCAGGCTGCGGGGCCGCGGCGGCGGGGTCGTCCGCTGCGGCCACCGGCGGCGGCTGCGCGTCGGTGGGGGCGGCGGGCGCGGCCGGCGCGGTCTGCTGCGCGGCCGCGGTGGACTGGAGCAGGCAGATGCCGAGGAGCGCCGGCAGCGCGGTCGCACGTCCAGGGGGGAGGGGCGTCGCCATGGGCTTCCTTCCTATACGATGGCCGGGGCACCCCGCATCGCAATCCGGCGGTCTCTCGTCGGCGCGCCCGGTCCTCGCCGCGCGCGTCGGCCTTGCACGATGAGCGGTCCGGGTTGGCGGCGCAGGCCGCGAGAGGAGGCGTCTGTCTCATGAGGCAGCTCGTCAGCGGGCAGCCGGGGCACAGCGCACCCGGATGCGCACCACGGCGTCCTTCCGCTCTGCAACAAGCACGAACGGCGGATCCACATCGCCGGCGCTGGATTCGATCGCTGCGATCATCTCGAGCACGAAGATCGGGGAGATGCGCCCCGGCTTCAGGTGGATGATGCCAACAAACGGCTCGCCGCCGTGATAAGCCAGCATCCCGAAGTCCCCATCATGGGTCAGGACGACTCGGCCCTGACGATGTGCGTGGCGGAGCAAGTCGACATCGTCTCTGCCGCCCATCCTTCATCGAGCACCGAGCGCACGTCCTTGCCGCGTGCGAGGAGCGCGCGGACGACATCTCGATGGATGTTCTCGTCCGCGAGGAGCGGATAGTCGAGCGGCTTCACGCGGGGATCTTCACGTCCCAGACGACCTCGTTCTTCAGCGAGCGCGCGGCATACCGCAGCGCCGCCGAGAGTCCTTCCCACGTGATCTGCGGGTGAGCCTCCAGGATCTGCTCGGGCGTCGCGCCGCTCGCCAGGAGCTCCAGGATGAACTCCACGCTGATGCGGGTGCCCTTGATGCAGGGCTTGCCCCCGAGCAAGCCCGGGCGTGCGACGATCCAGTCTTCCATGGGCTCTCCTCCTGCCGCCATCCAGTCTGCCGGATGATAGCAGCGCGAGCGTCGGGTCTGCACCCGCGCGTGGGCGCTCGTTCGCCCTGCCTGCACGCCGGCGCCGCGCTGCGCGGGCGGGCGCGGTGCGGAGCGCCGCGCCGGGGAGAGCTGGGCCCGGCCTCCACGTGCTGAGCGGAGACGCGCGCGCCTCCTCCGCGCGGAGCAGGCCCGCGAGCCCAGGTGCGCGGGCAACGCGGGGCGCGCTATGCTGCTCGTCCCATGAAGGCTTCTCCCGGCCTGCTCCTCGCGGCGTTTCTCGCTGGCGCCTGTGGAGGTGCCGACGCACACCGAACGGGTCCCACCATGACTGCAAGCTCCTCGTTGCCCCCCGGCGCGGCCAGCGCTGCGCCCGTCCCCGCTCCCCCTGGCCACCCCGCGTACCCGCCCACCCGCACCGTTCCGGTGAAATACACCCTGCATGGGGTCGAGATCACCGATCCGTACCGCTGGCTCGAGGACGGCGACTCGCCGGAAGTGAAGGAGTGGATGAAGTCTCAGGACGCGTTCACGCGCGCCGAGCTCTCCCGGCTCCCCGAGCGGGACGCGATCGCGTCACGGCTCAAGCAGCTCTTCTACATCGACGCGGTCTCCGCGCCGCGCCACCGGCGTGGCCGGTACTTCCTGAGCCGGAGGCACGCGACGAAGGAGAAGTCGATCGTCTACTGGAAGGAAGGGAAGGGCGGCGAGGAGCGCGCGCTGCTCGACCCGAACCGCTGGTCCGACGACGGCAGCGTCTCGCTGGGCGGCTGGGAGGTGTCGTGGGACGGCAAGAACGTCGCCTACAAGGTCCAGAAGAACAACTCCGATGAGGCGACCCTCCATGTGATGGATGTCGCGTCCGGCAAGCGCTCCGACGTGGACGTCATCGAAGGGGGCAAGTACGCGTACGCGTCATGGACGCCCTCGGGCGACGGCTTTTACTACGTCTGGCTCCCCACCGACCCGTCGATCCCGGTGGCCGACAGGCCCGGCTACGCGGAGGTGCGCTTCCACCGGCTCGGCCAGGATCCGAAGCACGATCGCGTGGTCCGCGGCAAGACGGGCGACCCGAAGACGTTCCTCAACGCGTCCCTCTCCAAGGACGGCCGCTTCCTCGTGCTCACGGTGTCCCACGGGTGGACCTCGACAGACGTCTACTTCCGCGATCTCCGCAAACCGGGCGGGCAAACGGTGGACAAGACGCTCGCCGTCGGGCGCGACGCTCATTATACCGTCGAGGTCTACAAGGACCGGTTCTACGTCCATACCGACGAGGGCGCGCCGCATTACCGCCTCTTCGAGGTCGACCCGGACAGGCCGGAGCGCGCCGCGTGGAAGGAGATCGTCCCGGAGCGCCCCGACGCCACGCTGGACAGCGTCTCCGTCGTGGGGGGGCACCTCGCGCTGAGCTATCTCAAGGACGCCTCGAGCCGGGTCGAGGTGCGCTCGCTCGACGGCAAGCTGGTCCGCGAGGTCCCGCTGCCCGGCATCGGCACCGTGGGCGGCCCGTCCGGGCTGCCCGACGAGGACGAGGCGTATTTCTCGTTCGAGTCCTTCACCTCGCCTCAGGAGATCTACGCGACCTCCATCAAGACCGGTGAGACGGCGCTCTATGCGCGCATCGACGTGCCAGTCGACCCGTCGCCCTTCACCGTCGAGCAGACGTTCTTCCCGTCCAAGGACGGCACGAAGATCTCGATGTTCATCGTCCGTCGCAAGGACATGAAGAAGGACGGTAACTCCCGCGCGCTCCTCTATGGTTACGGAGGGTTCCAGATCTCGCAGACCCCCTCGTTCACGGCGTCGATGTACCCCTGGCTGGAGCGGGGCGGCGTGTACGCCGTGGCGAACCTGCGCGGCGGCGGCGAGTACGGCGAGGCGTGGCACCGGGACGGGATGCTGCTCAAGAAGCAGAACGTCTTCGACGACTTCATCGCCGCCGCGGAGCACCTGGTCCGCGAGGGGTACACGCGGCCCGAGCGGCTCGTCATCCAGGGCGGCTCGAACGGCGGGCTGCTCGTCGGCGCCGCGCTCACGCAAAGGCCCGAGCTGTTCGGGGCCGTCGTCTGCGGCGTCCCCCTGCTCGACATGGTGCGATATCACCTGTTCGGCTCCGGCAAGACGTGGATCAGCGAATATGGGTCCGCCGACGATCCGGAGCAGTTCAAGGCGCTGTACGCCTACTCGCCCTATCACCACGTCAGGCCGGGGACGAAGTACCCGGCCGTCCTCCTGCTGTCGGCCGACAGCGACGATCGGGTCGATCCCCTGCACGCGCGCAAGTTCGCCGCCGCCCTCCAGGCGTCGAGCGCGGGCGGCCCGGTCCTGCTCCGCATCGAGCGCAACGCCGGGCACGGGGGCGCGGATCTCATCAAGGCGGCCGTCGAGAAGGGCGCCGACCAGATCTCCTTCGCGCTGTCGGCCACGAGCGCGTCGGCCACGAGCGCGAAGGCGCCCGCAATCCGGTAAGGCGCGGGGCGCGGGGCGCGGGCGGCGCGACGGACAGGCTTGCGGCTCAGCGCCGCGACGGGTAACAACGCGCCGCTGTGCGAATGCTTCACCCCGGAGCCGGGTCCTCGCGGCGCGGGCCTTTGACCTCGCGCCCCCTCGCGACCGCCGTCTCGGCGCTCGCGGAGGAGCCGCGCGCGCCGCTCGCGGAGCTCTCCGACCCCGCGGCGGTCCTGGCCGGGCTCATGGACCTGCACGGGAGCGTCTCGCTCGCGCGCGAGCTCTCGCTGCTCGACCGCGCCGCCCCGTCCCCGGCGCCGCCGCCGGCGGAGGGCGCGCGCGCCGAGGTCCGGGCGCTCGCCGCCGATCGCCTCGGCGAGCTCGCCGAGGCGCTCGACCACGTGTTCGCCGCGCCGTTTCACCGGCGGAACAAGCTGCCCGACGCCGGGGCGGTGCTCGCGACGCTGGAGCAGACCGGGGTGCTGCCCGCGCGCTCGCGCGCCGGGCGCGCGCTCGCGTACGCGGCGGGCCAGCTCTGGGAGCCGTTCGGCGAGCTCGCCGGCCGCGCCCTCGGGCGCGTCCGGCTCGAGACGCGCGCGCTGCGCGAGGAGCTCGCGCCGTCGCTGCGGGCCCTCGGCCCGGGCGCGGCGCGGCTCGAGCGGCTCGACGCGGCGATCTCCGCCGCGACCCAGAAGCGGCGCGAGCGCGCGCTCGCCGAGCTCGTCCCCGGCCTCGCGCGCGCCTTCGCGCGCGGCCTCCGCGGGGCGGTGGCCGCGCTGCCGGAGGAGGCCGGCCTCGAGGAGATCGCGGGCTGGTTCGGGCAGGAACAGTGGCTCGGGCGGGAGCTCCAGCGCATGGAGCTCGTGGTGCAGGCGGCGCTCGCGCACGAGGCGGGCCGGCTGCTCGCGCTGGTCGACGGGGCCGCGGCGGCGGGCGAGCCCGCGTAGCCCGCGGGGGGCTTGACGATGCGGCTCGCGACGGCGCGGCAGTGGACGACGCGGCTCCTGGTGCTCCTCGCCGGGGGGGGCGGCCTCGCGCTCGTGGGGCGGGCGGCGCTCGTCTACCGCGGGACGGATCCGCTCGCGTACCGCCTGGTGCAGCTCATCGCGCTGGGGCTCGCGCTCGGCACGCTCGAGCTGTTCGTGCGCGCGGGGCGGGCCGCGCGGCTCGGGCGCGAGATCGCCGCGCTGCCGCGGCCGGCGACGCGGGCGGCGATCGAGCAGAGCAGCGCGCCGCTCCGGCCGCTGCTCGAGGCGCGGATCGCCGGGGTGGCGTCGCCCATGGCCGGCGCGTCGTTCGCGTCGTACCTCGTCGGCCTGCTCGTGACGCTCGGGCTGCTCGGCACGTTCCTCGGCCTGTTCGAGACGCTGCGGGGGGCGCGCGAGGCGCTGACCCTGAGCGGTGATGTGGATGCGCTGCGGGAGAGCCTGGCCGCGCCGATGCAGGGCCTGTCGCGCGCGTTCGGCACCTCGGCGGCTGGTGTCGCGGCGTCGGCGATGCTCGGGCTCGCCGCCGTGCTCGTGCGCCGGGCGGAGGCCGGGGCCGCGGCCGCGCTCCAGGCCTACGCGGCGGGTCCGCTCGCGGCGCTCACGGTGGCGGGCCGGCAGCTCGCCGCGCTGGAGGCGCTCGCGCGGCAGGGCGACGCGCTGCCCGCGGCGGCGGCGTCGCTGCGTGAGGCCACGACCCGCCTCGAGCGCCTCGAGGAGCGGCTCCTCTCCGTCCAGGTCGAGGGCGCGCGCCAGACCGCCGCCTCGTTCGCGGAGGCCGCGGCCGGGATCCGCGGCGACATCGCGGCGGGCCTCCGGCAGACGGCCGACGTGGCGGCCGGCGTGGTGAGGCCGATCCTAGCGGAGGCGGTGGAGCGCGCCGGCGCGACCGCGGGCGAGGCGCTGCAGGCGGTCGAGCGGCGCCTCGACGACGAGGCGCGCGCGCGGCGGGAGGCGGACGTCGCGTCGGCGGCGCGGCTGGAGGGCCAGGCGGAGCGGCTCGCGGCGGTGGTGGGGGAGGCGATCGAGCGGCTGGAGCGGGCGCAGGCGGCGCGGCTGGCCGAGGCGGCGGAGCGGCAAGCGGAGCTGGACGCGGCGCGCGCGGCGCACCTGACGGCGCTGGGGGAGGCGCTGGCGGCGCCGCTGACGGAGGCGGCGCGGGCGGCGCAGGCGGCGCCGGAGGCGGCGTCGCGGCTGATCGCGGAGGCGTCGGAGCGGCTGTCGGCGCGTGCGGAGGCGGACGCGGCGCGGGACGCGCGGCTGGACGCGCTGCTGGAGAAGCTGTCGGAGGCGACGGCGGGGATGTCCGGGAGCGCGCGGGAGCAGGCGGAGCGGGTGGCGGCGCTGGCGGAGCAGGTGGCGCAGGGCGCGGCGGAGCGGGACGCGCGGGCGGAGGCGCGCGTGGCGGCGCTTGGGGAGGCGGCGAGGGCGCTGCTGGCAGAGCAGGCGGCGCGGCTCGCGGCGTTCGAGGAGCGGCTGGACGGGGCGCGGCGGGAGGCGGCCGAGGGGCTGGCGGAGCGGCTCAGCGCGCACGCGCGCGGCCTCGGCGAGAGCCTGGAGCGGCTCGAGGGGGGCGTGGCGTCGCGGCTGGAGCGGATGGAGGGGGGCGTGGCATCGCGGCTGGAGCGGATGGAGGAGGGCGCAGCGAAGCGGTTCGAGCGGCTGGATCGGGAGGCTGTCGCGCGGCGGCAGGCGCTCGAGACCGAGTCGGCGGCGCGGCTGGAGGGCCAGGCGGAGCGGCTTGCGGCGGTGGTGGGGGAGGCGATCGAGCGGCTGGAGAGTGCGCAGGCGGCGCGGCTGGCCGAGGCGGCGGAGCGGCAGGCGGAGCTGGACGCGGCGCGTGCGGCGCACCTGACGGCGCTGGGGGAGGCGCTGGCGGCGCCGCTGACGGAGGCGGCGCGTGCGGCGCAGGCGGCGCCGGAGGCGGCGTCGCGGCTGATCGCGGAGGCGTCGGAGCGGCTGTCGGCGCGGGCAGAGGCGGACGCGGCGCGGGACGCGCGGCTGGACGCGCTGCTGGAGAAGCTGTCGGAGGCGACGGCGGGGATGTCCGGGAGCGCGCGGGAGCAGGCGGAGCGGGTAGCGGCGCTGGCGGAGCAGGTGGCGCAGGGCGCGGCGGAGCGGGACGCGCGGGCGGAGGCGCGCGTGGCGGCGCTTGGGGAGGCGGCGAGGGCGCTGCTGGCAGAGCAGGCGGCGCGGCTCGCGGCGTTCGAGGAGCGGCTGGACGGGGCGCGGCGGGAGGCGGCCGAGGGGCTGGCCGAGCGGCTCAGCGCGCACGCGCGCGGCCTCGGCGAGAGCCTGGAGCGGCTCGAGGGGGGCGTGGCGTCGCGGCTGGAGCGGATGGAGGGGGGCGTGGCGTCGCGGCTGGAGCGGATGGAGGAGGGCGCGGCGAAGCGGCTCGAGCGGCTGGATCGGGAAGCGGTCGCGCGGCGGCAGGCGCTCGAGACCGAGTCGGCGGTGCGGCTGGAGGGCCAGGCGGAGCGGCTTGCGGCGGTGGTGGGGGAGGCGATCGAGCGGCTGGAGAGTGCGCAGGCGGCGCGGCTGGCCGAGGCGGCGGAGCGGCAGGCGGAGCTGGACGCGGCGCGTGCGGCGCACCTGACGGCGCTGGGGGAGGCGCTGGCGGCGCCGCTGACGGAGGCGGCGCGTGCGGCGCAGGCGGCGCCGGAGGCGGCGTCGCGGCTGATCGCGGAGGCGTCGGAGCGGCTGTCGGCGCGGGCAGAGGCGGACGCGGCGCGGGACGCGCGGCTGGACGCGCTGCTGGAGAAGCTGTCGGAGGCGACGGCGGGGGTGTCCGGGAGCGCGCGGGAGCAGGCGGAGCGGGTGGCGGCGCTGGCGGAGCAGGTGGCGCAGGGCGCGGCGGAGCGGGACGCGCGGGCGGAGGCGCGCGTGGCGGCGCTGGGGGAGGCGGCGAGGGCGCTGCTGGCGGAGCAGGCGGCGCGGCTCGCGGCGTTCGAGGAGCGGCTGGACGGGGCGCGGCGGGAGGCGGCCGAGGGGCTGGCCGAGCGGCTCAGCGCGCACGCGCGCGGCCTCGGCGAGAGCCTCGACGCGACGGCGGCGGTGGTGCGTGAGGCCTCGGAGCTCGTGCGGGCCGGCGGCGCCGAGATGACGGCGGTGGCCGAGATGTTCACCGTCGCGGTCGACCGTTACCGCGACGCCAGCGATCGCTGGTTGAACAGCCTGGGCGCGATCGAGGACGCGATCGAGCGCCGCGAGCACGGGGAGGCGGCGGACCTGCTCGGCGCCTACCTCGACCAGACCCGCGAGGTGTTCGACCATTCGTTGCAGTTCCAGCGCGAGCTCTTCTCCGAGCTGCGGGCGCTGAGGACCAGGACGAGCTGATGCGCCGCCCCGCGCTGCCGCCTTCTCCCGGCTCCTCGTGCCCGCAGGTCGTCAGGTCCACGGCCTGCGGGGAGAGCTCATCGATGGTCCTGGTGCCCGCCGTGAGAGCTCGCCGATGTCCCTGATGCCCGCCGAGGACGACGCGCCCGAGCAGGCGGCGGTCTGGCCGGTCTTCGGCGACCTGATGGCCTGTCTCTTCGGGCTCTTCGTGCTCTTCTTCGTCTGGGCCATCTCGTTCCAGGTCGACCTGACCCGCGATCTCGCCGTCGAGCGCGCCACCCGAGCCGCGGAGCGCGCGCGCCTGGAGTCGCTCGAGCGCGCCCTGGCCGGACCGCTCGCCGAGGGGAGGATCACGCTGACCGAGGGGCGCATCGGGATCCGCGGCAGCATCCTGTTCGAGCTCAACTCCGCCGACCTCCAGCCGGAGGGCGTGGCGCTGCTGCGCGCCCTGGCGGACCCGCTCAAGGCCTACCTCGAGCATCATGACGAGCTCATCATGGTGAGCGGGTTCACGGACGACCGCCCGCTCACGAGCTCTTCCCGTGGGTATGCCGACAACTGGGAGCTCTCGGCGCAGCGCGCGCTCACGGTGACGCGCGCGCTCGCCGCGGCCGGCGTCCCCGACAAGGCGCTGTTCGCGGCCGGCTTCGGCGAGCGGCACCCGGTGGCGTCCAACGATACGAGCGAGAACCGAGCGAAGAACCGCCGCGTCGAGATCTCGCCCATCCCGCGGCGGGGCGCGCCCTGATGCCGTCGACGCTGGATTTGTCGCCGCTGGTTGTCGACCCGGAGGAGCGCCAGCGGCGTCCAGCTCAACCTCGGTCGGGGCGCCCGCCGCAACCTCGGTCGGCGGCCGTGGACCCCCAACCCGGGTCGGTTGCAGCCGCCGCTCAACCCGGGTCGGGGCGCCCGCCTCAACCTGGGTCGGCGGCCCCGGGCCCCCAACCTGGGTCGGTTGTGGCCGCTCAACCACGGTCGGGACGCCCGCCGCAACCTGGGTCGGCGGCCGCGGACCCCCAACCTGGGTCGGCCGCGGACCTCCGAACCGGGTCATCCGCTACCCCCCATCCCGGGTCGTCCATCGCTACAAAACCCGGGTCGCTTCCTCGCACCGTAGACCCCGGATCGTCCACCGCCCCCCACCCCGGGTCATCTTCTACCCCCCACTCCGCCCACTCCCCCCACCCGCTCCCCGCCCGCCTCGCCGCCCTCCAGGCAGCTGGCGCCCATCGCTTCGACCCGGCCAGCTACCGCCTCATCGAGGCGCTCCTCGAGCGCGCCGGCTCCCTCGACGGCGGCGCCCGCGCGCGCCTCGCTGCCCGCGCCGCCGACCGGCTCGCGGCGCTCGAGGCCTCCTTCCACCGCGCGCGCGCCGACGCCGAGGCCCAGCTCCGCGCCCTCGCCGACGCCGGCATCCCCGACGACGGCTCGCTCGCCGCCGCCCTCGCCCTCGGCGACCTCCCCGCCGTCGGGCGGGCCGCTCGCCGCCGCCTGCGCGCGCTCGCCCAGGGCCGGCAGAAGACCGCCGTCCCCTCGCTCGCGCGCCTGCGCGGCGAGATCGCGGCGCGCGACGTGCGCCTCCCCGAGCCGCTCGCGCGCGACCTCGCGCGGCTCCCGTGCGACGGCGACGTCGTCGAGCGCCGGGTCAAGCGGCAAGCCCAGGCGCTCAGCAACGCGCTCTCCACCGCGCTCTTCCACGAGTCGCTCGTGAGCGCCCGCGCCACGCTCGCGGTCGCGCGCGCGGCCGACAACGTCCCCGAGGACGCCGGCCCCTACAACGCCCAGGTGCTCGCCGCCCGCGCGCTCTGCGCCGCCGAGCGCCTCTCCGAGCCCTACCTCCGCGCGCTCGTCGCCAGCCTCCAGGACCTCGGCGCCCTGGCCGCCGCGCTCGAGCCGCCGCCGGAAAAGCCCACCCGGAAGAAGGCCGCCCCGCGGAGCACGCGCGACGCCCGGAACACCGGAGACGCCGGCGCCCGCCGCCAGCCCGCCCGAAAAAAAGAATCCCTTTTTCGCGGATCGCGTTAGGTAAGTAGTCCCCATGCCTCGCTCGCCAGGCCGACGCCTCGCCGCCCTCGCGCTGTCCGTGCTCGCCGCCGCCTGCTCCTCCCCCCCCAAGGTGCAGAGCGGGCCGGCGACGCCGCCGCTCAAGCAGTGCGGCACCGAGGTCGTCCGGCGCGGCGACGGCTACAACGGCGCGGCGCGCGAGTGCATCTGGCAGGCGTACAGGAACCGCGAGCCGTCCGAGTTCACGACGACCCGGTACACCATCGAGGGCGACCCCGTCACCTACCACCTCGAGGTCACGGCCACGGGCGTCGTGGTCGTCGTGGACAGCAAGGACCGCTACGCCATGCAGGGCGTCTTCCGCCACGCCTGCCGCAACCTCGAGCGCATCACGCAGGAGGGCACCGAGGACCGCTTCGGCTTCGCGCTGAGCGCCTGCTCCGGCGGCGGCGCCGAGCGGCTCGCGGTCCCGTGACGGGCCCGCGGCGCGCCGGGGCGTTCCGGTCGGTCCAGCGGCCCACCGGCCCCGCCGCAGGCCCCTGCGCGGCCACGGCCCAGGCGGACGGCGGAAGCGGCGGAAACGAAGCGGCACCCCGCGCGCTGCGCGCGCAGCAGGCGCTGCACAGGGGCCGCCCGACCTCCGCGTGGACGGCCGCGACCAGGCGCGGCCCGAGGCCTGATCT
This sequence comes from Sorangium sp. So ce406, assembly GCF_051474675.1. Taxonomy (NCBI): domain Bacteria; kingdom Pseudomonadati; phylum Myxococcota; order Polyangiales; family Polyangiaceae; genus Sorangium; species Sorangium sp. So ce406. The sequence goes on along the minus strand of NZ_CP150340.1, from coordinate 11,084,866 downwards.
GGTGGACGCGACCGATCCTTGGCGCGTAGGCTCACCAGGCCACCGGAGCGGGCAGCACGATGACCAGACGGACCGTCCTGTACTGCACGATCGGGCCGAGCCAGGCGCCGGAAGGGCGCGGATGACGCACGATGAGCGCCCGTCGTCCGGCAGTTCGGCAGAGCGTGCCCGCGAGCAAGCTGGGGGGAAGCGCCGTGCAGCCTCACCTCGTCTTTGAAGCCGCCGGGATCAGCCACCCCGGCATGGTCCGGGACACGAACGAGGACAGCTTCGCGATCCTCGAGTCGCGGGGGCTGTTCCTCGTGGCCGACGGCATGGGCGGGCGCGCCGCCGGGGAGGTCGCGTCGCGGATGGCGATCGACACCGTGCGCGACTTCTTCAACGATCCGGAGTCCACCTGGCCTGTCGCCGTCAGCGTCGGCCCGGCCACGGTCCGCGGCTCCGAGGCCCGCTACGTCGATCAGGGCCTGCCGCTGCTCGTCGCGGGCATCCAGCTCGCGAACGGCCGCATCTTCTCCGCGGCGCGGCGCGACCGGGAGAAGCGCGGGATGGGCACCACGTTCGCCGCCGCGCTCGCGCGCGACGGCTTCGTCGCCATCGCGCACGTGGGCGACAGCCGCGTATACCGCCTCCGCGATCAGCGCCTCGAGCAGCTCACCCGCGATCACTCGCTGGTCAACGAGTGCATCCGCCTCGGCCACCTCCTGCCCGAGCAGGCCAGCTCGTTCCCGCTCCAGCACGTGATCACCCGCGCCCTCGGCACCGACGAGGCCGTCGAGGTGGAGACGCGGATCGACGCCATCGAGGCCGGCGACGTCATGCTCCTCTGCTCGGACGGCCTGTCCGGCGTGGTGCCGGCGCAAGATATCGCAAGTATCCTGGGAGAGCGCGTCGACCTCGGCGAGATCACCGCGCGGCTCGTCAAGCGCGCCAACGAGAACGGCGGCCCCGATAACGTCACCTGCGTTGTCGTGCGCTGGCGCGCCTCTCCCGACGGCCAGCCCAGGCGCTGAGCCGCGCATCGCACGGGCGGTGTGCGTGCGCGCATTGCGCGCGGCTTGTCCCCTTTTCCATGAAACGTCAACTGCCGGAGAGCGCGCCACCATGTTAATGCCGGTCGGGAATCCCGATGGGCGCGCGAACGAACGGATCGGCACAGCCGCAGTTGACGAACTCCACGACATCCACCCCCCGGAGCGCGGCGGCGACCAGCGCGGGGAAGCTCCGCGGCGCGCGGCGCGCGGAGCCGGCCGCGCCGGCGCTCGATCCGGCGGAGCACCGGGCGCCGCTCAAGCTCCTCGAGGCGGCGCGCGAGCCTGATTTCATCGAGGTGCTCGGCTCGCGCGAGCACAACCTCCACATCGATCGGCTCGAGGTGCCGAAGCGCAAGCTCGTCGTGTTCACGGGGGTGAGCGGCTCGGGCAAATCGAGCCTCGCGTTCGACACGCTCTACGCCGAGGGGCAGCGGCGATACGTCGAGACGCTGAGCTCCTACGCCCGCCAGTTCCTCGGTCAGCTCGAGCGCCCGCAGGTCGAGCACCTGCGCGGGCTGTCGCCGACGATTGCCATCGAGCAGAAGAGCGCGTCGAGCAATCCGCGCTCCACGGTCGGCACGATCACGGAGGTCTACGATTACCTGCGCGTGCTCTATGCGCGCGCCGGCGAGCAGCATTGCCATCTCTGCGGCAAGCCGGTGAAGGCGCAGAGCTCGGAGCAGATCGTCGACGAGCTCCTCGCGATGCCCGAGGGGACGAAGTTCGTGCTGCTCGCGCCGCTCGTGACGCACCGGAAGGGGGAGTTCAAGGACCTCTTCGAGGAGCTCCGGGGCCGCGGCTTCGTGCGGGTCGAGATCGACGGGGCGCAGCACCGGCTCGACGAGGCGCCGCGGCTCGACAAGAAGCTCAAGCACACCATCGCGCTCGTCGTGGACCGGCTGGTCGTGCGCGCGGACGAGCGCCAGCGCATCACCGAGGGCGTCGAGCTCGCGCTCCAGGAGGGCCGCGGCGAGCTCCGGGTCGAGCTCCAGGCCGACGACGGGGCCGCCGCGCGCAAGCGCCGCCCGGCGGCCCCGCTGCTGTTCAGCGCCGCGCGCTCCTGCTGCGGCCAGAGCTTCCCCGAGCTCTCGCCGCAGAGCTTCTCGTTCAACAGCCCGCTCGGCATGTGCGGCGCCTGCAACGGCCTCGGCACCCGCCTCGAGATCGACCCCGACCTCGTGATCCCGGACCCGTCGCTGTCGATCCGCGAGGGCGCCATCGCCCCCTGGGCGACGGCCATGGCGCGCGGCGAGGGCTGGACGTTCCGCATCATCGACGCCGTGGCCAAGGCGTGCTCGGTCGACCTCGACGCGCCCTGGCGCAAGCTCGGGGCGAAGAAGCAGGAGATGGTGCTCCATGGCCTCTCGGGCAAGCGCATCGCGGTGACGTGGGGCAAGGAGGGGACCGAGACGCACGGCACCTGGGGCATGCGCTTCGAGGGCGTGATCCCCAGCCTGATGCGCCGGTTCCAGCAGTCGTCGTCCGAGTCGGCGCGGGAGGCCTACCGCAAGTTCATGAGCGAGCGCGCGTGCGACGCGTGCGGCGCCCGGCGCATGCGCCCGGAGTCGCTCGCCGTGCGCGTCGCCGACAAGGGGATCGCCGACGTCACCGCGATGACGGTGCGGGACGCATTCGATCATTTCTCCCGGCTGGAGCTCCCGGGCAACCGGCAGAAGATCACGGAGGGGGTGCGGCGGGAGATCACGAGCCGGCTCAGCTTCCTCCTGAACGTGGGCCTCGATTACCTGACGCTCGATCGCTCCGGCCCGACGCTGAGCGGCGGCGAGGCGCAGCGCATCCGGCTGGCGAGCCAGCTCGGCAGCGAGCTCTCCGGGGTGATGTACGTGCTCGACGAGCCGAGCATCGGCCTGCACCAGCGGGACAACCAGCGCCTCATCGAGACGCTGCGGCGCCTCCGGGACCTGGGCAACACGGTGCTCGTGGTCGAGCACGACGAGGAGACGATCCGGGCCGCCGATTACGTGGTGGATTTCGGCCCCGGCGCGGGGCACCTCGGCGGCCGGGTGATGGCCGCGGGGACGCCCGAGGAGGTCGAGCGCCACCCCGACAGCCTGACCGGCGCGTACCTGTCCGGGCGCGCGCGCATCGAGGTGCCCGCGGCGCGGCGCGCGCCGCGCGGGTGGCTGGAGATCCTGGGCGCGGCCGAGCACAACCTGCGGAACATCGATGTCCGGTTCCCGCTCGGGGTGCTGCTCGCGGTGACCGGGGTGAGCGGCGCCGGCAAGAGCTCGCTCGTGAACGGCATCCTCCTCCCGGCGCTCGGCCGGGCGCTCCACAACAGCACCGAGCCGGTCGGCGCGCACCGCGCGATCAAGGGGCTCAAGGCGCTCGACAAGGTGATCGCGATCGACCAGAAGCCGATCGGCCGCACGCCGCGCTCGAACCCGGGGACGTACACGAAGGCGTTCGACCAGATCCGCGAGATCTTCGCCGAGCTGCCGGAGTCGCGCGCGCGCGGCTATGGCCCGGGGCGGTTCAGCTTCAACGTGAAGGGCGGGCGCTGCGAGGCGTGCAGCGGCGACGGCATGGTGAAGGTCGAGATGCACTTCCTCGCCGACGTCTACGTCCCTTGCGACGTGTGCGCCGGCAAGCGGTACAGCGCGCAGACGCTCGCGGTGCGGTACAAGGGCAAGAGCATCGCCGACATCCTCGACACGAGCATCGAGGACTGCCGGCAGCTCTTCGAGCACCACGTCGCCCTCCGGCGCGTCCTCGACACGCTGGTCGAGGTCGGCCTCGGGTACATGAAGATCGGCCAGAGCGCGCCGACGATGAGCGGCGGCGAGGCGCAGCGCGTGAAGCTGAGCCGTGAGCTCGGCAAGAGCCAGACGGGGCGCACGCTCTACGTGCTCGACGAGCCGACGACGGGCCTGCATTTCGAGGACATCCGCAAGCTCCTCGGCGTGCTCCACCGGCTGGTCGAGGCGGGCAACACCGTGGTGGTCATCGAGCACAGCCTCGATGTCATCAAGTGCGCCGACTGGGTGATCGACCTCGGCCCCGAGGGCGGCGCCGGCGGCGGCCGCGTCATCGCCGAGGGGACGCCGGAGGACGTCGCGAAGGTGCCGGCCTCGTACACCGGGCAGTTCCTTGGCCCGCTGCTGGGCGCCGGCTAGCGCTCCCCGCGCCTCCCGGCGCAGCGCTGCGATGTAATGATCAATTCATTAAATCCGACGATCCTGCCTGTCCATTGATTACAGAAATGGCGCCAGGGGCGGATTTGTTCGGCATGCTTGCCTCGCGGCACAAAAGCGCGTAGCCGGGATCGATGGACACCAGCGTGTCCTCGAGTGCGAAAGCACCCCACCAGCTGCTTCAGCAAACCACTCTGATTTCCCAAGCGAGCCGGGCTGTCGCACACGCCCCTGTGCTCGAAGTCCGTCGACGGGAGGGCCCATGCAGATCTCGAAGCACTCTCTGTTTCTCGGCCTAGGACTGTGGCTGGGCGCCGTCTCCGCGGTCGCTTGCTCCGCCAGCGGTACATCGGCGCCTGCGTCCTCCAGATCGGGATCCTCCGGTCCTGGGAGCACGAGCGGCGCTGGCGGCGCCGGCGCCGCCGGCGGCTCGGGCGACGGCGGCTCGACGGCGACGGGCGGGAGCCCAGACGATCTCGGCAGCGGCGCCACCACCACCGGGGTCGGCGGCGGCGGCGATGTCCTGGTGCCGGCGGAGGATCCGAAGACGTGCGCGGAGGCCGCCGCGAACAAGTCCTATGTCGGCTGCGACTTCTGGCCCACGGTCACCGCCAATGTCGTCTGGTCGATCTTCGACTATGCGGTCGTCGTCGCGAACGCGGGAGACGAGGTCGCCGAGGTCGAGGTGACGCGCGCCGGCGAGGCCGTCGCGCAGGCCGAGATCCCGGCCAACAGCCTCTCCAAGATCTATCTCCCCTGGGTCCCCGAGCTGAAGGGACCCGACGCGAATGCGTGCGCCTCCGGCCGGTCGATCGACCGGTCGGTCCGCGTGGACGGCGGCGCGTACCACCTCGTCTCGACCAGGCCGGTGACCGTCTATCAGTTCAACGCGCTCGAGTACAAGGGCGCGGGGGGCCCCGCCGGCAAGGACTGGGCCTCCTGCCCGGGCAACGAGGTGTGCAATGGCAGCACCGCTGGCTGCTTCTCGTTCACCAACGACGCCTCGCTGCTCCTGCCGAGCACGGCGATGACAGGCAATTACCGCATCACCGGCCAGCAGGGCTGGTCCCAGGTCTCGATGGGCGGATACATGGTCATCACCGGCACCAAGGACGGCACCAGCGTCACGGTGAGCGTGGCCCAGGACGGCGCGGTGGTCGCCGGGGGCGGCATCCCCGCGACGCGCGGCGGCGGGCGCTTCACGGTCGAGCTCGACGAGGGCGACGTCGTCGAGGTCCTCGGCGACCCGGCCGCGGACCTCAGCGGCAGCCTCGTCACCGCCACGAACCCCGTCCAGGTGCTGACGGGCATGCCGTGCGTGCAGTCGCCGATCGGCCGCGACGCGTGCGACCACATCGAGGAGTCCGTGTTCCCCGCCGAGACGCTGGGCAAGCGTTACTTCGTCACGGTCCCGACGTCGCCGGGCGGCAAGGTCGTCGGGCACATCGTGCGTCTTTACGGCAATGTCGACGGCACGGCGCTCACCTATCCGTCCGGCCGGCCGGACGGCGCGCCGACCAGGATCAACGCCGGCCAGGTCGTCGACCTCAGCATGGTGCGGAGGGACTTCGAGGTCGTGGGAGATCACGAGTTCGCGGTCAGCTCGTTCATGCTGGGCGCCGAGGCCGTCGAGAGCTCCACCGGCCAGGCCAACGAGAAGGGCGACCCGTCGCAGAGCCACCCCACGGCCGTCGAGCAATACCGCACCAAGTACGTCTTCCTCGCGCCGAGCGACTACGACGAGAGCTACGTCGACATCATCCAGCCGATGGACGCCTCGGTCACGCTCGACGGCGCCGCCGTCGACGCCGCGCCGACCCCGATCGGCAACGGCTCGGGCTTCGGCGTCGCGCGCGTCAAGCTCGGCCCGGGCAACGGCGGCGCGCACGTGCTGATCGCCTCGGCGCCCGTCGGCGTCCAGGTGATCGGCTACGGCTCCTACACGAGCTATCAGTACCCGGGCGGCCTCAACCTCCTCACCATCGCGCCGCCGCCGCCCCCGCCCCGTTGACCGCGCCGGCAGGGCGTCACCGCCGCCGCTGGATTGTCTTTCCCCGTCGCATGACCTAGCACCACCGCATGGCGGCCAAGCAGCGCGTCACGGCCCGGGGCGCGGCGCTCTTCGTCGTCCTGGCCAGCCTCGCCTTCGCCACGAGCGGCCCTCTCGCCCGGTACGCGCGCCCGGTCCATCCGCTCTTCATCGCCTTTGGCAGGGTCGCCCTCGCCGCCGCGGCGCTCTCGCTCGTCGACCTGCGCGGGATCGCCCGCTCGGCCGCCGCCCTCTCGCTGCGCCAGCGCGCCGCCGTCCTGGCCGCGGGCCTCCTGCTCGCCGTCCACTTCGCGCTCTTCCTCTGGGGGCTCGACCGCACCTCCCTCGCCGCGGCGCTCTCGCTCATCTCGCTCGAGCCGCTCGCCGTCGTGCTCTGCGCGTGGGTGTTCTTCCGCGTCCGCCCCACGCGCTCCGAGCAGGCCGGCGTGCTCCTCGCCACCGCCGGCGCCGCCCTGGTCGCGCGCGCGGCCGGCTCCGGCGATCACCGGCTCTCGGGCGACCTCATGGTCGTCGGCGCCACCCTCCTGTACGGCCTCTACGTCTCCTTCGCCCGCGCCCTCCGGGACGCCTTGCCGGCGCGGAGCTACGCCGCGCTCGTCTACGCGAGCGCCGCCGTCTTCCTCGCGGCGGCGCTCCCCGCCGCGCCCGGCGCGCTCGAGGGCGTCTCCCCGCCGCCCGCCCACGCCGCCGTCGTCATCGTCGCGCTCGCGCTCGTCCCCACGCTGGTCGGCCACACCGCGGTGCAGGCCGCGGCGCGGCGCATGTCCCCGGCGATCGTCGCGCTCGTGTCCCCCGGCGAGACGCTGGGCGGGATCGTCATCGGCGCCCTGTGGCTCGACGCCGTCCCGACGGCCACCGAGGTCGCCGGCGCCGCGATCATCCTCGTCGGCGCCACCGTCGCCATCCTGGGGTCGAGCTCGCCCGCGGCCCAGGGCGCCGGTTGACGCGCTCTTCCAGGCGCCGCCCGCGCCGGTCGGACTGGATGTCCGGATCGCGACACCCGGGTCGCGATGGAAGCATGCCTGTGCAGCGAGGGATCCGAGCGCTCATGATCTCCGGCAGGACGGAAGTCGTCGGCGCGCGCCGCTTCGGTCGAACTCCGCACCACGATGATGGGGAATCGCAGGAGAACCGCCCTCGCGCGCTTGACTGCCGATGATTCGAAGCGACGCTCTCCGCCATGTACGGTGGGCTGTTTCGAAACATCCTGTTTCCGCTCTACGAGACCCGGTTGAGGGGCAGGGACACCCTCAGAGCCCTGGAGGAGCTCGAGCGCTCCCAGTGGCGCTCGGAAGCAGAGATCCGCGATCTCGGCTTCCGGCGGATGCTCGCGGCGCTCCATTTCGCCGAGCAGAACGTCCCCTTCTACAGGGCCCGGTTCGCGGAGCACGGCGTGCGCGTCGCCTCGGTGAAATCGCCGGAGGACCTCCTGCGGATCCCGGTCCTCACGCGGGCCGATCTCCGCGCCCACGGGCGCGATCTCCTCGCCGAGGGCTTCGTCGGGCGGCTCTACGCGAGCGGCACGGGGGGCTCCACGGGAGAGCCGGTGCAGTTCCGGTTCGACCACCGCACGTACGAGCGCCGCATCGCGGCGGCCATGCGGTCCGACCGGTGGGCGGGCGCCCGGCTCGGCGACAGGGAGCTCCACCTGTGGAGCACCCAGCTGCTCCCCGAGACCCTCGCGAAGAAGGCGAAGCGCTCCCTGCACGAGGCCATCCTCCGCAAGAAGATGATCTCCGCCTTCGATATGTCGGAGCGGCGGCTCGCCGCGCTGCTCGACGAGATCGCGCGGTACCGTCCCCAGCTCATCGTCGGGTACGCGGGCGCCCTCTACCAGGCGGCGCGCTACGCGCTCGCGGAGGGGCGCGCGCTCCCCGCGCCGCGCGGGGTCGTCACCAGCGCGGAGCGGCTCTTCGCGCACCAGCGCGAGGCGATCGAGCGCGCCTTCGGCGCCCCGGTGTTCGACCGGTACGGGTGCCGCGAGCTCATGCTCATCGCCGCCGAGTGCGAGCGGCACGCCGGCAAGCACATCAACATGGAGGGCGTGTACGTCGAGCTGCTCCGCGACGGGCGGCACGCGCTCCCGGGCGAGGCGGGGGAGGTCGTCGTGACGGACCTCGTCTGCCGATCGATGCCGCTCATCCGCTACAAGAACCAGGACGTCGCGATCGCCGCCGGCGCGGCGTGCGGGTGCGGCCGCGGCCTGCCGATGCTCGCCTCGGTGGAGGGGCGCGTCCTCGACCTGCTCGTCGGCCCCGACGGCGAGCTGCTCGCGGGCGAGTTCTTCCCCCACCTCATCAAGGACCATCCCACGATCGCCCGCTACCAGGTCCACCAGGACCGGCGCCGCGCGATCACGGTGAGGCTCGTGCCCGGCGAGGGCTTCCAGCCCGAGACCGCGCGGCTCATCGAGCGCACCGTCCGGCAGCACCTGGGCGAGCGCGCCGAGGTCTGCGTCCAGCTCGTCGATGACATCCCCCTCACGAGCGGCGGCAAGCACCGCGTCACCCTCTCGGAGGTCCCCATCGAGCTGAGCCGGCGCTCCGCGGCGTGACCTGACCCCCCGCCGCCGCGGCGCGCGCGCGCCGCCGGCCGTCCTGCCCGCGCACCTCGGCGCCGGGAGCGCGGGGCGCGCGCGTACAGCGATCTTTCTACAGACCTGCTGGAGTCGCCTGGCGGCTGGCGCGCCGCGGCCCGCTCGCGGCGCGCCGCCCGGCTCTCCAGGGCCCGAAGCGCTGGCGGAGCCGCGCGGTCCGGGGTATTGGGCAGAGCAGTACGATGTCCGACGTGCAGAGACCGCTTCCGCCGAAAAAGGACGTCGCGCTGGCCCTCCTCGAGCGAGAGCCGAGCGTGTTCATCCACCTCGACCCGCGCCGGCCCGGTGTCTTCGTTCCCAAGTGGTTCACGGGGCAGCCGCAGCTCATCCTGCAGGTCGGGATGAACATGGCGATCCCCATCCCCGACCTCAAGGTCGACGACGAGGGGATCAGCTGCACGCTCTCGTTCAACCGCGCGCCGTTCCTGTGCCGCCTGCCGTGGCACGCGATCTGGGCGCTCGTGAGCGAGGACCAGCGCGGCATGGTGTGGCCCGAGGACATCCCGGCCGATCTCGCCGCGCAGAAGCAGCAGCGGCCCCAGGCGGGCCCGCCGCAGAAGCCCGGCAAGCGCCCGCGCCCCCGGCTCGCCGCCGTCGCGACCCCCAGCGACGACGAGCGCAGCGCCGAGGCGTCGGGCGAGGCGCGCGACCGCGGGCGCCGCCCCGAGGTGGAGCCGGTGGAGACCGGCGAGCGCCGCAGCGCCGGCGAGGCTCCGGCGCGCGACGCCGGCGCGCCCGTGAGGCCGCTCGCGCCGGTGCCCGCCCCGGCCCTCGCGCCGGTGCGGCCCGCCGCGGAGGAAGGCGAAGACGACGAATCCGGGAGCTCCGGTGAGGCGGATCCCAGGCAGCGCCCCGGATCGGGCAAGCCAAAGCGCGAGCTGCCCCCCTATTTGCGCGTCATCAAATAAAGCTACCGCTTGACGGTACGGCTCGGCCCAATCAACTGTGGCCCGGCCATGCCTCGACCGTTGCAGCGCGTCCTCCAGGCGCTCGGGCTCCTCGGCGTCGTCGTCGCCTTGGAGTTCGGCTTCGAGACCCTCTTGCCGGACGCCGCATGGCGGCAGCTCGCCCTGTTCGCGATGGTCAACGTCATCGCGGCGCTCTCGCTCAACGTCATCAACGGCATGGCGGGCCAGTTCTCGATCGGCCACGCCGGCTTCGTCGGCATCGGCGCGTACACCGGCGCGATCGTCGCCGGCAACCTGCACCAGCAGCTCGGCGGCGGCGATCCGCTGTTCGGCAACTCGTTCCTCGTGATGCCCGCCGCGCTGCTCGCGTCCGGGCTCGTCGCGGCGCTCTTCGGCCTCATCGTCGGCCTGCCGAGCCTCCGATTGCGCGGCGACTACCTCGCCATCGTGACCCTCGGGTTCGCCGAGATCTTCCGCCTCACGATCGCCACGGCGACCACCGGCGTCGCCGACCAGGGGACGGTCGGCAGGCTGCTCGGCGCGCTCGGCGGCCCGATCGGCTACGCCGGCCCCGACGACACCGGCATCCCGCAGTACGCCGGACCGTTCTGGATCTTCGGCGCCGTCGTGGTCGCGACCGTCATCGCGTGGCGGCTCAAGTTCTCCGGCTGGGGCCGCGCCCTGCGCGCGCTCCGCGAGGACGAGATCGCCTCCGCCGCGGTGGGCGTCGACCCCACCCGCTACAAGGTCACGTCCTTCGTCATCGCCGCCGCCGGCGGCGGCGTCGCCGGCGCGCTGCTCTCCTCGATGCGCGACGGCAACCCCACGGTCCAGCCCGACCAGTTCACGTTCAACTACTCGTTCGACGCCATCACGATGGTGATCCTCGGCGGCTCGGGCAGCGTCACCGGGTCGATCGTGGGCGGCGTGCTCGTGACCTTCACGGTGAAGCTCATCGAGCAGCTCCAGGGCCTCGACAGCGTGCTCGCGCTGAAGGCCGCCTACCCCGCGCTCGACCTGAACGCGCTCCGGATGGTGCTCTACGCCGCCATCCTCATCGGGCTGATGATCCTCCGCCCCGAGGGGCTCTTCGGCGAGCGCGAGCTCTTCGACCGGCGCTGGGCGCGCAAGAAGCGCCCCCCCGTGGGCCCGGCCGAGCCCGTGCCCGCCACGACGGGCGCCGAGGCCGCCGCCGAGCGCGCTGGCGGCGCGCCCCCTGCGGAGGAGCGGCCCGGCACCGCCCTCGAGCGCGAGGTCAAGCCGACCGGGAGGGAGTTCGAGTGAACCTCGATCTGAAGCATGTCACGAAGCGGTTCGGCGGCCTGCGGGCCGTCGGCGACGTCTCCTTCTCCGTGCCCGAGCGCTCGATCTTCGGGCTCATCGGCCCGAACGGCGCCGGCAAGACGACGGTGTTCAACCTGATCACCGGCGTCTACAAGCACGACGAGGGCTCGATCCACTTCGGCGGCACCGACCTCGCGCCGCTCAAGCCGAGCCAGATCGCCCGGCTCGGCGTCGCCCGCACGTTCCAGAACATCCGCCTCTTCGGCCAGCTCACGGTGCTCGAGAACGTGCTCGTCGCCTGCGAGAACCTGCGCCGCTCGACGCTCGCCTCCGCCCTGCTCCGCTCGCCGTTCTTCTACAAGGACGAGCAGGAGATGACCGAGCGCGCGCTCTCGCTGCTCTCCGTGTTCAAGCTCGAGGACATGGCGGACGAGATCTCGACGTCGCTCTCGTACGGCAACCAGCGCCGCCTCGAGATCGCCCGGGCGATGATGCTCAAGCCGAAGCTCTTGCTGCTCGACGAGCCGGCGGCGGGCATGAACTACGGCGAGGCCGAGGGGCTCAAGCAGCAGATCCGCTGGCTGCGCGACACGTTCGAGATCACGGTCGTGCTGGTCGAGCACAACATGCAGGTGGTGATGGGGGTGTGCGAGGAGATCCACGTCCTCGATCACGGCGAGACCATCTCGCACGGCGCCCCGGAGGCCGTGCGCAAGGACCCGAAGGTCCTCGCCGCCTACCTCGGCGAGGAGGTCGAAGGCGAGGCGGCCGAGGCCCGCCCCGCGGCCTCCGCGGCGGCGCAGGAGCCCGCATGAAGACGACGCACCCGACGCGGCAGCCCCCCTCGGTGGCCCCCGGCGAGCCCCTGCTCGTCGTCGAGGATCTCGCGGTCAGCTACGGCGGCATCAAGGCGCTGAAGGGCGTCAGCCTCGAGGTGCGGCGCGGCGAGATCGTCGCGATGATCGGCGCCAACGGCGCCGGCAAGACGACCACGCTGAAGACGGTCGTCCGCCTCCTGCCGATCGCCGCCGGCCGCATCCGCTACGACGGCAGGGATCTCGCGTCCGTGACGGCCGAGGAGCTCGTCGCGTCCGGCGTCTCGCTCGTCCCGGAGGGGCGCGCGATCTTCTCGAACCTGACCGTCCGCGAGAACCTCGAGCTCGGCGCGTGGTGCCACAAGCACGGCCCCACCATGGCCGAGACCCTCGACGACGTGGTGAAGCTCTTCCCCCGCCTCGGCGAGCGCATGCACCAGCAGGGCGGCACCCTCTCCGGCGGCGAGCAGCAGATGCTCGCGATCGGCCGCGCCATGATGGCGCGCCCCGCCATGCTGCTCCTCGACGAGCCCTCGCTCGGCATCGCCCCGCGGCTCGTCGCCGACATCTTCGAGTCGATCGCCACGATCGCGGCGTCAGGGACGACCGTACTCCTCGTTGAGCAGAACACCCGACTCGCCCTCAAGTACTCCACCCGAGCCTACGTGCTCCGTACAGGGCAGATCGCCATGAGCGGCGACTCGAAGGATCTCGCGGCGAACGAGGAGATCCGAGCAGCCTACCTCGGCGGCTGAAACCGCGCTGAGCCCGGGTACATCCGGCGCGGACCGCGGGCAAGTCACGGAAGAGACAGGCGGAAAGCGCTGGTGTTTCAAGCGCGTATCAACGCGTCGCGTGATGCGATGAGGCGCGTTTGACATCGCGCTTTGCCTCCGATGGAGTATGGTTTCCGTGCGCCAGGCGATGAAGATCTGGTCTTAACCATCGCGGTCCGTGGTGGCCGCCGACGGGGGATACCCATGGAGATCGAGAGCACGACCCGCGTTCTGGTGATCGACGACGACGCCAGCAACTCCCAGCCGCTCGTCCACTTCCTCTCGTCCCGGGACTACACGGTGGAGACGTGCTGCGGGCTCGGCCATGCGCGTGACGTGCTTGCCCGGTGGCGTCCTCACGTGATGGTGCTCGTGCCGCGGGACGAGGCGGAGGTGCACAGCGAGATGGAGGAGCTCCGCCGCATGTCCCCGCGCGTGCCCGTCGTCGTGCTCACGCTCGCGGCCGGCCCGCAGATGATGCTCGACATGGAGGCGTTCGCGCCCACGGTGCCCGCGTGCCCGTCGCGCGGCCTCGCGTACATCGAGTCGGCGGTCGCGGACGCGTCGGCCATGGGCTGAGCGGCCGCCCGCGCCCCGGCGTGGGCGCGCCCCGGCGCAGGGAGCGCGGGGGCGCGCCCACGCCGGGCGCCGGCGCCGCCGGTCCGGGCTGGCCCCTCACGTGGTCACGCGGGCGGGGCGATCCCGTCCGGCAGCCCGTCGAAGAACTCCTCCACCACGGACGCGATCCAGGCGCGCACCGGCTCTGTCGCGCAGAGGCTCCGCACGACGGGCCAGAGCGCGGCCGCGAGCGCGTCGAAGTCGAGCGCGGGCCTGATCCCGAAGCGCCCCAGCACCTCGCCGAGCGGCTCGTTCGCGTGCGCGGCCACGAACGCCGCGGTCGCCTCGTGGAGCCGCTGCCGCACGGGCCGGTCCCGGAGCACCTGGGCGGCGACGTCGGCCCCGAGCTCCTCGGCGAGCGCCGAGCTCTTCGCGTCGAGCTGACCGATGAGCTCGCTGACTTGCTGTTCCAGCACCCACGTCGCGACGTGCTTGCGCAGGCCGACGAACTCGGGCGTGTCGCCCTTCGCGACGACGATGTCCTGCACCTGGCGCATCGCCGTGCGCGAGAAGCCCTGCAGGAACCGGCGGATCTCCGGCTCGAGCCGCCGCTCGAACTCGCCCCGCATCGTGCCCATGGTCTTGCCGACCCCGCCGAGGCCGAACGGGGCGACCCGCTTGAGCAGCGCGGGCAGGCCCCACTCGGCGAAGAACGGGTTCACCTTCTCGGAGAACTCCTTCAGCGCGTCGTAGAGGACGTCGCGCATCACCGCGTCGAGCGCCGCGCTCTCCAGCACCTCGCGCACGAGCCGCTCCGGGACGAGCTTCGGCTGCTCCAGGATGCGGTCGATCTTGGCGCGCGCCCCCTCCGGCATGAGCTCCTTCGCCCGCCGCCGCTCGGCCCTCGCCGCCTCGATCAGCGCCGCGAGCGCCGCGGCCGCCGCGGGCCGGACCGCCCGCCGGAGCGACTCCTCCGCCGCCAGCGCGTCGAGCGCGCGCGCGATCGCCGCGGCGTCCGCGAGCGCGCCGAGGGGCGTCGCGAGCAGCGCCGCGAAGCCGGCGGGCAGCCGCTCCCGGAAGTCCCGCGCGGCCTCCTCGGAGACGAGCCGCGCCTCGAGGAACGCGATCTGTCGAGCCTTCAGTTCATTAAGTAGCGCGCGACTCATCCGGGAACGGATAGCCCCGGCCTCCCGCCGGCGCCAGGCGCAGATGACCCCGGTCCTCGGTCCGTACCGGGTGCGCATGATCCCTGGACAGGCCTCAAAAATCTCGCGGGACTGTGGAACACTGTGAATCCGAGCGTCAGGTGAACCCTGTAGTTATGTAACCAGACACCAGAGACTCCCTTACGAAAAGCACCTTACTTTGGCGACCGGTATCGGGAGATCACCTTACCCGGTGTGTCGCTTGCGCACGCGCTTTGGCGCGGCAACCCGCGGCGAACGCCGCGCCGACGGGCGGAGAGGGATTGTCGGTGATTGTCATTTTCCCGGGGGGAGGACTCGGCCCCGGAGTCAACTTTCCAGGACTCGTGACAGAGAGTTGCAACGAATTACAAGTGCATGACAACTTCGGATCCGGCGGATGGTACGCGTTCGTCACCCGCCAGCATTTGCAGGCGTGGAGACCGGCGCTCTCGCCCGGGCCCACGGCTGGAAGGCACCCGCTGGCGGAAGGTGCTCCCGATGCTCTCCATGCTGCTCTGTGTGCTCTACTTCGGCGTGCTGCTCGGCCTCAGCGCCTACGGCCTGCACCGACTGCACCTCGTGGTCCTCTGCCGGTTCAACCGCGCGAAGATCGCCCGCGCGCAGGAGGTCGCTGCCCTGACCGATCGCGACCTCCCGCCGGTGACGATCCAGCTCCCGCTGTTCAACGAGTCGACGGTCGCGGCGCGGCTGCTCGATGCGGTCGCGCGGATGGATTACCCGCGCGACAAGCTCGAGATCCAGGTGCTCGACGACTCGACGGACGAGACGCAGGGCCTCGTCCGGGCGCACGTCGAGCGGCTGCGCGCCCAGGGTATCGACGCGGTGTACCTGCACCGCACGGACCGGGTCGGCTACAAGGCGGGCGCGCTCGACGCGGGCCTCAAGGTCGCGAAGGGCGAGCTCGTCGCGATCTTCGACGCCGACTTCATCCCGCAGCCGGGCTTCGTCCGCTCGATCGTCGGCCACTTCGAGGATCCCACGGTCGGCATGGTCCAGACGCGGTGGGGCCACCTGAACCGCGACGTCTCCATCCTGACGCAGGTGCAGGCCCTGATGCTCGACGGCCACCACCTGGTCGAGAACCGCGCGCGCTTCGGCGCCGGCCTGCTGTTCAACTTCTCCGGCACCGGCGGGATGTGGCGCAAGGACGCGATCCTCGAGGCCGGCGGCTGGCAGCACGACACGCTGACCGAGGACCTCGACCTGTCGTACCGGGCGCAGCTCGCGGGCTACCGCTTCATCTACCGCGAGGATGTCGTCTCGCCGGCGGAGCTCCCGGAGGACATCTCGGCGCTGCGCGCGCAGCAGTACCGCTGGGCCAAGGGCACGGTGCAGACCGCGCGCAAGCTCATGGCGACGGTGCTCAGCGCGAAGCTCTCGGTCGGACAGCGGATCGAGGCGTTCTTCCACCTCACCCCGCACTTCGCCTACCCGCTCCTCGTGCTCCTGAGCGTGCTCCTCTTGCCGGCGCTCGTCCTGTTCCCCGCCGCCGACACGCTGACGATGGTCGCCATCGACCTGCCGCTCTGCACGGCGACCACGGGCTCGCTCGCGGCGTTCTACATGCAGGCCGAGACGGCGCAGGGCCGCTCGCGGTGGGGCGCGGTCGTGCGCCTGCCGATGTTGATCGCGCTCGGTACGGGGCTCGCGCCGCACCTCTCGAAGGCCGTGATCGAGGGGCTCCGCAGCATGGCCGGCGAGTTCGTGCGGACGCCCAAGCAGGGCGACAACAAGGGCCGGTACCGGGTGCGCACCGACCTGCCGCTTACGGAGGCGATGCTCGCCGTGCTCTCGTGCGGCGCGGTGGTCGCGTCGGTCCAGACGGGGCACTACTTCGCCACGCCGTTCGCGGTGCTGTTCGCGATCGGCTACCTCTACGTCGCGTTCATGGTCGCCCAGGAGCAGTTCGCGCGCCGTCGCGACGCGACCTCGAGCGCGCCGGCCGTCTGGAGCGACGCGCCGTCGAGCGACGCGGCCGTGGTCGGCGCCTGGTCGAGGCAGGCGTCGAAAGAGCGGCCCCTCGGCGACCTCGCTGCCTGAGCGGCACCCCCGCCACGGCGCGAGCGCGTCCAGCGCCCGCGCCCTCCCGCCCCCCCACACCAGCATCCTGCCGCCGGGCCTCCTGGCCGCCGACGCCGCGGCGGGCGGCGGGCGGCGCCGGTCTCGACGTCCCCCAGGCCTGCTTCGAGCTCCGCTGATCCGCTGGAACTGTGCATGAAGTGCGCCCACCGCTATCGGGCGGAGCCTGCGTGACCCCCCTAGACCTCCCCGACGCAGGCTGGCATCCTGCCCCAAGCCGGTCGGAGGACCGTACGCGGCTTCCTGAACGGTCTTCAGGGGTTGCGGCGCGTCCCCCGCTCTGCAAGGGCGTTGGGGGTGTCATGACGAAAGCCGAAATCGTTCAGGCGGTCTACTCCCGCCTTGGCGGGTTCTCGAAGAAGGAGTCCGCCGATCTGGTGGACCTCGTGTTCGAGACCATGAAGGAAACCCTGGGTCGCGGGGAGAAGATCAAGATCTCCGGATTCGGTAACTTCGTGCTGCGCGACAAGCGCCAGCGGCAGGGCCGTAACCCCCAGACCGGCGATCCGATCCTGATCACGGAGCGGCGGGTCCTGAACTTCAAGGCGAGCCAGATCCTGAAGCAGGCCCTCAACCCGCGCGAGACGGCCTCGGCGGCCGAGGAGTAGACCGCTTGGCGGTGCGCCAGCAGCTTCCGGCGAAGCTGTACTACCGGATCGGCGAGGTGGCCGGCATCGTGGGGGTCGAGCCGCACGTGCTCCGGTACTGGGAGACGGAGTTCCGCTCCATCCGCCCGCAGAAGTCGGCGAAGGGGCAGCGGGTCTACAGCCGGCGCGACGTCGAGACGCTCCTCAAGGTGAAGGAGCTCCTCTACTCGCACCGCTTCACGATCGCGGGGGCGCGGCGCAAGCTGCGCGAGGGCGGCATCGAGCCGCCGCCCCCCGACGCGGGCGCGAGCAGCGAGGAGGTGCAGCGCATGCGCGCGGCGCTGGTCGAGATCCGCAGCGAGCTGCTCGCGTTGATGGATGAGCTCGATCGCGCCTGAGGTGCACGGCGTCGCGCCGGGCGTCGCGCTGCGGCTCTCGCTGCCCGCCGGGGCGCTCGACACGCCGGCGGAGGCGCTGCCCGCGATCGACGTGTCGGCGATCGCGGGCGCGAAGGTGACGCTCCGCCGAGGCGTCGACGCGGACGGGCTGTCGCTGCGCGCGGTCTGCGCGACGGCCCCGTCGCGGCAGTGGGTCACGGGGCTGGAGGAGCTCGTGCTCGACCGGGCCACGGGGCTCGTGCGCGGGGCGCTCGGGGTGGCGATCGACCGGTGGGAGGCGGGGCAGATCCGCGCGGACTCGCGCCGGTTCGAGCAGGCGTTCGAGGGGGCGGGCAAGGCGGGCGAGCGAGCGATGGCGTTCCGCGGGCGGCACGTGCTCGGCTTCGCCGGGAGCGAGCGCGACGTGGCGCTCTGCAGCGTGGTCTGCCTGGAGCCGGCGCAGGCGGCGGGGGCGCGCTGCGGCGAGCTGCTCGGGGCGACCGGGGTCGAGGGCGCGCTCGTGGAGGCGCCGGAGCCGGGGGCGCTCGTGCGGGCGATCTTCGTCGCTGCCGAGCACCCCGCGGCCGCGGCTGCGGCGATGGGGGTGCTCGCGGGGGCGGGCGTGGCTGTCCTGCTGGCGCGGCGGCCTCGGCCGAGGCCTCTGTGAGCGCTGCGGGGTGACGAGCTGCCCGCCGCGACCCGAGGGGCAGGGGCTCCTCGGGCCTACCATCTCCGCGAGCAAGGAGAACGGCGCGGACCCGAGGAGAGCTACTGTCTCGGTGAGATCGACGAGAAGGAGAGTCGTCTCAGGGGAATGCCCGCGCCTGACGCAGCGGAGCGATCAGAACGGGATGTCGTCGTCGTTGCCGCCGCCGTAGCCGCCGCCGAAGTCGTCCGCAGGGGGGCCGGGATCCTGCGCCGCCGGGGCCGGGCGGCCGCCGCCGCCGCCACCGCGGTTGTTGTAACCGCCGCCGGCCGGACGCCCGCCACCGCCACCACCACCGTAACCGCCGCCACCACCGCCGCCGCCACCGTAACCGCCGCCACCACCGCCGCCGTAACCGCCGCCGCCGCCGGGGTCGGCGCCGAACGCGCCCGCATCATCGCCGACCGCGCCGCGGCCGCGGCCGCCGCCCGTCAGCAGGACGTTGTTGGCGATCACCTCGGTCTTGTAGCGCTTGTTGCCGTCCCGATCGTCGTAGCTCGACGTGCGGAGCGAACCCTCGACGAAGATCGAGGAGCCTTTGCTGAGGATCTTGCCCAGGGCTTCGGCGCGCTTGCCCCAGATCACGACATTGTGCCAGTCCGTCCGTTCTTTCCGGACCTTGTCGCGATCGAGGTACGATTCGGTCGTGGCGAGCCGCAGGTTCAAGACGGCCTGCCCTCCCTGGGTGAACCGGAGCTCGGGGTCGGCGCCCAGGTTGCCGAGCAGCATCACGCGATTCAAGCCTTCGGCCATCTTGACTCCTTCCCTAGGAGGGGCTCAGCGCGACTCGCGCCGAGCGGAAGACGCCTGTTTCACTCCCCCATGGGGGCCGACGCGTCAAGGGTCGCGGCGCGCCGGGAAGCACGTGGCGCGCCCCGCGCGGCGTCGGCGGCGCCGCCTCGGCGCCGGCGCGCGGCGCCGCACGAGGCGGCTCACCCGCCGGCGCCGGCCGCCGCGAGGAGATCGGACAGGAAGATGCGGGCGATCGTGAAGTAGAGCAGGATCCCGAGGACGTCCACGAGGCTCGCGATGAACGGCGTGGAGCTGGTCGCCGGATCGAGGCCGAGGCGCCGGAGCAGGAGGGGGAGCATCGCGCCCACGGTGCAGCCCATGAGGACGATCGCCATCAGCGTCACGCCGATCGTCAGGACGAAGCCGGTGCCGTCGCCCCAGAGCCAGACGCGGAGCATGCCGATGACCGAGAGGATGAGGCCGAGCACGACGGCCTGGCCGAGCTCGCGGACGAGGACGCTCGCCCAGTCGCCGACGCGCAGGTCGCCGACGGCGAGGCCGCGGATGATGAGCGACGACGACTGCGAGCCGGAGTTGCCGCCGGTCGAGATGAGCAGCGGGACGTAGTAGGCGAGCGTCGCGACGGCCTCGAGGTCGTGCTCGAAGCGACGGAGCACCTCGCCGGTCATGAACTCGCCGACGAACAGCACGGCGAGCCAGGGGGCGCGCTTCTGGATGAACGTCCAGAAGCTCGTCTTGAAGTAGCTGTCCTCGATGGGGCCGACGGCGCCGAGCCGCTGCACGTCCTCGGTCTGCTCCTGGGTGAGGACGTCCATCACGTCGTCGACGGTGATGACGCCGAGCAGCTTCCGGTCCGCGGAGAGCACGGGCAGCGCGCTGAAGTCGTACTTCGCCATCGTTCGCGCGACCTCTTCCTGGTCGGTCTCGGGGCTGACGGTGAAGACGTTCTCGGTCATCACGTTCGAGAGCCTCTCGGACGGCGAGGCGAGCAGGAGATCGCGCAGCGAGACGACGCCGATGAGGTGCCCCCGCTCGGAGACGACGTACACGTAGTAGATGGTCTCGGCGTCCTCGCCGACGGCGCGGATCCGCTCGATCACGTCGGCGACCGTGAGGTTGATGTTCACCGACACGTAGTCGGTGGTCATGAGCCCGCCGGCGCTGTCCTCGGGCCACTTGGCGAGCTCCTCGACCTCGGCGGCGGCCTCGGGGTCGACCTTCTCCAGGGTGGAGAGCAGCGTGTCGCTGACCTGATCCGGGAGCGCCTCGATGAGATCGGTGCGGTCGTCGGCCGCCATCTCGGAGACGATCGGGGCGATGCTCTCGACGCCCATCTTCTCGACGAGCGCTTCCTGGATCTCGCCGTCGAGGCGCTCGAAGATCGGCGCGGCCTCCTCGGCCTTGAGGGCCATGAGGACCTTGGCCGCCTCGGCGTCGTCCAGCAGGCCGATGAGGTCGGCCAGGTCCTCGTCGTGGATTTCCTCCAGCAATTCGGAGAGCTGCGCTGGATCCTCGGCGAGGAGCTGCCGTACCTCCGGGACCATGGCGAGGGCGACGCGCAACATGCTGGTCGGGCACTGACCACAACTCGGCCCTGCTGGGAAGCGTCATTCCCCCCCGCCGACGCCGGTCGCTTGAGCAAGCCGGCGGCCCCCGGCCGCCGCCCTGTGATCGAGGTTGAGGTCGCGATCGAGGCGCCGACCGACCCAGGTTGAGATCGCGAAGCCCGACCCGGGTTGAGGTCGCGAAGCCCGCGAAGCCCGACCCGGGTTGAGGTCGCGAAGTTCGCGAAGCCCGACCCGGGTTGAGGTCGCGAAGCCCGCGAAGCCCGACCCGGGTTGAGGTCGCGAAGCCCGCGAAGCCCGACCCGGGTTGAGGTCGCGAAGCCCGCGAAGCCCGACCCGGGTTGAGGTCGCGGCGGCCGACCCGGGTTGAGGTCGCGGCAACCGACCCAGGTTGAGGTCACGAGGCCCGACCCAGGTTGAGATCGCCTTGGTTGTCCTACCAACATCTCGTGTCGAGGCGCCGCCTACTGAGTTGTCTACAGCGCAATCCAGTTGACGGCGCCGCCCGGCTCGGCGAGGACGACCGCCGCGGCGCCGCGGCGGCACCCACCTTGCTTGAGCGCCCTCGGGTCTACCCGGGCGGGCTCGAGCGGGCGGCCAGGTCGAATTGACAGCGTTCCGCTCGGGTCCCTAGCATCGGGCTCCGTCGAGCCGCGGATCGCCTGCGGAAGTCGGTCATGGCCCGCGAATGGCGGGTCTTTCTGTGGCTTGACCGCCGCGCAAACCGGATCGGTGGTCGAAAGGAAAGTCGAATGATGACGCGGATTGAGCGTGAGAGGAGGCGCCCATGGACGGGCGCGGTGAGGTTCGCCCTGGCGGGCCTCCTGATCGCCGGCACAGGCACCGCCTTCGGATGCCTGAGCCGCCCCATCGCGAGGAACAATCCCCGCACGACGGCCACGATCGTCGAGCGGCTCACGCAGAGCTCGGTCGACAAGATCGACCTCCTGCTGGCCATCGACAACTCGGGCTCGATGGCCGACAAGCAGGACATCCTCGCCTTCGCGATCCCTGACCTCGTCGAGGGACTCGTCAACCCGCGCTGCATCCCCGCGTCGGGCATGGGCGACGCCCAGACGGTCAACTCGCCGAACGCCGACTGCCCGACGGGCTACAAGCGCGAGTTCGAGCCGGTCAAGGACATCCATATCGGCATCATCAGCTCGAGCCTCGGCGGCCACGGCTCGGGCGCCTGCCCGTCGACCACGAGCCCCTCGAACGTGGACATGGCGCACCTCCTCGCGCGCACCAACGAGAGCTCCGCGACCAACGACATCCCGACCTACCTCGACAAGGGCTTCCTGGCCTGGGACCCCGATCAGAAGCTCGCCGGCGAGCCCGAGGTGCCGGACCCGGAGGACGGCGAGGCCGACATCAACACGGACTCGGGTAACGACCTCAACGACACCTCGCTGGTCGGACAGCTCACCGCGATGGTGAAGGGTACGGGGCAGGCCGGCTGTGGCTTCGAGGCGCAGCTCGAGAGCGTCTACCGCTTCCTCGTCGACCCGGAGCCCTACGCGAGCATCGAGCTCCAGGGCGACATCGCGGTGCCGACCGGCCTGGATGCGGCCGTCCTGCAGCAGCGCGCCGAGTTCCTCCGGCCGAGCTCCCTCCTCGCGATCATCATGCTCAGCGACGAGAACGACTGCTCGATCCGCGAGGAGGGCCGCAACTACCTCGTGGCCGAGACCCGGAACGGCTTCCGCCTGTGGCGGCCGCGCCCCGAGTGCGCAACCAACCCGGGCGACAAGTGCTGCCGGTCGTGCAGCCAGAACCAGGACGGCTGCCCCGCCGCCGCGGAGTGCACGGGCGACGACGGCTTCCCCGCCCGCCTGAGCGCGGCGGAGGATCCCGTCAACTCCCGCTGCTGGGATCAGAAGCGCCGGTTCGGCTTCGACTTCCTCTACCCGATCGAGCGCTACCGGCGCGCCTTCACCGAGGCGCAGATCGAGAACCGCAAGGGCGAGCTGGTCCCGAACCCGATCTTCAGCGATGCGAACCCGGACGACGACGACAACAACATCCGCGACCCGGCGCTCGTCTTCTTCGCCGGCATCGTCGGCGTGCCGTGGCAGGACATCGCGCGCGTGAACGAGGCGGGCGAGCCCGACCTCCTGCGCGGCCTCAACCAGGACGGCGAGCCCGTCGGCGGGTTCAAGAACGCCGACGAGCTCAGCGCCCCGCTGCTCGGCGGCGCGTTCAGCAGCACCTGGGAGCTCATCCTCGGCGATCCCGCGAACTACGAGCGGCCGAAGGATCCGTTCATGATCGAGTCGACGGCGCCGCGCTCGGGCGTGAACCCGATCACCAACGATGCGATCGTCCCGCCGACGGAGGCGGGCTGGAACGGCATCAACGGCCGCGAGTACACGATCCCGACGGGGAGCACGGGCGACCTCCAGTACGCGTGCGTCTTCGACCTCATCGACTCGAAGACCTGCGAGGGCAACTCCCAGAGCTGCGACTGCAGGGAGGTGGGCGGTCAGCCGAACGACAACCCGCTGTGCGAGCCGGAAGCCGGCAACGACGAGGCCGACCCGCAGCCCAGGACGACGACGCAGATCAAGGCGAAGGCCTACCCGGGCCTGCGCGAGCTGCAGCTCATCCGGGAGCTCGGACCCCAGGGCATCGTCGGCTCGGTGTGCCCGAGGCAGCTCACGAACGACAACGCGGCCGACTACGGCTACCGGCCGGCGATCGGCGCCATCATCGATCGGCTGAAGACGGTGCTCGGCGGCCAGTGCCTGCCCCGCACCCTGACGCCCGAGCCCGGGGATCCCGCAACGAATCCGACTGCCGGCCAGGTTCAGTGCTTGATCCTCGAGGCGCGCAACACGCAGGGCGCGTGCGACTGCGAGGACACGCCGGCACGCGCCAACGTCACCGAGGACCACAAGGCGGCGATGGACAAGGTGCTCGCCGATCCGATCGCGCAGGCCGCCGGCTGGGACTGCGTGTGCGAGATCGAGCAGCTCGCGGGCGCCGAGGCGAACGCGTGCAGGAACGACCCGAGCGACAACGTCAGGGTCGACGGCAACGAGGTCAACGGGTGGTGCTACATCGATCCGTCGATCCGCGTCGGCAACCCGGAGATCGTCGCGACCTGCCCGCCCACCGAGCAGCGCATCATCCGGTTCACGAACAAGGGCGAGGCCCAGCAAGGGGCCACGCTGTTCATCACCTGCTCCGGCGAGTAGCCGGCGGCTGATATCGCCCGGCGCGCGGGGCCCGATCGCGAGATCGCGCCCCGCGGCGCTTTTTGTGGCCCTGAAGCCGGCCGCGCGGGCTGCCCGGCGGCGCTCTGGCCGGTCCCGGCGGGTTTTGTGCTAGAACCGGGCCCGGTCGTGGCCGCACGCAAGAAGATTCTCATCATCGAGGACGAGCCCCACATCGTGCTGGGGCTGACGGACGCCCTCGAGTTCGAGGGCTTCTCGGTGGCGTCGGCCTCGAAGGGGAAGGACGGCGTGCTGCTCGCGCGGCAGGAGAAGCCGGACGCGATCCTCCTCGACCTCATGCTCCCCGACACGAACGGCTTCAAGGTCTGCGAGGACCTGCGGCGCTGGGACGCGTTCGTGCCGATCATCATGCTGACGGCGCGCGGCCAGGAGATCGACAAGATCCGCGGCCTCGACGCCGGCGCCGACGACTACGTGACCAAGCCGTTCAGCGTGGGCGAGCTCATCGCCCGCCTGCGCGCCCTCTTCCGCCGCGCCGCCCGGCCCGCCGAGGCGCCCGTCGAGGTGTTCACGATCGGCAACGCGCAGGTCAACATGACCGCCCACACGGTCTCGCGGGGCTCGCGGTCGGACCAGCTCTCGTTCTACGAGGTCGAGCTCCTGCGCCTCCTGCACGAGCGCCTGGGCCAGCCGGTCTCGCGCGAGGAGATCCTCCAGAAGATCTGGGGCATCGAGGCCGGGCCGTCGAACCGCACGGTCGACAACTTCATCGTCAAGCTGCGCAAGAAGATCGAGCGCTCGCCCGACAAGCCGGAGCACATCCTCACGGTCTACGGCTTCGGCTACAAGCTCGCTCCCTGACGGAGCGGCAGCACGTTGCGCAGGTCGCACGGCACCGTCACCGCGGCGTCGGTGATGCGCTTCGGGTCGAGATCCGAGAGGCGCGCGCCCTCGCGGAGCTGCCGGGCCTCGAGGTGCAGCCGGACGAGGCCCTGGCTGCCTGTCTCGCCCGCATACCCGACGATGTCGCCCGCGTCGAGGCGCGCGCCCGCCACGACGCCCGGGCCAGGGCGATCGAGGTGCCCGTGGAGCAGGATGTACCGGCGCACCCGGTCGCCCTCGCGCACGTCGTGCGCCGTGGCGACCGTGATCCCGGACAGCTCGCCGACGAAGACGACCTCCGCCTTCCCCTCCTGGCCGTCGAGCCTCAGCGCCGCCACCCGATCGCCCCGCGCCGCGGCGATCTCGACCCCGCCCGTCCACGACGGCGGCTCGGGCCGCGCGGCGCCGACCGCGGCCACGGGGCCCGCCGGCGGCGGCGCGCCTGCCTGCGCCGCGGTGCCCTCGACGAGCAGGAACGCCGGCGGCTGATCCGGCGCGCCGATCGGGAAGGCGTACGCGCCGGCGCTCGCTGGACGCTCCGGGCGGCGGGGGATGTGCTCGTAGGCCTGGCTGCGCGCGCCCGCCCCGGCAGGGCGCGCCCCGCCGG
Source organism: Sorangium sp. So ce406 (assembly GCF_051474675.1). Lineage (NCBI taxonomy): Bacteria > Pseudomonadati > Myxococcota > Polyangiales > Polyangiaceae > Sorangium > Sorangium sp. So ce406. The sequence goes on along the minus strand of NZ_CP150340.1, from coordinate 11,059,747 downwards.
GGCCGTAGAGCGCCGCCGCGCCGCCCTCGACGAGCGGCGCGCCCGGAGCGGGCAGCGGGATGCACGCGGCGCCCTCCGGCACGGTGCGGGGACCGCAAAGCGCCCCCGCGCCCGCGGCGCCGCGCGCCGCCGCCGCCGGCGGCACGACCGCGGGCGGCGGCGGCGCCGGGTCGTCGAGGCCGCCGAGCGCAAGGACGAGGGCGGACGCCGCGGCGCCGCGCACGAGCGGGGAAGGGGAGAGCGCCGCCCTCGTCGGGCGGGCCTGCGGTGAGCCGGACGCGCGCATGCCATGAACGGTCTACCGCATCGGGCGCGGCTGGCGAGCGCAGCGCAGCGGCGCCGCGGTCGACCGCGCCGCGCGCGCGCTCGACCGCGCCGAGCCCGCGCGCGGCGGCGTCGGCCTGGCGGCGCGCGGCGGCGTCGGCCTGGCGGCGCGCGGCGGCGTCGGCCTGGCGGCGCGCGCGTGTCGGCCTGGCGGCGCGCGTGGCCGCGCCCGCCGTGGACGGGAGAGGGACGCGAAGAAATGGAGAGGAATTCGCGGGGAAGAGGCCCCTGCTGCCTGCCGGCTTGCGGAGGCGACGCGCTGTTGATAGCTCCTCTTCGTGCAAAATCGCCAAGCCATCGAGACGACCCTGAACAAGCTGTTCGACGCGGAGCGCACGGCTCGCCGGCTCCACGACGACCTCGCGGCCATGCCCGGCGATGCGCTGCTCGACGTCCTCACCGACGCGATCGCGAGCGCGGCGCGCGAGGAGGACGAGGACGAGGCGGCGCTCCGGCTGGTCCGCGTCGCGTCGCTGCTCGGCGAGCACGAGGGCCCGCGCGCGCTCGACGCGCTCATCGACGTGCTCGCCTCGGAGCACCCCGAGGCGCGGCAGGCCGCGGGCGAGGAGATCGAGTCGCTCGCCTACGACCGGTTCAAGGAGGTCGCCCAGGCGATCGAGCGGGCGCTGAAGCGGCTGCCGGTCGGGTCCTCGGCGCTCCCGGAGCTGCCGTACCTCATCGCCGAGGTGCCGGAGCCGGGCGTGCCGAAGCTGCTCGGCCAGTTCCTGAGCCACAAGGATCCGGACGCGGTGGCGGCGGCGATCGAGACGCTGGTCGAGATCGGCGACCCCGCGCACGCGCCGCTGATCCAGCCGCTGCTCGGCGACACGCGCACGGTCGAGCTGGCGGACGACGGCGGCGGCGATGAGGCGACGTCGGAGGTCACGATCGGCGAGCTCGCCGAAGAGGCGCTCGGCCTCCTCGCGCCTTACGACGACGAGGAGGGGGACGGGGCCGCCTGATGAACGGCCCGCCGCTGAGCGCGGCGGACGCCGTGTTGTTCGAGCACGCGGTCGTCCCGCGCTACATCTCGTTCTTCGCCTCGCTGGCGGTGAACATGCTGCTGCCCTCCGAGGCAGCGCGGATCGTCCATTTCGGCTGCAGGAGCGGCTTCCCCGATCCGATCGTGGCCGACAAGCTGCCCGGCGCGGCCCTCGTGGGCGTCGACGGCTCCGCCGCGGCGCTCGATCTCGCGCGCGCCAAGGCGGCGCTGTTCTCCGGGATGAACGCGAGCTACGTGCTCGCCGACACCCTGCCGACGCCGCTGCCGAGCGAGAGCTTCTCCCACGCGTTCACGCTGCACCCGGTCTGCCGACCGAGCGAGCGGGCGCAGCTCCTCGCCGAGCTGCGCCGGGTCCTGGTCCCGGGCGGCCAGGCGCTCATCGCGCTGCCGCTGCGCGGCTCGTTCCCGGAGGTCGCCGACATCGCGCGGGAGTGCGCGCTCAAGCAGGACCTCTCCGAGCTCGGCGCGGCGGTCGACGCGGCCGCCGTCAGCCGCCCGACGATCGAGACGATCGCCGAGGAGCTCGAGGGCGCGGGGTTCGACGAGGTCGAGGTCGACGTCCAGCTCATCGCGGTGTCGTTCGACAGCGGGCGCGAGTTCCTCGAGGACCCCATCTCCCGATTGATGGTGATCCCCGAGACGACGGCGATGCTCGACGTGGAGCCGCAGATCATCGACTCGATGCTCAAGTACCTGCACCACGCGGTGTCGAAGTACTGGTCCGAGGGGGTGTTCGAGCTGACCGTGAACGTCGGGTGCGCGAGCGCCCGGCGCCCGCTCGGCTGACGTCGGGGCGCGCGGGGGCGGGCGAGCGTCGGCGCTGGTCGCGCGTGCGGCCAGCGTCAGCGCTCGTGCCCGCCGCCGCGGAGGCCGAGCTCGTCGAGCCCGGCGAGCGCCGCGAGCGAGACCGGGTGGTACGGGGGCCGCGGCGTGATCGGCTTCTGCACGTCGCCCCCGCGCTCCTCGATGAGGCGCGCGCAGAGCGCGAGGCACCACTTGCCCTGGCACCAGCCGGTGCCGAAGCCCGTGTAGCGCTTGACCGACTCGATGTCCTTGTAGCCGCGGTCCATCGCGGCCTCGAGCTCGTGCAAGGTGACGTCCTCGCAGCGGCAGACCAGCGTCTTCATCGCGCTAGTCGCCCTCGTACTCGCAGCGGGCGTCGCAGGTCTCGAAGATGGTGACCCGGTTGAGCGACGGCAGCGACGGCGCGAGGCGGCTCCAGATCCACCGGGCGAGCACCTCGCTGGTCGGGTTCTCCAGCCCGGGGACCTCGTTCAGGTAGTTGTGATCGAGCAGGTCGTGGAGGGGCGCCCAGGCCTCGTAGAGGTGGCCGTAGTCGATGAACCACCCCGTCTCCTCGTTCACGGGGCCGCGGATCGCGACCTCGACCTTGAAGCTGTGGCCGTGGAGGCGCGCGCACTTGTGCCCCTGCGGCACCTTGGGGAGGCGGTGGGCGGCCTCGAAGCGGAACTCATGCACGAGACGGACGTTCATTGGAGCAGCGGTCATGGGGCGGGCGCCGTGAGGCGTCAACGCCCGGAGGCCTCATCCGGGGCTCTCGTCCGGAGCCCCCGTGCGGGACCTCACGCGGCGCGGGCGGCGTGTAGCCAGCGGGCGCGGCGTGGAACGAACGCGGTCGCGCGCCGGACGGGGTTCCCTCGAGGAGCTCGAGCGGCTATACCCCCGGCCATGCCGCAGAAGCCCGCAGTGAGAGCCAAGAAGAAGCGTCGCGACACCAAGCGCCTGGCGAACTGGCGCGCCAAGAAGGAGCTGCAGAACGCCCAGGGGACGCCGCCGGCCGACCCGACCGCCGCGCAGCCCAGCAGCTAGGCCGCGAGCACCGGCCGAGGCCGGTGCTCAGCTCGCAGGCTCGTCTTCGCCGTCGTCGTCCGGTTCCGACCCCGGCTCCACCGACGGCCGCTCCTTGCGCCGCGCCGCGCGGACCGTCGCGACCTCGGCACGGGACGGGTTGATCACCAGGAAGCCGTGGTCCGCGTCGAGGAGCGCGACGTCGCCCGGCGACGCCCAGCGGAACGCGCCCGCCACGTCCACGATCGAGGGCACGCCGAGGAGCTGGAGGAGCACGAGCGAGCGCGGCCCGGACCGATCGCTGAGCGCGACGCCCACCGGGTTGGCCCGGGCGGAGATCAGGAGATCGAAGACCGTGAGCTGGTCTCCGACGAGGACCGCCTTCGACGGGAGCTGGGCCCGTGCGTCGGGGGTCGCCAGCATCAGGATCGCGTCGCAGAGGTCCTCGATGTCGCGGGCGCGGTCCTGCAGGAACGGGTCGCCGACGATGCCGTTGGCGGCCCGCGCCACCTCGCGGGCGACCGTGCCGAGCGCCTGCGCGACGCTGCGCCCGCCGGCCGCGAGCTCGAAGGCGCGCGCGCGCAGGCGCCCGTCTCCGATCATCAGGAGGTACGCCGAGAGGAACGCCGCGTCCTGGGCGATCCCTCGCTCCGCCGCGCGGGCGTGCAGGTCGACGAGCGCCTTCTCCGCGGTGTCGAAGGCGAACCGCAGGAGCTTCGGATCGCCGCGGCCCTGCTGCGAGCCGAGGGACGAGCTGGCCGGACGCCGCAGGGCCGCGATCGCGCCGAGCGCGCGCCCCGGGACGACGGGCAGCCCCGGCAGCGTGACCTTGCGCGTGCCCCCGCCGGTGCGCCGCCGCCGCTCGCGCAGCTCGTCGAGCACCTGCGCGTGGCGCGCGCCGGCCGCGATCGGCGCCGTGAGGGCCATGACGAGCTCGACGTCGCGCGCGGTGAAGGCGCGATCGCCCGCCCGCTGCACGACCAGGGCGCCGAGCGGGCGGCCGCTGCCCAGGATGGGGGCAGCGAGGAAGACCGGGAACCGCTCCTCGCGGAGCTCGGGGAACGCCCGGTAGCGCTCGTGCTCCGTCGCCTGGACGACCGAGATCGGGCGCAGGCACTCGACCGCCATGCCGGTGATGCCCTGCCCGACCGGAAGCCGCACCGTGCCCCGCGCCTCGCGCGGGAAGCCCACGTTGCCGCGCAGCACCAGCTCGTCCCCGTCGCCCTCGAGGAGGTACAGCGAGGCCACGTCGGCGCCGAGGATCGCGGCGATCCGCTGCGGCGCCTCGTCGAGGAGGAGCGACAGCGGCATCGGCTTCGCGACGAAGGCCAGGTACTCCAGGACGAGATCCAGGCGCTCCTCGCGGCGCACCTGGATCCTGGCGGAGGCGACCGAGGGCGGCGCGCCCTCGTCCTCGGCGTCTGCCCCGTCGGTCGAGCTGCCGGACGGCTCGCTCGGCGCGGACGCGTCCCGGTCGGCCTCGAGCCCGCCCGACGCGCCGTCCAGCGGCCTGTCCCGTGAGCCCTCCACGCCGAGCGGCGGCGCGGGCGGGCTCGCGATCGCCTCGAGCTCCGCGGGCGTGTGGGTCGCCTTCGGATCGGTGCGCGACGACATACGATGATCGCTATCACACACCGTCGCTCGAGCGCACCTCGCACGCGCGAGCGCCCTGGCGGCTCGGCGCGCCGGCCGCGTGTGTGGCAGCGCGATCCGCGCGCTCCGGCGCGCCCTCGGCGCGGGCCGGCGATCCAGTTGAGGCCGTCAGCGCGCCCGCAGGTCGACGGGGCCGTCGAGGGGCGGGCGCTGCATCCGTCCCAGCGCCGAGACCCGGGCGCGCGGGGCCGCCGCGGACGCCGCGCGCGCGAGCTCTCCGCCGCCGCCCGCGCCGATGGCGGTGATCGCGCCGCGGATCGGCGCGAGCAGCGCCGGCGCCGCCGCCGCGCTGCTCGCCGCCACGTGGACGACGCGCGCCGCGGGCGGCAGCAGCAGCGATCGCGGCGCCGCGTCGAGGCCGACCCCGTGCCCCTCGCCTTCCCAGAACGAGCCCACCGCCTCGAGCGTCGCCCGGTACATGGCGATCTCGGCGCGCGCGGCGCCGTCGATCGGCCCGCGCGGGACGCGCGCCCCCGCCCGCCCGAGCGCCTCGTGCAGGGCGCGCGCGAGCGCCTCCGCGCGCTCGGCCGGCCCCTCCACCAGCACGAAGCGCGGCGACAGGCAGCCGCGCTGATCGAACGGCACGACGTCGTCCGCGATATCCCGCGCCGCCTCGGCGATGTCCGCGGCGGGGCCGACCACGGCGAGCCCGAGGCCGGCGCCGTGCCCGCGCACGAGCACGCCCCGGCCGGCCCGGGCCCGCAGCGCCGCCACGGTCTCGTCCGAGCCGTAGATGTGCAGCTCGGCGCGCGGTTCCTCGCCGGCGGCGCCCTCGTCGGCGTCCTCGAGCGCGAGATCGCCGACCAGCGCGACGGCGCCGCCGGCGCGGGCGAACGCCTCGTCGGCCTGCAGCGCGCGCACGAGGAGCTCCGCGACGACGGGATCGCGGCGGGACGGGCGCACGAGGACGTCCGGCGCCGTCGCCGCCGCGACGGCGATGGCCCGCAGCGGCGCCGTGCACACGTTGGCGGCCAGGATCACCTGGCAGCGGCGCGCGCGCCCCGCGGTCGCCACGAGGGCGTCGAGCTCGCCGCCGCTCGGCGCGACCTCGAGGTGGCGCTCGAGCGCGAGCTCCACGCCCTCGGGGGAGAGGCCGCTCGTCGAGGGCAACCGCCGGCGCGCCTCCTCGCCCAGCGGATCGCGCGGGTCCGCGATCCGCGCCGCCGCGGCGACCGCGCGCTCGACCCGGGTGCGCCGCGCCGCGCCGGCGTCCATCACGGGCCGCCGCCGAGCATCTGGTCGAGCGCGATCGAGCAGCCCCGCGGCGGCGCCCCGGCCGCGCGGCCGAGGAGCTCGACGCCCTCCTCGGTGACGCGCACGCGGTCGGCGGTCTGGATGGCGACGGCCGAGTCGACGTTCGCGAGATCGACGATCCGCGCGAGCCCGATCTCGCCGGCCGGCAGCGGCGCGAGCGTCTCGGGGTCCACCGCGGTGACGCGCGTCCAGGGCGGCGCGTGGTAGAGCCCCGGCGCGGCGCGCGCCGCGACCGCGGGGCCGCCGAGCGCCGCCGCGAGCGTGCCCTCGTAGAGCTGGCTGGAGAGCTCCGTCATGCCGTACTCGCCCACGACGTGCGCGGGCGGCACCCCCAGCGCCCGCGCGATCGCGGCCCGCAGCTCGTCCGCGGGCACCTCGCGCGAGCGGCCCTTGTAGCCGCCGGTCTGCATGACCCGGCTCCCCGCGGGCAGCAGCGTCGCGCCGCCGGGCAGCGGCGCCTCGAGCAGGTGCACGAACGCGAACGAGGTGCCGAGCACGATGGCCGGTTCGCCCGCGGCGCGCGCCTCGCCGCACGCGCGGGCGAAGCCGTCGGCGTCGAGCTCGCCGCCGCGCACGTGCCACGTCGCCGGCCCCGAGAGGCGCGCCGCGAAGCGATCGATCATGAAGCCGAGCGACGAGTCCGGCGCCTCGTCGAGCGGCGGCGCGAGGACGATGGCCCGGAGCCGCGCGCCGTCGGGCCACAGCAGGCGCTCGCCCCAGGCGAGCGCGGCGAGCTCGTACGTCGCGGTCGTGCGGAACGGGTGCTCGCCGCGGGACGCCGCGCCGAGGGAGGTCCCGCTCGTGCGGAAGACGCGCTCGTCCGCCGCCGGCGGGTGGGCCGCGACGCGCGCGAACCGGAAGACGTCGCACGGCACCGCGGGGATCTGGTCGGCGCGCTCGATCGCGGCGACGTCCGCGCCGCGCGCCCTGAAGAGGCGGGCGACCGGCGCGCAGCGCGCGGCCTGGTGCCGGGCGAGCGCGCTCGCGAGCGCGTCGAAGGTCTCCGGGAGCGCCGCGCCGCCCGGGAGGAGCGACGCCTCGATGAACGCCCGCGCGCGGCGGTGCAGCGCCTCGCTCTGGTCGAGTGATTCCACGGGGACGGGGATAGCACGCGCCGCCGCGCGCGCGTGCTCCGCCGCGAGCGGCGCGCGGGCCAGGCCGCGCGGCGCGCGCGGCGTTCGACCTAGCCCGCGAGCACGCGGGCGAGCGCGCCGGCCGCCGCCGACAGCAGCGCCTCGGGGATGGTGAGCGCCGGCGTCAGCGTCAGCGTCTCGCCGCGCACCCCGCCCGTGAGGATCAGGTAGCCCTCGGCCAGCATCCCGCGCATGGCCCGGAGCCCCAGCTCGGCGCTCTCGAGCTCGACCCCGACCATGAGCCCGGCGCCCCGCACGTCGACGACACCCGGCGCCCGCGCGAGCGCCTCCCGGAGCGCCTGCTGGAAGCGCGCGCCGACGTCCCGCGAGCGCGCGGCGAGCTGGCCTGCGGAGAGGGCGTCGAGCGTCGCGAGCGCGGCGCTCGACGCGAGCGGCGATCCGGAGTGCGTCGAGGTGTGCACCACCTCGGCCTCGCGCGCCCACGCCCGCATGATCGGCTCGGGCGCCACGCACGCGGAGATCGGCAGCCCGCCGCCGAGCCCCTTGCCGAAGCAAACGATGTCCACGGGCGCGCCGATCTCGCCCGTGCGCGTCATGGCCCCCGACCGACCGAGGCCGGTCCAGATCTCGTCCGCGATCACGAGCGCCCCGCGCCGGCGCGCCGCCTCGCAGACCGCGCGCAGGAACCCGTCCGGCGGCACGACGCAGCCGCCCCGCCCGAGGATCGGCTCGAGGAGCACCGCGCCCGCCTCGCCGCCGCGCAGCGCCGCCTCGATCGCGTCGAGCGAGCGCGCGGCGCTCGCCTGGTCGCGCGGGTACGGCGCGAACGTCACGCGCGGGTTGAGCTGCTCGGCGAACGGCGCCCGGTAGCTCTCGCGCAGCCCGCACGCCGCGAGCGGCGCGTACCCGAGGCCGTGGTAGGCGCCCTCGAACGCGACGAGGCCCGGCCGCCCGGTCGCGAGCGCCGCCGTCTTGATGGCCGCCGTGATTGCGTCGCTGCCGCTCTGGCCGAGCAGCGCCATGGGCGAGGGCCCGGGGTGCAGCGCCGCGAGGCGCTCCAGCAGCGCGATCTTCACGTCGGCCGAGTACACGTCGCCCAGCGCGAGCGTCAGCCGCGCCATCTGCGCCTCCGTCGCGCGCCGCACCGGCTCCGCCGCGTGGCCGAGCAGCAGCGCGCCGAAGCCCGCGCACAGGTCGACGTAGCGGTTGCCGTCGACGTCGCAGACGTTCGCGCCGCGCCCGTGCGACAGCACGATCGGCAGCATGTCGGCGCCGCTCTTCTGCGCCCGCGCCTCGCGCCGCCGGCCGAACGCGGGGCACTCGACGCGCTCGAGCCGCTCGAGGGCGCTCCGCGACAGGGGGCCAGGCGGCGGCACCCGCACCTCGGGCAGCTCGCCGCCGTCGCCCGTACCCAGCGCCGCCGAGCGCGGCAGCTCGCTGTTCGGCATCGTCGTTCCTCCGCCGGACCCTTAGCGCAACCGAGGCCCAGAGCTCAGGCGCACACCCGGTTTCTTCCGCTGTTCTTCGCGTGGTAGAGGCGCTCGTCGGCGCGCTTGATGAGGTCGTTCGCGGTGCGATCGCCCTCCTGGAGCAGCGCCACGCCGACGCTGATCGTCACGCGGATGCTGTCGGCCTGGAAGACGAAGAGGTGCTCCGCGACCTTCTGTCGCAGGGTCTCTCCGAGCGCCGCGGCGCCCTCGATGGACGTCTCGGGCAGGATGATCGCGAACTCCTCGCCGCCATACCGCGCAAACACCTCATCGCGGCGGATGCGGCTCTGCACGATGCGCGCGACCTCCTTCAGCACGAAGTCGCCGGCCAGGTGGCCGTGGACGTCGTTGATGCGCTTGAAGTGGTCGATGTCGAACAGGAGGATCGCGAGGTCGCGCTCGTGGCGGCGCCCGCGGATGATCTCGCGCTCGAGCGCCTCGTAGAGGTAGCGCTTGTTGTGGATCTGCGTGAGACCATCGATGATGGTCATCCGGTAGATCTCTTCGTGGTATTGCGCCTCGACGTCGGCGCCGGACAGGAACTTGAAGATCGTGGGGCCGATCTTCACCCGGTCTCCGTTCTTCAGCACCACCTCGCGGGAGATCTGCTCATCGTTGCAGTACGTCCCGTTGGTGCTCCCGTCGTCGACGACCATCCAGGCGCTCGGCCGCTGCTCGAAATGGGCGTGGCGTCGTGACACCGAGTCGCCGTCGAGCACGATGTGGTTGTCGGCGCCGCGGCCGACCCGCGTCGGGTTGTGCTCCAGCACGAACCGCTTGCCGAGCAGCGTGGGCTCCTTCGTGTAGATCACGACCAGGCAGTCGGTCGTGTTCTTGCTGCCACCGCCCGGTGGGGGCTGGACCACCTGCGTTACACGAGTCTTTTCGTCGAAGTCGCTCACGCGCGCTCAGCCCAACCCGTCGTGCGACCTAGCTTCGACACGTCTCGAGCTCCTCCGGAGACGGAACCTACCCGGGCGCGGCGCTTCGGTCGCGATCCGACGGCTCGATATGCCTTAGCTCGCCCGAGATCAAAGCGTAGTGACATGTCCCGACTCCCGTCAAGACGCCCATCCGGGCGGCGCTGTCTTCGGTGCTTCCTCCGCCCTCCTGACCTGACAGCGGCGTACGTCGCCCTCTGCGGTCCGTCGCACCCTTCCACGTTCTCGGCTTGTTCCCCGCACGCCGTTCGCCCCCTGCCGCTCACTCCGCACCACATCCCTGTGCTCGCTCACGTGCATTGTGGGGCATTGTGCGTGTCCATCGCAGTTGACACGCTGCCCGTCTCCTCGTGTACAGCCCGCGCTCTCGACGATGCGGCTCTCTCTATGCGTTTCCCGGGCGCGCCGCCACCCGTCCGGCGAGCAGTTGGGCCTGCAGGGCAGAGAATGGTTCGCTGGAGCACGATGTGTCTGTTCGGTCGGCATGTCCGCTGCGGGACGAGGCTGCGCGAGTTCTGCCTCAAAACCTGGGTGCATCACAACGCTGAACTGACAGCTGCGCACGCCGTCGCTGCGCGCCGCGCGCGGGTCTGCTGCTGAGGAGCGCCGGTTGGTTGACTTGGCATACGGGGTGCGTAGGATAGACCTGCGTCGCGGCGGAGACCTTCCCCCCCCAGGTCCGTCGCGACGTTTTTCATTTCCGGCCGCCCGTTCCCGTCTCCAGACCGGCATGGCCGCGTGCTTCCTCCTGGGATGATCCTCGGAGCACAACGTTTCACGCCCTCTGAGGGTTAGCCACGCTCCGTCTTTGCTGGAACCGTCCGTCCCGAGGCTGTATCGAATGTTCGAGCTCAGCCGAGACGCGCGAGGTGACCAGAGGCGGCAGAGGCGGCAAAGCCAGCAGAGACTGCGGCGGCGAGGGGCGCGACAGATGTGACGCCGGGTCAGCGGCGAAGAGGCCTCGAGAAACCGAGCTCGACCGCAACGAGCGTGTTGACGGCCGGTGCCCGGGTCGGCGCGAGCGGTCGGGAGCGAGCGCGAGAGCCCGGAGCGGGGCTCGGTCACGCGCGCGGCGCGCGGGAGGAGAGCGACGCGCGCGCCGCGCGGGAGGGAGGCGCTGCGCGCGAAGGGAGCGTCGCGCGCAGCTCGCCGCCGTCGAACACCCAGAGCTCACCGGGCTGCCCCGGGGTCCAGGTCTCGTTCGCGGTGAGCGGGGCGGTCGCGACGACCGCGACGCGATCCTTCGGGGTCGTCACGGTGGAGAAGTCGACGCGGACGTCGTCGTCGACGAGCGCCGCGACGCCGAACGGGGCCTTGCGCACGATGTAACAGAGCCGGGTCGCGCAGCGGGCGAAGAGGTGGCGGCCGTCGCCGAGCAGGAAGTTGAACGTCCCATCCTGGCCGAGCTCGCCGCCGAGCGCCGCGATCGCCTCCCAGAGCTCGCTGGTGCGGCGCGGATAGCCGGGGAACGCGCTGCGGAGGCCCTCCAGCAGGTAACAGAAGGCGTGCTCGCTGTCGGTCGTGCCGATGGGGTTGAAGCGGCCCAGCGCGCGGCGCCGCACGCGGGGCAGCGTGCCGTTGTGCGCGAAGACCCAGTGCCGGCCCCAGAGCTCCCGCACGAACGGGTGCGTGTTGGCGAGCAGGACGTCGCCGCGGGTGCGGCGCCGGATGTGGCCGATCGCGAGCAGCGTCTTGATCGGGGTCTCGCTGAGGAACCGCGCCAGCGGGCTCTCCGCGGCGGGGCTCGGATCGAGGAAGACGCGCGCGGCGCGCCCCTCGAAGAACGCGAGACCCCAGCCGTCGGCGTGCGGGCCGGTGCGGCCGCCCCGGTGCCGCAGGCCGTTGAACGAAAAGACGACGTCCGTCGGGACGTTGCACTCCATGCCGAGGAGCTCGCACATGCTCGCGGCTGCACGATACCACCGCAGGAGGGGACTGAGACCGGCGAGTCGATGCGCCGGAGAGGTCTGCGACCGTCTGAGCGAGCGACACGTCGATGGGCCGGCTCGCCCCGGTCTGGCCGCGCGCTCCTGGACGGCCGCGCGGCGCTCGGGGCGCCGCGTCAGCGGTTCGCGTCGGACTGCAAGGACGAGCGCGGGATGGAGTGGACGAGGTCGATGACCGCCTTCACCGTGTCGACCGGCGTCTCGGGGATGATGCCGTGGCCGAGGTTGAAGATGTGCCCCGCGCGCCCGCCGGCCTCGGTGAGCACCGCCCGCGCCCGGCGCTCGGCGACCTCCCGGGGCGCGCAGAGCAGCAGCGGGTCGAGGTTGCCCTGCACGGCGCGATCATGGCCGATGCGCTGCCAGGCCTTGTCGAGCGGCGTGCGCCAGTCGACGCCGATCACCGTGCCGCCGGCGTCGCGCTGGGCCTCGAGCAGCGCCCCGGTGTTCGTGCCGAAGTGGATGACCGGGACCCCGGTCGCCTCGAGGTCCCGGAGGATGTACCGCACGTGCGGCTGCACGTGCTCGCGGTAGTCGTCGATCGAGAGCGAGCCGACCCACGAGTCGAAGAGCTGCACCGCCTGCGCGCCCGCGGCGACCTGCGCGCGGAGGAGGCGGCGGACGACCTCGGAGATCTTGCCCATCAGCGCCGACCACGCCTCGGGATCGCTCCACATGATCTGCTTCGTGAGCCGGTAGTCGCTCGATTTGCCGCCCTCGACGAGGTAGCTCGCGATGGTGAACGGCGCGCCGGCGAAGCCGATGAGCGGCGTCTTGCCGTCGAGCTCCTTGCGGATGAGCCGCACGGCGTCGAGCACGTAGCCGAGGCCCTCCTCGGGCTCGAACACGCGCAGCCGCTCGATGCCCGCCCGGTCGCGCACGGGCTCGTGGATGACCGGGCCCTCGCCCTTCGCGAACTCGAACGGCGCGCCCATCGGCTCGAGCGGCAGCAGGATGTCGGCGAAGAGGATCGCCGCGTCCATGCCGAGCCGCAGCGGCTGGAGCGTCACCTCGAGCGCGAGCTCGGGCGTCTTGCAGATATCGAGGAGCGTGTGCTTCTTCCGGAGCTCCCGGTACTCGGCCATGTACCGGCCGGCCTGGCGCATGAACCACACGGGCGTGACATCGGTCGGCTCACGCCGGCAGGCGCGCAGGAAGCGATCGTGCATGGCTGGCTCCAGGATGGGTCGAGGGACGTCCTCGGGGCGTTCCTTCATGTCCGTTCAGCCATCCCCCGGCAATCAGTTTCTGGACGCTTCTCCGCGCCACGGGGAGCGCGGCGGTCGGCCTCCGCGGCGCGCGGCGCGAAGGGGGGACCCAAGCGCCGGCTCGGTCGCCGTGTAGACTGGGGACATGGCGCGTCCTTCCAGACCTCCCGGCTTTGACATGACGTACAGGCCCGAGAAGCGCATCGCGTTCGGGCCGCCGCTGAAGGAGCGCATCCCGGCGCTGCTTTACTTCGCCTTCGCCATCGCCGTGACGGCGGTGATCCTCTATGGCCAGAACGCCCCGTCGAGCTCTCGGATCTTCCAGTACGTGGTCGAGGGGGACCGGCACCGGCTCGTGTCGTCGAGCGTCTGCGCCATCATCCTGTGCGTGAGCGCGCTCGCGGCGGTGCTGCGCGAGCAGATGCGCGGCGTTGTCGTGCACCCGGACGGGATCGAGCTGCGCGAGCTGCTCGGGTTCGGGCTGCCGCGCGTGCGGCGCTTCGCCTGGTCGCAGATCGACAGGATGTCGGTGCCCCCCGCGCGGGCGGGCGCCGGCGGCGCGGGGGCGGACAGGGAGGAGGGCAAGCTGTCGGGCAACATCCGGCTGGATCTCTGGGACGGGTCGCGCACGTGGCTGCCGGACGTGGGCGACAAGATCGCGCTGTCGGTGGTGCTGGAGCGCGTGGCCCTGGCGCGGGCGATCCCGATCGAGGGGGGGACCGGGCTGATGGACGACCTCGGGAACCCGCTGCAGGACGACGGCTGAGCCGGCTCAGGCCGCTGTCGCGCCGGCCTTGCGCTGCGCGAACTCCTCGCGCACGGCCTTCCGCAGCTCGGGATCGAGCAGGAGATCCGCGCACGTCATCGCCATCGCCTTGGCGGCGATCAGCATCGAGTCCTGACCGGCGGGGCTCGCGGCGCGCGCGGCGAACGCATGCTGGTGGCAGGTCGTCTCGCCCTTGCCGCAGATCGCGATCCACGGGTGGATGGCGGGGAGCGCGTGGGAGACGTCGCCCATGTCGGTCGAGCCGGTGCCGACGGCGGGGTCCATCTCCATGGGAGAGCGGCCGAGGGCGCGCAGGTGCTCGCCGAAGCGGCGCGCCATCTTCCGGTTGTTGACCATGTTCTTGTAGCCGCCCTGGTCGACGAGCGTGAGCTCGACGCCGCTCGCCATGGCCGCGCCGCGGGCGCAGCGCTCGACGATGGCGCGCACGCGGGCGAGCTCCTCGGTGTCGAGGGCGCGGACCGAGAACTCGGCGACCGCGAGCTCAGGGATGATGTTGACCGCCTGGCCGCCGTTCTTGATGAACCCGTGCACCCGGACGCCGTCGCGGAAGTGGACGCGCTGGCCGTCGATGAGGCGGAAGGTGTCGAGGCAGGCGGTGAGCGCGCTGTTTCCGTCCCACGGCGCGAGCGCGGCGTGCGACGGCTTGCCGCGGAACTGGAGCTCGAGCCAGGTGCTGGCCAGCGTGTCGTGGGCGAGCAGGTCGCGGTCGAACGGGTGGAACATCATCGCGGCGTCGACGCCCTCGAACGCGCCGGCCTCGAGCAGCCTGATCTTGCCGCCGCCGCCCTCCTCGGCGGGCGTCCCGACGAGGTCGATGGTGCCGGCCACGGCGTCCTTCTGCCGCGCGAGGGCGAGGAAGGCGCCGAGCGCCCCGGCCGCGATGAGGTTGTGCCCGCAGGCGTGGCCGATCTCCGGGAGCGCGTCGTACTCGGCGAGGATGGCGAGGTGCGGGCCCTCGCCCTGGCCGATGCGCGCGCGCAGCGAGGTGGGCATGCCGCCGAGCCCGCGCTCGACCTGGACGCCGTGCTTCTCGACGGCCTCGGCGATCCACGCCGCGGCCTTGTGCTCCGCGAACCGGAGCTCGGGGTTCGCGTGGATGCGCCCGGCGATGTCGCGGAGCTCGGGGGAGAGGTCGTCGATGTCGCGCTGGATGCGGCTCGGGTCGAGGCTCATGGCGGGGCGATACTACTCTGGATCTGCGCGCTGCGCCTGGGCCATGGTGGCGCTCACGGAGTCAGGATCCTCGAATGCACCGACCGCGCTGTCCCTCGCGCTTCTTCGTCTGCTCCCTCTGCCTCGGGGCGACGCTCGCGCTCGCCGCGTGCGACGTGCCGGCGTGCGCGCGTGCGCGTGCGCGTCAGGAGAGCGCGCCGGCTGCGTCGACCGACGCCGGTCTGCCTGAGCCGTCCCAGGCGGCGCAGGCGCAGGCAGCGCCCGCCCGTGTCGTGGTCGAGGCGAGGGCGATGGGCACGAGCCTGGTCCTCGCCGCCTACACGAGCGACGTGATGGATGAGGCGGCGATCAGGGGCCGGCTGGAGACGGCGATCGCCGAGATCCGCAGGCTCGAGGGGCTGATGACGACGTGGCGGCCGGAGAGCGAGCTGTCGCGGGTCAACGCGGCGGCCGGCAAGGGCGCGGTGGAGGTGAGCCCGGAGTCGCTCGCCGTGATCGAGAAGAGCCTCTGGATCAGCGAGCGATCCGGGGGGGTCTTCGACATCACGTTCGAGGCGATGCACGGGCTCTGGAAGTTCGACGAGGACATCGACGACAACGTGCCGCCGAGGGAGGAGGTCGAGAGGGCGCGCGCGCTCATCGATTACCGGCAGATCGCGATCGACCGCGCGCGGCGCACGGTGATGCTCGCGAGGCCGGGGATGCGGCTGAGCCTCGGCGGGATCGCGAAGGGGTACGCCGTCGACGCGGCGGCGCGGGTGCTGCGGGCGGAGGGGCTGACGTCGTTCTTCGTGCAGGCGGGCGGCGACCTGTACATCGCGGGGAAGAAGCCGGACGGCTCGCGGTGGCGGGCGGGGGTGCGGGATCCGCGCGGCAAGGACGCGAACGACTACTTCGCGATGATCGAGGTGGAGGACCACGCCTTCTCGACGGCGGGCGACTACGAGCGGAGCTTCATCAAGGACGGCAGGCGCTACCACCACATCCTCGATCCGCGGACCGGGTTCCCGGCGACCGAGAGCCGGAGCGTGACCATCTGGGCGAGGGACGCGCTGACGGCGGACGCCATCGATGACGCGGTGTTCATCCTGGGAGCGGAGAAGGGGCTCGCGCTGGTCGAGGAGATCGAGGACTGCGGGGCGGTGATCGTCGACCGGAACAACAAGGTGTGGGTGTCGAAGCGGCTGGAGGGGAAGGTCGAGGTGCTCCGGCAGCCGACGGAGGGGCTGTAGAGGGCGCCGGCGCCGGGGGGGCAGGCGCAGGGCGACTCGCCGCGATGCGCGGCGCTTCAGCCCGCGAAGAGCTCGTCCAGCGTCCCGGCGACCAGGATCCGCTCGGCCCACACCGCGAGCCGCTCGCCGGACGCAGCAAGGACTTGCTCCCGTGCCGCCTCGGGCACCTCCCCGAACCGCGCCCGGAGCTGGCGCAGCAGCATGGCGCGCTGGCCCTCGTCGAGCGCCGCCTGGCGCTCGCGGGCCTTGATGGCCTCGATCTCCGGGTTGCCCTTGCGCTCCAGCGCGCGGACGACCTCGCGCTCCGCCGCCGCCCCGTCGAGCAACGCGCGGACAGGGACCGGACGGACGAGGCACGGATCCTCGATCGTCGCGTCGGGCGCGAGCGGGACGAACCGCCCCTCGGCCACGGACCACTCGGCGACCTCGTCGCGCTTCACGAAGAGGGCGAAGACGCGGCGCACGCCACGGGCGACGAGATCCTCGGCCTTCTCGCGCACGTCCCGCATCGATTGCTCGTTGACGATCTCGAACGAGAGCTCCTCCAGGTAGCGGCGCCCCGTCGCCGGGTCGGTGCCCGCCTTGCGGATGGAGAGGTCGGTGGCGAAATCCGAGCCGCCGGCGACCCGGGTGATGAGATCGGCCGCCCCGACGTAGCCGGGCTGGAGGTGCGGCGCGATCAGGAAATCCAGCCGCACCTGCTGCTCGGCGTGCGGCTCGAGCGACGGCGCCGCCACGACCTTGCGCCCGCGGATCACCTCGTCGCGCGTCACCTCGGGCCTCACGAGGTGCTCGTCCACGGGCGGGAAATGCGCGCGCCGCGAATCCGAAGGCGGGAGCCTCGCCGCCGCGCCGCCCCGGGCGGCCGGAGCGAGCAGGAGCGTGGCGCCGGTCGGCTTGGGATCCATGAGGGGTGAGACTAGCACGACGGCCGTGTCACGGCGGTTCGGTGGCCCCCAGCGCGCTTCGCAGGGCCTCTCCGGAGGGGAGCAGCTTCGCCCGCCGCTGGCGGCCCTCACCGCCTCTCGCAGCCCTCACCGCCCCTTGTACACCGGCTTCCGCTTCTCCGCGAACGCGCGCAGCGCCTCCAGGCGATCCTCGCTGCGCAGCGTCTCGTCGTAATGCACCCGCTCGATCTCCAGGCCGAGCTCCAGCGGCACGTCGTAGCCGTCCTCGATCGCGCGGAGCGCCGCGGCCTGCGCGATCGGCGCGCCGGCCGCGATCGGCTCGATCCACGCGATGGCGTCGTCGACCACCGGCGTCCCCTCGGGCGACACCCGGTTCACGAGGCCCCAGGCGAGCGCCTCGGTCGCCGTGAGCCTCCGGCCGAGCAGGATCATTTCCTTCGCCCGCGCCTCGCCGACCACCCGCGGCAGCCGCTGCGTGCCGCCGGCGCCCGGGATGATGCCGAGCGACGTCTCCGGGAGCGCGAGCTCGGCGTGCGGCGCCGCCACCCGCAGATCGCAGATCAGCGCGAGCTCCAGGCCCCCGCCGAAGGCGACCCCGTTGATCGCCGCGACCACCGGCTTCGGGCTCCGCGCGAGCACGCCGAGCTCGGTCCGGTACAGGCCGACCTGACGGCGGACGTCGTCCGGGCTCATGCCCTGACGCTCCTTCAGGTCGGCGCCGGCGCAGAACGCCTTGTCCCCGGCGCCCGTGATCACGATCGCCCGCACCTCGGGGTCGTCCGCGAGCTCGCGGCCGAGGCGCCCGAACGCGAGCAGCGCGTCGCGGGAGAGCGCGTTGCGGCGATCCGCGCGATCGATGGTGAGCACCGCGACCGCGCCGCGGCGGTCGAGCTTCACGGGAGGGGCCTCCGACATGACGGTTCCCTAGCCGACCGCGGCGGCGCGGCAAAGGGGCGCGCTCACCTCGCGTCGGTCGCCTTCTTGGCCTTGCTCCCCGCCGCCTCGAGCTTGCCCAGCCGCGCCCGGATCTCCGCGTTGTCGCGGCGCACCGCCTCGAGCTCGTCCCGCAGCCGGTCGAGCTCGCGCTTGCCCGCCCCGCCGAGATCGCGGAGCACCTCGCGGATCCGCCGCCGCACCCGGCCGTCGAGATCGCGGTCGAGCTGCCGCTGCAGCGCGCCGCGCGACCGGCCGTCACCGAGATCGCCCAGCGCGCGCGCGACGTCGACCCGGAGGTACGGGTCCGGCTGATCGAGCAGCTCCTCGAGGAGCTCGCGCGTCCGCCGATCGCTGGAGAGCTTCGGCAACGCCACGATCGCCGCCCGGCGCCCCCGCGTCGGGATGCCGTAGCGCGTGCGCGCCGTCAGGTGCGGCACGGCGCGCTCGTCGCGCAGGTTCGCCAGCCCGTCGATCACGCCGCAGCGGACGACCTCGCCCCACGAGGGGCGGTCGAGCAGATCGATCAGCGTGTCGAACCCGGCGCTCTGCCGCGTGGCCCCGAGCGCCCGCGCCGCCTCGGCCTGCACCAGGTAGCTCGCGTCGCGCAGGGCCAGCCTGGAGAGGGCCTCCGCGGCCTTCGCCGACCTGAAGTTGCCGAGCGCGGCCGCGACCGCGCGGCGCACCTTCGGGTGCTCCACGCCCACGCTCCCCTCGAGCAGCGCGAACGCCGCGCTCGACTGGAGCGCGCCGAGCGCGCCCGCGGCCGCGGCGCGCACCGCCCAGAACTCGTTCGCGTCGGCGAGCGCCTGCCCGAGCGCCCGCGCCGTCGGCGGGTCGTCGCGCCGCGAGAGCGGCTTCGCGGCGAGCAGGCGGCCGCGCGCCGTCGGCGCCTGCGCGAGCTGCGCCCGCAGCAGATCGGCGGGCGCGTCGACCTTGACCTCGCCCAGGATCCTGAAGTCCGGATCCACCACCACGAAGCGAGGGCGCCGCGGGAGCGGGATGACGAAGGTGTGCGCCTGCTGATCCACGCGCCGCACCTCGCGGCGCACGCTCGAGCCCTTGCCCTCCGTGAAGCCGAAATCGAGCACCAGGTCGAACGCGAACACCGGCGGCGTCGAGGCCTCGGGCTGGAGCGCGTGCTCCCGGCTCGGGTGCTGCCCGGGCGCCTGCGTCTGCTTCACGGTCACCGTGCACTGGTCGCCCTCGAGCTCGATCTTCACGTCGAGCTCGGGGTGGCCGGCGCGGAAGACCCACTGCTCGAAGAAGCGCTCCAGCGACTTGCCGCTCACGTCCTCGAGCGCGCGGGCGAGATCCCGCGTCTCCGCGACCCCGCGCGCGTGGCGCGTGAGGTAGGTGTTCACCCCGCGCCAGAAGAGCTCGTCCCCGAGCTCCCGGCGGAGCAGGTGGAGCACGAGGCCGCCCTTCTCGTAGAGGTGCCGATCGAAGACGTCGAGCGGCGCGTCGTAGTCCTGACAGACGATCGGCCGCCGGTAACGCCCGCGCGCCTCGCCGAGGTAGGAGTCGAGATCGGCCTTGAGGCTGTGATCGTACTCGTCGGCGCCGAGGTGGTGCTCGCGATAGACGTGCTCCATGAACGTCGCGAAGCCCTCGTTGAGCCAGCCGTGCGACCAGTCACGGCAGGTCACGAGATCGCCGAACCACTGGTGCGCGAGCTCGTGGGCGATGAGATCGTCCGACGAGATGTCGAGCGCCGCCCGGTCGTCGAGCAGGATGTGCTCGTACATCGTGGTGGCGGTCGTGTTCTCCATCCCGCCGAAGATGAAGTCGCTCACCACCACCTGCGCGTAGCGGCGGAAAGGGTATTTGACGCCGAGCTTCTCGCTGAAGTGACGGATCATGTCCGGCGTGCGCGCGAACGTGCGGCGGCCGTCCTCCTCGCGCCCCTTCGGCACGAAGTACGCGAGCGGGACGTCGAGCGCCGCGTCGTCGATGCGCGCGAACTCGCCCGCCACCAGCGTGAACAGGTAGCTCGGGTGAGGCTCGTCGAGCCGGTAATGGTAGACGCCCGCCTTCTGCGACTTCGCGTCGCTCTCGAGCTCGCCGTTCGAAAGGCAGTACCAGCCCGGCGGCACCTCGGCGCGGAGCTCGGTGGTCTGCTTGATGTGCGGCTTGTCGATGCACGGGAAGATGTGGCGCGCGTCCTCGTCCTGGCACTGCGTCCAGACCTGGCGCGGGCGGTCGGGGACGTGCTCGTCGGGCTGGAGGAAGTAGAGCCCCCGCCGCGGCGTCGCGCGGTACCGGACCAGGATCGACGCCTCGGCCGCGTCGAGCGGCACGGCCACGCGGAGCGTCTCGCCGTCGTACGTGTGCTCGGCCGGCTGGAACGCGCCGCCCGCCGCCTTGCCGCCGCCGCGCCGGGGCTTCGCGGCGCGCGCGGCGCCGGCGCCGGCGCTGATCTCGACCGCCTCCAGGTCGAAGCCGATCGCGTCGAGCGCGATCTCGCGCGCCCCGGGGTCGACGCGGACCGCCTCGAGCCGCGCGGTGCCGCGGATCGAGCGCTCCGCGACGTCGAGCGCGAGATCGAGGGCGATGTGCCGGATCGTGAAGGGGCGGGCGCGCTCGTAGACGCGCTTCGTCCCGGCGAGCGTGAAGGGACGCGAGGCCAGCGCGAACTCGGACGACGACAGGACGGAGCCGCAGGCGCAGCGCGAATGAAGCCGGTACTCTAGGGACATCGCGGCCGAGTTTCCCCGCGCGACGCCCGGCCCTGCAAGGGAGAACTGGCGCGCTCTGGCGGGCGGCCGGGCGGCTCAGCCCGTCTTGAGGCCGTCGAGGACCTCCAGCGCGAGCTCGTACTTGCCGAGCGGCGGCATCAGGTACGCCCCCTGGACCCGCTCGCGCACCGAGAAGAGCATCTCGCGGGCGATCTTCACCCCCTCCTTGCGCGCCTCGGGGCCGGCCGGCACCTTGCGCATGCGCTCGCGGATCTCGTCCGGGATCTGCATGCCAGGCACCTCGTTGTGGAGGAACTCGGCGTTCTTGTAGCTGACCAGCGGCAGCACGCCGACGAGGACCGGCATGCCCAGGTGCTCGATGCGCTTCAGCACCTTCTCGAGCAGATCCTGGTGGAAGACGGGCTGCGTCATGATGATGTCGGCCCCGGCGGCGCGCTTGCGCTCCAGGCGCGCGATCTCCTTGTCGAGGTCCGGGGCGCCCGGCTCGAGCCCGGTGGCGAGCAGGAACGACGTCTTGCCGCCCGGGATCGGCTTGCCGGCCGGGTCGAGGCCGCGGTTCATCGTGCTCGCCATGTGGAGCAGCCCGATCGAGTCGAGGTCGTAGACGGCGGTCGCCTCCGGGTAGTCGCCGACCTTCGGCGGATCGCCCGTGATGACGACGAGGTTCTGGATGCCGATCGCGTGGGCGCCGAGCAGGTGCGCCATCTGGCCGATGAGGTTCCGGTCGCGGCCGCAGACGTGCAAGATCGGCTCGATGCCGTAGCGCTGGAGCAGGAGCGCGCAGAAGGCGAGGTTCGTCATGCGCGCGGTGGCGCGCGGGCCGTCGGCGACGTTCACGACGTCGACGCCGCTGTCGATCAGCATCTTCGCCGCGCTGAGCGCGCTGTCGGGGTTGAGGCCGGGGGCCGGGTTCACCTCGACGGAGACGACGAACTTGCCGGCGGCGATCTTCGCCGCGAGGGGGCTGCGCTCGCCGAGCGGCGTGGGCTCGCTCCCGGTGGGCGCGTCCATCGCGATGTGCGGGCGCGCGGCGACCTCGGGGGCGGCGCCGCCCCGGAGCATGCGCGCCGACTTGGCCATCCACTTGACGTGCTCCGGGGTGGTGCCGCAGCAGCCGCCGATCATCGCGGCGCCCGCCTGGATCATCCGGCGGGCGAAGACGTCGAAGTACTCGGGCGTCGCCATGTAGAGCAGGCGGCCGTCGACGGTGCGGGGCAGGCCCGCGTTCGGCTGCACGCAGAGCGGGAGCCCGGCGGTCGCCATCCGCTCGGCCATCGCGAGCGAGAGCTGCGGGCCGTCGCCGCAGTTGACCCCGAGCAGGTCGACGCCCCAGTCGCGCAGCGTGCGGGCCACGCGCTCCGGCTCGCTGCCGTCGGCCACGACGCCGCTCGTGTCGAACGTCATCGACGCGAGGACGGGCAGCCCCGGCGCCGCCTTGCGCGCCGCCTCGATGGCGAGCTTGATCTCGTCAAGATGGCGAAATGTTTCGAGAACCAGGACATCGACGCCGCCCTCGGCGAGCGCGCCCGCCTGCTCGGCGAAGGTCTGGGCCGCGGCGGCGAGGTCGTCGCGGGTGGCCACGCCGGGCACGAGGCCGGTCGGGCCGATCGAGCCGGCGACGTACGCGTCGCCGCCCGCGATCTCGCGCGCGATGCGCGCGCCCGCGAGGTTGAAGTTGCGCACCTCGTTGACGAGCCCGTAGCGCTCGAGGCGGAACCGGTTCGCGCCGAAGGTGTTCGTCTCGATGATGTTCGCGCCCGCCGCGACGTAGTCGGCGTGGACCTTCTTCACGAGGTCGGGCCGCGTGACGTTGAGCTGCTCGAAGTTCTGGGTGACGAACACCCCGCGTTCGTAGAGCAGCGAGCCCATCGCGCCGTCGAACACGAGGATCGAGCGCTGGAGCGCCTCGAGGAGAGGGGCTTCTGGTCTCGTGCGGGACATGGGGCGCATCGTAGGGGCGCGCCGGCTTCTCAGGAAGGGGGGGCGCGACGCGGTTGACGGCGCGGTCAGGATCTCGGTAGGCAGATCTCGAGATGAGCACGCCCCGATGGCTCCGCGCATTCGCCCTGGCGGCCTCCGCCGCTGCCTCGTTCCTCGCCGCCCCCGAGGCGCGTGCCTGGCATCCGCCGGTGCACCGGTCGGACGCGGGCGTGGACCTCTACATGTGGAGCGCTCGCTACTACGGCACGTCGCTCGCCACGGTGCCGTTCGTGCAGTTCGAGCCGACGCCCGACCTGTTCATCAACCTGCAGTTCCCTGTCGCGCTCTCGATCGACAGCCGCCGCGGCGGCGTCGACCTCAGGAGCGAGTCGCGCGCGGGCCTCGGCAACCCCACGTTCGCGCTCTACTACTCGGACATCGACGGCAAGCTCACGTGGTACGCGGGCGGCCGCATCTCGCTGCCGCTCAACGCCGTCGATGACGTCGACTGGCGCTGGGCCACCGCGTCCGCCGGGTGGGCGATGGCCCTGTACGACGCGCACCTCTGGGCGACGGACACGCTGCCGATCGGCGGGTTCGGCGGCATCGAGTACCGGTTCGGGCGCCCGTTCGTGCTCAGGGCGGGCGGCGATCTCACGTTCATGCCCCCGCTGAGCGACCGGGTGCGCAACATCGGATACCTGGGCTCGAACGATCTCGACGTCGTGTTCCAGACGAAGGTCGAGCCCGAGTTCCAGAGCCGCGCCGGCTTCGGCGGCGGCGTCTCGCTGAGGATGGTGTGGGTCCCGACGGCGCCGGACGTCGTCGACGACGCGCAGGTCTCGCTGATGCCGTACTTCGTGTACGACAGCCAGAAGACCTTCTTCATGCGGGCCGGCCTGCTCCTCGCGCTGGACGAGCCGGCGGGGCCGGCCTTCGACAGGGGGCAGGTCGCGTCGCTCTACCTGCAGTTCGGCGGTCACCTCTAGGCCCCGGCCCGGCGCCTCGGGCGCGAGCGCCACGCGCGGAGGCCAGCGCCGGGGCGCCGCCCTCGCACGCATGGAGGCTCGAACATGACCCGTCGCCGCGCCATCGCCTGGGGCGCCGCCGCCGTCGCCGTGGTGGCCCTCTTGCTCTTCCTGATCAAGCTCAACCAGTTTCCGCCGGACACGACGCCCGAGGGCGCGTATCTCCGCATCGCCTACAACATCGGCGCGAGCGATCCGCGCGCGTGCTTCCCGTACCTCGAGGACCGGGCGCAGCACGCAGCCTACACGGTCCGGGACTACCGGCGGAAGGCGTTCGAGCGGATCGAGGCGAGCTATCCGGAGCCGGAGCGCACGCGCTTGCTCGAGCAGTACCGGGCGCACGCGATGGCCGAGGACGGGGCGGACGTGTGGGTCGACCTTGCAGCGAAGCAGGGCTTCATCACGCGGCTCCGGCGCGACCTGTCCGGCATCGGGAAGGTGGAGGTGACGGGCGAGCGCGCGACGGTCGAGACGGCGCGCGGGACGCGGTATCCGTTCCGCCGGAGGGATAACGGGATCTGGGGGCTGACGCTGTTCACGGCGGAGCTCGTGGCGGAGGCCGAGCGGGCCGCGAGAGACTGGGATGTCGTGGAGAAGGCGGCGCTCGATTACGAGCGGGGGCGGTGAGGGGGACGCGAGTACCGGGTCGTCGGGCTCATCTCTGGCTCATGAGAGTTTGAACCACAGAGGCACAGAGGGCACAGAGGAAGAGAAGAGATAGAGAGATAAAGAGATAGAGAGGCCAAGATTTATTCTCTTCCTCTGTGCCCTCTGTGCCCTCTGTGCCCTCTGTGGTTCGAATTCTTCCGAACACGAAACAGAGACGAAGCTCCGGACGCAGCCCTGACGCGGGCTGCTGTCCTATCTGGTCAGAACACGGCGGTGCTCGGACGAGCAGAAGATTTGCCCCGAGACTCCCCTTCTCGGCGACTCACGCTCTCGCGACCCGCGAGAGCGCCTCATCCGTCGAGAGCAGAACCTGCTCCCACTCGTCCAGCGCGTTCGGCCAGTGCGGCGAGAAGCGCAGCACGCCGTCAGGGATCGCGCAGGCGATGCCGAGGTGCGTGAGCTCGCGGTGGAGCTCCACCACCGAGGCGCCGCCCGGCGGCCTCACCCCGAGCGCGCACCCCCGCATGGCCGGGTCCTCCGCGCGCAGGCTCTCCCAGCCGCGCTCACGGAGCGCCTCCTCGAGCGGATCCAGGAAGCGATTCGCGTGCTCGTGGATCCGCTCGACCCCGATCTGCAGGATCAGATCCACCGCCGCCTCGAGCCCGGCGTAGCCCGCCGCGTTGAGGTTGCCCCCCTCCACGAAGTCGGCCCGCTGCCGGATCGGCCGGTCGTACCGGAGGTGCCCCGGACCCTGCAGCAGGAAGCTCACGCCGTCCTCGTGGCTCAGCCAGCCCGCCACCGCGGGCCGCAGCGCCGGCAGGCGCTCGCGGCGGATGTACAGGAAACCCGTGCCCTCCAGCCCCATCAGCCACTTGTGGCCGCCGCACGCCAGGTAGTCGATCCTCGCCGCCTCGACGTCCACCGGCGTCGCGCCGACCGCCTGGACGCCATCGACGCAGAGCTCCGCCCCGTGCGCGCGGCAGAGCGCGCCGATCGCGGCGAGCGGCATCCGGAGGCCCGTCTGGAACTGCACCGCGCTCACCGCGACGAGCCGCGCGCCCCGCCGGAGCTCGTCCTCGAGCCGGGCGAGGCCCGCGCCGCTGCCGTCGGCGAAGCCGCCGAGCGGCAGGAACACGACCTCGAGATCGAAGAGCGCGGCCGCGCGCTGCCACGGGGTGACGTTGGCCGGGAACTCCCCCTCGAACAGGATCACCCGGTCGCGCGGACGCCAGGGGTAGCAGAGGGCGATGTCGCTCAGCCCCCGCGTCGTGCTCTGCACCAGCGCGACGTCCTCGGCCGCGGCCCCGATCAGCCGGCCGAGCTTCTCGCGCAGCCGCGCGCGCTGCGCGAACCACGCCGGGAACGCGGCCGCCCCCCGCGCGGCGTAGTCGTCGAGCAGCGCGATCATCGCGAGGCGCACCGGCCGCGACGGGGGCGAGATCCCCGCGTGGTTCACGTAGACGAGCGGCGCGAGGTGCGGGAACAGGCCGCGGTCGCCGAGCTTCGCGGCGAAGGTCCGGTCCTTATCGGGTTCGGCGGTGTGTCGCATCGGCTGGCTTCCCACGGCGCTCGCCGCGGACCTTGGCGAGGTAGCGCGGCGGCGCCCCCTTGCCGGCCGCAGGCGGCACGAGGCAGTGCGGCTTCGTGCCGATGAGATCACCGCGGCCCGCCTTGATCAAGGCCTCCCGCGCCTCGTCGTGGTGCGCCGGATCCCAGTAGAGCAAGAGCGCCTTCTGGAGCTTCTTCTCCCGCAGATCCTTCGCCGTGTAGACCGGCTCGCGCGTGAGCGGGTCGATCCCCGTGTGGTACATGCACGCGGCCATCGACATCGGCGTCGGGATGAAATCCTGCACCTGGCGCGGCCGCATGCCGTTCTTCTTCAGGTACACGGCGAGGTCGACCATGTCCCGGAGCGTCGAGCCCGGGTGCCCCGAGATGAAGTAGGGCACGAGGAACTGGTTCTTGCCGGCCTCCTCGCTCGCGCACCGGAACTGCTCGGCGAAGCGCTCGTAGCTCTCGATGCCCGGCTTCTTCATCTTGTCGAGCACGTCCTTCTTGTTGTGCTCGGGGGCGACCGACAGCTGGCCGCCCGTGTGGTGCGCGGCGAGCTCCTCGATGAACTCGGGCGACCGCTCGGCGAGGTCGTAGCGCACGCCGGAGGCGATGAAGACCTTCTTGATCCCCTGCTCCTCGCGCACCGCCTTCATCAGCTTGAGCAGCGGGCCGTGGTCGGTGTTCAGGTTCTCGCAGACCTCCGGGAAGACGCACGAGAGCCGCCGGCACGCGTTCTCGATCGCCTCTTCCTTGCACCGCATCTGGTACATGTTCGCCGTCGGCCCGCCGAGGTCGCTGAGCACGCCGCGGAAGCCGTCCATGCGCCGGAGCGCCCGCACCTCGCGCAGGATGCTGTCGGCCGAGCGCGACTGGATGACCCGGCCCTCGTGCTCGGTGATCGAGCAGAAGGTGCAGCCGCCGAAGCAGCCGCGCATCGTGACGACCGAGTGCTTCACCGTCTCGTAGGCGGGGATCGGCGCGTCGTACGACCAGTGCGGCACCCGCGTGAACGGCAGGTCGTAGAGCGCGTCCATCTGGGAGGTCTCCAGCGGGAACGCGGGCGGGTTGAAGTAGACCGCCTCGGCGCCGTGCGCCTGGAGGAGCGGGCGCGCGTTGCCGGGGTTCGTCTCGAACTGGAAGGCGCGCGACATCTCGGCGAAGGCGCGCCTGTCCGCGGCGACCTCCTCGTAGCTCGGGAGGATCACCGGCTTGCCGTCGGCGACGTAGCGCGAGCCCTCGATCTGCTCCCACTCGCCCTTGCGCAGGGGGAAGGCCGTCCCCCGGACGTCGCGGATCGAGCGGACGGGCTCGCCCCGGCGGAGGCGGTCGGCGACCTCCCAGACGGCCTTCTCGCCCATGCCGAAGATGAGCAGGTCGGCCTTGGCGTCGAGCAGGACCGAGCGGCGGACCTGGTCGGACCAGTAGTCGTAGTGGGCGATGCGCCGGAGCGACGCCTCGATGCCGCCGAGGACGATGGGGACGCCGGGGAACGCCTGCCGGCAGAGGTTCGAGTAGACGATCGAGGCCCGGTTGGGGCGGAGGCCCACCTGCCCGCCCGGCGAGTACTGGTCCTCGCTGCGGACCTTCTTCTGGGCGGTGAGCTTGTTGAGCATCGAGTCGAGGTTGCCGGCGGTGACCCCGACCATGAGCCGGGGCACCCCCATCCGGAGCAGGTCGCTCGTGTCCTGGTAGCGGGGCTGGGAGATGATTCCGACACGGAACCCGCGCCCCTCGAGGAAGCGGCCGATGATGGCGGCGCCGAAGGCGGGGTGGTCGACGTAGGCGTCGCCGTTGACGAGCAGGATGTCGAGCGCGTCCCACCCCCGCGCGCGCATCTCCTCCCGGGTCGTCGGCAGGAACGCGGTGAGGTCGCGGGCGGCGGCGCCGGCGCTGCGGCGGAGCTGGAGGAGGGGCACGGCGCCGTCACCCTACGGGCCGGGGGGGCGGTCGGCAAGGGGGCGGCCCGGGCGGGCCCCGGGCGGGCCCCGGGCGGGCCCCGGGCGGGCCCCGGGCGGGCCCCGGGCGGCGCCCGCGGGCGCGAGCGCGCGGTCGCGGGCGGGCCGGGGGCCCGGAGGCGCCGTCGAGCTCGGTGAGGCCGGCGGCGAGCGCCGGAAAGAGCGCGGTCGAGGCCGGCGTGGGGCGGGCGGACCGGGGTGCATCACACGCGTTTTCGCGGCGGAAATGCGCAAGTTACTCGACACCCGACGACCTGGTCACGGCTTCTGGTGACCGGGTATCGAATCCAGGGCGCGACATGAGGGCTGGCGAGGCGCGGGCGAGTCGCGCGCCGGTCACAAAAAAACTGCGACAAAAACCGGTGTTTCTGGCGAGAGGAGGCGGGTTCCCAAAT
Source organism: Sorangium sp. So ce406 (assembly GCF_051474675.1). Classification (NCBI taxonomy): domain Bacteria; kingdom Pseudomonadati; phylum Myxococcota; order Polyangiales; family Polyangiaceae; genus Sorangium; species Sorangium sp. So ce406. Next base: position 11,031,835 of record NZ_CP150340.1, on the reverse strand, counting down.
GACTCGGAATGACGGCTCGTAAAAATTATATGTGGAATCTCGATCAGATAACGCCGTCCGCGAGAAACATCGCAGCTTCGCTGTGGTGCACGAGGTGGGCGCTCCCTTCCTCCGGAGGATGCTCCGCGGGTATGGAGTCGCACCGCACGATCGCGAGGACGTGCTGCACGACATCCTCCTCGTCGCCTACCGCCGCCTGGAGAGCTTCAATGCGAGCCGCCTGCTCCGCGCCGCGCTGGGGGTGCGCGACGACGAGGAGGAGGACGCCGCCGACGAGTTCGTGCCGCTGAGCACGGTGCTCCCCTACCTCGCCGGGCTGCGGGCGCGGCGGGCGTGGGACCCCGTGTACCGGTGGCTCTTCGGGATCGCGTGGCGGCAGCTCACACACTACCGCGAGCGGGCCTTCCGGCGCCGCGAGGTCCCGGTGGGCCTGCAGAGCAGCGCGATCTTCGCCGACGTCGACCGGCGCCCCCGCCTGGAGCAGCAGGTGGAAGCGACGGAGCGGGCCGAGGTGATCGACGCGCTGCTCGCCGGCCTGCCCCCCGAGCGGCGCGTGATGCTGGTGATGCACGACATGCTCGACATCCCGGTCGTGGAGATCGCCCGCGAGCTGGAGATCAACGAGAACACGGCCCAGAACCGGCTCAGGCTGGGCCGGGAGGACTTCCGGGCGGCGGTGAAGCGGCTCGACGCGGAGCAACGCAGCGCGCTGCGCCCCGGCGACAGGCCGTTCGCGGCGGAGGCGACGACGCGGCGCCGGCCGGCGCCCCGCCGGCGGGGGGCGGAGGGGTGAGCGACACGACGACTTCTGGCGTCATGACGGAGCCGGAGACGCCGCTGTGATCGGCTCGGGTCAAGGCTGCATCGGCGGTATCTGGCTGATCTCCGTGGGGGCGTGCGGCTCGACGCCGATGAGCGGGCGCCGCTCCTCGGGGATCATCCAGAGGATCTGCTCGAGCATCACCCGCGGGTTCGAGAGGCAGGGGCAGCCAGCCCACTGCTCCTGGGCGACGTTGCCGTACAGGACCACGCCGACATGCGACGAACGGTCGGCGTCGACGTCCGGGTCGGGGTCGACGAAGCCGAACCTCCGTCGTACGAGCTCGAGGTCGGCCGGCCTCCCCGTCAGGAAGAGCCAGCCAGGGCCGACGTCGTGGGCCTCGGCGTACGCGCGCAGCGCCTCGGGCGTGTCCTCCACCGGCTTGAGCGTGAACGAGTACATGAACACGTCCCGTCCGACGGCGTCGCCGAGCTCACGCTGGACCTTGCGCAGGTTGGCCGTGGTGCCAGGGCAGGTGCCCTCGCACCGCGTATACATGAAATTGATGACGACCGCCTTGTCCTTCAGGAGGTCGTCGTAGAGGCGGACCTCTCTGCCTTCGTGGGTGCGCAGCGGCACGTTCGGGAAGTAACTCGCGCCGAACCCCCCGCGGGTAGGCGCGAAGCGGGCGGTGGTCCGCGGCTTCGACAGAACCCCCTCGCTCGCCAGGACGTACGTCGCGGGGGCGATCGCGCAGAGCGCATAAAGCCCCCACCGCAAGAGCCGAGTCGACATGAGCATGGTGGTGCCCTCTCTCTCCGTCAGGGGGGGACGACGTCCCAGCGGAGCATCATGGCGTGGTCTTCGTGAACCGTGTTGTGGCAGTGCATCGGGTAGCGCCCGACGAAGTCGCGAAAGCGCATGAAGAGCTGCACCTCGCTCCCGTTGGCGCGGCCGATCTCGATGACGTCCTTGCGCCCGGCGAGCCGCGCGGGCGGCGGCTCGCCGTCGATGCTGAGGATCCGGAACTCCTCGAGGTGGATGTGCACCGGGTGCGACCAGCCGCCCGAGTCGTTGCGCAGGATCCAGATCTCGGCCGTGTTCCGGCGCGGGCTCGCCCTGACCACGTTGACGTCGAAGAACCGGTCGTTGATGGCCCACGCGCCGCGCCGGCGTTCGAACTCCCACACGCGCACCGCGGCCGCCTCGGCGACGTTGATCGCGGGCAGCGGCCGGAGCACCTCGGGCACGCGGCTCGGGTCCGGCGCGTCTCGATCGACGTCGAAGCGCAGGACGGCGTTGCCCCGCCCGGCACGCAAGATGTCCCCCGTCGGCCCGCGGCCGTCGTCCTGCTCCAGGCGGTTCTCGAGGATGATCCTGTCGCCGATGTTCGTGTCGCTGAAGTCGACGATCACGTCCACGCGCTCGGCGACCGCGACGCGCACGCTCCTCGATGTGACAGGGCTGGGCAGGAGGTTGCCGTCGCTCGAGATGATCGTGAAGGGGAGCCTGTTGCTGAGGAAGAACTCGTAGAAGCGCGATGGCCCAGCGTTGAGGATGCGAAAGCGGTACTTGCGCCGCGCCACCTTGAAGAACGGCTGAATCCTGCCGTTGACGGTGAACTTGTCGCCGAGGATGCCGTCGAGGTTGAACAGGTCGAAGAAGAGCTGGCCGTCCTCGTCGAAGACACGGTCCGCGATCATGAGCGGCACGTCGAACTCGCCGCTCGGCAGGCGCAGCGCCCGCGGGTTCCTGTCCTGCTCGTCGCCCGAGTCGAGCTCGTCGAAGACGAGATAGAAGCCGGCGAGGCCGCGGTAAACGTTCTGCGACGTGAAGTCGACCCGGTGATCGTGGTACCAGAGCGTGCCGAGCGCCTCGCGCGGATCGCCGAGCGGCGCGAACTCGGGCGTGTCGAAGCCGGCAAATGCGTTGACGTAGTGGTGATCCTTGAACAGGCCCGTCGGGTAGAAGTCGGTCGGGAAGCCGTCGCTCTCGGTCGCCGTGTGCATGTTGTGCAGGTGGGTCGTGAGCTCGGGCCGGCCGAACCCTCGGTGGGCGGCGACCGTCGGCAGCCGGTTGCGGAAACGCACGATGATCGGCTCGCCGTAGCGCGCCATGATCGTCCTCCCCGGCACCGTTCCGCCCCAGCCCCAGGCCGTGCTCGCCGGCAGGTCGGGGTGGAAGCGGTGCTGGAGCTCCCTGGCGTCCAGCTCGTAGGTCCTCCGGGGCCGGAACCGGCTCCAGAACTGGTGAGCCGCCCGCGGCGCTTCGCCCGCCACCCGGAGCTCTCCCGGCGCAGGCGTCAAGGCGACCGGCTGCGCCACGGGCGGGATGAGCAGCGGCTGCACGAACGGCTCGGTGGGCGGGCTACTCGACGCGCTCAGGGCGGCGCGCGCGCTCAGCCCGCTCTTGGTGACAAGAAAGCCGCTCCCCGCGATGAGCCCCATCTTGATGAGGTCGCGCCGTGTGAGGCCGGCCTGGATGATCTCCTGGCGGTTGTTCCGGGAAATGACGGCGAGCTTGCTCGGTCTGAACTTGAGCAGATGCACTGCGTACCTCCTGCGGGGACGACGACGTCCCCGCCGCCGGTTCAGGGCGCTCCGGAGACCGATCTCAGGAAGGTGTCGAGCGACACTGGCCGTCCGGCAGCACGGCTGTTGGCCCGGACGGTCCAGGTGCGCGCCAGGCGCTCCACGATGAGGCAGGTCCAGGTGCGCCTCATCGTGGAGCGACCGCACGGAGCGAGTCGAACGCCTCGCTCCGTGCCCGCGAGTCTACGTCGGGAAAACGGTTAGTAAACGCCGAAAAGTCGATTTCCTGTTGTGCCGCTCCGGCCGAACTGGCGCCTGCCTCGCCGCGCCGTCCACGCGGGGATCCGTCGGATCATTCGTTCGCGCGGCTGTGTGGCGCGTGCACACGCGCTCGCGTGCGCGTCGCTCCTCGTGAAGTCCAAGGCATCCTTCGTCTGCGTCTCCGCCGCGAGCGGCGTGTTTCATCGGACTCTCCTGTACACCATGTGCCACGCGAGCATGCGTGTGAACGCATGAGCGCGAGTTCGACGCAAACTCTCCGTGCGGCACTCGGCTTGCCAGCAGCCTCTCCCCGGCTCGCACAGGACACCGCGAGCAGAGGCGCACGCGCGGCGCACCGCGACGAGCGCCCTGCGCGCCACGCGGCGGGCTACATGGGGAGGAGACATCGATGTCAAAGATCGCCAGCCACACAGGGTCTGGCCGCGGGCGCGCCGCCTCGACGCGCCCAGCGTCACGCAGGCGGCGCGCCGCCGTTCGCGGTGCACGTGCGGAGAAGCGATGGCTCACGGTGCTCGTGCTCGCCGGGCTCATCTCGATCGCCGGCAGCCTCGCGGTCGCGCGGACGGCCAGAGCCCAGGCTCCGGTCGGAGCGGGTTTCAACCTCGACGCCGGCGACCTGCGGTTCATCTTCCGGCAGATCGAGATCGCCCAGGCGCACGCGGCCGGGGGAGAGCTGCTGGGGCCCGGGCCGAACCAGGTCAACGAGCCGCGGCTGCCGTTCGGCCTGCGGACGGTCGACGGGTCGTTCAACCATCTCCTGCCCGATCAGACGAGGTTCGGCGCCGCGGATCAGCGCTTCCCGCGCATGACGACGCCGAGCTTCCGCGCCGCGGAGGCCGGGACGTCGTACGCCCAGAGGACGGGACAGGTCGTCGACTCCGGGCCGCGCGTGATCAGCAACCTCATCGTCGATCAGACGGACGGCAACCCGGCCGCGCGCGCGGCCGCCGGTCCGGACGCCGAGCCCGACCCGTCCGGCACGCTGTTCATTGCCAACGTGGCGCCCGACGCCGGCCTGTCCGCGCCGTTCAACACGATCTTCCCCTTCTTCGGCCAGTTCTTCGATCACGGCCTCGACCTCCTGGCGAAGGGCTCCGAGACGGTCTTCGTGCCGCTACAGCCGGACGACCCGCTGTTCGTACCGGGCAGCCCGACCAACTTCATGATCCTGAACCGAGGCACGAACGATCCCGGTCCAGACGGCATCCTGGGCGACGACCCCGCGACCCCAGGCGTGGACGAGGGGGCTGACGACCTGCAGGAAGGGCGAAACAAGACGACGCCGTTCGTCGACCAGAACCAGACCTATACCTCGCACCCGTCTCACCAGGTGTTCCTGCGCGAGTACGAGATGATCGACGGCAGACCGGTGGCGACCGGCAGGGTGCTGGACGGCGCCGGCGGCCACATCGGCAACTGGGGCGAGGTCAAGCAGCAGGCCGCCGCGATGCTCGGGATCGAGCTCGTCGACACGGACGCGCTCGACGTGCCGCTGCTGGCGACCGACCCTTACGGCCGCTTCCTGCGCGGGCCGAACGGCTTCCCGCTGCTCGTCATGGCGGACGGCGTGACGATGGTGGAGGGCGATCCGTCGGCTCCCCTCTCCACCGCGGGCTCGAGCAAGACCGGCCACCAGTTCCTCGACGACATCGCGCGCGCGGCCGATCCCACGAGCCCCGGGTACGACGCCGCGCTCCTCGACGCGCACTTCGTCACCGGCGACGGACGCGGCAACGAGAACATCGCGCTGACCGCCGTACACACCGTGTTCCACTCGGAGCACAACCGGCTGCGCGACGAGATCGATCGGCTGATCAACGGCCCTGGCAGCCTGCTCACCCCGGCGGAGATCACGGCGTGGAACGCCACGGATCCGGCGTCCGGCTGGGATTACCGCGAGCGGCTGTTCCAGGCGGCGCGGTTCGTCACCGAGATGGAGTACCAGCACCTCGTCTTCGAGGAGTTCGCGCGCAAGGTGCAGCCGCTGATCAACGTGTTCATCGTGGATGGCATCAACTTCCAGAGCGACATCAACCCGGCCATCGTGGCCGAGTTCGCGCACGCGGTGTATCGCTTCGGTCACTCGATGCTGACCGAGACGGTGTCCCGCACCGTCATCAACCCCGACGGGACGGCGACGGACCACGACATCCCGCTCCTCGACGCGTTCCTCAACCCCCTGGCGTTCACGAACGTCGGCGGCCAGGTGCTGACCGCCCGCGAGGCGGCCGGGATCATCTTCCAGGGCGGGACGCGTCAGGTCGCGAACGAGATCGATGAGTTCAAGACAGAGGCCCTGCGCAATCGCCTCCTCGGGCTGCCGCTCGATCTGGCCGCGATCAACCTGGCGCGCGGCCGGAGCGAGGGCATCCCGCCGCTGAACGAGGTGCGCCGCCAGCTCTACGAGGCCAGCGCCAACTCGAGCTTGCTCCCCTACGCGAGCTGGAAGGACTTCGAGCTCGGGCTCAGGCACCGGGAGTCGGTGATCAACTTCATCGCCGCGTATGGCGAGCACCCGACGCTCGCAGCGGCGACCACGCTGGCCGACAAGCGCGCCGCGGCGGAGGCCCTCACCGCCGATGCGGGCTTCATGTTCGGCGACGCCGGGGAGACCGGCGTCGAGAACATCGACCTCTGGGTCGGCGGCCTCGCCGAGAAGCAGGCCCCGTTCGGCGGCCTGCTGGGCTCCACGTTCAATTTCGTGTTCGAGACGCAGCTGGAGAACCTGCAGAACTCCGACCGGTTCTACTACCTGGAGCGCCTCGACGGGCTGAACCTCCTCGTGCAGCTCGAAGGCAACTCGTTCGCGGAGCTGATCTCGCGCAACACGACGGCGGCAGGCATGCCGGCCGACGTCTTCGCGCGGCCGGACTTCGTGCTCAACGTGCCGCGCATCGCCGGGCCGGGCGGCTCGATCGAGGACGACCCGTCGACGCCGGACGACGAGTCGGCGATGCCGGATCTCCTCCGGATGCCCGACGGGACGTTCCGATATACCGGGACGGCTCACGTCATCTGGAACGGCGGGGACGACACGGATGACAGCATTCGATCCAGCGAAGGCGACGACACCCTCCGCGGCGACGGCGGCGACGACCGCCTGGAAGGCGGCGACGGCAACGATCAGTGCATCGGCGGCCTCGGCGACGACATCATCACGGACACGTTCGGGGACGATGTCCTCAAGGGCGGCGACGGCAACGACGCCATCAGCTCGGGACCGGGCTTCGACCTGAACCAGGGCGGGCGCGGGAAGGACTACATCGTCGCCGGTTCCGACGGCACGGAGACCTTCGGTGGCCCCGGCGACGACTTCATCTTCGCCGGTGACGCGGAGGATACGGTGTTCGGTGACGACGGCGACGACTGGATCGAGGGCGGCCCGCAGCTCGACCTGCTGCAGGGCGACGCGGGCAACCAGTTCCAGGACGATCCCAACGGTGGGCACGATGTCATCATCGGCGGCCTCGGAGACGACGACTACGACTCCGAGGGGGGCGACGACATCATGGTCAACGACTCGATGGGGACCGAGCGAAGCGAAGGCATGCTCGGCTTCGACTGGAGCACGTACCGAGGAGACCCGCTGCCGGTGGACGCCGACATGGCGATCCCCGTCTTCGCGGGGCCGACCCTCGACGAGCTCCGTGACCGGTTCGACCGCGTCGAGGGCCTGTCGGGATGGAGCAACGACGACATCCTGCGCGGCGACAGCCGCGTCGCGGCCGACATGGTCCAGCACGAGCTGACCGAGGAGGGGAGCGCGCGGATCGCCGGGCTGCGGACCGTGCTCGGCGGCGCGACCACGTTCACGGGCGGCAACATCCTCCTTGGCGGCGCGGGCAGCGACCTCCTCGAAGGCCGCGGCGGCGACGACATCCTCGATGGTGACGCGTGGCTGAACGTGCAGATCGAAGGGCCGGACGTCGAGAACGGCGGCACGAAGCGGGTCGACAGCATGCTCGCGTTCCGGGCAGACGTGTTCGCGGGCAGGGTCAACCCGGGTGATCTCCATATCCGCCGCACGATCGAGCTGGCGGACGCCAGCGCGGAGGACGTGGACACGGCGGTGTTCTCGGGCCCTCAATCCGAATACGTCATCTCCACGAACCCGGACGGCAGCTTGACGGTGAGCCACCAGGACGGCGCGGGCGTCGACGGCACGGACACCGTGCGAAACATCGAGCTGCTCGCGTTCGCGGACGGGACCATCGAGACCGAGAGCGCCCGCCTGGTATCGGTTCCCAGCGTCGTCGGTCAGACGCAGGAGGAGGCGGCGGCGGCGATCGAGAGCGGAAGGCTGCTGGTGGGCGACGTGACGTTCGAGAGCAGCGACACGGTCGCGGCGGGCAGCGTCGTCCGCCAGACGCCGGCCCCGGGCGAGACCGCGGCGCCGGGCACCCCGGTGGATCTGGTCGTCTCGCGCGGCGCCGCCGGGCCGGTGCTCGCCGGGACGTTCGTCGGGAGCACCCTCTGGGGTGGCGCCGTGACCAGCCCGTCCATCACGCCCGGCGCGGACACGCTGCTCGTCGCGTACGTGGCGGCGGGGGGCCCGAGGGGCGCGGGCGCGACCATCACCGGCGTCACGAACACGGGCGCACCCCTGACCTGGACGAAGGCAGCCGGATGGAGCGGCCGGCTCGGGACGGCGGAGATCTGGTGGGCCCACACGACGGCCGCACACGCTCGGATGACGGTCACGGCGACCCTGAGCAGACGCCAGCCCGCCTCGCTGGTCGTCATGGCGTTCACCAACGCCGACCCATCGCTTGTCGAGGAGATCCTCGCCGGCGGCGCGCACGCCCCGCCGACCCGCCTCCGGTAACGCCCGCCGCAGGCGTACCTGGCGCCCCCACCCCTATTCGTACTGCACCGACTCCGCCGCGTTGCTCCGCCCCGCGCTCCGCGCCGGATAGAACGACGCCCCGAGCGCCACCGCCGTCGCCCCCAGCGCCGTGAGCAGCCCGTACTCCGGCGGGATGCTGAACTCGACCTCGAAGGTCGACACCGTGCGCAGCGCCCCGAGCGCCGCGGACCCCAGCGGGACGCCGAGCAGCACGGCCAGCACGCCGCCCAGCGCGCCCACCAGCGCGCCCTCCATCAGCACCATCCGCCGGACCTGCCCGGCCGTCATCCCGAGCACCCGCTGCAGCGCGAGCTCCCGCCGCCGCGCGTGCAGCGCCAGCACCATCTGGTTCGCCACGCCGATCGCCGCGAGCACCGTGGTGAAGCCGAGGATCATGTCGAAGATCACGAAATCGCGCCCGGTCGCCTTCCGCCGGATCGCCTCGATCTCGACCCCCGTCTGCATCCGGACGTCCCGCGCCTGCGGCACGCCGGCGAGCAGCTCGCCCCACGGCGGCGTCTCGGATCCGCCCCGCGCCGCCGCGGCGCCCGTCTCCGGATCGGCGACCGCCACCGTGTGGCCGATCGCGGTCGCGTACGGCGAGATGATCGGGAAGTCCGCCGCCTCGATGACCGCATAGGTCCGCAGGTTGCGGTAAGCCCCGGGCGCGTGCACGTAGCCGAGATCGTCGGTCACGCCGACGACCTCGAAGCGGCGCACGCCGGCGCGCCCGCCCACCTCGAGCTGATCGCCGGGGCCCACGTCGTAGCGGCGGGCCATCATCGTGGAGACGATCGCCTTGCCAGGGCCGAAGCGGCGGCTCAGCGCGATCGACTCGGGTCGGCCCGTGGCCTCGGCGAGCGCGCGGAGCTCGTCGGCCGGGGCGGCATAGACGACGTTCGGCCACGGCGTGCGGCCCGAGAAGCGCGCGGCGACCAGGCGCGGCGGCAGGGCCGGCAGCATGCGCTCGGCGTGGCCGAGCGGCTCGTCCGGGTAGAAGAACGTGTAGGGCGCGAGCGCGCGGCCGGCCCACGCGGAGACCTCCTGCTTGAGCGCCGCGGTGGCGATGTGCAGCGCGAGCAGCAGGGCGAAGACCATCATCACGCCGCCGACGCTCCAGGCGAGCTCGTGCCCGCTGTGCTGCACGCGGCGCTGGAGCAGGAGGCGCTCGGCCGCCCAGCGGCGCGGCGCGAGGCGCACGGCGACCGCGCCGAGGCGGGCGACGAGGTCGGGGACGAAGACGATCGCCGCGAGGAACGCCGCGCAGACGAGCCCCGCCTCGAGGACGAAGAAGGCGAACAGCGGGACCGACTCCTGGAAGAAGGGGCGGAGCAGGCCGTAGACGAGCACCATGAACGGCAACGCGAGCAGCGTGACGCCCCGCATGCGGCGCCGCTGCTCGGCCCCGCCCTCGAGGAAGCGCGGGCGCAGGGCGCGGGCGATGTCGACGCGGAGCGCCTCGCGCACCGGGCGGAGCACGCCGAGCAGCGCGGTGAGGGCGCCGGTCCCGCAGACGAGCAGCATCGCGCTCCACGGCAGGCGGATGGCGTGGAGCGGGATGCGCGCGCGGCCGGTCGTCGTGATGCCCGCCTTCGCGGCCAGGTACGCGAGCGGGATCGACGCGAGCAGGCCGAGCGCCGCGCCGCCGACGCCGAGCACGAGCGCCTCGAGGACGAAGACCGCCGCGACCTGCGGGGGCAGCGCGCCGGCGCTGCGCAGGAGCGCGATCTCGCGGCGCCGGCGCTCGACGGCGACGTTGAAGGTGAAGAAGACGATGAGCGCGCCGACGAGGAACGCGGAGAGCGAGCCGAGGCGGATCGCGGACCGCATGATCTCGTAGTCCTCGTGCGTCTCCTCCTGGGCGTCGGCCTCGGAGGTGGGCTGGCCGTCAGGGCGGAGGCCCCGCAAGGTGACGGTCTGCTCGGTGAAGACGGGGAGGTCGGGGTTGGTGACGAAGCTCTTCGCCTCGACGGCGCGCGTGCCGACGTCGAGGATGAGGACGACGTTGACCGTCGCCGCGCCGAGGGCGACGCCGAGCAGGGCGGCCATCGCGCCGAAGCGGTCGGCGCGCAGGTTGCGCAGGGCGAGCATCCGGACGAGCGGCTGGAAGAGGGCGCGGAGGAGGAGCATTCAGATCCCGAGCTCCTTCAGGCGGTCGTGGACGGCGGCCGACGTGACCGCGGGGCCCGCGAGGTCGGCGTCGTGCAGGAGCAGGCCGTCGCGCATGAAGACGACGCGGTGGGCGCGGGCGGCGTCCTCGGCGTTGTGCGTGACGAGGAGCATCGCGCTGCCCGCCTCCTGCAGGGCGTCGGCGAGCAGCGCCATGATACGGCGGCCGGTCGCGACGTTGACGTTGCCGGTCGGCTCGTCGGCGAGCACGAGCGCGGGGCGGCGGACGAGGGCGCGGGCGATGGAGATGAGCTGCATCTCGCCGCCGGACATCTGCGAGGGCAGGTGCTCGGCGCGGGCGCGCATGCCGACCCGATCGAGCATGCGGGAGGCGGCGTCGTGGTCCGGCGCGGCGCCGTCGATGAGGTACGGCAGCACGATGTTCTCGTAGCCGGTGAGCGTCGGGACGAGGTTGAAGAACTGGTAGACGATGCCGATGCGGCGGCGGCGCAGGAGCGTGCGGCCGTGCTCGTCGAGGGCGGCCATGTCCTCGCCGAGCACGCGCACCTCGCCGCGGTCGGGGGACTCGAGGCCCGCGACGCACGAGAGCAGCGTGCTCTTGCCGACGCCGGAAGGGCCCATGATCGCGCACATCTCGCCGGCGTGGATGTCGAGGTCGACGCCGCGGAGCACCTCGATCGGCGTGGCGCCGAGCGCGTGCGCCTTGTGGAGGTTGCGGACGCGGAGGACGGGCTCGTCGGAGGTCGCGGGGGCGACGCGCACCCCGCCAGCAGGGGAGACCATCCGGCTACTCTAATCTCACCTTCTGGCGCCGCGTAAGCTCCGGCGGTCGGGAGCAATGTCCCGCGGTTCCGTCGCCGTGCGAGCGCCTACGCCTCGATCTCGAGCGCGCCCGCGAGCGCCGGTCCTCGGCTCACGGGCGCCAGGAACGCGCGCACGTGCTCGATGACCATCTTGATCTTGGGGATCTCCGAGAGCATCTCCGGGACGCTGAGCCGCACCGGCCGCTCCTGCCCGACGATGTCGGGGAGGACGGGGACGAGCGCGTCCGGGCCCACGCCCGGATCGGGCAGGAGCGCGTCGGGGATCAGGCCGATTCCCAGGCCGGAGAGGCAACAGTGGCGGATGAAGTGGATGTCCGTCGCGATGAGGGACGGCTCGACCGTGAAGGACGCGCCCCGCCACGTCCGCCAGATGCGCGCGTCCTCGCCGGGGGCCTGCCACGCGAACAGCTCGTGGTGCTTCAGGTCGTCGATCGACTGAGGTGTGCCGCGCCATTCCAGGTACGCGCGGCCGGCGACCAGCCACTCGCGGGCGCGCAGGACGACGTGCGATAGCCAGTGCCCCCGCGGCGCGTCCTCGCCGAAGTGGACGGCGATGTCGAACTCCGTCAGGGCCTCGCCCAGCGGGTCATTGCTGAAGCGGCAATGAAAGTGGAGCCTCGGATACGCGCGGCGCACGGCGGCGAAGAGCGGCGTGAGCACGTGCGGCGGCAAGCCCACGGGCAGGACGACCCGCAGCGTGCCCGAGGGCGCGTCGCCGATCTCGCGGATCGAGGCCAGCAGCGCGGCGGCCTCCTGCATCATGCCGCGCCCCCTGCCGGCGAGCACCTGTCCGGCCTCGGTCGGCAGGACGCCGTGCCGCACGCTCTCGAGCAGCGGGACGCCGGCGCGCGCCTCCAGCGCCGCGACCTGGCGCCGGAGCGTCGTGCGCGACGTGCCGAGCGCGCGCGCGGCGCCCAGGTACGAGCCTGCCTCGACGACAGCGAGGAAGGCGCGCAGCTCTTCGAGATCCATACACCCTGCCACTGTCCGGATTCTAACCAGGGGTGACCGTCTTCGGCCATCGCGCTCGGGCGCGGCTCGATAGCGTGGCTCCTGGAGGAGAAAGGCCGATGGTACGAGACGCTTCGCCTGCGCTCGCGCGCGCAGGATCGCTCGGTGCGCTGGTCCTGTTGACGGCGGTGATCGCGGGCTGCGGGGGAGGGGAAGAGGCCGGCGCGACGCCGGAGACGACGACGATATACGAGGATCCCCCCGAGCTGCAGCCGGGGGAAGACGGGGCGTTCGAGCTGCGCTTCGGCCCGAGCGCTGTCGAGATCGGCGGGCGGCGGTTCTGCCTCCGCGCCTACAACGGCATGACGAGCGGGCCCACGATCCGCGTCCCCCGGGGCGAGGATCGCCGGGTCCACGTGACCCTCCACAACGAGTTCACGCGGAGCGACTTCCGCGAGATCGCGAGCATGATGGGGCACGGGGCGAGGTCGTGTCACGACTTCAACCTGACGAACCTCCACGGGCACGGGCTGCACGTGCAGCCGAACTTCGCGACCGACGATCCGGCGGACCCGTGCGAGGGCGACGGCTGCGCCCCGGGAGGACGGTACTTCGGGGATCACGTGCTCCACGAGGTGGGGCCGGGGGAGAGCGCCCGGTACCGCTGGGACCTCGACGAGGACGGGATCCATCACGAGGGGACCGACTGGTACCACCCGCACATCCACGGCTCGACGGCCATCCAGGTCATGGACGGCGCCGCCGGGGCGCTCATCATCGAGGGGGCGCTCGACGAGCTTCCCGGCATCGCCAGGGCCAGAGAGCGGGTCATGGTCATGACGCAGGTGCCCATCGATCACGAGAACACGGTGCCGTTGAGCGAGGGAGAGGAGTGCACCGAGGACAACCTGTCGGTGACCGACTTCCTCGCTGTCGAGACGCTCCGGGCCACGCTGATCAACGGCAAGCTCAGGCCGCGGATCGTGACGCCGCCCGGGCAGGTGGAGCGCTGGCGCATGGTGTACGCCGGCAGCCCGGACGAGATGGGGATGAAGCTGCACGTCGCGAAGGACGCGGCGTGCTCCGACTTCGACAAGGCGCCCATCGAGACGACCCAGATCGCGCGCGACGGCGTGACGCTGCCGCAGTTCTACCGGAGCGACACGGTGTGGGTGTCACCGGGGTACCGCGCCGACGTGATGGTGAAGATGCCGGAGCAGGAGCAGACGCTCTGCCTTGTCGGGCGCCGGCCGAACGATCTCCTGGGGAGCGTCATCGCGATCGTCGACGTGAGCAGGAGCGCGGGTGAGCCGACCGAGGTGAACCTGCCCAGCGAGGCGGACGTGGCCGCGCTCGCGCCGCCGACCTCGTGGACCGGGATGGTCGACGGGCAGGAGACCGAGGTGAGCTGCGATTCGGTCAAGACCGTGCATCAGAAGGTGGTGCTGCTGGTGCCCACGCCGGGGTCACAGCCGCCCGATCTCGGCTCGGACGTGGCGCTCATGTCGTGCGATCCCGAGCCCACCCGCACGAGATCGATCCGGACGCGCCGGTGTGCCTCTGTCCGGATCCGAACATCAGCTGTCGCAAGTTCGACGACCGGCGGCTCCGGGGCTACCGGAGCGACCGTGTCATGACGGCGGGCAGCGCGGAGCGGTGGGAGATCCGCGCGTTCGACGGCCACCCGTTCCACATCCACATCAACCCTTTCCTTGTGTGCCCCAACAAATCGAACAAGGAGCCCAACTTCCCCCACTGGCGGGACACGATGTGGGTCCAGCTCGAGGACGGGCCGCGCGACGTGCTCATGAATCCGCGGAAGTTCACGGGGCAGTTCGTGCTGCACTGCCACAAGCTGAACCACGAGGACGAGGGGATGATGGAGCTCGTGGAGATCTGCGATCCGGGCGATGAAGAGTGCCTGTGTCTGGGGACGGACGCGGACGGCGCGTGCATCTCGCAGGCGGGGTGCAAGCCGGACGATCTCCAGTGCCAGTTCGCGAAGGCGGCGACGGACGCGTACCCGGCGCCGCCGGCGCCGGATCTCGAGTTGTGCGGGCCGTGATCTCCCGGCGCTGGAACCCTGCTCAGAAACCGACCTTGAGGTGCCCGCCCACGGTCGTGAGCAGCAGCGTATACTCCCCGTTGCCGAGGTCGTAGTCCGACGCGGTCACCGTCCGCGGCAAGATGCCCTGTACGCGGACGTCGGCCGAGAGCGACACGCGATCGCTCACCGTGTAGACGCCGCCGACGTCGCCGATCAGCCGGTGATTGTCGGGCGACGCCACGTCGATCGTGCTGTCCGGCGAGGCGGGCGACTGATACCCGACCGACGCTGTCGCGAGCAGCGCCTCGCTCAGCTTGTACTTGGCGCCGGCCTCCACCCACACGGTATCATTCCACTTGCGCGGCAACGTCACGGCCACGCGGTCGCCGATCCCGAGCTTCGGCTGGGCGAGGTCCGGTGAGGAGGCCTCGACGACGAACGCCTCGATGTCCGAATAGAGCACGTACGACAGGAGGCCATCGATGCTGAGCTTGTCGTTCACGCGGTAGCCGACGCCCGCGGTGAGGCGCTTCGGGAGCGTGAACGAGAGCTCCGCGTCGCCCTCGACCAGGGGCTTGTACCGCAGGCCCTGCTCGGCCAGGTCCTGCGTGAAGAACGGGTGGTTCATGTCGATGGCGAACTTGCCCTTGTACCGCATCGCGGCGCTGTGCTGGTACGTGAGGCCGAAGCGGAGATCCTTGTTCGGGTTGAAGGCGAGCCCGACGTGGAACGAGGCGCCGTGCGATATCGCCTGCTTGAGCGAGATGGGGCGCGCCAGGACGTCGAGCTCGCGCAGCTCGGACGGCGTGGTCGGGCCGAAGTCGTTGTCCTGCTTGAGGTAGGCGAGGCCGTCGCGGAACTCCTTCATGCTGGCGAAGTCCTGCACCTTCGACAGCTCCGCGATGCCGCCGACGTACGAGACGCCGGCGCCGAGCGAGAGCTGCTCGGTCAGCTTGAGCCCGGCGGCCAGCGTGAGCGAGGTCGAGACGATGAACGCCTGCTGGAGCTGCCAGCGCTGCGGGCCGTCCGGGAAGCTGAGCGCCGCGGCGTAGGGGACGTACAGGCCGACGCCCAAGGTGAGGCGGTTCGGGATCGTCGGGAAGGCGAAGAAGGCGTTGCCTGTCGGCGCGATCGGCGTGGTCGCGACCTCCTCGGCAGGGCCGGTCCTGGTGGCGTCGACGTTCGCTGGATCGAGCGGGAGCTTGAACTGCAGGGTGTCCGGCGTCTGGTACGTGCCGCGCCGCTCGCGCGTGTAGGTCGCGCGGCCGACGATGAGCCCCGCGCCGAGCAGGAGCTCCGGCCGCTCGACCCCGGCGAGCTCGGCCGGGTTCCAGAACACGGCGGCGGCGTCGGCCGTCGTGGGGCCCGAGAGGCCGCTCGTCACCCACGGCGCGTCGATGCCCGAGGCGCGCGCGTCGCCCGCCGTCCAGCAGACGAGGCCTGTCGCGAGCGCGAGCGCGGCGAGCTCACGTCCTCTCGGTCGACACGCACGGGCACGGGCACGGGGCCGCGGGGCGGGCAGGGCTCCTGACATGAGAAGGGTCCTCACAGGGGGTGATCCGGCTAGTTCAGCCGGGTGAGGGTGAGCGAGAGGCGATGGGCGCTCGGCTTGTCGCCGATCCTGATCTCGTAGCGGCGCCCCTCGTCGTCCTCGAAGTACAGCGCGTCTCCCGGCGCGACCTCCACCTTCTCGTGGAGCGCGTCGCCGTCGATCTCCTCGGTCGTCGACACCTTCTTCGTGAGCTCGGGGTCGGCGAAGAAGCCCGGATGCGCGTACGCGTACTCGCGCACGCGCGCGCCCTCGGCGTCCTTGCGGATGTCGTCGGGCGCGACGAAGTAGAGGTAATCCCGCTGGCCGGCGACGCCGCTCTCGGTGCTCGGCTGGTACAGGTAGAAGTCCGCGTCGCCGGCGGAGTTGTCGTTGAGCTCGATCGCCATGTCCTTGAGGACCGCGGGATCGCTCGAGAGGTTCTCCTTGATGCTCGCGACGAGATCGTCGGTCTTCACGCCGACCGGGACGTCGCGGAGGGTCACCTCGATGTCGGCCTCCCCCTCGGCGAGGCCGCCGTCGTGGAGCCGCGCCTGGGCCACCTCGAGGAGGATGTCCCAGAAATACGACGCCGGCGGCGGCGGCTCCTCGAGGACGACGCTCTCATCGACGCTGATCTCGGTCCAGGCGGCGCCGTCGACGCAGACCTTCACGGGCTGGTAGTCGCTCGTGGAGGTGCCCTGGGGCCCGTAGCTGGAGCAGTGGTCCTCGAGCTGCGCTGCCCTGAGCTCGCCGGCGCGCGCCAGGATGTGCTCGAACTCCCAGAGCGGCTGTTCCCACACGGGCGAGTCGCCGCGCGGCGCGGGCTCCTTGTTCGTGCCGCCGGGCAGGTGCATCGGGCTCTCGGGGATGGCGAGGGTCAGCTCGCCGATGCTGAGATTCCTCGACAGGTTGTCCAGCACGAGCCAGTCCGGCTCGCTGAAGTCGAAGAGGGTGTCTATCTGGCCGGGCGTGCTGTTGACGCTCGCGACGTCGGCCGCCGTCGCGTCGACGCCCTTGTACGGAAGGGCGTTGACGTCGACCTTGACCGTCATCGTGAAGTCGTCGAGCGCCGCCTTCACCCCCGAGGCAGCCTTGATGAAGCCGGGGTGCTTCGCGCCGTCCGGGTCGTCCGGATCGAGCGGCGCCGGGCCGAACTGCCCGGCGAGGCCGGCGAAGTCGGTGACGACGTCGTGCAGGGTGACGGGGATGGAGTGGGGCGCGACCGGGTACACGCCGTCCGGGTGCTCGTCGGTCGGCGGCCCTCGCCGCGTCTTCGTGTTCGGGTGCGTGCTGACGAGGTTTTCCAGGACGGCCTGCGCGGTGAGCTCGACGGGGATGATCCGCTCGTTGCCGGCCGCGCCCACGAGGTCGGAGAGGATCTTCGAGGTCGGGATCCCGACGGCGTTGCCGACGCCGAGCAGGCCCTCGAGGCTCGTGCCGCGGAGGTCGGCGTTCTCCGGCGTCATGTTGAGGAGGCCGACGAGGTTCTGCGCCGCCGGAGGGAGCGCGGCGATCTCCGCGGGGGGCATGTACATGACCTTGAGCAGCGCGTTCTCGATGAGCGTCGAGATGTCGAGATCGAGCAGCCAGATCCCCTCGAGCGTGGGCCGCGGGAGCGCCCTGAGCTCCTCGAGCGTGAGCGTCTTGGCGAAGCCCCGCGCGTCGAACCGCAGGAACTCGAGCGTGAGGGTGCGGCTCTCGTTCACGCCGAGCGCCGCCGGGGGCGGCGGCTGCTCCACCGTGACGGCGTCGACGCAGGCGGGCAGCGCAGAGCAGAGCGCGGCGGCGGCCAGGAGGCCGAGCCGGGAGAGCCGGCGGCCGGCGGGGGCGGCGGGGCGGGTACGGTCTCGCGCGTCCATGATCAGAGCCTCTTCACGTCGGCGGTGATCTCCACCGGATCGCTTGTGTCAGGCACGTGGAAGCGGACCTCGTAGACGGCGGCCTCGTCGTCCTGCATGTACAGCGTGGTGTCGCCCGGCGGCAGCCGGTATTTCTCGTGCGTCGTGTCGGCGAGGCCGTCGAGGTCCGTCTTCGAGACCTTGCTCCCCTCGTCGAGATCGGGGCTCGTGAAGAACCCGGGCTTGTCGTAGGTGTACGCGCGCGGGGCGTCCGCGCCTTGATCCGGGGGCCGGAGATCGCCCTCGGCGACGAAATACAGGTAGGGAGCGCCGCCCGGCTCGCTGCGGCTGTAGAAGAAGTCGAGCACGTCGTTGTTGACCCAGTACCGGCCCAGGATGATCTCGGCGATCTGCTTGGCCTGGCCCTGCAGCGTCTCGCGGAGCCCGGCGATGACCTGCTCGCCGGTGAGGCCGATGCTGACGCCCTGGAGCGCGAAGACCGGCTGGGCGTCGCCCTCCATGATGTCCGGCATGCCCTCGCCGGTCGGGTCGTGGATGGCCGCCTGCCCGACCTCGGTGAGCAGCTCCCAGAGGAACTGCGGCGCGGGGACCTTCGGCGGCGTACTGCCGATGTTGGCGCTGAAGACGGACCAACCGGGTGGGTCGCCGTCCTGACCGATGTTCACGCCTACCTGGCACCCGTCGAGCTGGAAGTAACACCCCACGAAGGGCACGCGTTCGCCGTACGTGAGGTAGGCCGCGGTGCCCACGATGCTCTCGAGCAGGAACGGAGGGACGGTCCACACGGTATCCGTGCCGACCGACATGTCGGGATGATTGGCCTTGCAGGCAGGCGTCTCGATGCACGCTGGCACGCGGCTGGGCAGCTCGCGCAGCTCGATTCGCATGTCCACGGTCGGGTTCTGCGCGATGCCGGTGATCTGGAGCTTCTCCTCATCGTTGAAGTCGAACCGGAGAGGCGCATCGCCCTCGCGAAGGAACATGTCGCCGCCCCCCCTCGACAGATCGAGCCCGGAGACCCTGCGCAGGCCGGACTCGGCGACGACGCGCATCGAGAAGTCGGGCTGGATCACGTCGCTCTTCGTCGTGAACGACTCATCGTCACGGCGGAGCACGCCGGGATGAGCGCCGGCCGGGCCGAGCTTCTCGTCGAGCGACTCGAGGTCGTGCATGGCCTCGTAGAGTGTGATTGGCATCCTCACGCCCCCCGGATCGGAGATGGCCGGATGCGTGGCGAGCAGTTGCTGCTGAAGCGCGAGGATGAGCTTGTCGATCGGCACGAACGGCGCCGTCCGGTTGGTGCGCGTGGCCGTCGGAGCCGGCTGGACCGCCAGATCGAGGGTGATGCTGTCGGCGAGGACGTCGGCGAAATCGAACTGGAAGGTGTCGGGGTTCTGCTTGAAGATCCGCTGCAAGCCTTCGAGAGACGTCCCGGTCACATTGGCATTGGCGGGCGTCATGCTGAGCAAGCGGACCAGCGCGAACTCCGGCGAGGTCTGCCACGGCTCCGGGAATGTCCTGCCGAGATCGGTGAGCATGCAGTTGTGCTGAGGATCCGTGCGGTCATCCCGCCACGAGGGCCCGCACGCGTCCTGGATCTTCTCGAGCGCGCTCCGGAGCAGCCCGGTCGTGTCGACGTCGAGGACGGTGATCTGCTTCGCGCCGTCCTCGCCGAAGACCTGCAGCGCCTTCTGCCTGTCGAGCTGGAGCACGACCGCCGGCGTCTCGGCGTCGTCGATGCGCATGCGGAACCGGTTCGGCTCCTCGATGACGGGGCTGCCGCCGGCGCCGTCCTCGCCGCCGCCCCCGCCGCCGGCGGCCCCGCTGCCGCCCCCACCGCCGCCGTCGCCGCACGCGGCGAGCGTGGCGAGCGCGGCGAGGAGCAGGAGGGGAACACGGCCGCGGCGCGAGGCGCCGCGCCGGGAGGAGAGTGCGAGCGGGGAGTGCGTCATGCGAGGGCTCCTCATCGAGGGACCTTCTCGAGATCCACGGGAAGAGACGCCCGATGCTACCGAACTTCGACGCGCGGGCGCGACAAAGAGTGCGCGCCGCGACGCCGCGGAGCGCTCGATCCCGCGCCGCCGTCAAAGAAGGCCAGGACAATTGTCGGTGAAGCCAGGTGTCCTGGCGTGTTTTCCGTCGCCGGTGCGCGAAGCGCGCTAGACGTCCTCGCGATCGCTCCGGGCGTCCGTTGCTGTCGCGGACGGCTCGTGCGGCGCGGCCGCCTGCGCGTCGACGACGGCCGCGGAAGGCGCGTGCGGGGCGGCCGCCTGGGTGTCGGCTGGCGCTGCGGACGGCTCGTGCGGCGCGGCCGCGGGCGGCGGCCGGGTGGACGGCGCGGCCGCGGGCGGCGGCCGGGTGGACGGCGCGCCCGCGGACGGCGGCGCGCCCGCGAGCTCGCGCGTCCGGTCGAACAGCGCGCGCAGCAGCGAGAGGCTCGGCTTGCGCTGGCGCGCCGCGATCGCGAGCACCTCCTCGCGGACCGCGGCGTTGATGGGCGTGGCGATGTCGAGCGCCGCGCCGCGCGTGACGACCTCGCCGTTCAGGAAGTCGACGGCGGGCGGGCGGCCGCGCTCGATGGCCGCGAGCATCGACGAGCGCATGCGGCGGTAGCGCGCGCCGACCGCGAGGATCAGCGCGTGCTTCGCGAAGAGCCCGGGCGAGCCCACGGCGGAGCGCTCGGCGTCCGTGAGCGCGACCCAGTCGAGGTCGAGCGTCCCCGCCACCTTCTCGAGGCGCACGCCGGCCGCGCGCGAGACCTGGACGGTCTCGGTCATGACCTCCAGCGCGAGGCGGCGGACGAAGCGATGCCGGAGGAGCGCGCCGAGGCGGTCGCCCCCGACGGTGCCGAGCGACGAGATGGCGCAGTTGATGGCGAGCTTCGACCAGCGCGCGCCGGCGAGGTTGTCCGTCACGGTCGTCGGGCCGATCGCCTCGAGGATGCGCGCGAGCTCGTGGAGGCGCGGGTCGCTCGCGCCGTCGAGCCGGCCGAGGACGAAGCCGCCGCTCGAGGTGCGGTCGTACACGCCGGGCTCCACCATGGAGGCGCCCCACGCGATGACGCCGCCGAAGGTGCGCTCCGGGCCCGCGATGCGGGCGACGCGCTCCTCGCAGAGGCCGTTCTGGAGGCAGATCATCGCGCCCGTCGGGGCGAGGTGCGCGACCACGCTGCGCGCCGCCTCCTCGACCTGCGGCGGCTGCGTGGCGAGCAGGACGTAGTCGAACGGCCGGGTGTCCGGGCCGAGCTCGCGCACCGCGCGGCCGCGCACCGTGCCGGGGCTCGCCTCGCCGCGCACCCGGAAGCCGACGGCGTTGATGGCGTCTGCGATGATCGGGTTCGTCGTGAACGCGGTGACGTCGTGCCCCTGCTCGACCAGGTGCGCGGCGATGATGCCGCCGATCCCGCCGCACCCGACGACCAGCAGCCGCGGGGCCGATGCGCCGCGCGCCCCGGAGGAGCTCGGGGCAGCCTCGCCCGCTGAAGAATCGATGAAGCTCATGCGAGATCCCTTACCACCGCTACGGCGCGGGCTCGACGGGCTCGAGGGGCGCGCCAGCACGGGGCAGGGGGGTCGGACACAACGATCGGGGAGATGGCGCCGCCGAGCGTGATGACGGGGCGCGTCGAACCGCGCCACCGCTGCCGGCGCTCGCGCTGGTGATGTCCCGCCGACCGGCGTACATACTACGCCATGTCGACGGAGCGATCAGCGCCCGGCCTGCGGCTCACGAGGCTGGACGTCCGTAACTTTCGCGGCATCGACGAGATCAGCCTCGATCTGCGCGACGCGCGGGGGACGGCGCTCGACCTCATCGTGCTCGCAGGGGCCAACGGCTCTGGCAAGACGGCGCTGATGGAAGCGATCCTCCTGCTGCTGCACCGGCCGGACCTGCTGCCGCGGGATGCCGCGCCCCTCCGAGAGCAGATCCGTTTCGGGGCCGAGGCCCTGGAGCTCCGGGGAGAGTTTCGCTTCCCGGACCGCAACGATGCCGTGGACTTCTATACCGTGCTGCGCGTCGACCACGATACACCTGCCCGGTCGGGAAACTTTCTCAGCGCTCGCGGCCTCGAGCCGCAGGAGACCCTCCCGGGCTACGGCTGGAGCGAGCATGCTCGGCTCGACGTGAACGTGGAGTACTTCTCCGCCCGGCGTGAGCCCGAGGCGCTCGGCGAGGTGGTCAGTCCGGGCGCCGCGCGCTCGGACGTCGAGGCGCACCGGCTACGCGAGCTGAAGAGGCGCTTGATCAGCGCCTACTACCGCGATCTGCGCGCTCAGGCGAGGCGCGGCAAGCCTGTCACAGAACCGCCCGCCAACGGGGGCGCGCGAGCCGCACCGGGCGATGGCCCCTTCGCCCGCTTGCAGCGCCTGTGGGAGCGCTTCAACGGTGCCGGGCAGACGCTCGACGTGATCCCGGTGAGCAACGATCCCGGCTCGGGCGACGAGGTGATACTCCGGGACGACCGTCCCGTCCCCGAGGACGTGACCAGCATCGAGATGGCGCGCCGGCTCGCCTCGGTCCGCCCCGATATTCCGCGCATGGTGCCGCTGGATCGCCTGAGCTCCGGCCAGGTGGCCTTGTTCGCGTTCGCCGGCCCGCTCGTCTTCCGGGACGCGCCGACGGACGTGCTGCTGATCGATGAGCCCGAGCAGCACCTGCACGTCCAGTGGCAGCGCCTGCTGCTACCCGCCTTGCGCGAGCTCTCCCCGACGACGCAGATCATCGTCGCGACGCACTCGGAGGCCATCTTGGACTCGGCTTTGAGCTTCGAGCGCTTCATCCTCGTCGAGGACGAGGATCCGCGGGCGCAGCTCGATGACGGCGGGGACGATGACGACATGCCCGCGGCGGTACCGCCCTCATGAAGACCACGCTGCGCGACCTGTATCGGGGTCCGCTCACCGTCTGGGTCGAGGATCCGGTCACGCACGCTGTCCTCACAGATGTGTGGAGTGATCCGCAGATCAACGTGCTCGTCGGCAATGGCAAACCGGGCGTGACGCATATGGTCACCTCGAGCCCGCGCGGGCCGCATGTCTACGGGGTGGTGGACCGTGACTTCGACGATGACAACATATCTGGCTGGGCCTCGCCGGGCTGCCGTGTTCTCCGGCTTCCGGCGCACGAGATCGAGAACCTGCTCCTCGACTTCGACATCCTGGCTGCGCTTTCCGGCAGCGAGTCAGCCGCTCGTATCTTGAAGGTCGCTCATGATCATGCGCAGAAGATGCATTTCTGGATGGTCTGCTGCCGCGTGCTCTGGAATATGCAGCGAGACCTGGGCAAAGGCTTCCCCGAGCGTCCCAGAGACCCCACGGGGATGCAGAGCCTCGAAGAGGTGAAGCGACACCTCGATACGAGCGACTACTGGTCTGAGCACGGCGCTGCGTGGCAGCGCTGGAGCCATGGCGGCGTGCGCTCCCAGATGCTCGAGGCCGCTCGCAGCGACTTCCAGAACCACCTCGATGGCGACGAGTGGATCCGCTCGTTCTCGGGTAAGGAGATATTCCGCTTCCTCCGGTCGAAGGTCCCCGGTCTCGATCGCACCCCGGCGCGACCTCCGCAGCCGAAATCATCCGACCGAGACCTGAACCTGGCCAAGGAGGTCGCTCGCAAGATGCGGGAGCTAGGCAGTATCCCCCCTGCGTTCGTCGAGCTTCGGCAGGTGCTGCGGAACAAGGCGGGCCTCGCCTGAGGACATTTCTGGACGGATGCCGTGGCGGCGCGTTGCGCGACCAGAACGCATCGTGGTCGACGGCGAGCCGGCTCGTCCGCAACCACAATGCGTTCTGGTGCGGTCCGACGGAAGTCCTCGGAAGCTCAAGAACTTTTCGAACGACGTGAGGTGGTTCACGGGAGTGCGTGCGCTCAGCTCACGCCGGGTCGGCGAGGAACCCCTCGCCGTCGAGCTTCTCGAGGGTGTCACCGGGGCGCTTCAGCGCGAGGCGCAGCGCCGCGCCCCGGCGCTCCGCGGCAGCGGCGCGCGGTGAGATCGCGGCGCCACCGGCTCGGCCAACCGGTCCTCCTTCCGCGCCGCCTCCACCCGCCGCGCCCTCAGTCGGCCGGCGCCAGCACCTCGATCGCCTTCGGCTCCATCGTCACCGTGATCGGCAGCCGCCCGAGCGGCTCGCCGTCGACGTCGAGCAGGAACGCGTCCTCGACGTCGCGGTTCAGGAGCGTGAGCTCGATGCGATCGCACTGGAAGTGGCGGACGTCCGGGTGGCGGATGTGCGCGCCCGTGTACATGCCGGTCGACACGGCGGCGAAGCGGACGTGGGGCGCGCCGCCCAGGTCGATGACGTCGAACACGCCGTCGTCGGCCCGCGCCATCGGCGCGACCTGCATGCCGGCGCCGAAGAAGCGGCCGTTGCAGATCGCCACCGTGCGCGTCGCGAGCTCCTCCTCGCGCCGCTCGCCGCGCAGCGTCGCCACGCAGCGCACCCGGCCGACGCGGCTGCGGACGAGGCCCCGGAGCGAGGCCATCGTGTACGCCAGCGAGTTGCCGAGCACCCTCGTCGTCTCGCTGACGATCTGATCCACGAGGCCGCTCATCCCCGCGGAGAGCACGTTGACGAAGAACGCCTCGGCCTGCCGCCCGTCGTGCGTCTCGTACGAGAAGCGGCCCACGTCCATCGGGCGCGCGCTGCCGCTCGCGATCGCCGTGCAGTACCGGTCGAGCCGGTGGCTCAGCTTCAGCGTCCTGCAGAGATCGCCGCCGGTCCCCGCGCCGATGATCCCGAGCCGGGTGCCTGTCGCCCCCCGGTCCCGCGCCTGCATCAGGCCGTTCACCACCTCGTTCACGCTGCCGTCGCCGCCCACCGCGACGACCGTCTCGCGCCCGCCGAGCGCCGCCTCGCGCGCGAGGTCCACCGCGTGCCGCGGACGCTCGGTGTGCACGACGTCGAACTCGCCGAGGACGCGCCGGATGGGCGTCTGCATCCCGTCGAAGAGCTTGCCCGTCTTTCCGCCGCTGGAGCGGGGATTCACGATGAGGAGGGGGCGCATGCGGGCTCCGATGCTAGATGCCGCAGGCCGCCCAGGGCGAGGTGTTTTTGTGGCGCTGCCCGCGCCGCCGCCGTCAACGCCGCCCGGCGCGCCGATCCGCGCCGCCGCCCTCGGTCACGGCTGCTTCGTGCAACCGCAGCCGCAGTCGTCGCTGAAGTAGCTCCACCCCGGCTCGCACACGAAGCGGATCCGCGCGCACGCGTCCTGGCTCTGCCCGACGTACTTCATGAGCGGCCCGTCGACGCAGCCCGGCGCGCCGCCCGTGCCCGGCGCGCCGCCGGCCCCGGTCGGCTCGCCGGCGCCTCCTGCGTCCTCCTGGCGCTGCACGTCCACCGCCTCCGCGCCCTTGCCGGTGTCGATCGGCGGAGGCGCCATGGGCGCGCCGCTCTGGGAGCCCTGGCAGCCCGCGGCGAGCGAGCCGCACAGCACGAGCAGCGATGTGGACAGGGTGAGTCTGTGCGGCATGGAGGCGTCCTCGCGATCAGGTTCAACGGAGCTCCGGGGACAGGCAGCGTCGGCTACGCCCTCCCGCCATGGAGCCCCGAGTGGTTCGAGCGGATCGGGTGGGGCAGCGCGATTTCGCCGCCCGCGCTCTTCTCGCCGCCGCCGCCGCCGCGCGCAGGGCGCGGGGCGCCGGCCGGGAGCGCGGCGCCCTCGATCTGCTCCTTCTCGGTCTTCGGCACATCCGCGCCGGTGTCGTCGGCGTCCTTGGCGCCGGTGCGCTTCCCGTCGGGCGAGCGGTGCTCGATGATGGCGTTGATCTCGGCCCCGAGGAGCACCGCCATCGAGGAGATCCACATCCAGAGGAGCAGGATGATGACGCCGCCCAGCGCGCCGTAGCTCACCTCGTAGCTGCCGAAGCGGCCGACGTAGAACGAGAATCCCAGGGACGCGATGGCCCAGATCACGACCGCCACGATCGAGCCGGGGGTGATGAACCTGAACTTCTGCTCGACGTCGGGGAGCACGTAATAGAGCGTCGCCAGGACGCCCATCACGATGAACGCCGAGACAGGCACGCGCAGCCAGAGGATCAGCGTCCCCAGCGGGCCGAGGTGCTCGGCGATGGCCGGCGTGGCGACCGCGAGCGCCGAGGCGATCGTCAGCAGGACGGCGCCGCCGAGGGTGACCAGGAGGGCGATCCCGCGGCGCTTGAGGAACGACCGGCTGTCCTCGACGCCGTAGGCCGAGTTGAGCGCGTCCATCAGCGCGATGACGCCGCCCGAGGCGGCCCAGACCGCGCCGAGCGCGCCGACGGTCAGGAGCGCCGGGCTCTGGCCCTCGGTCAGCGCGTGGAGCCGCTCGCCGAGGATGTTCGCCACCGCCGGCGGGGCGACCCGGTAGAGCTCGCCGACCATCCGCGCCGCTTCCACCGGATCGATGACCAGGCCGGCGAGGGCGATCGCGAAGAGCAGGAAAGGGAATATCGCGAGGACGCCGAAGAAGGTCAGCGCAGCAGCGACGGTGTCGACCTTGTCCTTGACCCATTCCTGCTTGATGTCGTTCAGAAAGTCCTTCCAGGGGATCTCTTTTCCGGGCAGGTGCATAGCGGACCTTCACTGCAGGGGCGCGCGCGGCGCGGGGATGTACTTCCTGGGCGGCTCAAGCCGGGGCGGCTGCCCGTCACCGGTCACCCGCAAACCAGCAACGCGGATGCCAGGCCGAGCGCGGCGGCAGCTCGACCCACGCGGTGACGATCTCCCGCCTCGCAGCCCGTCCGGGCGCTGCGCGGCTCCGCCCGCCGGCGTGGCGCGAATTGCCCCACGCGGCACAAAGGCCACATCGAGGCGCGGGCGGACGCAAGCCACCTTTCCTCGGCGCGCCGCGTCCGCTCCGGCGGCTCGTTGCAGGCGCCCTCCCGCGCGCGGTCGCGACGCTCAGGCGGGCGATCGCGGCCTGGTAGCCGAGGCGGGCGCGCCCGGAACGGACGCTGCGCGCCGGCCGCTGCGCGGCGCGAGGGCGTGGGCGATTCCGCTCTGGAGGGTGCTGCGGGTGGTGATGCCGGTGAGGTCGACGCCGAGGTCGACGAGGGTCTGCGCGGTGTCGGGGCCGATGCCGGTGAGGACGAGCTGGGCGCCGAGCAGGCGCGCGGCGCGGGCGATGCGGAGCAGGGCGTCGGCGGACTCTGCGTCGACGTCCTTGACGCCCGTGACGTCGAGGATGGCGGTGTGGAACTGGTGCAGGACGTCGGGGGCGCTGTTCACGAGCGCCTGGAAGTCGCGCAGCTCGGCCTGGGCATACGCCAGTCGCCGCTGCGCCGTGATGTCATGCGCGACCCAGAGCACCGTGTCGTCCGTGAACGGCTTGCAATAGGCCTGACACCACACGTCGTCCTGGCCGAAGCGGACAGGGTACTCCAGGCTCGCGATCGTCCGTGTGGCGAGCGACTCCCGGATGGTCCCGATGCAGCGCTCGATGTAGTCCTCGCGGACCACCGCGGCCATCGATATGGCCTGACACCCGCTCTCCACCCTCCCGGAGCGGCTGAGGAGCGTCGCGAACGTCTCCTGGACGACCCCGTCGCGGTTGATGAGGGCGATGAACGCCCGGCTCACCGAGCAGAGCGCTTCCAGCTTCGCCTCGGCTGCTTCGAGCTCGGCCACCCGCCGGCGCAGCGCTGCATTCTCGCGTTCGATCGCACTCGAGCCCTGTTCGTCGCTCATCGTCGCCGAACGCTATACCATCTTGATTCCACCGTCAGCCACGCCGGCCCGCGCTGCGCCCCGGGCGACGCCGCGTCAGCAGCGCGCGCCGAGGGGACTTACCTGCGTGACGCGAGCTAGCTCATCGCCTTGCCGATGAACTCGTGCAACGCCGGATCCACCCCGGGCCGGTTCCTCATCGACGGCTCCTCCTGGTACATCCGGTTCAACGAGCTCTCGATCCCGGGGTTCTTCCCCGTGAACGCGTCGATGAGCTCCCGCATGCGCCGCACGATCTGCTGCACCGGCTCGCTCTTCGGATCGGAGCCCTTCTGCATCTCCGCCCGCATGTCATCGTAGATCGTCTTCCACGCGTTCTCTGCCTCGCGCATCTTCTCCGGGCCGAGCGCGTCCGCGCGCTGCTTGAGCTCCGCGAGCTGCTCTGGGGTATAGTACTTCTCGATCATGGTCATCACCTCGACGGTTTGAAGGAGCTGCTCCACAGAGACGTCCTCCCCCGCCCGCAGGACGTGGGCCAGGCCCTCGAGCCGCGCGCAGAGCTTCTGCTCCAGCGCGATCTGGTCGCGCAGCCGCGACAGGTGCAGCTCGATGGTCTGGAGCGGAGAGAAACCCTCCTTGTCCAGACACCCGCTGATCTGCTCCAGGCTGAAGCCGAGCTCTCGCAGCGACTTGATCTGCTGGAGCCGGGCGACGTCGCCTGCCGAATACATCCGGTGCCCCGACGCGGTGCGATGCGACGGAGACAGCAGCCCGACCTCCTCGTAATAGTGGAGCGTGCGTACGGAGAGGCCGGTCTGCCTGGCGAGATCGCCGACTTTCAACGGTGCTGAACGCATGGTGCTTCCCCTGGTTCCAGGGCGGGGGAGGACGTCCATGCCCCGGAGGCTAGGTCCTCACGTAGCGTGAGGATCAAGGCCCCGCCTCCACTTTTTTTCTCTGCTCTCGCGCGCCCCGTCACGCCCCGTCGCCAGCGGCGGGCGCCGCCACGACGCTCGCGCGGAGGAGCACGCCGGCGAGCGCCGCCGCTGCCGCCGCAGCCCAGAACGGCGCGCCCATGCCGACCTGCGCGTAAAGCTGGGTGGCGACGAGCGGCACGATCACACAGGCCAGCTCCTGGAGCGCCTGATGGCCGCCCTGCGCCTGCCCCTGCGCGGCCGGCCCCGCGGCCCGCGACAGGAGGGCGGAGAAGGACGCGGCGAGCAGCCCCTCGCCGCCCGCGAACGCCACGATGGCCGCGACGAACGCCGGCGCCGAGGCGTGGCAGGCGACGACCGCCATCGTCGCGAGGGCGAGGACGACGAGGACAAGGCCCAGCCCGAGGACGCGCGCATCCCCGAGGACCCTGGCCAGGCGCTCCAGCAAGATCCCCTGTACGCACACGTCCGTGACGCCGACCGCGATGACGGCGAAGCTCACCGCGTCGGCGCCCCACCCGAGCCGGTCCTTGGCGAGCAGCGCGAACGTCGCCTGAAGGGAGACGACGGCCGCCGTGACGAGCACGCCGACGGTCAGGAGCGGGCGGAGGTGGCTCAGGCGGAGCAGCCCTGAGAGCTGCGAGAGCGGGTTGAGCTTTCTCCACGACATCGCCCGGGCCCGGCGCGCGGGGTCGAGGCTCTCCTCGAGGAACAGATAGCTCCCTGCGGCGTTCAGCGCGGTGAGGAGGGCCGCCAGGAAGAACGGCGCCTTCAGGCCGAGCTTCAAGGCGACACCGCCGAGCGCGGGGCCGGCGATCAGCCCCGCCCCGAACATCGCGCCGATCCGACCGAAATACCGGGCGCGCTGCTCGGCAGGCGTCGTGTCGCCCAGGTACGCGAACACAGTGCCCACGTTGCCCGCCGTGAGGCCGTCGATCGCGCGCCCGAGGAGCAGGAGCGGAAGGGCTTCGGCGAAGCCGAACAGCGCGTACCCGGCCGCCGAGCCCACCAGGCTGAGCAGGAGCACCGGGCGGCGCCCGACCGCGTCGCTCAGCGCCCCGAGCGCCGGCGCGGAGAGGAAGGCGCAGAGCGAGTAGGACGCGCTCAGCAGGCCGACCGCCGAGGCCACGTGGGCAGGTTCGCCGTCGAACCGCGCGGCCAGGAAGGGAGTCACCGGGGCGACAAGCCCGGTGCCGGCCGCGCTCAGGAAGGCCGTGGCCTGGAGGAACAAGAGCGCCCCGGGGCGTACGCCCGCGCCGGGACGGCGCTGGACGGCGCTCGTCATGCGGAGAACGTGACGACCGCCGCGCCGCCTCGATTGAACAAACGCGACGCGGCGCGCGCTCCCGGGCCGATCAGGTCAAGCGCGCGCGCCGCCGGCTCGGGGGGCGCCCCGCGCGCCGTCGCCGCGCGCCGAGAGGCGCCGCACCTCGTCGGCGTACCTGCCGGGGCTCATGCCCGCGAAGGCGCGGAACTCCCGGGTGAAGTGCGCCTGATCCGCGTAGCCGAGCTCGAAGGCGAGCGCGGTGAGGCGCGCGCCCGGGTCGAGCTCGAGGCGCTCGGTGGCCCGGGAGAAGCGGATGAGCCGCGCGAGCGCCTTGGGGGACATCCCGGCAGATCGCTTGAACTGCCGCTCGAGCTGCCGGACCGACAGCCCGAGCCGCCCGGCGAGCGCGCCGACGCGCGCGCCCCCGTGGCTCGCGTGGAGCGCGACGCCCGCCGCCTCCACCGGGCCGGCGGGCCGGCGGGCCACGCGGCGCCGCGCGAGCAGCCACCCCTCGATCAGCCCGAGCGCCGCGCCGCTCTCGCCCGCCTCGAGGAGCGGGCCGACCCGCGCGGAGAGCGCGCGCAGGCCCGGGCCCACCATCGTGCCGTAGCCGCGCAGATCGGCCTCGTCCTCGAGAAACGAGGCCGCGTGCCACGGATGAAAGCGGACGCCGAGCACGCGCGACAGGCCGCGAGACACCATCCGGGCAGGCTCGTCCCGCACGCCGATCACGAAGACCGGCGGCAAGGGGCGCAGGCGGCCATCGCGCCCCTCGATGCGCGCGTCGCCGCAGTGGAACACGAGATCGATGCTGGCCTCGGGCAGGAGGCGATGCTCCTCCGTGCTCGCCGTGTGGCGCTCCTCGTAGGAAGAGCAGCTCTGCACCGCGCCGCGCAAGAGGGGGTGGGGCGCATGCTCGCGGTAGCGCACGTCCTCTGACGCCATCGGGTCCTGCGACTCTGAAAGACGCGCGCGCCGAGCGCAAGCGCCGCGCCGGTCCCTGAAGGGCGCCGGCCCTCTGGCCATCCACGCGCGCTCCGATCCCTCGGCGCGGCGTCGCCGCCGGGTCACCGCATCCGCAGCGTGTACCTCTCGACCGACCTGTACTGAGGCGGCCACTCCATCTCGAACCCCTGCTCCGCGGCGGCGTGCCGCGTCCAGTACGGGTCGTAGAGGTGCGCCCGCGCGAGCGCGCACAGGTCCGCCCTGCCGGCCGCGATGATGCTGTTCACGTCCGCGTAGCTCTGGATGTTGCCCACCGCGATCGTCGGCACCTTCGCCTCGAGCCGCACGAGCTCGGAGAGCGGCGTCTGGAACAGCCTCCCGTACTCGGGCTTGCTCACCGGGTCCGTCTGCCCCGCCGAGACATGGATGATGTCGGCGCCGTGCTCCCGGAGCATCACCGAGAGCGCGACGAGATCGTCCGTCGTGAGCCCGCCCGGCGCCCAGTCGGTCGCGGAGATGCGCACGCTCATCGGCTTCTCCTTGGGCCACGCGGCCCGCACCGCGTCGAACACCTCGAGCGGGTAGCGCATCCGGCGCTCGATCGGGCCGCCGTAGGCGTCCGTGCGCCGGTTCGTGAGCGGCGAGATGAAGCTCGAGAGCAGGTACCCGTGCGCGCAGTGCAGCTCGATCAGGTCGAACCCGGCCTCGTCCGCGCGCCTCGCCGCCTGCACGAAATCCTCGGTCACCTGGTCCATGTCCCCGCGATCCATCGCCTTCGGGACCTGGCTCTCGGCGAGGTACGGCACCGCGGACGCGCTGAGCAGCGGCCAGGCGCCGGCCTCGAGCGGCTCGTCCATCCCCTCCCACATCCGCTTCGTCGCGCCCTTGCGCCCCGCGTGCGCGAGCTGAACGCCCATCCGGGCCCGGGAGTGCGCGTGGACGAAATCGACGACGCGCCGCCAGCGCCCGGCGTGGTCGGGCCGGTAGAGCCCCGCGCAGCCGGGCGTGATGCGCGCCTCGGCGCTCACGTCGGTCATCTCGGTGATCACGAGCCCCGCCCCGCCGAGCGCCCGGCTCCCGAGGTGCACGAGGTGCCAGTCGTCGATCCGCCCGTCGTCCGCGGAGTACTGGCACATCGGCGACACAACGACGCGGTTCTCGAGCACGAGCGACCGCAGCCGGAACGGCGTGAACATCGGCGGCGGCGGGCCGCCGCGCGCGTCGCCCGCGTCGACGACGCGCGCCCCCGACTGCTCCTCGGCCTTGCTCGCGACGTGCGCGTCGACCTCGCGCACGAACGCCGGATCGCGCGCCTTCAGCCCCTCGTGCGTCACCCGCAGGCTGCGCGTCAGCAGGCTGAACATGAACTCCACGGGGTCGAGCGCCATGTAGCGCTCGGTGTTCTCGAACCACTGGAGGCTCACCTGCGCCGCCCGCTGGAACGCGGCCACCTTGGGCTTGCGCTCCGCCTCGTAGGCCGCGAGCGCCTCGGGCACGCGCGCGTGCCGCCCCAGGCTCTCGACGAGCGCCATCGCGTCCTCGAGCGCGAGCTTCGTCCCCGAGCCGATCGAGAAGTGCGCCGTGTGCGCGGCGTCCCCGAGCAGCACCACGTTGCCCGCGCTCCAGCGCTCGTTGTGCACCGTGGGGAAGCTCCGCCACACGCTCCGGTTCTTCAGCAGCCGGTGCCCCCGGAGCTTGTCGGCGAAGAGCTCCTCGAAGTACGCGATCGTCCCGTCCTCGCCCGCCTGCTCGAGGCCCGCCCGCCGGAAGGTCTCCTCCCGGCACTCGACGATGAACGTCGAGCGATCCGGCTCGTAGCGGTACGCGTGCACCCGGAAGAGCCCGTGGCGGTTCTCCTCGAAGTAGAAGGTGAACGCGTCGAACGGGAACGTCGTGCCGAGCCACACGAAGCGGTTCGGCCGGACGTCGATGCGCGGCTGGAACCTGTCGGCGAAGCGCTCGCGGATCCGGCTGTTCACCCCGTCGGCCGCGACGACGAGGTCGCTCCCGGACACGATCTCGTCCGGGTCGAGGACCTCCTCCTCGAAGCGCAGGACGACGCCGAGCTCCCGCGCCCGCCCCTGCAGGATCTCGAGCAGCCTCCGGCGCGACAGGCCGCTGAAGCCGTGCCCCTTCGAGACGAGGACGCGCCCGCGGAAGTGCGCGTGGAGCTCGTCCCAGTGGGCGAGGCTGCCCCGGATCGCGTCGTAGGTCGGGCGGTCGGCGCCCTCGAGGTTGTCGAGCGTCGCGTCCGAGAACACGACGCCGAAGCCGAACGTGTCGTCGGGCCGGTTCCGCTCCACCACGACGACCTCGCGCCGCGGGTCGCGCTGCTTCGCGAGCAGCGCGAGGTAGAGGCCCGCCGGCCCGCCGCCCACGCATGTGATCCTCACCGCCCTGCTCCCCTGCTGCCGCGCCTGCGCCCGCGCCTGCGCCCGCGCCGGAGCCTACACGAGAACGTCGGGTGCAGCGCCGCCCGCGCGGATTATAACGGTGGCATGAGCGACGAGCGGAACTTCCCTGACTGGCAAGAGCTGTATCGAAGCACCCCGGCGGAGAGCATGCCCTGGTACCACGCGCGCCTGGATCCCGACCTCGAGCGGGCGCTCGAGCAGCGGCAGATCGCGCGGGGACGGGCGCTCGACCTCGGCACGGGCCCGGCCACGCAGGCGTTCGCGCTGGCCGAGCGCGGGTTCGACGTCACCGGCACCGATCTCTCCCACGCCGCCATCGAGCAGGCGGCGGCGCAGGCGGCGCAGGCGGCGCGGCGAGGAGCCTCCGCGCGCTTCCTGCAGGACGACATCCTGGACAGCAAGCTCGACGACCGCTTCGACGTCGTCTTCGACCGCGGCTGCTTCCACTGCCTCCCGCCGGCGCGCAGGGCCGATTACGTCCGCACGCTGAAGCGGCTCGTCGCGCCCGGAGGGCACCTGTTTCTCAAGTGCTTCAGCGTGCTGGAGCCGTACGACCAGGGGCCGTACCGGTTCACGCCCGAGGCGCTGCGCGAGATCTTCGGGGCGGACTTCGAGGTCCTCTCCGCCGAGGAGACCGTCTACCACGGCCCCATGGAGCCGCCCCCGCGCGCGCTGTTCGCCGTGCTGAAGCCGCGGTGAGCGCGGCGCTCCGGAGCGCCCGCGGCGTTCGCGGTATAGTCGTGCCGTGACGCACGAGGCTTCCCTTGACCAGGCGCCGGCGGGCGGGATCGTCCTCCGCTGGCTCATCGGCTTGCGCTGGGCGCTGTTCGCCGTGCTCGCGGCGACGCTCGTCCTCGACGAGGCGCTGTTCGGCTACCACGTCCGGTACGCGATCGCCGTCCCCATCCTGGCGCTGGCCGCCGGGCTCAACGTCGTCCTCGCGCGGCGGCTGAGGTCCGAGCAGGGGGCGCAGAGCGCGCTCGTCGCCGGCGTCGTGGCGCTCGACCTCGTCGCGATCGCCGGCGTCCTCGCCGCGTCGGGCGGCGCGGGCAACCCGTTCAGCGCGCTCTTCTTCGTGCACGTCGCGCTCGCCGCGGCGCTCTTGCCGGCGCGGACGACCTTCGCGCTCGCGGCGCTCGCGGCCTGCCTGTTCGCGGCGCTCTTCGCGCTCCCCTCCGGCGCGTGCTGCCCGAGCCACCCCGAGCACGGCGCCTTCTCGGCCCACCTCTACGGGATGCTCCTCGCCTTCGTGCTGAGCTCGGCGCTCGTCGCCCACGTGCTCCTCAAGGTCCGCCGCGCGCTCGACGAGAGCGCCGCCGAGAACGCGGCGCTGCGCCGGCGCGCGGAGGAGGCCTCGCGGTTCCAGGCGCTCGGCGCGCTCGCGGCCGGCACCGCCCACGAGCTCGGCACCCCGCTCGGGACGATCGCGGTGCTCGCCGAGGAGAGCCTCCACGACGCCGCGTCGAGCGACGCCGCGCGGCGCCGCGCCCGCACGATCGCGGAGCAGGTCGAGCGCTGCCGCGTGGTCATCGCGCGCATGCGGGCGGACGTCCGGGCGGACGGGCTGCGCGCCGGCGTCGACGTCGGCCAGGCGACGCGGCGCGGCGTGGCGGCGTGGCAGGCGGCGCACCCCGGGGTCGCGGTCGAGGTGCGCGGCGACCTCGCGCCGCGCCGCACGGTGCCGCTCGACGCGGCCGACATCGAGGCGGCGCTGTTCGCCCTGCTCGACAACGCGCTCGAGGCGCTCGGGCCGAGCCCGGCGGCCGCGGGGCCGATCGTTGTCACGGTCGGGGACGAGGGCGGCGCGCCGGTGATCAGCGTCGAGGACGGCGGGGTGGGCGTCCCGCAGGGCCTCGAGGGGCGGCTCGGCGAGCCGTTCGTGACGACCAAGGCGCCCGGCGAGGGGATGGGCCTCGGGCTCTACCTCGTGCGGACGCTCATCGAGCAGGTCGGAGGGCGCCTCACGGTGTCGTCGAGGCAGGGTCCGGACGCAGGCACCGCGCGCGGCACGCGGGTCGCCCTGCGCCTCGCGCCGGTGGACTCATGAGCGCGGAGCCCGCTTCCGAGCCGACGCTGCTCATCGTCGACGACGACGCGACCTTCCGGTCCGCGCTCGGCCAGGCGCTCGGCCGGAACGGCTTCGCCGTGTTCCTCGCCGGCAGCGCGGAGGAGGCCACGGCGATGGCGCGCGAGCACGTGTTCGAGTACGCGCTCGTCGACGTCCGGATGCCCGGGCAGAGCGGGATCGAGCTCGTCGGGACGCTGCGGGGCATGGATGACGGCATCCGCATCGTGGTGTTCACCGGCTACGGCACGATCGCGAACGCGGTGGCGGCGATCCGCGCGGGGGCCGTGGATTACCTGACCAAGCCGGTCGACGCGGCCCAGTGCGCGCGGTCGCTGCTCGGCTTCGCCCCGGCCTCGGGCGGCGACGAGGGCCTGCCGTCGCTCGAGCGGGTCGAGTGGGAGTACCTCCAGCGCGTGCTCGCGGACTGCGAGGGGAACATCTCCGAGGCCGCGCGCAAGCTCCGGATGCACCGCCGCTCGCTCCAGCGGAAGCTCTCGCGGCTGCCGCCGCGCTCGTGAGCAATTTAATATTCCAGATTTGCCGGGGGGCGGTTCCTATCGGCCGGGCGGGCGCTATGGAGAGGTGATGCCCTACAAGCCCATCGAGTCCTACGGCATCATCGGCGATATGCACTCCGTCGCGCTGGTCGGGATGGATGGCTCGATCGACTGGTGCTGCCTCCCCCACTTCGACTCGCCGAGCGTGTTCGCGGCCATCCTCGACGACAAACAGGGGGGCAGCTTCGAGCTCGCCGCGGCGCACAGCGCGTCGCGCAAGCAGATGTACCTGCCGGACACCAACGTGCTCCTCACGCGGTTCCTCGACGCGGAGGGCGTCGGCGAGGTCTGCGACTTCATGCCGATCCACCGGGACACGTACGGCGCCTACCGCCGCGGCATGCACCAGATCGTCCGCGTCGCGCGCGCCGTCCGCGGGGCGGTGCGCTTCCGGCTCTCCTGCCGCCCCGCGATCGACTTTGCCCGCCGTCCCCACCGCGTCCTCCTCGACGACCCGCGCGGCGCCGTCTTCGACTCCGATGGCCTCGACCTCGCCCTGATCAGCCCGATCCCCCTGCTCCCCGACGGCGCCGGCGGGGTGACCGCGGACTTCGTCCTGCAGGAGGGCGAGTCGGCCACGTTCTCGCTGCGCCAGGTCGAGGACTGGACCGCGAACGCCGACCTGCTCTCGACCCCGATCGACGGCGACGAGGCCCTCCGGCGCACGGTCACCTTCTGGCGGCAGTGGGTCGGCAAGTCGCGCTACAAGGGGCGCTGGCGCGAGATGGTCGACCGGTCGGCGCTCGTCCTCAAGCTGCTCACGTTCGAGCCGACCGGCGCGATCGTCGCCGCGGCGACCACCAGCCTGCCCGAGGAGATCGGCGGCGTCCGCAACTGGGACTACCGCTACGTCTGGGTGCGCGACGCCGCGTTCACCCTCTACGCGTTCCTCCGGCTCGGCTACACCGAGGAGGCCGCGCGGTTCATGGAATGGCTGATGGCCCGCGTCTCCGAGGAGGACGGCCCCACCGGCCCGCTCCAGCTCATGTACGGAATCGACGGCCGCCACGAATTGCCCGAGGTCGCGCTGACCCACCTCGACGGCTACCGCGGGTCGCGGCCGGTCCGGATCGGGAACGGCGCGACAGAGCAGCTCCAGCTCGACATCTACGGCGAGCTCATCGACTCGGTGTACCTGTTCGACAAGTATGGATCTCCCATCTCCTACGATTTCTGGCGCGAGCACCGGCGCATGGCCTACTGGGTCTGCGAGCACTGGGACAAGGAGGACGAGAGCATCTGGGAGGTGCGGGGCGGGAAGCGGCAGTTCGTCTACTCCAAGCTCCAGTGCTGGGTCGCGCTCGACCGCACCTTGCGGCTCGCGGACAAGCGCTCGCTGCCGCTCGACCGGCAGCGCGTCGCCCGCGCGCGCGACGAGGTCTACGAGACGATCATGACCCGCGGCTGGGACGCGGAGCGGCGGACGTTCGTGCAGTCGTTCGGCTCGGCGGCGCTCGACGCGAGCAACCTGCTCATGTCGCTCATGCGCTTCATCTCCCCCACCGATCCGCGCATGGTCGGCACGATCGATCGCACGCTCGCCGAGCTCGCGAGCGACACGCTCGTCCACCGCTACGAGCTCGGCAAGGGCGCCGGCGACGGCCTCGACGGCAAGGAGGGCACGTTCAGCATCTGCAGCTTCTGGCTCGTCGAGGCCCAGGCGCGCGCTGGCCGCCTCGACGACGCGCGGTTCCTCTTCGAGAAGATGCTCACGTACGCCAACCACCTCGGCCTGTACTCCGAGCAGATCGGGGCGAGCGGAGAGCTGCTCGGCAACTTCCCCCAGGCGTTCACCCACCTCGGGCTGGTGAGCGCGGCGTTCTACCTGGATCGCGCGCTCGGTCAGGGCGGCTGACGATGGAGTGCTGGCGGGTGGAGTGACGGCGGGTGGATGGAGGGCGGGGGGGGATTGACGGCGGGTGGATGGAGGGCTCGCGCGATCCCCACCGGCGTCGGTGGGGCGGCTTCCGCGCGAGCGGAGGAGGGGAGAGGGGAGCCGCCGGCAGCCCGGGATATCCAACCCCGGGCTACCGGCGCTCGGGAGCCCATCGAAGAGGAGGGCCGGAGCGGCGCCGTGGGATCCTGGGACGCGGAGCCTGTGGCGCCGTCCGGCGCGGTGCGGTCAGATCAAGCTCACCAGAAGCCGCCGCCGAAGCCGCCGAAGCCGCCGAAGCCGCACGGGCTGAAGCAGGGGTTGATGAACGTCGGGACGAGGCTGGTGATCGACGTCGTGACCGCCGTCAGACCGCAGCCGAAGCCGCCGCCGAAGCCGCCGAAGCCGCCGAAGCAGCGCGCGCCGTCACGCTGGCTGGCGTCCTGCCCCACGAGGCCCGTCTGCCCGACGCCGACCTGGCTGATGCCGGCCGTCTGGCCCGTCTGCGCCCAGCCGAGCTGCCCCTTCGAGGCGATCTGCGCCTGCGAGCCGATCTGCGCCTGCGAGCCGATCTGCGCCGGCCCGACCTGCGCCTGCGAGGGGCCCATCTGCCCGACGGCGGACTGGCCGATCTGCGCCGGGCCTTGCTGCCCGTACTCGCCCTTCGTCGGGTAGCCCTTGGTCGGGAGACCCTTGGTCGGGAGGCTGCCCTTGCTCGGGAACGAGGCCTTGCTGGGGCCGAGCTCGCCCTTGCTGGGGCCGAGCTCGCCCTTGCTGGGCAGCATCTGGCCGACCTTCGAGGGCAGACCCTTGCTCGGGGGCAGGCCGAGCTTGCTGGGCCCCATCTGGCCGACCTGGGCCTGCGACTGAGCCGCGTACCCGCCGCGCTCGGCCTCTTCCAGCGCCGCCGCCGTGGAGTCGACGCTCTCCTCGTCGAGCTCCATCGCGTCCGTGTCGACCTCCTCGTCCGCGCTCGCCGCGCACCCGGCCCCGAGCGCCAGCACCATCGCGAGACCCATCATCTTGCCGTGAATCGAGATCATTGGTCCTCCCCGGTGTCCATGCCTGGCCTTGCGGCCCCGAACACCTTGGCTCACCCATGAGCAGGGTGTGTGCCTCGCTCTGCTGTGCAGGTGCTGCCGCTCCGAGCCCGCGTGGATTCGCGCGATGCGTCCGCGAAATAGGCGCTCCTCGGATCTGCGCGCCCTTGGGACTTCTCCGCGATTCGAGCAAATTGGACCCTGGTGACGCGCGTCGCGCGCGCGCCTCGACGCGTGTTTTCGCGCCGGATCGGCGGCTCATCATCCTCGCCGCGCCCCTGCGCGCGGCAAAAAACGATACGAGACATGGCCCACGCGCTCTCTGCCGCGCGGAGCTCCCGCCGCGGCGCGGTCCTGCGCTGCGGCGGTGGCGAGCGCAGGTGTTCTCAAAATGTGGAGCTCTCCTCCGCGGGCAGAAAAACGCGGGCCGCGCGCAGGGCCGACGCAATCGACCGCGCCGTCCCGGGGAGACGACCGCGCTGCGCCCTGCCTGCTCAGCGCCGTACGGGTCGTCACGTTTGTGCATCCGCGCGCTCGCAGGAGCGGAATGCTCGCTTCGGGCCGGAATGCTCCGCCGTGGCCGTGATCGAACCCTCCACGACATAACCGCTCCGGGCCGTGTCGCCGCCATGTCGCGACGTTACGCACCGTTCATGCGTGCTCGCATCCGGCTGGGTCGCGTGTCCGCAGCTTTCCGCGTTGGGCGCAGCGAGGACGTAAAATAACAGGATCACAGGACCCCTGGAGAGGCGAAGACGCGGCGAGTCGGGGCGCGAAGAGGCGTTTGCCGCCCGGCGCTCGGATCTCCTGTCGAGCGCATCGGGCATCGATCTCCAGCGGCCTTCCGGGCTCCAGCGGCCTTCCGGGGGCTCCAGCGGGGCAACTCGGTAGTAATGAAGTTTTACGCTGAGATTGCAGCCATTACCCGCGGGGTGGGACTGAGCTAGATTTCGTGCTGCGCTCCTCGAGCTCCTCCCTGGAGACGAAGCCCGTTGCCCCGGCGGCACCGCGCCGGCTTCCGCGGTGGACCCGGGAGGCAGCGAGGGCACGGAGGAGAAAGAACGAGCGTCTCTGTGTCCTCTGCGCCTCTCGGGCCCGTCTCATGAATCAGGGGCGAGCCGGGAAGCGCGGTACCAACGCGAGGTCTTCACATGAGTTCGAAACGTTCCTTGGTGATACTGGGCTTCTTGGCTTGCGGATGGATGGCCTGCTCGTCGTCGGACGGGGAGGAAGGCACGGGCGGCGCGGCGGCGTCCGGGGGCGGCGACCCCGGCGTCACCAGCGCCGGCAGTGGGACGACGAGCGGCGCCGGGGCCGGCAGCGCGAGCAGCGCCTCGGCCGGCAGCGCGAGCAGCTCCTCGGCCGGCAGCGCGAGCAGCACCTCGGCCAGCAGCACCGGGGCGAGCAGCGCGAGCAGCACCTCGGCCAGCGGCGCGAGCAGCACCTCGGCCAGCAGCACGACGGGCGCGGGGGGCAGCGACCCGGGCACCGGGTCGGATTCTCCGGCGTGCGCCGGGCTCAACAACGGCTCGGGAACGACCATCCCGTGCGCGACAACGGCCGACGGCAAGGCGGTGTGCTTCGCGTCGACCACGCCGACGACGCTCACGTACGAGGGGGGCGGGGAGGTCACCGGCGTCGTCCAGGTCACGGGCAAGGGCTTCACCGAGGAGGCGTGCGTCCTGCTCGACACGGGCGCGGTGCACTGCGGCCGTCACACCACGATCTCCAGGACGCCCACCGTCGCCGCGGGCGCGACGATGGTCTCCGGCGGCCTCAACCACGCGTGCGCGATCGTCGGCAGCGCCGTCAAGTGCTGGGGCGGGGACGTCCCCGCGGACGTGACGTTCAGCGGCGAAGCGCCCGTCCAGGTCGCTTGTTACTACCATGGCTGCTGCGCGGTGACCGACGCCGCGAAGCTGGTTTGTTGGGGGGAGAACAACGGCGGAATGCACGGCATCGGCACCTCGTCAGGCACGGGCGGCCCCGTCTCGCCCACGACCGTTCCGGGCAGGGCGCTCTACGTAGGTCCAGGTCAGGATCACATGTGTGCGGTCTTCGAGGGTGGCAAGGTCCAGTGCTGGGGTCAGGACTGGAACAAGCAGCTCGGCGGCCTCGGCGCCTCGTCCGACCCGGGCGTCACCCTGGTCGAATCGGGGGCGATCGCCGTGGTCGGCGGGCAATTCCACACCTGCGTGCTCCTGGCGACGGGGCAGGTCCAGTGCTCGAGCGGCGGGCAGTCCGAGGGCGCAGGGCTCGACATGGGCCGGCTCACGCCCGTCGCGGGCATCTCGACCGCCGTCGCGCTCTCGGCGGGGAAGCACTATAGCTGCGCCCGGCTCGCGGACGCCTCGGTGCAGTGCTGGGGCGCGATCAGCCACAGCGCCACCCCGGCGACGATCAACGGCCTGAGGACGCGCGACTGCGACTGACGGGCGCAGACCCCCACGCGCGGCCGGCCCCGCGGACCTGCGACGCGCCGCGGCGCGCGCATCGCAGGCGGGCGGATCGCCCCCGATGCGACGCGCAGCGCCGCCGCGCGTCGCTCCTCCGGGAACGGACGGGGGCGCAGCGGTGTCATTCCCCCTTGCGCAGGACGTTCAGTAAATGGTCCAGTGGATGACGTCGGAGACGGGGAGGGAGCATCCGAGTTGTTGGCTGTCGCACGGTGCTTGTCGTGTCGACGGCGGATTGTCTCGTGCTGTCCGGGACACCGGCTCGACGCGGTACCCGGCGCTGGCCGATCGGCGCCGGTGGGGCTCCGGATCGAGCCTTCCCGGCGGAGGATTGCATCGTCGGCGCGCGCCGGGGGCGGGCGCTGGAGCAGAGCGGGAACATGCTTGAAGGGCGCATCACGGCCGTCGCAACGTATCTTCCTGAGCGCGTCGTCACGAACCAGGAGCTCGTCACGAGCTACGGTCTCCCTTGCTCCGCCGACTGGCTCCAGCGGGCGACGGGGGTCCTGGAGCGGCGCTTCGCCGGCGCGGCGGAGACCACGCTGTCGATGGCCGCTGCGGTGCTGCGGCAGCTCATCGAGGCGGGGCGGCTCCGTGACCCGTTCGTCGACGTCCTCATCATGACCAGCGGCGACGGCGTGCGGGGCGACGGCGGCGCGGCGGCGTTCGCCGCGTGCATGGCCGGCCTCTCGCCCGAGCTGGTGCTCGACCTCTCGTCCGCGCAGGGCGGCCTCGCCGCGGCGCTCCACGTGGCGAACCGGCACCTCGACAGGGGCTTCCGGCGCGCGCTCGTCGTCGCGAGCGAGGTGCGGTCGTCGCGCCTGCGCGCGGGGCAGCCGTGGGCCGGCCACGACCTCGAGGCGGTCCTCGGCGACGGCGCCGTGGGCGTGCTGCTCGAGCGGGGCGACGGCGTCGTGCCCGACGCGCGCGGCGCGGCGCTGCTCGGGTCCCGCGCGGCGGCGCCGCTGCTCGGGTCCCGCGTGGCGGCGCCGCTGCTCGCCGCGCCTCACGCGAGCCGCGAATAGACCTCCTCCTCGAACAGCGCCTTCACCTCGTCCGTGGGGGCCTCGGCCACGAAGTCCTCGTGATCCTCCGCCGCCGGCACGCGGTATCCGCCCCTCCAGGGCGCGACCGCGTTGAGCCACGCCATGTGCTGGGTGAGCCCCGGCCGGAACGACGGGTGCCCGAGCTTGCAGAGCGGCCCGCGCGCCAGGTTCGTCGCGTCGAACACCCAGATCTCGGCCCTGTGCGCCGTCGCGACGAGCGCGACCACGTACCCGTCGGTGTCCGCCCCGCTGCCGCCGCGCCGCGGCACGAACTGCAGCGAGCTGATCCAGCACCCCACGGCGCGGCGCGGGAGCTCGTGGCGATCCTCGATGCGCATCGCGCGGTGGTTGAACCGGAACAGGCTGTCGGGGTGCCCGCCCTCGGCGCGCATCTGCCGGAGCGCGGCCAGGGGGAGCGACCGGTGCGGGTGCGCCGCGTAGAGCCGGTCGATGAACTCGGTCGAGAGCTCGTCCCAGACCCCGACGCCGCGCCAGTAGACGTTCTCGAGGCGATCGGGCGGCATCCACGACGCGCCTGTCTCCCGGTACGCGTAGAGCCCGACGCCGAGCGCCCGCGCCGGGTCGGCGAACACCGTTTGATCCACGACGCGCTCGGCGGCCGCGTCGAGCGTGTACCGGCCGATCCGGTGCACGTCCGCCTGCCCGGGCGGGGACATCCCGCGGAGCCGCGGCGGCGCCGGGGCCTTGCTGGCCGCGTGCCGGTCGAAGGACCGCAGCCACTCCCCGTGATCGGTCGCGCAGCTGTGCGCCGCGTGCACGGTGATGCGGTCCCCAGCGTCCTCGTAATCGACGAGGAAATGGAGCGTCTCCAGGGGGACGACGACCCTCTTCACGACGGCCTGCCCGCCGCCTGGCCGCAGCGCGTCCCGCCGGACCAGGTAGAACGTCGTGCTCGGCTCCTGGGGCATGGTGAGCAGCGCCCGGAGGAGGCGCTCGACGCCGGGGCTCTCCGGCGCGCTCTGGCTGACCACGCTCTCCAGGCCGATCTTGGGCGCCGTGTCCGCGAGCACGACCCAGCGCCGCGTCAGCCCGAGCTGGTGCACGCTCTGCTCGATCCGCACCGGCCGCACCGCCGCGCCGCCCGGCGCCGGCAGGACGAGCTGGTGCCGCTCCGGCTCGTTGTTGCCGTCCCACCGCAGCAGGAACACGAAATCGCCCCCGGCCTCGGCGAGCGGGGTGCCGCCGAGGCGCGCCGCCTGCCGCGCCAGGAGGTCGCCCGGGCCCGGCGGCGCGCCCGGGCGCAGGCGCGCGGGCAGGAGATCGAGCGCGCGCTTCGCGAACAGATCGAGCCGCTCCGCGCTCGGCCGGAGCATCTGCTTCTCGATCATCGACGCGGCCGCCGACGCGAGCCGGTCCCAGGAGCGCGGGAGCGCGCCGAGCTCGTCCAGCCACGGGAGCGACGCGAGGAAGCGGGGGAGGAGCGAGCGGCCGTGGTTGACGGTGAAGAGCTCGCCCCGCGCGGCGTCGAAGCACGGGTGCGCGGTCGCCAGCGTCACCGGAAACGGGTGATCGACGGGCACCGCCGGGTACCACGTGCTGTTGCGTCCGACCGGCGTGACGAGCTCCAGCGTCGCCGGGTCGATTTCATAGGGTCTGCCGGCGTCGCCGGTGACGAGGAGGCGCGCCGGCGCGCGCGGCGCGTGCATGGGAACGAGCGCGTGGTTGAGGTGGTTGCGCAGGCCGAGGTGGGGTGAGAAGCGGAGCAGCCCGGCGTCGCGGAAGCCGAGCGCCTCGAAGCGCGTGCCGGGCCGCGAGGCCGCGTCCGCGTGGTAGCAGGGGGTGCGCGCGAGCCGCGACGTCAGCCGGACCGGGCCGCCCGTGTCGAAGTCGAGCCGGTAGATCATCCCATTGCCGTTCAGGATCGGCGCGCTGTCCGCCCCGGGCAGGCCGCTATCGATCGAGCCCGCCGGCCCGATCGCGAATACATGGCCCGTGAGGTCCCTCGGCACGCCGCTCGAGAGCGATGATTCGAGCACGGTGAGCTCGACGCCCGTGAGCTCTTCCGCGCTCGCTGCCATCAATGCATCGGGGACCCGCTGGCGCATGGGCGACCTCGGTCACACCACGCTACGCCAATTCGCGCGCCGCGGGGAGCGCACCGCGCTGCGCTGGGCGATTTCGAGCGACGATTCCCGCCTGGGACGGAAACATGAGTGAACGCGAACGTCACGGCGTGGGAGCAGAAGCGTCACCGCACGGCGAGCGCTGGAATCGAGTCGGCGCGGCGCTCGCCGCCGATTTCGTGTCCATTCCACCTCGGCTTCCACCTCCGCCTGGGTGCGCTTGCGCATTGCGGGGCAGATTGGCGCGAATGGTCCTGTTTTCCATGCGCCGGCGCGCCCTCGGCGGCTTGCGAAGGCGCTTGTCGGCCCCATCTGTGCGAGTGCACCAGGAGGCACATGCTCGACCACGGGTTGACTGTCCTGAGGATCCGGGGAATCCCGATCAAGCTGCACATCACGTTGCTGATATTCCTGCCGTACGTCGCGTATGTGGCGGCGTCGCAGTTCTCGCTGATCGCGTCGTCGCTCGAGATCCCGCTCGAGTCGCTGCGGCTGCCGCCGCTCGCCTGGGGAGCGATCCTGGCGGTGGGGCTGTTCGTCGCGGTCCTGGCGCATGAGCTGGCGCACTCGTTCGTCGCGCTCAGGAATGGAGTCCGGGTGCGCTCGATCACGCTGATGATGCTGGGCGGCGTCTCGCTGATGGAGCGCGACGATCCCGAGCACGAGGCGTGGATGGCGTTCGCG
Source organism: Sorangium sp. So ce406 (assembly GCF_051474675.1). Lineage (NCBI taxonomy): Bacteria > Pseudomonadati > Myxococcota > Polyangiales > Polyangiaceae > Sorangium > Sorangium sp. So ce406. The sequence goes on along the minus strand of NZ_CP150340.1, from coordinate 10,987,058 downwards.
GGGCCGCTGATGAGCTTTGGCATCGCGCTCGGCAGCTACGGCGCCTATCGCCTGCTCCCTGGGCCGGCGGAGGTCCGCGCGGCGCTCCTGGCGTTCGCGCTCACGAACGCGATCATCGGCGCGTTCAACCTGCTCCCCGCGTTCCCGATGGATGGCGGCCGGGTGCTGCGCGGGCTGCTCCGCCGCCGCCTCGGGCCGGTCCGCGCGACGCGCGTCGCCACCGCGGTCGGCAGGGGCATGGCGGTGGTCTTCGGGCTGTTCGGCCTGCTCTCGTGGAACTTCATCCTCGTGCTGATCGCCGTGTTCGTCTACATGGGCGCCTCGTCCGAGCAGGCGCGCTCCAGCACGCGCGAGCTGCTCCGCGGCGTCCCTGTCGCGCGGTTCATGACCGATCGGCTCGGCGACGCCTATGCGGACGAGAGCCCTCGCGCGGTGGCCGAGCGGCTGCTGCGCGACAACCTGGTCGGCGCGCGGGTGATCGACGAGCCCGCGGGCGGCGAGGGGCGCCGGGAGATCGGCGTCGTCACGGTCTGGGACCTCGCGCGCCAGCTCGGGCGCGGCGTCGCCCCGGCGACGGTGGGCGCGGTGATGCCCGTCGACGTGCCCAGGGCGCGCGCCGACGACGACGCGTCCCGCTCGATCGACGTGCTGGCGAGCGGCGAGGCGAGCGCGGTCGCGGTGCTCGACGGGGGAGAGCACGTGATCGGGCTGGTGACGACGGCGGAGATCCAGCGCGCGCTCGCGCTCGCCGGCGCGCTCGGCGCGCCGCGCGCGGGCGGCTGAGCGCTCCGTCACCGGAGATCCCGAGTCGCGCCGCCCCGCGCTGGCACTCGCATTGCTGAGCTGCCCGGCGAGGAGCACGAATGTGAACCATGACATGAAGCGTGACGTGAAGCGTGACGTGAAGCGTGACGTGAAAGTGAGCAACACGGTGACTTCGCTCGTGCGAAGACGGCCCACGTCTCTCTCCGTGACGAGGTCCGTGCTCACGGCGGCTGCGCTCGGGCTCGGCGCCTCGCTGCTCACGGGGTGCCTCGCGACGGTCGGGACGGAGGGCTATGTCGTGTCCGGCTATCCGGCGGTGCGCGCGCAGGCCGTTCCGGTGGAGATCGCGGCCTATCCGCGCGTCTATTTCCGCGGGACCTACGCGTACCTGGTCGACGGCCAGTGGTATTACCCGACGAACCGGGGCTGGGTGATCTTCGAGGAGGAGCCGGTGGAGCTCAGGCGCTACCGGCAGACATACCAGGCGTCGCCGCGGTACGTGCCGGAGCGCGAGCTGAGCTATCCGCGCGAGCGGGGGCGCCGTTTCTACACGCCGCATGGACGGTGAGGCAGCAGCGAAAGGACGGGTTCGAGGATGAATCAGGAGAAGAGCGTCTTTCCCCTCTGCGGTCTCGCTTTATCGGGCTTCCTGGCTGCGGGCTGCATCGTCGACGTGCGCGACGAGTTCCGCCCCCGGCCAGCCGTCGGGAGCCTCACCGTCGAGTGGACGGTGAACCGCCGGAGCGACCCGCGGGCCTGCGACCGTTACGGCGGCCGCCGGGGCGCCGATTTCGAGCTGATCGTCTACCGGGGCAGCCGCGAGGTGGCGCGGGAGTACGCGAGCTGCGAGGACTTCCGCATCACGGTGGATCTCCCGCCCGACGAGTACAGGGCCATTGCCACGCTCGTGGAGCGTGGCGACGAGCGCCCTGTCACCACGACGCTGCCGCTCGAGGACCTCCGCATCGTGCGGGGCGCTCAGCTCAACATCGACGTCGACTTCCCGTCGACATCGTTCCTTTGAATGACGATCCGCTCGTCTCTGATGCCGCGAAGACGGTAGGCCCCCGGAGAGGGTGTTCGTCGCGCGGGGTGGGGGATGGGCCGATGTCTGAGCCTGAGACATGAGTCATCCGGCAAGGCCGGATGGCTCATGTCTCAGGCGAGTTCGGCGGGGCCCCCACCCCGCGCGACGAACACCCTCTCCGGGGGCCGGTCAGCTCGGCGCTACCCCGATCGAGGAATGGTGAGCCGCACCCGCGTCTCGCCCCGCGGCCCGTCCTCGATGGTGAGCCCGTAGTTCGTGTGGGCCGCGATCGCGTGCGCCGCGATGAGCGGCACCGCCGGAGGCCGCCCCTGCGCGACCGCCTCGAAGTCGCGGCTCAGCACCACGCTCCGCGCCGCGGCAGGGAGCGCCGGGCCCGCGTCGTCGAAGGTGATCTCGACCCCGCTCGGGTTGTCGACGAGCGTGACCACCACCTCGCTGCCCGGCGGCGACGCGCTGATGGCGTGGTCGAGCAGCGCGTGCAGCAGCACCGTCAGCGCGCCCTGCGGCACCACCTCCTGCGTCGCCTCCGGCGACTCGAGCACCACGCGCACGTCGTGGCGGGCGGCGCGCGCGACGTCGTCCTTCACGACGTCGCGCAGCAGGTCGGCCACGTCGCAGTGGCGCGGGAACTCGTGGAGCGGGCACGCGCCCAACCTCGCGAGATCACTCACGGTTTCCGACGCCGCGGTCACGTGGCGCCCGACCGACGAGGCCGTCTCGCCCACGTCGCCGCCGTGGCTCCGGAGCGGCGCGATGTCGCGGCCGATCGCCGACAGGATGCCGCGGAGCTGCGTCCCGAGCACGCGCGCCGCGGCGACGAGCACGGCGAGGCTGTCGCCGCTCGGCGGCAGGTGCGACACCGGATCGCTGCCGAGCCGCGACACGACGCCCGCCAGCGACCCGCGCTCGCGCTCGCCCTCGACCCGCGAGAACACCGCGGCGAGCTCGCGCGCGTAGGCCTCGCCCTGCGCCTGCGCCGCGGCCAGCTCCTTCTTGAGGCTCTCGACCTCGAGGCGCTGCTGGTCGACCTCCGCGGGCAGCGTCAGCGTCTGCATCAGGCCGTCGAGCTCGAGCCGGCCGCCATAGCGGAGCGCCATCCGCGACAGCCACACCCGCTCCGTCTCGAAGTTCACGGGCGTCTCCGGGCCGAGGTTGACGCGGACGCTCACCTCCTCGCCGACGCGGCGGATGCTCACCTCGGGCGCGCCGGCCTGGCTGGTCGGATCGCCGCCCTGGGCGATGAGCACCTGGAGCATCCGCCGGAGCTCGGTCTCGTCGCCGAACACGGTGGTGCCCTCGCCCATCTCGATCTGCACGCGCGCCTCGGGCGCGACCTCCCAGAGCAGCGCCGTGAGGTCGACGCGGCCGCGCCGCCCGCGCGCCATGGGCCGGCCGTGGAGCGACGCGAGCATGCTCACCGCCTCGTCGAGCCGGTTGAGCGTGCTCTCGACGCCGCCCGCGCCGTCGTCCTGCGACGGCAGCGGCGGCGGCGTGGCCTCGGTCGCGATCATCCCCACGCCTTGGCGGAGCTTCTGGGCGGCGCTGCGCGCCTCCTGCGCCAGCAGCCACGTCAGCTCGGGTCGGGTCAATCTGTCGCTGGTCACCCTGTTGTCCCTCTGTCCGCCGCGCTCCGCGGATTCGCGCGCCATGATGCCAGACGTGGCGGTGCCCTGCTACGCTCATTGCCGCTCACCTCGCTCGATGCCGATCCCCTCGACCTCCTCTGCCTCTTCTTCCTCCTCGATGCGTATCGCGCTTCTCGGCGCCGTCTGGTGCGCGGCCGCGACGGCGGCCCTGACGGGCGCTGCCTGCAGCTCGAGCGCCCCGAGCCCCTTCCCGTCGACCGGCGGAGCGGGCGGGGCCGGAGGCGAGGGCGGCGCCGGCGGTGAAGGGGGCGAGCTGGCTCCCGCGGACCCGACGCTCGGCGGCCCGTGCGTCGACGACGATCAGTGCGAGGACGGATTTCCCTGCACCTTCGACGCGTGCGACACCGCCGCAGGGCGGTGCCGCTTCACGCCGGACGACAGCGCGTGTCAGAACGACGTCTACTGCGACGGGGTCGAGCGCTGCAACCCGCAGCTCGGCTGCGTGCGCGGCGAGCCGATCGGGTGCAGCGACGGGAGCTCGTGCACGATCGACGCGTGTGACGAGCGGACGAGGACGTGCTCGAGCGCGCCGCGCGACGCCGATCTCGACGGCGATCCCGACGCGCACTGCGGCGGGGGCGACTGCGACGACGCCGATCCGGCGACGTCCTCGTCGCAGCCCGAGGTCTGCGGGAACGAGCGCGACGACGACTGCGACGGCGATACGGACGAGGACGGCTGCGTGTCCCCGGAGCACGACACCTGCGCCGACGCGCTCGAGATCTCCGTGCCGGGCACGTACGCGATGAATACGGCGGGCGCGGGCTTCCACTACGCCAGCGCGTGCGGCTTGCCCCGCCCGGCGAGCACGCGCGACGTCGTGGCCGCGGTGCTCTTGCCGCCGGGGCCGCCGGTCGACGTGCAGGTGACGGCGCGGACCGAGGGCACGGACGTCGCGGTGACGCTCGCGGGCCAGTGCGGCGACGCCGCCACGGAGCTCGCGTGCGGCCGCCCGTTCGCGACGGCGGAGGGCGGCAAGCTCGCGAAGCTCCGCGCCCGCGGCCTCGGCGACCCGGAGCGGACGACGGCGCTGCCGGTCTACGTGACGACCGCGGAGGGCGCGCCGGTGCTCGTCGACGTCGCGTTCCTCCCGCCCTCGCCGGCGCCCGAGAACGAGACGTGCGGCACGGCGGCGCCGCTCGCGCCGGGCGAGCCGGTGCTGGCGACGATCCTCGACGCCGCCCGGGACCTCGGGGGCGCGTGCGAGACCGAGCTCGGGGAGCTCGTCTACGCGTTCGAGCTCACCGAGCCCCGGGACGTCGACCTCTACGCGGTCTCGACCGACGGCGACGGCGCGCCCTCGCTCTCGCTGCGGACCGCCGCGTGCGCGCTGCCGGAGGACGAGCTCACCTGCCAGACCGCCGTGGCGCCGCACCTCTTCCGGCGCGCGCTGCCCGCGGGGAGCTACGCGGTCGCGGTCTCCGCGACGGCGCCGACGTCGGCGCTCGTGACGCTGGAGCTCTCGCCGCCGACCGAGCCGCCGCCCGACGAGGGCTGCGCGTCGGAGGCGGCGCTCGAGCCGAACCGGACGGCCGTCGTGTCGCTTGTCGGCCACCAGGACGACGTGGATCTCGGCTGCGGCCCGGCCGCGGTCGACGCCGTGTACGCGCTCGATCTGCCGGTCGCGTCCGACGTGCTCCTCGTCGAGGAGCTGTCGTCCGGCGACGCCGGCGCGATCGCCCTGTCCGCGCCGGCGTGCGGCGGCCCGGGCGACCGGCTCGCGTGCGGCGAGGGCGACGTCTCCCCGCTCCGCAGCGCGCGGCGCGGGCTCGCGGCGGGCTCGTACCGCGTCGTGGCGGAGTCGCAGCTCGGCCAGCCGGTGAGCGTGACGGCGTTCGTGCGGCCCGCGGCGCCGCCCACGCTGGTCCCGTTCTCCGACGCGTGCGAGGGCGCCCTGGAGATCCCCGAGTCCGGCGGCTTCTTCCAGGGCAACACGACCAACGCCGCCGCCGACTTCGACGCGGGCTGCGACAGCGCCGGCATCGAGGATCGCGGCGCGCGGGACCAGCTCCTGAAGCTCACGCTCACCGCGCGCCGGCGCGTCGTGCTCGACATGGCCGGGTCGAGCTACGAGACGCTGCTCTCGGTCCGCCGCGGCCCGACCTGCCCCGGCACCGAAATGCCGCTTTCCTGCACGATCGGTGTGGGCCCCCAGCGGAGCTTCCTCGATCTCGCGCTCGATCCGGGCGTCTATTACCTCCAGATCGACGGGCACGCGATGGCGCACGGCCTGTGGTTCCTCGACGTGCGGGTCGTGGCGCCCGGCGACGCGGCCGACCCGTGACCCCCGGCCCTTTGCAAGCTCCCCCTGTCCCTTGCTAACGTCGCCCTGATGTTCGGCCGGATCTCCGCGATCGCGCTCAACACCTACCGGGAGTCGCTCCGGGCGCGCATCCTGATCGGCCTCGCGGGGGTCGCGTTCGCGGTCGCCTTCTACGCGATCATCGTCGGCGCCTACACGCTCCGCAACGCGCCGCGCGTCGTCAGCGATCTCGGCGTCGCGTCGCTGTCGGTGTTCAGCATCGCGGTCGCGGTCATCATCGGCGCGACGTCGCTCTACCGGGAGCTCGAGCAGAAGACGATCTTCCCGATCCTCGCCCGCCCGGTGCGGCGGGGCGAGTACCTCGTCGGCAAGTACCTCGGCACGCTGCTCACGCTCGCGGTGTTCATCCTGGCGGACGCGGGGCTCGTGCTGCAGATCAGCGCCGTGCTGGCCGGCCGTCCTGCGGCGCTCGTGGCGGGCGCCGGGGCCGCCTCGCTCGCGGTGCTCGGCGTCGCGGCGTGGCGCTCCCCCGCGGCGCGCACGTACGGGTTCATCCCGTGGTCGGTGGTCTTCCTCGCGCTCGGCGTGCTCTTCTCGGCCGCCGCCCCCACGGAGCGGCGCGTCGTGCTCGCCGGCAGCGCGCTCGTGTTCCTCGAGGTGGGCATCGTCGCGGCGATCGCCACGCTGTTCTCGTCGTTCTCGACGCCGTTCCTGTCGTCGCTGCTCACGCTGGGCCTCTTCCTTGTCGGGCGCAACGCCGACTCGCTCGCGCGGCTGCCGGTGAAGTACTTCGGCCCCCAGATCAGCGCCGCGGGGCGCGCGCTGTCCCGGGTCGTGCCGAACCTGCAGATCTACGTGCCGCCCCGCCCGCTGCTCGCGGGCGAGGTCGCCGACGCGAACCTCCTCGTGTACCTCGGCTGGGCGGCGGTCACGTGCGCCGGCTGGGCGCTCGGCCTCCTCGCTGTCGCGACGTTCGTCTTCAAGAAGCGCGACTTTCTGTGAAGCTCTCGGTCGTGCTCGGCGTCCTGCGCGGCCTCGCGCTCGTCGGTTTCCTCCTCGGCGCGGCGTCCGTGCGCGTGGTGGTCGCGGGCGAGCGGGAGATCGCCGAGAGCACGGAGGCCCTGCGCGCCGGCGATCCGCACGCCGCGGCGCTCCATGCCCGGCGCGCGGCGGGCTGGTATGCGCCCGGCGCCCCGCACGTCCGGGTGGCCTACGAGCGGCTGATCGCGCTCGCGACGGCGGCGGAGGGCCTCGGCCAGGCCGACCTCGCGCTCTTCGCCTGGCGCGGGGTGCGCACGGCCGCGCTGGAGACGCGGTGGCTCACGACGCCGCACGCCGAGGACCTGGAGCAGGCCAACGCCGCGATCGCCCGGCTCTCGGCGGCGGCGCCTCGCCCGCCGGGGACCCGGACCGAGCCTGCTGCCGCGGTGGCGCGGGAGCACCTCGAGGCGCTCGCGCGCGACGACGCGCCGCGGGTCGGCTGGGTGGCGGCGCTCGTCGCGGCGTTCGTGGCGTGGGTGGCCGGGGCGATCTGGGTGGTGCGGCGCGCGGTCACGGTGACGGGCCAGTGGGTCTGGCCGCGGGCCGCCCCGGGGCTCGCGATCTGCGCGGCCGGCGTCGCGGTGTGGCTGCTGGCGATCTGGCAGGCCTGACGCCGGGCGAGGCGGGCGGAGCCGGCGGGTCGGGGCGAAACGGGGCGACGGGGCAAAATGGGGCGGAGCGAGGCGGGCCGTCAGGGCCGCCACGCCGGGAATCCGCCGGATGGGACGACTGCTGATCGTGGCACGCGGCATTGCAATGCTGCGGAGCGCGACACATCGATCTCCGGGAGCGGCGTTTGCGGCGCCCTGTTCCGCGGTTTCCGCCGGTTCCACGGGTTCGTGGGAGCGGCGCGCGCGGCGTTCCGCTTCGTGGAGCGGTGTTTGCAGCGCTCCATTTCAGGGTTCCGAGGAGGTAACGAAGTTCATGAAGAATCAGATCAAGACGATCCTGTTGCTCGGCGTGATGTCGGCAATCCTGGTGTCCATCGGTGGGGCGCTCGGGCCGGGGTACCTCGTCTTGTTCGGCGTGCTCGCGCTCGCGATGAATCTGGGCGCCTATTTCATGTCGGATCGCATCGTGCTCGCGATGCACCGGGCCGCCGAGGTCTCGCCGGACGAGGCGCCGGGCCTGCACCGGATGGTGGAGGAGCTCTCGCGTCGCGCGGAGATCCCGAAGCCGCGCGTCTACGTCATTCCGGACGCGCAGCCGAACGCCTTTGCCACCGGGCGCAACCCGGAGCACGGCGTGGTCGCGGTGACCGAGGGCATCCTGCAGCTCCTGAGCGAGCGCGAGCTGCGCGGCGTGCTGGCGCACGAGATCGCGCACATCAAGAACCGCGACATCCTGGTGTCGACCATCGCCGCGGCGTTCGCCTCGGGCATCACGTCGATCGCCCACGCGGTGAGCTTCGCGGGGCTGTTCGGCGGTGGGCAGTCCGACGAGGAGGAGGGCGGGGGGCTGCTCGGGGGCCTGGCCCTCGCGATCGTCGCCCCGATCGCGGCCACGCTCGTGCAGCTCGGCATCTCGCGCTCGCGCGAGTACCTGGCGGACGAGGTGGGGGCGAGGCTGTGCGGCGATCCGGAGGCGCTCGCCAGCGCGCTCTCCCGGCTGGAGCGCGGGGTCGAGCTCGTGCCCTCCGAGGCCGCGCGCCCGGCGACGGCGAGCCTGTTCATCGTGAGCCCGCTCGCCGGGGCGAGCTCCCTGCTGAAGTGGTTCTCGACGCACCCGACGACCGAGGAGCGCGTGAGCCGGCTCCTGTCGATGGCCGCGAGCGGCAGCGGCGCGGCCAACGGCTGGGCGAGGTCGATGGCGTGACGGCGGGCGCGTCGAGGTCGAGAGGGCAGGGCGCGGAGGAGCGCGGCGATACCGGCGGCGTGAAGGCAGGGCGGAGGAGCGGGGGAGCTCAGGAGGCCACACCGAGCAGCCGGTCCCGGTGGAGCGCATAGGCTCGCCGCCACGCCTCCCCCGCCGTGGCCTCCGCCGCGATCCGCGCTCGCCAGTGCTCATCCGCCTGCGCTCGCGTCGCCTCGGTGAGCCCGTAACGCGCGAGGATCTCGGGCGTTTTGCCAGGAGTGAGCGCGATCTCGGCGCACATCGACGCGTGTTGCTCCAGCGACAGCACCGCAGCGCTGGTCGTGCTGGCTGGCCAGGACGTGATCGCCCGTGGCGCCCCGCGGAGGTCCCCGGAGAACGCCGATCCGGCGGTGGCCGGCGCAGCACGCGCCGCGCCGCTCTCCGAGGCGGGCCTCGATGGAGCCGGCGGTGGCCCGGGGCGCGTGTCGGCCGGGGGCACGCTTGCAGGCGCTGCGTTGAAGGGCAGCGGATTGCGCTGGCCGACCACCGAGGCCACGGCGGTCGAGAGGTCGGCGGTGTCGCCCCCGGGCGGGAACGCCGGTCGCGCCAGGGGTGTCTCCGCTCGCGCGCTGTCTGCGAAGGACGCGGCGCGGGCGATGACCTCGCCCGGTCCTGGGAGCGCGCGGGGGGCGAACGGGAGCGCCGATGCGCGCGACGCTGTCGGCGATGCCTCGACCGTCTCCCGCAGGCTCGTGAAGTGCCGCATTCCCGCCGGGACCACTGCCAGCGCCGGGACCGCTTGTGGCGAGGCCATGGGAGCCGTCGCTGTGGGCAAAGGGCCGAGCGACGCGAGCGTGGGCTGCTCGCGCTTGAGGCGCGCCTCGGCGGCGGCGAATGCCTGACAGAAGCGGTTCGAGAGCGCCTCGCCGCCATCGGCGCTCTCCTCGGCGAGCGCATCGGTCCACCCACACACCGCCGCATCCCAGTCCGCGTCCGCGATCTGCAGGCGGGCGAGGACCTCCGCCCTGGCCGACCGCGGGAAGCGGCGCAGGTGTGCGGAGATCTCGCCGTATCGCTCGATCGTCAGACGGCCATGCGTCGACTCGGACAGATCGGCCGGCGTCGTTCCGGGCGGCTGCGATGCATCCCTCGCCATCTTCCTGGTTCCTCCGGCGCGCGCCGTCCCGCTGCGCGTGCCCGTTCCGCTCGACCCGTCAGCTATTGAGGTTCACGACCGCGCCCTTGATGGTCACGGTCCCGTCCCCGGTGACGTTGACCGTGCCGCCGGAGACGTTGATCGTTCCGCCCTTGATCGAGATCGAGCTGCCCCCGTTGATCAGGACCGTCGCTGCGCCGTTGACCTCGACGAGCGCGGCGCCGGCTCGGAGCTTCGGACCTCCCTTGATGTCGATCCAGGGTGCGTCCACGTTGATGTTCCCTTCCCCGGTGATCTCGACGACCGGCGCGCCCAGCGACAGATGGGATCCGGCCGTGATGGTGCTGTTGTCGCCTGCGCCGAGCGACATGTTGCCTCCGGCCGATCCCGTGAACACCGTGCCGGCCGAGAGCGTCATCTCGGCGCCTGAGCGGACGGCGACCGTGGTCCCGGCGCTCTGCGAGATCGCTCCCGCGCTCGTCGACTGCGAGCCGGCGACCTGCGTGCTCTGGTCGCCGCCGACCTGGGTCGCGTCATCGACGCCGACGGTCCTGCTCGCGTTGCGCGTGACCTCCGTCGTGAGATCGCGCGCCGCGCGCAGGTGGATCTCCTCCTCGCCCTGGGCGTCCTCGAACGACAGCAGGTTGTAGTTGCCGTTGAACGGGCTCGTGAAGCTCTTGATCGCGCTGTAGGTAGGCCGCTTCGTCGCGTTTTCCGGCGAGAGGTTGACCCCGTTGTAGACGCGCCCGGTGACCAGCGGCCGATCGGGGTCGCCGTCGAGGAAGTCGACGACCACCTCGTCGCCCACGCGCGGATGCCAGATGGCGCCGTGCCCGCGGCCGCCGGCGAACATCTGGCTCACGCGCACCCAGCACGAGGTCGCCTCGCTCTCATGACGGCCGACGTCGATGTCCCAGTGGAAGCGCACACGCACGCAGCCGATGGCCGAGGGCCCGCCGACGTTGATCTCGGCCCCCTGATCGGACGGCTCCGCGGTGACGATCGCGGTCTGGCTGCCGTGGATCCGCGGCCGCGGCGTGGTGCGGGCCGGGACGAAGTGTGATGGCGTTTCTTCACCGCTCCGGCCGCACCGGATGGCCTCGAAGCGGCATCTGTAGGGCTCCTGCCCGGCGGGAGCCGCGAAGTAGCCCGGCTCGTGCGCCAGGTGCTCGATCGTGGTGACGAGGTAGGACCCGTTCCACTTCGATGTGGGGTGCTCGAGCGTGAACAGCGTCGCTGCACCGAGCAGCCGGCACGCCCCGCTCGCCGCTGCCCACGCTCGGTCGGCGTCGAGGCGCTGGGTTCGCTGCTCCGCGAGGCGCTCTCCTGTCTCCTTCGACTCCTCGTAGCGGCCGGGGTGCTCGTACACCGCGGCGTCCGTGGCGCCGGCCGGCGCGGACGCGAGCAGATCGAGCTTCGGTTTGCGCCAGTTGTAGTCGTTGAGCACGACCGACGTCGGCCGGACGCGGCTCCCCATCCGGACGTCGCCCACCTCCCGCCCGAGGATGCCGGGGCCGAGCGGCCGTGCTGGATCGAGGCGCGAGCGGCCGCCGTCGTTGTCGGTGAGCACGAGCACACACTCACCCTTCGTGTGCTCGAAATGGTACGAGATGCCCTCCTCTTCCAGGAGGCGAGACACGAAGTCGAAGTCGCTCTCCTGGTACTGCACGCAGTACGGTCGTGCCGTCACGTCGGCGATCCTGCCCATGTCGATGACGCGCCACGCGAAGGTCGCCTTCGCCGGCCTGAACGCGCTCTCGTCGCCGTCGTCCTCGGCTGGCTGGTCGGAGGAGGCGACGAGCCCGGCGCCCCACGAGGTGCGGGTGAGCACCTGCTCGACGATCTGTTGGATCGTCTTCTCGAGATAAATGATGCTCTTTTTCAGCATCGTCGCGCGCCAGAACGGCGGCGCGAGCGTGACGCGGTAGCGGGTGCCCAGCTGGACCTCCCCCAGCTCCTCGGCGGCCGAGATCTGCCCGTGGATGAGCCGGAAAGGGGGGTTGTCCTTCGTCGCGATCCGCAGCGAGGCGGGCTTTCCCACGAGGTCCGTCACATCGACGTCCGGCGTGTGGCGCGGGCGCACGAGATCGATCTCGAACGCATACAGCCCGCTGATCGACTCGCGACCGCGGAACTCCAGCACCTGGAGGTGGTGCCACGGACCGTCGTCGGAGCGGTTCGCCCCTTCCCATGCGAAGGTGAAGTCGCTGGCCATGCTGGTCGTTCTCCCTGCGGTTACGGCATCAGTTCAGGTGGATGTTCTCGCCTTGCACGACCACGTCGTCGGTCGCGTTCACCCGCACCTCGCCTTGCCGGGCGACGAGATCGATGCTCCTGGCGCTGATGCGCAGGGCGCCTTTCAGCTCGAGGTCGACCTCTTCGGTCATGAGGCGGATCACGGGCCCGGTCTCGGAGGCGAACACCTCGACGAGCGGCTCGCCGTCGGCGGTGGTGACGCGCAGCGCCTCGTCGTTGTGGAGCGCGAGGCGCGCGGCCTCGGCGCGCGAGGGCTCGGGCCGCAGGGCGAAGCCGTCGACGACGCCGGTCACGACGGGCTCGGGCCAGTTCGACGGCAGCGCGACGAGCACGCGGTCGTGCGGGCGCACGGCGAGGCCGTGGAGCGACGGCAGCCAGCGCTCCTGCGGGCCGCGCGGCGTCGCCCAGCGGACGAGGAGGCGGCCGATCAACGTCGGGTGCCGCGCGTCGACGCACTCGCCGACGATCACCTCGCCGGGGCGCAGGCCCGCGAGCGGCTCGGGCGGCGCCTCGTCGGGGCGCGCGGGGGCGGCGTCGACGAGCTCGTCGACGGGGGAGCGCTCTTCGCAGAGCACGGCGGATCCGGGGTCGGAGATGCGCTGCATGGTCACACTGCCTCTCAGGCCGCTCCCGGGCGTGGGGCGCCGTGGGGGTGGGCCGATGATGTGTCCAGGGGCTCCGCGCTCAGTACTCTTCCCGTGCTCTTGGCCAGATACAGCCGGTACAGCAGCTTGGGTACCACGGCGCGAAAGGGCGACTCTAGCACAGGAATTTTATACCCACCAACAAGAAGGGAACGATAGTACTTGTCAGAGTCGCTGATCGCCATCCTCTCCATCACGTTCGCCGGAACGTACCGTTCCACGACGCCCTCCACGGCTTCCACACGTCGTGTGAAGACGTCGCGACGGAGCCGGAGGCAGATGAGAGCGGCGAGGAGCATAGGTGCGCCCAACAGTAAGCGGGAAGAGCCATCGCTGAGGACGATCGGCGCCGTGACCCCGAGCCCGAGCGAGCTGATGAACATGAAGGGAACCACAGCCGAGGCGAGTCGCCGCCGCACCTGGCGCGGGGACATGATGCCTCGACGGTTGTATCCGAGATCCTCCGCCTTGAATGCGAGCGCTTGCGCGAGGGCGCGGAACAGCTCGGCGCGATCACCGATGTGCGGCGCAGCGGGGAACGGCTGCGCAAGCGCGGCGCCGAGGCCCGGGCCAGAGTCATTGTAGAGCCCGACTTCCTTGGGATTGGCGAGCGAGACGGACCAGACGCCTCCCGGGACGACCGTTGATTCGGCGGCGACGACGACCCGGGAGCGCGGGAGGACGTAGATGCGGTAGGGCCCAGGAGGGAGCGGCGCCCACCTGGCATGGACGGCGGACGATCCGTCCATCGGCTCGAGGACGTAGTTGTCAACGAAGAAGCGCGTACTCCAGACCACGCGCCCGGCATATGCCACCACATTGGCGTCGGTGATATCGCTGCGGAGTGCGGCGCAGCGCTGCGCCCCGCGCACGAGGATCCATACCAGCCCGAGACTGCACGCCAGGAGAAATCCCCCACCGATCAGCGCGGCCTTCATGTCCGGGGCTCCGTGCCCCGACTCCGACGCCATGGCCATGATAGCCACGACGAGAGTCGTGAGGGTGAGGAGCAAGCCGAGCCACACCGCTCCCGTGTTGAACCGCACCGGCGCCGCGTTCGCGAGCACAGCTCGCTGTGCTGAGGAGAGGTGCCCCGTCCGGTTCCGCGTGAGGTCCTCGGCGAGCGAAGGCGTGGCGGCTCCGTGGCTCACGTTCGCTCCTGCCGACCGCTCGTCGAGCTCGTTCGATCGCGCAGCGTGGGCGGAGCCTCGTAGTGGATGGGTCGATCGCCGTCGACCGTCACCGCGATAGGGATGTACTTGTGGATGCCCGGCACGAACGTGCGCGGTAGACCCACCGTGGCGCCGTAGACGAGAGAGACGCGCTCCACAGCAGGCTCGACAAGGATCGTGTGGGTGCGAGGCACGACGGGCACGCGGCGACCCTCGAGCGTGAACTCGATCGACGGCGCACGGGGCAATGTGAACTCGATCGAGGGTCGCTCGGCGTGCATGCCCTCGATGTGAACCACCTCGTCGCCGCGCACCGAGTCGAGCACGAAGCCCGGCGGAGCCTCCTGAAAGAAGCGCGGCGACAGCCCCGGCGCGCGCGCCGCGCGGTACCCTGCCGGGAGCACGCCTAGCCGCACCTCGGGCAACTGCTCGTCATCCGGCGCAGGAAACCACGGTTCAACCGAGGATCCGAACCCAAGGTGACGCGGAAACGCGAGCGGAGGCACGAAGTCGAAACACGCAGGAAGCGGCTGCCGGTACCAGAGCGCTGGATCCCTGGTGACGAGCCGTTCGGCCGTGAGCCGGTCACGTGGATCCTCGAGGTTCGGCAGCTCGGCGCCGTGGAGCGGGGCGAGCTCAACGAGGTAGCCTTTGCCCAGCGGGTTCCGCGGGTAGGTGCCAGGGTGGTCGATACCCGTCGACGCCATCGCCAGCTGTGTCAACGACACCTCCCCCTGGAGCTCAACGCGCGGGTCGGTGCCGCCGTAAGCGAGCTCCCAGATCACGGGCATGACGGTGAACGGCTCCGGATCATCGACGACCGGCCTGCCTCCCGCGGTCCATCTGATCTCTCGCCGGCCGAAGATCGCGATGCGCTTCGACGCCGCTCCGATGGAGGCTTCGACGAGCATTTGCGTTGTCGGCCGGCCACCGGGCGCGTACGCGGCGCCACGGACAACGAAGTCGGTCGCCGCCTTGCCCGGCCAGAAATCGACTCCAGCAGGGAGTCGCGGAGCGAGCGTCTCGTCACGAGGATCGTTGAGAAGAGGCAGCGGCGGTGCAAGCTCGCAGCTCCTCCCCGCGGTCGTGAACGTCTTTTTAACCAGCACGTACGCTGTCGGGCGCACACCCTCCCAGGGGCCGAGCTCGAGGACGGCGTCATAGGTATCGCGTACGGGGGTACGTTCGGCGGTCACAGCGGAGGACCCCAGGTGTTGGACCCGGCGGTGTCAGCAGCACCAGACGGGCCAGCACTGCTGCCATTCTTCTCCGGAAGCGGCGTGGATCCACCAGGATACTTGCGAGTCTTCACTGTGACTCTGTTGTCCCTGTTCTCGACGACCGTGACGGTCGTGCTGCCATCGGGATTGGCCATCGTCGTCGTTCGTTGGTCGCCGCTCTGGCCCTTTACCAACCTTTCGGTCTTACTCGACCACCCCTGGCCATCGGGGGTTCCGGGATTGTAGTCAATCTGCTTCGACTCTGATCCGAATGGCGTCGCCTCTTCTTTCTTGAGCGTCCACTTCGTACGCTGCTCTTCGGAGGCGCCGGGGTGGTGCTCGCCCGCGGCAGCTCCCTTGATGCTGAGGCCAGGAGCCGCCCCCCCGGCGCTGAGCTGGCCCTTGAACCCCTCCTTGGTCGCGTCGCCGCCAGCGTCCCAGGTATACTCGCCAGAAGCACCGATGCTCGCGGCGTGACTCTTGTACTTGTCCTCGACCTTCTTCTCAATGCTGATGGAGATCTTCTGAGGATTGTTGATGGTATCCGTGGACAGCGCAGAGGCGACGATTTTGATCTCGATTCCATCAGGAATCTTCACCTTCGTGTCCACGCGGATCGGATAGCCTGGATCAATCGCGTGCTGGACGGCGCTCGCGACCCCGCTCGCGGCGGCCCCAGCGAAGCCCTTGGCGAGCTCCTGCCAAGGACTTAGCTTCACGTCAGGCAACCTGAAGAAGTAATAATCAATGGCCATCGTGGCGAGCGTCAAGAGGAGCCCGCCGAGCAGGTCGACTCCGGACATGCCTACATGCACGTTCACGCACATGTTGGTGAACGTGAGCGTCGTGGGCCAAGAGACCGGATCGCCGCACGCGAGCAGCGGGAGCGGCGGCCACAGGCCCGTGCACGCCGTCGTCTTGCCGTTCATCCGGACGGAGAAGCAGGTCATGGTCACGGCGCGCTTCGACTTGAAGAGCTGGAGCGGGAAGAGGGAGTTCAGCGGCGGAATCGTGATCTGCGGGATGACAGGTCCGCAGTCGTGCAGATCGAGCATCACGTTCTTGCCGTTGACGAAGACGGTGGTCGTCTTCTGGACCTTCCCCGCGCTCTCGCCCGGCGGCCACGCGTGCGGGATCGGGATCTCGATCGCCGCGTTGATCGTCGGCGGCGGCGCGGGCGGGATCGCCAGGAACAGGTGGCTCGAGGAGCCCGCGCTGAAATCGTTCGACCGGGTGACGGGGACCGGGACGCGCATCGCTCATCCTCCTCGGCCGGGCGGCTCGTACCAGCCGCCCCGCTCGACGCGCAGGCGCATCGAGCGCTCCGCGCTGGGGTATTCGTAGGTGAAGGCGTGTCGGAACACGAGGTAGAAGCGCCTCTCCTCGGGGAGCAGGACGAGCGCGTGGGGCTGCAGCTCGCGCGTTCCGGTGCGGAGCCCGGAGATGTAATCGACGAAGACCCGCACCGCTGGGAGGGCGAAGGTGAGCGGCTCCGGCCCCGGCGTCAGGCCCGTCAGGGTCACCTGGCTCCTCGCCGCTGGCAGCGCGATGACCCATTGCGGATGCGCCCGGTGATAGGCCCCGTCGCCGAACTCGGGCAGCGCCGGCCCGGCTGCGGGAGGCGGTGGCGTCACGGTGCGCGCCGCCTGGATGCCGGAGTCCACCGGCACTGCGCCCCAGTACACGGGATCGGGCGCGTCCTCCGGAAGGCTGATCCTGGCCACGGGATCCTCGATGTTGGGCAGCCGCCGGACCTCGTCGTACCGCGGGTAGCCCGGCGGCGGCTTCAGCATCTCCGCGAGCGACGCCACGGCCGGCGCGGGATCGAAGCCGCGGCCGCCGCGGTTGCGGGCGTCCGTGGCCTCGACGAACGCCTCGCGGTCGACCTCGACCTCCACGCTTCCCCCGAAGGCGCGCTCGTGGGTCAGGGGCATCCGCGTGAAGGGCACCGGCGCGCCGATCCGCGGGCGGTCGCCGCCCTCCCAGACGCGATCGCCGGAGATGAGCAGCTCGCGCCGCTCGCCGCCGACCGTGAGCGACACGGTCATCCGCTCGACCGGCCTGCCATGGGGCGCGTGCGCCGCGCCGAGCAGGACGACCTCGAAGGCGTCGTCGCGCCTCGGCAGGTCGTCGCGCGGCACGATGCCGAGATCCGTCGCGCGATCTTCGTCGAGGAGCGGCCAGGGATCCTGCGTATCGAGCTCCGTCCCCCTCGGCCCGATACGGAACGTCGCCTTCGCCACCACCATGCCGATGCGGTGGGTCGCGCCGAAGAGGCGCGCCGTCATCAGCTTGGCAGGGACGGCCGTGGCGTTGACCAGGTGCATGACAGGACCGGCGAGCAAACCGGAACGCGACGCACGGTGTCAAGCGGTCCGCGAGCGGGATTTCTGCTGTCGCCGCCACGGGGCGAGGTGCAGCTTCGTCGCTCGACGTGCGGCGGGAATACCGTCGCCCGAGCCACGTCTCACGGGCCGAGCACGCGGTCCCGTGGGGGGCTCGGCTCGCTGGCCGCGACCCCGGTCTCGTACCGCATCGCGTTATCTCGAGAGGCAGGATCCATGAACAAGCTCGTTCGCATCACCTCGGCGCTCGCCGCGCTCGTCGCCCTCGGCGCCACCGCTGCCCCGGCTGCGGCTGCGGCCAAGGAGACCCCGGCGGCAGCCGCGAAGGCGCCGCATCACGGCCGTGGCAAGGACCGGCCCCAGTTCCCGCAGGACGCCGCCAGCTTCAGCAAGCGGGTCGACGCGAAGATCGCGAAGCAGCGCGCGAAGGTGGAAGCGAAGATGCAGAAGGGTGGCGTCCCCGACGCGCGCCGCGCCGAGATCCGGAAGGCGCTCGACGACGCCCAGGCCAAGGTGCGCGCGGCGGTCGACAGGGCCGCCAAGGACGGCGTGATCACCCAGGAGGAGGCGAAGCAGGTCCGCAAGCTCGCGCGCGAGGCGCGCAAGGCGATCGCGGAGCAGCTCGGGCTCGGGAAGAAGCACGAGAAGAAGGCGAAGCGCGAGAAGGTGAAGGGGCGTCGGATCGTGGTTCCGGTCACCTAGACGACAAACGGGTTGAAACCGCTCGAAAGAGCAGAAATTCGAACCGCCAAGCCGCCAAGGACACCAAGATCTTGTTCTCTGGTCTGCTGGCGCGCGAGAAATGCGGCCGCGGCGCCGCGGTGACGCCCGCGAAGGGAGGACCACTGGGAGGCCGAGGCGACAAGGGCGCCAGACCGGGGGGCCACCGGGGGTTCGAGGCGACAAGGGCACCAGACCGGGGGGCCACCGGGGGTCCGAGGCGAGAAGGGCAGCCGCGAAGCGGTTCATCGCGACCGCGAAGCGGTTCATCGCGGCCGCGAAGCGGTTCATCGCGGCCGCGAAGCGGTTCATCGCGACCGCGAAGCGGTTCATCGCGACCGCGAAGCGGTTCGGGGCATCACCGCCGGCTTGACCCTCTGCGTCGCTTCGCGCACGCCGGGCATGCGGCGCCGGCGCCGGCTTCCTGGCCGCTCCTCAGTGCAGCTTGTTCTTGGCCTCGGCGAGCTCCTCGTTGATCCGGTTCACGAACGCGTCGAGGGTCATCGGGCCCTTGCCCGCCTTGGCCGCGGCTTGAACGGCGTCCGTCGTGATCGCGGCGAGGCGTTCGACGTAAGCGAGCTCGGCTTCGAGCTTCTCGTAGTCGCCGCCGGCGAAGTACCCGCTGTCGTCCTTGACCTCGAGATCGGGCGCATAGCGCTCCTTCACGTAACGCAGGATGGTGCACACGGCGACGTGCACCTTGGGACCGGCGAACTGCGTCTTGGTCCAGTTGTAGCGGCTCCCCTGCTTGAAGAACTCGACTCCTGGCGCCTCCGGCAGGGCGGGGACGGCGATGCGCGGCCCGCCGCTGCCTGGCGCGTTTTGTGAGCTCCGGGCCAGATTGCGGGTGAGCGCCGCGGACTCGGCCAGCGCTTGACGCATCATGTCCGCCATCTCCGTGTTGCTGAGGAGGGCATGATAGTAGTGGTTGATGAAGGTGCCTTCCTCATCGAAATGGAAGTGCAGCGGCTCGCATTCGCGATGGGGGTAGAGCGTGATCCCCTCGAGACCGGAGCAGGTGACGCGCTTCTCCGCGACGAGCTCTTTCATGGTCTTGCTGAGCCAGCCGGCGGACTCGGCCTTCGCAGCGAGATCGCCGACGAGCTCCGGGACGAGGGCCGGGTCACGGAGCTTGCCGCTGTACGCGATGGAGATGCCCATGGTGCCTCCTGGTCAATCCCCTTTACTCCACCGGGGCTGTCGCGGCCAGCGCGCTCCCGCGCGCGACCTCGCACAGCGGTGACCCTCGCGGGCCGGCGATCGCGACGCCCGTCCCGCTTACGTGCTGTAACGCTTGTTCATCACGCCTCTCCGGAGAGAACCGCCAGGAGGCCGCCGGCCCCGACCTCCACGAAAGCTTGTTTCCTCGGCTGATCGAGGCGTCCGCCCGCCGAATCCTCGGCAGGCCACAGGGCACCTCACGGGTCGGCTGGCGCGGTGTCCAAGGCGACCAGCGCCTCGAACGTGGTCATTGCCGGAGCGTTGCCGAAATTGTCACCGATTGCGTCACGTCCGTAGACACGAGTACGTGACCGACGGAATTCCGCGGCCCGATTCCAGCCTCTCCGAGACCCGCTCTCTCCCGTGGTCCGCCCCCGATCCCACATTCACGGTAGGCCCCCGGAGAGGGTGTTCTCCGCGCGGGGTGGGGGAGGGGCCGATGTCTGAGCCTTCGACATGAGTCATCCGGCTTGCCGGATGATTCATGTCGAAGGCGAGTTCGGCGGGGCCCCCACCCCGCGCGGAGAACACCCTCTCCGGGGGCCGGGCGCCTCGGCAAGGCCCCCCACCGCGAGAACCCCGGCAACGCGATACCAGCGCGCCCGCCCCCCGGGCCGGCGTCGCGCCCGTCCCGTCAGGACGCCGCGCGCGGCGCCTCGCCGAGGAGCTCGAGCCTCGCCAGGCTCGCGCAGGTCTCGGAGATCGCGCGCATCAGCCGCAGGCGGTTGTCCCGCACGGCCGCGTCGTCCGTCATCACGAACACGTCGATGAAGTACTGGTGGAGAAGCGGCGCGAAATCCGCCACCGCCCTGAACGCAGCGTCGTACGCGCCGCTCTTCACGTCCGACGCGATCTGCTCTCGCAGCTTGAGGTACCCCGCGAAGAGCGCTGTCTCGCTCGCGTGCACCTCCTGCCCGAACGGCGCGACCGGCTCGCCCGGAGGCGCCTTGTCCGCGATGTTCGTCGCCCGCTTGAACACCTCGCCGACCCGCGCGCGCACGTCGGGGCTGAGCGCGTCGATCGCGCGCACGCGCGCCCGGAGGTCGAGCGGGCGGTCCGCGGCCACGCGCAGGCACGCGAGGACCGCGTCCTGCGGGAGCCGGTCCGACAAGAGGCCCCGCAGCCTCTCGGCGAAGAACTCGCCGAGGCGCGCCGTGAGCTCCTCGCGCGAGGCGCTGAGCTCCACGCCCGCGTAGCCGTCGTACGCGGCGCTGAACGCGGCGCCGAGGCGCAGATCGAGCTCGCGATCCAGCAGCGTGCGCAGCACGCCGAGGCAGGCGCGGCGCAGGCCGTACGGGTCGGCGGTGCTCGTGGGGATGAGCCCGATCGAGAAGCAGCCGACGAGCGTGTCCAGGCGGTCGGCGATCGCGACCAGCGCGCCAGCGTGCGTCGGCGCGGTCGCGTCCGCGGCGCCCCTGGGCAGGTAGTGATCGCGGATCACGTCGGCGACGTCGGGGCTGACCCCCTGGGCCAGCGCGTAGGCGCGGCCCATCTCCCCCTGGAGCTCGGGGAACTCGCCCACCATCAGCGCGACGAGATCGCTCTTCGCGAGGTGCGCCCCCGACGCGGCCGCCATCAGCGTCGGCTCGGGCAGCATCAGGAGCAGGCCGAGCTCGCGGGCGAGCCGCTCGACGCGCTCGGCCTTGGCGAGCACGCTGCCGAGCCGCTTCTGGAACACGATGCCGCCGAGCTTCTCGCGGCGGTTCGCGAGCGGGATCTTGACGTCCTCCCGGTAGAAGAACTGCGCGTCCGACAGGCGCGCGCGCATCGTCTTGTCGTTGCCGCGCTGGATCGTCTCGGGCGCCTCCGCGGTGTTCACGACCGCCAGGTACCTCGGGAGCAGCGCGCCCGTCTTCGCGTCGCGCACGCCGAAGTAGCGCTGGTGCCCGCGCGCGACCTCGAGGATCACCCGCTCCGGCAGCTCGAGGAACCGCTCCTCGAAGCTGCCGACGATGACGTGCGGCTCCTCCACGAGGGAGAGGTTCTCGCCGATCAGGAAGTCGTCCTCGATCAGCGCCCCGCCGGCGTCGCGGGCCGCGGCGAGCAGGCGCTCGCGCATGAGGCGCGCGCGCTCCTCGGTGTCGACGATCACGTGCGCCGCGCGCATCGCCTCGACGTAGTCCTTCGCCGCGCCGATCGCGATCTCGCCCGGCGCGAGGAAGCGGTGGCCGCGGCTCGCGCGGCCGCTGCGCACGCCGGCGATCTCGACGGGGATGACGTCGCCGCCGGAGAGCGCGACCAGCCACTGGATGGGGCGGCCGAAGGCGAACTCGCCCGTCCCCCAGCGCATCGACTTCCGGAAGGGGATGGCCGCGACGAGCGCCGCGAGGACCTCCGGCAGGAGCTCGGTCGCGGGCTTGCCGGCCTCGCGCCGGGTGCCGGCGAGGTACTCGCCCTTGGGCCCCTCGACGCGGCGCAGATCGGACACGGCGCAGCCGAGCTTCTGCGCGAACGCCTCGGCCGCCTTCGTGGGCGCGCCGTCCTTGAAGGCCGCCTTGACGGGCGGGCCGGTGACCTCCTCCTCGAGGTCCGGCTGGCGCGCCGCGACCGCGGAGACGAGCAGCGCGAGCCGCCGCGGGGTGCCGAGCGCGCGCATCGCGCCGTGGCGGAGCCTGAGCTCCGCGAGGCGCTTCGTGGCGAGTTCCGGGAGCGCGCGGAGCGCGGCCTCGACAAACGACGAGGGGAGCTCCTCGACGCCGATTTCGAGCAGGAGATCGCTCGCTTCGTTGGACATGGGACCGCGGACGCTACCCCAGAACCGCCCGTCCGGCGAGGCGGTCGATCGATCCACGCTGGGCCACGCTGGGCTACCTCGAGCTGCGGCTCGCCGCGCCACCGCCGCGCCGCTCCCCACGCCGGGCCGCGCCGGACCGAGCGCCCGGCCGCGCGGCTCAGCGGCGTGGCGCCGCGTCCTGGAGGGCGCGCGCGAGCACCTTCTTGAGGGCGCGAGCCTCTCCTCCGTTCGGGTTGTTCTTGCGCCCGTAGTGGCTCGCCGCGCCGACGCGCACGATGCACTGGACCGTCCGCGTGTACCGCCGGGCTGCCTTCGCGACCGCCCGATCGTCCGGCGCGGACGCCGACGAGACGGCCGCGCCGAGGTCGTTCAGCGCCGCGTCGAGCGGCGGGCAGCCCTCCGGCGTGCCGGGCAGCTCGAGGGGGGGCGGGGCGCGGCAGCAACGGGCGCGCAGGGCGGCGAGGGCCGCCATGTCGTACCAGCGGAGCACGCCCCATTCCTTCGTCGCGTCCGAGATCCCCGTGGGCCCGGCGGCCTGGGCGAGGTGGCTCTTCAGCGCGGCGACGCCCTTCATCGGGTCGACCTCGGCGCAGACGAACGCCATCTGCCCCGCGGTCGCGGCGTCGACGCTCTTGCCGGGGAAGAGCGGGGTCATGCACGCGGCGAACTCCGCCGAGGCCGCTTCTGTCGCCGCTGCGCTCGCCGCGCCGGCGTCCACCGGCTCAGGCGCTGCCGCGGCGGCGTCTTGCGTGGCCGCGGAGGCCGCGTCGTGCGCCGCCGCGGAAGCGGCCGGCGGCGCGCCTGGCTCCGCGGGGGTGGCGCAGGCGGCGGGCGCGGCAGGCAGCGCCGGGACGGGCGGCGGGGACGTCGCGGCATCGCGGTGGCGCAGCCAGAGCCAGGCCGCCGCGGCGGCGCCGGCGAGGACCACGACACAGAGGACCAGCGCCGCGATCCGGCGGGCGCCGGACGGCCTCCCGCGGCGCGGGCGCGGCCTCGGCGCCGCGGCCGGGGCGCGCGGCGCATGGGGACCGGGCGCGCGGATGTGCGCGACGCCGCTGCTGGGCGCGAGCGCGAACGGCTGCGAGGGCGTCGGCGGCACCTCGTCGCCCGCGAACAGCGGCACACCGACAGCGCGCAGCGGTGGCGGGCTCTCCGGCTCGTCGTCATCATCGTCCGCGGCGGAAAACAACAGTGCGGGCGAGATGGACGGCGGTTCCGCTGCGGGCCAGACGGCCGGCGGCTCAACCTGCGCCGGCGAGCCTGCCGGTGCGGGCGGGCTGCTGGAGGCACCTGCCGGCGAGGCGCCGGCGAGCTCCGATGGTCCGGGAGGCGAGGCCGGGGGCGCGTTCACGGGGCGATCCGGCGCCTCGGGCACCGGGGTGGTCGGCGTGCCCGCCGTCCGTCGAAGGCCCAGCGCCGCGAGCCCGTGGAGCGGGAGCGGCGTCCGGCGCGCCGTGGAGCCCCCGCCGTGTGGCGGCAGCGAGCTCGTGTGCCCACGAGGCGGCGGGCTCCAGCGAGGCGGCTGCGACCCGCCGGAGCTCTCTGCCGGCGGGGCGCTCCTGCGCGGCGGCTGCGAGCCGCCGGAGCTCTCTCCCGGCGGGGCGCTCCTTCGCGGCGGCTGCGAGCCGCCGGGGCTCTCTCCGGGCGGGGCGCTCCTTCGCGGCGGCTGGGAGCCGCCGGGGCTCTCGCCGGGCGGGGCGCTCCTTCGCGGCGGCTGCGAGCCTCCGGAGCTCTCTCTCGGCGGGGCGCTCCTGCGCGGCGGCGGCTGCGAGCTCGACGCGCCCCGCAGGCCGCTGCTCGAGGGGCGCGGCGCCGGCACGGTCCTCGGCGACTCCGCGAGCGGGTGCTCGTCGAGCGGCGGCAGCTCCTCCAGGCCGTCGCCTGGCCGCGCCGCCTCCAGCGCGCGGCGGAGCGCGGCGACCTCGACGATCCGCTGCCTGGCGTCGCGCGCGAGCGCCTGCTCCAGGACGCGCCACAGCGCGTCGCCCTCCTCGCCCGCCGGCGTCACCCGCGGCGCGGCGCCGGCGCCCTGCAGACGGCGCACCTCCCTGTCGCTCTCGGCCGGGAAGGGGAGCTTCCCCGAGAGCGCCACGTACAGGGTCACCGCGAGCGCCCAGGTGTCATCCCCGCGGGACGGCCCCTCGCCGGCGGCCCGCTCCGGCGAGCGGTAGCCCACGAACGCCGGCGTCGCGAGCGGATCCGAGAGCCATCCGCTCGACGCGCACGGCTCGCCCTCCATGACGACGCACGCGGCCGACAGCCGGCCGTGCACGGTCCCGCGCCCGTGCAGGCGCTCGACGCGCTTCGCCAGGCGGATCACCCAGCCCACCGCGTCCCGGGCCGGCAAGGGTCCCGCGCGTGCGATCCGCGCAGCGAGCGTCTCCATACGAGCGGGGCAGCCTAGTGCGGCGCCACGCCGCGGACCACATTGTGGCGCCCCGCGCGACCCGCCGGAGCGCGGGTCGCCGCCCCGTCATCTCGCCGTCGCGCCGCCTCCTCGTCCGGCTGCCCGGCGGCGTCGCCGTCAGCCCTCGATCACGTCCGCCATCGTGTAGCGGCCCGGCGGCTTGCCGTGCAGGTGCCACGCCGCGCGCAGCGCCCCGCGCGCGAAGAGATCCCGGCTCGTGGCGCGGTGCGTGAGCTCCAGGCGCTCGCCGGGGCCGAGCAGGTGGACGGTGTGGTCGCCGATGACGTCTCCGCCGCGCACGGCGAAGATCCCGAGCTCGTTCGCCTTGCGGGGGCCGACGTTGCCCTCCCGGCCGTGCACGTCCGAGAGCGCCGCCGCCGCCTCCTCGCCGGCCTCGCCGCGGGCCGCGCGCACGGCGTCCGCGAGCCGCACGGCCGTGCCGCTCGGGGCGTCCACCTTGGCGCGGTGGTGCACCTCGACGATCTCGACGTCGTAGCCGGGCCCGAGCCGCCGCGCCGCGCTCGCCGCGATCTCCGCGAGCACGTGGATGCCGATGCTCGTGTTCGGCGACCAGAGCACGGGCACGTGCCGCGCCGCCTCGTCGAGCAGCCGCTCGCACGTGGCGTCGAGGCGCGTCGTGCCGCTGACCACCGCGACCTTGGCCCGCATCGCGAGGTGCAGGAGCCGCGGGAGCGCCTCCGGCCGCGAGAAGTCGATGACCACGTCCGCGCCGAGCAGCCCGGCGCTGACGTCGTCGCTCATCGCGACGCCGATGGTGCCCGTCCCCGCCAGCTCGCCGACGTCGCGGCCGATGCGCGACGAGCCGCGCGACACGATCGCGCCCACGACCTGCGCGCGCTCGTTCGCGGCGAGCCGGACGATCGCCTGCCCCATCTTCCCGCTCGCGCCGTGGATCGCGACCTTCAGCGAGTGGGCCTCCTCGGTCGCGGCGGCCCCCAGCAGCACGCCCATCGGTACGCCTCGATGATCGCCGTTCGATTTCACGTCGCCTCGCGCCTCGCCTCGAGCCGCCGCACCGCCTCGGCGATCTGCTGCCTGGTCGCGTCGCCGGCCGGCGCCAGCGGCAGCCGCACGGCGGGGCTCATGCGGCCCAGCGCGGCGAGCGCGGCCTTCGCCGGCGCGGGGTTCGGCTCGACGAACATGAGCCCGTGCAGCTCGAGCAGCGCGAGGTGCGCCGCCCGCGCGCCCGCGAGGTCGCCGGCCAGGAACCGCCGGGTCACCGCGCTCGTCTCGCGCGGCAGCACGTTCGACGTGACGCTGATGACGCCCTTCGCGCCGAGCGCCATCGTCGCGACCGTCAGCGAGTCGTCGCCGCACAGCACGGTGAGCCGGTCGCCGAGGCGCCGCACGAGCTCCTGGCAGCGGAGCACATTGCCCGTGGCGTCCTTGATGGCGACGACGTTCGGCGCGGCCGCGCAGATGCGCTCGGTCGCCTCGGCGGACAGGTCGACCCCGGTCCGGCCCGGGATGTTGTAGAGCACGATGGGCGCCGAGATCGCCTTCGCGATGGCCAGCGTGTGCTCGCGGAGCCCGTCCTGCGACGGCTTGCTGTAGTACGGCATCACGATCATCACGCCCTCGGCGCCCGCCGAGATCGCGGCGCGCGAGGCCTCGATCGTCTTCTTCGTCGAGAACGAGCCCGTCCCCGCGATCACCGGCACGCGCCCGCGCGCCGCCTCGACGACGCGCCGGATGACCGCTGTCGTCTCCGATTCGCTCAGGGTCGGCGACTCGCCCGTGGTGCCGCACGGCACGAGCCCGCTGACGCCCCCCGCGATCTGCGCCTCGACCAGCGCGTCCAGCGCCTGGAAGTCGACGGCCTCGCCGTCGGGCGTGAACGGCGTGACCAGGGCGGTGAGGGTTCCCGACAAGGGGAGCTGCGTCATGAAGGGACCATGATCGCCACCCGGGGTGCGCGTCAACAGGAGAGGACAGGTTCACCACGACCTCCGCGCACTCCGCGGGTTCCCGCCGCGCCGCGCGCCGCGCCGCGCCGCGCGCGCCGCGCTGGTCGGGCGCGGCCGCGCGGCGCCTCGGGCGCGGCCGCGCGGCGCCGGACGGGCGGCGCGCGCCGCGTGGTCGCGCGCGGCGCGGCGGGAACCCGCGCCGGTCGGGCGCGGCCATGCACGCCCTGCGGCGCGGGTCGGCGGACGCGCCGCGGGGCTGACGGATCGCGCCCCGGACGCCTCGAGGAAGGCCGGCATTCTGCTAGCCTGCTTGGTGTGGCACCTCGCTCGTCAGGGCCGTATACCCGCGCGCGTCAGGTCCCGGAGAAGCCCCCCGCCATGGATCTCGCCCAGTACATCAAGAGCATCTCCAGCGCGGCCACTACCATCCTGGAAGGGATGGCGGTCACGTTCTCCCATCTGTTCCGGGAGCCCATCACCGTCCAGTATCCCGACAAGACGGACCGCCCTGTCAGCGAGATGCTCCCCCCGCGCTACCGCGGCTTCCTCGAGGTGCAGATGGACATCTGCACCGGGTGCAAGCGCTGCGAGCGCGCGTGCCCCATCGAGTGCATCGCGATCGACCTGGAGAAGGACCCGGCGACGAAGAAGCAGGCGATGAGCCGCTTCGACATCGACATGGGCAAGTGCATGTACTGCGGCCTCTGCGTCGAGGCGTGCAAGACCGAGTCGACCGGCGCGATCCGCCACACCCGCGAGTTCGAGGGCGCGGCGCCGACGCTCGATCACCTCACCTTCCGCTTCATCCCCGAGGGGCTGGTGCCGCTGTACAAGGCGCCGAAGGACCTCGGCGAGGTGCCAGTCGGCGAGTACGGGCCCCATGCCCGCGAGGCCCGCGAGCGCGCCATGCGCGACAACCCCGCCGCGCTGGAGGAGCTGCGCGCCATCTGGCGCAAGGAGCGCGGCAAGTAGAAGGGCGCCGAGGGCGGGGCCGAGGACGCCGGCGCCGCGGGCGCGTGAGCCGGGGCGTCGCGCTTGATGGCTTGATGGGCGGTGAGCCGCGATCTAACGTCGCGGGCCTCACCACATGCCCCCCCTGAGCACACTCGCCTTCCTGGGGCTCGCCGCGCTGACGCTCGGCTCCGCCGGGCTCGTGGCGTTCTCCAGGAACATCATCCACTCGGCGCTGGCCCTGCTCGGCACGTTCCTCGGCGTCGCCGGGCTGTACGTCACGCTGTCGGCCGATTTCCTCGCGGCCACGCAGGTGCTCGTCTACGTCGGCGGCACGCTCATCCTCATCCTGTTCGCCGTGATGCTCACGAGCCGCATCCAGGAAATGAAGATCTCGAACCCGCGCGGCGGGCTCGCCGTGGCCTTCGTCCTGGTCACGGCGGTGCTCCTCGTGCTCGGCAGGGTGGCGACCCGGACCCCCTGGCCCGCCGAGGCCCGGCCGGCGATGCCGTCCACGGCCAAGCTCGGACACGCGTTCCTCGGCGAGTACCTGCTCCCGTTCGAGCTCGGCTCCATCGTCCTGCTCGCCGCCATGATCGGCGCTGTCGTCCTTGCGCGCCGCGCCGTCAAGCGCGCCTGGGAACGGGAGTAGGCGATGGAGATCGGGCTCATCCATTACCTCACGGTGGCCGCCGTGCTCTTCGGTCTCGGGCTGTTCACGGTGATGACCCGGAAGAACGCGGTGGGCATCCTCCTCGGCGTCGAGCTCATCCTCAACGCGGCCGCGCTCAACTTCGTCGCGTTCGAGCACTTCGTCGCGGGCGGCGTGGCCGGCCAGGTATTCACGGTCTTCATCATCGTCCTCGCCGCGAGCGAGGCGGCGATCGCGCTGGCCATCGTGCTCCAGGTCTATCGCAGCCACCGCAGCATCATGGCCGACCAGCTCACGTCGCTGAAGCACTGACGCGAGCGCGGCCATCCGTGCGGAAGCGTGGGATGGGCGACGCGGCGCGCGCCGCGCGCGGCGAAGAAGCGGACGACGCCGCGCGACGATGGTCGGCGGGCGATCGCGATCGACGACGCGGCGAGCGCGACGCCCGGACCGGCGCGTCGCGCGCCCTGGGGACCGCGTGTGCTGGGCTGCGCTGTCGTGGGGGAACGGGCTTGACGTGCGCGCAATCTGCCTGTTCCGGTGGAGCTCAATCCCACCGACAAGCAGGAAAAACCTGACCTTGCTAAGCCCCTGCGGGCGACCCACGTTCGAAGCATGCAGAACCTATCCAAGTCGGAGCTGGTGGGGTTCGTGGAGCTCGAGGTCGGCTCGCTTGCTGTGCAGGTGCCGATCCGCGCTGCAGCGGCGGCGACGGAGCTCCCCCTCGCCTCGTTCGAGGCCGAAGGGGACAATTGCGCCATCCTCGTGCGCGGCGACACGTCCTCCAAGGCGGTCGAGGTCGCGCTGCGTCAGGCGGCGCAGGAGGCGGTCAAGCACCTCTCGAAGAAGCTGCTGAACTAGCGCGGAGCGATCGTCCGCGGTCCCGGCGCGCGGGGCTGCGGGCCGTCGCCTCCGACGCACGGCGCCCCGGCGCCGGAGCTCCGCGGAGGAGCGACGCGGACATGTGCAGGCGGGCCGCGATGTGATCCGAGGTGAATCCCTCGACGCACATCGTGCTACGCTGCGCCGCGACATCCCCCGTGAAGCTCATCATCCAGATCCCTTGCTTGAACGAGCGCGAGACGCTCGCGCAGACATTCTCCGACCTGCCGAGGTCGATCGACGGCGTGGACGAGATCGAGGTCCTGATCATCGACGACGGCAGCACGGACGGGACGAGCGAGCTGGCCGAGCAGCTCGGGATCCACCACATCGTCCGCTTCGCCATGAACCGCGGCCTCGCCGCCGGCTTCATGGCCGGCGTCGACGCGTGCCTGCGGCTCGGCGCCGACATCATCGTGAACACCGACGCCGACAACCAGTATCGCGGCGCGGAGATCCCGAGGCTCGTCGCTCCGATCCTCGAGGGCCGCGCCGACCTGGTGATCGGCGACCGGCAGACGGACAGGATCGAGCACTTCTCGCCGCTCAAGAAGGTCTTGCAGCGGTGGGGCTCGCGGCTCATCCGACGCCTGTCGGCCACCGACGTCGCCGACTCGCCGAGCGGCTTCCGCGCGGTGAGCCGGAAGGCCGCGCTGCAGCTCTTCGTGCACAACCGCTTCACCTACACGCTGGAGACCGTGATCCAGGCAGGCCGCCGCGGCCTCGCCGTGCAGAACGTGAAGATCACGACCAACCCGAAGACGCGCGAGTCGCGGCTCTTCCGGTCGATCCCCGACTACCTGCGGCGCGCCGGTCCGGTGATGTTCCGGGCCTATGCGATGTACCGCCCCGTGCAGCTCGTGGGCTGGGTCGCGGCGATCTTGCTCGTGTTCGGCCTCGCGCTCGGCGTCCGGTTTCTCTATTTCTACCTCCAGAACCCGGATTACAGCGGTTATATCCAGTCGCTGATCGTCGCCACCGGCGCCGTCGTCGTGGCGTGCATCCTGGTGGCCGTGGCGCTGCTCGCCGAGCTCATCGCGGCGAACCGCCGCCTCGTCGAGGAGGTGCTGATGCGCGTGCGCCGGATCGAGACCGAGCTCGCGCAGCGGGCGCCGGCCCTCAGGCCGGAGGGCATCCACACGACGGGCGCGAAGCCGTGGCGCAACCAGCAGGTGCACAAGGCGCGGGCGAGCGCGGGGTGATGGTCATGTCGGGGAACATCGTCGGCAATCATTACGACAAGTACGGCACGAAGAACCCTGTCGCCCGGATGCTGATGGGCGGGTTCCTCGGCGCCGTCACGGACCTCTACCGCCGCGTCGCGCCGCGCTCCGTGCTGGAGGTCGGGTGCGGAGAAGGCCGGCTGGCCCACCACATCGTGACGAGCGCGCCGCGGCCCGAGCGGTTCGTGGCCACCGACGTCTCGCTGGAGCGCGTCGCGCCCGACGTGGACCCGCTCATCCAGTTCCGGGAGGCGTCGGTCTACGAGCTACCGTTCGAGGATCGCGAGTTCGACCTCGTCGTGTGCTGCGAGGTGCTCGAGCACCTGGAGGACCCGGCGCGCGCGCTGCGCGAGCTGCGGCGCGTGGCCGGCCGCTGGGTGATCGCGAGCACGCCGCGCGAGCCGCTGTGGCGCGCGCTGAACGTGCTGCGCGGCCGGTACCTCGCCGATCTCGGCAACACGCCGGGCCACATCCAGCACTTCGGCCGCCGCGATCTCGTGGCGCTCGTGGGGAGCGAGCTCGCCGTCCGCGAGGTGAAGAGCCCGGTCCCCTGGACGGTGCTGCTCGCCGAGCAGCGACCGTAGCCCTGCTGGGCCCGGGCGCTCAGCCGCCCGGGTCCTCCATGTCGTCGTCCTGCGAGGGATCTGCCGGGTCCGAAGGCTCCGGCGCTGACGGCGCGTCGGCCGGCTCGGGCGCGGACGGCGCGTCCGCCGGCGGCGGCGCCTCTGCCGGGGCGGGGCTGCGCTTGTCCCGCAGGTACACCGTGTAGTTCTTGAAGCGCTCCGCCGAGAAGAACGCGCTGTCCAGCTTCAGCGCCCGGCCGCGCCGCGCCGCGTCCTTTCCGACCACCACCGCCTCCGCGGCCTCGACGAGCGCGGCCTGCGCCCCGCTGTCCCTGGGCCACGCCTGGGCGGGCTTGGGCCCCTCGCCCTTGGGCGGCTGGAGCTTGGGGAGGATGTGGAGCGCCTCGACCGGATAGAGCCCGTCCTCGTAGCCCGGCGCGCCGAGCGCCAGCACCTCGTAGGGCAGCTCGTCGGGCGGCGGCGGCTCCTCCGGCATGGTCACGAGCTGGAGGCTGCCGAAGCGGCGCTTCTCGGTGGCGTGGCGGTGAACGAGCTCGTTGAACAGCACGGCCGCCTGGAGCGTGTCCGGCGGGCGCTGGTTCGGCGGGTACAGGATGTGGGTGATACCGACGCTCCGGTAATGCTCGTAGAGCTCGCGCGGCCCTCGCACGGGCTCGTAGAAGATGAGCGACTGCCAGGCCTGGATATCGAAGACGATGTCGCGCTCGATGCCGAGCGTCGTGCGGTAGTTGCGCGCGAGGATGCGCGCGTCCGGCGGGGTCGCCTGGGTGATCGCGCGATGGTTCTCGCGGAACTTGAACCGCTGCGCGTCGCTCCATTTCTTCTCGTACGTGGAGCGGATCAGCGAGAGCGCGCGCTCCAGCCGGTCGGGACCGGAGTAGAAGGGCACGTCGCCGCTCCACACGATCTGGAACACCACGAGCGGCACGAGGCCGAGCCGCGCGACCGTCCCGAGCTGCCAGGTGCGGACGAGCATCGCGGCCGTGGCGGCGATCGGCACCGCGAGCAGGCCCTGCAGGTAACGGTCCGCGGTGTACGTGTTGCCCCACACCCAGATGCCGGCGAACGCCGCCCAGGCCGCGAGCGCCGTCCGGCGCCGGCCCCGGATGACCAGCAAGGTCGGCAGGAGCAGCGTGAAGAGCGAGCCCATCGACGGGACGTAGCGAGTGAACGAGTAGTGCGGGGAGAACGAGAACGAGAAGAAGTTCCCGACCGCGATGAGCTGCCGCTCCAGCCCCTTCCCCTTCGGCAGATAAGGCTTGTTGGGGTACGCCTTCTCCATGAACTCCGCGGAGCGCGCGTGTTGCGGGTACGACCGCGTGAACACGCGCTGCGCCATCGGATAAACGGGGTTGTTGTAATAGATGGTGTTCTTGACGAAATGCGGCGCGGCCGTGCCGAGCGCCACGCCCGAGGCGATGAGCCCCGCGACGAGGACGCGGCGCGGGGAGAGGAGCGGCCGCCGGCGCTTCTTCGCGGCGCGGAAGGCCGCGCGACCGAGCAGGTACGCGGCGCGGGGCACGACGATCGCCGCCGCCATGCCGAGGTGGTAGACGGCCTGGTACTTCACCAGCATCGCGCCCCCGAGGGACGCGCCGAGCAGGACGGCATACCGCCTGTCGAAGCGCTCGGCGAAGCGCATCGACGCGAGCAGGACGGGCGCCGCGAAGAAGCCCAGGAAATGGTCCGCCGAGCCGCCGGGGTTCTGGTCGTGGACGAACAGCGACGGGAACAGGAAGAACGCCGCCCAGAGGCCGGGGACGCGCTCGCCTTGCAGCAGGTACCGCGCCAGCGCCGCGACGCCGACCACCTTCCACGCGACGAACACGAGCTCCAGGTGGAGCGCCATCATCCACCGCTGCTCCACGATCATCCCGGGGACGCTGAAGCCCCAGGCGTAGAGCATGCTCGCAAAATGGGGGAAGGCGCGGTTCACGTCCCCGTAGAACGGCACGATGCGGCCGGCGCGCGCGTAGTCCTGCCCGATCGGCAGGTGATACCAGGTCGCGTCGAAGCCGATGGACTCCGGGGTCAGCGACATCAGGTAGAGGAGGACGAAGCCCACGGCGCCGACGCCCGTCGCCGCGAGCCACAGCCAGCGCATTGCCCCTCTCGGCGTGATCGAGGCGTCGAGATCTCCCTTCAACCGCGACAGCCAGCGCGGCAGTTCGAGGAGCCCGCCCGCGAGGAGCGCCGCCGGCAGCGCGAGACCGAACCAGGGCCGGATCCAGCCGACAGCGCCGGCGAGGTACATGCCGAACACGAAGGCGATGGTGCCGAGCGCCATGCCGAACAGGCCCTCTTCGACCGGCGGCAGGTGCGCGAGGCGGAGCGCCCGGCGCAGCAGAGCGAGGCCGATACCGAGGCTGGAGAGCAGGAACAGCAGCGAATAACCCCAGAGCGGCGCGAGCCGCCACAGGAGCCAGTGCTGCACCGGGATGTGCTTGTGGACCGCGAACGCGTAGTAGGCGAGCCCCGCGATGCACGCGACGGCCGCGAAGGCGCCGCGCAGGAGCCTCGGCCGGGGTGAGTCGGAGGTCAGGGCGGCGCGCAGGCGAGCCAGGGGCGAGTCGGGGGTGAGGGCAGCACGCAAGCGAGCCAGCATGGCGGGCGCGCATCCTAGTACCGGGTGTCAGAAATCCAGGCAGGTTTTATGGCCGAAGCACCGCGGCGACGCGCGCGGTGCAACGGGCTGGTTTCGCGCGTCAGCAATCCCGCCAGCGGATGGCTGAGGCGTGAAACCAGCGGCGGCCGCGAAGCGGACGCCGGGGTTCGGGGCGGAGCCGAGAGAACTAGTGCGGTCGGGATTCCGCCCCGCGCCGCCCGCTGAGCAGGCGCGCTGCGAGCCAGCCGCCCACGTCGACGGCGAGCGAGGTGGCGCGCGAGATCACCGCGGCGCCCAGCGCGGCGGCGGGACCCACGGCCGGGGCGAGGCCCACGGAGAGCAGCGCCTCGCGCACGCCGATGCCGCCCGGCGTGGCCAGCGCGAGGAAGCCGACGATCGGCGCGAGCACGAAGAGGCCTGAGCCGCCGAGCGCCGCGCCCGGCGTCGCGCCGACGGCGAGCGCCGCGCAGGCGCCGTGCGCGGCCCAGGTCAGCCAGTACGCCGCGTGGGCGAGCGGCAGCCGCGCCGGCATGAGCGGCCCGCGCCCCTCGGCCGCGAGGAGCTTGCGCACGCGCGCGGGCGCGCGGGCCCGATCCACGGTCATGAGCGCGACGAGCACCACGCCCACGGCGAGGAGCAACGGCAGGCTCCACCGCCCGATGAGCGCGCTCACGCCCGCGACCTGCTCGCCGCCCGCCGCGAGCAGGCCGAGCCCCACGATGGCGCCGACCGCGACGAAGCTGATCAGCTCGACGGCGAAGGACGACCCCACCACCGCGCTGGTCGTGCCGATGCGCGGCGCGCCGAGCATGCGGATCAGCGGCACGCCGACCTTGCCGGGGATGTACCTCGCCGCCTGCGACTCGATGTGCAGGGCGATCGCCGGCCAGCGGGGGATGGGCCGGCCGGTCAGCTCCTCGAGGAGCCAGGCCCACGCGAGCCCGAGCACGACCGCGCCGAGCGCGAGGGGCAGCACCGACAGGGCCACGAACGCCGGGCGGACCTCGATGGGCTCGCCGCTCTCCCACCGGCGCGCGAGATCCCGCCCGGCGAGCGCGATGAACAGCGCCGCGGCGACCAGCATGACCGGGCGCAGCGCGGCGCGCACCCTGGCGAGCGGGCCCCCGATCCCTTGCGGCGGGCCGGGGGCGCCGGGCGCCGGCTCGGGCGGAGCGGCCGGGATCCTCGAGGGGGCGGGCGGGGCGTCTGGGGGCGGTGCGGCTGGGAGATCGACGAGCGGCGCGGGCCTGTCCTTCACGTCGGCCGGCGCCTCGCCACGCAGAAGACCGACAGCCCGAAGCGAGGCCGGTAACCGCGCGCGATGAGGTCGACCTCGGCGCCGAGGACGGCCTCGAGCGCGGTGGAGGCGAGGCCCGACTTCGGCGAGGGCTGCTTCATGCTGCCCTTGCCCGGGCGCAGCTTGCGCGCGGCGCTCCAGACGGCGCGCGAGCCGACCGCGGCGGGAAAGAGGAGCTGGTTGAAGTACGCGCAGGCCTCCACCTGGAAGTCGGCCGGCAGCGCGGCGCGGAAGCTGCCCGCGGTGTACCGGCGAAAGTGCTGGAGTGCGCGGTCGTGATCGCTGAACAGCCACGGATACGCCGGCACCGTGGCGACGAAGATCCCGCCGGGGCTCAGGTGATCGTGGATCCACCGGAGCGCGGCGCCGTCATCCTCGATGTGCTCGATGACGTCGAGCGCGCAGATCACGTCATAGCGCCGGTCGAGCTCGAACGGGAGCGGCGCGCTGTAGAGCGTCCTCGCCGCGCCGGCCCTCGCGATGGCCTCCTGTCCGAGGGGGCTCACCTCGTTCGCGTCGACGGCGCCGAACTCCGCGAGGACGCTCAGGTTCTGGCCGACCCCGGCGCCGACCTCCAGCAGCTCGAGCGGCCGCCGCGAGGGGGCGAACCCGCGCACCAGATGGGCCAGCAGCCGAGCTCTCCCCTTCCTCAACCAGTCGCCGGATTCCTCGGAGTACTGCTGGTATGCCGTCGTTTCCATCCGCTCTTTTATTCTGCGTGCGTCGGTGCTTCGGGGGGAAGCGGCTCGCTCGGGGGAGGCAGATCCGGGGGTGAGGTCGGCTCTGCCTCGGCCGGCTCCGGGACCGGGTCCGGGATCTCGATCGTCAGGTCATCCACCTTGGTGGCCGGCTGCTTCCGCGGCCTCTTCGGCGGTGGCGGCGGCGGCGTGCGCCGCTTGCGCGGCGCGGTCGACGTCGCGGTCGCGGCGGCGCTCGCCGAAGGCTGCGCGGCCGGCGCCGCCGACGCGGCCGGCGCCGTGTCGCTGGGCGGAGGCGCAGGCTCCTGCGGAGGCGCCGGCTCGGTCGCGACGGCCGGCGGCGCGGGCTCGACCTCGGCCGCCGGCGCGCCCAGCGGCGGGAGCCGCAAGCGAACGACCTGCCAGACCGCGACGCCGGCGAGGACCACCAGCGCGAGCGCTCCCCAGCGGGCGAGCCGGCGCCGGCGCGAGCCGGGGTCGAACTCCGGGAGCTCGCCCTCGTGCGCCATCCCGTTCACGGTGGAGCCCCTCATCCAGTGCTCCGGCGTCTGGCCGGCGCGGGCGGTGCGCTCCTGCGGGACCGGAGCGTGCTCCGGCGGGACCGGCGCACGCGCGATCGGCGGCTCGAGGGGCTGCGGCGCGCGCAGCGCGGCGGGAGGCGTGGCGCTCAGGGCCGCGACCGCCCCGACGGCGGCTGGCTCGACGCCGTCGCGACGCTCTTCGGGCAGCGCCTGGCCCGGCGGCGCGCCGCGCACGCTCGGCGCCTCGGTCGGATCGCCCGCATGCAGCGCGGGCGCCTGCGGCGGAGGCGGCGCTGCGGCCGCCGACGCTGCCGGCACGACGAGCGCGAACGCCTCGCCGCTCTGGGGCGCCGCGTCCGCGGGCTCCGCCGTGTCCGTGGCGGCCTGCGGCGCGAGCGCCGCGGGCTCCGGGGAGGCGAGCGCCGTGGCGGCCTGCGGCGCGAGCGCCGCGGGCTCCGGGGAGGCGAGCGCCGTGGCGGCCTGCGGCGCGAGCGCCGCGGGCGCGGGCGGCTCCACCCAGGGCTCGTCCACGTCGGTGTCGATCGCGTCCTCTTCGAAATCCTCGATGTCGACGTCGACGAGCGAGGGCGCGCTGTCGGCCGGCGGCCGGGGTGCTCCGCTGCGCGGAAGCGGCGTCGATCCTTGCGGGACCTCGTGGCTGCCTTCCGCGGTCGCGGGTCGCGCGCCGCTCGGTGGCGCCTTCGCGGAGAGCGGCGGCGCGTCGCCCGGCAGCGCGGTTGCGGGCCGCGCGCCGCTCGGTGGCGCGTCGCCCGGTGGCGCGGTCGCGGGTCGCGCGCCGCTCGGCGGCGCGGTCGCGGGTCGCGCGCCGCTCGGCGGCGCCTTCGCGGAGAGCGGCGGCGCGTCGCCCGGCTGCGCGTCGCTCGGGGGCGCGGTGAGCGGTGCCCGCGCGGAGGGCGGCGGCGTCCGGGCGAGCGGCGCCCCCGTGGAGATCGGCGTCGCCGTCTGCGAGGCGGCATCGCCGCGCCGCGGTGGCAGCGGGGGCCGCTCGCCGCGCCGCGAGGACAGCGGCGGGGCCTCGCCGAGCGGGGGCCGCTCGGCAAGCGGGGACGAGGTGGGCGGCTGCTCGCCGCGCTGCGCCTGCACCGCAGGTCGCTCGGTGAGCCGCGGCGGCGCTGCAGGTCGCTCCGTGGGCCGCGGCGGCGCCGGGGGCCTGTCGGTGAGCCGCGGCGGCGCCGGCGGCCGTTCGCCGAGCCGGGACGACAGCGGCGCGCGCTCGCTGAGCGGTGAGCGCTCGCCGAGCGCGGGCGGCGCCGGGGGCCTGTCGGTGAGCCGCGGCGGCGCCGGGGGCCTGTCGGTGAGCCGCGGCGGCGCCGGCGGCCGCTCGCTGGGCCGCGCGGGGATCTTGGCGCTCGGCAGCGTCGACAGCGGAGCAGCGGCCGCGGACCGATCGCCCGGCCGTCGATCGGACGATCCTGCCGCGTCGTCGCCGCCAGGGTCGGCCATCCGCGGCAGCGGCGGCGCCTTCGGGATCGTCGAGCCCGTCGCCGGCCGCGGCGGGGCCGCGGGCGGGCGCGTCGGCGCGGACCGAGGCGGCAGC
This sequence comes from Sorangium sp. So ce406, assembly GCF_051474675.1. Taxonomy (NCBI): domain Bacteria; kingdom Pseudomonadati; phylum Myxococcota; order Polyangiales; family Polyangiaceae; genus Sorangium; species Sorangium sp. So ce406. Next base: position 10,949,727 of record NZ_CP150340.1, on the reverse strand, counting down.
GGCGGCGGCCGCGGCGAGCTCAGGCTGGCCGGGGCCTCGGTCGCCAGGTCGGCGATGCGGGCGAGCGCCTCCGCCAGATCGCGCGCGCTGCTGAAGCGCCCCTCCGGATCGCGATCGCACGCGCGGGCGAACCACGCGTCGAACGTCGGCGGCAGCTCCGGGTTCACCCGCGAGGGGACCGGGATCTCGCCGACCGAGATCTTGATCAGCAGGTCGCCGACGCCCTCGCTGTCGAACGGGAGCTCGCCCGTCACGCACTGGTAGACGATCACGCCGAGCGCCCAGAGGTCGGCGCGGTAGTCGACCTCCCGGAGCCCCTTCACCTGCTCCGGGCTCATGTAGTGCGGCGTGCCCATGAGCGTGCCGACCGTGGTGCGCTGGGCGGCGCGCTTGCCGTGGCCCACCTTGGCGATGCCGAAGTCGAGGATCTTGACGACCTCGTCGTCCTCGTTCGCGCAGAGGAAGAAATTCTCAGGCTTGAGGTCGCGGTGCACGATGCCGGCCCCGTGCGCGCGGGTGAGCGCGCGCGCGACCTGCGTCACGATCCTCGACGTCTCCTGGAGCGAGAGGCGGCGCCGGCGCGCGAGCCGCTCGAAGAGGTCCTCGCCCTCCAGCAGCTCCATCACGATGAACGGCTGCTCGCCCTCGATGCCGTGGTCGAGGATCTGCACGACGTGCGCGCTGCGGAGCTGCGCCGCCGCCGTGGCCTCGCGGCGGAACCGCTCGCGCGCGTCCTCCTGCTTCGCCAGGTCGGGATCGATGAGCTTGACGGCGACGTGCGTGCTGAGGGCCAGGTGCTCGGCGACCCACACCGAGGCTTGCGCGCCCTGCCCCACGGGTCGGATGAGGCGGTAGCGCTCGCTCAGCACCTGACCTGCTGCGATAGACACGGCGGCAAAAGCCTACGTCGAGGGGAACATCCGTGTCGAGTTCCTGCGCACCGTCTCAGATCTCCTGACGAGCCGTTTCCTTCATCAGCGCGCGCCACTCGTCATCGGTGAGCTCTGGATAAATGTAGTCGCCCTCGAAATTTGTATGGTGCAGGAGCAGCCTCGCGACGTGCGCGATGACCCCGGCGACGTCGCTGCCCTGCGCGGCGCGCGCGAGCGCCTCGGTCGCGTCGCGCACCGCGGCGTGCTGCTTCAGCGCGACCTGGACCTCCTCGGCGAGCCCGCGCGCCTGGAAATGCGGGAAGATCGCGGCCTCTTCGTAGCGCATGTGCCGCTCCATGGGCCCGCGGAGGAAGGCGAGCAGGCTCTCGCGTTCAGCGCTCGCCTCGTCCGCGGAGCGCTGCGCCATCGCGAGGAGCTTCCTCGCCATGTCGCGAGCGAGCTCCTCCTCCTGGAAGAGGTCGCTCACCATCCGGTCCAGTTCCATGACGCGCCGACCCTCGTAGTTCAGATCCCGCGGAGGGTCGAGCGCGTCCCGACGCGATCGGGCAACCCGCGGCCGTCCGGCTCAGTCGCGCGCGGCCTCCCGGGACCGGACGATGGCGGCGAGCCTGCCGACCACGCCGTTGGCGACCATCGTGAGGACCTGCTTCTCCAGCGCCTCTCGCTCGCTCGGCCTGCCGCCGAACGAGATGCGCGAGCGGGCGGTGGGGCCGCCGACGACGCGGCCGACCACGGTGCAGCTCACGCGGTGGACGTCGCCCCGCGTGGACGAGGTGAACTCGACGACGCGGGCGCTGAGCACGACCGATTTCGCCTTGCCGAAGTCCGCCTTCTTCGCGGCGCTCGCGAGCAGGCCGCGCAGCGCGCGCGCCCGCCGGGCCTGCCCCTCGCCCGCGGGGACGTCGACGCTCTTCCAGTCGACCTTGGTCTCGCGGGCGGAGGCCATCGCTGGCAAGGCCATGAGCGTGGTCAGGGCCATCACCGCCAAGAACACCCATCGTGACGCGTGCCGCATGCGACCCACGCTAGTGGGCCGCGCGCTGGCCGGCCAAGTTCGCGCACGGCGCGGCGATCGCCGGAACGCGCGCGCGCGGCGGCCGCGTCCGTGCGATCCGGCGCGGCGATCGCCGCGCTCGCGCCGCGATCGGGCTCGCGCTATGCCGTGGCCTGGAAGCGAGGATCGATGGAGCGGAGCTCGCCGGGGGAAGATCGACGCGGTCGACGAGGGCGGCGCGATCGGCTGGATCAACACGATCGACGAGCGGGGCGCGCGCGCGCCCGCGCGGCGCGTCGCGGCGCATGGATCGCGGCGCTGCTCGCCGTCGCGGTCGCGCCCGCCGCGGGCAACGCGCAGGCGCCGCGCCCGGGCGGCGCGCCGGCGGACGCGAGCGCGCCGGCGGACGCGAGCGCGCCGGCGGCGGACAAGGCGCAGGCGCCGCGCCCCGGCAGGATCGTGGCGCCGCGCCTGCCGGCGCCGGGCGGCGCGCCGGCGCCGCGCCCGGGCGGCGCGAAGGTGGAGGCGCGCGCGCCCGCGGTGGGCGGCGCGCAGGCGGCCGAGAAGCGCGCGCCGATCGCGACGGCGCCGCGGTGGACCGCCGCGACGCCCGACGAGATGCTCGGCGCCGCGCTGGCCCGCGCGCGGCGGGGCGGCGACGACGCGATCGCGGGGCTCGTGATCGCGGCGGCGCTGTCCGACCGCGCGGCGCAGGGCCGCGCGCGCGAGGGCCTCGCGCAGATCGCCGCGTCGTCGTCGCCGCTCGCCGACGAGGCGCGCTGGCTCGCGGCCTCGCTCGCCCCCGAGCCCCCGGCCGCGACGTGGCCCGGCGCGCGCGCCGTCTCGTACGACGCGCCGCCGGATCCCTCGGGGCTCGTGAAGGCGTTCGCCGTCCTCGGGCCGTTCCAGGACAGCTCGGGCGGCGGGCTCGCGCGCCGCGAGGGGCCCGAGGCCGAAGGCCAGCGCTTCTCGGACATGAGCGCCCGCTACGCGTGGGGCGTGTACGACGTCGCGTGGCGCCGGGCGCTGCCCGCCGCGTCGACGGCGCGCGGCGTGCCGCTCGACCTCTACATCCACCCGCGCGCCGAGAGCTGCACGTACCTCGCCTCCCGCGTCACCGTGCCCGCCGCGCTCGATCGCAAGCCGCTCGTCGCGCACGTCGCCGCGACCGGCGCCGTGCGGCTCCTGTGGGACGGCGTCGACGTCGCCGCGAGCGACGCGGAGCACGAGCGCCTCGTGCTCGACCGCATCGCCGCGCGCGTCGAGGCGCCCGCGGGCGATCACCTGCTCGCGCTCAAGGTGTGCACCGGCGCGATCGGCGACGAGGGGCGCGTGCGCGTGCGCTTCACCGACGAGCAGCGCCGGGCCGTCGCGCTCGCGACCTCGTCGGACCTCACGCCGCTCACGCTGCCCCCGGCCGCGCCCTCGGCCGTGACCCCGGCCAGGACGGCGCTCGACCGGGCGCTCGACGCGGGCGCGTCGCAGGCCCTCGATCAGACGCTCACGGCCGTCGTGGCGCGCACGCTCGGGGGCGCGGACGACCAGCGGTCTCCCCGCGCGCCCGGGCTGCTCGACCGCCTGACGCGCGCGGCGGGCGTCTCCGCGGACGCGATCGCCATGGCGGGGTGGGTCTCCCCGTTCGGCGCGAACCGCAGCGGCTGGCTCGAGGCCGCGCGCGCCCGCGGCCTCGCCGACAAGGACCGGGCCACCGCCTCGTTCGCGCAGCGCCGGCTCGTCGCCGCCCACCTCGCCTCGGACCGCGTCGACTGGGCGGCCTCCGCGCTGCGCGAGGATCCGCTGCGCTCGGCGCGCGATCCCGAGGCGCGCGTCCTCAGGGCGCTCGTGAAGAAGAAGCTCGCGGCCTCGGGGCTCACGCGGGCGGCGCTCGACGATCTGCTCGCGATCGAGCGAGAGCAGAAGGACCGCACCCCGGTGGTCGTGTGGCAGGAGATCGCGGCCGCGGCCCGGTTCGACCCGGCGCTCGAGCTGCGGGCCGCGCGCCGGCTCGCGGAGATCTCGCCCGAGTCGCGGGGCGCGGGCTACGTGCGCGCGTTCGAGCACGAGGGCGGCGCCGCGCTGGAGGTGGCCGCCGCCGGGGCGCTCGCGCAGCAGACGTCGGCCGAGGACGTCATCCTCATCGGCCGCGCGCTCCACGACGCGGGCCGCGCCGCGTGGGCGCGCGAGGTGCTGGCCTACGCCGCGCACGTCGCGCCGAACCAGCCCGCCGCGTTCCAGGCGCTCGCCGCCGCCCGGCAGGGCGCCGGCGCCGCGCCCTGGCCAGCCCTCTCGACCGCCGCGCTCGCGCGGGCGCGCGACCTCACGCCCGGCGACCCGTTCCTCAAGGCCGAGCTCGCGCTCCGCATGGGCGAGGGCTCGGCCGGCGCGCCGGGCCGGCGGCGCATGCGCGACGAGCAGCACCTCGTCGCGCCCGACGTCTTCCTCGCGCGGGCGCGGAAGGACCCGGCGAAGAAGGGGGAGATCGCCGACCGCCAGCTCCACTGGGTGCGCGTGGTGACGTACCACCCGGACAAGCGCGTCTCGCAGCTCATGCACTACGCGCGCGAGATCGTGATCGAGCCGCGGACCGATCAGGATCTCTACGAGCGCGACATCCCCGCCGAGGCGGCGGACACCGAGCTGCTCTTCGCGCGCGTGCACCGCAAGGACGGGACCGTGGCGCAGCCGGACGAGCAGGGCGCGGGCGGGCAGAGGCCGTTCGTGCGCTGGCCCAAGCTCAAGACGGGCGACGTGGTGGAGGTCGCGGTGCGCGCGTGGACCCCGGGCCCGGTCGGCCGCCGGGGCGACGCGCCGTTCTACTTCATCGATTACGTCGGCTCGACCGACACGCGGCCGATCCTCTACAACGAGGTCGTCGTCGACTCGCCGAAGAGCGATCCCTTGGCGATCGACGTGCTCAACGGCAAGGCGGAGCGGGTGCTCACGTCGGAGAAGGACGGCCGCCAGGTGACGCGGTTCATCTGGGACGACCCGCCCGAGGTGCCCGAGGAGCCGCTCGCGCCGCACCTGTCGGAGGTGCTGCCGGTCGTCGTGGGCTCCACGTTCCACGGCTGGCATGACTTCCGGGAGTGGTACCGGGGCGCTGTCGCGGGCTTCATGGAGCCCGACGACCAGGTCCGCCGGCTCGCCGCCGAGCTCACGAAGGGCAAGACGACGCGCGAGGAGAAGCTGCGGGCGCTCTTCGACTTCGTGGCGGACGACATCCGTTACGTGAACTTCGTCTCGGGCGAGTGGTGGCTGCCGAACCGGCCGCAGGAGCTCCTGGCGCGGCGGCAGGGCGACTGCGACGACAAGGCGATGCTGCTGATCACGCTGCTCAAGTCGATCGGCATCGAGGCGACGGAGGTGCTCGTGCAGACGCGCTACACGAGCCAGCCGTCGCTGCTCCGGAGCGAGGTCGCGGCGATCCCGGTGTTCGATCACGGCATCGCGTACCTGCCGGGCGCGGGCGGCGCGCCGGGCATGTGGCTCGACGCGACGAGCCCGCAGAGCCGGCTCGGTCCGCTGCCGGCGATGGATGCGCGCACGCTGGCGCTGTTCGTCGACGAGGGGCCGCCGAAGATCGTGGAGACGCCGGCGAGCTCGCCGGCCGATCACGGCGTCGACGCCGAGTGGACGATCGCGCTGCAGCCGTCGGGCGCGGGCGACCTCACCGCGAAGGAGCGGCACATCGGCGACGCGGCGTTCGAGCTCCGGTCGAACCTGGCCGAGGCCGACGCGCGCGCGCAGTGGGTCGAGCAGTACCTCGCGTACGGCTGGTTCCCGACCGTGGACGTGAAGCCGAAGGTGGCGTTCCAGGCCGATCTCCCGCACGGCGCGGCGTCGCTCGCGTACGAGGCGCGCTCCGAGGGGCTCGCCCGCCGCGAGGGCGCGGAGCTCTCGGTGCCGCTCTCGGGCACGTCCACGATGACGTCGCAGCTCGCGCCGCTCGTGAAGCGCACGCTGCCGGTGGTCCTGCCGCCGAGCCTCGCGCCGCGGCACCATCACCGGACGATCACGATCGTCGCCCCCGCGGGGTACGCGTTCGCCGAGCTGCCGCCCGGCGGCGACGAGAACGGCGGCGAGTTCGGCCGCGCGACGCTCTCGTTCGCGAGGGTGCCGGGCAGGAACGCCGTGGTGGTGAAGGAGCGCGTGGTCCTCGATCGCTCGACCATCCCCGTGGCCCAGTACGCCGCCTGGCGAAGCTGGCTGCAGCGCGTCGACGGCCTCCAGCACCGGATGGTGCGGCTCGTGCCCGTCGCGCCGGCGAACAAGCAGGCGCCGTAAGAGCACCGCTGTCTGGAGGTGTCCTCGGGCGGCTCGGCCGGGTCGGTTTCCCTGCCCCGAGGCCGCCCGTCGGCGCCCGTTGGTACCGTTCTGGCTAGCCGCGCTGCAACGCATCCACGCGCCAGCGCTACCCAGGGGAGGGATCTCGCCATGCCGCTAGAACAGTACCGACGCCCGCGCATGATCGTTCTGAGCCCGCGCTCGACCGCTTACGACGCGGTGAGGGCGATGGTCGACAACCACGTCGGCGCGATCCTGGTCCACGATGGCCAGCGGATCGCCGGCATCGTGACCGACCGCGACGTCGCGCTCGAGATCGTGGCGGGCGACCTCGACGCGCGCAGCACCATGCTGCGCGACATCATGTCGGACGAGGTCGCGACGCTCGAGATCGACGCGTCGATCGACGACGCCGTGCGCATCATGCGCGATCAGGCGTGTCGACGCGTGCCGCTGACCGAGCAAGGGCGGCCCGTCGGCCTCGTGACCCTGGACGACCTGCTCGCCGACGGCGCCGTCGACGCCGAGGCCGCCGGCTCCGTCGTGCGCGCGCAGCTCGAGGTCGCCGCCCGGTTCAAGCCGGGAGGCGCGCTGCACCCGGAGGGGATCGCCCGCCCCGAGCGCTCGCGCGGCCCCGTGCGCGCCCTCACCCGGCGCAAGGCGCGCGCGGACAGCGCCTATGGCCGGCTGCTCCACGCCGTGGAGCGCCACAGCGGCCTCCAGCAGCGCGACCGCGCGGAGCTCGCGCTCCAGATCGTCCTCGGCAACCTCTGCCGCAGGGTGACCCCGCAGGAGGCGCGGCACCTCATCGCGCAGCTCCCCTCCAAGCTCCACCCGTCGCTCGATCCGTTCCTCGACGGGCCCGACAAGCGCATCACGACGGCGACCATCGAGGACGACGTCGCCCGCGAGCTGCGCATGGACCGCGAGGCCGCCGGCTTCGTGCTGCAGGCGATCTGCGAGGCGGTCGCAGACAGCGTGTCCGCCGGGGAGATCGAGGGGTTCCGCGGTCAGCTCCCGCTCGACATGAAGGACCTGTTCCCGCCGACCCCGCTGCGCCGGGCGGTCTGATCCGCGGCGGCGCCTCAGGGGGCCGTCGCGGACGCGGGCGCCGCGAGCAGCTTGCGGACCGTGCCGAGGAGCTTGTCGGCCGTGAACGGCTTCTTGAGGACGGCGTGCACCCGGTCGCCGAGCTTCTGGAGCAGCTCCTGGCGCTGCTCGACCGCGCTCATGATGACGATCGGCATGCCGTCGAGCCGCTGCTCGTCCTTCACCGCCCTGACCAGGTCGAACCCGCTCATGATGGGCATCATCAGGTCCACGAGGGCGAGGTCCGGGCGGGCCTCTCGCAGGTAGTCGAGCGCCTGCTTGCCGTCGGAGCACGTCACGACAGAGTACCCCTCGTCCTCGAGCAGCCCCTCGATGCACGCGAGGAGGTCCGACTCGTCATCTACCACGAGCACCGTTGTCACAGCTCCCCTTCTTTCTCCTGGAATCCGGCGAGGTGCCGCGCCTGCCCCGAGAGGATCTGCTCCGCCGAGCCGAACGAGCTCGCCACCTCGATGCCGCGCTCGGAGATGACGAACTCGCGGATCGACCTGTCATAGGCGCTCTCTCGCATCTTCATGATCGAGAGGAGCCGGTGGATCTGCGACCTGAGCTCGACGTAGCGGAGCAGGACGACGGTCTCGACCACGTTCCCGAGCTCCGGGTTCGGCATCCTGATGAGCGGCGTGAACAGATCGAGCTCCTCGGTCACCACCGTGGTCACGTCGAGCATCCTGAGCTGGTTGGTGAAGGCCGAGAGGAACCGCGGCATCCGGTCCGGGTAGACGGACGCCGCCCGGAAGCCCTCGATACCGTCGATGAACAGCCGTCGTCGCGGCTTCGGGTCCTGGCGGAGCAGCTCGATGAGCTGCTCCGCGAGCGAGTCCATCATGTGCTCCAGCGGCGGCTGCCAGATGAGCCGGATCGTGCCCTTGTCGATGTGCGTATCGAGGTCGATCCCCACCATCCGGGCCTTCTCGCGGAGCCGCGGCGGAGGCTCGTAGAAGCCGAAGTAGATCCCCTCCTCGCCGCGCCTCGCTCCCTCGACCAGGAACGAGAGCCCGAGGAGCGTCTTGCCGGTGCCGGGCGCGCCCAGGAGGGCCGCCGACGATCCTGACGGCAATCCGCCCTCGATCATCGCGTCGAAGCTCTCGATCCCGAAGCCCATCCGCTCTCGCTCCTCGGTCGCGCTGGCGCGCGGGCTGTCGAACTGGATCTCGGTGCGAGGGTGGATGACCATCCCGGACGTGTCGATCTCGACCTCGTGCTTCCCGCGCAGGTAATCGCTGCCGCGGAACTTGTGGACCGTGAGCTCCCGGACGGCCCTCGGCCCGATGAGCTGATCGGTGAGCTCGATGATGCCGTCGACGAGCGCGTTCTCGGCGTGCGACCGCTCTCGCATGCTCGAGAGGAGGAACGTCGTGCAGTCGCTGAACGTCGAGAGCCCCTGGATCTCGTGCACGAACTCCCGGTAAGCGAGCGCGGTGGGCGCGCGCTGCTCGACGCTCTCGAGCCCGTCGATCACGAGCACGTCGGTGCCGCGGCGCTCGCGCAGCGTGCGGCGCAGGAGATCGAGCAGCCCGTCGAGCCCTTGATCGCGGAGCGCCGGGTAACCGCTGATGTAATACATGCGGTCCGGGATCATGCTCGGGTCGAAGAACTTCATGCCGCTCAGGTGGCGGATCATCTTGCTGTGCGACTCGACGAGGAGCGTCACGTAGACGCACCGCGCGCTCGCGCTCCTCCGCACGTGCTCGAAGCAGAGCTGGTTGCCGAAGATCGTCTTCCCGCTCCCGGGCGGGCCCATCAGGGCGTACGTCCCGTTCCGGAGGAAGCCGCCCTTCAGGATGTAGTCGAGCCTCGGAATGCTCGTCTGCAGCCGGGGGACGGCCGCGCTGGAGCCGCCGCCCTCTGCGCCTTCCGCGGAGGACCCCTGTGTGCCTGTCTGGTCTTCTCGTTCTCGCGTCATGCCTGTTCCGCTGATGCTGCTGCTGTCGACTGCTCCACGGGCAGGCGCACGACGAACGCCGCCCCGCCGCTGTCGGGCGACTCGATCGCGATGCTGCCGCCGTGCGCCTGGACGATCTCCCGCACGATGTAGAGGCCGAGCCCGAGGCTCTGTGACTTGTAGGTGGACGCGATCCGCTGGAAGGGCTGGAAGACCCGGTCGCGGTCGTCCGCGGCGATGCCGGGCCCGTGGTCGCGGACCGTGAGCCTGGCGGTCGCCCCCTCGCGCGCGACGGAGACCTCGATCGGGCTGCCTCCGCCGTACTTCAGCGCGTTCGTGAGGAGGTTCTGGACGACCTGCTCGATGCGCGCGCCGTCCCAGAGGCCGTGGATCGGCTCGCCGGCCACGACGCGGACCGGCGTCCCGGCCGCGCGGGCGTGCTCGGCGACCGCCTCCGTCGCGTCGCGCACGATCTGGAGCAGATCCTTCGGCTCCAGATCGAGCTCGAGCCGGCGGGCGCGGATCCGCGTCACGTCGAGGAGGTTCTGGACCAGGCTGGTCAGGCGGTCGACCTGGCGCTGCGACATGTCGACGAGGCGATCGAGCTCGGAGGGCGCCTCGTCCGACGGGACGCGCAGCTTGACCCGGTGGATCGTGAGGAGCAGGGCGTTGAGGGGCGATCTGAGCTCGTGCGCCGCGATGGACAGGAACTCGTCGCGCGCGGCGAGCGCGGCGCGCGTGTCGTCCGTCCACCGCTGGAAGGCGGTCACGTCGACGAAGGTCAGCGCGGCGAGCTTGTGATCGAGGTCGACGGGGTCGCACCGGACGATGAGCGCGACGTCACCGTCGCCGGTCTTCCAGTGCGTCATCAGGGGGCCGAACGCCTCGCCCCGCAGGGCGCGGGACCGGGGCCGCTCGTGCGGCGCGATCGGCGCTCCGTCGGCGTCCGTGACGTGCGGGGTCTGCCCGTCCAGGTCCTCGTAGGCGAAGAAGACCTCGCGCGCCGACGCGTTGGCGAAGACCACCCGGCCACGCCGCTCGATGTCCAGCAACACGAGTCCCACCTGAATCGAGCCCACGGTCGGTGCATCGGTGGATAGAGACGGTCTCACCAGGCTTGCTCCCTCGCTGCTGCGAAGTCCCTCTGGCAGGCTCATCCTGCAAGCGGCGGACCGCGCTGCGACGCCGGCGGCACCGTCGCCGTCGCCGGACGCGGCTGTGGCGTAACGCCATCACGCGGGGCAACTTGGCGCGTGCGGGGGTGGTGACGGGACCACCCTGGGAGCTGGATTGGCGTGCTGATATCGCCGCGCCACCGCCTCTCGGCGGCCGCGAGCTCCGCGCTCGGGTTACGGCTGCGGCCAGACCACGCCGCGCGCGCGCAGGTCCGCGACCGTGTCCGCGAGCGTCTCGACAGGGTCGCGGGGCGTCCACCCGAGCTCGCGCCGGGCCTTCGTCGAGTCGAGGTACCAGAAGTGCTGCGCCATCTCCGCCGACACCGGGTCGACCGGCAGATCGAACGGGAGCCGCTTGCGCGCCCGCTCGATGAGGTGCGCGCCCGCCTTCGCGAGCGCGATGCTCCGGGGCAGCCGCAGGGCGGGGGCGGGGACGCCGGAGACGCGCGAGAGGCGGTGGAAGAAGACGTCCAGGCTCATGTTCGCGGCGCCGAGCAGGTAGCGCTCGCCCGGGCGGCCCTTCTCCATGGCCAGCGCCATGCCCTGCGCCGCGTCGCGGGCGTCGACGAAGGACAGGCCGCCCGCGGGGATGAACGGCAGCCGGCGCTCGAGGAAGCTCACGACGTCCCCTGTCGACGCGCCGTGGACGTCCCCCGGCCCGAGCAGGATGCTCGGGTTGACGGCGACGACCTCGAAGCCCGGCCCGCTGCGATCGAAGGCCGCGCGCTCGGCGTACAGCTTCGAGCGGTAGTAGGGCCAGCCGGCGATCACGTCGATCGGCGGCGGCGCCGTCTCGTCGCGGACGTCGCTCGGCTCCCGGCTCACGGCGACGACGCCGCTCGTGCTCGCGATCACCGCGCGCCTCACCCCCGCGTCGCGGCAGGCGTCGAGGGTGATCTTGGTCCCCTCGACGTGGGTCCGGTAGAGCGCCTCGGCGTCCTCGCGGCGCCGCGACACGCGCCCGGCGCAGTGGAAGAGCCCCTCGCAGCCCTCGGCGGCGGAGCGGACCGACGCCGCGTCGAGGATGTCGCCGCGGCGGAGCGCCACGCCCTGCTCGACGAGCGCGGGCGCCTCCGACCGGCAGAGCGCCACGACGTCGTGGCCCGCCCCGCGGAGGGCCGTGACGAGGTGCGCGCCAAGGAAACCGGTCGCGCCGGTGACGAGGTAGCGGCTCATGCGAGGTCGAAAACCTTCTGGAAGGTCTGGAGGAGGGAGATGTCGTTCGATTTCACGAGGCCCGTCATGAACTCCATCGGGCTCGGCGTGTAGGCCTCGCGGACGATCTTGGTGAAGATCTCCGGCGTCGTCTTGAGGACGCAGTCGGCTTGCTGGCTCGGCTTGCCGATCCGCGCCTCGCAGCCGGCCGGGTCGATCCGCAGTGTCCACTTCGCCTCCTCCTCCGCGCCGAGCGTGACGTAGTACGTGATCGGCTGGGCGACCCGCCCGGCCACGTACTTCGCCTCGAGCTCGCGGAACAGGAGCGTGAGCGGGTGCTCCTTCGTGGTGGCCGCCTGGTCGATGCTCTCGACCCGGCGCAGGTCGAGCGCGCCGCCCTCCCGCAGCTTGATCACGGCGAGCTGCGTGAGCTCCGCGACCTTGCGGCAGGCCACCGCGTACTTCATCCCGGCGGTGAGCCGCTTGAGGTCGGCGATCTCGAGCGGCGGCCCGATGCGCGCGACGAGATCGCGGCGGATCGGGACGCTGCGCCCCTTGGGGAGCGCCTCGAAGGTGCCGCCCAGGTAGAGGGGCAGGATGTCGACGTTGTGCGTGAGCGCGAGGTGCCCGATCGCCGGCTTGAACTCGAGGATGCTGCCGTCGGGGCTGCGCGTGCCCTCGGGGAAGAGCAGCACGGTCCGCCCCCGGTCCAGGATCTCGCCGGTCTGGCGCAGCGCCGTGCGCAGGCCGCCCTTGCGGTCGAAGGGCGCCAGGTTCGTGAGGTTCTCGAAGTAGGCGCGCCGCCAGCGGTTGCCCTCGAAGAAGTAGTCCTGGGCGGCCAGCGAGACGATGCCGTCGCCGTAGCTGCCCAGCGCGAATTTCACGAGCCCCATGTCGAGGTGGCTCGCGTGGTTCGAGACGACGATCGTGTTGCGGTTGTGCGGGATGAACGCGCGCCCGTAGACCTTCGGGCGCATGACGTTCCCGTAGAAGCCGGACTGGACCTTGTTCATCCAGTGCTTGGCGAAGTCGGCCACGGGGCGGGGGATGTGGATCGGCTCCTCGCCCGGCGCGTGCGACCTCGGCTCGATGCCCCCCGCGGCGCCGTCGTGCGCGAGGCTCCCCGCGCCGGCGTCGGCCGCCGCGGACGCGGCCGCCTCGGCGGCGAGGCGCGCGACGATCGCCTTCACCTCGGCGCGCTTCACCTGGCCGGACGCGGTGCGCGGCAGGTCCGCGTCGTGGAGGTGCACGGCCATGGGGTGGCACGGCTTGGGCAGCGCCTGGATCGCCGTCCGGAGCGCCTCGAGCGCGCGCTCGTGGTGCATCGCCCACGCGAGCTCCTCGTCGTCGCCTTCGTCCTTCGGGCCGGGCGCCGTGGGGACGGCGAGGCACGCGACCTGCTCGCCGCCGCGGCCGTTGTCGATCCCGACGATCGCGAGCTCCTTGATGTGCTCGACCTTGCCGAGCATGCGCTCGATCTCGGCCGGGTACACGTTCTCGCCCTTCGCCGCGGTGATCACCTCGCTCTGCCGGCCGACGAGGGTGAGCCGCCCCTGCTTGTCGAGCTTGCCGAGGTCGCCGGTGTGGAGCCACCCGTCCGCGTCGAGCGCCGCCTGGGTCGCGTCGGGGGCGTCGGCGTAGCCCTTCATGACGTTGGGGCCGCGCGCGAGCACCTCGCCCACGCCGTTCGCGTCCGGGTTCGCGATCTTGATCTGCACGCCGGGGAGCGGCTTGCCGACGTTCCCCGGGCTCGCCGCCGGCGAGGCCTTGGCGACGGTGAGGAGCGGCGCCGCCTCGGTCAGGCCGTAGCCCTCGGCGAGCGGCAGGCCGAGCCCCTTGAAGACGGCGGCCGTGTCCCTGGGGAGCGCGGCGCCGCCGGAGATGAGGAAGCGGACGTTCCCGCCGAGCGCGTCGTGGACGCTGCCGAAGAAGAGCCGCCCCGCGTTCAGCCCGAAGCGCTTGCCGAGCATGCGGTTCAGCTCCATGGCCCAGTTGAACGCGGCGGCCGCGGCGGGCCCCTGCTCCTTCATCCGGGCGACGATCTGGCGCTCCAGCATCTGCCAGAGCGCCGGCACGCCGACCATCGCGGTGACGCGCGCCTTCTTCAGCCCGTCGCTCACCCGGTCGGCCGAGACCTCGTCGAGGTAGATGATCCGCGCGCCCTGCGACAGCGGCAGGAGCAGGCCGCAGGTGACCTCGAAGGTCTGGTGGAGCGGCAGCACGCTGAGCACGCGGTCGCTCGCCTTGAGCGGGAAGAGCGGGGCGAGGGAGGCGAGCAGCGCGGTGAAGTTGCCGTGCGTGAGCAGCACGCCCTTCGGCTCCCCGGTGGTGCCGCTCGTGTAGACGACGCTCGCGACGTCCTCGCTGCCCACGCGCACGTCCGGCGGCGCGAGCCCGTCGCCCGACGCCGGCCCGAGGTCGGCCGCGCGGCCCTCGGCGAAGCCGGCCAGGTCGAAGGCGTACAGGTTCGGCAGCGCCGCGCGCACGTCGGCGCCGATCTTCGCCTCCACGCCGCTGTCCCAGAGGACGACCTTCGCGGTCGACGAGCGGACGACGGCCGCGAACGCCGCCGCGTCGAGCGCGGGGTCGATCGGGACGGCGACGGCGCCCGCGCGGAGGATGCCGAAGTAAGCGACGGGCCACGCCGGCTGGTTCGCGCCCGAGAGCGCCACGCGATCGCCGCGGCGGACGCCGAGCGCGGCGAGGCGCGCGGCCGTCTTGCAGGCCGCGTCGCGGAGCTCGCGGTAGCTCGTGCGCGAGAGCCCGTCCTGCTCGATGCGCTGCACGGAGAGCGCGTGATCGAAGCGCTCGGCGACCTCGTCGAGCAGGTCGACCAGGCTGTCGTAGGGCCGAAGCGGCTTGATCTCCCGGCGGAGCATCTCCTCCATGAGCGGGAAGGCCCACTTCTCCAGGCCGGGGAGGTGGACGTTCCAGATGTAGTCGCGCCAGTCGATCTTCTCGGGCGCCCAGACGAAGCGCGCCCGCTCCTCGGGCGGCATGCGGGCCATGGCCGCGCGGGTGTTGGCGCAGGAGTAGACCCAGTCCGCCTCCGCGACGAACGGCATGAAGACCTCGAGGAGGGTGGCCGTCCTCTGCTCGGTCTTCGCGGCGCTCTCCAGCGCGGCGGCCGCCGGCCTGAGGAGCGCGGCGGCGGGGCCGACGCCGGCCGTCTTGAGCAGGCCCCCGAGGCCGCGGAGCGCGCCCTCGATGGCCCGCGCGCCGTGCGCGTTGTACTGCTGCCGGGTGAGCCCGCGCGGCTCGAAGCGGGACGACACGACGTCGAAGAGCGCGGTCTTCTTCCCCTCGAAGACCTGCCGTCGCTTGTAGAGCCCGGCGAGCTCCAGGTAGCGCGTCACGCGGCAGCCGTTCGTGTCGGTGCTCCCGTACTGGTACACGGCGGGCGCGCGGCCCTCGATCAGCTCGCAGAGCGAGGCGATCATGCCGCTCGCGGTCATGTCGACCGGGATGAGGTCGAGCCGCACGTCGTGGTCGCCCGGGAACTGCACCTGCCCCTTCGAGGCGAGGTAGAGGTAGGGCGCCGAGGTGTTGATCCCCTCGTTCCAGCCGCAGAACGGGAACTCGACGGCGGTCTCGACGACGGCGGGGCGGACGATGGTGAAGGGCAGCCCGGAGCTGGCGAGCACCTGCTCGCCGATGCTCTTCGTGTAGGTGTAGATGTTGGTCCACCCCCAGAAGAGCGCGCGCTCCTTGCCGGCCTCGACGAGCCGGTCCTTGATGAACTTGCGCTTCACCCGGGCGAGCTCGTTCTCGAGCGCGCTGCCGCGGCCGGGCTCGCCGCGCGCGGCCAGGTTCGCCTTGGCCTCGTCGAGGAAGGCGCTCTGCCGGAAGGCGTCCTCGCACCGCTGGCGCGCCTGCTTCACGAGGTCGAGGCACTCGCTGATCTCGCGCTGCGGGTCCCAGTGCGATCGATCGAGCGTCCGCTTCGGGCAGGCGGCGCCGAACCACGTCTCGCCTGCGGCGCGGGGGAAGGGGATCTCGGCCGGGTGGTTCTCCTCGATGAGCCCGGAGCGGTACCCTGCGACGAAGCAGGTGCTCGTGTGCATCACCTTGGCCCCGAGGGTCCGCGCGAGCTCGACGAGGTTGCTGATGCCGAACGCGTTGACCTCGAGCGCCTCGTCGAGCGGCGGGTTGAAGTCGACGACGCCGGCCACGTTCACGACCGCGGCGATCTGGCCGGTGAGCTCCCCCACGCGGTCGCCGAGCCCGAGCAGCGGCTGGCCGACGTTGCCGTTCATGGGGGTGATCTTCTGCCGGAGGTACTCCTCGAAGGCGGGCCCGGGGTGCTGCTCGCGGACCGGATCGAACACCGGCGAGGTGGCGATCTGCGACCAGAAGCGCTCCTCGGGCGACTGGCCCTCCTTGGCCCGGACGAGCAGGTAGATGTGGGCGATCTCCGGGAACCTCGCGAGCAGCATGGCCAGCCAGACCTTGCCGAGGAACCCGGTGCCTCCGACCACCACGAGCCGCTTGCCCGAGAGCACGTGAGACGGCACCAGCGGCGGGGCCGCCGCGATCTCTTGGCGGCCCGCTTCACCCGGCGCCCCGGGCTCCGTCGCTCTGGCCCCAGCCCCGTTCGTAACACCCATATGGCTCATCGAGACTCCAGGAAGGCCGCTCAATTCGCGCCTGGGCCGGAACGCGTCAAGGGCGAGGTGCCGCGAACCGGGGTTCGCGCCCTCCAGGCATGGGGTTTGCTCACATCTTGCTCGCAGAATTGAGCATGTCGCGGCGTGTCGACGGCGTGTTCCGAGCATGTCGCGTCCGCGCGTGGCGCGAGCGTGTGATGGGCCGGTGCGGTGGCAGATCTCGCGCGTTCAGCGCAATGCCTTGCCCGCGCGCGCGAGGCGACCCAAGCAGTGCGGCCCATGATCTTCGGCGCGCACGAGTCCGTGGCCGGCGGCCTTCACCGCGCGATCGCGCTGGCGGGGGAGGACCGCTGCGAGGCGATGCAGATCTTCACCAAGGTCTCGGGCCAGTGGCGCGAGCCTGCGCTGAGCGCGGAGCAGATCGCGGCGTTCCGCGCCGCGCGCGCGTCCTGGGCCGGCGCGGGTCGGACGCTCGCGCACGCGAGCTACCTCATCAACCTGTGCGCTGATGACGCCGCGATCCTCGAGCGCTCGCGGGAGGCGCTGTACCAGGAGCTCGCGCGGTGCGACGCGCTCGGGATCGACTTCGTCGTGTTCCATCCGGGCGCGCACCGCGGCCTCGGCGAGGAAGCCGGCCTCGACCGCATCGGCGAGAGCCTCGCGATCGTGCTCTCGCGGGGGAAGGGGCTCCGCGCGCAGCTCTGCATCGAGAACATGGCCGGGCAGGGGTCGACGCTCGGCGATCGGCTCGACCAGATCGCCGCGATGATCGCGCGCGCCGGGCCGGAGGGGGCGCGGCTCGGGGTCTGCATCGATACCCAGCACGCCTTCGCGGCGGGGCACGATCTCCGCACCGAGGCCGGCTACGAGGGGTTCTGGGGCGACTTCGGCCGGCTGCTCGGCATGGACAGGCTGCGTTGCATGCACGTGAACGACTCGAAGGCGGCGCTCGGCCAGCGGCTCGATCGGCACGAGCGCATCGGCGACGGGGAGATGGGGCTCGCGCCGTTCTGGCGCCTCGCGAACGACGCGCGGCTCGCGCGCGTGCCGGCGGTGATCGAGCTGCCGCCGCTCTCCAAGGAGCGGCGCGGCTACGCGGAGGAGCTCGCGCGGCTGCGCGGCCTCTGCGGCGCGGCAGCGCCGGCGGCGGCGGCGCCGGTCCCCGTCGACGCCCGTCCGGCGAGGAAGGGGAAGCCGCGCGCCCCACGCGCGTGACGCTCGCGCCAGCCTGTGCCTCCAGGCCGGTGCCTCCAGGGGATCGCGGCCCCGCGGCGCGGCTCGCGCCCCGGCGCGCCGCCCGTTCACCCCGCCCGGTGCGGCACCCTGACGCCCTTCTCGTCGGCGACGCGGATCGCCGTCTCGTACCCCGCGTCGGCGTGCCGGATGATCCCCATGCCCGGATCGATCGTGAGCACCCGCTCGAGCCTGCGCCGGGCCGCCTCGGTGCCGTCGGCGACGATCACCATCCCGGCGTGCAGCGAGTTGCCGATCCCGACGCCGCCGCCGTGGTGGAAGCTGACCCAGGACGCGCCGCCGGCGGTGTTCGCGAGCGCGTTGAGGATCGCCCAGTCGGCGATCGCGTCCGAGCCGTCCTTCATCGCCTCGGTCTCCCGGAACGGCGACGCGACCGACCCGCAGTCGAGGTGGTCGCGCCCGATCACGAGCGGCGCCTTCACCCGGCCGGTGCGCACGAGCTCGTTGAAGGCGAGCCCGACCTTCGCGCGATCGCCGTAGCCGAGCCAGCAGATCCGCGACGGGAGCCCCTGGAACGCGATCCTCTGCTCCGCGAGCTCGATCCAGCGCCGGAGATCGGGGTCGCCCGGGACCGCCTCGAGCACCGCGCGGTCGGTGGCGAGGATGTCCTCGGGGTCGCCGGAGAGCGCGACCCACCGGAACGGGCCCTTGCCCTGGCAGAACAGCTCGCGCACGTACGCCGGCACGAAGCCGGGGATCGCGAACGCGTCCTGGCACCCCGCCTCCATCGCGCAGGTGCGGATGTTGTTGCCGTAGTCGAAGACCTCGGCCCCGCGCCGCTGCATCGCGAGCATCGCGTCGACCTCGACCCGCATCCCCTCCTTCGCGCGCGCGACGTACTCCCCGGGGTCGCGGGCGCGGAGCTCCGCCGCCTGCTCCAGCGTGAGCCCCGGCGGGACGTAGCCGACGAGCGGATCGTGCGCCGCGGTCTGCTCGGTGACGAGGTCCGGCGTGACGCCGCGGCGGACGAGCTCCGGGTACACGTCGGCTGCGTTGCCGCAGAGGGCGATCGAGCGCGGCGCGCCGCGCCGGACGCTCTCCAGGACCGCGTCGAGCGCGCGGTCGACGTCGTCGATGCGCTCGTCGACGTAGCGGGTGCGGAGCCGCTTCTCGATGCGCGCCGGGTCGATCTCGACGCCGAGGCAGGCCATGCCCGCCATGGTCGCGGCGAGCGGCTGCGCGCCGCCCATGCCGCCGAGGCCCGCGGTGAGCACCCAGCGCCCGCCGCCCTGGACCCGCGCCGCGTGCGCTTTCCGCGCGGCGACGAACGTCTCGAAGGTGCCCTGCACGATGCCCTGCGAGCCGATGTAGATCCAGGAGCCCGCGGTCATCTGCCCGTACATCGTCAGGCCGAGCGCCTCGAGCCGCCGGAACTCGTCCCACGTCGCCCACCGGCCCACGAGGTTGGAGTTCGCGAGGAGCACCCGGGGAGCGTCCGGGTGCGTGCGGAAGCGGCCCACCGCCTTGCCCGACTGCACGAGGAGCGTCTCGTCGTCCGCGAGCTCCCGGAGCTCGCGGACGATGACGTCGAACGCCTCCCACGATCGCGCGGCCTTCCCCGTGCCGCCGTACACCACGAGATCGTCGGGCCGCTCCGCGACCTCCGGATCCAGGTTGTTGTGGATCATCCGGAGCGCCGCCTCCTGGATCCACCCCTTGCAGCTCCGCTCGCTCCCGCGCGGCGCGCGCACCACCCGGGCCCCCTGCTCTCCGGTCGCCATGCTGTCGTGTACTCCAGCCGCCCCGGATCGACCAGGCAGGGTGGCGCCCGCCGCCGCGCGCCGCGCAGCGTGGCGTAAGCCTGCTCCGCGAGGTCGGTCGCTCTCCAGGGCAGCCGGCTTCGTCCGAACCGGAGTATGCTCGCCCCGGGCGCGCGCAGCGCCCCTATCCGGGAGAGTCCATGATCTCGAGGATCCGTTCGGCCCTGGCGCGTTGCTCCATCCCGGCCCTTCCTCCGCTCGCAGCGCTGGCGCTCGCCGTCGCGACCACCGGGTGCGACAAGGTCGGGTGCTTCGAGTGGACCGAGCTCGAGGGGGCATGCCCCTCCCAGGCCGAAGCGCTCGCCTACTTCGGCAGCGATGAGTGCAATGGCCACATCGAGTCGGTCGACAGCGAGCCCGACTACGACGGGGACTACTGCTGTTACAGCATCACCAAGCGCGACGACTACGGCGCGTGCTCCTCGTTCGACGGGCGCTCGTCGCCGCCGTCTCCGCCGCCGCAGCCCGCTCCGGCACCCCAGCCCGCGCCTTCTCCGCCGAACTGAGCCATGACGCCGGGCCCTCGTCGCCCTCGTCGCCCTCGTCGTCGGGTGTTGCGCCCGGACGAGCGTGGCGCCGCCCCCTCTCGCGATTCCTAGAGCTCGTCCAGCGCGTTCCTGTCGAGCTCCTGGAGCGCCGCGAGATCCCGCGCGGTCATCTCTTCCACGTCGCCGGGGGCCCCGCGCGGGTAGGCGAGCGCGACGTCTCCGTCGTGCAGGTAAAGGTGCTGGTCGTCGATGCACCCGTGCGCGCCCCCCGCGGCGTGGAGCGCCGCGACGGCCTCGCCGAGCCGCGCGCGCTGGCCCCTGGTCAGCGCGCGCCCCTCGTCCGCGAGCGCGCGGCCCTGGGGCAGCGCCACCCAGACCTCGCCGGCGGCGAGGTCGACCCGCAGCACGCACGGCAGGGACGGGTGGCCGGCGCGCGCGAACGCCCGGGCGCGGGCGAGGGTCGCGTCGTCGAGCTGCAGCACGAGGACGTCGCGGTCGAGCCACGCGTCGCGCCACCGCCCCTCCGTGTCCCGGCCGTCGCCGACCTCCAGGGTCGCCGCGAGCCGCGCCGTCGTCGAGGGCGGCGCGTCGCTCGCTCGAGGCCGGGCGCTCGCGCGCGATCGCTGCGGCCGCGCGCGCTCCGGCCAGGAGAGCGCGGTCAGCGCGCGCCGCGCCTCGAACGCGTCCGCGGGCCGCGCGGCCGGGTCCTCCGCGAGCAGCGCCGCCACGACCGCGTCGTGGGCCGCCGTGAGGTCGGGATGGACGTCGCTCGGCGCCGGATCGAGCTGCCCGTGCACCGCCGGGGCGGGCGGCTCTCCGGTGAGCAGCTCGGCGAGCACCGCGCCGACGCCGTACAGATCGCTCGCCAGCGTCGCCGGCCGGCCCATGCGCTGCTCCGGCGACATGTACGCGAACGTCCCGATCGCGCCGGCCGTGGCGGTGGTCGAGAGATCGCCGAGGTGCGCCGCGCCGAAGTCCGCGAGGTGCGCCGTCCCGACCTCGTCGAAGAGCACGTTGCTCGGCTTCACGTCGCGGTGGAGGATGCCGAGCCGGTGCGCCTCGCCGAGCGCTGACAGGAGCGCGCACGCGATCTCCACGGCGCGCGCGGGCGCGACCGGCTCCCCCCGCAGCCGCTCGATCAGCGACCCGCCCGCCATCCAGGCGAGCACCATCGCGGGCCCCTCCGGGTGGTACGCGCGGAGCGCGACGACGTTCGGGTGCCGGAGCTGGGCGAGGGCGCGCGCCTCGCGCTCGAACCGGAGGAGCGCGTCGCGGCCCGCGCCGAACGCCGCGCCCGCGAAGATCTTCACCGCGACGCGCTCCGCCGTGATCCGGTCGCGCGCCTCCACGACGCGCGCGTGCGGCGTGGCCGTGACCTCGCGCAGCGTCTCGTAGCGCCCGAAGAGGAGCGGCGCGCCGGGAGGCCCCGCGGCGGGGACGACGTCGCGCGGCGGGGGCGCCTCCTGAGCTCTCGGATCGAGCTGGGCGATCTCGTCGCGCACGGTCCGCGCGGCGTCCTCGAGCCCGAGCTCGCTCAGGCACCTGGAGAGCAGCGGCAGCGCGCGAGCGCGCTCCGCGGCGTCGGGCGGCAGCCGCTGCAGCGCCCGCACCGCGGCCTCGGCGCGGCCGTGGCGCGCGAGGAGCTCGCCGAGCGCGAGCCACGCCGCCGCGTCGTCCGGGCGGCGGCGGAGCGCGGCCTCGAGCACCCGCGCGCCGTCCGCGGGGCGGCCGGCGAGCTCGAAGCTCTCGGCGGCGCGGCGCGCGTCCTGGGCCGCGGTGAACGCCTCCGCGGCCGCGGCGTGCGCGCCGAGCGCCGCGAACAGCGCGCCGGCGTGGCGGGCGAACCCGCGCGCCGCGAGATCGGCGGCGGCGCGCAGCGCGGCGTCGCGGGGCGCCGTGGCGGCGAGCAGGTCGAGCGCCTCGCGCGCGAGCGCCTCGTCGCCGCCGAGCGCGGCCATCAGCGCCGCGCGGGCCGGGTCCTCGGCCGTCAGCGCCTCCCGGGCCGCGCCGACGAAGTCGCAGGCCCGCTCGAGCAGCTCCGAGGCGCCCGCGTGATCCCCGGCCGCGACGAGCAGCGCGGCGCCGCGGGCGCGCTGCCCGATGGCGGCGAGCTCGGCCGCGCGCCGTCGCAGGTCCTCGTGCGCCACCCCGACGCCGATCGTCAAACGGTCAGTGCGCGGCGATGCGCGCGCGGCCGACCACGGAGAGATCGAACCGCACCTCGCCGAGGTCGATGCCCGAGGCGCTGAACGGCACCTGCCGCGTGCGGTGCACGGCGAGCGTCGCGATCGCCGGCAGGGGCCCGAGCGTCGAGGGGTCGAGCAAGGAGCCCGGGATCACGCCCCGCCCGGTGTCCTTGAAGGCGCACCGCACGGCCGCGCCGCGCGTGGAGGTGACGTCGACGTAGATGACGTCCCGCGACCGGCCCGCCTCGGCGCCCTCGTCGGCGCGCCACTGCACGACGGCGCCGACCCCGGCGTCGAGCGCGACGCCGTCGGCCAGCTCGGCGTCGCCGACCCGCACCTCTTCAGGACCCGCGGGCGCGTCGGCCTCGAAGGAGAACCGGTCGAGCAGGCCCGACCCGGAGCTCTCGAAGACGTACCGCGCCGGCGCCGGCAGATCGCTCGTCGCGTCGCGCGACGTGTAGAACACGCCGAAGACCAGATCGCCGACGTCGGGGAATGCGCGGGCGGCGAGCGGCATTGCCGTGCTGTCGGTCTTCATCGTCACGTCGCCCGCGTCGAGGAGCTCGATCGGGCCGAGCGAGCTCAGGCTGCTGGTCGCCGTCTCGTCGTCGGCGGGCGAGAGGACCATGCAGCTGCCGGCGGACGGAAGGTCGAAGGGCGAGCCGACCACCCGCTCCGCGAGCTCGGAATCGGCCGCGGACGAGAGGCGCATGAACTTCGCCGAGACGTTGGTGACCGACCCCGACCCCTCGACGGCGGTGCTCGGCAGCGCCGCCTCGTCGAGCTCGACGGCCGAGGTGGTCCAGGCGTCGTCCCGGCTCAGGTTGATCGCGCGCTCGACGCGCACGACCCCCTGGGTGACCACCCCGCTGGCGCCGGCCGCGTCGTCGCCCGCGACAGGGGCCGAGCAGCCGATGAGAGCCGCACCGGCGAGGACGAGGCATGAGGTGCAGAGGGCGCCGATGGGACGCATAGATCCGAGTCTAAGGCCGGTCCTCCGGGCGGGCAAGCGCCTGTGCAGCCCACAGAAAATGCAAGAAAATCCGCGAGCTTGCGGTCAGGCCGGCGGCGGTTACGGCCGCGTCAGAAGGTGACCGTGAGACCGCCGCCCGGAACGACGGTTCCCTGGTCGAGCGCCACGGGAACGCCGGCGATCTCGCCCTCGGCGTGGTGGTAGGTCGCGGTGGCCTCCAGGGCGACATGTACGTGACGGAACCCACCGCGCACGCCCAGCACGAACCCGACCCGGAGGTGCTGGCCCGACGCATCGACGAGGGGCCCGGGGGCGGCTGCCCCGGCGGCGGGCAGCCGCACCTCGCCGCCGAGGAGCTCGAGCCCGAGCCGCGGGCCGAACCAGAGCGCATAGAGGTCGGCGTCCGAACGGAAGCCGAGCAGGACGGGAACGTCGATCCCGGCGCCGAGGACGTCGCTTCCTTCCGAGCCCGGTCCGCCCGCGAAGAGCGCGGAGGCACCGAGCCCGACCGACAGGGCCGCCTCGCCGATCGGGAACGCATGCCGCCCGTCGAGCCGGAGGGCGCGCCCCGTGTACGTCAGCCCCGCCTCGTTGTCGCCCTCGATCCCGACGCGGGCGCTGGCCCAGGGCGCCACGCCGGGCGCCACGGCGATCTCGGAGAGCTTCCGCCGGGCGGCGCCCTCCGTCGCCGTCGGGCCGCCGCTCGCGTCCGGCGGGGCGGTCGCCGCGCCGGCGAGGACCATCTCGCCGGACAGGCCTCCGCCGAAGCTCACGGTGCCCGGACGGAGCGCGTGGGCCGGGTGCAGCAGCGGGCCGCCGCCGTGGCAGCCCGCGCACGCGCTCGCGAGGAGCCATGCGGCCCAGCGCCGGATCACGGCGTGACCCGGGCGCCGAATCGAACCGACGGGGCCGGCGGAGACATGGCAAGCGTGGCCCGGGTGGCGACGCGATGTGGATCGGGAGAGGGCGCTACTTGCGGAAGCGCGAGGGGTAGTCGTTGGCGGCGGCCCGCTTCTGCAGATCGGCATCGTCGGGGTGCAGCTTGATGGCGCGCGCGATGAGGGCCTCCTCGGTCTCCACGATTTGCGGGTTGGGCAGGCAGCACTCGACCGGGCACACGGCCTGGCACGCTTCGTGGTCATAGAAGCCGACGCATTCCGTGCAGAGCTCCGGATCGATCACGTAGATCTCATCGCCCTCGCTGATGGCTTCATTCGGGCATTCGGGCTCGCAGGCGCCGCAGTTGATGCAGTCTTCGGTGATGTAAGTCGCCATGACCTTCGCTTCATTCTCCGGGGTCCAACCCCGGTCCGCTCGTTTGTAGAGGCCTGGCCGCAGGGTGTCAATTCGGGCGGAAGCAGGCGCCGGTTCTGCGCGCCAGAGCCGCGCGTATGCTTGCGCGCGGGCGCCCCCGCCAGTACTAAGCGGCCCTCCTCGATGCTTCGCCTCACCGGGCCCGCCCAACTGCTCGTCGTCCTCGGCGTTTCCTCGCTGCTCGCCGGATGCGGCCCGCAGATCGGCGATGAGTGCACCACGTCGCTCGACTGTGTGCAGCAAGAGCAGGCGCTCTTCTGCGACACCACCCAGCCGGGCGGCTACTGCACGATCTTCAACTGCGAGCCGAACGGCTGCTTCGGCAGCAGCGTCTGCGTCGCGTTCAACCCCGTGCTGGACCAGGCGTGCGGCGCGCTCGAGAACGCCCGCTGGCCGCGCTTCGAGCGGACCTTCTGCATGGCCACGTGCGACGAGGACGAGGACTGCCGCGGCGGCTACGCCTGCGTCCCGCTCCGCGACGTCCGGGAGGCGGCGGCGATCGCGCCGGGCGAGCGCAACGCCGTGATCGTCGACACGGAGCCCGAGGCCTGGAAGGCGTGCCTGCCGCTGCCGTCCTCCTCGTCGAGCGCGCCCGGCGAGCCGTCGGGCGACGCCGAGAGCACACCCGGGATCTGCGGGGCCGCTACCGAGCAGCCCGAGTGGACTCCTTATACGCCGGGGTCTTCTGGCACGGGCGGGGCGGGGGGCGAGGGCGGCGCTGAGGGTGAGGGCGGCGCTGGCGGCGGCTCGGGCGGCGCTGGCGGCGGCTCGGGCGGCGCCGGCGGCGGCTCGGGCGGCGCCGGCGGCGGCTCGGGCGGCTCCGAAGGCGACGGCGGCGCGGGCGGCGGCTGAGCGCCGCTCGGTCGATCCGGCGTCGCGCGTCGACCGTGCTAGCGTTGGCCGCGTGTTCGGACCGGCCCCTGCGAAAAGGACGCTCGAGGCTGCGCTGCGCGACGTCGGCTCGCAGAAGCCAGCCGTGCGCGTCGAGGCGGTGAGCGACCTCGTCCCGTACGCAGCGACGGCGCGGGAGCAGGTCCTGCGCGCGGTCGAGGGCGCGCTGCGCTCCGATGCGCACGCGGCGGTGCGCGCGGCGGCGGCGATCGCGCTCGCCGACACGAAGGCGGTCGAGGCGCTCCCCGCGCTGCTCCTCGCCGTGGAGGACGTGGACCCGCACGTCCGGCAGATGGCGATCACGGCGCTCGGCGAGATTGGCGACGGGCGCGCCACGGGCCGGCTCCGGCGCGCCCTCTCGGACGAGCGGCCCGAGGTCCGCTTCCAGGCGGTGATCGCGTTCCCCCGCGTCTGCGCCCAGCGGGCCGACGCGGTCGACGCTGTCATGCAGGCCACGCACGACGACGACCCGCTCGTCTGCCACATCGCCCTGCGCATGTTCGAGGAGCTCGGGGAAGCCGCCGGCGAGCTGCCGCCGCTGGCGATGGAGCGAACGCGGGCGCTGCTCGGCCACGCGTCGCCGCTCGTCCGGGCGGCGGCGGCGGTCGTCACCGCGCGCTTCGGCGATCCGATCGGCCACCCGGTGCTCGTCGAGATTGTGGAAGGGAAGCTCCGCGGGGTTGACCACGAGGACGAGGCCGCGGCCATCGAGCTCTGCGGCGAGCTCGGCCTGCAGGCCGGCCGGAGCGCGCTGGAGCGGCGCGCGTTCGGGCTCAGGATCGGCTTCGGCCGCGACCCGCTGCGCTGGCACGCGCGCGTCGCGCTCGCGCGCATGGGGCACGAGCGCGCGGTCCGGGAGATCCTCAGCGAGCTGGGCGCGTGGGACCGCCACCGCCGCACGCTCGCCGTCGCCGCCGCCGGTCGCGCCCGCCTCGAGGCCGCCCGCGCGACGATCGCGGCGATGCGGGGCGACGAGCGGAAGGCCGACCAGGGGGCCGTCGAGGAGGCGCTCGCCGCAATCGCCTCCGCCGCCGAGGGCGCGCCGACGGCGCCCGGCAACTGAGCCGCGCGGCGGCCGCGCGCGGGGCATGCGGCGCGGTCGAGGGTGGCGTAGAGGGACGGAGCCAACCGCGGGCAGGTCGCCGGGACGCCGCGCTGCCCCCCACCGAGGTGGATGCATGAACGATGAAGCGCAATTCAGCGAGGCCGACCTCGCCCCGGGCCCCGAAGAGCGCGCCGCGTCGCGCCGCTTTCTGATCGACCGGGTGGCCGCGAGCGTGGCCGCGCTCGCGGCGGGCGCCTGGGCCGGGGGGATGGTGGCGCTGGGGGCCTGCGCCGCGCCGTTCGTCTTCCGGCTCGCCCCGGCCCCTTTCTCCGGTGACGCGATGAGCGCGGCGTTCGCCCGCTTCGATCAGCTCGCGCTCGGCGCCGCGGTGATCCTCCTCGGCGCGGAGGTGGCGCGCACGTGGGCGGCAGGACGTCAGGGCGCGGGCCCCGCGGCCCGCGTGCGCCGGGTCGTCGCCATGGTGATGGCCGGCTGCGCCGCCTACGTCGGCCTGGCGCTCACCCCCCGCATCGCCGCGCTCCACCGCGACGGCGTCCGGCGCGGCGAGGGGGAGCTCGGCATGGAGCTGGAGCGCGCCCATCGCCGCGCCGAGCTCGTGGGGCGGTCCGAGGTGTTCCTCGGCGCGGGCCTGGTCGTGCTGCACGTCTTCACGCTCGGCGCGCGCCGTCCCGACCAGGACGATGACGACGACGAGGCGGCCGCGCCGCTGCCGCCCGGACCGCGGTGACGCCGCGTCCACGACAGGGAGAGACCAGGTGCCGCGCGACAACAAGCTGTATAGCGGCTTCGTCAACCACGATTACATCCTCACCTTCTCGATCGCCGACGAGGCGAACCGGGCTCGCCTCGTCGCGCTCTGCGCCGGACCGTGGCAGGGCGACGAGGTCACGCCGGATACCTGGGAGGTGTCCAACACGCTGAGCCCGGACCAGATGGAGCGCGCCATCCTCGAGCTCATGGGCGACGCAGACCGCGCCGCCTATTACTATCTTTCCGACAGCAAGCGCATGTTCCGCGTCCTCCTCGGCTGAGCGCGGGCGCGAGGGATGTGAGCCGCTTCGCTCCGGCAGGCGGCCAGGGCGAACGGGCTCGTTCCGGCGGGCTGAAGGCGCCACGATCGCCGCCATTTCGCGGTATGGTCGTCACGTCATGAGCGAGCTGGAAGCCACGCCGCCCGGCGCCACGACGAGGCCTGCAGCCGACGCCTCTCCGCCTACCGCGCCGCCGTCCCGAGCGGCGGAGGGGGACGACGAGGGCCTGCTCAGCGTCCTCCGCGACGACGGGACGCTGGACCCTGCGACCGATCCCGGCCTCGCCGACGCGCTGCTGCTGCGCGCCTTCCGCGAGATCAAGCGGCTCCGGCTGCTCGACGCGCGCATGCTCCTGCTCCAGCGGCAGGGGCGGGTCGGCTTCTATGGCGCGTGCACCGGCCAGGAGGCGACGCCGATCGCCGCGGCGCTCGCGCTCGAGCCGGGCGACTGGATCTTCCCCGCGCTGCGCGAGAGCGTGATGATGCTGGTGCGCGGCTTCCCGCTCCGCACCTACGTGGCCCAGGTGTTCGGCAACGCGGGCGACCTGCTCAAGGGGCGCCAGATGCCGTCTCACATGAGCGGTCGGCGCGTGAACCAGGTGTCCTGGTCGAGCTGCATCGGGCCGCAGATCCCGCAGGCGGTCGGCGCCGCGTGGGCCGCGAAGCTGCGGCGCGACAGCACGGTGGTGGTGGGGTTCATGGGCGACGGCGCGACGAGCGAGCCCGACTTCCACAGCGCGATGAACTTCGCCGCGGTGTTCAGGGTGCCGTGCGTGATGATCTGCCAGAACAACCACTGGGCGATCAGCGTGCCGACCGAGCGGCAGACGGCGTCCCGGACCATCGCCATCAAGGGGCGGGCGTACGGCGTCCCGTCGATGCGGGTGGACGGCAACGACGTCATCGCTGTCTACCGCGCCGTGTCCGAGGCGGTCGCGCGGGCCCGGTCAGGCGGCGGGCCGACCTTCATCGAGGCGCTCACCTACCGCGTCGGGGCCCACTCCTCGAGCGACGACCCGAGCCGCTACCGGTCGCAGGAGGAGGTCGATCGCTGGACGCAGCGCGACCCGCTGCTGCGCCTCGGGCGCCACCTCGCCGCTCGCGGCCTGCTCGACGACGCCGCGGAGGCGGCCCTGGAGGCGGAGCTCAACGCGGAGATCGCCGCCGCGGTCACGGAGGTCGAGGGGATGGACCCGCCCGCCCGCGAGACGCTGTTCGAGGACGTCTACGCGGAGCTGCCCTGGCACCTGCGCGACCAGCGCGCGGAGCTCCTGCGCTCCCCGAAAGCGCCCGCGCACGGCGGCGGACGCTGACCACGCGAGGGATTTCCCCTCGGTGCGAGGTCGTGTAAGCCCGCCGGAACCCAGGGTACGGCTCGCCGTGGCGGGCGCGGCCTCAGGGCTGGTCAGCGAGGGGCTTGCCTGGCCCACCCCGGCGCCCCTATTCCAGTCTCCGAAGCGCACAAAAGGACAAGGATGAAGACCTACGACGCGATCGTCATCGGTGCCGGCCCCGGCGGTTACCCCTGCGCCATCCGGCTGGCTCAGCTCAAGCAGAAGACGCTCTGCATCGAGAAGGAGCAGCCCGGCGGCGTCTGCCTCAACTGGGGCTGTATCCCCTCCAAGGCGTTGATCTCCGCCGCCCACCTCTACGAGAAGTCGCAGGCCGGCGCCTCGATGGGCATCAAGGTCAGCGGCGTCGAGCTCGACGCCAACGCGATGCAGGACTGGAAGGAAGGCATCGTCAAGAAGCTCACCGGCGGCGTCAGGTCGCTGCTCAAGGGCAACGGCGCCGATCTGCTCACCGGCACCGCGACGATCGTCGGGCCGAAGCGCGTGGACGTGACCCTGCCGGACGGCTCGGTGGAGCAGATCGAGGCGACCAAAGGGATCGTCATCGCGACCGGCTCGACCACCATCGAGATCCCGACGTTCAAGTTCGACGGCGACGCGATCATCGGCGCGAAGGAGGCGGTGAGCCTGCGCCGCATCCCGAAGCGGCTGCTCGTGATCGGCGGCGGCGTCATCGGCCTCGAGCTCGGCATGGTCTACCAGGCGTTCGGCTCCCAGCTCACCGTGGTCGAGGCGCTCCCGGACCTGCTCACGGGCGTCGATCCGGACTGCACCAAGATCGTCGAGCGCAAGATCCTGAAGCGCGGCGGCACGATCTACAAGAACGCCAAGGCGCTCGGGTACGAGAAGCAGAAGGACGGCTCGGTCGGGGTG
Organism: Sorangium sp. So ce406; assembly: GCF_051474675.1. Taxonomy (NCBI): domain Bacteria; kingdom Pseudomonadati; phylum Myxococcota; order Polyangiales; family Polyangiaceae; genus Sorangium; species Sorangium sp. So ce406. The sequence continues at coordinate 10,920,437 of NZ_CP150340.1, read as the reverse complement.
AAGATCCAGATCGAGGGCAAGGAGCAGACGATCGTCGTGGACACGGTGCTCGTCGCCGTGGGCATGCGGCCGAGCTCGAAGGGCCTCGGCCTCGAGAAGGTCGGCGTGACGGTCGATCAGCGCGGGTTCATCCCCACGGACAAGGCGGGCCGCACCAACGTGCCGTCGATCTACGCCGTGGGCGACGTCAGCGGCCCGCCCCTGCTCGCGCACAAGGCGACGAAGGAGGGCGAGATCGTCGCCGAGGTGATCGCGGGCCACAAGGCCGAGAAGGACTGGGTCGCGATCCCGGGCGCGATCTTCACCGATCCGGAGATCGCCACGGTGGGGCTCACCGAGGCCGAGGCGAAGGCGAAGGGCCTCGACGTCAGCGTCGGCAAGTTCCCGTTCGCGGCGCTCGGCAAGGCCATGGCCATGAACGAGACCGAGGGGTTCGTGAAGATCGTGGCCGACAAGAAGACGAAGCAGGTGCTCGGCGTCCACATCGTGGGGCCGGAGGCCAGCACGATGATCAGCGAGGCGTCGCTCTCGCTCGAGATGGCGGCCTTCCTCGATGACCTCTCGCTGACGATCCACCCCCACCCGACCCTCGGCGAGTCGCTGATGGAAGCCGCCGCCCACGCCATGGGCGCGGCGATCCACATCGCGAATCGCTGAGGGCAGCGCCGGTTAGCGGCCCGCGGGCGTGGCCGCCGGCGGCCAACCAGCCGGTGCGCTGCTCCTTTGAAGCGACGCCCGGCTCGAAAACAAGCCAGAAAAACCACAGAGGGCACAGAGGAAGAGAGAAGATAAGATCTCTCTCTCTTCTCCTCTGTGCCCTCTGTGCCTCTGTGGTTCTAACTCTCTTCTTCTTTCCGAGTTCTCTCCGAGCTGTTGTGCTTCAGCCCGGCAATTCGGTCGGAGGAGAGATCTCCGCCGGCGCAGGTCGTACCCGCCGCGTCAGTCGCGCATGTAGTGGCACGTGTACCCGCCCGGGTACTTCTCCAGGTACTTCTGGTGGTACTCCTCGGCGCGCGTGAACGGCCCGGCCTCCACGATCTCGGTGACGATCGGCGCGCGCCACTTGCCGCTCTGGCCCACGCGCGCCTTCACCTCCTCGGCGACGCGGCGCTGCTCGGGCGTCGTCACGAAGATGGCTGAGCGGTACTGCGTGCCGACGTCGTTGCCCTGGCGGTTGCGCGTCGTCGGGTCGTGCATGCGGAAGAACCACTTCTCGAGCAGCTCGGCATAGGACAGCTTCGCCGGATCGAAGACGATACGCACCGACTCGGCGTGGCCCGTGTCGCCCGTCTTCACGTGCTCGTAGGTCGGGTTCGTCATCCGGCCGCCCGTGTAGCCGACCTCTGTCTCGAGGACCCCGGGGATCCCCCGGAGGATCTCCTCCATCCCCCAGAAGCAGCCGCCTGCCAGGATGGCCGTCTCCAGCGTGGTCTGGCAGCCGGGGGCTTGCCCCGGCGCCGGGGCGGCGCAGGCGTTGGCGCCGGCCTGCGCCTGAGGCGCGCCGCTCCCGCCCTCGAACAGGGCGCGGTAGGCGCCGTAGCCCTCCGCCTCGAGGCGATCCAGCGGGATGAACCGGAGCGACGCCGAGTTGATGCAGTAGCGCAGCCCGGCCGGCGCAGGCCCGTCCTCGAAGACATGCCCGAGGTGCGAGTCGCCGTCCCTGGAGCGCACCTCCGTGCGGACCATGCCGTGGGCCCTGTCGACGCGCGCCACGACCCGCTCCGGCGCCACCGGGCGCGTGAAGCTCGGCCAGCCGGTGCCCGAGTCGAACTTGTCGAGCGACGAGAAGAGCGGCTCGCCGCTCGCGACGTCCACGTAGAGGCCCGCGTCGTGGTTGTTCCAGAACGCATTGCGGAACGGCGGCTCGGTCGCGTCGCGCTGCGTGACCTCGTACGCGAGCGGCGTGAGCCGCTTGCGCAGCTCCTCATCCGACGGTTTGCGATAGCTTCTGTCCGACATCGTCACAGCCTCCTTGGACCCAAGAGCAACCTCGCTCGCGCGCCCCGCCTCGCCCGCGCGCCGGCACGCGAACAAGGCGGCGCACCCGACGAGCAAGAGCGCGAAAAGTAGACGAGCAGCGCGGAGCCAATTCATATCCACCTGGCCTGCGGGAAGGGTAGCGTAACCACCCCTCCTACGCCGCGCAGCGCCGCCGGTTTCGCCTCGCCGCGCCGATTTCGCCCCGCGGCGCGGATCGCGCGGCCGGCGCAGCCTCGCGGCGCCGGACTCGGCGTTACGGGCCGCCGCTCTCGAGAGCGACGTCGCCCTCGGCGGCGCGCCGCTCGAAGCAGTCGTCGGGGATCTCGCGCGCGCGGCGGACGAGGCGGGTCGCCCCGATGAACGCCGTGGTGACCGGATCGTGGTAGCCGCTCGCCCCGTGCAGGCCAGGGACGGCGCGCTGGTAGTGGCGCGCGATCCGCTCCATCAGCGCCTCGCGGACGTACTTGCCCACCATCGACGCCATCGCGACGCACAGATCCGAGGCGTCGCTGTCGCGGACGAACGCGATCTCGCCGAGGCCGGGGAAGCGGTAGGCGCTGCGGGCGCGGCCCTCCTCGAGCACCGCGTGCAGCCGCCCGGCGAGCGGGCCGAAGGCGGAGCCGTACTTGCCAAAGCCGCCGACCTTGCCGCACACCGCGAAGACCTCCGCGCCGGCAAGGCCGCCGAGCTCGAGGATGAGGCGCTCCATCGCGTGGAGGTCGAGCACGAACCGGTTCTTCCCGGCGCGGACACCGTCGTTCATCCGCTTCACGCAGAGCAGCATCGAGCGCACGGCCACGATCTCGACCCCCTTCTCCGCGAGCTTGTCGAGGTCGCGGCCGATCGCGCGCAGCAGCTTGTCGGGCGCGGTGAACGCCTCTCCCTCGGTCGACCAGCACTGCTCCTCGACGTGGCCCGGGCAGAGCGCGCGCAGCGCGGCGCGATCGTCGAGCGAGACGGCGTCGAGCAGCTCGTCGACCGACGACGCGTCGCTCGGCGTCCCCGCGCGCCCGCAGCCGCGGGCGACCAGCGCGCGGGTCCAGGCCTCGCCGAGCGAGACGTCCCCGTACGCGACGAGCTGCTTCGAGTCGCCGAGCCGCTGGGCCAGGGCGCCGCGGGGCGCGCGGCTGGCCGTGTCCCAGCCGGGCCCGGTGACGCGCGAGAGGACCGCCGTCACCACCATCGGGCCGAGCCGCGGGCCGAGGCCGTTCTCATCGACGCCGATGCGGTAGCGGACGGAGGTCTCGGCCGACGCCATGCGGCCCCCTTGCCACAGGACGGCGCCCGTGTCACCGCGCCGCGCTCTTCCGTGAGGCGCATCGCCCGCTCGAGACCGTTTCCCGGTCCGGCCGCGATATTCCCTCGAGCTCTCGCGATCCTGCGCGGTCGGGCGTCCCGGAGACCCGTGGTCAAGCCCGTGCGCTTCGTCTAAGCTCGCGCGCCCCTTAGGAAAAAGATGATCATGAGGTGGCAGATCTCTGCCCTGGCGGCGCCAGGGGCAATCCTGGAGACGACGTACCCGGCGCTCTGGAGCGCCGATCCGCACCGGAGCCCCTTCTGCGCGCCGGCCTACCTCGACGAGATGGCCGAGCTGGCGCGGCGCGACGGGGCAGCGCCGCTCGTCGCGACGGCGCTCGCGCCGGACGGCTCGGCCGTCGCGGCCTGGCCCCTGCGCCGCGAGCGCAGCGGGGTGATCCAGATGCTCAACATCAAGGGCGCGGATCACTGCACCTGCGTGACGCGCGAGGGCGCGGCTCCGGAGGCGCTCGGGGAAGGGCTCGCCCGCGCCCTGGCGGACGTCGACGGCTCCGGCCTGCTCCTCAAGAACGTCCCGAGCTGGGGGCCGACCCTGGAGGCTGCGCGCCGCGGGATCGCCGCGGCCGGGTGGAGCGGGCGCTCGTTCACGGCCACCCCGAGCACCGTGCTCCGCGTCCCCGAGGGAGCGGGCGCGGCGGACGCGCTGCGCCGCAAGGTGAGCGGGTCGAGCCTGAAGAACCTCGACAACCGCCTCAAGCGGCTGCCCGGCTTCGCCTTCAAGGCCCTGGAGGGCGACGCCGGCCTCGAGGCCTGGGTCGACGCCTTCTGCGACGCCCACGAGCGGCGCTGGAACACCACGACGACCCCATCCGAGTACCGCTTCGCCGAGGCCCGCCGGCGGTTCCTCGCGAGGCTGCGGGGCTGGGCGCGCGACGGCGTCCTCGTCCGGTTCTCGCTCGAGGCGGCCGACGAGGGGATCGCCTTCGCCGTGGGGCTCACGGCGCGCGACCGGCTCGTCTACCACCACGTCGCGTACTCGCCCGTGCATGCCGCCTGCTCCCCGTCCACGGTGCTGATCCGGCGCATCGTCCTCTGGATGGGCGAGCGCGGGTACACATGCATGGACTTCGGCATCGGCGGCGAGTCGTACAAGCGGCGCTTCGCGAACGTCGACGAGCCGCTCTTCCGTCTCATCGCCGCCCCGCGCGCCGCGTCCGCCCTCTACGTGCGCGGGCTCGTCGAGGAGCGGATCCGGGCGTCGTCGCGGCTCCAGGCGCTGTGGGACGAGTGGGGGAACAGGAAGCTGCGCGGCGCCATGATGTCGAACCTCGGGCGCTCGCGGAACCGGCTCCGCCGGGCGGTCGTGGTGGACGTGCGCCAGCCGCTCGGCGTGCTCGTCGGGCGCGCGCGAAGCCGCCTCGAACGCGAGCGGATGCTCTTCTACAGGGCGCCGGCCGAGGCCGGGCAGGAGCACCCCGACGTGGTGCAGCTCCGCGCCCCGGAGCTGCTCGCGATGCTCGAGGACGAGGTTGCCCTCGACGCGCAGGGGCGCGCGAAGTACCTCGAGGCCCTGTCGCAGGGCCAGCGCGCCTTCGGTGTCCTCCGGGACGGCCGGGCGGTGCAGGTCTGCTGGCTGCGCCCGGCGGCGCCGGAGGAGGTCCCGCCCGGCGCCGAGGGCGCCCCGGCCTGGGTGATCGCGGACTGCGTCACGGCCCGGCGCGCCCGGGGGCAGGGCCTGTACCCCAGGGTGCTGCGCGCCGTTCGCGCGGCGATCCCGCCCGGGGAGGCTTGCTTCATCTACACGAACGACTGGAACGTCGCCTCGCAGCGCGGGATCCTGAAGGCCGGGTTCCAGCCGGCGTCGATCCGGGAGCGACGGCGGCGCGGAAGCGCCGTCGAGACGCAGTGGCTCTCCGCGCCGTAGTCGAGACGCCGGGGGCGCCCGCGCCGTCGACGAAGCTGCTCCACCGGATCGCGCACGGCGGGCTCGGGGTGGCGGCGGCGTTGCTCCTGCCCCGCGCCGCCTCGATCACGAGCCAGTGGCTCCTGTCGGCCGCGGCCGGCCCGAGCGCCATCACGGCCTACGTCCTCACGACGTCGCACGCGAGCACGGTCATCTCCCTGGTGGCCGTCGGCCTCGCGTCCGCGCTCTCGCACCGCGCCAGGCTGCTCGGCACGGCGCGCGGCCGCGCGCTCGTGGCGGGCGCGCTCGCGGTGATCGGCGCCGCCGCCGGCGCGGTCACGCTGGCCGTGGACATCGCCCTCGGGCTCGGGCCGGTCGCCGCTTTGAGCGCCGGGCTGTTCGCCTTCCCCTCGCTGCTCGCGTGCGCCAACCCGGTCGCGTGGCCCCTCTGGCAGACCCGGGGTCGCTTCCTCGCGCTCCTCTCGATCACGGCCTTGATCTCGGTCGGCCTCTGCTTCGGCGCGGCGCTGCTCGGGATGCCCCGGCTGACCGCGGTGCTCGCGGGCGCGGGCATCGCCGTGCCCGTCCTCGCCATGCTCGGTCGCGTACAGCTCCGGCGCGCGGTCCGCTACGCGGTCCTGCTCGTGCGGGGCTCGGTGCCGGCCTCGATCGTGAACCTCTCCACGGTCGCGATCTACCCGCTCGCCCTGCACCAGGGCATCCCGCTGCTCGGCGAGGCGAAGGTCGGAACGCAGGCGCTCTGCTGGTCGATCGTGCCGCTCCTCACGACGACCTCGCAGTCGTTCGCGAGCCGCGCCCTCACCGCCGCCGCGCTCGGCAAGGACGGCACCGACGCCGAGCGGCGCGCGCGGGCGCTCTCGAGCTGGGCGCGCACCCTGCCGTTCACGCTCGCGGTGGGGGTCGCCATCTACCTCCTCTTCGTCGTCCGCGTGCCCTTCCTGCCGTTCACGGGCAGCGCGCGGGAGGCGCTTCCGCCCACGACCCTCGTGTCCCTCTTGGTGCCGGCCATCTCGGACCCGCTGTGCTTCTACTTCGCCCGAGCCCGAGGCAGCCGCGGCCTGGTCGCGAGCAGCCTGCTGAGCAGCTTGCTCCTCGCCGTCGTGCTGCTCGTCTGGCCCGCCGGGTTCCTCGATCGCTTCGGCGTGCTCGGCGCCTCGGGGCTCATCGCGGTGCTGCGGATGCTGTCGCTGCTCGACATGCCCCTGCTCCGGCGCATCACGCTCGCGGTCCTGGCGCTCCTCTTCGCGGGTTACGCGGTCACCCTCCTGCTCTAGGATGCCCGCCATGGATAACGTGGGTCTGCGGTTCGGCGTCGCGTGCGCCGGCGACACGCTCAAGGCGTGGCAGGCGAAGGCGATCGAGGAGCTCCGCCGCGTCGGGGCGCGCCCGGCCCTCGTCGTGCGCTGCCCGGCGCCGTCGGCCAGCGCGGCGCCGCCGCTCTTCCAGGCCTACCGCCGCGCCGCCGTGGGCGCCGAGCGCGCCGTCGACCTCGCGGCGATCGTCCCCGACGCGCCGCGGGTCCCGCTCGCGGACGCCGCGCGCGTGGCGGCAGATCTCGATGTTCTCCTCGTGTTCGGGGCCGCGGGGCTCGACGGCGCGCTCCTCCGCGCCCCCCGCCACGGGGCCTGGTCGTTCCGGCACGACGCGCAGGAGGCCTCGTCGGGCCGCCCGCCGGGGTTCTGGGAGGTGCTCACCCGGGCGCCGCTGACCGAGGTGGTGCTTCAGCGCCTCGGCGCCGCGCAGGGCGCGGCGGTGACCCTCAAGCGAGGGTGCTTCAAAACGATGCCGACCTATCCGGCCAACGTCGCGAGCTCCTGCGAGGGCAGCGCGGCTTGGCCGGCGCAGGTGTGCGCCGACATCGCCCGGGGCGCCGCCGCCTATCTCGAGGCGCCGCCAGCGGCGGAGCCGTCCCCCGCCGAGGGGGCGCCGACGCACCGCGACGTCGCCAGGCTGCTCGCGCGCACGGCGAAGAACCAGGCCGCCTTCATGGCGTGGCGCGTCTTCCTCCAGGACGAGTGGTGCGTCGGCATCGTGGACGCCCCGATCCACACCTTCCTCGGCCAGCCGAGCGCGCGGCCGGAGGTGCGATGGCTCATCAAAGGGGAGCCGGGCGCGTTCTTCGCGGATCCGTTCGGCATCGTCGACGGCGATCGCGTGAGCATCCTCTGCGAGCACTTCGACCCGCAGCTTCGCCGCGGCGTCCTCGTCGGTCTCACGCTCGACGGCGATCGCCTGTCGCCGGCGCGCCGGCTGCTCGGCCTCGATCCCGGCGTCCACGCGTCGTATCCGTTCCTGCTCCGGCACGGCGGCGAGATCTACTGCATTCCCGAGACCTGCATGGCCGGCAAGCTCTCGCTCTACCGCGCCGATCCGTTCCCGGAGCGGTGGGTCCACGTCGCCGACCTCTTCGACGACTTCCACTACGCCGACGCCACCGTCGTGCACCACGAGGGGCGATTCTGGCTCTGGGCCGCGGACGTCCCGTATCCGGGCAACTCCCCGCGCCTGTTCGTCTACCACGCGCCGGATCTCCTCGGCCCCTGGACGCCGCACCCGGCCAACCCGGTCAAGGTGGATGTCGGCTCTGCCCGGCCGGGCGGAACACCGTTCGTCGTGGACGGTCAGCTCTACCGGCCAGCCCAGGATTGCTCGACGAGCTATGGCGGCCGGATCGTGATCCTGCGCGTCAACCGGCTCACGCCGACCGAGTACGACGAGGAGGTGGTGGCTGCGGTGGAGCCTGATCCGGGCGGGCCGTTCCCGCAGGGGCTGCACACGCTGTCGGCGGTGGGGGAGCGGACGCTCGTGGACGGCAAGCGCACCCGGCGCGTGTCAGCCCAGGATATTCGCCGGAAAGCGCTTAAGATCGCCGGGCGGATGGGCCTCGGACGGCCTCCTGGCTGAGCCGCCACCGCGGGCGGCGGCGCGCTCACCTTTTCTCCGGTCCTCGCCGGGGGCGCCGCTATAGTCACGCCCCATGCGTATCGTCCCCGTACCCTGCCTCAGCGACAACTACGCCTACCTCGTGGCCGCGGACGGGCGGAGCGAGGCGATCGTCATCGACCCTTCGGAGGCCCCGCCGGTCATCGAGGCGCTCGAGCGCGAGAAGCTCCGCCTGGTCGCCATCGTCAACACGCACCACCACCACGACCACGTCGGCGGCAACGAGGCGCTCCGCGCGCGCTACGGCGACCTCCCGGTGTACGCGCACTCGAGCGACGTCGGCCGCGTGCCGGCGCAGACCGAGCGGGTCGAGGAGGGCCAGCCGGTCCGGATCGCTGGCCTGGAGCTCCGGCCGCTGCACGTCCCCGGGCACACGCTCGGCGCCGTCTCGTACTGCGTCGAGGACGCCGTGTTCACCGGGGACACGCTGTTCATCGCCGGCTGTGGCCGCATGTTCGAGGGCACACCGGAGGGGATGCACGCCTCGCTCTCCAAGCTGGCCGCGCTCCCGGGGCACACACGCGTGTTCTGCGGTCACGAGTACACCGTGAGCAACCTTCGTTTCGCCGAGACGGTCGAGCCCGAGAACGCGGCTGTCCGCAAGAAGCTCGAGGCCGCCCGCGCGGCGCGCGATCGCGGCGAGCCGACGGTGGGGAGCACCATCGCCGAGGAGCTCGCGACGAACCCGTTCCTGCGCTGCGGCGAGCCGTCCGTACAGGCGCGATTCCCGGGGGCCACGCTGCCCGACGTGTTCGCCGCCGTGCGGCGCGCCAAGGACAATTACCGCTGAGTGACGCGGTCGCGCGCGGCCGTATTCCGCTCGCGCCCGCCGCCTGATTTCTATACGACTACGGGCATGGACTCCCGCGCTCCCATCTTCGGGTTCAACGACGCGCGCGACGAGATCGTGCGCACCGTGGTCGACCGGGTCGTCGGCGCCACCAGGGATCCGCTGCTCGCCATGAACGAGGCGGCGTATCAGGAGGCGAAGCGGCTCGAGGGCTCCCGGAAGCCGCAGGACGTCCGCGAGCTCGGCGACTGGCACAAGCTCGCCCGCTCGCTCGGCCGCATGCACGACGCGGAGCGCCGCCGTCGCCTGCGGGAGCTCGCGGAGGAGTACGCGTGGGACATCGCCGGCAACTTCGACCGGCGCGTCTACCAGCTCTCGTCGCGGCTCCTGCCGCCGGTCGTGAGCGCCCTGCTCGCGCCGCGGAAGCTCGTGACCGTGGTCCGCGACCCGCGCAAGCTCGTCAGCCTCGAGCTGCTCGCCGACCGGGTGCTCGTGCAGGGGCCGCTCGCGAAGCTCCGGTCGCTCGTGCAGCGCGGCACGGCCGTCTATGTGCCGACGCACCTGTCGAACATGGACTCGATCGTCTTCGGCTACGCCCTCGAGCGCGCCGGCCTGCCGCCCGCGACCTACGGCGCCGGCAAGAACCTGTTCACGAACCCGGTCCTCTCGTTCTTCATGCACAACCTCGGCGCCTACCGCGTCGATCGGCGCATCCGGCACAACCTCTACAAGGACGTGCTGAAGACGTACTCGGGCGTGCTGCTCGAGCGCGGCTACCACTCGCTGTTCTTCCCGGGCGGCACGCGGTCGCGCTCCGGCGGCATCGAGCGCAGGCTCAAGCTGGGCCTGGTCGGCAGCGCGTTCGAGGCGTACACGCGCACGCTGCTCAGCGGCCGCGAGCGCCGCGTCTTCTTCGTCCCCGCCACGATCAACTACCTGATCACGCTCGAGGCCGAGACGCTCATCGCCGATTTCCTCTCCGAGGCCGGCAAGGGCCGCTTCATCATTGAGGACGACGAGTCGAGCCGGATCGGCCGCATCGCCTCGTTCCTCCGGAAGCTGCTCGCGATGAACGCCGCGGTCGTCATCCGCTTCTCGGAGCCGCTCGATCCGTTCGGCAACCGGGTCGACGAGCTCGGCCGCTCCTTCGACGCGCGCGGCCGCGAGGTCGACCCGGCGAGCTACGTGAAGAACCAGGACGGGGCCCCGGTGATCGACGGGGCGCGCGACGCCCAGTACGCCCGCGAGCTCGGCGAGGAGATCTGCCGGGCGTACGCGCGCGACACGGTGGTGATGGCGACGCACGTGGTCGCGGCGGCGAGCTTCGCCCGGCTCCGCGCGCACGCGCCCGCCGCGGATCTCTTCACGGTGCTGCGCCAGCGCGACGTGCTCACGGTGCCGCGCGACGACCTCGCGGCCGACGTGATGGCCCTCTGCGAGCGCCTGCGTGAGCTGGAGCAGAGGGGGTGCATCGTGCTCGGCGAGGACGTCCGGCTCGGCTCGGGCGGGGACATCGTCGAGCGCGCGCTGCGCGCCTTCGCCGGATACCACTCGTCGCCGGTGCTCGACTCGCGGCCCGACGGCATCGCGATCTGCGACACCAACCTGCTCTTTTACTACCAGAACCGCCTCGCCGCACACGGCGTGGCGTGGGACGTGATCGCGCCGCCCGGCGTCCCGTCCGGCCTCCAGGTGCAGCCGCCGCTGCCGCCGCTCGCGCCCTCGCCGCCGCCGCTCGACGACCGGGGCGCGGCCTCGTCCCGCGGCGCGGCCGCGGGCGCGCGCGCGGGCTCGATGAACGGCGCCGGAGGTGGCCGGTGAGCGCGCGTCCTGTGCCCTCGGTGGGGGTCATCGGCGGCGGGTTCTGGGGCGTGGCGCTGGCGCTCGCGGCGAGCCGCACCGGGGCGGAGGTCCTGCTGTTCTCGCGGCGCGAGCACCCGCAGATCAACGACGGGCCGCGGATCGTGCGGGACCACGCGGAGGTGGCGCGGGCGCGGCTGCTCGTGATCGCGGTGCCGTCGAACGCGGCGCGGACGGCGCTGCGCGCGCTCGGCGATCACATGGATGGATCGCACCTCGTGATCCATGGCGTGCGCGGGCTGGAGGGGGAGGCGCTGAAGACCGTCTCGGATCTGGTGCGCGAGGAGACCCCGGCGCGCCGGGTGGGCGCGCTGGGCGGCCCGGTGCAGGCGGATGAGCTCCGGGAGGGCCGCCCCTCGGCGATGGTGTGCGGCTCGCGGTTCCCCGAGGTCCACGCGGCGGTGGCCGCGGCGTTCCAGTCCGACGCGCTCCGGGTCTACACGACGCCGGATCTCCAGGGCCTGGAGTGGGCGTCGGCGCTGGTGGGCTGCCTGGCGATCGGCGTTGGCTTCGCCGAGGAGGCGGGCGCCGGCCCGGGGCTCTTGGCGGCGCTCATCTCGAGGGCGGTCGACAGCGCGGCGCGCGTCGCCGCGGCGGCGGGCGCGGAGGAGCGGACGATGCTGGGGCTCGGCGGCTATGGCGATCTGCTCGCCTCGATCCGGCTCGAGAGCCGGCCCGAGGTGCTGCTCGGCAAGGCGCTCGCGCGCGGTCGGACGCTCGACGAGGCCGTCGCGCAGGCGAGGCTGCGCGTGGAGGCGATCCCGCTGATCCCGCGCGTCGTGGCGTTCGCGAAGGCGCGGAAGGTCGACGGGGGGGTGTTCGAGGCGCTCGAGACGATCCTGCAGGGCGGGGCGCCGAGGGCGGTGCTCGACCGGATGTTCACGGCGTGAGCGCCGTGTCCGGCGCTGCGGGCAGCTCGGGGCTGTCGCAGCAGCGGAATCCCGTCGAGTAGTCGTGATAGGTCGGCTCGTGGGCGATGGTGGTGAAGTAGCAGCCCGGGCCGAGCTCGCTGGTCGTGCTGAAGAAGCCGCCCATGAACACGCCGTTGCCCTCGTGCCAGGGCTGGTCGCGGCGCTCGACGCCCTCGGTGCGCATGCGCTGCACGAGCTCGTGATCGACCATGTCGCCGACCCACTCGTGCAGGTTCCCGACCATGTCGTGGACGCCGAGCTCGCTGGCGCAGCCGGGGTGGTCGCCGCTCCTCGCCAGGAAGCCGGGCTTCTGGTTGAGGTCGGCGCTGTTGAAATGGCGCTCGTAGCTCCACCCGCCCGGCGGGTGGTCGCCGAAGAGCTCGCGCAGGAGGTGGGGCTTGCCGGTGTTGCACCGCCCGCGCTCGCCGCGGGGGCCGTACGGGTAGCGGTCCACGCCGTTGCCGCGGCAGGCGCGCTGCCATTCGCGCCGCGTGCACAGGCGCTTGCCCGCGGCGACGCACGCGGCCTTGGCCTCGACGCGGCTGATGTACGCCTGCGGGAAGACGCCGGCCTCGCTGCGGGCGAGATAGCGGACGTTCGCCTCGGGCCGCTGGTAGTGCGGGTGAACGGTGAGCTGTCCGCCGGCGTCGGCGACCAGGTGCGCCTCGTAGCGATCGATGCAGAAGCCGCCGACGAGGACCATCTCGGCGGGGCAGGACCCGAGCTCCAGGGGAAGCCCGAGCGGCCGCGGAGGAAAGGCGGCGGCCCCGGCGCTGGCGGAGCCTGGCGGCGGCGCTGCGGCGGAGGCGGCGCTCGCGGCGGAGACGGTCGGCGCGGGCTCGACGGCGGCGCCGCCCGGGATGGCTGCGCCGGCGTGCGCGCTGCCGGCCGGCGCGGGCGCGGCGGGGGCCGACACAGCGGCGGCGGACGCCGCGGAGGGCCCTGGAGATGCGGCGGAGGCCGAAGCCGCCGCGAGCCCTGCAGCCGCGGCGGGGGCCGCTCGCTCTGCGCCGTGCGCCACGGGGGCCTCGCCGGAGGCCTCGACCTTCTTCGCCGCGCTGCCGCTGCCGTCGTTCGGAGCGGCGCAGGCCGTGAGCCAGCCCAGGGCGGCCAGCAGGCCTGGGTGCGCGCGTCCTGGCAGGCGCCGGGGGAGTGAGGACCTCTTCGACAGGCGAGCCCGGAGGCGGTCGCAGGGCGGCGCGGACGGCACGAGGCGGAGTGTACACGCGCCCGGCGCGCGGCTGGGCTCCATCGCGGTGCGGTCTTCCGCCTCGAGCGCCGGCGCCGCGCTCTCCCTCTCGGTTCACACCGAGGTAAGTGGGGTTACGAGGAAAACGGTGGCGGCTCGGCGTCAAGGAGCCTGGCGCGCCCCGTCGGCGGAGGGAACGCGGGATAGAGAGACAGCGCGTCGTCCCGGGGGTGATTCTCGAGCTGCCATGACGTCGCGAGCCGCTGGATCTCCTGCGCTTGCGCGATCCGGACCGCCTCCGCGCCCGGGGGGGAGGAGACAGCGCGCGCGATCGACGCCGAGGTGCGGGCGGCCGTCACGGCGGCGTACGAGCGGGGGCGCGCTGTGCTGAGGGAGAGGCTGCAGGTTCTGCACCGCATCGCGGAGCGGGTGCTCGATCGGGAGACGCTCGAGAGGGCGGAGCTGGAGGCGATCGTGCGAGCGGAGGGCGCGCCGGCGCGGGATGCGTGCAGGCGCGGCGCGGCGCGCTGGAGGAGGGGAGGGCGGCCTCGCCGTAGCCTCGCCTCGATGCGGGCGGACCGAGGGATGCTCTCGGGCTGACGGCCTGCGCGTCATCGCTCTACGATGGCGCGCATGAAGACACGTACGTTGCTGCGATGCCTCGCCGGCCTCGGCGTCGTGGCGGTATCCGGTTGCGGTCTGGTGCTCGGGCTGGACGACTTCAAGGACGCCGGACCGGTTGACGGCGCGACGTCGACCGGGACCGGCGGGGGGCCGGCGTGCGAGCCGGAGAGCGTGGCCGAGTGCTACTCCGGTCCTCCCGAGACGAAGGACGTCGGGATCTGCCGGGCCGGGACGCAGGCGTGCAAGCAGGATGGCTCCGGGTACGAGGCGTGTGTGGAGGAGGTGACGCCGGCGGCGGAGACCTGCGCGAGCACGGAGGACGAGGACTGCGACGGGAAGGATTGCGAAGTATGGGCGCTGTCGTTCGGTGGTGAGCTGCGAGACGAGCCCACGGGTCTCGCGATGGACTCGTCTGGGAACTCGTACGTTGTCGGTGAGTTCTCTGGTCGAATCGACGTGAGTGGCGCCGTGCTGTCGACGACGGCGGGAAAGAACATTTTTCTCATCAAAATAGGCCCAGACGGTAAGCTTCTATGGGCCAGGCAGTATGGTGTCGCTGATGGCTCTGAAGCGGTGCTTCAGCTGCCCTCGGCGATCGTGCTTGACCGAGGTGGGAATGTGTTCATGGCCGGCTTTTCGTCTGAGCCGTTCAGCTTGGGAGGGGACCTCATCGATCGTGGCCACTTCGTGGCCAAGCTTGACCCGAATGGGCAGCACGTCTGGAGCAAGCACCTGACGGGCGCCTGCTTGCTCGCTCGCGTTCCATCGCTGGCGACGACAGCTCAAGGAGATCTGTTGGTCACAGGCTCTTTCTGCGGCTCGATCGACCTTGGCGATGGTGCGATCCCATCACAGGGTTCAGACGTGGACGTATTCTTGGCCAAGCTCAGTGGCTCCGACGGGTCAGGCAGCCGAAGCGACGGCTTCTGGGGTAAGGCGTTCGGCGGCGAAGGTGCACAGCTTGGCTCCAAGGTGATGGTCGATCCCGCCGGCAACATCTGGCTCGCGGGAAATTACGCAAAAAGCATAGATTTTGGTCTGGGAAGTCTACCACCCGCCGAGCGGATGGATGCGTACGTGGTGAAATTCTCCTCGGATGGAGCAGCGGTGTCCGATGCGTCGTTCCACGGCTCCGGCATTCAGACGGTCACAGGCGCTGCCCTGGATGAGCTGGGTGGGCCGCTGCTGGCGGTGGCATTCGATGGATCTGTAAACACCGGTGCCGGTACCTTCGTGTCCGATGGATCGGACTCCTATCTTATCAAGTTGAGCAGTCAGGCGACTTACCAGTGGGCCAAGTTGTTCGGTGGCGCTGGTGGTTATGACGGTGGAGAGCTCGCCTACGATCGCTCCGGCGACGTGTTCTTTTCTGGAGCCTTCGATGGGGACATGTCGATCGGTGGCGAAGAGCTCTCTGCGTCCGGAGACTCCAGCGATATATTTGTGGTGAAGCTCACGCGGCTGGGTCAGCCACTGTGGAGTCGGCGGTTCGGCAGCCCTGAAGGAGACCGGGCGTTCGCCATCAGAAGTGACGCTCTTGGAAATCCGGTGATTGTGGGAACGGTGTGGGAGACAGTCGACTTCGGCGGCGGCGCGCTCGCGACGAACGGCGGTGCAGATGTGTTCGTCGCGAAGCTCTCGCCGTAACGCCGCATCCGCGCGTGCGAGCCCGAGCTCGCTACATCCCCGGTTGATTGCAGGGATCAGCGACGGCACCACAGCTATCGCTGCAATCCGTGCAGGCGCAGGCATAGACGGCTTCAGCCATCTCCGCTGCGTCAGGGTACCTTGCGTTGCAGTCGCTGAAGCACTCTGGCTGCGGATCGCTCTCCATGCATGTCCGTGCGCAGCCAAGCCAAAGCAGGCACGCGCCGTCGTCCGCACAGGCGTTCAGACAGCCGTTCTGTCCCGCGCAGCTCAGGCACTCCACGCCGCTGCCTCCCCCTTCTGTGCCCTGGCACTCGCTCAGGCAGTCGGCGAGCTCTGGGTCGACGGCATCGCTTGAGATCGACTGGATCTGCTCGCACGACGCATCGAGCACGCACTGGGCGCTGCACTCCGCGGCCGGGTCTGCGCAGTCGAACGTGAGGACGCTGCACACCGGAACCATGCACTCCTCTGCCTTCTCGCAGGCCTGATCGCACACGGTGTCGCTGCCGGAGCCGCCGCCATCGCCCCCAGCTCCGCTCGACGTCGTGGCCGCCGACGTCGTCGTCGCCGAGGTCGTGGTCGTGGCTGCCGTCGTGCTGCTCGTCGTTCCCCCGCTGCCGGCCCCGCCGCTCCCCCCGGTCCCGCCGGGGTTCTCCGTTGTCTCGCCCGAGCAGGCCGCAAGCGCCGCGCCCGCGGCCACGCAGAACACGAATACAAGAGAAGAAGTCCTGTTGCGCATCTCCGCTCTCCTTCAGGGCACGCCGCGCCCGTTCCGCCGCGTTACTCCAACGCCGCGCGATCGTTCGCCTACCTCATTCCCCCCGCAAGATTTTTTTCTCACACCCGCGCGCCCCGTCGCCTGCGTCCCCACCACCCCGGCGCCGGTTGGCACCGCGCCCCGGCTCGGCTACCCACCCGCCCCATGCCCGGTCTGCCCCCTGCCGCGCTCATCTTCGATATGGATGGCCTCCTCGTGGACTCCGAGCCGCTCTGGCTCCAGGTCGTGCAGGCCTTCTGCCGCGCGCGCGGCTTCACCTGGACCAAGGAGCACCACGCCGGCTGCGTGGGCGGGGGCTTGCGCGCCACCCTCTCCGCCACCGGCGAGCGCTTCGGGTTCGCCGTCGAGCACGAGCGCGATGTCGCCGCCGTCATCGACGACTTCATCGGCTCCGTCGGTGGCCTCGCGCTCAAGCCCGGCGCCGCCGAGCTGCTCTCCGCGGCCACCTTCGCAGGGCTGCCCACGGCGCTCGCCTCGTCCTCGCCGCACCGGCTCATCGCCGCCGTGCTCGAGCGCTTCGCCCTCCGGCCGCGGTTCCAGGCCGTCGTCTCCGGCGACGACGTCGCCCACCCGAAGCCGGCCCCGGACATCTTCCTCCGCGCCGCGGCCGCGCTCGGCGTGCCCCCGGCCCGGTGCGCCGTGCTCGAGGACTCCCTCGCGGGCGTCACGGCCGGGCGCGCCGCCGGCATGGTCGTCGTGGCCGTCCCCGAGGGCCCCTGGGAAGGCCGTGGCTTCGAGGCGCTCGCCGACGTCTGCCTCCCCAGCCTCGAGCACGCCCACCGCTGGCTCGGCATCGCCGCCCCGGCCGCCGCGACCGCCGCCGGCGATCCCTGACAGGCGCGGCGCCCCCGGACGGCGCCCCCGGACGGCGCCGCCGCCGCGCGCGCCGCGGCCCGCCGCGACCCCCTCAGCCCCCCGGCGAGAGCGCCCCGAGCTCCGCGCCGTCGCGCTTGTTGCCGAGCAGGTCCCGCGCCGGCATCTCGCGCGCGTCGCCCTGCCCGAGCAGCATCTTCGACGACCGCTTCGGCCTGAAATCCGGGCGGTTCGGGTTGAGCTTCCACCAGCTCCCCTCCAGGACCACCCACGGCTCCTCGCTCGCGCGCACCACCTCCGCCGCGAGCCGCGCGCGCGTGATCCCCGTGATCGCCCGCGTCTCCGGCAGCGCCGCCGCGAGCCGCTTCAGCCCGTCGGGCATGCCGCCGTAGCTCACCTGGGTCACCACGTTGTGCCCGGCGTCGAACCGGTAGATCCCCGTGCTCAGCACCTCGATCGACGACGCCGCGTCGTTCACGAAGATGTTGTTCCGCAGCCGGCAACCCCAGCTCCCGTTGCCGCACTGGAGCGCGGCCCGGCCGCTCGTGTTCATGATCACGGTGTTGTTGCGGATGAGGTTGTTGCGGCAGCCCCAGAGCGGCAGCGCGTCGGGTCCGCTCACCTGCTCCGGAGAGCGCGGGCCGGGCTCCACGTACGCCCGGTCGAACGGGTTCGCGTTGTCCCACTGCGCGATCCCGCTGGCGAGGTTGCCGTAAACGAGGTTGTTCTGGATGAGCGAGTCCGACAGCCCAGCCAGGTTGATCGCCCCGCCGCCGACGCGCCCGTTGCCGTTCATCACGTTCTGCTCGATGATGAAGTTGACGCCGCGGCCGTCCGGAAACCCGTGCTCGCCGAACCTGTCCGTCGCGAGCTTCATCAGCCCCGCGGCCCAGGCGCGGGTCGGCAGCATGGCCGGGTAGCCCCGGAACGACGGGTGCTTCATCACCTCCTCGAGCGACGCCTCCGGATCGAGGTTCGCCTGGAACCCGCCCGCGTTGTTGCCGAAGAACACGTTGCGACGAACCACGTAGTTGTCCGAGCCGTCGGACACGTACGCGCCGTGCTCGCGCGCGGACATCGCGAACAGGTTGTCCTGCAGGAGGACGCTGTGGCTGTCGGTGGAGTGGAACCCCCACATCCGATGGTGATGGGAAAAGTTGCCGACGATGGCGATGTGGTGCGCGAGCCTCCCGGTCTCGCCGAACGCGCCGTCGACCATGATCCCCGCGCGCGGCGAGGCCGCGCTCTGCTTGCCCGGCTCGCTGCTCCCGGCGAGGTTGAAGCCCTCGATCACGACGTGGTGCGCCGTCTTCAGGTAGATCATCCAGCTCGGGTCGGCGGTACACGCCCGGTCGATCACGACCTCGCCCGGGCTCCCCAGGGCCTTGAAGTGGATGTACTTCTCCTGGCCGGCGCTCGGCTTGTCGCCGATAGAGAACCCCGCGTAGGTCCCCGGCAGCACCGCGACGAGGTCGCCGCCGCGGGCCGCGTTCGCGGCCTCCTGGAGCGTCGCGAACGCGCGCGTGACCGGCAGATCCTGCGGCTCGGCCGCGGCGTCCCGCGCGTTCAGGGCGTCCCGCGCGTTTAGATCGAGCGCGGCGACGCGGATCGCGGCGGGGGCCGGCGCGCCGACGACGAGGACGCGCTCGTACCGCCGCTGCAGCTTCAGCGTCTGGCTCACCCACTCGTCGGAGTCCCGCGTCCTCACGAACGGCTCGACGGGCGCCGGCGGCTCCGGCGTCTTGTGGGGGCCAGCCGGAGCGGGCATCTTCTTCTGCGGCGCCGGCGGCTGGGCCGTCTCGTCCGGCGGCGGACCCGCGACCTGGATCGTGGGGCTGCAGGCGAGCGCGGCGACGGCGGCGAGCGCCGAAGCGATGCGCACGCAACCACGGGCCCGCTGGATGACGCTCATCGATCCTCTCCTCTCGACGCTCCGCGAACGCCGCCCCTCCGCGGCACGCGGTCTCATGCGGCGCTGCGCTCTGTTGACCTCTTACCGCGAAGCGCGCGCCTCAGCCAGACGAGCTCGCCCCCGGCGAGAGCCCGCGCACGGCGTGACGCAGGCCACGCGCGCAGCGCGCGGCGGGCCACAGGGCGCCGCGCGTCGTGGGCCACCCCGCGCGGCGCGCCACGAGCCACGGCGCCGGGAGCGCCGCGCGGAGTGCGACACCGCCTTCCAGCGACGGCTTTCATGTGCCCGGCACGTGGCCGTGCGCTTCCTTCGCTGCCGTTCCTTTGGTACGTAGAGCACATGAAAGCGCTCCCCTCGCTCGTGAGTGTCGCTCTCGCCGGCGCCACCCTCCTCACGCTCGCGCCCGAAGCGCAGGCGAACATCAAGAATCCGAACGACCACCCCGACTATGTGGCCGAGCTCGAGCCGCACGCGAACTTCGTCTTCTTGCACCGCGACTACGGCCTGCGGCGGTTCCGGGGCAGGTACGACGGCGTCGGGGACCCGGAGTTCGGCCTCGGCTTCAGGGCCACGATCGAGCTCGCCGATCCGGCGTTCATCCCGCGGCTCAACAACACGGTTGGCATCTCGTTCGGCCTGGATTTCACCAACTGCACGTACTGCCGCCGCGACTTCACCATCTGGAGTCCGGTCACCATGCAGTGGAACTTCTTCTTCAACGATCAGTGGAGCGCGTTCGCCGATATCGGCGGTGTCCTCCGGACCGACGGGTTCTACGACGACGTGTACCTGGACTTCATCACCATGGTCGGCGGCCGGTACCACTTCAACGACGACATCTCGCTGACGATGCGGATCGGCTATCCGTTCTTCAGCTTCGGCGTGTCGTTCTTCACCGGCTGAGCCCACCCCGCCCGTTCTCTGGCCGGACTGAGCCGTCACGGCGCTGCCCTGCGGTCTCGCTGCCCTCCTGCCGGCCGGGGAGCGCCGGCCTCCGCCGTGGGCGGCGGGATCGCGCCGGGGCGGGCGCACGGGGCGGACATCGGGCGCGTGCGGAGGAGGCCCGCCCTGGTTAGACTAGCCGGAGATGGTCGGCTGGTATTTTGTAGGCATCCTCGGTCTCGCCCTGCTGATGGTGGTCCACGAGGCAGGGCACTACTTCGCCGCGCGCGCTTACGGCATGCGCGTCCTGAAGTTCTCGATCGGCTTCGGTCCCACCTTCTTCAAGGTCGTCCCGAAGGACGGGTACTTCTGGTTCACGACCGCCGCGGACAAGATCCGCGTGCGGCTCTGGCGTCACGACCCGGTGAAGCACGGCCCCACCGTGTTCCAGGTCGCGATGATCCCGTTCCTCGCGTACGTCCAGATCGCGGGGATGAACCCGCTCGAGGAGGTCGATCCCGAGGACAAGGGCAGCTACGCGAACGCGAGCCTGGTGGGCCGGATCGCCGCGATCTTCGCCGGTCCTCTCGCGAATTACCTGTTCGCGTCGGTGCTCTTCTTCGCGAGCCTGATGGTGGGCGGCAAGCCCTACCGGTTGACCGACATCGGCGTGGTCGCCGGGATGCCGGCGGCGGCGGCCAACCTGAAGGACGGTGACCGCATCGTCGAGATCGACGGCACCCCGGTCCAGGACTGGGAGAAGATGGCGGAGATCATCTCCAAGAGCCCCGGTCGCCCGCTCGACATCGTCGTGGAGCGCGCAGGCGAGCGCGTCGAGGCCAAGGTCACGCCCGCGAACGAGAACGGCACGGGCAAGATCGGCGTGATGGCGATCGGCGCGGTGCAGTCGGCGCCGGTGACCGTGAAGGAGGCCGCGGTGCTCGCCGTGACGAAGCCGCCGAAGGTCGTGCAGAGCCTGGTGGTCGGGCTCGGCCAGTACCTGACGGGCAAGGTCGACGGGGAGCTCGGGGGCCCGAAGCGGATGATCGAGGAGACCGCGCACGCGGCCAAGCGCGGGTGGGCCGACGGGCTCGAGTTCCTCGGGCTTCTGTCGGCGTACCTCGGCGCCTTCAACCTGATCCCGTTCCCGGCCCTGGACGGCGGCCGCCTGATGTTCCTGTTCTACGAGGCCGCCACGCGGCGCCGGCCGAACGCCCGCATCGAGGCGCACATCCACCTGGTCGGCGTGGTCATGCTGCTCGGGCTCATGCTCTACGTCACGGCGAACGATTTCGGCCTCGGGTCGAAGTAGCGCTCCGCGCGTGGCATCGAGGCGGCCCGCGCGGGTTCCGGCGTCGCCCCGGCGCCGCGCCCGCGCGCCGGCGCGGCGGCTCGCGCACGTGATCTCGCGCCGCTTCGCCCGCGCGGCGGCCTCGCTCTCGCTGCTCGCGCTGGCCGGCTCGCCGGCCTCCGCGCTGGCGGCGCCGCCGGGCTCGGGCGCGTGGTCCGACGAGGAAGACGCCGTCTTCGACGTCCCCGCGCCGCCGACGCTCCCAGGGCTCACGCGGCGCGATCCGACCTTCACCTTCGAGTACACGGCGGCCGTGATCGAGCCCGAGTCGACGAGCCGGGCGAGCGGCAGGACCGCCTTCGCCTGGTACTCGCACGGCGAGATGGAGATGCCGCTCGTCCCCCGGAAATGGTTCGTCGGCGCGGTGCACGACAGCGCCGCCGCGAGCGTCCCGGGGGTCGCGCGATCGATCCTGCTCGGGAGCCCCGAGCTCTACGGGCGGGGCGTCTGGTCGAGCGCGCGCGGGCTCTCCTCGGGCGGCGGCTTCGGCGTCGTGATCCCGGTCCCGCGCGACGTCTCGCCCCAGGAGGCCGAGGTGCTGCGGACCGCGCGTGTGGTGCGGCCGTGGGACGAGACGCGCTTCCGGGATCTCACGCTGACGTTCCGCCCCTGGTTCGACATGCGGCACATCACGGGGCCGTTCATCTTCCAGCTCCGGCAGGGCCTCGACTGGTCGCTGGTCGTGCGCGGCCTCAGGTCCGGCGAGCGGCGCACCGACATCCGGGCGCACACCGCGTTCTACTTCGGCTACCGGATCGCGCGGCCGGTCGGGGTGGGGCTCGAGCTGTGGGAGGTCTACCAGCTCACGGAGGGCCTTCCGGACGACAGGCGCGCGACGTTCGCGATCTCGCCGAGCGTCCGGTTCATCCTGGCGAACGTGCAGCCGGCGCTCAGCGTGCTGCTGCCGATCGCGACCCCGCTGCGCGGCGACGTGGCCTCGTACTACGCGGCGCGGCTCAGCGTCGGGTTCGCCTTCCCGACCGACGATCCTCCGGCGCGCCCGTGAGAGGCGGGCGCGCCTCCGCGCGGGCGCTCCCGGCGGGCACGGCGGCGCGCCGCGGCCGAAGGTGCGGCGGGCTCGTTCGAGTGCGTGCATCCAGCGCGGCTGCTGGGTACCCTGGGCGCGTGGTCAAAGCGGCATGGCTCCGGCGCGGTCTGGTTCTCGCGGCGCTCCTCGGGGCGACAGGCTGCTCGACCCAGCTCGTGAGCCTCAACGAGGGGCCCCGCGAGTACGTGGCGACGGACTACGAGAACGTGCTCCGCGCCTGGACGCGCACGGAGCACCTGTTCGCGCTCTCGGAGCTCGACAACTTCCTCACGGCCACCGCCACGTTCGAGTCGTGGGACTTCCGCTGGGCCTACGTCGCCCGCTACGCGCAGGACTACCGGCTCACGATCGATCAGCGGCAGAAGCTCCTCGAGAAGACGCTCGAGGAGACGCGCCACCATCACCAGTTCTTCGTCGCGATCTTCGGGGGCGAGCGCAAGTACAACGACCTCTCGACGCCGAACAGCGCGTGGATCGTCCGGCTGATCGACGACACCGGCAACGAGACGGCGCCCGAGGAGATCATCGCGATCACCAAGCCGAACGCGCTCGAGCGGACCTACTTCCCGTACAACACGGTGTGGCGGCAGGCGTTCCGCATCCGCTTCCCGCGCGCGACCGCGGAGGGGAGGCTGACGATCTCGCCCGCCGCCAAGTGGTTCGGGCTGCGCTTCGCGGGAGCGCAGGGCAACAGCGAGCTCGTCTGGCAGCTGACGGAGGACGAGGAGCCCGCCGAGCCGGTCGAGCTGGAGCAGGAGGCCGCGCGGCGGCTGCGCTCCGTGGCCGGCCGCTGACCGGCCCGGGGGACCGGCCGAGCCTGCGGCGGGATCAGCGGCGCGAGGCACGACCCGCCGGGGCCTTCAGCCGCGCGAGGCACGACCCGCCGGGCCTTCAGCCGCGCTGAGCGCTCAGCGAGACGGACTGCGCGAGGATGGAGAGCAGCTCCGGCGTGCTCTCGAACAGCTCGCGCAGCACGGGGTGGTCGGCGATGAGCACGAGCGCGCCGCCTCCAGCCGCGCGAGCGATCGACGGCGCCGGCTGGCCTCCGAGCAGCTCGGAGGCGAACAGGAGCTCACCGGGCCGCGCGGCCCCGATGGCCTCGTGCGAGCGCTCGTCGACCAGGTCCAGCGCGCCGGCGCCGATGATGACGAGCCCGGGCATGGGATTGCCGGCGTGGACGAGCTGCTCGCCGGGCACGAGGCCGCGCACGCGGAGCCGGCCCAGGACCCGGCGGAGCAGCGACTCCTCGAGCTCTCCGAGCGGCCCCATCGTGGCTCCAGCGAGCGACTGGATCCGGTCTGCGACGGCGCGCAGCTCATCGACCACCCAGGGGCAGGTGCGGAGCGCGTTGTCGATGGTCTCCTGGTCCCAGATCGCGACCCGCGCGCCGCCTGCGCCGGCGACGACGCGCAGCGGGATCCCGTCCTCGAGCGTGCCGCGCGACGGGACGAGCGCCCTGATGGCGGCGCGCTCGGCCGGCACGTCGACGATGCTCGCGCACACGGCAGCGCTCCCGCTCAGCACCAGCGCCGCCCCGTGGACGGCGAGCTCCTCGTCGGGCGCGAGGTCGTCGACCTGCGCCGCGCGCGCGAGCTCGTCGTGCATCTCCTCGGGCAGGTCGGCGAACGCCTCGATCTGCTCGATGTCGCGGCCGGTGATGACGGCGGACGGCGCGGCGCTGGCGACCGGCGCGGCACCGGCGCCATCCGGCTGCGGTAGATCCGGCGCGATCTCCGGGTCGATGTCGAGCGCCGCGATCGCTCCCTCCGCCGGTGGCGCTTCGGACGGCAGGTCGAGCACCATCGCGGCGAGGTCAACGGCGTCGCCTGCGTCCGGTCCGGGGAGCTCCACCGCGAGCACCTCGGGCGGCGCCGCGGCGGTCCCCGGGCGCGCGTCGCCCGCCGCCGGCGCGCGGGCCGATGCCGGGCGCGGCGGCGGCGGCTCGGCCGCAGGGGCCTGGGCCACAGGGGCCCGGGTCACGGGCGCCTGGATGGCGGGCGTCTCGTCGAGCGCGATGTCGGCCTCGTCGAGCAGCTCTTCTTCCGCCGCGGGCGCGGCGATCGCCTCACCGAGCTCGCGTGGGGGCTGCGCCGGGGCGTTCGCGCCGCCGGAGGCGGGCTCGCCGTGGGCAGGGTCGGCTTTCGCCTGCAGGTCGCCGTCCTGCACCGCCGCCTGGGGTGCTGGCGCCGCGTCGTCGCGCACCGACGGCGGCTGCGCGTCGAGGTCGTGATCGGAGAGCTCGATCACGACGGTTCCCTCGGGCGTCGACGCCGGATCCGACGCTCCTGCGGTCGCAGGGGGCTCGATCGGCTCGTCGCGGATCGAGGACACGACGGCGCCCTTCGGGGGGATGCTGTCTGCCGACGCCCCGAGGTGCCCGGGCGGTTCGCTTCCGGCGGGGGTCGCTGGCCGGGGGCGGGCTGCCGGCGCCGGAGGCGCGGGAGGTCGCGCGGAGATCGGCTTTCGCTTGAGCGTCAGATCGAGCGGCGCAGCCGAGGTGATGACCTCGTCTTCGTCGCCCTCCTGCGGCGTCGAGGGAGGCCGGCGAGCCACGAGGTACGTGTCGCCGCTGGGCGTGATGGTCTCCTGCGGGGGCCGAGGTGGTGCGGCCGCCTCGGCGTCATCGGACCAGGGGTCGAGGATCGGCTCGCGCGGCTTCCGCCTCGATATGGCCGTCCCCGGAGCGGGCGCGGCCGGGCTGGGGCGGGTCGCGGCGGGAGGCGAGGCCTGAGCCTCGACGAGGATCTCGCCGACGTCGTCATCTGCCGCGGGATCCTCGGTGCGCGTCGCAGGGCTCGGGCTCTGCGGCGGCGCTGACGGCGATAGCGGTGCGGCCGAGGGCAGAGCCGCGGCGGGCGGCGGTGACGACGGCGCGACGGTCGTGGCCGGAGGCGGAGGCGCCGCGGGCGGCGGAGGCGCCGCGGGCGGCGGTGACGACGGCGCAACGGGAGCCGACACGGCCGGCACTGCAGGGGCCGAAAGAGCCGGCGCAGCGGCAGGCGGAGGCGCGTTGGGTGGCGGTGGTGCTGCGGGCGGCGCAGGAGGCAGCGCAGCGGACGCCGACAGGGCCGGCGGTGGGGTTGATGGAGGCGGCGCTGGCGGTGCAGCAGGCGCCGACAGAGATGGAGGCGACGCAGCCGATACGGCGGGCGGCGGTGGCGGTGCAGCAGGCGAGGGCGGTTGCGGTGGAGCGGGCACCGGCGGGGACGGCGGCGCTCCAAGCGCTGCCGCCGGCGGCAGCGCTTGGAGCGGCGGCGGAGGCGGAGGCGGCGCGACGGATGCCGGCGCGGCGGGCCGAGGAGGCGGCGCTGCGGAGGTCGACGGGGCGAGCGGCGCCGAGGCAGGCGGCGCGACGGACGCCGCCAAGGACAGCGGCGGCGCGAGGGGCGCTGGCGGCGCTGAGAGCGGCGGCGCGAGGGGCGCAGCGGGCGGACGCGATGCCGACGGCAGGGTGTGCGGTGGAGGTGGCGCCGGCGGCGGCAGCGCCTGCGGATGCGGCGGCGCGACCGGCGGCGGCAATGGCGATGCAGCGGATGCGAGCGTCGAGGGCGGCGGCGGCGCGGCCGGCGGGGGCAGCGCCTGCGGATGCGGCGCGACCGGCGGGGGCAGCGCCTGCGGATGCGGCGCGACCGGCGGGGGCAGCGCCTGCGGGGGTAGCGGCGCGGCCGGCAGGGGAAGCGCCTGCGCATGCGGCGCGACCGGCGGCGGCAGCGCCTGCGCATGCGGCGCGACCGGCGGCGGCAGCGGTGCAGCGTAGGCGACCGTCGAGGGCGGCGGCGCAACCTGCGGCGGCGCGACCGGCGGGGGAAGCGCCTGCGGGGGCGGCGGTGCGACAGGCGGCGTCGCCGCGGTCGCCGGCGCGGCGGGTGGAGGCGGCGGCTGCGGGCGCGGCGGCGCGAAGGTTGGCGGATGCGGCGCCTGCGCATGCGGCACCGGCGGCGGTTGCGGGCGCGGCGGCGCGAAGGTCGGCGGATGAGCCGGCGCCGGCGGAGGCCCGAACGACGGCGGATGCGGCGGCGCTGGCAGTACCCCAGGAGACGGCGGATGGGACGGCGCCGGCGGAGGCCCGAACGACGGCGCTGGCGGAGCCCCGAAGGACGGCGCTGGCGGAGCCCCGAAGGACGGCAAAGGCGGCGCAGACGTCGGGGAAAGGCGAGGCGGAGCCGACGACGGCCGCTGCGATGCGGCGCGCGGCGGGGCCGGCGGCGGCGGCGCGCTCTGCGGCTTCGACTGCGCGGCGAGCCACGGCGGGTCGGCGGCGACCTGCGGCCTGTACGACGGAGCCGCGGACAGCGGAGGCGGCGGCTGGCTCTGATAGAGCGCGCTCGCAGGCTGCGTGGCGGCGAGCGGAGACGCCGGCGGCGGCTGGCTCTGATAGAGCGCGCTGCCCTGGAGGGTGGTCACCCCCGGCGGCGGTGCGGACGGCGCGACCGGCGCCGGCGGCTGGGCGTGCGAGGGATCGAGCCGCTGCGGGTACGCGGCGGGGGGCGGCTGCGAGCGTGGCGCCACAGCCTGCGCCGCCGGCGCGAAGGGCGGCGGCTGAACGGGCGGCGCGGCCTGCGGGATCGGGACGCCCGGAGGCTGCTGCGTCCTTCGTTGCGGCGGGGGCGGCGGCGCGGGCGGCGGGGCGCTGCCCTGCGCGATGCCGGGAAGCGCCGGGGCATACGGCGCGATCGGTCGGGCCGCGGGGGCGGGGGCGTCGTCCGCGGCCGGGTGGATCACCGGCGACGGCCGTGACAGCGGCGGCGGCAGGCGCTCCGACTCGGCGGCCAGCTCCGGCTCCGAGAGCGGCTCGAACATGTCGATCTCGATCGAGGGCATCGAGGCGCGCAGCTCCTCGGTGAGCGAGCGGCGGCGGCGCCAGGTCTGCTCGTCGGAGGGCGGGCCTTCGTCGTCGGTCTCGGTGTCGTCGGACGTCAGGGTCAGCTCGTCGTCCTCGTCGATCGTCTCCAGGAGGTCGGGATCGCTCGGCTGACCGACCTCCGAGGCCATGACCTCCTCGAGCGCGGTCGCGCAGAGCCCGAGCTCCGAGGCGCGGAACGTCTGCCCCGCGGCCCCGGCCGCGTCGGCCGCGCGCCGCAGCCACACGATGGCGTCACGTCGCTCGCCTCGCGCCCACAGCGCGCTGGCCGTGGAGATCCCCCACACGACATCTTCATCGTCATTCGGGTGCGGTTCGGGGAGGGCGACCACGCGGTTCGCCATGAGCAACACCACCTATCACAGGCCCAACAGCGGCCGTTGACCCCATCGTACCTGGCGAGCCGACGTCCCGGTTCGAGCGTCGCGCGAGCCTCACGGCGCGGGATACCGCGCCACCAGGAGCTTAGCCGCGCTGGATACGGCACGTACAAATTACGGCACCGCGGTCGGCTTCCGGCCGTCGCGGCCGCTGGATACGGCCGCCGGAGCCCGCCGCCCGTCGCGCCCGAGTTTCGGGCGGGAGGCTCCGGGGAAGCAGGGCGACCGCCGCGCGCCCGCCGCGGAGCGCTGGCCAGCGCGCCGGCAGGGCTGCTCTCCCGTGGCGCCGGCGCCGCGCCCGATCAGCGCGGCCCGATCAGGTGGACCGCCGCCCGCCCATGCGCCGCGGCCGGCAGCCCAGGACCGCCGCGCGGCGGCACATCTCGTCGACACCGTCGCGCGACGCCGCCTCTCCGGGCATGCGCCTCGCGAGCCAGCCGATGAGCGTCAGCCCCGCTGCGCGGGCGTCCGCGGGCATCGTTCCCTCTTTCAGGAGGCTCGCGATCTGAGCGATCAGACGCGTGCGCGTTTCCTCAGGCGCCATCCTGCGTGCTCCATGAAGCATTCGAACGGGAAAGTCAAAACAACCGCCATGCTAGCGCGCTGCCCCGGCGGCGGGGACGCCGGGGCTGTGCTCTCCTCAACATCCGTCTCGGTCTGCTCGCCCGAGTCGACGGCGTGCCAACACGCACTGCAGCGCGGCGTCAAGACAGATCCCGTGAGGATCAGATCGGCGCGATGAGCACCTCGCGATCCTTGGCGCCGTTGGCCGGCCCGACCAGCCCGCGCTTCTCCATCGCCTCGACCAGCTTGGCGGCGCGGTTGTAGCCGACGCCGAGCTTGCGCTGGAGCCAGGAGGTCGAGCAGCGCCGGGTGTCGGCCACGATCCGCACCGCGGCGTCGTACATGGGATCGGTCTCCGCGTCGGACGTGTCGGGCTCCTCGCCCTCCTCGTCGCGGGGCCGGAGGATCGCCTCGTCGTAGACCGGCTCCCCCTGCAGCCGGAGGAAGTCGGTGATCTTCTGGACCTCCTCCTCGGAGCAGAACGGGCACTGCACGCGGCGCGTCTCGTTGGAGCCGTTCATCTTGATCAGCATGTCGCCGCGGCCGAGCAGGTGCTCGGCGCCCTGCTCGTCGAGGATCGTGCGGCTGTCCACCTTCTGCGCGACCCGGAAGGCGATGCGCGTGGGGAAGTTCGCCTTGATCATGCCGGTGATCACGTCGACGCTCGGCCGCTGCGTCGCGAGGATCACGTGCATGCCGGCGGCGCGCGCCTTCTGCGCGAGCCGGGCCACGCTCGCCTCCACGTCCTTGCCCTGCTGCATCATCAGGTCGGCGAACTCGTCGACGACGATCACGATGAAGGGGATCTTCTCCGGCAGCGCCGCGTCCGACCCGTCCTTCGCCGCGTCGACCTCCACCTCGAGCCCGTCGGCCCCGACCGCGCTCACCTTGGCGGGCGGCTTCGGCGGGCGCGCCTCGCCGCGCTGCACGCGCTCGACCCAGGCGTTGTAGGTCGTGATGTTCTTCGTCCCCGCGTTCGCGAAGAGCTGGTACCGCCGCTCCATCTCGTCCACGGCCCACTTCAGCGCGTTCGCCGCCTGCTTCATGTCGGTCACGACCGGCAGGAGCAGGTGAGGGATGCGGTCGAAGGGCGCGAGCTCGACGACCTTGGGATCGATCATCAGGAGCCTGAGCTCCTCCGGCGTCTTGCGGAAGAGCAGGCTCACCAGCATCACGTTGAGCCCGACGCTCTTGCCCGCGCCGGTCGCGCCCGCGACGATCACGTGCGGCATCGACGCGAGGTCGGCGAAGTACGGCGTGCCGATGATGTCGCGCCCGAGCACGCAGGGCAGCGGCGCCTTCATCTCGACGAAGCGGCGGTCCTCGACGAGCTCGCGCAGGTTGACGGGCAGGCGGTGCTCGTTCGGGATCTCGAAGCCGATCCGGTTCTTGCCGGGGATGGGGGCGACGATGCGGACCTTGCGCGAGAGGCCGAGCGCGAGGTCGTCCGCGAGGCCCGCCACCTTCGAGACCTTGGTGCCGGCGGCGGGCGAGACCTCGAACGTGGTCACGGTCGGTCCGGGGTGGATCTCCTCGACCTTGCCGCTGACGCCGTAGTCGGCGAGCGTCTTCTCGAGGAGCTGCGCGGTCGCCTTGAGCTGATCCGCGTCGAGCTGGATGCGCCCGCCCGCGGCCGCGTCGAGCATGTCGGTCATCGGCAGGCGGAAGCCCGCCCCGGTGGCCGGGACGACCTTGACCACCGCCGGCTTCTCGCTGACGAGCTCGCGGCTCGTGTCGACGATCGTGGGCGCGCGCGGCGCGGCGCCCTGAGGTCGCTCGGGGCCGCCGGCCGGCGGCGGCTCGCGGTGCGCCGCCCGGGCCTCCGGCTCGCGCGGCTCCCGCGGCTCGCGCGCAGGCAGGTCACGCGCCTCGTGCGCGGTCAGATCGCGCGGCTCGCGGGCGGTCAGATCGCGCGGCTCCCGCGGCTCGCGGGCGGTCAGATCGCGCGGCTCGCGGGCGGGCAGGTCGCGGTGGGCCACCCTGGCGTCGGGCTGCCGCGCCGGCAGCTCGCGCACGGGCAGGATGGGCGACGGCGTGGGCACGTCGAGCGCTTCCGGCTCTGCGAACGCGGCCACGCTGTCCTCGTCGGCCGCGGTCTCGACCGCGTCGTCCTCATCGAGCTGCGCTTCCCTCTCGAAGAGGTGCGCCTCGCCCGCGAAGGGCGACTCGTCGCCGTCCTCCAGGGCCGCGGCGCCGCGCGGCTCTGCGGCGGCCGCGGCGCGGCGCCGCCCAGCGCGGCGCGGTCCGCCGTCGCGCGGCTCGACGGCGCGCTGCACTCGTTCGCGCGGCTCGACGGCGCGCTGCGCTCCTTCGCGCTCCTCTCCCTCGAACAGCTCGACGAACCGCTGCCCCACCTCGCGCGGCGCGGGGCTGTGCTGCGCCACCTCGCGCAGCGGGTCGCTCTGCGGCGCCTCCTCTTCCGGCTCCGGCTCGGCGCTGTGGATGACCACCTCGTGCGCCTCGCCGCCGTGGATGACCACCTCGCGCGGCTCGGCGCTGTGGATGACCACCTCGTGCGCCTCGCCGCCGTGGATCACCGCCTCGCGCGGCTCGGCTCCCTGCGGCGCCGCCTCGCTCGCCAGCGGCGCCGCCTCGCGCGCCTGCGCCTTCCGCCCGCGCTTCGGCTTCGACGGGGCCGCCGGCTCCTGGGGGGCGGCGCTGGTCGGCGCGCTCTTCCACAGGTCGAGCGCCGGCGCCTCGACGCCGGCCGGCTCGACGGGCGTGCTTCTCGCGCCGGGGTCCGAGAGCGGCTCGTCGGCGTCGTCGGCCAGCGCGGCGATGATCGCGTCGGGGCTCGAGTTGCGCGCGATGATCGGCGGCGCCTCCTGCTCCGAGCCCGCCGCCCGCCGCTCCAGGTCGCGCGCCGCGGCCCACGCCCCGAAGAGCGCGCGCGCCCAGCCGGCGATGCGCGCCGCGATCGCGACCGCGAGCTGCTCGGCCCGATGCGCGAGCTCGATGAACGAGAACGTCGCGCGGCCCATCAGGATCAGCGCGACGATGGTGAGCCCGATGATGTACGACCCGATGTTCGAGAAGAGCGCGCGCAGCACCTCCCCGAACAGCTCCCCCACGGCGCCGCCGAGCGGCATCGCGCCGAACGCGACCGCCCGCGGGAACGCGACGTGCGAGAGCGCCGCGAGCACCACGACCACCACGATGTCGCCGCTCAGCCGGAACAGGCTCGCGATCGAGCGCTTCGCCCCGAGCAGCGGCATCGCGAGCAGCGCCAGCTCGAGCGGGACGAACCAGGCGATGACGCCGACCGCCTCGACCGACGCGCCCGCGAGCGCCGCCCCCACGGGACCCACCCAGTCCTCGCCCGCGAGCTCCGGGCGCAGCGGATCCGCGCGAAACGAGGCGAGCGCCAGGGCGCTGTACAAGGCGGACACCAGGAGGACCAGCGCCGCCGCGTCCCGGGCGTAGCCATGCCCCTGCGGCGCAGCAGGGCCGGCGACCCCCACCGGGCTGGTCCGTGCGGCGCCACGTGCCCCGGACCGCAAGGGCTCGCCAGGGCCGGCGGCGGGCTGGGCACGGCGAGGAGCGAACAAGGGGACGTTCATACCTACCTAAACCTACTTTGCTCACATATGCGTACTCCGCCCCGGGGGCAAGAAGTCTGGCAGGGCTGGTAAGAATCGGGCAAGGGCGGAACAGACGAGCGCGGCCGCGCACATCCGCGCGCTTGCGTGCGCTTGCGTGCGCGCGCGTGCGCCCGATCTCGCCGGGGGTGCGGGCTCAGCCCCCTCCGGCCCGTGACGGGTGCGACGAGGGCAGGGGGACGGGAGGGGGACGACGCCGCGCTGGAGTTCCGGCCCGATTTGGCGGAAACTTCGCTCGGGCTTCCTTCTCGTCGGCCTTGAAATTCTTTCAAACAGGACGCGGCGGGCGGTACCATCCCCACCCTCCTGAGACGTGCATGGAAACTGTCGAACGAGCAGGGCGGCGCGTCGGCGCTGCGGGCCTTCTTTTGCTGTGCCTCGCCACCGCCGGCGTCGGGCTCGCCACCAGCGGGTGTCGCGTCAACGAGAACGACATCCACCGCTGGGAGAGCACCGCCCACGGGCCGGACAAGCTCAGGGCCGTCTTGTTTCACGACAAGTACGACAACTCGCTCCGCGTCGAGGCGGCCACCTCGCTCATCCGCATGAAGCCGCGGCAGGGCCGGCGCGTGGGCATCGGCATCATGGTCGAGACGCTCGCGACCATGGCGCCGGAGGCCCGGCAAGCCATCGTCGCGGCGCTCGTGCCGACGATCATCGCCGAGCTCAGAAAGCCGCCGCCCGTCGCGCAGCCCGGGCAGCCCGTCCCGCCGGACACCTCGTTCCCCTACAAGGACGCCGCGTACGCGATGCTCACGTCCGACCGGACCGTGATCATCGCGGATGAGGGGCTGAAGGAGGGGCTCAAGGCCGCCCTCATCGACTGGGCCATGGCGGACTTCGAGCACCGCCTCGAGGACCGCTCCCAGGCGTACGGGATGGAGCAGCTCCTGCGCTTCATCGGCCCCCCCGCGGTGGCCGGCCTGCCCAAGCTCATGACGCGCGAGGCGAAGCGGCTCGACCAGATGGCGTCGCTCGTGGCCGAGTACGGCGACCCGCAGGCCAAGGAGGCCGCCTCGGCGAACCTGGTCGCCATCGCGAAGTTCGTCACCTCGAGCGACTGGGTCAACGCCAAGAAGCCCGATCTCCAGGCGGCGAACGCCGCGTCGAAGCTCACGCCCACCGAGAAGCAGTTCGAGGCGCAGCTCGCGCAGTACCAGGAGGAGGAGCTCTTCCGGGTCTTCGGCTCGATGAAGAAGCTCGGCGGCCGGCCGTCGGTGGACTTCCTCCTCGGCTTCGCGGCGGACACCCAGCAGCCCGAGAAGCGCCGCCAGGCCGCGCTCGCCGCCCTCGAGGGCCGGCTCGATCGCAACAACCCGAGCGACATCCAGCGCATCCTCGAGATCGCGACCGCGGACGCGCCCGACGTGGTGCTCGACCAGGCGTTCCGCCGCGTCGGCGAGATGCCGCGCGAGCTCGTCGTCGAGAAGCTCTACGGCCTCTTCAAGACGGACAAGTGGAAGATCCGCCGCGCCGCCGCCGCGACCATCCTGAAGATGTCGACGGTGAAGCACATCGACGAGTTCATGAGCAGGCTCCCCGACAGCAAGGGGTTCGCCATGCCCGAGGCGCTCACGTACGGCGCGGCGTTCGGCGACCTGAAGGAGGGCTCGCCCCTCGAGGCCCTGAAGAAGCACTTCGCCGCGGGGCCGGCGCCGGCGCGGACGAGCGCCATCGCGTACTACTTCACCTTCGGCACCGCCGCCGACCTCGCCGCGGTCAAGGCGCTCGAGGGCGACACGACGCGCGCGCCGGTCTGCGATGCCGACCCGGACTGCAAGTGGGCGTGCGAGGTGCCGAAAGAAGGGTCGAACGAGCGCGAGCTCAGGGACGTGAAGACCGTCGGCGAGTTCGTTCAGTACTGCATCGAGCCGGCCATGCAGGAGCGGAAGCCGGAGGGCGAGAAGAAGTGACGCGAGCGTCAGGTTTCGCGGCGAGCTGCGCGGGCGATCACGGGATCTCACGACGGCATGTTCAGGGTCGCAGCGCGCCATCGGCGCGGCCGAGAGCCATCAGGTGCTTGCAGGGAAGAGGCCGGGAGGAGGCTTCCCAGCGCAATTCATCCTCCATTATCGTTGGGTAGAGATGAGCGCGGATCCGAACAAGAAAAGCGCACGGACGTTCCAGTGTCGCGATGTCCTTTGGGAGACGTTCGAGCAGATGGCGCGCGAGCTCGAGTGCTCCATCGACTACCTCATCAATGAGTCGATGAAGCAGTACGCGCGGCAGCGAAGCTACAGCCCGCGCACGCCTTTCCCGCCGCCCGCCAGGGTCGACGCGCCTCCCGGCTCCGGTCAGCAGGCGATCGCGCACGCTCATCAGGCCACTGCGATGCCCCCGAACCCGCCGCTCCAGCCGCCCGGGCTGGCGTCGCCCGGCTCGCCGTCGCCCTTCGGCGGGGGCGTCTCGCTGCAGCAGCAGCCGGCGGTCGGCGGGTCGCCTTACGGAGCATCGCCCGGCGCGCCCGCCTACGGCGCGCCGTCGCCGCCGTACGGCGTGCCGCCGGTGGGGCCGATGCCGACGCCGGTCCCGGCGCTCACGCCGCCGCCGCCGCCGCCCGGGCAAGTCCGGCAGGGCGCGCCGCCGCCGCCGCCGCCGCCGCCCGGCAGCAGCAACGCCGGCGGAAAGCGGCCCAGCCTGCCCGTGCCGCCGCCGATCCCGGGCCGCGTGGGCGCGCCGCCGCCGCCCCCGCCGACCAGCGTGACCCGCCTCGGCGCGCCGCCGCCGCTCCCGTCGCAGGCCTCGGTCCCCGGTGGGCGCCAGAGCATGCCCGGCGCGCCGACGGGCCGCTCGGGGCCGCCGCCGCCCCCGCCGATGAGCAGCGTGACCGGGTACGCCTCGCCGATCGGACCTCCGGTGTCGCCGCCGTACGGCGTTGCGCCGCCGACGGCCAGCAGCGTGCCGGGCCCGCCGCCGATGGCCATGGGGATGCCGAACCAGGTCCCCGCCGGCCCGGCGCTCGCCGCGTTCTACGCGGGGCAGCGCTTCGTGGTGAACAAGGACCGGTTCATCATCGGGCGCGGCAAGCAGTCGAGCGATCTGACGATCAAGGACCCGAACGTGTCGCGCCAGCACGCCATGGTCGAGTTCCTCAACGGCCAGTACTACATGGTCGACATGGGCTCGACGAACGGCGTCGAGTACAACGGCCAGCGCATCGCCCGGAAGGCCATCGTCGAGGGCGACCTCTTCCGGATCTGCGACCACGAAGTGCGCTTCTCGTACCGCTGACAGCAGTAGGCCCTTGAGCGCGCGCCGCGTCCCGGGATCCCGCCGCGAGTTGGCGATGCGAAGCGCCGCGGCGGCGGTCGCCGTCGGCGCGGCGCTCTGGGGCGGGGCGGTCTTCGCCTCGCAGCCCCCGCCGTGGGTGCCGGCGGGCGAGATCCCGCTCCCGGCGTGGGTCAAGAGCGCGCGCGTGCTCAAGCGGGATCAGCCGCTGTTCGAGGCGCCGGGCGAGAACCCGCGCCGGCGCGGCTCGGTCGATCGCAACGTGCAGCTCCCGATCTTCGCGGTCCGGCGCGGCGACGGCTGCCTCGGGCGCTGGCTCGAGGTGGGCGCCACCGCCTGGGTCTGCGACGACGCCGTCGAGCTCTCGGCCGCAGGTCCGATCAGCCCGCTGGTGCGCACGTGGCGCGACATGCCGGACGGGCTGCCGTACCGGTATTATTTCGTCGGCCCCGAGGGGACCTTCGGCTATCGCCGGGCCGAGGCGGCCGACATCGACGCGCCGGACGCGCAGCTCGAGCCCGGCTTCGCGGTGACGATCGTCGAGGAGCGAGCCCAGGGCGGGGCGCGGTACGGCCGCACGAACAGCGGGTTCTGGGTGCCGATGCGCGATCTCGGCCCGGTGCGCGCCTTCGCCTTCCACGGCGTGGACGTGCCCGCGGGCGCCGAGCAGATCGCGACCGCGTGGGTCGTGTCGGAGAAGGCGCCGCTCTTCCGGAGGACGGCGGCGGGCTTCGCGCGGACCGACGAGAGCAAGGCGCGGTTCGAGGTCGTCCCCTACCTGGAAGAGGCGCAGGGCGCGTCGGGGAAGCTCGCGCGCGTCGCGGACGGCGACGGCGCCGCGTGGATCGCGGCGCGCGATCTCCGGCGGCCGTCGGTGGCGCCGCCGCCGCCCGAGGTCGACGTCGAGGCGGGCGAGCGGTGGATCGACGTCGAGCGCGCGACGCAGACGCTCGTCGCGTACGAGGGCCGGCGCCCCGTGTTCGCGACGCTCGTCTCGACCGGCAAGGGGGCGCCCGGATCGCCGCGCGCCACGCCCGCCGGCACCTACCGCGTCTGGGCCAAGCTGCTCACCTCGGACATGGACAACCTCGAGGACGAGGGCGCCGATCGCTACTACCGGATGGAGGACGTCCCTTACGTGCAGTACTTCTCCAGGGGAGTCGGGCTGCACGGCGCGTTCTGGCATCGCTCGTTCGGCCAGGTGCGGAGCCACGGCTGCGTGAACCTGGCCCCGCTCGACGCGCAGCGGCTGTTCTGGTGGACGTCGCCCCGGCTCCCCGCCGGATGGACCGCGGTCCTCCCGACGGCGCACGAGCCAGGGACCGTGGTGCGCGTGCGCTAGCAGCGGGCGGCGGAGCGTCGCGCGCGCGAGCCGGGGCGCGCGGTGCGCGTGCGACGGCGGCAGGTAGCGGGGACATCGCGCGCGCGGGCGAGGCTCCGTGGGAGGAGCGCTCGACCGGCGCAGCAGAGAGGGCGGAGGGGAGGCGGGGGAAGGAGCAGCGAAGCCGGGCCCGATGGGCGCGGCGAGCGCTGGCTCAGGGGGCGATCTTGCCCTGGAGGAAGAAGGCGATGACCCAGGAGAGGAGCACGAGCGACTCGATGAGCGCCAGGCCGAGGATCATCGGGGTCTGGATACGGGCCGCAGCGCCCGGGTTCCGGGAGATGCCCTCCAGGGCGGCCGCCGCGGCGCGCCCCTGACCCATGGTGCCGCCGAGGGCAGCGATGCCGATCGCGAATCCAGCCGCGACGGCGAGCCACGAGTTCGCATCGTACTTGTTCGACGCCGCGCCATCCTGCGCGAGCGCCATAGCGGGAACCAGTACCAGCGCAGTGCCGACAACGGCGGACAGCGACAGCTTGCTCTTCAGCGACATCCGA
This sequence comes from Sorangium sp. So ce406, assembly GCF_051474675.1. Classification (NCBI taxonomy): domain Bacteria; kingdom Pseudomonadati; phylum Myxococcota; order Polyangiales; family Polyangiaceae; genus Sorangium; species Sorangium sp. So ce406. The sequence goes on along the minus strand of NZ_CP150340.1, from coordinate 10,884,015 downwards.
ATCTGCTCCTTTCAAGCCACACAACCCGCGCGGGGCTGCATGCGTAACATCTGCGTGGGTCGGGGGCTCCGCGGGCGGCCCCCTATCGAGCTCCGGGGATCGCTCCCGGGACCTCGGCGACTGCATCGGTAGGGGACGCGCTTCCGCGATCCACCCACCTCTCTGGGGCAACCCATCGACAGCGGGGCCCCTCTAATCCGTTTTTCGAGGGCTGGCTAGCCTTCTCTTCACCCCCGAGCGCTGTTCTCTGCTGCGCCGGTAGGCCCCGACCGAGCGGTCGGGCGAAGCGTTCAGTGGTGATCCGCCTTCTCCGTCGCGAGCCCGATGTAGATGCAGCTCAGCAGGCAGAACACCAGCGTCTGTACGGTGATGACGATGATCGCCAGGAACATCAGCGGCACCGGGACGAACAGCGCGACGAGCCCGAGGAAGATGCTCGCCACGAGGTGGTCGACCGCGATGTTGAGCATGAGCCGGATCGAGAGGGTGACCGGGCGGACGCAGGTGGAGATGACCTCGATGGGGAAGATCAGCGGCGCCAGGTACCACTTCGGCCCGGCGAGGTGAGCGATGTAGCCCCAGCCGTTCTCCTTCAGCCCGTAGTAGTTGAAAAGGACGAACACGACGACCGCGCACCCGATCGTGACGTTCAGGTTCGAGGTCGGCGGGTTCACCCCCGGGATCAGCGCCGACGCGTTCGAGAAGAAGACGAACGCGGCCGATCCGCCGATGAGCGGGAAGTACCGCTTCGCGTTCACGGGCCCCATCACGTCGCGGGCCATCCCGTAGAAGTAGCCGAAGAACGCCTCGAAGAACGTCCGCAGCGTGAGCTTGTCCTCCGGGATCACCGACTCGTTCAGCCGCCGGTACTGCGCGCGCACCTCGCTGGCGAGGAGCACGAACAGCACGATGATGAGGAGGCTCATGAAGATCGGCTCGGTCCCGCGGTAGTCCACCGTGTGGTGACCGATGAACGTCTTGCCGATGTTGCGAGCGTTCTCCCGGAGCCCGGGGAGCTGCGCCAGGAGGTACGTGAGGAACCCTGTATGCTCAGGCATGGCTTTCGTCGTCGATGCGCCGCGCTGGCAGCCGCGCGGCAGTGCTGAGACGGCCGCGAGCGCTCGCGCGCCTTGGAGGAGTTCGCCCTCGGTCGAGGGGCCTCGCCTCTACCACAACTCGCCTACGATGGGCACCCTTGGAGCGCGCCAGGTCCGCTCCAGGTGACGTCAGGTACCGCGCTGGTCCCCCCGGCGCGGTGCCGGTCCCCCGCTGAGATCAGCCGGGAGCGCTCGGCGGGGCCCCCTCCGCAGGAGGCTTCGGTCCGAAGAGCGTGCCCAGGCTGATGCCGACCACGAGGGAGGCATAGCCGACCATCAGGGCGACCCCCGAGACGGCCTCGCTCTTCAGGATGAGCCACACCCCGCCCATCAGGGCGGTGAGCTTCACCATCGCGATCACCGTCCACGACACGGTGTGGCCCCGCCGCGAGATGAACGCGTCCACGATGCGGGCGAAGACGTAGAGGTTCGCCGTGGCGATCGCGCCCCCGATGGCGACGCCGAGCGCCGCGCGCACGCCGTACGCGAGCAGCCCGGCCACGGACAGGACCGCGGCGGTGCCGGCGACCCAGCGGAGCACGGCGCGCATGGTCGCGTCCCCGACGCCCGGCTTCTCCTCCGCGTCGGGCTCGCTGTGCGGCGGCTCGCCGCCGCGTGCCCCGGATCGTCGCTCAGCGCTCATCGTGCTCCTTCGCGGGCTGCCGCTCGTCGGGATCGAGGGCGACGCTGCCGGAGGCCGCCCGCCGGTCGTCCTCCGGCGCACGCTCGTCCTGCCGCGCCCTCCGGTCGTCGAACATCGGCGCGGGGTTCCCCTGCTCGCGCTCTTCTCGCGCTGCCTCCGCCTGCATTTCCTTCCACGCCCGATGGACCGCCTTGCCGGCGGCGCCGAGCCCGAAGAAGAACCAGAGCACCGACATCAGCGGATCGGTCCCGAGCTTCCCGTCGAGCCAGCGGCCGATGAACAGGCCGAGGAGGATGCTCAGCACCACCTCGAGGCCGATGGTCCCGTAGCTTCCGACGGCCTTCCAATCCTGCTTCATCAGGGGATCCGATCACCCGGCAGTACCTGGGTGCCTCAGGTCGCGATTACAAGCGGTCCCGGACGGGGTCAACCGCCGTCGGGCGCTCGGCCCGGGGCGCCGCGGCTAGCCACCGCTAGCAGCGCCGCGCGATCAGCGCCTCGAGCGAGGACCGCATCGCCCGCGCGGCCTTGCCGCGGTGGCTCACGAGGTTCTTCTCGGTCTCGCCGAGCTCGGCCATCGTCCGTCCGTAGTCCTCCACGACGAACAGCGGATCGTAGCCGAATCCGCCCGCTCCCCTGCGCTGCCGGCCGATCCACCCTTCGCAGCGCCCCTCGGTCACGATCGGCTGCTCCTCGGATCGCGGATCGAGCAGCACCATCACGCAACGGAAGCGCGCGCGACGCTGGTCGTCCGGCACGCTCGCGAGCGCCGAGAGCAGCGCCTCGTTGTTCTCCGCGTCGGTCGCGCCCTCCCGCGCGAAGCGGGCGGACCGCACGCCCGGCCGGCCGTCGAGCGCGTCCACCTCGAGCCCCGAGTCCTCGGCCAGCGTCACCATCGACGACCGGAGCGCGCCGGCGCGCACCTTGAGGAGCGCGTTCTCGAGGAACGTCTCGCCGTCCTCGACGACCGGCGGCGCGCCCGGCAGCACCTCCGCGAGCGAGAGCACCTCGATCGGGAGATCGGCGAGCAGCGACCGCAGCTCCGCGAGCTTGCCCCGGTTCGAGGTCGCGGCGAGCAGGCGCATCGGCTCCCGGCTCACGCGACCCTCCAGTGGTCCGTCTGGAACAGGCCGGAGAGATCCACGCCGGCGTCGGCCAGCGCCCGGTGCTGCGCGCTCGCGAGCGACGCCACGCCCGCGAGCGCGAGGTCGATCATGCTGTCGAGCTCCGTGCGGGGGATGGCCTCGTCCTCCGCGGTCGCCTGGACCTCGACGATCGAGCCGACCGCCGTCGCCACGACGTTCATGTCGACGCGCGCCGCGCTGTCCTCCGTGTACACGAGGTCCAGGGCGAGCCCGCCCGGGAGGTGGCCCACGCTGATCGCCGCCACCTGATCGCGGAGCACCGGACCCTTGAGCGCGCCGGACGCGCGCAGGCGATCGAGCGCCAGCGCGAGCGCAACGAACCCCGCGGTGATCGACGCGGTCCGCGTGCCCCCGTCCGCCTCGAGGATGTCGCAGTCGATCGCGATCGTCTGCTCGCCGAGCTGCTTCAGGTCGACCGCCGCCCGGAGCGCGCGCCCGATGAGCCGCTGGATCTCCTGCGTGCGGCCGCTCGGGGCCTTGCCCCGCCCGTCGCGCGACTCCCTGCGCGCGGGGCTCGACCGCGGGTGCATCTGGTACTCGGCGGTGAGCCACCCCGCGCCCTTGCCCATCATCCAGGCGGGGACGGTGGGATCGACCGACGCCGTGCAGAGCACGACCGTCCTCCCGGCCCGGTAGAGGACGGACCCCTCTGCGTTGCGGTGGAACCCGAGGATCATCTCCACGGGGCGGTGGGCGTCGAGGGGGCGACCGTCAGGGCGATTCACGAGCGCCGCCTTAGCACATCTCCGGCGTGGCATGGCCGCGCCTCGAGGCGGCGCGCAGGGAGCGCCGCGGGCCGCGGCCGCTACATCCCGAACCAGGGACCCGGGTCGATCACCTCGGCGCCGCGCCTCAGCTCGAAGTAGAGCTTCGCGCCGTCCGGCCCGCTCGCGACCGTGCCCACCCGCGCCCCGCCCGCGAGCTGATCGCCGGCGCGCACGTCCGCGGCGCCGAGGCTGGCGTACACCGAGTAGTGCCGCTCGCCGTGATCGACGATCACGGTGAGCCCGTAGTCCGCGTAGGTGTCGGCGAAGGCCACCCGCCCGGCGGCCACGCTGCGGACCGGCGCGCCGTCCAGCGCGGTGAGCTCGACGCCCGGCCCGCCGGCGCCGCGGCGCGACACCTTGCGCACCTCGGCGCGCCCGGCGATCGGGAAGGGGAGCCGCCCGAGGAGCGAGCGGAAGCCGGCGCGGCGATCGAGCTCGGCGGGCCCCACGTCCGCTCCGTAGATGGCGACATAGTCGGGGCGCACGCTGGTCTCGAACGCGCGCGCGAACGCGGCGCGGCGCTCCTCCTCCTGGGCCAGCGCGACGCGGGCGCGGTTCATCGCCTCGCGGTGCACCTCGAGGGGCGCGCGCTCCGCGCCGAGGTGCGTGAGGCGGTCGGCGAGCTCGGCGCTGCGCCGGGTCAGCTCGGCCTCGCGGGCGAGATCGCGCTCGAGGGCGAGCCGGGTGCGCTCCACGCGGGCGGCGTGGTCGACCAGCGCGTCGAACCCGCCGCCCACCGGGAGGAAGCCGGCGCGCACGTGGCGGTAGTACGCGCGCCCGCGCGCGATCATCCGGCGGCGCGTGACCTCCAGCGCGGGGCCGATGGAGTCGAGCTCCGCGCGCAGCGCCTTCTCCTCGGCGTCGAGCTTCGCGAGCAGCCGGTCGAGATCGTTCTCCGCCAGCGCGGAGCTCGGGCGCGGGGCCGGCGCCCTCGCGGCCGGCGAGGGCGCGCGCGCCGCCGGATCCAGCGCCGGGACCTCCGCGCCGCTCGTGGCGGCGCCGGTGAGGAGCGCCAGCGCGATCGGCGCGATCCGGGCGCGGCGCCTCACACCGCCACCATCTTGCGCAGCGTGAGCAGCGCCGTCGCGGCGCCGAGCGCGGCGCCGAGGGTGACCATCCCGAGCGCGACCGGCCAGGGCAGGAACGACGGCGAGACGCCGAGCAGGTTGGCGAGCTCGTGATCGAAGCGGCCCCGCACCATCAGGAACAGCGCCCCCAGCATGAGCAGCGCGCCCGCCGCGCCGGCGGCGCCCTGCGTGGCGCCCTCGACGATGAACGGCCGGCGCACGAAGCCGTCGGTCGCGCCGACCAGCTTCAGCACCTCGACCTCGATCTTCCGGCGGTGCAGGAGGAGCCGCATCGTCGAGCCGATGACGCTGACGACGGCGCAGAGGACGATCGCCGCGAGGCACCCGCTCGCGGCCACGCCGCCGCCGAGGAGCGACGAGAGCCGCTCGGTCCAGCGCTGGTACGTCTCCACCGTGTCCACGGCCGGCAGCGCGCGCAGCTTCACGGTCATCGAGGCGAGCGCCTCGTCCGAGATCTCCTCGGTGAAGCCGACCTCGAGCGACGCGGGGAACGCGCTCGGCGGCAGCGCGGCGAGCGCCTTGTCGCCGTCGTCGTGCACCACCTCGCGCCGCGCCTCCGCGCTCGTCACGAGCCGGACCTTCTTGACGCCCTCGGTGCCCTCGAGCGCGCGCGTGAGCTCCGCGGTCTCCGCGTCGGTCGCGCTGTCGCGCAGGTAGATCGTGGCGCGGCCGGCGCGCGACCAGCGATCGCGCACCGCCATGAGGTTCGTGACCACGAGGAGGGCCGACGCGAGGCAGACGAACGCGACCGCGAGCGAGAAGATCGACAGCGCCTGCAGGCGCCAGTCGCTCCTCCCGGCCCGCCAGGTGCGAAGCCACCTCCGCCGATCGTCACGTTCGCTCGTCTGCATCCGGTCCCTCTATCCGTCGATCGCCTGAGCGGCGCCCTCGGCCTACGCCGCGCCGCGCACGCCGCTATCCATCTCGTCCTCGTCCTCGCCGCCGGCGAGGTCGCCGCCGCCGAGGCCGTGCGGCACGTCGGTCGCCTTGCCGTCGTCGAGCACCACCACGCGCCGCGGGCGCACGTCGAGCAGCGTCCGATCGTGCGTCGCGAACAGGACCGTCGTGCCGGTCTCGTGGATGTCCTCGAACAGCCCGAGCAGATCGATCGCGAGCTGCGGATCGAGGTTGCCCGTGGGCTCGTCCGCGAGGATCAGCGTCGGCTCGCCGACGATCGCCCGCGCGATCGAGACGCGCTGCTGCTCGCCGCCGCTCAGCACCTGCGCCCGGTCGCCGCCGCGCCCCGAGAGCCCGACGCGCTCGAGCGCCTCGCCGACCCGGGTCCGGAGCAGGCGCGACGGCAGGCCGAGCACCTCCAGCGCGATCGCCACGTTGTCGAACACCGTCCAGCTCGGGACCAGCTTGAAATCCTGGAAGACGAAGCCGATGTTGCGCCGCAGCGCCGGGATGGACGTGTCGGTCAGGCGCGCGATGTCCCGGCCGAGGAAGAGGATCCGGCCGTCGTCCACGCGCTCGGTGCGGTGCACGAGGCGGAGGAGCGTGCTCTTGCCGGAGCCGCTCGGGCCGGTGATGAACACGAACTCGCCCCGCTCGATCGAGAGCGACATCCCGCGCAGCACCGGCTGGTCCGCGCGGTACGACTTATATACGTCCTCGAACACGAGGATCGGCCGGCGCGCGGCGGACGCGTCATAGCGGTGGCCGGGCCGGAGCGCCGGTCGAAATGAGCCTTGCGGGGGGGGCGCCGCCATCGGACCCTTCACCTATCAGCCTGCTCGGACACGGAAAACTTTTCGGCCGAGGTGCGGAGGGACGACCCCTCCGGGTGGCCTTCTTCGGCCTCCCGCTCGCGGCGTTGCTGCTCCACGCCGACGGCCACGAGATCGCCCTCGCCGCGATCAGCCGCGCCGACGCGGTGGGGCTCCGCCGCGCCCGGCGCGTCTTCGGGGCGCGCCTCCTGATGCGCCCCGACGTCGAGCGCCCCGAGCTCAGGTCGCGCGTCGAGGCGCTCGCGCCCGACCTCCTGGTGAGCTGGTTCTGGACCACGCGCCTGCCGATGTCGCTCGTGAGGGCGGCGCGGCTCGGGGGGATCGGCGTGCACCCCTCGCTGCTCCCGCGCCACCGCGGCCCGGACCCGACGTACTGGGCGATCGCCTCCGGCGACGCCGAGAGCGGCGTCACGGCGCACCGGATCGAGGCGGAGTACGACACCGGCGACATCCTGGACCAGGAGCGGCTCCCGATCGATCCGGCGTGGACCGCGTGGCAGCTCGCCCGCGCCCTGGATCGCCCGAGCCTGCGCGTCCTGCGACGCACGGTCGCCCGGTTCGCGCGCGGCGAGGAGGTGGCGGGCGTCGCCCAGGATCCGGCGCTCGCGACGGCGGCGCTCGCGCCGGACGACGAGGCGTGCGCCATCTGCTGGTCGTGGCCGACGGAGCGCGTCCTCCGGCACGTCCGCGCGCTCGCGCCGGCGCCGGGGGCGTGGACCGAGATCGAGGGCGCCTGCGTCATCGTCCTGCGTGCGGCGCCGGCGCCGAGCTTCCCGGAGGCGTTGGCGCCGGGCGAGGCGGTGGCCCAGGGCGGGGTGGTCGTCGTGCGGACGGGCGACACGGCGGTCGCGTTGCTGGAGGGGGAGATCGACGGCGAGCCAGCGTCGGCGGGGGAGCTCGCGGCGCTTGTCGCGCCGGACGCCGCGAGCGGGTGACCGCCGGCCGGATCGCGCCCGGCGGCCGTGGCCGGCGGGGTCGCCTGGCCGGCTCGCGGGCCATCGAATCCTGAACCTGCGCGCGCGCGACCGCGTAGGATGCGCCCCTCGGAGGATTCATGTCGGAACCCGCGCAGCTTGCGAAAAGCGCCCGCGAACTGCTCGCGGCGGCGCTCAATGCGCTCCAGTCGAACGGGGGAGTGTCGCCTCAGGTCGAGGCGCTCGCCGAGCCGATCGCGCAGGCGATGGGCATCATGCACCGCATCGAGCGCTCCGGGGGGCAGACCCTCGACGGCAGCGATGTCGCGCTCGGCCACGTGCGCGACGTCCTGAACCGCCTGCAGAGCGTCACCGTGGCCGATCCGGTGGTGGACGTGCTGATGGAGCACGTCGCGTCGTCGCTGAGCAAGGTGCACGCGCTGAGCAGAGCGCAGGCGGCCGGCGCGCAGGCGCCCGTGGCCGCGCCCGTCGCGGCGGCGGCGCCTGCGCCCATCGCGGTGGCGGCGCCTGCGCCCGTCGCGGTGGCGGCGCCCGCGCCCGTCGCGGTGGCGGCGCCTGCGCCCGTCGCGGTGGCGGCGTCCGCGCCCGTCGCGGTGGCTGCGCCTGCGCCCGTCGCGGTGGCTGCGCCGATCGCTGCGCCCGTCGCGGTGGCTGCGCCCGCGCCGGTCGCCGTCGCTGCTCCTCCGCCGATCGCTGCGCCCGCGCCGGTCGCCGTGGCCGCGCCCGCGCCGGTCGCCGTCGCTGCTCCTCCGCCCGTCGCGGTGGCCCCGCCGCCCGCGCCGGTCGCCGCTCCTCCGCACCTCCAGCAGACGCTGCCCTCGCCGCAGCAGCCCCGGCACGCGCCCGCCCCGCCGGCTCACCCGGCCGCGGACGCGCGCGGCGCGCCGCCGTTCCAGGCCACGCTGCAGTCCGTCGACAACCGCGCGCCCGCCGCGGTCGTCGATGTCGAGCTCGGCGCTTTGACGCCGTCGAATTTTTACAAAGGGCTCGCTGGCAACGACGTCGTCGAGCACGGCGGAATCTTCGTCGCGACCTACAAGATCCCGCCGATCGGCACGGCCGTGACCCTGCGCGTCCGCTTGCCGGGCAACTACGAGTTCACCGCGCTGGCGACGGTCCGGTGGACGCGCGAGGCCGGCGGCTCGAGGGACTCGGCCGAGCCCGGCTTCGGCGCCCGCATCACGCAGATCTCGGCGGAAGGGCGCCAGCTCGTCTCCCGGTTCACGCGCAACAGGGAGCCGCTCTTCTACGACGACCTCTGACACCGTCACGTCGCATCGATCCCGGTGAATCTCCTTCCCCTGCGGCCCGGCTCGCGAGCGAGCCGGCCGCTCCACCGCGCGGCCTCCGTCCTCTGTGCCGTCGCCCTCGCGGCGCTGGTGCTCCTCGCGCCGCGGCCTGCCCGGGCGACGGGCGACCCCGACCTCGCGTTCTGGACCTACGAGACCGCGCACTTCCGCGTGCACCACCCGCAGGGCCTCGAGCCGATCGCGGCGCGCATCGCGTCGCTGGCCGAGACGATCTACGGGCGCGTCGAGGACGCGCTCGGCTACGCCCCGAAGGGCCGCACCGAGATCGTGATCACCGACGACTCCGAGATCGCGAACGGGTCGGCCGGCACGATCCCCTACAACGCGATCTCCCTCCTCGTGTCCGGGCCCGAGGACCTGTCGACGCTCGGCGACTACGACGACTGGTACCTCGACCTCGTCACGCACGAGTTCACGCACATCGCGCACATCGACAACACCTCGGGGATCCCGGCGCTCCTGAACGCGATCGTCGGCAAGTCGTTCTCGCCGAACCAGGTGCAGCCGCGGTGGATCATCGAGGGCCTCGCGGTGGTGAGCGAGAGCCATCACACGAGCGGCGGCCGCATGCGCTCGACCATGTTCGACATGTACCTGCGCGCCGACGTGCTCGCGGACAACATCGCGGGGCTCGATCAGCTCTCGAGCTCCCCGGTCCGCTGGCCGCAGGGCAACCTCTGGTACCTCTACGGGTCGAGGTTCCTCGGCTGGATCCTCGACGTCTACGGTCCCAACACGATGCGCGCCGTCTCCGCCGACTACGGCGCGTCGATCCTCCCGTGGGGGATCAACCGCGCCATCCGCCGCGCGACGGGCAGCACCTACGTCGATCTGTACGAGGGGTGGAAGGACCACCTCCGCCGGCTCTACCGGCAGCAGATGGCCGCCGTCGAGGCGCGCGGGCTCCGCGAGGGCGCGCGCCTCACGCACCACGGGCGCATCGTGTACTACCCGCGGTTCGTGCCGCCCGTCGCGCGCCGGGGCGCCGCCGACGAGATCGTCTACTACCGCGACGACGGCCACGACCGCCGCGGCATCTACCGCCTCTCTGTCGCCGCGCCCGTGCCCGCGCCCGGGAGCGCGCGCCCCGAGGCGCTCCTCGCGCGCACAAGCTCCGCCTCGCGGCCGGCCTTCACGCCGGCCGGCGACCTGATCTTCACGGCGCTCATGCCGTGGCGCAACCAGTACTACCGCGACGACCTGGTCCTCCTGCCGCGCGGCGAGGCGGCGCCCGACGGCGACGAGCCCCGGCGCCGCCGGCTGACGCACGGCCTCCGCTCCTCCGCGCCGGACGTGAGCCCGACCGGGGACCACGTCGCCTTCTCCCTCAACAGCAAGGGCACGCGCTACCTCGAGATCGCGCGCCTCTCGAGGGACGGCGTCCTCTCGGAGCGGCGCGACCTCGTGCCGAGCGCCCGCTTCGAGCAGGCCTACTCCCCGTCGTTCTCGCCCGACGGCAAGCTCCTCGCGTACAGCGTCTGGACCGCCGGCGGCTACCGCGACATCCGCGTGGTGGACGTCGCCACGGGCAGCTTTCGTCAGGTGACGCGCGATCGCGCGACCGACATGAGCCCGGTCTGGTCGCCCGACGGCGGGACGCTCTATTTCACCTCCGACCGCACCGGCATCCACAACGTCTACGCCTGCGAGCTCTCGACCGGCGCGCTACGGCAGGTCACCAACGTGAGACTCGGGGCCTTCCAGCCGGCGATCAGCCCCGACGGCAAGACGCTTGTCTATGTCGGGTACACGGCCCAGGGCCACGACCTCTTCGTCATGCCGCTCGATCCGGCGCGCTTCCTCCCGGCGCCGCCGCCCCCGGGCGACCGCCCCGATCCCGCGACCGAGGCCTCGGCGATACGGCTCGAGCGCACGCCGTACAACCCGCTCCCGACGCTCGCGCCGCGCGCGGTCACGCTCGACTACGCGCCAGGGAGCTACGGCTCCAACGCGCTGACGGTGAGCGTGACCGGCTCCGACATCGTCGGCCGCCACGCGATCTTCGGGCAGCTCACGGTCCAGCCGGACGCGCCGGCCCCCGACGTCGTGCTCGGGTACACCTACGGGCGTCTGCCCGTCGACCTCGGCGTCCGCGGGTACTACGTGACCGCGCCGCGCCGGGGCTACCGCATCGGCGGCCGGGACGTCACCTACGACGAGCGCGCGATCGGGATCGTGTCGGGCATCAGCTATCCAATCCGCGGCGAGTTCTCGCGGCAGACGCTGAGCGCGTCGTTCAGCAGCGTCGGCTTCAAGGGCAAGCTCCCCGTCCGCGGCAACATCGACCCCTACGCGCCGAGGACCATCCTCCCGCCGCAGGGCGCGCTGAACATCGCGCACCTCGGCTATGGGTTCTCGAACGCCGAGGGCTCGCTCGACGCGGCAGGCGCGGTGCGCGGCGTCTCGTTGAGCGCCGGCCTCGATTACGCCGGTCCGGAGACGGGCAGCAGCTACAAGACCTACGCGTTCTCGACGGCCCTGAACGCCTACGTGGCGATGCCCTGGGCGCGCGATCACACCCTCGCGTTCCGCGTCGCCGGGGCGGTCTCGGGCGGCAACTTCCCTCGGGGCGCCGCCTACGCGGTCGGCGGGTACGATCTCGAGAACCTCACGCTGGTCGACACCCTGCTCACGGGGGTCACGAACAGCTCGTTCACGCTCCGCGGCTACGCGCCGGGCGTGATGTCCGGCCGCTCGTATTTCTCGCAGACCTTCGAGTACCGCGTGCCCGTGGCCCAGCCCGATCGCGGCCTCTCGACGCTGCCGGTCTACCTGCGCCGCATCGACGCGAGCCTCTTCCTCGACCACGGCGGCGCGTTCAACCGCTTCGAGACCGATGACCTCGCGCTCTTCACGAAGGGGAGCCTCCTCTACTCGCCCCAGCTCCACACCTCGGTCGGCAGCGAGGTGTGGTTCAGCATGAACCTCGGGTACGTCGCCTTCTCGCAGCTGCGCTTCGGCTACGCCTACGGGCTGAGCGAGCGCGCGATCCCCGGCGGACAGCTCTACTTCGTCGCGACGAACTCGTTCTGAGCGCCGTGCGCCCGCTGGAAATTTTGCCCGCGCGGGCCGCTTCGCCCACGGTGCTCGGCCATGCGCCGCGTCCTCCTCGCCTTGAGCCTGCTCTCCCTCGCCAGCTGCGGCATCGCCCCGAGCAACTCCCAGCGTCTCACCGAGGCGGCGCTCGAGATGAACACGGCGACCCGGTTCGGCCGCATGGATGTCGCGCTCGAGCGCGTGGGCTCGAGCGCCCGCCAGGACTTCATGAGCCGCCACGCCGCGTGGGGCACCCGCCTCCGGGTCGTCGACGTGGAGTTCGGCGGCTTCGAGATGGTCCAGCGCGACGAGGCCGAGGTCTACCTCGACGTCCTCTGGCTGCGGAACGACGAGTCCACGGTCCGCACGACCCGGATCGCCCAGCGCTGGCGCGACGCGCGGGGGCACTGGGAGCTGATCGGCGAGGAGCGGCGAGACGGCGACGTCGGGCTCCTCGGCGAGCCCCCGCCCACGGCGGAGGACGCCGGCGAGGCGTCGAGCGCGGTCGACACGGGCCGGAAACACGGCCTGAGCCTCCACACGCGCGTCATTCGAGATGAGTGAGCGCCGCCGCGGATGCCTGAGGCGCGCGGCAGCGCGCTGAGGACCGCGCCGGGCTCGAGCTCATCGCTGGCCGGCGCGATGTCGGTGTGGTCGGTGTGATCGACGGGACCGCGCGGCAGCGGCGGTCCCCCGCGTGGCCGGTCTGCCGGCCACGCACCCGTCAAGCAGACGGCGCAGGGCTGGCGGGAGCGCTGCTCTTCGCAGCCCGGGGCTTCTTGGCCTTTCCGGCGACCTCGGTCGTGGCCCTCGTCAGCTTGCTGCGCTTGGCGCGCTCCTTCTTGGCAGCCTGCGCCTTGCGGCGCCTCATCTTCATCGACTGGCGACGATCGCGCTTGCCCATCTGCTTCAATCTCCTCACGGTCGGGGGCACGGGCGCGGCATCGTGAAGACAGCTCGCCAGGCGAGCCCCATCCTGCAACCGTGTGGATGGAGTACCGCGGGGCCCCTCGAAGGGAGCGGGAATGTGCCCAAGAGCGAATGGGAGCGCAAGGGGCAATGCGCGCGGAGACGCAGTTCTCGAGCTAGACGCGTGTGCAGTGTCTCACGCGCGCTCTGGCAGCTTCGTGGGGCGGCCTCATGTCCGCGATGTCCGCGTCGGCACGTCGTCAGCGCGGGGCCGGCGCGCTCTCGCGCTGCTCGGCGGCGCTCGGCTGGTTCAGCCCCCGACCGCGCCGTCCAGCGCGACCTCGCGGCCGCGGACCTCGAGGCGGTACCGGGAGTTCACGGTCTCTATGTAGAAGACTTCGCGCCCAGCGAGACGCAACACGCGCTTGACCGGGGTCGTCACGTATTCATGCATTCCGTCGGAAAACTCGATGACGATGACCGAGCCTTTCCGTGGTGCACGGACGAGCCGGCCAACGACTGCGCGCGATCCCCGGCCGAGCTTGCGGAGCACAACCTGCACAACAGAGATGCTAGCACGCAGATCTCGGCCGAGCACAAGCTGCACAAGCAGCACCTCTCGCAACTAGGTCCCACCCTGGCCCAGGGTGTCCGGCTGCATCGGAGCCGCCCGGACCTGCGCGCCGCGGACGGCGAGCGCGTGTAGGGGGGCCGGCACCCGGGCGGAAAAGTTCTGTAAATGAATGGCCTTGGCGCCGCATACAATGGTTCAGCAAACCCTGCGGGCCGCCGAGCGGACGCGACGACCCGCCGCGTCGTCTGTCGCCAGGGCGCCGAGCCGCCGGCCGGGCGGAACGAGGCGAACGCTCTCGGCCGTGCAGCGAGGGCGCACAGGCTAGGCGATCGCTGGCCCGGTGCCCAGCCCGATCCTGGCGCGGCAGGGCTGCGCCACCCGGTGGCGGGCGCTCGGATCCAGGCGCCGCCGGGCTGCGCCGCGCCGCGCGACGCAATGCGGGCCGGGTCGGATCGGGCGCCGAGGTCCGTCGGCGGACGTCAGCGGCGCTTGGCTGTCGCCCCTGTCCGATCGTTCGGATCGCTGACGCCGGGCGCGCCCTGATCAGCGAAGTAAGTGCGGAGCATGTCGCACGCCACGTTGGTCGCTTTCACCCGCCATTTCGCGCCGTTCGCGACCATCACCGAGATCGCGACCTCCGGCTTGCGGCTCGGGGCGAAGCCGACGAACCACGTGTAGAAAGGTCCCTCGGGCGTCGGCTTCGTGAGCGTCCCCGTCTTGCCCGCGACGCGGATATCCGGGAGGTACGCGCGGCCGTTGCGATCGTGGAACGAGCGGTAGCTCGTCCCGTTATCCACCGTCGCCTCCATCATCGCGGTCACGGCGCTGGCCGTGCTCTCGTCCATCACCCGCTTGAGCACCTGCCGCTCGCTCGCGCCCTGGTAGATCTCGCCGATCTCGTCCTTGACGCTCGACACGACGTGGAGCCGGATCATCTCGCCGCCGTTGGCGACGATGGTCGCCAGGTTCGCCCCCTGGAACGGCGACAGCGTCGTATTCCAGAAGCCCGCCGCGGTCCGCGCGAAGCCGAGATCGTCCTCCGGCAGCGCGATCGTGCTCGTCGCCACCTTCACGTCGAACGGCGTGTCCTGCCCCCAGCCGAGCTTCGCGGCCACGGCGCCGAGCTTCTCGTGATCGAGGTTCTTGGCGGCGAGGCGCGCGAACACCGTGTTGATGCTCCGGCCCATCGCCTGCGCGAGCGTCGCGCAGTACTTGTCGCGCCGCTTGTTGTCGATCATGTCGGCGGCCCGGATCGAGTGCTCGCCGCCCGAATAACACTGCTTGGTGCTCGGGCTCAGCCCGGCCTCGATGAGCGCGGTGCCGGTCACCACCTTGAAGATGCTCGCCGACGGCGCGGTGGCCTCGGCGGCGACGTCGTGCAGCGCCCCCTCGTTCACGTAGCTGGCCCAGACCAGCACCTTCCCGGTGCGGATATCGGTCATCACGACCGCGCCCTCCGGGACCTGGCCCGCCCGCAGGAAGCCGAGCGCCGCGCGCTGGTACATCGGGTTGATGGTCAGCTCCGCGACGCGGCCGCCGTGCGCCGGCGCCGTCGGCGGGCTCCGCCGGTCGTCGATGCGCGTCAGATCGAGGTCCGTGAGCGGCGGCGGCTCCACCTTACGCGTGATCGTCGGCCCGCCGGCGGTCGTCTTCTTGGCGAGCAACCCCCCGAGCTGGACGTCGTGCTCGCGCAGCATGGGGAGGGTCACGGCAACGAGCCCGACGGCTGCACCGACGGCGATCCACTGACGCATGTCGCGCATGGCCCGACGGGTACCCCGCCGCGGCGCGCTGGGCCAAAATTGAGGCGCGCGCCCCGGCGCCGCCGGAGCGCGGCGCGCCGAGTCACGAGCGCCGCGCTCCGGCGGCGCGCTTCGTTGGAGGGCAAACGATCGAGCGCCGCGGCCGGGGCGCCGGCGGCGGCGAGGAAAGCGGCGCAGGAATCAGAAGGACAGGCCGAGGCGGGCGCCGAGCTCGTGGAGCGCGTGCGCATCCGAGCGGGACGCGGCGCCCAGCGTATTGCCGGGCACCCGGAGCAGGTTCTCGTTCGAGCCGCTGCCGGGCGTCAGGTAGGCGTTGTAATTGACGCTGAGCCGCACGTTCCTCGTGTGCCAGTAGTTGGCGGCCAGGCCGATCTGAAGGACGTCGAGGTCGGTGCCCGGCCCCCCCTCGGCGCCCGGCGTCGTCTCGTCATAGGCGCCCTCGCGGGACGCGCCGTCGTATGTCGCGCTGATCCCCGAGAGCAGCGCCGCCACCTCGAGCCCCGACTTGGGCTTATCGATCGGCTTCGAGAGGTCGACCTTCGTGGGGCGCGGGCTGAACCCGGGATCCCCCGAGACGTAGGCGTCGCCGACCGGCCACGCCGAGAGCTGCACGTACCAGCCGAGCCCCTTCACCTGCCCGAGCCGCTCGGTGTTGGTGAGCTGATAGCCCTCCACGGCCTCGCGGGTGTTGTTCGCGACGTAGTACGCTTCCGCCCGCAGCTCGACCATCTTGATGGGCAGCCGGAGCTCGCCGCCGATCGCGTTCTGCGCGCCCGACGGGATGACGTGGATGTTCCGGCGCAGCGAGTCGCGGTAGCCGCCGCCCCACAGCGTGTAGCCCTGCCCCGTCCTGATGGGCGCGTAGTCGTAGCCCACGTACGCCTGATCGCGCTCGCCGTGGCGCGCGCTGATGCCGATCTGCGCCTTGGCGAGCAGCGCCTTCTTGTCGCCGCCGAACGGCCGGGCGAACACGCGGGCGACGAGATCGGGCGAGGCGTCGACGCCCGGCCGGTTCTGCCCGTCGCCGCTGATCACGCCGACGCCGTAGCCGAGCTGCCTGTCGCCGATGTCGCCCCAGATCGTCAGGCCGATGTCCTTGCCCTCGGGGAGCGCGAAGCCCCGGATCGCGATGTTGCGTTCCATGAACGTGGTGCTGATGTCGCTCGTCTGATTCTCCAGCGAGAACGCCGGCGAGTACTGCCCGAACATGAAGTTCAGCGCCGGCATGACCGAGTAGTTGATCCAGACGTCGACGAGCGCGGCGGTCGGCGCCGCGGCCTCGATCGGGGCGAAGCGCGCGCTCTCGGCCGTCGGCGCCTGGCCCACCGGCGCCGCGGCGTTCTGCGTCCGGCCGTTCGTGTTCGAGAGCCCCTGGCCGCCGAACTCGAGGTCCATATCGAACGACCACTTCTTCAGGAACTCGCCGGCCAGCTCGAACCGCGCGCGGCGGATGAAGAAGCGCGGCTTCAGCGCGCCGCCGTTGTCCGTCGCCGGCACGTCCGACGCCCCGCTGCCGAAGGTGCTGTAGAAGTCGAGGCCCATCCGCCCCTTCGGGTAGAGCCGGAAGGTGTCGTTGGCGTCCCGGAGGAAGAAGCCGCCGTGCCATCCCGCGAGCGGCTGCTGCTCCGTGACGACGGCCGCGTCGGCCGTCGGCGCGAACACCGGCGGGGGCGGCGGGGGCGGCGCCGGGGCCGCGGCCGCTCCAGGAGGAGGCGGCGGCGGGATCTGGACCGCGGGCGGCTGCGCCAGCTCCGGCGCCTGAGGCGCAGCGGCGGCGGGCGGCGCCGGCGGCACCGTGCCTGCGGGCGGGGCCGCAGCCGGGGCCGGCGTCGGGGCGGCCGGGGGCGGTGTCGGGGCCGCGGCCGGGGGCGGCGTCGGGGCCGGTTGCGCCGGGCCCTGGGGCGCAGGCTGTGCTAGCGCCGAAAGGCCCGACAGCGTAACGGTCATGCCCAGCAGCGCCGATGTAGCTAACCTCATGCAGTTCTCCCTTGTGCGGCTCGCCCGCACGCCTGAATCGACCATGGACCCCGCAGCAGGATTATGACCTGGACGTTACGATTCTGTGTAGTCCAGAAGACGCGCGGGCATGACAATCACGTAGAGGGTGGGTGGGTCAAGAGCCCGCTCCGGCGGGACGGTCGCGTCGGCGAAGGAGCGCCGGGGCAATTTCCGGGAAGGATCACGCGATGACGACGAGCGTGCGGATTACGGCGGATGTCGAGGTGCTCGACAGCAGCACCTTGGTGGCCCTCGCGGGGCCGGGAAACGAGAACCTGAAGCTCATCGCGCGCACTCTCGGCATCGAGTCGGGCGTTCGAGGCAACACGATCCGGCTCGCCGGCGACGCCGACAAGGTCGCGCTCGCGGAGCGCTGCCTGGCGGAGGCCGCGCAGATGCTGAGGAGCGGCGTGGCCCTCGATCCGCAGGACTATGTGCGCGGGGTGCAGGCGCTCCGGGACGATCCGGCGATGACGCTGCGCGAGCTGTTCGAGGACGTCGTCCTGATCTCGGCGCGTCGCCGGCCTATCTCGGCGAAGGGGCTGGCGCAGAAGCGGTACATCCAGGCGATCCGATCGAACGACATGACGTTCGGCATCGGGCCGGCGGGGACGGGCAAGACCTACCTCGCGATGGCGATGGCGGTTCACGCGCTCCTCGAGCGCCGTGTCAAGCGGATCATCCTGACCCGCCCGGCCGTCGAGGCGGGAGAGCGGCTCGGCTTCTTGCCCGGCGATCTCGCCGAGAAGGTGAATCCCTACCTGCGTCCGTTATACGACGCTCTCCACGACATGATGGACGCGGACAAAGCGCAAGGCCTCGTGACGCGCGGGCAGATCGAGGTCGCCCCGCTGGCCTTCATGCGCGGCCGCACGCTCAACGATTGCTTCGTCATCCTCGACGAGGCGCAGAACGCGACGAGCGACCAGATGCGCATGTTCCTCACCCGCCTCGGCTACGCGTCTCGCGCCGTGGTGACGGGCGACGTCACGCAGGTCGATCTCCCGCACGGCGCGCGCAGCGGCCTGGCCGAGGCGCGCGAGCTGCTCGCGGGGATCGAGGGCATCGCGATCTGCTCGTTCACCGAGGTCGACGTCGTGCGCCACCCGCTCGTGCAGCGGATCATCGTGGCGTACGAGCAGCGCGACGCCGAGGTGGCGCGCCAGCGCGAGGAGCGGCGCGAGGCGCGAGGCGGCCTGCGCGGCGGCGCGCCGGCGGGAGAGACCGGGGCTGCGCCGCAGGGTCGACCGCCAACGGACGAGCCGGGCGGAGCCGGCGCCGCGGGCTGACGCGAGGCGCCGCTGGGCGAGGCGCCGGCGTCGGCGCGCTCATCCAGCGGTGCGCGTCACTTCTTCTTCAGCTCCACGGGGGACTCGCGCACCAGCATCGCGTCGGGCCCGGTCACGCGCATCTCCGCATCGATCGCGTTTTCCTTCAGCTTCCCGACCAGGATGCCGGTCATCGCGTTCGGCGCGCGCGGATCGTCGGGGAAGACCGAGGCGCGGACCATGCCGTCCTCGACTTTGCCGACGAGGGTCGCTTCGCCGAGCGCTCCCTTCGCTGTGCCCTTCAGCTCTCCGCTCGGCTCGATGGTCACGGTCACCGTCCCCGCGCCCGTCGCCACCTTCCCGTCGTCCTTCTGGCGCACGGCATCCTTGACCTTGGGGGGCAGCACGACGCTCCCTTTCTTGGCGTCGTAGCGCCCTTCCCACGTGCCCTGCCACGCCGGTGTGCCCTGGGGCTCGCCCGCGTCTCCCGGCGCGCCCGCGCTGGGCTGTTCCGTTGCCGCCGGGCTGGCCGCCGGCGGCGCGGCCGACGCGCTCGGCTGGGACGACGGGGGCGCGGGCCGCTCCGGCTCGCTCGGGCGCGGCGGGCTCTCCTCGCAGGCCGCGAGGAGGGTGAGGGTGAGGGGCAGGAGGAGCGCGCGGGCGACGCCGCGCGTCCGGCGAGCTCGTGTTCCGGTGGGATTCACGCGGACGCTTTTATTACGTGCCGGGCTGGCCGTCGCGCTGATTTGACGGGCCGGCGCGCCGTCCGCGGTCGGCCGCGCGTCACGGCCCCTTGCGAAACGCCAGGGTCCAGTGGCGGTCGCTGGTCATCTGCGCGCATTCCGGGGGAATCTGGAGCGAGCGCAGCATCTCCCGCAGCTCATCGAGCGAGAGCGCCGCGCGCAGGGACGCGTCGAAGAGGGCTCGCTGGTACGCGGTGTCGTTCGCTGCATACGTGGCGACGAGGGCGGCGAGCGACGCCTCCGTTTCCGGACGGACCAGGTCGCGCACGAACAGGAGACCGCCGGGCTGGAGAACGCGGAGCATCTCGCGCAGCACCGCCATCGGCTCGGGGATGTGGTGGACGATGCTGTTCGAGAGGACGGCTGAAAACGTCTCGTCCGGCTCGGGCAGCTCCTTCGCGTCCACCACCGCGAGCGTGATGGCCTCGGTGAGCCCGGCCTGCTCCACGTGGTTGCGCCCGAGCGCGAGCATCGACGTCGAGAGATCGATCGCCTTGAGCCGCGCCGTCGGAACGCGCTTGCAAAGCTCGATGGGCAACAGGCAGGTCCCTGTGCCGACGTCGAGGGCGTAGGCGAGATCGGGATCCTGGGAGAGGAGGGCGTCGCAGAACGCCGTGTTGACGGCGGCGTGGTCCATGCTGTCATAGGCCCGCGCGTCCTCGTCGGTATCCATGACCTCCGGCTCGAGCACACGGACCAGCGGCATGCGCGCATCCTTCTCGCGATGGAGGCACATGTCAACGAGGGGCGACGGCTGGCCAATCTCGGCCGCCGCCGGGGGGCGCAGACGCTGGGACCGTCATGGAGGATGCGCGGTCAGCGCTGGAGGATGCCGGATCGGCGCGGATATGGACAGGAAGGCGTTTGAAGAAGCCGAGGTGGAGCGGGCCGGCGTCTCGGCCGTCGTCCTTGCATTGGAGCAGACGACAATGTCGTAGAGGACGTGCGCCCCGGGAGCGGCCCGCGCGCTCGCGACCTCCGCATCAGGGGCCGAGCTCTCCCGGGAGCGCCGAGCAGGAGGCCTGACAATGGCGATGAGCCCGCTTCGGCGCTCTGTTATGTAACGAGAGCAAGCTCTTGCCGTATGGACCACGCGTGCGCGGCCGGTCCGCCGGGCGCGACGCGCCCCGAATGCGTCACCCTGCGCCGCCCGCGGCGGCCACGCGTGTGATCCAGAGACCGGCGCTGCGCTGTACTGCGCTGTACGAGGAGAGCGCGCCTCGAGCGGGAGCCGGCGGACGCCGGCGCGGGCTCGGCATTCCGAAGAGCCCGGCGGGTCCCTCGTTGAGCGGGCGAGGTGGCCGAAGACACGGACGCGCGCGCCCCCGTTCCTCCCAGTCCGATGAGCGGATGTCGCGCGAAGAGCTCGACCAGCGGCTTGCGATGAGCCTGCTGGCGGCTTACCTCGTCGTGGTTGTCGCTCGAAGCGGGCGCGCGGCCGTCGCGACGCGGGCGGACGGGGAGGCATGCTCCGAGCGCGAGGCCCTGGCCTGTGCTGGTGGACGACGCGCCCTCGTCTCGGCGGTGATTGCCGCCCCTCCGGCGCGCGTCGTGAAGAGCCCTGCGGCGCCGCTCCGCCGGGCGGCATCGTATCAGGATCCATCACGGGTCAGTCGTGTGCCCGGGGCGTGCAATGTAGCCATGCGCTGGTCGCCTGTGTGGCGTCGCCAGGCGCTCGCACCCTGCGCGGGGCGCTTCAATGGTTGGGGGGGAGGCGCCAGGCCGGAGGTGGATGCGCCTCTGCGTTGTGCGCGCGCCCGCATTGCCGCCCGCGACGGGCTTGATCCAGGGAACGGGCCGCCCGGTCTCATACAGCGGTGACCTGACCGGCCGCTAACCCGAGACACGCAATGCCGCAGTGCATCGTGAGCAGGTCTGAGAGGGATTTGGCGTGGCCCGGGCCGTCCTGCGCGGGGGAGGGGTCTCGGCTATCAATTGGCGCTCGCGGCGCGGGCGATGCTCGCGGGGCGCTGATCGCTCGGCGCCTGTCGAGCAAAGCAGCCCAGCCGTTCGTGGCCGTCCAAATGAGCTCTCCGATTGAGCCCGCCCGCAGCGCCTATTGAAAGAAAAGACACCCCTGTGTCCTCAATTCGCTTGACCAGGCAAGTGGCAACGGCATAGTCGTATCCAACCGCCGAGCTGGATTCGGCGACGAGGGAGAGCACATGGCAACGGATGCCTTTTCACAGCAGATTGTAAACCTCGTGCGGAAGATGCCGGACGAGGCGATCCTCGCGCTCGTCAAGAATCAGCTGGGCGCCGTGACCGGGGAAGCGCCGTTGGTTCCTCCGCCGGCGCCTCGCCGCAGCCGTGCGCGTGCCCGCGCTGGAGCGGTCCAGTCCAAGACGTCTTCCGTCGCGGCCAAGCGCGGCGCCGCGCCGAAGCGCCGGCCTGGTCGCCCGCGCAACTCGCCCGCCGCCTCGGCGGAGCGTCAGGAGACGCTCGATGCGGTCGAGCGCGTCGTCAAAGCGAGCTCTGGCGTCAGCGCGAGCGAGGTCGCGAAGCAGGCGGGGATCCCGCAGACGCGCGCCGCCGCAGCGCTGAAGGAGCTCAAGCTGGAAAAGCGGATCTTTCAGGGGGGTGATCGCCGATTCGCTCGCTATGCAGGCGATGCGAAGACCGCCGAGCAGGCGAGCGCGAACGCACGAAAGACCGCCGCGGGGCCTGCGCCTGTGAAGAAGCCGAGCGTCAAGGGCCGCAAGCGTGTCGCCCAGGCTGCCGCGCCGGCGAAGTAGGTCCGGCGACCACCGCGCACGCCAACGTCAGAGGGGGATGAAGCTATGCTGACGCGCTGCGTTCAGAATGGCTGTCCCGTTCGAGACGGAGCTCAGGGCGGGCTCCAGGTGAGCCCGCTGTCTTCAGAGGCCGCAACGTACCAGCCGCGTCGCGATGTCCCGGTGACGTCGGCCTGGAGGAGCATCACGAGTCGATTCCCGAAGGAGAGGAGTGCTCCGAGCTCGATACGGCCGCGCTCGCCCGTGCCTTCTCCGATGACCCTCGGGACGTCGTAGATCTTACCTGCTTCCGGCGATTGCGCGATGTAGAGCCCCCATCGCGCCGCGGCGCGGGAGGTCAGGACTGCCGCGACGCCCTCGCGTGTGGGCGCCAGGGCGACAGAGCGTTCATGGGGCTCCAGCCAGGGGCGAAAGGGCGGTTTCTCGGCGAGGACGCACGCGCCTTCGAGCGTGCACGTCGCGATCGTGAGCTCCTTGGTCGCGGGCGCGACGACCTCGACCATGATTCGATTGGCGGCGCAGCCAACCGCGGCTCCCGGGGCGGCTTTCGCGGGCAGCTTCAGCACGGCTGTCTGCGTCGCGGAGATGGCGACGACGGCGGTCGTGTCGGGCGCCTGAGGCACGAGCTGGATCGACCACCCCGCGAAATCGCACGCGGGTGTCGCGGAGAGCGCAGACGTCGCCGCTGGGCTCATCACGAGCCCATCGACGCTCCGGGGCGCGTCGAGCGGCGCCCCCGGCGCAGGGACGGGTCGCACGAGGAGGCTGCGACCGCGCAGCGACAGGAGCGCTGGCGGGCGGCCATACGGCACGGGCAGCGCTTGTTCCTGCGCGGGCAGCGCCACCGGCGCCATCGACGGAGCGCCGGGCGGCCCCGCATAGACGAGCGTCGTGCGCCGGGGCTTCGGCTCGATGAGCAGCGCGGCGATCTCGGCGGAGAGCACCGCGGGCACGGCGTTCACCGGCGACCGCGCTCCGCGGCTCAGCTCGGGCAGCGTGACCGGCGACGGCGCCGACAGATCGGCCGCCTCGAACGGCGCAAAGAAGAGGTTCGGCGGCTCCACCGCGGGCGGCGCCCCGGCGCCGCGCGCCTGCTTCGAGAGATCCTGGCTGCGCGGACCGACGGTGAGCACGGTGGCGCCGTCCTCGCCGACGGACCAGGTCGACCACCCCTCGCGCAGGCGCCGCAGAGAGCGCCACGTCCTGCCTGCGTTGTCGGTCACGAGCGCGATCGCCTCGTTCTCGACCTCGCCTGTCACCACGGCGCGCTTGTCGTCGAGCGCGAATGCTCGCCGCCACCGCGTCGACGACGGCGCGAGCGCCGAGTGGATTCCTCGCGCCTGGCCGATGGCCGTGGTGAGCTCGTCCGAGGATGCCGCGCCCGGGGGCGGGACGGTTATCGGCTCTGCCTTTTCCTTCTTCCTGCACCCGAGCGCCAGGAGCGCGGTCACGGCGGCCAGCGCCACCGCCAGGCTCCTCGATCCGCCGCCCCGGACTCTGCGCCCGCGTCGCGGCCGCTCGGCGTCGGCCGCGCCTCGTGCGGCCCGCACTAGTCGACCTGCTCCGGATCCATGCAGCACCGGAAGCCCGTCGAATAATCGTGGTACCCGAACGAGTGCGCGGTCGTCGAGTACTTGCAGCCCTCGCCGTTGCGCGTCGTGTCCATGTAGTAGCCGCCGCGGAAGGTGCCGTTCGGGTCGTCAACCCACTCGTGCAGGTTGCCGACCATGTCGAACACGCCGTAGGCGTTGGTGCACGCCGAGCGCTCGCCCGTCGGGAGCAGGGCGTGGGAGAGCTGGTTGATGAGCGGGTTGTTCATCGCCGTCGTCCAGAGCTCCTCGGACTTGATCTCGAGCAGCGCCGCGATCTCGGCGACGGGGTGCACCGGGCGCTCGTCGTCGTTGCACACGCCGTGCTGCCGTTGCGCGCCGTAGGGGAAGGTCATGTCCTCCGGCCCGCGGCAGGCGCTCACCCACTCATCCGAGGTGCACAGGCGCTTGCCCGACGCCGCGCACGCCATCTTGGCTTGCCGCCCGCTGATGTATCCCTGCGGGATGACCCCCGGCCAGGACACGGCGCGTACGCGGCGCTCGTTCCCGTCGACCGGATCGAACGGCGACCAGGGGCGCTCTCCGCTGGGCGTCAGCTCCACGAGGGAGCTCTCCCACCGATCGACGCACACGCGATCTTCGACGAGGGCCATCTCGGCGGGGCAGCGCGTGCTGCCCGTGGAGGAGAACACCTGACCGGCGCCGCTCTCCGGCGCGATCGTGGACTCGATCGCGGCGCCGTCCTTGACGGTGGTGGTCGCGCTCTCCTTCGCCTTCATGGGCCGTTCCGCGAGGACGGCGGCGCTCGCGTCGAGCGAGGCGCGCATCATCACGCGCGGCGTGATCTGCTCCGCTGTCGTCGATCCCGGCGCGCAGCCGGCGGACGCGACCAGCAGACCTAGCAGGGCACCGCCGCGGAATGGACGCGCCCCCGACGAACGGGAAGGGGAGGTTGCCTGGCGCGGTCGGGAGGAGTCCTTGGCCACGGAGGAGCCGAGGATCCCTTCCCGCCATCTTTTTTGCAACCGAATACCGCGCTCAGGGATCGCCCGAAGGCCCGTACATGAGAGGCTGCGTACGTCGCGGCGCTAAGGTGGGCGTGAGCTGGTGAGAGGCTCGGAGGTCACCGGATGTGCGTCGCGTGTCGGGGGAAAAGAACCGCGAGAGCAGAGAGGGCGCCGGTGGCGCTGAGACCTCAACTCTCCGACGGCGACATGTTCAGCCCTCGAAGTACAGGGCCTCCATGTAGCACTCGTCGTACGCCTCCTGGCAGGTGACATCGAGGTTGTTGTTCATGCACTCCACGATGGCTTCCTTTGTCGCCGTGTTGAACGGGTTCAGTTCAGCCGAGCACGTCGTGCGGTCGAACGTGTTGGCGTCGCACGCGTCGAAGATGGTGTCGCAGATCTCCACCGCCTGGTTGGGGCACGCGTTCGCGTACACGCGGTTCATGCAGGCCTCGACGGGCGGCCGATCGCACGCCTCCTGCACGGGGATGTCGCTCAGGCAGTCCACGAGGTCCGCGGCGTGCCCCCGGGCGAAGATGACGAAGCCGTGCTTGCACAGCCCGTAGCCGATCGGCGGCTCGTCGCGGCCATCGCCGCACTGGCTCGTCGCGCCCTGCGCCGGCGAGATGTTCAACTCGTCGCACGCCGCGACCGTGAGGTTGCCGTCCGAGTCGTCGACGCAGGCGCCACCCCCCTCGCCGCCGCCACCTCCCTGGCCGCCCTCGCCGCCGTCACCTCCCCAGCCGCCGTCACCTCCCCAGCCGCCGTCGCCGTCGTCGCCGCCGTCGCCCCGGCCGGTCGACGAGCTGCTGGTGACGCCGACGCCGGTCGCTTGCTCCACGTCGTTGTCGGTGTCCTCCGACGTCACGACGCAGCCGTAGACGGCGGGCAAGATCAAGGTAAGCGCGAGGAAAGAATGGCGATGACGAGCAAGCATGGTCACGTTGCCTCCTACAGTGTCAGGGAAAAGCTCCTGGGCCTGGTACGTTCGACTGAACCTGGGGCTCTCCTATTCCCCTCGCAATCCCGTTCTTCGCCCTTGCCACGCCGCACGAGCATGCGTCCGGGTGGGCGCAGCCGGTCCGTGCGCGCCGGAGCGCCGCTCAGATCGCCTGGCCCGCCTGTTTCCGTCGTGTTTCGTGATTGTCAAGGCCGAGCTCAGGGGGTATGACCGGTCCGCCCGCCGGCCCTGTTCCAGGACGACGCCCCCCGGATCCTCCGGACGCACGTTCAGGAAAGCCTGAAAAGCTGCGCAGGGGGAACCGGCCCGAGCAACGGCCGAGCAACAAACTGAAGGATCGCGCTTGCGTACCGCGCGCCCCGCTGGTAATCACCGCGCTCCGTTTTCCCGGGCGATCGGGTGTCCTCCCGGTCTCCCAGTAGAAGAGCCGTAACGGCGCTTCGATCTCAGCTCCGCCCCTTCGGCCGCCGTGGGCCTCCCCCCGGTGACGCGAAGGGGGGTCGCGTCGGTGGACGTCGGGCTGCGACCGGAAGCGTACGACGGTGCAACCGGTTCGAAGTGAACCGAAACCCGGTACGGAGTCTCTCCGCCCGCCGGTGTCGCGAGGTGTCTCGAATGGTAAGCAAAGCCAGTGCGATGTTTTCGCGGATCGCCCCGCGCAAGGCACGCATGATCGCCGATCTCGTCCGGGGTCGCGACGCGGACGAGGCGATCCAGCTGCTCTCGTTCACGCAGAAGAGCGGCGCCCCTGTACTGCGGAAGATCATCGAGAGCGCGGTCGCGAACGCCCAGCAGGCGGGCGCCGACATCGACGCGCTCTTCATCAGCAAGGCGACCGTCGACAAGGGGCCGAACAAGTTCAACCGCCGCTGGCGGCCGCGCGCGATGGGCCGTGCGACCCGGATCACCAAGGGCGTGTCGCACATCGTCATCGAAGTCGACGAGAGAAAGTAAGTAGAGGACCTGCCGATATGGGACAGAAGACCCATCCGTATGGCTTCCGCGTCGGTGTCATCAAGACGTGGAGCAGCAAGTGGTACGAGGACGGCGCCGCGTATCAGAAGTGGCTCCACCAGGACATCCGCATCAAGCGCGCGATCAAGCAGTACCTCTACAACGCGAACATCGCCGGCGTGGAGATCGAGCGCGCCGCGAACCGCGCGAAGGTGATCGTCTTCACCGCCCGCCCCGGCATGGTGATCGGCAAGGGCGGCAAGGGGATCGAGACGCTGAAGAGCGGCAACGTCGGCACGGCGTCCAAGGGCGAGACCCTCTTCCCGGGCGTGTCGTCGTTCACGGACAACGAGGTCTTCATCGACGTGCAGGAGGTCCGGAAGGCCGAGACCAACGCGCAGCTCGTCGCCGAGAACATCGCGACGCAGCTCGAGCGCCGGATCGCGTTCCGCCGGGCGATGAAGAAGGCCGTGTCCACCGCCATGAAGTTCGGCGCGAAGGGCATCCGCGTGCGCTGCGCCGGCAGGCTCGGCGGCAGCGAGATGAGCCGCGTCGAGACCTACCGCGAGGGCCGGGTGCCGCTGCACACGCTCCGCGCCGACATCGAGTTCGGCCTCGCCGAGGCGAAGACGAAGGTCGGCATCATCGGCGTGAAGGTCTGGATGTTCAAGGGCGAGGTCCTGCAGCGTAAGGCGCGCCGGATCCAGTAGAGGGATTGCAGAATGCTGTCTCCGAAGCGAACCAAGTTCCGCAAGATGCAGAAGGGGAACAACCGTGGCCTCGCCCTCACGGGCAGCGACGTCTCCTTCGGCGACTTTGCGCTCCAGTGCGTCGAGCCTGCCCGCGTGACCTCGCGGCAGATCGAGGCGGCCCGTATGGCGATCCAGCGGCACGTGAAGCGCGCGGGCAAGCTCTGGATCCGCATCTTCCCGGATCGTCCGGTGACGAAGAAGCCGCTCGAGGTCCGCATGGGTGGGGGCAAGGGCGCGCCCGAGGAGTGGTGCGCGCTCGTGCTGCCCGGCCGCGTGATGTACGAGATCAGCGGCGTGAGCGAGGAGATTGCGAAGGAGGCGTTCCGCCTCGCGTCGCACAAGCTCCCGATGCAGTGCAAGTTCCTCGCCCGCGGGCTGACGTGAGGTAGGCGATGAAGGCGAAGGATTTGCGTGAACGCACCACCGATCACCTGCGCGAGCTCGAGAAGTCGCTTGCGGCAGGCCTGTTCGAGGCGCGCTTCAAGAATTTCACGAACCGGCTGAACGACACGGCGACGATCCGCAAGGCGAAGCGGGATCTCGCGCGGGTGAAGACGATCCTCACGCAGCGCGCGCGTGCCGAGGAGAAGGCGTAGCCATGGCGAAGAAGAAGGCAGAGAACCAGCAGCCGGTCGCTGCGGCGCCCGAGCTGGCAGCCGCCGCGCCTGCGCAGGCCGAGACCGAGGCGAAGGCGCACGGGTTCCGGCGCAAGCTGGTCGGCAAGGTGACCAGCGACAAGATGAACAAGACGGTCACCGTCGAGGTCATCCGGAACGCGCTCGATCCCGTCTACAAGAAGTACGTCCGTCAGCGGGAGCGCTACAAGGCGCACGACGAGACGAACCAGTACAAGGTGGGCGACCGCGTCGAGATCATGGAGCACAGGCCGATCTCCCGCGACAAGCGGTGGCTCGTGACCAAGCTCGTTGCCCGGCCGGTGGAGGAGTAGCGCCATGATCCAGGTGTCAACGCATCTCGAGGTCGCGGACAACTCCGGCGCCCGTGTCGTGAAGTGCATCAAGGTGCTCGGCGGCTCGCGCCGCAAGTACGCCGCCCTCGGCGACGTCATCGTCGTGTCGATCAAGGAGGCGTTGCCGGGGACGAAGGTGAAGAAGGGTGACACGGCGCGCGCCGTCGTCGTCCGCACCGCCCGCGAGTACCAGCGCTCGGACGGCAGCTACATCAAGTTCGACGGCAACAGCGCGGTCCTGATCAACAAGGAGAAGGAGCCGATCGGCACCCGTATCTTCGGGCCGGTCGCTCGCGAGCTCCGCGCGAAGAAGTTCATGAAGATCATCTCGCTCGCCCCGGAGGTCCTCTGATGAAGCGCCTCAAGGTCGGTGACCTGGTGCAGGTCATCAGCGGCAAGGAGCAGGGGAAGCAGGGCCGCATCACCAAGATCCTCGCCGACACGGACCGCGTGGTCGTCGAGGGCCTGAACACGGTGACCCGCCACCAGCGGCCCACGCCGCGCAATCAGGAGGGCGGGAAGATCACCAAGGAGGCGCCGATTCACGCCTCGAATGTCATGCCGGTCGATCCGGCGACGGGCAAGCCGACGCGCGTGAAAATCCGCGTCGGTGAGGACGGCAAGAAGACGCGCGTCGGCAAGAGCGGCAGCGCGATCGGTGTGGGCTAGCCATGGCGGACAAGAAGGACAAGGACAAGGCGGCCAAGGACGGCGGCAAGGGCAAGGACAAGCCCAAGTCGCAGCAGGCCAAGCCGCAGGCGCCCGCCAAGAGCAAGGAAGCCAGGGGCGCGAAGGCCAAGGGCGCCGAGGCCGAGGCCACGGGGCCCGCCGAGGTGCGCCCGCGCGACCCGAACTACACCCCGCGGCTGCGCACGCACTACCAGAAGAGCGTGACGGCCGCGCTGTCGAAGCGGTTCGGCTACAAGAACCCGATGATGGTGCCCCGCCTGCAGAAGGTGGTGATCAACATGGGGCTCGGCGCCGCGGTCCAGAACCCGAAGATCATCGACTCCGCGGTCGAGGACATGCGGGCGATCTCTGGCCAGAAGCCGGTGGTGACCCGCGCCCGGAAGTCGATCGCGACGTTCAAGCTGCGCGAGAACCTGCCCATCGGCGTGATGGTGACCCTGCGTGCCGAGCGGATGTGGGAGTTCGTCGATCGTCTGATCGCCTTCTCCCTGCCGCGCGTCCGTGACTTCAAGGGCGTCAGCCCGAAGGGGTTCGACGGCAAGGGCAACTTCACGATGGGCCTGCGCGAGCAGATCATCTTCCCCGAGATCGACTACGACAAGATCGACGTCGTGAAGGGGCTCAACATCTCGTTCGTGACCACGGCGAAGACGGACGAAGAAGGACGCGCGCTCCTGACCGAGCTTGGCATCCCGTTCCGGCATTGAGGGATTTTCGATGGCCCGTGCAAAAGAGTTTGCGAAGCTGAACCGTCCGCCGAAGTTTTCTGTGCGGCACAAGAACCGTTGCAAGGTGTGCGGGCGCTCGCGCGCTTACTACCGCGACTTCGAGCTCTGCCGTGTCTGCCTTCGGTTGTTCGCGCTCCGTGGTGAGCTCCCTGGTGTGATCAAGGCCAGCTGGTGATTCTATGATGACCGATCCCATCGCCGACATGCTGACCCGCATTCGCAACGCGGCGCTCGCGCGGCACGACCGGACCGAGATTCCTGCCAGCCGCATCAAGGTTGCGGTTGCGGAGATCCTCAAATCCGAGGGCTTCATCGCCGACGTGCGCGAGACCGAGGGCGAGGGTCCCAAGAAGCTCACCATCGTGCTCAAGTACGGGCGCGATCGGCAGAGCGCGATCGACGGCGTGCGCCGCGTCTCCCGCCCGGGGCGCCGCGTGTACGTGCGTCACGACAGGATCCCGCGCGTGTTCAGCGGGCTCGGGATCTCGATCCTGAGCACGTCCCGCGGGCTCATGAGCGACAGGGATGCGCGCCGTCTGAAGGTGGGCGGCGAGCTGCTCTGCGAGGTGTGGTGATGGAAGCTCAGGCGAACGCAGCCCAGCCCGCGAAGGGCAACGCGAACGGTGACAGCCGGCTCGCGCCGAAGACGTCGCGCGTCGGCAAGCGGCCGATCGACCTGCCGAAGGGTGTCACCGCGACCGTCAACGGCCGCCGGATCGACATCAAGGGTCCGAAGGGGCAGCTCTCCCGCGCGATCACCGAGCGGGTGGACATCAAGCTCGACGGCGGCAAGCTCCACGTGAGCTCGCTCGCGCCTGGCCGCGATGGCTCGCGCCTCCAGGGGCTCACCCGGGCGCTCGTCGCCGCGATGGTGAAGGGCGTCGCGGAGGGTTACGAGCGGACGCTCGAGCTCAAGGGCACCGGTTACCGCGTCGAGCTCAAGGGCACGACGCTGAACTTCGCCCTCGGCTTCTCCCATCCGGTGACGTTCGCGGTCCCGGCGGGCCTCACCGCGACGATCCCGGCGGACTCGAAGGGCACTGTCCTCGTCCTGACCGGCGCGGACAAGGAGCTCATCGGGCAGACGGCCGCGACGATCCGCGGCTTCAGGCCGCCGGAGCCGTACGGCGGCAAGGGCGTCCGCTACCGCGGCGAGCGCGTGCGGGAGAAGGCCGGTAAGGCCGGCAAGGGCGGCAAGAAGTAAGGGCGAGCGGCGGCGGGTACGCCGCTGCACCGAGGTACGAGACGGTCATGGGCATGAAAATCGTCGGTCGGGAGCGCCGGAAGCTCCGCATCCGCAAGAAGGTCGAGGGGACGCCGGAGCGCCCGCGCCTCAGCGTCTTCCGCAGCACCAAGCACATCTACGCGCAGGTCATCGACGACGTGAGCGGCAAGACCCTCGCCCACGCCTCGACGCTGTCGAAGGACCTCAAGGGCTCGCTCGACGAGGACAACAAGGTCGAGGCGGCGAAGAAGGTCGGGGCGCTGATCGCGAGGATCTGCAAGGAGAAGCAGATCGACAAGGTCGTCTTCGACCGCAACGGCTATCTGTACCACGGGCGCGTCAGCGCCCTCGCCCAGGCGGCGCGCGAGGCAGGTCTCGATTTCTGACTCCCACAGCCGCTGCCCTGCAGGTGTGGGCGGCGGGCGCGGTCAACTGCCGCGGCGGAGAACGTGATAGAGGACGGATATGGCGTTCGATCATGTCGACGAAGAGAAGCTGAAAGAGCGAGTCATCCACATCAACCGCGTCGCCAAGGTCGTCAAGGGCGGCCGGCGTTTCAGCTTCTCGGCGCTGGTCGTGGTGGGCGATGAAGCGGGGCACGTGGGCGTCGGCCTGGGCAAGGCCAACGAGGTGCCGGAGGCGATCCGCAAGGGGAACGACCAGGCTCGCAAGAACCTGTTCCGCATCCCGCTGGACGGCGTGACCATCCCGCACGACTCGTTCGGGCATGTCGGGGCGGGCAAGGTCCTGCTGAAGCCGGCGAGCCCCGGGACCGGCGTCATCGCCGGCGGCGCGGTGCGCGCCGTCGTCGAGTCCGCGGGGATCCACGACGTGCTGTCGAAGTCGCTCGGCACGAGCAACCCGCACAACGTCGTGCACGCGACCGTCGCGGCGCTCCGTGGGCTCAAGAGCCCGGAGAGCGTCGCCGGGAAGCGGTCGATGCAGCTGGACTCGCTCGACTACCAGCGCCGCGGCGGCACGAACACCGCGGCCCGCCGGCGCGCGAGCGTCGCGCCCCCCGCGCCGGGCGGCGCGCCGCAGGGCGGTGGCGGGGGTGAAGGAGGCTCGCAGTGAAGCTCCGCGTACGTCAGAAGGCCAGCAACATCGGTCAGGTCGAGCACACCCGCAAGGTCATCAAGGGGCTCGGCCTGCGTGGGCCGGGGTCCGAGGTGGTCGTCGCGAACACGCCCTCGTTCCGTGGCATGGTCAAGAAGATCCTCCACCTGGTCGAGGTGGAGGAGGTCGCCGACGAGGCAACCTCCCCGAAGTCCTGAGAAGCGAGATCGTCATTCCAGCGGGTTTGCCGCGTACGGAAGTGTGAAACATGGACATCCTTTCTAAGCTCCAAGCCCCTGAAGGTGCCGTAACCAAGAGGCTCCGCGTCGGCCGCGGCGTGGGATCCGGCGTCGGCAAGACCTCTGGCCGAGGACAAAAAGGGCAGAAGGCTCGGGCGGGCGGCAACATCAACAAGAAGCACTTCCAGGGTGGCCAGACGCCGATCCAGCGTCGCCTCCCGAAGCGTGGCTTCCGCAACCCGCTCGCGGACATCGTGGCCAACGTCAACGTCGGCGCCCTCGAGGCGTTCGACGACGGCGCGCAGGTCGACGTGGTCGCGCTCCATGCGAGCCGCCTGGTGCAGGGCCGGTTCGACGTCCTGAAGATCCTCGGCGGCGGTGAGCTCACGAAGAAGCTCACCGTGACGGCGCATCGCTTCTCCAAGGGAGCGATCGAGAAGATCGAGAAGGCAGGGGGCAAGGCCGTCGTGATCGAGGCGCCCGCTGTTCAGGGCAACTCGACGGACTCCTCGTCCTCCTAGCCAGCGCGCAGGCGCACCCCCTCAAGCCGGAGTCCAGGAACGCCCATGGCCAGCCTCGCGGGAATCACCAACTTCCACAAGATCCCCGAGCTCCGGCGGCGCGTGATCTTCACGCTGGTGATGCTCGCGGTCTACCGGGTCGGCGTCTTCGTGACGACGCCCGGCGTCGACCGGAACGCGATGCGACAGTACGTCGCGAAGCAGTCGGGCGGGCTCCTGGGCTTCTTCAACATGTTCTCCGGCGGAGCGCTGGAGAACCTGTCGATCTTCGCGCTGGGGATCATGCCGTACATCTCGGCATCGATCATCATGCAGCTCATGGGCATGGTCTACAAGCCCATCGACGAGCTGCGAAAAGAGGGCGAGCAGGGGCGTCGCCGGCTCGATCAGTACACGCGGTACGGCACGGTCGCGCTCTCGCTCTTCCAGGCCTTCTCGATCGCGAAGATGCTCGAGGGCCTGTCGAGCAGCGAGACCGGCGCCGGGATCGTGAACCACCCCGGCATCGGCTTCCAGCTCATGACGGTGATCACGCTGACGACCGGGACCGCGTTCCTGATGTGGATCGGCGAGCAGA
Source organism: Sorangium sp. So ce406 (assembly GCF_051474675.1). Taxonomy (NCBI): domain Bacteria; kingdom Pseudomonadati; phylum Myxococcota; order Polyangiales; family Polyangiaceae; genus Sorangium; species Sorangium sp. So ce406. The sequence continues at coordinate 10,851,044 of NZ_CP150340.1, read as the reverse complement.
TCACCGAGCGCGGCGTGTCGAACGGCGTCTCGCTCCTGATCTTCGCGAGCATCATCACGAGGATCCCGGAGGAGATCGGCAACTACTTCGCGCAGAACTCGGGCGATCTCCAGCCGCTGTCGATGGCCGCGATCGCTGCGTTCATCGTGTTCGTCATCGCCGTCATCGCGTTCTTCGAGAACGGCAGGCGGCAGATCCCGATCGTGTACTCGCGCCGGCAGGTCGGGCGGCGCGTCTACGGCGGTCAGACGGCGCACCTGCCGCTCAAGGTGAACACCGCCGGCACCATCCCGCCGATCTTTGCGTCGTCGCTGCTGATGTTCCCGCAGACGCTCGCGAACATGAACGTCCCCGGGGCCGACCATCTCCAGGCGATCATCAACCGGGGGGACTGGGTCTTCAACACCGGCTACGCGCTGCTCATCATCTTCTTCTGCTTCTTCTACACGAACGTCACGTTTCAGCCGGTGGACGTCGCCGAGAACCTGAAGAAGCAGCAGGCAAACATCCCCGGGATCCGGCCGGGCAAGCAGACGGCGGACTACATCCACCGGGTGATCCAGCGGATCACCGTCGGCGGCGCGCTCTACGTCGCCGCGGTGTGCGTGGTCCCGTCGATCGTCGGCAACCTTCTGCGCATCCCCTTCGGCTTCGGAGGGACGTCGCTCATGATCGTCGTCGGCGTCGCGCTCGACACCGTGAACCAGCTTGAGGCGCACCTGATCACGCGGAGCTACGAGGGCCTTACCGGCCCCGGGGCCAGCCGCATCCGGGGCCGAAGGCTCCCGGAAGCGTGATGGAGGTCAAATGATCTTGGTTCTGGTGGGGCCACCTGGCGCTGGGAAGGGTACGCAGGCGAAGCTGCTGTGCGTGCGCTTCGGCATTCCGCAGATCTCGACGGGCGACATGCTGCGCGAGGCGAAGCGGTCGGGCACGCTGGAGAAGCGCTACCTGGACATCATGGACTCGGGCGGTCTCCTGCCGGATGAGGCCGTCATTGGCCTCATCGACCGCAGGACCGCCGAGCCCGATTGCCGTGGTGGCTTCCTTCTGGACGGATTTCCCAGGACGGTGCCCCAGGCGGACGCGCTCGACGCGCTCCTCGCCGGCCAGGGGAGCGGGATCGATGCGGTGATCCAGCTCGACGTTCCGCGCTCCCTGCTCGAGGAACGGTTGATCCATCGCCGCACCGACAAACGCAGTGGACAGATATACCATCTCGTTTATAATCCGCCGCCCCCCGGTGCGGAGCTGGAGCATCGGGCCGACGACCGGCCCGAAGCTGTCGGCAAGCGTCTCGACGCCTACGAGGCGATGACGGCCGCCCTTCTTCCGTTCTACGAACAGAAGGGACTGCTGCGTCGCGTTGACGGAGTCGGGACGCCGGAAGAAGTCACGCAGAGGGTGATGTCGGCCCTCGGCCGACCGGGCTCGGGTGGAGAATGAGGCGATCAAAACAAGCCAGAGCGCCGAAAGAACCGAAGGGCGACAAGCTCGAGTTCGACGGCGTGGTTCAAGAGGCCCTGCCGAACGCCATGTTTCGCGTGAAGGCGGACAACGGCTTGGGCGTCCTCGCCACCATCAGCGGCCGGATGCGGCAGTACTACATCAAGATTCTGCCGGGCGACCGCGTGACCGTCGAGGTCTCGCCGTATGACCCGAGCCGAGGCCGGATCACGTACCGGCACAAGTAACGTATTTTTTGAGGAATCTGGAGGCTCCCCGTGAAGGTGCGCCCGAGCGTCAAGAAGATCTGCGACAAGTGCAAGGTGGTGCGGCGGCGTGGTGTCGTTCGGATCATCTGCGAGAACCCCCGCCACAAGCAGCGCCAGGGGAACTAGCTCTTTCGGCGGAAGCCCGCCCTCGTTTTCGGTTTGGAGTAACCATGGCTCGTATCGCTGGTGTCGATCTCCCGCGTCGGAAGCATGTCGCCTACGCCCTACCGTACCTCTACGGCATCGGGCGGACTCTCGCCTTGCAAATCTGCGAGAGGACCAACATCCCGCAGGACAGGCGGGTCGAGGAGCTCAGCGACGCTGAGGTAAAGGCGATCCGCGACCTCCTGGACGCCGAGTACAAGGTCGAGGGCGACCTGCGGCGCGAGGTGCAGCTCAACATCAAGCGGCTCATGGACCTCGGCTGCTACCGGGGGCTCCGCCACCGGCGCGGCCTCCCGGCGAACGGGCAGAGGACGCACACGAACGCGCGCACCCGGAAGGGTCCGCGCAAGGGCATGTTGCAGCGGCGTCCGGCCGCGACGAAGTGACGAGCGGGGATTAGGACGCCATGGCGCAAGCGAAGACGGCTGCCACCACCACCAAGACGAAGCAGAAGAAGAAGGTCAAGAAGAATGTGTCCGCGGGCATCGCGCACATTCAGTCGACCTTCAACAACACGGTCGTGACGATCACGGACATCAACGGCAACGCGATCGCGTGGTCGTCCGCTGGCGCTCGCGGCTTCAAGGGATCGCGCAAGTCGACGCCGTTCGCCGCGCAGCTCGCGGCGGAAGAGGCTGCGCGGCGCGCGCAGGAGCACGGCATGCGATCGGTCGCCGTGTTCGTGAAGGGGCCGGGGGCCGGGCGCGAGAGCGCGCTCCGCGCGCTCCAGACCGCTGGCTTCAAGGTGACGCTGATCAGGGACGTCACGCCGATCCCCCACAACGGTTGCCGGCCGCCGAAGCGGCGCAGGGTTTGAGGTAATTCACGATGGCTCGCTACATTGGTCCGGTCTGCAAGCTCTGCCGCCGCGAGGGGATGAAGCTCTACCTCAAGGGAGAGCGGTGCTACTCCGAGAAGTGCGCGTACACGCGGCGCCCGTATCCGCCCGGCCAGCACGGCCAGGGGCGCATCAAGCTGAGCGAGTACGCGGTGCGCCTGCGCGAGAAGCAAAAGGTGCGTCGCATCTACGGCGTGCTCGAGCGGCAGTTCAGCGGGTACTTCCAGGAGGCCAACCGGCGCAAGGGCCGGACGGGCGAGGAGATGCTCGCGCTCCTGGAGCGCCGGCTCGACAACGTGGTGCACCGGATGGGCTTCGGCTCGTCCCGCGCCGAGGCGCGCCAGCTCGTCCGGCACGGTCACGTCCACGTGAACGGCAAGCGGCTGGACATCCCGAGCTACGTGGTGCGGACCGGTGACCGGATCGACCTCACCGAGGGGGCGCGGAAGTTCAAGAGCGTCCTCGCGTCCGTCGGCGGCGCGGACAAGCGCCCGATCGCGAGCTGGATCGACGTGGATCGCGCGGCGTTCACCGGCGCGGTCAAGGGCGCTCCGATCCGCGAGGATCTGAACGAGCCGGAGATCCGCGAGCAGCTGGTCGTCGAGTACTACTCGCGCTGATCGCGCGAGGCGGCGCCGAGGAGGCAGCGGCGGGAGCGCACCTTGCGGGGTGCGGTCCCGCGCTGCGGGCTCCCCTCGGCGTCGTTTTCCTGCGCGCAGCGCGCGCAGGCGCATGGAGCCACGAATGCGGGCAGGAGGCGGCGCCGGACCGGTCGAGTGCGGCCGCGGCGTGAGACCTCCGCGCAGACCCATGAAGGAAGGAGATCGTCATGACGATGAACAACCCGAACCTCACGATGATCGCCCGGAACTGGCGCGATCTGATCCGGCCCAAGGGCATCTCGATCGACGCGGAGAGCGGGACGCAGTTCTACGCCAAGTTCACGTGTGAGCCCCTGGAGCGCGGCTTCGGGATCACGATCGGCAACTCGCTGCGCCGGGTGCTGCTCTCCTCCCTCCAGGGCGCGGCCGCGACGGCCATCCGCATCGAGGGGGCGCTCCACGAGTTCACCACGGTGCCGGACGTTGTCGAGGATGTCAGCGACATCATCCTCAACGTGAAGGAGGTCGTCTTCAAGGCGGCGACCCCGAAGACGTACTCGGTGCGGATCGACCGCGAGGGCCCCGGGCCCGTCTACGCGCGCGACATCCAGCTCGTCGAGGGGCTGTCGGTGCTCAACCCCGACCACCTCATCGCCGTGCTCGACAAGAAGGGGCCGCTCTCGATGGAGCTCACGGTCAACGTGGGCCGCGGCTACGTGCCCGCCGAGCGCAACAAGACGCCGACCATGCCCATCGGGACGATCCCGATCGACGCGCTGTTCTCGCCGATCCGCAAGGTGAACTACACCGTGCAGAACGCCCGCGTCGGGCAGGTGACGGATTACGACAAGCTGACGCTCGAGGTCTGGACCAACGGATCCGTCTCGCCGGCGGATGCGGTCGCGTTCGCCGCGAAGATCCTGAAGGAGCAGCTCTCCATCTGGGTGAACTTCGAGGAGAGCGAGGAGACGAGCTACCAGGCGGTGATGAGCGACGACGAGCCGCTCAACGAGAACCTGTTCCGCTCCGTCGAGGAGCTCGAGCTGAGCGTCCGCTCCGCGAACTGCCTGCAGAACGCGAACATCACGCTCATCGGCGAGCTCGTGCAGCGGACCGAGCAGGACATGCTCAAGACCAAGAACTTCGGTCGCAAGTCGCTGAAGGAAATCAAAGAGATCCTCGCGAACATGGGGCTCTCGCTCGGGATGAAGATCGACAACTGGCCGCAGCTCCTCGAGCGCTGGAAGGCGCAGCAGGCGCAGGCGTGAGTCGGTACTGAGGGAACGTCATGCGTCACAAGAAAGCGGGCAGGCAGTTTGGTCGGGATACCTCCAGCCGCAGGGCGATGCTTCGCAACCTGACGGCGAACCTGATCACCCACGAGCGGATCGAGACGACCGACGCCAAGGCGAAGGAGCTGCGCCGGGTGGCCGAGCGGCTCATCACCAAGGCGACGCGGCTCGGCAAGGTCGCGTACACCGCGCACACGGAGCTCAGCCCTGGTGACAGGGCGCGCCGGCTCCATGCCGAGCGGCTCGTCGGCAGCTACATCCCTCGCTGGGGCGTCGCGACCGACGGCAAGAAGGTCGACATCATCGCGAAGGTGATGATCGATCTCTCGAAGCGGTTCGAGGGTCGGCCGGGTGGTTACACGCGCATCATCAAGTTGGGACCGCGTCGCGGCGACAACGCGCCGATGAGCCTCATCGAGTTCATCGACGCGCCTGCGGTCGAGGACGCGCCCTCGCAGGCGGCTGAGCCGGTCGCGGCGGCGGAGCCGGCCACGCCGGCGACCACCGCGGGCTGAATCGGACCAGACCGGCGCCCCGCGGCGCCGGCGCAGTCACAGAGGCGCCGGGAGAGCGACGAGCTCACCCGGCGTCTTTGCTTTGTGGGCCGGTCGACGGCGGCTCCTGGTCCGCCTGCGACGGCGGGGGCGCGGCGCTGGCCGGCGGTGCCGTGTGCGACTGCGGGGGAGCGGCGCTGGGCTGTGGCGGAGACGGCGGCTCCGAGGCCGCGGGCGGCTGCGGGGGAGCGGCGCTGGGCTGTGGCGGAGACGGCGGCTCCGAGGCCGCGGGCGGCTGCGGGGGAGCGGCGCTGGGCTGTGGCGGAGACGGCGGCTCCGAGGCCGCGGGCGGCTGCGGGGGAGCGGCGCTGGCCTGCCGCGGCGCGGGCGCCGGGTCGCTCCGGCGGCGGGCGATGAAGAACATCGCCAGCATCGCCACGATGCCCACGGCTCCCGCGGCGATGTAGCGATTTTTCTGGCTCTTTCGCTCGGCGACCTTGTCCCCGAGCGACGCGAGCGCCGCCTTTGCGCCGGCGTGGGCGGGATCGAGCTCCAGCGCCCGCTCGAGCACGAACTTGTCCGGCGTGCCGCGATCGATGAGGAGCGCGCCTTCCAGGTAGGCGATCTCGGCGTCGATCTTCTTCGCGTGCTCGCCGGTCGGATCGAGGCGGAGCGCCTTGCGCAGCATCGCGAGGGCGTCCTCGCGACGTTCGTCGGCGAGCGACTTCGCCCGCTCCACGTAGGCCCCCACCATCTCCTTGCGCCGCTCGAAGAGCGGCGCGCGGGCGAGGACCTTGTCGAAGGCGTCGGTCGCCTCGGCCAGCTTGCCCGCGCTCGCCGCGGCGACGCCCTCGTCCATCAGCTGGTACACCTCGGCGAGGCGCGCGCGATCGTACGTCGCGAAGAGCTCGCGCGCGATGCGGTCCCACGACCACTCGCGCGGCGGCTTCTCGCCCGTGAGGTTCAGGTACGCGTCGCGGAGCTGCCAGATGCCCGGCTCGCCGATCGCGGAGATGGCCTCCCGGGCAGCGTCGCGCAGCCGCGCGCGGTCGCTGTTGCAGAAGCTCAGGACGGCGCGCATCGCGTCGACGTCGCGGACACGGCCGTACGCGCGCAGGACGTCGGCCAGGATCTGCGTGTCGTTCGACGCGATCGCCTCGCCAGGGATCGCTCGGCCGAGCAGGTCGAGCTGCTTGTTGGCCCACCGCTGGACGATCTTCGCGTCGTGCTGGCGCGCCTCAATCAGCGCGGGGACGGCCTTGTCGCGCAGCTTCGCGATCTGCCGCTGCAGGTCGATGCGGAGCAGCTCGCCGAAGTAGGCGTGGAGCGCGATGAGCTCGCGCACCGCCGGCGTCGTGCCCGCGGCGACGAGCATCCGCTCCATCGCGAGCAGCTTCACGACATCGCGCCACGCGCTGTCGCGCGGCCGCGGCGTGGCCAGCATGAAGTCCAGCCAGTCGCCCTCGCTCTCGTCCTTCTCGTCATCGGCGCCCTTCTTCGCGCCCTGATCGGCCCTGGCGTCCTTCCTGGTGTCGCCCGCGCCCTTCTTCTCGTCGGCAGCGCCCTTCTTCGCGTCCTTCTTGGCGTCTCCCGCGCCCTTCTTGGCATCGCCGGCGCCCTTCTTCGCGCCCTTGTCGGACTTCCCGTCCTTGGCGTCCGCGCCCTTCTTCTTGGCGTCGCGCCCGTCGTCATCCTTCTCGGACTTCAGCGCCTTGCGCCCCTCCCGGCGCGCCTCGGCGAGCACGCGCGGCGCCGCGTCCCGATCGAGCGAGCCGCGGATGTCCTGCACGCGCAGCCGCACCGCGTCGACGATGCCCGGGATCGGCTCATCCAGGCCCGCGCGGGCGTTCTCGCGCGAGCGCGCGTCCTGCGACGTGAGCTGGTCGAGCACGCGATCGAGCTCGCGGATCGCGGTGATGTCGGGCTCCGGACGGGCGATCGGCGCGAGGCGCGGGAGCTCCGGCAACGTGGACGAGGCCGCCGCCGCGGCGCCCGCATCGCGGTCCAGCGCGGCGTGCGCCGAACGCGACGCGAGCGGCGCCCCCACGAGCAGGCTGAGCAGCACGAGCCACGCGCCCGTCGGCCTGTAGCGCCGCGACGGCCGTGCACCCGCGTTTCCCTGATCGGACAGACCGCGTGCCAAGTCCCTCAATCCGTGATGCGGAAGTCGAAGAAGTCGCCCGAGAAGCCGCGCCACCGGACGTCGACGCGCTCGACGCGCGCCGCACTCGGGCCGCGGTTGGCCCAGGCAATGAGCTCCTTGAGCTCGTCCTCCTCACCCTCGGCGAGGACCTCGACGCTGCCGTCGGCGCGGTTCTTCACCCAGCCGGTGAGACCGAGCCGCTTGGCCTCGCGCTGCGTGGAGGCACGAAAAAAGACGCCCTGGACGCGACCGCGGACGAACAGTTGAACCTGTTTGAGCCCCATGGAACCAGCTTGACTTAGCCGCGCGTCCGGAGGGAGGCAACTTCAGGCAGCGCCAGGGCGCTCCGGGCAGTTCGCGGCGGTTCGCCCCCGCCGTTCCGCGCGAGCGCGGCGCGGACGACCCCCATGTCCAGGGCCGCCGGCGCGCATTGACAGAGCAAACGCGCTTGATAGAGTCGCCGCCCGATCGGCAAGCGCAGCCCGCCGATCGAGCGACATGAACGTGAGGGGCGCCGGTGACGAGGCGAGCCCTCTTCCCCCTGGCGACCCGCCGACATCGACGACATGCTCGGCCCCGCCTCGGGCCCGACCCGCTAGACCCCCCCAACCAGAAACCATCGACCGACGGCCTCCACGCCCTTGACAGGGAGAGCGCTGTCGCATCCTGGAGCTTTCCGACTCATGCACCTCAGGGAACTGAAGCAGAAACCGATGGCCGAGCTCGTCCAGATGGCGAAGGGGCTCAACATCGAGGGCGCTGCCGGGCTGCGCAAGCAGGAGGTCATCTTCGCGCTCCTGCAGGCCCACGCCGCGCAGGACCAGCCGGTCTACGGCGAGGGCGTCCTCGAATGCCTGCCCGACGGCTTCGGCTTCCTGCGGGCGCCGGACTACAACTACCTGCCGGGCCCGGACGACATCTACGTCTCGCCGTCCCAGATCCGGCGCTTCAACCTCCGCACCGGCGACAGCGTGAGCGGCTCGATCCGGCCGCCCAAGGAGCGCGAGGCGTACTTCGCGCTGCTCAAGGTCGACAAGATCAACGGCGAGCCCCCGGAGGTCGCCCGCGACAAGATCCTCTTCGACAACCTGACGCCGCTCTACCCGCAGCAGAAGTTCAACATCGAGAACGGGACGAAGAGCTTCTCGACCCGCATCATCGACATGCTCTGCCCCATCGGCAAAGGGCAGCGCTGCCTCATCGTCTCGCCGCCCCGCGCCGGCAAGACGGTCCTGCTCCAGCAGATCGCGAACGCGATCTCCGCGAACCACCCGGACACGACCCTCATCGTGCTGCTCATCGACGAGCGCCCGGAAGAGGTCACCGACATGCAGCGCACCGTGAAGGGCGAGGTGATCAGCTCGACCTTCGACGAGCCGCCGACGCGCCACGTGCAGGTCGCCGAGATGGTGATCGAGAAGGCCAAGCGCCTCGTCGAGCACAAGCACGACGTCGTGATCCTCCTCGACTCGATCACCCGCCTGGCGCGCGCCTACAACACCGTCGTCCCGCCGAGCGGGAAGATCCTGTCCGGCGGCGTCGACTCGAACGCGCTCCACAAGCCGAAGCGGTTCTTCGGCGCCGCGCGCAATGTCGAGGAGGGCGGATCGCTGACGATCGTCGCGACCGCGCTCGTCGACACCGGCTCGCGCATGGACGAGGTCATCTTCGAGGAGTTCAAGGGGACGGGTAACAGCGAGATCCACCTCGATCGCAAGCTGATGGAGAAGCGGATCTTCCCCTGCCTCGACATCAACAAGAGCGCGACCCGCAAGGAAGAGCTGCTGCTCCCGGAGTGGATCCTCCAGCGCGTGTGGCTGCTCCGCCAGCTCCTGCATCCCCTCAACGTCATCGACTCGATGGAATTCCTCCTGGACAAGGTGAGCCGCACCGAGACCAATCAGGAGTTCCTCGAGAGCATGAACCAGTAGCCGCTCGTCTTGGGGGCGCTCCCGGCGGACGTCGGGGGCGCTCTCTGCCGAACGGACGCGTCGCGCCGGGGCCCGCGCGCGCGCTCCCCCGGGCGAAGTCGTGTTAGCGTCTCCCGGTGACCGCGAAGGCGGAACAACGCACGAAGGCGCTACAAGCTCGTATTCAGGAGCTGGAGGCGCGGCTCGCCCAGGCCGAGAAGACCGTGCAGGCGCTCCGGGACGTCGGGCTCGCGCTCGGCAGCACCCTGGATCTCGATCAGCTCCTCGCGCTCATCCTGAACAAGATCACCGAGCTGCTCGACGCGGACAGGGCGACCCTCTACCTGCTCGACGAGCAGCGCCAGCGGCTGTTCTCGCGGATCGTCATCGGCGAGGAGGCGCGCGCGATCGAGCTGCCCGTCGGCGCCGGGATCGCCGGCCACGTCGCCAAGGTCGGGCGCACCGTCCGCGTGAAGGACGCCTACCGGGATCGCCGGTTCTCGCGCGACTGGGACGACGTGACGGGGTACCGCACCCGCTCGATCCTCGCCGCGCCCATGAAGAACCACGTCGGGCGGACGATCGGGGTCATCCAGGTCCTGAACAAGCACGGCGAAGGGGAGTTCTCGGTCCACGACGAGGAGCTCCTGAGCGCGCTGGCGACGCAGGCGGCCGTCTCGATCGACAACTCGCGGCTGTTCCTGTCGGTCATCCAGAAGAACACGCAGCTCGTCGAGACCAAGGAGCAGCTCGAGCACCGCGTGAGCGACCTCAAGCTGCTCTTCGAGCTCGAGAGCGCGATGGGACGCGCGACCACGATGGAGGACCTCGCGCGCGCGGTGATCACGTCGGCCGGCAGGGCGTGCGAGGCGCGCGCGGGGGCGATGCTCGTCGACGAGATCGAGGGCGGCCTCGTCCTTTACTTCTTCGACCTCGCCGCCTTCGAGGAGGGCAGCCCGCCGCCGCGCTCGCCCGCGTCCGGCGACGAGCCCGAGGGGGTGGTGGACGCGTCTCCGCCGAGGCTCGAGGTCAAGCGCATCGCCATGCGCCGCGGCGAGGGGATCGTCGGCCGCGCCATGGTGCACAACGAGGCCGTGTGGTTCTCGAGCGAGGGCGGCGGCGACGAGGGAGACACGCCGGTGTCGCCCCGGCTCGCCCAGCTCCTCGGCGCGGAGCTGAAGACGGCGATCGCCGTGCCGCTCGAGGGCGAGGACGCCGTCCCGATCGGCGCCATGGCGCTCTACAACTCCAGGAAACCGCACGGCTTTTCGAAGGACGATCGCGCGCTCCTGCGGCTCGTGTCGGCCAACGCGTCGACCGCGCTGCGGCTGTTCCGCTCGCGCCTCGAGCGGGAGCAGAGCGAGCGGCTCACCACGATCGGGCGCCTGCTCTCGGGGGTGATGCACGACGTGCGCACCCCGCTCACGGTGATCAGCGGGTACGTCCAGCTCATGGCCGGCGCGCCGGACGCGGCGACGCGGGAGGATCACGCGAGGCTGATCCTCAAGCAGTTCGACGTGATCAGCGCGATGCAGCGCGAGGTGCTGGAGTTCGCGCGCGGCGAGCGGAGCATCCTCGTCCGCAAGGTGTACCTGACCAAGTTCTTCGGCGACATCGAGAAGCAGCTCGAGCAGGAGCTCGCCGGGACCGGCGTGACGCTGTCGCTCGTGCTCGAGGACCGCGGGACGGCGCGGTTCGACGAGGCGAAGATGACGCGGCTCCTGCACAACCTCGTCCGCAACGCGGCCGACGCGATGCGGCCGGGCGGCGGCAGGGTGACGATCCGCGCCTACCGCGACGGGGGCGACCTCGCGATCAGCGTCGCCGATACGGGCAAGGGGATCCCGAAGGAGATCCAGGGACGGCTCTTCCAGTCGTTCGTCACTGCGGGCAAGCGGGGCGGTACCGGGCTCGGGCTCGCGATCGTGAAGAAGATCGTCGACGAGCACGCCGGGACGATCAAGGTCGAGTCGTCCGACAAGGGCGCGAAGTTCACGATCCGCCTGCCCCAGGAGAGCGCGCCGTCGCGGTCCTCGACGCCCGCGGCCGCGGAGGGCGCGGCGGAGGCGCCGTCGCGGCTCGCATCGACGGACGGCGAGCCAGCGACCAGGCCGAGCGCGGAGGCGGCGCCGGTCGTCCACGAGGGCTCGCCGCGCCGCAGGCCGGCGGGCTCATCACCCCCAGCGAACGAGCGAGGCAGGCGCTCGTCGAGCAGCGGCTCGGACGCGTGACGCGCCCCCGCCGCTTGCACGAGGCGCGTCCGATGGAGAGACTCGAACGGTGCCCCAGCTCCGCCTGAAGCTCCTCGAGCCGCACCGGACGTCGCTCGAGAAGTGCGTCTACTGCCCCAAGCTCTCCCGCGCCGCGTGCCCCGTGTCGAACGTCGAGGCGAACGAGACGGTCACGCCGTGGGGGAAGATGTCGATGGCGTACTTCGCCGGGCGCGGCGACGTGCCGCTCGACGCGCGCCACGCGGAGCCCGCATGGGCGTGCTCGGGCTGTTACGCGTGCCGCGAGCGCTGCGACCACAAGAACGAGGTGGCCACGGTGCTGACCGACGCGCGCGCGGAGTTCTTCGCGCGCGGCCTCGCGCCGGAGGGGGCCAGGCGCGCGGCGGAGCGCTTCTGGGCCCGCGAGGAGGGCGGGGATGGCGAGCCGGACGCGCGCGCCCGCGCGGCCGCGGGCGCGCCAGGGGCGGTCCGCGTGCTGGTCGGCTGCGGCTACGTCCGCCACGCGCCGGACGTCGCAGAGGACGCGCTCGACGCGACCGAGGCGCTGATCGGCGCTCCCGTCCGCCCGGTGCGCGCCTGCTGCGGGTTGCCGCTCCTCTACGCGGGCGATCGGCCGGGCTTCGCGGCCGCGGCGCGGCGGCTCGCCGCCGAGGTGGCGGAGGGAGAGCGGTTCGTCGCCGTCGACCCCGGGTGCGCGCGCGCCGTGCGCGTCGAGTACGCGCGCGCCGGCGTGGACGTGAAGGCGCCGGAGCTGTTCGTCGACCTCGCGGTCGCCTCGCTGGACCGGCTGCAGCGGTCGGCGTCGGAGCGGCGGGTGCGCTACCACGACCCTTGCCAGCTCGGGCGCGGCCTCGATCGCTACGACGCGCCGCGGGAGATCCTCGCCCGCATCATGGGGCGGCCGCCGGAGGAGTTCATCCACCGCCGCGAGCACGCCGACTGCAGCGGGGGCGGCGGCCTCGTGCCCGCCACGCGCCCCGCCTCGTCCGCCGCCATCGCCGACGGGAGGATCGCGGAGCACCGCGCGCTCGGCGGCGGGCTGCTCGTGACCCACTGCGCGCAGAGCCTCCGGCGGTTCAGGTCGCGGGGCGAGCCCGCGGAGGACCTCGCGAGCCTGATCGCGCGGGCCGTCGCGCCGCGATGACCGCGCCGGCGCCGGCCGTGGACGGCGCGCGCGGCGGCGCCGCGGGCCCGGAGGGGCGCGCGCCGCACAAGCGGCGCACGGTCGCGGGCAGGCTCCTCGCGAGCTACCTCGTGGTGCTGGCCGCCTTCGCGCTGACCGTCGGCTGGAGCGTCCAGGCGCTCCGGGCCGCGTCGCGCGACGCCCAGCTCTTGCGCGCCGGGTACGTCCCGCTGCTGCTCCGCATCGGCGAGGTGCTGGCGGAGCAGAACGTCTTCAACGCCCAGCTCAACCACATCACCGCCGCGAAGAACCCGGGCGACGTGCGCGAGTGGATCGAGACCGCCCGGCGGACCCGGCCGCTCGCCTTCTCGATCGTCAAGGATGCTGCCCGTGCGCTCGCCGGAGCCGACGAGAAGGCGGCCGGCGGGGACGCGGGCGTCGGGCAGGCGGCCGCCTCGTCGGGCGTGCGGCGGTTCAGCGAGGAGATCGCGGCCGAGGTGGCGGCGATCGAGCGGCTCGTGGGGGCGAGCCCCGAGCGGTTCTCTCAGCTCTTCCAGGCGCTCGCCGTCGGCAACCGCGAGCTCGCCGAGCGCACGCGCGACGAGCTGGTCAAGCGCGAGGTCGAGGGGGCGCAGCGGCTGCGGGCGATCAAGAGCCGCGTCGAGGAGCAGATGGAGACCCTCACCGTCGAGGCGCGGCGGCGCGAGGAGCGCTCGATGCACCTGCTCCTCGGGCTGGGCGTGCTGACGCTGCTCGTCGGCGTGATGATGTCGCTGTATGCGCGGCGCGTGCTCGCCCCGCTCACCGCGGTCACGGAGCGGGCGAACGCGGTCGCGCGCGGCGACCTCACGCCGAAGCAGGTGCTCGCGACGAACGACGAGATCGGCGAGCTCGCGACGACGTTCGAGGACATGGTCGCCGCGATCCGCCGCGCGCGCGCCGAGCTCGTGAACGCCGAGCGGCTGGCGGCGATCGGGAAGATGGCGGCGCACGTCACGCACGAGATCAGGAACCCGCTGTCGTCGATCGGGCTCAACCTCGAGCTGCTCGAGGAGGAGGTGGCGCGCGCCTCCGCCGAGGGCACGCCCGACGCGGAGCTCAGGCCCGTGATGAAGGAGTCGGCCCAGCTCGTCACGGCGATCCGCGCCGAGGTGGACCGTCTGTCGCGCATCGCGGAGCAGTACCTCAGCGTCGCCCGGCGCCCCCGCCCGCGGCTCGTGCCCGAGCGCGTCGACGACCTGGTGCAGGAGCTCGTGGCGTTCGTGCGCCCCGAGCTCGATCGCGCCGGCGTCGCGGTCCGCGTCGCGGTGGACGAGGCGGGGCCGGAGATCCTCCTCGACGAGTCGCAGCTCCGTCAGGCGCTCCTGAACCTGCTCCGCAACGCGCGCGAGGCGATGCCCAAGGGCGGCGAGATCGTGGTGAGCGTCAGCTTCTCGAGCGGCGTCGCGACCATCGCGGTCGACGACACGGGCCCCGGCGTGCCGGAGGAGCTGCGGGCGTCCATCTTCGACCCGTTCTTCACGACCAAGCAGCGCGGGACGGGGCTCGGGCTCGCCGTGACGCGCGACATCATCGAGGCGCACGGCGGCACGATCTCATGCGAGGCGCGCGCGACGGGGGGCACGCGGTTCCGGATCACGCTGCCCGCCGGCGGCGCGCCGGCCCAGGGCCGCGCCGCGGAGGAGCTCGAGGCGCTCTGAGCCGCGCCGGCTACCTCGGCCCGTCCAGGTACTCGAGGGCGATCCCCATGAGAAGGAAGCCCACGACGGCGAACAGGATCGCCGCCAGCACGTAAACGATGGTCCGGAACGTCCGCGCCGGCGGCTGCGCCGGAGGCCGCTGCTCGATCGGCTCCGGACCGCCGGGGCCAGCCAGCCCCGAGCTCACCGAACCCATGCTGGGCCGCGTGGGCTTGTAGATGAGCGTCGGCCCCTGGCTGGTCGACCCGGCCGAGCTGTCCTCGGAGAGGTCCAGGATCCTCGGCGGCCCCGCGGGTGGGGGTGCGATCGGAACCGCGAGCTCGCTGGCCGCGTTGTTCAGCACCATGGTGCCGTTCGGGCCGGTCCACTGCATGGGCGGCGCGGAAAGCTGTCCGCCGGCCGCGTTCCCCGCGTGCGACGGGCGCTGGTCCTCGGTCTGCGCGAGCGGCGGCTCCCCGAAGCCGTGGGCCGCCAGATCATGCCCGCTGGCCGGGCGCGCCATGGCCCCGACCGGCGCCTGCGCCCCTGGATCGGTCTGCGTGCGGATCAGGACGGGGTCGACCGGCGGCTGCAGGTTCTTGAGCGCGCCGGAGGACGGGGGCTTGACGGTCTGCGGGGGGACGGGCGTGACGAGCGCGTTCCCGGCCACGTTGCCGCTGGCCAGGGACGCGCGCGAGGCGCTGATCGGGTGGCTGGAGGGCCTCGCCGGCCGCAGCTCCCGCCACGCGGTGAGCCCCTCGAGCGCGCTCTGGAAGCGGTCGGCGGGCTCGCGCGCCAGGCCCTTCGCGAGGAACGCCTCGAGCCGCGGATCGACCGGGCCGTCCATCGCTTCGGCGAGCTTCCGCGCGTCGGTCTTCTGCTTCATCTCGACCATGATGAGCAGGTTGCGCGCCTGGTAAGGGAGCTGGCCGCTCATCGACTGGTAGATCATCGTGGCGCAGGCGTAGATGTCCGCGCGGTGGTCGACCGTCTTCGCCTTCCCGATCTGCTCGGGCGGCATGAACGAGAAGGTGCCGAGGCTCTGCCCCATCTCGGTGAGCGTCTCCCCGCCCATCTCCTTCGGCAGCTTGGAGATGCCGAAGTCGAGGATCTTGACCCGCGTCGATCCGTCGGGGCGCGCCTCCAGGTACACGTTCGACGGCTTCAGATCGCGGTGGATGATGCCGGCGCGGTGCGCGTCGGCGAGGCCCATCCAGACCTGCTCGATGATCGGGTGCAGCTCCTCGAAGCCGATCGGCCCCGTGCGCTTCAGCCGATCGATCAGCGACTCGCCTTCGAGCAGCTCGAACACGAGCACGATGCCGTGCTCGGGGTCCTCCTCGACGTCGAGGATCTCGGTGACGTGGTCGCTGTTGATCGAGCCCGCCGCGCGCGCCTCGCGACGGAACCGCTCGGCGGCGGACGACTTGGCCTTCGAGTCGGCGCGCAGGAGCTTGATCGCGACCTGGCGGCCGGTGCGGATGTTCTCCGCAGCGAACACCTCACCCATGCCGCCACGGCCGAGCTGGCGGATGATGCGATACCGGTTCGCAACGACGGTTCCAGCTTCGAGCTCCAAAAGCGCCTCGCCACAGATTATCCCCCGCGCCGACGCGGCGGATCAAATTCTCCGGCGCGAACGAGGAGATCCGACCGTCGACCGCAGGCCGCAGGCCGTGAGCCGCCGCCGTCCTGCGCTGGTCGGGGACGGCGAAAGAGCCGTGATGCCGAGCTCTTCCATGATTTCTCCGCCCTCTCGCTGGCGATCCAGCGCCTCCCCCATCCCGCGCGATGCCGTCTCGTCGGCCGCAGGGGCACGCCCGTGCCCCTGCGCCGAGGCGAGGGTCACTCGTCTTCCTGCTGCCGGAGCTTCGCCACGACGCTCAGATCCTCCAGCGTCGAGGTGTCGCCGGTCATCTCCCGGCCCGCGGCGACGTCCTTCAGCAGCCGGCGCATGATCTTGCCGCTGCGGGTCTTCGGCAGCGCGTCCGCGAAGCGGATCGTGTCGGGGCGCGCGAACTTGCCGATCTCCTTGGCCACGTGCTCGGCGAGCTTGCCCTGGAGCTCCGGCCCGGCCGCGAACCCCGGCCGGAGCGAGACGAAGACCACGAGCGCCTGCCCCTTGAGATCGTCCGGACGGCCGACCGCGGCCGCCTCCGCGACCGCGGGGTGAGAGACGAGCGCGCTCTCGATCTCGGCCGTGCCGATGCGGTGGCCGGCCACGTTCAGCACGTCGTCGATGCGCCCGACGACCCAGTAATAGCCGTCGTCGTCGCGGCGCGCGCCGTCGCCCGTGAAGTAGCAGCCCTCGATGTCGCTGAAGTATTGCCTGCGGAAGCGATCGTCGTCGCCCCACACGGTGCGCAGCATCGACGGCCACGGCTTCTTCAGGACGAGCAGCCCGCCCTCGCCGGCGGCCACCGGCTTGCCGTCCTTCGTCACGACCTCGGGCACGACGCCGAATATCGGCAGCCCGGTCGACCCCGGCTTCGAGTGCACCGCGCCGGGCAGCGTGGTCATCATGATCGCCCCGGTCTCGGTCTGCCACCAGGTGTCCACGATCGGGCAGCGGCCGCCGCCGATGGTCCGGTGGTACCAGATCCACGCCTCGGGGTTGATCGGCTCGCCGACCGAGCCGAGGAGCCGCAGGCTCGAGAGATCGCTCTTCGCGGGCCACTCGTCCCCTTGCCGCATGAAGGCGCGGATGGCCGTGGGGGCGGTGTAGAGGATGGTCACCCCGTGCTTCTCGATCAGCCGCCAGAAGCGACCCCAGTCGGGGAAGTTCGGCGCGCCCTCGTACATGAGGCACGTCGCTCCGTTCGAGAGCGGGCCGTAGACGATGTAGCTGTGCCCCGTCACCCAGCCGACGTCGGCGGTGCACCAGTAGACGTCGTCGTCGCGCAGGTCGAAGACGTACTTCGTCGTGACGTGCACGTTGACCAGGTAGCCCGCGGTCGTGTGGAGCACCCCCTTGGGTTTCCCGGTCGAGCCGCTCGTGTAGAGGATGAACAGCGGGTGCTCGGCGTCGACGACGGTCGGCTCGCAGGAGGGCGAGGCCTGGGCGAGCAGATCGTGCCAGAAGACGTCGCGACCCTCCGTCATCTGCACCTCGCAGCGCTCGCTGCCGATGTGCTGGTACACGATGACGCGCGTCGCGCTCTTCGCCTCCGGCTGCGCGAGCGCCTTGTCGACGGTGGCCTTGAGCGGCACGACCTGCCCGCGCCGGTACGCGCCGTCCTGCGTGATGACGAGCTTGGCCTGGCTGTCGTGGATGCGGTCGCGGAGCGCGTCCGCGGCGAAGCCGCCGAAGACCACGGTGTGGACCGCGCCGAGCCGGGCACAGGCGAGCATCGCGACGGCGACCTCGGGGACCATGCCCATGTAGATCGCGACCCGGTCGCCCTTCTCGATGCCGAGGCGCTTGAGCGCGTTCGCGAGCAGCAGCGTCTCGCGGTGGAGCTGGGCGTAGGTGAGCGTGCGCGTGGCGCCGTGCTCCCCCTCCCAGATGATCGCGGCCTTGTTCCTGGTGGCCGTCGTCAGGTGTCGATCGAGGCAGCTCTCGGTGACGTTGAGCGTCGCGCCGAGGAACCACTTCACGTGCGGCAGGGACCAGTCGCTGGTCGTGGTCCACGGCGTGCGGAACACGAGGTCGCCCGCCTCGCGGCGCCAGAACGCGTCCGGCTGCTCGATGCTCTCGCGGTAGAGCGCCTCGTAGGTCTCCCGCGCGCCGACGCGCGCACGACGCGAGAACTCGGCCGGCGGCTCGAACCGGCGCGTCTCCTTGAGCAACGACGTGATGGCATCTTGCGACATGGTCACCCCTTGAGGGGACGGCGAAGTCCGATCCCCGGCCTACGTTGGAGGGGACGGCGAAGGCCGATCCCCGACCCATGTTGAAGAGGACGGCGAAGTCCGATCCCCGACCTACGTTGAAGAGGACGCGAAGTCCGATCCCCGACCTACGTTGAAGGGGACGGCAAAAGCCGATCCCCGGCCCATGTTCCCCGCTGGAAAGATCGGCGAACCATCTCCGACTCCCCGCGAGGGCGTGCGAGAATACATCCGCCGAGCGGCAGAACAAGGATGGAACGAGCTAGCCGCCGGGCTCGGCGCGGCCCGATCACCAGAACGCGTAGCCGGCGTGCAAGCTGCCGCCGAGATGCAGCAGCACGGAGGAGTAGAGCGGGGGGCCGTCCTCGCCCTGCTCGTAGTCGATTCCTCGCGACGACTGGAAGTAGCTGTCCAGCGAGAACCCGAGGAGCACCCCGTCGAGGTCGAGCTCGACCCCTGCCTCGGAGAAGACGAACGCGTTCACCCCCGAGGCGGGGTTGCACCGGCCGCCGCAGATGTCCCCGTCCGTCGTGCCGACGTTGTGGAACCGCACCTCGTCATAGGTGAGGCCGCCGCCGATGGAGCCCACGAACCTCCAGGTCTGCCCGGGGGTCATCAACCGGACATTCAACCCGAGGCGCGTCGAGCCGAGCGTGTAGCTGGCGTTCTGGTAGGCCGTGTCGTCCGATTCGATGTTGATGTTCGCGTACTGGAGCATCAGGTCGAACGCCGCGGGGGTGTTCACCCGGTAGCCCACCCGGATCGAGCCGGCGCCGCCGCTGTTCGCCTCCGGCTTCGGGAAGGCCCGAGGATGGCCGAGCGGCCAGAGCAGCGACGCTGCGCCGATCACGTAGTAGCCCTGCGGCGCCAGCGAGAGGGGCACCGGCCGCGGCGCTGGCGGGGGCGGCGGCGGCGTGAACGGCTCCGCCTCCGGGGGCGCGGCGGGACGCTCCCGCGCCAGCGACAGCTTCACCCGCTTGCCGCGCTCGCCGCTCACCACCGTGATGCTCTGCTCGGCGCTCACGTGGCCGTCGGCGCGCGCGCCGATGCGGTGCACCCCGGGCCCGAGCTCCACGACCCGCGTCCCGGACGACGAGGGGGGGTGCTCCTGGCCGTCGATGAACAGCGTCGCGCTCTGCGGGCTGAGCTCGATCGTGACCTGGGCGAGCAGCGCGCGCATCTCCTCGATGGCGCTGCGCGCGGTCTTCTCGTCGCTCTCGTCCATCGTGTCGCGGTGCTGCGCGAGCGCGCGCTCGAGCGCCGCGATCGCCCGCGGGTAGTTGAAGAGGGCCTTCTCGGCGAGCGCGATGTTGAACAGCGGGCTGGCCTTCGGCTTCTCCTTGTAGGCCGCCTCGAACTCGACGATCGCCGCCGGGTAGTTCCGGTCCTGGAACAGCTTGATGCCGTTCTCCATGTGCTGCCGGTACGGCTCGACCTGCGCGAGCGCCGGCGAGAGCTGCAGGGCCAGCCCGAGCGTGGCGGCGCAGAGCGCGAGCGGGAGTCGTCCGTGCGATCGGCCCAAGCCCGCCTCAGTCCACCTTGAGCTGCAGACCCGCCGCGACCCCCGCCGGCTTCGACGTCACGACCGCCGGGGTGGCCTGGCTCGACGCGGCGGGCTTCGCGCCGGTGCCCGCGCCCCTCGGGCGCGCCGCGAAGGGGAGCGTCGCCGTCTTCTTCGCGCTCGGCGCGGCCCTGGGGGGCGGGGCGGGCGCGGTGGGCGCCGGCTCCGCGGTCGTCTCGATCGCCGCAGGCACCGGCGTGACGGCCAGCGGCAGCGGCTGGAGCAGGACCTCGATCGGGGTGCTGCCGGCCTGGAGCGTCACTTCCTTGTCCACGGGCGTGTAGCCGGAGGCCTCGACCCGGACCCGCTTCGTCTCGCCCGTGCGCCCGCGCAGCGTGCGATCGACCAGGGCCACGCCGTCGACGGTGAAGCGCGCGCCCTCGGCGTTCGTCCGGAGCTCGATCGAGACGTGGGCGGCAGGCGCCGGCGCGATGGCCGCCGTCCCTTCCGCCGGCGAGCGGCGCGCGTGGAGGACCGCGCCGGCGAGCCCGCCGATCAGCGAGAGCAGCGCGATCGCGACGAGCACGAGCCGCCGCGGTCCTCGCGCGCCGGTGCGCCCGTTGCTCACCCAGCCCACCTTCGAGCCGCTGCCGGGCACCTCGAGCGTCGGATCCAACCCGATGTCCGGGTCGGCCGGCGTCTGCTTCGCCGGCGTGCGCCCGGGCACGCCAGGCGAGATCGCCGCGGGCACGGTCAGCTCGTCGCTCGAGCTGCGCCGCGGCCCGAGGAGCCCGCCAGCCGCCCCGATCAGCGCGTCCAGAAAATCCCTTGCGGAGGAGAACCGCTGGTCCCGGTCCCGCGTGAGCGCCTTCGCGATGACGCGCGCGATCGGCTCGGGGACGGCCGGGTTGCTCATCCGCACGTCCTGCGCGTCCTTCATGCAGATGTTGACGATCACCTGCTCGTACGAGTTGCCGCTGTGCGGCGGGTGCCCGGTGAGGCACTCGTAGAGGATCGCGCCGACAGCCCAGAGGTCGGTCCTGCCGTCCACGTCGGGCAGCGCCTGCGCCTGCTCGGGCGACATGTAGAACGGCGTGCCGAGGACCGTGCCCTCCCGCGTCAGCGTGTGGGCCGGCGCGCCGTCGACGCGGCGCACCTTCGAGATGCCGAAGTCCAGGATCTTGGCGAAGTTCGGGTCGTCGTCGCGGTCGACCAGGAAGATGTTGTCCGGCTTGAGGTCGCGGTGGACGATGCCCGCCTCGTGGGCGCGGTGCAGGCCGCGGAGGATCTGCGCGGTCACGTGGAGCGCCTCGCCGAGCTCGATCCTGCCGCAGCGCCGGATGCGGTGGCCGAGGTCCTCGCCGCGGAGCAGCTCCATGACGAGGAAGGGGATGTCGTCGGCGAAGCCGGCGTCGAAGATCTCGACGATGTGCGCGCTCTCGACGGCGCTCGCCGCCTGCGCCTCGCGGTGGAACCGCGCGACCGAGTCCTTGTTCTGCGCGAGGTCGGCGTCGACGAACTTCATCGCGACGCGCTTGCCGATGGCGGTGTTGACCGCCTCGTAGACCATGCCCATGCCGCCACGGCCGATCACCCGTACGATTTCGTACTTCTGCACCCGCTTTCCGACGAGCGACCCCTCGACCGGCTGAGTCGCTGCGGCAGTGGTGTCGGTGCTGCTAGGCATGGCGGTTGCGACTCTGAGGGGGCGGGGTGGGCGGAGCCGATGAAGCCCTATGGACGAACGGTATCAAAGAAAGCTGCGCCCCGTCCCCGCGCGGCAGCTTATCACCTACCCACGCCGGGGTGCACCTTCGCCGGCGGCAGCCCAGGGGCGCCGGGCCGGGGTCTCCGTCGCACCTCGCCTGCCTGCGCCGCTCAGCGCGGCATGGCGGGTGCGTCCGCGCGCGGCGCCTCGGCGAGCCGCGCATCGAGCGCGCCCTGCTTCTCCAGGGCCGAGAGCTCGCTGAATCCGCCGACGCTGTCCCCGTTGATGAAGATCTGCGGGACGGTCCGCTGCCCGGAGGCCTTGACCAGCCAGGCGCGGAGGTCGTCGCGGTCCTCCACGTTGATCTGCGTGAAGCGCACCTGCTTCTGGGTCAGCAGGCGCTTCGCCATGGTGCAGTATCCGCAGTATTCGGTGACGTAGATGGTGACTTCGGCTGCTTGCATGGGCATCTCGTCCTCTTTCCTTTCCCGGGACGGCCAAAGATGCAAGCGCACAGGGCCCTTCCTTGGGGTAGGCTGCGCGCATGGCCGAGAAAGAGGGGACGATTCACCTCGATCGCTATACCGGCGACGCGAAGCAAGTCGTCGCCGGCGCCCAGCAGATCGCGGACGAGCGCCAGCACACCGAGGTCACGCCGCTGCACCTGCTGACGAGGCTGCTCGAGCGTGACCGGGGGGTATCCGAGGTGTTTCGGCGGGCCGGAGCCGACCCGAACGAGGTGCTCCAGCTCGCCGAGAACGCGCTGAAGAAGCTGCCCAGGGCGGGCGGCGGGGTGGCGTACGTGAGCCCGCGCCTGCTCGACCTGCTCGGGCGCGCCGAGCGGGAGGCGACCCGCGACAAGTCGGCGAACGTGGGCATCGAGCACCTGCTCCACGCGCTCGCCCAGGAGATCCGCGGGCCCGCGGGGGAGATCCTGTCCTCGTTCGGCATCGGCCCCGGGGCGTTCCGGCCACACCTCGGCGCGCTGGAGGCGGCTTCGCGGGAGCCGTCGCCCACGCCGGCGAGCGCGTCGGAGCCGGGCCAGCCCGCGCCCTACACCCGGGACCTCGTCGCCGACGCCCGCGAGGGGCGGTTCGATCCGGTGATCGGGCGGGACGTCGAGGCGCGCCGCCTGCTGCAGATCCTCGAGCGGCGGTTCAAGAACCACCCGCTCATCGTCGGCGAGCCCGGCGTGGGCAAGACCGCGCTCATCCGGGGCCTCGCCGACCGGATCGCCCACGGGGACGTGCCCACGAACCTGGCCGGGGCCCACCTCTACGAGCTCGACACCGGCGCGCTGGTCGCCGGGGCGAAGCTGCGCGGCGAGATCGAGCAGCGCCTCAAGGTGCTCGTCGATCGCCTGCGCGGCGAGCAGGACGCCGAGAGCATCCTCGTCGTCGAGGACCTCGACGCGCTCTTCGGCCAGGGGGTGCAGGGCGCCGGCGTCGGCGAGCTCCTGAAGCCGCTGCTGTCGCGCGGCGAGATCCGGATCATCGCCACGACGACGCCGGAAGGCGTGCGCAAGATCAACGAGCGCGACCCCGGGATCATCCGCCGGTTCTCGACGATCACGCTGGAGGCGCCGAGCATCGATCAGGCGACGGAGATCCTGCGGGGGATCGCGACGAAGTACGAGGCCCACCACCGCGTCCGCGTGGGGGAGAGCGCCATCGCCTCGGCGGTCGCGCTGGCCAAGCGGTACATCTCGGATCGCGCGCTCCCCGACACGGCGGTGGACCTGCTCGACGAGACGTCTGCCCGCAAGCGGGTGGAGGTTGACGGGGTGCCGGCCGAGCTCGACGCGCTCAGCCGGCGCGTCGACGCGCTGCGCGCCCAGATCGCCGCGCTCGCCGACGACGACGACAAGCTGAGCGTCCAGACCCGCACGCGGCTGGAGGCGGAGCTCGCCGAGATCGAGCCGAAGGCGTCGTCGATGCGGACCCGCAACGCGTCGCGTCGCGGCGTCATCGCGGCGTGCCAGTCCATCCGCCGGGAGCTCGTCGCCGCGACGGACGCCTTGAAGGCGGCCCAGCGCGACAAGGCGTTCGCGAAGATCGGCGAGCTCGAGCACGTCACGATCCCGGAGATCAAGCGGCGGCTGCAGGCGGCCGAGGAGGCGGCGCAGCGGGAGGGGGTCGCGCCGACGTCGAACGTCGTCAGCGAGTCGGACGTGGCGGCGACGCTCAACGACTGGACCGGCATCCCGGTGGCGAAGATGCTCGAGGGCGAGGCCGAGAAGCTCCTCAAGATGGAGGAGCGGCTCGCGCAGCGCGTGGTGGGCCAGGACGAGGCGGTGCGCGCGATCGCGAAGGCGGTGCGGCGCGGGCGCGTGGGGCTGCGCGATCCGGGCAAGCCGATCGGCTCGTTCCTGTTCCTCGGGCCGAGCGGCGTCGGCAAGACGGAGCTCGCGAAGGCGCTCGCCGAGTTCCTGTTCGACGACGAGCAGGCGCTGACGCGCATGGACATGAGCGAGTTCATGGAGCGCCACATGGCCCAGCGCCTGATCGGCGCGCCGCCGGGCTACGCGGACAGCGAGCAGGGCGGCTTCCTCACCGAGGCCGCCCGGCGCCGGCCGTACAGCGTGCTCCTGTTCGACGAGGTCGAGAAGGCCCACGCGGACGTGTTCAACCTGCTGCTCCAGATCCTCGACGACGGCCGGCTGACCGACGGCCGCGGGCGGCTCGCCGACTTCTCGAACACGGTCGTGATCATGACGTCGAACATCGGGTCGAAGCGCGTGCTCGACACCGACGCGAAGCTCTGGTCGACGGAGGACGGGCGCGAGGCGATCCGCGACGTGCTGCTCGAGGAGCTGCGCGGGTTCTTCCGCCCCGAGTTCCTGAACCGCATCGACGACATCGTCGTCTTCAAGGCGCTCAGCAAGGAGGATCTCCGGGGCATCGTGGACATCCAGCTCCGCCGCCTCGAGCAGCTCCTCACGGACAAGGACATCCGCCTGGCGCTCACGGACGCCGCGAAGGCGCGGCTCGTCGAGCTCGGCTACGAGCCGAGCCTCGGCGCGCGCCCGCTGAAGCGGGCCATCCTGCGCGAGCTCCAGAACCCGCTCGCCGAGACGATCCTGGCCGGCGGGTACCAGGCCGGCCAGAAGATGCTGGTCGACGTGGTCGACGAGAAGTTCGTCTTCACCAAGGCCGAGGGGTAGCGAGCTGGGCCGTGGTCCGGGGTCGCGTCGGACGCGGGCTTCGCCTGCGGGCCGTCTGCGGGCTGCCAGCGCGCAGCCGGCGCTGGCAGCGCGCGGGCGGCCGCGGGCTGTTTCCCCGGGAGAAGAACCTGGGCGAGGGCGCTGCGAACCTCTTGCCAAGCCGGAGAAGGTCCGTATACTGCCGCTCCCTCGCTCACCGGGCCCTCCGATCGAGGGCAATTGCGTGACGTAAGGTGAGGGATCGCGGTCCCCAGGTTGAGGAAGACGCACCATGTACGCGGTCATCAAGACGGGCGGCAAGCAGTATCGGGTCGCCGAAGGTCAGAAGCTCCGGGTCGAGAAGCTTGCCGGCAATGCCGGTGACAAGGTCACGTTCAGCGAGGTGCTCCTCGTCGGCGGTGACTCCCCCAAGATTGGCAAGCCCCTCGTGAGCGGCGCCTCCGTCGCGGCCGAGATCACCGGGCAGGACCGCGGCAAGAAGATCGTGGTCTTCAAGTTCAAGCGCCGGAAGAACTTCCGCCGCAAGAACGGCCACCGGCAGCCGTACACCGAGCTCAAGATCACCGGCATCACCGCCTAGCAGGAGAGGTAGACATGGCTCACAAAAAAGGCGGCGGCTCCTCCAGGAACGGCCGCGACTCGAACGCGCAGCGCCGCGGGGTGAAGATCTACGCCGGGGAGCCCGTTCGCGCGGGCAGCATCCTCGTCCGGCAGGTCGGCTCCTCGATCCACGCCGGCCACAACGTCGGCACCGGCCGCGATTTCACGCTCTTCGCCCTCGTCGACGGCGTCGTGAAGTACGAGTGGAAGTCCAACACCAAGAAGCAGGTGTCGGTCTACCCGGGCTCCTGAGCCCTCCTTCCGGATACCGCGCCGAGCGCGGTGCCATCCAGTCCAGCTAGCTCCGCCTGCCACCCAGCGTGTGCTCTCGAGCTGCTCAAGGCGTTGCTTGATGAACGTCGCGAGCGGCTCGAGACCGGCAAGAGCGAGCTCGCAAACCTGCAGTACTTCGAGCGAGCTCGACTGTCAGTCCGGGCGGCGCAGCAGCTCGTCGGACAGAGCGTAGCGCGGTGACCACCTACAAGCTCCTCGCCCTCGATGTCGACGGGACCCTCGTCCGTCGTGATGGATCCATCCACGAGGACGACCTCCTCGCCATCCAGCGGCTCCAGGCGGCCGGCGTCCCGGTCTCCATCGCGACGGGGCGTCTGTACTCGGGGACGCGCGAGGTCGCGCGGCGGGTCGGCATCGTCGGCCCGATCGCGTGCGTCGACGGCAGCCACATCGTGCACACCGAGGGCGACGCGCACCTGTACTCGCGGACGATCTCGGGCGCCGAGGCGGCGCTCCTGCGCTCGATCACCGAGCGGCACGCGACGGCGTCGTTCCTCTTCGCGCAGGACAGCATCGTCCACGACGCGACCGGCGCGCCGCACGTCCACTATGTCCGGGGGTGGTCGACCGCCATCGCCGAGGTCGAGCGGGTCACGTCGCACCCGTACTGGGAGCACGAGCACGGCCTGCTCGGGCTGGTGGCGATCGGGACCGAGTCCCAGGTCATGGCCGCCGTCGAGGAGGTCCGGTCCGAGCTCGGCCAGGCGGCGTTCGTCGTCTCGTTCCCCCTCCTGCACGACGTCTTCGCGATGCTGGTCCGCGCCGCCGGGCCCACCAAGGGGACGGCGATCGCGTGGCTCGCAGAGCACTACCAGTGCTCGCCGTCGGACGTGGTCGTGGTCGGCGACTGGCTCAACGACCTGCCGATGTTCGAGGTCGCCGGGCGCTCCTTCGCGATGGGGCAGGCGCCCGAGAACGTGAAGCAGGCCGCGACGGACCGCCTGGACGCCGACGGCCTTCTGGGCGGCGGCATCGCCGAAGCGATCCGCCGCGCCTTCGGTCGCTGAGCGCCGGTCAGGTTGCTGCGGTGAGCCTCTTCTGCTGATTGCTGAGCTGAGCGAGGGCGATGGCCCCGCGAGGGCGAGCGGCTGCTGTTCGTTGCTGAGCTGCTGAACGCCGCTGAGCCGCGGGGAGCGCCGTCTCGGGCGCTCCCCGCGCGGGTCTTGCGTGCTTGTCAGGCCTTGCGCTGCGCCGCCGGCTGGGCTGCCGCGGCGAGCTGCTGCTGCTGCTGCTGCAGGTACTGCGCGACGGCGCGCGAGCGCTCGATGGCGAACTGCTTGACCTCCTTGTTCGGAGATCCGGCGAGCGCGTTCAGCAGCTTGGTCACCTTCTCGAGCTGGCGGGACTGGAAGAGCGCCTCGAAGTAGTTGTTGGCCAGGCGCACGTCGCGGCTCATCTTCGCCTCGTGCGGCTGGAGCAGGCGGACCACCGCCTCGAGGTCGTTCTTCTGCCCGTACAGCGCCGACAGGCAGAGCAGCGCCAGCGGGTCGTCCGGGTTCAGCGCGACCGCCTTCTTGGCGTACTCGACGGCCTTGTCCCGCGTCTCCTCGTTGCTCGCGTAGAAGCCCTGGATCGCGATGTACGGCGCGGCGGTCTTCTTGTCCGCCGAGATCTTCTCCATCTCGGCCACCGCGCTCTCCTCGTCCCCGCGCTGCTTCAGGTACTGGAAGAGGTAGGCCCACGCGTCGATACACCCGGCGTCGATCGCGATCGCCTTCTCGATGTACTCGCGCTCCTTCGCGTCCTCCTTGCGCGCCTGGTAGAGCTTCGCGAGGTGCAGCGAGGGGTAGGGGTTGTCCTTCAGCAGGTTCTGCGCCCCCTTGAGCGTCCCCTCGGCCTTGTCGTGCTTGTCCTGCGAGAGCTGCGCGATGCCGAGCGCGAGCCAGTCGTCGCCCGTACCGCCCTTCGCCACCACCTTCGAGAGCACCTGCTCGGCGCGCTGCAGCCGGTTGTGCTTGAGGAGCTCCTGCGCGTAGATGCGCCCGCGGTTCAGATCGTCAGGCTGCTCGGTCCAGTGCTTCTCGAGTCCGGCGAGGAGGTCTTCCAGACCGATCGCGATGGGGCGCCCCTGGTCGTCCTGCACCTGCACCGCCGGCCCGTTGAAGCCGAGGAGCTGCCACATCTGATCGAGGGTCACCGCCGCGGGGCCCTGCTCGAGGAGGCCCTTCAGCTCATCGGTCGGCTTGTTCATCGGGATGACGATGAGCGCGTTCCCCGGCACGCCGTTCGGAAACGCGCTCACGGGCGCGACGATCGCCGCCC
This sequence comes from Sorangium sp. So ce406, assembly GCF_051474675.1. Lineage (NCBI taxonomy): Bacteria > Pseudomonadati > Myxococcota > Polyangiales > Polyangiaceae > Sorangium > Sorangium sp. So ce406. The sequence goes on along the minus strand of NZ_CP150340.1, from coordinate 10,823,493 downwards.
CCCCGCTGATGTTGAGCCCAGCCGCCTGCTGCTGTCCGTTGGTCGTCATCGTCGATGCTCCGAGATCTCTCCCCCACGCGCGCCGAGGGGCAGGAATCGCCCAGCCTCGCCCCGGTACCCTGCGCGCTGAAGTGATGGGGGTCGTAGTTCGTGTAGAGGGGGCGCGAACGCTAGCAGGGAGGACCGAGCCGGGCAACGGGGGAGCTCCGAGCGCGCGGGCCCTGGCCGCGGCGGCTCCGCCGCGGCTTCCGCCCGTGATTCCGCTCGTGAATCTCGCCGCGCCCCCCGCGCTCCAGGCCAGCCGCGCTGGGCCCTGCTGCGCCGTCGCCCTGGCCGTATCGCGCGTCTCGCGCTCGCTCGAGTGATCGTTGTCGTGGTCGCTGTCGCCGTCACGGACGCTCATGTCGCTCGCCCTCTCGGCCGACGTCCTAGTCGAGTCGCGGCCCGGCGGCGAGAGCCGGCTTGGGCTCGAGCGCCGGCCCGGAGCGCGCCGGCGCCGCGCTGCGCAACCGCTCCGCGAGGTGGGTGCGGCGCTCCTCCTTGCGCGTCTCCGCCAGCGCCAGCGACACGGCCCGCGGATCGGCGACGAGCACCACGAGCCGCTTGCCGCGGGTCACCGCCGTGTAGATGAGGTTCCGCGACAGCATGACGAAATGCTGGGTGAGGATCGGCACGATCACCGCCGGATACTCGCTCCCCTGGCTCTTGTGGATGCTCGTCGCGTAAGCGAGCGTCAGCTCGTCGATCTCCCCCTCTTCGTAGTCGACCTCGCGATCGTCGAAGCGGACCTGGAGCTTCCGCTCCTCGGCGTTCACGTCCGTGATGAACCCGACGTCGCCGTTGTAGACCTCGCGGTCGTAGTCGTTGCGGAGCTGCATCACCTTGTCGCCGAGCCGCAGCGTGCGCGCGCCGCGCGTGACGCTCGGGCCTTCGGGGTTCAGCGCCGCCTGGAGCCGCGCGTTCAGGGCGATCGCGCCGGCCTCGCCCTTGTGCATCGGCGTGAGGACCTGCACGTCCCGCCGCGGATCCAGCCCGAACCCCTTGGCGATGCGCTCCGTGACGAGGTGCAGGATCAGCTCCGCCGCCGCCTCGGCCTCGGTCCGCTCGATCACGTAGAACTCGCCGCCGGGGCCGCGCGCGCCCTCCGGCGGCTCGCCGTCGTGGATGCGGTGCGCGTTGCGGACGATGAGGCTGCCCTCGGCCTGCCGGAAGATCTGCGTGAGGCGCACCGTGGGCACCTCGCCGGAGGCGATCACGTCCCGCAGCACCGCGCCGGGGCCGACCGACGGGAGCTGGTCGACGTCGCCCACGAGGACGAGCCGCGCCGCGTCCGACGTGGCCTGCAGCAGCGCGTCGGCGAGCGCCAGGTCGAGCATCGACGCCTCGTCGACCACGATCGCCGCCGCCTCGATCGGCCGGCCCCGCTGGCGCCCGAACTTGCGCTGCTTCGGGTCGAACTCCAGCAGCCGGTGGAGGGTGACGGCCTCGCGCCCGGTCGCCTCGCTCATCCGCTTGGCCGCGCGCCCCGTCGGCGCGGCGAGCCGCACCGGGAGCCGGGCGCGATCGAACAGCGCCAGGATCGCCCGGACGATCGTCGTCTTGCCGACGCCCGGACCGCCGGTGATGACCAGCACCTTGTTCCGCGCGGCCTGCTCCACCGCGGCGCGCTGCGCGGCCGCCAGCGAGACCTTCGTCTTCTCCTCGAACGCGGCGATGGCCGCGTCGACGCCCTCCGCGAGGCGCGCGTCGCTCGCCGCGTCGTCCTCGTCGCCCCCCAGCAGGGAGCGCATCCGGCGCGCGAGCCGCACCTCGGCCTCGTAGAGGTCCTTCGGGTAGACGGCGACCTCGCCGGTCGACAGCGCCTCGACGCGGACGTGGCCGCTCGCCACGAGCGCGTCGATCGCGCTGTCGACCTCGGCGGCGTCGCGCTCGAGCATCGTCGCGGCGAGCTCCGCGAGCTCCGGCCGCTCCGCGAGCGTGTGCCCGCGCGTCGACAGGTCGACCAGCGTCTGCAGCACGCCCGCCTGCGCCCGCTCCGGCGAGTCGGCCCGGACGCCGATCGAGCGCGCGATCCGATCGGCGGTCTTGAAGCCGATGCCCCACACGTCGAGCGCGAGCCGGTACGGGGAGCGGGAGACGATGTCGATCGCGTGAGGGCCGAACCGCTTGTAGATGCGGCTCGCCAGCGCCGGGGACGCGCCGTGCGCCTGGAGGAAGATCATGATGGCCCCGATCGCCCGCTGCGCCGCCCACGCCTTCGCGACGGCCTGCGCCCGCCGCTGGCCGAGCCCGGGGACCTCGGCGAGCCGCTCCGGCGACCGGTCGAGGATCTCGAGCGTCTCGGCGCCGAACGCCTCGACGATCCGCTTCGCGTACGCGGGGCCGATGCCCTGCACCATGCCGGAGCCGAGGTAGCGCTCGAGCCCGTCCAGCGTGGCGGGGGCGATCGGCAGCAGGGTCTCGACCTTGAGCTGCTCGCCGTGCTTCGGATCGCGCTGGTAGCGCCCCGTCGCGCGCACGCGCGTGCCCGGGCCGACCTGCGGGAACACCCCGACCCAGACCTCCGGCGCGGCGCCCGGGGTGACCTCCACCCGCAGCACCCGGAAGCCGCTCGACTCGCTCTCGTAGGTGACGCGGACGACCTCTCCCTCGACCGTCGCGGACCCGTCGCCCGCCACCTCCCTGGCCGAGAAGAGCTTCTGCTGGCCCCCGCCGCCTGGCTGCCGCTCGCCGGCCCCGGCCGGTCGCTCGCCGCGCTCGTGCGGGCGCGGCGCGCCGTCGGGCGCCGCGGGCGGCCCCGGCCGGCGCGCCGCCGCGGCCGCCCCCTGGGCTGCCGGATCGGGGCGGCCGCTCCGCTGGGACCCTTGCACGAGGGCAGCATGTAGCCGCCGCCCAGCCGGCGGCAACGCCCTCGTGCGCCGCGGCGCGTGATAGTCCTCGCGGGTGCCGGAGCTCCCGGAGGTCGAGCACGCCGCCGTCTCGCTGCGCCGCTTCCTCGCGGGCGACCGCATCGCGTCCGCCGAGGGCGATCCGACCCGCGTGTTCCGCCGATCGAGCCGCGACGCTTTCGAGCGCGAGCTCCCGGGCCGCGCGCTCGAGCGCGTCACGCGCTTCGGCAAGTACCTCGTGCTCGAGCTCGACGGGGGCGTGGTGCTGCTCAGCCACCTCGGGATGTCGGGCAAGTGGGTGCGCCGCGCGCCGGGAGAGCCCGCGCCGGGGCACAGCCGCGCACGGCTGCGGCTCACCTCGGGGAGCGTGCTCCACTACAACGACCCGCGGCTCCTCGGCCGGCTCGCCGTCCTGCGCGGCGTCTCGCCGCGCGAGATCCCCGAGATCGCCGCGCTCGGCGCCGATCCGCTGCGCGACGGGATCGACGTGGACGCCCTGCTGGAGCGCGCCAGGGCGAGCGCGCGCGCCGTGAAGGTGATCCTGATGGACCAGGCGGTGATCGCCGGCCTCGGCAACATCCAGGCGACCGAGGCGCTCTTCCGCGCTGGCGTGCACCCGGCGCGGCCGGGCCGCTCCCTGTCGCGCGAGGAAGTGGCCGCCATCGCCGCCGGCATCGAGGCCTCGCTCGCGCACACGATCACGGCGATCGGCGCCGGGGAGATCGCGTACCTGTCCGAGTCCGGCGCGGCGCCGAACCCGTTCCAGGTCTACGCGCGCGCCGGCGAGCCGTGCCCTCGCTGCGGCGCGGCGCTGGAGACGCGCGCGATCGGCGGGCGCTCCAGCGCCTTCTGCGCCCGGTGCCAGCCCGAGCGCAGCCGCGCGCGGCCGCGCAAGACGCCCGGGCGCTGAACACGCGTCGCGTGAAGGGCGCTGTGCGACCGCCGGGCCGCGGTTGGCGTGTCTTCCTCGTGCCGGTATAGTGGCGCCGCGATGGGCCGCAGCACCTTGGTTTCCGTCCTCTGCGCCCTCGGCATCGCGGGCTGCGCCGGGAGATCGCCGGAGGCGGCGCGGTCGAAGGACAGCCTGCAGCGCGTCGTCGCCGCCGCCTCGGCGGAGCACGGCGCGGGCACGCAGGGGGCCGCGCCCGGGACAGCGGCGGACCACGCCGCGCTCGCGGCCGCCCACGACCACGACCACGACGACGAGGTGGACGAGGACGGCGGGGAGGTCGACGACGACCTCGAGCTGCCGGCGGAGCCGGGCACCGGCACGCCGGCGCGCTCGCCGCTCGCGGCCATGACCGACGCGCAGATCGAGGAGCTGCTGTCGAAGGACCCGGCGGCGCTCGGGCCGATGTCGGTGGGCGCCACCAACGCGGGCGCGCTGTTCAACGGCCTCCGGATGCCCGAGAGCGACAGGTGGGAGCTCGTCGATCCGGGCCACGCCTGGGGGACGCGCGAGACGGTCGACGCGCTCGATCGGGCGATCGCGGAGGTGCACCGGCAGTTCCCGGGGAGCCCGAAGCTCTACATCGGGCACATCAGCGCGCGGGACGGCGGCCGCCTCTCGCCGCACAAGAGCCACCAGGCCGGGCGCGACGTCGACATCAGCTACTTCCTCGACGCGCGGCACCGCTGGTACCAGCGGGCCACGGCGGCGAACCTCGACCGGGAGCGCACCTGGGCCTTCGTCCGGGCGCTGATCACCGAGACCGACGTGGAGCTCATCCTCATCGACACCAGCGTGCAGAAGCTGCTCAAGGAGCACGCGCTGAAGATCGGGGAAGACAGGGACTGGCTCGACGACGTCTTCCAGTTCGGGTCGAGGAAGCCGCGGCCGCTCATCCGTCACGCCCGGGGGCACGCGAACCACATCCACATCAGGTTCTACAGCCCGATCGCGCAGGAGTCGGCCGTGCGCGCGTACCCGATGCTCGTGAAGCGCGGGGCGATCAAGCCGACGGCGCAGTACGTGCGCCACACCGCGAAGAAGGGGCAGACCCTGGGCTCGCTGGCGCGGCGATACGGCACCACCGTGGAGGCGATCAAGCGGGCCAACGGCCTGCGATCCACGGCGATCCAGGCGAAGCGCGTCTACAACATCCCGCGGCCGTCCGGCGGCCCCGCCGCCCCGCCGAAGCACGTCACGGTGCCGCCGCGCCGGCTGCCGCCGCCGCGGGCGGCGGACGCGTCCACGCCGGCGCGCCACGACGAGCCCGGGCCCGCGCTGGGCGGCTGAGCCGGCGCGCGCGGCCTCAGTGCTTCACGTCGACGACGAGCCGCGCCGGCTTCGTCAGCTCGAGGACGCGGTACCGGTTCGGCGACGAGACCCCGAGCACCCAGGTCACCTCGGCCTCGAAGTCGCACGTGCGCTCGAGCTCCACGGCCACGCCGAGCGCGAGCTTCCGCTCGCGGAACGGGATCGTCGCCTTCCCCGCTTCCGTGTGCGCCGCGGCGGGGGTCATGCGCACGGCGAGCCACCCGTCGCCGGCGATCTCCGTGGCCTCGCCCGAGCCGCACTGCCGCACCGGCTTGTCGATGTAGTCGACGTGGTAGCCCGGCACCGTGTCCCCCTCGAACTCGAACACGACGCGGTCGTAGTGCTCGTGCCGGGCCGCGCGCACGTCGCGCAGGACCGCGACCTTCGCGCCGGCGCGCGGCTTGTCGGTGGCGCCCGCGGTGCCCTCGAACGTGTCCGTGCTCGTGGGGTCAGCCTCCTTCGGGGGCCGCGGCGTGGGCGGCTCGTCGTCCGCTGCCGGATCGGCGGGGGGGCGCGTGTCGATCGGCGTGACGTGCGGGATGGGCTGAGCAGGCTCGCTGCCGCCGCCGCGGCAACCCGCGGCGAGCGTCACGAGCGCGGCTGCGAGCAGCAGGTTCGCGGTCCTCATGGAGGTCCATCCATGGCTCCACCGCCGCCGCCCGTCCACCGCGACGCGGGCGGCGCGCTCGCGGTGAGCGGCGCGGGCGGCGCGCGCTCCGCGGATCACCGCGCCGCCGCGCGCGCCCGGGCCAGGATCGCCTCGAGCCGGGGGACGATCTCGTCGACAGCGCGGTCGCCCTTCACCGACCCCTCGACGCGGAGGGGCGTTCCCCGGCCGTCCGCGCCCGGCACGACGAAGAGCGGGATCATCTCGGACGCATAGCCAGCCTCGGCGAGCCGGTCGCGGTCGCGATCGAGGTCGAACTCGATCAGGCGCAGCGCCGGGAAGCTCGCGTCGAGCTGGCCCGCCTTCACGGCGTCGTGGAACCTCGTGCACGGCTCGCACCACGACGCGCCCACGTACACGACGAGCTCGCGCCCCTCCCGCCGGGCGCGGTCCCGCGCCTCCTGCACCAGCGCGGGGACCTCGCCGCCCTCCGGCGCCGGCACGACCTCGGCCCCGAGCGCAGCCGGGCGCGCGGCGCCGCTCCCTGCGCCCGGCTTGGACGCCTCTTCCCGCGAGCAGCCGAGGAGCGCCGCGAAACAGAGGATCAGCCCGGCTTGCGCCGCCCGGGTTCGGCCACGACCGCTCATATCGTCTTCCTCTCGGCCACCGTCATGCTCGCCCTGTGATGGAGAAGAATTTGAACCACAGAGGGCACAGAGGGCACAGAGGGAAGAGAGAGTTTTTTATTCTCTCTTCTCCCCTCTGTGCCCTCTGTGCCTCTGTGGTTCCTTTTCTCATGAACCAGAGATGAGCCCTGACGGCGTGGGACTGGCGTCAGGGCAGCACGAGCTTGATCGAGAACACGTAGTCGACGTCGACGGGCCGTCCCTGGTACGTGACCGGCCTGTAGCGGCTCGCCGCGAGCGCCGAGAGGACCGCGTCGTTCATGTGCGGGACACCCTTGACGATGCGGCAACCGGTGAGATTCCCGGCCGTCGTCACCACGCACCGCGCGAGGACCGTCCCCTCGACGCGGGCCTGCCGCGCTTCCCGCGTGTAGACCACCGCGGGCGCCTCGATCGGCACGGGGCGCGTCATCCCGTCCTGGAAGCGCAGGATCTCGGGGGCGGTCGTCCTCGGTGCCGGCGCGGCCGGCACTGCGGCGGGCACGGCCTCTGGAGCCGTCGGCAGGGCGGCCGCGCTGGGCTGGGCGGCGCCGGCCTCGGTCGCGGCGGGCTCGGCCGCGGCGCCCTCCTCGCGCAGCGCCTCCTCGTAGGGAGCCGCCTCCGGGAGCGCGCTCGCCGCGACCTGCGAGATCGGCGGCGGGGGCGGCGCCGGGGCCGCGGCCAGCGCCTCGAGATCGGCCGAGGCGGTCTCGTCCTCGGGGCGCACCACCAGCACGGCCGGCTTGTAACCGGGCCTGGTGAGCTGGAGTCGGTACTCGGCCCGGGTCCCGGCGCCCTCCAGGACGAGCCGGCACGGCGTCGCCAGGCACACCTCCGTCCCGCGGTCGGACACGCGGGCGCCGGGCGGAGCGCTCTCGATCCGCACGATCCTGAAGCCGGCCGCCGCGCTGGGCGCTCTGTCCGCCGAGACCTCGGCAGGGACGGCGATCGGCACGAGGACGGACTGGACTGCCGCCGGGGTGCTCGCGGCCTGCGGCCCGCGCGCGTGCCCGCCGATCGCCATCACGAGGCCGCCGCCGACGAGCGCCGCGATCGGCGCCACGAGATAGAGAGACAGCGGCCGGTGTCGGGGCGGCGCGACAGAGCCGCCGAACGTCGGGGAGACCTGGGGAGGAGACAGCGAGTCGAGCTGGATCGAGCGAGGCGACGCGCCCGAGTCGGCCGGGGGCGGCGAGACCTCCGAGATGAGCGGCCCCGAGCCCGACGGCGCGGACGGCAGCGCGCCGCCGGGCTGCGACACGGGCACGCGGTCCGGCGTCGAGGCCCGCGCGACGTCGACCGGCTCGCCCGCCGCGCCCTTCAGCGCGAGGAGGCACTCCTTCATCGACTGGAAGCGCCTGTCCGGGCTCTTCTCGAGACACCGCATCACGATCGCCTCCATCCCCGGCGACACGGGCGCACCGCCAGAGTCGCGCGCGAGCGGCGGCGGCGGCTCGCTGACGTGGGCCATCAGCGTCGCCGTCGGCACCTTCTTGTCGAACGGCGCTTTTCCGCAGAGCATCTCGTAGAGCAGCACGCCGAGCGAGTAGATGTCTGCGCGCGGCGAGAGCTCGTTGCCCAGCGCCTGCTCCGGCGCGGTGTACCGTGGAGAGCCGATGAACAGGCCCTTCTGCGTCAGATCGTCGAGCTGCCCCGAGACGTCCTTGACGAGGCCGAAGTCGAGCACCTTGACGAAATCCTTCTCGTCCCCCTGGTCGACGAGGAGCACATTGCTCGGCTTGAGGTCCCGGTGCACGAGCCCGAGCCCGTGCGCCTCCGCCAGCGCGCGGCAGATCTGCCGCGCGATCCGGCTCGCTCGCGCCTCGGGGAACGGGCCCTCGTCGTGGAGCACGCGGTGGAGCGTGCGCCCGGCGATGTACTCCATGGCGATGAAATAGATCCCGCGCGGATCGTCCTTGCCGTAATCGAAGACGGTGACCGAGTTCGGGTGGGTGAGCCTCGCCGCGGTCGCGGCCTCGCGCGAGAAGCGCCGGAAGAACTCCGGATCTTGCTCGCGCCGCTCATCCGGGACGAGGAGCTTGAGGGCGCAGATCCGACCGAGCGCGAACTGCTCTGCCCTGTAGACCTTGCCCATACCCCCGCGGGCGATGAGCGAGATGATCCGATATCGACCCGCGATCGTCGCGCCGATAAGCGGGTCTTGACCGCTGCTCCTGGCCGCACCCATGGCGTTCATCATACGCACGATGGCGAGCGCCCGGCTACCCCAACGCCCGTGTCATTCTGGTTGCGTGAGCCCCGATCGTCCCTGCGGTTACGGGTCGACCGTCGGTATGTCGCGCCCGATACCATGGTGCGATGAAGGGGGGGGTCTGGTCGACGTCTCGGCCTGTGCGTGACGGTGAACCGGAGAGCACCGGAAGGTTGCGATCCGGTTTCGTGGCGACTCCGCGGCGCGCCGCCGCCGGGGCGCGCGGACCGCGCGGTATGGATTTTATTCAACGGCCCGGGCGCGAGGTCGCCGCTGAAAATTGCGTTGCAGGTCCGGAACCTGGGGCAGGGGCCGCTGTCGATCTCGGGCGTGAACGCGGCGCTCCGCGGCGCACGCCGAGCGCGGTGAAGCTCGCCGCGCGCGCGCCGGGAGCGCCGCTCTGGCGGGCTCTCGCGGGCTCGCTCCATTCAGACCGCTCGCTGCGCGGCTCACGCCGCGCGCGCGGGCAGGAAAGGGCTGTCTCCGATGGACACGTTCAAGGTGGCTCCGAGCATGGCATCGTCGAACCCGTTTCTTGGTAATCTGCCCTTCAGCCCGGCTCCGGCCTGCGATGCCGAGGTGCCCGCGGACGCGCCGGAGGGCTCGTATACCTACGCGCTGGTCAAGAGCGCGCCCGAGGTGCCCGCGGACGAGTGCGAGACCGAGGCGCTGTCCGTCGAGGTGGTCATCCGGTGGGGGGACAGCCTGCTTCACATGGCGCACCTGACGCCGCCGCGCGCCTTTCACGTCGGGGAGCAGGACGGCGCCGAGGGCGGGTGCGACTTCTTCGTACCCGCGGCGCGGCTCGGCGCGGTGAGGGCGCCGCTCGTGCTCGTCGGAGACGGCGGCGAGGTGAGCGCCGTGATCCCGCCGGGCGCCACGGGTATGGTCGAGCTCGGGAGCTGCAAGATGACGGTCGCGCAGGCGATCGCGTCGGGCCGCGCCGTGCCGTGCGCGGCGCTCGACGGCGCGCGGCAGATCGCGCTGCCGCTCGGCGGCCGGGCGAAGCTCGATCTCGGCGACTTCGGGGTCGAGGTCGCGGTGGGCAGGGCGGGCCGCCGCGTGGCGGGCAAGGTGAGCCTCGACCGCCGGAGCCTGCCGTTCACCGCGCTCTCGACGCTGGTCCACGTCGGCCTGCTCTCGGCCATGGCCGCGTTCATGCCGCCGCTGGCCATGGCCGACGACGGCGGCGTCAGCGCGGAGCAGGCGTACCTCCTGGCGCAGGCGCTCGCGGCGACCGCCGAGCGGGAGCTGCCCGAGGCGGACCAGAGCGCGGAGGCGAGCCGCCCGAACGAGACGGAAGGCGGCACGGGCGCGGCCGCGATCGGCGAGTCGGGCAAGGCCGGGAGCGCGACGAGCCGGAAGACGAACGGGCGCTTCGACATCGAGGGGCCGAAGGACAACCTCGACGTGCGGATCTCGCGGGCGCAGGCGCTCGACGACGCGGCGCGCTTCGGCATGATCGGCGTGCTCCAGGCGGGCGTCGGCGGCGATCCGAACGCGCTCTCGGCGCCCTGGGGCGGCGTGGACACGCTCGGGAACGGCGCGCGGAGCGTGATCGCCAACATGTGGGGCGAGACGATCGACGAGTCGGGCGGCGTGGGCAGTCTCGGGCTCCTCGGCGTCGGCGAGGGCGGCGGCGGGCGCTTCACCGGCATCGGGATGGGGCCCCTCGGCACCATCGGTCACGGCAACGGGCTCGGCGACGGGCAGGGCTTCGGCCCTGGCCACGGCGCGTCGCGCTTCGCCGGCGCCCGCGGCCACAAGCCGGACGCGCCGCGCATGCGGGTCGGGTCGCCCTCGGTGTCGGGCCGGATCCCGCCCGAGGTCATCCAGCGGATCGTGCGGCAGAACTTCGGCCGGTTCCGGCTCTGCTACGAGAACGGGCTGCGCAACAGCCCGAACCTGACCGGGCGCGTGTCGGTCGGCTTCACGATCGGCCGCGACGGCGCGGTCTCCAGCGTGCAGAACGGCGGCTCCGATCTGCCGGACGCCGGCGTGGTCGCCTGCGTGGTGCGGTCGTTCTACGGGCTGTCGTTCCCGCCGCCGGACGCCGGCATCGTGACCGTGACCTATCCCCTCCTCTTCAGCCCCTCCGGCGGCTGACTCACCCCCTGACCTGGCCGACGGCCCGCTCGGCCTCCGCGATCTCCCGCGCTCGCTGCTGGATCATCACCCCTTGCGGCGGGCCCTGGAAGCGGCGGCGCTCCAGCGCGAACCACACGATGGCCGTCAGCGCGAACACGATGAGCATGATGACAAGGGCCTTGTCGTTCGGCGGCTGGACGCTCACCACGATCAGCATCAGGCACGCGAGGACGCTGATGATCGCGAGCGGCCGGTAGAGGGGGCCGAGGTCCCACGGCCCCATCGTCACCCAGGTGCGGCCATACGCGCGCACGCCCATGATCGTGGGCATGACATAGGAGATGTAGAGGAAGATCACGCAGACGGCCGTGATCGTCGAGTAGACGGGCGTGTACACCGTGAAGGCGATCGTCAACCCGCTGACGACCCAGATGGCGGTCGCCGGGGTGCGGAATCTCGGGCTCACCTTGCGGAGCTGCTCCGAGAGCGGGAGGCCCCCGTCGCGGGCGAACGCGAAGGTCATGCGCGAGGCGGACGTCACCGTCGCCAGCCCGCAGAGGTACTGGGCGATCGAGATGCCGGCGTAGAGCGCGATCCGGAGCCTCTCCGGGATGACGCTCTCCATGATCCAGAAAAAGACGCCGCCGCCCTTCGACGCGGCCGCGTCCATGTCCGGGATCGCGAGCACGATCGCGCTCAGCATGAGCCACCCGAAGACGCCGGAGACGAGCACCGCCCGGACGATGCCCCGCGGGACCGTCTGCGCCGCGCCGATCGTTTCCTCCGACGTGTGCGCCGACGCGTCGTAGCCGGTGATCGTGTACGCGGGCAGGAGGAAGCTCAGGAGGAACAACATCGTCATGCTGTCCGTCTTCGGCCACACGTCGCCGCCCTTCGGACCGCTGTAGTTCGTGAACGTGACGAGCCGCCCGAGATCGATGTGGGGCGCGTGGAAGAGCATGGCGAGGGTGAGGACCACCGAGACGACGAGGATGAGGTATCCGCTGAAGTCGGTGAGCAGGGTGGTGACGCGGATCCCGAGGTGGTTGAAGAGCGCCTGTGTCCCGGTGATGAGCGTGACCCCGACGATCTGCGTCAAGAGGGCCTGATCCGGCGCCATGGTCGCGATGTCGACGCCGAACAGCGGGCCGAGCGAGCTCATGATGAACAGGTAGGCGCCGACGTTGATGGCCGCGAGGACGGTGACGAGGCCGATCAGGTTGAACCACGCGGTGGCCCAGCCGAAGCCCCGGCCGCCGAGGATCGAGGCCCAGTGGTACAGGCCGCCCGCGGTCGGGAACGCGGACGCGACCTGGCCCATCGTGAGCGCGGTGCAGAGCGAGAGCGCGCTGCAGACCGGCCAGCCGATGCCGATCCCGGCCCCGCCGATGCTGCAAAGGCCCATCTGGAACGAGGTGATGCCGCCCGCGATGATGCAGATGATCGAGAACGAGATCGCGAAATTGGAGAATCCCCCCATCCGGCGCAGGAGCTCCTGCGCGTACCCCATGCTGTGGAGCGTCTTCACGTCCTCGGCGATCACGCCCTCCACGCTGCGCGGCCGGTCGCCGGCGAGCGGCCCGACGTCCCCCTTCGTCTCACGGCTCATGAGCGGTCCCTTTCCTCACGGTTCTGGAGCTCGGGACCGACGGAGCCCGCGAGGCCCGTCAGGATCGGCGCCGTCGCCGATGAGCGCCCCTCCCGGGGATCTCGCCCGCGCAACGCGAGCCTACATGGGGGCACGTGGCACTGCATAGGGCGACAGGACGAAGGATCTGGACCGCCTGGGACGCCAAGAGGGAGAGAAGATCTCGTCTCGCTCGTCTCTCATGGTGCTCCTCGCGTCTTGGCGGTTGTCCTCATGATCAGCCCGCTGCGCTCTGGCTCGCCGCGCGCACGGCGGCGTGGACGGCTGTCGAAACCTGCCTGTCGCGCGCCCGATACAGGGCCAGCCCGCGCGCGCCGGCGCCGGCACCCCGCGCTGCTACCCTCGCCGCCGATGGCCGCCACGAAGCTCCCCCCGCTCTCGCGAAGGCGCGCGCTCCTCGGCCTCGCCGCGCTCGCTTCGACCTCGTGCCGGCGCAGCAGCTCGCCGCCGGAGCCGGCCCCGGCGCCCGCGTCGTCCGGAGAGGCCCCTTCGGGCTGGAAGGACCTCGCGTTCGAGCCGGCCGCCGGCGACGAGGGCCCGCAGCGCGCGCTGCTCCTCGCGCCCGGCGGCGCGGCGGCGCTGCCGCTGCTCGTCGCCCTGCACGGGCGCGGCGAGGCGGTGCGCGGCGTCGAGGTCGGCGCGCGCGGGTGGCGCGATGACTACGGCCTCGACGCGACGCTCGAGCGGCTCCGCTCTCCGCCGCTCGAGCCGGAAGATCTCGGGCACATGGCGACGCGCGAGCGGCTCGCGCAGCTCAACGCCTCGCTCGGCGCCCACCCCTACCGCGGGATGTCGATCGCGACGCCGTTCACGCCCGACCTCCGCGATCGCGCTGTCGAGGGGGCGGCGGGGTTCGGGCGGTTCATCGTCGAGCGGCTCCTGCCGCGGGCGCGCGCCGAGAGCGGCTGCCAGGCCGCCCGGGAGGCGACCGGCATCGACGGCGTGAGCCTCGGCGGCCGCCTCGCGCTGCTCGTCGGCCTGTCGCACCCCGACGTCTTCGGCGCGGTCGGCGCCCTGCAGCCCGCGGTGCGGGCGGGCGAGGCGGAGATGTTCTCGACGCTCGCGCGACGGGCCATGGAGCGCCGCAAGGTCGCGCTGCGGCTCGTGTCGAGCGAGGCCGACCCCTTCCTGCCCGCCATCCAGGCGATCAGCGATCGGCTGCGCCAGGACGGCGTCGCCCACGAGCTGCTCATTGTGCCCGGACCGCACGACTACGCCTGGAATCGCGGCCCCGGCGGCGTGGAAATGGTGCTCTGGCACGAGCGCGTCCTGCGCGGGTTGAGCCCGCCGTGACCGGGTCGGTCCTGGCGTCACAAGCCCCTGACCCAGGCCGCCGAACCGTGTTACTTCCTCGGCAACGACGTGGCCGACCCGACACGCATCGCCCGCGCCGACAGCGCGACCGACCCGCCCTCCGTGCGCGAGTGGCTGAAGCCGCTCGAGAGCGCCGGCCAGCGCCGCCACACGAGCGCGAAGCGCGTCGGCGGCAAGGCGGCGTCGCTCGGGCGCCTGCTCCGCGACGGCCTCCCGGTGCCGCGCGGCTGGGTCCTCGACGCGCGGTGTTTCACGGAGCTCATCGACCGGCAGCTCCCGCCGGGGCACGACCTCGCGACGCTGATCCGGCTCTCGGGCACGAAGGCGGGCGTCGACCGGGCCGCGCGGGCGCGCGACCGCATCCTGAGCGAGCCGCTGCCCGAGGCGCTCTCGACGGCGCTGCGGTCGCTCTGGCAGGCCGTCGAGCCCGACGCGCCCTGGGGGCTCGCCGTGCGATCGAGCGCCACGTGCGAGGACAGCGACGAGACGTCGATGGCGGGGCTCGCCACCACCGTGCTCGGCGCGCGCGGCGAGGCCGAGCTCGACGCGGCGATCCGGCAGGTCTGGGCGAGCGCCTTCCTGCCGCGCGCGCTCGCCTACCTCGCGCACGCGGGCGTCCGCGACGTCGCCATGGGGGTGGTCCTGCAGGTCATGGTGCGCGCCGAGGCCGCGGGCGTGCTCTTCACCGCGCCGCCGCCGGGGCTCGAGGGCGAGCACTGGCGCGCGGGCGAGCGGCTCGTGAACGTCACGCTCGGGCTCGGCGCCCCGGTCGTCGACGGCGCCGTGGCGGCCGACACCATCCGGATCGCGCGCGACGGCGGCCGGGTTGTCGCGTCGGCCGTGGCGCAGAAGCGGCGCGCGCTCGTCGTGGGCCCGGCGGGGATCGAGGAGGTCCCGGTGCCCGAGGAGCGCGCCGAGCGCCCGGCGCTCGACGAGGCCGCGCTGCAGCAGCTCGCCGAGCTCGCCGCGCGGCTCGAGCAGGGCGGCAAGGGCCCGTTCGACGTGGAGTTCGCGGTCGAGGGCGGCGACCCCGGCCGCCCGCCGGAGGCGCCCGAGCCGCCGGACGGCGCCGCGCCCGGCAGCGCGCCGCCGCCGGCCGAGCGGCGCGTCTGGCTGCTCCAGGTGCGTCCGGTGAGCGGCGGCGGCTTCCCCGAGGGGGGCGGCCCCGACACGATCTGGTCGCGCGCCAACGTGAGCGAGGCGCTGCCCGGGGCGGCGACGCCGCTCACCTGGTCGGTGGCCCGGGCGTTCTCCGATCGGGGCTTCCGCGAGGCGTTCGCCGCGCTCGGCTGCCGCGTCCCGCGCGGCGCGCGCCTCGTGACGAACGTCTACGGGCGCTTCTACCTGAACCTCACCGCCTTCATGCAGATCGCGGCGCAGGTCCCGGGGCTCTCGCCGCGGGCGCTGCTCGGCATGAGCGGCGGGGCGAGCGAGCAGCTCATCGCGCGGCTCGGCGAGCAGAGCGCGGGCGTCTCGCGTCGCCGCTTCTATGCGCGGCTGCCGCTCACCGGCCCGCGGCTCCTCCTCCGGCAGGCGCGGCTCGAGCGCGAGGTGGCGGCCTACGAGGGCGAGGCGCAGTGGGCGCAGCGCGCGCTCTCCGAGCTCGACATGACGCTGCTTCCGGACGACGCGATCGGCACGACGCTGCGGAGCGTCTTCCTGCTGCTCGAGCGGACCGGCACGCTGATGCTGCACTGCGCGTCGGCGTCGCTCGCGAGCCACCTCGCGCTCTGCAAGACGCTCGAGCGGGTCACGCGCCGCCGCGCGTCCGCGCGCTCGGCCTCCGGGGAGGCGCCGCTCGACGATCCGGCCGGCCGCGCGGAGACGAACATCGAGCACCTGGCGCAGGTGCTCGCGGGCGGCGTGCGCGAGCTCGACAGCGCGGGGCCTGGCATCGAGCTCGCCCGGGTGGCCGAGCTCGTCATGCTGGATCGGGTCGCGCGCGAGCGGCTCTTCGCCGGCGAGGTGAGGTGGCCGCGCGATCTGCCCGAGGGCCCGGCGCGCGACGCGCTCGCGCGCTTCCTCGACGCGTACGGCGATCGCGCCGTGCGCGAGGCGGAGCTCGCGACGCCGCGCTGGCGGGAGGATCCGACGCCGGTCATCGCGATGCTCACGGCGTCGCTGCGCGGCGCGCCCGGCGATCCGGAGCGCGCGCTGGCGCGTGCGCGCGCGCTCGCCGACCGGGAGATGGCGATGCTCGAGACGCGGCTGCCGCGGGTGGAGCTCGCGCTGCTCCGCGCGCTCGTCGGCCGCGCGCAGCGCTACGTGCGCCTGCGCGAGCGCATGCGCACGTGGGTGACGCGGGTGCTCGGCATGCTGCGGAAGGTCGCGCTCGACATCGACCGGCGGCTCCGGCGCATCGAGCCCTCGCTGCCGCCCGGGAGCGTCTTCTTCTGCACCTACGAGGAGCTCGTGACGGCGCTCTCCAGCGGCCGCGCCGACGTGGGCCACGTCGTCCGGCTGCGCCGCGCCGAGCACCTGCGCGACGCCGCGCGCCCCGATCCGCCGCCCACGTTCATCGGCCGGCCGCCGCCGGTCGTGCTGCCGCCGGCGTCCGGGTTCCGCCTCCTCGGGCTGCCCGCGAGCCCCGGGGTCGTCGAGGGTCGGGCGCGCGTGCTCGATCCTGGCACGTCGGCGCTCGACGCGGTCGAGCCGGGCGAGGTGCTCGTCGCGCGGACGACGGACATCGGCCTCTCGCCGCTGTTCCTGGTGGCCGCCGCGGTCGTGACCGAGCTCGGCGGCCCCATGTCGCACGCCTCGATCGTCGCGCGCGAGTACGGCATCCCTGCCGTGGTGAACGTCCCCGGCGTGACGCTGGCGATCAAGACGGGCGATCGGCTGCGGATCGACGGCGATCGCGGCGTGGTCGAGCGCCTGGACGAGCGCGCCGCGCCGCCGTCGCTGGGCGGCGCGCCGCCGTCGCTGGGCGGCGCGCCATCGTCGCAGGACGAGGGCGCGGCGCCGCTCGCCGCGCCGGCCGGATGACCGCGGCGCGCTGGCGCGTCGGGCCGGCGGATGGCCCCACGGTGGCCGACGTCCTCGAGCGCATGGGCGGGGCGTCGCGCGGGTTTGCGGGCGCGGCGGCGGAGGGGCGCGCCTTCCTGAACGCGCGGCGCGCGCGGCCTGACGACGCGGTGGCGGTCGGCGACGAGCTCGCCGTGTGGCCGGCGCGGCGCGACGCGCCGGGCGGGCCGCCGGTCGAGGTGCTGGCGCGCTGGGGGGAGATCCTTGTCGCGTCGAAGCCGGCGGCGCTGCCGACGACGCCGGAGCGCCGCGGCACGCGGTCGCTGGTCACGGAGGTCGCGGAGCTGCTCGGCCTGCGCGCGCCGCCGCACGCGGCCTCGCGGCTCGACGTCGGCGTGAGCGGCGCGGTGCTGTGCGCGACGGGCGCGCGGGGCCAGCGCCACCTCGCGGCGATGCGCGAGGCGGGGCGCGTCGCGCGGGTGTACGTCGGCGTCGCGGGGGGTCGCGTCGAGGGGGCGGGCACGTGGGACGCGCCCATCGGCGCGGCGAGGGCGCGGGGCGGGCGCAGCCTGCCGGCGGTGGGCGGCGCCGGGGCGCGGGACGCGGCGACGCGGTACCGGGCGGTCGCCTGGGCGGGCGGCGGATCGGCCGTGGCCACGCTGCTCCGTCTCGATCCGGTGACGGGCCGCATGCATCAGCTCCGGGTGCACGCCGCGCATGCGGGCGCGCCGCTCCTCGGCGATCGCGATCATGGCGGTGCGCGGTCCGTGACCACGGCGCGTGGCCGCGTGCTTCCGCTGCCGCGCATCGCGCTGCACGCCTTGCGCGTCACGGTGCCGGACGAGCGCGGCGACGAGCGCACGGCGCTGGCCCCTGTCCCTGACGAGCTGCGGGATCTCTGGACGGCGCTCGACGGCGACGGCTCCGCGTGGGAAGAGGTGCTGTCTGCGACGCCCGAGGCGGCTCTGCTGCTCGGGGTTCCTTCCGGTACCTGATGACCTCGCCTCGTCCTCTCGCCCGTGCTGCCCTGGCGACCCTCGCCGGCCTCGCGCTCGCCGCTGCTGGCGTGGTCGCGGTCGCCGAGCCTGGCGCTCCGCCGTCCCGCGCCGGGTATGCGCCGGACCCGGCGGTGCGTCCCAGCGACAGGCAGTGGGTCTTCGAGGTGCAGTACGCGAAGGGCAGGGGCTCGATCGCGGGGGTGCGCCCGGTGAAGCTCGACAAGGCTGTGTCGACGGCGCGCGTGATGGGCCGTTTCGCGATCGAGCTCTATGTCGGCCAGGAGCTGCTCGATCGGGTCCGTTTCGACGTGCCGTTGACGGGTGACGCGCCCGAGCGGCAGCCGGACATCCTGTTCCGCCGGCCGACGTTCGACGAGGGCGTGACGACGCGGCTGCGCGTGCAGATGGCGGACAACCCGCGCGCGAGCTGGGCCAAGCTGGTCGATCGGAAGACGGGCGCGGAGCAGCGTTTCCTGTGGCCTCCGGGGCCGGACGGCCGGCTTGTGTCGCTGGACGTGCAGGGCCCGGCGGCGCTCGATGGCGGCGTGTTGCCGGATGGTGGCAGGCTGCCGGTGGACGGCGGCGTGCCGGCGGACGGCGGCGTGCTGCCGGATGGGGGGAGGTCGCCGGTGGACGCGGGGCGTCCGGATGCGGGTTGGCCGCCGGTGGACGCGGGGCAGCCGGACGGGGGTTGGCCGCCGGTGGATGCGGGGCGGCCGGACGGGGGGTGGCCACCGGGGGACGCTGGGGTGCCCGATGCGGGCTGGCCGCCGGTGGATGCGGGGCGGCCGCCGGACGCCGGGGTGCCGCCGGACCCGTTCAGGCCGCGGCGAAAGTAGCTCGCCGCGCAGCGTGCCGCGCCGCGCCGGGGTCGACGGCCACGGCGACGGGGCCCGTCGGGGCTGCCTGGCGTTGTCGGCCTGTGCAGCAAGGTTTCCCCATCGAGGCGTGGCTGCGGTACCTTGGCGGGCATGCAGGATCGCTCGCTTGCTGTCATCGCCTCGTTCGCTTTTGCTGTCGCCGTTGCGGCGCCGGCCGCTGCCCAGCAGACGGCTACCGACTCCGCGGCGCCGCCTGCTGCTGCGGCCACGTCGCCGAAGGATCCTGAGGGGCGGAGCGGCATCAGCCCGTACACGGAGCAGATCCTGAAGGGTCAGGGGTCGTTCGTGGCGCGCGACATCCCCGGCGCGATCGCGGCTTTCCAGGAGGCGATCAAGCTGGATCCCACGAAGATGCTCGGCTTCTACCGTCTCGGCGAGGCGATGCTCGAGTCGGGCAACCAGGCGGAGGCCGAGGCGGCCTGGACGACGGCGCTCGGCAAGAAGGGCACGGACGCGCTGCACGCCAAGGTGCTCTTCTGCCTCGCGGATCTGCGCGAGCGTCAGAAGAACTGGCAGGGGGCGCGGGATGCGTGGGGTGCTTACGGCGCGTTCCTGACCAGCAACCCCAAGGCGGGCGGCTATCCGGCGACCGTGACGGAGCGTCAGAAGCAGATCGACCGGCGGGTGAAGGACGAGAAGGACTACGCCGCGGTCAAGGAGCGGATCGTCCAGCGCGAGGCCGAGCGTCAGAAAGAGGCCGAAGAGAACGCCAAGAAGGACAAGCTGAACCGTTAGCGCGTCCTCCTCGGCTGCGCGGAGCGCCTCCAGCGCGCACGCGAACGCTCCCGCTACCTTCCCGAAGCGCGCGTCGCCGACGCGAATGTCTCCGTCGCCGTCGCGAAGGCTTCCGATGCCTTCCCGAAGCGCGCGTCGCCGACGCGAATGTCTCCGTCGCCGTCGCGAAGGCTTCCGATGCCTTCCCGAAGCTTCCGTCGCCGTCGCGAAGGCTTCCGTCGCGCTCCGGAAGCTTCCGTCGCGGCACCGGAAGCGAAATTCCCCGGGAAATTCGTCCTCCGTCCCGTGCCGTCCGGCGCCGGGGAGGCGACCGACGCCGCCAAGTCCGCGAAATCACGTGCTCCGTCGCGCGCCGGAGGGCTTCGTTTCCGCGACGGAAGCTTCCGGAGCGCGTCGGAAGGTCTCGGGCGTGTGCCGGAGCGCAGTCGCGCCCTGGACTGCGGGCCTCCTCGGTCGTCGACTCTCCCGCTGCCCGCTGATGCCCGCTGCCTCCTTGACGACCCCCCTTTCTTCAGGAGCTGGCGTAGGGGGTAGAGAGCGCTCTGCACGCGCGCGGGGACGGGCCGATGTCTGAGCGCCTCTTGCCCGTGCTTGTCCCTCGCGCAGCGAGGGGCAAGCACGGGCCCGCGCGAGTTCGGCGGGCCCCCGCGCGCGTGCAGAGCGCTCTCTACCCCCTACGCCAGCCCCCGCGCGCGTGCAGAGCGCTCTCTACCCCCTGCGCCAGCCGTCGCCCTCGATGGGTTGGGCCCCCGCCTCGGTCCACCGGTAGAACCCCTCCCCGGTCTTCTTCCCGAGCCTCCCCGCCCGCACCATCTGCCGCAGGATCACCGGCGGCCTGAACTGCTCCCCGACCTCTCGGTGCAGGTGCTCCAGGATCGCGAGCCGCACGTCGAGCCCCACGAGGTCCGTCAGCTTGAGCGGCCCCATCGGGTGCCGGTACCCGAGCTCCATCGCGCGATCGATGTCGACCGCCGACGCTACCCCGGCCTCCAGCATCCGCATCGCCTCCGCGCCGAGCGCCACCCCGAGCCGGCTCGTCGCGAAGCCGGGCGTGTCGTTCACCACGATCGGCGTCTTGCCGAGCCGCCGCGCCACCGAGAGCGCCGCCGTCACCGTCGCCTCGTCGGTCTCCAGGCCTTGCACCACCTCGAGCAGCTCCATCACCGGCGGCGGGTTGAAGAAGTGCAGGCCCACCGTGCGCGCGCCCGCCCCGAGCCGGCGGCCGAGCTCGGTGATGCTCAGGCTCGACGTGTTCGAGCCGAACAGCGCCCGCTCCGGCGCCGCCGCCTTCACCCGGCCGAGCACCTCGACCTTGAGGTCCATCCGCTCGGGCACCGCCTCGATCACGAGATCGACGTCCGCCGCCGCGCGCTCGAGATCCGGCGATGCGACGAGCATCCCGATCATCTCGCTGCGCGCCTCGTTGAGCATCTTGCCCTTCTGCACGAGGCGATCGGTCGAGCGCTTGATGTCCTCGATCGCCGCGCCGATCCGCGCCGCGTCGACGTCGTGGAGGCGCGTCACGTAGCCGGCGACCGCCGTGACCTGCGCGATCCCCTGGCCCATCGTGCCCGCGCCGAGCACGAGCACCGCGCGCACGCGGGCGCCGGCGGAGACCTCCCCCGGCTCGCTCACTTCGGCGCGGCCGGCGGCTGCTGCGCGCCGCTCTTCTGCCGCGCCTCCTGCATCTGCTTGCGCACCCGCTGCACCTCCTCGGGCGTCAGCTTGCGCAGGTTCGCCGAGCCAGGCGCGGCGGGCGCGCCCAGGGCCTCGGCCGCGCGCAGGGTCTCCGCGGCCGCGCCCGCCGCGGGCCCGGTGGGCGCGGCGGGACGCGCGGTCGGCAGCGCCAGTCGGCGCCCGGGCGGGGGCTGGTCACCCTGAGCCGCCGGGCGGGCGTCCGCCGCGGCCGCCGGACGCGCCTCGGCCGGCGCGGCCTGCCCGCTCCCGGCGTCGTCGTCGCCGCTGCCCATCGCGAGGAACATGACGCCCGCGACCACGAAGATCGCGAGCCCCAGCGCAGGGACCCAGTTCGGGGTGGGCGGCTCGTCGGCCGGCAGCGCGCGGGCGGGCTCCCCGTCGAAGCCGTGGTGGTCGCTCGCGTCGTGCGCCGCGGCCGCGTGAGTTTCTTGATGGGCCGTGCTCATGCGCGCGACAGTTGCCGCACTTCCACAGCGGCGTCGAGGGGGTACCACGCCCCGACGCGCGAGCGGCCGCGGTCGCGCGGCCAGGCGCGCTCAGCCCGCGAGCTTCCGGTGGCTGTCGAGCGCCGCGCGCTGATCCTCGAGGTCGTCGCCGTAGACGGCCTCGAGCGCCTCGGCCGCGAGGCGGTGCTGCCGCTCGGCCGCCGGCTTCGGCTGCATCCCGTACGCGGCGTCGCGGATCAGCACCGTGCAGAACTCGAAGCGGTGCTCCCCCATCCGCGACCAGATCCGCTGCGCCTCGCCGAAGCGCAGGTGATCCACGAGCACCGACGCGTCCGGGATCATCCGCGCGAGCACGCGCGTGTCGAACTCCCGCCCGAGCACCGCCGCGGAGACGACCGTCTGCCGCGTCCGCGGCTCGAGCCGCTCGAGCCGGGCGACGAGCAGGCTGTTCACGGTGCGCGGCGGCATGAACCGGCTCGAGCGCGCGCCCTCGTGGGTCGATCCGTACCGGCCGTCCTCCAGCCAGTACGCGAGGATCTCCTGCGCGAAGAACGGGTTGCCGCCCGCGGTCTGGCCGAGCAGCGACTCGAGCATCGTCGGGAGCGGGCCGCCGAAGAACGGCTCCGCGAGCGCGAGCAGCCGCTCCTTCGGCAGCGGCGCGATCTCGATCACCTGCGACGGGATTCCGTCGTCGAGCGGGATGCGCACCGCGCCCTCCTCGCCTCCGGGCGCCGGCGGCCGCGCCGAGCAGATCACCGCGAGCGGCAGATCCCGGCAGGCGGCCGTGATCGCGCGCACCGCCTCGAGCGACGTCGGGTCGACCCACTGCGCGTCGTCGAGGTGCACCACCACCGGCTGGAGCGAGCTCTCCGCGACGAGCAGCGCCGAGAGCGCGGCGAGCGCCTCCTCGCGCCGCTCGGCCTCGGCCTCCGGCGTCGCCGGCTCCTCGCTCCGCAGCCGGAGCAGCCGCGCGAGCGCCTCGCGCGACCGGTCGATCCCCGACCGCACCTCGGTCCAGCTCTCGGGCAGCCGCTCGAGGAGGAGCTGGAGCGCGAGATCGAGCCCGGCCTGCTTCGCGTGCTGGCCGATCTCCGAGGAGATCCCGAGGTACTCCTTCAGCGCGAACTCGAACGCGTAGAGCGGCGTCTGCAGCGTCTGGTCGCAGCGGGCCTCGATCCAGAGGAGCGGGCGCATGTCCATGAGCTGCGCGCGCTGGTGGCGGTAGCTGTGCACGAGGTAGCTCTTGCCGATGCCCGCCTCGCCGAGGATGTACACGACCCCGGCGGAGCGCCCGGCGAAGATCGGCTCGAGCGCGCGCGTGAGCCGATCGAGCTCGGCCTCGCGGCCGATGGGGCCGAGGTCGTAGAACTCCTCCTGCACGGCGATGCGCCGCCGCTCGAGCGAGTAGACGAGGATCGGCAGGTCGAACCCGTCGAACCGGAAGATGTTCTCGGTCGACCATTGATGGCTCGCCTCGCCCGCGAGGAACGCCCGCTCGTCCGCCCAGATCGACGACGGCGCGGCCTTGCGCGCGATCTGCGCGGCGAGGTGGACGGCGCGGCCGAGGCAGGCGAACTCGCGGCGGCCCGCGCCGCCGAAGAAGCCGATGAGGCAGCGCGCGCGGGTGATGCCCACCGCGAGCCGCTGCACGCCGAGGCCGTTGCTCTTCAGCTCGAGCGCGAAGTCGAGGGCGCGATCGTGGTCGCTCTCGTGCGAGACCGGCGCGCCGAAGTAGAACAGCGCGCCGTAGCCGCGCTCCGTCACGTTCATGCCGGCGAACGTGGCGCCGTACATCGCCGCGATCTCGTGGAGCTGCTGGATGAGCTCCGTCGGGCTCGCCACCCGGTCGAGCGAGAGCGAGACCGTCGTCACCTCCCGGATCTCGCCCTCCGGCGCGAGATCGCCCGCGCCCGGCGGCAGGAACGCCTCGGCGTCCGCGTCGGCCCGGGTTTCGGCGATGGTCAGCGAGGGAGGCGCGCTCAGGAGATCGGCGTCGTCGAACTCCACCGCGCTCTCGCGCGCGCCGGCGGCGGGGAGCCGCTCGCGGAAGCTGCGATCGAGGTGCAGCTCGCTGTCGTCACCCCCGCGGTCGGTCGCCTGGCAGGCCTCGAGCGCGGGGCCGTAGAGCAGGAAGTACGCCCGATCCTCGGCGATGCGCACGATCGTCCAGTGGACCGAGCCCCACGCGAGCCCGATCCGGAACGGCATCTGCGCGCCCCCGGCGCCGAGCGCGCGGCGCGCGGCGAGCTCGAGGAGGCTGCGCCGCATCGCGAGGGCCGCGCTGCGGGCGTGCCGGGTGACGTTGCGCCCCGGCCGATCGGGGAAGAGCGCCGTGAACCCGCCGCCCGGCGAGAACGCCGCCACGAACCCGCCCGACTGGTGCACGGCCTCGAAGAGCGGATCGAACAGCGAGCGCAGCGCGTCCGGATCGATCGCCTGACGCGCGATCATCTGCTCGGCGAGTTCGACGACGGCCGGGAGCGAGACGTGCAGGACGGCGGCGTCGACCGCTCCCGCGTACTGCCCTTCGGCATCCTGTTCGAGGATGAAGTCCGGGACGAGCGGATTCATGTCGAAACTGTATCGGGGATCTCCTCCCGACACGAGCGCGGCGGGGGGGCCCTGACGACTCCCCGGGTGAGCGCCCGGAGATGCGCCGGAAAGGCGCTCTCCGGACGAGGGCGCGGCGCGCGCGCCGGCGTCACCACGTCACCAGGGGCGCGCCGGGAGCTCGTCGACGGGCACCAGGCGGGAGGTGAAGAAGACGCGCACCGCGCCGATCTCGCGCCGCGCGCCCTCGAGCGTGAAGGGGATCTTCCGCGTCTCTCCGGCGAGGCGCAGGGTCAGCTCGCCGCGGACGATGCCGGCCGCGCCGAGAGGGGCGGACGGAGAGCCGTCCTCCCCGGCGGAGGCGCGCGCGATCTCGACGATGTAGCTGCCCTTCGGGAGGCCGCGCAGCGCGAGGGACTCGGCGCGCGTGCTGGTCGCGTCGCGCGAGCGCACACCGACCGACCCGAGGGTGGAGCCCATCCAGGAGAGGCGCCGGCCCTGCGCGTCGATGAGCGCGAGGTCGAGATCGGCGCCGCCGCTCCACTCGGCGCTGAGCTGCACGTCGCCCGAGAGGCCCGCGGGCGGCGCGGCGTCCGGCTGAGCGAGGCGCCGGTCGACCTCCGCCCGGATGGCGGAGGTCACGTCGAGGCGGAGCTGGCTCGCGAGCTCGCCCATGCCGCTCTCGCCGGCGCACCGGATCGCCGCGGCGACGAGCCGCGCGTCGGCGGGCGCGAGATCGGCGAGCGCCACCCGGTGCTGGCACGCGAACGCGGGCCGGCCCGCGGCGTCCCAGAGCTCGGCGAGGCGCGTCTGGACGGCCCTGTCGCCGGGGCGCACGTCGGCGAGGCCGCCGAGGATGCGCGCCGCGCGGTCGCGATCGCCCTGGCGGGCCGCCAGATCGGCGCGGGCGATCAGCGCGTCGGGGTCGAGCGCGTCGCGGCCGCTCCAGCGCGCGGTCAGCTCCTGGGCCTCGCCGATCCGGCCGGTCGTGGCGTAGAGCGCGTAGAGCCCCATCGTCCGGTCGCGGCTGTCCGGGGACGCCGCGAGCGCCGCCTCGGCGGCCGCCGTCTTCGCGGCGCCCTCGGGCGCGAGCGTGTTCGTCGCGTCGAAGCTCACGTGGCGGTCGAAGACCCGGCGCATCGGGATCATCCGCCGCGGCGCCGGCAGTTGCCAGGCGGGCTCGGACGGGCGGGCGCTGGTGGCCGCCGGCCTCGGCGCGTCTCCCTCGGCGATCTCCGCCGGCATGTCCCTGTCGAGGGACGGCGATCCAGGAGCGCTCGGGCGCGGGGGGGACATCGGCGCCGCGGCCTTCGCCGGCGGCGGTGCCGGCCTCGCCTGCCGGGGGAGCGCGTCCAGGCTGGACCGGCCGCCTCCGCCGAACCCTGTGCCCGACACCCCGAGGTCCCCCGCGACCTGGGACCGTTCCTCCTTCGACTCCGTCCTCCCCTTCGGCGCCTCGGCCTCGAGGTCGTCGTTGAGCGCGTTCGCGTCGTTCGCGGCGTCGTCGGGCTGCTCCCCCGCGGCGCTCGCGCTCACGCGCTCGGCCTGCTCCTCGCCGGTGAAGGCCGAGGCGAGGCCGTCCCGCTCGAGGCCGAACGCCTTGAACATCGCCTCGCTCTCCAGGACGAGCAGCGACGTGAACCGGCTCGCCACGGAGAAGCGCCGCGACAGCTCGATGATCGCGGGCTTCTGCGCGTCGCCGCCGGTCTCCTCGAGCTCCGCGATCTTCGCCGCCGCGTAGAGGCGGGGGACGAAGGCGTTGCCCGCGCCCGCGCCGGCGGCGATGGCGACGGGGTAGGTCTGCTCGAAGCGCTCGCCCGAGACGCGGCCGCGGAGGCGGATCTCGCCGGTGACGTCGGCGCCGGAGCTCATCCGCGCCAGGACGAACGCCTCGCCGCCGGCGCGGATCGGGCCGAGCCGCGCCGGCGTGACCTGGGTGAGGCCAGGGGGCAGCTCGATCTCGGGATCGCGCAGCACGAGGCCGTAGGCCGCGCCGAGCACCGACTGCGCCGCGCTCGCGATCCGCTGGCCGGGGACGTAGGGGACCATCACCCCGCCGCCGCCGCGCGCGAGCGCCCGGAGCGACGTCGTGTCCGCGTCGCTGCCGAGCGCGACCGCGACCACGGCGGCGCCGTCCGCGGGGACGGCGCCGCGCACCGCGGCCTCGATGTGCGAGGGGCGCGTCGGCCCGACCGACGGCGTGCCGTCGCCGAGGTAGAGGATCCGCAGCTCCTTGCCCTGGAGCGGGCCGGCGGCCGCGCGCGCCGCGATCATCGCGGCGGCGAGATCGCTGCCGCCGTCGGGCTCGATGCGGCCGAGGAACCGCTCGACCTCGTCGGCCGACGCGGCGCCGGGCGCCATGGGCCGCGCGGCGCCGGCCTGGCCGCCCTCGCCGAGCGAGCGGCAGAGCGTGTCGCACGCGAGCACGACGACCTCGTCGCGCCTGTCCATCTCGCGGACGATCGACGAGGCGAGCCGCGTCGCGCGGGCGAAGCGCTCGCCGATCATGGAGCGGCTCGAGTCGACGACGATCGCGTGGAGCCGCGACGTCGACTGCTCCCAGCGGGGGAGCCGGGGCCGGAGCGCGATCGCGACGTAGGGCGAGGTGTCGCCCGCGATGGCGCGCGCCGCGGCGAGCGACGCCTCGTGCTCCGCGCCGCTGCTCCCCGGCGCGCCGGCCGGCCTGCGCGGGGCCGGCGGCGCCGCGGCCGCCTTCGGCTCGGGCGCCGGCGCCGCGGTGGGGGGCATCCGGTAGGCCCACGCCGTGACCGGGCGATCGCGATCGGGGAGCGCGTACTCGACCGTGAGGTCGCCGGCCGGCGTGAACCCCTGCGCGTGCAGCGTCCGCCGGTCGGCGGCGCCCTCGGCGGGCGCCGCGGCGAGCTCGTAGCCGCGCGTCTCGACGCCGAACTCCCGGTCGTGACCGAGCACCTGGAGGTCGAGCGAGAAGTCGCCGATGGTCGTCGTGCCGCTCTGGTCGTGCGCGAGCGGGTAGGTGAAGCGCCGGACGCCGGCGGCCTGCTCGACGAGCTGCGTGTAGGTGAGCACGACGCGGCGCGCGCCGCGCTTCGGGATGGGGAAGATGCGCAGCTCGAACCGGCCGCCGCGCTGCCACTCGAGCAGCGCGGGGTCGCGCCACGGGCCAGGGACCCAGATGATCTCCTCGCGCGGTTTGGGGGCCTTGGGGGCGGCGTTCTGGAGGACGCCGCGCCAGATCGCGGCCCCGCGATCGCGGTCGACGAACGCGCCCTCGATGAGCTTGCCGTCGACCTCGAGCGCGAGCCGCTCGATCTGCGCGCCCGGCGGGAGCGGGAAGCGGAAGATGCCCTCGAGCTCCTCGTCGGTGTCGTTGGCGAAGGTCTCGTCGATCTCGGTCCTGGCGACGACGTCGACGATCCGCACCTTGACCGCGTGCTTCGCGAGCCGCACGGCCCGCTCCTTCTCCTGCGCGGCGCCCGGCTTGCGCGCCCGGAGCTCGCCGAGGCCGCGGAGCGCCGGGGCGTCGGCCTCCTCGGCGGACCTGTCGCTCCACGAGAGCGAGTCGGCGAGCGACGTCGAGCTCGCGACCCGCGGCGCGGCGCCCCTCTCGAGCGTGGCCTCCTCGCCGGCGCGCACCTCGACGGGCTCGCCCTGCTCGCCGGTGACGCGCACGGCGCCGCGCGCGACCTCGACGGAGGCGCGCTCCGCGCTCGCGGTGACCGCGAGCTTCGTCCCGAGCACCTCGATGTCGCCGTGGGGCACCTTGATGCGCGCGGGCGGCGCTCCGGCGGACGGGACGACATCGAGGACGACGGCGCCCTCGTCCACCCGCGCGGCCCTGGCGTCGCCGGCGCCGAGCCACACGCGCGAGCCGCGGTCGATCGCGAGCGCGGAGCCGTCCTTGAGCGCGACGTGCGCGCGCGTCCGCGCGTCGGTGCGCAGGGTCGCGCCCTCGGGGAGCTCGGCGCCCGGGGCGAGCGGCGCGCAGGCGCCGGCGGCGTCGCACGCCTCGAGGCCGCCGGATCGATCGGCCGAGGCGCGCGACACGGAGGCGACCTTGCCGGACCAGGGCGAGCTGACCGCCGCGGCGCCGGCCGGGCCGTCCTTGTCGTCGCGCAGCAGGACGACCCCGGCCACCATGGCCGCCGCGGCGGTGAGGGCGGCGGCGGCGATCGCCGGGCGCCGCCCGAAGAGCGCGCCCCGCGCGCGGCGCGTCGCGGGCGCGGCGCGCCCGGCGCTGGGGGAGCGCGGCGCGCCGGTGTGCGCGTCGGTCAGGGCGCCGCCGGTGCGGGCGTCCGCCGTCGCCTCACCGGCGCGCGCCTCGCTGTCGCGCGCGCCGCTCAGGTCGCCGGTGCGAGCGTCTGCCCTCCCTTCACCGGTGCGCGCCTCGCTGGTGCGCGCCTCATCCGTCGCCTCACCCGCGCGCACGTCGCTGCTGCGCGCGTCCTCGATGGCCTCACCCGCGCGCATGTCGCTGTCGTGCGCGCCGTTCAGATGGCCGCCCTCGCGCGCGTCGGCCGTCGCCTCGCCGCCGCGCGCCTCGCCGTCGCGCGCCCCCGGCACCGCCCTGAGCACGGCGCCGCTCGTCGCGCCCTCCGCGGGGCGCGCCGCCTCGAGCCGCCGGAGCAGCGCGTCGGCGAAGTCGTCCGCCGGCCGGAAATCCGCGCCCGCCGCCGCCGCGGCCTCCGCGGCCCGCGCCGCGTCGTGCCGGAGGTCGCGGCACGCGTCGCAGCCGGCGATGTGCTCGTACAGCGACGGCCGCGCCGTCCCGTCGATCACCTCCGCGAGCTGCTCCTCGACCTCGCCGCACAGCCCAGCCGAACCCGTTCCTGTCGCGCTCATCGCCCTCACTCCTCGCCCAGCTCGGCCCTGAGCCGCCCGAGCGCGCGGCTGACCCGCTTCCGCGCCGTCGCCTCGTCGATCCCGCACGCGATGGCCACCTCCTTGAAGGAGAGCCCCGCCTCGAACCGCAGCACCACCGCCTCGCGCTCGCTCGGCTTGAGCCGCGCGAGCGCCGCGCGGGCGCGCTCGGCCCGCTCCCGCTCCAGCGCGATGTCGCTCGCGTCGGGCCGCGGCCGCGTGTCGTGCACCAGGCGCAGCCGCGCCTCCCGCCGCGCCTTGAGCTCCGTGTGACGCCCGCACAGGCGCCGCGCGATCCCGAAGAGCCAGGCCCGCACGCTCCCCTCGGCGCGGTACTGGGGGAACGCGTCGAACGCCGCGAGCAGCGTCTCCTGCACCAGCTCCTCGCTCTCGGCCTGCGATCCCGTGAACGCCATGCACAGCCGGCCCAGCGGCATCGCGTACGCCCTGGCGCACCGCGACAGCGCTTCCCGGAAGTCGCCGGCCCCGATCAGCCCCTCGATCGCCCGCGCCTCGTCGGCCCGCGCGTCGTCCCCCGACCCCACGAGCGCTAACCCAGCTGCCATCGCTGCCTCATCGCCGGCCATGTGTCCGCGTCCCCCGGGTTCGTGACCGGATTTCTTCTTCGCCCCCGCCCCCCGGCGGCATCCGGTGCCCGATCCCACAGTACAGGCGGGTCCGGCCTTTGCCTTTTGCAATACGATCCCAGCCGCAGCAGAATCGGCAGTCGCCTCAGGAGCCGCGCTTATGAATGAGACAAGCCCGTCGGAGCTCGCGAAGGCACTCGCGCCCGGAGATGCCGGACCGAGCGCGCCCGTTGACACCTCGCCTGTGAAGCGATGGAGACGGTCCCTCGCGCTCGCCCTTGCCCTGTCCGTCGCGGGCGCGCTCTCGTCGTCCGCGGCGCGCGCGCAGGAAGCGGGGGAACCGGACGAGGAGGCGCAGGAGGCCGAGGTCGAGGCCGAGGCCCCGCCGCCCGCCCCGAAGGCGCGCAGGAAGGTGATCCCGGCGCGCGCCGACGTGGGCGCGAAGGACCGCAAGGCGGCCCCCGCGGACGCCGATCAGAAGAGGGTCCCGGCCGAGAAGGACAGGGCGGAGCGACCCGTCGAGGAGCGCGCCGCGCGCGGCGTGGCGATCATCGAGCGGGGCGGGCAGGTGCTCGGCCTCGGCGCGGTGCTCGCGGGCGACGGGCGCATCCTCACGGCGCTGTCGCCGCTCGGCGCGGGCAACGATCTGTCGGCGCGCCTCGCCGACGGGACCACCGTGCGGGTGAAGCTCGGTCACCACGACCGGGTGTGGGACCTCGCGCTGCTCGTGCCGCAGACCGGCCGATGGACCGAGGGGCTCACCGCCTCGTCGCGCGATCCGGTGCGCGCGGACGCGCAGATCCGCTCGTTCTCGGCCGCCCGTGGCAAGGTCGCGGCCGTCCCGCTCGTGCTGCGATCGCGCAAGACGCTGCTCGGCGGCGACGACCGGCAGCTCGACAACGCGATCGAGCTCGGGTCGCGCGTCTCGCCGATGGATCTCGGCGCGCCGATCGTCGACGAGGACGGCCGGGTCGTCGCGATCCTCGGCCGCGGCTGCGCCCCGAACGAGGGCAAGCCCTGCACGCCGGTCGCTTACGGCGCGCCGATCAGCGCGATCCGGGGCTTCCTTCGCGCGGTGCCGGCGACGGCGGTCCAGCCCGCGGCGTGGCTCGGGATCCAGGGGGTGAGCGAGGCCTCGCCGGTCGCGAAGGGGGTCCGGGTCACCGTCGTCCACCCCGAGAGCCCCGCGGACGAGGCCCGCTTGCAGGGCGGCGATCGCGCCGCGAGCGACATGATCCTCGCCGTCAACGGCGTGCCCGTCACCAGCCCCGAGGCGCTCTCCGACGCGATCCGCACGCACGCGGTCGGCGAGAAGGTGCCGCTGCTGCTGCTCAGCCGCGGCAAGTACCGGCAGGTCACGGTCCTGCTCCGCGCCGCGCCGGATCCGAAGGCCGCCGCGGCGAAGAAGCCCGCGCCCGAGGCCGAGCTCCCGCCGCCGAGCTCGGGCGGCAAAGCCACCGAAGAGTACCGCAAGTAAGCGAAAAATGATGGGGGCCCGCGCGCGGATTCTATAAGCTCGGCCCTCGGGCGCGATCCGGTTGACACTCCGTCAACCAAACCTCCAGGATCGGGCTTGAGCGGCTCGGTCTGGCGCGCTCGCGGTTCTCATTCAGCCTCGCGCCTCGCGCGGGGCCTTCGATCGGGTGATCCGTGTCCCAAACGTTTCGAATCGAGGTGGCCGGCGAGACGAACGTCGGGCGCAAGCGCAACCACAACGAGGACAACTTCGGCATCATGGTGGAGTACGGCCTCTTCATGGTCGCCGATGGGATGGGGGGGCATGCGTCCGGCGAGGTCGCGTCGAAGATGGCTGTCGACGCGATGCAGGATTTCTTCGCGCAGACGCAGGACGACCCCGAGCGCACCTGGCCCTACAAGATGGACCGGTCCAAGGGCTACGAGGAAAACCGCCTGATCACCGGCATCAAGCTCGCGAACCTGCGTATCTACGAGACGGCGCAGCGCGAGGCGAAGAAGCGGGGAATGGGGACCACGTTCGTCGGCATCTTCACGGCGAACGACGGCGTCTACGTCGCCCACGTCGGCGACAGCCGGGTCTACCGCTTCCGCGAGGGCCGGCTCGAGATGCTCACCGAGGACCACTCGCTGCTCAACGACTACATCAAGATGAAGCGGCTCACGCCGGAGGAGATCGCGAACTTCCCGCACAAGAACGTGATTGTGCGTGCGCTCGGCATGAAGGACACGGTCAAGGTCGACACCCGCTTCGAGGTGCCGCAGCTCAACGACCTTTACGTCCTCTGCTCCGACGGCCTCTCCGGCCCGGTGAGCGACCACGAGATGGCCCAGATCCTGAGCGACCACCAGGACATCCAGGTCGCGACCTCGAAGCTGATCGAGCGCGCGAACGAGAACGGCGGCCCCGACAACGTCACGTGCGTCCTCGTCCGCTGGACACAATAACCCCGACCGCGAGCGTCCGATCTCCGCAGCGGCTCCGCGCCGTCCGCGTTCGCCGAGCGGCGTTCACCCGCACAGGAGACGGGTCCAGATCGGCGTTTTCGGCGCGCAGGCGTGCTCCAGCACGCCGAGCACCGAAAACGTCGAGATGGGCCCGTATCCGACGCGGGTGAGCGCCGCTCAGGGTAGGGCGCCGCCGCTCCAGGGGACGAGGACGAGGAAGACGAAGGCGATGAGGGCGAGCATGAACAGGCTCGTCATCAGGTAGGTCGAGCGCGGCGAACGCGCGGTGCTCCAGCCGTCGCCGTAGAACTTCCCGCGAGAGCGCGTGCGGATGCGCTGCTGCACGCCGCGGAGCAGGCTCGGCGGGGCCGCGGGGGGCGCGCGCATGGCGCCGCGGACCAGCTCGCGCAGATCGACCTCGTCGACGAGCGGCAGATCGCCGTCGTCGGGCAGGTCGCCGTCGTCGGGCAGGTCGCCGTCGTCGGGCAGGTCGCGCGGCGGCGCAGCGGCGCGCGGCGCGGCGTCGCGCGATCGCTCCAGGGGCGGCGCCGTGGGGCGGCTGCCGCTCTCCGCGCCGGGAGCGGCCGGGTCCTCGGCTTGCCCCGTGCGCCTGGGGTCGTCCGATCCGCTCATTTGCCGCCCCTCATCTTCTCGCCCATCACCTTCTCGACCAGCGCGCGGAGCTGCCCGCGCGCGCGATGGATCCGGCTCTTCACCGTCCCGTCCGGCAGCCCCGTCACCGACGCGATCTCCTCGTAGGACATGTCCTCGACGTCGCGAAGGATGAGCGCCTCCCGGAACTCGGGATCGAGCTGCCCGATGGCGCGCTTCACGACCGCCTCGAGCTGCATCCCCTCCACGAGCTCGTCGGGGCGGCTCACGTCGCCGACGCTCACGCCCTTGGCGGCCGACAGCGGCACCCGCTCGACCATGGCGTCGACGTCGTCCTGGGCGCCCGCGTGGCGCCGCGAGAGGTACTTCGTCCGGTTCTTACAGAGGTTCACGGCGATGCGGTAGATCCAGGTCGAGAGCTTCGACTCGCCGCGGAACTGGTCGATCGCCTTGAAGACCTGCACGAAGACCTCCTGGGACAGGTCCTCGGCCTCGTCACGCCGGCCGAGCATGCGGTAGACGAGCGCGAACACGCGCCGCTCGTACAGGACCACGAGCTCGTTGAACGCGCTCTCGTCGCGCGCGACGAGCCGCGCGATGAACTGGGACTCGCTCGCGTCGAGCGGCGCCGCGAGCTCCCGCTCGGGCTCCACGGCCGCATGGATCGGCGCGCCGCGCCCGCGCTCCACGTCCGCGCGGGCCGGAGCGACGCGCCCGCGGTCTCCGTCTGCGCGCGCCGGTACCGCTCGCCCGCGGTCCACGTCCGCGCGGGCCGGGGCGCCGCGCCGGCGGTCCGCATCTGCATGGGCCGGTACGCCGCGCTCGCGGTCGTCCCCTTCATCGCTCGCCACGCCGTCCGGTCCTCCAGGATGCAGGGCCTCGCCCCCGCCGCGCGGCAGGCGCGGAGCCCTCGGTGAGACCACGGTAAACAACCCCGGCGCGGCCGCGCCAGACAATAGCGAGCAGGCAAGGGCGCCCGCGACGCCCGCGGCGCGGTGCGACCGCGCCGGAGGCGCTGCCGTGCGCTCGATGGAGACCGCCCGCCACGATCCCCCTCAGAGAGCGCGGGCGCTCATTGGTTCCGGCGCGTGGATTCGAACCACGATTAGGGGATTCAAAGTCCCCCGTCCTGCCCTTGAACGACGCCGGAGTGCCGCGGGATCGGAGCTGACCGCCGCGCGGCGCGCACCTTAGCGCGAGTCGCGCTCGATCGCACCCGTCCCGACCCATGAGCCGGGGCCGCGACCCGGATAGCTGATGCCGCGCGCGGTGTCCGCCTCGGATCGACCTCGCCGCAGGCGGAACTGCCCGCGCTCGCGGCGACCCACGGGCGCCGGCTTCGCGCCGGCCGCCGCCGGAGCCTTCCCCGCGCGGTGGACAGGCGGCGCGGGCGCGCCGGGATCCTCGGCCGAGGCCGCGCCCTCGAGCACGGAGGTCGCCTGGGCCGCGGCGGGGAGGGCAGCGGCGGCGGGGAGGGCAGCGGCGGCGGGGAGGGCGGCGGCGGGATGACCCGCAGCGCCGGCCGTCCCGGCGAGCTCCGGGACGGGGAGGACGACCTGGGCGGCGGCCGCCGCGACGCCGTGCGCGACACCGAGGTGCGCCGCCGGCGGGGCCGCGGCCTTGGCGGGCGCGCGCGCGGGGCCGAGCGCGCTCAGCACGGAGAGGCCCAGCGCGAGCACGACGGCCGCGCTGCCCGCGGCGAGCGAGACCGCGCTGCGGGAAGCGCGGGCCCGCCGCGCGAGCCGCGACCAGGCGCCCGACGCCCGCCCGCGCGCCGCCTGGGCCGCGTCGCGCGCGCCGCGCGCAGGACCGCGCGCCGGACCGAGGTTCGCGGCGCTGAGCCGCGGGCCCACGGCGCTCGGGAGCGTGTCGGGCGCGGACGAGGGGATCGCCGGAAAGCAGGACGGGATCTCGAGGGAGATCGGCGGCGAGGGCGTCTCGCGCTGCGCCGCGGGCTCGGCCAGCGGGAGCGGGCCGAGCACGAAGGAGTCCGCGCGCTCGTCGCGGGCCCCCGCGGGGCCGCCCTGGTGGAAGCGGGGCGCGACGGACCTGAGGTCGTCGGGCGTCAGCGCGAAGCTGAGCGGACCGGTGGACTCGGGGCCGTCGCCGGCGGCGGAGACGGCGGGCGCCTCGTCGCGCGGGGGCGGCCGCGAGATCGTCCAGCCGAGCGCCTTCACCTCGCCGGCGGGCGTCCAGCACTCGAGGCCCTCGCGCCACACGCGCGTGCTGTGCGGGAGCTCGCCCTCCTCGAGCGCGCGCCACAGCTCGACCGTGCTCATCGCCTCGAGGTGGTCGCCGTGGTCGACGCACCAGGGCCTCGACTCCGGCGGTCCCTCCACGCTGCCCGTGTCCGAGCTGAACGGCATCGTGGGGGCGCTGCAGAGGCTGAGCTGCCCCTGCTTGCGCCCCTCCACGCCGCTCGGCGCCGGCACCCCGTCGCAAAGCCCCTCCACCTTGTACGCCGCGCTCGGGCCCATCGCTGTCTCCCTAGCGAGCCGCGGCGACCCATCCGAAACTTCCGGGTGCACCACCGCTGCTCTCGTGCGTCGGTAGCGGATGCTGGCGCGGTGGGCCAAGAAAGTGCGGGACAGCGCCAGGCGCCCGCCGGGCCCGGCCGGCGATCGATGCGACGGTGTTTGCTGCGGCGGGCGGCGCGCGCGGCGCGGTGGGCGCGCCGCTGCGCCCGAGGCGGGGTGGGCGGGCTTCGCTGCGTGTGCAGCGCGGTGGTCCGCGCCTGGCGGCGCCGGCCGTCAGAGGTCCGTGTAGTTGTCGGAGAACATCGCGCGCTGGCCGAGGAAGCTGATCTCGATCATGCCGCCGACGTCCGTCTCGCCGGTCGAGCGCCGGATCACGCTGAGCGCCGGCATCAGCCGGATGAGCCCGCGGTACTTCGTCCCTTCCGGCGCGCGCGCCAGCGTCACGTAGACCGGGGCGCGCACGTTGACGCCGACGTCGGCGGGCGCCTCGTCGTTGAGCGCGACGGCGACGCGCGCGCCGATCGCCGCGCGGAACGTGGCGTTCGCCACCTTGTCGACGAGCCCGGCGTGCGCCGTGATCGTGAGCTCCTGGCTCTGCGTCGGCGCGCCGAGCACCTCGCGCCGGCAGCGGTTCACCGGGGCGTACTGCGTGGACTGGGTGACCGGATCGACGCCGCGGACGACGTCGCCCACGGGCTCGCACCAGTCGAGCGTGTCCGTCGACGCGGTCCAGCGCGAGTCGAACGCGATCTGCCCCTCGAGCGTCGGCGCGAGCTTCTTGCCGCCCTCGCCGACGTAGACCGCCGCCGCGCCGACGCTCCAGGGCACGGCGACGAGCTCGCGCGGCACGAAGGTGGGCGGCAGGCTCTCGTCGCGCCGCTCGGGGCCGGGACCGAGATAGCTGAACCGCGTGCGGCCGACCTTTCCGCCGACGTAGAGGATCAGCGGCGGATACGCCGAGCTGCCCTCGCCCTCGAAGTCGAGGCGCGCGAACGACGCGGACAGGCGCAGGCTGCCGACGGGCGCCTGGGCCGTCTCGCCGGCGCTCGAGAGGCCGATCAGCGTGGCCAGCCCGCTGTCGGTCGCCACCTCGGCCTGGAGGACGGTGCTCACGTCCCAGGCCGTCGGATCCGTCACCTCGCCGAACCCGGCCAGCACACCGAAGCCGACGCGCGCGAGCGCCGTGCCGTCGGAGGCGCCCGTGACCTCGGCAGGGACGAGATAGACCAGCTCGCGGCCGGTGGCCGCCGGCGAGATGGGCGCGCCGGCGGCGGGGGCGATCGGAGCGATCGAGGCGCCCGGCGCGACCGGCGAGATGGCGCGGCCCGGCTGCGCGGGCGCCGCGGCCGTGCCGGCGTCCGGCGCCGGGGCTACGGGCTGGAGGGGCGCGGCGCCGGGCGGCACGGGCGCCGCGGGGGAGGCGGGCGCGACGGGCGGGGTGGGCGGCGCGCCCGGCGGCGCCGGATCCGACGGCGGCGGCGCGCTCTGGGCGAGGGCGGGCGAGCTCAGCGAGAGCGAGAGCAGCGCCGCGGTGGGTAGGAGCAGCAGCGATCGTTTCATGGCGTCACCGTGAACTTGAACGTGAGGTGCTCGGCGCCGCTCGACGTGTCGTATTCCGCGCGCGTGCTCTGGCTCGTCTTGGGGTCGAAGGCGAAGATCTGGAACTTCCCGCTGCCGTTCCGGACCCTGAAGCGGAATACGTAGTTGCCGGGCTCCAGATCGAACTCGGGAAAGACCGTGTTGCGGATCGAGAACGGCCGCACGCCAGCCGGATCCACGTCCGGTGGGGGGTCCTCGAACAGGTAGCCGACCGCGCTGAGGTGGTACTCGTCGCTGTGGAGCTTGAGCTTGATCCTCTTCATGGGCGATCGCGATCCTCTCACACGCGCGCGGCACGGTACAGCGGCTGAACGGCGCGCGACGCCCTCACCGGGGGATCGGCTGTCGCTGCTGGAACGACCCGCCGGGCCGCCGTGCCGGCGCGCTCGGTCGGCGCCTCGGAGCGGGCGACGCGCGCGACGCTGACGCCTCCTCCCGCCGCGCGGCGGCCGACTGGGCCGGGCCCGGACCGCGGCGGGCGGATGGGACGGCGACGTCCCGTCGCGCCCTGCTGATGCAGCGCGGCAGCGCCGGGACGCCCAGGTGCGGGGTTCCTCGAGCTTGTCAGGCGCCGCCGCGGAGCGCCGCGTCCCCGGAGCTCGTCCCTGGCTCCGGGATGGGAAGAGAAGAGTTTGAACCACAGAGGCACAGAGGGCACAGAGGGGAGAGTGAAGTTTTTATTCTCTCTCTCCTCTGTGCCCTCTGTGCCTCTGTGGTTCGTTCTCTCATGAACCGGAACCATCTTCAGGGGGCTTTGCCTCTGTCGCTGAACTTGATGGGTTCATGTGGGGGAACGTTGATCCACCAACTCGCTTTCGCGTTTCGCGCGCAGAGGACCTCGGCCGCCGAGCGCGCGCAGGAGCGCCCACGCGAATCCCCGGCAAGCCTCTTGCCCCCTGGCGCGGCGGCCGCCACGCTCGCCGCATGAGCCGCCGCTTCAATACGGCCGGGCCCTGCCGCCCGGACCTGCACTACATGGTGCCCGCGGCGCAGCGCCTGCCCGAGGCGCCGTTGCTCGTCGAGCAAGCGAGCTACTTCGTCCTGCACGCGCCCCGCCAGACCGGCAAGACCACGACGCTGCGCGCGCTCGCCGAGGAGCTCACCGCGTCCGGCCGCCACGCGGCGCTCCACTTCTCGTGCGAGACGGGCGAGGCGGCCGGGGACGATTACGCGGCCGCGCAACGCGCTGTCCTCGACGCGATCCGCATGCGCGCCGAGCAGACGCTCCCCGCCGAGCTCCGTCCGCCGGCGTTCCCGCCCGCCTCGGAAGGGGGGCTGCTCATCGCGGCGCTCCGCGCGTGGGCGGAGGCGTGCCCGCGCCCGCTGGCGCTGTTCTTCGACGAGATCGACGCGCTCCGCGGTCAGGGCCTCATCAGCGTGCTGCGCCAGCTCCGATCGGGCTTCCCCGAGCGGCCGGACCATTTCCCCGCGTCCGTCGTCCTCTGCGGCCTGCGGGACGTGCGCGACTACAAGGCGCAGAGCGGCGAGGATCCATCGCGGCTCGGGACCAGCAGCCCGTTCAACGTCAAGGTCGAGTCCATCCGCCTGGGCGACTTCACGCCCGACGAGGTGCGCGCGCTCTACGCGCAGCACGGCGCGGAGACCGGCCAGCGGTTCACCGATGCGGCGGTCGACCGCGCCGTGGAGCTCACCGGCGGCCAGCCGTGGCTCGTGAACGCGCTCGGCCGCGAGATCGTCGAGGTGATGCAGGTGCCTTCGACCGAGGAGATCACGGCGGCGCACGTCGAGGAAGCGAAGGAGCGCCTCATCCTCGCCCGCGCGACCCACCTCGACTCGCTGGTGGCGCGGCTGATGGAGCCGCGTGTGCGCCGTGTCCTCGTGCCGCTCCTCGAGGGCGGCTTCGCGGGCGGCGACACCTACGATGACGACGCGGCCTACGTGCGCGATCTCGGCCTCGTCGCGCCGGACAGGCCGCTCCGGATCGCCAACCCCATCTACCGCGAGGTGATCGTCCGCGTCCTCGCGAGCCCCGCCGAGGACGCGATCGCCGTCGAGCCGCGCGCGTTCGTCCGGCCGGACGGGCGCTTCGATGTCGAGCGCCTGCTGCGCGAGTTCGCCGCGTTCTGGCGCGAGCACGGCGCGCTGCTCGCCGGCCGCATGCCCTACCACGAGGTGGCGCCGCAGCTCGTGCTCATGGCGTACCTGCAGCGCGTGGTGAACGGCGGACGCCATGTGGACCGGGAGTACGGCGTCGGCCGCGGCCGCATCGATATGCTCGTGCGCTGGCCTTTTACCGGCGAGGACGGCAAGCGCGCCTGGCAGCGGGAGGCCATCGAGCTCAAGGTCTGGCGCGCCGGCGAGAAAGACCCGCTGTCCAGGGCGCTCACCCAGCTCGACGCCTACCTCGACAGGCTATCTCTCGACACCGGCGTCGCCGTGATCTTCGACC
This sequence comes from Sorangium sp. So ce406, assembly GCF_051474675.1. NCBI lineage: Bacteria > Pseudomonadati > Myxococcota > Polyangiales > Polyangiaceae > Sorangium > Sorangium sp. So ce406. Next base: position 10,784,591 of record NZ_CP150340.1, on the reverse strand, counting down.
GCCGCCCCGGCGCAGACCCCGAGTCGTGCACCCGCTTCGAGGAGGCGCTTACCCCGTCAGGGCGCCGGGTCACGGTCCTCCGCGCCTGACAGGGCCTGACGGAAAGACGCTTTTAGCCGCGTTGCCAGGCCGCCAAGGGCGGCGCAGTGCGCGCGCCGTCACCGCCGCACGACGAACATCGCCGCGAAATACCCGTCCGTGCCGTGCACGTGCGGCAGCAGCCGGAACGCGTCGCCGCCGGCCGCGAGCTCCCGCGCGATCTCCGCGTCGAACGGCGCCGGCTCCAGGCGGACGCCGAGGTCGTCCTCCGCCGGGGCCGCGAGCCGCGCGGCCACGGCCTCGCACTCCTCGCGCAGCACGCTGCACACGGCGAACACGAGCCGGCCGCCGTCCCGGGCGCGCGTCGCGGCGCGGCGCGCGATCGCGACCTGCAGGTCGGCGAGGCGCGGGAGGTCGTCCGCCTCGCGCCGGAGCGTGATCTCGGGGCGCCGCCGCAGCGTGCCGACCCCCGAGCAGGGGGCGTCGACGAGCACGCGGTCGTAGCCCTCGGGCACGTCGCCCGCGCCCACCGTCCAGTCCACGGCGTACGTCTCGCGGACGAACGCCGCGGCCCGCGCCAGCCCGCCGCCGCCCGCGCCGGCCAGCGCGTCGCCGCCCTCCGCGCCCGCGCCCTCCGCGCCCGCGCCCTCCGCGCCCGCGCCCTCCGAGCTCGCCGGCGGCGCGCTCAGCGCCGCGCGGAGCTGCGAGAGCTTCGCGGGGTACAGGTCCGCCGCGTCCACCGCGCCGCCGGGGAGCACCGCGCGCGACAGGAGCCACGACTTGTTGCCCCGGCCGGCGCACGCGTCGAGCACCCGCTCGCCGGGCCGCGCGCCGAGCGCGAACGCGAGCGCCTGCGCGCCCTCCTCCTGGCCGATCCACGCGGCGCCGAAGCCGGGCAGCCGCCGGAGATCGCCCGCGCCGCGCGCGACGATCGCGCGCGGCGAGACGCGACCCGCCTCGAAGGACGCGGACGGCGCGGCCGCCCGCAGCGCGTCGAGCCACGCGTCGCGGTCCTCGCCGGGCGCGAGGCACAGGCCGGTCGGCGGCGGCACCGGGCCGGCCGACAGGAAGGCCTCGGCCGCGGCCCGGCCGAGCGAGCGGCGCAGGGCGCCCCGGAGCCACCCCGGCGCGGACGCCACCACCGCGCCCGCGAGCGGCGGGCGACCGCCGGACTCCACCGCGGCCGCAACCTTCCGCAGCACCGCGTTCGCGAACGCGCCGACGCGAGGACCGCCGGCCGCCTGCGCGCCGTCCACCGCCTCCGAGACGGCCGCGAACGGCGGGACCCGGTCGAGGAAGCACAGCGAGTACGCGCCCATCAGCACGTGCGCGCGCACCAGCGGATCGGCGGTCCAGCGGCCCTTCGCGGCGAGCTCGGCGATGCGCGCCTCGAGCGCCCCCTGCGCGCGCAGGACGCCGTAGACGAGCTCGGTCGCCAGGCCGACGTCCCGCGGGTCCAGCGCCGGCGCCCGGCGCAGCTCGGCGTCGAGGGCCGCCGAGGCGAAGGCGTCCGAGCCCCACACCCGCGCGAGCACCCGCGCCGCCACCGCGCGCGGCGCGCTCTCCCGCTGCCGCGGCGGATCGCCGCCCGCGCCGCCCTTCGCCCGGTCAGCCAACGAGCTCCTTGAATTGCCCCTGGATCACATCCCAGCGGCGCTCGACGTCGTTCTTGAAGGCGATGCCCATCAGGCCGATGAGCACCACCAGCCCGACCAGGCTCGCGATCTCGCGGACGCGCAGCGGCAGCGGGCGCCGCAGCACGGCCTCGAACGTGAAGAACAGGAGGTGACCGCCGTCGAGCACAGGGATGGGCAGCAGGTTGATGAGCCCAAGGTTGATCGAGATCACCGCCATCGCCCAGACGAAATAGCTGACCCCCTTCGCGCCCTCCTCGCCGATCACGTCGTACACCGTGATGGGGCCGCCCAGCGTGGAGATGCTGACCTTGCCCTCCATGATGCGGACGATCCCGACCACGATGAACCGGATGACGTCGTACGTCTCGTCGACCGCGCTCTCCAGGGCGAACTGGAAGGCGGACGGGCTGTCGACGTACGGCTCGGCCACCATCGGCGACCAGTTCGAGGCGCGCAGGTAGAAGCGCGGGCGGTGCTGGCCGTACTCGTCGATCCAGTCCTCGCGGCGGAGCTCGATCGTGCCGCTCTTGCGCTGGCCCGAGCGCTGCCAGGTGATCACGTGCGGCCGGTCGGGCGCGGCGAACAGCCGCTCGACGAACGTCGACCAGGCGGTGACCTCGACGCCATCGACCTCGGTGATGCGATCGCCCGGCCGGAGCTCGGCGTCCCACTCGGCCGAGCCCTGGGGCACCTCCGCCACGTAGAGATCGGCCGGCTCGATGCCGGTCCGCGCGAGCAGGTCGCCGTTGCCCGTCTCCGGGGTCAGCGCGGCGACGCCCGACTCGTAGACCGCCATCTCGGCCAGCCCGCCGAGCGCGCGCGACACCGGGACCGGCCGCAGGTACGTGACCGGCACCGTGGCGCCGCGGCTCTCCTCGAGCGCGACCTCCAGGTCGGCGAAGGTCTTCACGGGCGTGCCGCGCACCTCCGTCACCACGTCGAACGTGCGCAGCCCCGCGCGGAACGCGGGCGAGTCGGGCCGCGAGACGCCGACCACGGCGGCAGGGCGGCTCGGCTTGATGCCGATCTCGCCCACCCGGTCGACGATCTCGAGCGGCTTCTGGACGAGCTTCTCCTCCGGGACGACCGTGACCTCGACGTGCTCCTTGTTGCGGAACACCTTGAGCCGGAGCTCCTGGTTGGGGCTCTTGGTCACGATGCGGTGGAGCTCGGCGAAGGTGCTGACCCGCTCGCCGTCCACCTCGAGGATGCGATCGCCCGGGACGAGCCGGCCCTCGGCCGGGTGCCCCGGCAGGACCACGCCGACCGTGGGCGGGACGAAGCGGGTCTCGCCGATGAAGACCGCGAAGTAGAGCAGCACCGGGAAGAGCACGTTCATCGCCGGGCCGGACATGACGATGATCACGCGCTTCCAGAGCGCCTGGGACTCGAAGGTGCGCTTGCGATCCTCGGGGAGCACGGCCTCCTGCCGGTTCTCCTCGAGCATCTTCACGAAGCCGCCGAGGGGCAGGAGGGCGATGCAGTACTCGGTCTCACGGCCCCGCAGGCGCAGCACCCGGGGGCCGAAGCCGATCGAGAAGGTGAGGACCTTCACGCCGAAGATCTTCGCGCACACGAAGTGGCCGAGCTCGTGCACAAAGATGAGCACGGAGCAGAGCAGCGCGAAATACAGGAGGTCCACGGCGGGGCCTGTCTTTACGCGAGGCCGGGCGCGGTGGCCACTGGCACGGCGCGGAGGCGCGACGGTCCCGGGCCGGCGGCGCGCTCAGGTGAGCGGCGGCGTCGGCTGGCCGCCGCCCGCGCCGCCCGCGCCGTTCGCGCCGTTCGCGCGGGCGCGGATGACCTTGCTCCGGGCGCGGCGGAGCTCCAGCTCGGCGTCCTCCTCGGCGTGGAGGCGGTCCTCGAGCGCCGCCAGGAGATCGTCCGACCAGGGCTTGCCCTCGGACGCCTCCAGCGCCGAAAGGAGCAGGCGCGCCCGCGCGCGCCGCTCGATCTCCGCGCGGTACCGCTTCCGCTGCGCGAGCAGCGCCGTGACCCAGACCGCGAGCGCGACGGCGATCGCGGCGAGGATCCACGGGAGCGCGCTGACGAGCTGAGCCCCCTCGTCCGCCAGGTCGCCGACCCGCGAGAGCATCGACTCGCCCTGCGGCCCGCCGCTCCGCTGCTGGACCTCCGTCAGCGCGTCGTTCGCGCCGGCCACCATCTCGCGGCCGATGACCCGCGCCGTGGCGCCCAGCGCGCGCTGGAAATCGTCGCTGCCGAGCAGCGCGGTCATCCCCGGGCCCAGGTTCTCCGCGATCACCACCTGGAGCGCCGGGCCGAGCTGCTCCCGCAGCGCGGACGACATCGCCGGGCCGAGGTCGGCCTCGTCCAGGCTGTCCCGGAGCTGCCTGACGCTCGCCTCCACCAGCGATCCCGTCATGCGCTGGAGATCGCGCCGGCTGTCCTCGCCGAGCGCGCCGTTCATGGCGCTCCGCACGACGCCGCGCATGTACTCCGCGGTGAGCTCGTTGACGCGCGCGGCGCGGTCCGCCTCGCCCAGCGAGGCGAGCGTCCCGTCGATCAGCCCGGCGATGAGCTGCCGCTGCGCGGCCCGCACCTCCGGGCTCGCCATCAGGCGCGCGACGCGCCGCTGGGTCTCCGCCTCCTCCAGCTTCCCGAGCCCCTCGTCGATCGCCGCCGGCGTCTGGACCCGGGCCACCTCCTCGTCCACCGAGGTGATCCGGGTCGGCAGGGCGCACCCCACGGCGCCGAACAGCAGGACCGCTGCGGCCGTGAGCCCCAGGAGATCTCCAGATCGAGCGCCGCGCACACGCATGCGAGGGCGCTTTGCATCCGCGGTGCCTCCCGCCGGGCCCATCGCGCCTCGCCGCGGTCGACCCGGCGCGCCGTGCGGAAGAGCCCACAAAAGGCCGCCATTCCGCCTCGTGGCGAAATGCCACAGAGCGCAGAAGTGGGTCAGTGGCCGTCCCGGGCCGCGTGCTCGGCCCATCCGTGTTATCTCATCGATGGAAATCGGCCTGGCGCCGCGCGCACGTCTCCGGCGTGGACGGTCCACCGGCCGGTTCTCGCGATGTGCCCTGATACGAACTGCGAGGTCCCATCATGAAGCACACGATTGAGCACGACCTGAACGACAGCGAGGCGAAGCTGGCGACCGAGCGAGCGATCGCGCAGTACCGGGAGCGTTACGCGGAGTACGAGCCATTCCTCGTGTGGCGCGACGAGAAGCGCGCGGAGCTCGGCTTCTCGGTGAAGGGGGTCAAGCTGAAAGGCAGCATGGAGCTCCGCCCCGGCGCCGTGGACGTCGATCTCGACGTGCCGTTCCTCATGCGCCCTTTCAAGGGGATCGCGATCGCGGCCATCGAGAAGGAGGTTCGCCATTTCATCGAGGAGGCGCACAAGGAGCGCGCCCAGGGCGCGGGCAAAGCCACCTGACGAGCGGGCTGTTCCGGCGTGGACAGTCGCGCCGCAGCGCGCTATGTTGCTGCAACACAGTATCAACTTCGCCGGCCGAAGCGCGCCCCGCGACACGACTCACCCCAGCGCTCGGCCGGCAGGGGGCTGCCTCCTCGCTGTGCATTGACGTGATCGACGTCATCGACCGCATCGACGTCATCGACATCGAGCATCGTTGATGCGTCATCGACGACCGTCACCGGGCGAGCGGCCTCACGGCCGTCAGCTTCTGTGAGGCGAGCACGGTGTGGATCTCCGTGATGCGCCCGCGCGCGTCGACGTCGCAGCGCAGGACGTACCGCGGCGCCGCGCCGGGCAGGCCGGGCACGCGCTCGATGACGATCGCGGGGAGGCCGTTGATGAGGCGGATCTCATGGCGGAATTCGCCGTTGCCCTCCCATCTCAGCAGGCCGATGAAGAGCCGCGCGACCCGGTTCGGGCCGACGACGATCCGGCGCGCCGCCTTGTACTCGCCGTTCGCGTCGTTGACGACGCGGACGCCCTCGCCGAGGAGCGCCTCGATCGCGGCGACGTCCTGCGTCGCCAGCGTCTGCAGGAAGCGCATGAGCGCCGCGCCCGAGCGCTCGACGAGCTCGGGCGAGGGGCGGCAGCGCTCGCGGTCGTACGGCTCGAGGGCGCGGCGGGCGCGGTGGTGCGTCGTCTTCACGCTGGCCTCGGACAGGCCGAGCGCGTCGGCGGTCTCCTGCACCGAGTAGTCGAAGACGTCGCGGAGCAGGAGCACCGCGCGCTGCTGCGGGGTGAGCGCCTCGAGCGCGATGAGGAAGGCGAACGACGCGCTCTCGAGGAGATCGTAGCGGCCCTCGGTGCCGTCCTTGCCCGGGATCTCGAACGACGGCGGCTCGGGCTCGGCCTCGATGGGCGAGGGGAGCCACGGGCCGTCGTAGGCGCGGCGCTTGCGGCGCCGGAGCGCGTCGCGGCCGAGGTTCATCGCGACGCGGGTGAGCCACGGGCGGACGGGCTCGTCCGTGCGCGCGGGCGGGTGCTCCAGCGCGCGCACGAACGTCTCCTGCACGATGTCGTCCGCGTCGGCGGCGCTGCCGGTGAGCCGGTACGAGACGGCCCAGAGGAAGCGCTCGTGCTCGCGGTAGCTCGCCGCGAGGAATCCCGGCGTCGACACCGGCGAGGCGGGCGCCGCGCGCGGGGCGGGCGCCGCGCGCGGGGCGGGCGCCGCGCGCGGGGCGGGGGAGGCCGTCGAGCTGCTCATGGAACGCCCGGGTAACCCCGTCACGCCGCGCGGTCGAGCGCCCGGCGCGCGCTTCGCGCGAGGAGGGCGCCGGCGGCGTCGCGCGCGCTGGCGAGGCTCGCGTCGGCCAGCATGCCCGTCGGTCCGACCCAGTCGCCGGCGAGGAAGAGCCCGTCGATCTCCGGGACGCTGACGCCGGGGCGCGCCGCAGTGCCGCCCCCCTCCGCGGCGACCACGGCGTTCGAGACGACGAGCGAGGGCAGGAAGCGGCGCTCGACGATCCGGGCGCGGTACCCGGGCTGCGCGCGGTCGAGCAGGTCCTCGAGCTCGCGCTCGGCGTCGCGGCCGGCGAGCTCGGGGCCGTACTGGACGGCGTGGAGCAAGGCGCCGCCCTCGGGGGCGAGGCGCGCGGACGCCGAGTGGAGCGCCAGGTAGAGGGGGCGGTCGATGCCGAGCACGACGCGGACGCGCGGGCGGGGGAGGCTCGACAGGGCGAGGTCGAGGCACGCGGCGCGGACCGGGACGGCGCGCTCGGCGTGCGCGGCGAGCGCCGGGCTCCCGGGCACGAGCGAGGCCGCGGCGCGCGGGCTCGCGGCGACGACGACGGCGCCGGCGCCGAGGCGGTCGCCGTTCGCGAGCTCGACGGAGGAGACGGCGCCGCCCTCGACGGCGACCTGCGTCGCCCGCACGCCGGTGAGGATCTCGACGCCGGCCGCCGCGGCGGCGTCGCGCAGGCCGTCGACGAGCGTCTGCCAGCCGCCGTCGAGGTAGAGCACGCCCTGGCTGAAGGCGAGCTGCAGCTGGGCGAGCGCCGCGCCGGCGCTCTGGCGGTCGGCATCGGCGCAGTAGGTCGTCAGCCGGACGAGCATGCCGACGAGGCGGCGCACCTCGGGGGTCCGGAACGTGTCGCGGAGCCAGGTCGAGACAGGGACCGACGCGAGCGGCGCGGGGCTCATCGCGGCGAGGCTGCCGAGGACGCGGGCCATCTCGACCTTGGCGGCGACGCCGAAGAGGCCCGTCGTGAGGAGCGAGAGGGCGCCGGAGGGCAGCGTGTGGAAGGCGCCGCGGTCGAACGCGAGCGCGCCCGACGCGGGCGGCGGGGCGCCGGTGTAGCGGACGCCGAGCTCGCGCAGCACCTCCTCGGCGGCGCTCCCGCGGTAGAGCGCGTGGGCGCCGAGGTTCAGCGAGAAGCCGTGGCTCTGCTGCGTGACGGCGCGGCCGCCCGGCGCGTGCGCCTTCTCGATGAGCGCGACGGACCGCCCTGCCCGGCCGAGGTACGTCGCCGCCGCCAGGCCCGCGAGGCCGCCGCCGATCACCACCGCATCTTTTGTAGTGCGCATCACATGTTCCCTTTCCTGGCGGTACCACGATCGGGGGCCCGGAAAGGTTACGCGTGCCGTGTCGATTGTTCGGGGCGGCGCTGGAGGGCCGGACTGGGGGAGGGGGGAGCGGCGCGCGGGCGCTCAGGTGGCGCGGACGAGCGGCGTGTCGACGAGGTGCTCGGACAGGAACCACACCTGCATCTCGTTGGTGCGGAGGACGTCGCTCATGAGCAGGTCGGCGGTGCCGTCGTCGCGGTTCTCGGTCGTGAGCGTCACCGCCTCGCGCGTCTCGGCGAGGATGACCTCGTGCGCGTCGAGCAGGCGCGAGATCTGGGCGGGCACCTGCTCGCGGCCGCGGGGCGGCCGCTCGACCTTCGTCATCTCCGCGACGTCGTGCGCCATGGCGATCGCGATGCCTCCCAGCATCTGGATGCGCTCGCCGAGCATGTCGATGAGCGCGGTCTGCTCCTTGAAGTGCTTGTCGAAGAGCAGATGGAGCTGGAAGAACGTCGGGCCAGACACCTGCCAGTGGTGCTTCTTGTACATGTCGCGCAGGACGAGCGTGTCCGACAGGATCTGATTGAGCGCCTTGACGCTCTCCGCGCGCGGCTTCGCGGCGAGCGCCAGCGGATATTCCACGAGCGTCCCGAAAGGCTGGATCTCCCTGCCTCGCTGGCGGAGGACGGGCTGGGCCTCCAGCGCCCGCGCTTCTCCGCCCTTGCCACGCCGCTGCTGCTGGCCCCTTGCTGCCATGGTCCCCTCCACGTCGATCGGTTCACTACGTATCTAGAGCCTGAGCCCGCTCCGTCCATGGCCGCAGTGTCCGCGGGCCGCTCCGGGGCGCGCGTCGCTGGAGGGCGCGGCCCCATCGGCTGCTCGCATCCGGCCGGGATTTCGTGCAAAGTCCAGCCCAGCATGAAACGGCTCCTGCTCACCAGCGCGCTGCCCTACGCCAACGGGCACATCCACATCGGACACCTCGTCGAGTACACGCAGACCGACATCTTCGCCCGTTACTGGCGGATGACCGGGCGGAGGTGCGTTTACCTGTGCGCCGACGACACCCACGGCACCGCGATCATGATCCGCGCGCGGCAGGAGGGGCGGAGCGAGGCCGACGTCATCGCCGACATGAGCGCGGCGCACCAGCGCGATTTCGCGGCGTTCCAGATCCGGTTCGACCACTACGGCAGCACGAACTCCCCCGCGAACCGCGCGCTGTGCGAGGAGATCTGGGCGTCGCTGCGCGAGCGCGGCAGGGTGACCACGAAGGAGGTCACGCAGCTCTTCGATCCGAAGGAGGGGATGTTCCTGGCGGATCGGTTCGTCAAGGGCACCTGCCCGAAGTGCGCCGCGCCGGACCAGTACGGCGACAGCTGCGATCGGTGCGGCTCGACGTACGCCGCGACCGATCTCGTCGAGCCGAGGAGCGCGCTGACGGGCGCGCGGCCCGAGGTGCGGAGCGCGCAGCACCTCATGGTGGCCATCGAGCCGGAGCGGCCGTTCCTGGCGACCTGGACGCAGGGCGAGGGGCGGATGCCGAAGGAGATCGCGAACTACCTCGCGGGCCACTTCCTGTCGGAGCCGCTGCGCGACTGGGACGTGTCGCGCCCTGCGCCCTATTTCGGTTTCGAGATCCCCGACGCGCCCGGGAACTACTGGTATGTCTGGTTCGACGCGCCGATCGGGTACATGGCCGCAAGCAAAGAGTGGTGCGACCGGGAGGGCGAGGCGTTCGACGACTGGTGGCGATCGGAGGAGACCGAGATCGTCCACGTCATCGGCAAGGACATCGTGTATTTCCACACGCTCTTCTGGCCGGCGATGCTGCGGAGCGCGCGGTTCACGCTGCCGTCGCGCGTGCAGGTGCACGGGTTCCTCACGGTGAACGGGGAGAAGATGTCGAAGAGCAAGGGCACGTTCGTGCTCGCCTCGACGTACCTGAAGCACCTCGACCCGGCGTACCTTCGTTATTACTACGCGAGCAAGCTGAGCTCGAAGGTCGACGACATCGATCTCAACCTGGAAGAGCTCGTGAACAAGGTGAACGCCGAGCTCGTGAACAAGGTCGTGAACCTGGCGAGCCGGTCGTCGCGCTTCGTGGCGCAGGCGGGGCTGTCGGCGGCCTACCCGGACGACGGCGGGCTGTTCGCGGCGGCGGCGGCGGAGGGGGAGGCGATCGGGGCGGCGTACGCGGCGTTCGATTATGCGCGGGCGACGAGGAGCGTCGTGTCGCTGGCGGACCGGGCGAACGAGTATGTCGACCGGATGCAGCCGTGGGCGCTGGCGAAGCAGCCGGAGAAGAAGGCGGAGGTGCAGGCCGTGTGCACGGTGGCGCTCAACCTGTTCCGGCAGATCGTGATCTACCTGGCGCCGGTGCTGCCGAAGCTGGCCGAGGACGTCGGGCGGCTGCTCGGGTGCCCGATGGACAGGTGGGAGCTCGCGAAGACGCCGCTTGTGGGGACGAAGGTGGCCGCGTATGAGCACCTCATGAAGCGGGTCGATCCGGGAGCGGTGGAGAAGATGATCGCGGAGAGCCGCCCTGCCGACGAGGCGGCGGTGCAGGGCGGGGCGGGGGCGCAGGGCGGGGCGGCGGCGCCGGGGGCCGCCGTGGGGGCGGCGGCCGAGGGCGCGGGGGCGCAGGGGGCGGGGAGCCCCGCGGCGGGCGGGGGCGCGGCCGCCGAGGACGACGGCGCGGCGCTCGCGAAGGAGCCGCTCGCGCCGGAGTGCACGATCGACGACTTCGGCAAGGTCGACCTGCGCGTGGCGCGCATCGTCGCGGCGGAGCACGTGCCCGAGGCGAAGAAGCTGCTCAAGCTGACCGTGTCGCTCGGCGGAGAGGCGCGGAGGACGGTGTTCGCCGGGATCAAGGCGTATTACAAGCCGGAGGACCTCATCGGGAGGCTCGTCATCGTGTGCGCGAACCTGGCGCCGCGAAAGATGAAGTTCGGGCTGAGCGAGGGGATGGTGCTCGCGGCGGGGGACGAGACGGTGCACATCCTGGCGCCGGACTCGGGAGCGAAGCCGGGGATGCGGGTGCATTGAGCGCGGGCGTGCCCGCACTCAGGTCTCGCGTGGACATCGGAGCATCGCCCAGCCAAGGAATCCCCTTGGACTCTTCGGAAGATTTACAGGGAGGCGGGGAGGAAGATTTCAAAATACTCCCTATCTCCCCGCCTCCCTGTTCAATTTTCCCGCTGAAAGGGCTGCTCAATAAGGGGATTCCTTGGATCGCCCAGCCGACGGCATGTTCGAGCTCACGCCGCATGCTGAGCTGAACTCGCTCCCATCACAGCTCCCCTCACCGAAACGGCCCCGCCGCGTGCGCGCCCGGCAGCTTGCAGGAGCCGCCCGCGCACGACGGGTGTCCGAACCAGCCCGCGATCCATTTCCTGTTGCCCGAGAGCGCGTGGAAGAAGCCCTCCGCCACCTTGGAGAGCGTGTCGCCGCTCAGCCGGTACGACCACTCGCGGTAGCGCTCGAGGGCCCATAGAGCGACGATGAAGGCCGCCGGGCCGGCCCAGACCTCGCCGCGGTCGCTGACCACCACGAGGTCCTCGCCGAGCCAGGGCACGTCCCCGAACCGCGCGGCCGCCTCGCTCGACCCGGCGGGCAGGAACTCGATCTCCACCAGCGCCGCCTGACGCCCCATCCACATGCGGCATCTCACGCACAGCGCGCAGTCCGCGTCGTAGAGGACGGTGATCCGCTTGATCATGGCTCTTCTCCTCGTGAGCGGGGAGCAGGCTCCCGTCTCCGCTCTTCCGTCTCTCGTCTTCCGTCTTCCGCGCGCCTCTTCATGCGCGTGCGCGTGCGCGCGCTCTCCGCAACCCCCTCGTTTCCCGCCAACCCCCCCGGGCACTCGCGCACTCCCTCGCTACGCACGCGCCTCCATCCGCATCTGCGGCGCGACTGGCGGCGGCAGCACCGCGAGCTTCGCGCGGCGGCGGATGCGGTGGAACACATACAGATTTCCGAAGTGCATGAACGCGAGCGACAGCAGCAAGAGCCCGAGCTTCGACGACAGCACCTCGATCCCGCCCGCCACCGTCGTCGAGGGGTCGGCCTTCAGGATGAGCGACGCATACCCCAGGTTCACCAGGTAGAAGCCCACCACGAGCAGCCGGTTCACCGCCTCTGCCATCCTCGGGTTGTCCGCGAACACGTCCTCCAGGAACACCGCTCCGTTCTTGAACAGCGTGCGCGCGATCCAGATCGTCAGTCCGACGCTGATGATCGCATAGGCCCCGTACACCGCGACGATATAGCCCTCGAAGGCGCGTTCCATTTCCATTTCCATGCTCCGTCTCCTCGACACACCCCTAAGCAGCGCTCATGCCACGGCCAACTCCGCCCGCAAACGAGGCTCCGACGCGCCCCGTCGAGCCCTCGCGCCCGCCTCACGCCCGGCCCGGCGCCCAGCGCGTGGACAACCCCTGTCCACGCCGTGGATACCTCGCACCCCCGCGTCCTCCGGCGCTATCGTGCCGCCTCCCACCCCGCCGACCCACCCCGCCGAGGCCCCGTGAGACCCCTTGTCGCCCTCGCCTATTACCCGCTCTGGGCCGTCGCCGTGACCGTCGCGGTCACCGCGCTGCGCCTCGGCCGCAACGTGGGCCGCGGCCTCGTCGCCCTCTGCTTCTTCCTCGCCTTCTGGGTCACGGGCCTCATCCTCCTCGAGACCGACAGCACGGTGGCGCTCGCCGAGCACGTCCTCCCGAGCGGGATGATCCTCGCCGCCGGCCTCGCGCACGCGTACGCCGACGTCGCCGGCACCTCGCGCCGCCCCGTCGTCCTCGCCTACGCCGTCAGCGCCGCGGTCGCGTCGCTCGGGGCCGCCTCCCCGCGCCTGCTCTACGGCCCTGCCGCCCGCTCGCCGGGCCCGCTGTTCTTCCCGCTCTCGGCCGTCATGGGCATCGCCGTGATCGTGGTCGGCGTCCGCCTCGGGCGCGCGGTGCTGGCGGCCCGGGGGCTACAGCAACGGCGCCTCGCCGCGCTCTTCTTCGGCAGCGTGCTCGCGACGCTCGGGGGCGGCTTCGTCGTGGTGCTGCGCGTGACCGGCCTCGGCGACGTGATCGTCGCCGCGCCCCTCCTCCTGGCCGCGATCCTGCTTGTCGCCTACGCCGTGCTGAGCAGCGAGCTCGGGCGATCCCGCCGCGTCGTCCTGCAGGGGCTCGCCTACGCCGCCCTCACGGCGCTGCTGTCCACGTTCGGGCTCGCCGCCTTCTTCAAGCTGCTGCCGCACCTCTCGCCCGGCGGCGGCGCGTCGCTCCCGTGGCTCGCCTTCGTCATCTTCCTGGCCGCGCTCCCGCTCGACCCGCTGCGCATGCTCGTCGTCGAGCACCTCGGGCGCCGGCTCTTCGACAGGCCGATCGGCGTCCGCGACCTCGCCGACGAGGTCGAGCGCGTCGAGATCCGCGCCGACCAGGCCGAGCGCCTCGCCGAGCTCGGGCGGCTCGCGAGCGCCGTGGCGCACGAGATCCGCAATCCGCTCGGCGTCATCGCCGCCCAGGCGAAGCTCCTCGAGCGGCAGGGCGCGAAGGCCGAGACCGTGGCCGCGCTGCGCGCCCAGGTCGACCGGGCGCGGCGCTTCCTCGACGATCTGCTCCGCTACAGCCGCCCGAGGCCGCTCGAGGTGAGCGAGGTCGACGTGCTCTCCACGCTGCGGCTCGCGGCGAGCCACGTGCGGCAGATCGTCGGCGAAGGCGCGCCGACCATCGAGATCGCGTCCGAGGCCGGCGAGGCCGTCTTCGTCGAGGCCGACCGCGGGGCGTTCCTCGACGTCGCCACGGCGCTCCTGCAGAACGCGGCCATCGCGCTCGACGGGAGCCCCGAGGGGCGGATCCGCGTCCGCGTCGCGCGCGGCGAGGGCGGCTCCGTGGTCGTGCGCGTGGAGGACAACGGCCCGGGGGTGCCGGAGGAGATCGAGGCGAGGCTGTTCGAGCCGTTCGTGACGGGGCGCGGGCGCGACGCGAAGCACCCGGGCACCGGCCTCGGGCTGGCCGTCGCGGCGCGCTGGCTGGAGCGGCACGGGGGCGCGCTGCGCCACGAGCGCGCTCCGACAGGGGGCGCGCGCTTCGAGGCGCGGTGGCCAGGGCGGGGGGCGGAGGCGGGGTGAGGTCGCTCAGCCGAGGCGGGGTGAGGTCGCTCAGCCGAGGCGGGGTGAGGTCGCTCAGCCGGGGGGCATGCTCGCCGGATCCGCCGGATCCGTCCCCGCGTCCTCCTCGTCCCCGTCGAGCGCCCCATCACCGTCGCGGTCGAGCGCCATCCGCACCCCCGCGCCCGGCGGCGCGCAGGTGTACGTCAGCGCGTGCTCCGCGGACGCGCGCTGGCGCAGCGCCGCGTCGCCGATCGCCGCGCTCCCCGCCCTGTTCCGGCGGAACTTGCCGTCGCTCGGCTGGTAGAGGAAGCCCCTCTCCTCGCCGCCCATGCGGCCCTTCACCACGAGATCGCACTCGCCCGCGCTGGCGCGCGCGATCATGAGATCCACCCGCTGCTCGGCCGCCACGTCGCCCGCGCCGGCGAGCGTGGCCTGCTGGCCCACGATCGGCGCGAGGTTGTTGTCGAAGGCGTGCAGATACGAAGTCACCTGCCGGCGCAGCACGTCGCCCGCCTCGCCCGGCGGGAAGCCGGCGATCCCGGGGGCCTCGTTGAAGCCGCGCTGATCGTGGAAGCGGAAGACCGTGTCCACCGTCCCGTCGTGGGCGAAGCCGAACCCGCGGATCTGATCGCCCTGGAACTGGTTGTCTCGATCGTTGAAGCGGGGGTTCTGCACCATGCCGAACATGCCCACCTTCTGATAGAGGCCGCGGAGCTGGGCGACCTTGAAGCTCTGGAAGATGAAGTCGAACGTGTAGCGCCCGTCGGTCCCGAAGAAGCCCGGGAACTGGACCCCGTGCTCGGCGTTGGCCGTTGGATCGAGCACGTGGCATGAAGCGCAGGGGCCGCCCTCGCTGACGGGCAGGGTGAAGAAGGCCTTGCCCGCCGCCTGATCGGCGGTGAGCGTGTTGTCCAGCCGCCGGATCGGGTTGGGCGGGTACATCACCTGGAGGACGAAGTCGGTGAACGCCTGCATGTCCGCCGCGGGGATGGGCGCGTCGCGCCCGAGCAGGCCGACGAAGGCGACGTTGAACTTCTTGAACGCGGCGTCCTCGTCGAAGGTGCCGCTGTCCGGCTGCGCGCTCGGCGCGTCGTTGCCGCCGGTGCGGTCTCCCCGCCAGTGCATCGGACCGTGGTTGGCCATCCCGCGCAGGGGCTGCGTCGTCATCGGCCCCTTGAGCGCGGCGAACTCGGCGGGCTGGCCGAAGATCGTCGGATCGAGCGCGAAGGGGCCTGGCATCGGCGTGGTCAGCGCGTCCGGGTCGCCGAGGTCCCACGCCAGGCTGTCGCCGTCGCCGAAGACATGGCAGCTCGCGCAGGCCGAGTCGCCGTGGCTGGACGAGAACGAGGCGTCGTAGAGGAAGCGGCGGCCGCGGACCACGCTCTCCGGCTCGGGGCTGTACATGGGCACGTGCGCGACCTCGGCCCGAATGTCGGTGTCGATGACCGCGATGGAGTTGTCGAAGCGCGTGAGGGCGTAGAGCTGGCCGCGCGCCTCGTCGAGCACCACGCCGGTCGGCCCGCCGCCGGAGACCGGGATCTGGCGCGCGAGCCTGGGCACGAAGGTGTCGGCCTCGAGCGCCGCGGTCTGGAAGACGCCGATCTTGTCCGAGCCGAGCGCGGCGACATAAAGCCTCTTTCCGTTCGCCGAGACGGCCATGCCCTGAGGCAGCGCGAGGCTCTTGCGGTTCTCGGCGTTGGGGACCGGGGCGCAGCACGCGCTGTAATCGATGTGCTTGTTCAGGTGCCGCGGGGTCACGGCGCCCGTCGCCGGATCGAGCACGGTGATGCGGTTGTGGTTGAAGCGGCCGCGCACGGTGTGGCCCGCGAAGACGCCGGCGCCCTCGAAGCGCTGCTCGTTGAACGCCTCCGTGTTGGCCACGTAGACGCGCCCGCTCACCGGGTTGACGGCCATGTTGTAGAGGATCGTGCCGACGCCCCCGAAGGCGCCCGCGGCGCCCGCGACGGGCGCGGGCGGGTCGGCCAGGGCGTCGAGGACGAAGACGTCCTTGTCCGGCAGCGAGAAGTTCACCTTGTCGTCCCAGGAGCGATTCAGCTCGTCCGCCCAGTGCTGGCCGTTGAACTTGACGATGAGCGGCGCCGAGGGCTGCGCGACGCCGGCGGCGTTGGTGGTCGGCGGCGGCAGGCCGAGGCCCAGGTTCACCACGTTCGTCTCCACCACCGTGGTGCGGTTGCCCGAGTGGAAGGCCGCCGCGTAGACGCGCGCGCCGTCGGGCGTCGCAGCGAGCGCGCGCGGCGTGTCGCTGAAGAGGGTGATGATGGTCAGCGGCGCCGCGCTCGGGCTCGACGCGGAGAAGACCCAGACGTCGGCGCGGCCCACGCCCGGCGTGGTGAGCGCCGGGTCCACAGGGCTGTTCTGGCCGCGGTGCGCGGTGGTGATGAAGGCGCGGTCCTTGCCGGCGCCCGCGAAGACGATATCGCGAGGCTCGTCGCCGACGAGCAGGGTGCGCACCACGCGGGGCCTCCTGGGCCGCGAGACGTCGACCACGCTCACGCTGTCGGAGAGGTGGTTGACGACCCAGACCTCGTCGTCGCTGCGGGCCGCGACCGCGACGGGCTCCAGGCCGACGGCGACCGAGCCGCGGTGCTCGAGCGTTCCCCTCCTGACGTTGAAGATCTCCAGCCGGTTATCCGGCGTGTTGACGGCGAAGAGCGTCGACCCGTCGGGCGAGAGGGCGAGAGGGCGGACCTGGCCGCTCTCGAAGAGGGTGTAGGACGGGCCGGCGGCGAGCGCGCTCGGGGCGCTCCCGGCAGCGCGGGGTTCGTCGAAAGGCGTGCCGGTGTCGCCGCAGGCGGCCAGGGCGAGCGCCGGGAGCGACAGGAGAACGAGCTTCATCATTGGGCACCTCGGAGGCTGGAGGAACATACAATGATGACATAAGGGTATAGTCGCCTGGCAAGAGAGAAGATTCAAATCATGATAAGGTTGTTTGGTAAGGCACTTTTCCAGGGCGAGATGCCCTGGAAGAGGAGCGCTCTACACTGTGTTACAGGTCTTCCGTCGTGGGCTCCTGGCCCACAACGAGCGCCGCGGCCGGGCGGCGCATCCAGGTGAGCGCCGCATAGACGACGAACGAGATCGAGAAGCCCGAGAACCAGGCGTAATGGTAGAAGTCCATCCACGCGCTGGGCACCTCCACGACCTTGAGGGTGCCGAGGAAGCCAGGCAAGTTGGGCAGGACGCCGGCGATGAGGGCGACGATCGCGATCGGATTCCACCCGTTCGCGTACCAGTAGGTCCCTTCCCGCTTGTAGAGCTGGACGAGATCGAGCCTGGTCCTCCGGATCACGTAGTACTCCGCGATCAGGATCGCGCCGACGGGGCCTAGAAGCGCGGAGTAGCCGACGAGCCAGGTGAAGATGTACCCCGTGGGGTCGCTGACCAGCCGCCAGGGCTGCATCAGGATCCCGATGATGCCGGTGATGAGGCCGCCGGTGCGGAAGGAGATCCGTGACGGCCAGAGGTTCGAGAAGTCGTTGGCCGGGCTCACCACGTTCGCGGCGATGTTCGTCGCCAGGTTGGCGATGCTGAGCGCCGCGAGCGAGACGATCAGGACGACAGGGCTCTCGAAGCGCGCGAGCAGGACGACGGGATCCCAGATCGTCTCGCCGTAGATGACGACCGTGGCGGAGGTGACGGCGACGCCGATGAACGAGAAGAACGCCATGGTGGGCGGCAGGCCGGCGGCCTGACCGAGGATCTGATCGCGCTGCGAGCGCGCGTAGCGCGTGAAATCAGGGATGTTGAGCGCGAGGGTGGACCAGAAGCCGACCATCCCTGTCAGCGCGGGGAAGAAGAAGCTCCAGAACTGGCCTTCCCTGGGTTGCCCCGGCGCGAACGACGAGGGCTTCTCGAGCATGGGGCCGAACCCGCCGGCGCGGTTGTACGCCCACAGGAGCAGCAAGAGGCCGAGGGCGACCAGGAGGGGCGCCTTGATGTTGAGCAGGATCCGGATCGACTCGATGCCCATGTAGATGATCCAGACGTTGATGCCCCAGAACAGCAGAAAGCAGGCGAGCTGGGGGGCGTTGACGCCGAGCGGCGTCACCGGCATCTGCTCTATCGACGGCATGAAGACAGCGACGATCTTGTAGATGGCCCACCCGCCGAGCCATGTCCCGATCCCGAACCAGCCACAGGCCACGAGGGCTCGCAGCACCGCGGGCACGTTGGCTCCTCGGACGCCGAAGGCGCTCCGGCAGTAGACGGGAAACGGAATGCCGTATTTCGTGCCCGCGTGCGCGTTGAGGATCATGGGGAGCAGCACGATGACGTTGCCGAGGAGTATCGTGAGCTCGGCCTGCACCCAGCTCATGCCCTCGGCGATCAGGCCCGAGGCGAGCATGTACGTGGGGGTGCAGGCGCACATGGCGATCCACAGTGCGGCGATGTCCTTCATCCCCCATTTGCGCTGGTTCGAGCGCACGGGCGCGATGTCTTCGTTGAAGGTGCGGGGGTCGAACTCGCCTTCTAGCCCGTGGACGCCGTCGCTGGCTCTGGCGCCTTGATCTGCGGGTTGCACGTCGGGTCGGGCAGTCGTGTGCATGTGCGCCATGATCGATCAGGCTACACGACAGCGCGTGAGATCCAACAGAGGATAGACGCCTCGGCGCGACCCGTCAGCGGGCCGGCGGCCCCGCGCCGGCGGGGCCGCGCCGCAGGGCGAACGCGATACCCTCCTTCAGCGTCCGCAGCGTCACGACGCCGCCTACACCGACGCCCTGATCGACGAGCGTCTGCGCTATGCGCGGCTGGATGCCGGTGAGCACCACCTGGGCGCCGAGGAGCCTCACCGCCTTGGCCAGCCGCATCATCGCGTCAGCGGCCTGGGCGTCGATGACGCCGACGCCGGTGATGTCCAGGACCACCGTCGTGGCGTTGTGCGCGATCACCCCGTGGAGGAGGGTCTCGAGCGCCGCCGCGGCGCGGGCGCTGTCGAGGATGCCGATCAGCGGCATCGCGATGACCTGATCCGCCACCGGCATGAGCGGGGCGGACAGCTCGCGGACCATCTGCTCGAGCCTCATCGTCTTCTCCGCGACGCGCAGCTCGAGCTCGGCGTTGAGGCGCCTCACCTCGTCCTCCGCCTCCCGGCGATCGGTGACGTCGACGCCGATCGCCTGGAACTCGGCGTCCGGCCCCCCCTCGCCGAGCGGGGCGCGGTTGGTCCAGTGCATCCAGCGGGTCGAGCCGTCCGGGCGCACGACGCGGTGCTCGGTGTGCACGATGGGGTTGTCGGGGCCGAGCTTCGCGAACTGCTGGTCGAGGAGCAGCCGGTCCTCGTCAGGGACGAGCGGCGTGAAGCGGTGACCGACCAGCTCCTCCTGCGTCTTGTCGAAGTAGCGGCAGTACACGTCGTTGACGAAGGTCAGCGTGCCATCCATCCGGAAGCGGCAAATGAGCTCGGTCTGGTCCTCGACGATGCCCCTGTAGCGGGCCTCGCTCTCCCGCAGGGCGATCTCCACGCGCCGCTTCTCGGCGAGCTCCCGCTCGAGCTCGGCATTCCGCCGACGGAGCATCTCCAGCTCCGTCTCTGCAGCAGCACCGGTTCTCGCACCGACCTCGTTCATGATCCCGTGGTCCCTCGAAGCGCAGATGGAAGGCGGCGCCCTTCCGAGCCACCGTACCAAAAGCAAGGCTGCCCCGGGCGAACTTCGGACGTCGGCTCGTCGCGCGCAGCGCCTCCGACACCGCACGACCTTCACGTTGGATCGACGTACGCGAGCGCACCATTGGCCATCGTGAGCTCCGATACCGCGCGAAGCTCCGATGAGGATACGCTGCCCGGATGACCCGTGAGACCATCGATATCCTCGCTCCAGACCTCGGCCAACCGCGATGAGGCGGTCTTCAGGGTGAGCGGCGTGAAGTCGATGCCGGTCCGGTGCGCGCGCCCCGCCCGGTAGCGCGCGGAGGCCCCGGACAGGCCTGGATCCGCGCCCCGGCGGCGCGGTACGGTCACCCGTGACCGAGACTGTCCTGCTCATCGACGACGACCCCGGGTTCCGCGACGCCTACCGCGAGCTGCTCGCGCAGGAGGGCTACGCGGTGGCCGAGGCCGGGGTCGCCCCGAAGGCGCTCGCGGAGCTCCGCCGGACGAGCGCGCGCCTCGTCGTGCTCGACCTCATGCTGCCGCCGTCGGGCCGCCCGGAGGAGGGCGCGGCGCTCGCGGAGAAGATCCTCGCCGAGCGGCCCGCGGCCAAGGTGATCGTCGTCTCCGGCGCGGGCGAGACGCCGCTCGCGCTGCACCTCGTCCAGCGCGGGGTTTACGACTTCCTGGCCAAGCCCGTCGACCCCGACGTGCTGCTCGCCGTGGTCGCGCGCGCGGCGGCGCGCCTCGCGCTGGAGGACCGGGTCGCGGAGCTCGAGCGCTCGCTGACCGCCCGCGAGGGCGACGCCTCGGCGCTGCTCGGGCAGTCGGCGGCCTTCTTCGAGGCGAGGACGCTGTGCGAGCGCGCGGCGCCGACCGACGTGCCGGTGCTCATCACGGGCGAGTCGGGGACCGGAAAGGAGGTGTTCGCCCGGTACCTGCACGCGAGGAGCCGGCGCAAGGACAGGGCGTTCATCGCGGTGAACTGCGGGGCGCTCGCGCCGACCCTGCTGGAGTCCACGCTGTTCGGCCACAGGAAGGGCGCGTTCACGAGCGCGATCAAGGACGCTCCTGGCCTGTTCGTCGAGGCGGACGGAGGGACGCTGTTCCTCGACGAGATCGGCGACATGGATCCGGCGCTGCAGGTGAAGCTCTTGCGCGTGCTCGAGACGGGCGAGATCCTGCCGGTGGGCGCGGCGCGCCCGACGATCGTGGACGTCCGCATCGTGTCGGCCACGCACAGGGCGCTGGAGTCGATGGTCGCGAACAAGACCTTTCGCGACGACCTCTACTGGCGCGTGCGGGGCATCGAGATCGCCTTGCCGCGGCTCGCCGACCGCGTGGGCGATCTGCCGCTGCTCGCGCAGCACTTCCTGAACCTGGCGCGGGCGCTCGTGCCGCGCTCGCCCGCGACCACGGTGTCGCCCGGCGCGATGCGGCGGCTCGAGGCGTGCGACTGGCCCGGCAACCTGCGCGAGCTCCGCCACGAGATGCAGCGCGCGCTCGTGATGGCCGGGGGAAGGGGAGAGATCCTCGAGGAGGACCTCTCTCCGGCGCGGCGAGGCGGCGCGCCCGCAGCCGCGGCCGCGGGCGGCGACGAGCCGGGCGAGGGGGCGACGCTGGAGGAGAAGATCGCGGCGCTGGAGCGGCGGGAGATCGCCGCCGCGCTCCGGGCGACCCAGGGGAACCGGAGCCAGGCAGCGGCGCGGCTCGGGCTGTCGCGCCAGGGATTGCTCAACAAGATGGATCGGCACGGGCTGAAGTGAGCGCGGCGGCGATGCGGTGGTGAGGTAAAAATCTGCTCACCCGAAATCGCAACCGCAATCGGCAGGCACCCACAAAAACATGAGCCGCGCCGAGCGCGGGCCGGCACTGAAGGGACCGAGAGCGCGGCTCGCAGCGCGTACTGCGCCGCCCAGGGTCGTCCCTGGTCTCAGGAGAGAGGGAACCACAGAGGCACAGAGAACACAGAGGGAAGACAGGTGAAGAGAGAAAAATTCTACTCTCTCTCCTCTGTGCCCTCTGTGCCTCTGTGGTTCAATTTCTTCCCCTCTCGGACCAGGGACGACCCTGGGCGGCAAGGTGCCAGCTCAGACCGATCGAGACGACGCCGGCCGCTCAGCACGTGCGATGTCGCTCGCTCGCCGCTTGCGCGCAGCGATCATCAACCTTTGAGCAACTTCAGGAGGAGTCATGGCGCTTAACAAAGTGATGCTTGTGGGCTGTCTGTCGCTGGTCGGATCTGCCCTCGTCGGCTGCGGGCTCGCCGGCGCCGATCGCGTCGGCGAGGGGAGCGGCAACGTGGTCGCGACTCCCCCCACGTCCGAGGGCGACGGCTGCACGCTCACGCAGGGCTACTGGAAGAACCACGAGGAGAGCTGGCCTGTGTCGTCGCTCACCATCGGTGGCGTGGCGTACTCGCAGGAGGAGCTGCTGGAGCTCTTCCGGACGCCCCCGAAGGGCGATGCCAGCCTGATCGTGGGCCACCAGCTCATCGCCGCGCTGCTCAACGTGGCGAGCGGCGCGAGCGACGCTGCCCTCGGCGGGGCGCTCGCGGACGCCGAGGCGTGGATGGCCGCCAACAAGGACGCCGACGGCCGGCTCCCGTACGGCGTGAAGCGGGGCAGCGCGGCCGACGCCGCCGTCTCGCTCTCGGGCGCGCTCGCGGACTTCAACGAAGGCGGCATCGGCCCTGGCCACTGCGACGACGGGCCCAGCAGCGGCTCCGGCAGCACGGGCGGCAGCGACGGCGGCACGAGCAGCACCGGCAGCGGCGCGGGTGGTGGCTGCGAGCACGACGGCGGCACGAGCAGCAGCAGCAGCGGCAGCAGCAGCAGCAGCGGCACGGGCGGGACCGGCGGCAGCAGCGGCGACCCGGACGGCGGGGAAGGTGGGTCCGCCTGGACGTGCGACGCTCCCTGCAGCGGCGGCGACGCGTGCGGGGCCGGCTACTCCTGTGTCCTCGGGTGCTGCACGTTCGTCCCCAGGTGACCGCCTTCGGGCCGGAGCACCGGTGACGGGCTGAGCCCGCCGGCCATCAGTCCACCGCGCGCGACGTATCACCGCGCGACGGATCACCGCGCGACGGATCACCGCGCGACGGATCACCGCGCGACGGATCACCGCGCGACGGGAAGCGGGCTACTCCCCCTCCCGTCACGCCGCCGCGCCGGCCAGGCGGGGCAAGAGCGATGGCCAGCTCCGCGGCGGCTTGAACAGGTACGCCGGCGCGGGACCATCGACGATGTGCTCGACCTCGTCGAGCTGACTCCCCGGCAAGAGCACCCCACCCAGCGACTCCCGCACGAGCGGTATCCGCGCCGGATCGAAGCCCATCCCCTGCGACGCGATCCCGTCGACAACGCTCGGGTCGAACCCGCCGATCAGCAGCCCCGCGCGCACCGGCGTCGCCCCGAGCGGCCCCTCACCCTCGCCGGCGACGATGCCGTCGACGATCGTCAGGTACCGCCGCTGCGGCTCCCCGCGCAGCGCGCCGCTCCGGTCCGCGAAGAACAGGATGCGGTTGAGATCCAGGATCGTCCGCCAGAGCGTGTTGTTCCCCTCCCAGCTCCCGTCGATGACCTTCGGCGGCGCCGCGAGCCGCGGCGCGCGCGCCACGAGCGAGTGATCGCCCGGGAGCGGGAACCGACTGAGCTTGTTCTCCACCGCGTCGCCGAGGCCCTGCGGCCGGTCGAACTCGTCGCCGCCCACCGACGGGTCGCCCTCGGTGAAGTGCGGGAGCCAGTACTTCTCGTTCGTCAGGCCGATCACGCTCTTCAGCGAGAGCGTGACCCCTGTCTTCTTGTGCGTCTTCAGCTTGGGGAGGTTGATGACGACATCCGCGTCGAGGAGCGTCTGGGGAATGCTGTACTCGTGCCGCTCCCCGCTGTGGTGCGGCACCGGCGTCGCGTAATGGCTTCTGTGGAATCGGAGCGCGCCGGAGCGCGGGGCGCCCGCGGCCGCGAAGAAGCTGTCCCGGCCGAGGTCGACGACCCGGTAGCCCCGGGGATCGCCGGGGAGGCGGCGGCGGAGGAGCAGGCCGAGGTTCCACGAGCGGCCGAAGCGGCGCACGTCGTCGAGGGCGAACACCGGCGCGACCCGGAAATAACGCAGGTCGATGAAATCGATGTCGTGCCCCCGCGCCTTGAGGTGGTCGATCACCTCGAAGATGCCGAGCGGACCCGCGACCTTCTCGATCTCGCAGCCCTCGACCGGCGAGTCGACCACGCGCACCCGCCCGCGCGGGCCCGCGGCGCGGAGCGCGTAATCGAGCACGGGCCGGAGGAGCGAGCCGTGCGTGCTCGAGGCCGCGAGCCGCTCGCCCGTGATCTTCTGGTGGAGGTTCTTCGACGAGACGAGGTTCGGCTTGATGATCACGCGGTCGCCCGGCGCGATCAGGTCGCCGAGCGGGTTCCACGCGGGCGTGCCGGCGCGGGCCGCGTCGAGGCCGAGCCGCCGGAAGAGCGCCTCGACGGCCTCGTAGACAGGGTTCGGCGGGTCGAAGGGCGCGCGCTCGGCGTAGCTCACGCCCGGCCTCGAGACCGTCACCACGCGGTTCCTCGTCGCTGCCATCGGGGGCTCCTCGTCAACCGCCCGCGCCGCTCTCGCCGGGCGACAGGATCACCGCCGGCGCGGCGCGCTGGAAGTCGACGTTCAGGCGCGAGACGCTCGCGAGGTGCTTGCCCGTGCGGACGAGCGCGATGTCGTCCGCGAACTCGACGGAGATGCGCATCCGCTCGCCGAGGTAATGGCGGAACGTCGCGAGCACCTCGTCCAGCACCTGCTGCGAGAACCGCCCGCCCTTCACGACCCGGAACGTGATCGCGTCGCGCTCCTCCTGCACCACCTGGAAGCGCTTGATCGCGTGATCGAACTCCTTGAGATAGTGCGCGAAGAACGTGCCTGGCAGATACCGCCCGTCCGTCCCCCGGATGATGGACTGGACCCGCCCCTCGATGCGGCCCACGCGCGGCGCCCCGCGGCCGCACGGGCACGGCACGGCCGGATCCATCGCCTCGGCGAGATCGCCGATGCGGTACCGCACGAACGGCATGCAGAAGTTGTTGAGGTCGGTGATCACCACCTCTCCGATCTCGCCGGGCTCCGCGGGGCGCCCGTCGCGCAGGACCTCGACGAGGTAGCCCTCGGCCACGACGTGGTGGCCCTCGTGCGCGTCGCACTCGTACGCGATGCCCGAGAACTCGCGGCTCCCGTACTTGTCGAACACCTTGCAGCCGAACGCCTCCTCGATGAGCCGGCGGCTCGGCAGCGGCAAGGTCTGCGCGCTCGACATGATGGCGCGCGGCCGGGCGGCGACCTTGCCGGTGCTCTTGACGTAATGCGCGAGGAAGTCGAGCGCCTCGGCGTAGCCGTCCATGAGCACCGGCTGCACCTCGGCGATGCGCGCGATCATCTGGCTCAGGTTGTCGTCGGACAGCTCGAAGATCGGGATGAACGTCCGGTTCGACAGGATCGCGTCCGCGCGCTCGCGGGCCGCCTGCCACTTCGTCATGCCGATCGTCTGGTGCCACAGCCGCACCGTGGGGTCGCCGAAGCGGTACCCCGTCCACTCCTGCGCGCGCAGCGTGGCCGCCCAGCGGAACTCGAGCTGCGCCCGGTCGGCGTAGCAGACGAACGGCTCTCCGGTGGAGCCGCTGGTCGTGATCTTGAGGACCTGCGACTTGTCGTGGTTCTCCGACATGATGTCGAAGTAGAGGTGGCGCCGGATATCCGCCTTCGTGAGGAACGGCAGCTTGTGGAGGTCCTCCTGGCCGCGGATGTCCTCGGGCCGGAGCCTGAGCTCCTGCATGCGCGCGCGGTAATAAGGCACGTTGCGGTAGCAGTGGCGGATGAGCCGCCGCAGCTTCTCGTCCTGGAGCTCGCGCGTCTGCGCCGGCGCGAGCCACTGCGTCTTGCGGAGCGTCTCGTAGTAGTGCTCGACGTCGCGCGTGATCATCCAGTGGGTGTGGTTGAACGCGGCGAGGTACGCGCGCCACTTCGCCGTGGTGAGCGGATCGCGCTCGGGTGAGCGGCTCGTGACGGGGTGCCGGCGGAGGTACTGCGTGGCGATGTCGGCCGGGATCCTGTCGACGCGGTACTCCCACACCGCCTTGCCGAGGTCGTGAAACGACTTGGCGACGGCGCTCACCTCGCGCTGGTCGAGGAAGGAGGTGCCCTGTCGCCGCTGCTCGAAGAGCGTCTCGACCTCCTTGTACGAGTAGCCCTTCGCGTGGGCGGCGACCAGGATGAACGACTGCCAGTAAAAGTAGCTCCCCTCGTACGTGAGCAGGTCCTGGAAGACCTCGCGCGCGCACATCACGAAGCCGCTCTTGTTGTCCTGGAGCGACATGCCGAAGGTCTTGTTGAGGAGGTAGTTGAGCCCGCGGCTCAGGTGATACCGCCTGTCCCGGCGCCGGCCGACGGCGCTGCGCCAGCCCTGGACGACATCGACGCTGTGCTCGTAGAGCTCGCGCCGGAGGCGCAGGAGGTCTTCGGGCTGGTACTGGAGATCGGCGTCGATGATGGCGACGAGCTTGCCGCGGGCGGCGGCCGCGCCGGTGCGCCACGCCGCGGTGATGCCGCGGTTCTGCGGGTGGAAGCACCCCACGACGAGCCCCGGGTGGGCGGCCGCGAGCGCCTCTATCGTTGTCTTCGTGCCGTCGGTCGAGCCGTCGTCGACGAGGATGAGCTCGCCGGCGAGGCTCCCCTCGCGGAAGACGCCGAGGACGCGCTCGGCGAGCTCGGGGATGTTCAGCTCCTCGTTCAGACAGGGCACGATGACGGAGAGCTCGATCGACGTTTCGGGCGACGTTTCGGGCGGCGTCTCCGGAGCGAGCGCAGAGGGGGTTTCGGACATGGTGGGTTCGCGGGGGGTCACAGGGGGACGCAGCGGAAGCACGCGCGGATCGGCAGCGCGTCGTGCGGCGCGGCGCGGCGCTCGGTCACGCGGAAGTGGCGCGCGAGGAGGCGGCCGAACTCGTCGGGCGTCCACTGGTGCAGGTGGTAGACGTCGCCGCCCCACTGGATGCGGTCGCGCAGGAGGTAGCCGACCGGCGTGCGGCGCACGATGCCCTTCAGCCTCGCGATGAGCGGGTCGTTGGGGACCGTGATGGCGGCGACGCCGGCGGGGCGCAGCAGGCGGGCGATGGCCGCGAGGACGGCGGCCGGGTCCACCGTGTGCTCCAGGACCTCGGTGCAGATGATGCGATCGAAGCTCGCGGCGGGGAGGTCGAGCCTGTCGATCTCGCCCTTGAGGAAGCGGGCGTCGTAGCCCGCGAGGTTCTTGCGGGCGGTGTCGAGGAAGACGTCGGAGACGTCGATCGCCGTGATGCGCGCCCGCGGGAACATCCGCAGCACGTGCCCGCCGCCCGAGCCGACCTCGGCGAGCTCGAGGCCGGCGCAGTCGCCGAGCATGTCGCGGATGATGGCGAGCCGCTCGCGCTCGATGAGCCGGATCGGCAGCGGGGCGCGGTCGTAGTAGTCGTCGATCGGGTGCTCCCGGGCGAGGCGGTCGTTGAGCGCCTCCACGTCGATGTCGCCGGCCACGTTCGGCATGGCCGCCCCATAGCACGGGGGCCGCGGTGCCTCACCCGCGGGGCGCGGCGGCGAGGGGCCGTGTCGCGCCCGCCGCCTCAGCGCGCGCCGGTCGAGCGCGGGTAGCTCCCCAGCACCTTCACCATCTCGCAGCGGGCGCGCAGCCGCTCGACCGCCTCGGCGACGCGCGGGTCGCTCCGGTGGCCCTCGAGATCGACGAGGAACACGTAGTCCCAGTGCTTCTGCCGGCTCGGCCGCGACTCGATCCGCGTCAGGTTGATCGCCGCGTCGTCGAAGATGGCGAGCACCCGGCGGAGCGCGCCGGGCTCCTCCTGCACGGAGAAGACGAGCGACGTCTTGTCGGTGCCCGTCGGGGGCGCGTCGCTCGGGGCGATGACGATGAAGCGCGTCGCGTTCTCGGGGCGATCGTGGATGCGCTCGCGCAGCAGCGGCAGGCCGTAGAGCTCGCCCGCGCCGCGGCCGCCGATCGCCGCGGCGGCGGGGTCGCCCAGGGCCTCGTGCGCCGCCGCGGCGGCGGAGACCGTCTGGACGATCTGCGCGCCGGGCAGGTGCTTCGCGAGCCAGAGGCGGCACTGCGAGAGCGCGTGCGAGTGCCCGTGCACCCGCGCGACGCCGCTCAGCCCCGCCGCCTGGCTGAACAGGCAGTACGCGACGTCGAGCACGAGCTCTTGCCGGATCTGGAGGTCGCTCTCGATCAGGGCGTCGGCCGTCAGCGTCACCGACCCGTCGGTCGAGCTCTCGACCGGGACGACGCCGCAGGCCGCCTCGCCCGCGCGCACGGCGTCGAAGACGCCCTCGATCGTGCCCGTCTCGCGGTAACGGGCCGCCAGCCCGAACAGGTGCCGCGCCGCGACCTCCGCGAAGGCGCCCTCGGTGCCCGGGAAGGCGACCTTCATGGGCTCCTCGAGCGACAGGCAGGCGCTCATCACCTCGCGGAACACCACCCGGATGGCGTCGCGCGGGAAGCGGCCCGCGCCCTTCGCCTGGAGCCGGGTGAGCACGCGCCGCTCCCGCTCCGGGTCGTGGAACTGCGTGGCGTTCGCGGCGCGCTTCGTGTGTGCGACCTCGAGGGCCACCTCGGCCCGCTCGGCGAGGAGCTCGAGGATCCGGTCGTCGATGCTGTCGATGCGTACACGAAGCTCGTCCAGGGTCGCCATGAGCTGCTCCACCGCGGAAGGGGACGGCGGGCATCAAAGCGCAGGGGGCGCCGCTCCGCAAGGCTCGCTTCGGCGGCGGGAGCGCGCAGGAAACGCGCGCGACGGAGGCGGGCGTCAGGGGCGAAGCGGCATCCGTGCGGGCTCGACGCGTGGAGCGGCTGGGGTGAGAGAACACCGGCGAGGGCGAAGGCGAGGCGAAGAGGAAGAAAGAGCTCTTGGCGCGGGCGCGAGAGGATCGGGCGCGGGCGCGAGAGGATCGGGCGCGGGCGCGAGAGGATCGGGCCGTGCGGGAGACGTTATGCTTCCGGGCCGAGCTCGGGGGCGACGACGGACTTGGTGGCCGTGGCCTTCCGGCGGGAGCGTCGTTGGGGGGACAGGTCCCCTGCTGGGTCAGCGTAACCGGGGGATGGTCGGTCATGAGGAGCCGCTGTCAACAGCGCTCGACGGGGCCAGACGTCTGAATGCTGCTGCGACGATGTTCTTGCGCAGCTTCCGATAGCAGGCGTCCGGCGATCGGAGAGGACGGCAGCGCGACTTCGTTGCTTTCGTTCGTCGCGTATTGACACGGTGCGTCCCGCCGTGGATACGTGAACGCAAGTCAACAAACCTTGCGTCGGGAGTCTCTCGAATGCGACATGCGGGCTGGTTCTGTCGTCTCGTGGTGTGTTTTGCTGTGGTGCTCTTGCTCGGGCGGGGTCACGAGGGCCTCCCGCTGGCCGGGCCTCCGGAGCCGCGGCTCTTGCCGATGCATGCTCCGATAAATAAGTAAGCAGGAGATATGCTATGCGAATCAAGGCGGATGTTAGGCAGTGTACTGGAAGGACGGCGCACTCGATCGGAGTTCTGGTGGATCAGGAGCTAACTGTCGTGTCCAATATTCTACCTGCTGCCTGGGTGGAGATCGTGCAGGATGGTGAGGTCGTGCAGCTGTTTCGGTACAGCTCCGAGGGGGCGTGTGTGGCAGATACATGGCACCTAACAGTCGATGAAGCCAAGGCGCAGGCCGAGTTCGAGTTCGGTATATGTGATCATGACTGGGCCGAAGTCGGCGCGGTGTGACAGAATATCCGATCCATGTCATGACCAATGTGCGCGATGGTTCCTCCGTAAAACTGGTGAGCGCATGGTTCGGGTAACGGCCTGATGGTCTATGGTCCCGCCGGCTAAAACGCTGCGTACCGGTCGCTCATGCGTACCGCACCGCACTTGCTGGGCAGTGCGGTCGCGTCATCTGTCCGCCGTCCCGCATGGATGGTTACACCGTGCTCAGTGCGGGAGGGGGTCGGTCCGGTCGCGTCCTCCTCGCTGCCGGAGGCGCTGCGGCGGGTGAAGCACCGAAGCGCGCCGGGCAGCAGGTAAAGTTGCCATATCAAGGATACAAAACGGTTGCTGATCTTGCGGGGCAGTAAACATGGCTATCTGGCAGTGCTCGTTCTTGATCGTGCCCTCTACAGAGCGTGGTCGAGATTCGCGGAGTTTGTCGCAAAGAATAGAGCGCGGGACTTTTTGGTCGGATTCGCAGCCGGGCGAGGACATCGAGCGGGCGGCTCTCGACATCCTGGGAAAGGGCGCGAGCTGGTCGTCCGATGTAGACGTCTGGGGAGATGAAGATTCGACCTGCCTGTTGATGGTTCGAGACGGGAACCGTATTGTCGAAGTGCTCTTGCGTGTTGATCTGAGAAGTATACAGAAGCAAGATCTGGCACGTCTGCTTGACGGATTCCAGCGAGCCCGAGTGCTCTTGGTCGATGAGACGGCGCAGCTATACGAGCCGACGCTGTTCGCGGTCCTTCAAGCACTGCAGGCGTCTACAGCCTGGAAATATGTAACGGATCCGGTGACGTTCATCGCATCCTTGTCAGAGGAAGATAACCGAAATTGATGTTTGCTTGTCCGGTTCGCGATCTGCCCGCTGTCATAAAGCCGGCGTTCCTGGAAGCCGTGGGCAAGCTCAGGGGGCTCGGCCACGATTCCGAGCCGTACATGCCGATTGTGCCCGCGGCGGGTGCGCGTGGTGGCGGGCAACGGGATCGAGACGTAGGACCGGTACGATCCGTCGACGCGGCGTCGCGGGCGCTGTACGACGGCGCCGGGGAGCGACGGGTACACCGGCACGGGGTGGTGGCGGGCGAGGAGGAGACGGCGTACGTCGATCAGCACCTCGTGGTGCGCAACGGGGTGGTCGCGACGAAGCACATCTTCGCGGGCGAGACGCGGCTGGCGAGCAAGATCGACGCGGACTGGTTCCAGAGACCGCCGGTGTCGTACTACCACCCGGACCACCTCGGGAGCACGCAGTACGTCACCGACCAGGGAAGGCGTCGTCCCCCAGAAAATAGAGAATTAAAATGACTGCAATCGCAAGTTCAATTCCGGGCGCAATTTCTGAAAGGCTCAACGCTGTGGTAGGGCAGCGTTGCTGGCACGTCGGTGCGGGAGGACTGGTTGGATCGTCCTTTTCGCTGGCGCTTGGTGCTCGAGTTCCTCGTGAACGGCCCCTGCGAAATGCAGCGGAGTGCGACGAGATAAGGTTGTTTCAGGGAGAGCTTCGATTTCTGATTTGGTGTTCGTGGAGGTTGGACGGCGACGTGGCGCCTCTCTCAAGCAGTGATCGGGAAACTGATGATGTTGCTCGATCTCTTGAGGCTCTGCGGAGCCAAACGCTCGTGAGGGCGACCTGTCACGCTCCGGCATGGGACCTTTATTTGGTGTTCTCCGGTGGGCTCCGGTTGTCTGTATTCTGCGACCGCCTCCCCGGAGATGCGAGCATCGAACAGAACTGGGAACTCTGGCGCGGTAATGAAGCTTTGTTGATCGGGCCAGGTTACTCGTGGCGAATACACGTGGAGACGTGATAGCTGAGGTTGCTCCTTGCTGTCATGCACGTCGAGTACCTGCCGAGCTGGGAGCTGTGGGTCGACGAGTGCGGCCGGCGATGCGCAGGCGCTCCTCGCCGCGCTCTGCGGATCAGCCGCCCTGGTCAGCCGCGTCCACGCCGCCGACGAGATCCGCGATCTCCCCCGGCGCAAACCCGACCAGATCGGGCTCGACCGAGAGCGCCACGCCGAACCGATCGAGCACGCCCCGCCGCACGCGCCGCGCGAGGTCGAGCAGCTCCGCCGCGGTGGCACCGCCGCGGTTCACCAGCGCGAGCGTGTGGCGCGTCGAGATACCCGCGGCGCCGTGGCGCGTCCCCCTGGCGAAGCCGGCGCGCTCGATCAGCCAGGCCGCGGACAGCTTCACCCGGCCGCCGCCCGCCGGGTACTGCGGGATCGCCTCGCCCGGCGCGAGAACGCCCGCCGCCTCGATGCGCGCGATCGCGCCCGCGGCGGCGCCGGCCGCGAGCGTCGGGTTCATGAAGAACGACCCCGCGCTCCGCCCGTTCTCGTCCCCCGGGTCGAGCACCATCGACTTGCCGCGGCGGAGCGCGATCACCGCGCCGCGCACCTCGCCGAGCGGCGGCGCCGCCCCGCCCGACGCCGCCGAGAGCGCCCGCTGGAGCTCGGGGTAGCGCACCGTCGCCGCGCCGCCGGGGCGCAGCGCGAAGGTGACCGCCGTGATGACGTACCGCCCGCGCCAGGCCCGCTTGAACAGGCTGTCGCGGTACCCGAAGCCGCAGTCGGCGCCGGCGATGACGGCCACGGCCCCCGTCGCGCGGTCGACCGCCTGCACCTCGGCGATCGTCTCCGCGACCTCCTGGCCGTAGGCGCCCACGTTCTGGATCGGCGTCGCGCCGACGTCGCCCGGGATGCCCGACAGGCACTCGACCCCCGCCCACCCCTCGGCGACCGCGCGCGCCACGAGGTCGTCCCAGCCCTCGCCCGCCCCGGCGCGCACGAGGACGCGCCCGGCCGGATCGAGCCCCTCGCCGCCGCCGACCCCGCCGCCGCCGACCTCGCCGCCGACGACCTCGCCGCCGACGACCTCGCCGCCGACGACCTCGACGCCGCGGACCCGCACGCGCAGCACCAGCGCGTCGACGCCGCGGTCCGAGACCACGAGGTTCGAGCCGCCGCCCAGCACGAACAGCGGCACGCCGCGCGCCTCGGCGAAGCGGAACGCCTCGACCACCGCGGCCTCGCCCGCGGCCTCGGCGTAGAAGCGCGCCGGCCCGCCCACGCCGAGCGTCGTGAGCGGGGCCAGCGGGACCGACTCGCGGACCTCGAGGCTCAGGGCTTCTTCTCCGGCTTCTGCGGGCTCGCCGCGCCGCCTCGACCCGCCCCGGGCTTCTGCGCGTCGCCGGGCGGCCGCGCCGTCCCCGCCGCCCCCGCCGCCTTCGCGGTCCCGGCGGCCCCCGCGGGCCGCGCCACCCGGATGCCCGCCATGAAGCCGCTGTCCACCGCCTGCACCCGCTCGACGAACGCCCGGTACGCGTCGGTCGCCACGGTCCCGGTCGGCAGGCTCAGCGCGAAGTCCTCCTCGATCACCGCGCCGTAGCTGCCCTTGCGCGACGCCGTCAGGCCCGCGTCCTCGACGCGCACGCCCTCGGGCGCCCGCGCCACCGCGTGGCCCGCCGGCAGCTCGATCCGGCGGCGCACGTGGTACTGGAGCGCTGTCTCGATCGCGAGGGCGCTCTTGCGGGCGCCGCGCGAGGCATACGTGGCGCCGAGCGTGCCCGTGAACGCGCGCGGGAACACGAGGTGCACCGGCTCCAGCCCCGGCAGCGTCCACGCCGCGGCGTCCTTGCCCTCCGGCCGCGCGAAGCCGTGGATCGTCACCGCCGCGCGGAGCGCGACCTCCCACGAGCCCTCCGTCGACGAGACCGTGACGTCCTCGACGTCGGCCCACGGCAGCCAGCCGAGCACCACGCCGCGGAGCATCTCGCGCCGCGCCGTGCCGACCACGGTCTCGAACGCCTCCGACAGCGCCTGCGCCGCCCGCCCGTGCAGCAGAATCGTGAATGTTCCCGCAGCGTTACCCTGCTCGTCGACCGTGAGCCGCAGGTCGACCTCGTCGCCGGTCTCGCCGCTCGTCCCCGCCACGGTGACGAGCTCGCCGCCGGGCAGCATCGCGGCGCGGCCGCGCCGCTCGGGGCTGATGCGCCCGGGCGGCAGCGGCGGGCCCTCGACGTCGGCGTCGATCCACACGTCGCCGCCCGGCAGGCGCGCGATGACGAGCGGGTGCTGGAAGCGGCCCGCGTGCGGCGGGAAGTCCGCCGACGAGCTGAACGGCTCGGTCTCGGCGATCGCGAGGTCGGCGCGCACGCCGAGCTCGCGCAGCGCGCGGTAGATGACCCACGACCGGCTGCCCTGGCCGAGCTCGATCATCGCGCGCGCCGTCGTCCGCTGCGGGCCGCCGCCGAGCAGCGCCGCCATGTCCGAGAGCTCGGCGCCGCCCGCGACCTTCACCGCCTTGCCCGCGGCCGCGACGACGCGCTCGAGCAGCGCGGGCGACGGCGCCCGCTCGGGGCCCGCGGCCTCGCGCGCCCAGCGGGTCATGTACGGGTCGCGGTCGAGGAGCGCGCGGAGGTTCTCGTCGATCGCCGCGGCCACGTGGCCCCAGGTCTGCGTCCCCAGGCTGACGCCGACGCCCATCTCCACCCGGGGCACGCCGTCCTCCATGCGCCGCGGCGGCTGGTCCTTGATGCGCCAGACGCTGACCGTGGAGGCGCCCTCGGCCCGCTGCTCCGCGGCGCCGAGCAGCGGGTGCGACCAGACCGCGAGCCGGAGCGACGACGGGCGGCGCACCTCGATCTCGGCCTCGCGCACGCTCGTGCGCTCGGGGAGCAGGTCCCATGTGTCGATGACGAGCTGGCCGCTGTCGCCCGGGAGCGCGTAGCCCTCGGTGACCTGCTCGACGTAGTCGCCCTGCTCGAGCTGCGAGAGGTCGCTGTGCTCCTGCGCGGCGTTCGCGGCCGCGTCGGGCGCGAGGATGCGGCCGTCGCGCTTGTGGATGCGGCGGCGCAGGAGGCGCGCCGCGCCGCGGCCCTCGATGAGCGGGCCGTACGCGACCGCGCCCTGGGCCACGTCCGTGGTGCCCGAGACGCGGCGGAGGTCGTACGTCACGTAGTGGACGAGCCCGTCGGGCGAGATCGTGAACCGCTCGACGTGGCGGAGCACCGCGGTCGCGGCGCCGGGGAGGAACGCCTTGGCCTGGTCCTCCAGGACGAGCTTGCGCCCCTCGGCCTCCAGCGCCGGTGCCGGGTCCGGGGTGAGGCCGAGCGCGCGGGTGATCGGGCCGATCCCGGCGGGCGTGTCGCGCGCCGTGGTGCGGTCGCGGGCGAGGCGGCCGCGCACGGCGCGCACGTCGCCGCGGCCGGCGGCGAGGCCGAGCGCCTCCAGCATCACCCGGTCGCCCGGCGGCATCGCGTCGTACACCGCGAGCGCGCCGCGCAGGTCGCCGCGGGCGACGCGCTCGCGCAGCTCCACCTCGCGCAGGGCGTCCGGCGCGCGGCGGAGCCGGCGCAGCCGGGTGATCTCGGCGAGGACGGCGGCGCGGTCGCTCACGTCGAGGAGCGCGCCGAGGCACGCCGTGCTCGAGCGGTCGAGGCCGCCCTCGCAGGCGGCCTTCACCGCGTCGACGCCGACGCGGCCGTGGATGCGGTCGTCGACGGCGGCGAGCAGCGCCGAGCCCGGCGCCGCCGCGGCGAGCTTCGCGTACGCGGCCTCGGCGACGTCGGTGACGGCGGCGCGGCGAGCGGTCACCGCGAGCCCGGCGAGGACCATGCGGTCGGCGTCCGGGACCCCGGGCGCCCTCACGGCGCCGCCCGGCCCCGGCGGCGCGACCTTCACCCCGAGCTCGCGGAGCGCGTCCATGGTGCCCTCGCCCTGGCCGCCGCGGCGCTCCGCGAGCTCTGCCTCGTAGAGGCGCGCCTCCCACGACGCGGGCCACGCGGCGAGCACGCGCTCGAGGGCGGCGCGGATGCGCTCGACGACCTCGGTCTCGGGCAGGTCGCCCACGCGGCGGATGGCCCTCGCGTAGAGCAGGTCGTGCCGCGGCCGGCGCGGCGCGGGGGCCGCGGCGGGCGACGCGGGCGCGGCCTGCGCGCGCGCCGGGGCCGTCGCGGCGTGCCCGCGCGCCGCGCCGTCGCCGGAGGGGCCGTCGCCGGCCGGGTCGAGGAGGTGCTCCGCCGCGCGCGCGTCGCCCAGCGCGAGCAGCGCCGCGGCGGCGACCTCGACGGACGCCGGGCCGCCGCCCGGAGGCGGCGCGAGGCGGACCGCGGACGGCCGCGCCGCGGTCGCGGTCGCGGCGGCGCCGGGGCGCGGCGCGCGGGCGCGGAGCGGCAGGCCGTTCTCGCCCCACGCGCTGAGCTCGATGAAGCTGCCGTCGCCCTTCTGCGCCACGCGCACGACGACGCGCAGCGTGCCCGGCTGGGCCTCGACGGTCGCGAAGCGCGTGACCAGCCCGCCGCCCGCCGCGTAGTCGCGCTCGAGGGCGCGCACGCCGCCCACCTCGAGCGCGGCGGCGGACCCCGAGGCGAGCGCGAGGCTCACCCGCTGGGCGACCGGGTTGTGGAGGTCGACCACGACGGCGCGCGTCCCCTGGAGGGCGCTCACCGCGTCGACGTCGATCGCGCACGCGTCGGCGCGGACGACGATCGGCGAGGCGCTCGGCGCGAACGGCGCGATCCCCGGGTAGGACCGCGCGAGCGCGGCGCCCGGCGCGGAGCTCACGGGCGACGGCCGGGCGAGGCTCTGGAGCGGCGCGGCGTCGAGCGGGCCGACGAGGGCGGCCTCGCCCGCGCAGCCGCGGCGCGCGCTCCACGTCGCCGCCGCGGCCTCGTCGCCGACGAAGAGGGCGATGCGGTGGAGCGCGCTCGCGAGCGTGCCGCGCACGAACGGCATCTCCGGGGCGCCGCGGCCGGCGACGTCCGCGAACGCCCAGGCGCGCTGGAGGCGGCGGGCGACCTCGGGGAGCGCCTCGCGCGAGCGGAACGCGATCGCCGAGGCGCCCGGGTCGGGGCCGCCCGCGGTGCCGGCGCCGAAGACGAGCGCGTCGGTGGACGCGATCACGGTCGCGAGCGCGCCCGCGTCGCTCGGCGCGTCGACGGCGCGCTCGAGGGCGTCGAGGTACGGCGCCGCCGCGGCGGAGCTCGCGATCTCGGCCTCCAGGGCGGCGGCGAACGCGGCGGGGAGCGGCGCCTCGACGGCGAGCGGCGACGCCGCGCCCCGGGGGGCGCACCCCGCGGGCGCCGCGCCGGCGAGCGCCACGGCGAGCGCCAGGGCGGCGCGGCCGCCGACGAGGGCGCGCGCGCCGCGGCGGGGGCTGCGAGGGCCAGCCGCGCGCTGGCCGGCGTTCGTGGTGCTGCGGGGCTCGGTGGTCACGGTCGGCGTCTCCCGGCGCCGCGCGCGGCGTCGCCTGTCCGCCGTTCCTTACGGGCCTGGGATTGCCGACGCAAACGCGAACTTCGGCGGGGAGGGCGGGCTGCCTGACCGCGGGGCCGGTCCTGCGCTCGGGGGACGCACCAGGTCGCTGAAGTCTTCCTCACCCCACCTGGCGAGGACAACCCAGGGAGATGCCCGCCTCCGGGAGCAGCGCCTGATCGCGCTCCGGGTGATTCATGAGCGCGATCAGAACGACCGTGGAGCTCGCGGAGCTTCTTTTGCGATCCGTGTATTTTGCACAAATTTTCTTGACGATCAGGGGGGGCGACTATATGCATAGTACACATATCTAAACCGCAGTCGAACAAGACGTGGCTCCTTAACCAAGCGCCCGGACCCGCCGTTCGTGAAGGATCCGGCTGCCCGGAGGTCTCATGCCTGCCTCACTACGTT
The DNA here is from genome assembly GCF_051474675.1 of Sorangium sp. So ce406. Taxonomy (NCBI): domain Bacteria; kingdom Pseudomonadati; phylum Myxococcota; order Polyangiales; family Polyangiaceae; genus Sorangium; species Sorangium sp. So ce406. The sequence continues at coordinate 10,747,830 of NZ_CP150340.1, read as the reverse complement.
CGCGTTCCATCGCCCGAGTCGCGCTGTCCGCGCTCGCCTTCGCCCTGCCAGCCGCCGCCTCGCTCACCGGCTGCTCCGGGGGCGACGAGCCCACGGAGCCCCAGGCTGCCGGGAGTGGCCCCACGTTCCACAAGGACGTCGAGCCCATCCTGCAGAGGAGCTGCATGGGCTGCCACTCCGCGGGCAATATCGCGCCCTTCAGCCTTACCGCGTACGAGGAAGCCAGGGCCGTCGCGGCGCTCATGGTCCAGACGACCAAGGCGGGCACGATGCCGCCCTTCGCCGTGCGTGACACGGACGAGTGCTCGACCCGTCACGCATGGAAGGGCGACATTCGCCTCTCCGACGAGGAGATCAGCACGCTGGAGGCCTGGAGCAAGGCCGGCACCCCCAGGGGGGATCCGAAGGACGCGCCCGCCGCGTTCGTGTCGAAGAGCCCCGACCTGCCGGGCATGACCCTCGAGGTTCATCCGAACGAGCCCTACGTCACCTCCGGTGAGCAGGACGAGTTCCGCTGCTTCGCCATCGATCCCGGGCTCACCGAGGACCAGTACCTGAATGGTCTACAGATGGTGCCCGGCAACCACAAGGTCGTTCACCATGGGATCATCGCCATCGATCCGGAGCGGAAGTCCGCGAGCCTGGCCGGCCCCGACGGGAGCTTTCCGTGCGGCGCCGGCGACGTCCCGAATGGCGTGGAGATTGGAGCGCTCCAGATGCTCACAGCCTGGGCTCCCGGCGCCGACGCGGTCGATCTGCCCGAGGGGGTGGGTCAGCTGATCCCGAAGGGGTCGCTCATCATGATGCAGATCCACTACCACCCCGCCGGTACGACGGCCGACCCGGACCTGACGCGCATCCAGCTCAGGCTCACCAAGGAGAAGCCGAAGTACGGCTTCCTGTACCACCTGATCGGCAACTTCGATGATCCGGTCGGCGAGCTTGGCTTCGGGCTTCTACCGGGGCCGGGCGACAAGGACGGCGTCGAGTTCCTGATCCCCGCGGACAGCAAGAGCCACGTGGAGACGGAGCAGTTGACGATCCCGGCCCCGGGCTCGCCCGGATCGGAAGAGATGCCGTTCCCGCCGGGCACGCGCGTCTATGGCGAATTTCTGCACATGCACTACCTGGGCTTCGACGAGAAGGTGACGGTCACGCGGGCGAACGGCTCACCCGATCAACCCAAGGAGGAGTGCCTGGCGCACGCGCCGAAGTGGGAATTCGGCTGGCAGCGCTCGTACTCGTACGACGCGCCCATCGAGACGCTCCCGACGCTCGAGCCGGGCGATGTGCTCCAGATCCGGTGCACGTACAATAACTCGACGGAGAACCCGTACGTGGCCAAGGCGCTCAAGGAGGCGAACATGATCTCGACGATCGATGTGGCCTACGGCGAGGGGAGTACGTTCGACGAGATGTGCGTCGCCGGGCTCTCGCTCGTGTACCCGATGCCCTGACGGGAGCGGAGTTTAGCAATCATTGCACCGGCGCAGGCGCCGCGTCCGGTGCGGGCGCAGGCGCAGGCGCAGGCGCCGCGTCCGGTGCGGGCGCAGGCGCCGCGTCCGGTGCGGGCGCAGGCTCGGGCGCAGGCGCAGGCGCAGGCGTCGGCGCAGGCACCGGGGCTGGCGCGGGCTCCGCCTTGGTCGGCACCGGCTTGCAGGGCACGCAGGGCGGCAACCCTGGCACCTTCGAGCCCACGGCATAGGAGAGCGTGAGCAGGAGGTTGTTCTGCACCTGCCAGTCGTCGATGAGCTGCGGCTGGCGCACGACATGGAGCTGGTAATCGAGGGACGCCCACTCCACGAGCTTGAAGGAGAGCCCCCCGACGATGTCGACGTTCATGAGGTCCAGCGCGCCGCGCTCATCGCCTGCCTCCAGATCCGAATACACGATCGGCAAGAGGACGGCGACGCCCGCCTTGTACGTGATCTGCTTGTCACGGAGCGCGCCCGAGGCCTCGATGACAGCCTCGGCGCCGAGCTGGTTATAGCTCGAGAGCTCGCTCACCTCGACCTCGGGCGTCCCGTCGTCGTCCCCCAGGGCGAGCACGCCCGACGCAATCACCTCCTGCGCGCCAGCGCCGGCGCGCGCCTCGACAAGCACGGACTCCCGATTGACAGGCTGGACGAAGACGCCAAGCGACTGCTTGAGCGTCACTGGCTGGAACGGATCGCTCAGCCGGAGGCGCGTCCCTGTGATCGCCTCGGTGGTCCCGTCCGCGCGCGTGATCGCATAGGTCGTCGGCGCCGAGCGCGGGTCGCTGCCAGGGAACATCTGCGTATCGAGAGCGAAGCGACCGAACGGACCGAACCAGGGCTCGACGTGGTAGAGGTAAATGGCCTCGAAGGCGAGCGCGTCGCGCGTCTTGACCCATGCCTCCAGGGCCGGCGTGCGCGTCACGCCGGCGCCAGCCCCGAGCGTCATGCGGAGCTCGTGGGCGGCCTTGTTGAAGTCGAGGGAGCCCTCCAGAACGAAGCCCGCGGATACGCCTGTCCCGTCTGCCTGCCCGACGACGCTGCGATTGTCGGCCAGGTTGAACGTGCCGCCGAGGAGCAGCCCCGGTGACCAGCCTTCCACGCGCCCCGGATTGGTCGCGGGCGCTTTGACGTACGTGGTCTCCACGGAGGGGGCCGACTGCGCAGAGGCTCCGCCAGCGAGGAGACCGGCCACGGCGCACGCCGATGCTGCGAGCCCGAAGCGTCCTGGAGAGATTTTCATGGGATACCCTCGGCGATCGTACTGAATCAGGTACAACCGCGGGGGGCTATAGCACACACAGCGTTCGACGAGAGTCGAACGTGAAAATAGCTCACAAGAGATCGGCGTCGTCGAGTCAACGGCTGGGTTTCACGTGAGCTCACGCGCCGCCGCGCCGCTCGCCGCCGCTCGCCGCCGCCGCGCCGCTCGCCGCCGCGCGCTGCATGCACAGCTTCAGGCCAGCGCGGAGGTTCCCCACGGTCGCGATGCCCGACATGTCGAGCCCGAGGGAGACCATCGTCTGCGCCACGTTGGACCGGATGCCCGTGATCACCCCCTCGGCGCCCAGGAGCCGGATGGCGCGGACGAGGTCGATGAGATAACTCGCTGTCTTCGTGTCGACGACCTCGACGCCGGTGAGATCCAGGATCGCGAACCGTGCCCGCTTGTCCGCGACGGCGGCCAGCAGGTCGTCCATCACGTCGGCGGCCCTCTTGCTGTCGACGACGCCCACCATCGGGAGGGTCAGCACGCCGTCCCAGACCTCGATGATGGGCGTCGACAGGTCGCGGATCACCTTCTGCTGGCGCTCGATGATCTCGAGCCGCGACTTCAGCTCGTCTTCCCTGCGCTTCGCCTCCGTCCCGTCGAGCGTGAAGCTGACCGCGCCGTCGGGCTCCCCGCGGGCGTCGCGGAGCGGGATGATCCACGTCTCCCAGGCCATCCCGAACGCCTCGACGCTGGTGCGGACGAGCTCGCCACGGACCGCTCTCCGCATCGGCTCCATGTCCATCGGCACCGGAGGGGGATCGAACACGTTCATGCCGACGAACTGGCCCGGCCTCAGGCCGAGGGACGGGAGCATCTTGCCCTCGTGGAAGGTGCAGAATCCATCCCGATCCATACGGGTCACGGACGTGTCCACCGCGCCGAGGATGGCCCGGAGGATGGCGTCGCTCTCCCTCAGCTCCTCGACGGCCTTGACCTGCTCCGTGACATCCTGCCCGAAGCAGAGCAGCCGAATCGGCGCGCCGGCTTCGTCGACCACGGGCGCATGCCGCCACTCGCACACGACGGCGCGCGCGTCCTTGCGGGCATGGGTGCAGCGGAGCGGGGCGCTCGCCTGCCCGAGCGAACGCCGCCACGCCTCGGCGTCCGCGCCGCTCAAGATCGTGTCCGTCAGCGGGCGGCCCACCGCTTCGTCAGCGGTATATCCAAAGATGCGCTCCGCCTCGCCATTCCACGCGACGGCCACGAGATCGTCGAGATTCCCCGCGCACTCGATCACCGCGAACGGCGCGCTGCGCACAGCGCTCATGTAGCTCGTGGGGAGCCCCGGGGATCCGGGGGAAGTCGCTGTGCTCGTCATCTTTCGTCCTCAAGGTAACGTGGGCCGGCGGTCGGTGTCGAGGACGACCGACGAGAGGCCAGCAAGGGGCAAGAGGGCTGACCCGAGCGTGTGAGGTGAACTTCAATCGGCTCGAGTTCATCACGCCGCTCGAGGCGACGAACACCGCGACATCCACGCTCGTTCCGGCGCCGGGCGGCACGGGCGTGCCGTGGGCAGCAGCAGCCCGACCCAGGCACGGGTGTCCACAGTGAAGAGCGGGGCAGAGCCGCGACGAAGCCGCGGTGGCGCCCGCAAGAAAGTGGACCACCCGACGTGGGTTCTGCTAGGGGGGTGTCATGATCATCGCGCTCACCGGACAGAAGGGTGGGATCGGCAAGAGCACCACGGCCGTGAGCCTCGCCATGGCCGCGCTGGCGAAGGGCCGGCGGGTGCTGCTCGTCGACGCCGATCCCCAGGGCACCGTCCGCACGTGGGGCGACGTGGCCGCCGAGGCAGGGCACGAGATCCCGACCGTCATGGCGATGGGCGCCTCGATGCACAAGCCGGGGCAGCTCCCGGAGGTCGCGGCCGCGTACGACCTCACGGTCATCGACTGCCCGCCGCGCCACGGTGAGATCGCCCGGTCGGCACTGATGATCGCCGACGTCGCCGTCTATCCTTGCGGCCCCACGGCCGCGGACGCCTGGGCGCTGACCGCCGCGATCGAGGTGTTCCGGGAGGCCGCCGCGCTGCGCAGCGGGCTCAAAGGCTGCATCCTCATCACGCGCAAGCAGGGCCGCACGGCGCTCGGCAAATCGGCGCGCGCTGTGCTCGAGACCTCGGGCCTGCCGGTGCTCTCCACGGAGCTCGGCTATCGCATTGCCTATCAGGAGTCCCTCGCCTGCGGGCAAGGGGTGACGGGCTATGCGCCGCGGGACACCGCGGCCAGAGAGATCACCCACCTTCTCGAAGAACTGGAGACGCTTCACCATGGCGAAAAAACAAGTCGCGGTCTCGCTAAGAAAGCCGCCGTCGCCTGAGAAGGTCGACGCGTTCGTCGCGGGCGGCGCCGACGGCAAGCCGGCGCACGACGACGACCGATCGAGGCGCGCGCCCGACGCCGAGAAGCCGAAGGCCGCCGCCGAAAAGCGCGCGCTCGACGCCGACAAGCCGGCTGAAGCGAGGCTGGATCCAGCGCCGCAGCCGAGCGCCGAGCCGCCCGCGGCGGCGCAGCCCGCGGCGGCGAGCGCGATCGCCGGGCCCCAGCCGCTCGCCATCACCTCGTCGGAGCCGCCGGCCGTCCCGCCGGTGCTCGTCGGGAACGACGGTCGCGCGCGGCGCGCGGTCACGGTCTACCTGCCCGATCCGCTCGCGGACCGGCTGCTGCTCCACTGCATCGAGCACGACCGCGACATGAGCAACCTGATCGGCGAGGCGGTCGAGGTGCACCTCGACCGGCGGCTCGGGCCCGCGCCTGCGTCCGCAGCGCCGGCCGAAGGCGGCGCCGCCGCCGCCCGCGAGGCGCCGCCCGCCGGACCGAGCTACCGCGCCGAGCCGTTCCGCGCCGAGCCGTTCCGCGCCGCCGACACGAGCCCGAAGGGGCGGGTCGGCCGCATGGTCCAGGTCGGGCGGGTGCTGATGACGCTGTGGCACCAGCGGCCCCGGGTGAGCTGATCCGCGAGCGCGCCGCGGCGCCGGCCGCTCGAACAACGTATGCAGCGCCGCCTCTGCGGGGCGGCCGCATCCGAGCAGGAGGCGAGAGCAGGGAAGATAAGGATCTTCCTGCTTTCCTGCTCCGTATAAACCTCTCCGGGCCCAATCCCCCTCTCCGGGGGCTTGTTGACATCGCCAGGGTGACCGGGCAGTCTCGGAGTCGAGACGCCGCGCAACAGGCTCCGAGCCCGCCGAGTGCGTCCCGCCGAGTGCGTGATGAGCCGCCGCGTCACGGAGCCGTTCGCCGCGGCGGCGACTGACCACCAGGACGAGCGATGACCCAGCATTTCCGGGACGAGGGGGCGGCCGCGCGCGGACTCAATCCGATGGAGGCGCAGGCCGCGTCGGACGCCAGCCGGTCCATCCACTCCATCCACGCGCTGTTCACGGAGGCGCCTACCGCCATCGCGGTGTTCCGCGGGCCCGACTGGGTGATCGATTTCACGAACCGGCTCGCGCAACGCCTGTTCCGCGACCGCACCGTGGTCGGCAGGCGCCTGTTCCAGTGCGCCCCGGAGCTCGCCGGCTCCCAGGTGGCCGAGCTGATCGAGCGGGCCCACGGGTCGGGCCGCGCGGCCGCCGCGTGCGAGCTCCTGATCCTCCTCGACCGCGGCGACGGCGCGCTGGCCGAGGGATATTTCAACGTGACCCTCGAGCCGATCCCGGCTGCGGGCGGCGGGACGGAGAGCGTGGTGCTCTTCGCGATCGAGGTCACCGATCAGGTGCTCGCGCGGCGCCGCATCGAGCAGCTCGCCGAGCAGCTCGAGCACGAGCGCCACAAGCTGGAGCAGATCATCCAGCAGATGCCCCACGCGGTGTACATCGCGGAGGCCCCCTCGGGGGAGCTCGTGATGGGCAACGCGCAGGGCGCCGCGCAGCTCGGCCGGCCGTTCGTCGCGTCGACCGGCATCGCGGCGTACAGCGCCGGCTACCAGGGCTTCCACGCGGACGGCCGCCCCTACGCGCCGCACGAGTGGCCGCTCGCGCGCGCCGTGGCCAGCGGCGAGCTCGTCCGGGCCGAGCCGGTGGAGATGCAGCGCACCGACGGCTCGCGGGCCATCATCGAGTACAGCGCCGCGCCCATCCGCGACGCCGCGGGGCAGATCGTGGCCGGCGTCGTGGTCGGCGTCGACGCGACGGAGCGGATCCGCGCCCTGCGCGAGGAGCAGCGCCGCAGCGAGCAGCTCCGGGGGCTCGCCGAGGCCTCGCTCGCCGTCAACTCGGCGCCGTCGCTCGACCGCATGCTCGCCGAGATCACCGAGCGGGCGCGGTCGCTCATCGGAGCGCACCAGTCGGTCATCAGCATGACGCGCGACCAGAACTGGGCGCAGGCCATCAACGCGGTCAGCCTCTCGGACAAGTACGCCGCGTACCGCGGCTACGACGCGAAGACGAACGGCAGCGGGATCTACACCCTGGCCTGCCAGCAGAACAGGCCGCTCCGCATGACGCAGGCCGAGCTCGAGGCGCACCCGGCGTGGCGCGGCTTCAGCGGCGAGGCGCCGCGCCACCCGCCGATGCGCGGCTGGCTCGCCGCGCCGCTCGTCGCCCGCGACGGCAGCAACATCGGGCTCATCCAGCTCTCGGACAAGGTCGAAGGGGAGTTCACCGGCGACGACGAGTCGATCCTGATGCAGCTCGCGCAGCTCGCCAGCGTGGCCATCGAGAACGCGCGGCTGCGCGAGGAGGCGCTCGCCGCCGAGAAGCGCTTCCGATCCATGGTGGAGGCGACCACGGTCGTCGTCTGGCGGACCGGGCCGGACGGCCACGTCGTGGAGGACTCCGCGTCCTGGCGCGACTTCACCGGGCAGCGCTATGAGGAGTGGCTCGGCTACGGGTGGCTCGACGCCGTCCACCCCGACGACCGCGCGCACGCGAACGCCGCATGGCGCGGAGCGGTCGCGTCGAGGTCCCGCTACGAGGTGGAGTACCGGCTGCGCCGGCGCGACGGCTCCTGGGCCCACACCGTCGCGCGCGGCGTGCCGCTCCTCGCGGACGACGGATCCATCCAGGAGTGGGTCGGCTGCAACGTCGACGTGAGCGACATCCGGCGCGCCGAGGAGGCGCTCCGCGTGCAGCACCAGATCGTGCGCACCATCGCCGAGAACGCGACGCTCGGCCTGTTCATGATGGACGCGCACCAGCGCTGCTCCTTCATGAACCCGGCGGCCGAGAAGATCACCGGCTTCACCTTCGACGAGATCAAGGCGCTCGATCGCCCCCTGCACGAGATCATCCACCACAGGCGGCCGGACGGCAGCCATTACCCCGTCGAGGAGTGCCCGATCGACCGGGCGCTGCCGCGCAAGAGCCAGGAGCAGGGGGAGGACGTCTTCGTCCACAAGGACGGCTCGTTCTACCAGGTCGCCTTCACCGCGAGCCCCATCCTCGACGGCGGCGCCCCCGTGGGCACGGTCATCGAGGTCCGCGACATCACCGAGCAGAAGCGCGCCGAGGCGGAGCGCGAGCGGCTCATCGCCGCGCTCGAGCGGAGCAACAAGGAGCTCGATCAGTTCGCGTACGTGGCGAGCCACGACCTGAAGGCGCCGCTGCGCGGCATCGCGAACCTGACGCAATGGATCGAGGAGGACCTCGCCGGGACGGTCGAGGGCGAGTCGCGCGAGCACATGAGCCTGCTGCGCGGCCGCGTCCGGCGCATGGAGGCGCTCATCGACGGAATCCTCGATTACAGCCGCGCCGGGCGGATGCGGCACGAGGTGGAGACGGTCGACGTCGGCCAGGTGCTCGCGGACGTCGTCGAGCTGATCGCGCCGGCGCCCGGGGCGAGCGTCGAGGTCGCGCCGGGCCTGCCGGCGCTGCGGACCGAGCGGATCCCGCTGCAGCAGGTGTTCATGAACCTCATCGGCAACGCGCTCAAGCACGCGCGGCGCGCCGACGTGCGCGTCCGCGTCGGGCACCGGGACGCAGGCCCGCACCACGAGTTCTTCGTCGAGGACAACGGCCCCGGCATCGCCCCGGAGTTCCACGATCGCGTCTGGGGCCTCTTCCAGACGCTGGAGGCGCGCGACAAGGTCGAGGGCACGGGAATCGGGCTGTCCGTGGTGAAGAAGATCGTCGAGAGCCGCGGCGGCCAGATCTGGATCGACTCCTCTCCGGGCCAGGGCGCCACCTTCCGCTTCACCTGGCAGAAACGCGATCCGAACGATCGCTGAGCTCCCCCGCAGCGGCGCCGGCGAACCTGGCCAGTGGCAAGCTCAGCAGCGGGCGGGGGGCCTCATTGCAGTTGAATCGGGCGAGCCGGTGGTCCAAGCTCGAACAATGAGACACTCCGGGAGAGCTCGCGCGACAACTCGCGCGACAAACTGCGCGCCGGAGTGCGCTCGGGTACAGCGGCGGCCGCGAAACCTCCGCGGCGGTCGCCCTCTTGCCATGATAAGTGCGGCGGCGGCCATCGCGCGGAGGTTGACGTTCACGTCCTTCCCGCCAAGGAGAACAGGGAGACAATGAACGTCGAAGAGAAGCTCCTGAACATCCTCCTCGTCGAGGACGACGAGGTCGACGTGATGAACGTCCGCAGGGCGTTCAAGAGGAACAACATCTCGAACCCTCTGTGGGTCGCCGGCAACGGCGTCGAGGCGCTCGAGATGCTGCGCAGCGGCGTCATCCCGGTCGAGCGCCGGCTGATCCTGCTCGACCTCAACATGCCGAAGATGAACGGGATCGAGTTCCTGCGCGAGCTGCGCGCCGATCCGGATCTCGTGTCCACGTCGGTTGTCGTGCTGACCACATCGAACGACGATCGCGACAAGGTAGGGGCCTTCAACCTCAACGTGGCCGGCTATCTCCTCAAGCCCGTCACGTTCCTCAGCTTCGTCGAGCTGATGGCGGCGCTCAACAAGTACTGGAGACTTGTCGAGCTACCTTAGCGAAACTCACCAGCTTTCTGGCAACGCTCCACAGCGCCAGCGGCCATCGCTGGCACCGCGGCCATCGCTGGCACCGCGGCCATCGCTGGCACCGCGGCCATCGCTGGCACCGCGGCCATCGCGGCGCTCGTCACGAGGCGACGCGCGGCGAGGGCCGATCCGATACGAAGAGCTGATTGCGCCCCTCGCGGATCTGCCGGATAGCATGGGAGCATGCGGCTCCTGAAGCTCCGGACCAGCGTCGCGCTCACGGCGCTCCTCGGCCTGTGCTCGATGGGCACCTTCTGCATCTGGCCCGATCCCGGCGGCAACAACGGCCCGCCCGACCCCTCGACGGCGTGCGCCGACGGCGAGCCGCCCGCGGCCGGCGCGGCCGGCCTGTTCTTCAGCGATCCGAAGGGCGGCGCGACCCCGCTCGCCGAGGACGCCTCGCTCCCGATCGAGTACGGCCCCCAGGGCGGCCAGCACGTGATGGTGGCGATCCGGCACCACACGCGCGGAGGCGGCGTGTGGGCTTACCGCCTGGCGTTCGAGCCGGAGGCGGCCGATCCGGCGGCGCCCGAGCCCGATCCGGCGGCGCCCGAGCCCGATCCGGCGGCACCGCGCCGGCCCGTGCTCGAGGGCTCGAACACCGTGCCCGTCAACGCGTGCGCCTCCGGGTGGACCGAGACGATCGCGCCCGTGTTCCTCAACTTCCGCGACGGCGGGCAAGCGGACGCGGCAGGAGAGATCCCGGCGGCCCGCGGCGTGCTTCGCCTCGTCGCGACCCCCAGGGACGCAGGCGAGAAGGTGTCCGCGGAGATCCCCCTGCAGATCGCGATGTGAGCGGGCGCGGGGCCGCTACTTGCCCCGCTTGACCACGCCGAGCGCCCGCTGCGCCGCCCGGAGCGCGGCCTGCGCGTCCTTGCCCTCGGCGCCCGCGAGCGCCGCCGCGACGGCGGTCGCGACCTCGCGCCGGCTGTGCGGGTGCACGTTCGCGAGCTTCAGGTAGAGCTGCGCCCGCTCCGGGAAATCCGCGTCGCCGCGCCGCGCCTCGACCCGCTCGAGCAGGCACCCCGCCACCGCGGCGTCCTCCATCTTCTTCAGCGCGTCGAGCGCCGCCGCGCGCTTCGCGATCTCCGGCCGCGCCTCGATGAGGTCCACGAGCGGCGCGAGCGCCACCGGGCCGAACGCGCGGATCGCGTCCGCCACGATGCCCGGCTTGTACCCCTCGGCGTAGGCCGCCAGGAGCTCGCTCAGCCCGCGGACGTCGCCGAGGTAGCCGAGGGCGTACGCGGCGATCTTCGCCTCCCGCTCGTCCTCGCCGCGGCTCGCCAGCATCCGCACGAACGTCTCGACCATCTCGACGTCGCCGAGCTGGGCGAGCGCGTAGGCGGCCTCCTCGCGCACGCCGCGGGCGGCGTCGGCGTAGAAGGCGCGGCGGAGCGCCGGCAGCGCGGAGAGGTCGCCCAGCTCGGCGAGCGCCTTGAGCGCCTCGCCGCGCTCCTCCTTCGTGGGCGCCGCGCCGAGCGTCTTCGCGAGCTCCTGCACCCGCTCCATCCGGGCGGCGCGGCGCGCGCGCACCGCGCCGCCGCCCGGCCCCGCCGCGCGCGCGTCGAGCACGTCGAGCGCGTCGCGGGCGAGCGCCCGCAGGCCCGCGTCCTTGGCGTGCTCCGCGACCCGGCCGAGCATCGCCGCGGCGTCGGCCGAGGCGGCGCCGCCGTGCAGGGCGACCGCCTGCAGCACCCGCACCGCGGTCAGCTTCGCCACGCGGCCCGCCTTGACCGTGAGCGCCCGCTCGGCGGCGGCGATCGCCTCGGCCCCGAGCGGCGCGAACGTCCTCGCGATGGTCGGCGTCGCGGTGCCGTCCGCCCAGAGGGGGAAGATGCTCTCGACGAGCTCGCTCGCCGGCAGCGATTCGTAGTAGCGGGCGTAGTGGACCGCGGCGACGTAGCGGCTCATCGCGCCCGCCGCGCGGCGCCGCGCCACCTCGTCCGGGGGGAGCGCCTCGTCGGGCCGCGCGACGGTCACGCTCTCGTAGGTCGGCACGCGCTCGGTCGAGGCACGGTCGATGTGCGTCGCGCCGGCGAGGCGCACGAGCGCCATCTCGAGCACCTGGTAGAGCTTGATGAAGTCGTCGAGCCGGTCCGCCGGCTCGGGCCGCTGCGGGAGGCCCTGGAGCAGCGCGGCCTGCTTCTCCAGGCGGAGGTCGCGGAGCCGCTCGGCCAGCGGGTCGGTCACGCGGGCGCCGAGGCCGGTGAGCCCGGTGGCGAGCGCCTCGGCGAGCTCCTCGCGCACCTCGCCGAGCGCGATGGCCGCGGGCGAGGCGCCGGCCTCGCGGGCGGCGGCGTTCCAGGCGGAGCCCTCCAGCGGCCCGCTCCGCGCCGCGGCGCCCTGCTCGACGCCCAGATCGAAGACAGCCCGGAGCTCGAGGCCGAGCGGGCCCTCGACGACCGCGGCGAGCGGCCACAGCGTGGGCAGCGCCGCGTCGATGCCGACGTCGCCGAGCAGCGCGCGCAGCCGCGCGTCGCGCAGGGAGCCGGCGAGCCGCTCCTCGAGCGCGGCGTCGTCGGGCAGGTGGAGGGCCTCGCCCTTGTCGTCGACCGCCGAGAGCCGCGCGCCGCGCGCGAAGAGCGTGTCGATGCGCACCGCCACGGGCACGAGGTCGGGCGCGAAGACGTCCTTGCGGTGCTCCTGGAGCGCCGCGAGCGCCGCGCCGACGTCGGGCAGCGCCCGCGCGAGCACCGCTTCCAGGGCGCCGGCCTCGAGCGGGCGCTTGTCGCCGAGGTCGGTGAAGTCGAGGCGGAGCGGCGGGTAGCCGGGGTAGGTCGTCGCGCGCGCCCCGGCGAGCACCTCCCCGGCGAAGCTCCGCTTCGGCTCGGTCCGCTTCGCCATGAAGGCCGGGAGGATCTGCTTCTCGCTGAAGTGCCGGCCTGTCTCGAGGTCGAGGAAGCGGCTCTCCCGGATGACGTAATCGTCGCTCGTCGTCCGCGTCGAGAAGGCGTACTCGACGAGCGTGAGCCCCTCCGCGGGCTTGCGGTCGGACGCCTTCCACGTCTTGCCGACGAGCTCCTCGACGTGGCGGTCGTCGAGCGGCTCGCCCGCGAGGTGCTTCTCGAGCTTGCGGGCGGTGAGCAGGAGATCGGCCATCAGGTTCGCGTACGCGACCGCCGGGAGCGCGCCGCGGCGGGCGCCGGGGGCCTGCGGGCCGCTCGCGGCGGGTCCAGCGCCTGCGGCGGGTCCACGCAGCAGCGCGGCGAGGTCGAGCGTCCGCGCCGAGAGCCGCCGGAGGCGGTTCTCCCGGAGCCCTTCGGCGAGCTTCTCCATCTGCTCGATGCGGTCGGCCCCGATCGCCGCGACGCCGGCCACGGCGAGCTCGCGCACCAGCGTGCCGACCTGCTCGACGCCCGACTTCATCAGGGCCTGCGCGTTCGCGCTGCCCTTCTTCACGCTCTTGCGCGCCGTGTCGGCGCCGGGCGCGCCGGGCGGCGCCGCGTCGCTCACGACGAACGACTCGGGCGCGCGCGCCCAGGCGACGAGCAGCGCCGCCGCGTGCTTGCAGAACGCGGTGTTGAACGTCCGCGCCGGGCAGGTGCAGCGCCCCTTGAAGGCGGGCGCCGGCGAGCCGCTGTAGGTGAGCGTGACCTTGTAGGGCGCGGCCCCCGAGCCCCTGGCCTCGCAGAACAGCTTGTTCTCGTGGCGGGCCAGGTTCAGGAGCTGGCCGCCGTCGTAGAGCAGCGTGCCCTTCTTGAGCTCGCCCGCGTCCTGGATGAACGCCCGGAGCTCGCCGGCCCCGATGCGCTGCACCTCGCCCGGCGCCGCGCTCACGGCGCCTCCGCGGGCGAGCGCGCCGCGCCGGGCGCCGGGCGCTCATCGACGCGCGCGCGCAGAACAACGACCGCTCTCGGGAACAGATCCAGGGCCGCCGACATCGGCCCTGGAGCCTACCATGGTCCGCGGCGCGGGAGCCCTCGCCGCGCCTCTGCCGGATGCCGCGCTCAGGCCGACGGCTGCGCGGCGGCCTGCGCGTCGCCGAGGCGCGGATAATCGGTGTAGCCGCGCGGCCCCTCGGAGTAGAACGTCGACACGTCGGGCGGGTTGAGCGGCGCCCGGCGCGACAGGCGCTCGGGCAGATCGGGGTTGGCCAGGAACGGCGCGCCGAACGAGACGAGGTCCGCCGCGCCCGTCCGCAGCGCCGCCTCCGCGGTCTCGAGCGTGTAGCCGCCGTTCGCCATGAGGACGCCGCGGAACCGCTCGCGGAGCACGGGCATCACGCGACCCGCGGCGTCCTCCGCCTGCCCGTCGACCGGCTCCACGACGTGCAGGTAGGCGAGCTTGCGCGCCGAGAGCTCGGCGGCGACGTGGCCGAAGATCGCCTTCGGGTTCGAGTCGCTCATGTCGTTGTAGCCGCCCAGCGGCGAGACCCGCGCGCCGACCCGGTCCGGGTCGAAGACGCCGGTCACCGCGTCGACGATCTCGAGCAGGAACCGCGCCCGGTTCTCGACAGAGCCGCCATACTGGTCCGTCCGCTGGTTCACGCCGTCGCGGAGGAACTGGTCGATGATGTAGCCGTTCGCCGCGTGGAGCTCGATCCCATCGAAGCCGGCCGCCTTCGCCCGGCGCGCGCCGTCCTCGAACTGCGCGACGACGCCGGGGATCTCGCGCGTCTCGAGGGCGCGCGGGGTGCTGTACGGCTGCGCGCCCTCGGGCGTGTGCGCGTGGCCGGTGCGGATGGCGAGGGCCGAGGACGAGACAGGCGCTTGCCGGCCCGGCTGGAACGAGACATGCGACGCCCGCCCGACGTGCCAGAGCTGGGCGAAGATGCGCCCCCCCGCCCGGTGCACCGCGTCCGTGACGAGCCGCCACCCCTCGACCTGCGCGTCGGTGTGGATGCCCGGCGTGCGGAGGTACCCCACGCCCTGCGGGCTGACCTGCGTGGCCTCGGTGATGATGAGGCCGGCGGACGCGCGCTGCTCGTAATACACCGCGTTGAGCTCGTTGGGCACGTTGCCCTCGCCCGCGCGGCAGCGCGTCATCGGCGCCATCACGAGGCGGTTCGGCAGCGACAGGGGGCCGAGCTTGAAGGGGCTGAACAGCAGATCGGCGGCAGTGGTCACGATCGATGCTCCTTGTAAAGAAGATGTTACTTCCGAAAGAGAAGCAGCATCCGTCAGGAAAGCATCATGAACACGCGCTACCTCGTGTCAAGGGACTTCCTTTTTGGTAGTGAAGGGGTCATCCTGTCCAGGACGCGGAATGAAGCGCTCATGCCAGCACCTCTGCGACGGGTTCCAGGCGGCGATGGACGTGCTCGCGAAGCCGTGGAACGGGCTCATCATCGCGACGCTCGACGAGGGCCCGCTGCGCTTCGGCGAGATCGGCGAGCGGCTCGACGCGATCAGCGACCGGATGCTCTCCAGCCGGCTGAAGGAGCTCGAGGCGCTCGGCCTCGTCGTGCGGCGCGTCCTGCCGGGGCCCCCCGTGCGGGTGGAGTACGAGCTGACCGACACCGGGCGGGGGTTCAGCGAGGTCGCGCAGGCGATCTCGCGGTGGGGGGCGATGCTCGCGGAGAGCGCAGGGCGCCGCGGCGCGGGCGCGGGCGCGGTGAAGAGCGGCGTGCGCGGCGGCCCGGCGGCTGCCGGCGCGCGCGCGGCGACCCGAGGGGCAGCGGCGAAGCGACCGCGGGCGCGTCTGGCCTAGGCGGCGTGACCGGCGTCACGAAGACGTCGGCCGATGCCTTAGTCCTGTTCAGGCAAAGCCTGATACCGACTCGACGTATGGCGAGGTACCTGGATGAATACTTGTCTTCGATCCCAGGAAGATCTTGCCGGTCAGGGGAAATGGTGATGTGATTCCAGGGCTTCGCGCGCTCGGCTCCTCCGATGACGCGAAGCGCTGACGCGGTGGCGTCCTGTGGGCGTCGCGGTGGATCGTCGTATGGCAGTGGATCACCAGCGCCGACCCGCGGGGATGAGGCTCGCACATCAGTTCTTTTTGTCTCTTGTCCTGCCCATCGCGATCGCGACGTTGCTGTACGGCGTATTCGCGTCGGCGCACCGGACACAGATCTTGCGGGAGGAGGCCACGGCCGAGCTCCGCAATTATGCCACCCTGCTCCAGGCGTTCGTCGAGAGCGCGCTCCAGCGCCGTGACCTCGCGCTCGTCCGGCGGCGGGCGGAGCACTTCGCGAGCGCCGAGCGCATCCTGGGCGTCGCCGCGTTCACCCGGGAAGGGGAGGCGGTCTTCATCACGGAGGGGGTCAAGGGGGAGGCCGAGCGCCTCGGGGAGATCGCCCATCGGGCGTTCCTCGAGGGGGGAGACATCGAGGAGACCTCCACCCTGGTCGGGCAGTCGGTGCTGCTCCGCACCGTCTCCATCCAGCCGAGCGCCGCCAATCCGCCTCTGGTCGCCATCCTGGTGCGCGATCGTCATTACATCGAGGTGCTCGAGAGTGCGTTGAATCGCGGGCTGGCGGTGACGGGCGCCGTGCTGCTGCTGATCAGCGCTGTCGTGGCCGGGCTCGTGGGGCGCTTCACCGTGGCGCTCCCGGCGCGGGCCATCCTCTCCGGGGCGGAGCGCGTCGCCAGCGGCGATCTGGACGCGGCCGTGCCCGAGAAGGGCGCGGAGGAGCTGTCCCGGCTGGCCCACGCCTTCAACACGATGACCTGGTCTCTCCGGGAGGCGCGGGCGCGCGCCGAGCGGGAGGAGACGGCGCGGGTGAACGTGGAGCGGCGGCTGCAGCAGGCGCAGGCGCTCGCCGCCGCGGGGCAGGTGGCGACCTCGCTCGGCCATGAGATCGGGTCGCCGCTGAACGTGATCCAGGGCCGCGCGCGGCGCGCCGCCGACCTGCCCGGCTGCCCGGAGCACCTGCGCGCCGAGCTGGAGACCATCGCGCGGCAGTCCGAGCGGATCACCCGCGTCGTCTCCCGCCTCGTCTCGCTCGCCCGGCCGTCTCGGCATCAGCAGGAGGACAGCGATCTCCGGCGCGTCATCGAGGACGTCGTGGCGTTCCTGGGCCCGGAGTGCAGGAAGCGCGACATCGAGACGACGATCGTCTGTCCGCGCGATAGCGGGGAGTGGGCGCGCGTCGCCCTCGACTCCGATCGTCTGTTTCAGGTCGTGTTCAATCTCTGCTTGAACGCCATCGAGGCCCAGGAAGGCGGCGGCGAGCTCTCGGTGCGCGTCCTCCCCGCGTGCGACGGTCCGGCGGGCGCTCGCGCCGTGTGCTTCGATGTCGAGGACGCCGGGCCCGGGGTCCGCGCCGAGGACGCGGGCCAGATCTTCGAGCCGTTCTTCACGACGAAGTCGACCCGCGGGGGCAGCGGCCTCGGGCTCGCCATCGTCCATGGCATCGTCCAGGAGGCGGGCGGATCGGTGGAGGTCTCCTCCTCGCCGACGGGCGGGGCACGCTTCCGGGTCACCCTGCCCACGACCGTCTCCGGTCCAGCGTCGAGCGCGGAGGCGGGCTCGGCAGCAAGGCTCGAGGCGGCGCCCCAGGGAGAACCGCCCGAAGAGAGGACGGACGCGAGCATGGAGGCAAGCTCCTGAGCACGGAGGCGAGCACCAAGGCACCTGAGGCCAGGACGCGAGGCGCCGGGGCCGAAGGCGCAGGCCAACAGGGCCAGCAGGGAAAGACAGGCAGAAAAGGCAGGGAGCACAGGAGGCAGGAGGGATGAGTTCGAGCTCACCGACGAAGGTGTTGATTGTTGAGGACGACGATGATCTCGGCCGGTTCGTCGTTGACATCGCGACCGATCACGGCTACCACGCGACGCATGTTGCCGATGCCTTGTCCGGCATCAGGCTGCTTCCCTCGGAGAAATTCGAGCTCCTCATCACGGACATCCGTATGCCGGGGATGGACGGCATCGAGCTGATCGCGCGAGCGAAGGAGCACGACCCGTTCCTCGCGATCATCGCGATCACCGCCTTCGGCTCCGTCGAGACCGGGATGCGGGCCCTCCGCGTCGGCGCCTCCGATTACCTCTCCAAACCTTTCCGGTCCGATGAGCTAAGCTCTCGCATGCGACGCGCGCTCGAGCGGCGCGCTCGCGACATCGAGCACGCTCGCCTCCAGCGACAGGTCGAAGAAGTTCTGCGCCGCGGCAAGTCGTGAGACGGCGGCGCGCCGGGTCCCCGTGATGCCGCCCTCCCCCGGCATCGTCGGGGCCTGATCCCACGAAGCGAGACCGATATTTCCAGGCGCGCCATCGTCGTCAGGAAGGTATTCATGCAACCGAACAACATCGCGTCGGCGTCGAAGGACAAGAACGGGAGCGGAGCCAGCAAGAAGAAGCCGCCCTCCCGCAGGCGCGGCGCGGACGGGCTCAGCCTCGACGTGCGGGAGATGCAGCTCCAGGCGATCCTGGAGGTGCTCAAGGCCGTGAAGGCCGGCAACTTCTCGGCGCGCGTCGGCATCGGCGAGGTGCCGGGGACGATCGGGCAGATCGCCGACGAGGTGAACGACGTCGTCCAGCAGCTCCAGACCGTCGGCTCGGAGATCACGCGCGTCGCGCGCGAGGTAGGCACCGAGGGCAAGCTCGGCGCGCAGGCCGAGGTGCAGGGCGTCAGCGGGACGTGGAAGGACCTCACGGACAACGTGAACGTCCTCGCGGGCAACCTGACGAACCAGGTGCGCAACATCGCGGTGGTGACGACGGCGGTCGCGAACGGCGACCTGTCGAAGCAGATCACGGTCGAGGCGAAGGGGGAGATCCTCGAGCTGAAGAACACCATCAACAAGATGGTGGAGCAGCTGCGCGCGTTCGCGTCGGAGGTGACGCGCGTCGCGCGCGAGGTAGGCACGGAAGGCAAGCTCGGCGCGCAGGCCGAGGTGCGGGGCGTCAGCGGGACGTGGAAGGACCTCACGGACAACGTGAACGTCCTCGCGGGCAACCTGACGAACCAGGTGCGCAACATCGCGGTCGTGACGACGGCGGTCGCGAACGGCGACCTGTCGAAGCAGATCACGGTCGAGGCGAAGGGGGAGATCCTCGAGCTGAAGAACACCATCAACAAGATGGTGGAGCAGCTGCGCGCGTTCGCGTCGGAGGTGACGCGCGTCGCGCGCGAGGTAGGCACGGAGGGCAAGCTCGGCGCGCAGGCCGAGGTGCGGGGCGTCAGCGGGACGTGGAAGGACCTCACGGACAACGTGAACGTCCTCGCGGGCAACCTGACGAACCAGGTGCGCAACATCGCGGTCGTGACGACGGCGGTCGCGAACGGCGACCTGTCGAAGCAGATCACGGTCGAGGCGAAGGGGGAGATCCTCGAGCTGAAGAACACCATCAACAAGATGGTGGAGCAGCTCCGGACGTTCGCCGCGGAGGTGACGCGCGTCGCGCGCGAGGTAGGCACGGACGGCAAGCTCGGCGGTCAAGCGCAGGTGCCCGGCGTCGCCGGCACGTGGAAGGACCTGACCGACAACGTCAATCAGCTCGCCGGCAACCTGACGAACCAGGTGCGCAACATCGCCCTCGTCACGACGGCCGTCGCCAAGGGCGACCTGTCGCAGAAGATCACCGCCGAGGCGCGGGGCGAGATCCTCGAGCTGAAGGACACCATCAACAAGATGGTGGAGCAGCTGCGCGCGTTCGCGTCGGAGGTGACGCGCGTCGCGCGCGAGGTAGGCACCGAGGGCAAGCTCGGCGCGCAGGCCGAGGTGCGGGGCGTCAGCGGGACGTGGAAGGACCTCACGGACAACGTGAATGTCCTCGCCGGCAACCTGACGAACCAGGTGCGCAACATCGCCCTCGTCACGAAGGCGGTCGCGAGCGGCGACCTGTCCCAGAAGATCGCGGTCGAGGCGAAGGGGGAGATCCTCGAGCTGAAGGACACCATCAACAAGATGGTGGATCAGCTGCGCGCGTTCGCCGCGGAGGTGACGCGCGTCGCGCGCGAGGTAGGCACGGACGGCAAGCTCGGCGGCCAGGCGCAGGTGCCCGGCGTCGCCGGCACGTGGAAGGACCTGACCGACAACGTCAATCAGCTCGCCGGCAACCTGACGAACCAGGTGCGCAACATCGCCCTCGTCACGAAGGCGGTCGCGAGCGGCGACCTGTCCCAGAAGATCACGGTCGAGGCCAAGGGGGAGATCCTCGAGCTGAAGGACACCATCAACAAGATGGTGGATCAGCTGCGCGCGTTCGCCGCGGAGGTGACGCGCGTCGCGCGCGAGGTAGGCACGGAGGGCAAGCTCGGCGGCCAGGCGCAGGTGCCCGGGGTGTCCGGCACCTGGAAGGACCTGACGGAGAACGTCAACGTCATGGCCTCGAACCTCACCTCGCAGGTGCGCGGCATCGCCAAGGTCGTGACAGCGGTCGCGAACGGCGACCTCCGCCAGAAGCTGGCCCTGGAGGCCAAGGGCGAGATCGCGTCGCTCGCGGACACCATCAACGACATGACCTACACGCTGCGCGTGTTCGCCGAGCAGGTGACCACGGTGGCGCGCGAGGTCGGCATCGAGGGCAAGCTCGGCGGCCAGGCCAAGGTGCCCGGCGCGGCGGGCACGTGGAGGGACCTCACCGACAACGTGAACCAGCTCGCCGGCAACCTCACCACGCAGGTGCGCGCGATCGCCGAGGTCGCCACCGCCGTGACCAAGGGCGACCTGACGCGGGCCATCTCCGTCGAGGCGCAGGGCGAGGTCCTTCAGCTGAAGGACAACATCAACCAGATGATCTCGAACCTGCGAGACACGACGCGCGCCAACCAGGAGCAGGACTGGCTGAAGACGAACCTGGCGCGCTTCTCCGGGATGATGGCCGGGCAGCGGACGATCGAGGCGCTCAGCCGCCTCATCATGTCCGAGGTCACGCCGCTCGTCTCGGCGCAGCACGGGGCCTTCTACGTGCTCGAGTCCGAGGACAAGCACCCGACGCTGAAGCTCACGTCGAGCTACGCGTTCCAGAAGCGCAAGGGCATCTCCAACCGGTTCGCGCTGGGCGAGGGGCTCGTCGGGCAGTGCGGCCTCGAGAAGAAGAGCATCGTCGTCACCGACCTGCCGGACGACTACATCCGGGTGAGCTCGGGCCTCGGCGAGGCGCCGCCGCGCAACATCTGCGTCCTGCCGGTGCTGTTCGAGGGCGGCCTCAAGGCGGTCATCGAGCTGGCGAGCTTCCAGAACTTCACGCCCATCCACCTCACGTTCCTCGAGCAGCTCACGCAGTCGATCGGCGTCGTGTTCAACATGATCGGCGCCAGCATGAGGACGGAGGAGCTGCTCCAGGAGCTCCAGAGGTCCAACACCGAGCTCGGCTCGCGCTCGCAGGAGCTGGAGGAGAAGGCGTCGGAGCTCGAGATCAAGAACCGCGAGATCGCGCGCGCCAGCGCCTCCCTGGAGGAGAAAGCCAGGGAGCTGTCGCGCACCTCGAAGTACAAGTCCGAGTTCCTCGCGAACATGTCGCACGAGCTGCGCACGCCGCTCAACAGCCTGCTCATCCTCGCCAGGATCCTCGCGGACAACGAGGAGCACACGCTCACGCCGAAGCAGGTCGAGTACGCGAAGACGATCGCCGCCGCGGGGCAGGACCTCCTCCAGCTCATCAACGAGATCCTCGACCTGTCCAAGATCGAGGCCGGCAAGATCGACGTGAAGACCCAGCGCGTGGCGCTGTCCGAGCTGGCGGAGTACGTCGAGCGGAGCTTCCGGCAGATCGCGGAGCAGAAGGAGCTCGAGTTCTGGGTCCGGGTCGGCACCGGCGTCCCCTCGACGATCATGACGGACCTGCAGCGGCTGCAGCAGATCCTGAAGAACCTGCTGTCCAACGCGTTCAAGTTCACGTCGTCGGGCCGGATCTCGCTGGAGATCGAGGTGGCCAGCCGGGGGATGACGTACAAGCGCGACACGCTCATCAAGGCGAAGGCCGTGGTGGCGTTCGCCGTCACGGACACCGGCATCGGGATCCCGCCGGAGAAGCAGACGCTCATCTTCGACGCGTTCCAGCAGGCCGACGCCTCGACCAGCCGCACCTACGGCGGCACGGGGCTCGGGCTGACGATCAGCCGGGAGCTCGCCAGCCTGCTCGGCGGCGAGATCTCGCTGCACAGCACGCCCGGGCTCGGCAGCAAGTTCACCCTCTACCTGCCGGCGGAGCGGCCGGAGCAGAAGGCCACGAAGCCGTCGCGCGCCGAGCTGCCCGAGCCGATCGCGCCGATGCTCACCAACGGCTCGTCCTCGGTCGCGCTCGCGGGGCGGAACGTGCTCGTCATCGACGACGACGCGCGCAACGTCTTCGCGATCACGAGCCTGCTCGAGCGGCGGGGCGCGCAGGTGCTCCTGGCCGAGAACGCCAGGCACGGCATCGAGATCCTCCGCGACGCCGACTCGACCGTCGATATCGTCCTCATGGACATCATGATGCCCGAGCTCGACGGCTACGAGGCGACCCGCGAGATCCGCAACGATCCCCGCTTCAGCGATCTGCCGATCATCGCGGTCACGGCCAAGGCGATGCCGGAAGATCGGCAGAAGTGCCTGGACGCCGGCCTCAACGACTTCGTGGCCAAGCCGGTGGACGACGCGCGCCTCATGTCGGTCATGCTGCACTGGCTGCGGCCCGACTGAGCGACGGAGCCCATCGTGTCCTCCGCTCCCGCGACGACCAGCATCCTCCTGGTGGATGACCAGCCGGAGAACCTGGCAGCGCTCAAGGCGATCCTCGCCGACGAGAGCTACCGCCTGGTCACCGCGGCGAGCGGCAAGGACGCGCTCCTCAGGATCCTGTCCGAGGACTTCGCGGTCCTCCTGCTCGACGTGCGGCTGCCCGACATCGACGGGTTCGAGGTCGCCTCGCTGGTGAAGCAGCGGGAGCGGTCCCGCCACACGCCGATCATCTTCCTCACCGCGGCGACCGACGATCTGTCGGCCATCTACAAGGCGTACGCCGTGGGCGGCGTCGACTACCTGCTGAAGCCGCTCGAGCCGGAGGTCGTGCAGGCGAAGGTCGCCGTCTTCGTCGAGCTCCACCGGCGCGGCGAGCAGATCAAGGAGCAGGCGGAGCTCCTGCGAAAGGCCGAGCAGCGGCGGCGCGACGCGGAGGTCGAGGAGCTCCGGCGCGCCGCGCAGGCGAGGTACCAGAACCTGGCGGACGCCATCCCGCAGTGCGTCTTCACGGCGAAGCTCGACGGCGCGATCGACTACGTGAGCTCGCGCTGGCTGGAGTACACGGGGCTCGCGTTCGACGCGCTCCGGGGCTGGGGCTGGCAGGCCGCGGTGCACCCGAACGACCTGAACCAGTTCGTGAACAAGTGGCGTCGCTGCCTCGAGTCGGGCGAGCCGTTCCAGGGCGAGTGCCGCCTCCGGTCGGTCCACGGCGTTTACCGGTGGCACCTCTGTCAGGCGGTGCCGGAGCGGGACGCCTGGAAGCGGGTGGTCGGCTGGCTCGGCAGCTTCACCGACATCGACGACAGCAAGCGCCACGAGCAGGAGCGCATCCACCTCCTGACCCGCGAGCGGGCGGCCCGCGCCGAGGCCGAGGCCGCGGTGCGCCGCTCGGAGCTGCTCGCCGAGGCGTCGAGCTCGTTCTCGGCCTCGCTCGACGAGGACAGCGTGGCCAGGTCGCTGACCCGCCTGGTCGCGGAGCGCATCTGCACCTGGTGCGTGCTCGACCTGCGCAAGGACGGCGGCGCCCGCCGGGTCGCCGCCGCGCACCGGTCCCGCGAGGCGGCGCGGTTCGCCGAGCGGTTCGTCCCGCGGGAGCTCGCGCTGGCCGGGGACGGCATCGCCGCGGTGCTGACGACCGGCCGGCCCGACCTGCGGGTCGAGTGCGCGCCGCGCGACGTCGCCCAGGCGCTCGACCCCGAGGATCCGGCGGTGGTCCACGAGCTCGGCGCGAGCAGCTACCTGTGCGTTCCGCTCGTGACGCGCGGCAGCGTGCTCGGCGCGCTCAGCATGGTCTGGGTGGAGCCGGGCGAGCGCTTCGATCCCCCGGATTTCGCGGTCGCCCTCGACGTCGCGCAGCGCGCGGCGCTCTGCCTCGAGAACGCCCGCCTGCTGCGCATGACGCGGGAGGCGGTGCAGGTGCGCGAGGACTTCGTGGCGGTCGCCTCCCACGAGCTCAGGACGCCGCTCAGCGCGCTGGTCTTGCAGATCCAGGGCCTCACCCGCGCCCTCTCCCGGCCGGGCGCCGCGCTGCCGGTGGACCAGGTGCTCGCCAAGCTGTCCCAGGCCGACGGGCAGATCGACCGGCTCACGCGCCTCATCGACACGCTGCTCGACGTGGCGCGCATCAACAGCGGTCAGCTCGAGCTCTGCCTCGAGGACGTGGACCTGTGCGACGTGGCGCGCGACGTGGCCTCCCGGCTCGAGTCCGAGCTGGAGCGGGCGGGTTGCACGCTCCAGATCGAGATCCCGGAGCGGGCGGTCGGCCGGTGGGATCGCCTGCGCATCGACCAGGTGATCACCAACCTGCTCATGAACGCCATCAAGTACGGGCGCGGCAAGCCGATCCACCTGCGGATCACGGTCGACGGGCGGTCCGCGGTGCTCCAGGTGATGGATCAGGGCATCGGGATCGCCCAGGAGTACATCGGCCGGATCTTCGGGCGCTTCGAGCGGGCGGCGCCGACCAGCTCGTACGGGGGGCTGGGCGTCGGGCTGTACATCGTGGATCAGATCCTCCGGGCCCATGGGGGAACGATCCAGGTCGAGAGTGCCCCAGGGATGGGGGCGAGGTTCCAGGTGGCGCTGCCGCTCCCACCCCGGTCGGCCGGCCCGGACGGCGCGCTCGGCGAGCGCTCCGGGTCGCCGTGGACCGGCTCTGCGAGCTGAAAAGCCCTGTTTTCCCGGGTCTAGCCCGCGTTTCCCGGCCGGCGCCGCGCTGCCGTGCTGCCGCCGCGTTGCGCCACGGTTGCAACCGGTGGTTTCAACCGTGAAAGGCGCCGCACGGCCATCCCGGGGAAAAGGGCGATGCCCGACTCAGGCCGTCGTTGGCCTGCATCGTGCAACATCCCCGTGACAGAGCGCCCGGTGCGACACCCGGGACAATCCCTCGTCGATCACCACGGAGACACGGAGGCACGGAGCAAACCCAGACCCGTGCCTTCGTGCCTCCGTGGTGCCTGCATGCGTGCGTCCGTCGAGAGAGGCGGAAGGCGAGTGGAACTCCCGGGTGGACAAGTTCACGTCCGGACGGGCGCTCCAGGGCTCGTGATCCTGGCGTTGTGACGCTGCGTAAACGATCGAAACAGTTTATAGGTGATGAGTCCTCCGCTGCACGACGTGATCGATCCGCCACCACATCGGTAGTTCAAGTGAAACTTTCAATCAGCCAAGTCGGCTTCTCGATCAGCGCCGTGGGCAGCACTGGTCCTCTTCTGGTCGAGTCGCCCGCGCGGGACGAGGTGGTTCGCTCGGCCGGCACCCGCCGCCGCGCCGCCGCGGGCTCTGCCCGGACCGCCACGCCGCGGAAGCGCGCCGCTGCCCGGCGGACGGAAGAGCGCGCCTCGAAGGCGCTCCGCGCCGCGCGCTGACGAGCGCCGCGCCGCTCGGGCCGTCCAGGGCGCGGTGACGCCCGCGCCGTCAGCCGAAACGCAGCGGATACGCAGCGGATACAGCGCCGATACGGAGCCGATACGCAGACAGAGCGCGCAGCGGCGCGCCGTCTGCCCCCGAGAGAGGGTCACGGGGGCACAGAGGACGCAGAGGAGGAGAGAGAGCCTCTGCGTCCTCTGTGCTTCTGTGATCCCGGGCCGCGCGGGGCGCTCACCGCGCCTCGGCGCCGAGCAGCGGGCCGAGGTCCTGACCTCGCATGAGCCGCTCCACCACCTTGACGAGGAGCTTTGGCGTGCAGCCGAAGCACGGGGTCCCGAGGGCAGCGAGCTTCTGCGCCATCTCGTGGTCGTACGAGGGCTTTCCGCCGTCCGACAGCGCCAGCAGGCAGATCGACTTCACCTTGCTGTCGGCGAGCTGGCGCATGCGGGCGACGAGCTCCTCGGCGTTGCCGCCCTCGAACAGGTCGGTGATCAGGATGAGCAGCGTCTTCTCGGGTCGCTCGATGAAGTTCGCCTGGGCGTAGGCCACGGCGCGGTTGATGTCGGTGCCGCCGCCGAGCTGCGCCGTGAACAGCACGTCGACCGGATCGACGAGCATCGGAGTCACGTCGACGACCTCGGTGTCGAAGAAGAGCAGCCGGGTGCGGAGGACGTCGAGCGACGCGAAGATCGCGGCCATGATGGAGCTGTAGACGACGCTCTCGCCCATCGAGCCCGACTGGTCGACGAGGATGGCGACGTCCCACTCGTGCCTTCGCGTCTGGTTCGCCCAGAAATAGAGCTTGTCCGGGACGAGGCGGCGCCGCTCCGCGTCCCACCCCTTCAGGTTCTTGCGGATGGTGCGCTTCCAGTCGAGGTTCCTGAGGACGCGCAGCGGGCTCGTCGTGTTCCGGCGCAGCGCGCCGAGGACGGCGGTGCGGACCTCGGACTCGAGCGCGCGCCGCACCTCCTCGACGACCTCGCGCACGATCTGCCGGGCGGTCTCCCGCGCGGCGTCGGGGATGAGGCCTTTGGCGCTCATGAGGGTGGCGACGAGCTCGACGTTCTTCTCGAGGAACGGCAGCGTCTCGGGCTCGAAGAGCAGCTGCGTCAGCCCCTTTCGCTCGATGGCGTCCTTCTGGACGAGGGCGACGACCTCGTGGCTGAAGAACTCCCGCACGGCGGAGAGCCACTCGGGCACGTACGGCCGCGAGCCGCCGAGGTTGCCGGCCCGCTCGTCGTAGATGAACGACAGCGCCTTGTCGAGGTCGCCCAGCCGCCGCGGGTCGACGTCGAGCGCGGGCGCCGCGCCGCCGAGCCCGCCCAGGGACAGGCGCGGGTCGACCCGCTCGGCCTCGGGCCCGAGCGCGAGCCGCCAGCGCAAGAGCGCGTCGCGATCGCTGTCGGTGAGGTCGTCCGGCGCGCCGGCGGGACCAGCGGGCGAGGCGGGCGGCGGGGGCTTGCGGGGGGTGCGCGCGGGCATCGCGCGTAGTGTCGGGGAAACGGGGATCACCGTCCAGAGGACCGAGCCGACCGGGGCACGACGCGCCCGTGAGGCCGGCGCGGAGGCGCGGAGGCGCGGGGAGCGCCGCGGGCGCGCCGCGCGTATCGCTCGCTGTCTCGATGTGCTCTGTGCCTCTGCAGTTCGATCTCTCCATCGAGGCGACGTTGCATCCGGCGCGGATCCGAACCAACGCAGGAGGATGGGACGGAGAACTCCGCGGGGCCCGAGCTGGCTCCGTTTTCCGCGGCCCGTGCGCCTGAGCGCGCTCCTCGGGGCCGCCACGCTTCTTCTCACGAGCGTGGCCATCGTGGTCGCCGGCGCGCTGATGGTCGCGTCGACGACCATGCAACAGGCCACCAGGATCCTCGGCGCCACGGTCGAGAGCGTCCGGCTCGTGGAGCGGCTGGAGATCGACCTCCTGCTCGACGCGCAGCAGAGCGGCCGCGCGCTCGGCGCCGACCGCGGGGAGCTGGCCCCCTCCCTGGCGGCGTGGGAGCGCGACCTGAGGAGCGGCCTCGCGGCGGCGCGCGGCCACGTGAGCAGCCCGGAGGAGGGCGAGATCCTCGAGCACGCGGAGCGGCGCGTGGAGGACTACCTCGCCCGGCGCCGCGCCGCCGACGCCCGCGAGCTCCCGTCGGCGCCCGGCGCGCGCGATCCCGCCCTGCTCGGCGTGCACGATCCCGCCCTCGACGAGGCGTTCAGGGCGCTCGATCGCCTGGTCGAGATCAACCTCGAGCAGGCCCGCGCGTCGGAGGCGCTCGTCGCGCACCTGGCCCGGCGCACGACGGGCGCCGGCGTGGCGGCGGTCGTGTTCTTCCTCGCGGGCGCTTCCACGGTCCTCCTCAGCGCGCGGCGGCTCATCTACCGCCCCGTCGTCGCGATCCAGGAGGCGATCGGGCGCTACGGCGCGGGCGACCGCGCCGCGCGCGCGCCGCTGATCGGGCCGCGCGAGCTCGGGGAGATCGCGCGCGCCTTCAACGACATGGCGGAGTCGCTGGAGCGCCAGCGCGAGGCGCAGTTCGCGTTCCTCGGCGGCGTGGCCCACGACCTCAGGAACCCGCTGTCGGCGCTCCGGATGTCCGTGCACGTCCTCGACCTCGACAGCCTGCCCCCGGCGTCGAGCGTGCGCCGGACCATGGCGCTCGTCGGGCGGCAGGTCGACCGGCTCGAGCGCATGGTGGGGGACCTCCTCGACGCGTCCCAGATCGAGGCCTGCAAGCTCGATCTCCGGGTGGAGGAGCGCGATCTGCGCGACCTCGCGCAGGAGGCGGTGGACCTCTATCGCCCGGTCTCGCCGGAGCACCCCATCGAGCTGTCGCTCCCCGAGGCACCGGTGCTCATCCCCTGCGACGCGACCCGGATCGCGCAGGTGCTGAACAACCTGCTGTCGAACGCGCTCAAGTATTCCCCCGCCGGGGGGCAGATCGACGTGGCGGTCCGCGCCGGCGGCGATGGGGCCGAGATCGCCATTCGCGATCGAGGGCTCGGGATCGAGCCCGCGGAGCTGGCGCACCTCTTCGAGCCTTTCCGTCGACTCAAGTCCTCGTCTGGATCCATCCCGGGCACGGGCCTCGGCCTCACGGTGGCGAAGCGCATCGTCGAGGCGCACGGCGGCCGGCTCCTCGTCGAGAGCCGTCCCGGCGCCGGCTCGGTCTTCCGGATCGAGCTGCCGCGCTCGCCTTCAAGGGAGGAGGCGGACGGCCCGCGCGGCGTCGCCCATGGATGAGTCCGCGGGGATCCGCAGCGCGGAGCGCGCCGCGCGCAGGAACTCCGCGAGCGACGTCAGCGCGTGGAGGTCCTGGGGAGAGAGGCTGTCCGCCGCGGCGTAAAGCTGCTGGCGGGCCGCGTCGGCGGAGCGGGATCTCGGCGGCTCGGAGCGCGCGTCCGGCCGCGCGTGCTCGAGGGCGACGGGCGTCAGGCCGCGGGCGTGAAACCACCGGAGGATGGCGACCCGGATCTGCTCCTGCCGGAAGGCGCGCCAGCGGCGGAGCTGCTCCGGTCTGGACGAGAGCGCGGCCTTGAACCGCCGGAACGACCCTGGGCCCTGCATGCTGTGCAGGAGCGCCAGCCGGAACTCCAGATCGTCGACCGTCGGAATGAACGCCTCCAGCCATCGATACTGGTCCCGAGCGGCGATGGCCTCGATGAGCACGCACCCCGGATCCTCCTCGATGCGCGCGCGCGTGGCGGGATCGACGAGCCGCTCGTTCAGCCGGAGCACGGCGCCGGTGTCGAGGTGGAGGAAATGGCGCACGCCTCGAGCGATGTTGTCGAAGGCGTTCGCGAGCGCGATCCAGTCGACTGGCACTCTCCGACCCGGAGCGGCAGGCTCCGCTGTGGTGTGGCTCATGTTCGCGCCCGGTTTTCAGGCAGCTCTCATGCCACGAGCGCAGATCGTGCGCGCCCGCGCGCGGCGCTGCCGATCGCGCGGCGGCGCGGGTGTCGCGTTCTGCAACAGCGCGAGGGACGAGCGGAGTCGCCGCCGCGAGGCGCTCTGGGCATCACCTCCGGCGCGACGCCGGGCGGGTCACGGCTTCGGGTCGCTCGCGCGCCCCGCGCGCAGGCCGTACCGTTCGAGCTTCCGGTACAGGGTCGCTCGATCGAAGCCCAGGATCTGGGCTGCCTGGCTCTTGTTTCCGCTGACCACCTCCAGGACGCGCAGGATGTAGCGCCGCTCGACCTCCTCCATGGGGACGAGCTCGGTCGGGTCGTCGCTGGAGACCAGGACGTGGGAGCTCCGGTAACTCCGTATCTTCTCGGGGAGATCGTCGACGGTGATCTGATCGTACCGCGCGAGCGCGACCGCCCGCTCGATGCAGTTCTGGAGCTCGCGGACGTTGCCGGGCCACGCGTAGGCGACGAGCTTCTCGGCCGCGGGCGCCGAGAGGCCCTTGATCGGCCGCTCCTTGACGGTCGCGAAGTGCTCGAGGAAGCGCTGCGCGAGCAGGAGCACGTCGGCGCCGCGGGAGCGGAGCGGCGGCAGATCGACGTGGACGACGTTGATCCGGTAATAGAGGTCCTCGCGGAAGCGGCGCTCCTCGATCGCGGTCTCGAGGTCGCGGTTGGTCGCCGCGATGAGCCGCACGTCCACGGGGACCTCCTCGTCCGCGCCGACGGGCCGGACGACGCGCTCCTGGAGGGCGCGCAGGAGCTTCGGCTGGAGCACGACCGGCAGCTCGCCGATCTCGTCGAGGAACAGGGTGCCGCCGTGGGCCCGCGCGAACAGGCCGCTCCTCGGCCCCTTGGCGTCGGTGAAGGCGCCCCGCGCGTGGCCGAACAGCTCGCTCTCGAGCAGGGCGTCCGGGACCGCCGCGCAGTTCACCGCGACGAACGCGCCCTGGCCGCGCCGGCTGCGCTGGTGCACGGCGCGCGCGACGAGCTCCTTGCCGGTGCCGCTCTCGCCGGTGATGAGGATCGACGTGTCCGAGTCGGCGACCCGGTCGAGCAGATCGAAGACGTCCTTCATCGCCGGGCTGCCGCCGAGGATCTGCTCGTAACGGTGGGAGTCGTCCACGGCGCGCCGCAGCCGGCGCACCTCCTCGCGGAGGGCGCGGTGGCGCAGGGCGCGCTCGACGGTGAGCCGGAGCGCGTCGAGCTCGAACGGCTTCGTCACGAAGTCGTAGGCGCCGGCGCGGATGGCCGACGTCGCGGTGTCGAGGCTCCCGAACGCGGTGATGACGATGACCGGCAGATCGGGCCGGTTCTGGGCGATGCGCTCGCAGAGCTCGAGGCCGCTCATGCCGCGCATGGTCATGTCGGTGACGACGACGTCGAAGTCCTCCGCGCCGAGGAGATCGAGCGCCTCGGCGGCCGACGTGCGCCACGCCGCCTGGAAGCCCCGCTTCCTCAGCCCGGCGTCGAGGAGCTCGCAGACGCCCCGCTCATCGTCGACGATCAGGACGCGTCCGCTCATGGCTTCTCCTGCGGCAGGTACATCGTGAACTGGCTCCCCGAGCCGGCGTGGCTGTCGACGTCGATCCAGCCGCCGTGCTCCTTGATGATGCCGTAGGCGACCGACAGGCCGAGCCCGGTGCCCTCGCCGACGGGCTTGGTCGTGAAGAACGGCTCGAAGACGTGCTCGAGCACGTCGGCCGCCATGCCCTGTCCCTCGTCGCGCACCGACAGCGCGATGTAGTCGCCCTCGGCCCCTCCCTGGTCGGCCGGGGGCCTCGCGCGGACGGTCTGGACACGCACCGCGATCGTGCCGCCGGACGGCATGGCCTGGATCGCGTTGACCACCACGTTCGTGAGCGCCTGCTGGAGCTGGTCGGCGTCGGCGTGGACCAGCCGATCCGGCGTGTCTCCCTCCTCGACGATCGTGACACCCTGCTTGTCCGCCAGCGGCTTCAGCATCGTGAACGTGCCGCGGACGACGCCCCGGAGCGCGGTCTCCTGCTTCTCGGCGCTGCGGCGCCGGGCGAAGTCGAGCAGCTGTCGGATGATCTGGGTCATTCGCTGCGACTGCTCGAGGATGATCTGTCCATTGCTCGGCACCTCATCGCCCGACACGTCGCCGTCGACGAGCATGCGCGCGCGCCCCGTGACGACCTGGAGGGGCGCGCCCAGCTCGTGCGCGATCCCGGACGCGAGCTTGCCGACGGTCGCGAGCCGCTCGGCGTGACGGAGCTGCTGGAGCGCGGCGATCCGCGCGGCGGCCTCGGACTCGAGCCTCTGGTTGGCCGCGGCGAGGCGGTCGCACATGGCGTTCATCTCGCGCCCGAGCTCGCCGATCTCGTCTTCCTGGCGCAGCGACAGCCGCCTGGAGAGATCGCCGGCGCCGATCCGCCGCGCCTGGTCGATCAACGTGCGCATGGGGCGTCCCACCAGCCAGACTCCGAGGCCCGTTGTAAGCAACCCACATACCAGCGTCAGCGCGGCTGTGGTGATCGCCGTGCTCAGGATCATGCTCCGGATGTACCGGCGCGCGCCCGCGAGCGACTCGGAGAGCTCGAGCGCGCCGGCGCGGTCGCCGGGCACGGGCACCGGCACGCAGGTCACGAGCAGATCCGCGTCTTTCTGGGGGATCCGGCGCACGACCGCTTGCCCGCCGGCGACGGGGACGAGCAGCTCCGGGGCCAGCCGGGGGCGATGGGGCTCGTCGGTCTGGCCGTCGAGCCAGACCCAGCGGATGTTCACCTGCTGTTCCCGCTCGTTGGCGTCTTCCACCAGGCGCAGCGCCCGCGCCGCGCCCTCGGAGCGCCACACCTCCGTGACGGCGGCCGCGAGCGCGCGGCCCATCGTGTGATGATCGCGCTGGACGTCGTTCTCGAACACCATGGCGTCTCTGCGGATCTGGACGTAGGCGCTCAGCGCGAGCACGAGGAAGACCCCGAACACGAGGGCGAGCGTCAGCTTGCGCGCGAGCTTCATGCCCGGCGTCGTAGCGCAGGTGGCGCGCGGCGCAGGCGGCGCGTCCAGCCGCCCGACCGACACCGTCGCAAAATGCGACATGCTGCGTTGTGCGGCACCCGTGTCGGCCGTCCTCGGGCGGGCCCGCGTTCGCCCGCTCAGGCTGCGGGGAAGCGAACGCGCAGCGAGCTCGGCCCGCGGTCCTGCGGGTTCGACCCGGCGTAGCTCAACGTCTGTTCGGCGAGCTCCAGCGCGGCAGCGCGAGCAGGGCGCGCAGCGACGGCTGCGCTCCGGACGAGCGGCACGGGCGCGCGTCGCGGGGCGGAGCGGGTCAGGGCGAGCCGGTGGAGGCCTTGTCCGGACAGCAGAACAGGTGATCTGGCACCAGCATGGCGCAGCCGTCCTTCCAGGGATCGTCAGGCGCGTAGTCCGTCCGGTTCTCCGCAGGATAGAAGTACGCCCTGGGCTTCGCCGGATCCGTGCAGGCGCTGTCGCGCTCCGGCGCCGCCTCGCGGTGCTTCGGCCCACCGGTGCTCCTGGAGCAGGCCGCGAGCGCGGCGCCGGCGGCGAGGAGCGCGATGAGGGCGGCGGCGGGCGCGCGCGGGGCGCGGCGGTGGTCTCGGTCGAGCGTCGGAGGCATTCCCATGGCCTCATCCTGCACCTGCCCGCGCCGCTGCGGAAGCGGCGCGTCGGGCGCGCGTCGCGAGGGGCGCCGCGCGGTCTGCCCAGCAGCTTTCCCGGGCCGCGGCGTCACACCGCCCGTCACCGGGCGCACCGGGCCTGCAAGGGGCTCGATTTGAGGCGCAGGCAGGCTGGCGGGGAGCAGCCGAGTCCGGCGCAGGCGGCCTCGAAGCTCGGATAGCAGCATCCGCCGGCAAAGACCTCCTGGCGTGCGCAGTCCGTGAAGCCCGGCGCGGGACGGGCTGGCGCCGCGCATCGCGACGGCCCCGCGGGAGGCCCGCTGTCCAGCGCGGGCGCGTCACCGGGCTCAGGTGTCCGGCCCGGAGCGGTCGCGGTCGCGGGCGCCGGGTCGGGATCGGAGGTCGACGCGTCGCCCGTGGTGGGTCCGGGAGATGGCTGCGGCGCGCCGTCGGGTAGGGGCGCCGGTGCCGGATCGAGGCCGCTCGCCGGCCCGGCGCTCGATCCAGGCGCCGGCGTGGGCGAGCGATCCGGGTCAGCGGGGAGCGGGCTCGGGCTCCGCGCGCCCGCGCAGTGCGAGAGCGAGAGAAGGAGCGGGAGGGAGAGTCCGAGAGCCAGCGTGCGCGGCATGAGGATGCTCCAGGCGATCGCGAGAGGCGGCCGATGAGGGGTCGACGCGCGAGGGTAACCTCGATATCCGTTCGACGCGACCTGATCTGTTCGGCGCGACCTGCAAAGGGGAGCGGCTCGGCGGGCCGTCTACCCTTCAGCCGTCGCGGCCGTCCCCGCCTGCCGCGCGGCGACGTCGGTCAAGGCGTAGTGCCTCATCTCCTGGATACGCTCGTAGAACGGCTTCACCTTGGCGAAGAACGACGGGAACGCCGCTGCCTTGCGGAAGCCCTGGAGGTGGCCTTGCAGCGAGTCCCAGCAGATGCGGACGACGAAGCTCGTCGGATCTTCGACGCCGCGGGAGATCTCGTAATCGAGGCAATGCGCCGAGCCGCGCAGCTCCGCCGCGGCGTCGCGGTAGGCGGCCAGGAACTCCTTCTCTTGTTCCGCGGGGATCGTGTAGCGGATGTACTCGATGATCATGGGTTGCTCTCCTCGGCTGGGGGGCAGGGGCGCGCCGCGCGGCCGCATGTGCCGTCCGGAGAGGAGAGATAGGTACCCGCGCCCCGGGCGTCGAATCGACAGTCGGCGCGGCGATCCATAGACAGCGTCGATGGATTGCCGTGCTATCCATCGACCATGCGCCTGCAGTCGGTCGACACCCACCTCGTCGTGGCGTTGCACGCCCTGCTCCAGGAGAAGAGCGTCACGCGCGCCGCGCGCCGCGTGGGCGTGACGCAGCCCTCGATGAGCCACGCGCTCGCGCGGCTGCGCGCCCATTTCGAGGACCCGCTGCTCATCCAGGTCGGCCGGCAGATGACGCTGAGCGAGCGCGCGCGAGACCTGGCCCCGCGAGCGGCCGAGGCGGTCGAGCGGCTCGAGCAGGTCTTCCGCCCGGTCGAGCGGTTCGACCCGCGGCGGTCGCAGCGCACGTTCCGGCTGGTCGCGACCGACAACCTCGAGCTGCTCGTGCTCCCGGCGCTGACCGCTTTGCTCGCCGTCGAGGCGCCGCGCGTCAACCTGCGCTGCCGGAACATCCCGGCCGACTTCGCCGAGCTCCTGCGCCGCGGCGAGCTCGACGGCAAGCTCGGGCGCGGCGGACCCGTGCCCGACGGCTGTCGCTCCACGCTGCTCGCGGCCGAGGAGATCGTCTGTGTGATGCGCCGCGGACACCCGGCGTCCCGGAGGCCGCTCACCGCGGCGCGCTACGCTGCCTGCGAGCACCTGATGGTCTCGCCGCACGGGGAGGACCACGGCGCCATCGATCGGGCGCTGGCGGAGCAGGGATTGCGCCGGCGGGTGACGCTGACCGTGTCCCATTTCCTGGTCGCCCCGTTCATCGTCTCCGGCTCCGACCTGCTGCTCACCGTGTCCGCGCGCGTCGCCGCGGCCCTGGCCCGGAGGCTCGATCTCGCGGTGCGGCCATGTCCTTTCCAGCTCGAGGGCTACACGCTGACGCTCGTCTGGCCGGAGCGCTCCGAGCACGACGAGGGCCACCGGTGGCTCCGCGACGCCATCCAGCGGGCCGTCGCCGTGGACTCGAGACCGGCTTCGCCGGGCGTGTGAGGCGCTGTCCGCGCCGACGGCGCACATCCCGTTCGCCTTCGAGCTCCTGAAAGAGGAAGCTGTGATGGATGTCCGGCCCATTGTACTGTCCTCTCTCTGGAGGGGTGCATGGGTATCGTCAGTCATGATCGATGTATGTCCGTGATGATCGCCGTCGCCGTCCTTGCCGGCTGCGGATCGCCGGAGCCGCTGGGGACGGCGGCGGAGCGCATCGTGGAGGGCGAGCGTGGTTGTTCCGGCGGGGAGGGCCCGGTGGAAGACCGCTGGATTCATGTGACGAGCGGCGGCCGCGAGCGCTCGGCCCTCCTGCATGTCCCGAGATCTCTTCACAAGAAGAAGAGGCGTGTCCCGCTGGTGCTCGACTTTCACCATTTCAATGGTACGCCCGAGGCGGAGGCCTCCCTCACGGGGCTCAGCGAGCTCGCGGGCGAGCGAGGTCTCCTGGTCGCGTATCCCGCGGGCATCGGCGGGAGCTGGAATGCAGGCCGGTGTTGCGGCCAGGCGTGGGAAGAGAGGGTGGACGACGTGGGCTTCACGCGTGACCTCATCGACGCCATCTCGGCGGAGCACCGCGTCGACCCGAGGCGCATCTTCGTGACCGGCATGTCCAATGGCGCGCTCATGGCCCACCGCCTCGGCTGCGAGCTCGCGGACAGGATCGCGGCGATCGCCCCGGTCGCCGGCGTCCTGCATGTACGGCCGGCGTCGTGCGAGCCGGCGCGCCCGATCTCCGTCCTTCATGTGCACGGGACCGGGGACGTCGTCATCCCGTACAACGGAGGCCTGGGGATGGTCCCGGTGCCCGTGTCGGGGAGCCTCAGATTCATCTCCGTGGCCGAGAGCCTCGCGATATGGCGCGATCGCGACGGGTGCGCCGGCGTCTCCCGCGTGACGTATGCGCACGGCGACACGACGTGCACGGCGTGGTCGCGCTGCGCTGACGAGGCCGAGGTCGAGCACTGCGCGGTCGCGGGGGGCGGGCACACGTGGCCGGGCGGAGGGGATCTGCCGCCGGTGTTCGGCCCGAAGAGCGAGACGTTCGACGCGAGCGAGCGGCTGCTCGACTTCTTCGAGGAGCACCCGATGTGAGAGCATGGCCGAGCAGACGCCTCTCCGCCCCATGCGATACGGCCTGACCTTCCTCGTCCTGAGCGCCGCGCTCGCCGCGCTCGCGTTCCTCGCCGGCGGGGCTGCGCTCGCGCTGCTCTGGCCGGCGCTGAGCTTCGGCTTGGTCGGCGCCGCGTACCTCGCGCGCCGGCCCGCGCTGCTGGGCAAGCGGCCTGACGGCACGCAGGCCGCGTGGGCGCTCGTCCTGCTCGGTCCGTATTTCCTCCTGACCTGGGCGGTATGGCGCGCGGAGCGGGCGCTCGGGCGGGCGGACTGCGCCAACGAGGTGGCGCCCGGGCTCTGGGTCGGCCGGCGGCCGCTCGCCCACGAGTTGCCGGCGGGCGTGCGGTTGGTCGTGGACATGACGGCCGAGTTTCCGGCGGCCGCCGCGGTGCGGCGCCACCCCGGCTACGTCTGCGTGCCGACGCTCGACGGCACGGGGCCCAAGGTGGAGCGGCTCCGGGAGCTCCTCGAGCGGCTGCGCGGCGTGGACGGCGTGTACCTGCACTGCGCCTCTGGCCGCGGCCGATCGGCGACCCTCGCGATCGCGCTGCTGCTGGAGCGCGAGCTCGCCGCCGACGTCGACGCGATGGAGGCCCGCCTCCGGCAGCGCAGGCCCGGAATCCGGCTGAACGCCGCGCAGCGGGAGCTCCTGCGCCGGGCGCGCTCGGGCCCCGGCGCAGGATGACGCGCGGTCGCCGACGCAGGCGGCGCGCCGTTCGTGCCGCTGCCCGCGCGGCAGTCGATCGTCGGGTCTCGAAGCCAGTGACGGGGCGCTCGTGCCACGCGGCGTGGGCGCGCGGCTACACCTTCAGCGCGCGCGGCGCGCGCTTTCCTGGCCGCGGTCCGCGGCACACACCATGCTCTTCCGGCTCCGCATGCTGCGCTCCCGACCTGCTGCGTTGATCGTCTCGCTGGCGCTGATCTCCGGCTGTGCCGCCCGGCCGCGGCCTGCGCCCGCCCCTGCCACCGACATCCAGCTCGCGCCCGCCCCGCGCCCGTCGGAGCCCCAGGCGGCCGGGGACGCCGCGACGGCCGGGGTGGTCCTGATCTGGGGCAGCACGGGCGAGGGGACGCCGAGGACGTGGCACGTCGCCGAGGGCGGCGCGGTGATCCGCGAGGAGCCCGGGATCGTCGTGGCGACCCGGCGCGGGGAGTGGCGCTGGGAGGCGCGCGCGAAGGAGGTCGAGACCACGCCCTGCGAGCTCTGGGACGGGGACACGCGCGAGCCAGGCGAGGGCACGGCGACCGACGCGGATCTCGTGCTGCGCGGGGGCGGCGAGCGCCAGGGCGTGATCACGGCGCCGGACCAGGACGAGAGCAACGAGTTCCAGCACAGCGCGGCGCTGATCGGCAGCGTGGGGCCGTACCTGTTCATCGAGGAGCGCACGTACAGCGATCTCTGCGGCGCGCACGGCTCCGAGGGCGCCGCGTTCACGGTGTGGGACGCCGAGCGCGGCGGGGCGGTCGACCTGCTCGCCGAGGTGTCCGGCGTCCCGTCGCTGCAGCGCGCGGCCGAGGCGACGCTCGACGACCTCGAGGAGGATCCGGAGGCCGCGCGGAGAGAGAAGGATCTACCGCAGCTCGTGAAGGTCGCGCCGGCCTACGACGCGCGGGGGTCGCTCCGGCTCACCGCGCAGCTCGCGCGCTCCGCCTGCTATGCCTGCGGCGACGGCGCGTGGAGCTCCTACTCGCGCTCGGCGACCGTGCCGATCCCGCGGAGCCCGGGGCGCCTCGCGGCGTGGGCGTCGCCGCCGCCCGCCGTGCAGGCGTTCCTGGCGCACACGCCGGGCGTCAAGCTCGGCGGCTGGTCGCGGGCCGGCCAGGACGAGTGAGCCTGCAACCGGCCAACCCGACCCAGGTTGAGGTCCAACCCGACCCAGGTTGCGCGCGAGGTCCGCGGTGACCCAGGTTGCGCCGAAGGCGACCCGCGGTCCGCAGGTGGCGACCCGGCGACCCGAGGCGACCCGACCCGGGTTGAGGTCCGGCCGCAGAGGTCCGCGGTTGAGGTCTACCACCCAGGTTGAGGTCTGCTCAGGTTGAGGTCTGCTGGCGGAAACTGGCGGAAAATCGCGGCCGCCACCCCCCGCAGCGAGGTAAATGCTTGAAATGATTCACATCGCTTGATGGCGCAGCGTTTGTCTACGCGATCCGGCCATGAGCCAGCCTCGCGAGATCGCTCCCGGCGCCACGTACCTGATCACCCGTCGCGTTCTGCGCCGGCATCTCCTGTTTCGCCCCGATGCAGCCATCAACCAGTTCTTGGTCTATGCCCTCGCTGTCGCGGCCCGCCGCTACGGCGTTGAGGTTCATGCCCTTTGCGCGATGTCGACGCATCTGCACCTTGTCGTGACCGATGTGCAGGGCGTCCTGCCGCGCTTCTTGCAGTTCTTCCATCGCATCGTCGCGCTTGGCACGAAGGTGCTGCGCAAGTGGGAGGGCCCGGTATGGGACCATGAAGCCACGAGCGTGGTACGGCTGCTGACTCGCGCGGCGGTTGTGGAAAAGATTGCCTATGTCCTTGCAAACCCTGTTGCTGCCGGTCTCGTTCGTCATTCGAGTGAATGGCCGGGCGCCAAGGTGGATGTGGGCGAGATCGGCCACGGCATGATGCACGCAGCTCGTCCCTCGGCATACCTCGACCCGGAAAATCCACGGTGGCCCCAGGAAGCAACGCTGCCGCTCACACTGCCGCCCACCATCGAGCAGGACGCCGCGGAGGCATTCCGCGGCGAGATCGCGGCCGAGCTCGAACGACAGGAGGCGCTGGCCCATGCCGAGGTGGAGCGGCATGGGCTCCGCTTCTTTGGTGCCGAGCGAGCCGGCAACGTCTCACCTTACCAGCGTGCCACGAGCTTCGAGGCGCTGCGTGGTCGCAATCCTACCTTTGCGGTGGGCCGCGAGCAGGGAGGAGCGTGGCAAACCGCTGCTGCGTCCGTGCGGGCGTTCCGCGCGTCGTACCGCGCGGCGCTCGAACGATGGCGTGCCGGTGTACGCAGCGCCGTATTCCCGGTGGGGACATGGTGGATGCGAATGTTTCACGGGGTCAGCGTGAGTGACGTGGTGCTTGTGGTCTAGAACCGCCTGCGGGAGCGGGATAGTGGGATGGCCAGAAGGTTCAAGGGGCGGGCGACGACATCGACACGCCCTCAGGCGAACGTGTGCCTTCAGGGGGTTGAGCCGGTGGTAGATCCTCCATGCGGCATCACGCGAGTGGGTACGCATGCGTCATGCCGTGTTGAGCGTATCAGCAGCGGTACAGAATCCGTGATGTCGGGGGCTATGCTTGACCGAAAGGAACCGTTCTGTGAACCTAGAACTCAACCTGGTTAACTCAGCCTGGTTAACTCAACCTGGTTCGGGTCGTCGCGAACTCAACCTGGTTCGGGTCGGGTCAGAGCAGGTCAGAGGGTCAGAGCAACTCGTCCAGGTCCTCCATCGCCTGCGAGAGGTCCTCGCTCATCTCCTTCAGCTTCTCCCGGTCCTTCTCCAGGAGCACCGCCTGCGCCGCGCGCGCCTTGTCCCCCAGCTTTCGCGCCGCGAGCACGTTCTCGAGCAGGTACCGCCGCTCCGTCGCACCGAGCCCCGCGAACGCGCGCCGAAGTACCGGAAGCGTGTCCTTGAAGCGCTCCGGCGCGATCCCCCGGAGGAACGTGTCCAGCGCCTCGACCACGGGCCGGCTCTTCACCAGCACCAACGCGTTCACCTCGAGGAACCCGGCCAGGAACGACGCCGCCGCCTCGGGCTCGGCCGCGCCCCCGAGCCGCAGGCCGACGACCCGCGCCACTTCTGCGTCGTCGATCGCCTGCGCCAGGTAGAGCAGCCCGCACGCGAGGCCGGACGCCGTCGGGTTCACCGCCTCGCTGTCCACGAGCCCCCGCGCCGCGTCGAGCCACGCCCCGCGGTCGACGATCGGCTGCGACAGCGCGACGTCGTGCAGCGTGCGCAGCGCCTCCTTGGCGGCGGCGACCGCCTCGTCGCTGCCCGTGCAGCCCCCGTGGACGCGCAGGACCGCGCGCGCGAACGTCTTCTCCAGCATCGGCGCGATCACCCCGTCGCCGAGCGATGACAGCGACCGCGACGACCCGAACGACGCGAGCCCCGCGAACGCCCGGCACGCCCGGGCCAGCGACGGCAGATCGCTGTCGCCCGTGGCGAACTCGTCGCACGCGCGCAGCGCCGCGGCCACGGCGCGTGCGCTCGACGCGAGCACCCCGTTCAGCAGCACGTCCGCCGCTTCGCCGGTCGTGTGGCACGCCGCGAGGTCCTCCTCGAGCAGTCGCGTCGCCACCTGCTCCAGCGTATCGCCCAGGACGATCTTCTCGACCAGCGCAACGTCGGTCGCCGGCGTCCACTGCGCCTCCCACGTTTCGCTGAGCTGCCCCAGCAGCTCGTCCGCCGGCACCTCCTGTGCCGTCTGACCGCGGCGCCGCGCCGCAACTCCCGTCCTTCGTGTGCCAGCGTACGCAGCGTACGGAATCTTGGCGATGCGGAGCCGGTGCAGGAGCACGCTCGTTCCAACCTCAACCTGGTTGGTGAGAGAGAGCCGGAACGACTCGGGCGCGTCCGTCGCAGGGAGCCCTCTTTCGCGCACCTCGCGCCAGAATTCCTCCTGGAGCGAATTCTTCCCGATGCGGTTCCCGACCCGACCGACGTTGCGCCCGATGACCGCCGGCCACAGGAAACCGTCAACGTGGGTCGCGTCGCCGCGGCACATGGTCGCGATCGTCGCCTCGCGCACCTCGTCGAGGCCCGGTTCTGCCTTGCCGCGGAGCTCGGCGAGCGCCACCGCCAGGCGGAACGCCTCGATGGTGTCCGCGAGCGACGCCATGAACCCGCGCAGGCGGAGGTGCTCGGTGAAATCGATCAGCACCTCGAGCGTGGCGCGCCGGAAATCGCCCCCCGCGTCGTGCGCGCGCTGGTAGTACTGCGGCGCCCGGTTCCCCGCGCCGTAGCCGAGCTGCTCGGACAGCCGCGGGAAGCTGAACGGGATCAGCGTCACCGCGCACGGCACCGGCGCCGGCAGCCGCGCCTCCAGCGCGGCATCGACGTCGCGCGCCGCGAACGCTGCCGCGTGGGCCGCGCCGAGCACGGCGGCAACCTCGTTCGGGGCGAGGTCCGGCCCCATGCGCTCGAGGATCTGCCGCGCCATGTACGCGTCGCGCGCCCGGTGTACCAGCCGGTCGCCGTCGCCGCGCGCGAGGTCCGCGTAGGCGAGGAGCGCCTCGCGGAACGCCCTCGGCTCGTAGCGGGGCGCCTCGAACGAGGCCTCCCAGAACTCCTCGAACGAGCGGAACCCCCGCGCCCTCGCGCACGCCTCGTAGATGCTCTCCTGCGCCCCCTCCGCGCCCGCCGCCCCGTCGCCGTCGCCCTCCTCGTCCGCGTCCTCCCCGCGCTCTGCGTCAACCTCGCGCTCGCCCTCGTGCTCGTGGCCGCCCGGGTCCTCGGCGTCGTCGTGGCCCACCGTGGCGCCCTCGAACGGCGCGAGGGTCATGCCGACGGGCACGTCGATGAGCTCCACGCGCGCGCCGTGCTCGAAGGCCCACTTCACCGCGACGTACTCGGGCGAGTACGCAGCGAACGGCCACAGCGACGACGCGGGCGTCCCGTCGGTCCGGTAGCCGAGGATCGCGACCGGCGGCACGGTCTTCGGATCGACGAGCGCCTCGAGGAGCTCCGTGGCGTCGCTCGGCCCTTCGACGAAGATCGCCTTCGGCCGCACCTCGTCGAGGTACGCGCGCAGCGTCGCGCTCGAGCGCGGCGAGTGATGGCGCACCGGGAAGAGGTGGACGGCGGCGAGCCGGTCGAGGTCCATCGGGTCTCCCTCTCTCAGGGCGCCAGCCGCTTCTTGGACGCGGCGTAGAACTCCTTCCAGAGCCCCGCGCGCCCCTTGGCCACGGTCTCGCAGTACTCGCGCACGGCCTTGAGGTCGTCGCCGCCTTCCTTGCTCACGGCGCCGAGGAGCGAGCGCGACAGGTCGTCGGCCGTGACCTTCCCCGTGCCGAAGTGCTGCGCGAGGATCCCGCTGTTGAACAGCACGCTGATCGCCTCCGCGGTCGACAGCACCGAGCCGGGCGCCTTCACCTTGGTCTTGCCGTCCTTGGTGACGCCGGCGCGGAGCTCCTGGAACAGCGTGACGAGCAGCTTCGCGAGCTCGGCCGGCGGCTCGACGCCGACCTGGTAGTCGCCGCGGAGCTCGGCCTCGCGCTTCTGCACGATGCGGATCTCCTGCTCGAGGTCGTCGACCACGGGCACGGTGATGAAGTTGAAGCGGCGCTTGAGCGCGGCGCTCATCTCGTTGACGCCGCGGTCGCGGGTGTTGGCGGTGGCGATGAGGTTGAAGCCGCGCTGCGCGGAGACCACCTGGTCGAGCTCCGGGATGGCGACCTGCTTCTCGGACAGGATGGAGATGAGCGCGTCCTGGATCTCCGACGACGTGCGGGTGATCTCCTCGAACCGCGCGAACCGCCCGTCGCGCATGGCGCGGAGGATGGGCGAGGGCACGAGCGCCTTCTGCGACGGCCCCTCGGCGAGGAGGAGGGCGTAGTTCCAGCCGTATTTGACGTGCTCCTCGCTGGTGCCCGCGGTTCCCTGGACGACGAGGGCGCTCGTCCCGCTGATGGCCGCGGACAGGTGCTCGGAGAGCCAGCTCTTCGCGG
This sequence comes from Sorangium sp. So ce406, assembly GCF_051474675.1. Taxonomy (NCBI): domain Bacteria; kingdom Pseudomonadati; phylum Myxococcota; order Polyangiales; family Polyangiaceae; genus Sorangium; species Sorangium sp. So ce406. The sequence goes on along the minus strand of NZ_CP150340.1, from coordinate 10,705,320 downwards.
TGCCTGGCTCGCCGACGAGCATGAGCGCGCGGTCGGAGGCGAGCGTCGCGAGGGCGACCTGCACGAGGGAGCGATCGCCGATGTACTTGGGCGTGATCGCGACGCCGCCGACGGGCTTGTCGCTGCCGAGGATGTAGGTCTCCACGGCCCTCGGCGAGAGCCGCCACCCGGGCGGCCTCGGCGCCGTGTCCTCGGCGGCGAGGGCCGCGAGCTCGTGTTCGTACTTGGTCTCGGCGGGCTGGCGCAGGTCGCTCATGGGCCGGCAGAGGCTATCGCAGATCGGGGCGCGGGGAGAGCTCGGCGAGGAGCGCAGGGGCGAGCGCGGTGAGCGCGGTGAGCGCGGTGAGCGCGGCGAGCGATGGGGTCATGGCCGCATGGCGCCCCTTCGTGTCCAGCAGGACCTGCGGCGCGCGCCGTGAAGTCATCATGGGCGCCGAGGAACGAACGAGAGGCAATCCACAGCTCCGGCGCGACCGGGCTTCGTGTCCTGGCGAGATCCTCGTCCTCACGACAGCAAAGGGATGCCGTCCTGGCGGCCTGGGACCGCCGCCGCGATGACAGGCCGACACGGCCCCGGGCACATGCACCCGGCATGTGCCATGTGTCAAAGTGAGTCAGCCGAGGAGGGGTTCGGGGCTGGCTGAGCTCCGTGCCGCGGGCACGTGCCACATGCGGCGTGTCGGATGGGGAGGGCAGATCGTGCGGTGACGTGGTCGTCGATGTCGTGGGCCGACGAGCGCGCAGTCTTTGATGTTCGGGACGGCTCTCCAACGCCAGAGCGCTGCGCCGAGGACACGCAACGAAGGCGCCGGGGAGCGGGCGAGCGCCTCGCTGCGTCCACCTTGGCCGCTGTCACGGTGGAGCGCGCGACAGGCGCTCTCCGCCGTGCTGCGCGCCGCTCGACTTGGTCAATCCATCGCGTCGATGGGCAGGGTGACCGGCTCGGACTCCCAGCACCAGTCGTCCGACGAGTGCGCGACGCAGGCGAACTTGAGCTCCTCGAAGCGCTTGGAGCCCACGAGCTCACCGTCGACGCGGACCTGGACGTCGATCCACGTTGGCGCGTAGTGCGGCGGCGGGCTGTCGACGTAGACGACGAGCGCGGTCGCGACCGCCCCCGACCCGCCGCCGCCGCCGCCGCCGGCTCCCCCGCCGCCGCCCTGGTCGACCTCGACCCTGACGCCGAGCGGCTGGTCCTCGCTGGTGGTGGCGACATCGAAGACGTCGCCCTCGCTGGTCTCGACGACGAACGTCAGCGCGGCGACGGGGACCGGCTCGGCGAGCTCGATCGTCGCGGCCGAGCAGCGGAACGCGTTGGCGCCGCCTGCGCCGTCGTAGAAGCAGTCGTCGGCCGACGTGACCTCGGCGGGATCCTTGTCGTCGGGGGCCCCTCCACCCCCGCCGTCGCCCCCGCCGCCCCCGCCGCCGCCGCCCGATGCGCTGCTCGTGGAGCCCGGCCCCGAGGTGGTGGCGTTGTTCCCGCCGTTGTCGTCGCTACATGCGGCCACCACGAGCGCGGCGGCCACGAACCCGAAGCTGAAGAGTGTGTGTCTTGCCATGCTGGCAGGCAGGCAAAGAGCGCGCCTTGTCCTCCGCGACTGAAACCTGCTGTCCGCAGGGAGCGCCGGTCACTTCCGCGCGCCGGTCACCTGGATCTCGCGGAGGCGCGCCCGCAGCGCCGCGTAGTACGGCTCGATCTCCTTCGCGGCCGGCGTACCCCAGAGGTTCTTCCGCTCCTCCGGGTCGCTCGCCAGGTCGTAGAGCTCGAAACGTGCGCCGCCCGAGATCGTCAGCTTCATGTCGCCGCGGATGAACGACCGCCGCGCGTCGTTGTAGGGACCGGCCGGCATGTCGATCAGCACGTCGCGCGCCTGCGCCTGCTCGCCGGGAGGGAGGAACACGTCGGGCAGGAGCGACGCGCCGGACAGGAAGTCGGTCGCCGGGGCGCCCTCGCCCGGGCCCGGCACCCGCATGAGCTCGAGGAGCGTCGGCGTGAGATCGATCAGGCTGCGCCGCGCCGAGACCCGCGACGGCGTCGCGCCCGGCACGTGGACGAGCAGCGGCACGCGCACGAGCTCCTCCCAGAGCTCGAAGCCGTGGCGGAACATCTTGTGTTCCCCGAACGCCTCGCCGTGATCGCTCGTCACCACGATCGCCGTGCGCGCGGCGAGCGTCGGCGCCGCCGCGATCGCGTCGAGCAGCCGGCCGATGTGCTTGTCCGTGAAGGCCACCTCGCCGTCGTAGAGGTCCCGCTGCGACTTCGCGCCGAAGTCCGGCACGTCGTCGTGCCGGAGGTAGTCGGCGTGCGGATCGAGGTAGTGGACCCACAGGAAGAAGCGCCCGCCCGTGTTCTCGGGCGACGCGAGCAGCCGGAGCGCGGCGTCGGTCAGCGCGGGGCTCGTCGCCTTGTTGTCGACGTCCCACGGCGCGCCCTCGGGCGGCGCCGCCGACATGTCCACCACGTCGAAGCCGCGATCGAGCCCGCCGAAGCTGCCGAAGTACCGGTGCCCGTGCACGCTCATCGTGCGCACCCCGGCGCCCTTCAGCCGCTCCGCGACGAACGTGTCCTCCTCGCTGAACTTGTTGAAATGACCCCAGTTTCTGTGGGTCTCGCCCCCGTACTTGCCGATGAGCATCGGGCCGATGCTCTTGCCCGTGTAGGACGCGAGCGCGTACGCGCGCTCGAACACGGTCGATCGCGCCGCGAGCGCGTCGAGGTTCGGCGACACCGGCCGCGGGTTGCCCGCGTAGCCGAGGTCCCAGCGGAGCGTGTCGATCGTGATGAGGACGACGTTCAGGTCCGCCGGGAGCCGCGCCGCGGACGACCCGCGCGCGTCGGCGGCCGCCGCCGGCGTGGGGGCGGGCGCGAGCAGGGCGAGCGCCGCGGCGGTCAGGTCGCCGCCGGTGCAGTCGTCGTCGACGCCGTTGTCGAGGATCTCCTCGGCGAGCGGGTGGACGCGCGCGTCGCGGTCGTCGCAGTCGCCGCCGCCGAAGAGCGCGGCCGCGCGGTCGCCGTCGCGGTCGGCGGCGCGGCGCAGGACCGCGAGGCTCTTGCCGCCGACGGGCGCGTCGCGCTCGAGCGCCTGGCCCACCGCGGGCTGGGCGTTGAGCGACGTGGCCGCGCGCGCGGTGAGCGCGAGCGGCAGGAGCGCGAGGACGAGCGCGAGCGGGGCGCGCACCGTCCGGATGGCGGCCGGCGCGAGGAAGGCGGCGAGCGCGACGACGAGCAGGATCGCCGGGGCGCGCAGGTCGAGCTCGGGGCGCTTGAAGACGCCGTAGATGCCGAGGAAGCCGCCCTCGCCGGAGACGCCGCCCGTGGCGACGCCGAGCGCGAACAGGGACGCGGCGATGCCGAGCGCGACGCCCCCGGTCACCGCCGGGTCGACGCAGGCCGGGCGCCCGTCGCTGGCGTTGGCGAGCGTGCGCCGGAGCGGCGGCGTCAGGGCGAGGACGGCGAGGCCCGCGATGAGGCCGAGGCCGAGCGCGCCCGCGGCGACGGCCGTGCCGACCAGCAGGGGGGTGGCCTCGAGCCCGAGCAGCGCGCGGGCGAGGTGCGCGCACAGGGTCATCCAGAGGAAGGCCGCGAGGACCGCGAGCGGCACGAACGCCGCGATGTCGGCGGGCCGGCCGATCGCGCGCACGCGCAGCGAGGCGACGAGCGTGGCCGGCGACGGCGGGCGCGACGGGTCGACCACGATGGCGGCGGCGCCGCCGAGCAGGCCGACCGCGAGCGCGACCGGCGCGAACACCCCGATGTCGGCGAGGTAGGTCGCGAGCTGGAAGGCGGAGTCGTCGCCGGTGCCGGCCGTGGCCCACCCGGCGTCGAGGGACGCGGCGAGGGCTCCGAAGACGCTGGCCCCGAGCGCGCTCGTGGCGAGCCGCCCCGCCCACGCGCGGGCCAGCGTGGGGACGGCGGGTCCCGGCGAGCTCGGGGCCCGCTTCACGAGGGGCTCCGCTTGCGCGCCATGGGGTGGGCGGCGTCGTAGACCTTGAGCAGGTGGTCGATCGAGACGTGCGTGTACCGCTGCGTGGTGGCGAGCGAGGCGTGCCCGAGCAGCTTCTGGATGGCCCGGAGGTCGGCGCCGCCGTCGAGCAGGTGGGTCGCGCAGGTGTGCCGGAGCGCGTGCGGGTGCAGGTCGGCGCGGCCGGCGCCGAGGGCGCCGTAGCGCTGGACGAGCGCCTGGACGCGGCGCACCCCGATGCGCGCGCCGCGGCGGGACAGGAACAGGGCGCGGGGGTCGCGGGCGCCGGTCGTCGGATCGGCGAGCTCGGCGCGCCGCTCGAGGTAGCGCTCGATGGCGGCGAGGGCGTGGGAGCCCAGCGGGACGATCCGCTCCTTGTCGCCCTTGCCGACGACGCGCACCGACGCCTTGCTGGGCTGCCGGTCGACGTGGGCGAGGTCGAGCCCGCAGAGCTCGGAGACGCGCAGGCCCGCGCCGTAGAGGGTCTCCAGGATGGCGCGGTCGCGGAGCCCCTCGGCCGTCTCGGCGCCGGGGATCTCCATGACCTCGGCGGCGGCGTCGACGTCGAGGAAGGTCGGCAGCGGCCGCCGGACCTTGGGCAGGGCGAGCTGGGCGGCCGCGTTCTTGTCGACCTCGCCGCGCCGCTCCAGGTACCGGAGCAGGGCGCGGGCGGCGCCCACCTTGCGCGCGATCGAGGCGGGCGCGTGGGTCCGCGCGAGCGAGCCCAGCCAGCTCCGCAGGAGGAGCACGTCGAGGCCGTCGACGGCCGGGGCGTCGCCTGCGGCCGCCGCCTCGCCGGCGGCCGCGGCCTCGCCTGGAGCGTGGGCCTTGCTGGCGGCCGGGCCGTCGCCGGCGGCCTGGGCCTTGCCGGCGGCCTGGGCCTTGCCGGCGGCCTGGGTGCCGCCTGCGGCCGGAGCCTTCCCCGCGGTCTTCCCCTTGCCCCGCGCCGGCGCCGGGCGACTGTCGGCGTTCGCGGCCGCCTTCTCGCGGGCGAAGCGGGCCAGCTGCTCGAGGTCGCGCCGGTAGGCGTCCACCGTGTGGCGCGAGGCCCGGCGCTCGGCCGTGAGGTAGGTGAGGAAGCGCGCGATCGCCTGCTCCAGCGTGGTCCCGCCGGATCGATCGCCGCTCCGCCGCGCGTGCATCACGGGTTTGCCCTACCACCAGGACGCGGCGGCAGGCAAAGACTCGCCGGCGGTCGAGCTGAGGCGCCCCGGCAGGCGCGCGCCGGGCCATGACGGCCGCAGCGGACCGCGCTCGCCACCGTGAGCCGCGCGCCGCGGCAGGCCACGACGGCCCGCCCGGGGGCGCGCGCGCAAGGAGCCTTCCGTCAGGGCAGCGCGATCACGTCAGCGCATCGGCCGCCGTCGCGGCGGTGACGGCGCGCTCGAGCCACCGTTCCAGCACAGCGAGCTCGGCGCAGCCATCGATGCGCGCGTCCTCCTCGGGCCTCAGCGCGAGCTGCCGCTGCGCGAGCACCCTCCGCAGCGCGCTGCGGGCCTCGGAGACGCGGCCCTTCTCGATGCCCTTCTCGATGCCCCTCTCGACGAGCTTCTGCTGCACGTCCGGGTTCGCGCCGAGCAGCGCCTGAAGGATCTCGCGCTCCCGCGCCTTGACCTCCGGGTCCTCGCCCTTGCCAACCCACCACAGCAGCTCCTCGCGGACGGTCGCTGACATCGCCGTGAATCTTACCATGCCGAGCACCCACGCGAGCGGCATTCGCGGCGCGACCCATCGGGCAAACTCGTCGAGCGCCCGTCCTGAGCGGGCCACCAGGAAGGGCACGAGCTCGTCTCGCAACGGCAGATCGTTCGCTGCGATCCACAGGAAAGGAAAGGGCGACGGCTCCACGCGGTAGCAACCCGGCCCGATCGCGACGAGCGCGCGCTGCGCTCTCAGCCAGTCAGGCACGTGCGGCGCGACAAGCCAGAGCGGCTCCTGGCCCAACCACCCACGCGCGCTCTCCTCCGCCCGTTGCACCTGCCTCGCCTGCCGCCGGAGCAGCGCGCGCTCCACCGCCGCGAAGTCCAGATGGTCCCCGGGCATCTTCAGCTCGACCAGGATTTCCTCGTGGATCCGGGACTCGGGCCACGGTGCGGGCAGCGCTGCGACGCGGTCGGGATGGCGTACGAGCAAGAGCCCATCGCTCTGCACCTTCACCAGGCCGATCTCCGGCGGATCCTGCCACGCGACAGCGCCGCCGGTGATCCGCTCCGTCACGTCGGCGAAGGTGCGTTTGGCGAACTGGTCCGGCTGCCCCACGCGCCGCGCAGTAGCAGAGCGCATTCACGGCAACCAGCGTGTCTTGCCGTGGTGTTGTGCTGCTCCAGCGCTTACGTGCTGAGAGGTCGACGCATCTGGAAATCGTTATATCGTCGCGTCGATCTCTCGAAACAGCCAGTCCATCGCTGGCTCGCAGCGACCACCTACCCGCACGCCTCGCCGAGGATGTACCCGTGCTTGCAGATGCAGCGGCACTCGACCTCGAACTCGGGCTCGTTGCACGCCGGCCGCACCTGTCTCACCTGCTCCACCTTCCGGCCGTCCCTGTCCGTCACCTGCACGACGATCTCGTAGTCCTCATCGAACATGTTCCGGCCGGACCAGTTGTTCGGGCAGACTCCCACGTTCGCGAACGTCGAGATGTCGGCGTCCACGCTCGCGCCCCATCCGTCGCCTGTCGGTCTCAGGTTGACCGTCCTCGCCTCGGACATGACCCGCCCGGACTCGGTGTCGCGGAGCGAGCCGGAGAGCTTGACGCCGCAGGCGCTCAGGTTCGTCGCGCGGACGCCCAGGAAGATCACCCGCCCTCCCTGCGGCGGCATGATGATGTCGACCCCGTCGCCGTCGCTCACCGGGCGCGCCACGCCGCTCGAGTCGAGCGCGACGAGCTCCATCTGGATGTCCGCGCCCTCCTCGCCCAGGTACCCGAGCTTGCACGGGTCCGGCGGGGGCTCGTCGTCGCCGCAGGCGAGCGCCGCGAGCAGCAGCGCGACGAGGGCAGGCCCCGCGAGGGGCGGCGCGCCCGAGCGGCCCGGCCAGGACATCAGCGATCCCGCCGCTGCGACGCCGGAGGGTCGCCCGTGTCCTCGTCCGGCTCCTCCCTCGGGATGGGCGCGCGCGGCGGGCGCCTCGTGGCGCCGAAGGGGCTGGAGCTCATCGGCGGCGTCGCGCGCGAGTCGGGCGCGTGCTGGGACGGCGAGCCGCCGCGCCATCTGCCGTCCACCTCGGCCTCGGTCAGCCCCGCCGCTGCGCCGGACGTCGCGCTCCACTCGTGCAGACCGGCCTCCGGGAAGGGCGTGCGCTCCGCCAGGTAGGCCGCGAGCAGGCGGTCGCGCTCCAGCTCCTCCGTGCTCGGCGGCGGCGGCGGGTCGAGCGTCGGCAGGTCGTCGGTCCAGGTCAGGTCCGCCTCCTCCAGGGTCATCGCGGCCCCGGCGCTGGAGAGCCCCCGCGGCGCGTTCCGCTCGGTGGCGACAGGCTCCGGCACGTAGCCGAGCGCCCGGTCCAGCGCGTGGTCGGGATCTGGCCCGGCGGCGAAGCTCGGGGTGGTGGGGCGGTCCGGCGGCGGACCAGGAGCGCGCCCGGGCATGAGGGTGGCGCTGGAGCCGCGGTCCGGCGGGTAACCGGGCGCGAAGCTCGGGGTGGTCGGGCGATCCGGCGGCGGGCCAGGAGCGCGCCCGGGCATGAGGGTGGCGCTGGAGCCGCGGTCCGGCGGGTAACCGGGCGCGAGGCCGGCGCTGGAGCCGCGCTCGGGCGGGTAACCGGGGCCTCGGCCGGGCGCGAGGCTGGCGCTGGAGCCGCGGTCGGGCGGGTAACCGGGACCTCGGCCGGGCGCGAGGCCGGAGCTGGAGCCGCGGTCGGGCGGGTAGCTGGGCGCGAGGTTGGAGCTGGACGTGCGGTCCAGCGGTCGAGGCGCGAGCGTGGGGCTGGAAGCCCGATCCGGCGCGTAGCTCGGCGGCCGGTCCGGCGCATGGCTCGACGGGCGGCCTGGCACGTTGCTGGGGGGACGCTCGGGCGCAAAGGAGGGGCTCCGCGAGGTCGGCGGCGGCGGAGGCGGCGGCGGATCGATGGTGGGCAGCTCGTCGTCCCAGTCCCAACTCTCCGGATCTGCTCGGGAATCCGACCGGCGTGTCGTCGGGCCGAGCCGGGCGTCCCCCGGCCTCCGCGACGCCGGGAACGCCGCCGGCGGGCCGATCGTCGGGAGCTGGCCCACGCCCGGATCCCGCGAGGGCGCGTCGTCCCGCCGATCGAGGCGCCGCGACGGGCGCGTCGGCTCGGCCGGGGGCACGGCGTACCTCGTCGACGGGACCTGCCCGAACGGCCGCGAGTCCCGCGGCAGCCGCGGCGGCGGCGGGACCGCGGTCGCCGCGCTCGCCGCCGCCGTCGAGGGGGGCGGCTGCGTCGAGATGAGGTTCTCGTTGCGACCGCGCTCCGCCGGCGGCGGACGATCCGCCGGCGCTGGCTGCCGGGGCTGCACGCTGACCGGGGGCGGCGCGGCGTGCGCGGAGCCGGCGAGCGGCCTGCCGAGCCACGCGGCCTCCTTGCGCGCCTGGGCGGCGCGGGCGCCCTCCTCCGCGGCGCGGATCGCGCGCGGCGCGAGCGTGTCGCCCGGCTCGGTCGGAGGGACCTCGTCGCCGAACAGGACCGGCGCGACGGCGGTGACGCGCGACTCCACGCCCGCCGCGCCCCTGCCGGAGCGGAAGCCGAACGCGGCGCGGATCGCCCGCTCGTGGTGCGGCTCCACCTCGACCGGACGCACGATGAAGCACGGCTCCGCGCCCGGCGCCCGCTGCGCGAGATCCACGTCGAAGGGCGCGCCGAGGAGGTGCCCCTGCTCGTCGAAGAGCACGCGCACCGGCGGCTGCGCGAAGCGCGCGGGCGACGAGGGGGTCGAGAGCACGACGCCCAGCTCGCCGGTGCTGAGCTGGACGAACGTCCCGGTCGGGATGATGCCGAGCGCGCCGATGAGCAGCTTGCCGATCGCCCTGTCGGTCGCGCTCTCGGCGCCCGCGAGCATCCGCTGGAGCACGGCGTCGAGCGACGAGCCGCCGCTCGAGCCGCCGTCGAGCGCCGGGAACGGCGCCGCCCGGAGCTCCGTGAACTGCCGGGCCGCGGCGAGGATCCGCGCGAGCACCGTGGGGCTGCGCCGGCCGCCGTAGAGCGCGCCCTGCCGGCCGCCCGGCCGCAGCCCGAGCGCCTCGTACGCGATCACCGTGCGCGTGATCGACGGCGCGTGCAGCTTGCCGAGCGCCGTCAGCATGACGGCCGCGCTCGCGGGCAGCCGCTCCTTCTCGTCGTCGCTCAGGCTGCGCTCGAGCAGCGAGCGCGCGGCCGGCTCCTCGCCGTCGGCCGGGCCCGCGAGCGCCCCCGTGAGCCGCAGCCGGCTCACGTCGTAGAGCAGCGCCGCGGTGACGAGGCTCCCGAGCATCCGCCTGTCGGTCGTGAGCTGGCGGGCGATGCCCAGCGCGACGATCGCCGTCGAGACGCTGAGCCCCGCCTCGTCCGGGTCGGCGACCTTGCCCGCGGCGACCGCGAGCAAGAGGCGCGCGTCCTCCTCGGCCGCCGCGACGAGCTTCTGCGCGACCCGCTTCACCCGCTGCGGCAGCGCCGGCTCCGCGGCGCGCAGGGCCGCGTAGAACGAGCGCATCACCAGGATCGCCGCCGCGTAGGTGCGGCTGATGCGGCCGATGCGCGTGCCGTCGCCCTCGATCGCCCCGGCGGGGAACGGGTTCGTGAGCTTGCGGACGCGGACGCCGCGCAGGTTCGACTGGAGCAGCCGCGCGGCGATGCTGCGGTCGCGCTGCGCGTCGGCGAGCAGGCGCGCGAAGGCGGCGAGCTCGGCGCGGCGGACCGTCTTCTCGAGCACGAGCTCGGAGACGTCGCACGCTTCGAAGAAGCTGCCGAGCTCCAGGGCGATCTCGTACGTCTCGCGCGAGGCGCGGAGCATCTGGCCGTTGAGGAAGAGCGTGTTGCCCGCGAACACCAGCGTCGCGGCCTCGGTCCCCGAGAGCTCGCAGTACTGGACGATGCCGTCGATCGCCGACGGGACGAGCGAGAGCACCGCCTGGTTCGAGTCGCTGTGCAGGAGGCACGCCTTCGCGAGCCGGTAGATCATCTGCACGAGGCCGAGCGCCGCGCGGCGCCGGACGTCGGCCTTCACGCCCGAGATCGCCGTCTCGCCGGTGATCTCGTGGAGGTTCGCCTTCTCCTCGCTCACGGCTTCCTCCCGCCCCGGGGCGACGGCGACGGCGCGGGCCTCGTCGACGGCACGGCGCTGCCGGGCGCCGGCTCGATCGCCTGGCGGCCAGACGAGCTGAGCGGGAGCGACGCGGGGCCTTGCCGCGTGCTGTACGGCGGGGCGCCGGAGGGCGGGGCAGGGGGGGACAACGGCGAGCCCGGGCGGGGCATCGAGGGCGGCGGCGCGGCGGTCGGGGTGGACGCCGCGGCCGCGGAGGGCGGCGACATGCGCCGGCTGAACGGCACGGAGGTGGGCGGCGCCGAGGCGGCGCCGATCGAGCCGGGCGCCGGCGACACCATCGGCGGCCGGTAGGCGGGCCGTCCCGCGTCGCCGCCGTGGGGGCCCGTCGAGCCGCCGTGGGGGCCCATCGAGCCGCTGTGGGGGCCGGCCGAGCCGCTGTGGGGGCCCATCGAGCCGCTGTGGGGGCCGGCCGAGCCCGGGCGCGGGGTGCTCCACGGTTCGAGCTGGTCCGGCAGGCTGAGCGGCCCGGTCGCCGGGCCCACGCGCCGGACCGAGACCGGCGAGTACGAGCGCGCGGCGCGGGAGGGCGGCGCGCTCGCGTCGGTGAACGACGGCGACAGCGACGCGGTCGACGGCGGGCGATCGCTCTGGCGGGTGGGCGCGACGAGCCGCGCGGCGATCGCGACCGCGGCGCGGGCGGCCGCGTCGCGCACCGGCGGGGTGTTCCACCAGCGTGGCTTGGTCGCCTCCTTCACCGCGCGGAGCGCCTCGTAGCTCCGCGCCTGGCAGAGGAAATGCGCGGCGAGCTCGCGCGTCTGCTCGATCGCCTCGGACGGGATGAGCTGGCGCTTCTCCAGCAGCTCGATCGCGAGCTTCTCGGCCCGGGCGGGGTTCAGCAGCGCGACGGTCTCGATCCACTGCCGGCGCTCCGCGGCGGGCAGCTCATGGAACGAGGGCGCGACGATCCGCCGCACGAGCGTCGGCCCCGCGGCGAGGACGCCGAGCTTGCCGATGAGGCGCAGGGCCTCGCGGCGCACCGGCGGGGCGGGGTCGTCGAGCAGCCTCTGGAGCTCCTCGCGGACGCGCTCGGCCGCGGCGCCGGCGGGGGCGCCCTCGCCGCCCGCGGCGTCCGGGAGCTCGGCGAGCGCGCTGATGCGCACCTCGACGTGCGGGCTCGCGAAGCCCGCCTCCAGCGCGGCGAGCGCCTCGGGGGTCCTGAGCTGCGCAAGGAGCTGGATGAGCGTCAGGGCGAGGGGGGCCGGGGCGCGCGAGAGCTGGTCCCCGAGCTCGGTCTCCCGGCCGGGCGCCCACCGCCGCAGGTACGCGAACAGGACCTCGCGCAGGCGCTCGGACTGCACGGCGCTGTAGCACTGGCAGACGGCGCCGAAGAGCGCGCCGTCCGCGAGCGCGTCGAGCGCGTGGGCCAGCCCCTCGACGATCGCCGGGTCGAGCGGCGCCATGCTCCGCCCTGGGCCGGCCTGCGCCGCGCCCCGGCCCGCGCCGGCCTGCGCCGACGCGCCGGCGTGCGCCGCGCCAGTCTGCGCCGCGCCGGCCTGCGTCGCGCCCCGGCCCGCGCCGGCGTGCGCCGCGCCAGTCTGCGCCGCGCCCCGGCCCGCGCCGGCCTGCGCCGCCGCGCCGGTCTGCGCCGCGCCGGCCTGCGTCGCTGCGCCGTTCTGCGTCACCGCGCCCGCGCCGGCGGCGGCCGCTTCCTCCGGGTGGGCCGTCGCGAGGTCGTCGAGGATCGCCCGCAGCGCCTCCACCGGGAACATCGCGTGCGCGAGCGCCCGGTCGACCGAGCGCAGCGAGAGCGGCGGCACCGCCGCCCCGTGCCTCCCCGCCGCGCCGGGCGCGCTCCGCTGGACGCCGTCGAGGCGCGCGGCGAACGCGCGCCGGAGCATCGTCTGCACCTCGAACGCGATCTCGTAGCTGTGCAGGACGATCTGGTCGGCGGTCCACGCGGTGAGCGCCGTGGTCAGCCGGTCGACGTCGCCGTGCCGGACGGCGTCGACGTAGCCGTCGACGAACGCCTCCATGTAGCGCTCGCTCCACTGCTCCGCCGGCAGCGCGATCTGGGCGCCGAGGGTGCTCCGGGTCAGCGGGTCGATGGCGAGCGCCGACGCGGCCGCCCCCGTCTCGGCGAGCGCGGCCTCGACGTTCCGCTGCAGCGCCCTGCCCGCGAGCGAGCTCTCGTCCCAGAGGCTCTCGATCTGCGCGAGGGCCCGCGCCCCGGTCGCGATCTCGCGGCACTCCTCCTCGAACTCCTCCGGGTCGACGTCGCCCGCGGCGAACTGATCGATCGCCATGTAGGCGATGTGCTCGAAGCGGCGATCCCAGAGCGCCGTCACCGCGTCGTCGTCCTCGCCGATGCCGAAGCTCTGGTCGCGGAGCAGGATGGCGGCGAAGTCGCGGAGCTCGGCCTCGGTGACGCCAGCCTTGATCTGGATCTTCCGGACGCCATCGGCGAAGAGCTGGTAGGGGATGCGGTCGAACGGCGGCCGGTCGGGCTGCCAGATCGGCTGGCCGCCGGAGGTGAACGCGCTCGGGGTGACCTCCCAGCGGACGCCGAGCGGGTTCTGCGCCAGCGTGCGCGTGATCTCGTCGAACGCGAAGTGGATGCCCTTGTTCACGTGCGGGTGGTTCCACCCGTACTGGCGGATGTTGCTCAGCACGAGCGCGAGCTGCTTCCACACGCCGACGAGCCGCTGGCACGTCTGCTCGACCAGGCCGACCGACGGCGGCTCCTGGTCCTCGTCGATCGCGTCGTTGCCGCGGACGAGCACGCGCGGCGCCTTCTTCTCGCGCGACGGCGTGAGCTGGCCGGCGGCGTGCGCCGCGGTCAGCCGGCGGAGCTCGGCGCGCATCGCGGCGGCGCTCTGGAAGCGGCTCCCGCGCTCGAAGGCGAGCGCCTTGTCGACGAACGCCACGATCTCGACCGGCAGGTCGGGGACCTCGGTCGCGATCGACGGCGCGGTCTGCGTCGCCGCGAGGAAATACGACTCGGACTCGCTCCGCCCCCGGTTGAGCCGCTTGCCCGACAGGAGGGTGAACAGGCTCGCGCCCACCGACCAGAGATCGGAGCGGCCGTCGATGCCCGACACGCCCATGGCCTGCTCGGGCGACATGAACGCCGGGGTGCCGAACGTGAGCCCGGCCCGCGTCGCCTGCCGCTCGGGGTCGCGCATCCGGGCAATGCCGAAATCGAGGACCTTCACGTGGCCGGCGCTCGTGACGAAGATGTTCGCCGGCTTGATGTCGCGGTGGACGATGCCGATCGAGTGACACTTCTCGAGCAGGTCGAGCACGACGTCGAAGACGGGCAGCACCTGAGAGACGGGGAGGGTGCCGCCGGCGCTGCTCGCGAGCCGCTGGAGCGTCGTGCCGGTGAGCAGCTCCATCACGAGGAACGGCTCCCCCCGATCGCTGAGATCGTCCTCGACGACGGCGACGCGCGCGGGGTGATCGACCCGGTTCGCGATCTTGCCCTCGCGCAGGAAGCGGTCGCGCAGCTCGGCGTTCCGGGCGAACTCGATGTGGAGGACCTTCACCGCGGCGCGCGAGCCCCTGCGGTGGGTCGCCGCGAACACCGCGCCCATGCCGCCGACCCCGAGCAGGTCGTCGAGCCGCCACTTGGCGTTCAGGGCTGTCCCGATCCGCGCAGCGGCTGTGTCCACGAGGTTCGGCTCCTCGGCGTGCGGATCGAGCGGGGCCATATACCGGGCGGCGAACGGAGGCCGCGCCGTGCGCGGCAGAAGGCGAATGGAGCAGGGCGAGCATACATGGTTCCCGTTCAAGCGCGAACCATGACAAGGTCGTCCGCCCTCACGGAAGAAAGGTGGGAGAAGCGCTCCGTGCGGTGACCGGAAGGCGTGTGTGGCTCACGCAGGCAGCCGAGAACAGACAGCCACCGACGCGCGCCCTTCGAGCGGATTCAGCGCACGCTGGGCCGCGGCGCCACGCCGGCGTCCTGCTCGGGGGCGCCCGGCCACTCAGGACAGGTGATGCGGTAGGCCATGTCGGGCATGAGCTGCGCCCACTCCTCGCGCGTGAAGTTGCGCCCCACGTAGGCGCACGCGCGGGTCATCAGGGGCTCGGCCGCGATCGAGAAGACGCGCGCCGCGCCGTCGTTCGCCGCGGCCACCACGCGCGTCGCGTCGGGGGTGAACACGGCGTCCGTCAGCGTGACGCCCTCGGCGCGGAGGGTGAGCGCCTCGCCCTGCCCGTCGACGGGGAGCACCCGCGCGATGCCGTCGCTCGACACGGCCACGACGCGGGCGCTGTCGCTGCTGAACGCGACCGTCCGCACCGCCGTGCCGAGGCCGTTCAGGGCGAACGGCTGTCCCTGGCCGTCGGTGCGCAGCAGCCGCACGCCGTCGTCGAGCGCCGCGACGGCAACGTGGTTGCCGTCCGGGCTCACCGCCAGCGCGGCGATCGCGCGGTCGTCGGACCCCGAGGGGATGACGCGCGGGATACCGCGTCCGTCCGCCGGCCACACCTTCACGTTCGGCCCCGAGGTCGCCACGATCTCCTTGCCGTCCGGGCTGAACGCGGCGCGGATCAGCCCCGCGCGCTCGTCGCGCAGCACGACGGGCTCGCCCGGAACGCCGACCTCGAACACGCGCAGGATGCCGTTCCACGAGGTCGTGACGATGCGGGTGCCGTCCGGGCTGAAGGCGACGCCGACCACCCGGTTGTCGTGGGCGCCGAGCACGACCGGCGGGCTCTTGCCGTCGGTGCGCCACACCCGCGCGCTCCGGTCGGCCGAGCCGGTGACAAGGCGGCCGCCATCGGGGCTGAAATCGAGGCTGAGCAGGTGCTCCTCGTGCCCCCGCAGCACCACGGGCTCGCCCGAGCCGTCGGCCCGGAAGACGCGCGCCGTCCTGTCGGTCCCGGCGGTGGCGATCTTGCTGCCGTCCGGGCTGACGGCGATGCCGGTCAGCGGACCTTCGTGGCCGTGCAGGAGCAGCGGCTCGCCCGGCGCGTCGAGGCGCCAGACCCGCGCGGTCCCGTCGTCGGACGCGGTGACCACGCTCCGGCCGTCGCGGCTGAAGGCGGCGCTGTTCACGATCCCCTCGTGGCCGTGGAGGAGCGTGGGCGCGCCCTTCCCGTCGGCGCGGAAGATGCTGGCGGTTCCATCGGCGGAGGCCGTGACGATCGCCGCGCCGTCGGCGCTGAAAACGGCGCTGCGCACGGCGCCCAGGTGCCCGCGGAGGACGATGGGCTCGCGATGGCCGGCCGTGAGGACGCGCGCGGTCCCGTCGCCCACCGCGAGGGCGACGCGGTCGTCGACCGGGCTCCAGTCGGCGCTCTCGACCCCGTGCCCGTGCCTGTCCAGCACCGCGGGGGCGCCGTGCCCGTCGGCGCGGACCACGTAGACCGTCCCGCTGATCGCCGTGGCGAGGATCCGGGTGCCGTCATGGTTGAAGACCGCGCGCCGGATGTGCCGCTCGCCCAGGCCGACGACGAGCGGCGGCTCGTCGCCCATCTCGGGGCGCCATACATAGATCGCCCCGCTCGTCGTCCCCGCGACGAGGCGGCTGCCGTCCGGGCTGAACGCCACGCTGGCCGGCGCGGTGTCCGGCGTGGTGAGCGTGCCCTCTTCGTGGCCGTCCGCGCGCCACAGGCGCACCGTGCCGTCGGTCGAGGCGGTCGCCAGGCGGCTCCCGTCGCGGCTGTAGGTGACCGCGACCACCGCGAGGTCGTGGCCGCGCAGGAGGAGCGGCTCGTCGCTCCCGCCGAGGCGAAACACGCGCGCGATACCGTCCGCCGAGGCGGTGGCCACGGAGCGGCCGTCCGGGCTGAAGACCGCGTCGTGGACCGCGCCGCCGTGCCCGGCGAGCACCTCCTGGCCCACGGCGGGGCCCCAGACCACGTCGCCGAGCGCCTGCACCACCGTGGGGCCCGCGGGGCGGCCGCTCGCCCTGGCCGCGAGGCCGGCCTCGACGGCGAGCAGGCGCGCGCGCTGCAGCCGGCCCTCGGCCAGCTCCTTCGCCGCCTGGGCCGCGAGCCGCCGCGCGTCCTTCTCGCGCGACTCCTGCTGCGCCCGGAGCCGCGCCTGCTCCTCCTTCCCCATCTGCCAGAGGAGCACGAGGATCAGGCTGCCGAGCAGCGTGACGGCGACGGCGAGCACGGTGAGCAGCCGCCGCATCGACCGCTTCTGGCGCTCCGCCCGCGCGCAGGCGGCGAGGAACGCCTGCTCCTCCGCGGAGAGATCCGCCCGCCCGTCGCACCACGACGTGAGCTCGGCGAGCGCCGCGCCGCCCAGGAGGAAGTCGTCCTTCCGCCCGTTCGCGAGCCAGCGGAGGAGCGGCGCCGTGACGGACCGCTCCGCCTCGCGCGACGCGACCCACGCGCGGTCGAAGACCGCGCCGTAGATGCGGTTTCGGACGGCCAGGCACGGCGCGCCCGCGGGCCCCGCCCGCTCCGCGGAGAGCCCCGAGAGCCGCAGCAGGAGCTGGAGCCGGTCCCCGCTGTCGGCCGCGACCGGGTGGGCGTCGAGGAGCTGCTGGTACAGCCGGAGGAGCTTCGGCGCGTGCGCGCGGTGCGTCCCCTGCGCGTCCAGGCTCCGCTCCGCGTGGCGCAGGTTCGGGTCCTCGGTCCGGCCGTGGCCGAGGAACCGCCGCTGCACGGCCTCGTCGACGCTGAGGCCGCGCCGCTCCCCGACGAGATCCGCGCAGAGCCGCTGGGTCATGTAGGGGTGCCCCGACGTCCACGCGTAGATCGCGTCGAGCAGCGCGTCGGGATCGGCCACGAGCCCCTCGAGGCCCGCGCGGAACCCCCGCGCCTCGGCGCGGGTGAAGTCGTCGAGCCGGACCGAGCGGCCGATGGTGAACGGCGTCCGGGCCGGATCCGCGACGAGCTCCCACGGCGCCGCCGCCCCGAGGAGGCAGAAGGTGAGCCGGGCGTTGGCCGGGCGCTCGGCCCGCCGGTTCACGAACGACCGGATCACCGCGAAGAAGTCGTCGCGCGAGAACGGCAGAGACAGCGTGGCGTCGATCTCGTCGATGAACAGGACGATCGCGGAGGAGATCTCCACGAGCACGACGTCCTCGAGCCAGCGTAACCAGCAGTGCACCGGCCCGAGGTGCCAGTGCATGTCCCAGAACTCGTCCGGCGGCTCCAGCCCGAGCTGCTCGGCGATCTCGGACGCGATCCCGAGGTACCAGCCGACCGGCGTCGTCGACTCGGCGCCGAGCGCCTCGAGATCGACGCTCGCGCACTCGACCTGCTCGGCGCGGAGCCGCCTCGAGACCCGCAATCGCAGGCTGGACTTCCCGATCTGCCGGGTCGACAGCACATAGCAGAGCTCCCCGTCCCGCAGCGCCTCGAAGAGCTCCGTGTCCGCGGAGCGCTCGATATAGATGGCGCCGTCTCCCACGGTCCCGCCCGCCTCGAACCGGCGCCTCGGATCTCCGGCGCTGGCCTGCGCCTGATCGAGGTCGGGAGGCGCGGAGAAGGTCACGAATCTGACGGTGCCATGCTGCGCCGGGACGGTCAACGGAACGTCACCCAGGGACGTAAGCGTCCCCGGTGAAACACGAGGGCTCGTGACGGCGCTGATGACGTCGCAATCATGTCGAACGTCGACAGCGTGGGCCACGGCCCACGCAACGGCCCACGAAAGCGCCGCGCGGCGGCGGCCTCCGGCAGCGCGCGACGGCGAATGAGCCCGTCGCGCGCGTGGAGAAAACCCACTTGCCTCCCGTCGAAATCGTGGACCGCGCGACGGAGGCTGGTGTAGCGTTCGCGCCGTGCGAGGGCCGTTGAGGGTGGGGGAACATCGCGTCGTGGCCGCGCTGGCGGCCATGTCGCTGCTGGGGAGTGCATTGCGCTCCGCGGCTCAGCAGAATCCTGCCGATACTACGGCTTCTCCCGATACGCCGGAAGCTCCTGCCGCAGAGCCCCCGTTATCGCCGCCGCCTCCTGCAGAGACGGCCCCTCCGCCTGCCGATCCGCCGGGCGCGACGCCGCCGCAGCCCGCGGCGGTCCGCCCCGAGCTGCCCGGCGAGGCCGCGGCCGTCTCGTCGCGCGGGCGGCCCGATCCGGGCGCGCCCGCCGCGGCCACGCCGCCGCCCGTCGCGCAATCCAGGCAAGATGGGTTCTCCTTCGGTTCCTATGGTCGCGTGGTCGCCGCGACCGATCTCCGGGGGCGCCCGGGGCGTGATGCTGATATCGTCGCTCACGGCTCCCGCCTCGACGAGTCGAGTTATGTCGAGCTCACGCTCCGCCGCGACGACCGCTGGCAGAAGACCGGCGCCTCCACAGGCGTCGTCACCACCCTCGCCGTCGCTCACCCGATCTTCCATCACGACGGGGTCTTCGACGCCTCGATCGCGCTGCGGAACCTCTATCTCGAGGTGGGCGATCTCGGCGCAAAGGGGCTCTCGCTGTGGGCCGGCTCCCGCATGT
Source organism: Sorangium sp. So ce406 (assembly GCF_051474675.1). NCBI lineage: Bacteria > Pseudomonadati > Myxococcota > Polyangiales > Polyangiaceae > Sorangium > Sorangium sp. So ce406. The sequence goes on along the minus strand of NZ_CP150340.1, from coordinate 10,686,756 downwards.
ACCGGGGAGACGACATCTACCTGCTCGACTGGTGGCCGCTCGACAACCTCAACACGCTCGGCGGCGGGGTCCAGTACGCCGTCGACGAGCGGACGACCGCGGCGCTCCAGGCGGGCCTCTCGAGGCCGCAGGGGCTGTTCTTCACCCAGTCCGTCGAGCGGCCGAGCCCCTTCAACCAGATGGGCGCCGTGTCGGTCGAGGTGCTGTCGCGCCAGAAGTTCATCGGCAGCGCGCGGGCGGCCCACGTGATCCCGCTCCCGGGGCGGGCCGGGCTCAAGGGGGTCGCGTACGGCGAGCTCCACACGCTCGCGCGCGGGCAGCGGCAGACCGAGCCCAACGTGCCCAACGTGTACGAGCGGCTCCCGGCGGACAGCGGCTATGTGCTCGGCGCCGAGATAGGCGCTACTACGGGCGAGCGCGACACGCACGTGAACCTCTTCGTCCGGTACGCGCGCGGGCTCGCGGCGTACGGCGAGCTCGCGACCCCGGTGCAGCTCGCGGCCGACGGGACGACCTCGGGCGCGCACGAGCTCGTCGTGGCGCTCGGGGGCAACTGGGAGCGCGGCCCGTTCGGGGTCATGGTCGCCGGCTACGTGCGGAGCTTCCGCGACGCGAGCCCCGATCTCGATCTCCACGACGTGGACGAGGGGATCGTGATGGCCCGCCCGCACGTCTTCTTCGGTGACCTCGGCGGGCTGGCGGTGGAGGCGTCGTACCAGGCGCAGCAGCGCGGCGTGTTCTCGACCCCGGGGGCGCCGCCGGGCTCGCTCGACGCGCCCGGGGCGCCGCACGCCGCGAGCCTCGTGCGCTTCGGCGTCTCCCCGTTCGTCACGCCCGCCGGCCGCGGCGACCTGAGCCGCCCGGTCGTCCGGCTGATCTGGGCGCTCACGCTGCGCGACGAGGGGGCGCGCGGGCTGTACCCGGAGGACGATGTCTTCGGCCTCCGCGAGACAGAGCACTTCTTCGGTCTCGGGGCGGAGTGGTGGTTCAACACCCCGAGCTGAGGTGATCACGATGTTCCGGCAGCGAACGAGGCACTCTCTCTGGCGAACGGCGCCCTGGCGAACGGCGCCCTGGCGAACGGCGCGCACGATGGCCTCGGCGGCCGCCGCCCTCGCGCTCTCCGCGGCGGGGTGCATGTCGTTCGACGACGTCGTCGCGCAGCAGGTCGCGCTCAAGGCGCACGTGAGCGACTGGCGGGAGGAGATCATCTATCAGGTGCTGATAGACCGCTTCGCCGACGGCGACCCGGGCAACAACACGCGGGTGTCCTCGGCGCTCGGCCGCTGGCACGGCGGCGACTGGAAGGGGCTCGAGGACCGGCTGCCCTACCTCGAGGAGCTCGGCGTCACCGCGCTCTGGATCTCGCCGATCGTCAAGAACGTCGACACCGACGCCGGCTTCGACGGATACCATGGCTACTGGACGCAGGACTTCACCGCGCTGAACCCCCATTTCGGCGATCTCGCGTCGCTGCGCCGGCTCGTCGCGTCGGCCCACGAACGCGGGATGAAGGTCATCCTCGACGTGGTGACGAACCACGTCGGCCAGCTCTTCTATTACGACATCAACCAGAACGGGCAGCCCGACGAGTCGGTGTACGGCAGCGGCAGGACCGGGCAATCGCCGCTCGAGCGCATGAGCGAGTACGACCCGGATTTCGACCCCCGCGGCGTCCAGGCGCGGACCTCGCTCGGCGAGTCGGGCCCGGCGCCGATCGTCTTCCGCTACGACCCCGCGACCAACCACCTCCCGCCGCTCCCCGAGCTCTTCCAGGATCCCGAGGTCTACAACCGCAAGGGGCGCATCTTCAATTTCGACGACGTCGACCAGCTCGTGCACGGCGATTTCCCGGGCGGCCTCAAGGACATCGACACCTCCCGCTGCGACGTGAAGCGGACCCTGGTCGATGTGTTCGTGCGCTGGGTCGAGCTCACCGACGTCGACGGGTTCCGCATCGACACGCTGAAGCACGTCGAGCACGAGTTCTGGCGCTATTTCACGCAGAACGTCCGGCTGCGGCTCAAGGCGCGGGGCAAGACCAATTTCTTCATGTTCGGTGAGGCCTTCGACGGCAGGGACGACCTCATCGGCAGCTTCACGAAGCACGAGGTCCCGGCCCACCCGCACGACGAGGCGCTCGGCGGCGATCTCGATCGCGAGAACGGCAGCGAGGCGGAGGGTGGCTGTCCGGGCGACGCGCCGATCACGGGCGACATGGTCGACGGCGTCTTCTACTTCTCCCAGTACTATCAGGCCTTCCGCGACGTCTTCCGCGACGCGCTCGGCACCCGGCGGATCGAGGATCTCTGGGCCGCGCGAAAGACCCACTACGGCACCGAGCCGAACGCGAACGGCACGGGCCTGCCGCCGACGAAGACGCTGGTCAACTTCATCGACAACCACGATGTCCCGCGCTTCCTCTACGAAGGCGCGGGCGTCTCGCCCTTCAAGGCCGACCCCGAGACGGCGCTGAAGAACGCGCTCCTGTTCCTCTTCACGGAGGACGGCATCCCTTGCCTCTATTACGGCACGGAGCAGGGCTTCAGCGGCGGCAACGACCCGGCCAACCGCGAGCCGCTCTGGATGAGCGGCTATGACACCGAGCACCCGCTGTTCCAGTGGGTCAAGCGGCTCACGGCGCTGCGCAGGGGCTACCGGGCGCTCACGGTCGGCGAGCAGACGGTGCGCTGGTCGACGGACCGGACGGGCGGCTCGGACGAGGACGCCGGCATCTTCGCGTTCGAGCGCGGCGAGGCGGGCGGCGATTACGCGCTCGTCGTCCTCAACACCCACCCGAAGAAGCACAGCGCCACGAGCTTCGGCGGGGAGGCGATGACGACGGAGCTCGAGCCGGGGACGGTGCTCGTCGACGTGCTCTCGCCCGAGCAGAAGAAATACTCCGTGGGCGCGAGCGGCGCCGTCGTGGTCAAGCTGCCTCCGGTGAGCGGCGCGCTGCTCATCCCCGAAGATCAGGTCGTCCAGGGTCTTTGACCCGCTTCAGCACTCCTGCCCCCGAGAGTCTCCAACATGGCTTCTGTCAAAGTGCGCGGACTCAACAAACGATTCGGCCAGACCCACGTGCTGCGCGGCGTCTCCGTCGACGTGCCCGACGGCTCGTTCGCCGTCCTCGTCGGCCCGAGCGGCTGCGGCAAGTCGACGCTGCTCCGGCTGCTCGCTGGCCTCGAGGAGGCCGACGACGGCACGATCGCGCTCGGCGACCGCGACGTCACCCGGCTGGAGCCGCGCGATCGCGACATCGCCATGGTGTTCCAGTCGTACGCCCTCTACCCGCACCTCACGGTGCGCGACAACCTCGCCTTCGGCCTGAAGCTCCGGAAGACGCCGCCGGCCGAGATCGAGGCGCGCGTGAAGGAGGCGTCGGAGATGCTCGGCCTCGGCCCCCTCCTCGACCGGTACCCCCGGGCGCTCTCCGGCGGCCAGCGGCAGCGCGTCGCGATGGGCCGGGCGATCGTGAGGCGGGCGCAGCTCTTCCTCTTCGACGAGCCGCTCTCGAACCTCGACGCCGCCCTGCGCGCGCAGGTGCGGGTCGACATCCGCAAGCTGCACGACCGGCTCGGCGCGACCAGCGTCTACGTCACCCACGATCAGGTCGAGGCGATGACGCTCGCCGACGAGATCTTCGTGCTCAACAAGGGCGTCGTCGAGCAGTCCGGGCCGCCGCTCGAGGTGTTCGCCCGGCCGCGCACCCAGTTCGTGGCGAGCTTCCTCGGCAGCCCGGCCATGAACTTCTTCGAGGCGCGGATGGAGAGCCGGGAGGGCCGGTGGTTCGCGTCCCAGGGCGATCTCGCGATCGAGATCGACGCCGCCGAGTTCCCGGGCGCGCTCTCGTCCGGGCGGCGGGTGACGGTCGGCGTGCGCCCGCACGAGGTCGACCTCGCCTCGGGCGACGAGGGCGCGCGGTTCCAGGTCACGATCGTCGAGGCGCTCGGGGCCGAGTCGTACGCCCACGGCACCGTCGGGGGGGCGCCGTTCGTCGCGCGCCTCGACCCGGCGGCGCCCGTCGCGAAGGGGGACACCGTGAAGATCGCGCTTCAGAAGGTGCACCTGTTCGACGCCGACACGGGGCTGAGCCTCCGGGAAGCGTGAGGCGCACCATGCCAGGCCGCCGCCGCACCCCGCCCGCGCCCGCCCTCACGGCCGCCGCGCTCGCCGCGCTGCTGCTCCTCTTGCCGGCGCTCGCGGCCGCGGCGCCGATCCGGCTATGGCATGCCTACCGCGACGACGAGGCCAGGGCGCTCGGCGCCATCGTCGCGGCCTTCAAGGGCGAGGAGGTCGAGCTCCTCGCCCTCCCGTTCGACGCCTACGCCTCGAAGCTCCAGGCGGCCGTCCCGATGGGCGAGGGGCCCGACCTGTTCATCGACGCCCACGAGCGGCTCGGCGACTACCGCGCGCGCAAGCTCGTCGCGCCGGTGGGCGACGCGCTCGAGCCGGGCGGCGAGGCGGTGTTCCAGGGGCCGGCGCTCGCGGCGGTGCGGCAGGAAGGCGAGATCTTCGGCCTGCCGATCAGCCAGAAGTGCATGGCGCTCTACATGAACACCGCGCTCGTCCGCGAGGCGCCGGCGTACCTCGAGGACATCGCGGCGCTCGCCGGTACCCTGCCGCAGGGCGTGTACCCGCTCGCGTACGAGGCGTCGAACGCCTACGCGCACATGCCGATCCTCGCCGCGTTCGGCGGCACGATGCTGGACGAGCACGACCAGTTCGGCTTCGTCGGCCCCGGGCCGGAGCGGTCGCTCGAGCTCGTCCGCTCGCTGATCGCGCGGCGGGTCGTCCCGGAGGACGCGAACGGCGCGCTCGTGACCGACCTCTACAACACGAACCGCGCGGCGTTCGCGATCAGCGGGCCGTGGTTCGTGGGCGGCCTCAAGGACGAGGCCAAGCGGCGCTCGCGCGTCGTGCCGCTCCCGAAGGTGCGCGAGACCGGCCAGCCGATGCGGCCGTTCATGACCGTCGAGGCGGTGATGCTCTCGCCCCAGGGCGCGCAGCGCGCCGAGGCGCGGGCGCTCGCGCGTCACATCGCCGGCGCCGCGGCCGCGGCCACGCGCCTGGAGGTGGCGCGCACGCCGCCGGTCCGCACCGACGTGGCGGTCCCGGCCGACGACGCCTTCATCGCGGCGTTCGCCGAGCAGGCCAAGGTGGCGATCCCGATGCCGACCTCGCCGGCGATGCGCTCGACGTGGGAGCCGGCGGCGCGCGCGATCCGCAAGGTGCTGCGGGGCGACGCGCCCCCCGAGGTCGCGCTCTCCGAGGCGAAGCGCCGCTTCGACGACGTGCGCCGGCCGCTCCCGCCGCGCGCCTCGCCGGCGCCGCTGCTCCTCGTGCTCGGCGCGCTCGCGCTCGTCCTCGTGCTCCGGTGGGTCGTCGCCGCGAAGCGCGCGGTCTCCAGCCCGACGCGTCCGGCGCGTCCGACGCTCCAGCGCTCGATTCAACGCTCGCTCCAGGCCTACAAGTACGTCGCGCACGCCGTCGTCGCGATCGGCGTGCTCGTCATGGTCCCGCTCGTCATCGGCGCGGCCACGTCGCTCTTCGCCGGCAGCGGCGAGAGCCTCCGGTACGTCGGCCTCGCCAACTTCATCAGCATCCTCACGGCGCGCGGCGGGCCGCTCTTCGCGAGCGGCTCGTTCTACCTCGTGCTCGCGGTCACCGTGCTCTGGACGGCGGTGAACCTCTTCTTCCACGTCCTGCTCGGCGTCTCGCTGGCGCTGCTCCTGCACCGCCCGACGCTGCGCCTCCGCGCGCTCTACCGGGTGCTGCTCATCGTGCCGTGGGCGGTGCCGAGCTACGTCACCGCGCTGTCCTGGAAGGGCATGTTCCACCGGCAGTTCGGGGCGGTGACCGGCCTCATCGAGGCGGTGAACTCCGCGTTCGGCACGAGCATCGAGCCCATCGCCTGGTTCTCGAGCTTCACGACCGCGTTCACGGCCAACGTGACGACGAACGTCTGGCTCGGCTTCCCGTTCATGATGGTGGTCACGCTCGGCGCGCTCACCGCCGTGCCCGAGGACGTGCTCGAGGCGGCCGAGGTCGACGGCGCCACGCGGTGGCAGCGTCTCTGGAATATCACGCTGCCGCTGATCCGGCCGGTGCTCGCGCCGGCGGTGACGCTGGGCGCGATCTGGACGTTCAACATGTTCAACGTGGTGTTCCTTGTCTCGGGCGGCGATCCGGACGGCACCACGGACATCCTCGTGTCCGAGGCGTACCGGTGGGCGTTCACGCGAGAGGCCCAGTACGGCTACGCCGCGGCGTACTCGGTGCTCATCTTCCTGCTGCTCACGTTCGCGACGCGCGACTGGCGCTGGCGCAGGCGGACGCCCGGCTCCTACATCCCGCAGGGCGGCGGGGCCGCCGACGGGTCGGCGCCCGCCCCGGTGGCGGCGACGGAGGCCGTATGACGCGCAAGCCCTCTCCGGTCGAGTCGATCGCGGTGCACGTCGCGCTGCTCGCGGCGGTCGCCTTCGCGCTGTACCCGGTGCTCTGGGTCATCTCGATCGCCTTCTCGGGGTCGCGCCCGCCGGTGCCGGAGGTCCTGCCGATCCCGAACCAGCCGACGCTCCAGCACCTCGAGGCGGTGGTCACCACGTCGCAGAAGGTCGGCGGCGAGGAGATCTGGCTCTTCCCCCGCCAGCTCGCGAACTCGATCGTCGTGGCGCTCGCGACCGCGGCCGTCGGCGTGACCATCGCGGTCCCGGCGGCGTACGCGCTCGCGCGCTTCCAGTTCATCGGAAAGGACCGCGGCGTGCGCGCGCTGCTCGCGACGCAGATGTTCCCCACGGTGGCGAGCGCGATCCCGCTCTACCTCCTGCTCGACGCGCTCGGCCTGCTCAACTCGCGGACGGGGCTCGTGCTCTGCTACGCGTCGACGGCGGTGCCGTTCTCGATCTTCCAGCTCCGGGCGGCGTTCGAGGCGATCCCGGTCGACCTGGAGGAGGCGGCGATGGTCGACGGGGCGACGCGCTTCCAGGCCTTCCTGCGGGTCGTGCTCCCGGCGGCGCGGCCGGCGATCGCGGTGACGGCGCTGTTCGCGATCATGACGGCGTACAACGAGTTCATCCTCGCGGCGACGCTGCTCGGCAAGGAGGAGATGTTCACGCTGCCGGTGGTGCTGCAGCGGTACATCGGCGAGTACGACGCGCAGTGGGAGCGGTTCGCGGCAGGGGCGCTGCTCGTCTCGCTGCCGGTCATGGGCGCGTTCTACCTGGTGCAGCGGCACCTCGTGGCGGGGCTGACCACGGGCGGGGTGAAGGGGTAACACGACGCAGGACCCACGCAGGACCCACGCGGAGCGCACGAGGAGCGCATCGAGATCACACGGCGAACGCACAGTGAACGCGCGGTGAGCGGTCGTGGACCGCGCGATGAGCGCTCGGGGAACGCGCGGCGCCCTCGGCTCGCTCCCGCCGCCCCCTCCCGGCGTCGCCCCCGCGCGGCCGGACCGCCGCATCCCACCCTCGCGGCCATGGACGCCCGATCGCGACCCCGCTATCTCCATGGAGCCATGCCGAAGGCCGAGGCTCCCCCGCCAGCCGCCGCGCCGGGGACCAGCAGCGCGGAGCCGCGCCCCTCGTTGGGGGGTGACGCCCGCCCCTCGTTCGCCGGCGAGCCCCGCCCCTCGCTCGCCGGCGACGCCCGCTCCTCTCTCGGCGGCGAGCCCCGCCCCTCGCTCGGCGGCGAGCCCCGCCTCTCGTTCGTCGGCGACGGCGACGCCCGCGGCACCTTCCTGCCGGCCCCGTCCGCGCCTCAGCCGCGCCTCAGCCGCCCTTCCTGGGAGAAGCGGTGGCTGCCGCTGCTCGGCCCCCTGCTCGCGCTGATCGTCATCGGCGCGGTCACCTCGCTCGAGGCCGCGTTCGACTGGACCGTCCCGAACCCGCCCGCGATCCTGTCGATGATCATCGTCTTCGCGGCGTTCAGCGGCGGCCTCTGGAGCGGCATCGTCACGTCGCTCATCTCGTGCGTCTACTTCGCGATCTACTTCTCCGAGGACGGCGCGCCGTTCCACTACTCCGGGGAGAACCTGCTGCGGGTCATCGTCTTCGCCGTCACCACGCCGGCCATGGCGGTGATGGCGAGCATCGCCAAGCGGCGCGCCGACGCCATGGGCGAGGCCTCGCTCGAGAACGAGCGCGAGCACTCGGCGAGCCTGCGCGCCCTGCTCATGCAGCGCCAGGCGGTCGAGGCCGAGCTCCAGCAGGCCAAGGAGGCCGCCGAGGCGGCCAGCCGCGCCAAGAGCGAGTTCCTCGCCAGCGTGAGCCACGAGATCCGCACCCCGATGAACGGCATCATCGGCATGACGTCGCTCGCGCTCCAGACCGAGCTCACCCAGGAGCAGCGCGAGTACCTCGAGATGGTCAAGATCTCGGCCGACGCGCTGCTCGCCATCATCAACGACGTCCTCGATTTCTCGAAGATCGAGGCGGGCAAGCTCGAGATCGAGCCCGTCGTCTTCGACCCGAGCGAGATCCTCGGCGACGCCGTGAAGACGCTCGCGCTCCGCGCCCACGAGAAGCGCCTCGAGCTCGCCTACGACGTCGGCCCCGAGGTGCCCGAGGCGCTCGTCGGCGACCCGCTCCGCCTGCGCCAGGTCCTCGTGAACCTCGTGAGCAACGCGGTGAAGTTCACCGACGCCGGCGAGATACTCGTCCGCGCCGGGGTCGACGCGCGCGCGCCCGTCGCGCCCGAGGAGGCCGCCGCGGACCGCCCGAGCTCGGCCGACCTCTACTCGGGCGAGGCGCTCGGCGACGTCGTGGTGCTCCACGTGCGCGTCATCGACACGGGCATCGGCATCGCCCCCGACAAGCAGCGGCTCGTCTTCGACGCGTTCGCGCAGGCGGACGGGTCGACCACCCGCAAGTACGGCGGCACCGGGCTCGGGCTGACGATCTGCGCCCGCCTCGTCGAGATGATGGGCGGCAAGATCTGGATCGAGAGCGAGGTCGGCAAGGGCAGCACCTTCCACTTCACGCTCCAGCTCCGGGCGCTCGAGGGCGCCGCCCGGTCGCGCCGGCCGCAGCTCCCGAAGGACCTCCTGGGCACGCGGGTCCTCATCGCCGACGACAACGCGACGACGCGGCGCATCCTCACCGAGACGATCGAGGGCTGGGGGATGAAGGCGGTCCCCGTCGACTCCGGGGCGGCGGCGATCGCGGCGCTCTCGGAGGACTCGGGGGTGTGGGCGCTGCCCTGGGGCAAGCCGGGGGGCAACGCGGTCGGGCCGAGCAGCTCGTTCGGCCTCGCGATCGTCGACGCCCGCATGCCGAAGGTCGACGGCTTCGCCGTGGTCGAGCACTGCCGCCGCCGCGAGATCCTGAAGGGCCGCACCGTCATGATGCTGAGCTCGACGAGCGCGCAGGCGGACGCCGCGCGCTGCCGCGACCTCGGCGTCTTCGCGATGCTCACGAAGCCCGTGAAGCCGTCGCACCTTCAGGAGGCCGTGTTCCACGCCTTCGGCGTCCCGACGCGGAGCGCGCTCCGGTCGGCCGACGTGCGCCGCGCCGCGCCCGGGCCGCGCGTCCGCGGCCTGCGCGTGCTGGTCGCCGAGGACAACGCGATCAACCAGAAGCTGATGCGCCGCTGGCTGGAGCGGCAGGACCACCACGTGCACATCGTCGAGAACGGCCGGCTCGCCGTCGAGAAGATCGCCAGCGGGCAGTACGACGTGGCGCTGCTCGACGTGGAGATGCCCGAGATGGACGGCCTCCAGGCGGCGCGCGCCGTCCGCGCCCGCGAGCGGCGCGAGGGCGGGCACATGCCGCTCATCGTCGTGACCGCCTACGCGATGAAGGGCGACCGCGAGCGCTGCCTCCGGGCGGGCTTCGACGGCTACGTGTCGAAGCCGGTGCAGGTGGAGGAGCTCTACGACATGATCGACCGGCTCGCCGCCGGCCCCTCGTCCCTGGAGATCGAGGACCCGGCGAGCCTGTCGCTCGGCGCGCCGAGCTCGTACACGTCGGTGCCGTCGTCGTCGTTCGAGAGCGGGCCGCCGAGCACCCGCTCGGAGCGGCTGACCGGCTCGCCGTCGTCGATCGCGGCGCGGCCGATGTTCGACCGCACCAAGGCGCTGGAGCGGACGGGCGGCGACGCCGACCTCCTGCGCGAGCTCGCCGAGGTCTTCCTCGAGGAGTGCCCCCGCTGGATGGCCGACATCGACGAGGCGGTGACGGCCGGCGACGCGCGCAAGCTCCAGCGGGCCGCGCACAGCCTGAAGGGCGGGGTCGACAGCTTCGGCGCGCGGGGCGCGTTCGAGGCCGCGTTCGCGCTGGAGAAGATGGCGCGCGCGAACGAGCTCGGCAGCCTCGCGGAGGCGCAGTTCGCGCTCCGCGCGCAGATCGATCGCCTGATCCCCGAGCTCGCCGCGTTCATGCGAGAGGGCTCGCCGGCGGACCCTGCGCCCCCGGTGCAGGGCGAACCACGCTCTGATAACGAGGTGACGCGATGGTGAGGGTGCTCGTGGTGGACGACTCCCCGATGGATCGGCGCCTCTCCGGCAGCTTGCTCAAGAAGCGCGCCGGCATGGAGCCGATGTACGCCGAGAACGGCGTCGAGGCGCTGCAGACGATCGCGCGGGCGATGCCGGAGATCGTGCTGACCGATCTCCAGATGCCGGAGATGGACGGCCTGGAGCTGGTCGAGGCGATCCGCCGCGATCACCCGTACTTGCCCGTGATCCTGATGACGGCGCACGGCAGCGAGGACATCGCGGTGCAGGCGCTCCGGCGGGGCGCGGCGAGCTACGTCGCGAAGCGGAACCTCGCGGCGGAGCTCGTGAGCACGGTCGAGAACGTCCTCGCCGTCGCGCGGCTCGATCGTCGCGAGCAGCAGCTGCTCTCGTGCCTGACGGCGACCGAGTCCCATTTCGAGCTCGACAACGACGTGGCGAAGGTGCCCGCGCTGGTGGGCCACATCGAGCAGAGCCTGGGCCGGATGCGGCTGTGCGACGAGACGGGCCGGATCCAGGTGGCGGTGGCGTTGCGCGAGGCGCTGGTGAACGCGATCGTGCATGGCAACCTCGAGGTCTGCTCGACGCTGCTCGACGAGGATACGGGCGCGTTCCAGGCGCTGGTCGAGCGTCGCCGGCGGGAGAGCCCGTACCGGGACCGGCGCGTGTACGTGACCGCGCGGGAGACGCGGACCGAGGCGACCTACGTCGTGCGCGACGAGGGCCCCGGCTTCGACCCGCGCGACCTGCCGGACCCGACCGACCTCGCCAACCTGGAGAAGCCGAGCGGCCGCGGTCTCATGCTGATCCGCACCTTCATGGACGAGGTGCGGCACAACGAGAAGGGCAACGAGATCTGCATGGTGATGCGGTGTCGCTCGCCGGACGCGGACGGCGAGCAGGGCGGGTACGACGGCTGACGGGGTATCGAGCCGCGCGGCGTGCCCTTCAAGGACGTCGCCCCTCCGGGCATCGACGAGCGGGGAGGGGCGAGAAGGGCACCACGGGCGCGCGAAGCGCCGAAGCGCAGACGAGCGGCTCGCGGGCTACGGCTTGGTCACCTCGAAGGAAGCGACGTTCACCGAGCCGCCCAGGGACTGCGTGGCGTAGTTGAAGATGCCGAACCGATAGCCAAGGAAGTACTGCCAGTCCTTGTTCATGTTGAGCGTGTTGCCCAGGCTGGTGAACCGGGTGCCGTCGGTGCTGTAGGAGAAGCGCGCTTGCGCGCCGCCGGCATCGGTGCGGACGTTGGCTTCCACGCGCAGCCAGATCTTGTTGCCGGACACGTCGGCGCCGGCCACCTCGGTGCCCTTGCCCGTCGTGGTCCAGGAGGTGTTCATGTTGACCCCGTTGGTCATCACGACGCGCGTCGCCCCGTTGGCCTTCTTGACCCCGATCCACGCCGACGCGTCGCGCAGGGCGGCGAGGCCGGCGACATCGCCGTTCTGCATCTTGCTGTAGTCGAGCTCGATCGTCGCGATCGAGACGGGCCCCTCGATACGACGGGTCAGCGTGTTTCGGGCAGCATAAAGATCGTCGGTCACCGTCGCCGTTTGCAGGGTCAGTCCAGCCCCGGAGGACCATTTGGTGTTGTCGGGGTTGTGGTTCCACTCCCACTCATGGCTCAGGGTCTCTTTCGCGAAGGTCTCTCTGCTCGCGGGCGGCTTCACCCGGTTCGATCCGCACGGCAGGTCCGGGAAGGGGTACGTACCTCCCCATTTGCCGTCCACCAGGGTGACCGAGGGCCAGCCGTCGGACCACGTCACCGGGGCCATGACCGGCATGCGGCCGGCCGGGAACGCGTCATTGAACGCGATGTAGTACCAGTCGCCGTTCTGCGTCTGGACGATGCCGCCTTGGTGGGGGCTCCCGCCGGAGCCCGCGGCGCCGGCGTAGGGCAGCTTGACCGCGAAGGGCCGCAGCTCGTAGGGACCGAAGGGGCCGTTCGTCGATCGCAGCACGTACTCGCCGTTCGCGTATTGTGTGGTGAGGATGTAGTAGTTCCCCTCGATCTTGTAGAAGCGAGAGCCCTCCAGCGGCCCGGAGATGTTGCCCGGCGTCTGGAACACGGCCTGATTCTTGACCTGGCTGAAGCCGTCTGCGCTGAGCTGAGCCACGCTGATCGTGCCGTTGCCGTACGCCACGTACATGGTGTCGTCGTCGTCGACCAACAGACCCATGTCGTAATAGCAGCCGCCTCTGTGCTTCTCCCACGGACCTTCGGGGGACTTGGCAGTGAAGACCCAGCCGCCGCCGACGTTGTGCATGCAGCCCATCCAGTAGAAGGTCTCGTTGCTCTTTCGATACTGGAGCGTGGAGGCCCAGATGCCGTTGACATAGGATCTGCCCCCGCTCAGGTCGTACTTCGCGTCGAAGTCCAGCCGGGGGACGGAGTGTGATAGATATTCCCAGTGGACCAGATCGTAGGAGCGGAGCACCGGCGCTCCAGGCGAATGGTGGAACGAGGACGCGGTATAGTAGTAGGTGTCGTCGACGCGAATGACCTCTGTATCGGGGAGGTCTGCCCAGATGAGAGGATTGGAGTAGGTCTCGGGGCAGACAGCAGGGGGGCCACCACCCGAGCCGCCGTCACCGCCGCCGGTGCCAGGGTCACCGCCGCCTCCGGACGTCGCCGATCCTCCGCTGGCGCTCGTCGAGCCGCCGCTCGTCACTTGCCCATCGCTCCCGCCCGATCCGCTGCTGGTCGAGCCGCTCGTTCCAGGGCCGGTCGTCGTGCTCGTGGCATCGCCGTCGTCGACCGGCGACTCCCCGCTGCAACTTGAGAGGAGCGCGAGGAGGACGGCTGCAGACGCCGCACCGACGGTACATTGGGTGCGAGAGCGGGTGTTGGTGCATCGGGAAGCGAAGTGCATGGTGATCTCCTGATGAGAGGTGTCAGCGAGAGCGCTCAGCACGCGGCTCGCAGAGAAATGGTCGCGTCAAGGCGAGCTACTTCCTGGTCGGGGCGACCTGCCCGGCGCCTCCCCGAGGCTGCCCGAGGGGCATGATTCCTGAGGCATTCCCTCAAATTTCTTCGGAAATTGAACAGGGAGGCGGGGAGACGGGGAGGGAAAGCTTCGAAATACTCCCTGTCTCCCCGCCTCCCTGTTCAATTTCCCCGCTGAAAAGGGCTACAGAACGAGCATTCCTCGGGCTTGATTCACCTCCGCCTGCGTCGCCCGGCCTCGTGTGGTTCGAGGGGTCAGGAGCATATTGTGAACGTTCACACGGCGGCGTCAATCAAAATGACCGGCGCGCGGCGCTCCTCGACCTGCGCCGGGGGTGCCACGGCGGTCGGTCGCCGCGCCCGTGTGAGCCGCCGCACGAGCTCCGCCTGGCGCACTGGCGGTCGAGCTTGCCAGCGCCTGAGCCGCGCTGCCGCCCTTGGGAACGACATGGCGACCCCGGGGCATGCACGAGGTGATCAAGCGGCGAAGGCGGGGATGAAGGAAAATGTGAGCGTTCACATAGTGCGCCGCGCGTCGTGTAGAAACTGGAGCTGCTCCTCGAGGGCGCTCCACACGGCGGCGATGCGCGGCACGTGGCGCAGGCTGCGGGGCGTGACGAGCCAGAGCTCGAGCACGGGACCTGCGGGTAGCCCCAGATCGAGCTCCACCAGGTCGGCGTCCAGATCGAGTGTGCTGCACGGCAAGACGGCGGCGCCGAGGCCCGCGCGCACGGCCTCGATCTGGGCGATGTAGCTGCTCACGACGACCTTGGGAGCCTTCTTCACGTGGCGCCTCTGGTAGTCCTCCTCGACGGTGGGGATGCGGCCCAGATCGACGCCGATCCAGTCGAGCTCGTCGCGGCTCTTCTTCGAGAGCTTGCGGTGGGCGACAGGCACCGTGGGCAGGGTGACGATGCGCGCGGCCACCAGATCACCGCTCCTCGGCCGGAAGAAGCGCACGGCGATCTCGGCCTCACGGTGGCCCAGATCCGCCGCTTCGTAGCTGGTCAGCAGGTGGACCGACACGCGCGGGTGTCTCTCGGCCAGCACCGGGAGCACGCGCGGAATCACGCCGTGCACGGCGATCGACTCGGTGAGCGCGAGGCGAACCAGGCCCTCGACCTCCCTCTCGTGGCCACTCGCCTCGCGCACGAGCTGGTCGGCGCCGGCCTCCATCGCCTCGACATGGCGGCGGAGCCGCTCGCCGAGCGGCGTGAGCATGGAGCCTCCCGGTCGCCGATCGAACACGGCCCCCCGGAGCGCCCGTTCGAAGGCGGCCATGCGCCGGCTCACCGTCGATTGCTCGACGCCGAGCTTGCGGGCGGCGGCCGAGAAGCTGCCGGTGCGCGCCACCTCCAGGAAGAGGCGGAGATCGGCCCAGTCCACGTCGGCGGGGGGCGCGCCGGCGCGCGGGGAGGCGGGAGAGCGAGCCATGCACCCACGCATGGCACGCCTGCTCGGATCGGTCTACCCGGATGCTGCTGCATGGCCAAGATCGACGCATGCACCTCATCATTCAAGGTCACCCGGCTCCCGACAGCCTGAGCGACTCGCTCGCTCGGGCCTACGCCATCGGCCTCGAGAGAGGCGGAGCGCGCGTCGAGCACCTGGCCCTGCGCTCGCTCTCCTTCGATCCGCACCTGCGCGCCGGCTTCAGCGGTCGACAGGAGCTCGAGCCGGATCTCCTCCAGGCCCGCACCGCCATCGAGCGTTCGAGCCACGTCGCCTGGTTCTTTCCCACCTGGTGGGCGGGGCCGCCCGCGCTCATCAAGGGCTTCATCGACCGCACCTTCTTGCCCGGCTGGTCGTTCGCCTATCGAAAGCGGAGCCCGCTGCCCGAGGGGTTGCTCGCCGGTCGCAGCGCGCGCGTCGTGACGACGATGGATAGCCCGAGCTGGTGGTACCGCTTCTGGCACCGGCGCTCCGTTCATGCGTCCTTCGTCAACGCGACGTTGCGCTTCGTCGGCTTCGGGCCCGTCCGCGAGACCACCTATTTCAACCAGAACACCCGGACCCCCGTGCAGCGAGAGACCTGGCTCCGGGAGATGGAGCGCATCGGCGAGCGGGATGCGCGGCGGTTTCGCGCCGGATCCGTCTGATCAGGCGGTGAAGCCGCCGTCGATATTCAGGTTGGCGCCCGTCACGAAGGCGCCGTCGGGGCCGGCCAGGTACGCCACCATGCCGGCGATCTCGTCGCCTTGCCCGTAGCGCTGCACGGGGATCTGGTGCTTGAACTGGGCGGCGAGCGGGCCGTCGGCCGGGTTCATGTCGGTGTCCACGGGGCCGGGCTGGACGTTGTTGACCGTGATGCCGCGCGCGCCGAGATCCCGGGCCCAGCCGCGGGTCAGGCCGGCGACCGCTGCCTTGGTCGCGCCATAGACGGCCATCCCGGGGATGAGCGCGCCGTCGCCGCTGATGCTCCCGATGTTGATGATGCGCCCGCCCTCGCCCATGTGGCGGACAGCCTCCTGCGCCGCGACGAAGAGGCCCCTGACGTTCACCGCCATGAGCCGATCGAACTCCTCCAGCGAGAACTGATCGAGCGGCGCCATGGCGGCGACACCCGCGTTGTTCACCAGCACGTCGATCCGCCCGAAGGTCTTCACGGTGTAGGCGACGGCGCTCCTCACCGCGTCGGCGTCCGCGCTGTCCGCCCGGACGGCGATCGCCCTGCCGCCCGCCGCCTCGATGCCGTGCACCACCTCGGCTGCCTTGGCCGGCGACGCGGCATAGGTGATGGCCACGGCGGCGCCCTCGTGCGCCAGGCGCCTTGCGATCGCCGCCCCGATACCCCGCGAACCCCCGGTAACCAGCGCAACCTTGCCCTTCAGCGTGCTCATCGACAGGTCTCCTTTTTTCTGGAACGATCGTTCCTGAAAAGGAAACTACGTAGGCTTGGGTTGTCCGTCAAGCGATTTATGGAACGATCGTTAGGAAAAAAGGCGGCGGGGCAGGTCCAGCGAGGGCGAGGGCGGCCGCGCAGCTTCGATCAGGAGGCGGCGCTGGAGCGGGCGATGGTCCTGTTCTGGGAGCGGGGGTACGAGACGACGTCGCTCGACGAGCTGAGCGCGGCGATGGGCATCAGCCCGTCGAGCCTGTACGCGACGTTCGGGGGCAAGGAGCAGCTCTTCCGGGCGGCGGTCGATCGGTACCTCGCCCGGGGGGGCGGGAACCTGGGCTGCATCCTCGCCAAGGAGCCGACGGCCCGGGGCGCGGTGCGGCGGCTGCTCGAGACGGCGGCCGACGAGCTCACGCGAACCGATCATCCGTCCGGCTGCATGATCGCGCTGGCCGGGACCCAGTGCTCCCCCGGCGCCCGGCCCGTACAGGACCTGATGCGGGGGTACCGCGAGGCCTGGCACACCTCGCTTCAGGCGCGGATCCAGCGGGGCATCGAGGACGGCGAGCTCGCGTCCGACACGGACGCCGCGGCGCTGGCCACGTTCTACTCGACCCTCTTGCTGGGGATGTCGGTCCAGGCGCGGGACGGCGCGTCACGGGAGAGCCTCCGCGCGGCCGTGGAGGCCGCGATGCGGGCATGGCCCGGGCCCGGCTGATCCCCTACGAGCGGCGCGCTCTGCCCAGGTCGTGCGTCATCCGAGCTCGGCGACCAGCACGCGATGACCCAGGTCGAGCGACTCCCGCCGTCGCAGCTCCCCGTGCTTGCGGTCCCACGCCCCCGACGCGAGGTCCGCCCTCAAGCGCGCGAGCCCTTCCGCGATGTCGCCCTCCTCCGCGAGCGCAAAGTTCGAGATGTTCCGCCGGACCTCGCCGTCCAGGTACATCTCCGGCCGCCCCCAGTACGCAACGAACAGACCGTCGGCGCAATCGCGGGGCAGCTCGAAGGGCAGCGCCTTCACGGACGGGAGCTCTTCTCGGATCGCCTCGATGACGGCGGAGTACTTTCGTGACGGGTCGAGCGAGGGCAGGTAGTTCTCGGTTAGCCAGAAAGGTCGACCGCTCGGCGGGTCGCGCATGAAGATGACGATCCGCTTGCGTGCGACCCTGCGGAGCTCGCGCAGGCCCGCCCGCAGGTCGGTCCAGTGATGTAGCGTGTTGACGGCTAGGGCGGCGTCGTAGCTCCGGTCGGGGAGGGGGAGGTCCTCTGCCCTGGCCTGGAGGGCTGGCGCCGAGCCGAGGGGCCTTTGCCCGATCATGGTCTCCGATGGTTCGACCGCGAGCACCTCTCGGTCGGTCGGCTCATACGCGCCGGCGCCCGCGCCGACGTTGATCACCGAGCGCGCATCGCCAAGGGCGCCTCGGATCAGCGCCGCGATGCGCGGATCCGTCCTCCGCGTGGCGGAGTAGCATGTGCCGATGCGATCGTAGAGCGTGCTCATGTCCTTCGGCTCTCTCGCTGCGTTGTATCACGCTCGCCCGACGACGCTGATCCGCAGCGTCCTTGTTCTCGCCCAGGTGTCCTCTGCGGCTCCCCCGCTCATGAATCCAGAGACGAGGTAGAGCGACGCGCGCTCGGACTCAGAGGCAGGCGTACACCGCGTCGAGCAGCGCCGGCCACCGCGGGTCACCTCCCTCGCCGCTCGCGAGGGTCTGGTTCGGCGTGTAGCCGAACCCGAGCCCCGCGTCGGGGTCGGCGAAGCCGAGCGTGCCGCCCGCGCCGGGGTGGCCGAAGGTCCGCGGACCCCGGCCGAACGGCCGCAGGGCGCTCGGGAGCATGAAGCCGAGCGAGAACCGGCTCTCCGCGAGCAGGACGGCGTCGAGGCCGCGCGACCGCTCGGCCAGCGCGGCCTCGATGGCCTGCGGCGAGAGCACGCGCGCGCCGCCGTCCGAAAGGGCCCCGCCGTTCGCGAGCGCGCCGTACATGCGCGCGAGGGCGCGCGCGTTCGCGTGGCCGTTCAGCGCGGGGATCTCCGCGCGCCGGGCGCGGGCGGTGTTCACGAAGCCCGGCGCCACGAGGTCGCGGGGCCTGGTGAAGGCCAGCGACGTGAGCGACGTCGGGTCGCGGAGGCTCGCGGCGAACGCGCCGCCGGGGCCGCCGGCGCCGGGGCCCGCGACCATCGCGATCATCGGCGGCACCTCGGCGATCCGCCCGTCGTGCTCGGCTCCGACGCCGATGTGGAGGTCGAGGCCGAGCGGCCCCGCGACGGCCTCCCGGAGGAACGCGCCCACGCGCCGGCCGCGGGCGCGCCGGATCACCTCGCCCACGAGGAAGCCGAACGTGACGGCGTGGTAGCCGTGCCGGGCGCCCGGCTCCCAGAACGGCTCCTCCGCGGCGAGGGCGGAGGTCATGGCCTGCCAGTCGTAGAGCGCGCCCTCCGGCGGCTCGGCGCGGAGCGCCGGCAGGCCGGCGCTGTGGTCGAGGAGCTGGGCCACGCGGACGTGCCCCTTGCCGGCCGCGGCGAACTCCGGCCAGAACGCGGCGACGGGCGCGTCGAGGTCGAGCGCGCCCCGCTCGGCGAGCGCGTGGGCGCACAGCGCGACAGCGCCCTTGGTCGCCGAGAAGACGTTCACGATCGTGTCGCCGCCCCACGGCGCCGTCCTCGCCGCGTCCCGGAACCCGGCCCAGAGGTCGACGACAACGCGGCCGCGCACCACGACGCACACGGCGGCCCCGAGCTCGGGGAACCGCTCGAAATTCGAGGCGAACGCCGCGCGCACGGGCGCGAACGCGGGGTCGCAGGAGCCATGGAGCGCGAGGTGCATCGCTCGTCCCTCATCCCTTCCTCGGAGCCGCGCGGATCGGGGCGCACACGGGCGATCTGCCCGGTGCTCGGTCCCGGCCCTGGATAAGCGCAACCTATGTTGCACAACCTTGGTTGATGGATAGGGCAGCCGACCCGATCTGTCAACTTCGGTTGCGCAACTTCGGTTGCGCGATGCAGGCTCCGGCCGTGAAGCCCGCGCGCCCGGATCAGGACCTCGTGCTGCTCTTCGCCGCCATCGCGGCCGCGACGAGCGACGAGGTGATGCGCCGCGTGGAGGAGGCCGGTCACGGCGATCTCCGGCCGAGCCACGGCTACGTGTTCCAGCACCTCATCCCCGGCCCGGTGAAGGTGCGGGAGCTCGCCGAGCGGCTCGGCATCACGGCGCAGGGGGCGTCCAAGGCGGTGACGGAGCTGGAGGAGCTCGGCTACGTGCGCCGGCGCGTCGCCGATGACGATCAGCGCAACCGCCTGGTCGAGCTCACCGAGCGCGGGTGGGCCGCGGTCGAGGCGGGGCGGGCCGCGCGCGCCGCCGTGAACCGGCGGCTGCGCGCGCTGCTCGGGGAGGAGCAGGCGTCCGCGCTGCTCGCGTCGCTCCAGCGCGTCGCGGAGCGCACGGGAGGGCTCGCGCTCCTGTCCTCGCGGAGGCTCCGTCAGCCGTAGGCGCGCAGCGGTGGTATCCTCTCCGGATGCCGACTCACCACCTCGCCCAGGTCAACATCGCCTTGCCGATCGAGCCGCTCGACTCGGCGCGGCTGGCCGACTTCGTGTCCGCGCTCGACCCGGTGAACGCGCTGGCCGAGGCCGCGCCGGGCTTCGTGTGGCGGCTGAAGACCGACGACGGCGACGCCACCGGGGTGCGCGCGTTCGGCGACGACCGGCTCATCGTGAACATGTCGGTGTGGGAGTCGCCAGAGGCCCTGTCCGACTTCGTCTTCCGCAACCCCGACCACGCCGCCGCGATGCGCCGCCGCCGGGAGTGGTTCGTGCCGATGAAAGAGGCTGTCACCGTGCTGTGGTGGATCCCGGCCGGGCACATCCCGACCGTGGCCGAGGCCGAGGAGCGGCTCGAGGAGCTCCGCCGCCACGGGCCGACGCCCCGCGCGTTCACCTTCCGCCACCAGTTTCCCGCGCCCGACGCAGAGGCCGCCCCCGCGGGCGAGGCGCCGCGCTGCCCGGCCGGCTGAGCGCTCAGCGCGGGGCGACGAGGGCGGCGGCGCCCGCGGCGCGGCGCTTCAGGCCGCGCGCCCCGGCGCGATCCGGAGCAGCTCGAACTCCGCCACGAAGCCCTCGCCCATCGGGCTGCACGCGTAGAGGCCGCACTCCACCTCGCGCGCCCCGTCGTCCTCGTGCAGGTGCGCGATGCGGAGCTGCGTCCACGCCGCGCCGTCGTCCGAGCCATCGACGATGTAGTCCGGGCCCTCCCGCCGGATGCGCAGCCAGATCTCGCGGCGATCCGAGGGGAACGGCTGGGTCGACCAGTCGCTGTAGCCCGCGTTCGTCACCACCGCGCCCAGCCGGCTCGGGCCGTTCGGCTCGAACTCCACGGACGTCTTCAGCCAGCACGACGCCGAGAGCCTCACCATGAGCCCGGCCTGGTCGTACTGGTGCGCGGGCCGGAACCGCACATGGGTTGTCATCACGAAATCGCCGCCGGCGCGCGTGAACAGGAAAGGGCCGTTGTCGTTCTGGAAGCCGTAGTGCGTCCGCTGCCAGTAATCCGTCTTCGCGGCGGGCTCGACCACGAGCACGCTCCGCTCCGGCGCCACGACCCAGCGCGCCGGCGGGTGGCGCCACTCGAGCCGCGGATCGACACCGACCTTGGCAAAATCCTCTTCCAGGAGCATCCCTGTCATGACAACCGGCCTCCCCACATCGCGGGTGGTGCGATCCGCGGCGCGCGGACGCGGCCGGAGCCTACCACGGGCGCCCTCGTCGCCCGCCGCGCTATTGCGGGCGCCCCTGCGCGATCCAGCTCTCGACGAGCTGGATCTCCTCCGCGCCGAGCGCCGGCAGCCCGAGCGGCATCCCGCGCACCGCCGGATCGGCCCGCCCCGCCTCCTCCGCTTGCCGCGACAGCAGCGCGGCCAGAAGGCGCGGCACGCCGCCCGGACCGCGCGCGAACACGCTCCGCCGCTCGCCGTGATCATCGACGTACCCCGCGGCGATCCCCTCGTACGTCGCGAGGTTCAGCCCGCGCGCCTTGAAGCCGAACCCGCCCGTGTTCCCGGGCCCGCCGTCGCCGAGCGCGTAGTCGGGCTCGGAATGGCAGTGCCGGCAGGTGACGCGAAACACCCTGCGATCCACCTCCTCGTAAGTCACCCGCCGCGACAGGACAGGCAGCCTCTCCGGCGCGCTCGCCGGCGCCCGCGGCGCGAGCGGCGTGGTCATGACGAACGCCGCGATGTCGCGCGCCTCGTCGGGCGACATCGGAACCTGCGGCATCGGCGTCCCCGGCTTGATCGCCCCCGGATCGAGCACCCACGCCACGAGGTCCGCCGGCTCGATCCGCTCGCGCGCGATCCGCAGATCCGGCGCGAGCGCGACTGCCGCGCGCGTCTCCTTCTCCATCGCCTTGACCGGCGCGACCGCCGTCACGCCGGTCACCCCCGTGAAGGCGTGGCACGTCCCGCACCCCTTGGCCTCGTAGAGCTCGCGCCCCCGGGCCGCGCTCGCGCCCTCCAGCGACGCCGTCGGACGCTCGCGCCGCTCGCGGCGATCGCGGGTGAGGTACGCCGCGATGTCGCTCGCCTGCTCCGGGCCGAGCGCGAGCCGCGGCATCGTCGCGTGCAGGCGCGGGCGAAGGTCATGCGGCTCCAGCAGGAACCCGCGGATCCAGTCGCGCCGCAGCCTGTCGCCGGCCGCCGCCAGCGACGGGACGTCGCGCAGCGACACCAGGTTCTCGTTCCACCGCTTCATCGCCGCGGCCGGCGCCTGGAACCGCCCGGCCGCGATGTCCTGGTGGCACTGCACGCAATGCGCGTCGCGCGGCGCGGGCGCGTGCCCGGTCCCGTCGTGGCAGCGGTTGCACTGGTACTCGGCGACGAGCCGCTCCCCGCGCTCCGGATCGCCGGCCGGCGCCGCGGCGATCGCGGCCGGCGCTGCGGCGAGCGCAACCGCCGCGCCGCCGTCCTCCGCGGGCGGCGTCGCGGCGGGGCCGGTCCCCCGCGGGTCCTCCGAGGTGCACGCGGCGGCGCCCGAGGCGAGCGCCACCAGCGCGGCGAGCAGCGGGCGGGCGCGCATCGGCGTCAGCTCTGCGAGCGCGCGTCGATCGCGCGGCTGCTCCTACAGAGGGCCGTGTTCTTCGCCATCGCCTCGCACCGGCTGGCGGCGGCGTCGTGCCCCGCGCCGTCCCCCGAGAGCGCGCGCAGCTGCGCGAGCGTCGCGTACCCCTCCGGGCTCGCGAGCAGGTCCTTCTCCGCCAGGTCGCCCAGCAGCTTGAGCGCCTCGCCGCGGTGCTCCGGCGCCCTGGCGAGCGCCTCGCCGAGGTCGGTCTGGAGCGCAGGGTCGTTCTTGCGCTGCTCGTTCAGCCGGCGCAGCGCGCGGATCGACCAGTCGACGTTCGCCTTGCGGTCCTCGGCGGACGCCCCGCCCCACGTCTCGAGCAGCTCGCGCGGCAGCTCCGGGGCGACCTGGAGCGCCCCGCCCGCGCGCGCGGTGGCCACGGCGAGGACACGGAAAGCCCGGTTGAGCAGCGGATCCTTGTCGTGAGAGAGCCGCCGGATCTCGGGGAACATCCGGATCACGCTCCCCGCGGCCGCGGTGATCCGGCCGTCGCGCAGCGCCTGCTCGGCCTGCGCGACGCCCATCACGCGGTGATCGATGGCGGGCATGATCTCCACACCACCGCAGGCCGACGCGTCCCCGGAAGGGACCAGGGCAGTCGCGATGAGTGCACCACAAAGCATGAGTCGAACGGCAGGACCCGTCATGAAAGACCTCCTGGGGCAGGCTGAGCCGGCGCGCCCCGTCGTTCATCGGGCGCCACCGTGCGACTGTGACAACGCCGCTCGAGAAAAAGTTGCTCCCGATCGCGCCGCAGCGCTCGAGCGCCCGGCGCGCCGCGGCCTTCACGCAGATGTGTGGTCAAATGTGCGCAAATGCAATCGCCGGGTTGCCTTGGTGCGCTGGCCGGTGTCCAATGCGACTTCCAAAGGAGATCCGGCATGTTGAAGAAGCGGCGCCTCGCGCTCGCGGTCCTTCTGGCGCTGGCCAGCGCGCTCCCGGCGTGCAGCAGGGACAAGAAGGCCGACTGCGCGACCCCCGAGGTGTTCTGCGTGGGCCTCGTGACCGACATGGGCAAGATCGACGACAAGTCGTTCAACCAGTCGGCGTGGGAGGCGCTCCAGCGGGCGCAGAAGGAGCTCGGCGCCACGACGCAGTACATCGAGACCACCGATCCGAAGGACTACCCCAAGAACATCGCGACCTTCGCCGAGGAGAAGTACGACGTCGTCGTGACGAGCGGCTTCGGGCTCACCGAGGCGACGCACGCCGCGGCCGCGCAGTTCACGGGCGTGAAGTTCATCGGGATCGACCAGTTCCAGGGGCCCGGCGCCGAGAAGCCGAACGTGGTCGGCCTCATCTTCCCGGAGGACCACGGCGGCTTCCTCGTCGGCGCGCTCGCCGCGATGATGACCAAGTCGGGGAAGGTCGGCGCCGTGCTGGCCACCGACGCCGTGCCGCCCGTCTGGCGCTTCGGCGAGGGGTTCCGCGCGGGCGCGCGGCACGTGAAGCCCGACGTCGAGCTCAGCGTCGTCTATCACAACGACGTCGGGTTCGATAAGACGTTCACCGATCCCGAGTGGGGGAAGACGACCGCCGTCTCGATGATCGACAAGGGTGTCGATATCGTCTTCGGCGGCGGCGGCAAGACGGGCAACGGCGCGCTGCTCGGCGCGGCCACGAAGAACGCCTACGCCATCGGCGTCGACACCGACCAGTACTACACGGTGCCAGAGGCCCAGAAGGTCCTGCTCTCCAGCGCCGTCAAGCTCATCAGCGACGGCGCCTTCGACCTCATCAAGATGGCCAAGGAGGGAAAGCTCCCGAGCGGGAACTTCACGGGCAAATCGGGCTACGCGCCGTATCACGATCTCGACGGCAAGGTGCCGGCCGAGGTGAAGGCGAAGATGGAGGAGCTCAGGAAGGCCCTCCTCGACGGGACCCTCAAGACCGGGGTGCCGCCGACCAAGCCGGGGCAGTGAGCGCCCGGGGAGCTCGGGCATGCGAGAGAGGCTGATCCGGCTCCTCCGTCCGCTGCTGCTGCCGGCCCTCTCGGTGTTCACCGCGATGGTCCTCGGCGGCGTCCTCATCGCCCTGGCCGGCGGCAATCCGATCGACGCCTATGCGGGCATGCTCGAGGGCGCGTTCGGGTCGCCGCGGGCGGTCAGCGAGACGCTCGTGTGGGCGACGCCGTACATCCTCGCCGGCCTGTCGGTCTCGCTGGCGTTCAAGGGCGGGCTGTTCAACATCGGGGCGGAGGGGCAGCTCGCGCTCGGGGCGCTCTCGGCCGCCTGGGCGGGCCACTGGCTGCCGCGGCTCGCCGGCGTGCAGTTGCCCGCGGCGCTGCACGTGCCCGTGACGCTGCTGCTCGGCGCGCTCGCCGGCGGGCTGTGGGCCGCGATCCCCGGGTGGATCAAGGCGCGCGCCGGCGGACACGAGGTGATCAGCACGATCATGCTCAACTACGTCGCGCTCAACGCGGTGAGCTTCCTGCTGAACGGCCCGATGAAGGATCCCACCCCGGGCAACGTGCTCTCCCGCACGCCGCTCATCGACGAGAGCGCGCGCCTCCCGGCGCTCGTCGACGGCTTCCGGCTGCACTGGGGCTTCCCGCTGGCCTTGCTCGCGGCGGCGCTCGTCGGGTGGGTCTTGCAGCGGACGGTCTTCGGCTTCGAGGTCCGCACCGCGGGGCAGAGCCCGGACGCCGCGCGCTACGCCGGGGTCCGCGTGGGCCGCACCGTGGTCGTGACGATGGCGCTCTCGGGCGCCCTCGCCGGGGTGGCCGGCGCCGTCGAGGTGAGCGCGCTGCACCACCGGCACGAGCTCGGGTTCTCGCAGGGGTACGGCTTCGACGCGATCGCCATCGCGCTCCTCGGCAAGGCGCACCCCGGCGGGACGGTGCTCGCCGCCCTGCTGTTCAGCGCCATGCGCAGCGGCGCGACCCGGATGCAGTACCTCACGCAGGTGCCGATCGACGTGATCTCCGTGATCCAGGCGCTGATCCTGCTCTTCGTCGCGGCGGACACCCTGGTCCGGCGCATCTACCGCGTGCGGGGCGAGCGCGAGCGGCTCGTGCTCACGCGCGGCTGGGGTGGCTGAGCGCGAGGGTGAAGATGGCCTATCGACGGTACGGGTTCATCGCCGCGGTCGTGTGCTTGCTGGTCCTCGTCGTCGCGCTGGTCGGCGCGTCGCGGGTGCCGCCGCTCACGATCGTGGCCAGCATGGCGGCCACGACGCTCGCCGTGGCCACGCCGCTCACGCTCGGCGCGCTCTCGGGCGTCTTCTGCGAGCGCTCCGGGGTCGTCAACCTCGGCATCGAGGGGATGATGCTCGCGGCGGCGTTCTCGGGCTGGTTCGGGTCGATCTACGCGAGCGCGGTCCTGCACCTCCCGCCGCTGCCGAGCCTGCTGCTCGGCGTCGTCATCGCGATCCTCACGGGCGCGGCGCTGGGCCTCCTGCTCGCGGTGCTTGCGGTGACCTTCGCGGTGGACCAGATCCTCGCGGGGACGGTGATCAACTTGCTGGCCGTCGGGCTCACCGGCTTCTTCAACCGACAGCTCTTCTTCGGGCCGGGCAGCTCGTTCGGCGGCCAGGTCCCGCACGCGCCCGGCGTCCTGCCGCGCCTCCACGTCCCGCTCCTCGCGGACATCCCCGTCGTGGGCCCCGTGTTCGAGCAGCAGCCGATCGCCCTGGCGGCCATCGCCCTGGTCGTCGTCACGCACCTCGTGCTGTTCCGCACGCGCTGGGGGCTGCGGGCGCGCGCCGTGGGCGAGCACCCGCGCGCCGCGGCCACGGTGGGGATCGACGTGGCGCGCGTGCGCTACGTGAACGTCGTGATCGGCGGCGCGATCGCGGGGCTCGGCGGGGCGTATTTCACGCTGGAGTCGGTGCCGTCGTTCGAGCCGATGATGACGAACGGCCGCGGCTTCATCGCCCTCGCGGCGATGATCTTCGGCGACTGGACCCCGTTCGGCGCGTGGGCCGCGGCGCTCGTCTTCGGCGCCGCGCAGGCGTTCCAGATCAACCTCCAGCTCTTCCGCGACCTCATCCCGCCGTCGTGGTCGTTCCTGCAGCAATCGTCGGTCGTGGGGCTCGTGCCGTACCTCCTGACGCTGCTCATCCTCACCGGCGTCATCGGCAAGACCACGCCGCCGGCCGCCGATGGCCAGCCGTACGAGCGGGAGGGGCACCGGTGACGGCCGTCCTCGAGGCCCGGGGGATCACCAAGCGGTTCGGCGGCGTCCTGGCCAACGACAGGGTCGATCTCGACCTCCGCGAGGGCGAGATCCACGCCCTGCTCGGGGAGAACGGCGCCGGCAAGTCGACCCTGATGAACGTCCTCTACGGGCTGGTGCGCCCGGACGAGGGGGAGCTCCGCCGCAGCGGGCGCCCCGTGGCGCTGCGCTCGCCGAGCGACGCGATCGCGCTCGGGATCGGCATGGTGCACCAGCACTTCATGCTGATCCCGGTGTTCACGGTCGCCGAGAACATCGTGCTCGGCGCGGAGCCCGCGCGGCGCGGCGGCGTGATCGACCGGCGGCGCGCGAGCGACGAGGTGCGCGCCCTGTCGACGCGCCACGGGCTCGGCGTCGACCCCGACGCCCGCGTCGAGGACCTCCCGGTCGGCGTGCAGCAGCGCGTGGAGATCATCAAGGCGCTGTACCGCAAGGCGGAGATCCTGATCCTCGACGAGCCCACGGCGGTGCTCACGCCGCAGGAGGCGGACGACCTGTTCCGCGTGCTGCGGGGGCTGACGGCGCAGGGGGTCTCGGTGCTGTTCATCACGCACAAGCTCAGGGAGGTGCTCGCGGTCGCCGATCGGGTGACGGTGATGCGCGCGGGCCGGGTGGTGGGCGCCGCGGTCCCGGCCGAGACCGACGAGCGCGGCCTGGCGGCGACGATGGTGGGCCGCGAGGTCGCGCTCCAGGTGACGAAGGCGCCGGCGAGCCCCGGGGCGGTCGTGCTCGAGGTGGAGCGCCTCGGCGTCGCGGGCCGGCGCGGGGCCGGCGGCGACGCGGTCCGCGAGGTGAGCTTCTCGGTGCGCGCGGGCGAGATCCTCGGCATCGCCGGCGTGCAGGGCAACGGCCAGACCGAGCTCGTCGAGGCGATCACCGGCCTGTCGGCGGCGCGCGGCGGGCGCGTGCTCCTCCGCGGCCGCGACGTCACCGGCGCGCTGCCCCGCGCGCTGATCGAGCGGGGCGTCTCGCACGTGCCCGAGGACCGGCAGCGCCACGGGCTCGTGCTCTCGTACTCGATCGCGGACAACCTCGCCCTCTGCACCTACCACAAGGCGCCGTTCTCCTCGCGCGGCGTGCTCCGCGACGAGGCCCGCGAGGAGAACGCGCGGCGCCTGGTAAAGAGCTTTGACATTCGCGCGCCGGGCCCCGATACGCCCGTCTCGGCGCTGTCGGGCGGCAACCAGCAGAAGGTGATCCTCGCGCGCGAGCTGAGCCGCCCGGTGGAGCTGCTCGTGGCGAGCCAGCCGACGCGGGGCGTGGACGTGGGGTCGATCGAGCACATCCACCGCGAGATCGTGGCCGCGCGCGACGCGGGGGCGGCGGTGCTGCTCGTGTCGGCGGAGCTCGATGAGGTGCTGTCGCTGTCGGACCGGATCGCGGTGATGTACCGGGGCGGGATCGTGGCGACGCGGGACGCGGGCGCCGTATCGCGGACCGAGCTCGGGATGCTGATGGCCGGGGCGGTCCCCGGCGAGGCCGCCCCGGAGGGCGCGGCCGGCGGGGTGGCGCCGTGAGCGGCTCGCGCGCCCTGCGCGCGCTGGCCGCGCCGGCGCTGCTCGCGGCGGCGGCCGCGGCCCTCGTCGCGCCGCCGTCCGCCGCCGCGCCGACGCTGGAGCAGTACCGGTATTTCCGCGCGCTCTCGCTCGATCTGGAGGGCCGGCTCCCGACGCGCGAGGAGCTCGCGGAGCTCGAGTCGCCGGGCTTCGATCTCGACGCCTGGATCGAGCGCCGCCTCGACGGCCCGGGGTACGTCGAGCGGCTCACGCGCATCTACATGGATGTCCTGCGGCTGGAGCTCGGCCCGGTGGGTCTGTTCACGCCGCTGGAGACGACGCTCCGCCGGGCGCAGGTGCTCGGCCCGGACGGCAAGCCGCTCTACGTCTATTACCGCCACAACCAGCGCCGCCTGCTCCCGGTGATCGACGGAGAGTTCTGCTTCGCCGAGGCCGAGAGCGGCCTCCGGGTGGCGAACTTCGCTCAGGTCACGGGGACGCCGAGGCCCATCCCCCAGCGGCTGCTCGACGAGCGGACCACGGTCGTGCGCCCGTTCTGGCTCTACCGCGATTACCTCTCGGTCGTGCCGACGCAGCGTTACGGCGCCGGGTGGAAGGACCCGGACAGCGCCTATGTCCCGCTGCCGCAGCTCCTGTTCGAGC
The DNA here is from genome assembly GCF_051474675.1 of Sorangium sp. So ce406. Classification (NCBI taxonomy): domain Bacteria; kingdom Pseudomonadati; phylum Myxococcota; order Polyangiales; family Polyangiaceae; genus Sorangium; species Sorangium sp. So ce406. The sequence goes on along the minus strand of NZ_CP150340.1, from coordinate 10,658,068 downwards.
CCGACGGCGCGACGCCGACGGTCGAGGTCCGGGTCTGCAAGGAAGAGGCGCAGACCGCCGACGTCGGCCGCATCTACGCGAGCGACATTCCCCCGTTGCCGAAGGGGGCTCCGCTGCCGGCGGGCCGCGCGCGCCCGCCGATGCCGGAGGATCGCTATGCCAGGGAGCACCGCGGCGAGCCGATCTCGTGCCGGAGCGCGCTCGCCTCGGTGATGAGCGTCGACTGCGGCTGCGGCATCGGCCTCGAGCATTGCCTGCCCGGCGACAGCTCCGGCAGGGATCCGCGCGGCTTCTCGCTGCCGGCGCACGTCCCGCTCGGCATCGAGGCGCCGATCGGCGCCGCGCCCCGCACGATGTCCGGCTGGCACAAGTTCTGGTGGTCGCAGGAGGCGATTCATCTCATGAATCACGTCTTCGGGGCCGACCGCGATTTCCGGGAGATCCTCACCGGGCGTTACACGTTCATCAACGGGCCGCTCGCGCAGTTCTATCGGTCGAGCGCGCCCGCGGCGTGCTGCTCGCTGCACAAATCGTTCGGGATGCGCGAGGACGAGGCGCCCCTGTTCTTGCCGGGCGCGGTGCCGCCGGTCGTCGCTCCGCACGACGTCTCGCAGTGGACGTTCATCCCCGATCGCGGGCCGCGCGCGGCGGGGATCATCACGACGCCGGTGTTCCTCACGAAATATTCCTCCCGCCGCGCGCGGGCGGCGGCGCTCTACGGCGCTTTCCTGTGCAAGAGCTTCACGGCCGAGCACGCGGAGCTCCCGCCCTCGGACGAGCCCGATCTGATGGTCCGGCCGGGCTGCTCGAGCTGTCACGCGAGGCTGGAGCCGCTCGCGGCGTATTTCACGCGGGTCGAGGAGACGACGTGGACCTATCTCCCCGCCTCCAGGTTCCCGATCGAGAACCCGGTGTGCAAGCTGAACGCGGAGGGCAAGACGGGCGGGTCGTGCCAGCGCTTCTACGATCCTGCGTTCTCGAGCCGGGAGCGCGGCGTGCTCCGGGGCGCCTATGCGTCACCGGACCACGCCGAGCGCGGCCCGGCCGGCGTCGCGGCCGATCTCACGCGCATGCCCGAGTTCGCGTCGTGCGCGGTCGAGCGCGTGACCGAGTCGTTCCTCGGGCGGCCGCTGCGCGACGAGGACGAGGCCCTGCTCCGCGCGCTCCGCGAGCGGTTCGTGTCGCGCGGCTACCGGATGCGGTCCCTGGTCGAGGCGATCGTCCGCTCGCCGGCCTATGCGCGCGCGAGCAACGATCGCCCCGCGCTCCCGCGCGGCGGCGGGGGCGCGCGGTGATGCGCGGCCGGGTGGGGGCCTTCGCCCTTGCCGGGATGGCCGCGCTGGCCGGCGCCTGCGCCCCGCCGGAGGCGATCGCGCCGCAGCCTGCCGCGCCGCTCCGGGAGACGGGGCGCGTCGCCCAGCGCCGCGACCCGAGGCGGGACGTGCGGCTCGTCCCGGCCGAGGCGTACCTGAGGACGTACCTGCGGCTCTTCGGCGGCCTGTCGCCCGCCGAGGTCGAGCGACGCGCGCGGGGGGACGACAAATCGGCGCTCTTCGATACGTGGGGAGACTACCTCGCGGCGCTCGGGCTGCCCGATCACAGCATCGATCTCCCGCGCGGCACGCAGACCAACGCGCTCATGATGGCGGCGTTCGAGCGGCTCGGCATCGCGCTCTGCGACCGCGCCCTGGAGCACGACCTGAAGGCGAGCGTGCCAGTCCCGATCGAGCGCCGGCTCATCTTCGCCTTCGACCTGCCCGCGGAGGACCTCGACGAGCCTGCCTTCGCTCCGCGCTTCGACGTGCTGCACCGGACCTTCCTGAGCTACCCCGCGCGCCTCGCGCCGCCGGACCGGCAGGGGAGGTTCTTCGCGCTCTACCAGGGCACGGTGGCGCGGCACCGCGCGAAGGGCGCGCCGAAGTCGCGGTTCTCGCCGGCCGAGGCGGGGTGGGCCGCGGTGTGTTACGGGCTCGTGCGACACCCGGAGTTCGTGCTGTATTAGGGGTCGCTGCTCGGCCGCGACCCGATCACGCCGGTCGCGGCGCGCACGGCCACCTGCTTGCCGTTGAACGCGACGGCGAGCGCGTGCACCGGAGAGGCGCCTGCGGCGCGGAGCTCGGCCGCGTAGTCCCGGCGGGCGATCTGCGCTATCCCATCTTCCAGCGCCTGCTCCAGCGTCTGGCCGCCCCGCGCCACCTTCATCTCCAGCACGATCCCGGGTTTGCCGGGCTGTCGAGGCCGCACCAACACATCGGGCCTCCCTTCTCCGGATTCGCGGTTCGACCGCACCTCGTAGTCCGGCTCCAGCGTGGCGAGCAGCCCTGCGACGAACCCGTGATAGACCTCCTCGGGCCCCAGGCGGCGCGCTTCATGGTAGGAGAGCACGTTGGTCACGAACGCCCGGAGCTGCTCCTCGAAGGTCGCCACATCTCCGCTGAGCAGCGCCCGCACCAGCCGCCGCGAGCTCGCGCCCTGGCCGGACAGCCGCTCCTCCATCCAGTCCCGGAAGGTGCTGGTATAGACCTCGCGCACCTCGTCGTTCGGGATCGACAGTCGATACGACGGCACGTGGGTCGTCCCGGTCTCCGTTGCCTCTGCGCGCAGGTACCCCGAGAACACGAGCAGCCCGAAGAGCGCCCGCGGGCTCCCCGGAAGCTGATCGAAGGCCACGTTCTCGTCGAGCCGCTGCTCGATGGCGCCCCCCTCGAGCAAGACCGCGATGTCGTCCTCGACGTCCAGCGCGTGGAACACCAGCAGGTCCCGGATGAGCTCGTTCGCGCTGGTGGACACCCAGTAGCTGCGGGTGCGCCTGTCGTCGCTGGCCAGGAAGCTCAGCACCGACCATGGGTTGTAGACCACGGTCTCGCCGAAGACATAACCATTGTAGGCCCGGCGCACGCTCGCGAGCAGGCCGAGCGCGCCCCCGTCCCTGAGGAGCGCGATCACCTCGGGCTCGGTGAAGCCGAAGCAGGTGGAGAACTCGGTGCGGAGGAGCGAATAGACCCCGATGTTGTTGAGGCCCGAGAAGATGCTCTCCCTCGCCACCCGCAGGATGCCTGTGAGCACCGCCCTGGACAGGTGGGGGTTGTCCTTGATCCCGCCGGTCAAGAAGGCGCGGAAGAAGTCGAGCACCTCGCGGGCGTAGCCCCCGACGAAGCCGGCGTGGATGGGCTCGTCGTACTCATCGATGAGGATGACGGCCTGCTCGCCGTAGGCGCGGTGCAGGTATGCGGACAGGTCGAAGAGCGCGCGCTGATAAAGAACGTCGTCCGCCCTGCCGTCGAGGATGGCTCGATAGTCGCGCTCTTCCCGTTCGCTGAGCGCGCCCGCATCGAGCAGCGCCCGGTGCTCGTCGAAGAGCGCCTCGATCTTCTTCTGGATGGCCTTCCAGCACGCCTCGAAGGTTGGCGCCTTGACGTCCCGAAAGGTCATGAACACGACCGGATAACGCTGGAAGTGCGCGCGGTACGCCTCGCCCGCGCGCCAGATGGCGAGACCCTCGAAGAGGTGCGAGAGGTCCTCGTCGCGCCTCTCGAAAAAGTACCGGAGCATCGACAGGTTCAGCGTCTTGCCGAACCGCCGCGGCCGCGGGAGCAGGAGCCCGAGGAGCCCCGGGCGATCGAGCAGCTCCTGGATGAGGTGAGACTTGTCCACGTAGACCAGCCCGCGCTCGCGCAGATCGCGAAAATCGGAGACGCCGATGGGGATGCGCTGGCTCATCGTGAACGCTCGACGCGTGGGGCATCCGGAGCATGGAGAAGAGCGCGCGCGAGAGCAAGCGGGCAGGTCGGGCCGCGGACCGTCGCGCGGCGACCGCGCGCGCCGCGATGCGCTCAGGTACCGGGCCGCGCTGCCGCGCTCTCTTGCACGCTCCCATCACCGGGGGCACACTGCGCTCGCGATGGCTCTCGCGCTCCCGCGCCGCGCGCTGCTCCAGGCCGCCGCAGGCGCGGCGCTCGGCCTGTCGGCGGGCTCGCTCGGCCTGCCGGCGCGCGCGCTCGCCGCGCAGACCAAGGCGGCGGAGGACGACTTCTTCGTCTTCATCCACGCGTCCGGCGGCTGGGACGTCACGCTCTGGGCCGACCCGCGGAACGAGGCCAGGGGGCTCGTCGACCCGGCCACGACCGACAACACCGACGCCGCGCCGCTCCGCCTCTGGGTCGACGCGCCCGGGCCCGGCGGCGCGAAGACCTTCGCCCCGGTGAGGCCGCAGGGCTCGAACCTCGCGTTCGGCCCCGGCATCGGCGCCCTCGCGGAGCTCCACGACCGGCTGTGCGTCGTCAACGGGCTGGCGATGAACACCGTCAGCCACCCCGACGGCATCGCCTTCGCCACCACCGGCAGGCACCTCAGCGGCGGCCGCTCCACGTCGTCCAGCGTCGACGCGATCTGCGCGAGCGAGCTCGGCGCGGGCCAGACCTTCCCCGTCGTCTCCGTGCAGTTCCCCTCGTCGTTCGTCGGCGACCGCCTCGACCGCCGCGCCGCCCCGCTCATGGTGGCGGACATCGGCACGATCAGCCGCTCGCTCACCCGCGCGAGGCTCTACGACACCGCCGAGGACCGCGACGCCGTGACCGCGCTCCTCTCCGAGGAGGCCAGGTCGCTCGCCGCGCGCGCCAGCACCACCGTCACCCTGGACGGCTTCGCGCTCCAGGCAGAAGGGCTCGCCAGGATGCTCAAATCGGGCCTCCAGGACGTGTTCTCCAGGGGCAAGCTCGTCCAGGCGCACCCGGAGTTCAACCACACGGCGCGCTTCGCCAGGCAAGCAGCGGTCAACGCCGCCTTCGCGCTCGAGGCGATGCGGCGAAACGTCGTCCGCTGCGTGAGCTTCTCGAGCACCGGGTTCGACACGCACACGAGCAACTACCGCCAGCACGCGGCCACGCAGCAGGAGCTCTTCGATCTGATCGCCGCCCTCGTCCGCTCGCTCGACGCGACCCCGCACCCGACCCGGGCCGGCAAGAAGCTCTCGGATCACACCCACATCCTCGTGACGAGCGACTTCGCGCGCACGCCGCAGATCAACACGGCGATGGGCCGCGACCACTACCCCAACAACTCCGCGATGGTGATCTCCCCCCGCTTCCGCGGGAACTTCTCGTTCGGCAAGACCGACCCGGAGCAGCTCCTCCCGGCCGCCGCGAAGACGTTCCAGGGCGGCCCGCGCCCGATCGCCCCGCCGGACCTGCTCGCCACCTTCCTGTTCGCCTTCGGCATCGCGCCGCGCGAGCACCTGCGCGACGGCGAGGTCGTGCCGGAGCTGCTCCGGAGCCCGTGACGCTCCTCCGCAGCGCGGCCTCCAGGGCCCTTCTCGCGCTCGCCGTCGCGCTCGCCGGCTGCGCCGGGCAGGCCGCGGCGCCGCCGCAGCCGCTCGCCGTGCAGCCGGTCGCGTGGCCCCCCTCGGCCGATCTCGGCCCCGTCCGCGCGGTCGCCGACGACGGCCGCCGCGTCGTGCTGTTCCACGACGGCGCCGCGGCCGTCTTCGTGGACGGCGCGCTCGCCCGGGTCGAGCGCGCGCCCCACCGCTGGGTCGGCGCCGCGGCGCTCCCCGCGCCCGACGGCCACGGCACGTGGATCGTCGGCGTCGACGCCGAGGGGCGCCTCCTCAGGCTGCCGGGCCAGGGCGCGCTCGAGCCCGTCTCCGATCGCTACGGCCTCGAGCGCGCCCCGGTGCGGGCCGCGCTCGGCCTCGGCGGAGCCGGCGCCGCCTTCGCGCTGGACGGCGAGATCGCGGTGGCGGACGGCGCCACGGTCACGCGCTACGCGACCGGGCCGCTCGCGACGTTCGCGGCAGGCGGCGGGCGCGTGGCCTTCGCGCTCGGCGACGGGCTCCGCGCCCTCGACGTCGCCGCGCGGGCGCTGCGATCGTACCCGCTGCCGGACGGCCCCGCGCCGCTCCTCGCCGTCACCGGCGCCGGCAGGCTGCTCGCGGCGACGCCCGCGGCGCTCTACGAGGAGGACGCCGCCGGCGTGCTGCGCCTCCGGCTGCGGGCGAGCGCCGCGCTCCACGGGCTCGCCGTCTCCGGCGATCGCGTGTGGTTCGCCGACGGCGACGAGCTCGGCGTGCTCGACGGGACGGGCGCGCGCGAGACCCGCGGCGCGCGCCTCCCGCGCGGCGGGAAGCTCATCGGCTCGCCGAGCGGCGACGTGTGGCTGCTGGCGTCGGGCGCCCTCCGGCGCTTCTCGGCGGGCGGCGGCGGCGCCGCGCCCGCCTGGGACGACCTCGCGCCGGTCGTCGCCCGCGCGTGCGCGCCCTGCCACCTCCCGGGCGGCGAGGGCGGGGTCGACCTCTCCACGCCCGCGGCGTGGACGACGACGACCTCGCTGCGGGAGTCCATCGCGCGCCGGGTCCTCGAGGAGCGGACCATGCCGCCCCCGGGGCGCGCGCTGTCCGAGGCTGATCGCGCGCGGATCCGCGCGTTCCTCGGCCGCATGAGGCCGCCCGAGCCGTGAGGCGCGCGGCCGTCGCCGCGGCGCGCCCGTCTTGCGCTACCCTGGGGCACCACCGCGAGAGGAGAGCTGCCTGATGATGTCGTTCAGCCCTGATCCACGCGTCGCTGAGCAGCAGATGCAAGCCATCATCTACTATCTCACGGGGTTCGGTTACATCGACGGCGAGCTCGACGCGACGGAGAAATCCTTCATCCGCGGCTACATCCAGGAGCTCGTGTCGCAGCGCGCGCGCGACGCCCTCGGCGCCGAGGCCCAGGCGAACCAGGACGTCATCGCGCGGTGGACCGCCCACTTCCACGAGGTGTTCGCCGAGGTCGACCACCAGATCCAGACCCTCTTCACCGAGAGCGTCGCCGACGGAGAGGACCCGAGGGACTTCGTCCTCGCGAAGATCAAGCTCCGCTGCTTCGAGCTCCTCGACGGCTTCGACGACGACAGCCGCGAGGCGCTGCTCGCGATCGTCGACGGGCTCATGCTGGCCGACGGCGTCGTCCACCCGAACGAGCAGCGGTTCCGCGACGAGCTCTTCGCCCTGCTCGCCGCCCCGACCGAGATCGAGGACGTGGACATCGAGCCGGTCGAGCAGGGCGCGATCGTGATCGATCCGGCCACGCGCAAGAAGGCGCGCGAGGTCGATCACCCGTTCTTCAAGGCGTTCGAGTGGGACTACGCGAGCGACCCGGCCACGTTCGCGGAGCAGGCCAAGGTCGACCTCGACCTGATGCGCAGGTTCGAGGAGAAGCTCGAGGAGCAGCGCGCGCGCGGCGCGGGCCGGCTCGACGGCGCGACGGATTTCTCGGGCTTCGCCGGGCAGCCGCCCTTCCTCGATGGCCACATCTACGTCGCCTCGCCCGACCCCGCGGAGGAGGTCGAGCTCCTCGTCATCGGCGACCTGCACGGCTGCTACTCGTGCCTCAAGGCGGCGCTGATGCAGGCCGACTTCTTCGCCAAGGTGCAGGCGCACCGCGAGGACCCGGCGCATAACCCCCGGATGATGCTCGTGTTTCTGGGCGACTACATCGACCGCGGCAGGTTCAGCTACAACGGCATCCTGCGCACGGTGATGCAGCTCTTCCTCGCCGCGCCCGACAACGTCTTCGTGCTGCGCGGCAACCACGAGTACTACGTCGAGCTGAACGGCCGCGTGCTCGCGCCGGTGCGGCCCTCCGAGGCGATGAGCTCGCTCGCGGCGATCGCGCCGAACGAGGTGTTCGCCGCGTACATGCGCCTCTTCGAGGCGCTCCCGAACATGCTGATCTTCGATCGCATCCTCTTCGTCCACGCGGGCGTCGCGCGCGACGACACCCTCGCCGCCAAGTGGCGGTCGCTGTCCTCGCTCAACGACCCCGACATCCGCTTCCAGATGCTGTGGAGCGACCCCAGCGAGGCCGACGCGATCCCCGCGGAGCTCCAGCGGGCCACCGCCCGATTCCCGTTCGGCAAGCGGCAGTTCAAGAGCTTCATGCAGAAGATCGGCTGTACCACCCTGATCCGCGGCCACGAGCGCATCCCGGAGGGCTTCCGCGTCGTCTACGACGAGCCCGACGGCGTGCTCCTCACCCTGTTCTCCGCCGGCGGGAAGACGAACGACGATCTGCCGCCGACCAGCAATTACCGCGAGGTCACGCCGATGGCGCTCACCATCCGGTACAAGGGCGGAGTCAGTCAGCTCACGCCGTTCGTGATCGAGTACGAGCGGTACAACGACCCCAAGTACAACGCGTTCTTCCGCGAGCAGCTCCCGTCGCTCGAGATCTCCGCGTGACGGGCGCGCGCGCCGCGTGACGGGCGCGCGCTGACGCACATCGGCGCTGATCGGCCGATGGGTGGGATGACGTCGCCTGCGCGCGCGCCGCGCGCCGCCGAACCCGCGCGCTGCCGAGCCCGCGCTGCACCTCGACGACGTCGTCACGGTGTGCCGCTCCGCCTGGCACACCGTCGGCTGGCATGCCATCGAACCCGCATGAAACTCCTTCAATCGATGGGCTTATCCGCGGGCGGCCAAGGGCACGCGGGTTGCAATGCATCTGGCATGCATCGCCGCTTATCCCTCGGTCTTGGCTTGCTTACCTCTCTCCTGCTCGCCGTGGGCTGCGGCGGGACGGCGAACAACGGTGGACCGGGCGGCGGGGGCCCGGGCGGCGGGGGCCCGGGCGGCGGCGGTCCTGTCGCGGGCAGCGGCGGCGGATCGGTCACGGGCAGCGGCGGCGGCTCGGTCGCGAGCAGCGGCGCTGGCGGAGAACTGCCGGCCCGGTGCGCGCTGCCGCAGGACGTCGGCCCCTGCGACGCGGCGATGCCGCGCTACTGGCACGACCCGAGCACCGGCGTCTGCGTTCCGTTCACGTGGGGCGGCTGCGACGGCAACGAGAACCGCTTCGAGTCGCTCGCGGCCTGTCAGGAGGCCTGTCAGGGCGGCGCCCCGGACATGGATACATGCGCGTCGGCGGGCGATTGCGTCCTCGCCTCACCGCGCTGCTGCGCCTCCTGCGACCCTGTCGACGCCAGCGCGTTCGTCGCCATCCACCGCGAGTCGGCGGCGGATTACTCGGTCTCCACCGGGTGCGGGGACGTGGCGTGCGCGCCGTGCCCCCCGGCCACCGAGGCCGAGCGCACCTCCCAGTACTTCACCGCCGCGTGCGAGAGCGGGCGCTGCGTCGTCCTCGACGTGCGCGAATCCCCGCTCACCGAATGCACGCAAGACGCGGACTGCGCCCTGCGCGACGGCGTCGGGTGCTGCGAGGGGTGCGACGGGACAGGCATCGTCGCCCTCAACCAGAGCGCGGATCTCCGCGGCATCGTCTGCCCCGAGGGGTTCGGCGCGTGCCCTCCCTGCGCGCCGGTGTATCCGGAAGGAATGACGGCGAAATGCTCAGAGGGCAGGTGTCAGCCCTCGATGCCGTGAATGAAGGCGTCCCCGGTATGCGCCATCAGGCGCCGTCACCCGAGCCGTAGATAAGCCTCTCCCCGCCACCCACAGCCGGCGCCTCCCCGGCCGCAGCCGAGCCGCGGCGCGTCACCACCGCGCTTCGGCATCGCCCCTGAACGGATCCTGCGCACGGACGAAAAGCGGCCGCGTCGCGCTCGCCGCGTTGACCGTCGGCGCTTGTCGCCGATAGCCTGTCTCGGGACCCGCTTGTACATTCTTGCTTTTCGACCTCTCCACGAAGGGAGCTGCCCTTGAAACGAAGCACCCCGAGGATGCTGCTCGCGGCCCTCGCGCTCTCTGGCGCGGCCGCGTGCTCGGGAACCGACCGAGCCCCGGACGGATCCTCGAGCTCCGGCGACGGCCCTGACCCTGGCACCGGCCCTGACACCGGCGTCCAGTGCGCGCCCGGCGTCACCGCGCCCGGCCCGACGCCGCGGCTGACGCGGCTCACGCACGCGCAGTACGACAACACGATCCGGGACCTCTTCGGCAAGGACATGAAGGCCTCGGCGTCGTTCCTCGCGGACCCGGCGTTCGAGGGGTTCAACAACAACGCCAGGGCGCTCACCGTCTCCGACCGCCTCGCCCGCGATTACCGCCGCGCCGCCGAGACCATCGCGGAGAGCGCGGTCGTCGACCAGGCCGTGCTCGGCAAGATCCTGCCCTGCGCCCCCGAGGGCGACGGCGCCGCGTGCGCCCGGCGGTTCATCCAGGAGCTCGGCAAGCGCGTCTACCGGCGGCCGCTCTCGGCGGAGCAGGAGGAGGCGTACGTCGCCGCGTTCGCGCGCGGCGAAGGCCTCTTCGAGGCGGGCACGCCGTTCGAGCAGGGCGTCCGGCACGTGATCGAGGCGATGCTCCAGTCGCCGCACTTCCTGTACCGCGTCGAGCTCAGCGAGGAGCTCGACGGCGAGGACATCATCCCGCTCGACGGCTACGAGGTCGCGACCCGGCTCTCCTACCTGCTCTGGAACAGCCTGCCCGACGACGCGCTCCTCGCGGCCGCCGAGGGCGGGGCGCTGGGCACGCCCGAGGGCGTGGAGACCGAGGCGCGGCGCATGCTGGCCGATCCCAGGGCGATGAGCGCCCTGGACGACTTCCACGACCAGTGGCTGCAGGTGAGCCGCTACGACGACCTCACGAAGGATCCGGCGCTCTATCCGGACTTCGACGCGAGCGTGTCGTCGGCCATGAAGGCCGAGACACGGCAGTTCATCCGGCACGTCGTCCTCGAGATGGAGGGCGATTACGAGGCGCTGATGACCGCGTCCGTCGGCTTCGTGAACGACAAGCTCGCGCCGATCTACGGCGTCGAGGGCTCGTTCACGAGCGAGCTCGTGGAGACGCCGCTCGACCCGGGCGCGCGCGCAGGGCTGCTCACGCAGGCCGGCTTCCTGAGCTCGCACGCGTTCTTCAACAAGACGTCTCCGATCCACCGCGGCGTGTTCATCCAGCGCCAGATCCTCTGCGCGGACCTGCCGGATCCGCCGGCGAACATCAACACGGAGCTGCCGCCCATCCAGGGCGAGATCCGGACGACGCGGGATCAGGTGGAGGCGCACACGTCCCCGAAGGCGTGCAGCGGGTGCCACGGCATGATCAACCCGCCCGGGTTCGCGTTCGAGCACTTCGACGCTGTCGGCCGGTACCGCGCCGACGAGGGCGGCGCGCCGATCGACGCGTCCGGCACGATGACGGTCGGCGTGACGGAGATGCGCTTCGACGGGGCCGTCGACCTCGTGAAGCAGCTCGCGCAGAGCCCCGTCGCGGAGCGGTGCTATCTGACGAACTGGTATCGATACGGCAATGCCCGCCAGCTCGCGCCCGAGGACGCGTGCACGATCGAGGAGCTCGACGCGAAGCTCGTCGAGACCGGGTACAACATCAAGGAGCTGCTCGTCGCGCTCACGCAGACGAAGACGTTCAGGAACCGTGCGGTGGAAGACGCAGCGGAAGAGGTGGAGCAATGAATCGCAGAACGTTCTTGCGGGGCGCGTGCGGGGTGATGCTCGGCCTCCCGTTCCTCGAGTCGCTGCGGGCGCGCGACGCCAAGGCCGACGCGCCGGCCGCGCCGCGCCGGTTCATCGCCTTCTTCATGTGCAACGGCGTGAACATGGACCGGTTCTTCCCGGGCACGGCGTACGGCGCGCTGACGGCCGCCTCGTTCGGCGCGGAGCGGGCGATCGCGCCGCTCGCCGCGTACCGGGACAGGCTCCTGATACCGCGGGGCATTCACATGGCGCCGCGCGGCTTCGGGCGGGACATGAGCGCGGGCGACGATCACGCGAAGGGGATCGGCTGCAAGCTCACGGCGCAGCCGCTCGTCCAGGGCAGCCAGTACCCCGCGGGGATCTCGCTCGATCAGTTCATCGCGAACAAGATCAACCCGCCGGGCACGCCCGCGCTGACGCTGATGGTCGGGGCGAAGACCCCCAACGTGCGCGGGCACATCTCGTACAGCGGCCCCGAGCAGCCCGTCTCGGGCGAGAACAACCCGTGGCTCGCGTACCAGGACCTCATCGGCGTGACGAACCTCGAGGAGGAGGCGATCGTGCGGCTCACGAAGCGCCGCCAGAGCGTGCTCGACCTGGTCGGGGCCGAGTACGAAGGCCTGCTCAAGAAGAAGCTCAGCAAGGCCGATCGCGACAAGCTCGACATGCACTTCCAGACGGTGCGCGACCTCGAGGTGGGCATGGGCAACGCGGGGGTCATCCCGCGCGAGCTCCCGGCCGAGCGGGCGGCGGAGATCGAGGGGATCAACCCGGAGACCGTGTCGTTCGACGCCGAGTTCCGGACGATCGGCCGCATGCAGATGGACATCCTCGCGCTGGCGATCGCGACCGGCGCGACGCGCTCGGCGACGCTGCAGTGGGGCTCGGGCGCGCACGGGCCCATCTTCAGGTGGGACGGGATGAACCACGAGTACAACCACCACAAGCTCTCTCACGGGAACACGAAGGACGATGACACAGGGAGCGTCGTGGACGGCTACCAGGAGATGCTCTTCGACATCGATCGCTGGTTCATCGGCGAGTATGTCTATCTGCTCGACCGGCTCGCGGGCTATGACGAGGGCGGGACCTCGGTGCTCGACAACAGCGCTGTCGTGTTCATGAACGAGCTCTCCAACGGGAAGTGGCACGACTTCCGCGACCTGCCGTACATCATCGCGGGGAGCTGCGGCGGCTACCTGAAGACGGGCCAGTACATCAAGGTGACGCGGCAGCAAGACACGGTGCAGGACGTGGACGCCCCCCACAACAAGCTGCTCACGACGCTCGCGAACGCGGTCGGCTGCACCGAGGAGGGCGGGGGGCCGATAAAGAAGTTCGGCTCCTTCGGCGAGGAAGGCGAGTTCGACCAGCTGAAGGCCTGAGCAGCCCATCTCCTGGACAGGCGGCGCCGCCTGCGCGCCGGAGCGCCGCGCCCGCGCTGCCTGGCACATCCCCTGCTATCCAGCTTCGTCCTCGAAAGGAGCGCTGCCTTTTATGATGAAGCGACCTTCCCGACGGACATTCCTTTCGACAGTGGGTGCCGGCGTCGCGCTCAGCGCATGTGCAGGAAGCGCGCAGGTGGGGCAAAACGCTACATCCGCGAGCGGGGGTTCTCAGGACCCCCCCGAGGGGCCTGCGCCCGGCGCGCCCGGGGAGAAGGACGTCGAGCTGCCTGCCGGGGGCGTGATGCCGACGAGGCCTCTCGGGCGGACTGGCGTGAACGTCAGCCTCGTGGGGCTCGGCGGATTCCACATCGCGAAGCCGAAGGACGAGCAGGAGAGCATTCGACTCGTCCGCTTCGCGATCGATCACGGGATCAACTTCCTCGACAACTGCTGGGATTATAACGAGGGCAGGAGCGAGGAGCTGATGGGCAAGGCGCTCCAGGACGGTTATCGCCAGAGGGCCTTTCTGATGACGAAGCTCGACGGCCGCACGCGCGCGGTCGCCGAGGCGCAGCTCGAGCAGTCGCTCCGGCGGCTGCGGACCGACGTCATCGATCTCGTGCAGATGCACGAGATCATCCGGATGAGCGATCCCGAGCAGATCTACGGGCCGGGCGGCGCGATGGAGGCGCTCGTGGCCGCGAAGAAGGCCGGCAAGATCCGGTTCATCGGCTTCACCGGCCACAAGGACCCGGACATCCACCTGGCCATGCTGCAGATGGCGGAGCGCCAGGGCGTGCCGCTCGACACCGTGCAGATGCCGCTCAACGTGATGGATCCCCACTACCGCAGCTTCGAGAAGAAGGTGCTCCCCGTGCTGACCGAGCGCGGCATCGGGGTGCTCGGGATGAAGCCGTTCGCCAGCGGGGAGATCATGAAGACCGGGGCGGTCTCGGCGACCGATTGCCTGCATTACCCCATGAGCTTGCCGACGTCGGTGGTCATCACCGGCTGCGACACGATGGGTGTCCTCAAGCAGGCGCTCAGGGCGGCCTACACCTTCCAGCCGCTCGGCAGCGAGCGCGTCTCGGCGATCCTCGCGCGCACCGCCGCGCTCGGGGCCACGGGGAAGCACGAGCAGTTCAAGACCACGGAACGCTTCGACGGGACGACCAAGAATCCGCACTGGCTGACGACGGCGAAGGTCTGAGCTGAAAAGGGCTGCAAGATGAGGGGATTCCTTCGGTTCAGAAGCCGAAGGTCGGATCCCTCTCGGAAGCTCCCTTGCTGGTGGGCGCAGCCGGGGCAGGCCGCCTGGGCGGGGGAGGGGACGACGGGCGCGCCGGCCTGGCCGCCCTCGGGGCGCCCGACGGGGATGCCGCCGGGGGCGCGGCGGGTTCGGCCGAGGCTGACGAGGAGGCGGCGGGGAGGGCGCTCGAGGGAGGCGTGGCGGGCTCCTGCTCGGCTGATGCTGGCGGCGTGGCGGGCTCCTGCGCGACGGGGGTCGGCGGCGCAGCGGGCTCCTGCGCGACGGGCGAAGGCATGTCCGCCGGCGTGACGGGCGCTTCCGGAGCGGGCGATCGAAGCACGACGACGGCGACGATCCCCGCCGCGATCGTCAGCGCGCTGGCGACAACGGCCGGCAGCGCCCAGCTGGACGAGGATCGACGCTCCGGTGGCGCCGGGAGGGCGCCTCCCACGGCCTCCAGCGTGCCGCCCGGGCCTGGGACCCCGCCAGGCACCTGCATGCGACCCGCGACGACCGTCTCGCCCGCAGTGAGCGTGCCGCCGGCGCCGACGCCGACATCGAGGGCCACCGTGCCGCCCCGGAAGGCCGGCGCGCTGTCCGAGCCCGGCGCGCCCAGCGCCTGTGTGTTGCCAGAGCCCGGGGGCATGTGAGACGGCGCGCTGCCCAGCGCCGGTGTGTTGCCCGGGCCTGGGGGGGCGTGAGACGGCGCGCTGCCCAGCGCCGGTGTGTTGCCCGGGCCTGGGGGGGCGTGGGACGGCGCGCTGCCCATCGCCGGTGCGCTGCCCAGCGCCGGTGCGCTGCCCATCGCCGGCGCGCTGCCCGACCCGTGCACGCCCATCGCCGGCGCGCTGCCTGCGCCCGGCCTGCCCAGCGCCGGCGCGCTGCCCAGCGCCGCGAGCGCGCCGGTCGAGTCCATCGCGTCGCGACCCGCCGGGAGGGGCGTGCGGTGCACGGCCGCGGCGAACGCGTGGGCGAGCTCGCTCGCGCTCTGGAAGCGCTCCGCGGGCTCGCGCTTGAGCGCGCGCGCCAGGAACTGGTCCAGCTCGGGCCAGAGGTCCGGCGCGAGCTGCGAGGGGACCGGGATGTCGCCCGTGCAGATCTCCACGAGCACGTCGCCGAGCTCCTCGCCGGGGAAGGGGAGCTGGCCGGTGAGGCACTGGAAGATGATCACCCCGAGCGACCAGAGATCGCTCCGGTGGTCCATCGTCTTGCTCCGGCGCACCTGCTCGGGGCTCATGTAGTGCGGCGAGCCGATGAGCGTGCCCGTCTTCGTCGCGTCGGCGGCCAGCCCGGTGCCGGTCGCCTTGGCGACCCCGAAGTCGAGGATCTTGACGACCTCCTCGCCCTGGCGCGCGAGGAAGATGTTCGCCGGCTTCAGGTCGCGGTGGATGAGCCCCACCTCGTGCGCGCGGCGGAGCGCCTTGCACACCTGGACCATGACGCCCAGCGCCTCGGCCGGCGCGAGGCGCCCCCGGCGCACCAGGTACGCCGCGAGATCCTCGCCTTCGAGGAGCTCCATCGCGAGGTAGGGCGTGTCGCCCTCGAGCCCGTAGTCGTAGACGTGGACGACGTTGGGCGTCCGGAGCTGGGCCGAGGCCTTCGCCTCGCGCTCGAACCGCGCGCGCGCGACCGGGGAGTCGGCGTGCTGCGGCCTCATGAACTTGAGCGCGACCTGGACGTCGAGCTGGAGGTGCCGGGCCACCCAGAGGAAACCCATGGCGCCGCCCGCCAGCGGCCGCTCCAGGCGATACTTCCCACCGACGACGCTCCCCGCTTCAAGCGACAGCATGCGATCGAGCCTTCCGCGTCCCAGGGTCCTTGCGTACGGGCCCACGGGGTCTAGCAGAGGCGGGGCCCAGTGTCGCCGTTCTTACACCCGCTGGCATCTCGCCTCATCATGCCATGGCCGAGGCGGCGCGACGAAGGCCGAGCGCGGGCGGGCTGCTGTCGCATTTCTCCTCCTCACCGCGCACCCCGCCGCCATGGGTCCCCCGCCGCTACACGCCGCCTGCGACCACGACCAGAATCCCACGGACGAGCCCATCCACCCGCGCCGCGCCGGGCGCGCGCTCTTCCGCCGCGCCGGGGGGTCTTTACGGCGTCCGGTACTAAGCTGCGCGCGGCATGGCCGACGCCTCCGCGATCACCGCCGTCCTGGGTCCGACCAACACCGGCAAGACCCACCGCGCCATCGAGCGCATGCTCGCGCACGACTCGGGCATGATCGGCCTGCCCCTGCGGCTGCTGGCGCGCGAGGTCTACGACCGCGTGACCACCCGGGTCGGCGAGGCCCGCGTCGCGCTCGTCACCGGCGAGGAGAAGCGCGTCCCGAGGCGGCCGGACTACTGGGTGTGCACCGTCGAGGCGATGCCGATCGACCTCGAGGTCGATTTCCTCGCCATCGACGAGATCCAGCTCGCCGCCCACGACCAGCGCGGCCACGTGTTCACCGAGCGGCTGCTCCTCTCGCGCGGGCGGCGCGAGACCTGGTTCCTCGGCGCCGACACGATGCGGCCCCTCATGTCCGACCTCGTGCCCACGGCGAAATTCGTCCAGCACCCGCGGCTCTCTCGCCTCACGAGCGCCGGCGCCGGCAAGCTCTCGCGGCTGCCGCCGCGCAGCGCCGTGGTCGCGTTCTCGACCCCGCAGGTCTACGAGATCGCCGAGCGGCTGCGCGCGCAGCGGGGCGGCGCGGCGGTCGTGCTCGGCGCGCTCTCGCCGCGCACGCGCAACGCGCAGGTCGCCATGTTCCAGTCGGGCGAGGTCGACTACCTCGTCGCCACCGACGCGATCGGCATGGGCCTCAACCTCGACGTGCGCCACGTCGCGTTCGCCGCCCTGCGCAAGTTCGACGGCCGCGACGTGCGCGACCTCGACCCCGCCGAGCTCGCGCAGATCGCCGGCCGCGCGGGCAGGCACCTCGCGGACGGCACCTTCGGCACGGTCGCGCCGCTGGCGCTCCCCGACGGCGTCGCGGCCGCGATCGAGGCGCACCGCTTCCCCGCCGTGCGGCGCCTGCGCTGGCGCAACAGCGAGCTCGACCGCAGCTCGATCGACGCGCTCCTCGCGTCGCTGCGCGTGCCCCCGCCCGCCCGCAGCCTCAAGCTCGTCCACGACGCCGAGGACGCCGCCGCCCTGGCGCGGCTCGCCGAGGACCCGGAGGTCCGCGCCCGCGCGCGCGGCAGCGAGGCCGTGGGGCTGCTCTGGGAGGTCTGCCGCATCCCCGACTTCCGCAAGCTGCTGTTCGAGTCGCACGTCGCGCTCCTCGCCGAGATCTACGGGCAGCTCTCGGGCCCGAGCGCGGCGCTCGACCCCGGCTGGATGGCCGCCCGGGTGGCCGAGATCGACGACGTGGGCGGCGACATCGACACGCTGATCACGCGGATCGCCTCGATCCGGACGTGGACCTACATCTCGAACCACGGGCGCTGGGTGCGCGACGCGGGGGCGTGGCAGGACCGCACGCGCGCGATCGAGGATCGGTTGAGCGACGCGCTCCACGAGCGGCTGGTGCAGCGCTTCGTCGAGCGCGGCGGCGGGGCGGCGGGCCGCTTGCGGGCGGCGTCGAGCGCGCGGGCCGGAGCGCGCCCGCCGCAGCGCCGGCCGGAGGCCGAGGAGCCGGTGAAGGTCGCGCCCGATCACCCGTTCGCGCGCATCGCGGCGATGCGCGCCCTGCTCGCGCCGGGGCCGACGGCGCCCGCGCCCGAGGACGACCGGGCGCGCTGGGTCGAGTCGATCGTGGGGGCGCCGCACGAGCGCTTCTCCGTCGACGTGGCCGGGAGGATCTTCGACGGCGAGCAGCTCCTCGGGCAGCTCGCGCGCGGCCCGGCGCTGCTCCTGCCCGACGTGCGGCTCGCCGCGCTCGACGACCTCGGCGCGGGGGCGCGGTCGCGGGTCCTGCGGCGGCTCGTGGCGTTCGCGCGCGACCTCGTCGAGGAGCTCCTCGCGCCGCTGCGGTCGCCCGAGGTGCGCGGGCTCCAGGGGGCGGCGCGCGGGATCGTCTACCAGCTCGAGCAGGGCCTCGGGACGGCGGCGGCGCGCGACGCCGGCGAGCAGATCGCGGAGCTCGCGCCGGAGGACCGCGCGCTCCTCTCGGCGCACGGCATCGAGGTGGGCGAGCGCGTGATCTACGCGCAGCAGCTCCTCCGGCGCGGCGCGCTGGAGCGCCGGCTCGCGCTGTGCGCGGCGTGGTTCGACCGGGGCCGCGTGCCCGCGTGCCCGGCGCCGGGCGCCGTGTCGGTGGCGGTCGCGCGGGGCGTGGACCCGAGGGCGTACGCGGCGATCGGCTACCCGGTGTTCGGGACGCGGGCGATCCGCGCGGACGTGGCGGAGCGGGTGCACCGGGCGCTCGTGAGCGGCGAGCCCGCGGCGCGGCTCTCGAGCTGGATGGGCTGCCCGGCGCGGGAGGCGCCGCGCGTCGCGGCCTCGCTGCTGGGGTAGGCGGGGGGAGCCGCCCGCGGGAGGGCAGGGGCGCGGCGCGGACGCGCTGCGCGCGCGGGGCTCACGCTCGGCCGGGGTCGTCGACCGCTGCCTGCTGCGCGCGCGGCTCGGCCTCGGCGAGCCCCGTCCACCAGCCGCTCGCGAGGGCGAGCGCGATCCAGCCCTGGAGATGGGCGCGCAGCGGCGCTGCTTCCGCCGCCGAACAGGCCTGCTCGACGTCGGCGAGGGCCTGCCCGAACGGCAGCTCCCGGCAGCGATCGAGCAGCCGGGCGAACAGCGGATCCACGGAGGTCGCGGTCGTGCCGCCGGCGCTCCGGGCGAAGACCCAGCAGCGCGTCGACGGGTGGCGGCGCAGGGGGCCCGGCGCGCCCTCGTCCTGGTCGCCCCCCGTGAGCCGCGAGAAGCGGGCGAGGTCCCAGTCCTCGCGGGTCAGCGTGCAGGAGACCGCGAAGCGCAGCCGCGCTTCGGACGATAGCGCGAGCCTGGCGAGCTCCTCCGGCGTCGGGCGCCAGAGCCCCTCGAACGGCGATTCGTACGCGTGCCGCTCTGCCTCATCCATCTGGAGCGCCTGGCGCACCATCGCGAGCGGCGCTCTCGACAGCTCGATCCGCCGGCACCACGCGTCCTCGCGCGCCGGGCGCCCCGGTCGGCGATCGCGGCGCGCGTCGTCGAGGCGCTGCAGCGCGCGGCGGAGCCGCGCAGAGAACCCGCGGGCTGCCTCGTCGAGGTCGAAGTGCCGCGGCGGGTGCTCGGCCAGGTGCAGCGCGGCCAGGTGGTTGAAGTGCCAGTAGCTCACCGCGCGCGACACGCGGGGGAAGCTCGTCTGGAGGGCGGTGAACAGCCGCATCCAGTACTGGCGGTGATAGAGCGCGAGCCGCTCCGACGGAGCGGCGCTCCCGGGGCCGCCCTTCAGCTGCGCCACGAGGCGCGCAGGATACTGATCCTGCCGCTCCCGGAAGACGCCTGGTTCCGGGTCGAGCGGCGAGCGCAGGACCGCGGTGAAATCGCGCTGGAGCTCTCGCAGCCAGCCCGGAGGATCTCCGCCCCTCGGGCTCATGCAGACCGCGCCCGCCGCGCCTTGTCGAGCTCCGCGAGCGCCACGGGCAGGGGCGGGATCTCCGCGTCCCACTCGAGGAGCGTCGGGAAAGGGCCGCCCCGGCGCCACGCCTCCTCGTAAAGAGACCACACCTCGTCGCATACCGGACGATCGTGCGTGTCGTGCCGCAGGCCCGAGGGCAATGTCTGGTGGCCGGCCAGGTGGACCTGCAAGACCCGGCGCCAGGGCACGCTGTCGAGGTACTCGCGCGGATCGAACCCGTGATTCACGCTGGAGACGAACACGTTGTTGAGGTCCAGCATGGTCCAGCACCCGGACTCCTCCACGACGCGACGGTAGAACTCCCACTCCGGCATCGCGTCGCGCTCCCAGGCGACGTACGAGGAGAGGTTCTCGATCCCGAAGGGGACGCCGAGGGCCTCCTGGACGTCGAACGCCCGGCCGGCGGCGTAGGGGATCAGCTCCGGATCGCAGGGCGCCGGCAGGAGATCGTGGTGCGTCACGCCCTCGAACGCCGTCCAGCAGAGGTGATCCGTGAAATAGGGGATATGGAGCTCCTGGATCAGGTCCCTGAGCCGGGACAGGTAGTCTCGGTCGAGGGGGGCCTCGCCGAGCAGATTCAGCGACACGCCGTGGGCGACGATGGGATAGCGCTCGGCGACGCGACGGAGCCGCTCCCGGGGCAAGGGAGCGGCGCCGAGGTAGTTCTCTGCGATGATCTCGAAGAAGCCCAGCCCGGGCCGGAGCCGCTCGATCGCCTCGTAGTGCGGCGGACGCAGGCCGAGGCCGAGCGCGTCTCGCGGGAGCGCTCGCGCGAGAGGCGCCTGATCGCCGGCGGGGGGTCGCTGCGCGTGCATCGGCGGGCTAGTCGATCGGGTCGGGTGACGGTAGCTGCTCGAAGCTCTCGCCCTCCGGCGTCAGGGTGCGCAGGTAGGCGATCAGCCGGTCGATCTCGGCGCGCGAGAGCAGGTGGTAGGAGCCGGGCATGTTCGAGTAGGCGTGGCCCTCGGCGGTGACGCCGTCGAGCCCAAACGCGATGATGGCCTGCAGGTACGGATCCGGGCGACGGTCCCAGAAGTCGGCGATGAAGGCGCTCACGTCCTCGCCGGGCGGCACCTGCACCATGAACGATCCCTCCGAGACGGCGTGGCAGTGGTTGCAGGTCCCCGCCTCGAACGCGGCGAGCCCGTCTCGATCCTGGTCCTCGGCGGTCTCCACGCAGCTCCAGCCCGCGCAGTCGTTCACGGCGCGGCAGGCGTGCTCGTAGATCTCGTTCCAGGTCTGATAGACCATGCCGCGGCAGCTGTTCGTGCCGGCGCAGGCCGCGTGGACCTGGACCACCCCGGGGCGCGCGGTGCCCATCAGCATGGCGGATTCGGCGCACTGCGCGGAGAACTCGTCGAGCGAGATCTGACCGTCGCCGTCCGTGTCCATGAGCGCGATCGCGTCGACCTGATCGGGATCCGCGCCGCCGTCCCACACCAGCCTCTTGGCCGGCGCGTCGGACCCGTCGCAGTCGGAGTCGATGGTATCGAGGCTCCGCTCCTCGGCGCCAGGGTGGATGGTGTTGTTGAAGTCGTCGCAGTCGCCTGCGCGCGAGGTGAAGCCGTCCCTGTCGTGGTCGCTGTCCTCGTCGTCCACGGGCTGGCCGCCCGCGCCGCCGGAGCCGCCGTCCCCCGTGGGCGGCTCGGCCCCGGAGCCGCCGTCCCCCGTGGGCGGCTCGGCCCCGGAGCCGCCGTCTCCGGCGGGCGGGTCGGCGCAGGCGGGCGCGCCGTCGTTGTCGTCGCCACAGGCCGCCGCGAAAGCGGCGAAGCCGGCCAGCGCCATCGCAAACAGGGTCGGTCCAGGTGATCTCGTCATGATAAGCGTCCTCCCGAGGGGCCGCGCCGCGCGCGCCCGCCTGCTGCCAGCGCGGGGCTTCGTTGCACGCCTGCCGCGCGCGCGACATGTGGCAAGTTGTCGCAGGCGCGTCATTGCAAGTGCAATGGCGCGGCCGCTCCGCAGCCGCCTGGTGTCCGGCGCGGGAGGCGCCGCGCGCGCAGACCCCGCGCGCGGACCTGCGTTGCGCCTACGGCGGATCCGGCGGATTCCCTGCCGGCGTCTGCGGCGCGGCGACGGTGAGGTAGCCGATGAGCGCGTCCGAGATCGCCCGCCGGAGGCCGCCCTCCTCGACGCCCGGCGGCGGATCGAGGGTCGCTGCGTGGACGAGCTCCTCGAACATGCGCAGGACCACGTAGGTGGCGAGATCGAGATCCGGCTGGGCGATCTCCGCGCCGTGGCGCGACAGGAGCTGCCGCGTGCTGTCGAAGACCGCCTGGCTCGCGGCGCTCAGCGCGCGCCGTTGCTCCAGCGTCGGGAGATCGGCGTGGAGGAGCCGCTGTAGCCGCGGCTCCGTCCGATGGACCTCGAGGCCCCTGGCGACGAGCATCTCCGTCGCGTCGCGCAGCGACGAGCCCTCGGCGGCCGCGTCGACCTGCTCGAGGAGCCGGAGCATCTGGCGCACGTGGCGCTCGTGCAGCGCGGTGACGAGGGCGTCCTTGTTCGGGAAGTACTGGTAAACCGACCCGACGCTCACGCCCGCGATCATGGCGATGCGGTTCGTGTTCGCCCCGTCGTAGCCATGCTCGTCGAAAACGCGAGCTGCGGCCTCGACGATGGTCTCGACGAGGAAGCGCGAGCGCGCCTGGCGAGGCTCTTTGCGCGGCGTCTGCGGGCGCTTCATCGAGTGTCTTCCCAACGCGAGTCTCCGATGTCCTCCGGATGGCCCAGACTGGCGGCTCATGATCACCTCCAACGCATCCCCGCGCAACCTGCTCCCGCCCGTTCTTCTCCTGATCGTCACGGCGCTCATGGGGCTCGCGCACGCCCTCGTGCCGCGCCCGTCGGTGCTCCCGGCGGCGTATCGCTCGATCGGCCTCTTGCCCCTCGCGATCGGGATCGCCGCGGCGATCGCGGCCCGCGTGCAGTTCGCGCGGGCCGCGACGGAGATCAACACCTTCGCCGAGCCCACGCGGCTCGTGACCGGGGGGCTGTTCCGGCTATCCCGGAACCCGATGTACCTCGGCATGGGCCTCGCCGCCGCGGGCGTGGCGATGCTGAGCGGCTCCGCGGCCGCGCTCCTGCTCGCGGCCGTCTTCGTCGTGATCGTCGACCGATGGTACATCGCGTTCGAGGAGCGGCGGCTCCGCGCCCGGTTCGGCGCTGCCTACGAGACCTACGCTCGGTCGACGCGGCGGTGGATCTGACGGCCCACAGCGCCGGAGTCGCCCGGACGCCCTCGCCGCGCGCGTGGAAGCGGGCCCCGGATCGCGCGCAGGGCAGGAGCAAAACCGGCCTGAAAGGAGTAGAAGCGAAGTAGAAGCGAGGAACGGAGGAGCGCCGGGTGACAGACATGCTTCGCGAGGTGGTGGGGACGTGCTGCGCGGCGGCCGTGGCGTTCACGGCGGGGCAGGCGAGCGCCATGCAGCCCCCGTCCGCTCCGGCGCCCCAGGTCTTGCCGGCGTCGCCTGCGCCGGCGGCCGTGGCGCCGCCCGGGTATCCCCCGCCGCCTCCCGGGTGGACGTGGAGTCCGATCCCCGGGCCGCCGGGGAGCGTGGCCGGCGGCGCTCAGCCCGCTCCGACGACCGTCTGGTACGGCTGGCAGCACCTCGTCGTGCTCCTCGGCAGCGTCGCCGTCGTGCCCATCGCCGTCGCCACCGAGTCCGAGGGGCTCACCTGGGTGAGCTTCAGCGGCGCCGCGATCGGCGGGCCGGTCACGCACTGGGCCAATGGCAACCTCGGCAAGGGCTTCATCAGCCTCGGCCTCAACGCCGGCTGCACGTTCGGTGGCGGCATGATCGGGATGCTCCTCGGCAGCACCGCCGACGAACCGTTCGCGGCGCTCGGCGGTCTGGTCGTCGGCGGCGGCCTTGGCCTGATCACGGCGAACATCATCGACATTGCCGTCCTCGAGGTCGAGGAGCGCGGGACGGTGGAGAGCTACGATTACCTCCGCGTCCGCTCGCCGCGCCTGCGGCTCGCGCCCCAGGTCGGCCTCGCGCCCGGCGGCGCCACCTTCGGCCTCGTCGGCAGCCTCTGAACGCGCTCCGGCGTCGCTGCTGGAGGCGACCAGCGCCGCCAATCGCGCTTGCCTCGGGGGGCACGAATGCGACCCCTCATCCCGGTGCAGCGCCGGGGATTCGCAGGTAGAGAGCGGAGACGTGGAGAGAGGAGCGCCGGGGGGATGAGCAAGGTGCGCGATGGACTGAAGATCTGCTGCGCAGCGGCAGTGACGTTGGCCGCTGTCCAGGCGGGGGCGACGGAGCCGCCGCCCGGTTCCGCGCCGCAGGTCTCGCCGGAGCCGCCTGGCCCGCTTGCTCCCGCGGCGCCGACTGCGGCGCCGCCGCCCCATGGATGGCGCGCCGGTGCATGGCAGACGGCGAGCGGCGGCGTGGGCGCGAAGCCCCAGGTGCAGCGCGTCTGGTACGGCTGGCAGCACCTCCTCGTGCTCGGCGGGAGTCTCGTGCTCGTGCCTGTCGCCCTCAGCGCGGAGGCCCCGGAGCTCCTGCTGCTGAGCTATAGCGGGTTCCTGCTCGGCGGCCCGATCATCCACTCGGCGCACGAACACGTCGGCAAGAGCCTCGCCAGCCTCGGTCTCAACGTCGGCTGCACGCTCGTGGGCGGCTTCATCGGCGCGGCGAATGCCGGCAGAGCCGACGAAGGTGACTGGGTGAATCCCAAGGCTGTTGCCTTCATCCTGGGCGGCAGCCTTGGCCTGCTCACGGCCAACATCGTCGATATCGCCGCCCTCCCGTACGAGGAGAAGGTGCGAAAACCGGACAGCCACGCGGCCAACCGCCTGCGCCTCGCGCCCCAGATCGGCTTCGCGCCCCAGGGCGCCACCTTCGGATTCGGCGGCACTTTCTGAGTCGAACGGCGGGAGCGCGCTCCCGCGACCCGTCGCCGGAGTCGGGGGCGGCCGCCGGCCCGGACCGGCGCTTCGTCCCTCGCCGCGCGGCGGCAACGGTGTAGCATCCGCGCGTGTTCATTCCGAAATCAGGTGCACGACGGCTCGCGCTCGCCGCGCTCGCCGCGCTCGCCGCGCTCGCCGCGTGCGGCGGCGCCGACCGGCAGGAGCCTCAGTTCGCGGACTCCCCCGCGGTCCCGCTGCCCGGCCCGCCCGGCGCCGCGCCGCTCGACGCCCCCGGCGGCGAGCCGGAGGAGCTGCCGGGCGTCAACACGGCCGAGCTCGTTCGCCGCGAGCGCCATACCTGGTGGCAGCTCGTCTCGCAGCTCTACGCGCCCTGCCCCGAACACGCCGTGTCGCTCGCGCAGTGTGTCCGCGAGGCGCGCCCCTGCGCGGCCTGCGTGCCCGCCGCGCAGCTCCTCGCCGACAAGATCCGCGGCGGCGCGAGCGGCGCAGAGGCGCAGTCGGCGTACGGCGTTCGGTTCGGTCCGAACGTGAAGAAGATCGATCTCGCCGACTCGCCCTCTCGCGGGCCGGAGGGCGCGCCGGTCCAGATCGTCGTTTGGTCGGACTTCGAGTGTCCGTCCTGCGGTCGCGCGGTCCCGATCCTCGACGAGATCGTCGAGCGCCACGCGCCGAACGTCCGGCTGGTCCACAAGGTGTATCCGCTGCGATCGCACGCGCACGCCGAGCCCGCGGCGCGCGCGGCCATCGCGGCGCACGCCCAGGGCCGCTACTGGCAGATGGAGCGCCTCCTGTTCGAGAACCAGCAGCGCCTCGAGGAGAAGGACCTGCTCGGCTATGCGCAGCGGATCGGCCTCGACATGGCCCGGTTCCGCGCCGACATGGCGGGCGAGGCCGCCGCGAAGGTGATCGCGCGCGACAAGGCCGAGGCCGACCGCGCCGGGCTCTCGGGGACGCCGTTCATCGTGGTCAATGGCCGGGAGTTCGATCTGGCGCTGTTCAGCCTGCAAGGGGAGCTCGATCGGTGGATCAAGACCGAGCTCGCGATCCTCGGGTCGAGCGGGGGGGCGGCGCCCGCCGAAGGAACCGAGGGCGGCGCGGAGCACGTTCGGTCCGCCTCGCCGCGCGCAGGAGCAAAGGGTCCAGACGGACCAAGCAGCAGCGGGAAATGATGGGGGCCCCAGGAGCATCCAGGGAGGCGCTGCGCTCACGTACGTGGAGCGCGGCGCAGGCGGCGCTGATCGCCGCGGGCCTGCGCCGCGATGCGCGCTCTCCGGGGCTGGTCCGGGCTCGTACGCCACCGGCGGTGTTGGCGCCCAGGCCGAGAGCGCGCAGGCCGACCTGGCCTGGAAGACGTCAGTCGGACATCCGAGCAGCAGCCTGGATCAGTCGCCGCTCACTGGCAGACCCAGAAATCAGGGGATGAACTCGAGGGATGCACGCATGACGGAAGTCCTCGGTCGGCGCGGTAATCATTGATCTGGCTAGCCCGGAACGGGGTCAGCCGCATGCCCCGAAACTTGTCGCCCTCCGCGGCGCACGCGTCGCCTGAGTCGTCCCTGTTGGAGTGTATGCCGAACGTCCATTTGGTGGGGATGCCTCCGCTTTTGAGGAAATACGGGCTGCCCGAGTCGCCCGAGCAAACTCGATCGTATCCCGCGTCCGTGACGAAGTGCCTCTCACCTACCCAGTTCAGCGAGTCGTCCATGTAGCGCATGACTCCATTGCCTGTGCCATCCGGGTGATTGTAGCCTCGCCCGTAGAGTCGATAGGGCTCCGCAGGAGACAGGCTCCCTGTGTAGAACCCGTCGGCAGCGTCGGAGGCAGTCACGTTGCGGAACGAGTCGCCCATCTGGTTGGTGAAGACGACGGCCAGGTCATACTTCGCGTCCCATCCCTGCTGGTAGCGGTGCACGAAGACGCCGCGGTCCATATCGCACTTGTCATTCGCGGGGGCGCCCGTCATGCAGCTCCAGGTACCCCCGGCGTGCGCGTAGGATATCTTGGTGAAAACGGTCCCCGACAACGCCGATCCGAGATCGTCGTCAAAGCAGTGAGCCGCGGTCAGGATCATGTGTACACCTATCAGCGTTCCGGTGCAGCCACCGATCTGCACGGTGCCGACTCCGCCGCCTGGCGTGCCGGCGCGGACCTCTTGCGCGTCAGTCCCGAGCGGTTCGTCGGAAAAGTCATCGCCTGGGTCTGCGGCGCTACACCCCACGGCTGCCAGAGCGAGCAGCGCGCTGGTCGCGCCCATGCGAATCCATGCGAGCCCAGGTCCTCCCATTTCGAGACAGCGCTTCGAATATTTGTTGTTGCTCATCTGCTATGTTGTTCCAGTATAAGTGTTGATTTTCCGCGCCACGCTCGTGGCACGCAGGGCGACACACATTTCGTTGCCGAAGCCCGTGAGGGAGAAGGAAAACCATTCTCCGGGGACTCATGTTGCAAACGTCAGGCCAGGCGCTTCGCACGCGCAGCACGCATTTTTATCGTGCAGGAGGCCTGCCACCCAGAAGATACGCTGGCACGCTGGCACGCTGGCACGCTGGCACGCTGGCGGTATCGTCCGGAGCCGCTCGTCACCACGCAGGCGCTGTCGACGAAGCTCATGACCCCGCAGGCTGTGGAGTCAAGGCGGACTCTTCGATGTACAGATGAGTTGTTGAGCTGGCGTCGCTTCTCCAGGGGGCCGGACGACGGCGTGGCCGATCGCAAGACGGCAGCGCGGCACATCGAGGCCGCGGAGGAATGCTGGAGCGCAACGCGCGCGCGTCGTGCCGACGAGGCGGCGCGCGCACCGGCCTCAACCCCTCTTCTGCCGGCGCCGGGCCTTCCCGGCCGACGCCGGCGTCCCGGCGTCGCGGCCGCCGCTCCGTAGCGCTTCCCAGAGCGCCTGCGCGACCACGCCGTGCGGTCGATCACGGCGACGCATCACGAACAGCTCCATGACGTCGGCCTTGAACTCGGGCACCTGCAACTTCACCAGCTCGCCCGCCGCGAGCGCGCCGGCGGCCACGTGCTCGGGCAGGCCGCCCCAGCCCATGCCCGCGAGGATGACTTCCCGCTTCGCCGCGACGTCGGTCACGCTCCAGCGCAGGCCGCCCTCCAGCACGTTCAGCGACGGCGAGGCGCTCCCCGTCGCGCTGTCGCGCAGGACGATCTGCGCGTGCGCCCGCAGCAGCGCCGGCGGGATCGGCGTGCCGCAGGTGGCCACCGGGTGATCGAAGCGCGCCACCGGGAGCACGCGCACGTCGCAGAAGGGCGCCATCTCCACCTCGGACGCGTCGATCCCGAGCCTCGTGGCGACGGCGAGATCGGCGCGGCCTTCGCGCAGCGCGTCGGCGGCGCCCGCCAGCCGCTCGGTGCCGAGCTCGATGCGCACCAGCGGATAACGCGCCTGCACCCCGCGGAAGACGGCCATGATCGGCCCGAGCGGCGTCACCGCCTCGACGGCGAGCCGCACGATCGGCTCCACCTTGCCCGAGAGCCGCATGCCGAAGCTCCGCAGCGCCTCGGTGCTCTCGATGACCGCCGCCGCGCGCTCCTGGAACAGGCGGCCGGCGTCGGTGAGCGTCGCGCGGTACTCCCGGCGATCGAACAGCGTGACCCCCAGCTCGCCCTCCAGGTTGCGCACCAGCTTGCTCACCGCCGGCTGGGACTTGTGCAGCCGCGCGGACGCGGCGCTGAACGAGCCCTCGCCCGCGACGGCGAGGAAGGCGACGAGCTGATCGTAGGTCATGGCGGCACGCGCAGGGTCCAGAACCGGAGGTTATGGAGTCCATAGAAACATACCACTTTCTTGTTCCGGGGAGTGGCCCCAAGGTGTCGACCAGAAGGAGCGACACTCCATGTCCAACCGAATCGATCGTGTCATCATCACCGGCGCCAGCAGCGGTATCGGCCTCGATCTCGCGAGGCGCTTCCTGGCCGAGGGCTCGAGCCTCGTCCTGAACGGGCGCGATCCGGAGAAGCTCGACCGGGCGCGGCGGAGCCTCGAAGGCGGCACGCGCGTCGTCGCCGTGCCGGGTCACGTGGGCGATCGGGCCACCGCGCGGGCGGTCGTCGCCGCCGCGCGGGAGCGCTTCGGCGGCGTCGATGTGCTGATCAACAACGCCGGGATCTTCGGCGTGAAGCCGTTTCTCGAGAGCACGGAGGAGGACCTGGACCGGTTCTTCACCACCAACGTGAAAGGGACGTTCCTGATGACGCAGGCCGCGGTGCCGCTCATGATCGAGGGCGGCGGGGGCTCGATCATCAACGTCGGCACGGTGCTCGTGCAGCAAGCGATGACCGCGATGCCAGCCTCGGCCGCCATGGCCAGCAAGGGCGGCGTCCATGCGCTCACCGTCTCGCTCGCGGCCGAGCTGGCCCGCCACGACATCCGCGTGAACACGCTGGCGCCCGGCATCATCCGCACGCCGCTCATCGGCGAGAACGCCGACTCCATGGCGTCGATTCACCCTCTCGGGCGGATCGGCGAGGTGCGGGACACGACGGAAGCAGCGCTGTACCTGGCCAGGGCCGGCTTCGTGACCGGCACGACGCTCGACGTGGACGGAGGCTACTCCCATGGACGCTGAGGGCCGGAAGCACGTGCTCCTGATGGGGCTCCAGGTGACGGACGAGGCGGCTTACGCCAGCTATCGCGCCCGCATGACGCCGATCCTCTCGACCTACGGCGGCGCCTTCGGCCACGATTTCGTGGTGGCGCGCGTGCTGAAGGGGGATGAGCGCATCAACCGCGTCTTCACGATCGTGTTCCCCGACCGCGCGACGCGGGAGCGGTTCTTCGCCGATCCGGAGTACCGCGCCGCGCGCGCCGAGCTGTTCGAGCCTGCGGTCGCGGCGGCGATCGTCCTCGGAGAGCTCGAAGAAGCGGTGGCGTGAGCCGCCCCGCCCGCCACGGTGCCTGAGAGCGCGTGGCGCTCTCAGGGCACCGTCGGGCTCCCGTCAGGGGGCGTCTGGCGACCTCCTCACACCCCGTGGATCGGCCCCGCGCCGGGCCCCACCGCGGCGGTGCTGAACGATCGCAGCCGGATCCCCAGCGCGATCAGGAAGATGCCGAACACCAGCGAATACGCCCCGATCCACAGGACCAGCGCGAGCGCCCCCGCGCCCGGCGCGACGATCATGAGCACGCCGAAGGCGACCGAGAGCACCCCCGCGAGCCCGAGGAGCCACTCGCCCTCGATCTGCTTGCGGAGCCGGATCGCCGCGCCGATCTCGAGCACGCCGGTCACGATCGCCCACGCGCCGATCCAGAGGGCGAGCAGGACGGCGGTGATGCCCGGCCAGAACAGCGTGACGAGCGCGACACCGATGCTCACCAGGCCCTCGAGGAGCAGGACCCACCAGCGGCGCCGCTCGTCGCCGCCGCGGACGGCGCCGACGATGTTCGTCACGCCCTCGGCCAGGGCATACACGCCGAAGAGCAGGATCAGCACCTTGAGGCTGATCCGCGGCACGGCCAGCGTGAGCGCGCCGAAGCCCATCGCGAGGACGCCCCGAACGACAGGCGCCCACCAGTTTCGAACAACGCAGTCGGTGATCATCGGTTCCTCCGCTGGGATCATGCCGCCGGGGGGCGGCGCGGCGCCGCCCCCCGGCCGTGGATGAAGCCAATCAGCTAGGCTGCTTCGCCTTGTCGGACGCCGCCTGGCCGCCGCCCGCGCCCTGCCCGCTCGCCATCTGCGCCGCGGACCCGCCGCTCTTGATCTCGATCGAGCGGCCGCGCTGCTGCTGCGGCAGCTTCAGGCAGACCTCGAGGACGCCGTTCTCGAACGTGGCGCTCACGTCGTCGACCTGCACGCCCTCGGGCAGCGGGATGGACCGCACGAACGAGCCGTAGCTGCGCTCGGTGTAGCTCACCCCCTCGCGCTGCTCCTGCTGCTCCTGCCGGCGCTCGCCCTCGATGATCAGCGCGTCGCCCTGGACCTGCACCCGGATATCGTCCTTCGTCACGCCAGGGAGATCGGCCTTCACGACGAGCTGGCCGCCGCGCTCGCCCACCTCGATGTGCGGCGCCCAGAGGCCGCCGCCGAGCGACGAGAGGCCCCGCCCGCCCCCCTGCTCGGCCGTCGGGCGAGCCTGCCTGTACGGCGAGAGCACCCCTCCGAAGCCGAGATCATCGAACATGCGATCCATGTCCTCCATCATCCGGCGCATCATCGTGAACGGGCTCATGAGACCGCCCGCCCCGCCGTAGCGCCCGATCTGCGCACCTCCTTGCTGACGCTGCATTCCGGTGGACGGCCCGCCGGCGGCCTGAGAGGAGGGCTGACCCATCGCCTGGCTGCTGGGCTTGCCCTGCTGCGACTTGCCAACGGACACATCTTGCCCCGTCTGCTGACGCTGCTGTTCCGCCATGGGAACCTCCTTTCAACCGCAATTTCGTGCAAATGCGGTGCCGCGCCGTGAGCGTGAATCCAGCACAGCCCGGACAGCGTCGCTGAGCGCCCCCGTCAGGTCGCCAGGATCAAGCCCTCTGCGGCGTCACCCCACGAAGCGCAGGATGAGCTCGGTGATCCCCGCCCCGACGAGCAGCAGCAACCCGACGGCGAAGCCGATCAGCGTGAACCGGTCGTCCCGCCACCGCGGCCGGAGCGGCACGATGTCGCGCTCCGGCAGCACGACCGTCCGCATCGTCTGGTGGATCGGCAGCCCGCCCGGCCGCTGCGCGACCGCCACGTTCGGCGGCTGCGCCAGCCCCATGTTGATGAACCGCGTCACCCCCGCGCGCAGCCGGTCGCCCATGCCCGGCAGCGCGCTGCCGATCGCCACCGCGCGGAGCCACGGCGCGCGCTCGAACGCGTTCTCCATCGCGATCACCCCGAAGAGCTGCCGCAGCCGCGCCATCAGCCCCCGCACCTCCGCGAGGTGCTGGAACGCCCGCGTCCTCGCCTCGGGCGGATCCTCCGAGCTCACCCGCGCCAGGCAATACGACTCCAGCCGCGCGTTCAGCCCCTCGAGCTCCTGGAGGATGCGCGGCGCCGTCTTGTCCGGGCTCGTCTCGAGCGGGAGCGCGAAGCCCCAGGGCTCCTCGCGCCCGCGCTCGGCGGTCCACTGGAACACCTCGGCGAACCCCCAGAGCGTGTCGTAGCGCGACAGCACCACGTACGCCGGCACGTCCGCGCGCAGCGCGCGGCCCACCTCGACGAGGTACGCGCGGATGCGGTTCGCGTAGGCGTCGAGCCCCTGCTCGTCGAGCTCGATGAACTCGGCGATGCTCAGCACGAGGAGGATGCCGTCGATCGGCTCGCGCTTGCGCGAGCGGCGCAGCTCCTCGCAGAGCTGCGCGAGCTCGGCCGGCTCCCGCCGCGGGCCGAGCACCGTCGCCTCGGGCTCGATGAAGAGCGCCTCCTTCGCCAGCCAGTACGAGCAACGCGCCCCGGGCACGCCGATCGCGAGCGGGCCGCCGCCCGCGGGCCAGGTGAGGTTCATCGAGCGGATCACCGTGGAGCGGCCCGAGCCGGGCTCGCCGAGCACGAGGTAGCAGGGGACCGCGTAGATCCCCTCCGCGCTGCCAGGGTTCGCCTGCTGGACCAGCGCGTGGACGCTCGCCAGCTCGTAGACGAAGGAGCCGCTCATCCGACCCTTTGGGCGAGCGTCCACGCCATCGCGCCCGCGCCCGCGAGCGCGACGAGCGCCGCCAGCGTCCGCCCGACCAGCGCGGACTTCCACAGCGGCAGCTTGGGGAGGTGCTGGACCGCGACGCCGTCGACGCGCACCGGCCGGAGCACCCCGCCGTTCCAGTCCCGATCCGGATCGACGCCGAGCTTCAGCGAGAGGTCGCGGCGGATCCGCAGCAGGTCGTCGATGTTCTGCCCCGGCAGCCCGTAGCGGCCGCGGAAGCCGAGCCCGAGCACGCAGGCGTAGGTCGCCATCACCGGCAGCGGGCCCTTCCGCACGCGCTCCAGCCGCTCGAAGAGCTCGACGCCCGCGTTGTTCGTCGTCCACCGCGCGGCCTGGAGCGGGCGCTGGGCCCAGACCGGCCGGAGATCGGGCAGCGACATCGCGAGCTCGTCCGCGAACGCGGCGATCGCGAACATGCCGTCGTCGACCGAGGCGTTCGGCATCTCCCGCCCGAGCCTGGACCCCTTGAGCTCCTCGAGCAGCAGGTTCGCCTGCCGCAGCACGTGATCGGCCGGCGGCCGCCGGGGGGATTGGCGGAGCATGCAGAGCCAGAGGAGCATCTCCTCACCGAAGACGCCGATGGAGGTTTCCACGCGGCCGCGAGCTTACGCCAGGCGCGCACCGACCGTCGACCCGGGCGCGCGCCCCGCCGGCGGTCGGCCCGGGACCGCCGAGCTCCGCCGGTGCACCGGAGCGTCGACATCCGGAAGGGGCCGTGCCTATGCTCCGCCCGCTTCTCGAGCCCCCCTCGAGAACTTCCGGGGACGCGCGAACGCGGCCCCTTGAGGAGAGGTCATGTCGGAGATCCAGAGCGTCATCGCGCGCGAAGTCATCGATTCGCGCGGCAACCCCACCGTCGAAGCCGAGGTCACCACGCTGAGCGGCACCGGCCGCGCGGCCGTGCCGAGCGGCGCGTCGACCGGCGAGCACGAGGCCGTCGAACTCAGGGACGGCGACAAGAAGCGCTTCCTCGGCAAGGGCGTGCTCACCGCGGTGAAGAACATCGAGACCGTCCTCGGTCCGGCCATCCTCGGGATGGATGCGCTCGATCAGGCCGAGCTCGATCAGGTCCTCATCAAGGCGGACGGCTCCGCCAACAAGTCGAAGCTCGGCGCGAACGCGATCCTCGCCGTCTCGATGGCGGCCGCGCGCGCCGCCGCGGACACGGTCGACCTGCCGCTCTGGCGCTACCTCGGCGGCGCCGCAGCGCGCGTCCTGCCGACGCCCCTCATGAAC
This sequence comes from Sorangium sp. So ce406, assembly GCF_051474675.1. Classification (NCBI taxonomy): domain Bacteria; kingdom Pseudomonadati; phylum Myxococcota; order Polyangiales; family Polyangiaceae; genus Sorangium; species Sorangium sp. So ce406. The sequence goes on along the minus strand of NZ_CP150340.1, from coordinate 10,624,787 downwards.
ATCCTGAACGGCGGCGTGCACGCCGACAACGGCCTGGAGATCCAGGAGTTCATGGTCGTCCCCTACGGCGCCGAGTCGTTCGCCGAGGCGCTGCGCACGGGCGCCGAGATCTTCCACACCCTGAAGGGCCTGCTCAAGAAGGACGGCATGGTCACGGCCGTCGGCGACGAGGGCGGCTTCGCCCCGCGCCTGCCGTCGAACCGGGCGGCGCTCGAGTACGTCGTGCGCGCCATCGAGGCCGCCGGCCACCGCCCCGGCGAGGACGTCGGCGTCGCGCTCGACTCGGCGCTCAGCGAGTTCTACGACGCGAAGACCGAGCGGTACACCTTCGACAAGCAGCAGAAGACCCGCGAGGAGATCGTCGCGATCTACGAGGAGCTCAGCAAGGCGTTCCCGATCGTGTCGATCGAGGACGGCGTCGCCGAGAACGACGAGAAGGGCTGGCGGCTGCTCACCGAGCGGCTCGGCAAGAAGGTCCAGCTCGTCGGCGACGACCTCTTCGTGACGAACCCCGCCCGCCTCTCGAAGGGCATCGAGGACGGCCTCGCGAACGCCATCCTCATCAAGCTGAACCAGATCGGCACCGTGACCGAGACGCTCGAGTGCATCCGCCAGGCGGGCGAGGGCGGCTACCGGTCGATCATCTCGCACCGCTCGGGCGAGACCGAGGACACGTTCATCGCCGACCTCGCGGTCGCGACGAACGCGGGCCAGATCAAGACGGGCTCCGCGTCCCGCTCGGATCGCGTCGCGAAGTACAACCAGCTGCTCCGGATCGCGTACGCGCTCGGCGACGGCCAGATCTTCGCCGGCCGCAAGCCGTTCCGCCGCCCCGGCTCGCAGCGCGCCAGCCAGTGAGAGCGCCCGGCGCTGGCCGCACAGGCGCGGCCAGCGCTGGTCGATGCTGTCGATGAGGTCGACGTTGTCGATGTCGTCGATGTGAACGACGCAGCGGGGCCCCCGCGGCGCGGAGCGCGCCGGGGGGCAGCCTCGCTGCCAGCTATCCGCTGCCGCTGGCGACAGCTAGGCGCTGCCGCTGGCTACCAGCGGTCGCGCCCGCCGCCACCTCCGCGGCCGCCGCGCCCGCCGCCGCCGCCGCCACGGCCACCACCGCCGCCGCCGCCGCCACGGAAGCCGCCGCCGCCGCCGCCCCCGCCGGGGCCGCCGGTGCGCTCGCGCGCCTCATTGACCGTCAGGGTGCGGCCGTCGAGGTCCTTGCCGTGCAGCGCGTTGATGGCCGCCTGCGCCTGGGCATCGCTCACCTCGACGAAGCCGAAGCCGCGAGACTGCCCGGTCATCCGATCCGTCATCAACTGAATCGAGAGAACCTCGACACCCGCCGCCTCGAACGCGTTGCGAAGGCTGTCTTCCGTCGAATGGAACGCGAGGTTCCCCACATAAAGCCGCTTGCTCATGTCTGCCGCCGATCCCGTTGCACGATCCCCGCTTCCCTCGCAGGCGGCCCGGATCGTGCCGCGGGCCGCCATGCGAAAACGCTCCCCGACGACCGGCCGTCACCCCACGTTCGGAAGAGGCAACCACGTTGCAGCAGGCGGCCGGATCAGAGGTCGAGGACGAACGAGCCTTGAGGCGCTCCGGAAGCTACCGGCCGGCGACGGTGTACGCAAGGTATTCCCCCTGGATGGCCGCGTCTGCCTGGTGATCGCCGCGTTCGTCGCCCCCCTGTGCCTGTGATCGCCGCCCTCGTCGCCGCCCGGCGCGCCGCCCGCGACGCGGATCGCGGCCCCTCGCCCGCGCCGGAACGGGTGTTTTTATGCACCATGGACGAACGGATCTCCGGGATCTCTCCGGCGCTGCCGAGCTCGACGCGCGCGAGATCTCGTGAAGACGTCGTCGCGCCGGGCGGGGGCGAGGCCGTATGTCCCCGATCGTCGCTTCTGGTAGCCTGCCTGTCCGGTGCTCGAACTGGAGGTCAGACCATGAGATCACGCGTGTTCTCCGCGAGGGCAGGCTCGCGCAAGGCGGATCGCGGGGCGCTCCTCCTCGCCCTCGCGATGGCGATCGCGGCGGCCGGGGCGGCGTGCTCCTCGTCGTCGGACGGCAGCCCGGGCGCGCCTTCGGGCGGGGCGCAGGGCGGGGGCGGCTCCTCCAGCGGCGCCGGCGGCGCGGTGGAGGGGCTCGTCTCGCTGCGCGTCGACCCGGGCACCACCTCGGTCGCGTTCGCGTACGGCAAGGCTGCCGCCGTGCAGCTCAGCGCGATCGGCCGCTTCGAGGACGGCTCCGAGCGCGACGTCACCGACCGGGTGACCTGGAGCGCCGACGACCTCTTCGCCCACGTGGACGCCGGGCAGCTCACGACCGCGTCGCCCGGCCTGGTCCGGGTGACCGCCGCGGGCGGCTCGATCACGGCGACCGCCGACGTCACCGTGAAGCTCGCCGGCGAGATCGCGCTGCCCGGCGCGCCCCCCGGCGCGAGCGAGGCGCTCGGCGGCGCGCCCGAGGCGGCGAGCGCCCCCGCGATCGCGTACCCGCTCGACGGCGCGCTCTTCCCCTCCAACATCGGCTCGGTCGAGCTCCAGGTGCGTCGCGCCGGCGCCGGGCAGAGCGTCGGCCGCATCGAGATCTCCGGCGATTTCATCGACTTGCGGCTCGTCGGCGCCTGCGACCCCATCCCGGACGCCGACGGGTGCGCGATGGCGCTGCCCGCGGAGCTCGTCCCGATGCTCGTGAGCGCGAGCGAGGGCGACACGATGGAGACGCGCGTCCGCCTCGCCGCCGAGGACGGCAGCGCGCTCGGCGAGAGCGCGGCGATCGACGTCCGGTGGGCGAGCGCGTCGCTCTCCGGCGGCCTGTATTACTGGCGCACGGACGGGACGACGCTCCAGTCGGCGGCCATCTACCGCTACGACCTCGACGACGCGGCGAGCCCGCCCGAGCTGTTCTGGGAGAACGAGCAGTCGCCGCCGCTGGCCAACGGGCAGGAGATGCCGTGCATGGGGTGCCACGCGCTCGCGCAGGCGGGCGACAAGATGGCGCTGACGTTCGGCGGCAGCGGCCCGTCGTCGTTCGCGCTGGTGGACGTCGCGACCGCGGACATCATCGCGCTCCGCAACACCGAGCCCGGCGGGTTCGCGACCATGACCACCTTCTCACCGGACGGCGATCTGATGGTGAACGCCTTCCGCGGCGTGCTCACGCTGCGCCGCGCCGACGAGACGCTCGAGCCGCTCGGCGACCTGTTCGGCGAGGAGCCGGAGCGGCTGACGCAGCCGTTCTGGTCGCCGGACGGCAAGCACCTCGCCTTCGTCGCGTGGCAGCCGGGCGAGAACGGCGCGGGCCCGGAGCTCTACGGCGACACGGTGCGCGGCGCGCAGATCCTGATCGCGGGCTTCGACGGGGCGGCCGGCTTCGAGGCGCCGAGGGCCCTCGTGCCGCGCGAGCAGGACAGGAGCCATTACTATCCCACCATCTCCGACGACGGCGCCTGGGTGGTGTTCAACACGTCGCGCTGCGACGGGCCGCCCGGCAACGGGGCTGCCGGCAACGACCCGTGCGACTCCTACGACGACAACTCCGCGCGCCTGCGGATCGTCCCGCTCGAGGGGGGCGAGCCCGTGGACCTCGCGCGGGCGAACGGCGACGACACCTGGGCGAACTCGTGGCCGCGCTTCGGGCCGAGCCACGACACGTACCGCGGCAAGAACATCTACTGGGTCGCGTTCTCGTCGCGGCGCCCCTATGGTCTGCGCCTGCCCGGGTCGACGGACGGGACCTCGAAGCCGCAGCTCTGGTTCGCCGCCGTGACGCTCGCGCCGGGCGGGTCGATCGACGGCGATCCGAGCTTCGCGCCGGTGTGGATGCCCCAGCAGAACGACGACATGGCCAATCCCACAGGCAACCACATCCCGCAATGGGCCGAGAAGGCGCTGCCCGTGCCGCAGTGACTCAGGCCGCCCGCGCCGCGGCCACGGCGGCGCGGGGCTGCACGACGCCCCAGCCCTGCCGCTCGAGCGCGATGCCTGGCAGCCCGCGCGCCGTCTTCATCAGGATGCGCCGGCACTGCTGCGGCGTGAGGCGCGGGTTCGCCTCCAGCATCTGCGCCACGACGCTGCTCACGATCGGCGCGGCGAAGCTCGTCCCGTCCACGTGCTTGTAGTGGCCGGAGATCACCTTCTGGTCGCGCAGCTTGGCCGCCGCGAGCTGGCGCACGAGGTACGGCTCGCGCCCGGCGACGGCGTCGAGGTCCGGATCGACGCACGCGTGCTCGACGAGCAGCCCTGGAAGCTCCTCGTCCCGCGCGCGGTCGAGCAGCGACAGGAGCTGCGCCTGCGCCGCCGTCGGCGTCCCGGGCAGGATGGGCGCCGCCAGCCAGATCGCCGGCGCGATGATCTCCGGCTTCTGCAGCCCGTCGACGGTGAGCCCGTACGACGAGTGGTAATTCCACGTCTGCTCCCCGGCCCCGCCGTCGTCGAGCCCTCCGACCGCGATCACGCTCGGCGCGCTCGCCGGCGGAAGGACGTTGTGGGCCGCGTCGTGCCCGGCGTTGCCCGCCGCCGCCACGACAACGATGCCGTGCCGGCTCGCGTCGTCGGCCGCGCGCGACAGGCTGCCGGTCAGGTACGACTCCTCGTAGTCGCCCCCGCACGAGATGTTGAGCACGCGGATCCCGTACTGCTCGCGGTGCGCGATCACCCACTCGATGCCCCTGCGGATGTCGTCGTGGACGATGCGGTGCGCCGAGCCGACCTTGACCAGCACGACGTTCGCCTCCCAGGCGAGCCCGCGGAAGCGCCCCTCCGAGAGCGCGCCGTTCCCCGCGGCGACGACCGAGGTCATCATCCCGTGCCACGACGACACATCCGGGCTGTCGAGCGCCGACAGGCCTGCTTCGGGGGCGAAGAGGTCGTGGTAGGCGAGGATGCGGCTCTGCGGCGTGACGAGATCCGGGTGGGCGTAGAAGCCGGAGTCGAGGAAGGCAATGGTCACATCCCGGCCTGCATGGCCGGGCTCCGCATGGAGGCGATCCGCGATGGGCAGGATGCGCCGGGGGTCGAGCGACATCGGCGCATGCTAGCGCAGCGGCCCGCGCTCCGCGCTGGCAGCGTCTCCGACAAGGCTGCTCGGCCGCTCGGATCTGGACTTTCCCGCGCGTCACGGGGCGGACCGAATGAACCCGCCGATCAGCTTGAAACGCCCAGGAAGAAAGAGATTTGAACCACAGAGGGCACAGAGGGCACAGAGGGCACAGAGGAAGAAGAGAAAGTAAATTATCTTTCTTTTCTCTTCCTCTGTGCCCTCTGTGCCTCTGTGGTTCGTTCTTCTCGGGGTTTCAACCCGTCGTCGTTCTAGCTCCAGCCCCGCGCCGACGCGCGGATCCCCTCGCGGAGACTCCGCAGCAGCGCGACCCCGGACAGGTCGGCTCCGGCCTGGGCGAACGCCTGCGCGAGCTCCGGGCGCACGCCGGTGACGATCGCCCTCGCGCCGAGCAGGCGGATCGAGCGGACGAGCTGCGCGATGTGCTCCGCGACCGCCGCGTCCGCCGTCGCGACCCCGGTCAGGTCGAGGATCACGCAGCGGGATCGCCGCTCCACGATGACGCCGAGGAGCCGCGCCCCGATCTCCGTGCTGCGCGCGCCGTCGAGCGCGCCGATCACCGGGACCGCGAGCGTGCCCCTGGCGACCTCCAGGATGGGCGCCGAGAGCGCCAGGATCTCCTCTTTCTGGTGCTCCACGAGCTCGAGCGCCCCCGCGAGCTCCGCGACGAGCTTCGCCCGCGCCTCGGCCGTCTCCTCCGCCGCCCGCAGCTCGGTCTGATCGGTGTGCTGGACCAGCAGGGCGGTGTCGCCGGTCGCCGGATCCGGCACCGGACGCGCCTCCACCACGTGCCACCGCTCGCCCTGCAGCGTCATCACCCGCGCCTCGCGCGAGATCACCTGACCCTCGGACACCGCCGCCACGAGCTCCGGCGCGAGCGCCCTGTCGACGAAGCGCTCGTCGAACGGCGCATCCTCGCCGAAGGCGCGCAGCGCCGCGGGGTTGTGGAGCAGCACGCCGCCCTGCGCGTCGAGCAGCGTCACCATCACCGAGGAATGGCGCAGCGCCTCGACGCTCCGGGAGCGCGCCGCCTCCGGCGCCCCCTCGTCGAACACCGCCTGGATCAAGATGCCCTGGCGCCCGTCGTCGAGATCGATACCCGAGAAGAACGCCCTGAGCGGCACGGGCTTCCCGCCGGGGTAGACGGTCCATGTGTCTTCTGCCGTGTCGCCCTGTCGAAACCGGGCCACGTAGCCCGCGAGGCGCGCCTTTGCCGCCTGCGACATGTCCGAGAGATCGCGCGCCAGGAGCTCGTCCAGGCTCCCGGCCTTCCAGAGCCTCACCGCGGCGGCGTTGGCCCAGCGAAAGCGCAGGTGCTCCGGGTCGAGGACCAGCGTGACGAGCTTGGAGGAAGCGAGCGCGGCGAGGCGTTCATCGAGCGTCATCGAGACTCCCAGGCGCGACGGAGCCGCTGTCGGCCACGGCATAAGCGCGCCCCCACGCGAATGCAACCCAGCGCACGATCCGGCGGGGCGCGCGCCGCGGCGCCGCGGCGCTCCAAGACGCGCGCGCCGGGCCGCGCTCTGCCTCTCTGGACGGGCCAACGCCGCTCCGGCAGGCTCCGCGCATGAGGTCATTCATCGCGACGATGGTCTACGAGCTTCACCCGGATACGCCCCCGGACGCGAGGAAGCTCCTCCGGGCGCACCTCGTCGGCAGGCGCTGGCAAGACAGGCACGAGGGCGCGGCGATGCCGTCCACCGCGGTGTGGATCCGCCGCTCCGCGGAGGACCACGAGACGACCGACGACCTGCACGCCGCGTGCGCGCGCGACCTCGGCGACGCGGCCGCCGCCGTGGCCCGGGCGGGCCGCCCGATCCAGGTGATGCGCGCGTGGATCCAGGTGAGCGGCGCAGGCACGTACGGGCTCGCCGCGCCCGCGCGCCCGGCGGACGGCTGAGCGCGCGGCGCGGAAAGCCGGGCCTCACCGCGACGCTTCGGATAGGCTCGGGGGGCTCGAAGGAGGCGATGATGGCTCGACGACAGGGGTTTGGTACGGCACTGCTCTCGATGGTCGCCCTCGCAGCCGGCTGCGGGGGGCTCTCGACGGAGGAGGCGCAGCAGCGCTGCGATCAGCTGCGCGACGCGGTGCCCTTCTGCTCCACCGAGGGGAGCTACGCCGCGTGCGTGAGCTGTCACGAGGAGTGCGGCGACGACTGCGCGGCATCCACGGCCTGCCCACAGACCTTTTCCTGCGCGGAGTGAGAGGGCGACGGGGCGATCCGGGCGCGCCCGCGCGCGCTCTCAGCCTCGCCCGCGCCCGTCGATCGGCGTCACTTGACCTCGACGCCGCAGTTGATGAACTCGATCGAGGTGTCGATCCGGAAGTGGGAGTCGGTCACGTGGCGCTCGGCGAAGAAGAAGTCGAGCTGGTACGTCTTCCCGATCTCCAGCCCGAGCTCGTCGAGGTTGACGATCTCGGTCTGCTCGGCGTGGATGCCCCCGAGGTCGACGACCTTCTTCCCGTTGATGTACGTGAAGACATCGTCGTCGCCGGCGAACGTGAACTGCTCGCCGCCCTTGTACTCGAAGCCCATGTGCATCTCGAAGGTGAAGTGGTAGTTGTGCTCCCGCCCCTCGTTGCCGAAGAGCTCATTGTCGATGGGGAAGAAGAGCTGGTCGTTGTACGTCCACACGCCGTCTCTGTCGGGGTCCTCGAACTGGAGCGTGATGTTCTTCGGCATGTTCACGCCTTCCATGTCGCGGAACCACATGTCGAAGTTCGCCTTGCCGGTCGTGGTCATGGTGCCATCGGGCCCGCCGGCGTAGACGGGCTTCAGGTCCTCTCCGAGGGTGTCGGTGACGATCTGGTGGTCGTCGCAGTTCGAGCACTTGCCGACGTCCTGCGGCTCCATGTCGGGGTGCTCCTCCTTGAAATCGCGCACCCGACCGGTGAACTTGCCATCGCAGGACTCCCCGTTTTGCTGCCCGTTCTCTCCAGGGTTCCCGCCGCCGGTGCCGCCCGTGGTGGTGGGATTGACCGAGCCGAAGCTCCCGTCGTAACCCCCGGTCCCGCCGGGCCCAGGCCCCCCGGGCCCCCCGGGCCCGCCAGGCCCACCGGCGCTCTCAGACGACGAGTCCCCGCCGCTGCTGTTCGGAACCGCCTCTGCGCTGCACCCGCTCAGCACGCCCACAAGCGCAAGCACCGCCACGCAACCCGCCGCCGTCTTCATCGCTCTCATCACCGACCTCGCTCTAAGATGTCGTCCCAAGCCCCGGCGACAAAGTAGCATAAGGTCGCTATCCCGGCGTATTGACGTAATGCGTCATCAGCGGAATTGCGCGCCTCCAGCAAGCCATTGAGTGTGCTGAGGCTGGTATTTTCTACCATCGATGCTCCCGGGGCATCGTGGCCGGAAGCCGGTGGACCCAGGTTGCTGGAATTGTTTGATCTCATACGTTTCTGCTCGTTCCGGTGAGCGGTCGGCGTTGAACCCGGGCGACACGGCCTCGGAGCCCTGGCGGGCGGGTCGGCCCTCCGGATGAGCGCGTTCGCCGCCGGCGCGCGGCGTGACCTGCGGTCCGGTCGACGTCACGGGCCGGGCTCGACCGGATGTACGGCTGTGCCCGGCGTCGCGAGCGACCTTCTCCCACAGGCGCGCCGGCGGGCGTGGACGCTGGATTGCATACAGGACATCGCACGCAACGCTGTACGCGTGACGCGGAAGGAGGATCCGACGATGGGTGATCAACAACGTGATGTCACGGAGCGGGCGCACGCGCAGACCAGGGCGGGCGAGGGCGCGCCGTCGGAGGAGATCGGCCACAGCCCCGGGCTCGATCCGCCGGGCGCGCAGCCCGAGGACGACGACGCGGATCCCCGGGACGAGGCTTATGCCGACCGGCCCGCGGGCATCGAGCCGTCCGCGCCCAAGGACGGGCGCGAGCCAGTCGGGCAATCCGACTACACCGAGGATGCTTCGGCCATCCAGCGGCCGCCGGCCGACTCCTGAGCTGGCCGAGGGCGGCCGCCGGCCGACTCCTGAGCTGGCCGAGGGCGGCCGCCGGCCGACTCCCGAGCTGGCGGCCACAACCATGCTCACCTGAAGCCCCTGCCACCTTCATCCTGCCGGCGCGAGCCTTCCCTCAGGCAGCGCGACTTCCCTTTCGCGTCCGCTCGATCACCGCTTTGGGCACCGCTTTGGGCACCGCTTTGGGCACCGCTTTGGGCACCGCTTTGGGCACCGCTCTGAGCACCGCTCTGGGCACCGCTGTGGGGGCACCGGCGCGGAGGACATCGCCATGTCCGGTGCGCCGGCACGAGGGGGCTCGACATCCGGGCACGCTCGGAGTACGCGGGGACCGCTCACGGAGAGACGCAGGTGCGCAGTGGACCACGAGACGTCGAGCGACATCGAGCCTGGCTCCAGCGCCGCTGACGCGCGGGAGGCCGGCCTCGCCGCCGAGGCGAGCCCGTCGCCCGAGTGGGCGGACGCGCCGTCGACCCGCCCGCCCAGCGCCAGTGAGGCGATTTGCCCTGTCTGTCTCGAGCGCATCACCGCCGGCGTCGCCCTCTGCCCCGAGTGCGGCGAGCCGGCCGACGCATCGAAGAAGCCGGTGCGAGCCCCCTCGGTCCCCGAAGCCCCGCCGGACGCGAGCTGGCTCTCGCTGCACTGGCGCCCGCTCGTCACGATCGGCGCCATCCTCGGGCTCATCAGCACCGGCGCGGCGCTGCGCTACCTGGCGCCCCACCGGTTCTCGCCGTCCAGGGCCGCCACGGCGGTCGCCCCGCCGGCCCCCGTGTGCGGCGCCCCGTGCTGGAGCGGCGAGTCGTGCCAGCTCGGCCGCTGCGTCTGGCAGCGCCCGAACAACGTTGGCCACCTGGTCGACGCGCCGTCGATCGCCGGGCCCTTCCCCCTCCCCAAGGACGCGGCCGACGCGCTCCCGCTCGACCGCGATCGCTTCGCGGTCGCGCTGTCCTCCGGCCTCGAGGTGCGCAGCTCCAGGACCGGCGAGGCGCTGAGCCTCGTCACCGAGGCGCCCCACGTGCGGCGCCTCTACCGCGTGGGCGACGTCGTGTACGCGACCTCGCCCTCGCGCATCTACGTGATCGACGCCGCCACCACGCGGCTGCTCAAGACGATCGAGCTCGGCGAGGCCGTGGGCGACGTCGTCGTCGGCGCCTCGGGCCGGCGCGCGCTCGCCTCGCTGCCGGAGGCGCACGCGGTGGCGATCCTCGCGACCGAGTACCACGCCGAGATCGAGCGCATCCAGTTCGGCGACGACGCCGTGGGCCCCGTGGCCGTCGACGACAGCGGCACCCGCGCGATCACGACCACGGGCCAGCTCCCGCAGCCTGGCCAGCGCGAGCCGTCGGGGGGTGTCGCGTATCCGTTCGACCCGAGCCGGCTCGGCTCGGAGCAGGACCGCGTGCGCACCTCGATGGTGGGCAACCCGGCGAGCGCGCTCATGAGCCCGGACGGCTCGGCGGGGTTCGTCGCGCTCCGGGCCGAGAACACCCTGGTGCCGCTCACCTGGCTCCCGTCGGGCGCGGTGCGGCAGGAGGCGCGCATCACGACGTGCCGCGAGCCGGAGCAGATCGAGCTCGTCCGGAGCGACCGGCGCGCGATCGTGCGGTGCAACGAGGGGCGGGCGATCCAGGTCTTCGACCTGGCGAAGCGCGAGCTCCTCCGCGCTGTCACGTTCCCCGGCCGCGCGCTCGATCTGGCGGTCGCGCCGGACGGGGCGCAGGTGGTCGTGGCGCTGAGCGGCGACGGGGCCGGCTCGGTGGCGCTGGTCGACCTGAAGAGCTACGCGGCGAAGGTCCACCCGCTCGGCGGCGAGCCGACGCGGATCCGGCTCGCCCCGGACGGCGGCTCGGCGCTCGCGCTCGGCGATCGCGCCAAGGTCGCGTGGGTGCTGCAATGACCGAGCGTCGCGTCCCGTGCCCGAGCTGCGGCGTCCGCATCGTCGAGGGGGCGCGCAAGTGCCGCGCCTGCAAGGCGTGGCTGGGCGAGCGTCCCCGCGGCTCCTCCGCCTCGCTCTCGGGCCGCGAGCCGCGCCTGGCGCGGGCGGCGGTGTCGGTGGCGAGCGGCGTCGCGGCCGTGATCATCGCCACCCTGACCAGCCTGAAGTCGCCGGTCGGCGAGGCGCCGCCGCTGACCGCGCTCACGCCCGAGGGCGCCGCCTCCTCGCCCGAGGTGCGCGACGACGCGCCGAACCCCGCCGCGTTCGGCCCGGACCCGACGCCGCCGCCCCCGCCGCCCGAGCCGACGGGCCGCTGGCGTGCCCGCGAGTTCCGGATCGGGGACGTCCACCCGCTCGACGTGGTCTTCAACCCGAGCGGCACGTCGATCTACGTCAGCGCGGACGACGCCTCGCTGCGCGAGTACAAGCTCGATAGCGGCGAGCTCATCCACAAGGCGTCGGTGCCGGCGCAGGGCGATCACATCCGGCTCCTGTTCGACCGCTACGTCGCGGTGCTGCGGCACGAGGACGCCGCGCGCATCCCGGTGATGGACACGACCGCGTGGGATCGCGACCCGGTCCTGCTCGACGTGGGGCGGAGCCCGGGCGACATCGTGGCGTTGCCGGACGGCAGGACGGTTGTCGCGGCGACGACGGACACGAAGCGGGTGACGAAGTTCGAGCTGCCGACGGGGGTGCGGCTGGCGAACATCACGCTCCCGCACGCGACGGGGCAGCTCTTTTTGGTGCAGGCCGAGGGGCGGCCTTACATCGCGGCGCTCGGCGCGCTGACGCACGCCGGCCGTCCGGCGGGCGCCTGGATTGACCTGTTCGACCCGAGCGAGTCGCCGTTCGGCGCAACGCGGCGGAGCATCGCGGTCGGGCGCGAGCCGCGCGAGGGCGACATCACCGCGGATGGCGGCGCGGTGTTCTTCCCGGACCGGCTGTCCAACACGGCGATCCTGTTGAGCGTCGCCGGGGTGACCGAGACGCGGAAGGCGCCTGTCGGCGTCGGGCCGACCGCCGGCTTCCTGCTGCACGACGACCGGTATGGCATCACGCTCAACGCCGACGGGCGGAACGCGAGCGTGATCGATCTCTCGGCGATGGCGGTGAAGAGCACGCTGCCGTTCCGCGGGGTCCCGCGGACGGGCGTGACGTCGCCCGATCGGAGGACGCTGTTCGTGGCGCTCGGCGGGACGCAGTGGCCGCCGGTCGGCAGCGGCGTCGCGGTCATCGCGGGCGACCCGCCGAAGGTGGTCGCGTCGCTGCCCACCGGAAAGGGCGCGTGCGCGGTGGCGGTCTCGAAGGACGGCGCGCGGGCGGTGGTCGCGTCCTACTGGGACCGGTCGATCACGGTGCTCGAGCAGCAATAGGCCTGTTCGAAGACCCGTGACGATGTAGCTCGCCGAGCGCCCCGCTCACGGCTTCCCTGTCCAGCGCAGCAGCTCCGGTGAAGCTCGTTTCGACTTCCAGGAGTCCGGCCATGGATCCGGAGAGAGATTTAACGCCAAGGCGCCAAGACGCCAAGACGCAAAAAGAAGAACAAACACCATGCCTTTGCGCCTTTGCGCCTTTGCGCCTTTGCGTTAAATCTCTCCTCTCGCGAGGCAGATCCCTGGCAGGATCTCTGAGCCGCGGTACTGGCCGGGTTGACGCTCCACGCGGCCAGCGCGATACCCTTCGCATGCGCACGGGGAACATCCTGGCCCCCGTCGGGGTCGGGTCGCGGTGGTGATCTCCTCGCCCCTCGGTGCCCGCATGGTCGCGCTGGCGGCGCTGCTCGCCGCCTGCCGTGGCGGCGCCGGCGCGCCTGACGCCGGGCCGGCGCCGGCGCCGGAGGTGGCTGCTGCCGCGCCGGCGCCCTCCGCCGCGCTCGCCCCGGTCCCCGCGGCGAGCGCGGCGGCGCTGGACGCGGGAGCCACCGCGTCGGCGGACGCGGCAGCGCCCGACGCCGGCGCGGACGCCGCCGCCGCGGCGCCCGACGCGGGCTGCAAGCTCCGCCGGGGCCCGCTCGCGCTCTCGCTCCGCGGGCCGGCGCTGCTGTGGTCCCCCGACGAGAAGGCGCGCGCGGACTTCCGGGTGATCTTCAACCGCGACGGCGTGGCGCAGCCCGTCGCGCCGGCGTTCGCCGCGCTCGTCGGCTCGGTCCCGCCGCGCGACGAGGTCGCGACCGACGCCGGCGCCGGAGAGCCCGCGCGCGCGTCGTGGCCGGCCTGCGCGGTGGCCTCCGGGTTCGTGTTCTGCATGGATCAGGGCGGCACGATCCGGAGGACCCCGATGTCCGGCGGGGCGGCGCCGCCCATCGGCGCCGGGCGCCGGGGCACGGGGATCTCCGCGGTTCCGCTGCCCGGGGGGCACACGCTCCTCGCCTTTCTCTCGGACCGCAAGACCAGCGAGGGGGCCGTGACGCAGGCCTTCGCGGTGCTCGACGACAGGCCCGCCGTGCCGCTCTCCGAGGAGGGCAGCGGCGCGACGTTCGTCGCCCTCGCGCCGTGGAGGGACGGCGCGCTCGCGATGTACATCGACGCGCGCTCGGCGCTGACGCCGGTCCATGCCCGCACGTTGCGGCCCACCGCGGAAGGCAAGCTCGAGCTCGGCCCCGACGCGGTGCTCTTCGTCGGCGACGCGGGCGAGTCGCGGATGGGCGGCGCGCTCGCGATCGGGCCCGAGGGGCCGGCGTACGTGCTCCTCCCGGCGTCGAAGGACATGGCGGAGTTCGGCATGGCCGCGATCCGCATCGCCGACGCGCCGCGCGACGACATGCCGGCGGTCTGGTCGCTCTACCCGAACGGCCTCAGCCCCGCGCCGATCGCGGCCACGCAGGGCGTCTCGCCGATCCACGTGGCCCGCGTCCGGCCGACCTCGCGCGAGCCCGGGGCGCGGCACGCGCTCGAGATCGGGCAGCTCGACGCGGAGGGGCGCTTTCAGGCGCGCTGCCTGGCCGTGGAGGGCAAGTCGTTCAAGCACGTGGCGATCGAGGCGGACCGCGACGGCTCGCTCTGGCTGGCGTACACGACCAGCGCCGGCACGTTCGTCGAGCAGCGCGCCGTCGGCCCGTGAAGGCCGCGGCCGCGCTGGCCGAGGACCCGCGCGTCTGCGCCGCGCTCGTGTCGCGCGGCGCGCAGAAACCGAGATCGACGCGCCGGTCTACCCGGAACTAGGAGGTATGAGAAGATACCCCATGGGCGCTCCGCCACGTTCTCCCCTCACGGCCGACCAGATCCGACCGGGTGATCCCTACGAGCTCTCGGAAGGAGAGCTGGTCGAGTGCTTGCCGACCGGGGAGCGCGGCGGGCGCGGCAACCTGGTGGGCGGCTCCGTGCTGGACACCGATCCAGCGGTCGAGTCTGCCGGTGTGGATGTCGGCGTCTCCGTGCGCCCGGACATGCTCCGGGCGCCGGACATCTCGGTAGGCAACGTCCAGGACAAGCCCGGATGGGCGAGCGCGGCGCCGCCGCTCGCCGTGGAGTACGCGGACACGGGGCAAGACGAGGGGGAGCTGCAGCGCAAGATGGTCGAGCTCCTCTCGGCCGGCACGCGCTGGATCTGGGTTGTCCGGCTGAGCGGCGCCCGGCGGGTCGAGGTGTACGAGGCGGGCGCGAGCCTGGCCGATCGTGGGGGCCCGTCCCCGGCGCTGTCGCCGGCTGGCGGGCGCGCTCGGCGGCAGCCCGCGCTGAGTCCGGCGCGGGTGGCATACCCGGGCGAGGCGCTGGAGGCGCCGGGCGTGCTCAGGAACCCGGTGCCGGTCGAGGCGCTCTACGATCGCGAGGCGGCGCACGAGGTGACCCTGCGCAACCTGCTCCAGCGCAAGGGATTCGAGAGCCTGGCTGCGGTCCAGGCGTCGGGGCGCGAAGAGGGGTTGCGCACCGGCCTCCGGGACCTGTGCGAGCTGCTGGCCATCGAGCTCTCGCCCGAGCGCGAGGCGGCGCTCGGCGCCATGAAGGAGGCGGAGCTGCTCGCCTTGCGTGAGCGCCTCAAGCGCGAGCGCCGCTGGCCGTAGTCTCGCGCCCATCCGCCTGCCGTCGCATCGAGTCGAGTCGAGCGGACACGCGGCAAAAAGCCAGCTCCCGCCGGGCATGCGCGCGTCACCCGCCGGTGAAGACTCCTGCGCTCCCGGCGCGGTCGAGCAAAGGAGTCCGCTCGATCCACGACCCCTCCCGATCCCGCGATGTGCGCCAGGACCCTTGTCTCAGCGCACGACAGCGCGCCGAGGCTGTTGCGCCACTCTCCCTCCTGGCGTAAGCCAGCTTCGTGGATCCGCGGATCCACTCCTGTCGTAAATCTTAAGGAGCCGAGATGAAGCTGGATTACGTGCCCACGGGCATTTTATGGCCCCTCGTGTCGCTGATCGCCCTGGGCCTTGCTGGCTGTGGTGACGACGGCAGCGGCGACTCCGGCGGTGGGTCGGAGAGCACCTCGACCGCCACCGGCGGCCAGGACGGGCAGGGCGGCGCGGGCGCCGCCACGACGGGCGCGGGCGCTGGCCCGGGCAGCTCCACGACGACCGGCGTCTCCTCGACGAGCAGCGGCGACACCGGCAGCACCACCGCCAGCACCACCACCACCGCCGCCACGACCGGCACGGGCGGCGGCGGGTCGGTGAGCTGCGGTTATCCCGCGGCGTACGAGAACGGATCCATCACCTTCTACACGCTCGACATGGGCTCGACCGAGGTGAACTGCAGCTACCAGATCACCGGGCGGAACCCGGACATCGTCGCGCACGTCCCCTTCGGCGGAGGGCAGTACTTCGCCGCGATGAACACCCAGGACTACGATTCTGCGGGGATGTGCGGCGCGTGCGTGGAGGTCTCCCGCGACGACGGGCGCAAGGTGCAGGCCATGGTCGTGGACCAGTGCCCGATCGCCACGAACCCGAAGTGCGTGCGGGGCCACATCGACCTCAGCAAGAACGCCTTCCTCCAGATCGGCGCCGAGCGCGAGGGGTATCTCGGCACCACCAACGGCGGCGCGGCGGGGAAGATCTCGTGGAAATACATCCCGTGCCCGACGACGGCCCCTGTCACCTTCCGCCTCAAGGACCCGACCAACCGGTACTGGAACGAGATCATCGTCGAGGGGCACGCGCACCCGATCGAGAAGGTCGAGGTGGAGATCAACGGCACGTGGCAGACGGCCACGCGGCAGTCGTACAACTACTTCGTCGTCGGCGACGGGAACATGGGGGCTGCGCCGTACCATGTCCGCGCCACCGACATCAACGGATCCTCCGTGGAAGCGATGCTGGACCTCAAGGCCGGTGACCAGCCCGCGGGCGGCCAGCTCCCCGCCTGCAACTGACGACATCCGGCCGATCGAGCCCAGCGCGCCGCGGGCGGCCGCCCAGGCCCAGCGGCGCCCGCCCCTCGCGCAGCGCGGCGGCGATCTCGCCGCGCAGGGCGTTCGCCCCGTCGTGCACGAGCCCGCCTCGCCGGAGCGCCCTCGCGACGCCGACTCCCCGCCACCCGGGCTGGTAGTATGGTCGGCGCCCGCGGTCAGGATGGTTCGCGGAGCTCTCCAGGAGAACGCCGTGCAAGACCCTCGCCCCGCCCCGCCGCTGCTCACCGTCGACGACTTCGAGCGCGCCGCGCGCGCCCGCCTGTCCAGGATGGCCTACGACTACTACCGTTCAGGGGCCGACGAGGGCAGGACGCTCCGGGAGAACCGCCGCGCCTTCCGCCGCCTCGAGATCCACTACCGCGTGCTCGTCGACGTGTCCGAGCGGGACATGAGCACGACCCTGCTCGGCGCGAGGGTGCCATTCCCCATCCTCGTGGCGCCCACCGCCTATCAGCGCCTCGCGCACCCCGACGGCGAGCTCGCCTCCTCGCGGGCGGCCTCGGAGCTCGGGACCATCTTCACGCTCTCCACGCTCTCGACGACGAGCCTCGAGGCGGTCGCCGAGGCGTCGCCGGGGCCGAAGTGGTTCCAGCTCTACGTCCACAAGGACCGCGGCCTCACGCGCTCGCTCGTCGAGCGCGCGGAGGCCGCGGGCTATCAGGCGCTGATGCTCACCGTCGACACGCCGCTCCTCGGCCGCCGGATCGCGGACGTGCGCAATGGCTTCGCGCTGCCCGAGGGGCTCGTGATGGCGAACCTCCGCGACGCCGCGGCGTCCGCCCCGGCGGGGGAGCAGGGCTCGCTGCTCGCTGCCTACGTCGCCGCGCGACACGACGCCTCGCTCACGTGGCGCGACGTCGAGTGGCTCGGCTCGCTGACGAGGCTGCCCATCCTGCTCAAGGGCATCATCCGCCCGGACGACGCGGTCCGCGCCCTCGGCTCCGGCGCCGCCGGCGTCATCGTCTCCAACCACGGCGCGCGGCAGCTCGACGGCGCCCCGGCGACGATCGAGGCCCTCCCCGCCGTCGCCGACGCGATCGCCGGGCGGTGCCCGGTGCTGATGGACGGCGGTGTCCGGTGGGGTACGGACGTGCTGAAGGCGCTCGCGCTCGGCGCCCGCGCGGTGCTCGTCGGGCGCCCCGTCCTGTGGGGCCTCGCCGCGCTCGGCGGCGAGGGCGTCGCGCGCGTGCTCGCGGCCTTGCGCGACGAGCTCTCGGTCGCGATGGCGCTCGCGGGCTGTCCCTCCCTCGCGGCCATCGATCGCGACCTCATCCGCCGATCCCAGGCACGTTGC
Organism: Sorangium sp. So ce406; assembly: GCF_051474675.1. Lineage (NCBI taxonomy): Bacteria > Pseudomonadati > Myxococcota > Polyangiales > Polyangiaceae > Sorangium > Sorangium sp. So ce406. Next base: position 10,607,188 of record NZ_CP150340.1, on the reverse strand, counting down.
CGTTGCCACGACCGCTCTCAGGACCGTTGAACGGTGCCTGAGTCGCACGAGCATAGAGTTTTCCAAGATCGGCGCTGTCACACACGAGCGCACGCTGGATTGCTGCGCTTCCCTGGATGAACGGGACGCAAGAAAAGGTGGCGGCCATTCGACCTCGCCCGTAGACTCGGCGGCGGTGAACAGTGCTGTACCTGCGAGGGAGCGGTGGCGGGGGCTCTTCAGGCGAGGCGCTCGCGCCTCAGGGGAGGCAGCGGATCCCGGGGCGGCGGACGCGACCATGGGGATTCGCCTCCGGCGCTTCGCCGGGCCGGCCGCTTACCTCGACCAGGTCTCCTCGCTTCGCATTGCCCACCTGACCGACCAGCATGTCGGCCGGGTGACGTCGATCCGGGTCCAGCGCGCGGCCGTGGCGCTCACGAACCTGCAGCGGCCCGATCTGGTCGTGCTCACCGGCGATTTCGTGTGCCACAGCCAGCTCTACCTCGATCAGCTCGAGGAGGTGGTGCGCGGCTTCGAGGCGCCGGTCATCGCCGTGCTGGGGAATCACGACCACTGGTCGGGCGCCGACGCGGTGAAGCGCGCGCTCGAGCGCGGGGGCGCCGCGGTGCTGTGCAACGCGAACACGGTGATCACGCTGGGCCATGAGCGGCTCCAGGTGGTGGGTCTCGACGACGCCTACACCGGCCATGCGTCGCGCGAGAAGGCGGTGAAGGGGATGCGGCGCGACCTGCCGACGCTGGGCCTCTCGCACATCGCCGAGGAGGCGGACGGGCTCTGGCGTCACGGCGTCCCGCTGGTGCTCTCGGGCCACACGCACGCTGGCCAGGTCACGGTCGCGCGCCTGAACGAGCTCTCGATCGGCAAGATCGCCGGACACCGGTACATCCACGGGCTCTACGGCACCCGCAAGCGGGCAGAGCCCGGCCAGGGCGCGGTCTACGTGGGGGCGGGGATCGGCGCGGCGGTGATGCCGCTGCGGCTCGGCGAGCGCGGCCAGCGCGAGGTCGCGATCTTCGAGCTCGGCAGCGAGCCGGGGTCGTTCGACGAGCACCACGCCGAGCAGGTGCCGCACCAGGGGCGCAAGCCGTCGCCGGAGCTCCTGGCGAGCCGGGCGGCGCGGGTGGCGAGGAACCGCGAGCGGCGGGCGGCGCGCGCCGTCCGGCAGGGCGAGGGGAGCGCCCAGGGCGAGGGGAGCGCCCAGGGCGAGGAGAGCGCCGGCGGGGAGCCCTGAGCCCGCGCTTCAGGCCTGCCTGACCGGGGTAGCCGGCGGGCGGCGCCGGCGTTGCGCGAGGCGGGGGTGCCTCGCGAGGCTCATCCTTTCGCCCTGGCGGCGCTCCGCGTTCAGCGCGCGTTCAGCACGCGGCGCAGCGCCGCCTCGAACACGGCGCGCTCGTGGTAGATCTCGATCCCGCCGACGGCGAGCTTCATGAGCCAGGCGCCCATGGCCACGATCCTGGCCCCGACGAGCACGTGCTCGGTCACCGACGCGCTCTCTCGCACGGCCCGGAGGTACTCGACGAGGCGGACGCGAACGACCGAATCGTAGCCGGTCACGCCCGTGCAATCGAGGAACTCGTCGATGTGCCCGTGGAGCGCCACGCATTGCAGCGTCGGCTTGACGAGGCCGACGAGGAGCGGAGCGTCGATGTGCCCCGTCAGACGGTAATAGATGATGTGGCGCCCTGGATACGATACCTCGACGCTGCCCCGATCGGACTCATGGCGTACATCGACGGGAAGTGGCGAGCCGAGCATGTCGTCCTCCTGCGCTCCGCGCCGCCCGGAGGTCCAGGAGCCAGGAGGTCCAGGAGATCGCCGTCGAGCACGGCTCCTCACCCTACGCGAGATCGAGCGGAGAGACCAGCCCGCGATGCGCCTCACTCGATAGGCGCGCTCGCGCACGGACCCCGCTGATCGACGGAGATGCCGGTGGCGGCCGCGACGCAGGCGTTGGAGTACGTCTGTCCATCGCACCCGCACACGGGCGCGAGCTCCTTCGTGCAAGCCTCGGGCTTCTCCGCGCAGGCGCCGGCCGCGTCGGCGCGGCCGCAGATCGCGTCGGGCGCGTACTTGCAATACAGCCCGTCGTCGCACACGCGCGGCCCCCCGAGGGTGAAGCCGCCGCAGCTCTCGCCGAGCCCGACGACCGTCGGGCCGCACTCGCCGAGGCTCTTCACAGAGACGCCGGCCATCGCCGCGACGCAATCGTTGCCGTACGTCCGGCCGTCGCACCCGCAGACAGGATCGTAGTCCTGCCGGCACGCCTCCGGCACGAACTCGCACGTGCCGCTCCGATCGTAAGCGCCGCAGTTCGCCTCGGGGGCGAAGTCGCAATACAGCCCCTCCGCGCAGCGGAAGCCGGCGATGCCGCCGCACATCGCGCCGGGCTGCGCGAGCGGCGAGCAGACCTCGCCGCCGCAGGAGAGGCGGAGCTCGACCTCGATGGGCGTCCGCTGCGAGAGGATCTGCACGACATACGATCCGGTGCCCTGGCTCTGCCACGTCGTGGAGCCCTGTCCGAGCGAGCCACGGACCCGCGGGACATTCCGCAGCCTCCCGTCGGTCGTGACCTCGTGCACCCTGACGGCGACCGCGGCGCTCCTGCCGCCGGCGACGGCCCGCAGATCGAGCGTGATCGTCCGACCCGGATGGCTCGTGAAGTGCGCGTAGACCGACTCCCCGCGGCCGACCGAGAGGCGGTTTTCATGATCGAAATACGCCGGGACAGCGGCGACGTCGCTCAGCCTGAGCGCGCCCTCGACTGTCCCCGTCTCCTCCTGATCCGCGATCTCGGCAGGGGCCGATGATGCCGTGCAGCCGGCGAGTGTTACAGCGAGAACAGCACCCAGAACATCCGCCATCTTCATGATCGTGAAAACTCCTCATGAGGAAACGGGCCCAGCGCTCCGGGCGTCCCCTCGGAAATGCGAATCGGCTGCGGGATGGACGACGCCAGCGCGGCCGCGAGGCGCGCTGTCTCGCCCCCTCACCCCGGGCAAGCGGTTGCTAGGACCCGTTGATGGGCCCGTCAACCGCTGTCCGGGAGAGCAAGCCGATCAGCGCTCGCGGCGCGACGGTCATTCGTCCTGCGTCTCCCTGCGATATCGCTGTGTCCTCCATGCCGCCGAGCTCTCGCTCGACCTGGGGTGGCAGCGCGTCGATATGTCCACACTCCAGCGCCTCGACGATCGCTCCCCTCATTCATCCACGTCGTCAGCTCTCATCGACTCGGCATCTGATGCCATCTGTCGTCCGCCACGTGCGTTTGCAATCAGCGTTCCCCGCGACATGAGATGAGCCCGCCCGCCGCTGCTCGCTGCGGCGCCACGGCGGCGCGGCGCGCGGCGGAGACGGGGATCCGGGTCGGTCCGGGCGGGGCCAGCGGCGAGAAGGGGGCGCGCACATCCTGTTCCCACATCACACGCGGTGATGAGGCGTTCCGCCACACGACGTCGTTCACTGTACGACGCATCGCGGGGCTGCGGGGCAGTTTGCTACGGGGGCGGAGCGCTCGAGGCGACGCGGGGTTTCGAGGCAGCGGGGCGGTGACGGCCCTTGCTTTCGCTGTGCGAGCGCGGCTAAGTCTTGGTCCTCTCGAATGGTCCGTCCCACCGACAAGACCGCGAACAACCGCACCCCGCGGGAGCTGAACCGCGCCCTCGTCCTCGACCTCGTCCAGGAGCACGGCCCGATCTCCCGCACGAACCTCGCGCGGCTGAGCGGGCTGACGAAGCCGACCGTCTCCGCGATCATCGAGGAGCTGCTGGAGAGCGGCAGCGTCCGCGATGTCGGGTCCGAGTCGCGCGGCGGGCGCCCGGCGCGCCTCCTGGAGTTCAACGACGACAGCGCGGCCTTCCTCGGCATCGAGATCGGCGTCGAGCAGACGGCCGTGGCCGTGGCCGACGCCCGCGGGCGGATGCGGGCGCGCCTGGAGCAGCCGGCTGTCCTGCGCGATCCGCACCGGACGGTCCGCGACGTGGTCGAGCTCTTGCCGAAGGTGCTGCAGCTCGCCGGGGTGCCGCGGAAGCGGCTTCGCGGCGCGTGCGCCATCTTGCCCGGGCTCATCGAGCGGCCGAGCGGCGTCTGCGTGCTCGCGCCCAACCTGGGCTGGGAACGGTTCCCGCTGCGCGCGGAGCTCAGCCGCGCGCTCCGCATGCAGGTCCCCGTGTACAACCTGCCCCAGGCGGCGGCGGTGGCCGAGGGGGAGCTCGGCGCGGCGCGGGGGCATGCGTCGTATGTCTGGATCTACGTCGGGCTCGGCGTCGGCGCGGGGCTCGTCGTCGATGGGCGCCTGTTCTTCGGGATGCAGGGCTACAGCGGCGAGATCGGCCACTGCCGCGTGGCGAACGACGGCCCGCCGTGCGGCTGCGGCCGCCGCGGCTGTCTCGAGACGTTCACCTCGGTGATGGCGCTCCGGCGCGCCGCCGAGGCGGCGTCGGCGCGCTCGAGCGCGCTCGCCGCGCTCCCCCGGCCGCACGCGGTCGGCGCCATCGCGAGCGCCGCGCTGGCCGGCGACGAGGCCGCTCGCGCGATCTTCCACGAGGCCGGCGCGCAGCTCGCGCGCGGCATCGGGGTCCTTCTCAACCTGCTCAACCCGCAGCTCGTCGTGCTCGGCGGCGAGGCGATCGCCGCGCCCGACATCCTCCTCGCCGGCGTGCGCGAGGAGCTGCCGCGCCACGCCGTCCGCGCCGGGGAGGTGCCGGTCGTCGCCTCTCCGCTCGGCAGCGAGGCCGGCCTTCTCGGCGCCGTCCTGCTCGCGCGCGAGGGCGCGGTGCGCTCCCTCCGCCTCGTCCCCGACGGCGTGCTCCAGGACAGCGCCCCGTAGCGCCCCCGCGGGGCGCGGGGGCTTTGTCAAGGGGCTTGTCGAAGCCGCCGGAACCAATTGGAGCGGCCCGGGCCTCGCCCGCGGCGCCGGTCGGTGCTCCACGAGAAGAAGAGAACTGGAACCACAGAGGGCACAGAGGGCACAGAGGGCACAGAGAAAGAGAATGAATTATTGAGTCTCTCTCTGTCTCTTCTGTCTCTATCTCTTCTCTCTCCCTCTGTGCCCTCTGTGCCTCTGTGGTTTTCATCTCTTCATCCCATCTTCCACCCGCTGAGCAGCCCAGGCGGGCGACACACGCTCTCCGCGCCCCGCGCTGTCCGCGGTCGACGGCGCGCCGGAGCGCCCCTCGGCGAAGAGCGGCGCGAACGCGCGGCGCTCGTGCCAGGTGAGGGCGCCGAGGAGGCCGAGGAGGATGACCGCGTTGACGCCGGCGCGGGGGTCGAGCAGCAGGTGGAACAGGGCGATGTTCACCACGACCGGCCAGAGCAGCGCCGCCGCGAGGGCGCGGCGGCGGCCGAGGAGGAGCAGGACCGCGGCGGTGAGCTCCACGGCCTTGACGGCATAGATGTAGCCGCTGTCGACGAGCATCCGGGTGAACGGGTGGAGCGGCTCCGGGACAGGCACGATGCGGACGAAGCCGTTGATGCCGCCGAGCAGGACGATGAGGCCGAGGGCGATGCGGATGGCGTCGACAGCGCGAGGGGGCATGGGTCCTCCTGGTTTCAGGGGACCACCATGCGCCCCGGCGCGGCCGGCTCTTGTACGAAGTGGCTGCGAGCGACGGCGCCCGGCGTGCGGCCCAGCGTCGCGGCGACCGCGCGCGCGAGGTGGGCCTGGTCGTGGAAGCCGCCGGCGAGCGCGGCCCGGGCCGGCGCGGCGCCGTCCACGAGCGCCCGGACGGCCGCCATGACCCGCAGGAACGTCATGTAATCGCGCAGCGGGTGCCCGAACGCGTCGTGGAACAGGTGGGAGAGCCGCGAGCGCGAGAGGCCCTCCGCGGCGGCCAGCGGGCCCAGCGCGGGGCGGTCCGGCGCCTGCTCCGCGAGGCGACGCATGGCGCGCAGCACGCGGCGGTCGACCGGCGGCCGCTCCGGCGCGAACGCGCGGGCGCACGCGGTCATGAGCTCGCGCGCGGCGGCGTGGTCGAGACGACCGCGGAGCACCTCGCGCGCCGCGGCGCGCACCCGCTCGGCCTGCGCCCCCTCGAGCGCGAACGCCCGCCCGCGGGCGACCGCCTGCGCCCCCGCGCCGAGCCCGTCGGGCGGCAGGAAGGCCGTGACCGTCGGGCCGGGCGCGCTGATCGCGTGGGCGACGCCGGCGCCGGTGAGCACGGGCGCGCGCACCTCGAGCGGCCGCGCGCCCTCGCGCTCGACCTGGAGAGGGCCGTCGACCGGCACCACCAGCTTGACCAGGTGGAGGGCATGGCGGCGCGTTCCGCCCGCGTCCTCGACGACGTGCACGCCGCCCTCGCCGACAAGCGCCGTGTGCTCGCGAGCCGCCACCCGCGAGAGCCAACCACTCCGGCGCGGACGGCGCAAGCGCGCAGCAGCGGTGATCCGCCGCGAGCACCTGAATCCGAAATGAGGCGAAGCGCACGCCCACAAGCGCACGTGAACACGCAAACGATCGGAGCCTCGATGCGCTGTTGACGAAAAGTGACGAAAACTGTCGTCAACGCTGGCAGAGCCGCGCCGGGTCCGGGTAGGATCATCGCCAATCGGGAGCGACATCACGGCGGATTGGGGCCGCCGGGGTGTTGGCGCCAAGGCCTCGTGCCGGAGGACTGGACGCATGTACAGTTACCTTAAGCATTGCGTTGTCGTGTCCATATTTCTCACTGTCGTGGCGATTTCTTCGTGCGAGCGGCCGAGCCACCTCGGTGGGAGCTGCGAGTCGACCGCCGACTGCGAGTCGGACACGCAGTACGCGCCCGGCACGGAGTGCGCGGACGGGGTGTGCACCTGCGTCCAGGAGGGCCACACCCTGTGCTGCGAGCCCGAGGACACGGCGCCTGACTGCTTTCTCGCCTGCCGGCCGTGCAGCGAGTGCCAGGAGGGCTGGTTCAGCTGCGCGCCGGGGACGGCGGGGACGGCGTGCGACAACGACGCGAAGTGCGCCGGCCCGCCGGACCCCCGCTGCGGCGTCGGGCGGTGCGTCGACCGGGTGTGCCAGGTCGACATCTACCCGGGCCCGCTGGCCTCGCAGGTGCGCGGCGACTGCGCGCGGCTGGAGTGCACGCACGCGGGGGAGGTCGTGTCGAGGCCCGACCCGTCGGACCTCTACAACGATGGCAACCTGTGCACCTCGGATATCTGCTCGGAGGCGAACAGGCCTGTCAACGTGCCTCTCGACAACGGGGTCAGCCTCTGGGAGCTCTACAAGGTCGATCAGATCTGCTACGAGGCGGAGACGTTCGACTGCATCGTGGAGGACGACCAGTGCGGGGCCGACCGCATCTGCATCCCGGTCGTGGGCGCGCAGCGCGGCGGGGGCTACTGCGCGCCGCGCCACTGCATCAACGCGCGGCGCGACACGGACGAGGCCGACGTCGACTGCGGCGGTATCTGCAGGCGACCTTGCGAGAGCGGAAAGATGTGCTCCGTCGCGCTGGACTGCATCTCCGGCGTGTGCCTCGGCAGCCCGGGGACGTGCCAGGGCGCGATGGAGGCCGACGGCGTGCGGAACGGGTCCGAGACCGGCGTCGACTGCGGCGGCCCGTGGAAGCCGTGCCCGTCCGGCGACGGGTGCGCGACGGCGGCGGACTGCGAGGCCGGCGTCTGCTGGGCCGGCGTGTGCCAGAGGCCGACGTGCCTCGACGGCGTGCACAACGGCGACGAGCTCGGCGTGGACTGCGGCGGGCAGGCGTGCCCGGCGTGCCCGCGCTGAGCCCGCCGGCGCGGCCGTCGGCCCAGCGCGCCGGCCGGCGGCGCGTTGACGCTGCTGCGTGGAGCGGGCATAGGGGGGTCATGCGCAGACTCGCTATCGAAGGGATGACCTGCGGCCACTGCGTCCAGGCGGTCTCGAAGGCGCTCGCGAAGGTGCCCGGCGTCACGCGCGTCGGCGAGGTGAGCCTCGAGCGCGGCGAGGCGGTCGTCGAGGGGAGCGCGACGGCGGAGGCCCTGCTCGCGGCCGTGCGCGACGCCGGCTACGAGGCGCGCGACGCGGGCTGACGCGGCGGTGCGCTGACGTCGCGTGCCGGACATCGGCCGCCTTTGATATGGTGGCGGCCACCATGACGCGAGAACAGGGTCACAAGGGTTTTCCCGAAGGGTTCCTCTGGGGCGCCGCGGCGGCGTCGTACCAGATCGAGGGCGCCGCCCAGGAGGACGGCAAGGGGCCGTCCGTGTGGGACATGTTCTGCAGGAAGCCGGACGCGGTGTGGAACGGCCAGACGGGCGACGTCGCGTGCGACCACTACCACCGGTACCGGGAGGACGTCGCCCTCATGCGCGACATCGGCCTCCGCGCCTACCGACTCAGCACCTCGTGGCCGCGCGTCCTGCCCGAGGGCACGGGCGCCGTCAACGAGCGCGGGCTCGCGTTCTACGACCGCCTCGTCGACGCGCTGCTCGAGGCGGGCGTCGAGCCCCATATCACCCTGTTTCACTGGGACTTCCCGCTCGCGCTCTACCACAAGGGCGGCTGGCTGAACCGCGACAGCGCGGACTGGTTCGCCGAGTACACGAGCGTCGTGGTCCGGAAGCTCGGCGACCGGGTGAAGGACTGGATGACGCTCAACGAGCCTCAGGTGTTCGCCGGGGCCGGCCATTACGAGGGTCGCCACGCGCCCGGCGACCGGCTGCGCTTCGCCGAGGTCCTGCGCCTGTGCCACCATGTCCTGCTCGCGCACGGCAAATCGGTGCAAGCGATCCGCGCGGCGAGCCCCGGCAAGTGCAACGTCTATTATGCGCCTGTCGCGCAGGTGAAATACCCCGCGAGCTCGTCGCCCGAAGATCTGGAGGCCGCGCGCGCGGCCACGTGGTCGGTGAACGCGCGCACGACGTGGACCAACACGTGGTGGATGGACCCCGTGTTCTTCGGCAGGTACCCCGAGGACGGGCTCCGCCTGTTCGCGAACGAGCTGCCCGAGATCCGGGGCGGCGACATGGAGATCATCGCGCAGCCGGTCGATTTCTGCGGCGTGAACGTCTACTGGGGGTTCCCGGTGCGCGCCGGCGCGAGCGGCGCCGCCGAGGTCGTGCCGCACCCGGTCGGACACCCGATCACCGCCTTCGAGTGGTCCGTCACCCCCGAGTGCCTCTACTGGGGGCCGAAGTTCTTCTACGAGAGATACAAGCGCCCCATCGTGATCACCGAGAACGGCCTGTCCACCCGGGACTGGATATCGCTCGATGGGAAGGTGCACGACCCCCAGCGCATCGACTTCATGGCGCGCCACCTGATCGAGCTCCGCAAGGCGATCGCCGACGGCGCGGTCGTGAACGGCTATTTCCACTGGTCCATCCTGGACAACTTCGAGTGGGCCCACGGCTACAAGCACCGCTTCGGCCTCGTCTTCGTCGATTACCCGACCGGCAAGCGCGTGCCCAAGGACTCGGCGCACTGGTATCGCGAGGTCATCGCCTCGAACGGCGCGACCCTCGGGGGGTGAGCGGGCGGCTGCCCCGAGCCATCCCCGGGGCCGCCACAGCAAGACAGTCAGCCAGGCAGCGCCTGCGCAGGCCCGCCGCGCCGGTCCAGGCGCTGCCGGCGGGAGGGCGGCAGTGTGGACGCACGGGGCGCGAACGACGGGTTTCTGCTCACCGCCCTCGGCGGGCTCATGCCGTCCGCTCGCGTGAGATAGCCTCGCCTCCGTGAAGAGCCGTGCGCCAGTCCAGGTTGTTCTGGGCCCTCTCCTCGCGACCTCGCTCGCCGCCTGTGCGAGCGCGCCTGTCGCGTCGAAGCCTGCCGCGGAGTTCCCCAGCCAGGCCGCGCTGCGGGCGATCGAGGCGAAGCCGGCGGCGCCCCCCGCGATGCCGCAGGAGCGGGAGGTCGACGGGAGCTGGGCTCCGGCGGGCTCGCTGCCCGAGCTGGCCGGCGACGAGCCATGGCAGGCGGCGAGCGCCTGGGACGCGGCGTTCAGCGCCGCCGTCGATCGGGCCGAGCGCCCGCCGCGCGTCACGCGGTCGATGAGCTGCGCCGCGCGCGAGATCGGGCGCTTCCTCCTCGAGCACGCGGAGCCGCCTCCCGAGCGGCTGCGCCGCTTCATGACCGCCGCGTGCGGGAGCGCGACCAGCGTGACGAGCTACGCTGTCCACGGCGGCGAGGTCCCGGAGACGGCGACGGACGAGGAGGTGCTCGCGCGCTGGCAGGGCGAGTTTCGCGCGCGCGTCGAAGAGCGCCTCCGCCCAGGGATGGACGTCGCGGGCTTCTCTTTCGAGCGGATCGCGGGCCGCGCGGTGGCGCTCGCCGTCTTCGGCTCCGCGGAGGCGGAGATCAAGCCGTTCTCCCCGGTGCCCGACGCGCGGGGCGAGGTCGTCATCGAGGGGCGGTTGACGAGGCCGGCGGACGAGGTGACAGCCTATGTGAACCGCGGGCGCACCGGCGTGGCGCAGTGCGATGTCGATATGGCGGTCCCGCGCCCGGGCTTCCGGGTGATCTGCCACCCTGATCCGCGCGATCGCAGCGCGTGGATCCAGGTGCTCTACGCGCCGCCGAAGCGCGTCCTCTCGAGGCCGTTCGCCCACGTGCTCGCCCGGCGTCCCGGCCTCGCGCCGGTCTACCAGGAAGAGGCGGACCCCGCCTCCCCGCCGATCTCCCGGCCAGTCGACAGCGCCGCGCAGTTCACGCGCGTGGCGCTCGACCAGCTCAACGCCGCGCGCGCGCAGGCGGGGCTCCGCCCCGTGACGCTCGCGGCGCGGGAGTCTGCGACCGCGGCGCGGCTCGCGCCGCGCTTCTTCGCGGCGGCGTTCGGCGAGACCGAGACGCCGGACGCGGATCTCATCGCGCTCGGGCTGCTCGCGGGCTGGGAGGTCGACGGGACGATCCGGGACGGCAACTTCCTCTCGAACTACTCGCCGCACGGCCTGGACGCGGGCCGCTGGCTCTCTGCCGCGCTGGAGATGCCGATGGGGCGCGCGACGCTCCTCACGCCCGACATCGAGCAGATCGCGATCGGACCGCTCGTGACGCGCGAGCCCGACGGGCTCGGGGCGATGGTCACCAGCTACCGCTTTCACCACGGCAGCGATCACACCGCCGACGTGAACCTCCTGCTCACCCGCGTCATCGACGCGCGCCGGCGGATGGGGCTCGCCCCGCCGAAGCGCCTGGCCAGCATGCCCGAGGTGATGAAGGAGGAGCTCGGCCTCGTGCACGCGGGGGAGCTCGACGCGGGATCCGCGCTCGACGCGGTGCTGGAGCAGGCGGTCCACCGGTTCGGGCGCAACATGCGCGGCTACGTCGTCGAGGCGACGTCGATCGACGCGCTGGAGCTCCCGCCCGAGATCCTGCGCCAGCGCGCGCTGCACCTCGACATCGGCGTCACCCACCACCGGCCGAAGGGCGCGGCCTGGGCGCAATACGTGATCTTCATCGTCTACGCCGACTACAGCGCGAACGAGGTGTGAGGCACGGCCACCCGCCCGGAACCGCCGGGCGAATGGCCGCATCGCCGGCGCGCGCTCCGCGGCCCCCGCCGCCGAGGAGCGCCCGGGCCGCTCAGGAGGCGATCGGCTCCTCGCCGTCTTCCTCGTCCTCGTCGTCGAGCGCCTCGTCGTCGCCGCTCGCCAGGTCGTACCCGTGCGGATCGAAATCGTCGAACATGGCCTGCAGGCGCTCGGTCAGCGAGTCCCACGTGTCCGGCGGCTCGCCGGACTGGCGATCGCGCTCGGCCAGGGCGAGCGCGGCGGCGACCGCCGACGTCAGCGGGCGCGCGTCCTGGAGCACCGCGACCTTCGAGGCGTCGCCGCTGCACGCGTACGCCAGCAGATACGCCCTGTAGATCTCCTCATTCGTCTTGTCGCTCATTCCTCTTCCTTCGTCCTTGTCGTCCCGCGCGCCCCTCGAGCCGTGCTCTGGCTTACTGGGCGCCGTGGACCGGGGGTGCGAGCGTAGCCCATCTCGACGCCCACGGGGGCCTCGCGCGGGCGGCGCGGGCGGGCCGGTCGTCAGTGGTGCAGCCGATCGCGCAGCGTGCGCACGGCGCGCTCGAGCCCCGCGTGATGATGGAAGCAGCACTGCCCGATGCGCGGCTGGCACTGCGACGAGCGGAGCATCTCCAGGAACACGAGCGCGCGCGCGTCGCCCTCGAGCGCCGCGCGCTCGAAGAGCGCGTGCTTGCGCCGGCAGGGGGCCTCGCGCAGCTCGACCGCGATGCGCAGCGGGACGCTCGCGCGCTTCAGCACCTCGGGGCGTCGCAGCAGCTCGGCCGCGCGCTTGCCGCCCTGCGTGCCCCCGTAGCCGCTCACCATCTCGTAGGCGATGTCGAGGCCGTCGGGGCCGAGGCGGCTCTCCAGGGCGTCGAAGATCGCGTCCGCGCGGCCGTCGGTCCGGTACGCGCTCTTCACCGCGACGGCGGCCGCGGCCGTCATCACGTCGCGATCCGCGAAGGCGGCGCGATCCCTGTCGAGCAGCGCGAGCAACGCTTCCTCTGCCGCCTCCCACCGCTTCGCCTGGACCGCCTCCACGAGGCGCGCCCGCTCGGCCGGCAGGGCCGCGCCGTCGATCGGCCCCGGACCCGCGGGCGCCGCGCCTGCGTCGGCCGCCGGACCCGCGGCGAGCGCCGCGCCTGCGTCGGCCGCCGCCTCCGCGGCGAGCGCCGCGCCTGCGTCTCGCGCCGCCTCCGCGGCGAGCGCCGCGCCTGCGTCGGGCGCCGCCTCCGCCAGCGCCGCGCCTGCGTCGAGCGCCGTGGCTGCGACGGGCGCCGTCACGGAGCCGGCCAGCCCGGGGTCCGTGGCGCCGGCGGCCGGCGCTGCGGACGGGGCTCGCGGCCGCGCGCCGACGGCGCCTGGCGCCCCGGCGGCCGGCGCCTGCATCGCGGCGGGCGCCTCCCCGAGCTCCGCGCCGGCGACGGCCAGCGTGGGCGCGCCCGCGTCCAGGCGGCGGAGGAGCAGCGCGCCCGCGGCCACGCCGACCGCGCCCACCGCCGCCACGCCGAGGAGCCACCCCAGCGCGCTCCTGCGCTGCCGCGGACCGCGCCCCTCCGCCCCGCGCGCATCCTTCCCGGCGGGCGCCGCGCCCGCGCCCGCGCCCGCCGCTCCCGCGCGCGCCGCGCCGGCACCCGCGCCCGCGAAACCGCCGGCCCCGGCGCCTGCCCGGTCCAGCTGCGCCGGCGGCGCGGCGGGCTCGATCGCGCGCAGCGCGCCCCCGTGCGGCGCGACGCCGCCCGAGAGCGGCTCTTTCCACGGGAGCAGGCCGATCGCCTCGGACCTCGGCACGGCCGCGTCGAGCGCGGCGAGCAGCGCCCGCGCGCTCGCGGGGCGCGCCGCCGGGTCCTTGCGCAGGAGGCGCATCACGAGCGCCTCCAGCTCGCGCGGCGCGTCCACGCCCGGAGCGCGCAGCCGCAGCGGCGGCGGCGCCGTCTCGCACTGATCGCGGAACAGCTCGACGGGCACGATCGAGTCGAACGGGTGCTTCCCCGCGAGCATCTCGTAGAGGATGAGCCCGAGGGCGTACAGATCGGAGCGCTCGTCGACGCTCTCCATGCCCTGCGCCGCCTCCGGCGCCATGTACGCGAGCGTGCCGAAGACCATGCCGCTCAGCGTGATCGGGGCGGGCTCGGGCCGCGCCTCGCCGCTGTGCGCGTCCGTCGTGGAGAGGCGCTCGAGCGGGACCTTCGCGAACCCGAAATCGATGAGCTTCACGGCGTCCGTGCCGTGCTCGACCATGACGTTGCGCGGCTTGAGATCGCGGTGGATGACGCCGCGCTCGTGCGCCGCGGCGAGCGCCGCCGCGATCTGCCGCGCGATCTCGGCGGCGCGCGCGGCGGGCACCGGGCCCTTCTTGATGATGCGGTCGAGCGTCGTGCCGCGGACGTACTCCAGCACGAGGAACCGGGAGCCGTCGGGCAGGCTCCCGAAGTCGGTCGCCGACGCGATGTTCGGGTGCTGGATGTGCGCGCCCGCGATCGCCTCGCGCTCGAAGCGCGCGGTGAGCTCCGGGGAGCCCTTCGCCGCGGGCAGGAGGAGCTTCACGGCCAGCCACTTGCGCAGCAGCAGGTGCTCGGCCTTGTAGACCGCGCCCATCCCGCCGGTCGCGACGAGCTCGACGATCCGGTACCGGTCCGAGATGACCTTCCCCACCATCTGGGCCGCCGCGCTCTCGGCCGGCGCGCCGCTCGCGTCGCTCGCGGCGGGCGGCGGAGGGCCGGGGGCAGGGGGCGAGGAGGCGCTCACGGGAAGGCGTGAACTGTCCGGCCTGGTGCGTTTTTTGTCAAAGGCGGAGACGAGCGGAGAGGGACGGAGAGGAGCGTGAGGGGGCGGAGAGGAGCCGAGGCGGCGCCGACGCGGCGGCCGGGGCGCGCCGGCTTGCCTATTGAATGCGCCGCGTGCCCGGGCCAAGGATGCGCCATGGCCGATCCCGTCCACGCCCTCGCCCGCGCACTCCAGGCGGCGATCACCGCCGCGTTCGGCGCCGAGCACGCCGCCACCGATCCTTCCCTGCGCCGCTCCGCCCACGCCGACTACCAGGCGAACGCCGCCATGGCGCTCGGCAAGCGCCTCGGCAGGCCGCCGCGCGAGGTCGCGGCCGCGATCGTGGCGCACCTGGAGGTCGGCGGGATCTGCCGCAAGGTCGAGATCGCCGGCCCCGGGTTCGTGAACCTGACGCTCGACGACGCCTACCTCACGGGCGAGCTCGCCGAGACGGCGGGCGGCGGGCGGCTCGGCGTCGCGCCCGCGGCGCAGCCCGAGACGGTCATCGTCGACTACTCGGGCCCGAACGCCGCGAAGGAGATGCACGTCGGCCACCTGCGCAGCACGATCATCGGCGACGCCCTCGCGCGCGTCCTCGAGGCGCTCGGCCACCGCGTGATCCGCCAGAACCACCTCGGCGACTGGGGCACCCCGTTCGGCATGCTGATCGAGCACATGCTCGATCTCGGCGAGGCCGAGGCGGCCGAGGAGCTCTCGGTCGGCGATCTCGACGCGTTCTACCGGCAGGCGCGCGCCAAGTTCGACGGCGATCCCGCGTTCGTCGAGCGCTCTCGCCAGCGGGTCGTGCGGCTCCAGGGCGGCGACGAGCCGACGCTCGCGCTCTGGCGGAAGCTCGTGCGCGAGTCGACGCGCTACTTCGAGTCGGTCTACCGCCGGCTCGGCGTGACCCTGACCGAGGCCGATTTCGCCGGGGAGAGCTTCTACAACCCGATGCTGACCGACGTCATCGCCGAGCTCACCGACAAGGGGCTGGCGCGCGAGAGCGAGGGCGCCCTCTGCGTCTTCCCGGCCGGCTTCACCGGCAAGGGCGGCGAGCCGCTGCCGCTCATCATCCGCAAGCAGGACGGCGGCTACGGCTACGCCACGACCGACCTCGCGGCGATCCGCCACCGCCTCGCGACCGTCGGCGCGCAGCGGATCGTCTACGTGGTCGGCGCGCCGCAGAGCCAGCACTTCGCGATGGTCTTCACGACCGCGCGGGAGGCCGGCTGGCTCAGGCCGCCGGCGCGCGCCGAGCACGTGGCCTTCGGCTCGGTGCTCGGCGCCGACAAGAAGATGTTCAAGACGAGGGCAGGCGACACGGTGAAGCTCGCGAGCCTGCTCGACGAGGCCGTGGAGCGCGCGACGAAGGTGGTGCGCGAGAAGAACGCGGAGCTCGACGCCGAGGCGGCCGGCGCGGTCGCGCGCGCTGTCGGCGTGGGCGCGGTGAAGTACGCCGATCTCTCGAGCGACCGGATCAAGGACTACGTGTTCGACTGGGACCGGATGCTCGCCTTCGAGGGGAACACGGCGCCTTACCTGATGTACGCGCACGCGCGCATCCGGTCGATCTTCCGCAAGGGCGGCGTCGAGTCCGCGCGCGGCGCCGGGTTCGCGCTCGGCGATCCGGCCGAGCGGGCGCTCGCGCTGGAGCTGCTCCGGTTCGGCGCCGTGCTCGAGGACGTGGCCGCCACGCTCGAGCCGCACCGCCTGTGCGGCTACCTCTTCGAGCTCGCCGGGTCGTTCACGACCTTCTACGAGCGCTGCCCGGTGCTCCGGGCCGAGAGCGACGAGGTGCGCCGCTCCCGCCTGGCGCTGTGCGATCTCACGGCGGAGGTGCTGGCGAAGGGCCTCGGCCTGCTCGGGATCGACGCGCCCGAGCGGATGTAGCGCGCGGGCCGCCGCGCCCCCGGAGAGGGCGCGCCCCCGTCGCCTCCGCCCGAAGCGCGGGCGAGCCCATCAGGGCGCGCGCGACGCCGCCCACCTTTCCCGGGGTTCGCGCGCGCTCGTTGCGATGGCCGTGGCAAAGTACAGACATGGTGAAACGACGGTTTTCTCTCCCCGGCGCCGGCGTCGCGGCGCTGGGGGCGCTCGTCGCCGCGCTCGGGTGCTCGGCGGTGGGGGGCGCGCCCGCGCAGGGCGGCGCGGGCGATGAGCGCGGCACGGTGTCCTCGGGGGCCGGCGGCGAGGAAGGCCCCGGCGGGCTCGATGCGCCGGGCGGGCCGGGGCTGGGCGGCGGCGGCGCTGGCCCCGTCGCCGACCCCAACGCGGACAGCGACGGCGACGGGTTCACGCCCGCCGGCGGCGACTGCAACGATGCGGATGGAAATGTGAACCCCGGCGCGATCGAGGTCGAGGTCACGGAGCCTGACGCGAGCGGCCAGGTGCCTGCGCCTGCGGACGAGGACTGCGACGGCGCGGTCGACAACGTGGCGCCGCCCTGCGACGAGGGGCTCGCGCTCGAGGACTTCGATCCGATGAACGGGGCGAGGGCGATCGACCTCTGCGCGGTCGCGTCCCGCGAGGACGCGCGGTGGGGCGTGCTGTCGGCCAGGTACGTCCGCGGGAACGGCTCGCCGGCGGCGCGCTCGCGGGCGGTCGGGCTCTTCGACGGGTTCGGGCCGAACGTGCACGTGCAGGGCGGCGCGCGCCTGCTCGCGCTCTCGACCGGGCGCGCCCGGCTGCCGGACCACCCGGACGCCTGCTGGACCGAGAGCTGCTCGAGCTACGGCCCTGGCGCCGCGCCGCCCGGGTTCCCCCAGGACAACCCGGACTGTCCTCCTTCCGATTTCATCAACGACGATATCGGGCTCGAGGTCGTCCTGCGCGCGCCGAGGAACGCGACCGGCTACGAGTTCCTCTTCAAGTTCTATACGTACGAATATCCGGAGTGGGTCTGCGAGGACTTCAACGATCAGTTCGTCGCGCTGGCCACGCCGGCGCCTCCGGGGTCGTACAACGGCAACCTCTCGTTCGACGAGGAGGGCAGGCCGGTCAGCGTCAATATCGCGTTCTTCGATGTCTGCGACGGATGCCCGCGCGGCTCTGGCGAGCTCGCGGGGACGGGGTTCAGCCCGCGCCACGACGGAGCCACCCGGTGGCTGAAGACCAGGGCGCCGGTGCGCGGCGGCGAGGAGATCACGCTCCGGTTCATCCTCTTCGACACCGGGGATGATCGCTTCGACTCCACCGCGCTCATCGACGGGTTCCGCTGGATCGCGACCGGCGGCACGGTGAGCCTGGAGACCGCGCCCGTCGTCGATCCGCATTGAGCTGGCCGCGTCGCGCTGACCTCATCGAGCCCGCCGCGTCACTTGCAGGTCCGGCACGCGCCCCCGCAATCCACGTCGAGCTCGCTCCCGTTCAGGATCCCGTCATCGCAGGAAGGCTCCTGACAGACACGCTCCCTGCACACGCCGGACGCGCAGTTCTCCCCGGCGAGGCACCCCTCGCCGGCGGGGCAGAGCGGGCACGAGCGGGTGCCGCAGTCGACGCCGGTCTCGAAGCCGTTCGCCACGCCGTCCACGCACGTCGGCGCCTGGCAGGCCCCCAGGCGACATACGCCCTCTTTGCAGTCGAGCCCCGTCTCGCACACGGCGCCGAGGCCGCAAGGCGCGCAAGAACCACCGCAATCGGTGTCGGTCTCCCCCTTGTGATCATCCATGACGCCATTGGTGCAGTGCGGGGGAATACAGGCGTCTTCCGTGCAGGTCCAGCCCTCGGGGCACTCGTCGCAACTCCAGATCATGATGGCCCCGTTCTCCCCGCACGACAGGAAAAGAGGCGCGGTCAGCCCCAATGCAATGACGCGTCGAAGCATGGTGCTCGCTCTTCTTTGTAGTTGATGGTCTGGTGACGACGACAGTACATCATGCACGGCGGTCGAGGGCGCCGATCTGGCCGTTTACGCGCGGATTTGTAGCATTCCGGATTGTCGTCCCAGATTGCCAAATAATCGACATGAGGAGATCCGCCCGGGGGGAGGCGACGCCCGGAGATGCCTGGATCGGACGCGCGGAGAGCGCGGCGCCGGAGATCCGACGCGCGGAGATCGGACGTGCAGAGTGAGGACAGGGAAGGGAGCTCGTCGACGCGAGAGGCGCCGCAGCGCCGGCCGTTCTCTACGGATTCGACAGCAGCGCGCCGCGCGCGCGCGGCCGACTGGGCCGCTCGGGGCGCCGTGGCGGGGAGGTGATGGCGAAGAGGGGTGCTGTGACGGCGCCCTGGCGGCGCCGCGGGGCAGGGCGCGCGCTGGCGCCCGCGGCGCTCAGGGGCTCGGGGCGGCGCGGCGCGCCGCGACGAACGAGCGCACGCAGACGACGACGTAGCCCGCGGAGAGGACGGCCATCAGGGACTGCGCGATGACGGCCGCCGGCCGCTCCACGTCGCCGCCGGAGAGCAGCGCCGGCAGCTTCGACAGGCCGCGGGCCGAGCCGAGGACGCCGAGGACGCCGAGCAGCGCCGACGCGTGCATGGCGTGCATGCGGTACTTCTCCTGCCTCGCGACCAGCCCGAGCCCGACGGCGACGACCCCGAAGCCGGCCGGGATGAGCGCCGTCGGCGCGCTCGTCGCGGCGAAGCCGCCGACGCCGAGCGCCGTGAGCAGCGCGCCGTAGCCCAGGGTCACATTCGACATGCTCGACATGCAGAGCCTCCTTGTCCGAGCCCCCGGGATACCGCGGCCGGCGCGCGCCCGCCACCGCGGCCTTCCGCGCGCCCGCCGCGACGGCTTCGGGCCGCCGCGCCCGCCGCGCCCGCGCTCGCCGGGGACTCTGCGGGCGGAGGGCTGCGGCGTGGTTAGAATCCGCCCCCATGCTCGGCCTCTCCCGCCTGCGGGACAGCTTCGCCTACACCCCGCGGACGCTCAAGCTCGTCTGGCGCTCCTCGCGGGCGGCCAGCGTCGCGCTCGGCGCGCTCACGCTGGCGGCGGCGGCGCTGCCGCTCGGGGTGGCTTACGTGGGCAAGACGATCACGGACGCGGTCGTCGCCCGCGACGAGCGCGCGGCGCTCGTGTGGGTCTCGGTCGAGCTCGGCCTCGTGGCCGCGCTCGCGCTCGCGCAGCGCGGGCTCGCGCTGACGCGGCAGCTCCTCGGCGCGCGGCTCTCGATCGACATCCACGCGATGATCCTCGAGAAGGCGCTCTCGCTCGATCTGGCTCATTTCGAGGACTCCGAGTTCTACGATCAGCTCACCCGCGCGCGCCGCGAGGCGTCGTCGCGCCCGGCGTCGGTGGTGACCGAGAGCTTCTCGCTCGTGCAGAACCTCATCACGCTCGCCGGGTACGCCGCGATGCTCGTGGGGTTCAGCGCGCTCGCGGTGCTCGCGCTCCTGCTCGCGGCCATCCCCGCCACGGTCGCCGAGGCGCGCTTCTCGGGCGCGGCGTTCCGCCTCCGCAACTGGCGCTCTCCCGAGGCCCGCCGCCTCAATTACCTCGAGTACGTGCTCGCCAACGACGGCCACGCCAAGGAGGTGAAGCTCTTCGGGCTCGGCCCGATGTTCCTCGGGCGGTACAAGGCGCTGGCGACGTCGTTTTACCGGGAGGACAGCGCCCTCGCGGTCCGCCGCGCCGGGTGGGCTTACGGCCTGTCGCTCCTCGGGACGGCCGCGTTCTACGGCTGTTATGGCGCGATGGCGCTCGGCGCCGCCGCCGGGCGCCTCTCGCTCGGCGAGATGGTGCTTTATGTCGCCGCCTTCCGGCAAGGCCAGCAGGCGTTCCAGGCCGTCCTCGCCGGCGTCGGCGGCATGTACGAGCACAACCTCTACATGTCGAATCTGTTCCAGTACCTGAGCATCCCCACCAGCGCGTCTCCCGCGCTCCCGGGCGGCGCGCCCGCGCCCACGAACGGCGCGCCTGCGCCCGCGAGCGGCGCGCCGGCGCTCCCGGACGGCGGCACGGGCGAGCGGGGCGTGCGGTTCGAGGGCGTCGGCTACCGGTATCCTGGTCAGTCGCGCTGGGCGCTCCGGGGGATCGATCTCCATATCCCGAGCGGGCAGAGCCTGGCGCTGGTCGGGCACAACGGCGCGGGCAAGACCACCTTCATCAAGCTGCTCACGCGGCTCTACGAGCCCACCGAGGGGCGCATCCTGCTCGACGGCAAGGATCTCCGCGCCTGGGATCTCGACGCGCTGCGCCGGAGGATCGGTGTCGTGTTTCAGGATTTCAACCAATACCAGCTCACGCTGCGCGAGAACGTGGGTCTCGGCAGCCTCGATCACCTCGCGGACGAGCCGCGCGTCGCGCGCGCGGTCTCCGAGGGAGGCGCGGAAGAGGTCGTGGCCGCGGTGCCGGGGGGCCTCGACGCGCAGCTCGGGCGCTGGTTCAAGGACGGCGTCGAGCTGAGCGGCGGGCAGTGGCAGAAGATCGCGCTCGCGCGCGCCTTCATGCGCGAGCAGGCCGACATCCTCGTGCTCGACGAGCCGACCGCGGCGCTCGACGCCGAGGCCGAGCACGCGGTCTTCCAGCGGTTCCGGTCGCTCTCCAGGGGCCGGACGACGATCGTCATCTCGCACCGATTCCCCACCGTGCGCATGGCCGATCGCATCCTCGTGCTCGACGGTGGACGGATCGTCGAGGAGGGCACCCACGACGAGCTCGTGGCCCGCGGCCAGCGCTACGCCCGCATGTTCGCGCTCCAGGCCGAAGGATACCTGTAGAGCTCGAGCGGGCCCTGCCTGCTAGGCTCGGCGCATGCGCGACACGCTCCCCAAGGAGGTCGGCCAGGCGATCCACATCCTCCGGAAGCTTCGCGGGCTCAGCATGCAGGAGTTCGCCGAGAGGGCGCAGCTCTCGGCCACGTACCTGCGGCAGGTCGAGCGCGGCGAGCGGGATCTCGGCCTCGGCGCGCTCGGCCTGATCGCCCAGGGGCTCCAGTGCGATCCGCGCCTCCTGCTCCCCGGCGACGGCCGCAGCCCGGTCGCGTCGGTCGTGGCAGAGCTGTTCGACAAGGCCCAGGAGACGCTCCAGAACGCGATCCTCTTTCTGCTCATGGAGTCTGACGATTCGCCGAGGAAGCAAGCAATGCTCGCCCTGGCCAGCGAGGATCCCGAGCGCTCTCGCTCGGCGGCTCAGCCGAAATCGCGCCCGCCGGAGCGCGCCGTCTCAGGGCGTGTTACCCCGCCCTCGAGCCGTCGTTCCGGAAAGTGAGCGCGCCGTCTCGCGCGCTCCGTGATCCCGGTCCGCCCTGACGACGGCTTCCGCGAGCCTGAGACGTCTGTTACGCTCGCGCTCAACCGATGTTCCCCGAGCCGTGTCCGGGGGTGTCATGGACACTCGAACCTCGTGCCGGAGGTCCGACGCAGTGAGCAGAATCTTCTGGTCTGATCCAACATCGCGGCGCGCGTCCGCGCATCGCTCCTGGTTCTTCCCCCCTACAGAAGCGGAAGCTGCTGTGTCCGGCGGGGAGGTCGCGACGGGGGGCTCATGGTGATCCTGGGCCAGGAGTTCGCTGGCTACACCATCGTCGCCAGCCTCGACTCCCCCGCTCCGGCCGAGGCCTATCGCGCGCTCGACGCCGACGGTCGCGAGGTGACGCTGTATGTCCAGGAGGACCTGGCCCTCGACGCCGCTGCGTTCCGCGGTGAGATCGAGCGGCTCCTCTCGGCGTCTGCGTCGTTGCACGGCATCGTGCCTGTGCTCCGGGGCGGCATGGAGGGCAATGCGGGCTGGCTCGCCGCCCGGCCGAGCGATGATCCCTCGGTGGAAGATCTGCTGCCCCGGCTGCGCTCTGTCGCGTACGAGCTCGTCGTCGACGTCGCGCGGACGCTCGGCGCGGCGCACGCGCTGGGCCTCTCGCACGGGGACCTCGGCCCGCACACGGTGGTGATCTCCGGCCAGGGGGCCGCCCTCGTCAGGGGGTTCGGGCTGCACCGGCTGTTCGGGGCGCCGGCGGACGCGATGGCGGACGCCGCGCGCTACCGGGCGCCCGAGCTCTTCGACGCGCGCGCGATCGATCCGCGAACGGACATCTACGGGCTCGGGATGCTGCTGTATTGCGTCCTCGCGGGTCGGCGGCCGTTCGAGGGGCGCGACGATCTCGACGTGTGCGCGCTGGACGAGGTGCCCCCGCCGATCGAGGGCGCGCCGCCCCAGGTCAACGAGGCGCTCGCGCGGGCGCTCGCGAAGGATCCCGACGCGCGCTTCCAGACGGTCCAGGAGCTCATGACCGCCGTGCGGCCGCTGCTCCTCGCCGACCCGGCGCCCCTCGCGGCGGGCGCCCCGCTGCCGCACGAGGCGCCGCCGGACACCGAGCGGAGCGCGCCCGCCCCGGCGTCGCGCAACACCCTGCCCACCGGGACCCTCCCTCCCGAGGCCATGCGGCACCCCGTGGTCCCGATCGTCGCCCCGCGCTGGCGTCGCGGCGCGCTGCGGGTCGGCGGGGGGCTGCTGATCGTCGCGCTGACGAGCGCCGCGGTCGCCGTGCCCCTGAGCTCCTACATCGTCCAGCGCGGGGCGCCGCCCCCGGCCCCGGCTCAGCCTTCATCGTACGAAAGTAACGTGGAACACACTTCGGGACTGATCCCGCCGGTGCAATGTGACCCCGGCGTCCCCGAGGCGGTGCGACCCGCCGTGGACAGGCCCGTGCTGAGGTCCCGGGCCACGCGCCGCCCTGCGCCGGCCTCCATGGCCACGAACCCCGCTGTGGACGCCGGTGGGCGCCCTCGGGAGCGGTGGTACGGCGACCAGCTCTTCTGACGCCCCGCAGGCTGCCCGATGTGAGATGGCAAACGACACCCCGGCGGATTGGGGCCGCCGGGGCGTCTGCATCACAGGCCTCGTGCCGGAGGCCTGGACGCATGGCCAGCCTACCAAAAGCATTCCGTCGATCGATCGTGTTTTCTCACGTCGGCGATAATTTTCTCTGACGACCCGCGGCGCCGCCTCACCCGTCGATGGGAGCGGGCATTGCGCCTTGGGCGCGCGGCTCGGCGGCGGGGGGGCGAGCGAGCAGGGGCCTGCAGAGGCGAGGCCGGCGCGCAGCGTTCGCCGCTCAGCGGGGCTCGTTGCCCGGCAGCGGCTGGAACACGTTGGCGCGGTACCACCTGAGCTCCTCGATCGACTCGCGGATGTCGTCGAGCGCGCGGTGGATCTCGCGCTTCTTCGGCGCCGAGCGCGTCGGGTACCAGCGGCGCACGAGCTCCTTCAGCGTCGAGACGTCGACGATGCGGTAGTGCAGGAAGGAGAGCAGACCCGGCATGTAGCGCTGCAGGAAGGCGCGGTCCTTCCACACGGAGTTGCCGCACAGCACGGCCGTCCCCTCGTCGCAGTGCGCCTCGAGGAACGCGCGCGTCTCGGACTCCGCCTCGCCGACCGAGAGCGTGGAGGCGCGGATGCGCGCGAGGAGCCCCGATCGGGCGTGGAGATCGCGGACGAAGTCGCTCATCCCCGCGAGCACGTCCTCGGGCTGGTGGATGACGAGGCACGGCCCCTCGGCGACCACGGTCAGGTCGGGCTCCGTGACGATGGTGGCGATCTCCACGATCGCGCACGAGCTCTCATCGAGGCCGGTCATCTCCAGATCGACCCAAACCATGCGCTGCGACCGGTCCGTCATCGGCGGCGAGCATAGCCGATCCGACGCGGTTCAGGTCCACCGCGACCTGTCGCGAGCAGGCTGCCCCGGGAACGGGTCGTGTGCTAAGCACGGGCCGGACGCCGGGGGGCGCGGAGGCCTGTCATGCGAGACGTTTTCATCGTGGATGCCGTGCGCACGCCGCGCGGGCGAGGCAAGGCAGGCAAGGGAGCGCTCTCCGGCGTGCACCCCCAGGAGCTCCTCGCGCAGACGCTCAACCGGCTCGCCGAGAAGACCGGGATCCGCAAGGAAGACGTGGAGGACGTGGTCGTCGGGTGCGTGACCCAGGCGGGCGAGCAGGGCGCGTGCGTCGCGCGCACGTCCATCCTCGCGGCCGGCTGGCCGGACGACGTGACCGGCGTGACCGTCAACCGCTTCTGCGGCTCGGGCGCGCAGGCGGTCAATTTCGCGGCGATGGGGGTGATGTCGGGCCAGCAGGAGCTCGCCATCGGCGGCGGCGTCGAGAGCATGTCGCGCGTGCCCATGGGATCGGACGGCGCGCCCCTCGACGGGAACAACCTCGCGCTCCGCGAGAAGCTCGCGATGGTGCCGCAGGGCATCTCGGCGGACCTCATCGCGACGATCGAGGGCTTCTCGCGCGAGGACGTCGACCGCTTCGCGCTCTCGAGCCAGCACAAGGCCGAGCGGGCCGCGCGCGAGGGGCGGTTCGCGAAGAGCCTGTTCACGGTCGTCGATCGCGACGGCAAGCCGCTGCTCGACAGGGACGAGCACCCGCGGGCCGGGGCGACGATGGAGGCCCTCGCGAAGCTGGAGCCGGCGTTCGGCGGCCTCGGGGCGACGCCGATGGGCCCCCGCGGCGAGACCGTCGACGAGCTCGCGCTCGTGCGGTACCCGCAGGTGAAGGCGATCCAGCACGTCCACACGGCGGGCAACTCGAGCGGCATCGTGGACGGGGCGGCCGTGGTGCTGCTCGCGTCGGGCGACTACGTGAAGGCGCACGGGCTCAAGCCGCGCGCGAGGATCCGCGCCGTCGCGACGGCCGGGGCGGAGCCGGTGATCATGCTGACGGCCCCGGCGCCCGCGTCGGAGCGCGCGCTCAGGAAGGCGGGGATGCAGGCGCGCGACATCGATCTCTGGGAGATCAACGAGGCGTTCGCGGCGGTGCCGCTGCAGACGGCGCGCAAGCTCGACATCGATCTCGACCGCGTCAACGTGAACGGCGGCGCGATCGCGCTCGGCCACCCGCTCGGCGCGACCGGGGCGTGCCTGATCGGGACGGCGCTCGACGAGCTCGAGCGCGAAGGCAAGGCGACCGCGCTGATCACGCTGTGCATCGGCGGAGGGATGGGCGTGGCGACCATCGTCGAGCGGGTGTGAGCCGCGCCGGCGCCGCGATGGGGGTGCCCGACGATCCCGGCAGCTCCGCTCACGAGCGCCCTCGCGGGCGCGGCGCGGGGCACGAGCACCACCACGATCATGGGCACGACCGTGATCACGGCGACGGGGGACATCAGGGCCACGGCGGCGCGCGACGTCACGACCACGACCACGGCGACGGGCGGCATCACGATCATGACCACCGGCGCGCGCCGCTCCGCCGGCTGATCGCGGCCTTCGCGCTCACGACGTCGTTCCTGCTCATCGAGGCGGCGGTCGGGTGGTGGTCGAAGAGCCTCGCCCTCCTCGCCGACGCGGGCCACATGCTCGCGGACGCCGCGGCGCTCGGGCTCGCGATCATCGCGCAGCGCATCGCGGCGCAGGCGCGGACGCGCGCGCGGACGTACGGCTTTCGCCGCGCCGAGGTGCTCGCGGCGTTCGCCAACGGCATCGCGCTGGCGCTGACGGCGATCTGGATCTTCATCGAGGCGGCCCGCCGGTGGCGCGAGCCGCAGGAGGTGCACGCCGAGGCGCTGACGATCACCGCGGCCGTGGGGCTGATCGTGAACGTGGCCTCGGCGCTGCTGCTCTCGAGCGGCGAGCACGGGCACAACATCAACACGCGGGCCGCGCTGGCCCACGTGCTGTCGGACGCGCTCGGATCGATCGGGGCGATCCTCGCGGGCGTGCTCATCCTCGCGTTCGGCTGGACGCGGGCCGACTCGATGATCAGCGCGGTCATCGGCGCGCTCGTGCTCTGGGGCGGCTGGCGGCTCGTGCGCGACACGTCGCGCGTGCTGATGGAGGGGAGCCCCATCGAGATCGACCTCGCCGACGTGGAGGACACGATCCGGAGCGTGCCCGGCGTGGTCGATTTCCACGATCTGCACGTCTGGTCGATCTCCGACGGCTTCAACGTGCTCACGGTGCACGTGGTGCTCGCCAGGGGGCACCACGGCACGGACGTGGCCGCGGCCGTGGCGCGGCGGCTGCGCGAGCAGCACGCGCTGACCCACTGCACGATCCAGCCCGAGCCCCTCCAGGAAGAACGCCTGGTGACGCTCAGGCGCCCCGGCGCCCGGTCGCCGGGCGACGGCGAGCCCGCGAGCAGCCGTCGCGACCCGTAGCGGGGCGGGGGGCGCGCGCGGCCGGCCGGCGCTCGCCCCGCCCCCTCAGAGCTCCCGCAGCAGCGCCTCCGCCGCCTCCGCGGGGGACTCCCCGCGCTCGTCGACGGCGACGTTGAGCTCCCGCATCCTCGCCGCGTCGATCTTGCCCTCGAGCCCCCGCAGCGCCTCGACGACCTCCGGGTGCTCCCGCGCGAGCCGCGCGCTCGCGAGGACGACGGCGTCGTAGGGCGGTATCGCCCGCCGGTCGTCCTCGAGCACGCGGAGGTCGAACGACACGATCCGCCCGTCCGTCGAGAACGCGCTGATGACGTCCACCTCGCCCGCCCGGACGGCCTCGTACATGAGCGAGGGATCCATGCTGCGCTGCCTCGCGAACGCGATCCCGTACCGCTGCTCGACCGTCTTCCACTCGGCGCGCTGGAAGAACTCGTAGTCCCCGCCGATCGTCATGGAGCGCGCCGCGGGCACGAGATCGCTGATGGTCCGCGCGCCGATCCGCTCGGCGACCTCGCGCCGCAGCGCGAGCGCGTAGGTGTTCTCGAAGCCCAGCGCGGCGGCGACCACGATCCCGTGCTCCTCGAGCAGGTACCGCTTCACCCCGCGGAGCACCTCGCCCGGATCCGCCGGCAGGTCGCTCCGCTTCATGACCGTCGCCCAGAGCGTCCCCGAGTAGTCGACGTACGCGTCGATCTGGCCCGTCCGCAGCGCGTCGAACGCCACCGTGGACCCCAGCGACTCCACCGTCTCGGTGGGCAGCCCGGTGTCGCGCTGGATCTTCCCCGCGAGGACGCGGCTCAGGATGTACTGCTCGGTGAAGGTCTTGGACCCAACGGCGATCTTCCGCGCGCCGCCCCCGAGCGCGCCCCGCGCGAAGCTCACCGCCGTGATCGCGTAGAGCAAGGCGAGCGCGAAGGCCGCCGCCGCGACGAGGCCCCGGCGCCGCCGGCGGAGCCCGACCTCCAGCGCCCTCACGGTGCCGTCCAGGAACAGAGCCAGCGCCGCCGCCGCCGCGCACCCGACGAGCACCGCCGCGGTGTTGCGCGTCTGCAGCCCGGTGAAGATGTAGTTGCCGAGGCTCTCCGCGCCGATGGGCGTCGAGAGCGTCGCGGTGCCCACCGTCCACACCGTGGCCGTCCTGATGCCGGCGACGATCACGGGCATGGCGAGCGGCAGCTCCACGCGCCGGAGCCGCTGGCCCGGCGTCATGCCGACGCCGTCGGCCGCCTCGATCAGGGCCGGATCAACGCTGGAGAGGCCCACAACGGTGTTCCGGAGGACCGGGAGCACGCTGTAGAGCACGAGCCCGATGAGCGCCGGCAGGTAGCCGATGCTCGCGGCGCCGATCGCGGCGAGCGCGGGCACCATGAACGCGAGCAGCGCCAGGCTGGGGACGGTCTGGATGACGCTCGCGACCGCGAGCACCGGCTGCTCGAGCCGGCGCGCGCGGGAGACCAGCACGCCGAGCGGCACGCTGACGCCCGCGCCGACGAGGAGCGCGACGAGCGTGAGCTCGAGGTGCGCGAGGAGGCGCCCGGGGAGGAGGGCGAGCTGCTCGTTCACGCGGCGCGCTCCCCCTCGGGGAGCAGCGCGTCGATGAGCCCCGCCTGCCGCTTCGGCGTCCCGAGGAGCTGCGAGACGTACTCGTCCGCGGGCGCTGTCATGAGCTCCCGCGGCGTCCCGACCTGCGCGAGCCGGCCGCCCTGCATCACCGCGATGCGATCCCCGAGCAGCAGGGCCTCGACCATGTCGTGGGTCACGAAGATCGCGGTCAGCCCGAGCCGGCGCCGGATCGCGAGGAACGACTGCTGGAGCCGGTCGCGCGTCAGCGGATCGAGCGCGCCGAACGGCTCGTCGAGGAGCATCACCCGGGGCTCGGCGGCGAGCGCGCGCGCGACGCCGACCCGCTGCTGCTGCCCGCCCGAGAGCTCCGCGGGGCGGCGATCGCGCACGGCCGCCGGGTCGAGCTCGCAGAGCTCGAGGAGCGCGTCGACGCGCGCCCGGATGCGCGCCGCGTCCCAGCCGAGCAGCGACGGCGTGACGCCGATGTTCTCCGCCACGGTGAGGTGCGGGAACAGCCCGAGCCGCTGGAAGACGTAGCCGATGCGCCGGCGCAGGGCGTGCGGCGGCTCGTGGGTGACGTCCTGCCCGCCGATCCGGATCGCGCCCGACGTGGGCTCGATGAGGCGGTTCACCATCTTCAGCGTGGTCGTCTTGCCCGAGCCCGAGCCGCCGAGCAGGACGAGGAGCTCCCCCTCCTCGACGCGCAGCGAGACCTCGTCGACCGCGACCGTATCGGCGTAGCGCTTCGTGACCTTGTCGAGCTCGATCATGCTGGCTCCTCGGGCGCGCCGCGGGGATCCGCCCGCGCCGTCATCGAGCGCGCGCGGCGCTCGGCGTCACACCCCGCACGCGACGTTGCCGCGCTGGAGCCCCGCGAGGCGCGCGTCGTCCAGCGCCTCCGCCTCGGCGAGGAGCCATCGGAACATCGCGTTCGCGATCGCCCGCTCCTTGCGGGTGTTGAACAGCCAGACGGCGGCGTGGCACACGTCGGCGTGGAACTTGGGGAACACGAGGCGGCGGAACTCCGTGCCCACGAGCTCGGCCGCGGCCTCGTACTGCGCGCGGAGCGCCGTCCACTCGCGCCACTCCGAGAGCGCCGGGAGCTCGCGCTTCTCGTCGACGCGGCGGCGCAGGGCGTCGCACGCGAGCTCCACCTCGGACAGGAGCTCGTCCCGGAGCCGCCGGTGCGTGCGGCCGATGGTCGCGCCGAGGTCGTCCCACTCCGCGAGCGGCACGCGCGCCGCGCGCAGCGCCGCCGCGAGGTCCTCCTCGACCGCGCGCGCGACCGGGCCGAGCGCCGCGTGCGCCCCCGAGGCGCCGAGCGACAGCGCCCGCTCGCGGAGCTCGGCCTGGGCGCGCTCGTCCTCGAGCGCCGCGTCCCACGCGCCGCCCAGCCGCCGGAGGTCGTCGCCGGAGACCTCGCCGCGCGGCCGGAGCAGCAGCGTCGCGTGGAGCAGCACCGCCCGGCTCCACAGGTCGCCCTCGGCGACCTTCGCGGCGCAGGGCTCGGGCGCGTCCGGCGCCGGGCGCGGCGCGCCGGCGCCCGCGGCCAGGGCGCGGCGCAAGAGCGGGAGCGTGGCGCGGCGGCGTGGCGCGACGAGCCAGCGGAGCCAGAGCCCGAGCGCCCCCGGCGCGGGCGCCTCGCCGACCAGCCGCGCGGCGACGGCGCCGAGCAGCGACAGCGCCCGGTCGCCCCCGACGCTCGCGTGCGCGATCACGGCCGCCCAGTCGCCGCGGGAGGCCGCCTCGGCGGCGAGCCAGCCCGCGGCGACGCGGCGGGCCTCGCCAGGGCAGGCGCGCTCGTCCATGCCGGCGACGCTGTCGAAGAGCGCCCGCGCGCCCTCCACGTCCCCGCGGTGCGCTGCGAGCATCGCGCCGGCGGCGATCCCCGCGCCGCGGAGCGGAACGGCGCTCGCCGAGGACGGCGCGGGCCCCGCCCCCGCGCGCTCGCCGCCGCGCTCGATCCGCTCGCTGACCCAGGCCTCCACGGCGGCGTCTGGCTTCCGCGCGCGGCAGAGCGCCCACGCGGCCGCGAGCGCCGCGCCGCCGCGTCGGTCGGCGCGCCATGTCCAGTCCGACAGCCACGCGACGAAGTACGCGGCGCGCGGCAGCCCGAGCGGAACGAGCACGCGGCGCGCGACGAACCAGGGCGCGATGAGGAGCACGAGCGGCACGAGCGGCAGCGCGCACCAGAGCTGACCCACGGCCAGGCCGACGGCGAGGGCGAACGCGACCGGCACGAAGACGATGGTCACCGGGGTGCGCCAGCCGCCCGAGCCGAGCACGAGCTCGCGCCACGGCGCCTCGGGCGAGGCCTTCCGTGCCACCGCCACGCCGATCGCCCGCAGCGCGACCGCGATGCACAGGGCGGCGCCCCAGCTCACGGCGACCTCCAGCCGAGCGCGGCCAGCGCCTCGGGCCACGGCGCGCGCGGATCCTCTCCGGGCGGCTCCGGCGGCGGCAGGTCGCCGAGGTCGTCGTCGAGGTCGTCCTTCGGCGGCGGCCGCGGGTCGAGCCGCGCCCACACCTCGTGCGCGAGGCGCCGCTCCGGGTCCCGCAGGGCCGCCATGGCCTGGCGCACCTTGTCGGCCGTGCGGGCGCCGGGGCCGACCGGCGTCGCGTAGGTCGCGGCGCTCGCGAGCTTGAGCTCGAGCATCCCGAGCAGCTTCTGCCCCTCGCGCTCGACCTCCGCGCGGCTCGCGCTCGGGCGCAGGCCGAGCACGTAGAACGGGTTGTCGCGGATGCGGCCGAGCGCGTCGTCCATCACCGCACCCCCGACTCGTGGCCGAGCCTGCGCTTCTGCGCGTCGACGGGCAAGAGCCGCCAGATCTCCTCGGTGATCGCCCGGAGCGCCGTCGCGTCGCCGCGCTCCGCCGCGCCGCGCCCGTCGCGCACGAGCTTCTGCGCGCGGACCAGATCCGACGCCTGGTGCGCCTCGGAGGCGGCGTCCTCGAACATCCACACCCACGCCTTCGGGTGCCGCTGGAACGCCGCGCTGCTCAGGTTGCGGACGAGGCGGAGCTGCCGCTGCAGCTCGACCTGGTTCTTCTCGGCGCGCGCCCGCGCCACCCCCTGCGCGGCCTCCTCGAGGAGCGCCTTCTCGGTGCCCGACCCGAGCTGCGAGATCCACACCGACGCGTTCGCGACGGCGGCCTGGGCCTCGGCCTCGAGCTCCGGCCAGCGCTTGTCGGCCTCGGCCTGCTCGAGCAGGACGTCGAGCTCGAGCAGCGCGCGCCGCGCCTTCTGCCCGGCGTCGGCGTCGCCGCCGCGCGCGGCGGCCACGTCGCGCTCGACCTCGACGAGCGCGCACTCGACGTAGGTGACCTTGCCGAGCGCGTGCGGCTCGTTCCTGCGCAGGGCGCCCTCGCGCACCGAGGCGAGCCGCTCGCGCATGGCGGCGAGCGAGGCGTCGAGCACCTCGGGCGCCGCCTCGGGGACGAGCAGGTGCGCGACGCGCTCGAACACGAGCCCCTGCGACGGGATCAGCGCGCGGGCCGAGAGGTGCCCGCCGCGGTCGAGCTCGAGCGTGAGCTCGATCGCCGAGCCCGCGGGCAGGGTCGCGGTGAGCCCGCTGCCGTCGATCTCCAGCGCCCCGACCACGCGGCAGAGGTGGGCGACGTCGAGCTCGCCCTGCACGATCGGGATCTTCAGCACGCACGCGCTGGAGCCCTTCGGGACGCTCTCCACGCTGTGGTGCACGAACGTCCGCCGGGCCGGCAGCGGCGCGCCGCGCTCGAAGTAGACCCGCACGGTGTTGTCCGCGAGCGCGACGCCGATCGTGCGCGACAGCGGCGGATCGCTGATGGTGAGCCCCTGGACGATGGTGATCGCCTGCGGGTGCACCGGCACCCGCGCGCCGCCGGCCGCGAGCGCCTCGACGCGGAAGACGTTCGGCCGGCGCGGGAGCAGGTCGACGGTGACCACGAACGCGCCCTCGGCGTCGAGCGGGGCCTCGGCGCTCGTCCAGCCGTCGCCCTCCCGCGCGAGCCGGATCCGCTCGGGCGCGGGCCCCGGCCCCTCCACGACGCGGCCCACCACGTGGGGCGTCAGGTCGGACGACATGGCCGGGTACTGGAGCCAGAGCCGGCGGCCCTCTTCCTTGCCCCGCGCGCCCGAGGAGGAGGCCCGCGCGTCCAGGCCCGCCGTGGCCGCGTAGATCGCGGCCCCCTGCGCGACGAGGGTCATCGGGTCGAGCCCCTCGCCGAAGGGCGCGCCGAGCGCGTCCCTCACGCGCGCCCGGAGCGCCGGCATCACCGTCGGTCCGCCCACCAGCACGACACGCGCGAGCTGCGACGCGTCGAGGCCGTGCGCCGCGAGCAGCCGCCTGCAGACCTCGATCGAGCGGTCGATGATCGGCGCGCAGAGCGCCTCGAGCGTCGACCGCTGCAGGACCAGGTCGACGTCGACGGGCGCGCCGTCCACCTCGAACGCCCCGGGGATCGCGAGCGCCGCCTCGTCGGCGCGGGTGAGCTCGATCTTGACCTCCTCGACGGCGAGCTTGAGCTTGCGGAGCGCGGCGGCGTGGCGCGGGTCGGCGCGGCTCACGGTGACGCCCTGGGCGCGCGCGATCTCGGCGAGCGCCCAGTCGACGATGGCCCAGTCGAAGTCGCGCCCGCCGAGGAAGTTGTCGCCGTCGTGCCCGACGACGCGGAGCAGCCCGTCGCGCGTCTCGAGCAGCGACACGTCGAAGGTCCCGCCGCCGAGGTCGTAGACGAGCCAGCTCCCCGTGGACTCCTCGGCCGTCCAGCCGGCCGCGAGCGCCGAGGCCACCGGCTCCTGGATCAGCTCGACGCGCTCGAACCCCGCGAGCCGCGCCGCCTCCGAGGTCGCGGCGCTCTGGGGCAGCTCGAAGAGCGCGGGCACGGAGATCACCGCCGCGGCCGGCAGGGCGCCGAGGTGCTCGGCGACGTCGGCGCGCAGCGAGCGGAGCACCTCGGCGGCGAGCTCCTCGGGCTTCTTCGTCACCTTCGCCGCCGCGAACTCGATCGGCTGGGCGGTGCCCATGAGCCGCTTGAACTCCGCGCGGGTGTTCTGCGGATCGCTCTCGAGGAACCTCCGGGCGCGCGCGCCGACCGTGATCGTCCCGCGCGCGTCGATCCGCACCACGCTCGGGGTGAGCGTCGCGCCCTGGGAGTTCCTGACGAGGGTGACCTTCTCGCCGTCAAAGGCGGCCGCGGTCGAGTTCGTGGTGCCGAGGTCGATGCCGACGTAGAGCGGGCGTGCAGCCATCGCGTTCAAGGATACACGCGCGGAACGGCGGCCGCCCGGATGAGCCGCAGAAGTCCGTGCGGTGGTGAACAGCGGGCGATGGCGGAGCTCGATCGGCTCTGGCGCTCCGGCGAGAGTATCGGCAGCGCCTGACGCCAGACGTCCGCGGTCACCCCGCGAGGAGCTGCGTCACCCAGACCCGCCCGCTCGCGTCGCGCACCACCGCGACGCCGGTCCTCCCGTAGCGCCGGTCGAGCAGGTTGCCCCGGTGCGACGGGCTCGCCCAGATCGCGCGGTGCGCGCCCTCGGTCGTGCTCGAGCTGGCCACGTTCTCTCCCGCGATCGTCGCCTCGTACCCGGCCGCCTTGAGGCGCACCGCCGGGTCGCCCGAGCCCACGTCGTGGCCCACCATCTTCGCCTTGATCATCGCCTCCGAGTGCGCCCGCGCCAGCGCGGCGAGCGCCGGGTCGCGCGCGAGCGCCGGCAGGCCCTCCGAGGCCCGCGCCGCGTTCATCATCCGCAGCAGCGCGTCCTCGTCGTCCTTCGCCCCCTTGGCGGCCTCCTCGCCGGGCGCCGTCGCGCGGACGTACCGGCCCGGCGGCGCGCTCCCGGCGAAGATCATCGCCTCCAGCACGGGCCGCGGCCCGGTCGATACCGTGGCCAGCACCTGCACGAGCCAGCTCCCGGGCTGGTCGACCGCGAAGCTCGAGCGGAGCCGCGCGCCCGACAGCGAGCTCAGCACCGTCCTCGGCGCGCCCCGCGGCCCCAGCAGCACCACCTTCACCGCGGTCGCGGGGACCCGCATCGTCCCCTCGAGCGTCACCCACTGCCCCACCCGCGCCGTGGTCGGCAGCGGCGACAGGTCCGCGAGCGCGTCCACCCCGACCGCGGCCACGATCACCGTCCCGTCCGGCTTCTTCGCCTGAGCCACCCCACATCGCCTCACCCCGAGGGTGATCCATCCCGACAGCCACCCGTCGAGCCGCGTCCCGAGCTCCGCCGGCTCGAGCCCCCGGCCAGAGATCGACCAGCCCCTGGGCCACGCGTGCGGCTCGCCGGCGGCGCGCAGGGTGAAGGCGAGCTCGTCGGGAGGCATGAAGTCCCCGCCCTGGAGCTGCCGCTCGACGTTGCGCCGCGCGACGGCGGCGAGCGCCGCGTCCGCGCTCCCGCAGCGCGCGGCGAGCGCGGCGATGTCCGGCGCGCCCGCCGCGCCCGGCTGCGGCGAGCGCGTCGTCGCCGCCCACGTGAGCGCCGGCGGCTCCGCTGCCGCGGCCCCGGCGAAGGTGAGCGCCGCGCCCAACACCAGAGTGGCCCACCACGCCCGCATGCGCCTCGGCTAGCAGGTTTCCCGGGCCGGCGCCCGTCATCGGCCCGCTCCCGGTGGCGCGGTGTGCGCCTCCCCGCATCCTCTCCGCGCCGACGAGAAAGCCGCGCGGTCCCGCGGTCGGCTCGTGCTACCGTGGCCGTCGCGCAGGATGGCTGAGGTCTCCAAGGCCGCGAAGGTCGGCGTCATGACGATCGTGCTCGCAGGCGCGGCCTACGGCGGCTACCGCTTCGTCTCGCGCGACGTGGGCGGCGGGAGCGGCTACCGGGTCTGGGCGACGCTGCCGGACGCGATCGGCGTCTCCCCGCAGTCGCGGGTGATGATCTCGGGCATCCAGGTCGGCGTCGTCGACAAGATCTCGCTCTACAACGGCCAGGCGCGCATCGACATCAAGATGAGCCCCGACGTCCCGCTCTACGAGGACGCGGCCATCGGCAAGCGCGCCACGAGCCTCATCGGCGAGTCGTTCGTCGTGCTCGCGCCCGGCACCGAGGGCAAGCCGCGCATCCCCGACGAGGGGAGGATTCAATATTACATCGACGAGCCGACGATCCAGTCGATGCAGGGCCAGGTCGCCGAGATCCTGAAGGACGTCAAGACCGTCACCGAGACCCTGAAGAACACCGTCGGCTCCGAGAGCGGCCAGGAGCGGCTCGCGCAGATCCTCGACAACCTCGCGGACGTCACCGAGCAGATGAACGCGACCGTGCGCGAGAACCGCGCGGGCGTCACGCAGACGATCAACAACATCAACCAGATCACGGGCGAGTCGGGCCCGCGCCTGCGGGAGATCCTGCGCAACGTCGAGCAGGTGAGCCGCGACATCCGCATGATGACCGCCGCGGCCGAGGTGCCCGGCCGGGACGGGCAGCCCGGGGAGCTGCGCAGCGCCGCGGAGCGCGTGGGCCGCGCGACCGAGAGCCTCGAGTCGGCGCTGAAGCACGTCGACAGCGTCGCCGCGCGCATCGACCGCGGGGAGGGGACGCTCGGCCGCATCACCAAGGACGAGACGCTGATCAACGAGGTCGAGACGGTCGTCGAGGACGTCGGCGAGCTCGTCGGGGGGATCAGCCGGTTTCAGACCGTCGTCGGGCTGCGGACCGACTACAACTTCCTCGCGAACACCATCAAGAGCTACGTCGAGCTCAGGCTCCAGCCGACGGAGGACAAGTACTACGTCGTCGAGCTGGTGAACGACCCGCGCGGCAAGACGGACTTCCAGCAGATCGACGTCGACACGACCAACCCGAACGACCCGGCGCACTACCGGGAAGTCCGCACGATCACGACGAACGCCTTCCGCTTCTCGTTCCAGTTCGCGAAGCGGATGGGCCCGTTCACGGGCCGCTTCGGCATCAAGGAGTCGACGGGCGGCCTCGGGCTCGATCTTCACCTGCTCGACGACAGGTTCGAGCTCCGGCAGGACCTCTTCGGCTTCGGTGAGGAGCTCTCGCCGCGCTGGCGCGTCGCGCTCGCGTACGAGTTCATCCGCAAGCTGTGGCTGCTCGGCGGCATGGACGACATCCTGAACACCGATCGCCGGGATTACTTCATCGGGCTGCAGCTCCGGTTCAACGACGCCGACCTGAAGACGGTCCTGCCCTTCGCTCCGTCGAGCTTCTGACCGAGCTCCTGGCCCTTCGGCGCGGCCCCCGGCGGTTCACCCGGGCGCGTGTGCTATAGCGCGGGCATGAAGCGCTCGCTTCTTGGCGGGGTGCGTCGGGGATACGCGCTCTTGATTCCTTTTCTCGCGGTCGCCGCGGCGGCGGGCGTCGCGGCCTGCCAGGGGTGCAAGGTCCCGTCGACGGGCGCGGTGAGCGCGGACGCGGACACGGAGCCGGCCGCGACCACGCCGACGGTGCGGCTCTACGTGCTCAGCACCGTCGCCGGCGCGCTGGAGCCGTGCGGGTGCACGAAGGACCAGCTCGGGGGCATCGATCACCTCGCCGCCCTCATCGAGAGCCAGCGCGACGAGGCGCCGAACCGGCTCGTTGTCGGCGCGGGGCCGCTGCTCTTCACCGACCCCGAGGTGAAGCCGGAGCGCTCGTCGCAGGACGCCTGGAAGGCCGAGGCGATGGCGCTGGCGGCGAAGGAGATCGGGCTGGCCGCGTGGGCGCCCGGCGAGAACGACTGGGCGCTCGGCGCGGACTCGCTCGCGAAGTACCAGGAGCAGGCCGGGGCGGCGGTGCTCGGCAAGAACCTCGGGGGCGCGAAGGGCGTCGAGGGCGTCGCCGTGCGCGACGTCGCCGGCGTGAAGGTGGGCCTCGTCGGCGTGAGCGACCCGAAGGGCCGCGCCGGCGCCTACCCCGCGGGCCTCCAGGCCGGCCCGGCGATCGAGGCGATGAAGGCGGGCATCGAGGAGGCGAAGAAGCAGGGCGCGCGGGTGTTCGTCGGGCTCGCGGCCTTGCCGAGGGGCGAGGCGCTGCGGCTCGCGGACAGCGTGCCGGAGCTGCACGTGCTCGTGCTGGGCAAGCCCAGCGAGCGCGGCGACGGCAACGACGGCCAGAAGCCGCCGGTGATGATCGGGTCGACGCTGGTCGTGGAGACGCCGAACCACCTGCAGTCCGTGGCGGTCGTGGATCTCTTCGTCCGCGGCGGCGGCGACGGACCGCTCGTGTTCGCCGACGCGGGCGGCGTCGCGAAGGCCGAGGAGCTCATGAGCCTGTCGACGCGGATCCGGGAGCTCGAGATCCGCCTCAACGGCTGGGAGGGCGACAAGCGCGTCTCGGCGAAGGACGTCGCCGACCGGAAGGCCGATCTGGAGAAGCTCCGGGCCGAGAAGGCGAAGCTCGAGGCGGCGGAGACGAAGGTGACCGGCAGCTTCTTCCGCTACAACCTCGTGGAGGTGCGCGAGAAGCTCGGCGCCGACAAGGACGTCGCCGGGCAGCTCCTCGCCTATTACAAGCGGGTCAACGCCCACAACAAGGAGGCCTTCGCGGATCGCGTCCCCGAGCCTGCGCCGAAGGGCGTGGCCAGCTACATCGGCATCGACGCCTGCACGAACTGCCACGACGAGGAGCGCAAGGTCTTCGACGGCACCGCGCACGCGCGGGCGTACGCGACGCTGCAGCAGGACTTCAAGGAGTTCAACCTCGACTGCGTGAGCTGTCACGTGACCGGCTATGGCAAGCCGGGCGGCTCCACGGTGACGCACAACGCCGCCCTGCAGAACGTGCAGTGCGAGGAGTGCCACGGCCCGGGCTCGCTGCACGCGAAGGATCCCGAGAAGAAGGGGCTCATCGTGCTCTCGCCGCCGCCCGAGAGCTGCGTCACGCAGTGCCACCACCCGCCGCACGTCGAGGGGTTCGAGCCCATGGCCAAGATGCAGCTCATCCTCGGGCCCGGGCACGGCCGAGACTGACGGCGGGGGCGCCGCGCGGCGGTGTCCCCGCGGGCTGCTGCGGCATTCCCGCGGCGCGTCGATCGCGCTACGGAGGGCCCCTGTGACGAACGTGCACGCCGTCGTCTCCCGCCTGGGCCCGGCCGAGCGCGCGATCCTCGAGGAGCTCGCCGCGGGCGAGGCGCCGTTCGCCGTGCACCGCCGCGCCGCGCTGAGCGCGACGCTGCGCACGCTGGAGGGCGGCAGCGGCCCGCCGGTGGTCCTCCTGCACGGCCGCGGGAACGCCGCGACGACGTGGTTCCCGCTGCTCCCCGGGCTCGCGCGGCGCCACCGCGTCATCGCGCTGGATCTGCCGGGCTTCGGTCACGCGTCGTCGCCCCCCTTCGCGGGCGGGGGGTTCGAGGACGGGCTGCGCTTCTTCGCCGATCCGGTGGAGGAGCTCCTCCTCGAGATGGACCTCGGCGACGCCGCGCTCGTCGGCCACTCCCTCGGCGGGCTTGTCGCGGTGGAGATCGCGCTTCGCAGGCGCGCGCGCCCGCGGAAGCTCGCGCTCATCGGCGCGATGGGGGTCGGGCCCGTCATGACCGCCCGGAGCCGCGCCTACTTCCGCGCCCCGCCGGAGCGCCTGGTCCGGGTGCTCGGCGCCGCGCTCTTCCGCCGCATCCACCCGCCGCCGCCCACCCCGCTCGGCGAGCTCCTCGGCGCCCTGCACCGGGAGCTCTACGCCGTGCCCGACGGCCGGGTCGCGCCCGTCGCCGCGTTCAACGCGCTGTTCCCCGCCTTCGGCCCGGTCCCGCACCGCCTGGCGCGGCTCGGCGAGATCGACGCCGAGACGCTGGTGCTCTGGGGTGAGCGCGACGACGTGTTCCCGGCGCCGATCGGGATCGCGGCGGCCGCCGCGATCCCGCGCGCCGCGCTGCGCGTCGTGCCGCTGGGGCACGCACCCCACCTGGAGAACCCGGCGCTCGTCCTCCCGGAGCTCACGGCGTTCCTCTCGCCGTCCGCGGATCGGTGAGGGCCGCTGCCGGTGCCCCCACCACGGCGCCCATCGAGTCACATTGGCCTACCTCGGCAGACATGGGTCGGATCCCGCCGCGCCGGCGCTTGAAATTTCGGGGAGGGATCGCGCGAACTGTCTGGGTTCACCATGATCCCAGCCACCACGCCGCGGTCTCCCCAGGCGCCCGACGGGCTGCCGGCGGCGTCGCTCGTGACGGCGTCGCTCGACGAGACCGCCGCCCTGCGGTCGGTGGTTCGCGCGGCGATCGCCTGCGTGCTCGGTGAGCGGGCCGATCACCCCGACGTCGAGGACTGCACCCATGAGGCGCTCGCCCGGGCCCTCGAGGGGCGCAGCCGCCTCCGCGACGGCGAGCCGCTGCGCCCCTGGGTGCTCGGGATCGCCCGTCACGTGGCGCTGGACGTGCTGCGGCGGCGCCGTCGCACGCGGCGCGCCGAGGCGCCGCCGGCGGAGGACCCCGAGGAGCGGGGCGAGCTCCTCGAGTCGGTGGAGGACCCGGCGCCCGGGCCGGAGGAGCGCGCCGCCCAGACCGAGCGCGCCCGCCGGATCGATCTCGCCCTGCAGAAGCTGCCGGAGCCGCAGCGCCGCGCGCTCCTGGCGTTCCATGTCGAAGGGCTCAACTACCAGCAGATATCGCGCCGGCTCGACATCCCGCTCGGGACGGTGGCCACGTGGATCGCGCGGGGCAGGCGCTGCCTGGCCGAGGCGCTCGGAGAGTGATCGATGCACGACGACGACAAGCTCTCGCCGGATCTCGTATGGCAACCAGACGGCCACCTCACCGACATCGCGCTCACGGCGCTGGGTGACGGGGAGGAGGCCATCCTGCCAGAGGGCGCGGCCGCGCATGTCGCTCGTTGCCAGATCTGCTCCTCGGCGCTCGGCCGGGCGGCGCTCCTCTCGCTCCGCGCGGGGGAGATGCTGCGCGCGCACGCGGCCCCGAGCGGCGCGAGCGAGCCGGCGGCGCCGCGCGCCCCGCTGCCGATCCCCGCGATCACCTTTGCCCTGGCGCTCTCGGCGCTCGGCGCGGCGCCGTCGCTCGTCGCCGGCGCGGGGGGCCTGCGGGAGCGCCTGGCGGCGCTCTGGCATGCCTGCGCGGTCGTGGTGCGGACCGGCTGCGCGGTCGCGGGGAGCGGGGCGCTGTCCGGCTGGCTCACGGCGCTGCCGTGGCTCTCGGCGGCGCTCCTCGTCGTCGTGGGGGTCGGTGTCGCCTGGACCAGGGGTAAGCAGCTCACGCTGAACGGAGGGATGTGATGCGGATCCTCTCGACTCGTCTCTTCTGCGCCTCGCGGCTCGGCGCCGCTGCGCTGGGCGCCGCGATCGGGATCTCGGCCAGCGGCGCGGCCATGGCGGAGATCACCCGCAAGGGATCCTGGCCAGAGGTCGAGCCGAAGGTGAGCCTCGAGGTGAGCGGAGAGCCGCGCAACGAGGCGCTCAAGCGGGTCGCCCGGGAGGCCGGGTGGAGCCTCGTGCTCAACGTCCCGCCCGGCGATGTCGTCGAGCTCCACGTCCAGGACCAGCCGGCGGACAAGGTGCTGGAGCTCCTGCTCGCCGACGGCAGCTACGTGGCGACCCGCGATGGCGACCTCATCGCGATCGCCCCGGCGGCGACGGCGCCGCAGTCAGCCCCCGGGCCGCGGCCCGCGCCCGAGCCCCCGGCGTCGCCGGCGGTCCCGGCGCCGCCCGCGCCCCCGGCGTCGCCCGACGAGGCGGAGGACGAGGACGACGAGGAGGAAGAGGAGGCGCGGCCCGCGTCGCGCGGCCGGGATCGGTTCGTGACCGGCGGCAGCCTCCGGATCGAGCGGGGCGAGGTCGTCCACGACGTGTCGGTGATCGGCGGCTCGCTCGACGTGTGGGGCACCGTCACCGGGGACATCGACGTGATGGGCGGCTCCACGCATGTCCACGAGGGCGCGCGCGTGCGCGGCGACGTGTCGACGGTGGGCGGCCCCCTCACGGTGGCCGACGGCGCGCGCATCGACGGCGACGTCGACGTGGTGGGCGGACCGTTCCGCCGGGGCGAGCGCGCGCGCATCAAGGGCGACGTGAACAACGAGGTCAGCCCGGTGGGCGACAGCGGGCCCGGCGCGAAGGGCGCGTCCACGCTCGCGCGCAGGGCCGGCAACGCGGTGACGCGCACGGCGCTCCTGTTCGCCTTCGGCGCGGTGATGCTGGCGCTCTGGCCGCGGCGCATGGAGACGCTCAAGGTCGAGATCGCCGCCCGGCCCATGCGGTCGTTCGCGCTCGGCGTGGTGGGCGTCCTCGGCGCCGCGGCGCTGGCCGTCGCCCTCTGCGTGACGTTGATCGGCATCCCGTTCGCGGTGATCGGCCTGCTGCTCGCCGTGATCGCCGTGGTCGCAGGCGGCTGCGCGGTGCTGGAGACGGCCGGGGCGGGGGTCTTCGGTCACCGGAGCAGGAACCCCTACGTCCACCTCGCGATCGGCTGCCTCGGCTTGCTCCTCGTCAGCGGGATCCCCTACGTCGGCGGCGCGATCTGCGCGGCCGTCGGGCTGATCGGCGCCGGTGCGCTCGTCGCTACCCGGCTCGCGGGCCTCATCCGCCCGAGGCCGCGCGGCGACGCGGCGACGGGCCCGTACCGCACGTCGCCCTGACGAGCCTGCGCGGCGCGGCGCCCTCGGCGGCCCGCGCGGCGAGGCGCGCTGCTTCGACGGCGCTCGATGCCGCCCTGCTCGACAGCGCCGCCCCGCGATCGACGGCGCCTCGATCGACCGCTCAGTCCGCTCAGTGCACGCCGCCGACGAGCCACGCCTGCGCCGGGACGAGCACCTCTTCCGGTGAGCCTCCTCCCTGCGACGCGGGGCCGGTCGTGTTGCCGTCGCCGGTCATGCGGAACCCGTGGTCGCCGAACACGAGCAGCAGGGTCCGCGGCGGCAGGCTGTCCATGAACCGCGCGACAACGTCGGCGACCTCCTCCGCGATGGCCTCGATCCGCTCGGCGAACGGCGGCCCCGCGGCGCGCAGCCGCGCCTCGACCAGATCGAGCTTCATCAGCTCGCGCGACCCGACCCGCTCGCGCCGCAGCGTCGCCACGGCGCGCCCGCGGGCGATCGCGGGCTCCGCCTCGCTCGGCGGCATCGTCTCGCGGAGCCCGTCCGGGCCGCGGGCGAGCAGCGAGATCTGCGCCGACGTGGTGGGCGGCAGCGCCGCCCACAGGATCGAGCGCTCCACGAGGATGGCCCGATCCATCATGATCTCCTTGAGGTGCGCGGCGACCCGCTCGCCGAGATCGAAGCGCATCGCGTCCACGAGCAGGAGCTTCACGCCGCGGGCCCCGTTGAGCCGGGCGAGGCGCGCGGCCATGTCCGGCGCGTCGAACACCATGGGCGGCCGCTTGCCGGTCACGCGCAGCGCCGAGAACGCCTCCCGGTAGCTGTGCTCGAAGCTGGTCCTCCAGCCATCGACCACGCCGCGCACGGCCGCGTCCGTCTCGCCCGCGAGCGTCGCGCCGAGCAGCGGCGTGTAATGGGTCGCGAAGAGCTGCTCGATGACCCGGACCGGCTTCGGCCCGCGGGCGTTGTCGAGCTCGACGGCGAGGGCGCGCCACTCGGCCGCGCTGAGGATCCGGTTGCGCGGCGCCTTGCGCTCCCTGCGCGTCGACGGGAGCCCGTCGGTGTCCGCGTGGGCGGCCTCTGCGGGCGCGGCCTCGTGCGCGGCGCGCGGCGGCCGGAGCGTCGCTCCCGCGCTGCGCTCCTCGAGGGGCGCGCCGGGGTCCGCGCTGGCTGCGGTCATCGCGGACGCGTCGTTGGCGGCGGGCGGCGCGCCCGCTCCCGGCGCCGGCGCCGCGCCGGGGCCTCTCCCCATGGCAGAGATGCCCACCGGCGCGTCCGGTCGGCGGATCTTCGAGGAGCGGGGGGGCAGCACGCCGCGCGGCCTCCCGTCGGTCCGCGCCTCGGCCGCGGCGGGCGCCGCGGGTGCCTCGGTCGCGGTCGCCTCGGCCGGGGGCGCCTCTTCCGGCGCCGCGGCGCTGGGCTGCGTCGGCCTGACGTGCCGCTCCGGCTCGCGCGCGGCGGCGGGCTCGAGCGCCGCGCCCAGCTCGCGGGCCGCGCCCGGCTCTCGTGCGGCGACGGGCTCCCGCACCGGGAGGCTGCGCACCTGCCCGCGCGGGGAGGCGGCGCTGTGTCCCTCGGGCGCGTGCCGTTCGACGAGGTCCGCGAGGGGCACCGGCGCGAGGACCCTCGCGGACCGGTCGGCCTCGTCGAAGACGAGGGCGACAGGCGCCTCGCGCGCCGCGCTGAGCCAGGCGAGCAGCGTCGCGCTGTCCTCCGGATGGAGCGCCCCCGGCGCCCCGGTCGCGAGCCTCGGCAAGGCGACGGCGAGCCCCGCGGCGCCGAGCGCCCTGGCGCGGAAGACCTGGTCGGCGATCACCGCCTCGAGCGCGGCGCCGGCCTCGACCCGCGGCGGCAGCGCACCGCGCAGGGCCAGCGCGAGCTCGACGGCCTCGTCGAGGGTCGCGCGGAGCTGCCCGTCCGGCGCCGCCGGGGCGCTCGCCCACAGGAAGCGGCGCCCCCGGAGCTCGCGCTCGGAGTCGGCGCCCTGCCCGCTCGGGGCGAACCGGGCCAGGCCGGACGGGGGCACAGGGGGCGACGGCGGTCGGCCCTCCTCGGGGGCGGAGTCGAGGCGGGAGACAGGATCGAGGCGCATCGCGCGGCAACCTCGCAGAACTCGCGAAAACGGGCGAATTTTCGGCGAGCGGGCGCGCTTCCGCCGGCCCGCGCTCGCCCGCGGCCGCCGAAAGGCTCAGCCGGACTCGCGCGCGGTCTCGGCCATCAGCGCCAGCAGCGCGCACGCGATGGCGAACCGGGCGTCGATGCGCCCCTGGTTCATCGACAGGTCGAGCGTGAACTCCTTCACGAAGAACCGGAACACCTGCGTGACCTTCGCGACTTCCTGCTGGTGGAGCTCGACGTGCCACTTGCCGATGAGGAGCGGGAACATGCGCCGGAGCATCGCGGCGCCGTCCTCCTGCATGAGGCCGACCGGCTGATCGGACGGGTCGAGGATGTCCCATGTGTCGCGGAGGATCGACTTGAGCCCTCGAGAGCGGATCGTCCCGACCCGCTCGCCGGTGCGCGCGTCGAGGACGTCGAGACACCGGTTGAGGGCGACGACCTGCCGTGACCGGATCGTGAGCAGCGGCTGCGACTCCGACTCATCCGCGAAGAGGGTGAACTCCTGACGGAGCTTGAGCAGCGGGTGCTTGACGAAGCACACGAGGGTGCCATCGGGCGCGAAGACATGGAATTTGCGGCCGAGGAGCGACCAGAAAGGCCGCTTGATGGTGTAGGTGGTATGCGCGAACGGTTGAACCGCGAGGCCGCCGTACGCGGCGGGGACCATGGGGGTGCCAGGCTGCATTGGCGCCGAGTAGGCCGGAGCGGCGCGCCTCGGTCAAGCGGCGTCTGCCGCGCGCGTGGGCGTCCCTCTGATCACCGCGCGAGCGGGCGTTCCTCGCCGCCGATGCTCGCCACGATGGCCTTCACGAGCTCTGGCTTCACGACCTTGCCCATCGCGTTGCGCGGCAGGCTCCCCACGACGACCGACTCGCGTGGGACCTTGTAAGGCGCGAGTCGCTCCTTGGCCCAGGCGCGGAGCGGCGCGGTCGCGCACTCCGCCTCTCGCCCCGGCGCGGGGACGACGACCGCCACGACACGCTCGCCCCACGCCTCGTCCGGGACGCCGATCACCGCGACCTCCGCGATGGCGCCGTGCTCCCGCAGCGCCTCCTCGATCTCGAGGGCAGACAGCTTGTAGCCGCCGCTCTTGAGGATATCGACCGAGGTCCGTCCGAGGAGCCGGAAGCACCCGTCGCCGGAGCGCTCCGCGACGTCGCCGGTCCGGAACCAGCCGTCCTGGAAGGCCGCGGCGGTGGCGTCCTCGCGCCCCAGGTATCCCTTGAACAC
This sequence comes from Sorangium sp. So ce406, assembly GCF_051474675.1. Taxonomy (NCBI): domain Bacteria; kingdom Pseudomonadati; phylum Myxococcota; order Polyangiales; family Polyangiaceae; genus Sorangium; species Sorangium sp. So ce406. The sequence goes on along the minus strand of NZ_CP150340.1, from coordinate 10,562,605 downwards.
GCTCGGCCCGCGGATCCAGAGCTCGCCCCGCGCGACCACGCCGCCGCCGTCGCGCTGCGCCGACGGCTCGCCCGGCGCCCACGCCGACGCGTTGCCCGCGTCGTCCGTGATGCGGGCCTCGACGGTCGGCAGCGGAGAGCCGACCCAGCCCGCCCGTCGCCCGCCCGGATCGAGCGGATTGCTCATGCCGACGCCGATCTCGGTCATCCCGAAGCGCTCGAGCGGGATCGTGCCGGTGAGGTCGCGCCAGCGCTCGGCCAGCGTCACGGGCAGCGCCGCGGACCCGCTCGTGGCGAGCCGCAGGGCCCGCGCCCCCGCGGCGAACTCCGGCGCTCCGCCGCGGTCGACGTGCTCGAAGAGCCGCTGGTACATGGTGGGCACGGCCATGACCGCGGTGGCCGAGCGGCGCGCGATCTCGGCGGCGACGCGCTGGGCGTCGAAGCGCGGCAGCATCCTCGTCGCGCTGCCCGCGAGCAGCGACGTCGTGAGCGCGATGGCGACGCCGTGGAGGTGGTGCAGCGGCAGCGCGTGCAGCAGCACGTCCTGCTCGGAGAAGCCCCAGGCCGCGCGCAGCAGCTCCGCCTGCACCGCGAGGTTGCGGTGCGTGAGCAGCGCCCCCTTCGGCTTGCCGGTCGTGCCGCTCGTGTACAGCAGCAGCGCCGGATCGTCCGCGGCGATGTCCGACACCGCCGACGCCGCCCCCGGCGCGGCGCGCTCGGCGTCCTCGACGCGGAGCACGGCGCGGCCCTCGGCGATCGGGGCGGCCACGGCGGCGAGCTCGTCCCCGATGAGGATCCGCCGCACGCCGGCGTCGCTCGCGAGCCATGCGAGCTCTGCCGGCGGATAGAGGGGTGACAGCGGCAGCGCGATCCCGCCGGCGAGGATGACGCCGAGGAAGGCCGACACCCACGCCGCGCCGGGCGGCACGAGGAGCAGGACCCGCTCCCCCTCGAGGGAGCTCGGGCTCGCGCCCTGGCCCGCGCCGCGCCGCGCGCCGCCGGCGAGCAGCGCGCCGCGGACGCGGAGGGCGCGCTCCATGAGCTCCGCGAAGGTGGTCCGCCCCCGCTCGTCCTCGACGGCGGTCCGGGCGGACGATCCGAGCTGCGCGAGCCGTTCGGCGAGCGGGGAGGCCATCGCGCCAACTCTCGCACAGCAGAGGTGCGCGCAGCCAGGCCGGTTGGTTACACTGCCGCGCCATGCGAGCTTCCTCTTTCCGATCCAGCGCCTTGCCCCGCCTCGCGCTCGTCGCCGGCTCGATCCTGGCGGCGGCGTGCGAGAGCGCGCCGAAGCCGCCCGAGCCCGGCGCCGCCGCCACGGCGGCCTCGATCGCGGAGGCGCCCGCCGAGCCGCCGAAGCCGAAGGGCATGCCGGAGCTGCTCGTCGACTCCATGGGCCCCTACCTCGGCCAGCGCGTGGATCTCGCGCAGAAGGACGGGGCGGAGAAGCTCGCGAAGGCCATCCGCGCGCTGCCGATCGAGGGCAAGCCGGTCACACTGCTGGCCGACAAGAGGGCGAAGCCGAGCGCGGTCGCGGCCGTCGTGACGGAGCTCGGCGCGGCCGGCGCGCCGAAGGTCATCATCAAGACCGACGGGCGCGACGACCTCCCGAAGGAGATCACGGTGGTCCCCGAGGGGCGCGTGTCGAAGCCCCCTGCGTGCGCGGTCAGCACGATGGTGCTGAAGGACCTCGCGACGGCGATCTGGCCGTTCGGCGGCGGCATGGGCAAGCGCCAGCGCAAGGGGCTCGCCGGCCCGGATCTGTCGCACACCGGCGAGCAGCTCACGAAGGACATCGCCGCGTGCAGCGCGACGGTGGCCTTCTTCTCGGCGGACGACGAGGTGCCCTGGGAGATGGCGCACAACCTCGCGGGCACGGTCATCGCTTCCGACGCGAAGAAGAAGCTCGACACCCTCGTCCTGCTCCGCGCTGCCCCGGTCGCGGGGCGGCCCGTCCAGCTCGGTGGAGGCTGACGTGCGCGGCGCCAGGGGGGCTCGATCCCTGGATCGCTGCCCCCTCAGGGGCGCGTCCGCTGGAGGGGCGTCCGGCGCTATTTCCGTGCGCATTCTGTCAATTTTCAGCAGTGCGAGACATCATGTCCTCCTGTCGAACGAGGGCATGGCCGGTCAGGGCGACACGGCACGATCCGGCACACGGGATGGCGCGGCGACACGCGGAAATGCGCGGTCAGACGCTCGCCGATGGGGCCGGCCTGGATCATGAATAGGGCGAGTCGCCGGTCCCCTGCGCCATCGGGGGCGTGACGATCACGGGAGGATGGTTCGGACATGTCGAAGCGACTTCTTGCATCGGCCCGCGCGAACAGGGGCCGCAGTCTCCGTCCCCGGGCCTCCCAGCCCCGGGTGTCGGGGGCGCCCGAGGCTCCGGCCTCCTCGACCCGGGACTCCGCGTACCCCGTCGCGGGCGGCCCGGACGTCGTCGCCGGGTCGGCGGCGGATCTCTCGGCTGCGCCCGCGCACGCCGTCGACACCGGGACGCGCGCTGCACCGCTGGACGCCGAGGTGTCCGCGGCGTCGCGCGGCGGTGACGCGCCGGCTGCGCCGCCGGTCGCGCGGGCGTTGGCTGCGCCGCCCGTCCCCGAGGCGCCCGCCGCCTTGCCGGTCGCGGAGGTGCCCGCAGCGCCGCAGGCGTCCAGGGCGCCGGCCGCGCTGTCAGCCGCTTCGAGCGGTGCGAGCGACGCGGCCCCGGTCAAGGCGCGGGACCCCGAGGCGTCGGTCGCGTCTCAACGAGCCGCCGCCGAGGATCGGCCGGCTGTCCCTGCGTCCGAGGCCGACGAGCCGGCGCCTGACTCGGACGCGCTCGACCTGATCGACCCTTCCTCGCCGACGGCGGCGTTCTTCCGGCGCGAAGAGGAGTCGTTCCCGCCGCTCACCGACGTGGTCACCGACCCGGACGATCACGCGGACGAGCGTCTCGTCGTGGTCCATCAGCTCTCGCCCGAGACCCTCGCCCGCCGGGCGCGCCTGCGCCGGATCGTCGCGGCGGTCGCGGGGCTCGCCGGGGTGATCTCCGTGGCGGTGGTCGCCAAATCGGTGCTCTCGAGCAAGCCGTCCTCGGCTGCTCCGGTCGCGATGGCGGCGCCTGCCTCCAAGCCAGCGCCGATGGAGGCGAGGCTCGCGGCCGTGGCGGCGAGTCCCGCGCCTGCGCGCGAGAAGGCGCCCTCGCCGGCCGAGCCGGTGCAGGCTGCCGCGAAGGCGGCGACCGCTGCCGATCCGGTGAAGGCGGACGCCGAGGCCGAGAAGGCTGCGGCGGAGAAGGCCGAGGTGGAGAGGGCTGCGGCGGAGAAGGCCGAAGCCGAGAAGGCCGCGGCGGAGAAGGCGGAAGCCGAGAAGGCCGCGGCGGCAGAGCAGGCCGAGGCCGAGAAGGCCGCGGCGGCCGCGGTCAACGTCGAGGACGCGGGCAAGCTGAAGAAGGAGGCGCTCAGCTTCCTCAACCGCGGCAGGTACAAGGACGCGATCGAGGCGTCGCGCGCGGCCATCGCGGCCGATCCGACCGACGCGCTGCCCTACCTCTACCTGGGCTCGGCGCTCCAGGACACCGGCAAGTGGAAGGACGGCATCGCGGCGTACAGCGACTGCGTTCGCAACGCCACGAAGGGCCCCATCCACGAGTGCCGCGCCATGGGCGGCCGCAAGTAACGCTCAGCCCGGGCGGCGCGCGAGCTGCGCGAGGAAGGCCGCGGCCACGGCGTAGCCGAAGGCCAGGCCCGTGGCGAGGCGGGTCGCGTGCCAGATCGGGCGCAGCCCGAGGTCCTGGGTCGCCACGTCGACCACCATCATCGCGCTGATGGCGACGAGGATCGGGCGCCACACCGTCATCGCCAGGCGGGGCCGCGCGATCGCGGCGCCCGCCGCGACGCCGGCGAAGATGCCAGCGCAGCGGCTGCAGAGCGGCATCAGCACGCCCTCGATCGCGAGGGACCGCTCGGGCATGCGGTGGCACATCGGCATGAAGAAGCGATCGAGCGCCGCGCCGAGCTCTCCGAGCGGCAGGCGGCTCCGCGCCAGGGGGATGCACCAGGGCAGGGCGCCGAGGAGCACCAGCGCGCCGCGCGCGGCCCGGAGCAGCGAGGGCGCCCCCGCGGGCTCCGGCGCCTTCGATCGGCCGCGCGCCTGCACCGGCGCGTCGGCGTGGCCGGGCGCGGCGACGTGACCGCGCCCGGAGGCGGGCGCGGTCACGTCAGCCTCGGTCGGGCGCGCTCTTGCCGAGGTGGCGCATTACCTCTTTCAGGTCGCTCCACACCTCCCGCTTCGCGCCCGGCTGGCGCAGCAGGTAGGCCGGGTGGAACGTGGGCATGATCGGGATGGATCCCTTGTAGAGCTTCCACGTCCCGCGGAGCTTGGTGATCCCCTCGTTCGTGCCGATCAGCCCCTGCACGGCGGTGGCGCCGAGCGCGACGATGACCTTCGGCTTGATCAGCGCGAGCTGAGAGGTGAGGTAGGGGCTGCAGGCCGCCATCTCGGCCGGCTCGGGCTTCCGGTTCTTCGGCGGCCGGCACTTCACGATGTTGCAGATGTAGACGTCGTTGCGGTGGTACCCCATCGCCGCGATCATCTTGTCGAGGAGCTGCCCTGCCGGGCCGACGAACGGCTCGCCTTGCAGGTCCTCTTCCGCGCCTGGCCCTTCGCCGACGAACACGACCTCGGAGAGCGGGTTACCGCGCGAGAACACCGTGTGCGTGCGGCCCTCGTGGAGCGGGCACTTCTGGCAGGTGCGGACCTCTTCCGCGAGGAGCGCGAGCCGCGTCACGCGCTCCTCGGGCGTGTCCGCCTGCGCTGCGCTCGCGCGCGCCGCCGTATCGGCGCGGGGCGCCGTGGCGGCGCTCACGGCAGGCCGCGGGGACGGCTCGGGGCCCCGCGGCGCCTGCAGCGGAGGCCGCGCTGCCGGAGCCTCGGCGATGCGCTGCTCCGGAGGGGGCGCGAAGGTGCCCGCGCCGGCGGGGCGCTGCTCCGGATGCGGCGCGAAGGTGGCGCGCTGCTCGACGTGCGGCGCGGCGGCGGGGCGCTGCTCCGGATGGGGGGCGGCGGCGGGGCGATGGTCCGCGTGCGGCGCGGCGGCGCTGCCTCCGCGTGACGCCGGCGGCGGCGGCGCATCCAGCCCCGGGAAGCCCCGATCCGCCCGCCGCGGGGCCGGCGGCGCGCCTTCGGCGGAGGATGCGCCCAGCGCTTCGTGGAGCGCCGAAGGAAGGCCCGGCAGCCCGTCGGCGCCGGTCGCTGCGTGCCACTCCAGGAACGCTCGGACCGAGGCGGTCAGATCGGCGAGCTCTTCGCGCAGCGCTTCGACCATCGTCCGTTCCTCAGTGGCCGCCCTGCTGCGCGAGCCAGCGCTCCGCGTCGAGCGCGGCCATGCAGCCCGTGCCGGCGGCCGTCACGGCCTGGCGATAGTTCCAGTCCTGCACGTCGCCCGCCGCGAAGACGCCGGGGATGTTCGTGCGCGTCGAGCCCGGCACCGTCTTCAGGTAGCCGTTCGGGTGGGTCTCGAGCTGCCCGACGAAGAGATCGGTCATCGGCGTGTGCCCGATCGCGACGAACATCGCGGCCGCGGGCACGAGGTGGCTGTCGCCCGTCTTCAGGTTCTTCACGCGGACGCCCGTCACCATGTCGGCCTTCACGTCGAGCACCTCCTCGACCACGTGGCTGTAGAGGATCTTGATCTTCGGGTTCTCGACCACGCGCTGGATCATCGCCTTCGACGCCCGGAACTCGTCGCGGCGGTGCACCAGCGTGACGCTGCTGCAGAGCCCGGAGAGGTACGAGGCCTCCTCCATGGCCGTGTCGCCGCCGCCGATGACCACGACGTCCTGGCCGCGGAAGAGCGCGCCGTCGCAGACCGCGCAGGCGCTGACGCCCTTGTTCTTGAGCTTCTCCTCGCTCTCCAGGCCGAGGTAGTTGGCGCGCGCGCCCGTCGCGATCACCACCGACTTCGCCAGGTAGAGCGTGTCCTCCACCCACACCTTGAACGGGTGGCTCGTGAGCTCCACCTTCGTCACGTCGGCCGTCACGATCTCCGTCCCCTGGTGGGCGGCCTGATCGCGAAAGCGCTGCATCAGCTCCTGGCCGGTGATCTTCTCGGGAAAGCCGGGGTAGTTCTCGACGTCGGTCGTGAACATGAGCTGGCCCCCCGGGATCAGGCCGCCCGCGCTGAAGCCCTCGATGAGGAGCGGCTTCAGGTTGGCGCGCGCCGCGTAGATGGCGGCGGTGAGCCCGGCAGGGCCGGAGCCGATGATGACCAGGTTGCGGACGTTCGATTCGCTCATGGTGGAGCCATCTTATAGGCGCGACCGCCTTCCGCGTCGACCGCCCCGGCGCTCCGCCGCGAGCGCCCCGCTGCGCGCGGCGCGCCTCCGCCGCGCGGCACCCCTCGCGCCGCATTGCGTTCCCGCCCGCCGCGCGGCATTCCCGCCCGCTGCGCGGCATTCCCGCCCGCTGCGCGGCGTTCCCGGCCTGCGGCGCCGCGTTCCCGCCGGCTCCGGCAGCCCTGCGCCTGCTGCCGGCCCCGCGTCGAGCGGCCGCTCGTTCAGAAGCGCATCGTTCCGCTCATACCGAACTCGTCCAGGCTGCTCTCGAAGCGGCCGCCGTTGACGCTCTGGACGCTGCGGTAGCCGCTCGGCGCAGAGCCGGAGACGGCCTTGAGGCGCCCCTTCCCGCCGTTGTCCAGCGGACCGAAGAACGTGTGCTGAAACGCGACCGAGACATCGACCGGGCCCACGCGCGCGGTCACGCCCACCCCGGCGCCGATCCGGTGGCCGAGGTGGAAGTCGAGGTTCAGGTCGGCATCGTCCTGCCCCTTGGTCTCGAAGAAGCCGCCCGCCCTCAGCGCCAGGAGGTTCTGGAGCACGACGAAATCGCCGCCGAGCCGGACTCCCAGGACATCGCGCCAGCGGTGCGGGACGTCGGCGTTGGGCGGCACCGTGCCGACGACCGTGCCGCGCACCGGAATTCCCTCGCGGAACCGGACCTCGATCGCGTCGACCGCGCTGTTGTGGGCCCACGTGAAGTCGAGCTCCACGTCGAAGAGGTCGTCGACCATCGGATCGCGCACGCGGGGCTCGGCCGCGGAGGCGCGCGCGGGCCGGGCGGCGCCGGCGCGCGGCCGGTGGTACCGGAGGCCGAGCTTCGCCTCCATCGGGATCTGCATCTCGAGATCGCCCGCGCCCTTCTCGTCGGTCACGTTGCAGCCCGGCGATTCCCCCCTGCAGGGGTCCTCGTTCTTGACCCCGGCCGCCGTCCAGTAGCGCGACTCGATGACGAGATCGGTCTTCGCGCGCACGGCGTCCTGCCACTTGAACCACGCGCCCAGGTCGAGGTGATCCGTCGCCGCCCAGCGCGCGCCGAGGACGAAGCCCGGAATGAACAGATCGTCCGCCCGCGCGCGGGTGCGCAGATCGTTGTGCGAATTGAAGTCGTCGCCCCCCTCGGCCGAGGTCGCCTCGCTGAAGTTGACGAAATCGATGCTCGCCGTGCCCCAGATGAACCCGGCGCCGACCGAGACCCCCTCCGCGGGCGTGAAGCCGACCGAGAGCGTCGGCATCAAGATCAGGGCGTCGAGCGACGTGAGCAGGTAACGCTGCGGCGACGGCTGCGTCATGTCGCCGAAGCTCGGGTGCGTGTACGGCAGCGACTCGGGCCACTTCCGCTCGCCGACGCCGTGCGGGCCGAGCACCGCGACGCCCACGGCGAGCGCGTCGCTCACGCGCAGGGTCCCGGCGACCTGCGGGTTCGGGAACAGGCCGCTCTCCGCGCACACCTCCGGGTCGGGGCCGCCCTCGCTGCCGGGCGCCGGGATCGCGGTCGTGTAGCTCGGTGGGACGGGACGGCCGTCGGGGCCGAGGCGCGTGAAGCACTGCGCCAGATGGATCAGGTGGACGCCGCCGTGCGCGCTGGTCCGCTGCGCGGCGAGCCCCGCCGGGTTGAAGTAGGCCGCGAGCGGATCGTCCGCCCGCGCGACCCACGCGCCGCCGCGACCGAGCTGGAGGACCCCGATGTCCGGCGAGTCGAGCCCCGACGACGCGCGCGCCGCGCCGGCGGCCACCATCGCGGCGAGCGCCGCGCCTGCGGCGCTCGCAGATCCTCGTCTCATGGGGTCTAGCTCCCCGCGCGGCCGCCCCGGCGGCTCACTTCACCGGCGACGCCTTGAGCGCCGCCTTGCCGTCCTTCACGTAGACCGTGAAGCGCACCCGCGAGCAGTTGTGGCGGGCGACCAGCGCGTCCTTGTTGCGCTGCAGCGTCCCCTTGAACTTCTCGAAGGTGAGGGCGTTCGTGGGTTCCCCGCACTGCTGCTTGACCGACAGGAACTCCTCGTAGACAGCGTTCCACTCGGTGAGCTCGTCCGGGTCCCCCGCGCCGTCCTGCCGCGCGGCCGGCGCGCTCGTCGCGTCGGGGATCGCGCTCGCCGCGTCGGGGAGCGCGTTCGCCGGGACGGGCGCGCCTGGCGCCCTCGGCGGCGGCGGCGGCGGCGGGCGCCGCGGCGGCGGGCGCCCGGGAGCGGCCGAGGGGCTGCCGGCGGAGAGCGCGATCGCCGCATCGGAGACCTCCTCGATCGCCTCGACCGGGTCCTCCGACTCGCGCGCCGGCGGCGGCCCGCTGAGCGGGTGCGAGCCGGGTCGCCGCGTCGGGCCGCGCGGGCTCACCATCGGCTTCGGGTACGACGGGCGCGACTCGGGGCGCGCGTCGCCGGGGCCGAGCGGCACCGAGAACGCGCTCATCGCGGGCTGCGCCGGGATCGGGCCGAGCACCTGCTCGAGGTCGGCGGCCTTCCGCGGCGCGCCGCCCTTCGCGGCCACCTTCTCGACACCGTCGTTGATGTCGGCCGCGATCTTCCGGTAGGCGCCACGGAACCGGCTCGGCGCCAGCACGTCGACGTCGCCCTTGGCGAAGCGCGCCGCCTCGTTGCGGAAGACCTGGAGCGGCCGCGTGTGCTCCAGGAACGAGAACACCAGCCCGATCGCGGCCAGGCCGAGGACGGCGGCGAGGATCAGCACCGTGGGCACCTTGCCCTTGTCCTCGTTGTTCGCCTTGTCGAGGAAGTTGAACGGCGACTCGACCGACGCCGCGAGGCGGCCGACCGCGTAGCCGGCGCCGAGCTCCCACGCCTCGCCGGGCAGCCGCGCGTAGACCACGCCGAGGTGCTGGCCGATGACGCGGACCTCCGAGCGCCCCTTCTCGACGTAGTCCTTGTTGTCGTCGAGCAGCTTCAGATCCTGCGTGATCTGATCGAGGTTCGCCTTGTCGAACCCCTCGGGCGCGCCGGAAGCGACGCGCGACCCCTCGGCGTAGAAGCCGACGGCGGCGCCGGTGCGCTTCGTCACCGCGCGGGCGAAGGTGTCGTCGATGATCTTGGCGCCGATCACCGCCCCGACCGGCTCGCCGTTGCCGTCCTGCTCGACGGGGCGCGCCACGACGCGCAGGATGCGGCCCTTCCAGACCCAGGCGTCGTCGCGGATCCAGCCGTGGAGGGCGTCGGCGACGACCGGGTAGCCGCCGAGCTCCCAGTCCTCGCGGTGCTCGAAGCCCACCGACGCGATCACCCGGCCGCTCGCGTCGACGGCCCACACGTGATCGAATTTGAGGTCGGCGGGGACCTCCTCGGTCGCGCTGCGCAGCGCGCCGCGGGCCTTCTCGCGGAGGTCGGGGCCGGGCTTGGCCTCGGTCGACGACTTGGCGAGCGCGCTCCGCAGGGCGGGGTTCAGCGCCACCCGGATGAGGGCGCTGGAGCGCTTCCGGGCGTCGTCGTTGAGGAACCACTCGACCGCGCTGGAGTCGGCGCTGAGCGCCTCGCTCATCGCGCGGTGGCCCGAGCGGTTGTAGAGCTGCGCGGCGACGAAGAGGATGAAGACCGCGGCGCCGAGCGCGAGCGCGAGCACCCCGTACCAGAAACGCGACAGCAGCATGGCCTACTTTTGAGCCTCCGCGCTCGGTCCGCCGCTCTCGCCCACGACGAGCGCCTCCTTGATGAACTGCTCGTCCGGGGTCGGCTTCGCGACGACCTCGAGGGGTTTTCCGACCGGCTCGCCGTTGAAGTAGCCCTGCAGCGTGTACTTGCCGTCCTCGAGCTCCATCGTGAAGCTGCCCTGGCGGTCCGGGTACGCGATGGCCACGGTCCTCGGCTCGACGACGATCCACGACCGGATGCTCGGGGCGAGCTGATCGCGGATCTCGTACTTGCCCGGCCCCGGCGGCGTCCAGGCGCGGGTCTTGGCGGCGGCGACCTCGACCGGCTGGAGCCCCTTGTTGCCGACGTCGTAGAGCTTGTGCGGGAACGGATCGTGGTTCTCGAACTGGAGCTGCTGGCCCTCGGCGACGACGAGGGTCACCGGCGTGGTGCGGCCGCCGGCGATGACGATGGAGCGCGGCGTCTTGAGCGGCGCGCCCTTCTCGGCGAGCGCGGCGATGCAAAGCTCCTTCGGGGCGTAGCCGACCAGCGTGCGAACATCGGCGCGGACGGTCGGGGACGGCTCGCGGAACGTGTACCGGTTCGCCTTCGGATCCTTGGCCTCGTTCCAGACCGGGTTCAGGAGCTTGGGCGCGCCCGTGGTCCTGCCCTTGATCGTCACCGCGGCGAGGGCCGCCCCGGGCACCGCGAGGATCGCGAGCGTCAGGGCCAGGCGCCGGATGAAGCGCGAGCGGCCGTGGACGCGGCGCGTGATGTGGTTTGACGGCCCGAGCCGCGCTGCGCCGGCGAGCGGGCGCTGCTCGTCGTGTTGCGCTCCTGAAGATCGAGGGGATCTCGTATCCATCGCAGGCCCGAAGCTACCGGAAGGGGAATGAGAACGGAAACAAAAGCCGGGCCGCCGTCCGGGCGCAGACGCCGCGCGCGCCGCGCTGCGCCGGCCCGCGTGGCGATGCCGCCCGCGGCGCCCTCGCGACAACGCCGCGGCGGCGCCGGCTGCGCGGCGCGCTGCGCCGATCGGCGCGACGGTGCTGCCTGATGCACCGCGCTGCGCCCCTCCGCGTGACGGTGCTGCCTGATGCGCCGCCCTGCGTCGATCCGCGCGACGGTGCCGCCTGCGCTCTGAGCTGCGCGCCGCGCAAGCGTTCCACCCCGCGCGGGGCTGCGTCATGCCCAGGCGGGCGGCCGCGAGCAGACGACGCCGCGGTGCGGCAGCCGCTGGGCTGAGCTCCCGGGGACAAAAAAACTGCGGGCCGCATGAACGGCCCGCAGGGGAGAGATGTTCCGTACCGCCGAGGACGTGGGCAGAAGGACTTGAACCCCTAGCATAGCTGCTAGGTGGGAGCCTAAGTACCGCTTCAGGCTTCCCGGTGAATGGTTCCGGGCCTAGCTCACCACGGTATCGTTGTTGGCTCCCTGGTTCTCGCTTACTCGGGATTCAATCGTCCAGCGCCTCACGAAGTCGGCAGAGGGAACGACCATAGGATAGTTCTCTCGCTGGCTCAGTCAACCGCTCTTCGCCGCGACGTCGCTCATCTCGCGTCTGGCTGGCTCGTGATTGGCGCGTGGCTGGCGCGTCGTCATCGCGTCGTCAGTCGTCACCGCGTCGTCAGCCACAGTTTGCGCTTGATCTCGCTCGCCGTCTCGCCCTTGGTCTTGATCGCGTCTCGCGTTCATGCAGGGTCGGTCCTCTCCCGTCGGGACGATCCGGAACTGGCATGACGCCACGCCTAGCGTGCGGGCGAGCCTGTGTCGGAGAAGAGCGCGACGATGGGGGCGTGGACGATCCCGTTGGACGCCACGATGTTTCCTGTGTGGTAGTCCGGCGCTCGGCCGTCGAGCCCGGTGATGACCCCGCCGGCGCCGCGCACGATCGCGCTCCCGGCGGCGATGTCCCAGGCGTGCAGCCGGCGCTCCCAGTAGGCGTCGTACGTCCCGTCGGCGACCATGCAGAGATCGATGGCCGCGCTGCCGCAGCGCCGCACGGCCTGGGCGTTTCGCTTCACCGTGATGAAGGCGTCGAAGTTGTTGTCCGGAGCCCGATCGCGCACCGGCGGGAAGCCGGTCGCGACCATCGCGCGCTGCAGCGACGCCGTGGCGCTCACCGCGCAGCGCTCGCCGTTGCGGCGCGCCTCGCCGGCGGCCGCCGGCTCCGGCCCATCGCCGGGCGGCCGCGGATCGCGGGGCATGTAGCCCGTCCAGCGGATCCCGAGCACCGGCGCGACAACGGCGCCCGCGACGGGCGTGTCGTCGTCCATGAGGCCGACGGAGACGCACCAGAACGGATGCCCGTGGACGAAGTTCGTGGTGCCGTCGATCGGATCGACGTACCAGACGAGCCCGCCGCGGGACGACGTCGGGCGTGAGGCGCTCTGCTCCTCGCCGACGACGGCGATGCCCGGCGTGAGCGCGCCGAGCCGCGCGATGAGCAGCTCCTCGCTCGCCCGGTCGAACTCGGTCACGAGGTCGTGCGGCCCCTTCTCCTCCACGCGCGGGCACGCGCGGAACCCAGCCTGCACGAGCGTGGCTGCCTCCTCGGCGACGCGCAGCGCGATCCCGGTGAGCTCGAGCAGCTCCGCTGGCCCGCGCCCGCTCATCGCGCCCTCGCCGACAGCGCGCCGCGGAGCTTCTCGTAGATCCCGCCGAACGCCCCGTTCGACAGCAGCGCCACCGTGTCGCCTTCCTGCGCGTCGCGCGCGATCGACGCGACGATCGCGTCGACCGAGGCCGCCGCCTCCGCGCGCTTGCCCGCCTGCCCGAGGTCGCGCACCAGCCGGTCGAGGTCGAGCCGCTCGCCCGCGGCGATGTCCGGCCGGCCGAGCGGCGCGAGCACGACGCGATCGGCCGCGCCGAAGGCGCGCGCGTAGGGATCCTGGTGGAGGGCGCGGCACGCGGTCGCGCTGCGCGGCTCGAACACCGCCCACAGCGCGCCTTCCGGGTGCCGGGCGCGGAGCGCGCGCAGCGTCTCGTCCACGGCGGTCGGGTGGTGCGCGAAGTCGTCGTAGACGCGCACCCCGCGCGCCTCGAACAGGAGATCTTGCCGGCGCCGCACGCCCTCGAAGCTCGCGAGCGCGGCGGTCGCCGTCGAGAGCGGCACGCCGAAGCCGTGCGCCGCGGCCGCGACCGCGGCGATCGCGTTGCGCACGTTGTGGTGCCCCGGCATCTGCAGGGCGAAGCGCCCGGCCATGACGCCGCCGGCGTACAGGTCGAACGACTGGCCGCTCGGGCCGGCCTCCGCGGGGGCAGCGAGCCAGTGCGGCGGCTTTCCGTGCGTGTCGTCGCCCTCGAGGGCGAACCAGGCGACCTCGGCGCGCGCCGACCGCGACACCACCTCGACGACCCGCGGATCGTGCGCCGCCGCCACGAGGAGCCCCGTCTCCGGGATCCGCTCGACGAACCCGCGGAACGCCGCCTCGTAGGACGCGGCGTCAGGGTAGATGTCGATGTGGTCGTGCTCCATCGAGGTCACGACGCCCACCTCGGGCCGGTAGTGCCAGAACTTCGGTGTTTTTTCGAAGAAGGCGGTGTCGTACTCGTCGCCCTCGACGACGAACGGCGTCCTGCGGCGACCCGCGCCCGCCTCGTTGACGAGCGGGAGGCCGCGGCGGTCGCCCGCCGGGGCGGCGCTCTGGGGCAGCCGGAAGCTCGCCTCGAAGTTCTTCGGCAGGCCGCCGATGAGGAAGCCTGGATCCCTGCCTGCCTCGTGCAGGAGCCACGCGCACATCGAGCTCGTCGTCGTCTTGCCGTGCGTACCCGCCACGACGAGCGGGGAGCGGCCGGCGAGCATGTGGTCGGCGAGCGCGTGGGCCATGGTGGTCACCCGCATGCCGCCCTCGATGGCGGCGCGGGCCTCGGGGTTCGTCGGGCGGCAGACGTTGCCGATCACGACGAGATCGGGGCGCGGGTCGAGGTGCGCGGGATCGAACCCGGTCATGAGGCGGATGCCCCAGCGCTCGAGGGCCGGCCCCATGGGCGGATAGAAGGAGACGTCGGAGCCCGAGACCTCGTGCCCCGCGGCCTTGAAGAGCCCCGCCAGCGCACCCATGCCGGTGCCCGCGACGGCGACGAAGTGGACGTGCATCGCGGCGCAGTGTGCCCGAGCGCCCTCGGAGGGCAAGGGGGCTCGGCGCGGTAGATCGCTGGCGACGGCGCGCGGCTCCCGTCGTCACGGCGCGGCGCGCCGCGAGCAGACGGCCGCTGCGGACCCCGATGGAGCGGTGAGCCGAGATCGGGAGAGGAGCTCCAACAACCCTCGATCGACTGAGGCGTCGCGCCCTGCCGCACACGCATCGGTGTTCCGCAAACACCGTATCTGCGCGACGCCGCGAGCTTGCATGTCGCGAGATCGAGACAGCGAGCATCCCGCGACGAGGGGCGCGGCGCGCGACGTCACGGCGGGATCACGGCGGATCGACGAGCACGAGCGGCCTCAGCCGCTTCAGCGACCGCCGGCCGAGCCCCTTGACCCGGAGCAGGTCGTCGACCTTCCGGAAGCGCTTCATCCTGGCGCGGAGCGCCAGGATCGCCGCCGCCTTGGCCGGCCCCACGCCGGGGAGGCGCATGAGGTCCGCCTCTGTCGCCAGGTTCAGCACGACCTTGCCGTCCGCTGTCACGCCGCCGCCCGCCGGAGCGCCCGCCCCGCCGTCGCCCGGCGGCGCCTCCGCTGCTGCCCCTGCGTCCGCTGGATCGGCCGTGGCGTGGGGCGGCGCGCTCCCGGCGGCGCCGGCGGCGCCGATCGGCGCCGGCCCGCTGGCGACCATCGCCAGCCCGGCCGCCGGATCTGCGGCGCGCCGGGCCGGCAGCAGGCTCAGCGCGTGCCCGGAGCCCACGAGCGCCAGCGCGAAGAACCCCGCGCCGTACGCCACCACCTTGCCGCCCAGCGCGGTCCACGCCGACTCCTGCAGCGCTGCCAGCGCCCTTTTCCGCCATGAACGCCGCGCTTCCACGGCCTGCCCTGCCTCCGCCCGACCGGCGAGCGAGCCCTTCCGCTTCGATGTCTCTTCCATCGTGCCGCGCCTCCTCAACGTGCAAAGGACGTCGCCCTCCGCGCACCCGCGCGCGGCGTTCGTCTCGTCGGCCCGGGCGCCAAGCGAGGGGCATGCCGGCCGCGCGCGCCCTTGAAAACCCGAGCCGATCGCGGGGACCCGGCGCGCCCGGGAGCGGCGCCGCCATGGCGGACGCGGGAGCGACGACGAGCTCGCCGCCCCCGGGCGTCCGGTCGCCGTGTCTCGAGCGAGAAGCTCGGCTACCATCAGCGCTCCGGGCGCCCGGCGACCCGGCGGCATTCACCCCGCCCCACGGCGCTCACCACGAGGTCTCATGCCCCACGATCCCCGTCGCTTCGTTGATCCCGGCCCCGCGGGGCGCTCGCGCCGAGCCTTCCTGGGCGGGCTCGCCGCCGGCGCCGCGGGCGCCGCGCTCCTCGGCCCGAGCTCGGCGTTCGCCGAGGCGGTCCCGAGCCTCGCGGCCAAGCCGCCCCCCGGCTTCACGCCGCTCTCCATCCCGGGGAAGATCGTGAAGGTCACGAAGGCGAACTCGCTGCAGCCGAACGGCCTCTGGCCCGACGCGTCCGCGGCGAAGCTGATGCTCGAGCGGGTCATGGCCGAGCTCACCGGGAAGGCCGACCTCGGCGCCGCCTTCGGGCGGTTCGTCCACAAGGACGATCGCGTGGCGATCAAGGCCAACGGCATCGCCGGCCAGAAGGGCGCGACCATGGCCACCAACAAGGAGCTCGTGCTCGAGATCGTGCGCGGCGTGATCGCGGCGGGCGTGCCCGCGGAGAACGTCATGATCTTCGAGCAGTACCCGTCGTTCCTCGCCGGCACGCGCTGCGCCGACCGCACCGCGAAGCCCGCCGCCGACTTCCCGGCCGGGATCCGCGCCGCGGTGCACGAGAACAAGGACGCGGTGATGCCGAGCATCACGGTCTGCGGCATCCCCACCAAGTTCGTCCGCCCCTTCACCGAGGCGACCGCGGTGATCAACGTCTCGCTGATCAAGGATCACTCGATCTGCGGCTACACCGGGTGCCTCAAGAACATCACCCACGGCGCGACGATCAACCCGCACTCGTTCCACGAGCACACCGCGAGCCCGCAGATCGCCGAGCTCTACGCGCAGGACGTCGTGAAGAGCCGCGTGCGCCTGCACATCACGGACGGCTTCAAGCTCATCTACGACCAGGGCCCGCTCGACAAGAACCCGAAGCGGCGCGTCCTCCACGAGTCGGTCTACGCCACGACCGATCCGGTCGCGATGGACGTGATCGGCTGGGGCGTGGTCGAGGGGTGGCGCAAGGAGAACGGGCTGCCCACGCTGAAGGAGGCGAGCCGCGAGCCGTCGTACATCCGCATCGCGGGCGAGCTCGGGCTGGGCGTCTTCGACAAGAATAAAATTGCGATGCGCGAGGTCCGACTGTAGCGGCGCCGCGGGAACCGCTCGCGGGGCTGCCGTCCGAGAACCGCCAGCCGAGGCTCGTGTTGCCCATGCCCTGCTCCAGGCCGATCGCGCGCTCTTTCCTCCGCGGGGGGACCGCGTCGGCGGTCCCTCTGCTCGCCTCCCTCGCGCTCACCGCGTGCAGCAGCGGCGGTCCGCCGCCGAGGGCGCCCGGTTTGCCGCCGACGCCGGCCTCGGTCACCCGCGAGAACCCGGGGGGCGACGCGGCCGACCCGGAGCGGGCCGCGCTCGAGCGGCTGCTCAAGGAGCCCTGGGGGCGGCGCCGGGACCGGTTCAACACGCTCGACGTGCCCCTTGTCGACTGGCAGAGCTGGCGCAGGGTGCGGATCTGGAGCCACCCGACGCGCGCGACCTTCCGGTACGGCGACGAGCACTACGCCGCCCTGACGGTCCTCTACACGAGCACCTCGGGGCCGAGCGATCCCGATAGCTGCCTCGACGAGTTCTGGGCGAAGAACGCGCCGCTCGCCGACGGTTACGGCGTGCGGCTCGGGGAGGCGCAGCTCATCCGGACGACGCAGGAGATCGACGGCGAGGTGCGGCCGCTCGTGTTCAAGGTGCTCCAGGGCAGCGTCGAATCGGTGTTCGCGAGCGACGAGTACGCGGGCGCGATCGCGGCCTACGAGTCCTGGCCGGGCACATGCCTCGTGTCCGTGCTGGCCGTGAAGGCGAGCCAGCACCCGGAGCTCGCGCGTCGGGTGCGCGACCGCTGGATCGACGAGGGCGCGCCGAAGCTCAGGTGGATCGCCGGCATCAACGAGGCGCCCACCTCCGAGGCGCGGTAGTCTCCGCCCGATCAGCGCCGCGGTGCCGCCACGCGCCCGACGGCCGGGGAGGCGGCCGCCGCGAGGGGGCCGCGCCCGCCGCGAGGGCGGCGCGGCGCCCGTCGATCACAGGCTCATCGATGTCGGGCTCTCCGCGGCCCCCAGCGACCAGTCCGCGCCCTGCGCCATGCTGTGGCAAACGACCGAGGCGGCCGCGAGGAGCAGCGCGATCGCAACCAGCCAGGGGACCCGGAGCGGCGGCAGGACGCGGCTGTCCAGCACGACCTCGCTCGGCTGGTCGTCGTCGGCGGGCTCGGGGGGGGCGGCCGTCTGCGGCGCGCCGCCGAGATCGTTCGCCGGCGTCGCCTGCATGGCGGCCATGGTGGTCTCATCCATCCCATAGCGCGGCGCGACCGCGGGCACGCCCAGCGCGCGCCGCTTCATGATCGCGCTCCGCTCGGACGGCGGCGGGGCGGGGATCGCGCGCGGCGGCTCGGGAGACCGCAGCGAGGCCGGCGCCTGCTGAACGATCGCGGCGAACGCCTCCATCATCTCCTTGCCCGACTGGAACCGCGCGCCGGGATCGAACTGGAACGCCCGCGTGAAGAACGCGTCGATGCTGGGCGGGAGCTCCGGCGAGAGCCCGGACGCCCTGGGGAACGAGGTCTGACAGATGTGCCGGACCAGCTCGTTGATGGTGGCGCCGCCGAACGGGCACTGGCCGGTGATCGCGCGGTACAGGATCACCGCCATGGACCAGAGATCGCTCCGGTAATCGACCTGCTTGGGCGCCATGGTCTGCTCGGGGCTCATGTACCTCGGCGTCCCGAGCACCATGCCTGTCTTCGTGATCCTGTCGCGCGAGCAGGACGACTTGGCGACGCCGAAATCGAGCACCTTCACCAGCTCATCGCCGCCCGAGGACGTGATGAAGATGTTCCCCGGCTTCAGATCCCGGTGGATGACTCCCGCGGCGTGCACCGCGTCGAGGGCCTTGCCGAGCTGCGTGAACAGGGTCGCGGCCTGCGCGAGCGGGAGCTTCTGCTCGCGATCGAGGCGGCGATTCATGTCCTCCCCCTCGAGGTACTCCATCACGATGAACGCGCAGCCGCGATCGACGCCGTAATCGTAGGTCTCGATGACGTAGGGGCTCCGGACGCGCGCGGACGCGCGGGCCTCGCGCTCGAAGCGGGCAATGAGCTCCGGCTCCGTCGCCGCGAAGCTCCGGATGAACTTGATGACCACCCGCCGCCTGAGCTTGATGTCGAAGCCCAGCCACAGGTCGCCCATGCCGCCGCCCCCGAGCCTGCGCTCGAGGCGGTATTTATCCATGACGGCCCGACCTTCAGTCTCCTGCATGGCTCCGCACCTGCCACCCGATGCCCAAGCCTGGGACAAGTGATCACCCGATTTCTGTCGAAGGGCCTACGCCAACGTTACTCCCCATCAGATGATATCGCAATCCGTCCCTGCCGTGCGCCGAAAACGTCCTGAAACAGAGCGCGGATACGCTCGATGAGCGTGATGCGATGGATCTACATGGAGCGCTGTATCGTGTAGTTCCTGCGATGGATCTACATGGAGCGCCGTATCGTGTGGTTCCCTCGGTGTCAGCCGAGGTGAGGCGAGCTGCGATTACAGGATGTCGAACGGGTAGGCGCGATCCGCATAGGCACGCACCGCGATCGCCTTGCGCAGCTCGTCGTCGTTCTTCTGAAAGTCCGACACATGCTGCCTGAGCCGCTTCTGCGCCATGCCGATGAACACGGTCGTGAGATCGATCTCCCGCCGCGCCCCGTCCTCGCCGCGCCGCTCGATGGCCCGGGTCGTGCGTGCGATGCACGCGGCCATACAGTAGAGGTCGATGGCCATCTCCGCGATGCGGCGCTGCGCGTACTGCATCTCGGCGATCTCCCGCCCGTGCTTCCGGAGCATGTCCTGGCTCCGGGCGGCGAGCTCGGCCGTGTACTCCTCGAAGAGCACCGCCTCCCGGCTGAGCAGCGGGTGCGCCTTCGACATCCGCTCGCGCCCGAGCACCGACCGCGCCTTGCGCAGCGCGAAGTCGCTGAGCAGCCCGAAGCCCTTGATGGGCTCCCGCATCGCCTTCGCCACGTCCGCGAGCTCCCTGCCCGGGCCGCTCATGCCGGAGAGCGCCATGAAGCAGCGCAGGATCTCGTTCGTCCCCTCGAAGATCATGTTGATCCGGGCGTCGCGCAGGTGCCGCTCGTAGGGGAAGTCCTGCATGTAGCCGATGCCGGCCGCGATCTGGAGCGTCTCGTTGACCACGAACCACAGGGTCTCGCTCCCCATGACCTTGCAGATCGCGCTCTCGATCGAGAAATCAGGGACCTTGGCATCGACGAGGCTCGCCGTCAGGTACGTGATGGACTCGAGCGCGTACGTGTGCGCCAGCATCGTCGCGATCTTGTCCTTGATGAGCCCGAAATCGCCGATGCTCCGGCCGAACGCGCGCCGCTCCTGCACCCGGTCGAGCGCCAGCCGGATCAGCGTGTTGCACGCGCCCACGCACCCGGCCGAGAGACCGAGCCGCCCGTTGTTGAGCACCTCGACGGCGACCTTGAACCCCTTGCCGACCTCGCCGAGCACGTTCTCGCGCGGCACCTTCACGTCCTCGAAGAAGAGCTCCGTCGTCGATGAGCCCCGGATCCCGAGCTTGTGCTCGTTCGGACCGCTCTTCACGCCCATGCCCCGCTCGACGATGAAGGCGGTGAGCTTCGGCTTGCTCCCCTCCTCGAGCGCGGACGTCCGGGCGAACACCGTGAACACGTCGGCGAAGCCGCCGTTCGTGATCCAGATCTTCGACCCGTTCAGCGTGTAGTGCGAGCCGTCGGCCGACACCTCGGCGCGCGTCCTGATCGCCGCGGCGTCGGAGCCGGCGCCCGGCTCCGTGAGCGCGAAGGCCGCCATCCACTCGCCGGTCGCGAGCTTCGGGAGGTAGCGCTGCTTCTGGTCCTCCGTCCCGAAGAGCTGGATCGCCTTGAACCCGATCGACTGGTGCGCGCCGAGGGTCACGGCGATGGACGCGTCGAGCCCGCCGACCTCCTGCATCACGCGCGCGTACGCCATGTTGCTGAGGTTGACCCCGCCGTGATCGGCCGAGATCTGCAGGCCCATCAGGCCGAGCCCCTTCATCTCGTCGATCAGGCCCGGATCGATGGTGTGCTCCCGATCGATCCTGGTGCTGTCGACGCTCGCGGCGAAGAACCGCCGCACGCTGTCCAGCATCATCGACGTCGTCTCCCGATCCTCCGCGGGCATTTCGGGGTACGGGAAGATGATGTCCTCGGCGATGATGCCGTGGAAGAGGGCCTTCATGAAGCTCTGCTCGATCGTCGGCGGCATCGGACCGTCCTTTCAGGGGCAGGCCGCTGCGCCGCGGAGGAGCGCGCGGCGCGCCCGGCCTGCTCAGTGCGTCTTCTTCGGCGCCCGCACGGACTCCGCTGGGCCCTCTTCCTTCGCGCCCCCCTCGCCGTCATCGCTGCCCGCGGGCGCCGCCGCGGCCGCGCCCCGCGCGGTCGACGCGGGCGCCGCTGCCGAGCCCCGCGCGGTCGACGCGGGCGCCGCTGCCGCGCCCCGCGCGGTCGACGCGGGCGCCGCTGCCGAGCCCCGCGCGGTCGACGCGGGCGCCGCCGCGGCGGTCCCGTCCCGCGCCGTCGCGCCCGACGGCGGCACGGGCGTGGGCGTCGCGGGGCGCACGGGGTGCGGCGTGGCCGTGGGCGGCGGCGGGGTGTGCCCGGCGCGATCGCTCTCGCGCTGCCACGGGTACTTGATGCGCCCATGGTACATGTTGACCAGCGTCGAGGCCATCCGGCTCGTCATGATGCGCAGGTCCTCGATCGTCAGCCCCGACTGATCGAGCTGGCCAGACGCGAGCTTCGAGAACATCACGCGCTGGATCATCTCCTCGAACTTCTTGTGCTCGGGAGGCCAGATGGTGCGCGACGCCGCCTCGATCGAGTCGACGAGCATCAGGATCGCCGTCTCCTTCGTCTGCGGCTTCATGCCCGGATAGCGGAAGTGCTCCTGCGTCAGCTCCTTCGGGTTCCCCTGCTCGACGCACTTGTGCCAGAAGTACTCGACCACCTGCGTGCCGTGGTGCGTGTACGCGAACTCGACCACCGGCTCGGGGATGTTGCCCTCGCGCAGGATCTTCGTGCCCATCACCACGTGCGCCATGATGGCGTCGGCGCTCACCTCCGGCTCGAGATCCTCGTGCGGCGATCGCTCGCCGGGCCCGAGGTTCTCGATGAAGTACTTCGGCTGAACCGTCTTGCCGAGGTCGTGGTAGTAGGCGCCCACGCGCGTCAGCAGGGCGTCGGCGCCGATCGCCGCGGCCGACGCCTCGGCGAGGTTCGCCATCGCGCGCGCGTGCTCCCAGCTCCCCGGCGCCTCCGCCGCCATCTTCTTGAGCAGCGGCTGCTCCAGATCGGTGAGGTCGAGCAGCTTGTCGCGGGGCACGTGCCCCATCGCGCGCTCGGCCGGCTCCCGGAGGCTCCGCCCGAGCAGGCCGACGAGCAGCCCGCCGCCGATGCAGGCCAGCACGTTGGACCCGAGCCAGCGCTTCAGATCCGCGCCGAGGTCGAAGCTGCCCTCGAACAGCACGGTGAGCGCGATGAACCCGATCGCCCCGGCGAGGCCCGCGAGGCTCCCCGCGATGAGGAGCTGCCGCGAGCCCTTGCGCTTGAAGAAGAACATCGTCGCCGCGATGCCGCGCACGAGCAGCACCGACAGGAGGACGACGTCGAACCGGAGCAGCGACGCGGCGATGAACGCGACGCCCACCTCGACGAGGAACGCCGTCCGCCGATCGAACGCGATCGCGACCCAGAGCGGGAGCGCCGCGACCGGTATCCAGAACTCGGGCAGCGCCGTGAAGAGCAGGAGGAGCTTCGCGACGAGGAACGAGCCCGTCATCAGGACGAACATGCCCACCTGCGTGCGGAGCAGCCGCACCCGGTTCTGTCCGAACCGGCGCAGGTAGACCGTCAGCATCAGGCAGACGATCAGGTAGATGACGTACGTGCTCGCGACGCGCGCGCCGAGCCCGGGCCGCCGCATGCGCCGCACCGTCTCGTACGCCATCGCGGCGTCGTGATCCTCGTTGCGCTCCGACAGCACCGTGCCGCGCGGCACGATGACGCGCCGGTGCTCGTACGAGAGCGAGAAGCCCCCGTCGTGCGAGTCGCGCACGATGCGAGGCCCGTACGGGACCCGCAGCGTCACGGGCGCAGGCTTGCCCATCTCGGGGCTCAGCGAGGGGATGAAGAGCTCGCCCACGCTGATCACGGCGAAGAGCGCCGAGAAGAGGACGCTCAAGACGAAGCCGGCGAGGGGACCTGCCCGGATACGCGTGCGCAGCATGGAACCGCTCGGTCTCGTCCGCTGGAGGGAACCTGAGAAACGGTTGACGGGGCACGCTCGCGCGTCACCCCGCCGCCACCGAACGGCCGCGGGCGGCCGCCGATGTCAAGGTGTAGGCGGGACCCTAGCAAAGAAGCGTGGCCGAGTCAGCGTCGCGCGGAGCGTCGCCCCCGGCGCACGTCCCCGGACGAGGGGCCGCCCCGAACGAGAGGCAGCGCCCTGGAAGCCGGACGCGCGGCCGAATGTTGATGGCGGCGCGTCGTCCAACACCGGCGCGCGCCCACCGTACGCTGGAGCGCCGCGCCCGGACGCCCTCGCGATGTTCCAATTGCTCCCGGAAAACATCGATCGGAGCAGACAATTGCCGTTCGGCGCAAAAGTTGCTACCCACAGGAAATGTCCCCGCTGCGCATGCTGCTCGAACGCCGCAGGAGCGTGGTGATCATGGGGGTCCTCAACCGCACGCCGGACTCGTTCTCGGATGGCGGTCGCTTCGAGAATGAACAGACGGCGCTCGCCCAGATCGATGCGATGCTCTCCGAGGGGGCGGACATGATCGACATCGGCGCGGAATCGACGCGACCGGGGGCGCAGCCGGTGCCTGACGACGAGCAGATCGCGCGCATCGGCGGGAGCGTGCGCGACGCGGTGAAGAGGGGGGCCATCGTCTCGATCGACACGACCTCTCCTGCCGTCGCGGCGCGCGCGCTCGACGACGGCGCGGCGGTGGTCAACACGATCTCGCTCGACAGCGCGGCAGAGCTCGGCGCGCTCTGCGCGCGCCGGGGCGCGTCGCTCGTGCTCATGCACAGCCGCGGCCCGATGTCGGCGATGGCCGGCTTCTCCGCATACCCGGACGACGCGTACCGCGACGTCGTCGCCGACGTGGCGCGCGAGTGGTCCATCGCCGCCGCGCGCGCGCTCGACGCGGGCCTGCCCGAGGGCGAGCTCGTCCTCGATCCGGGCCTCGGCTTCGCCAAGAACGCGCGGCAGTCGATCGAGCTGTGCGCCCGGCTCGATGAGCTGTGCGCGCTCGGCTTCCCGGTGCTCGTCGGGCCGAGCCGCAAGTCGTTCCTCGCGCGCGCCGCGGCCTCCGAGCGCGGCGCGGCCGGCGGCGACGCGCTCGCGCCGCCCTCCGAGCGGCTCGGCGGCACCGTCGCGGCCGCGCTCGCGTGCGCGGCGCGCGGCGCCGCGGCGGTCCGCGTCCACGACGTCGGCCCGGTGCGCCAGGCGTTCGACGTGATGCGCGCGATCGAGCGCGCCGGCCCGGGCGGCCGCCGGCGCCCCGGTGCTCCCCTGAGCGAGGGGGCGCGCGCCGATGACTGACGGGTTCCTCCGCCTCTTCGCGGCGAGGCCGGTGACGCAGGTCGCCCGGGACCTCGTCGACATCTTCATCGTCGCCTACGTCGTCTACCGCGCGCTGCTCGTGCTGCGCGGGACGCGCGCGATGCAGATGGGCCTCGGGCTCGGCATCGTCTTTCTCATCTACCTCGGGGCGAAGGTCTTCGGCCTGACCACGCTCCTCAACCTCCTCTCGTGGCTGCTCTCGTCCATCATCCTCATCGTGGTCGTCGTCTTCCAGAACGACATCCGCCGCGCCCTCATCCGCGTCGGCGGCAGCAACTGGTTCACGAGCGGCCGCGAGCAGCAGTCGCGCGTCATCGACGAGGTGGTCGCGGCCGCGACCGAGCTCGCCCGCCACCGCATGGGCGCGATCATCGCCTTCGAGCAGGACGCGAACGTGCTGGAGTTCGTCAAGAGCGACGGCATCCACATCGACTCGGTCGTGACCCGGGAGCTGCTCGTGTCGCTCTTCGTCCCCGAGTCGGTGAACAAGCTGCACGACGGCGCGGTGCTGATCCGCGATCTCAAGATCGCGCGCGCCGGCGTCTTCTTCCCGATGCCCGAGACGAAGATCCTCGACGCGAGCCTCGGCTCCCGGCACCGCGCCGCGCTCGGCATCACCGAGGAGACCGACGCGGTCGTGGTGGTGGTCAGCGAGGAGCGCGGGACGATCAGCTTCTGCTTCAGCGGCAACATCGTCTCGAACCTCGACGGCCAGTCGCTGCGGCACGCGCTGCTCGGGCTGTTCGGCCGCTCGTCGCGCCGGCGGCGCTTCGCGAAGAAGGTGGCGCAGGGCGGCCGCGCGAGCCTCCCGACGCCGCCGGTCCGCAGCCCCGCGGCGGGCGCCCCGGCCGGCGCCGCCGCCGCGCCGGGCCACGAGCCCGGCAAGCCCGCCGCCGCCAAGCCCGCGCCGATCGAGGGCAAGCCCGCGGCGCCGATCACGAAGACGACCTCGATGATCAAGCCGCCCGCGGAGGGCGAAGCGCGGACGATGTCGAGGATGTCGACCTCCACGCCGATGCGCTCGGGCGCCGAGGCGCGCGCCCCGGCGGGGTCCAGCGCCGACCTCCGGAGCGCGGCGGCCGCGCCGGCGCCGCCGGACGGCGATCGCCCCTCGTCGGAGCGCGGCCGGCCGGCCATGGTCGACGTCCCGGCGGGCGCGACCGACTCTCCGGTCCCGTCGCAGCGCACCTTCGTTCCGACGGGGCAGGCCGCGGCGACCGCCGCATCCAAGGGGAGCGCGGAGGGCATGCCCCCGCGAGATGAGCCATGACGCTGGCCGGCCTCCGTGAGGCGCTCCGCGCGGCGCTGCTCGACAACCTCGGCCTCAAGCTCCTCTCGCTCACGTTCGCGCTGTGCCTCTACGCCTTCATCCACGGGGCGGAGAACGCGCAGCGCACCTTCTCGCTCGACATCGTCACGATCATCCCGCCCGAGTCCAGCAACCGGCAGCTCATGACCCAGGTCCCGAACGCGGTCTCGGTCACGGTGCGGGGCTCGCGCACCCAGCTCGACGACCTCCGCGCCGACGACCTCGGCACGCTGCAGCTCGATCTCCGGAACGGCACGGTCACGCGCATCGAGCTCGACAAGTCGATGTTCCACGTCCCGGCGGGGCTCACGGTCGAGCAGATCTACCCGCCGACGATCGATCTCCGCTGGGACGACGTCATCGTGCGCCCGATCCCGGTGCAGGTGCCGCGCACGGGGGACGCCGCGCAGGGGTTCCTCGTGAAGGGGACGGTCGGGATCGAGCCGGCGATGGTCAACGCCCGCGGCCCGCGCTCGGTCGTCGACGTGATGCAGCTCGCGCGCACCGCGCCGTTCGACATCAGCGGGCTCACCGAGGGCACCTACCAGCGGCTGCTCGCCCTCGATCGGCCGCCGAAGCTCGTGACGTACGACGTCGACAGCGTCATGGCGACGATCGAGATCGGGCGCGAGCTCGCCACGCGCACCTTCGATCGCAGGGTGGAGGTGGTCGGGATCCCGCGCGCCACGGTGACGCCGTCCATCGTGCAGGTGAGGATCACGGGGACGCCGGAGGACGTGGGCGCCGTCAACCCCGACGCGATCCTGGCGCGCGTGGAGCCCAAGGCGGCGAACCTCGATCTGAGCCAGTCGGGCAGCGATTTCCTCGACGTGCTCGTCGACGTCCCGCGCGTCACGGCCGAGGTCAACCCGCCCAAGGTGATGGTGAAGTGGTGAGCGCGCCGCGCTGACGCCCGCCGCGTGGACGCTCCGCCGCGCGGAGATCAACGCGGCGGCGCGTCAGCGCGACGGGACCTCGAGCTCGCCCCGCGCGATCCGCGCCGCGAGCGCGTCGACGCGCGCGCTCGCCCCGGCGGGGATCCCGGCCGCGTGCGGGCCCTCGTTCACGTAGCCGACGCCGCCCTCGGCCAGGCCGAACGATGACAGCCCGCCCTCGAAGCGCCCCTCGACGAGCGCGAGGATCACCTCGAAGACCGCCACGTCGGCGCGCTTGATCATGCTGGTGAGCACCGTCCCCGGCATCTCGTCGTGCTGGTCGCGGTCGACGCCGATCGCCTTGACGCCCATGTCGCGCGCCGCCTCGAACACGCCGTGCCCCGTCGCGCCGGAGACGTGGAAGAGGACGTCGGCGCCCGCCGCGGCCTGGCTCACCGCCAGCGCCTTGCCCTTCACCGGATCGCGGAAGGCGTCCGGCGTCATCCCGGCGTAGGCGACGCTGACGTCGCACGCGGGGCAGACCTCGCGCACGCCCGCGCGGTAGCCTGCCTCGAACCTGTGGACGAGCGGCATGTCCATGCCGCCGATGAAGCCGACGCGCCCCGTCGTCGTCGTGAGCCCGGCGACGGCGCCGACCAGGAAGGCCCCTTCCTCCTCGCGAAAGGTGAGGCCGGCGAGGTTCTCCGGCACGGCGCGGCCCGGCGTCGGCGCGAGATCGAGGCACGCGAAGCGGACGGCCGGGAACGCGCGCGCGACGACTTCCATGTCGGTCGAGAAGATGAAGCCCACGCCGATCACCAGATCGAAGCCGCGCGCCGCGAAGAGCCGCATCGCCGCCTCGCGGTCCTCCGCGCCGCTCGGCTCGAGCACCTCGGTCGTCACGCCGAGCTCGCGCGCGGCGCGGGCGAGCCCGAGGTCGGCCGCGTCGTTGAAGCTCTTGTCCCCGCGCCCGCCCACGTCGAACACGAGGCCCACGCGGACCGCCGCGCGCTCCCCGCCGCCCGGCGGCTCCTCGCCGCGGGCGGGGAGGAGCAGCGACGCCGCGGCGAGCGCCGCGACGGCGGCGGTGACACGGCGGAGGGACGGCGCGGCGGGCATGGGATCGAGCGGCGAGCGACGATAGAGGAGCGCCGCATCGCCGCATCGGCCGGGCGGGCTCGCGCCCGCTGGGCAGGTCAGCCGGGCAGGCTCGCGCCGCCAGCGTCCCGGGACAGCCCGAGCTCGCCGAGCAGCGCGCGCAGCTTCTCGGGCCCGCGCTTCGGATCCGCAAGCTTGACGAGAGCGTAGCGCTCCTCCTCCGTCAGCTCCGCCAGCCGGCCGAGCGCGGCCTCGTCGAGCGCGCCGCCCGGGCCGAGCCGGTCGCGCAGCCGCGCGATCACGGCGTCTTTGTCCCACGAGGCGCGGCGCACCGGCGCGTCCGCGAGGGGGGTGAGGGCGACCCCGGCGCGGGCCGCGAAGCCGCGGAGCACCTCCGCGTAGATCGCGACGTCCTCGTCCGTATCCACCGGCAGGTGGCACAGCGCGAGCCGCTCCGCGCGCGACAGCGTCTGCCACCCCGCGAGCGAGATCTTGAGCTCCGCGAGGTCCAGCTTCCGCCGCACCGCGAGCGGCACGCAGTCGAGCACGGCGTGGACCTCGCCCTCCAGCGCGAACTGCCTGTACATGGTCCCCATCTTATCGCCTCGCCCGGGCGATCCGCGAGCTGTCGTTGCGCCTGGGAGGCGCGATGCTCTTGCGGTAGCCTGCTCGCGTGCGCCGCCTCGGGATCTCCACGACGCTGATCGCGCTGCTCGCGCTCGCGTCGGTGACCCGCGGCGCCCGCGCCCAGGAGGCTCCTGTCGCGCCGCCGGCGCCGCCCTCGGCGGCCGTGGCGCTCGACCGCGTCGTCGTGCGCTGGCATGCGCCGGAGACCGGCGGCGTGCGCCGCCCTCAGTTCATCTTCGAGCGGGAGCTCGCCTTCGAGGCGCGCATCGAGGCGCTCGCCGACCCCGACGCGGAGCCCGGGCTGTACCGCGATCGGCACATCCGCGCCGCGCTCGACCGGCACGTCGCGGAGACGTTGCTCGCCAGCCTGCCGATCTCGCCCGCGCCGACCTCGGCCGAGGTCGCGCAGCGGGCCGAGGCGGCCCGGATCTCCCTGGAGCAGCGCGCCCGCGGCCGCGCGCGCCTCCTCGCCGCGGCGGCGGCCGAGGGCGTGAGCTCCGACGAGCTCGACGCGATGCTGCGGCGCCAGGCCCGCGCGAGCCTGTACCTGGACCGCATGGTCGCGCCGATGCTCGAGCCCAGCGATTTCGAGCTCAAGATCGCGCTGCGCTCCGGCGCGACGCCGTTCAAGGATCAGCGCTACGAGGACGTCGCCCCGGCGCTGAAGCGCTGGTACGTGGCGCAGCGGCTCGCCCAGGCGCTCGACGCGTATTACCAGAACGCGCGAGCCCGGGTCTCGCTCAGCATCGTGTCCGCGCGCTGAGCGCGGGAGCGCGCGCTGATCAACGGCCATCACCCGTCGACGCGGCGCGCGACGAGGCGGCCATGGGTCGCTCTTCACGGGTCGCCGGTCGCAGCTCGCCGGTCGCCAGCCACTTACAAGGCACGATAGCGCCGACCCGCCACGATAACCCACGACAGGCAGATGCGGCAGAGGCCGATAACGTGGGTGAATTCTGACTCTTGAACTCGAAGAACACTCAGGCGATACTCCTTCGTTGCCTGGTGTTCGCTCAGGCAGCTTGGAGCGCGGGCGCTCCCGTGCTGGCCGCGCGGGATGGGGGTCCAGTGCGCCGTATCCGTAGGGGTATTCGTCGGGGTTACATCCCGGCGATCGGCGCTGGAGGGCGCGTTCCAGGAGCCATGGGATAGAGCACGGGACCGCGGGCGGGCGCCGCTCGTGAGCCGCTGTAAGGCGCTGTGGCGCCCGGCCGGCGGGCTGCGGCGCGCGGGGCTCCCAGCGATGTCGCGCGGCGTCGAGGACACCGGGCGCCGGGCCGCTCACGGCCGCCGGTGACTCCGCGCGAGCCGCCCCGGCGCGCGGTCATCCACGCATCGACGCATCGACGCGCGCGGCTCTCGTCAGCGTCGCTGGAGAGGTCTCCGGGACGGCGCGCGGCGACAGGCATCGTGACAGGACCTCGCAAGGAGTTGTTCACATGGATCCCGTAGATCGTCCTTTTCATCGCAGGCATCTGTTGCGGGGACTCGGCGGCATCGCGACGCTCACCGCGATCGCGCCTGCGGTGCTCGGCAGCTCGTCCGCGCGCGCGACGACGACGACCGTGCTCGCCTCCGGCTTGCCGGAGGTGGTCGGTATGAGCTCGGAGCGCATCGAGGACGTCTTCGCGCGCGTGCAGCGCCGCGTGAACGACGGCCTCTTCCCGGGCGCGACCGCGCTCATCGCGCGGCGGGGCGTCATCGTGGGTCACCGGGCCTTCGGCAACAAGGTCGCCGGCTCGACCGAGCCGGTCACGCTCGACACGATGTTCGACGTCCTGTCCCTCACGAAGGTGCTGGCCACGGCGACGGCGGTCCTGGTGCTCAACCAGCAGGGCAAGCTCCTGCTCTCCGACAAGGTGGCTGCGTACCTGCCGTTCTTCGGCGCGAACGGGAAGTCGGGCGTCACCGTCCTCGACATGCTCCGGTACTCGGCCGGCCTGCCCGTCGACAACCAGCTCCTCGACGAGCCCAACGCCAAGACGGTCTGGCGCGCCATGGCCGAGACGCCGCTCGAGTACACGCCGGGCTCCTCTGTCCTCTACAGCGATCTCACCTACCGCCTGCTGGGCCGGCTGGTCGAGATCGTCTCCGGCACCGACCTGAGCACCTTCGCGCGCGCGCACATCTGGGGCCCGCTCGGCATGCACGACACGATGTTCAACCCGCCGGCGGCGCTCGCGCCGCGCGTCGCGGCGACCGGGTACTCGAGCCGCCGCGGCCGCCTCGTGCGCGGCGAGGTGCAGGACGAGCAGGACTTCGCGCTCGGCGGGATCACGGGCTGCGACGGCGTGTTCTCGACGGCCATGGACGTCGCGATCTTCTGCCAGATGATCCTGGGCCTCGGCAGCTACGGCGCCGTTCGGGTGCTCACGCCGCACTCCGCCGACAGGATGACGCGGAACCAGACTCCCCAGGTCACCGCCGCGGCGACGGACACCTCGCCGCTCAACAACCTCCTGCTCGCGCCGAAGGGGCTCGGCTGGGAGCTCTGGACCCCGCGCTTCTCGAGCGGCGGAACGCGCCTGTCGCCCGCGTCGTTCGGCAAGGCGGGCGGCGCCGGCACGTTCATGTGGATCGACCCGGCGCGCGAGCTGTTCGGCGTCCTGCTGACGAACCACGGGCTGCCGGAACCCTTCGACGAGATCGGTTGGAACCGCATGATCGACAGCATCGGCGTCGTCGAGTTCTTCGACGGGGTGATCGGCGCCGTCGCGGAAGAGTGCTGAGGGCCGAGCGCGGCCCGGCTCTCCCGAACATCGATCCGCCTCACTGCACCTCGCGCGCCCGGGACCGTGCCTGTCCCCCGAGCGACGCCGCCCGGCCGCGGCGAGAACATGGTCGCAACCCGAGGCGACCGCGTGACGCCTTACCTGGACCCGATCGCGTCCACCCACGTGCACTGCAATCGACACTGGCCCGCTCCGAACCTGCGTCGAGCGCTACGCTGTTGACGCATTGCGTAATCTTGCGGACCGGGGAGCACGTTTCTCACGCGATCGCCTCCTGCCGCTCGGCCCTGCGCGCGCGCGCAGGGTCTTCCCGCTCCAGCGGCGCTGTGGGCGCCCGCGATCGTCATTGAGGCTCCGCGGGCGCGAGGGGTCGCCCGGGCCTCAACCCGGTAGAGAGAGGCGCCGCCGCGGCGGCCTCCCGCCTCGCCCCGTGACGAAAAGCCGTGTTCGAGGTCCTGAAACAATGCGCCCTCCGGCGCCCGCCGCGGCCTCGCCGGGGCAAGAAAAGCGCGCGTCGCCGGGGCTCGCCAGCGCAGCCACCCAGTCGGCGCCACGCGCTCGACGCACTCCCGGCAATGCGCGCGGCGGCCGCGTGAATTCTTCTGGCAGCACTTCATCCGACGCGAGTCGTCTGACGCGAGCTGGTTTTGGTGCGGTGCGTCAAGAGCGCCGTGGTGCTCGCGCCGAGGAGCCGCCGATGCCGACGAAACCAAGTGATTTCGGTCACTTCATGATGACGCGCCGCGGAAGCCAACAAACTGCTGTAGGTGCTTCGGAGACCTTTGACATGAACAGAACGTTCCTGTTAACTGTGCCCCCCGCAAGCCCCGCGTGTGTGGCAGCGGGCGGCTCTGTCCCACAGAGCCAACCTTAGACTGTCTTGACAGGCCGCTTCCTCTGCCGCGCTTGGCCACCTGGCCAAACCACGTCCCACCACCCCAAGTACACTCCCAAGAATGGATAGGAGCGTCGTTCGATGACATCACTTAAGACAGACAGGTCGTCGGTTCCCAGCAAGCGAATCGCGGGTCGGCGCGCCGTAGTCCGAGCCCTCGGGCTGGTTGCCGCCTCGGCCATCTGCCTCACGGCGGCGCCGCGCTCGGCCCACGCCGTGGGTAGCGAGAACTTCGAGTGGCACTGGTACTCGCGCCTCGGCATGGCGTGGTCTGTCTACGGGCAGAACATCCAGGGCGCGTCGATGAACCTTCTCGGGTTCGGCATCGGCGGTCGTTACGAAGAGGACGACTACTCCGAGCCGTCGTTCGTCGCGCACGTGGTGAAGGGCGCGACGCCGGACGACTTCTTCGTGAAGTCCGAGATGACCTTCGCCATCTGGAAGCAGTACGGCGGGCCGTTCATGCAGCCCGCCTCGAACGGCGGCCAGACGATCACCGTCCAGTTCAACCAGGCGTACATCGAGGCCGGCAACTTCCTCACCCCGGGCCTCAGCGTCTGGGGCGGCGCGCGCTTCTTCCGCGAGCAGTACGCGCCCATCGGCGACTACTTCTACCTCGACGACCTCAGCGGCCAGGGCGGCGGCATCACCTACGAGAACCTGAAGCTCGCCATCCTCGGCTATCGCGGCTTCGGCGCCACCACCCCGGCGTACAACATCGACCTCAACGGGGACGGCGGCATCGACGTCGAGCGCTTCCGCACGATCTTCGCCGGCAACTACAAGTTCGAGTTCGGCGGTGAGGCCAAGCACCACGTCAAGGTCCACGCCGAGGCGCACGTCCTCCAGGCCGCGAAGCAGGGCTCGGGCATCCCGACGCCCGACAACGGCAAGGCCGACTTCGGCGGCGTCATCGGCGCGAAGCTCCACCTCGGCCTCGGCCAGGGCAACTGGAGCGACACGTCCGTTCGCTTCGGCACCGGCATCGCCAACGGCGCCGCCGGCGGCGCCAAGACGTACCAGACGTGGGGCGCCGCGAACGACGAGGGCACCTTCCAGGGCTCCTTCGGCATCGAGGCCGTCGAGCACGTCGGCTTCCGGATCGGCGACGCCGCCGCCCTCGAAGGCCTCGCCACCTTGCACTACACCAAGGCGGCCTACGAGGCGCCCGCGGGCGTCACCCCGACCGCCGCTGGCCCGCACGAGAAGCAGGTTGACTTCTCGGTCCAGGCGAACGCCACGATCTTCGCCCACAAGAACTTCCACCCCGTCGTCGAGGCCTCGTTCCAGGGCCGCAAGGACGGCGTGGCGGATCTCGGGACCGCGGTGAAGGTCTCCGTCGTCCCGACCCTCGTGCCCACGGGCGAGCTGAGCGCCGGCGCGCGTCCGCACTTCAAGCTCATCTACACGGCCGCGTTCTACAACGACGCCGCCCGCGAGCAGGCGCTGTCCGCCTACCTCCAGAGGACCGGCGCCGGGTCGAACGTCGGCCACTACATCGGCGCGCGCACCGACTGGTACTTCTAGACCCTGCGGCGACCGACTCCGCCGCTCCCCTCCGTTCGTTCCTCCCACCCTCAGGCCAGCGCTCCGGCGCCGCGATCGCGGCGCCGGGAGCGCGCCCTCACGCCGTATCGCTGCGCGACTCGCTCGCGATCTCCTGCGAGGCAGGACCGGCCTCCTCGTCGGACGGCCCCGGCGCCTCCTGGTAGTGGTGCGCGAACGAGCGCGCCGCGCGCCGCGCCTTCAGGAACTCCGCGAACGCCGTCAGCGTGTCGAGGTCGCGCGGGCCGAGCGCCTCGGCGATGTCGCGGAGGTTCTTGCGCAGGCTCTCCACGCTCTTGCCGCCGCGGCGAGGTTCCCGCACCTCCTCGCGCTCGCGCTCGCGCTCTCGTTCGCGCACGGGCGCCTCGGCCGCAGGGGCGACGGGGGCGGCCTCCGGGCGGGCCGGCACCTCCGGCACCCAGAGCGGACGGGGGACCGGGTTCAGCGCGTGCGCGCTCAGCCACGCCTCCATGAAGATCCGCAGCCGCTCGCTCCGGAAGGCGAACCAGCGCTCCCGCTCCGGACCGTAGGACATCAAGACATCCTTGAAGCGACGGAACGCGCCCTTGCCGTCGATGGCCTGGCTGAGCTTCGCCTGGAGCTCCATGTCTTCCACCATCGGGATGTAGCGCTCCATCCAGCGGTACTGCTCGCGCGAGCTCACGGGATCGATCCGGAGGTAGTTGGCATCGGCCGCGATGCGCGCGTGCATCTGCGGATCGGCCACGCCGTCGACGACCCGCAGCACGTCGCCCGTGCCGAGGTGCAGGTACGAGTGCACCTCTGGGGCGTTGTTCTCGAAGGCGTCCTCCAGCGCCTCCCAGTCGATCGGGATGTCGCGAACGGCCGTCCCGCCGGCTGAAGCATTCTCGGTAGTCGGCATGTCCTCCTCGTCTCCATCGAAAGCAGCGAGGCGGCGGTGGGCTGGCCGCGCGCCTCGGTTCAAGTGCACCAAGTTTGAACGGAAATGCGCCGTCGTCATAGCACTCTACGCTGGTTGGGGGCTTCTGGGCCTAACTCTCGCAACCTAGGGTTGATTCCTTGATCCGGAAGCCCGTTCGGCCGCCGAGCCGCGGCGCGATGACGGCTCGGGAGAGAGCTTCGGAAGACCTGGTTCAAGCGGAAATCAGCGTGGAAATTCGGGGGAATCGTCGAAGAAAGGTGCAAGGTCGAAGGACGCCGAGTGCTCAGGAACGCTGCGACCGCGCGCGGGCAACGGCATCGGCCCAGCGGCGGAGGTGGGCGGATCGATCCGCTTCGCTCATCGCGACCTGGAAGCTCTGCCCGACACGGGACATGCGGGCCGAGTCCTCCTTCGTGCGGAAGAGGCCGGCCCCCACGCCGGCGAGCATTGCGGCGCCGCGCGCCGTCGTCTCCAGGTCGGTGGGGCGCTCGATAGCGACGTTCGCCACGTCCGCCTGGAACTGCATGAGCAGGTCGTTCGCGGCGGCGCCGCCGTCCACGCGCATCCGGCGCAGCGGGTGGCCCAGGTCGTCGGCCATGGCCTGGACGAGATCCGTCACGGAGAGCGCGATTCCCTCGAGCGTCGCGCGGGCGAGGTGCGCCGCGGTCGTGCCGCGCGTGACGCCGGAGATGATCCCGCGGGCGTCCGGGTCCCAGTAGGGCGCGCCGAGCCCGGAGAGCGCCGGGACGAACGTGACGCCCTCGCTGGAGGGCACGGCGCGGGCGAGCGCCTCGATCTCCGCCGCGCTCTTGATGAGGCCGAGGCCGTCACGGAGCCACTGCACCGCGGCGCCCGCGATAAAGGCGCTCCCCTCGAGCGCAAAGACCACCTCCGCGCCGATCTTCCAGCCCACGGAGGTGAGCAGGCCGAAGCGGCTCCGGAGCGGGCGATCGCCGATGTTGGCCAGCACGAACGCCCCGGTGCCATAGGTGCACTTGGCGTCGCCCGTCGCGAAGCAGGCCTGGCCGAAGAGCGCCGCCTGCTGGTCGCCGGCGATGCCCGCGATCGGGATGCCGTCGGGCAGGTGAGGGAAGCCGCGAGTCTCGGCGATGCGCCCCGCCGATCCGACGATCTCCGGCAGGAGCGGGCGCGGGATCTGGAGCATCGCGAGCATCGCGTCGTCCCAGCGCAGCGACTCGAGGCTCATGAGCAGGGTGCGCGACGCGTTGGTGACGTCGGTCGCGTGCACCGGCGAGCCGCCCGCGACGTCGCCCGAGAGGCGCCAGACGAGGAAGCTGTCGACGGTCCCGAAGCACAGCTCGCCGCGCTCGGCGCGCGCGCGCGCGCCCGGCACGTTGTCGAGGATCCACGCGAGCTTCGTGCCGCTGAAGTACGGATCGAGCACGAGGCCGGTCGTCTCTTCGACCGCCTGCTCGTGGCCCGCGGCGCGGAGCTCGGCGCAGCGCGCCGCCGTGCGGCGGTCCTGCCACACGATCGCGCGGTGGATCGGGCGGCCCGTCGCGCGCTCCCAGACGAGCGTCGTCTCGCGCTGGTTCGTGATGCCGATGGCCTTGATCGCGCTGCCAGCCACGCCCGCCGCCCTGAGCGTCTCGCCCACGGCGTCCTGAACGCTCTGCCAGATCTCCTCCGGATCGTGCTCGACGAGCCCGGGCTCCGGGAAATGCTGGCGAAACTCGCGCGTCGCGCGGCCCAGCGTCGCGCCCGCCGTGTCCATGAGGAGGGATGTCGTGCCGGTGGTGCCCTGATCGATGGCGAGGAGGTACGCGGAATCCATGCGGCCGACTAACGCGGCGGGGTGTGGGCGCATAGCAGTTCTACGCGCCACGTCCAGATGGACTATGGACGAAATACTGATCATACGATCAGTTATGGCGAGGTCCGCTGTTCAGGCGGGCCGACCCGACCGCGCGCTCCGGGCGGTGTCCCGCGCTCCGTGTGCGCGGGGCGGCGCGGCCTATTCGCCCGGGCTCGCCTGCGCTCATCCGGGGCGGCCCCGGAAGGCGGGCCGGAAAGATTGTCGGTCCGTGCCGGGCTGGGTAATCTCCCAGAACCGATGGCCCGCCTCATCCTGCAGACCGCCGAGGGCCAGCAGGCGATCGAGCTGCGGCCCGTGAACTCGCTGGGGCGCCACCCGAACAACTCCATCCAGCTCCTCGACAAGATCGTCTCGAAGGAGCACTGCATCATC
This sequence comes from Sorangium sp. So ce406, assembly GCF_051474675.1. NCBI lineage: Bacteria > Pseudomonadati > Myxococcota > Polyangiales > Polyangiaceae > Sorangium > Sorangium sp. So ce406. Next base: position 10,526,556 of record NZ_CP150340.1, on the reverse strand, counting down.
GAGCAGCGGGGCGATCACTTCGTCCTGCGCGATCTCGGGAGCCTGAACGGGACGTTCATCAACAGCGAGCGTGTCCGGGGCGAAGCGCCGCTCAAGCACGGGGACGAGATCGCCCTCGGATCCACGCGCGGTCGGTTCGACGATCCGGGCGCCGCCGTCGCCCAGCCGATCGCCCAGGGCTGGCCTCCCGGGGTGAACCACCAGGGCGGAATGCCCGCGCAGCCGGCCGGGTACGGGCATCCGCAGCGCGAGGGCGGCTATGCGGCGCCGCCTCCGCCGCAGTACGCGCGCCCGCAGCAGCAGCCGGCGCCGCTCGCGGGCACGCCGGCGGCGCCGCCGGTGACGCGGCCGCCGGCGTACGCGCCGCCGCCGCCCCCGCCGCCGCTGCCGGGGCCTGGCGGGACGGCGCCGCTGCCGGGGCGCTCGGGGGCGCACGGCGGATCGTACGTCGCGCAGGGCACGCGCATCGACGTGAACGATCAGGCCCGACAGATCGGGACGCAGATCGCCGCGGTCGACAAGGGGTTCCTGGCGTTCGACCGGATCGCGAACGACATGAACCAGCTCCGCGCGGACTACGAGCGGCTGCGCCTGTCGCACGAGCTGTCCCGCGAGATCGCCGCCGAGCGCGACACGACCAAGCTGCTCGAGAAGATCCTGACGAGCGTCTTCAAGTTCATCCGCGCCGACCGCGGGGTGATCTTCCTGCGCAACGAGAGCGGCGAGCTCACGCCGCAGGCGATGCAGCGGCGCGACGGGACGACGGCGCCGATCAGCGTGTCGTCGACGATCCTGAACCACGTCGTGCACGAGCGCGCCGCGGTGCTGACCCACGACGCGGCGATGGATTTCGCGGCGTCGAAGGGCAAGAGCATGATCCTGAACCGGATCAGCTCGGCGATCGTCGCCCCGCTCGTGGCGCCGCTGCAGCACAACAACGAGGTGCTCGGGGTGCTCTGGCTCGACTCGGAGACCCTCGCGCAGTTCCAGCCCAAGGACCTCGAGCTCGTGACGGCGATCGCCTACCAGGCGGCGATGTTCATCGAGATCAACATCCTCGGGAAGAAGATCGAGAACGAGATCGTCACGCGGGAGCAGCTCCGCCGGCTGCTCTCGCCGAACATCGCCGAGCGCGTCCTGAGCGGCCAGCTCGCGGTGAAGCAGGGCGGCCAGCACGTCGAGGAGTGCACCGTCTTCAACAGCGACATCCGCGGCTTCACGCGCATGGCCGAGAGCAAGCGGCCCGAGGAGCTCGTCGTGATGTTGAACGAGTACTTCGAGCGGATGGTCGACACGATCTTCCAGTTCGAGGGCACGCTCGACAAGTTCATGGGCGACGGGATCATGGCGCTCTGGGGCGCGCCGGTCGCCCACCGGGACGACGCGGTCCGCAGCGTGGAGTGCGCGCTGAAGATGGGCGAGGTGCTCGGCGAGTTCAACCGCGAGCGGCTGGAGAAGGGCGAGCCGCCGCTCGCGGTCGGCATCGGGATCCACACCGGGCCGCTCGTCGCCGGGTACATCGGGAGCTCGAAGGCGCTCAGCTACACGGTGATCGGCGACGTGGCGAACACGTCGGCGCGGCTCTGCTCCATCGCGCTGGCCGGGCAGATCGTCATCAGCGACACGACGTACGCGCAGCTCGGGGGCAGGTTCGAGACCGAGGAGCTCCAGCCCGCCCGGGTGAAGGGCAAGGACAGGCCGATCCCGATCTACAACGTGATCCGGAGCCGGCCGATGGCGCAGGTCCCGGCGAACGCCTTCCTCAACCCCGAGCCGACGAACGCCGCGCAGGAATGACGGCGCAGGAATGACGGCGATGACGCGGCGCTTCGGCCGAGGGGCGCGCCGGCCGCGTCATCCGCGCCGCCTCCCGCCGATGCGGCGCGGCAGCACAGCGCCGTAGCCGTCCGCCCGCTGCAGCGTTAGGGTCCGGCCCGTGGCTGCTTCCATTCTACCTTTTGAGAGACCGGTCGCTGAGCTCATCGAGAAGGTGCGGGAGCTGCGCGCGCTCGCCGCGGCCGACCCGCGGTTCGAGCCGGAGCTCGCGCAGCTCGAGGACAACACGGGCCGGCTGGCGCGCGAGATCTTCGCGGGCCTCACGCCGATGCAGAAGGTGCTGCTCTCGCGGCACGCGAACCGGCCGTACACGCTCGACTACATCAAGCGGCTGTTCACCGACTGGGTCGAGCTGAAGGGCGATCGGCGCTTCGCCGACGACTGCTCGATCGTGGGCGGGCTCGCGACCTACCACGGGCGGAGCGTCGTCGTGGTGGGCCACCAGAAGGGGCGCGGCGCGAAGGAGAACGTGAAGCGCAACTTCGGGATGCCGCACCCCGAGGGCTACCGGAAGGCGATCCGGCTCTACGAGATGGCCGACAGGTTCGGGCTGCCGATCCTGACGTTCATCGACACCATGGGGGCCTACCCGGGCATCGGCGCCGAGGAGCGCGGCCAGAGCGAGGCGATCGGCGCCGCGCTCGCCGCGATGGCGCGGGTCGGGGTGCCGATCGTGGCGACCGTCATCGGCGAGGGCGGCTCGGGCGGCGCGCTGGCGCTCGGCGTCGCCAACCGGGTGCTGGTGCTCGAGTTCAGCTGCTACTCGGTCATCTCGCCGGAGGGGTGCGCGGCGATCCTCTGGAAGGACGGGGCGCGGGCCGACGAGGCCGCGGAGCGGCTCAAGATCACCGCGCCGGATCTGCTGCAGCTCGGCGTCGTCGACACGATCGTCGAGGAGCCGACCGGCGGCGCGCACCAGGATCACGACGAGGCGGCGGCGCGGCTCGACAAGGCGCTCTGGGCGACGCTCACGTCGATGGACGCGCTCAGCCCGGAGGAGCTCGTCGACGACCGGTACCGCAGGTTCCGCGGGCTCGGATCGTTCGTCGGGTAGCGCTGCCCGGCGCTCCGGCTGGCTCTCCCCGGGCGCCGGGGCTATACGGCTCGCGGATGGACTACGGCAAGGCGCTGCGGACGCTGCTGCTCGTGGGCACCAGCGCGGTCGCCGCGGGCGTGGTCCTCCGGGTGCAGTCGAGGTTCAACGCCTCGGACCGCAGGGCGGCGCTCGGCGTCGTGCAGCAGCACCGCCCGGAGGGCGGCCGGAGCGCACCGGAGGCGATCGGCGCGCGGCACCCGGGCAAGGCGCCCGTCTGGAGCGCGTCGACCGAGTCGGCCTGCCTCCAGCACGTCCGCGTGCGCGCGACGATCGAGGGGGAGCCGGCGCTCTTCTACGACTTCCTTGTCGACATCAACGGCCCGTCGATCCACCCGGGCAACGGCGAGGGCGAGGCGATCCTGCGCGAGCTCACCGCCACGCCGGCCGCGTCCGCGGGGGCGCCGTGAGCGTCCGGGTCGCGCTGGTGGGCTGCGGGCGGTGGGGGGAGAAGCTCCTGCGCGCGCTGTCGGAGAACGCGCGGGCGCGCGTCGTCGCGGTGGCGGACGTCGATCGCGGGCGCCTGACGCGGGCGCGCGCGCTCGCGCCGCGGGCGCGGCTCGTGCGCACGGTCGACGAGGCGCTGGCCGCGCGCGTGGACGCGGTGCTCATCGCGACGCCGGCGGCGAGCCACGCGGAGCTCGCGCTGCGCGCGATCGAGGCCGGCGCGGACGTGTTCGTGGAGAAGCCGCTGGCGCTGTCCGCGATCCAGGCCGACCGCTGCGCCGCCCGCGCGGCGGCGCTCGGCCGGATCGGCATGGTCGGCCACCTGCTCCGCTACCACCCCTCCGTGGTGCACCTCGTCGCGCTCGCGCGCGAGCGGCGCCTCGGCGAGCTCGTGAGCTTCAGCGCCGCGCGCCTGTCCACGGCGAGCGCCGGCGGCGGCGGGGCGTCCTCGGCGCTGTGGACGCTCGGGCCGCACGACCTCTCGGTGCTCGCGGCGCTCGATCCGAGCCCGGTCGTCGAGTCACGGGGCCGCCTCTCGCCCGGCGGCGAGCGCGTCACGGTGGAGGTGCGCCTCGAGAGCGGCCTCGCCGCGCAGATCGAGCTCTGCTCGTCGAGCCCGACCAAGGAGCGGCGGCTGCGGCTCGCGGGCAGCGCGCGCGTCGCTGTCTTCGATGACGTGCGCGCGCCCGACCGGATCCTGTTCCTGGACGGGCGCGGCGCCGAGGCGGGCGAGCGCGCCGAGCGGGGCGCGCTCGCGCCGTCCGGGCACGAGCTCGAAGTGCCCTGGCGCGAGCCGCTCTCGGTCGAGATCGAGCACTTCCTCCGCTGCGTCGAGGAGCGCACGCCGCCGCTGACGCCGCTCGACGAGGGCGCCGCGGTGGTGCGGATCCTCGAGCGCGTCGAGGCGACGCTCGCCCCCGTCGAGGCGCGGGCGGTCGCCGCGGGGTAGCCCGGAGGGGCCGCGCCCCGCGGGAAGGGGAGGGCGCCGGGGGGCGTCCGGACGGCGCGGCGAGCGCGGCGAGGACTGACGGCCGGGCGCTGGATCGCAGGGATCTCCGGATTGGCGCGGAACGTGGAGCGTGGAGGCGAGCGCGCGCGGCAGGCGTGCGGCTGCCGTGGGGTCGCCGCCCTTTGCAGCGCCGGATCGGCGTGGTACTGCCGTCGGCTGGAAGGGTAAGATGCCGCAGGATCCGAAGATCACACCCACGCAGGTCAAGGCGCCGCACGGAGCGCGGGTGATGGAGATTCACTGGGCCGACGGGCACCGCGGCGTCCTTCCGCACGAGATCGTGCGCGGGTACTGCCCGTGCGCGAACTGCCAGGGGCACGGCGGCACGATCAACTTCGTGCCCGGCGGCGACCTGAACCTCCGCGAGATCGAGCAGGTCGGCAACTACGCGCTCCAGTTCACGTGGGGAGACCGGCACGACTCGGGCATCTACACCTTCCGGTACCTGCGCTCGCTCTGCCAGTGCGACGAGTGCAAGCCGCAATTCCAGCCGCCCCACTCCAAGTGACCGCCCGCCGCGCACAGAAGGCGCAAGCCGCTCCGAAGGCTCAGGCCGCTCCGAAGGGGCACGCCGCTCCGAAGGCTCAGGTCGCTCCGAAGGGGCACGCCGCGCCGCCGGCGCGCGCCGAGCGGCAGCTCGATCCGTTCCAGATCGTCGATTCCTCGTTCGTCGCCGGCGCGGGCACGCTCTCGTCGCTCCCTTCGCCCGCCAGCGCGGAGGTGGCGTTCGCGGGGCGCTCGAACGTCGGCAAGTCGAGCCTCATCAACACGCTGGTCGAGCGCAAGGGGCTCGTCCGGACGAGCTCGAACCCCGGCTCGACGCGGCAGATCAACTTCTACGAGGCCCGGGCGCGCGACGGCGCGGTGTTCCATCTCGTGGATCTGCCGGGGTACGGCTTCACCCACCGATCGAAGTCCGAGAAGGCGGCGTGGGCGTCGCTGATCGAGGCGTACCTGCGCGGCCGCGTCACGCTCGCCGCGGTGCTGCTCCTCGTCGACGCGCGCAGGGGCCTCGAGGAGGACGATCTCGAGCTCGTCCGCTTCATCGAGGCGTCGCGCGACGTCGCCCGACGGCCCGTGGAGCTGCTCCTCGTCGCGACGAAGGTCGACAAGGTGCCGCGCTCATCGGTCCGGCGCGCGCTGGATCAGCTCGCCTCCGCGGCCCCGCGGACCGCGGAAGGCGCGCTCCGCCGCGCGGTCGGCTTCTCGTCGATCACCGGAGAGGGCAGGCGCGATCTGTGGCTCGCGATCCGGCGCGCGACGCTGTTCGGCGTCGGCGCGCCGGAGACGCGCAGCGACGCACAGGAGACGCGCAGCGACGCGACGGCGCCGAGCAACGGCGAAACGGCCGAGGACGGATGACGCTGCGCGGGTGCGAGACGCGCGCCGCATCGGCGCGTCGCGCCCCGGATCAGCGCCGATGGAGGTATTGACCCGCCCTCCGGCCCTCCATTAACGTGCGGCTCCTCCGGCTTCGCGGGGGAGTCAACAGAGCCGACAGTCACGCTGTCGCGCGGCGTTTTCAGCGCAGAACGCGCGCGGCGGCCCACGTTCCCACCGGCTGACCCTACGATGCCCGACTACTCCGGCCAGGTCACGCACGTCCACGCGTCGCTGACGCCGCTCTGGTGGATCCCGCTCCTGCCCCTGCTCGGCGCGGCGGTGAACGCGCTCTTCGGCCGGGCGCTGCAGCGGAGCGCGTTCGGGCGCGACCTGTCGAAGCGGCTCCACATCGGGAGCCTCGGCGTCACGCTCGTCGCCGTGGGCGCCATGCTGGGCGCCTTCGCGCTCGGGCTCGCGAACTTCGTGCAGCTCGCCGGGCTCGATCCGGGCGAGCGCGCTCTCTACAGCTTCGCCTGGAAGATGGTCCGCATCGGGTCGCTCGACGCGAACTTCGCGTTCCTGATGGACCCGCTGAGCGGCGTGATGACGCTGATCATCACCGGCGTCGGCGCGCTCATCCATGTCTACGCCGCGTCGTACATGGAAGCGGAGCCGGCCTACTGGCGATTCTTCACGTACCTGAACCTCTTCGTCTTCTCGATGTTGCTCCTCGTGCTCGGGGACAACTTCATCGTGATGTTCTTCGGCTGGGAGGGCGTCGGCCTCTGCAGCTATCTGCTCATCGGGTTCTGGTACAGCGACTACAAGAAGGCCTCTGCCGGCATGAAGGCCTTCGTCGTGAACCGGGTCGGCGACTGGGGCTTCGTGTGCGGCCTCGCGCTCCTCTTCTGGGGCCTCGGCGCGAGGTGGCTCGACGACGGCCGGTACCTGTCCGACTACCGCGCGCGCTTCATCGCGGTGGCCGGGGAGGCGCACGGCGATCAAGGCGCCTCCGCCGGGACGCGCGACGCGGCGGGGCAGCGCAGGACACCGCGGCTCGCGGGCGCGAAGGGCTATCTCACCTTCACCGGCCACCCCGGCGCGCGCGTGTACCTCGGTATCGCGAACGCGGCGCAGCTCGCCTCGAACCCGCCGCCGTTCGGCGTCTCGCCCTTCATCCGCAAGGAGATCGACGCCGGGGTGCACTCCGTTGTGATCGTGCCGGGCGACGGCGCCGTGATCGGGGGCGACGGCCTCGAGATCGCCGCGATCGATCGGATGCGCGTCGAGCCGGGCAAGGAGGTCGTGGTGGCGACCGTGGGCTCGACGGTCACCTTCCGCGAGATCCACGATCAGCTCGTGATCAAGGACGCGAGCGGCAAGGCCTTCCTCAAGGATGCCCTCCAGTCGAAGACGGTGTGGGGCGGCGTCGCGCTGGTCACGCTGGCCTGCCTCTTCCTGTTCGTCGGCGCGGCCGGCAAGAGCGCCCAGATCCCGCTCTACGTCTGGCTGCCCGACGCGATGGCCGGCCCGACCCCCGTCTCCGCGCTGATCCACGCCGCCACCATGGTCACCGCCGGCGTCTACCTGATCGCGCGCCTCAGCTTCGTCTACGCGCTGAGCCCGGTCGCGAGCGGGATCGTCGCGCTCGTCGGCGCCTCGACAGCGCTCTTCGCGGCCACGATCGGCTTCTTCCAGTACGACATCAAGAAGGTGCTCGCCTACAGCACGGTGAGCCAGCTCGGCTTCATGTTCATCGGGGTCGGCGTCGGGGCGTACTGGGCCGCCGTGTTCCACCTGATGACGCACGCCTTCTTCAAGGCGTGCCTCTTCCTCGGCTCGGGCTCGGTGATCCACGGGATGCACGCCGTGGAGCACGACGAGGCCGCGGCGCAGGACATGCGCAACATGGGCGGCCTCCGCCGCGTCATGCCGCGCACGGCGCGGACTTACCAGGTGGCGTGTCTCGCCATCACCGCCGCGCCCATCCCGTTCCTCGCCGGGTTCTGGTCCAAGGACGAGATCCTCTGGAAGGCGTTCGGCACCGAGAACACCGGTCCGATCCCGGGGCTGCTTATCTACGGCATGGGCCTGGCGGCGGCGCTCGGCACCTCGTTCTACATGTGGCGGAGCTACTACCTGACCTTCGAGGGGCCGCACGCCCGCAAGGAGATCAAGAAGAAGGTCCACGAGTCGCCGGCGGCGATCACCGGGGTGCTCGCGGTCCTGGCGCTCCTGTCGGCGATCGCCGGCGTGGTGTTCGGCTTCTCGAGCCACTTCATCGGCGGCCACGGCGAGGCCCTTCTGGAAGAGTGGCTCCATCCGGTGTTCGCCCACGCGGACGTCTCGTTCCGGCGCCACGGGCTGGGGCTGGAGCTCGCGCTGATGGCGATCTCCGTCGGCGGCGCGATCGGCGCCTTCTCGCTCGCCCGCGCGCGTTACGGCGAGCGGCGCTCCCCGCGCTGGGAGTCCGAGGAGCGGCGGCTTCCGGGCTTCCAGCTCCTCTCGAACAAGTACCACGTCGACGAGATCTACGACGCGACCGTGGTGCGCGCCTTCCTCTCGCTGCGGCTCTTCTTCGCCGAGATGGATCGGTGGATCGTCGACGGCCTCGTCAACGGCGTCGCGGTCCTGGCCCGGGCCGCGGCCTGGGTCACCGGCGCCATCGATCGGTACCTCGTCGACGGCGTCGTGAACGTCGTCGCCGAGGGCACGCTGAGCGCGGGAGAGAAGCTCCGGTCCCTGCAGACAGGGCGCATCCAGAGCTACATCTACCTTCTCCTGGGCGGCGTCGCCTTGCTCAGCATCGTTCATTATTTCCTGCGGTGAACGGCGGATGTCGAACCTCTCCTTCGTCAACATGCCTCGCGGATTCGCCCTCGCGAGCTCGGGCAGAGCCACCACGATGAAGCTCCTGTTCTCCCTCCTGGCCGCGCTCTCCGTCGTGCTCGGGGCGGCGCTGCCCGCGCGGGCGCAGGCGCCGGGGGCGGCCGAGCCGCGCGGCCAGATCGCGCTGCGCGCGGAGGCGCCCGGCGCCCCGGTCGAGCTCGCCGCGAGCGGGCCGGACTTCGCTGGCTCGTTCACGATCGAGAACCGCGGCGACGGCCCCCTCCGGGTGACGCGGGTGATCGTGCGCACGTCGCCCGAGGATCCGCGCGTCCCGCCCGGTGTCAGCGCGGAGCTCGAGGGCGGCGGCACCGCGGCGACCCTCGCGCCGGGCGCGAGCCGGAAGGTCCTCGTCCGGTGGAAGACCGCGGGCGCGCGCGCGCGCGAGCTCTACGGGCACGTCGTTGTCGAGTCGGACGCTGTCGCGGGCGGCGCGGCCGGCGTGGTGCAGCCAGCGCGGACCGTGGCGATGGGCATCCACGCGGAGCGCGGCCTCGGCTTCGTCGGCGACCACATCCTCTCGCTCATGACGTTCCTGCCGCTGCTCGGGGTGGTCGCGGTCTTCCTCGCGCACGTCCTGCGCCTCCGGGACGACAGGAAGCTCCGGCTGATGACCGTCGTGCTGATGGGCGTGAACCTCGTCCTCGCGGGGTGGCTCTACGCCCAGTTCGACCGGGGCTTCACCGCGGCCGACGGCAACGACGGCTACCAGTTCATCGAGCATGGCGTGTGGATCCGCTCGCTGAACGTCGAGTATTTCGTCGGCGTCGACGGCGTGTCGATCTCGATGGTCCTGCTGACCGCGCTGATCTCGTTCGTGGGCGCCCTCGCGAGCTACAGCGTCCAGGATCAGCTCAAGGGCTATTTCGCCATGTACAACCTCCTCGTCACGGGGATGTACGGCGTCTTCATCGCCCTCGACCTGTTCCTCTTCTTCGTGTTCTGGGAGGTGATGCTCCTGCCGATGTACTTCCTCATCGGCATCTGGGGCGGGCCGCGGCGCGAGTACGCGGCGATCAAGTTCTTCCTCTACACGCTGGCCGGCAGCGTGTTCATGCTGCTCGCGTTCATCTGGTTCTACCTGAACGCCGGCCACACCTACCTGGTCGACGGCCAGGCGACCGAGCGCATCTTCTCGATCCCGGAGCTCTCGCGCGTCGCCTTCACGGCGCAGGGGCTGGAGATCCTCGGCATCGCCGCGGTGAAGGTGGTCTGGATCTGGCTCTTCGTCGGGTTCGCCATCAAGATCCCGATGTTCCCGTTCCACACCTGGCTGCCGGACGCCCACGTGGAGGCGCCCACGGCGATCAGCGTGATCCTCGCGGGGGTGCTCCTCAAGATGGGCACCTACGGCATCCTCCGCATCAACTTCTCCCTGCTGCCCGAGGCGACGCAGTGGGCCGCGCCGGCGATGGCGGCGTTCGGGGTGGTCAACATCCTCTACGGCGCCTTCTGCGCCATGGCGCAGAGCGACCTGAAGAAGCTCGTGGCCTACTCGTCGGTGAGCCACATGGGCTTCACGCTGCTCGCGCTCGGCGCGATGACGCCGCAGGGCATCCAGGCCTGCCTCGTCCAGATGTTCAACCACGGCCTGATCACCGCGATGCTCTTCACCCTGGTCGGCGTGATCTACGACCGCGCGCACACCCGCGACATCGACAAGTTCGGCGGCCTCGCCTCGGAGATGCCGCTCTACACGGCGCTCGTGGGCTTCGCGTTCATGGCGTCGCTCGGCCTGCCCGGCCTGTCGGGCTTCTGGGGCGAGGCGATGACGTTCATCGGCGCCTTCCCGCGCTACCGCGCCCTCACGATCCTCGCCGCCATCGGCGTGATCGTCACCGCGGCCTACCACCTCTGGGCGCTCCAGCGGATGTTCCTCGGCACGTTCCGCGCGTCGTGGCGGCAGAGCAAGTACCTCGAGCCGTTCGGCGGGAAGTTCCCCGAGATCAACCGGCGGGAGCTCGCGTCGATCGCGCCGCTCGCGGCGCTGGTCCTCGTCCTCGGCTTCTGGCCGCGCCCGCTGCTCAGCCTCATCGACCGCGGGGCCCTCGAGGTGCACCGCCTCGTCGACAGGCCGGGGCAGTTCCAGATCGCCGGCGCGCCCGGCGTGGACAGCGCCGCGTCGGCCCGCGCCGCGCGGGCCCCGGAGGAGGGCGCCGCGGCGGGCCGGGGTGCCCTCGCCAGCGCCAGATAAGCCGTGGATACCCGCACCCTCGACAACCTGGAGAGCCTCGCGTACTTCGCGCCGGAGCTCGGCCTCATCGCCGCCGTCCTGCTGCTCGTCGTGTGGGACCTCGCCGCGCCGGCGCGCCTCAAGCTCGGCGGCCTCGTGATCATCAGCCTCGCGGCGCTCGGCTGGTCGGGCGGGATGGGCGCGTACTTCCTGGCCAGCGACGCCGGGCCTCAGAACCTCTTCTACGGCCTGCTCGCGTTCGACCGCTTCTCGAACCTGTTCCGCGTGATCTTCGCGTTCGTCACCGCGGCGATCGTCCTCTTCTCGGTGCCGCCCTCGAAGGAGACGGGGGTCGAGCCCGAGCTCCGCCGCGAGACGGGCGAGTTCTTCGCGCTGATCCTCGTGCTCTCGCTCGGCATGAACCTCATGGCGGCGAGCCGCCACCTGCTGCTCATCTACCTGTCGCTCGAGCTCGTCAGCGTCATCAGCTTCGTGCTCGCGGGTTTCAAGATCAACGACGCGAAGTCGAGCGAGGCGGCGCTCAAGTACGTCATCTTCGGCGGCGTCGCGTCGGGGATCATGCTCTACGGGATGAGCTGGATCTTCGGCATCACCGCGTCGATGCGCCTCGGCGAGTGCGCGGCCCGGATCGCCGAGCTCACCGCGCAGCAGGGCAGGGTGCCCGAGGTCGTCTTCGTCGGCACGGCCTGCATCCTCGCGGGCTTCGGCTACAAGATCAGCGCCGCGCCGTTCCACATGTGGACGCCGGACGTGTACGAGGGCGCGCCCACCCCGGTGACCGCGTTCCTCTCGGTCGGGCCGAAGGCGGCGGGCTTCGCGGTGCTGGTCCGCTTCTTCTGGGACGCGCTCGGCGCCGCGAGCCCGCCGCCCGCCGTCGAGACGCCGTGGCCGGTGCTCGCCGGGTGCCTCGCAATGGCGACCATGACCATCGGCAACCTCTCGGCGCTCGGGCAGGAGAACGTGAAGCGCATGCTCGCCTACTCGAGCATCGCGCACGCCGGCTACATGCTGCTCGGCTTCTCCGTGTTCAGCGACGCCGGCCTCGCCGCGGTCGTGTTCTACGTCGTCGCCTACTGCTTCATGAACCTCGGCGCGTTCATGGTGGTGATGGCCGTCGCCGAGACGAGCGGCGGCGACGAGACGCTCTCCGCCTTCCGGGGGCTCGGGCGCCGCGCGCCGCTCGTCGCGGCCTCGATGGCCGTGTTCCTCGTCTCGCTCACCGGCCTGCCCCCGCTGGCCGGCTTCGTCGGCAAGTTCTACCTCTTCTCGGCGCTGATCTCCGCCGGGGGCGCGTGGAGCTGGGTCCTGGCTGTCGTCGGCGTGGTGAACAGCGTGATCTCGCTCTTCTATTACGCGCGCGTGCTCCGCGCGATGTACCTCGAGCAGGGCGAGCGTACGGAGCCTGCGCCCGTGCGACGGCTGCTCGGCGCGATGACCTGCGCGTTCGCGGTTCCGACCCTGCTGCTCGGGGTCTACTGGGGGCCCGTTTACGATTTCGTGGCGCGCTCCCTGACGATCATCCGCTGACCGCGGGCCGACATGCGCTGCTGGCCGCGCGCACCATGGATGACGTGCGCTGACCGCGCGCCGCGCCGCCGTCGCCCCCGGCCGGCGTGCTCGCCGGACCGCACGCGGCGGTATCGATCTCCCGGCGATCCTTGCTAGTGTGCGCGCGCGTGGCCACGACGCAGGACGCGAGCTCTCCAGAGGAACGCTTCACGCGGGGGGTCCGCCTCGTCCCGGGCGGCCTCGACATCGGCGGCAAGCTGGTCCCGCTGTACGCCGGCAGCCTGCACTACTGGCGGCTCGACCCGCCGGACTGGCGCGCCTGCCTCGAGGCGACGCGCGCGCTCGGCGTTCACCTGATCGACATCTATGTGCCGTGGGCCGTTCACGAGACCGGCCCGGGCCAGTTCGATTTCGGCCAGATCGATCCGCGCCGCGACGTCGGCGCCTTCCTCCGGCTCGCGCACGAGCTCGGCTTCCACGTCATCGCCCGCCCCGGCCCGCACATCAACGCGGAGCTCACCGGCTTCGGCATCCCCGAGCGCATCCTCTGGGACCCGAGCTGCCAGGCCCGCTCGGCGCGGAACAACCCGGTCGTGCTCCCGATGCTGCCGTACGGGTTCCCGGTGCCGAGCTACGCGAGCGACGCGTTTCACGACGAGGTCGCCCGTTACTTCCACGCGCTCGGCCCGGTGCTCCGGCCGCACCTCCACCCGGACGGGCCGATCGTGCTCGTCCAGATCGACAACGAGGGCGCGCTCTACTTCCGCGACGGGGCGTACGACCAGGACTACCACCCGGACGCGATCTCGCTGTACCGCGGGTTCCTGCGCGAGAAATACCGCACGATCGAGGCGCTCCAGCGCGCGTACGCGCGGCGGGCGGAGCCCGCGCCGGAGGGCGCCGCGCCCGAGGACGCCGCGGCGGCGCTCCTGCGCGCGGTCGCCCGCGAGCGCGCGCCCGCCGACGAGGGCGATCTGCGGTTCGCGACCATCACGCCGCCGGTCGCCTTCGACGCCGAGACGCCGGCCGATCTCGCGCGCCACCTCGACTGGAGCGAGTTCCACGAGCACCTGCTCGAGACCGCCATGGGCCGCTTCGCGAAGGCGCTCGCCGCGGCCGGCGTCGACGGCGTGCCCACGATGCACAACTTCCCGATGGGGCAGGAGGCGACGCCGCTCAACGCCGCCCGCATCTCGCGCGTCGTCGACCTCGTCGGCCTCGACTACTACAGCGTCGCGAGCCCGAGCAGCCGCCAGATCATCGCCCGCCGGACGAGCGAGCTCGCCGTGCGTTGCGAGGCGCTCTCGCTGCCGCCCTTCGCGTGCGAGATGGGCGCCGGCTTCCCGCCGTTCTTCCCGCCGCTCGAGGAGCGCGACAGCGTCTTCGTGATGATGGCGGCGCTCGCCTACGGGCTGCGCGGGTACAACATCTACATGGCGGTCGAGCGCGATCGCTGGATCGGCGCGCCGATCGATCCGCACGGCCGCCCGCGCCCGTTCGCCGCGTTCTGGCGGAAGCTCTCCGCGGCGCTCGAGGCGACGGCGTTCCACACGCTCCGCCGCCCGGCGCCGGTGCGCATCGTCACGCCGCGCACCGAGCGCCGGCTGAGCCGCGTGATGCACGCGTTCGGCCCGCTCACCGGGGCCTTCTTCTCGATCATGAACTTCGGCGCGCGCGACCGGTGCCTCGAGGACGATCTCGGCCTCGGCTACCCGCTCGCGGTGGAGTCCGACACGTTCGTGCGCGCGTTCGAGGAGGCGCTCGACGGGCGCGGCGTCCCCTACGCCCACGTGGGCGGCGAGGACCGCGACGTCTCGCTCGCCGGCGCGCGCTGGATCATCTGCGCCACCGCGGGCGGCCTGAGCCCCGAGCTGTTCGCGCGGCTCGAGGCGGCGGCGGGGCAGGGGACGCTGATCACGCTCGGCCCGCGCGAGCCCGCGTTCGACGGCGCCTTCCGCCAGCTCCCGCAGCCTTACGACCTGAAGCGGCTCCTCGCCCCCGGCCAGAACCTGCCGGCGCTGCTCCAGGACGACCCCGCGGCGGCGGACAGCGCGGTGTCGCGCGCCATCGACGCGCTCGGCCTGCCGACCTTCGCGTGCGATCCAAGCACCGTGTTCGCCACGCTGCACGAGGACGCGTCGGGCGCCCCGCGGGTGCTCTTCCTGCTGAACCCCGAGGACGCGGACGTGGTGGCGCGCGTCACCGTGCGCGCGTCGCGCGCGCGCGACGTGCTGGACGACGCGCGCTTCGAGGCGCGTCGAGGGGCGCTGGAGGTGCGGCTCATGCCCCGCACCGTGCGCATGCTGGCGCTGGAGTGACGGGCGCGGCGGAGCGCGCCGGGGTTCGCTCCATGCATTCTTGGATACCGAGGGACGCGCCGAGCGCGCCGATCGGGGCGCGAGCTCCTGGTCGTGACCGGCGGTGAAGAGCGCGTATTCGTTGCCCGGCTGATCGAGGGGGGTCTCGGACGAGAGATCGAGTTGAACCGACTCGACGCCAGGGACGTGAGGACGTGAGAAGAGCTCTCCGGGGTGCTCCAGGCGTGTCTGGCGCCTTCGCCTGTCTCGTCCGGGCCGCTGCGCGCTGGCCTGTCAGCGGTCGAACCGCAGCGAGTTGCCTTCCGCGTCGCGGAAGCGGCCCATGCCGATCATGAGCGTGTCGATCAGCGACCAGATGCCGAGTCCACCGCACGTCAGGAGCTTGGCGATGCCGAGGCCGGTCTGGCCGAGGTAGAAGCGATCGGCCCCCAGGGTCCCCAGGAAATACGAGAGCAGAAAGAGCGTGGATTGGCTCCTGGTCGGATGCCCGACCGGCGGGTCGCGCTTGAGCACGAGGCCCTGGGCATCTCGCATGGAACCCGTGCCGATCAGGATCACGTCGATGAGGGTCCAGAAGCCGAGACCACCGCACGTGAACAGCTTCAGGAGCCCGAGCCCGGTCTGGCCGAGGTAGAAGCGGTCGACGCCGAAGATCCCGAGAAACGCCGCGAGCAGGAAGGCTGTCGCCTGGTCCTTGTCCGAGGTGCCCTGGATCGGGCCGGGGTGCGACGGTCCGCCGCCGTACGCGGGCGGCGGCCCCCATCCACTTCCCGGCGGTCCGCCCGGTCCTCCCGGCGGCGGTCCCCAGCCAGCCCCCGGCGGCGAGTATCCCCCGCCGGGCGGCGGGTATCCCCCGCCAGGCGGCGGGTATCCCCCGCCAGGCGGCGAGCCCCACCCCGCGCCCGGTGGCGGGTATCCCCCGCCGGCCGGCGGATATCCCCCTGCCGAGGGCGCGCCACCGCCGCCGGGAGTCACGCCCTGTCCGCCCGGCGTCACGCCCTGTCCGCCTGGCGGGCTCGTCCCCCAGCCACCGCCGTTTCCCCAGCTTCCGCCTCCGTTGCCCCAGCCATCGCCTCCGGGCGGAACCCCACCACCGCTCGTGCTCATCCTTGTTCCCTCCAGCGGACGTGGCGGCGATGGCTGTCGTGAGCCTTCGCTGTCGTCGGCCGAGCTTGACTGTACCGCGGAATCTGCGCGCTGCGCTCGCGGAGCCGTGGAAATCGCTGGTGTATGCCGGACGCCCACCCTACCTTGGGCCCGCAACGGGCCGCCGAGGGCGGCGTACAGGCAAGCGCACACGGCAATGAACGATACTCAGTCCGATCGATGGTTGTCGTTTGCCCTCCGGGCGGGGCTCGTCGCGCTGTTCTTCTGGATGGTCAAAGGGCTGCTCGTCCCGGTCCTGCTCGGCGGCCTGGTCGCGCTCCTCGTCTCCCCCCTCCAGCGCCGCCTCTCGCCTCGACTCGGCCGCTTCCGCAGGTTCGCGCCCGCGATCTCCACGGTCGGCGTCGTCATCCTCGTGTGCATCCCGCTCACGGTCATCATCATCGAGGCCTCCGCCTCGATCAGCCGCTTCTTCGCCCGGGACTGGTCCAGCACCATCGAGCGCTTCCAGGGCATCCTCAACGACGGGCGGATAACGGGGCTGATCAACAGGGCCGGCCTGTCCGGGGACGACGTCCGCAACTACGTGAGCAATCTGTTCCAGCGGGTGGGCAGCTCGATGGCGGGCTTCGCGGGGGGCATGGTCGCCGCGGTGCCGCAGTCGATCGTCGACGCCTTCCTGTTCACCGTGGCGCTCTACTACCTGCTCCGCGACGGCGGCCTGCTGCTGCGCTGGCTGCTCACGCAGTCGCCGTTCCGGCACGAGGAGACGGACGTCCTCTTCGCCTCGATCCAGGACACCGTGCACGGCGCGGTGCTCGGCCTGCTCGCGACCGCCGCCGTCCAGGGGACGCTGACGACGGTCGCGCTCTTCGTGTTCAAGGTGCCGGGCGCGTTCCTGTTCGGCCTGCTGGCCACGCTGCTCTCGCTCGTGCCCATGATCGGGACGACGCCGGTGACGCTGGGCGCGGCCATCTACCTGTTCATCGTCGGGCGCATCGGCGGCGGCATCGGCATGTGCGTCGCGGCCGGCCTGATCGGGCTCTCGGACAATGTGATCCGGCCGTGGGTCCAGAGCTCGCACGGCGGGATGCACCCGCTCATCGCCCTGCTCAGCATCTTCGGCGGCCTCGAGCTGTTCGGCGCGGCCGGGATCTTCATCGGCCCGGTCGTCGCCGCCATCGTGCTCTGGGCGGTCAACACGCGGTCCTCCCTCTCTCGCTCGAGCCTCCCGCTCGGCCTGCACTCCTCGCAGCCGCCGCCGGCCTCGCTGGGGCCGACCTCGCGACCGCCGCCGACGTCCGGCGCGCCGCCGACGTCGCGACCGCCGCCGACGTCAGGCGCGCCGCCGGCCTCGCGGCCGCCGTCGTTCTGAGGCGGCAGCGCGCGGCGCACGCGGCGCACGCTCACCAGCGCTCGATGCGGTATCCGCGCCGCTCGGCGACCCGGCGCAGCCTGGGATCGGGGTTGACGGCGACCGGCACGGCGACGAGCTCGAGGAGCGGCAGATCGCTGATGCTGTCCGTGTAGAACGTCGCCTCCTCCAGGCGGAACCCCTGCGCGTCGGCGAGCGCCCGCGCGCGCGCGACCTTGCCTTCTCCGAAGCAGAGCGGCTGCTCGGCGCGGCCGGTGAAGCGCCCGTGCTCGTCGATCTCGAGCACGCTCGAGACGAGGTGCTCGATCCCGAGCCGCCTGGCGAGCGGGTGCGACGCGTAGCGCGACGCGCCGGTCACGATGGCGCAGAGGTCTCCTGCTGCCTTGTGGCGCCTCACGGCCTCGCGCCCCCCGTCGGCGATGTGCGGCTCGACGTGGAGCCGGAACCAGTCGTCGCAGCGGGCCGCCATGACGGTCTCGGGCATGCCTTCGAGCGAGAGCAGCGCCCGCTCGGCGACCTTCACCGCGTCGAGCACGCCGAGCGTGTATTGCCCGACCCAGTAGAGGGTCCTCAGCAGATCGCGCGTCGTCGCCTCGCCGATCTGGCGCTGGTACTTCACGTAGAGGCTCGCCGTCTCCTTGCGCAGCAGCGTGCGGTCCATGTCGAACAGCGCCGCGCGCCGGCGCGCCGCGCGGCCGCCCTGCGGCGCGGCGCCGTCGTGCCGCGCCGGCGCGCCGGGGCTGCGCGGCGCCGTGTCGTCGAACGAGGTGCTCACGGCGATAGACCGTAACCGCGGGCGAGTGTGAGGGAGAAGAGATTGCACGCGGCATGGAACACGAGCGGCGCCCCGATGCCGCCGGTGCGCGCCCGCAGCCACCCGAAGAGGAGCGCCGGGAAGAACACGGCGAGCCGCGCGGGGTGCTGGATCGTGAGCACGTGCCCGAGCGCGAAGATCGCCGACGAGATGAGCCACGCCGGGCCGAGCCTCGCGCCGAGGACGCGGACGCGCGGCGGGAAGACGCGGTCGAGGGCGCTCTGGAGGTAGCCGCGGAAGAACGCCTCCTCCGGCAACGCGACCACGAGGAGCTGCGCGGCGATCTCGTCGACGGAGGGCGGGCGCAGCACGAACGGCGAGGCGGCGCCCCAGTACAGCCGGTAGCCGAGCCAGAACGGCGGGAACACGATCGCGGCGACCAGGGCCGCCCACGCGACGGCGCGGAGCGCGGCGCGGGCGAGCCGCCCGGCCGAAAGCGGCACGGGCTCGAGGATCCCGCCGAGCGACAGGCCGTGGTCGCGGATGGTCACCTCGTCGTACCGCAGCACGAGCCAGAACGTCGCCGCGAGGAACGTGAGGCCCACGAGCGTGCCCGCGTAGCTCGCCGGCGCCGCGTAGGACACCGCGGTCACCGCGGCGGTCGTGGCGGCCGCGGCGAAGAGCGCGCGCGCGGCCGTGGGCTCGGGGGGCCGCGGGCGCTCGCCGCGGAGCGCGCTCGCGGCGTCCACGTCGGCGGGCGCGCCGGGGGCCTCGCCGCCGGCTCGGGGGTTCGCGTCGCGGCTCGGGTCGATGGGGGTCGGCGGTTGCAAGGCGTGTTCGTCGCGGAGGCGCGCGCGGGATCGCGGCGCCGCGGGCGTCGGCGCGCGCTCAGCGTAACCGCGAGCACGCCGGTCCGCGATGGTCAGCGCCGGCCGGGGCGCGCTGGGCGCTGCTCACCGGTCCAGCCTGCGCCCATTTTCTAGCCTTCCCGCGCGGTCTCGTTAGAGTGCGGCCGCTGTGCCGTTTTCCCGACTTCGCTGTCTGCTGAAGCCGCTGGCCTGCGCGCTGCTCGCGTCCGTCGCGTCGCTCTCTCCGGGGTCCGCGTCGGCTGCGTCGCCGTTCCTCATGACGCCGGACGCGAGCATCGTCGAGGCGTCGCCGGCGTACCGCTACGCCAACATGACGGACGACGAGGCGATGGCCGAGCTGGATCGCCGGAAGATCCTCTACATCAAGGTCGACCGTGCGCCCGGGGTGCGCGCGCCGATCCGGCTCACGAGCCGGCTGAACGGCGTGCACTTTCATTCGGTGCTCCCGCCCGAGCAGCGCGTGACGAGCGTGTTCGAGATCCTGGACGCGCGCCTCGCGCTCACGCTCGACGATTTCGCGGCCCTGCTGGCGCGGCACGATATCGACGAGGTCGTCCATTATACGATGTATCGACCCAACGTGCCGATGCCGGGCCGCGACGGCGCGGGCGACGAGGGAGATCACGGGCACCCGACCGCGCAGGCGTCGCCCGCGGACAGCGCCGTCCGCAAGGGGTCGCCGAAGCCCGCCCGGCCCGTGGGCCTCGGCGAGAAGGGGGCGCTCGACGCGACGTCGAAGGCGCCGAAGGAATCGCCGCGGACAGCGCCGTCCGTGGACCTCGGCGAGAAGGGGGCGCTCGACGCGACGAAGGCACCTGAGGAGGCGCCGAAGGCTGCGCCCGTGGACCTCGGCGAGAAGGGCGCGCTCGACGCGACGAAGGTGCCCGAGGAATCGCCGAAGCCGGCGCCGGTGGACCTCGGCGAGAAGGGGGCGCTCGACGCGACGAAGGCACCTGAGGAGCCCCCGCGACACCCGAAGGAGAAGGGCGCCGCGAAGTCCGTGGCGAAGAAAGGGGCCGCGGAGGCGGGCCCGAAGGACAGAGGCGCCGCGGAGGCCGTTGCGAAGCAGAAGGGCGCCGCCGGGACAGCTCCGAAGGAGAGGGGCACCGCCGGTGCAGCTCCGAAGGACAAAGGCGCCGTGGAGGCGGCTGCGAAGCAGAAGGGCACCATCGGTGCAGCTCCGAAGGAGAAGGTCGCCGCGGGGGCCGGCGCGAAGCCGAAGAACGCCGCGGAGGCCGCCCGAAGCGCCGCTCCGAGCGCTCCGGCCGATCGGCCGGGGGCGGCCGCGGCGCGCAGCGGGCCCTCAAAGACGGCCGGCAAGGCCGGGACCCGGCGCGTCGCGCTCCGCGAGCCCGTGGGCTCCACCCGCGCCACCGCGTCCTCGCCCAGGCGCCGCGGCGACGTCGCGCTGCGCAGCGACGTGGGTCAGAAGCCGCGCGGCGCGTGGGCTCCGCCTGGCACGCGTCACCCCGCGGGCCTGGCCATCGACGTCGGCGCGCTCAGGAAGCGCGACGGCACCTGGATCAGCGTCGCCCGCCATTTCCACGGCCGCATCGGGGACAAGACGTGCGGAGAAGGGGCACCCCAGCCCGAGCTCCCCGAGGCGCGCGAGCTCCGGTCCATCGTGTGCGAGGCGGCCGACCTCGGGATTTTTACATACGTGCTGACGCCCAATTACAACGCGGCGCACGCCGACCATTACCATATGGAGATCAAGCCCGGCGTCCGGTGGTTCCTCTATCACTGAGCGCGAGCCGCGCGCCGGATCCCGCTGCACAGCCCTGAAACGGCGCGCAGCGCGCGCCACTGCACATCCGTTGATTGCGCGTTTTTTGGTGAGTCGCGCGCTTTGTTCGCGCAACTTTCGCCGTGAGAGCGACGATTCCTTCCCCGAACGAAGGCGCCGGCCCTCCGCCGCGCGCCCCCGCAAGGGAGGTCGACGGACATGGTGCAAGAGAACGACGGACAGCCGCTCCCGGGGACTCCATACCGCCTGCTCCGGAGGATCGGGGCGGGCTCGTGCTCCGAGGTCTTCGAGGTGCTGGGGCGACGCGGACAGCTCCGGGCGCTCAAGCTGCTCCGCGCCATGCACGAGGGCTCGAGCGAGGTCAGCGCGCGCCTCGTCCAGGAGGGGCGCGCCCTCGCGGCGCTGAGCCACCCGCACATCGTGAAGGTCGAGGAGGTCGGCGTGACGGGCGACGGCCGGCCGTTCCTCGTCATGCCGCGCCTCTTCGGCGAGACGCTGCGCGAGCGGCTCGACGCGCGCGGCCCGCTCGCGACGCCCGCCGCCGTGCGCATCGCGATCCAGGTGCTCGGCGGGCTCGCGGCGACGCACCGGGCCGGCATCGTCCACCGCGACGTCAAGCCGGCGAACGTCTTCCTCGTGCAGCCGAGCGCCGGCGGCGAGCACGGCGCCGACGATCTGGAGTGCGCGCCCCGCGCGCCCGAGATCGACCACGCCGTGCTCATCGACTTCGGCATCGCGAAGGTGAGCTGCGACGGGCTGGAGCCGTCGACCGGCTCGAACGTCCTCGGCACGCCGCGCTACCTGTCGCCGGAGCAGATCCGGGGCGAGGCGGTCGACGCGCGCACCGACGTGTACGCGGTGGGGCTCCTGCTCTTCGAGGCGATCACCGGGCGAGGCCCGTTCCCGGTGGTCGACTCCATGGCGGTGATGCGGGCGCACCTCCACACGCCGGCGCCGCGGCTCCGCTCGCTCCTCTGGGTACCTCCGGCGCTCGACCACGCGGTCGCGCGCGCCCTGGAGAAGGACCCGGCGCTCCGCTGGCAGACGGCCGACGCGATGGCCGCCGCGCTCGCGGACGCGCAGGGAGAGAACGGCGGCAGGGAGACGCCGTCCGACGGCGGCGCGGGGCTCGCCGCCCCGCCGGCCGGCGGGCGCGGCGCGCGGTCGCTGCTCGCGCACGGAGCGGCGCGATGAGCGGCGCGCTGGCGGAGCGCTCCGAGGCGGGCACCTTGCTGTACGCGCGCGGCGCCTTGCTCGCGCCGAGCCACCCTCGGCAGCGCGGCGCGCTCGAGGGCGGGTCCAGCGCAGGGACGCGTCAGCTCCGCGCGTCCGAGATCGGCTCTCGCGCAGGGACGCGCCAGCTCGGCGCGTCCGAGATCGAATCTTCCGCAGAGACGCGGCAGCTCCGCGCGCTCTTCGAGGGCGAGCCGCTCCAGGGCACGCCCTACAGGGTGGTGCGCCTGCTCGGCCAGGGCGGCATGGGCGAGGTGTACGAGGTCGAGCACCGCGAGCTCGGCCGGCGGTTCGCGGTGAAGGTGCTGCACCGGATCCACGCCGGCCGCCTCGATCTCTCGGCGCGTATGCGCGCCGAGGCGCGCTCGATCGCCCGCCTGCGCCACCGGAGCCTCCCCGAGGTGTTCGACCTCGGCGCGACCGACGGCGGCCGCCCCTACTTCGCCATGGAGCTCCTCGAGGGGCGCGATCTCAGGACCGAGCTCGCGCGCCTCGGCGTGGTCGCGGTCCCGACCGCGCTCGGCCTGGTCCTGCAGGCCCTCTCCGCGCTGTCGCTCGCGCATTCGGCGGGCATCGTCCACCGTGACCTCAAGCTCGAGAACCTGTTCCTGTGCGACGACGGCACGCTCAAGGTCCTCGACTTCGGCGTCGCGAAGCTCCTCCACGCCGGCGCCTCGCTCACCGACCCGGACGCGGTCATCGGCACGCCGAGGACGATGTCGCCCGAGCAGTGCGCCGCGCAGCCGATCGATCCGCGCGCGGACATCTACGCGATGGGCCTCGTCCTCTACGAGCTCGTCGCCGGGAGGGGCCCGTTCGACGAGCTGCGTGGCCGGCGCGACGCGCTCCGCTTCGCCCACTGCGAGCGGGAGCCGCCGCCGCCGTCGCGCCTCGCGCCGCAGCCGATCCCGCCGGCGGTCGAGCGGCTGATCCTGCGCGCGATCGCGAAGGCCCCGGAGCACCGCTTCCAGACGGCCGCCGACATGGAGGCCGCTGTGCGCCGGCTGCACGACGGCGCGCAGCCCGGCGCGGCGCCGTCGTCCGTCGCGAGGGAGCTCACCCCCACCGCGACCGACGCACCTGCGTCCGTCGCGAGCGCGCGCGGCGCGTCGCAGCGTCGCCTGCGGCCCGCCTCGCCGATCGGCGGCAGGCCCGGCGCCGCGCTCCTCGCGCGCCGGCCGCGGGCGCGCTCGCGTCAGCGCGCGCGTGCGTCGATCGCGAGCGCGCGCGGCGCGTCGCGCGCCGCCGCGCTCGGGATCTGCGCGCTCGCCCTCGCCTCTGCCGCGCTCGTGCTCGCGCTCGCGCAGCGCTGGCTCCCCGGCAGCGATCCTCCCTCGTCGGCGCCGCCCTCCGCGCGCGCCGCCGCGCAGGTGCGCTCGGCTGTAAGGTAGCCCCGCCGAGCCCGTTATCCGGTCGACACCGCATCACCGCACTGCGGAGTGGAGGCACCATGGACCGGACGCGACGAATCGGGCTGGCTTGTTTGGCGATATCGCTCCTCGCGAGCACGGCGTCCTGCGGTGGCAGCACCGCGCCGCGCCCCGCGGACGCCGCGCCGGCCGGGAGAAGCGCCGTCGCGATCGCGAGCGATCCCTCCGGCGCGAGCGGCTTTCCGGACGGCGCCGCCTTCGAGCCGGGCGCTCCTCCGCCGGCGGCGCCGGCGCCGTTCGACGCGTCGCCCTCGGCCGACTTCGAGCGCCCCGCCGCCGCGCAGGGCGCCGGCCGCGGCGAGGGCGCGGCGCGGAGGTCGCCGCGCCGCGAGATCGCGCCGGAGCCGATCGAGCGCCCGGGGCTCGGCACGGAGTGGGGCGAGACGCGCGTCTCCCGCATCTCGACCGCGCCGTTCGTGCGGGCCGATTTCGAGCGCCCGTTCGCGGTCGCGAGCCTGTTCTACAACGACGCCGAGGGCGCCCGCGCCATGGCGAGCGCGTCCGGCTTCCGCCGCACGTCGCCGCAGGCGTTCACCTCGGCCGGCGGCGCCGTCGCGGTGGGGCTCCGCGCCGAGGGCGGCGGCTTCCTGAGCGGCTTCGTCGCCGGCGAGACCCGCCACGTCGTCGGCGAGGCCGGCCAGCGCTACAGCATCGTCCTGCGCAACCTCACGCCGACCCGCATCGAGTGCGTCGTCTCCGTCGACGGCCTCGACGTCATGGACGGCCAGCCCGCGGCGTTCGGCAAGCGCGGTTACCTGATCGAGCCGCACGATGAGCTCGAGATCGACGGCTTCCGCCAGAGCATGGACACGGTCGCAGCGTTCCGCTTCGGCTCGGTCCGCGGCTCCTACGCGAACCAGAAGCACGGCGACGCGCGGAACGTCGGCGTGATCGGCGTGGCCCTCTTCCACGAGCGCGGCACGACGCCCTGGACGCTCGACGAGCTCCAGCGCCGCCGCGAGGCCGACCCGTTCCCCGGGCAATTCGCCACGCCGCCGGGCGGCTGAGCCTTTCCCGCGGGCTTCCGGGCCGCCGCCGCGCTCCGGGAAAATCAAGCTCCCTCTCCGGCCTCCTTCGGGCTACGCCACGCCCCGGTGACGAGCTTATTGAACCCGTCTCAACGTGCGGCCGTCGAGCACGAGCTCGGGCCAATGCTGGTGCTCGCGGGCGCCGGGTCCGGCAAGACGCGGGTGGTGACCACGCGCATCGCCCGCCTGCTCGACCGCGGCATCTCTGCGCGCTCCATCCTGGCGATGACCTTCACCAACAAGGCCGCCGCCGAGATGCACGAGCGCGTCGGCAAGCTCGTCGGCGCGAAGGTCGCGCGCGAGCTCAAGGTCTGCACTTTCCACCGCTTCGGCCTCGACGTGCTCGGCGCGGAGACCCGCGCGCTCGGCCTGCGCGGCGGCTCCTTCGCCATCTTCGATCAGTCCGACGCGCTCGGCGTCATCCGCGAGATCCTCCGCGAGCTGCGCGCCGGGAAGAACTACGACGTCGGCGCCATCCTCTCGCGCATCTCGAACGCCAAGAACGCGTTCCTCGACGCCGAGTCGTGGGCCGAGGCGCAGCGGCAGGGCAAGGGCATCGACGAGTACGACGAGATCTCGATGCTCGTCTACCCCCGCTACATGGCGGCGCTGCGCTCGTTCCAGGCGTTCGACTTCGACGACCTCATCTGCGAGGTGGTGCGCCTCTGGCAGACGCGCGCCGACGTCCTCGAGCGCTGGCGCATACGCTACCGCTTCGTGATCGTCGACGAGTACCAGGACACGAACCGCGCCCAGCTCGAGCTCCTGCGCCTGCTCTGCGGCGAGCACCGGAACGTGGTCGTCGTCGGCGACGACGACCAGTCGATCTACGCCTGGCGCGGCGCCGACGTGCGCAACATCCTCGATTTCGAGGAGCACTTCTCGGGCGCGAAGGTCGTCAAGCTCGAGCACAACTACCGCTCTCGCAAGCCGATCCTCGACGTGGCGAACGCGGTGCTCGCCAAGTCGGGCGGCCGGCGGCACAAGAAGTCGCTCATCGCCACGCGCATGGAGGGCGACAAGGTGCGCTCGATCATCTGCGTCGACCCGGACGTCGAGGCGAGCTTCGTGGCCACCGAGGCGCAGCGCCTCCTCGAGCGGGAGGGCGCGCGGCCCAAGGACATCGCCGTGCTCTACCGCTCGAACCTCCAGGCCGCCGCGATCGAGTCCGCCCTGAAGGAGCGGCAGATCCCGATCCGGATGATCGGCGGCCAGCAGTTCTTCGAGCGCAAGGAGGTGAAGGACCTCATCGCCTACCTCCGCGTCGCGCTCAACCCGAACGACGAGATGTCGCTGCGGCGCATCGTGAACTACCCCGCGCGCGGCATCGGCGACGCCGCGGTCGCCAAGCTCGGCGCCTACGCGACCGCGCACGACGCCTCGCTCTGGACGGCGGTCTCGCGGCCGCACGCCATCCACGAGCTGAGCGCCGCGGCGATCGAGGGCTGCCGTCAGCTCCTCCGGATCATCGAGGCCTCGCGCGCGCGGCTCGATCGCGGCGAGCCCTCGGCGGAGATCGCCCGCGCGCTCCTCGCCGACGCCGGCTTCAAGGAGGACATCATGGCCGGCTCCTCCACGAACAACGCCGCGGCGCGCCGCTGGGGCAACCTCGAGGGGCTACTCAACGTCTTCGCGCGCCGCGACGAGAAGGGGAAGGGGGATCGCGAGAACTTCGCCGAGTTCTTGCGGCTGCTCGCGCTCCGGCAGGACTCCGAGGAGGAGGAGGCCACCGACCGCGTGACGCTCACCACGATGCACGGCGCGAAGGGGCTGGAGTTCCCTTACGTCTTCGTCATCGGCCTGGAGGAGGGGCTGATGCCTCACCAGCGCAGCCTCGACGAGCGCGCCACGGACGCCGCGCCGATCAGCGCGGAGGGCGGCGAGGCCGGCGGCCACAGCATCGAGGAGGAGCGGCGGCTCTTCTACGTCGCGGTCACGCGGGCCCGCGATCGGCTCTACCTCACGCGGGCGAAGCACCGCGGCTCGCGCGGCAAGATGGTGCCGAGGACGCCGAGCCGGTTCGTGCTCGACATCCCCCCCGAGCTCCTCGACGAGCGCGAGGAGCTCGCGCCCGTCGCGCCGGGCATGGAGAAGGTCAAGGCGGGCGCCGCCGGCGTGCTGGCCGCGCTGGCGATGAACCCCTTCGCCGGCGATCCTCCAGTCATCCCCCGCCGCCGCATCTGAACGAGGGCGGAAGGCCGGGACGCCGGAAGAGGCGGCGTCCCGGGGCCTGGTCGGGTTGTGGTGGGGTCAGGCGCGGGCGAGGAGCTGGATCAGATAGCTGCGCCCTCGGCGGCCGCGAAGCCGACGCGGGTGATCTCCGGAGCGCCCTTGCGCGTGACGAAGTCGCGGAAGCTCTCGCCCTCGGCGCGCTCGGCCATGTAGTAGCGCGCGATGGTCGCGATCACCTTGGGCGTCTCCTCCTCGGGGATGCGGCCGTCGAGGCGCTCGCCGATGCGAGCGTTCGGGCCGCAGCCGCCGCCGACCCGGAGCGAGTAGTGCGGGCGCTCGACGCCGTCCTTGCCCTTCACCATCAGCCCCGTCATCCCGATGTCGGCGACGTGGTGCTGCCCGCACGAGTTCGGGCACCCCGAGATCTTGATGTCGAACTCGCCGAGGGCGCTCACGAGGTCGTCGGCCTCCTGGCGGTTGCCGCTCGGCACCAGGTGCTCCCGGATGCGCGACCCGACCTGCATGCTCTTCGTGATCGCGAGCGTGCAGTAGTCGCCGCCGGGGCAGGTCACCACGTCGGTGATGTGCCCGGCGTCCGCCTCGGCGAGCCCGATCTGCGTGAGCTCGCGGTGCAGGTTGAGGAGCTGCCCCTCCGGCACCCAGCGCAGCACGAAGTTCTGGGTGTTCGTCGCCCGCACCTCGCTGTTGCTGTAGCGCCGCGAGATGTCGGCCAGGCTCTTGAGCTGCTCGCTCGTGATGTCGCCGAGCGGCAGCTTGACCGTCGCCACCCGGTAGCCGGGCTGCTTCTGCGGGATCGTGTTGGTCCGCTTCCAGCGCGCGAACGCGCCGTCACCGAGCGTCTCCCGCATCGGCGTGAGCGGCGGCGGATCGCTCTCCCGGTACTCGGACACGTGCCCCGCGAGCTCGGCCGCGAGCGCATCGCCGCGCGCCGCCTTGATCCGGTCGAACTCCTCGTCGAGCCGGCGCAGGAACTCGGCCTCGCCGATCTTGCGCAGCAGGAACTTGAGGCGCGCCTTCTTCCGGTTCTTCCGCTCTCCGTCCCGGTGGAACACGCTCACGACGGCCTCGCACAGCGGCAGCAGATCGGACTCCGGGATGAACTCCTTCCAGAGGTGCGCGATCTCGGGCGTCGAGCCGAGCGAGCCGGCCACGTAGACGGCGAAGCCGCGCCCGCGGTCGCCGATCTTCGCGAACAGACCGATGTCGTTGATCATGACCTGCGCGTGATCGCGCGCGCTCCCCGAGAAGGCCACCTTGAACTTCCGCGGTAGCCGCCGGTTGTGCTCGTGGAAGAGGAAGTGTCGGGTGACCGCGAGCGCGTAAGGCGTCACGTCGAACACCTCGTCCTCGACGACGCCCGCGAGGTGGGACGCGGTGATGTTGCGGAGCGTGTCCGCGCACGCGCCGACGGTCGTCACCCCCGCGCGCGCGAGCACGCGCTGCAGGTCGATCGTCTCCTCGATCTCCAGGTAGTGGAGCTGGATATCCTGGCGGGTCGTGACGTGCGCTAGCCCGCGACCCCACCGCTCGGTGACTTCCGCAAGCGCTTCGAGCTGGGCTGCCGTGAGCTGCCCACCCGGGATCTTGATGCGCTGCATGTGCTTCACGTGAGCGAGCTGCGCGTAGACACCCATGGCCAGCCGCAGGGGGCGGAACTGGTCGGGGGTCAGCTCACCACGTTTGAATTTGGCGACGTTCTCGGCGTGTTCGTCGATGGCCGCCGCAAGGCGCTCGACTGGTTGCAACATGACTGATGCTATTCCCTATATTTCCGACGCGTCAAGTGCGACAATTATCCAGGCCGGTGACCGAGGTACCTGGCCGCCCAGCGCCATGAAGATCGACCTGCCAAACTCGACCGATGCCGTGCACGCGGGCGTACTCCGCGAGCGTCCGTCCCACACCCTCGCGCCCGCGATCGCGCAGACAGCGACCTACACGTTTGCGGACACGGCGGATCTCGAGCGCTACTTCGCCGGCGGCGACGCGGATCCCGAGCGGCAGGAGTACGGCCGCTACGGCAATCCGACGGTGCGCGAGGTCGAGCGGCGCATCGCGGCGCTCGATCGCGCGGAGGACGCCGTGCTCTTCGCGAGCGGCATGGCCGCGGTGACGACGACGGCGTTCGCCCTGCTCAAGGCGGGCGATCACGTCATCCTCTTCCGCGACGTCTACCGCCGCACGCGGCAGTTCGTGATCACCGTGCTCGCGCGGCTCGGCGTCGAGCACACGCTGATCGACCCGGGCGCGTTCGACCAGCTCGAGGCGGCCTTCAGGCCGCGCACCCGCTTCGCGCTGAGCGAGTCGCCGACGAACCCGTACCTGCACTGCATCGATCTGTCCCGGTTCGCCGAGGTCTGCAGGAAGGCGCGGGTCAAGACGATCGTCGACGCGACCTTCGCGACCCCGTACAACTCCGACCCGATCGGCCGCGGCATCGACCTCGTGGTCCACAGCGCCAGCAAGTACCTGTCGGGCCACAACGACGTCCTCGGCGGCGCGGTCTCCGGGTCGGCCTCGCTGATCTCGCTGGTCCGCGACATGCGGAGCGTGCTCGGGTCGGTGATGGACCCCCACGCCGCGGCGCTGATCGGCCGCGGGATGAAGACGCTCGCGCTCCGCGTCGAGCGGCAGAACGCGACGGGGCTCGCGGTCGCGCGCGCGCTCGAGGCGCACCCCGCCGTCGAGCGGGTGTTCTACCCGGGGCTCCCCTCGCACCCGGATCACCGGATCGCCGCCGAGCAGATGCGCGGCTTCGGCGGCGTCGTGAGCTTCATCGTGCGCGGCGGGCGCGAGGCGGCGGCGCGCGTCGTCGACGGCACGCGCATCGCCGCGATCGCCCCGAGCTTCGGCGGCGTCGAGACGCTCATCGAGCAGCCGTGCATCATGAGCTTCCACGAGCTGAGCGACGAGCAGCTCGCGGCCATCGGCATCTCCCCCGCGCTCATCCGCCTCTCGGTGGGCGTCGAGGAGACAGAGGACGTCGTGAAGGACGTCCTCGGCGCGCTCGACGCCCTCGGCAAGGCCTAGCTCCCGAGCTTCCTCAGCTTCCGCTGCAGCGTCCGCCGGTCGATCCCGAGCAGCTTCGCCGCCGTGGCCACCACGCCGCCCGACTCCCGGAGCGCGGCGCGGATCGCCTCGCGCTCGAGGTCGTCCAGCTTCAGGCTCCCCGGCGGCGGCGTCGGCGCCGTCGACGGCGGGGGCCGCTGGCGCTCCCGCAGGTTCGCGGCCTCGCGCAGCAGCTTGTCCGCGTCGACCGGCTTGCTGAGCAGCGTGTCCGCGCCCTCGCGCATCGCCGCCACCGCGAGCGGGATGTCCCCGAAGCCGGTCAGCATCACGATCGCCGCGTCGGGCTGCAGCTTGCGGTACTGAGCGAGCGCGCTCAGCCCGTCGCCGCGCGGCATGCGGTAGTCGATGACCACGAGGTCGACCGGCTCGTACTCGAGCGCCACGAGCCCCTCGTCGATCGTCGCCGCCGTCCTCGCCACGACGCCGCGGCGCCGCAGCGCCCCCTGCAGGGTCGTGCGGAACGCGTCGTCGTCGTCCACGAGGAGCGCAGTCTCGATCCGTCGCGTCATCTTCACCTCAGGCGGCCCCGGCGCGCTTCAGCGGGGCGGGCAGATCCAGGTCCGTGGGGCCCGTGGTCCCGTCGAGGCGGAGGCGCAAGGTCGCCTTCGCCCCGCCGGTCTCGACGCTCTCCATGCGCAGCACCGCGCTCATGCGCGAGGCCATCATCGAGCTGATGTACAGCCCGAGCCCCATCCCGCCCTGCGACATCTTCGTCGTCTGGAACGGCTCGCCGAGCCGCCCGGCGATCTCGGGGCTCAGCCCCGGTCCGCTGTCGGAGACCGCGATCTCGCAGACGTCGCCGCGCTCGAGGACGCTCACCTCGATCCGCTGCTCGGCCGCCTCCGCCGTCGCCTCGGCGGCGTTGGCGAGCAGGTTGACGAGCACCTGGCGCAGCGCCGGCCTGAGCACGTTCGCCTGCACGGGCCGCGGCGTGTCGAACGCGAGCTCGCCCCGGAAGCCGAGCCGCGCGAGCTCGACCTTCGCCAGATCGCGCACGAAGCGCGTGAGCTCCAGCGGCTCCAGGCGCTGATCGAGCCGGATCTGGCCGCGCATGAGGCTGATGATGTCGCTCGCACGTCGCGCCTCGCCGGCCACGGTCTCGGCCATGGCCGCCGCGTCCTCCGAGCCCGTCTCGCGCGCCACGTCGACGAGGTCCTTGCTCGCGAGGAGGATCGTCGCGAGCGGCGTGCTGAGCTCGTGCGACATGCCGCCGACCATGCGCCCGAGCATCGCCAGTCGCTCGTTCCGCTGGCTCTGCTGGCGGAGCTCCTCGAGCCGGTGCGCGTAGACGACGACGAAGAAGCCGAGGAACAGCGTCAGCGACGTGAGCGACACCAGGTCGCCGAGCTGCCGGATGCGGTCGCTCCCGAGCGGCGCGGAGTCGAGCGGCAGCGGCGCCGCGTGCGTGAGCACGCCGATCGCGGTCAGCGTCAGCAGGCCCACGAGCACGGTCGTGCGCCGCGGGCAGAGCAGGCCGGAGAGGGCGATGTGGAAGGTCAGGAAGACGGCGAACGGGTTCTCCAGCCCGCCCGAGAACCAGAGCATCCAGGCGCTCGCGATCACGTCGCCCACGAGCTGGGCGCGCGCGAGATCCTGCGCGGGCTCGCGCGCAGACGGCTCGCCCCCGGTCCGCTGACGCGCGCGCCGCACCCAGAACGTCCACGCGACGTTGGCCAGCGTGATCGCCGCGATGCCGAGGATGAGCGGCCCGAGCCTGAGGTCGGGCACGAGCTTCCTGCTCGCGAGCGTCGTCGCGATCATCCCCGCGATCGCCACCCAGCGGAGCTGGATCAGCCACCGATCGGCGGTCTCCCACGACGGGGGCTTCGGCCCGGACAGCAGCACCGCGAGGCGGCGCCGCGCCGCCGGGGGCGCGCCGCTCTTGGTGGGGTCGGAACCCGCATCGAGCGACCAGGACTGGAAGGAGGATTGCATCCGCGCGCGGACAGGGAGGGCTTGCAGGGCGGGGTCGAGCTGCCCGGAGTTCAGTCCCGGAGCAACCTTCCGACCTTGCCTTGCGACGGTCCCTTGTACCGCGCACGAAAGCCGCGAGCACGCCCGAGGTGCGCCGACGCGCAGACCCGGGCGTGATCAGGCGAAAACCCTGAGAATTCCGCGACTTGGAACTGTGATCTATCTTACGATGACGCGCGCTGCGGGGCGCTCGGCCCCGCGGCCGGTCAGTGGGGGCCTTCGGTCCCCTGGTGGACCTGCTTGGGCGGCGGGGCGACCTTGTGCGGCCGCTTGACCGCCCAGTTGTCGGCGGCGCGCTTGCCGTCGAACGGCGCCTTGAAGTCCGCGGGCCGCTCGGCCTCGATCGGCTCGGCCCGGCCACGGTTGTTCGTGTCGAACATGGTGAAGCCGATGAAGATCGCCAGGAAGATGAGCGACGACGCGAAGATGATGGTGTGGAACTTATGGTCCCACTTCAGGTGCATGAAGATGAGCGCCACGACGCCCGCCTTCACCGTCGCGATGAGGACCGCGATGGCGAGGTTGGCCGCGCCGAGGTCGACGTAGCTCGCCCCCACGGTCACGACCGTGAGCACGAGCAGCGTGAGCCACGTGGCGATGTAGACCTTGAGCGGCAGGACGTGGGGCACGTGGTCTCCACCGTGCCCGTGGCCATGGTCGTGCCCGTGCCCGTGCGCGCCGGCTGCTTCTGCGTGTGTCGACATGCTGCCCTCAGCCCACCAGGTAGAGGAGGGGGAAGAGATAGATCCAGATGAGGTCGACGAGGTGCCAGTACAGCCCCACCCCTTCGACCGGCGAGTAGTAGCGGCTCGAGAACTCACCGCGCGTGTTGCGGATGAGGATCCACGTGATGAGCCCCATCCCGATGAGGACGTGCAGGCCGTGGATGCCCGTCATCATGAAGTAGATGGCGAAGAAGATCCCCGCGTGGGCCGTCTGGAAGCCCTGGGCGGTGAAGTACTTCCCGGGCAGGAGGCCGTCGTGGAACTTGTGCTGGTACTCGAAGTACTTGATCACGAGGAACACGACCGCGCACAGCAGCGTCACCACGAGCAGCCGCGTGGTGGTCTTCTGGTCGCTCTTCTGCGCCGACCGGACGGCGAGCGCCATCGTCAGGCTGGAGCAGATGAGCACCACCGTGTTGATGCCGCCCATCACCTTGTCGAGGTGGTGGTGGGCCTCGACGAAGGAGTCGAAGAACCACGTCCGGAAGATCGCGAACGCGCAGAACAGCCCGCCGAAGAGGAGGATCTCGGTGACCAGGAAGAGCCAGATGCCCATCCTGCCGGCGTCGAACTGCGTGTCCGCGGAGTCGAAATGATGGGCGACGTGGAAGTTGGGGGACAGGACCGGGCCTGCCTTGTTCGGCCTCTCGACGGCCTCGGCGTGCGCGCTCATGCTTTCTCCGTGTTGAAGTCGTATGCGCCCTTGGTCACGATCGGGGTGCGGACGAAGTTCTCGGTGATGGGCGGGGAGGCGGTGGTCCACTCGAGGCTGAGCCCGCCCCAGGGGTTCTTCGGCGCCGGCGCGCCGGAGCGCAGCGACTTGATGAAGCAGACGAACATCACCAGGACGCCGGCGCCCAGGATCCACGAGCCCACGGTCGAGAAGGCGTGCAGCGGCTGGAACTGGTCCAGGTAGTTGTAGTAGCGCCGCGGCATCCCGCGGCTGCCCAGGACGAACTGCGAGAAGAACGTGACGTTGAACCCGATGAAGATGAGCACGCAGGCGATGGCCGCGAGCCGCTCGGAGTACATCTTCCCGGTGATCTTGGGCCACCAGTGGTGGAGCCCGCCGAAGTAGGCGATGACGGTGCCGCCCACCATCACGTAGTGGAAGTGCGCGACCACGAAGTACGTGTCGTGCAGGTGCAGGTCGACGCTGAGCATCCCGAGGAAGACGCCGGTGAGCCCGCCGATCGAGAAGAGGACGAGGAACGACAGCGCGTACAGCATCGGGGCGTTGAAGCTGATCGAGCCGCGCCACAGCGTCGCCGTCCAGTTGAAGACCTTGACCCCGCTGGGGATGGCGACGAGGAAGGTCAGGAACGAGAAGATGATCGCGGCGAACTCGCTCTGGCCGGAGGTGAACATGTGGTGGCCCCACACGAGGAAGCCGACCAGGGCGATGGCGACGCTGGAGAAGGCGATCGCCTTGTAGCCGAAGACCCGGCGCCGCGCGTGGACGGCGATGAGCTCGCTGATGATGCCCATGCCCGGCAGGATCATGATGTAGACGGCCGGGTGGCTGTAGAACCAGAAGAAGTGCTGGTAGAGCACCGGGTCGCCGCCGAGCGCCGGGTCGAAGATGCCGATGTGGAACGCGCGCTCCGCGATGAGCAGGAGCAGCGTGATGCCGAGGACCGGCGTCGCGAGGATCTGGACGATGCTGGTCGCGTAGGTCGCCCAGAGCATGAGCGGCATCTTGTACCAGCCCATCCCGGGCGCCCGGAGCTTGTGCATCGTGACGATGAAGTTCAGCCCGGTGAGCACGCTGGAGAAGCCGAGGATGAAGACGCCGAACGTGACGCTCAGGACCGACGTCGTGGTCACCGTGCTCGAGTACGGCACGTAGAACGTCCAGCCGGTGTCGATGCCGCCCGTGAGCAGCGACGAGAGCGTGAAGAGCGCGCCGATCCAGTAGAGGTACAGGCTGAGGAGGTTCAGCTTGGGGAAGGCGACGTCCTTCGCGCCGATCATGATCGGCAGGAGGAAGTTGCCGAGCGCGCCGGGGATGCTCGGGATGATGAACAGGAAGGTCATCACCGCCCCGTGGAGCGTGAACATCTGGTTGTAGGCGTTCGCGCTCATGATCGTCGCCTTCGGCGTCAGGAGCTCGAGACGCAGGACGAGCGCGAACAGGCCGCCCATCAGGAACGCGACGAAGGTGCTGGCGAGGTACATCAGGCCGATCCGCTTGTGATCGACCGTGGTGAGCCACGACAT
The DNA here is from genome assembly GCF_051474675.1 of Sorangium sp. So ce406. Classification (NCBI taxonomy): domain Bacteria; kingdom Pseudomonadati; phylum Myxococcota; order Polyangiales; family Polyangiaceae; genus Sorangium; species Sorangium sp. So ce406. The sequence continues at coordinate 10,492,220 of NZ_CP150340.1, read as the reverse complement.
GATCCCGCTCTTGGCCCGGATGTAATCCGATCCGTGGCCGGCGTCGGGTGCCGTATTGACGTCGACGGTGGTTACTGTCTGCGACATGACTGCTTCTCCCCGGCGCTCACTTCACCGTCTTGAGGTAAGCGATGAGCGCGTCCACTTCTCTGTCCTTGAGGAGCCCCTTGAACGACGGCATCACCGGCGGGTAGCCGCGGACGACCTGGCCTTGCGGGTTGAACACGCTCTCGCGGAAGTAGTTCTCGTCCGCGACGACCTTGGACCCGTCCGCGAGCTCCTCCTCGCGGCCGAACAGCCCCTTGAGCGAGGGGCCCTGGAGGCGCGTGCCGTCGAGCGAGTGGCAGGTCGCGCAGCTCCGCTTCGCGAAGAGCGTCTTGCCGAGCTCCTCGGGCGGGAGGTCGCTGTTGTTGTTGCCCTCGAGCCACTTCTCGAAGTCCGACGGCTCCATCACCTTGACCGTGGCCATCATGTCGGAGTGGCCGGAGCCGCAGTACTCGGTGCATAGCAGCACCGTCTCGCGCGCCTCCGTCGCCTCGAACCACACCGACGTGTACGAGCCCGGGACCATGTCCTGCTTCACCCGGAACTCCGGGATGTAGAAGCTGTGGAGGATGTCCTTCGAGCTCAGGATCATCCGCACCGGGCGCCCGCGCGGCACGGCGAGCTCGTTCACGGTCGTCGTCCCGTCGGGGTAGGTGAACGTCCACAGGTACATCTCGCCGGTGGCGTTGATCTCGTAGGCCTCGGCCGGCGCCACGGACGCGTGCACGTAGCCGCGCATGCCCACGAAGAAGAGCGCGATGACGATGGCGAGCGGGATCAGCGTCCACACGACCTCGACGGTCGTGCTGTGGTCGATGGGGCTCGTCTTGTCTTTCTCGCTGCGCCGCTTGTACTTGACGGCGAACAGCACGATCGCCCCGACGACCAGGATGAAGAAGAAGACGGAGACCCAGTAGGCCGCGTCCCAGGCGGAGTCGATGCGCTCAGCGAGCGTCGAGCCCTGGCGGGGCAGCCAGAAGGAGCCGAGTTCGATCGGGTTTTTCATCACCATAGTTGTGGCTCCGCCACCTTGTGTCTAGGAAGCCTCGTTTACGCGCGCCCTCGAGCGGGAGCGTTCAGTCCGCCAGAAGCGAATGAGCCAGAGCCCGATCAGCACGACCGTGACGGCGCCTGACGCCTTCATCAGCCGCTTCGTCGCCAGGACGTACCCCCGGGCGTTGGGATCGTAATGGAAACAGAACAGGAGCACCCGATCCCAGGCGCTCCCCACCTTCCCGCTGCCCGCTTCGCGCAGCGCGAGGCCGAAGTTCTTCTGTGGAAAAGAGATGCCGTACAGCGTACGTGACAGGCGCCCGTCTGGCGTGAAGACGAACGCGCCTGCCGCGTGTGCGTACTGCTTCGTCGTCTCGTCCCATCGGTAGCCGAAGCCCACGGCGTTGGCGAGCGCACGCACCGACGCCTCGTCCCCCACAAGGAAGTCGAAGCCGTCGCCGGTCACCGGCCTGCCGTAGGCCTCAATATAGTTCGCCCGCTTCTTGCGCGCGACATCGGGCGTGTCGCGCGGGTCGAAGCTCACGACCAGGGCGCGGTACTCCTTGTCCGCGCTCCAGTCGGTCTCCTTCATGGCCTGCAGCACGCCGTTCAGCACCAGCGAGCACAGCATCGGGCACTCGTAATAGCCGAGCACCAGGATGAGGGGCTTGTCCCCCGACGCATACCGGCCGAGCTCGACCTCTTGCCCGGACTGGTCCCGGAGCCGGAGTTCGCGCGGGAGCATCGCTCCCGGCCGCTCCTCGATATCGACACCGACGAGCTCTGTCGGAATGGTCGTGTCCGCTGCCCGCGCGCTCCGCGCCGGGGTGACGGTGGCCACCACGAGCGCGAGCAGCGCGAGCAGGGCGGACAGCGGGCGGGACATCACTGCACCGGAGCAGGAGGCGCCGGCTTGGGCGCCGCGCCTCCGGGCTGGGCGGGCTTGGGGTCCGCAGGCTTCGCGGGCTTGGCGTCGGAAGGCTTGGCGGCGTCGGCGGGCTTCGCGTCGGCGGGCTTCGCGTCGGCGGGCTTGTTCGCGGCGTCGGCGGGCTTCGTCGCGTCCTGGCCCTGGAGCGGCGCGCCGCTCTCGGCGTTCGGCGCCGCGGCCTCGTCCGGCTTCGTGGCGCTGTCCTCGGGCTGCCCCGGCTGCGCCGCCTGCGCGGGCGTGGCGCCCGCGCCCGGGAGGGGCAGCCCGATGCGGTTCTCCTGGTAGGCCTTCAGGGTGAGCGCCACGGCCTGGTCGACCGGGATGCGGACGATGCGGTCCTTCTCGTTCGCCCACTGCAAGCGGCCGAGGCGCTCCTGCTCCATCGCGCGCAGGCCGCGGAGCGCGCTGTTCGGCGGCTCGAGCACCTTGCTCGAGATCTCGCGCTCCATCGTCGCCTTGAAGATCTCGTTGACGAAGAGCACGGTCACCACGAGGGAGGCCAGCGTGGCGATCACGATCACGAAGATGAGCGTGTTGTTCGGGCGATCCGCCTCGGCGTGCTCGTGCTCGCCGTGCTCGGTCGCAGTGCTTTCGGTCGCTTCGCTCATGGCCGGCTCCTTACGGGTTGTCGATCCGAGCCGCTTCGGCAAGGTGAGGGTCGTTCAGAGGATACAGCGGGCTCTTGGCCGCTTGAAGCGAGAGCACCCAGGCTCCCACGCCCAGCGGTCCGAGCAAGCCGGCGGCGTCGATCCAGCTCAGGTGCGCGCCGTGGTGATCCACGTTCGGCATGACCAGCCAGTAGAGGTCGACGTAGTGCATCACGAGCATGAGCACCGACGCCGCCCCGAGGACCAGCGGGCTGCGCTTGGCGTGCCGCGAGAGCAGGACGAGGAACGGAACGACGAAGTGGCCGAACAGCAGCGCCAGGCTGACGACCTTCCACGAGCCCTCCCAGCGGTGACGGTAGAAGATCGTCTCTTCCGGGATGTTGGCGTACCAGATCAGGATGAACTGCGAGAACGCGATGTAGGCCCAGAAGATCGTGAAGCCGAAGAGGAGCTTGCCGATGTCGTGCTGGCGCTCGACGTTGCTCACCTTGCGCAGGAGCCCCGCCTTGTGGAGGGCGATCGTGATCAGCGCGAGCGCCGAGAGCGAGCTCGTGGCCGCGCCGGCGAACACGTAGACGCCGAAGATCGTCGAGTACCAGTGCGGGTCGATGCTCATCAGCCAGTCGAACGCCGCGAACGAGATGGTGAGCCCGAAGATCATGACGGCCGGGGCGCTGAACGCCCGCATCTTCGCCGTGGGCCGGAAGTCGGCGCTCTCGTCCTGCGCCCGCGAGGTCTTGATGAACCACAGCGCGATGCCCGCCCACGCCGCGAGGAACACCGCGGCGCGGATGTAGAAGAAGGTCGGGTTGAGGTAGGGCGCCTTCTGGTGGAGGATGTGGTCGTTCGCGGCCTGGGGCCCCATCCAGTGGTGGTAGATGTCGTGGGCGAGCACGGCGACCGGGAGGAACAGCACGGCGCACGCGGGCAGGACGCCGCTCATCCACTCCATGTGGCGGCGCGCGGCCGCCGACCAGCGCGCGCGGGTCAGGTGCTGGATGATCACGAAGAACAGCGCGCCGAGCCCGATGGTCACGAGCCAGGTGAAGCCGGTCAGGTACGAGAACGCGAAGCGCTTCGCGTCGACGACCGCCGCCAGCGCCGAGAGCGCCACGCCGACGATGGCGAGCACCATGCTCCTCGAGACGAGCCGCTTCGCGACCGCCTTATCGAGGACCTTCGTGTCCTCGGCCAGAGCACTTCCGTGGGACTTCATGGAGTTCCGCTCTCCTTCGCGATGTTGCCCCGCTGGGCCTCCGGGACGTCGTCGACGCGCCCGTGCTGGCTCTGCTGCAGCACGCGCACCCACGTGACGATCGCCCACCGGTCCCGGACCGGGATCTGCTTCCGATAAGACGGCATGTTCCGCACGCCGTTCGTGATGACGTGGAAGATCTCGCCGTCGGGCAGCCCGCGCGCCCGGTCGGACGCGAGGTCGATCGGCGGCGGGTACCCGCGCTTCACCACCATGCCCTGCCCGCTCCCGGACTGGTCGTGGCAGGGCGCACAGTAGATGTTGAAGCGGTCCTGGCCGCGCCGGATCACCGACTCGTCGACGGCCACGGGCGCCATCGCCAGGAACGTGTCGCCGTCCTTGCCGGTCCGGTAGGCCTCGCTCTCGTCGAGCGCGCCCTGGGCCACCGTGCCCTCGACGAGCGGCCGCATGGCGCGACCGTCGGGGAACAGCCGGGTGCCCTCCTCGGGCTGGAACTTCGGCTGCCAGTCCATGTCGCCGAAGACGTGGATCGGCGGATCGCTGCTCGCCTGCCCGCGGCAGCCCGCGAGCAGGACGAGGAGGGGAATACACCAGCGCTTCACGAGGAGACCTCCCTGATGCCCTGCGCGCCGACGCGCTGGAGGAGGTTGCGTGTCTCGGTGGCGTCGAACTTCGGGTCGGTCACCTCGACGCTGATGAAGAAGGCGTCGTCGGTCGCCCGGGGGAACGAGGGGTGCGTCATGGTGGGGTGGAAGAAGGACGGCAGGCGCCCGAGCACGAAGAGCCCGAAGAAGCACGTCAGCGCCGAGAAGAGGACCGTGAGCTCGAAGAAGATCGGGATGAAGGCCTGGTACGAGAACGACGGCTTGCCGCTGATGATGAGCGGGTAGTCGTAGAGCTGCGTGTACCAGGCGAGCAGGACGGCGCTGACGAGCCCCGTCACGCCGCCCATGAGCACGAGCCACGGCAGGGGAGAGGGCTTGAGCCCCATCGCCTTCTCGAGCCCGTGCACGGGGAACGGCGTGTGCGCGTCGAAGCGGCTGTATCCGGCGTCCCGGAGCGCCTCGCACGCGTGGTAGATGTCCGCCGGGGTCGTGAAGTAGCCCATGAGCGCGTACGGGATCCGCTCCCCGGACGCCTCGAGGACCGCGTCCTGCTCGTGCCGGCGCTCGACCTGGCGCTCGGAGGCGAGCAGGGCCTTGCCGTGCGGCCCTTCCTCGTGGGGCTTGTCGTACTCGGCCTCGTCGGCCGGCACGAAGCCCTGCGGCTTGCTGTCGGCCGCGCCGGCGCGGGCCGAGTCCATTGCCTCCTCGGCGGAGGCGGCCTCCTCGGAGCGCTTCTGGCTCGGAGGGTCGCTGTCACGCTGCATGGTGCGCCTCCTCGTGCTTGTGCGAGCCGTGCGGATCGGCCGCCGCCGTGATCCCCTTCACCTCGCTGATCGCGACCATCGGCAGGTAGCGGACGAACAGCAGGAAGAGCGTGAAGAAGAGGCCGAACGAGCCGAAGAACGTCGAGATGTCCCAGATGGTCGGGCGGAAGTAGGTCCAGCTGGAGGGGAGGAAGTCCCGGTGGAGGCTCGTCACGATGATGACGAAGCGCTCGAACCACATCCCGATGTTGACCAGGATCGAGATCACGAACATGGCGGGGATGCTGGTGCGCACCTTCTTGAACCAGAAGAGCTGCGGGAAGATCACGTTGCAGCTCACCATGGTCCAGTAAGCCCAGGCGTACGGGCCGAGGATGCGGTTCGCGAAGGCGAACCGCTCGTACTCGTTGCCGCTGTACCAGGCGATGAAGAGCTCCATGGCGTACGCGTAGCCGACCATGGTGCCCGTCGCGACGATCACCTTGTTCATGTTCTCGAGGTGCCGGATGGTGATGAGCCCCTCGAGGCCGAACGCCTTGCGCGCGAACACCATCAGCGTGACGACCATCGCGAACCCGCTGAAGATGGCGCCCGCGACGAAGTACGGCGGGAAGATGGTGGTGTGCCAGCCGGGGACGATCGAGACGGCGAAGTCGAACGACACGATCGTGTGCACGCTGAGCACGAGCGGCGTCGAGAGCCCGGCGAAGAGGAGGTACGCCTTCTCGTAGTGGAGCCAGTGCCGGTGCGAGCCGCGCCACCCGAGGCACAGGATCCCGAAGACGATCTGCTTCGTCCGGGTCGTGGCCCGGTCGCGGAGCGTGGCGATGTCGGGGATGAGCCCGACGAACCAGAAGAGCGCCGAGACCGTCGCGTACGTCGAGACGGCGAAGACGTCCCAGAGCAGCGGGCTCTTGAAGTTCGGCCAGATGCTCATCTGGTTCGGGATCGGGAACAGCCAGTGGGCGAACCAGATCCGGCCGAGGTGGGCGACCGGGTAGATGGCGGCGCACGCGACGGCGAAGATCGTCATCGCCTCCGCCGCGCGGTTGATGCTCGTCCTCCACTTCTGGCGGAAGAGGAAGAGGATGGCGCTGATCAGCGTGCCGGCGTGGCCGATACCGACCCAGAACACGAAGCCGGTGATGTCCCACGCCCAGTTGACCGTGGTGTTCAGGCCCCAGATGCCGATACCGGTCCCGACGAGGTGGACCAGCGAGCCGCCGAGGATGAGCAGGATGCTGATGGCAAGGCACAGCAGGATGAACCATCCCGACGGTGCCTTGTTGAGGACGATACCCGTGACTTTGTCGGTGATCGAACGGAAGTCGTCCTTCTGCTGCACGAGCGGCGCCTCGTCCAAGAGGGCAGCGCGCTCCGAGAGCCGGGGATGTTCGACCTGGAGGGGTGCTGTGGCGCTCATGCGTCGGCGAGCTCCGGGTTCTTGTTGCGGATCTTCGCGAGGTAGGTGACCCGCGGCTTGGTGTTGATCTCGTCGAGCATCCGGTAGCCGCGCGGGCTCGCGGACGTCACGGAGACCTGGCTTTGCTGGTCGTTGAGGTCGCCGAAGACGATGGCCCGCGTCGGGCACGCGCCCTGGCACGCGGTCACGATCTCGCCGTCCTTGACGTGCTCACGCCCCTCTCGCTTGGCCTCGATCTTGGCGTGGTTGATCCGCTGCACGCAGAACGTGCACTTCTCCATGACGCCCCGCGACCGGACGGTGACGTTGGGGTTGTACTGCATCTTCCGCTGCTCCGAGTCCGGCTGGCCGTATTCGAAGAAGTTGAAGCGACGGACCTTGTACGGGCAGTTGTTGGCGCAGTACTTCGTGCCGACGCACCGGTTGTAGGCCATGTCGTTCAGCCCCTCGGGGCTGTGCGCCGTGGCGGCGACCGGGCAGACCTGCTCGCACGGTGCGTTCTCGCAGTGCTGGCAGGGGAGCGGCTGCTGGATGCTCTCCGGCTCGTCCGCGTTCGTGCCCTGGTAGTAGCGGTCGACGCGGAGCCAGTGCATCTCGCGGGTCTCGCGCACGCCGTCGGCGCCCACGACCGGGATGTTGTTCTCCGCCTGGCAGGCGACCACGCACGCGTTGCAGCCGATGCAGGCGTTGAGATCGATGCTCATGCCCCAGGCGTGCCCCTGCCTGCGGTTCGGCTCCTTGAAGAGGCTGAACAGCGCCGGCACGTGGACCTGCTTCTTCGCGAACTCCGGGTCGCCCTGGAGCTGGGCGAGCGTCCCCTCGCGCGCGAGCGGGCGGCCCTCCATGACGAAGTGCTCCTGGGTGCGCGCGAGCGCCGCGACCTCGCCGGTCTTCTCGAGCGAGAAGCCGCCGGCGACCTCGAAGGCGTCGCTCTTCCGGAGCGGCGTCGTGTCGACGCCGACGCCGCGGCCGACGCGGAGCTGCGCGCGCCGCCCCTGGCCGACGCTGATCGCCACCGAGTCGTCCGCCTGTCCCGGCGCGACGACGACGGGGATCCGGACCTGGGCCCCGGCGCCCGACAGCGTCACGATGTCGCCGTCCTTCAGGTTGAGCCGCGCCGCCGTCGACGGCGACAGGCACGCGCCGTTGCCCCAGGTGAGCTTCGTCATCGGGTGGGGCAGCTCCTGGAGCCACCCGTTGTTCGCGAACCGGCCGTCCCAGGCGTGCTGGTCGGGCCGGAAGGTCACCTCCAGGCCCTCGGCCGCCGGGGCGAACGCCCGCAGCGCCTCGACCGCGGCCTGCGGCGCGGCGGTGACCAGCTCGTCCGTGAGCTGGGTCCCCGCCACGAGGCCGTCGTGCAGCGCGCGGCGGATGTCCTGCTCCGTGCGCTTCGCGCCCTCGGCCGTCATCCACGTCGCCCGCACGAGGTCGTAGGCCGTCCGCGTGCCGCCGAGCAGGAGCTCGATGACCTCGGCGTCGGTCCTGCCGCCGAAGAGCGGCGCGATGAGCGGCTGCGCGATGCTGGCCGTCCCGTCCTCTGCGCGGACGTCGCTCCACGACTCCAGCGCGTGGGCGCGGTTCAGGTGCCAGCGGGCGCGCTCGCTCGTCTCGTCGACGTGCGTCGAGACGTGCACGCTGACGGGCACCTTGGCGAGCGCGTCGGCGAAGCGCGCGTCGGCGGGCGCGTCGAAGGCCGGGTTGCCGCCGAGGATGAGCAGCGTCTCGACCTCGTTGCGCTCGATGGAGCGCGCGAGCTCGACGATCGCCTCGGGGCCCTCGCGCGACTCGTCGAACGGCGCCACGAGCCGGACCGCCTTGCCGGTGTTGTCGAGGGCGAGGTTGATGAGGTGCGCGACGGCGTGGACCTCCTTCGGCTGCGAGCGCCCCGCGACGACGGCGCCCTGGCCGCGGTTCGCCGCGAGGTCGGCCGCGATGGCGGCGGCGTACTTGGTCGCCTTCGCGTCGAGCCCGCCCGACTTGCCCTCGATCGCCTTGAGCACGTCCGCGTCCAGCGCGACCCCGCGCTTGCCGAGCTCGGCGGCGAGCGCGAAGGCGAAGGCGGCGATCTTGCGGCTCTGGATGCGGAGCCGGTGATCCGCCGACGCGCCGGTGATCGTGAAGGTGCTCTCGACGGCGTACAGGCGGTTCATCGCCTGCGGGTCCTTGTCGACCGCGCGGCCCGCGGCGAACGCGCGCGCCTGCTTGATCGGGCTGCCGTCGGTGCCGAACAGATCGGCGTCGAGCGCGACGATCACGCGCGCCTTGGTCAGGTCGAGCGAGGTCTCGAGCGGCCTGCCGAAGGCGAGCCGCGCGCCCTCGCGGGAGGCGTCGCGCGAGAACGGCTCGTACCGGACGACGCGCGCCTCCGGCAGCGTCTTGCGCAGATCGGCGAGGCGCGCCGCCAGGGTGGGCGAGCGGTGGGCCTCGGTCAGGATCGTGAGCCCCTTGCCGCCGCGGCCCCGGAGCTTGTCGCCCTCGGAGCGCAGGAACGCGGCCGCGTCGTCCCACGACCTGGCGTTCGCCCCTTCGCGCGGCGAGCTGCTGCGGTCGGGATCGTAGAGGTCGAGGACGGCGGCCTGGGTGTAGATGGTGGTCGCGCCGAGGCTCTCGGGGTGCTTCGGGTTGCCCTCGATCTTGGTGGGCCGCCCCTCGTGGCTCTCGACGAGGACGCCGAACGCGGTGCCCATCATCGGCAGCGCCGTCGCGAAGAAGAGCGGCTGGCCGGGGATGACCTCCTCCGGCGCGCGCGAGTACGGCAGGATCTGCTCGACGGGCCGGCGGCAGCCGACGAGGCCGCCGAGCGCGAGCGACGCGCCCATGAGGGAGAGGAACGTGCGCCGCCCGACGCCGTCCCCGTCCGTCGGCGGCTCGATCGCGCCCGGCGGGAACTCGCGCGCGATCGCGTCGACGAAGTCGGGGGAGCCGGCGAGCTCGTTCAGGCTGCGCCAGTAGGTCTTTCCAGAGAGGTCCTGGGCGAGGGGGAGAGGAGTTCGTTTCATCGGTGGCACCCCGAGCAGTGGAGCGGCGCCTGCACCTGCCGCCCGGAGGTCGTGACCGCTGGCACGCGATCTTGATAAGGTTCCGGGTTCGGGGGGACCCCGGCCGCCATGACGGCCGTCGAGGGCGCCATATCCATCTTGGTGACGTCGGCGGGATTGCGGAGGTGGGGACCTGGATTGCGGTGGCAGTCCAGACACCATCCCATCGAGAGCGGCGCGACCTGCCGGACCTTGTGCATCTGATCGACGCGGCCGTGGCAGCTCACGCAGCCGACCCCTGCAGCCAGGTGGGCTGAGTGGTCGAAATAGGCATAGTCGGGCAGGTTGTGGACGCGGACCCAGGGAATGGGTTGATCGGTCGCCCAGCTCTCCTGAACGAGCAGAAGCTTATCGCTGTCCCTCCGCACCTTGGCATGACAGTTCATGCACGTTTCGGTCGGTGGAACGGCGGCGAAGCCGGATACTTCCACAGTGTTGTGGCAATACCGGCAGTCAATACCGAGGTCGCCGGCGTGCAGCTTGTGTGAGTAGTCAACCGGTTGATCCGGTTGATACCCGACCTCGATATGTTTGTTGGTACCGTAGTACCAGAATCCGCCGATCACAGCGGCACCGAGGGGCAGGACTCCGAAGAGGAGCCCCAGCGGGACCACTTTGTTGGCCCATCGTGGGAACAGGAACCGAGCCATAGGGTTTGTGTAGCGTCGGAGCGACGCGCGGGCCCAGTTATGGCCTGCTGGTGGGGTGCGACAAGACGGCAAAACGCCGCGTGACCGCGGCAGATTGCCGCGGGAGAGGGCCATGGGCCGGCAGCGCGGCAGGGCGCCGCGTGCTGCGGCAACTTGCCGCGGCCTGCGGCGTCCACCCTTACGGTGCGCGGGCGACACCGCGGGGTCGCCGGGGTGAGAAATCGTCGAAACGCGGGGCGGGGGAGAGGCGGGGACTCGTCGAGCGCGGTGGCCGACGGCACCGCCGCGCCCACGATTCCCGGTGCCGGCTCAGAACACCGGGGTGAACGCGCGGGGCGCTCTCTTCTTCCTGAGGCAGCGGGTCGCCCTGCTCATGTAACAGATGGTGAGGGCCCGCCGCGGCTGGCCGCTGCGGTTCACCGCGGAGCAGTGCCAGAGGTAGTTGTGGATCAGCAGGGCCTCGCCTGCGCGCGCTGGCAGCGCGATCTTGCGGGCGTCCGCGTCGGCGGCGCGCACGCGGTCGCTCGGGACGACCCCGCCGAGCGGCGTCGCGAGCCCGTCCCGGTGGCTGCCCTCGAGCACCTCGACGCAGCCGGCCTCGAGCGGCGCGTCGTCGAGCGCCGTCCAGATCTGCAGCTCGGGGTCGCGATCCAGGCCCCAGTAGCTGCCGCCGTCCTGGTGCCACGGCAGCGGCGTCCCGCCGGAAGCGGCCTTGGTGAAGAGCACGGCGCGGTAGATGGCGATCTCGCCCTCGATGCGCGACCGCGCGATCCGCTCGAAGAGCGGGTTCTCGATCCAGGCGCGGAACAGCGGGTCCTTCTCGAGCTTCTCGATCTTGCGGTACGACGTGCTCGGCCCCTGGTACCCCTTGCCGTACGGCAGGTCCTCGTAGCGGCCCGACCCGGCGTCGTGCTGGAAGAAGAGCCCGGGGTACGTGACGCGCCCGAGCATCAGGTCGTCCGAGCGCGCGCGGAGCGCCGCGAGCCCGGCGTCGCTCATCACGCGGCCGAGCCGCGCGTACCCGCGGGCGGCGTAGTCGGCGAGGGGGCCCGCGAGATCGAGCGTCCTGGCCTCGGGCAGCAGGAAGTCCGTCACCGCGCGTAGCTCGCGTCCGTGCCGAGGTGGTCGCGGTGGAGCGCATCCATGCGCCGCGCCGCCTCCGGCGAGATCGCGCGCCGGGTCGCGTCGGCGGCCGCGTCGAGGTGCTCGACCCGGACGGGGCCGACGACGATGGAGTCGACGACGTCCCGCCCCGCGAGCCATGCGTACGACAGGTCGAGCAGGCTCATCCCCTCGTCCGCCGCCACGGCCGCGTAGCTGGCAGCGAGCTCGAACATGCGCCCGCTCCAGTACCGGCGCTGGTAGAGGCGGTTGTCCTCGAAGCGCGAGCCCGCCTGCGTCGCGTCCGGCCCCGCGTGCCGCCCGGTCAGCAGCCCGCCCGCGAGCGGGTTGTACACCGCGGTGGGGACCGAATACCGCCTCGCGAACGCGGCGTACTCGAGGTCGAGCTGACGGATGAGCGCGTTGTAGAGCACCTGGGAGACGGCGGGGCGCGCCTTCCCTTCAGCGTCGCGGCGCGCGATGAGCTCCAGGATCTGCCACGAGGCGTGATTGCTGACCCCGACGTGCAGGATCTTCCCCTGCTCGAGCAGGGCGTCGATCGCGGCGAGCGTCTCCTCGACGGGCGTCTCCGGATCCGGCGCGTGCAGGTAGTAGACGTCGACGTGGTCGGTGCCGAGCCGCCCGAGGCTCTCCTCGAGCGCGCGGATCACCTGCGCGCGCCCGAGGCCCTCGGCCTTGCCCCGGGCGCGGCGCAGGCCGACCTTGGTGGCGACCTGCACCTCGGCCCGGCGGCCGCGGAGCGCCCGGCCGAGGATCCGCTCGGACGCGCCGTCCTGGTAGAGGTTGGCCGTGTCGAACGCGGTGATCCCTCGCTCGATCGCGCGATGGACGATGCGCTCGGCCTCCTCGGGCGGCGTGCGGCCGCCGAAGTTCATCGTGCCCACGACGAGGCCCGGCGGCGCGCCCGGGCGCCGCTTCGCCGTCATTGCAGCCTTCACGTCAGCCTTCACGTCCGCCGCCACGCCCTGCTCCTCAGGCCCGCGCGACGAGGTGCGCGAGCACGTACACGATGAGCCACACGAGCCACAGCGTGCTCATCCGCCGCCACCCCTGCCGGAAGCCGTACATCGGCGCGAGGGGCGGCACCACCAGCGCGATGAGCCCGCGCCAGCGGGGCTGGCTCCGGAGCACGAGCCGCGCCGCCAGCGCGACGTGGACGGTCACCCAGGTGGCGAAGGCCAGAATGAGCGTCGCGGTCGCCGCGATATCCTTCACGGAGCGAAGCCTAGCGTCACCGGCGCACCTCGCCGCTGGAAATGATCGACCCGGGGTGCGCGCCGGCCCGCCTCGCGCTCCTCGAGCCCCGGCTCTGTCCCGCACCCAAATCCGGGCTAAGCTGGGTCCGTGCCTCTGCGCGAATCACCGTGTTTTCGTCCGGATTCCTTCTTCGCCGCGCGGGCCGTCCCGCTCGCGTCCCGCTGCGCGAGGGCGATCGCGGGCGCCGCCCGCGCCCTCGTCGACCGTGAAGGGCGCCTCATCCCCCTGAGCTTGCTCGCCGGCGCGGCGTGCAGCATCGCAGTCGGCCTCGGAACGGCTCAGGCGATCTCCACGCCGCCCGACACGATGCCCGTCTCCGAGGTGAAGCCGGGGATGAAGGGATACGGCCTGACCGTGTTCTCCGGCACCACGCCCGAGAAGTTCGATGTCGAGGTCATCTCGACCCTCCGCAATTTCCGGCCGAACCAGGACCTCATCCTCATCAAGACGCAGCACCCGCGCCTCGAGATCGCCCGCACCGTGGCGGGGATGAGCGGCAGCCCGATCTACGTGAACGGCAAGATGATCGGCGCCTATGCGTACGGCTGGCTCTTCGGCGCAGAGGCGATCGCCGGCGTGACGCCGATCAAGTCGATGCTCGACGAGCTCGCGCGGCCGCTCCCGCCGGGGATCGCCCCGAAGGTCGGCGGCCCGCTGCCCGCCCCGGTGAGCGCCATCGGCGGCGCGCCGCCGCGCGCCGCGGCGCCCGCCCGGCTCCACGGCGGCCGCGGCTTCGTGGGGGCGGTCGACGCCTACGACCTCGCCGGCCACGCCCGCCAGATCGCCGCGCGCGTCGCGCCGGCGCTCGCCCCGCCCGAGTCGACGGGCCTCGCGCGCGCGTCGACGCCGGTGATGCTCGGCGGGCTCGGCGGGACGTCGCTGCGCATCGCGGGCGACCTGCTCGGCCCGATGGGGCTCGAGCCGATGCAGGCCGGCGGCGGCTCGTCCATGAGCCCCGAGCCGGGCGCGCCGACGAAGTACGTCGACGGCGGGGCGATCGGCGTCGAGCTCGTGCGCGGCGACATCTCCGCCATGGGCATCGGCACGGTCACGCGCGTGTCGGGCGACAAGCTGGTCGCCTTCGGCCACCCGATGATGAACGGCGGCGTGGCCAACCTCCCCACGGCGATCGCCCGGGTGCACTGGATCCTCGCGAGCCAGAACCGGAGCTTCAAGATCGGCGAGGCGGTGCGGTCGGTCGGCTCGCTGGTGAACGACCGGCAGGCCGCGATCGTGGTCGACAGCGCGGCGAAGGCGCCGGTCTTCCCGATGCGCGTCCAGATCGACGGCGTCGACGGCGCGCCGCACCCGACGTGGAACGTGGAGGTCGCGCACGACCAGTTCCTGGCGCCGTCCTTCGTGTCGATGGCGATCGGCAACGCGGTCGAGGCGACCACGGCCGAGCGGCGGGACATGACCTGGCGGGCGGTGAGCCAGCTCAAGATCGGGCGCTATGGCACGATCTCCCTCGTCGATTTCGGCGCGGGCAACGGCACCCCGCTCAGCGCCGACGACTTCGTCCGCAGCCGGCTCGTCCGGGCGATGGGCTCGCTCCTCAACAACCCGTGGGAGGACGTCACGATCGAGCGCGTCGACACCCGCGTGAAGGTCACCTTCGATCGCGAGGTCGTCCTGCTGCGCGGCGCGAAGGTGCTCGAGCCGGAGATCGACGCGGGCGCGCCCGCGCGGATCCGCCTCGACCTCCAGCCCCATCAGGGGCCCGTCGAGTCGCGCGTCATCGAGGTGCCGGTGCCGCGCGAGCTCGCCGGCGGCCAGGTGGACATCGAGCTGTCGCCCGGCTACGAGGTCGAGCGCCCGATGGCGACGCCGAACAACGTCGCCGAGCTCGTGGCGATGCTGCCGCACCAGAGCCACGACCCGGAGAGCGTCGTCGCCACGTTCAAGCTCCGGGAGAACGGCGCCGCGTACCGCGGCAAGGTCGCCTCACGGCTCCCGCCGGGCGCGATGGACACGCTGCGCCCGAGCTCCGACTCCGACGCGCCCGAGACCTTCGGCGCGCAGGTGCAGGTGCCTGTCTCCCTCAAGCGCTTCCTTGTCGGTAAGGACACCGTGAGCGTCACGGTCCGGCCTATCCTCCGCTGAGCCGCGCTGGCTCCCGGCCTCCCTCTCCTCCCTGACCCCCCTTCAATCCTGCGATCCATGAGCACCAAGCGCTCTCCTGCCCATCCCCGATCCTCACGCCCTCACGCCGTACCCTCTTCGCGAGCGGCCCTCGCCGCGGCCGTCGCCGCCGCGGGGCTCGTCGCGCTCCCGGCCCACGCGGTGGGCACGCGCAGCTTCGAGCTCAAGACGCTCGAGGACCTCAAGGGCGGGGATCTCACCGGGGTCAGCGTGGACTCGAACGGCAACGTGCGCGCCGGGCTGACGCTCGGCGCGACGCCGCTGCCGGACGCGACGTCCGTCTGGAGCTCCGCGGCGCTGCCGGACGGGACGGTGCTGCTCGGCACGGGCAACGAGGGGAAGATCTACGGCGTGTCGGGCGGCCGGGTCGCGGTCGTGGCCACGACCGGGCAGATGGCGGTCAGCGCGCTCGCGATCGCGTTCGACGGCGACGTCATCGCGGGGACGTTCCCCGAGGGCAAGCTCTACCGCCTGCCGCGCGGCGGCGGCAACGGCGGCCCGGCGAAGCTCTTCGCCGAGCTCCCGCAGACGGAGGACATCTGGGGCCTCGCCTACGACCCCAGGGCCAGGGCGCTGTACGCGGCGACCGGCCCCGAGGGGAAGCTGTTCCGCATCGATGCCGCGGGGAAAGCGCAGGTGTACTTCGACAGCGACGAGCCGCACCTCGTGAGCGTCGCTGTCGCGGACGACGGCGCCGTCTATGCCGGCTCGAACGGCAAGGCGCTCCTCTACAAGCTAACGGCGCCCGGGCGCGCGACCGTGCTCCACGACTTCGACGCCGACGACGTGAAGGCCATCGCCGTCGCGCCGGGCGCGAAGGGCGGCGCCATCTACGCGATCGCCAACAAGTACGCCGAGGCGTTCGCGCCGCCGAAGCGCAACCGGAGCGGGCCGCCGTCGCCGCAGCCGGCGCGCGCGCAGAAGCCCGGCAAGGGCCTGCTCGTGCGCTTCGATCGGAGCGGCGTCGCCGAGCGGATGATGAGCGATGACGAGACCCACTACGTCTCGCTCGGCCTCGGCGACGATCTCACGCCGTTCGTCGGGACGGGCGCGGAAGGCCAGCTCTACACGGTGAGCGACAACCACGTCGCGCGGCTCGTCGCCGACACGGACGAGCGCCAGGTCGGCGCGTTCCTGCTGGCCGGGAAGCGCAGGTTCATCGCCACCACCGACCCCGCGGTGTTCCACGAGGTGAAGGGCGTCGGCGGCGCTTCGGCGGTGTGGACGAGCAAGGTGCTCGACGCCGGGCTGCGCGCGACGTTCGGGCGCCTCACGTGGCGATCCGACGGCGCGCTGGAGCTCGAGACCCGGAGCGGGAACACCGACACGCCGGACAGCACCTGGAGCCCGTGGTCTCCCGCGCTCGCGGCGCCGGGCGACACGAAGAGCCCGCCGGCGCGCTTCGTGCAAATTCGCGCGCGCTGGAGCCGCGATCCTGGCGCCGTGCTCCGCGAGGTGAAGCTCGCGTTCGTCACCGACAACGCGCGCGCGGTGGTCACGTCGATCGAGGCGGCGCCGAAGGGGCAGACGAAGCCCTCGCGCACGAGCTTCCCGCCGTCGGGCGGGGAGGCGCCGAAGCCCGTGACCTCGCTGCAGCTCACGTGGAAGGTCGACAACCCGGATCAGGACGACCTCCGCTACCGGCTGTCCTACCGCATGGAGGGCCAGTCGACCTGGCGCAGCATGCTGAAGCCGGGCGAGAAGGTGACGCGCGCCGAGCACGTGTGGGACACGACCGCGCTCCCCGAGGGGGAGTACCGCATCCTGGTCGAGGCGAGCGACGAGCTGGCGAACCCGCCGGAGCGCACGCTGCGGCACAGCCTCGAGTCGGGGACCGTCCTCGTCGACACCACGCCGCCGCTGTTCCGGACGCTCGCGCTGCAGGGACGCCGCCTCACGGGCGAGGTCGTGGATGGGCTCGGTCCGGTCGCCCGCGTCGAGGTCTCGATCGCCGGCCTGGAGGAGTGGCGACCCATCTTCCCGAGCGACGGCATCTTCGACGAGGCGGCGGAGCCGTTCGACGCGGACCTCAGCGCGATCGTGCCGCCCGGCTCGCACCTGCTCGCGGTGCGCGCCTACGACAGCGCGGGCAACGTGGTCACCCGTGACATCGAGGCGCGGTAGGCGCCGTCACCGCGCGATCCCTGCGGTGCGGGGCGCAGCCCTCGGCGCGACACCGGCGTCATGCTTGCGCCAGGTGCCCGGTCAGGAGCGGCGCTCCCGCGTGCCGCGTACGCCGCGCATCGCGAACGACGGCGTCCCGACCCACGTTGCGTCAGCGTGCACGGGAGGCATGCCGGGACGGCACATTCTATGAATGCTGAATGGGGACATGATACGCTCACTCCGCTTGTTCTTTTCTGGTGACCCTGGAATGAGCTACCAACGTGCCCTGCTGCTTCATGGTCTCGCGGCGCTCTCGATCGCCGCGGTCTCCGCGTGTGGGATGGCCCAGTCCGACGGATCGGCTGGCGACGACGCGGAGTACGCGGGGGGAGCGCCGGGCCAGGAGGGGTCCACCGGCTCGGGCGACAGCGCTCCGTTCGTGAGCGCCGGCGCCGGGGGGGACGATGGCCTCAGCGGGGGCGGCGGGGCCACCGCGGTGGAAGAGGACGTCAACATCCCCGCGGCGGGAGGGCCGCCGGATCCTTACACGCGCTTCGCTCACCTGTGCGGCGACGGCTGCACGCCGGGGGGCGATCCGAGCGAGTGCTCGTCGTCGGAGGGCGGCGCGGGCACGGGGATGTCCCCCGCGCCGATGCTGCACTGCCAGCTCGCGCTCGTCGACGGCGACGCGATTCCGAGCTGCCAGCCGGTGGGCCGCTTCGACAAGGGCGGCCCCTGTCACCGGGGCACGGACTGCGCGATCGGGCTGGGCTGCGCGGCGGTCGGCGGAGAGGGCGGCGTGTGCCGGCAATACTGCTGCGGCAACGTCGAGAGCTGCTCGCCTGGAACGTACTGCGACGAGCGGCCGATGGCCGAATCCATCCTCGAAGGCGGCGCTCCGGTCTCGATCCCAGTCTGCGTTCCCGCGGTGAACTGCGAGCTCCTGAACGACAGCGTCTGTCCGGCAGGGCAGACCTGCACGATCGTCCGCGAGGACGGGACGACGAGCTGCGTGACGCCCGGCGCCGGCCGGGCCAACGAGTCTTGCCCGTGCGCGCCCGGGTTCGTGTGCTCGATGCTGACGAACCAGTGCAAGCAGCTCTGCCGCATCGACGGGAGCGCGCGGGACTGCGGCGCAGGCGCCAAGTGCCAGGGCGGCAGCAGCGCCTACCCTCCGGGGTTCGGCGTGTGCGTCAACACGCTCTAGCTCCCCCGGCCCGTTAAAAAGTGTTGCCGATCTCCGCGCCGGCGTGGATCGGAGCGGCGGGCGCGCGCTGCCGTGGTCATGCTGGGCGCGTGCAGCGGCCTCTCCTCCCCTTCCTCCTCTTCATCGGTGTTTTCAGCGCCATCGTGGCCGGCGTCCACTACTACCTCTGGCAGCGCCTGATCCGCGCGCCCGATCTTGGCCCGCTCTGGCACCGCGTCGGCAGCGTGGCCCTGGTGGTGCTCGCGTTGCTCGTGCCGGTCGGCCTCTTCGTCACGCGCGCGCTCCCCCGGCACATCGGCAGCATCGTCGCGGGCGTCGTCTACACGTGGGTCGGCCTCGCCGTCCTCCTCTTCTTCCTCCTGCTCACCTCGGAGCTCGTCCGCCTCGGCGCCCACGGCGTCACGGCGCTCCTGAGCCAGCCGCCGCTCGACAGCGATCGCCGTACGTTCCTCTCGCGCGCCATCGCGGGCGCGGTCGGCGCGCTCGCGGTCGGCCTCGGCTTCGCCGGCGCCGCGAGCGCCCTCGGCGAGGTCGCCGTCCGCCCGGTGCGCGTCCGCCTCCGCCGTCTGCCCGCCGCCATGTCGGGCTTTCGCGTGGTTCAGCTCACGGACCTTCACATCGGTCCGACGATCGGACGGGAGTGGCTGGAGCGCGTCGTCGCGCGCGTGAACGCCCTCGAGCCGGATGTCGTCGCGATCACGGGAGATCTCGTCGACGGCTCCGTGGAAGAGCTCCGGGAGCACACCGCCCCGCTCGCCGACCTGCGCGCCAGGCACGGGGTCTTCTTCGTGACGGGCAATCACGAGTACTACTCCGGCGTCGAGGCCTGGATCGCGGAGCTCCGCCGGCTCGGCGTGAGGGTGCTCCGCAACGAGCGCGTCACGATCGGCCAGGGCGAGCTCAGCTTCGACCTGGCCGGGGTCGACGACTGGAGCTCCCGCAACATGGGCCGCGATCATGGCCCCGACCTCGCGCGCGCGCTCGCCGGGCGGGATCCTTCCCGGGAGCTCG
Organism: Sorangium sp. So ce406; assembly: GCF_051474675.1. Lineage (NCBI taxonomy): Bacteria > Pseudomonadati > Myxococcota > Polyangiales > Polyangiaceae > Sorangium > Sorangium sp. So ce406. Next base: position 10,473,105 of record NZ_CP150340.1, on the reverse strand, counting down.
TGTTGCTCGCGCACCAGCCCAAGCAGATCCTGGAGGCCGCGGAGCGCGGGGTCGGCCTGCAGCTCAGCGGCCACACCCACGGCGGCCAGATCTTCCCCTGGGGCCTCTTCGTGCGCCTCGATCAGCCCTACGTGGCCGGGCTGTCCTCCCACGGCGAGACCCAGATCTACGTGAGCCGCGGGACCGGCTACTGGGGCCCGCCGATGCGCGTCGGCGCGCCGTCCGAGATCTCGCTGATCGAGCTCGAAGGCACCGCCGCGGCCGAGGCCTTGGCCTAGGCCCGGCCCGGCGAGCTGCTGCGCGGCCCGAACCGTCGGCCGCGCTCGTTCGAGATCCCGCTGTGCTCCGGCGTCCGTCGACGGCGCCTGCGCTCCCGGGCGATCACGGGAGCGGGCGCGCCGGATCCCTGTCGCAGTTGATGACCGGCGCCGGGTAGCTGCTCGGATCGGTGATGCGCTCCATCGCGAACGTCGAGCCCTTGAGATCCAGGGCGATCGGCCTCGCCGCCGTGCCGGTCACATCGCCACAGACGAAGTCGGCGGGCGCGCAGAGGGCGCCGGTCAGCGTGATGGTTGCCTCGAGCTCGCTGCCGGAGATGGGGTTTGCGTTGCCTGGCACCACGAGCGTCGGAAGCTCCGCGGTGAACTGCCCGTCGGCGGACACCTCGTAGGGCCCGACGTCGATCGGCTCGCCCGTGGGCGTCTTGCGATCGGCGGCCTCCAGCGGCTGGAAGCTCAGCGAGAAGCTCAGGCCGCCGTCGCTCGCCTCGGTGGTCAGCTTGCTCAAGAAGACGATGGGGGCCCGTGGGCTGATATTCGCAGAAAGGCTGAAGAAGAAGTCGCCATCGGGGGCCCCTGCCTCCGGAAGGCAGTCGCCGCTCCCACCACCGCCGTTGCCACCGTTTCCGTCGCTGCCCCCGTCGCCGCTGGCCTGGTCTTCACGGATGGCGGTGTCGCGCGTCTGGAAGTCATCGTATCTGCCCTGCGGGTCGGCGCACCCGGCGAGGAGCGCGGCGCAGGAGAGGGTGGCAGAGGCGAGCGTTGTCCGGATGGGGCGGGAGAAAAGCATTTGACACCGTGCGAAAGGTGACATCTGACTCGATCGGGTCGAACGTCCCGCGAGCTGGCAGGTGACACACCCTACCACGCAGGTCTGTCGCAGGTGCGCGTTCCTCCGCCCCGTACCGAGAACACCCGGCCATGCTCATCCACCGCCACTGCATCGCGCTCTCCGTCGGCCTCCTCGGCGGCCTTGTCTGGACCGGGCCGGCGTTCGCCGGCGGCTTCGCGACCGCGCGGTTCGGCGGTGAGCACGGCAACCCGATCACCGGCAATCCGACCGCCGTTTATTACAACCCCGCGGGCCTCGCCGAGAGCGAGGGGATTCACCTGTTCCTGGACGGGACCTTCGCGCTGCGCGCCGCGTCCTACGCGCACACGCAGGCGGCGTCCGACGACGTGACGGTTCCGGAGGCGAACACCGGTGAGGCGCGCCTGCTCAACGAGGCCGCCTCGCCGATGCTCGGCGCGTCGGCCAGGTTCGGTGACCTGGCGCTGGGCGCCGGTATCTACGTGCCCTTCGGCGGCGCGGCGTCCTGGGGCAGGAACAGCGCCTTCGACGACAATGGCGATCTCGCGGGGCCCGTCGACGGCGTGCAGCGGTGGCACTCCATCGAGTCCTCGCTCCAGGCGATGTTCTTCACGCTCGCGGCGGCCTACAAGATCCCGGCGCTCCGCCTGAGCCTCGGCGCGTCGGGGAACCTGATCCGGACGCAGGTGAGCACCGTCCGCGCCCGCAACGCCTCCGGCGACAACCTCCTTGCCACCGAGGGGCGCTCGCTGCTCGAGGTGAGCGGGCTGCACGCGAGCTTCGGCGTCGGCGCGCTGATCGAGGCGATGCCGGAGAAGCTCTGGGTGGGCGCGTCGTACCAGTCGCGGCCGAACGTCACGGGGGGCGAGACGCTGGAAGGCACGCTGACCAACCGCTTCAACGGCGTGTCGAGCGCTCCGACCGCCGTCGAGCTTCACCAGGGGCTGCCCGATATCGTCCGGCTCGGCGCCCGCTTCGTCCCGGCGGAGCGCCTGGAGATCCGGCTCTTCGGCGACTGGACGCGGTGGAGCTCGATGGAAAACCAGTGCCTCACCCAGGTGGGCGCGTCGTGCGCGATCAGGAGCGACGGCTCCGCCGTCGACCCCGCCGGCGTGGTGCAGAACATCGTGCGGCGCTGGAACGACACGTTCGGCGTGCGCGCGGGCGTCAGCTACTGGCCGAAGCCCCCGGTCGAGCTCTTCGGCGGCGTCGGGTACGACTCCAACGCTGTGCCCGACGACACCCTGGATCCCTCGGCGACCGACTTTCACGATGTCTCGTTCGCCGTGGGGGGGCGCTTCGAGCTCGCGGAGAAGCTGCACCTCGCGGCGTCGTACACGCACCTGTTCTATGCGAGCCGGGACACCACGGGAAAGAGCATCACCGCTGGCCTGGCGGGCAACTCGAGGGCTCCCGACTCCGGCGGGGTTTACGCGCAGACCATCGGCGTGCTCAACGTCAACGTGGACGTCGGCTTCTGAGCGGCCAGCGGCGCCGCGGCGCGATGGCTCAGGAGGCGCCGCGCCGGGACCGGCGGAGCAGGCTGAAGATGCGCGCCCGGAGCTCGGGGGCGCGGAACGGCTTCACCATGTACTCGTCGGCGCCGCTGGCGAAGGCGTGGACCATGTCCTGCGACGAGGCGTTCGCGGTCAGGAAGAAGACGGGCAGATCGCGGAGCCCGGGATCCTGCCGCAGCGTCCGGCAGAGCTCGATGCCGGTCATCTTCGGGAGGTTCCAGTCGAGCACCACGAGGTGAAACGCCGAGCCGTGGACGTGTTCCAGCGCCTCCTCCGCGCTGGCGGCGGTGACGACGGCGAGCTCGACAGCCTCGAGCATCGTCGCGAGCATCCCGCGGACGTCCGGATCGTCGTCGACCACGAGGACCCGCGCGCCCTTGCCTCTCAGCCGGGGAGGTGAGGGCGCCCGGCCCGCTGCATCGACGTCGAGGTTGCCGTCCGGCGGCGCGGCGGGACGGACCTCGCCCGCGGCGCGGAGGAGCGCGGCCGCGTCGGTGTCGGGCATCGATCCAGGGCGGGTCGCCTCCGTCTGCGCGAAGTGGGCGAGGCGGCGCCAGTCGCGCGGCTCGAACGTGAGCCGCGCTCCCTCGGGCGAGATGCAAGCGCACGCTGCCGCCGACGTGGCGCGGCGGTTTTCGCCCAGCTCGAAGATGGCGAGCACCCACTCGCCGTCGGCGACCACCTCCCCCGCGGGCAGCCCGAGCTCGAGGTCGCCGTCCTCCGGATCGCACACGATTTGCTCGAACTGTTGCAGATCCGGGAAGCGGTAGAGGACGCTCCTCACCCGGCGACGCTACACCCGCGCTAGCATCTCGCAAAGGGTCCGACTAAGCTCGCGCCGCGATGTCATTCCTGCGCTGGATGCTGCCGCTCCTCGCGCTGTCTTCGATCAGCGTCACGGGCTGTCCTGGTAATTCGGGTTCGAGCGAGCCGAAACCCGCCCCGAGCCCGGAGGTTTCGGTCTCGCTCGCCGGTGTGGACACCTCCTCGCTCACGCCCCGCGAGCGTCGAGAGTGGGCCGCCCAGGTCTCCGAGCTCCTCTCGCCCTGTCCGGACACGCCCGTGAGCATCGCGCAGTGCGTGAAGGAGCAGCGGCCATGCAAGGCGTGCCTCCCCGCCGCGCAGCTCCTGCTCAAGCAGGTCAAGGACGGCCGGTCGAAGAAGGAGCGCGAGGACGCGTTCCACATGCGCTTCGACGCGAACAAGGTCCGGACGCTCGCCACGGACGGCTCGCCCGACATGGGGCCGCCCGACGCGCCGATCACGATCGTCGAGTGGGCCGACTTCGAGTGCCCGTTCTGCCGGCTCATGTCGCCGGTGCTCGAGGAGCTCGTGAAGCGCTTCGACGGGCAGGTGCGGCTGGTCTTCAAGTTCTACCCGCTCTCGGCGCACGTCCACGGCGAGCCCGCCGCCCGCGCCGCGATCGCGGCGCTCAACCAGGGCAAGTTCTGGGAGATGCACCACCTGCTCTTCGAGAACCAGGACAAGCTGGAGCAGGCCGACATCGAGCGCTACGCGCAGCGGCTCAAGCTCGACATGGTGAAGTTCCGCGCCGACCTGGTCTCGCCCGAGACCAAGGCGCGGATCGACAAGGACAAGAAGCAGGCGGACGAGGTCGGCCTGGACGGCACGCCCCTGGTCTTCGTCAACGGCCGCGAGGCCGACCTGCAGCTCCTCTCGAATCCGCCCGCGGATCTCGAGGAGTGGGTGAAGGTCGAGCTGGAACTCCTCGGCCACACCCCGCGGCCCGCGCCGCCGAAGCCGGCCGTCGCCCAGCCCGGCGCGACCGACGCGCCCGCTTCCGCGAGCGCGATCCCGGCCGCCAGCGCGAGCCCCGCCGCCGGCAGCAGCGCGCCCGCGGGCAGCGCGGCGCGCCCCGCGCCCTCTGCCGGACCGGCCCAGCCCGCCCAGCCCGCCAAGCCGAGGGAGCCGTGAAGGTCGCCGACCCGTGCGGCTGCTTCCCGACGGGCCGGCACTACCCTGGGATCGCGCACCTCCTCAAGGTGCGCGCCGTCGGCGTCGCGTCCGAGATCGATGCGGGCAGCGCCTGGATCGATCAGCCCATCGCCTTCATCGACGTCGAGACGACGGGGCGCGACCCCGCGGGGGATCGGATCATCGAGCTCGGCATCGTCATCGGCCGCGCTGGCGAGATCCTGACCCGCTACAACTGGCTCATCCATCCGGGGCGGCCGATCCCCGCGGAGAGCACCGCGATCCACGGGATCAAGGACGCGGACGTCGAGGGCAAGCCGTCGTTCGCGGAGGTCGCGGAGGAGATCCTCGTCTGCTTCAAGGGGGCGATCCCGGCGGCGTACAACGCCGCCTTCGATCGCTCGTTCCTCCTCTCCGAGCTCGAGCGCGTGGGCATGCGCCCGCGCGAGCCGCCGCCCGCCATGCGGCGGGAGGTCGACTGGATCGACCCGCTCACGTTCGCCCGTGAGCTCTACAAGAACGAGGAGAGCCGAGCCCTCGGCGACATGGCCGCGCGGCTCGGGATCACGCTGGACAAGGCGCACCGCGCGACGGACGACGCCGAGGCGGCGCTCCAGGTCCTCTACGCGCTGGCGAAGGATCCGCGGGTGCCTCGCGCCTACGGCGGCTTGATCCAGGAGCAGCGGCGGCTGGTTCGCCTGCAGGATGAAGCGCGGAAGCTCTGGCGGAAGGCTCCTGCCGCCGCTGCGCCTCCGACCTCGAAGCCGAGCTGACGTCATGGCCGACGGGCCGAAGCGACGCCTCCCGATCGTCGGCGGCGGTGCGCCCGGCGCGGCGCCTCGCCGCGATGCCACGGCCGCGCCGGAGAAGCGCAAGCTCCCCGTGCTGCAGAGCAGCGGCGACGAGGAGGGAGAAGACCGTCCGCCGTGGCACTGGATCGCGCTCGGGACGGTGGCGACGTTCATCGCGTGGCTGCCGCTCGCGGGGCTCGTCAACACGCTGCTGCGCCGGATGCTCGAGCGGGCTGGAGACGCCGAGGCGCCGACGCGAGTGCGGCTCGCGATGGTCGGGCTCAACGTGATCGCGTTCGCGCTCGCCGGCGTCGCCGGGGGTTACCTCGTCGGCCGGTTCGGCGGGCGCGCCGGGCGGCGCGAGGCGGCCGCGAGCGGGGCCGTCGTCGCGGCGCTGGCCTGGGCGCTCGCGCTCGCCGAGGGCGCGCCGGCGGGCGCGCTGGGGTGGGCGCTGCTGCTCGTCGTGATGGTCGCGATCGGCAGCGCGGCGTCGTACGCCGGCGGCAGCGCGGGGCTCCGGGCTCGATCCGGCGGGGCACCTCGCCCGAGCTGAGCGCGCGCTCGGGCGCCGCCGCGGCCGGCCGTCGCCGCGGCCGGCCGTCACGTGCGCCGGCTAGACCAGCGCCACGGCGCGCGCCGCCGGGGCGCGCAGATCGAGCGCGCCGTTCAGCCCGGATCGAGCCGGCGAATGGGCGCGCTCGCCTCGGCGAGCGAGGCATACGCGAGGGCCGTGCGCGGGTCGCGCGCGTCGGGGGCCACGTCGAGCAGCGGCCTCAGCGCGAAGACCCGCTCGCACAGCCGCGGGTGTGGCACCTCGAGGTCCGGCTCCGCGACGGCCTCGCCCTCCATCCAGAGCAGATCCAGATCGATCGTCCGCGGGCCCCACCGCACCGGATCGGGGCGCGTCCGCCCGAGCGAACGCTCCACGGCGAGCGTGCGCTCGAGGATCTCACGCGCGGACAGCGAGGTGGCGACGAGCACCGCGGCGTTCACGTAGTCGCCTTGCGGCGGGCCACCTGCGGGCGGCGACTCGTAACGCGGCGACTCGCGGACCACCTCGATGTCGGGATCGGCGTCGAGCGCCGCGACGGCGGCGCGGATCGTCGCCAGGCGATCGCCCATGCTCGACCCCAGCCCGATGACGACGCGTCGATGAGACCTCATGGCGAGAACCTACCACGCTGCTCCAGGCTGCTCGCGACGCTCGGCGTCGGGTCAGCGAGCGCCGGGCACCGTGGACCTCGCGCCGGCGCGATGATCCGCGCGAGCCTCGCGATCACTCCCGCGGGTCGGTGGCGCGGCGTCCGGCTCCGAGCCGCCGGCCTTCGGGACGCGGGGGGAAGACGCGCCGATCCTCGGGGTTGCGGCGCGGGATCGGGGAGCGGCGCTCGACGGACGTGTCGCCCTGCGCCGGCGGCCCGCCGCGCTGGAGGCCCACGAACAGCTCGCGCATCTCCTCGAACGTCTCCGGCATGGCGGCGGCGACGGTCGCCGCGTGCGACCGGCACAGGCTCAGCGAGCGCCCCTGGATGACCACGCGGGCCATCCGCGTCCTCGCGCGAGTATCCCCGGACGGCGCGCCCTCCCGGCCGTCCAGCTCGCGATCTTCACATACGGCACATCGCTCGAATGACTCGCCCATACGGGAGCCTTCGCAGAAACCGGACCTCCGGGCCAACTTCCGGACGCCCAGGCGCGGCCAGTCACCCGCGCGCCCGGCCGCGCGCCCGCTCTTCGGCCCAGGCGATCACCCGCTCGGCGGGATCGGTGCCGGTGAAGCGGCCGAGCTCCTGGATGCCCGTCGGGCTCGTGACGTTCACCTCGGTCAGGCGCTCGCCGATCACGTCGAGGCCCACGAAGAAGAGGCCGTCGGCGCGCAGGCGAGGCGCGACCGCCCGGACGAGATCGCGCTCGCGCGGCGTCAGCTCCGTCGAGACAACGCGCCCGCCGACATGGATGTTCGAGCGGTGGTCGTCGTCGCGCGGAACCCGGAGGATGGCGCCGAGCGGCTCGCCGTCGAGCAAGAGGACGCGCTTGTCACCCTGGACGACCGCGGGGAGGTATTCCTGCACCATCGCGAGGCGGTGCCCCTCGCTCGTCATCATGTCCGCGATCGCGCGCGCGTTCTTGTCGCGCTCGCTGATCTGCAGCACGCCGAGGCCGCCCGCGCCGTCCAGCGGCTTGATCACCGCCGTGCCGCCGAGGTCGCGGACGAACGCGTGGATCTGCTCGCGATCGGCGGTGACCAGCGTCCTCGGCGTCCACTCGGGGAAGTTCAGCGCGTAGAGCTTCTCGTTGGCGTCGCGCAGCCCGCGCGGGTCGTTCACGATGAGCGGGCAGCGCCGCGCGCGCTCCAGGATCAGCGTCGCGTACAGGTAGCTGCGATCGAACGGCGGGTCCTTGCGGATGAAGATCGCGTCGACGTCCGCGAGGCGGAGCCGGCGCGGGCCGCCCGCGAGGTCGAGCGAGATGTACGGGGGCGCGTCGCCGATGATCACCGGGGTCGTCGAGGCGTGCGCCTCGCCGCCCTCGATCGAGAGGTCGCGCGGCAGGCAGTGGTAGCTCTCGTGTCCGCGCGCCTGCGCCGCTCGGATGAAGGCGAACGACGTGTCCTTGTCGTGCGCCACGCGGCTCAGCGGATCCATGACGAAGACGAAGCGCATGCGGTCTCTCGCGGGTTGGGGTGGTCGAGGGGAGGGGTGAGGGGAGGGGCGGAGACGGACGCGCCCGCTCGGGCGGGCGCGGGCGCGGTCACTGCATCGCAGCGAGGACGAGCTGCGTGCTGAGGTCGTCGCCGAGATCCGAGGCGAGCGCGTAGCCGACGCCGCTGCGCTCGGCGGCGACGACCGAGTAGCCGTTGATCTTGCCCACGTAGACGGGGCGCTCCCGCACGACGCGCGGCTGGAGGATCGGCTGCGCCTTCTGCACCGGGACCGCGCGCGAGTTGAACAGGTACACCGTCACGCGGTGGTTGCCCCTCACGACATACTGGAGCAGCGCGGCGCGCCGGTCGCGCATCGTGTGCACGCGGGCGCCCATGAAGTTCACGGGCATCGACTGGAACTCCGGCCTGCGGACCGGCACGCCGACGAACGGATCGAAGCGCGGCAGGTCCTCCGGGTTGGTCGTCTCCGGCGGCAGCGGCTGGGCGTGCTGGGTGACGAGGTCGTCGAGCAGGATCTCGACGCTCTCGGCGCGCGCCGCGTCGGCCTCCATCTTCGTGGGGCTCTTCGCGGCCTCCGGCGGCGGCGCGGCGGCTCGCTGCCGCGTCACGCCCACCATGAACACGACGCCCGCGGCCACGGCGAGCGCGGCGGCGTAGCCCCTGTGCATGAGGCGCGGCCTCGCCTCGAACGACTGCGCCGTCTCGCGCGCGTGCTCGTGCGCGATCGACGCCGCGACGCGCGCCCGCAGCGCGTTCGGGCACGCCGGGGGCTTCGACCGCTTCAGGCTCGCGCGCAGCGAGCGCAGCACCTTCACCTGCTCGAAGCACGGCGGGCACTGGACGAGGTGGGACTCGAGGTCCACCGCGTGATCCGGATCCAGCTCGCCGTCGACGTAGGCCGACAGCGCGTACTCGAACTGCGCACAGCTCTCGATCGACTTCGCGGCGCTCATGCGACACCCCGCTTCCGCTTGCGGTACGCGTCCAGGTCGGCGGGCGCCTCCTTCGGTGCGTCGGCGCTGACGATGCCCATCAGGACCGCGTGCTCGCGCAACGTCTTCTGGAGGAGCTTGCGGCCCCGGTGCAGCCGCGACATCACCGTGCCGATGGGGCAGCCCATCGCCTCGGCGATCTCCTTGTAGGAGAGCTCCTCGATGTCCGAGAGCACCACCGCGAGGCGGAACTCCTCGGGCAGCTCGTCGAGGGCGCGCTGCACCTCGGCCTCGATGAGCGGCGTGAGCGCCTGGGTCTCCGGATCGCGCATCGCGCGCATCGTCGTCGCACCGACCCAGCCGTCGGTGAGCGGCTCGGCGTCAGGGCCCTCGAAGATGCCTCGCTCGAGGCCCCCGCGCCGGTACCGGTTGATGAACGTGTTCGTCAGGATCCGGAGCAACCAGGCCTTGAGGTTGGTGCCGGGCTCGAACTGATCCCGGGCGCGCATCGCCTTGACGATGGTGTCCTGGACCAGATCCTCCGCCTCGGTCGAGCTCTTGGTCATCCTGCAGCTCACGCCGTACAGCGTGTCCAGATGACCGAGCAGCTCGACCTCGAAGGCGTCCGCGCGCCCCCCCTCGCTGCTGGATAACGACAGGTCCTGCGCTACGGACGCAGGTTTCTTGCTGAAGAAGAACGGCATGGGATCGACGGGGGAACAGAGGGGCGGTCAGGACTATTCCGGCCTGCTCTCGCCCCCCTGCCCCTCGCCCGCGGGCTCGTCCGTGGCGGAGCCGGCCTGGAGGGGAGCGGTGCCCTCGATCTGCTCACCCGCGCGTCCCTGGAGCTTCGCCTCCAGCTCGTCAATGCGCTGCGAAAGGCGCTTGACATCGGCCTGGAGATCGCGGACCAGCCCGAGACCCGGCAGGATCGACAGGATGCGATCGTCGACGGCCTGCTGCCACTGATCGAGCGTCTGCTTCGAGCTCTCGACGATGCCGCTCAGGCGGCCCTTCGCGTGGCTCGACCTGTCCGCGTCGAGCGGCGGGGGCGGCTGGGACGGCGACGCGGAGGCCGCCTGCTCCGGCGCGGGCGCCTGCGGCGCGCCCGGCGCTGCAACCCCGCCCTCCCCGGGGACCGCGCCGGGGATGAGCCGGCCGATCGGCCCCTCGCGGAGCTGCGAGAGCAGCCGCTCGCCTCGCTCCTGGATCAGATCCCTCAGCGTGCCGAGCGGAACCGAGCGCGGCTGCGACTTGAGGTCCTCCGAGATGATCAGCGCCAGCGTGACCTCGGTCTTGTCCTCCTTGGTCGCGTTGTCGATGATCTGGACCTCCTCGCCGGCCCGCACCATCTCCCCGATCTGTTGCAGGGTGACGTAGCGACTGTCCTTCGTGTCGTAGAGCTTCCGATTGGAGTAGCGCTTGATAACGCGACGCGGTACCTCGCCGCTGCCCAGGGTCTCCTTCGCCGTTTCCATCTCCTCTACGCCTCGAGTCGATTGGACCACCGCTAGAAACCTCGCGCAAGGAAAGATCACTCGATATCACTCGATAAAAGAGGCGGCGCTTGAAGGAGCCGGCGATCGAGCTGCGTGACGTGACCGCGAGCTATCCCACCGGGAGGCTGGCGCTGGAAGGGATCAGCCTGGCGGTGCGCGCGGGCGAGCTCTGCGCCGTCCTGGGGCCGAACGGCGCCGGAAAGTCGACGCTGGTCCGCGTCCTGTCCGGGGCCCTGCGGCCGGCGCGGGGGGAGGCGAGCCTGCTGGGAAGGCCGCTCGGCGGCATGGACCGGCGGGCGATCGCGCGGTGCGTGGCGGTCGTGCCCCAGGGCATCGCCTCGGCGCCCGGGTTCACGGTGCGCGAGGTCGTGATGATGGGCCGCGCGCCCCACCAGGGCGCGTGGATGCGCGCCTCCGGCCGCGACGAGGTGGCGGTCGCCCGCGCCCTCGGCGCCTGCGACCTCGTCGAGCTCTCGGGGCGGCCGGTGGCCGAGCTGTCCGGCGGCGAGCAGAAGCGGGTCGCCATCGCCCGGGCGCTCGCGCAGGAGGCGCAGGTGCTGATCCTCGACGAGCCGGGGGCCCACCTCGACATCCGCCACTCGATCGAGGTCCACGAGGTCGTGCGCAGGGAGGTGGCCGAGCGGCGCCTCGCCTGCGTCGCCGTGCTGCACGACCTCAACGCGGCGGCCCAGTACGCCGACCGGGTGGCGCTCCTCAAGGGCGGGCGGCTTGTCGCGCAGGGCACCATCGAGGAGGTGATGACCTACCGCCGCCTCAGGGACGTGTTCGAGGCAGAGCTCTACGTGGGGGTGAACGAGCTCGACGGCAGCCGGTACTTCCTCCCCGTCCGGGGCGCGCCCGGCGTGCCGGTTCGCTGATCAGCGCCGCCCGCGGCGGGGGCCGAGCGCGATCCTCCGCAATCTCGACCGTTTGCGCGGCGCGGTTTATAAGCGGCGCCATGCGCGGATCTCCACCCTGGAGAGCTCTCCCTCGAGGCTTCCTCCCGTGCCTGCTCGCCCTGGTCGCGCTCCTCGGCGCGGCCGGCTGCGCCCGGAGCCGGACGGCGCCCGAGCTCCTGAACGTGATCGACGTCGTGCCGCGCGAGGTCGACCTCGGCGACCGCATCGAGATCCTCGGGACCAACCTGCCCACCGCCGAGGCGAAGGAGGCGGTCGTCACGTTCCGCGGGACGCTGCGGCGCCCGGGCCAGGCGCCGCTCACCGATCAGAGCATCGAGATCGACGACGCGCAGGTCAGCAGCAGCAAGGTCTCGCTGGTCTTCTCCGAGGGGCTGCAGGCGCGCTTCGCCGGCCGCGGCGACGACGCGGTGCACACGACCTTCCACGGCGACGTCGTCGTCGAGATCCCCGCGACCACGCAGGGGGCGCTCCCCGTGGCGGGCACGGTGCGGGGCGTCACGCTCGACTTCATCCCGCCGACCCCGCGGCGCGCCGTCATCGAGGCGCGCGAGAAGGAGGGGGCGCGCGCGCTCGCGTTCCTCGGCGTCGAGGTCGCGGCCGAGTCGCCGCCGTCCGGCGGGCTCGTCGTGACGGGCGTGCGCGACGCGAGCCCGGCGAGCCGGGCGCAGATCGCCCCGGGCGACATCATCACGAGCTTCGAGGGCGTGAAGGTCCTCTCGAGGGGCGACGTGATCCCGAGCGGCCACGAGCGGCTGTCGACGGTCGGGATCCGGCGGGGCAGCGCGACCCCGTCCCAGGTCCAGGTCTCGACCGAGGGATTCCACGCGAGCGCGCCGACCGACCTGCTCGGCGCCGGGATCATCCTCGGCGTGGCCGCCGCGATCATCCTGCTCTTCATGGCCCCGACCGCGGGGATCATCACCTGGGTCGAGCGCCGCGTCTCGGCGCGCATGCAGTCCCGCATCGGGCCGAACCGCGCCGGGCCGCAGGGCTTCCTCGTGTGGATCGCCGACGGGATCAAGTCGATCCTCAAGGAGGACGTCATCCCCGCGGAGAGCGACAGGGTGCTCTTCCGGCTCGCGCCCTACCTCGTGTTCGTCGGCGTGTCGGCGACGTTCGTGGTGATGCCGTTCGGCCAGTACCTCATCGCGGCCGACCTCGACATCGGCATCCTCTTCGTCATCGCCGTGACCTCGCTCGTCACGATCGGCCTCATGACCGGCGGCTGGGCGTCGAACAACAAGTGGTCGCTCCTCGGCGGGATCCGCTCGGCGGCGCAGATCATCAGCTACGAGATCCCCGGCGCGGTCGCGATCGTGTGCATCGTCATGATGACCGGGTCGCTGCGCCTTCAGGACATCATCGGCGCGCAGGGCGGCACGGGGGCCTCGTTCCTCGACGTGGGCGGCTGGCCCTGGTACTGGTTCGTCTTCCGCAACCCGATCACGTTCGCGCTGTTCTTCCTGTACTTCACGACGGCGCTGGCGGAGGGCAACCGCGCGCCGTTCGACCTGCCCGAGGCGGAGAGCGAGCTCGTCGCCGGCTACTCGACCGAGTACTCGGGCATGCGGTACCTCTTCTTCTTCTTCGCCGAGTGGGCGAACGTCTTCGTGATGTGCGGCATCGCGAGCGCGCTCTTCCTCGGCGGCTGGCAGATCCCCGGCGTCTCGCCGGCCCAGCAGGAGGCGAGCTTCGGACTCCAGCTCCTCGGTGTTTTCCTCTTCCTGCTGAAGAGCTGGCTGCTCGTCTTTGTCGTCATCTGGATCCGCTGGACGCTGCCGCGCGTCCGGATCGACCAGATGATGAACCTCTGCTGGAAGTGGTTCGTCCCGCTCTCGTTCGGGGCCTTCCTTCTGACGGCGCTCTGGATGGTGATCGGCGTCAGCAAGACGGTCCAGCTCGTCATCAGCGTGGTCACCTTCGCCGTCTGGGCCTACCTGCTCATCCACTTCATTCGCAGGGTCCAGTACAACCTGCGGCAGGCCAAGGTCGCGCTCCACCTGAATCCGTTCCTGTGAGAGCAAACCCCGGTGCCACCTCGGCCTTGCGCTGAGGTATGCTGTCGGGCGTGGCGGTCCCGTCGAGCCCGGCCTCCGATTTCTGCGCGGCGTGCGGCTTCCCGCTGCGCGGGCCGCGGTGCGAGGCGTGCGGGGTCGACCGCTCGCCGGCGATCTCGCGCAAGCCGCCGCCCGCGGACGCCGACTGGGACGGGAGCTCGGTAGAGGCCTGGCGCGCGCGTGATCCGGTGCGCTTCGTGTCCCACTGCGCGTCGGCGGAGGCCGGGACGAGCGTCCAGGCGACGACGCTGCAGGAGGGCGTGGGGTGGATCGTGCCGCTCGGGGCGGCGACGCTGTTCGTCGCGCTCGACGCGGCGAACGAGCGGGTGTCGATCGACGTCCCGGTCGCGCGCGTCGCGGAGCGGCAGCGGGTGCCGCTCCTCCGGGCGGCGCTCGAGCTCTCCGGCGGCCCCGAGCCCTTCCGGCTCTGCCTCCGGGACGATCTGCTGCTGCTCCGCCGCGTGGGCCGCGTCGCCGCGTTCACGCCGGAGGCGCTGCGCCTCGCGCTGCGCGAGAGCGGCGAGGCGGCAGAGCGGCTCGGGGCGACGATGGCCGCCTGGTTCGACGCGCGACCGCCGTTCTCGGAGGAGCAGCGCGCGAGCCTGACGTGGGCGTCGGCCGGCCGCGCGCGACCCCTGAAGAGCTTCTCCATCCCGCCGACGCCGGGCCGCCCGCCGAGCGCTCCGTCGGTGCGGGCCGTCGCGCCCCCGCCGCCGATCTCGGCGGTGCGGACGCCGCACGAGGAGCACTCGGCGTGGGCCGCGCCCCCGCTGCCGCGCCTGCCGGAGTCGGTCGCGCGCCCCATCCGCGACGCGGACGCGATCCCCGACATCCTGTCGCCGTCGCTGGCGTCCGTCCCGGCGCCGACGTCGATGGCCGCGTCGGCGAGGAACGGCGGCGCGCCGTCGGCCAAGGCCGGCATCCTCCCGCCGGCGCACGACGGCGGCGCCGCGTCGAAGGCGATCAGCAGCGTGGCGATCCCTGGGCCCGAGGCCGGCGCCGCGAAGCCGGCCCCGGCGACCGCGGCCCCGCTCTCGGGGGAGCACGCGCCGGCCGCGGACACGCCGGCGCAGATCAGCGATCGCCGCAGCGCGCGCACCGTGCCCTTTCGCCGCTCGAACTCCAGCGTGATGGCCGCCGTGACGACCCCGGTGTCGGTGCGCCCGCCCGCGCTGCCGGAGGTCGAGATCGACCCGCCGTCGCGCCAGAACATCCCGTCCCGCCCCGAGTCGACGAACACGCCGGCGGACCGGTTCTGCCAGCTGCTCCGGGACGCGCAGGTGCTCGGCACGGCGCTCAGCTTCCAGGAGCGGCCGGGCGTCATGGTGCTCCTCATCCGGTGCACCGTGTTCCGGGCGATCTACGAGTACGGCGACACGATGCCGGACGCGGTGGCGCACCTCTACCGCTGCACGGCGGCCGCGACCCGCGAGCTCATCCAGGCCGAGGGCGGGCGCCGCGGGGGCACGGCCGGGGTCGCGGAGCCGGCGTTCCTCGCGATGGAGCGCCTCGTGACGCTGCGCGGGCAGGTGGCGGAGGAGAAGCCGCTGCACGTCGATCCGCTCACCACGGCGGCGCTCGCGCGCGAGCACCTCGGCCGCTACCTGCGGGAGATCGAGCGCGCGCCGGCCGACCCGATGCTCCGCCACTTCCTCGCGATCGGCGCCCTCTCGGAGCTGCTCGTGCGCACGAAGCTGCCCGTCAAGACGGAGCAGCGGCTGCGCGACATCGTCGCCTACGCGCAGCGCGACGGCGCGAAGCCCGGCACGATCGATCTGCTGATGACGGCGCTCTCGAGGATCGTCGCCCAATGACGTCGCAGCTCGCGCCGCACGGCGACGGCGATCTGGCCCTGCTCCACGAGCGGGTCGCCCGCGCGCGCCGCTCGATCGTGGCGATCCGCGCCGGCGCGCTCGTCACGACCGGCTGGGTGGCGCTCGGCAACGGCGTCGTGGTGACGAGCCGGCGCGGGCTCGGCTATCCGACGGACGTCGCGCTGACGCTCGAGGACGGGCGGAGCATGGCGGGGCGCGCGATCGCCGTCGACGTGGGGCGCGACGTGGCGATCGTCGCGCCGGGCGAGCCGCCGGGCGTCGCGGCGCTCGCCGTGCGCGCCTCGGCGGAGCCGCGGCTCGGCGAGCGCGTCGCCGTGCTGAGCTGCCTGCCGGGGCAGAGCCTGCGCCTCGCCGTCGCCAGGGTGTGCCACGTGGCGCGCAAGGTCGACGGGCAGCTCCCCGCGTTCGAGCTCGACGTGGCGGCCCCGCTCGGCGCGCCGGTGCTCGACCCGGAGGGGCGCGTGCTCGGGGTGGTGGCGGCGCCGTCCGGCGTCGCGGGAGAGCTCCCGGGCCACAGCGTCGTGCTGCCGGCGGGCTCGTTCCAGCCGCTGCTCGCCTCGGCGGACCGGCCGCTGGTCGAGCTCCGGGAGAGGGCGCCCGTCTACCGCTGCCCGGCGTGCGACGAGCCGTTCGACGTCGAGAGCGATCGCTGCCTGGGCTGCGGCCGGCTGCTGCCGCACGCGTTCGCGCCGGCCCCGGCCCGCGCAGGGGTCGAGCGGGTGATCCGCCAGGGCCTGTCGGCGCTCGGGATCATCGCCAACCGGGCGCGCGTCGGCCCGAGGACGTGGCGCATCGCGCAGCGCCCGTTCCCGGCGGCGGAGACGGCGACGCAGGTGGACGTCGAGATCGACGAGGCGGGGCGCCTGCTGACGCTGCGCGCGCCGGTCGTCGGCCTGCCGGCGGCGAACCACGAGCCGTTCTACCGGTTCCTGCTCACGATGAACGACCAGACCACGGGGGAGTTCCGCGTGTCGATCACCGGCGACGAGGTCTCGGTCTCGTGCGTGGCGTCGCTGGAGGGCTTCTCGGACCACGACGCGGCGCTGCTGATCGACGGGCTCGTCCAGATGGCCGACGAGTACCGCCGGACCCTCGCCGAGACCTTCGAGGCGGCGCCGCGCTTCGAGTCGGCGCTGCGCTGAGTGGAGCGCCGCGACCGGCGAGGCGCGGGCGAGCCCGTCGGCCTGAAACGCATGGTAGCTTGGACCGCGCCAGCACGATGCCGTGCAGCCACCCCCGTCATCGAGGAGATCATGAAGCGAGAAAAGCGACTGACCAAGCGCGAGCGGAAGGCGCTCGCGCCGGCGCGCCCGGCGGCGCCCCAGCAGCACAAGCACATCCATTGCGTCGCCTGCGGCAAACACCTCGATGACATCGAGTTCACCCAGGGGACGGCGACATGGCTCCAGTGCCTGCACCGGTCGCGCTTCGCTTCTTGCGCCGTGTGCGCCGAGATCTCGAAGCGCCTCCTGGCCGAGCACGACCGCACCGGGCAGCCGGTGCAGTCCGCCCAGGCATGGCACTGAGGGCGGAAACACCGGCTGCGAGCCCGACCCATAGCGCCTGAGGGGCGCCCGCGTCACAGGCGGACGCTCTGGACAGGCCGCCCAGCGCCTGCCGCTCTCAACCTCGCGTTCGCCCGGCGACGCGCCGAGGACGTCAATCGCTGGAAGAAACGTACTGAGGGTATTCCAAGGTACGTTGACGTGTCTGGTTGGGCGCGTCGCCATCGCTGCCCGGCGCGCCGTGGGCTCATCGCAGCAGTCGCTATTCACCGCACACCTGCGCTGGCGCGTGCGGTGTCACACCACGCTAGACGTCGCTCACCGCGCCTCGCCGCTCGCCGCGCCAGCGAAGCACAACGGTGCGCGCTCACCCACGCGGCCGTCCACCCCGGATACGCTTGCGCTCGGCGCCCTTTGCGCCAATGGTTTGCGCCCCATTCATCTCGGAGGATCTGCATGACGAAACCAATCCGCCGCGCGGGCGTCATCGGCGCGGGCGTCATGGGCAGCGGCATCGCCGCCCACTTCGCGAACGCCGGCATCGAGGTCTTGCTCCTCGATATCGTGCCCCCGAACCTCAGCGAGGCCGAGCGGCAGGACCCGGCCGCCCGGAGCCGGTTCGCCGCGGGCGGGCTCGAGAAGGCCCTCAAGGCCAGGCCCGCCGCGTTCTTCCACCCGTCGCACGCCCGCCTCGTGCGCACCGGCAACACGGAAGATCACTTCGCCGAGCTCGCGCAGTGCGACCTCGTCATCGAGGCCATCATCGAGAAGATGGAGCCGAAGCGCGCCCTCTTCGCGCGGCTCGAGCAGGTCATGCGGCCGGACGCGATCGCGGCGTCGAACACCTCCGGGCTGCGCATCGAGGAGATGATGCAGGGGCGCTCCGAGGACTTCCGCAAGCGATTCCTCGTCATGCACTTCTTCAACCCCGTCCGGTACATGAAGCTCCTCGAGCTCGTCACCGGGCCCGACACCGATCCGGCCGTCGTCGCGCGCGTGCGGAGGTTCGGCGAGGACGTGCTCGGCAAGGGCATCGTCTTCGGGAAGGACACCCCGAACTTCGTCGGCAACCGCATCGGCACCCACGCGATGCTCACGGCCATCCACCTCATGATCGAGGAGGGGCTCGCGCCGGAGGACGTCGACGCCATCACCGGCGTCGCCATGGCCCACCCGAAGAGCGCGAGCTTCAGGACAGGCGATATCGTCGGGCTCGACACCTTCGCCCACGTCGCCGAGAACTGCTACGCGTCGCTCGACCGCGACGAGGACCGCGAGGTCTTCAAGCTGCCCTCGTACATCCGGAGCATGATCGAGGCGAAGCTCCTCGGCGACAAGACCAAGGGCGGCTTCTACCGCAAGACCAAGGACGGGCTCGAGACGCTCGATCCCGCGAAGCTGACGTACCGCCCGCACGGCGGCGACGAGGCGATCAAGAAGGCCACGAGGTCGTGCGAGAAGATCGAGGACCCGGCCGCGCGCGTGAAGAAGCTCGCCGGCGACCCGGGCAAGGCCGGGCAGTTCGCCTGGAAGGTGCTCTCCCGCTCGCTCGCGTACACCGCGCGGCGGATCGGCGAGATCGCCGACAGCATCGTGGCCGTCGATGACGCCATGCGCTGGGGGTACAACTGGGAGCTCGGGCCGTTCCAGACCTGGGACGCGCTCGGCTTCGCCGAGACCGTCGAGCGCATGCAGAAGGACGGCATCAAGCTGCCCGAGTCGATCCTGCGCATGAAGCAGAGCGGCGCGACCTCGTTCTACCGCCAGGACGGCGCGGTGTTCGACCTCCTCAAGGGGGAGTACGTCGCTCGCCAGCTCGATCCGCGGAACGTCACGCTGGCCGGCGCGCGAGCGGCCGCGGGCGGCGTGAAGGCGGTGCTCGCCAACGACGGCGCGGAGGCGTGGGACCTCGGCGACGGCGTGCTCGGCGTCACCTTCAAGACGAAGGCGAACAGCCTCGATCCGGACTCGATCGGGATGCTCACGCTCGCCGCCGAGAAGGCCGAGCAGGACTTCCGCGCGCTCGTGGTCTTCAACCAGGGCGAGCACTTCTGCGTCGGCGCCAACCTGTTCCTGGTGGCGATGGCCGCGGGGAACAAGGACTGGGACGCGATCCGCAAGATGGTGAAGGCGTACCAGGACGCGACGCAGCGGCTGAAGTACGCGAGCGTCCCCGTCGTGGCCGCGCCCTACGGGATGACCCTGGGCGGCGGGCTCGAGCTCTGCTTCGCGTGCGACGCGGTGCAGGCCGCGGCCGAGACGTACGCGGGGCTCGTCGAGGTCGGCGTCGGGCTCATCCCGGGCGGCGCGGGGACGCTCAACATGCTCTGGCGCGCGTTCGAGGGCGTCCCGGAGGGCGTGCCGGTGAACTCGTACGACCTCGTGACGCAGGTCTTCAAGAACATCGCGCTCGCCAAGGTCGCGACGAGCGCCGACGAGGCGAAGGCGCTCGGCTTCTTCCGCAAGACCGACGGCGTCTCGTTCGATCGGGCGCGCCAGCTGTACGAGGTGAAGGCGCGCGCCGTCGGGATGGCCGAGGCCGGGTACCATGCGCCCGTGCCGCGCGCCTACAAGCTGCCGGGCGAGAGCGGGATCGCGACGCTGCAGATGATGATCGACACGCTCGTCGCCGGCGGCCACGCCAGCGAGCACGACGCGAAGATCGCGCGCAAGCTCGCCGAGGTGCTCTGCGGCGGCGCCGGGGG
Organism: Sorangium sp. So ce406; assembly: GCF_051474675.1. Classification (NCBI taxonomy): domain Bacteria; kingdom Pseudomonadati; phylum Myxococcota; order Polyangiales; family Polyangiaceae; genus Sorangium; species Sorangium sp. So ce406. The sequence continues at coordinate 10,453,655 of NZ_CP150340.1, read as the reverse complement.
CGGGGCGCGCGAGGTGACCGAGGACGAGATCCTCGAGCTCGAGCGCGAGGCGTTCGTCAGCCTGTGCGGTGAGCCCAAGAGCGCCGAGCGAATGCAGTACATGCTGATGAACAACAAGCCCCTCCGGAACTAGGTGAACGCCATGGTCGACGTCGTAATTGCAGAGGCCGTCCGCTCGGCCGTTGGCCGGGCCCACAAAGGGTCGCTCGCGCTGAAGCGCCCCGACGAGCTCGCGGGCGAGGTCGTCGCCGCGCTGCTCCAGCGCGTCCCCCAGGTGAAGCAGGAGGACATCGAGGACCTCGTCCTCGGCTGCGCCATGCCGGAAGGCGAGCAGGGGCTCAACGTCGCGCGCGTCGTGTCGCTCCTCGGCGGGATGCCGCAGGAGAGCTCCGCGATCACCATCAACCGCTTCTGCTCGAGCGGGCTCCAGGCGATCGCGAACGCGGCGGGGAGCATCGCGATGGGCTCGGTCGACATCGCCGTCGCCGGCGGCGTCGAGTCGATGAGCATGGTGCCGATGACGGGCAACAAGCTGAGCGCGTCGCCGGAGGCGATGGAGCGGTGTCCGACGGTGTACACGCCGATGGGCATCACCGCGGAGAACGTGGCGAACCGGTTCCAGGTGAGCCGCGCCGACCAGGACGCGTTCGCGCTGAAGAGCCACCAGAAGGCGGCGGCGGCGCGCGCGGCGGGGCGGTTCGAGGACGAGATCGTCACCGTGAAGGGCGTGCGCTACGAGAACGGCAAGCGCGCGACCTTCGACTTCCGCACCGATGAGCTGATCCGCAAGGAGACGACCGCGGAGGCGCTCGCCGGGCTGAAGCCGTCGTTCGCGGCGAAGGGGAGCGTCACTCCGGGCAACAGCTCGCCGCTGTCGGACGGCGCCGCCGCCGCGCTCGTGATGAGCAAGGCCAAGGCGGACGCGCTCGGCGTGAAGCCGCTCGGGTTCTTCCGGTCGTTCGTGACCGTCGGCGTCGACCCGGCGATCATGGGCATCGGCCCGGTGCCCGCGGTGAAGAAGCTGCTCGCGAGGACGGGGCTGAAGATGGCCGACATCGACGTCTTCGAGGTCAACGAGGCGTTCGCGTCGCAGGCCGTCTACGTGCAGCGGGCGCTCGAGATCCCCGAGGAGAAGCTCAACGTGAACGGCGGCGCGATCGCGCTCGGCCACCCGCTCGGGTGCACCGGCGCGAAGCTCACCGCGACCGCCCTCTACGAGCTGCGCCGCCGCGGCGGCCGGTACGCCATCGTCACGATGTGCATCGGCGGCGGCATGGGCGCGGCCGGCCTGGTCGAGCTGGCCGGCGCGGCCGCGCGCGCCTGATCCCCCGCCGCAGATCCTCCCCGCTGCGCGCCCCGCCGCGAGCCCGAGCCCAGCGCTCCGGCTTTCCTGCGGCGGGGCGATGGCCTATAGATCGCCCCATGTCCATCCACCTGACCACCTTTCAGGGGTCGATCCCCGAGGCCTTGAAGCGGGCCATCGAAGAGAAGATCGAGGGTTCCACCGCCGAGGTGACGGGCGGCGGAGGGCACTTCAACCTCGTCGTGACCTCGCCGGTGTTCGCCGGCAAGAGCATGCTGGAGAGCCAGCGGCTGGTCTACGGGGCCATCGCCCACCTCATGGCCGGCGATCAGGCCCCGGTTCACGCCATCGACAGCCTGAAGACGCGCACTCCCTGAGCGCGGCGCGCCCGCCGCGAGACGGGAGCGCGGCGCGCCCGCCGCGAGACGGGCCCACCTCGTCGCGCGTGGACATTTCTGGTCCAGGCATCCCCCGCCCACGCGGCCGCGGAGACCCCGCGCCGTCTGTTTGACACCGGAATTCGCGCGGTGGTACGTGGCGGCCAGCGCCAGATCCAGGCGCGCTTGCCCGATCGCGACCTCACGAACCCGAGGACCTTGCCATGATGCCTCGTTCCCCGTTGCTCCCCGCCGCCCCGCCGCCGGGCGGCCCCGCCGCGCCAGACGACCGGCGCGCGCTGCCCGCCCACGGTCGCCCCAGCCGCCTCGGCGTCGGGCTGCTCTCCATGCTGCTCGGCGCGGCGCTCACCGCCGCCGCGCCGGACGCCGCCGCGCAGGCCGCCGGCAGGGACACGACGCGCACGGGCAATGGCGCCAACGGCGACGGCATGGACCTGCACCTGTTCCGGCCGGCGGTCGACTCCAAAGGTCTCTTCTCGGTCAACGGGGCAGACATCCTCGGCGCCAACGACATCAGCCTGGGGCTCGTGCTCGATTACGGGCACAACATCATGCCGCTCAACGAGAACGCCCGTGGGACGGGGGTGATGCTGAATCACGCCTTCCAGGGGACGTTCCAGTTCGATTACGGCATCGCCAACTTCCTCGTCGTCGGGCTGTCGGTGCCGGTGGTGCTCAACGGCGCGAAGGCGGTCGACGACATCGGCCCTGGGCCCGGCGCCAACTACAACGACGACGCGCTCGACGCCCAGACGCTCGGCAATCTCGCCATCCACGCCAAGCTCCGCCTGCTCCGCCCCGATCAGGACGTGATCGGGCTCGCGCTGATCGCGCAGGCCGGCGTCGGCGTGGGCGGGAGCGAGGACTTCGCCTCGGACCCGGGCTTCTTCTTCTGGCCTCAGATCGTGCTGGAGAAGCGGCTCGGCATCACCAACCCGTTCCGGGTCGCGCTGAACGCCGGATACCGCGGCCACACAGGGAAAAACCCCGCGTTCGGCCTCCGCCAGGACGGCATGACCTTCCAGCTCAAGGAAGGGGACTTCGAGTACTCCGACCTGCTCACCGGCGGGTTCGGGATGAGCTACCGCGTCCTCACGCCGCTCGACCTCGTGGCCGAGACCTACCTCACGCAGCAGGTCGGCGGCGGCGACAGCAGCCGGCAGAAGCTGTCGGCCGAGGCGATCGGGGGCATCAAGCTCTTCATCGAGCGGAACAGCTTCCTCATGCTGGGCGCGGGCGTCGGGTACACGCCCGGGTTCCAGGCGGCGGAGCAGCGCGCGACCCTCGGGTTCGTCTTCGAGCCGTCGATCGGCGACCGCGACGGCGACGGCATCAAGGACGATCAGGACGACTGCCCCGACGAGCCGGAGGACTACGACGGCTTCCAGGACACCAAGGCGGACTCGCCCCCCGGGAAGTACGGCTGCCCGGATCCGGACAACGACGAGGACGGCATTCTCGACGTCGACGATCGCTGCCCGAACAACCCCGAGGACCGCGACGGCGACGAGGACGACGACGGCTGCCCGGAGGGGAGCGACGGCGACCGCGACGGCGACGGCATCCTCGACTCGCGCGACAAGTGCCCGGACGAGCCGGAGGACCGCGACGGCTTCCAGGACAAGGACGGCTGCCCGGACCCCGACAACGACAAGGACGGGATCCCCGACAAGTCCGATCAGTGCCCGAACGACCCGGAGGACAAGGACGACTTCGAGGACGAGGACGGCTGCCCCGACCCCGACAACGACAGGGACGGCATCCCGGACGTGGCCGACAAGTGCCCGAACGATCCGGAGACGTTCAACGGCCTCGAGGACGAGGACGGGTGCCCGGACAAGGGCAGTGTCGTCATCGAGGAGAACAACATCGTCATCCTCGAGAAGATCCAGTTCGCGACCGGCAGCGCCGAGATCCTCCCGGAGTCGTTCGGCATCGTGCAGGCGGTCGCCGAGACGCTCAAGCACCACCCGGAGTTCACGATGATCGAGGTGCAGGGGCACGCCGACGAGCGCTCGGCCGACGCGTACAACCTCAAGCTGACCCAGTCCCGGGCCGACGCCGTCGTGGCGGCGCTCGTGCAGCGCGGGGTCAACCGGAACGCGGTGCGCGCCATGGGCTACGGCGAGTACTGCCCCCTCGACCCGGCCCACAACGCGCCGGCCTGGGAGAAGAACCGGCGCGTCGAGTTCAAGGTCGTGCGGACCGACAAGGGGCCGACCAACGTGGAGCTCGGCTGCGCCCTGGCCCGCTCCAAGGGCGTCGTCCCGCCGCCGCCCTGAGCGGAGCCGGCCGCGCGCGGCTGGCCGCGGGGCGCGCCGCCGCGCCGCGCGCAAGGCCGCCGATCTGGACAGGACAGGTCGGCCCGGGGGAGAGTGACACCATGAAGGCCCGCGCCTGGATCCCCGCCGCCGCAGCGACGCTCGCCGCGGCGGTGAGCAGCGGTTGCATCGACACCGACGCCGCCGTGTTCGTCGAGCCGGCCATCGCCGCGCCCGAGGCGACCGTCTCCGCGAGCGCGCTCGGGACGAACCTCGAGGCGCGCTTCACGCTGGAGCTCCACCTCGGCCCGCGGGCGAGCGGCCCCAGCCGCGTCGCTGTCCGCTCCTTCGAGATCGCGAGCGCCGATCAGAAGACCTCGATCGTCGCGCCGCTCCCCGTCGAGACCGCGACGTCGCTGCCTGTCGAGGTCGCCCCGGGCAGCGACGTCACCGTGGCGTTCACCGTCGACACCAGCGCCGGGGGTGGGACGCTCCCGGGCGACGCCGCGGCGGCGCTCTGCGCCGCGGAGGGGATCCGGATCACCGGCGCGATCGAGGACTCGCTGGAAGACGGGGCGACGCCGGTCGCCTCCGAGGTGTTCCACGCGCGCTGCCCGTGACGCGGCGCGCGCGCCCTCGGCGATGAGCGGCGCCCCCGGCGATGAGCGACGCCACCGCGCGCGCGCCGCGCTAAATAGAGTCCATGGCGTACGAAGAGCGCACCTCCCCCAGGGAGACCGAAGCGGACCGCGCGCCCGGGTCCCCGGCTCCTGCCGACGAGAGCGGCGCCGACGCGCTCCATTACACGAACGGCGGCGGCGGCGAGGGCCTCGGGCTCGACGAGGGCGGGCTCGCCGCGCTCCGGCGCGCCGTGGCCGCGTGGCGCGAGGGCCCGGTCGCCGAGGCGTCGGCGCGCTTCCCGCCGCGCAGCGAGCGCTTCACGACCTGGAGCGGCGTCGACGTGCCCGACATCGCGACGCCGGCCGACGCGCGGGTCGACCACGCGGCGGATCTCGGGCTGCCCGGGGAGTACCCGTTCACGCGGGGCGTCCAGCCGACGATGTACCGCGGCAAGCTGTGGACGATGCGGATGTTCGCCGGCTTCGGCACCCCGGAGCAGACGAACGCGCGGTTCAAATACCTGCTCGCCGAGGGGCAAACAGGCCTGTCCACCGCCTTCGATTTCCCGACCCTCATGGGGTACGACTCCGACTCTCCGCGGTCGCTCGGCGAGGTGGGGATGTGCGGTGTCGCGGTCGACACGCTCCGCGACATGGAGGTGCTCTTCGACGGCATCCCGCTCGACCAGGTGACGACGTCGATGACCATCAACGGCCCGGCCGTCGTGCTGCTCGCGTTCTATATCGCGCTCGCCGACAAGCGCGGGATCCCGCGCAAGCGGATCGGCGGCACCGTGCAGAACGACTGCCTGAAGGAGTTCATCGCCCAGCACGCCTGGCTCGTCCCGCCGCGCCCGGCGATGCGCATCGTGACGGACATGATCGAGTTCTGCGCGCGCGAGGTGCCGCGGTGGAACTCGGTGTCGATCAGCGGCTACCACATCCGCGAGGCCGGCTCGACCGCCGCGCAGGAGCTCGCGTTCACGCTGGCGGACGGGCTCGCCTACGTCGAGAGCTGCATCGAGCGCGGCCTCGACGTCGACTCCTTCGCGCCGCGCCTCTCGTTCTTCTTCGACCTCCACAACGACTTCTTCGAGGAGATCGCGAAGCTCCGCGCCGCGCGCCGCATGTGGGCGCGGTTCCTCAAGGAGCGTTACGGCGCGAAGAAGGCCGAGAGCATGAAGCTGCGGACGCACGCGCAGACCGCCGGCGTCTCGCTGACGGCGCAGCAGCCCTACAACAACGTGGTCCGCGTCTCGCTCCAGGCGCTCGCCGGCGTGCTCGGCGGCACCCAGTCGCTCCACACGAACTCTCTCGACGAGACCTACGCGCTCCCGACCGAGGAGAGCGTGACCATCGCCCTCCGGACGCAGCAGATCATCGCCCACGAGAGCGGGGTGGCGAACACGATCGATCCGCTCGGGGGGAGCTACTACGTCGAGTGGCTGACCGACCGCCTGGAGAAGGAGGCGCTCGCGTACATCCAGCGGATCGACGAGATGGGCGGGATGGTGCCCGCCATCGAGAAGGGGTATCCGCAGCGCGAGATCGCCGCCTCGGCCTACCGGTTCCAGCGAGAGCTGGAGTCGAACGAGCGGATCATGGTGGGCGTCAACCGCTATGCCGCGGCGGGCGAGAAGACGATCCCCCTCCTCCGCATCGACGAGGAGGTGCAGCGCGTGCAATGCGAGAACCTGGCCCGGGTCAAGGCCCAGCGCGACCAGGACCGGGTGCGAAGCGCGCTGGCCGACGTGCGAAGCTGCGCGCGCGGCCGCGACAACCTCATGCCCTCCATCATCGCGGCGGCCAGCGTGTACGCGACCGAGCAGGAGATCTGTGACGTGCTGCGCGACGTCATGGGGACTTACAGCGACCCGGCAGAATTCTGATCCTGCGCGTCGTCCCTGGGGACGGCCGCGCCCGCGGGCGCATCCGATCAGGTCACGGACCGCACAGCGGGCCCGGGAACCCCCCTCAATTCGTCAGGTTGACACTTCTCTACCTCGGCCGGTAGAGTGCGCCGGCGTCAGGTTGCCGCAGTCGCGGCTCATCCGTGGCGCCGCCGTACGGTCTGCTGTTGTCGCTGCGCTGCGGCGCTGCGTGCTGTCGGTCGAGTGAGAGGATCGTCGCTGGCGACCGAGATCGCCGCGAGGGAGCAAGCTTATGAAGAGTCGATCCATGTCGCGCCGCTATTTTGCCCTGTCGGCGCTCCTTCTGTCCGTCGGCGCCACGGCGGCCTGTGGCAACAAGGAAGGCGAGAACGCCAACAAGGAGCCGGGGGCCACGGCTCCGGCCGGGACCGGGACGGCGCAGGCGGGCGGGGCCAAGGGCGGCGGCGCGAAGTTCGTCACCATCTCCCGGGAGCAGCAGGCCTCCTGGGTGCGCAACTTCAACCCCCTGCTGGGCGAGGGGGCCGTGCGCTTCCCCACCGTGGCGGGCATCTACGAGCCCATGATCGTGTACAACACGATGAAGGGCGAGTTCGTGCCGTGGCTCGCCACGAAGTACGAGTGGAGCGACGCGAACAAGAAGCTCACCTTCACGACCCGCACCGATGTCAAGTGGTCTGACGGACAACCCTTCTCGGCGAAGGACGTCGCGTTCACGTTCGGCCTCCTCAAGAAGTTCCCGGCGCTCGATCAGACGGGCGTGTGGAAGTTCGTCGAGACGGTCGACGCCAAGAACGACACCACCGTCGAGTTCGCCTTCAAGGAGCCGTTCGTCCCCGGGCTCCACTACATCGGCCACCAGCCGATCGTGCCCGAGCACAAGTGGAAGGACGTCGCCGACCCGGTCACGTTCACGAACGAGAACCCCGTCGCGACGGGCCCCTTCACCGAGGTGAAGACGTTCCAGAACCAGATCTACGAGCTCGGCAAGAACCCGAACTACTGGCAGAAGGGCAAGCCGGCGGTCGAGGGGCTGCGCTTCCCGGCGTACCCGGGCAACGACCAGGCGAACCTGGCGCTCATCAACGGCGAGGTCGACTGGGCCGGTAACTTCGTCCCCGACATCGACAAGACCTACGTCGCCAAGGACCCGCAGAACAACCATTACTGGTTCCCGCTCGTCGGCGGCACGGTGACGCTCTACCCGAACGCCACGAAGAAGCCGTTCAACGACATCAAGCTGCGCAAGGCCATCAGCATGGCCATCGACCGGGCCCAGATCGCGAAGATCGCGGTCAACGGCTACACGGTCGGCGCGGACGGGACCGGGCTCGACGACGCCTACGCGCGCTGGCGCAACGAGAAGGCCGTCGCGGCCGGCGACTGGACGACCTACGACGTGGCCAAGGCGAACGCCCTCCTCGACGAGGCCGGCTACGCCAAGGGTGCGGACGGGATCCGCGCGAAGGACGGCAAGCCGCTGAAGTTCGACATCAACGTCGTGACCGGCTGGTCCGACTGGGTGCGCGCGGTCCAGATCACCACGCAGAGCCTGAAGGCCGTCGGCATCGAGGCCACGCTCAAGACGTACGACTTCAGCGCGTTCTTCGAGGCGCTCCAGAAGGGCACGTTCGACATGTCGATGGGCTGGACCAACACCGAGCCCACGCCGTTCAACTTCTACCGCGATCTCATGGCCCCGGAGTTCGTGAAGCCCGTCGGCGAGGTCTCGAACCGCAACTGGCACCGCTTCGCCGCCAAGGAGGCCGAGCCGCTGTTCAAGCAGTTCCAGGCCGCGACGGATCCGGCCGAGCAGAAGCGCATCGTCGACGAGCTGCAGATGATCTACGCGCAGCAGGTGCCGGTCATCCCGCTGTTCAAGAACCCCTCCTGGGGCGAGTACAGCACGAAGCGCTTCGTCGGGTGGCCCAGCAAGGAGAACCCGTACGCGAAGCTCTCGCCGAACAACTCGCCGGACTACCTCCTCGTCCTGACCGAGATCAAGCCGAAGTGACGCGCTCCGCGCGGCGCGCCGGGTAGCCGGCGCGCTGCGCGCGTGTCTCACCGTCGCTTCTCTCTCCTCTCCGCGCCTTCGGCGCGTTCCCCGTCTCAGCACAAACCTTGGCCGCTGGCGGCGCCGGTGCGAAGATCGCGCCGTATGCTCCGCTCGGGCGTCCAGATCGCACGGTTCGCTGCGCTCCTCTCCGGGGTCGTCCTCGCCGCCTGCGGCGGCAACCAGCACGCGGGCGCCGCCGCGTTCTGGGAGGGCGACACCGTCGAACCCTCCAGGCCGCAGGAGCAGGACGGCGCGAAGCAGAAGGCGCCGCGGCGGGCGTTCGGCACGCCCGACGACTACGGCGGCGCCGCCACCATGCCGCAGGAGCGGGGGGCCGCGTCGTGGGTCGGCGTGCGGCACGATCTCGCGCTCGCGAGCGCCGCGTCGCCGAAGGAGCGCTGCAGCTGCCTGGCCGTGGAGGTGGCGGAGGCCCGCGATCCGAGGTTCCAGTGGGCGGCGGGCGCCCCGGAGACCGGCGCCGACACGCTCGCCGTCGCCCTGAGCGCGCGCGGCGTCTCCTGCCCGGGCGGCCCCGCCGACGAGGAGCGCCGGCGGCCGTCGATCTCGGCGGTCGATCAGGAGGGGAACGACATCGTCATCGAGGTCGAGGAGCTGCCGCCTGGACGGCCGCTCGCGATGGGCGCCGTGATCCCGAGGCCGGCCCCGGGCGGGGCGATCTACGTGAAGGCGCGGAGCGCGGCGGTGCCTTACGCGCGCGCCGCCGGGGGCGCGCGCTGCAAGGTCTACTGAGCCGGTCGGGGCTCAGTCGGCGGGAGCGCCCGCGCAGATCCAGTCGGTGATCGTCTTGAGGTCGGCCGCCGGCAGCGGCGAGCCCGGAGGCATGGCGATCTCGTCGGGGTCGCACAGGTCGACGTCGTTCAGCTTGTTCATGAGGTAGCTGCTGCTCGGCATGAACGGCACGACGAGCGCGTGCTCGCTGGAGCAGGAGTTGGCGCTCTGATTGACGAGCGCGCCGACCGCCGTGGCGGCGCGGAGGTCGAGCCCGCCGGACGGCGTGGTGGGGTTGCCGTGGCAGAACTGGTTCGCGCAGCTCCGCTCGAGGATCGGCTGCACCTGGGCGAAGGTCGCGGTGTCCGGCCCGCAGGCGGGATCGCCCGGAGGCGCGCCGCCCTCGCCGCCCGCGCCGGTGGTGGTTGTGGTGGTGCCGCCGCCCTCGCCGCCCGCGCCGGCGGAGGTGGTCGTGGTGGTGGTGCCACCGCCCTCGCCACCCGCGCCGGCGGAGGTGGTCGTGGCGGAGGTGGAGCCGCCGCCCTCGCCACCCGTGCCGGCGGAGGTGGTCGTGGTGGTGGTGCCACCGCCCTCGCCACCCGCGCCGGCGGAGGTGGTCGTGGCGGAGGTGGAGCCGCCGCCCTCGCCACCCGTGCCGGCGGAGGTCGTGGTGGTGGTGGTGGTGCCGCCGCCTTCGCCGCCCGCGCCGACGGAGGTGGCTCCGCCGCCAGCGCCGCCCTCGCCGCCTGAGCCCACGCTGCTGCTCGTCGAGGTGCTCGAGCTGGTGGTGATCGAGCCTCCGCTGCCCGCGACCGACACGATCGAAGGCCTTCCGCTACCGCTCCCGCAGAACCCCCACGTCGTGGAGCGGCCAGGATCAAGCTCGGCGTTCCAGTCCATGTTGGCGGCGGTGAACTGCCCGTCCGCGCGGGTGAAGTTCGCGACCCACCCGTGGTCCAGCGTCGAGCCGTTGAGCCCGACGACCATGCTCCAGCCGGTGGTCCGGCTGGCGCTCCTGTTCGTGACCGTCACGCTCGCGCAGTATCCGCTTCCCCAGTCCGACGGGAGCGTGAGCAGGGCCTCCATCGTGCCGTCCGCGCTGAGCAATGCGGAGCGCAAGGAGTCGCCTTCCTCGTTGCCAGAGGTCCCAGGGCTGCAGGCGAGCAGAAAGCATGCGAAAGAAGCGGAGAGGCTGCCAAGTAAGCGAGTGGTGCGCATCAAGGTTCTCCAGGTCAGTTCGGCGGAGTCGCAGGTTCTGCTCAAGATGAATAAGTGAATCAGCTCGCCTGCGATCTCTGCCGCTTCATTGGTATGAGTTCGTCATTCCCGGCCAGCGTTCGATTGATCACGTCTGTGCCGCCAATTGGCGCTGGCACCGTCGATGATGATCGTGTTGAGAACGGCCGTGTCCGCCGATCGATGTTGGCGTGGTTGATGCTCCGCACATTCTGTGCCGGCCGCAACCCTGGCGATGATGTCGTTATCAGTGCCATCGCGCGTACAGGCGCCTGTGCGCGCGATGGCACCGATCATGAAATCACGCTGGAGCGGCTCGGGCGCGTCTCTCGGATCCCATGGGAGCTCCCTGGCAATGCGTCCCCGGAGCTCGTCTCTGGTTCCGTGATGATTCCGTGATGGCGAGGACTATGAATCACCGAGCAACAGAGGTCACAGAATTTTGTTGTTGAGCCCGGCTGTTTCCTCTGTGCCTCGGTGGTTTCTTCTCCCGTGAACCAGGGACGAGCCTGGGCGACGCGGCGATAGCCGTCCTTCGACGCGCTTCAGGATGTCGCGTGGCTGCTGATGTCGAGTCGATACGAGCTCACTCGGCGGGGGCGCCCGCGCAGATCCAGTCGGTGATCGTCTTCAGCTCGGCGTCTGACAGCGACCCGCCCGGGGGCATCTTGATCTCGTCGGGGTCGCACAGGTCGACGTCCTTCAGCTTGTTCAGGAGGTAGCTGCTGCTCGGCATGAAGGGCACGACGAGCGCGTGCTCGCTGGAGCAGGAGCTGGCGTCCTGGTTGACGAGCTCGCCGAACGCCGCGCCGTCGCGCAGGTCGAGCCCGGCGGACGGTGCGGTGGGGCTGCCGTGGCAGTACTGGTTCGCGCAGTTCGCCAGGATCGGCTTTACCTGGGCGAAGGTCGCCGTGTCCGGTCCGCAGGCCGGGTCGGCCGGGGGCGCGCCGCCGCCGGTGCCGCCGCCGCCCGTGCCCCCGGCGCCGCCGGTACCGGCGGTGGTGCTGCCGCCGCCGTTGCCGGCATCGCCGCCCGTGCCGCCGCCGCCTGTGCCGGCATCGCCGCCCGTGTCGCCGCCGCCTGTACCGGCATCGCCGCCCGTGCCGCCGCCGCCCGTGCCGCCGCTCGTGCCCGGGCCGCCGGTGCCGGCGGTGGTGCTGCCGCTGCTGGCGGAGGCGCTGCTCTGGCTGGAGCTGCTGTCGCTGCCGGTGGTGCTGGCGGCGTCGCCGCCGCCGGTGCCGAAGTTGTCGTTGACGTAGTCCTCGATGGCGTCAACGTTGCAGGCCGCCGCCGATAAGCCGATGGCCATGCAAAAGACCAGTCGAAGCGAAGTGTTGTAGTAAAGCAAGGTACCTCTTCAAGGTGTTGGCCGCGCGACGTTCGCCGCGCAGGCGGTTCACGGAGAGATAGAAAGCATGACCGCGCACACGATGCAATGCGTGATGACAGGCAAGCTGGTCACTTTATGCGTGGCATCACTGCAATGCAATGATATCGTTGGAATATGGTGTGCTCTATGGCACCCAATTCGGTGCGCAGATGGGGGTTGCTGTCGGATACCCAAGATGTTTCACATCGGGTTTCGAACGGTAAAATGCCAGTCTGGTCTGAACCTCGAGTGCTCGCGATCTGGCCTCAATGACAGCCTCCCACGCCCGTGGGAATACGAGAGCCCGAAGGATCTCAGGAGATTCCCTTCTCGCTCCGAACGCTCGTGGTGTTCTGACATGATTTTTCCGGGAGTGCCGTCCCAGGCATGGACCGGGCCAGGCTCTGTGACGTATGCCGTTGACTTCCGTCACGAACCATTCGAGTCTCGCGGGGCGAACGAAGGATAATCACTGCAATATTCCGGGCAGGCTCGATCGAACGGACCGCGGCTCGTCGAAAAGAGTCCACCGCATCGCAGATCGCGCCCAATGCCGCGTCCACTGTAGGCCCGCGGAGAGGGTGCTCTTCGCGCGGGGTGGGGGATGGGCCGATGTCTGAGGATGAGACAATGAGCCTCCGGCGCAGCCGGAGGCTCATTGTCTCATCCGAGTTCGGCGGGGCCCCCACCCCGCGCGAAGAGCACCCTCTCCGCGGGCCGGGCGTCTCGGAAGTCCCGGCGCAGCCGGAGGCGTGATGGCTCAGGGACGCAGCGCTGCCCGCGAGCTAACCCGCGAGCGCCTTCGACGAGAGCAGCTCTCCCGGATCCCGCTCTGCCATCTCCGCGAAGCGCGGCAGCTCGCCGAGCCGCCGCGCCGTGGTGGCGGAGGTCTCGGCGTCGCGCTCGAACGCGATCGCGCGGCTCAGCCCCTGCTTGGACACCCCCCTGAGCAGCGCTGGCGAGTGCGTCGTCGCCACGATCTGGCAGACCGACGGCCGCGCCGCCCCCTCCAGGAGCTGCGCCAGCACGCCGGCGCGCTCGGGGTGCAGGCCGGCGTCCGGGTCCTCCACGAGGAGCAGCGAGCCCTCGGGCGCCGTCAGCACGCCGGCGATCTTGCCGAGCACCCGCAGCGCGCCGTCCGGCAGGCTCGGCGCCGGGATGCGGGCGCCGCCCTGCTCGACGAGCACCATCATGACGTCGCCGAGGCCCGTCTCCGCGAACTCGATGTCGCTGATCTCCGGCGCGAGGATCGATCGCGCCCAGCCGAGCACGTCGGCCTTGTGATCGGCCTCCTGGCAGAGCCACCGGAGCACCGCGGACAGGTTCTGCCCGCCGGCGCCGAGGTTCTCGATCTCGTGCGGGACATAGCCCCTCATGCGCGAAGGATCGATGTCGATGGACAGCGTGCTCCGCATCGCGACCTGGAGCGCGTTGCAGAGCGCGATGACGTCCGCGAGGCTCACGTCGTCGGCGCGCCCGCGGTGGTGCTCGATCTGGCCGAGCAGGCTGCGCCGCGCGGGGTTGCGGTCCATCGAGGCGATCCGCATCGATCGGCCCTTCTTCGACGCCGCCTTCAGCGCGCCGCCCGCGGCGAACCCCTCCAGCCCCCGCAGCGCCGATGCCGTCGTGTCGAAGAGCAACCCACCGGCCGACCTCGCCTCGAGCGACTCGTGCTCCACGATCACGTCAGGCTCGACCTGACACGTGATCTTGTGTGTGAGCTCCTCCTTCCCGATCGCCCATCGGCTCTCGATGGTGAACGATTTGGCGCCCCTGTGCGTGGCCCCCTGCGTGCCGCCGCGCAGGCCCGGCCAGATCTCGCGCCTGCCGTCGACGCGGCCGCGGAAGATGTCGCACAAGGGGAGATCGAGCCCGACACCCTGCAAGAAGCGCAGGGCGTCGAGGAAATTGCTCTTGCCGGAGCCGTTCGCCCCGAGCAGCAGCGTGAAGGGGGAGAGCTCCACCGTTTGATCGGCGAAGCTCTTGAAGTTCTTGAGTCGAATGGATGTCAGCATGCCTGGCCGCCCGGAGCCGTCCATGTAGCCAGGCGGTCGGCCGGATGTAAAGCGCCGGCCGACGGGTCAGCGAAAGTCGATGAGCTCGATGTCGAACACCAGCATGCCGGCCGGGGCGCCGGGGCGCGTCGGCTTCTCGCCGTATGCGAGCTCGGCGGGGATCCAGAAGCGCGCCTTCTCGCCTTTCACCATGAGCTGTACGCCCTCCGTCCACCCCTTGATCACGCCGCCCACCGGGAAGGTGGCCGGCTCGTCGCGGACGATGGAGCTGTCGAACATCTTCCCGTCCGTCGTCCACCCCGTGTAGTGCACCGTGACGCGGCTCGTCGGCTTGGGGTGCTCCGTGCCTGTGCCCTTCTGGAGCACCTGGTAGGCGAGCCCCGAGGCCGTCTTCTTCGCGCCCTTCGGCGGCGCCTTCACGTCCTTCGGCACCGGCGGGGGCTTCGGCGCGGGCGCGAAATCGAGCAGCTCGACGTCGAACACCAGCATGCCGGCAGGGGCGCCCGGGCGCGTGGGCCGGTCGCCGTAGGCCAGGCTCCCGGGGATCCAGAGACGGCGCTTCTCACCCTTGCTCATGAGCTGGAGCGCCTCCGTCCAGCCCTTGATCACGCCGCTCACGCCGAAAGTCGCCGGCTCGCCGCGGAGGACGGAGCTGTCGAACATCTTCCCGTCCGTCGTCCACCCCGAGTAGTGGACCGTCACCTTGTCGTCCGGGCCGGGGTGCGCCTGGTCCTTGCCCGGCGTCAGCACCTTGAACGCCAGGCCCGACGCCGTCTTCTGCGCGTCGGCGGGCGGCGCGGCGACGTCCGGCGGCGCAGGCAAGCCGGCGGGCTCTGCGGGCGCCTCGCGCGCCGTCGGCTCGGCGGTGGGCGCCGCCGGCGTCGCCGGCTGGGCCGAGGCGGGCGGCGGGGGCTCGGCGGTCGGCTGCGAGCTGGACTTCTGGTCGCAGGCCGCGAGAGGGAGGGTGAGCATCGCGAGGAGGAGGGCGCAGCGCTTCATGGGCGGCTTCATAGCTCGTCTGCCGTCGAGAGTCGGTATTTTTGGTGAGGTGCGCTCCACATCACGATCCGTCCGTCGGTCGCGGATCCGGGGCGGCGGTCGGCCGTCCTCGCCGGCCTTCGAGGATCTCGACCGGCCTGCGCGGAAGGTCTAGCGTGCGCCCGCCATGGCGAGATCGATATATTTCTTCGGCGCGGGGGAGGCAGACGGGGACGCACGACAGAAGGACCTGCTCGGCGGCAAAGGGGCAGGGCTCGCCGAGATGACCCGCCTCGGCATCCCGGTGCCGCCGGGCTTCACGGTCACGACCGAGGTCTGCAATGCCTATGTCGCCGCGGGCAAGGTGCTCCCCGCCGGCGTCGAGGGCGAGATCAAGGCGGCGATTGGCCGGCTGGAGTCGCTGCTCGACGCGAGGTTCGGCAGCGCCGAGGCGCCGCTGCTCGTGTCGGTCCGCTCGGGCGCGCGCGCGTCGATGCCAGGAATGATGGATACCATCCTGAACCTCGGCATCAACGACGAGATCGCGAGGGGCCTGGCGAGGCGCACGGGCAGCGAGCGATTCGCGCTGGACGTCTATCGGCGCCTCATCCTGACCTATGCCGATGTCGTGCTCAGGGTGCCCCGCGACCGCTTCGACGAGGCGCTCGGCCGCGCGCGACGTCAGGCCGCAGCGCGGCTCGGCGTCGACGCGACGCGCCTGAACGCCGCGGAGCTCGAGCGCAAGGTGCCCGACTCGCTGCTCGACGAGGGGTCGCTCGCGTCGCTGATCCAGCAGCAGAAGGACATCGTGCGCGAGGCGGCGGGACGGCCGTTCCCCGACGACCCGTTCGAGCAGCTGGAGGGCGCCATCCGCGCCGTATTCGATAGCTGGAACAACCACCGGGCGCAGGTGTACCGGAAGATGCATGATATCCCGGAGGCCTGGGGGACGGCGTGCAACGTCCAGGCGATGGTGTTCGGCAACCTGGGTGACGACTCCGGCACCGGCGTCGCGTTCACCCGCGACCCGTCGACGGGAGAGCGGCGCTTCTTCGGCGAGTGGCTCCCCAACGCGCAGGGCGAGGACGTCGTGGCGGGGGTGCGCACGCCGCACCCGCTGTCGAGGTCGGGCGGCGACGACGACGAGCGCTCGCTCGAGGCGCGGATGCCGGAGGTGTACGCGAAGCTCGTCGCGGTGCAGGCCAGGCTCGAGCAGCACTTCCGCGACATGCAGGATCTGGAGTTCACGATCCAGCGGGGCGAGCTCTTCCTGCTCCAGTGCCGCACCGGCAAGCGCACCGGCCGGGCGGCCGTGCGCATCGCCGTCGAGATGGCCCGGGAGGGGCTGATCAGCCAGCGCGAGGCGATCTTGCGCGTGGATCCGGGCTCGATCGACCAGGTGCTCCACCCGAGCATCGACGAGGGCGCGCCGAAGAAGCTGCTCGCGCGGGGCCTGCCGGCGAGCCCCGGGGCGGTGACGGGGCAGGTGGTGTTCAGCGCCGACGAGGCGGAGCGGCGCGCGGGCCAGGGCAAGGCGGTGATCCTCGTGCGCTCCGAGACGTCGCCCGAGGACATCCACGGCATGAAGGCCGCGCGCGGCGTGCTGACGGCCCGCGGCGGCATGACGAGCCACGCGGCCGTGGTGGCCCGCGGGATGGGCAAGAGCTGCGTGGCCGGCTGCTCGGCCATCAGCGTGAGCCAGGGCCAGATGGCGGTGACGGTCTACGACGACCACGGGCACGCGACCGGCACGATCACGGTGAAGGCCGGCGACCTGATCACGCTCGACGGCGGCACCGGCAGGGTCTACCTCGGCGCGGTGCCGACCGTGCCGGCGGCGCTGAGCGGCGAGCTCGAGGAGCTCATGCGCTGGGCCGACGCGGTCCGGCGCCTGCGCGTGCGCGCGAACGCCGACACGCCGCACGACGCGAGGACGGCGCGCAACTTCGGCGCGGAGGGCATCGGGCTCTGCCGCACCGAGCACATGTTCTTCGACGAGGAGCGCATCCAGGCGATGCGCGAGATGATCCTCGCCGCGGACGAGGCGGGGCGGCGGCGCGCGCTCGAGAAGCTGCTCCCGTTCCAGCGCGGCGATTTCATGGGTGTTTTCCGGGAGATGGCCGGGCTGCCGGTCACGATCCGGCTGCTCGATCCGCCGCTGCACGAGTTCTTGCCGCAGGACGACGCGCTGCTCGGGCAGCTCTCGAGGGCGATGGGGGTCAGCGCGGAGGGGCTGCGGCGCAAGAGCCAGGAGCTCGCCGAGTACAACCCGATGCTCGGCCACCGCGGCTGCCGGCTCGCGATCACGTCGCCGGAGATCTACGAGATGCAGGCGCGCGCGATCCTCGAGGCGGCGTGCGAGGTCGCGGCGGCGGGCATCGAGGTGAAGCCCGAGATCATGATCCCGCTCAGCATGACCCGGCGCGAGCTCGCCATCGTGCGCGGGCTGGTCGAGGGCGTGGCGGAGGAGGTCTTCGCCGAGAAGGGGCGGAGGGTCGATGTCCAGATCGGGACGATGATCGAGCTCCCGCGCGCCGCGATCATGGCCGGCGAGCTGGCCGAGGAGGCGGAGTTCTTCAGCTTCGGCACGAACGATCTCACGCAGACGACGCTGGGCATCTCGCGCGACGACGCGGGCCGCTTCCTCGGCGCGTACGTCGAGGCCGGCATCTTCGCCAGAGATCCGTTCCAGTCGCTGGACGTGCCCGGCGTCGGTGCGCTCGTCGAGATCGGGCGGGATCGAGGGCGCGCGGCGCGGCCCGGGCTGAAGCTCGGTGTCTGCGGCGAGCACGGCGGCGACCCGAGCTCGATCGCGTTCTTCGAGCAGGCCGGGCTCGATTACGTCTCGTGCTCGCCGTTCCGCGTCCCTGTCGCCCGCATGGCCGCGGCCCAGGCGGCGCTCGCGGCCGGGTCCTCGAGCGGTCCGCGCGCGACGGACTGAGCCTCTCCGCCTCCCGGGACGTCTCCAGAGGACAGCGCGACATCCGTTCTCACGAGCGTGCTTTGGCGCGCTCACGAGCGTGCTTTGGAGTTTCGCCAGGTCTGCTAAACCAGGAACCTCGCTGTTCACCGCCGGTGTCTGGCTGGGCGCTCGTGTTGCCCCAGGCCGCCTCACCGCGCGCTGGCGACTGGAGGTTTCATGCGTCATCTCGGCGTCTCCTCTGCGCTCCTCGCTTTTCTGGGGGCCGCGGCCTCGGGTGCGTTCGTCGCGGTCGGCTGCAATGCCTCGGGGCCGGGCCAGGATCCCGGCGGCGCCGGCGCGTCGCCAGGCGGCTCCGGCGGGGGCGGCGGCGGCGCGGGCGGCGCGGGCGGCAACGGGGGTCTCGATCCGGAGGACGCTCCGGGCGGGGTCATGCCGTCCGGCGAGGACGCCGGGGTCATCGACGCCGCGGTGAACCCGTGCGGCACCGAGTGCGGTCCGGAGGAGCTCTGCGATCTCAACCACCTCGGGCTCGACGACGACTGCGACGGTCAGGTCGACGAGACGTGCTCCTGCGTCGCGGGGCAGGCGCGCGCGTGCTTCATGGGCGATCCGTCGTACCGCGCGGCGGAGGGGTGCTTTCCGGGCACCGAGCTCTGCAACGAGATCGGCGTGTGGGGGCCGTGCCTCGGCGGCCGGCACGCGACCGAGCAATGCTTCAGCGAGAACCCGGCGGGCTGTCACCCGCTGCAGGTGCCCCCGTTCGCCGACGTGAACCTGAAGGACGGGACAGGCACGTTCAGCGCGGACGCGGAGCCCGGCTCCGAGGCCTGGACGGTCGTTTGCCCGACAGGCATCGATCCGTGCCCCGCGGTCTCCGGAGCGAGCCCGGCGGATGACTACAAGCCGCTCCAGTCGGGGGAGTACAAGGTCGTTTACACGAAGCGCCTCGCGGACGGCACGACCGATTCGTGCGAGTATGCCCTCTACGTCGGCGCGCCCGGCCTGCGGGTCGAGCTCGAGTGGGAGCACGACCTCGGGGGCGACGGGGTCGATCTCGATCTGCACCTGCACCGGCCGAACGACATGGATCCGTGGCGGGTCGGCGGCTCGCCGAGCGACTGCGGTTACAACAACTGCACCATCGAGACGCTCGAGTCGGATCCGGAGATCCGCTGGTTCAGCGACAACGCGACGCCGCCGGAGCCGGTGAGCTGGTACGCGGACCCGACGGAGGCCAAGAACACCTGCTATCACGCCCCTCGCGGCGCCGGGCAGGCGTGGCACGCCCTCGGCCGGGGGTGCCACAACCCGCGGCTCGACATCGACAACATCACCTGCGACCCCGGCGTCACGGACCCGAACAGCGAAGACTTCTGCGCGCCCGAGAACATCAACGTCGATTTCCCGCCGCTCGGGCAGTGGACGAGGATCGGCGTCCACTACTACTCGAACCACGGGGAGACCTACGCGGTGCACCCGCGGATCAAGATCTTCTGTAATGGCGCCCTCGGGGCGGATCTCGGCCCGACGGGGTTCCACGACCCGGAGGCGCCCGTCACGTTCGACGCGAGCGACGGGAGCGTCCGGTACTGGCTGGTCGCCGACGTGGCGTTCGTCGACGGGGGCGAGTGCGGCGAGGACACCTGCGTGGTGAGGCCGCTCTACCAGGACGAGACGATGAAGACGCCGCTGCTGACGACCCGGTCGTCGGCGGAGTCGAGCGTCGGCCCCGCGTACCCGCCGCCGCCCTGACCGGCGGTCTTCCACGGCAGGGGGCCGCGGGGCGGCGCTCCCAGGGGGCCGCGGGGCGGCGCTCCCGGGGGGCCGCGGGGCGCGCCTGGGGGCGCGCCGACGCGCCGCCGACGCGCGGCCGGCGCGATGGGGTCCAGGGGGCCACGGGGCGCTTCCAGGGGGCCGCGGGGCGCTTCCAGGGGCCGCGGGCGCGCTTCCGGGCGGCGCCGGCGGCCGGGCGCGCCGGCGCTTTACAGGGGCGGCGGGGCGGTGCACGCTACCGGCATGGGCATCTTCGACCGCATGGGAAAGGTGATCTCGAGCAACGTCAACGCGCTCCTCGACAAGGCGGAAGATCCGAAAAAGTCGCTGGATCTCATCGTCGAGGAGATGAAGGACCAGGTCCGCGCGGCGCGGAAGGAGATGGTCGACGCTGTGGCGGCCGAGAAGGTGCTGCGCAAGAAGGTCGACGAGCTCGACGCCGAGGCGGAGAAGTGGGAGAAGCGCGCCGAGCTCGCGCTGAAGGCGAACGACGAGAAGCTCGCGCGCGAGGCGCTGGTCCAGAAGAAGCGGGTCGTGGGCGAGCGCGACCGCGCCGAGGCGATGCGCGCGGAGCAGCGCTCGGCGGTCCTCTCGATGAAGGCCGAGCTCGAGCGCATGGAGGCCAAGCAGGAGGAGTTCCAGGCGCGCAAGGGCACGCTCGCGGCGCAGATCCAGCAGAGCCGCGCCGGCGGCGGGGCCGAGGGGCTCGGGGCGCGGGGCGGCCAGAGCGCGTTCTCGGAGTTCCGGCGCATGGAGGAGCAGGTCGAGGGGCAGGTCGCGCAGGTCGCGGCGTCGCGCGAGGTGGAGGAGGCGATCTCCGGCGGCGGGCTGTCGGCGGCCGAGCTGGAGGCGAAGTTCGCCCAGCTCGAGCACGGCCGAGGCAGCGCGGGCAGCGCCGGCGCGGACAGGCCCGGCGGGTCGGCGGTCGACGATGAGCTCGCCGCGCTGAAGAAGAAGATCCGGATCGGGTCCTGAGGGTAGCGCGGCGGGCGGCAGGGGCGCGGGCTGCGCCCGCTGTCGCCGGCCGATCTCGCCGCCGTCACCATCACCGGCGCTCACCGGGCGCCGCGGCTTCGATCGCTCGAAGCGCGCAGATCAGACAGACCAGACAGACAGAGAAGGCCGACCAGGCAGCGTCACGGACCGGCGCGGGCCACGGGCTCACGCCGCGGTGAGCGGCAGCGGAGCTCGGGCGCGGGAGCGGCCGGGTCGATTACTTCGGCGTGCATGTCGCGCATGTTATGCTGTCGTGCGTAATTTTCGTGCGTGACAGACAGCCGAGGTGCACATGAAATGGAGTTCGATTGCCTTTCTTGGATGCTTGCTGGTGGCCGCCTGCGGGGACGATGATCCCAATCCCGGGGCCGGCGGCGCGGGCGGCCATGCCGACGGCGGCGGGGGTACCCATGCGGAGGGCGGCGGGCCCGCGGGAGAGGGCGGCAATGCGGAGGGCGGCGGGCCCGCGGGCGAGGGCGGCAACGCGGAGGGCGGTGGGCCCGCGGGCGAGGGCGGCAATGCGGAGGGCGGAGGGCCCGCGGGCGAGGGCGGCAATGCGGAGGGCGGCGGGCCCGCGGGCGAGGGCGGCAATGCGGAGGGCGGAGGGCCCGCGGGCGAGGGCGGAGGGCCCACGGGCGCGGGCGGTCTCGATCCGGTGGAGCTCGCGATCGGCACCGACGACGATGCCACCTCGGGTTGCGCGACGTTCGTGAACGGGGTCTGGGGCGTCGATGAAACCGGGTTCTTCGAAGGCGAGGCCACAAACCAGGAGTGCGCCCTGGTGCCCGTGTGGGTCGACGGCGACGCGTACTGGATCACGTCGCGCGATTTCGGGGGTAGAATCGACGTTTACGATCTGAACTACAGCATCCTCTCCGCCGATGCGCGGATCGAAGAGACGAGCTCGTCGTTCGTCCTCCTCGACACCGCGTTCGAGGAGATCTTCTCCGGCACCATCAACGTGACGTCCCTCACGAACGATAGCGTCACGCTGTCGATCGAGTAGAGGGAGCAGAAAAGCAAGGGCGCAAGGGCGCAAGGGCGAGTGGTTGGCTTCTTCTCTGCTCCTTGCGCGCCTCGCGCCCGTGCAACGTCTCTTCGTTACCTCACCCCGTATCGCTACAGCACGCTCGCCGGTTGCTCCTGTGGGGGCACCGGGAGCTCGATGTCCGCGCCGAGCGCTTCAGCGAGGGGCCTTGACGGGCTCGAGGGACTCGACGTGGAGCTTGCGGGTGGGGGCGGAGCTGCTCTTGTAGGTGCGGGCGGTGGCGGAGACGCGGTAGGTCTTGCCGGCCTGCATCTCGGAGGAGAAGGAGACGGCCGGGCCAGCGCAGAAGCCACCGTCGAAGAAGGGAGTCCAGGCGCCGAGCGACTCCTTGGTGGTCTTGTAGACCCAGTTACCGCCGACCCTCTCGAAGAGATCCGCGGCGACGTAGGTGCTGTTGCACTTGACGATGCGATCGGGGTCCGAGAGGGCGGGGAGGCTGTCGGCCCACTCGACGGTGGTGCGGCCCGGGAAGACGGAGCCGCTCGGGTTCTGCGCGTAGAGCGAGGAGTAATTGCTGACGTCGAGGACCACGCCCTTGTAGCAGCTCGCGGTGTTGTAGGTCTGCGGCGAGCTGTAGTCGATGCCGCCGACGAACGTGGCGGTGGCGGCGGCATTGGCGCACTCGACGCCCATGGCCTGCTCGGCCTCTTCCACCACCTCCACGTCCTCTTCCACCATGTCGTCGACGGGCGAGTCGTCACCGGCGGCGTCGACCGCGCAGCCCGTGAGGGCGAAGGCAGCCACGCTGAAGCAAACGAAACCGAGCCCGTTGACGATGCGAAGCGTGTTCATGATGATCCCTGACTCCTGCCGCTGGGCGCATCGGGCCGGCCGGACCGAAGGTGCTCGGACCGTGCCGCGCTCGCTGCGCGCCGCGAATGCGTTGCTTTTTCGTCCGGCGGCTTCACTCGCGCGCCGGACGCCAACGCATTGAGCAACCGATATGCCAGCGCGTCGGCGCGAACGACTCGAAGAGAAGGAGCCCGTGCGGCGAGGCGATCGAGGCGCGCTACCGGGCGGTGGCTGCGCGCTATCTTGCTGAAACTACGAAGATTTTTGGCTGCTCCGGCGCGCGTGGCGCGCCCGCACACATCGGGTGGAGGCGCGGGCCGGCGCCGGACCACGGGACCTCGCGGCGCGTGCCCCTGGTGGCGCCGCCCTCGAGGTGGAGGCGGAAACCTCCATGTCTCGCGGGACGTGCCCGGCGCCACCAGAGGAATCCACTCAGCTAGCAGCCTCTTTCAGCGGAGAAATTGAACAGGGAGGCGGGGAGTATTTGAAGATTTTCCTCCCCGCCTCCCTGTGAATTTTCCGAAGAACTTGAGGGAATTCCCCGGCGGCGCCGCCCTCGACCCGGCGGGCTGGAGCGGGCCGCGGCCTTGCGCTCGCTCGGGGCCATGAGGTAGCTGACGACCCTCATGGATACGCTCACGCACGGGCTCTTCGGCCTGGCGGTCGGCGCAATGCGTCGCCCCGACGTGAGGCCCGGCGAGGGGCGCGCGTCGCCGACCGACCGCGCCGTGCTGCTCGCGTGCGTGATCGCCGCCGAGCTGCCGGACCTCGACTACTTCTGGCCGGCGGGGGACGCGGTGCTGCGCACGCTGCGCGCGCACCGCGGGCCGTCGCACGCGCTCCTCTTCGCGCCGGCGGTGGCGGCGGTGGCCGCCGGGATTGCCTGGCTCGTCCTCGGGCGGCGGGCCCGGCTCGGCCCGGTCTACGCGTTCAGCGTCCTCTCGGTCGCCCTCGCGCACCTCCTGCCGGATCTCTGGACCGGCTGGGGGACGCGCCTGCTCCTCCCGTTCTCGGACGCGCGCCTGACGCTCGACTGGACCGGCGTGCTCGACCCGCTGGTCACGCTGCCGCTCGCCCTCGGCGCGCTCGTCGCGTGGCGCCGGCCGGCGCGCTGGCGGCGCGCGATCCTCGCCGGGGCCGCCGTCGCCGCCGCGTACGTCGGCGGCCGCGTCGCGACGCAGCAGGTCCTCGTCGCCCGCGTCGCCGCCGCCCACCCCGAAGCGCAACGCGTCGCCGTCTTCCCCGCGATGCTCGGCGTGACGACGTGGCGCTTCCTCGCGACGCACGAGGACGCTTACGCCGCCGGCTCGGTCAGCCTGCTCGGCGGCGCGCCGATCGAGGAGCGCCGGGTCGCGCGCGCGCCCAGCGGCCCCGTCCCCGCCCGCGTCGCGGCCGTGCCCACCGTGCGCGAGGCGCTCGCCTGGGCGCGCTTCCCCGTGGTCCGCCACGCCCCCGCCGACGACGGCGGGACCACCGTGCGCGTCGCCGACCTCCGCTACCACCTGCGCGGCGACCCGACGCTCGAGTTCATCGTCGACGTCGCCCCCGACGGCGCGGTGACGCGCGCCCGCCTCGAGCGCGGCGGCTCGGCCCGCGAGCTGCTCGACCGCTGGCGAGAGTAGCCGAGCCGCCCGCGCGTACCCGCGCGCGAGCGGCGCCGGCGCGAGCGTGTCGAGCAGGCGATGCGCCGGCGCCGTGACCTGCCCGCATCGCTCCATCCTCGCGGGGCGGCGCCGGGCGGCTCACCCCGACATGGCGCTGGCCCCGAGCAGGCTCTGGGTGAGCTTGCCGCCTTCGACCGCGAGCTCGCGCAACGCGGTGTCGACGTGCCGATCCTCGACGGCGCGCCCGGCTCCCTCGTCGGCGGCGAAGAGCGCGGCCTTGCGCAGGAGCTCGCGGAGGAAGGCTGCGCTCACGCCCTTCGTCCTCGCCACGAAGGCGTCGAGCTGCGAGACGCGCAGCTCGAGCCCTCGGCCGTAGAGCTCGAACAGGCGGCGACGGCAGCCCTCGTCGGGCAGCGGCACCTCGAGCGCCTGATCGATGCGCCCCGGCCGCGCCGCCAGCGCCGGCTCGAGGATGTCGGGCCGGTTGGTCGTCAGGATGAAGAGGATGTCGGCGTCATCGGATAGCCCGTCCATCTGGTTGAGCAGCTCGAAGAGGACCGCGTTGCTCCCCACGCACTGTCGCGTGCGCTCCTCCGCGACGAGATCGACGTCCTCGAGGATCACCGTCGCCGGCTCGAGCAGGCGCGCGAGCGCGCACGATTGCTCGATGAGCCCCATGCCCCGTCCGGTCAGCAGGATCACTGTCCGATCCGGCATCTGCCCCGCGAGGTACATCGCCGTGAGCGTCTTGCCCGGGCCAGGAGGTCCATGCAGCAGCATGCCGCGCTTGAGGTGGCGGCCCATCGCCCTGAGCTCGTCGCGGAGCTCGGCGAAGCGGACGGCCTGGCGCTCGATGCGCTCGAGGAGACCTTGCGGCAGGATGATCTGATCCTTGCCGATGGCCGGCAGCCGATGAAATCGCACGTCGATGGCGCCTTGCTGCGCCTGCTCGAGGGAGATGACGTGGCCCCGGTAGATGCTCCGCGCGCGCATGGTGTTCCGCACCTCGGCGAGCACGGCCTCCGCTTCCGCGCGCTCCGCGGCCATCACCTCCAGCGTGAGGCTCTCGCGCCACCCCGCTGACGCGTTCACGTACACCACGAGGCGCTGCTCGCCACGCCGGACGAGGTGCACGCCGCTGCGGACGCAGGCGATGACCCGGGCCTGATCGAGCTGCAGGTTGACGTACTCGACGGGCCCGACGTCGATCCCTGCTCCGGGCATCGCGCTCCGGGGCGCGGCGAGCTGCGAGAGCCTCGGCGTGAGCATCTCGTGCGTCGAGGTGATCCCGAAGAGCTCGGCCTCGCGCCCCGGCTGACCGAGGTAGGCCTGGAGAGCGAGGTGCAGGTTGGGGTGCTCGTACTTCGCAAACTGCTCGGACACGACGGGCATCTGCGCCGGATCTCCGCCCAGGTGCTCGCGAAGGCGCCGCCGTATCTCCGGCTCCTTCGCGGGCGCCTGCGCTGTCATCTGCTCGAGGAACGCCTGGAAAGAAGCGCCGAACGTCGACGCGTCGAGGTTGGGGTCGGCCATCTTCGTCACCTCCACCACCGAGGCTACACGAGCCGCAGCGGTGATAAGAGATCAACGGAGAACAAATGCGTCGAAGAACGATGACCTGGATGCTCTGCGCCCTCAACCTCGCATGCGGCGGCTCGCAAGCCAGTCCGGACGCATCAGGCACCGCGGAGCACGCTGCGCCGCCCACCACCCCAGCTACCAGCCGTTTCCAGCTCAAGGTGTCGCTCTTCCCGTGGGTCCCTGGCGATACGTCCTACGTCAAGTGGACCGAAGAGGAGTTTGAAAGGTCGAATCCCACGATTGACCTCGTCGTTCGCGACCTTGCGAAGTCCCATGACTGGAAGCCGGACGAGTACGTCGGCGATCTGTCGTACGAGTGGGAGAAGACCGGCCAGGCGCTGACCGATACGAGCTCGCCCGATTTTCAGCACGTCGTCGAGGTCGATACGATGATCCTGGGCGAGCTGGTGAAGCGGAAGGCCGTGCTGCCGTTCACGATCCCTGATCCTGGGTTCCTCGGGTTCACCCGACAGGCGGTTCGAGTCGATGACACCACGTACGGCGTGCCTCACTGGACGTGCGGGCACTTCTTCATGAGCGACTTGCCCCAGATCAAGACGGCTTCATCTCTCGACCAGCTTCTCAGGATACTTGCAACCGCCGGGCGAGCGGGGAGCGTCGACGTGGCGGGTGATATGGACGGTAGCTGGGAGTCCGTCATGTTGTACCTCGACGCCTATGTCGATGCGCACCCCACCGCCTCAGCATCCGAGGCGGCGACGCACACCGAGCTCGACAAGGACGTCGAGGCGAACCTGGCGAAGCTTGGTCGAGCGTGCACCCACGAGGGAAAGAACCACTGCGGCGGTAACGCCGAGGAGGCCTTCGCCGCAGGGCGAGTTGACGCTCTGTTCGGATACTCGGAGCGGCTTCACGATGCTGTGCGCAGGGGCACGGACCCTGACAAGGTGACAGTTGTCCCGGCGACGCTCGGCCAGGCCAACCGGATTCTCCTGTTCACCGATGCGCTCGTGTTGTCGCCGCAGTGCAGCTCTGCGGAGTGCAGGGATGCTGCTGCCAGGTTTGCGACCTTTTACACGGATGCGAGGGTCTACGAGGCGGTCCTGCTGTCCCGCGATGGGGACCGGGGCGCGAAGCCACGCTATCTGCTGCCTGCCACCCAGGCAGCGTTCGAGCGTCCCGATGTCCAGGCTGACCCGATCTACAACCAGCTCCAGGGGTACGTTGGTGGCGCGGAGGCTTATCCCAACGAGGGGGTCCCAGCCGCGAAGCACCGCGGGGTCCTCCGTGGGCTTGTGGCGAACGCGCTCGGGCTCAAGAGCGGCGCCCATTGACAGCGGCGCTCGCCGGCGCGAGTCATCCGTCATGAACGAGCCCACGTACGAGCTGTATTACTGGCCGGGCATTCAGGGCCGAGGCGAATTCGTGCGCCTCGCGCTCGAGGACGCCGGCGCTCCTTATGTCGATGTCGCCCGCCTGCCCGCGGCGAAGCACGGCGGCGTCGCCGCCATGCAGAAGCTCATGAAGAGCCACGCGCTCGCGCTCGAGCCCTTCGCGCCGCCGTTCCTCCGCTCAGGCGACCTCGTGATCGCCCAGGTGGCCAACATCCTGTTCTACCTCGGCCCGCACCTCGGCCTCGCGCCGGACGACGAGGCGGGCAGGCTCGGCGCCCATCAGCTCCAGCTCACCGTCACCGATCTGGTCGCCGAGGTGCACGACACGCATCACCCCATCTCCGTCGAGCTCTATTACGAGGACCAGAAGCCCGAGGCGCTCCGCCGCAGCCAGGGCTTCCTCGCCGAGCGCATGCCCAAGTTCCTCGGCTACTTCGAGCGCGTCCTCGATCGCCACGGCGGCCGTCACCTCCTGGGAGGCGCGATGTCCTACGTGGATCTCTCGCTGTTCCAGGTGATCGCGGGCCTCCGCTACGCGTTCCCGCACGCCATGGCCGCCTTCGCGCCGAAGATCCCGAAGCTCGTCGCCCTGCACGACCGCGTGGCCGAGCGCCCGCGGATCGCGGCCTACCTGGGCTCGGATCGGCGAATACCGTTCAACGAAGACGGCATCTTCCGGCATTATCCGGAGCTCGATCCGGCGCCGTCGAAGAGGCGATGAATGTGGAGCGGGGCGCCGTCACGGCGCGTGACCGCCCAGCCATCGCGATGGGGCTGGATGGTCGTCAACCACGCACCACGCCTCGCGCTGCCTGGTGCTAGCCCTTGATTGGCAATTGACGGTCGAACAAGATCGATCGTGCTGAGGGTTCAGTGAAACGCCCATTGTTCACAGGAACATGATCAGGAGTAGTCGTATGAATCCACAAGATCCCAGCGAGAAGCCCTTGAAGAACAGTGACACCTCAGAGCAAGAGCAGCCTGCCGAAACGGCGACGCCCAGGCCGGAGGAGGAGCCGGAGGCGCAGGCCCCGACGGGGATGCGGTCGCGGCTCGGGCGACTCGGGGCGAACCCTGGTGCTGTGATCAAGATCAGGAGGTGATGGTACGGCCTGGCTCCGGGCTGGCGCCGCCGCCCGCGCTTGCGCCCCACCCGCTGGGGGCCGTCGACGCGCTACTCCACGAACCGGAGCCAGTTCAGGTTGATGTCGCCGGTCTCGAAGACGACGCGCACGACGTGCGGGCCGACGCTCACCCAGCCGACCGGGACCGAGACGGTCTGCCACGACTGCGCGCCGCCGGTCGCCGGCAGGGTGACGGTCCCGGTGACGTCCTGGCCATCGATCTCGACGTGGAGCGCCTTCGATGCGCCGGTCGTGGCCACCCGCAGCTCGAGGAGATACTGGACCGGGAACGGGTTCGTCACCGAGTAATTGAGCCACTCGCCTGCCGCGGTGCCGGTGACGTTGGCGCCGGGGCCGGTGGGGGCGTCGGACGTCGGCTCGAGATCGACGTGCTGACCACGGTAGAAGCCGGTCGCGTTGCCGACCGTGGTGTCGTGGTAGGCGAGGCCCTCGTAGCCGTAATCGAAGTTCTCCGCCTCGATCGTGCCCGTCAGCGGCGCGTGCGTGAACTCGTAGGGGATGGTCCGCGGGGAGCCCCCCTGCGTGTTCACGCCGCGGTCCTCGAGCCATGTCAGGACGTCGTAGCGCGCCGCGGAGTCGAGCCGGGTGTGCCAGTTCGTGACCGAGATGCCGCTCTCGTCGGAGAACGTGTAGTAGGAGTTGACGCCGACCACGAGCTGCTGGGACGAACCGGCGCGGTAGAGGGGCCCGCCGGAGTCGCCGGGGCAGAGGCTCGCCGCGGCTGGATCGGTCAGGACGCCCTCGGTGATCACGTTGGCGCCCGCGACGTCGGCCGCGTCCTCCGGGACCACGTAGGAGCCCTCGTGGATCAGCGCGCTTGCCGGGAGCGTTGTCACCGTCTCGATCTTGAGCCGAGCCGGAGGGGTAGGCCGGTCGACGCCGTTCTCGCAGCCGTATCCGGCGATGATCACCTCGGTTCCCGGCAGCACGGGGGTGCCGTCGACCGTCGCCTCGGGGATGTCCGGCGTGTCCTCGTCGACGACGATCACCGCGACATCCGGCGGATGGTACGGGTTCAGGATGTTGATGCAGTGCCTGTGGCAGCTCCGCCGGGAGGACGTCCACGCCGGGAAGATGTGGGTCTCCTGGACGGTCAGGTTGCGCCGCTGCATGCCGGTGGGGCCGTTGTCGTTCGTGAGCGCGACGATCGAGCCCGGCAGATGGTTGCTCCCGACGCCGCCGGTGTTGTCGTCGTCGACGCAGTGGGCCGCGATGAGGAAGTGACGGGGGCCGACCTTGGCCCCGGTGCAGTCGCTGACCTGGATCGTGGCGGGGACCTCGGTCTCGAGGGCCGGGCGGCCGCCGATGAGCTCATCGCTGGACTCGTCGACGTGCTCCGAGGTCGGCGCGGCGTGGTCGCCGACGCACGCGGCGAGGACAAGGGGAAGCAGGCCTATCGCTGGACGAAGACGCATGGGAGATCCTCTTTGTTCATCTCGGCCCGGAGGCTCCTCGCGCGAGAAACGGCCTTTGCGGCGCACCCGGCATCGGGGAGCGCGCGCCGCGTCGTCGGCTCATGGCTGCTCCAGCAGCGCTGGAGCGGCGGGCCGAGGGATGCCGTCCGGGAGGCTGGCGAGGCTCCGATCCGGCCCTTGCGGTGGTTGCACCGCAAAGCGGGGATCGGCGCGTGCGCTCACGCGCGAGCAGCCTGCGGCAGAGCGACGGGTGATCCGTCGGACGTGGTTGCGTGTGCCGGGGAGCTCGGGCGCGAACAGGCTTTAGAAGTGCTGTTTACGAAGGGGAACGTCCGCGCCCGGCTCCCTCTGGCTCCTTGAATGGTGGCGAGCCCGGCGGACCTTCAGAGATTCGTACGTAGGCGGCTGATTTTTGTGGGGGCGCGGAACCGGGGCGCGGGGATGGCGGGCAGAGGGGGGCGGGGGCGGGCCTCACGTCCCGCTCGGCGCTTGCCTCCCGGCCCGTGGCGAGAGGTTTGAACAGTAACTTCCGCGACCTCATCCGGGTCGACGGCGCTCGCGCCCGCAAACACGGCGAACGCGACGTTCACCATCGCTCGCCTGCGATCGTTCATCGGGTCCAGTTCGCTGCCAGATCGAGCTCCACCGCGTCGAACGGCTCGGCCCTCACCTTGGCGTCTTCTTCGTAGGTCTCGAGCAGCACCCACCGCCCGCCCTCGAGGCGGTACACCTCGAGCGTCCGCAGCAAGGGGCTGAGCAACCACACGTGCCCCACGCCTTCGCGCCGGTAGATCCGCATCTTCTTGCCCCGGTCGACGCGCTCGGTACGCGGCGAGATCACCTCGCACACCCAGTCCGGAGGGACGTCGTAGTGCGCCGGCGTGTCCTCGTCCCCGAGGGCGTCCGGCATGCGCTCCCGCGTCCACCCTGCGAGATCGGGCACCACCTTGTCGGGCCGCGGCCCGAGGTGGAGCTCCGGCTCATCCAGGAGCACCCAGCCGCCGGGCCCGCCATCACCGAGGTCGAAGGCGCCGCCGAGCTTCATCGTGAGGCGCGATGCGCTCCGCGTGTGGGGGCGGCCGGGGCGCGGAAAGGTGAAGAGCTCCCCGTCGAGGATCTCTGCCACTTGCTCGGGCGGCACCGCCTCGAAGGCTGCCTCGACCTCCGGTGCGTTGCGATCAGGAGCCATGTTGCGCGGCAGCACGCCGGTGCTCATGGCCGACCCTACCACGGGAGCGTGGTCCCAGCCGGGGCGAGCGCCTGTTCCCGCGACGCCCGACGCCGTGCGCCTGGCTCCCGATGTCGGGCTTCGGTGCGGACGCCCCAACGTGCCGGCGGTCGCCGGGCGGCGCGTGGGTGCGGGTCGACCGGGGCGCGGTGCCTCACGCGGATCCGAGCTGCGTGACGAAATCACGCAGCGCGGACGCGAGCGCGAGGGGCGCCTCGAGGGGCGACAGGTGCCCTGTGCCGGGCAGGACGCGCAGGCCTGCGCCGGCGATGCGCGGCACCACCTCGCGCCGCAGGACGTCGAGGCGCTCGACCTTGTCGAGCTCACCGGCGATCACCAGCGCCGGCGCGTCGATCGACGCGACGTCCGCGGAGATGTCCTCCTGCGACGCGACGTGCGGCCAGGCGGCCTTGGCGGCGGGCGCGCCGCGCAGGCTGTCGTCGATCACCTGCTGGCGCAGCGCCGAGCTCAGCGGACGCGCGGTCAGCACATGATCGAGCACAGCGCCGACCGATTCCGGCGAGTCATAGGCGCGGGCCATGGCCGCGCGTTGCTCGTCGCTGAGCGGCATCGGCGTGGGCGGCGCAGGGGCGACGAGGACGAGCCCCCGCAGTCCGGCGGGCCGGCGGGACGCTAGCAGCTGCGCGACCTTGCCGCCCATCGAGTGGCCCACCAGCACGTGGCGCTCGAGGCCGAGCTCCTGGATCACGGCCTCGGCGTCATCGGCCATGTCGCCGATGCGATAGCCCTCTTCCGGTGCGTCGGAGTCGCCCCAGCCGCGATGGTCGATCGCGATCGTGCGGTACCTCGGGGAAAGGGCCTCGGCCACCGCCGCCCACGTGCGCGACGAGCCGCCCCAGTAATGGAGGAAGACGAGGGCGATGTCCCCCTCGCCTCGATCGCGGACATGGATCTGGATGCGGTTCGCCGTGATCTTCATGAGCGCTCCGTCCAGCTCAGCTATCGAAGGGGGCGCCCTCCAGGAGGGCGCTGGCGTCGAAGGGCTGAAAACCCGGCACGTGGCGGCGGCCGAAGTCGGAGAGGAAATTGCCGGCCGCGGTGTGCGGCTTCCGCGCCACGACGCCGCAGAGGGCGCGCCGGAGCTCCTGCTTCATCTCGAGCCGCGGATAGGCCCTCAGGATCTCCTCGACCGCTCCGCGCGGCAGCGCCTCCAGATCGAGGCCGCCGTAATCAATCGAGATCCCGAGATGGGCGAGGGCGACCTCCGGCTCCTTGTGCGAGGCGATTCCGAGGCTTGTGTGCAGCGCGATGGCGTCCCACACGAGGGACGCCTTCTCCCGGGGCAGGCCGCGGCCCTCGAGAAAGGCCCGGGCGGCGTTGGCGCCGTCGACCTCGAAGCGCTCGGGGCCGGCGAAGCGCTCGGTCAGGCCGAGGTCGTGCAGCACCACGGAGAGGTAGAGCAGCTCGCGGTCGCAGGCGACGCCGCGCTGCCGGGCCGCGAGCTCGCCGAAGTAGTACGAGCGCATCACGTGGTGGAAGAGGTAAGGGGCCGAGACCTCGCGCGCGAGCGCGGTCGCGTCCTGGGCAAGGCGCGTGTCAGGGGCGTGGATTCCGGCGATCTCGGTGGTCATGGCGGGGGCTCCTGTCTGCCGGCGAAGGCCAGGCGAAAGGAGGGTGCGCGCTCGCCGGCCGGGCGCCCTGCCGAGCTGCGGTCATTTCCTGCCACGCGCGCGGGCGCTGCCGGAGAAGCGCTCCCGGTACTCGAGCGGTCCCACGCCGAGCCGGCGCAGGAAGGCGCGGCGCAGGTTCTGCTCGTCGCCGAAGCCGCACTGGTGGGCGATCCGCTTGAGCGGGAGGTCCGTGCCGGCGACGGCCTGGCAGGCGGCCTCGAGGCGCATGGCCGCGACCACCTTCGCCGGCGTCTGCCCGAGCGCGGCCGTGTACGCGCGCGCGAAGGTGCGCGGGCTCATCCCCGCCTGCGCGGCCAGGCGCTCGACGCGGAGATCGCCGGCGAGGCGGTCCGCCATCCAGGCATGCAGGTCGGCGAAGGTGCCGCCCTCGGCGGCCTGCGCCGCGAGCGGCGCGCTGAACTGCGATTGCCCGCCAGGCCGCTTGAGGAACACGACGAGCTGCCGGGCGACCGCCATCGCCGCGCGGTGCCCGAGGTCCTCCTCGACGAGCGCGAGGGCGAGGTCGATGCCGGCGGAGATGCCGGCCGAGGTCCAGATCGAGCCGTCGCGCAGGTACACGGAGTCCGCGTCGACGCGGACGCGCGGGTGGCGCTCCGCGAGCAGCGGCGCGGAGCGCCAGTGGGTCGCCGCGCGGCGACCGTCGAGCAGGCCCGCGGCGGCGAGGAGAAAGGCGCCCGTGCACACGGCGCAGGTGCGGCGCACGCGCGGCGCGCGGCGGGCGAGCCAGGCGACGAGGTCAGGCGGGACGGCCGGGGCCTCCGGCGGGCCGCTGCCCGGCACGATCAGGGTGTCGATGGCCTCGTCGTCGAGCGCCGCGAGCGGCTCGGTACAGACCGCGAGCCCGGTCGTGGTGCGCGCCGGCCCGCCGGCCGTCGAGGCGACGATCGCGCGATACGGCGGAGGAGCGCCGGGCGCGCGCAAGGTGGTCGCGACGGTGAAGGCCTCGAGGGGCCCAGCGAGATCGAGCAGCGCGACGCCCTCGAAGGCGAGCAGGACGACGAGGCGGGGCTGGGGGAAGCTCGCCGGCATGAGGGGACAGGTAGATAGATCAAGGCGGGGCAGGCGGGAGCGCAGGAAAGCGGGAATGCGCTCGATCGCGTCGCCGCCCGCGCCACGACGCTCCCGCCGTGCCCATCGCCGGGGCGGCCCATCGGGTTCATCGGGGCCACCTCCGCAGGCACCCCTCGACCGCGGGCCTCAGTCGACTACTTGCGGCTGAGGTCCCGGGACGATGCCCGCGAGATCCGGATCTTCTCCCGGCGCCAGGGCGACGCTCGACGCCTTGTCATTGCGGCGCTCGAGGCGGTTCGCCGTCTTCTCGCGCTGCTTCTCGATACGAGCGCGCTCTTTCTGTCGCTTCAACGCGGTCTGTCGCTGCATGATGACTCCATTTCAGGACGCCCCGGGACGGGCGTGTTGGTTGACGCGAGCTCCGCTGTCGTCGGGAGCTCCACCTGGACCGGTTCGGTGCACGAAGCGCATCCGCTCACGGTCCAGAGAGAGACTCGACAACAAGCGTGAATCCTCGCCGGAAAAACCATCGATTCCGGACGTGCGAGCACGCAAGGTCGCCCTCTGCCGCGCGCTCGGCGATCTGCCTGGATCCGGCGACTGGCTCACCCGCGAGCTCCATCGATAAGCCCAAAAAAAAGCGGCGGACCTTCGGGGGTCCGCCGCCCTATGTCGACCGAACGAACGGAGCGACTCAGTAACGATCGCGGCCGCCGCCGCCGAAGCCGCGCCCGCCGCCACCGCCACCGCCGAAGCCGCGCCCGCCGCCGCCGCCGGCCGGGCGCTCCTGCGCCTCGTTCACCTTGAGCGAGCGCCCATCGAGCATCATGCCGTTGAGCTGCGAGATCGCGTTGTTCGCCGCCTGGGCCGAGCCCATCGTGACGAACGCGAACCCGCGCGGCTGGCCGGTCTCACGGTCGGTCGGCATCGCGACCTCCCGGACCTCACCGCTGCCGGCGAACGCGGCCTCGAGGGACTCGCGCGAGGTGTTGTAGGAAAGATTGCCGACGTAAAGACGATTACCCATGACACGTTGCTTTCACGGCTTACAGATGCGCTCGCGAGCGCTCTTCCGCCTGCCGTTCGATGAAGCCGCTGCGGATCGAACGGTAAGGTGCCGCGCAGCGAAACCTGCGCAAGCACACGGTGCGTCGTCCAGTCATCCGCGCGAGCAATAGCCTCCCTCATGAAAGGGAGAGAGAAAGCATCGTGTCGAGAGCCAGTGACGTCGTGAGGAAACGGCAATCTACTCCGCTACAACGCGATACGCAAGCGGCGCAGCATCTTTTTCGTTTTCCCCTGCAGCGGTGCGCGGCGAACCTGCGATTTTCAGCGCGGAGGGGCCGCGCAGCGCCGCGCCGGCTCATCCGTGATGAGCCGGCAGCCGGGCGCTGTGGCCCAGCGCAACCCGGCGATGAGCCCGCCTCAACGGGGCGGGCAGTGCGGGCGGAGACCGTGCGAGGCGGCTGTCCGCGAACAAGCTGGCGAGCTCTACGCCGGATCGAACGTGTCGACGTGAACTCCCTGGATCCTGGCGGCGACGCCACCGACGACGATGAAGTCGACCCGGTACCGGGGAGCACGCCGAGGAGCTCAGCGATCTTCGTCGGCGCGGGCATGCGGTTCTCGCGCGCGCCGGCTCTCGCGGGCGAGCGTGACGAAGTCGATGTGGGACTGCTGCGATGGACGAGCCCCCGTATCGCGGCGGGCTGTGCCGCACTCCATCCAGGCATGTGGCGCCAGGCGTCTCGCCGGCCGTCATTGCGCGGATCCTGCCTGCTGTTGTGACCAGCGACTTCCGCGATGGCCATTCACCTGGCCGGACCGGAGGGGGGGCGCCACGCGCGCAGGCTCTCCACGAGGAGATCGAGCACCGCGCGCACGCGCGGAATGGCGCGCGCGCCGCGCGGGCAGAGCAGGACGAGCGGGCGTCGGACGGGCCGCAGGTCCACCTTCAGCTCACAGAGCGGCGGCCGCCTGCCGAAATGCGGATGCTCGCGCGCGAGCAGCATCGCGCCGAGACCGAGCTCGCACGCGCGGATCTGAACGAGGTAGTCGTCGGAGGCGAAGGATGGGCGCCATCCCGGGATCCGGCGTCTGAGGACGCTGTTCGGCGAGAGGTCGTCGAACGGCGGCGCCCAGCCGATCCAGGCAAGGTCGGCCGGGTCGGTCTTGCCCGCCACGCGCGCCGCGTACTGCTCCGACGCGAAGGCGCGCAGCTCGAGGTCCACCGAGGCGACGCTGGTCTCATCGGCGGGGACGCCCAGCCGCAGCGCAATATCCGCTTCCCGCCTGATCAGATCGAGCGGGCGCACCGTGGACACCACGTGCAGCTGGATGCCCGGCGTGCGCGACGCGATCGCCGCGGCGAAGGGGGCGAGGAAGACGTGCGCGACGCCGGGGGGCGCCGTCATCCGGACCACGCCCGCGGGCGCGTGTCGCCGCTCGGCCGCGCGGGTCAGCTCGGCGGCCCAGTCGGCCATCCGCTGCGCGGGCTCGAGCAGGCCGGCCCCGTAGGCCGTCAACGCGGCGCCAGCGACGCCCCGGTCGAAGAGGGGCTCGCCGAGGACCGCCTCCAGCTCGGCCAGGCGCCGGCTCACGGTCGGCTGGGTCATCTGCAGCTTGCGCGCGGCGGCGCTCAGGCTGCCTGCCTCTGCCACCGCGAGGAACAGCCGCGCGTCGTCCCAGGAGATATCCATCTGCGTATATCTACATGCTGGTTTCGTCAGTTTTTATCCATTTTTTCGAGAGCACACTGGCGGCATGTCCATGCACGCCACCGCTCTCGTGTCCCGCACACTCCTCGCCTCCGCGCTGCTGCTCGGCGCCTGCACGGCGCCATCCCCAGCACCGAAGGACCCACCCGCGTCGACGCATGACGCGGGGAAAGCCACCCTCGGCGAGCCGACCACGCTCGAGGCGATGGAGGCGCTCCTCGATGACGCAGGCCCCATCACCGTCGAGACCGTCGTCAGCGCGCGCTGGGAGTCGAGCCGCAGCGGGCTCATCAACCTCGAACACGAGCGCGCCGCCGCCTTGACCGACGGCGCCGAGCCGGTCGAGATCACCTTCCACGCGCTCGCGCACCCGACCCGGGGCCTGTACATCATCGACACCGGCGCGGCGCAGGCGCTCGCGGCGCACGACCATC
Organism: Sorangium sp. So ce406; assembly: GCF_051474675.1. NCBI lineage: Bacteria > Pseudomonadati > Myxococcota > Polyangiales > Polyangiaceae > Sorangium > Sorangium sp. So ce406. The sequence continues at coordinate 10,417,127 of NZ_CP150340.1, read as the reverse complement.
CCCTGAGGACTGGCGCCGTCGGGCAGGCGCTCAACTTCGGTGCGTTGCGGGTGGAGACCGGCCTCGGCGTCTGGCGCGGCGACCGGTCGCTGGACGGCGTGCTGCTCACGCACCTGCACTTCGACCACGTGCTGGGCCTGGGCGACGTGGCGCGCGACGTCCCGATCTTCCTCGGACCCGGCGAGTCTGCGTTCGAGAGCCCCTTCCATGCGCTGACGCAGCCTGTCGTGGACCAGCTCCTCGACGGCCGCGCGGCCCTTCAGGAGTGGGTATTCGACGAGAGCGGCGCGATTGACGTGTTCAGCGACGCCTCGCTCTTCGCGCTCGCTGCGCCGGGACACACCCCGGGATCGGTCGCCTACGTCGCGCGAACACCCGAGGGACCGGTGCTCTTCACCGGCGATGTGTGCCACACCGTCTGGGGCTGGCGCAACGACGTCGAGCCCGGGACGTTCTCGGACGACCGCGTCGAAAGCGCCAGGAGCCTCGCCTTTCTCCGCGCCCTCGCTGCCCGACACCCGTCGATGCAGGTGCGCCTCGGGCACCAGTCGCTGTGACCGCGCCCGGGCAGGAGCACCGTGACACGCTGGAGGCCCGGATGACGAGGCGAGCGCCCGGGGTCTCATGCGCCCCACCCTCATCGGCTTCGGGCTCCTGACCCACTGTACCACGGTGGTGATCTCCGACGATGGCGAGCGAGCATGGCTCCCGAGGCCGGCATTCCATGCTGACGTAACCATCATCGACCTTGAACCCGCCAGGGGGAACTCCATGGCCCTGCGACCGACGGCGAAGAAGAGCTCGAGTCCCACCAAGGGGCCGAGCCGCAGCAGGCCGGCCACGGCGCCGAGCACCCGCGAGGTGGCCGACATGCTGGGCGTGACGATCTCGCCGCTCAAGCCCGAGCGGATAGCGCGGCTGGGCAAGGAGTTGCCCGTTTATGCGGAACTCCTGGACGACGCGGCGGCGCTGCTCGCCGAGGACGCGGCCGCGCTCGTTCCGCCTGTCCAATGCATCTGCAACCGATCCTCGACTTCCTTCCTGGCTGCGGGGATGGCATCCTGCCGGGCATGACCGTCGAGCAGATCGTCGCCGCCATCCGCGCGCTCCCTGTCCACGATCGGCTTCGCGTGATCGAGCTCGTCGCGCACGAGGCGGCGAGCGACGTCCCCGCTGCAGAGCAGGCAGCTCGCCGCGGGGGCGTCACCTTGACAGAGCGGCATGGCCTTCTGGTTGTCGACGCTGACGCCACCATGCCGGCCGAAGCGTTCGACCATCGCCCCGATCGCGACGCACGGGCGGACCGGATCCAGGGAGACTCGGGAAGATCGCGTTCGATACGAGCGTGCTCGTCGCCGGACTGCACCGGGCGCATCCGCACCACGGTCGCGCCGTCGTCTGAGTCGACGCGGTGGCCGAGGGACGGGTGAGCGGCCTGGCCACCTGGCACGCCCTCGCGGAGCTCTGGTCCGTGCTCACCCGCCTGCCGAAGCGCAGGAGCAGCTTGCGGAGCGGCCGGGATCGAGCTGCGGACGATGCAGGCGATCGAGGTCGGGCGGCAGAGCATGAGCCTCGGCACGCTCGTCAGGCTTGCGAACGCGCTCGATGTGTCGCCTGGGGATCTTCTCCGCAGCGCCGCGATGCCGGAGATCAAGCGAGGTCGGCCGCGCAAGCGTCCCGCCGGCATCTGACAGTCAACCCCCAGTGTCCGCACCTCGACAGCCCGCGGCCATCCGCGCCCTTCTCCACCTGGCGCATCGCTGGCGCGTGCTTTGCTGCGGATTCGGACGCCGTCCCGCGTGGTGGAGAACTCGGCGAACTGCGGCAACCTGAACAGCCCCGTCCCCGTCGCTGATCGGCCGAGAGGTTGCAGGGGCACTCCTTCGCTTCGGAGGGGTAGGGCATCGAGGACCCGCTCGCGCCTTCATCCGGTGTACAGACCGCAGGGTCCTGCGCTGGCCTCCTTGACAAGATGGGGCGGCCGTCGGCTACGCTACCTTTCCACGATGCGTGGGGGCGGCACGTGGGGGTGGGGTCGGAGTTCAAGGCGCTCCATGCGGAAGCGGCGGTCAGCGGTCGAGAGGACTGATCACGCCGAGAGGACCGCGGTCGACGATGTGGGTGTAGATCGTCGTGATCCGCACATCCTTGTGGCCGAGCAATGTCTGAATCGTCCGGATGTCGGTGCCCGCCTCGAGCAGGTGGGTTGCGAAGCTGTGGCGGAGGATGTGGCATGTCGCGCGCTTGGTGAGCCCCGCCGCCCGTCCGGCATCGTGCACGGCCCTTTGCACTGCCGATTCGTGCAGGTGGTAGAGGACCTGTCGACCCGTTGCAGGATCGGTGCAAGGGCGAGAGGCGGGGAAGAGGTACTGCCAGGCGAGGCTCGTGGCTGCTCCTGGCATCTTCGCTCGCAGCGCGTGGGGCAGGTCGACCTCGCCGCGGCCAGCCGCGAACTCCTTCTTGTGCCGCTGCGCCACGGCGTCGAGCTGGGCCTGCAGCTCGTCGCGCGCCCGAGCGGGGAGCAAGGCCGGCCGGTCGTGCTGTCCTTTCCCGCGGCGCACCATGATTTGCCGTCGATCGAGGTCGACGTCTTTGACGCGAATCGAAAGCGCTTCGAGGAGGCGGAGGCCGCTTCCGTAGAGGAGCTCGCCGATGAGTCGAAAAGGTGGGATCAGGTGCTCGATCAAGATGAGAGCGTCCTGTCGCGAGAGGACCGTGGGGAGGTGCTCCGGCCGGCGGGCACGCTCGAGCGCTTCGAGCCGGGGTATCTGCAGGTCGAGGACCCGCTTGTAAAGGAAGAGGAGCGCACACAGCGCTTGGTTCTGCGTGGACGCCGCGCTGCGGCGCGCGACCGCAAGATCGTTGAGGAAGGCCGTGACTTCTTCCGCGCCCATCTGCCGTGGGTGCTTGCCGTGATGAAAGCGGATGAATTGCCGGATCCAGTGGACATACGCCTCTTCGGTGCGCGGAGAGTAATGCAGGCGTCGGATGGTGGCGCGTACGGCTTCCATCAGGGTCATGGGGATGGTTCCGATTGGTTTGGGCCGGTTCGTCAAACCCGCATTGACCCTTATCGGCGCAGGGCGAGCGCGAGTTGCGGCGGCCCGCGGATATCTGGGCCGCACATCAGTCGCCCGAGGCAGTCAATTTGGTCTGCGGCGCGCCGTCGCCGTCCGAAGCCCCTCAACGGCGATACGTAGCTGTGCAGCGGCGGCCTATCTCCGGAGATGCGCAGATAGCCTGCGGAAGATCGCGACCTATCCGCGGGAATATCTAGATATGCTGCGGGGTGCCGCGACTCATCCGCGAGAACACGGTGATCGGGCACTACGGTTCGCAGCCTACATGCAAAACCGCGAAGATATGTCGCGCGGCACAGATATTGCGACGTTGGCCCGACCCACGTCCGTCCGCGGTCGAACCTTCGGACGTGTTTCCGCCTAGGCTAAAGGGTGTTGTACGATGGATCCACTCCGAATATTTTGCAGACAGGTACGAGAACGGTCGCGCGAGCACGCGGAGGCAATCCGTTTGCTGACCGGGGCTTCGTTGCATTCAGTCGGCATCGGCATACTGCGCCAAGAACTTGACTCGATGGTGAGGGTCATGTTTCTGCTGTCAGTCGATGACAGAGCAAATCGCAACCTCCTAATCAAGCGCTCGGTCGAGGGGCAGCGTTGGCAGCATCCGAGCGGCCAAAGGATCACCGATCGTGAAATGGTGACACTTGCGGACTCGTTAACGGGATGGGCTAGATCTGTTTATATAAATTTGGCTGTGCATTCATTCACCTTTCTAGGTTCCACGATCGGATTGCTCGCGATCCGTTTAAGGCGTTGCCGAAGTCCGAGCAGCGGAGCATAATAAGCCATATTGAATACTACCATGGTCCTATCGGCAAGGCCGCCCCCACGTGTGACGATATTATCAGATTTGTTCCGCAAATTTTTGCGAAGATTCGCGGAAATCTTATGACTTGCCTTCAGCAACTTGAGCGCGGAGAGTCTCTGCGCTCATGATACATCGTGCGGTGGCTCTGTTACTCAGGATGAGGGCATGAATATTTCATCGTTTGTGGCGCAGATCGTAAACTCTTCGGCTGTGAATTGGCATGTGATTTCATGTTGGGGCTCGGGCTCAGGCCCGAGCTACCGGTACGAACTTCAAACCAGCACGACCTACAGTTCTGGTGCGCCCACGACATCGATCGACGTTGTGTCGCACAGTTTGGTCGCGACCTTTAAGAACGACATTGCCATCACGATTGGGTGGGGGCTCCGATCGTTGGACGACTTTCAGGAAGACTGGGCGAACGGATTTCCGGATCCGCATGCGTCAAGTAGCTTCGTTGACATGTTCTACAATGGTACGCTGATCTATCGGGAGCTATACGTTACTGTTGATGGGGGGCGCGTCGCATTGCCGGTCCCTGAACCCAGGGACGGTCGTCTCGTTGTGCCATCTGCATATGTTCGCCTCGTGCGGCTCCTGAACTCGCTCGAAGCCGCGTATGCTTCCGAGTTTGATTCGTACTTTCAGCGGGCAGGCATGACCGAAGTCGACGAGCCCTGGCCGCAGTTTTAGCTATGAGTGCGATGGATGTACTCAATATCGTCGCGGCCGTGGCTACGTTCATTGGAACAGGCTTGGCGTGGCGTGAAGCTCGGCGGGCCATGAGCGCGGCGCAGGCTGCTGGCGCTGCACGTGACCAAATTTTGGACCAGCGTGGTAATTTTTATCTGGCCTCAATGACGACCGCCATTCATGAGGCGCAGAACCTGTCGAGATCGCTTTTGGCGCCAGATCGGATTCAAGCGCGCGGGAAAGCGCTGTCTCGCACGATCGACTCTTTGCAGATGCACGCAGATAAGATCGCCGAATGCGACCACCTCATTGTTGATGCCGATCAGAGGGGCGACTTTAAAAAGCACGTCGTCCGTCTCCGGGAGGCGCTAAGCGCGATGCGCGACGCAGGGGCAGATCTGCCGCGGGTTTCGACGCTCGCCAAAGGTGCACATGAGGCTCTCGTTCGTCTCGCCACACTGATCCGAAGGCAATTGGACACCGCAAAGTGAGTCCGCGGGCCAACACCCCGCTGCACCCGACGGCTCGCCCGAACGCGCTGCGCGCGTCCGGGCGCCCCGCGGGTGAGCGGGATGCCGTTAGGCGCGCCCAGCGGACCCAACACTTGCGGAGTGGTTGATCACGCCAGGTGTCGGAGATCCTGCGATGCGTTCTTGATCTTGACAATGGGCGCCGGGAATCTCGTACCGGAGACACGATGAACGACAGAAGCGATGCGCAGAAGATCGGGGCGCGGGGGCACCGCCAGGTTGCGGTGCTCATCGAGGAGCATCCACACTGGCTCTCGCGGGATCTTGGTGAAGACTTCGGAATCGATCTGGAGGCCGAGCTCACTGAGCAGGGGGTTCGTGGAGAGATTCTTAAGATTCAAATCAAGTCCGCAGAAAGCGTCGATCGCAATGATGTTGGCGTGCGAGCAATCATCGAACGCAAGTACATCAGCTATGCGGAGTCCTGCCGGTACCCAGTCATCTTTGTCGTGGTCGATATCACGACGAAAGAAGCATGGTATGTATGGCTCCAGGATTGGTTGCTCAAGCGTCGCGAACTCCATGGTGAGCTTGACAGGTCGCAGGGGTCATGGACGCACTGGATTCCCTACGAGTTCACTCTGGCGAAGGGGCTCGATCGCGAGCTAAAAGCGGTCGCGCGCTGGGAAGGTGAGGCACAGCTCACCCTCAGCCTGATGGATGCACTCAGATCTGCCGCCGCCATCTACCATACCGACGCAATGGCCGCGATCAGCAATATGATCGATATGGCGGCGCCCAAGGTCGCTGACGCTTCGGTCGACATCATCATCAGGGAAGCCTTGCGACTTGGCGATCGTCTCCGAGCGACGATCGAGGGCAACGCCGTCGCACAGCAATTGTACCAGATGGTCCGCAAGTACGGCAGCAAGCTCTCGTTGGCGACGATCTCGTCGATCGTTCTTCGTGAGGATGGTCTGTGGTCGCGCGTAGGACTCGGTGCCTTGGGCATCCTGTATGACGAACATCGCGAGCACATGTGTTCGCTTCATCTTTCCAGCGTTTATGCCGGGACGCATCCGCACGTGGCCTATTACTGCGCATTTCGAGAAGATCGCCCGGACACCCACTCTGCCAATGTAATGACGAATCCGAAGGACTTTGCCTTCGCCGGGCTCAAGTACATCCAGCCCGAAATGTACTGGGACAAGTATGCCAACCGTGGGCCTTCGGCTCTGTTGGAGTACCTTGCTCCGATCGACTATGTGGAGGAGGGCGATGGCGCCTAACAAGCCGCTGCAGGCCGACGGTGCGCCTGTGCACGGCGCCCCGCGGGTGAGAGACGACTCTTCTGGAATGGAATGAAGCGTGCAAGCGCTGCCACATGCGTAGGTGGTTGATTGTTGCGTAAGGATGCCATGGCCTATCTCGTCTATCAGATTAAGCGTACGCAGGTGAGCTTCACTCGCATCCGCAAGGCCCTCGAACTGCCCGAGGTGACGTACACGCTGCGGCTGCTTCAAGGAAACCGGGAGGCATTGAGAATCGAACAGGCGACGCTCGGCACGCAATACCTCAACAGCTGGACCAAGATGTATGATGCCACTCGTGGGAAGACGCTTCAAGTGTGGAGAACTGGCGAGCGGGAACTCACGTTCAAAATCTTCGAAGCTAATCAGAGCGCTGAGATTGATATGGCCGACCTGGTCGCGGCCGCGGTGGATCAGTGTCTTCGGTGTCGAACTGGAGTCCCCGTATCCGAAGAGGCGCTTCCCGCTGTTGAACTCCAGAGACCTGAGATCGTCGCGGCGCTTGCCGAAGCCAGTCAGGATCTTGATCTGGGCGACCTCAGCCGGGAGACGCTCACGGATGACGAGGTTCTTGCAAGCCTGCCCAAATCATGGGCTTTCGAGGGGCTCGAAGAGCCAGATGTGCGAGCGCGTGTTGCACAACGAGGGCGACTTCAGCTGTACTTTCGCGCGCGAATGCTGCGACTCTTCGGGGGGCGGTGCGCGCTATGTGGGTGCGCGGTCCGGTCCACGCTCGAAGCAGCTCATGTTTTCCCTTGGAGCCGATGCGAATCAGATGCAGAACGCATCGACGACGCCAACGGACTGCTCCTGTGTGCCAACCATCACCGGCTCTTTGACACCGGTGACATCATGATCGGGCAGGATCTCGTTGTGAATGTGACTCGGATGGCCGGTGACGGCGCGGAGGTTCTGGAGATGGTACGTGGAAAGACCGTGTCGGTTGGCGCTGAAAGAGATGAGGACTTCAAGTCGTACCTCGCTCGTCGTGCATAAGGCGCCTAACAAGGGCTTGCAACCGACCGGGCACGCAGGCTCGCTCCGCTCGCCAGCGTGCCCGGCAGTTGAAGCCCAGACCGTTGCGCGGACGCGGGCGAGCTCCACTCCAGCTATTCAGCAAACCGGCGCATCTCCACCGCAACGCCGTCCTCGCCCGAGATCATCTTGCCCTCTTCGTCCCAGCTAATGCCCCCCTTGCCCGGCGGCCCCAGCGTGAAGGTGACGCCCTCGACCGTGAGCCGGTCCTCGTCGAGGTAGGCGATGCCGATCGAGTCGCCGCCGCGCCCCGGGCCGCCGTAGCCGCCCTCGCCGCCGTTGCCCCCGGGGCCCCCGTTGCAGGAGTAGCCCGAGCGGTCCTCCCGCACGCCGCCCGGCGCGCCCCGGCCGCCTCGTCCGCCTCGCTGGGGCTCGCCGCCGTCGCCGCCCGGGCCGCCGTCGGACGTCTCGATCTCGCTGTCGCGCAGGGTCACCCTGGCGTGCAGCGCGACGAGGCCGATGCTCGGGGAGCCGTTCTCGCCCCCCTTGCCGCCTCGTCCACCGCAGCCGCCGGCCCCGCCCGAGCCTCCCCCGGCGCCCCCCCTGGACGCCGCGCCGCACACGCCGAGCCCGCCCCTGCGGCCGCCGCCTCCGCCGCCGCCCTGGCCCGGCGTGCCCCGGCCGCCGTCGTCGGCCCAGTCCGCTTCCCAGCCGGACTCGCTGATGCGCCCGATGCCCTGGCCGGGGGCGCCGACGATGCCTCGCGCGCCGTAGATCCCGTAGTCGCCGTCCGTGCAGCCCACGTCGGCCACGTCCCCCAGTCCTCGCCGTCCGTAGTTGCTGGGGTTCGGCATCGGGGTCGGCTCGCCGTCGCGCCCGTCCTCCGCGCTGCCGGGCGATCCGTCACCGCCCTTGCCGCCGACGCTCGGGAGCCCGCCCTCGCACGGGTTCACCACGGCAGCCCCGCCGGCCACGGTCTCCGCCGAGCACGCGTCGCCGCCGTACATCCCATCGGGGCCGTCGGGGGCGTCGTTCAGCTCGGGCAAGTCCTCGCCATCATGGCCTGCCCACCCATAGGAGGGGCGAAACCTGCTTCGGAGGATCTCGACCTCGGTGTTCGACTGGACGAGCATCGCAATCGGGCCATAGGAGCTCAAGACCATGTCGACGATCCTCGATACCCCGTCCGCAGCGCCCGTATCCTCGGCGGTCGCCGGCACGACGGTCAGGGGAAAATCCGGCTCGTTGGTGATATTGAGCTGGGAGGGGCTCCCTGCCTGACGCCACCACTGGAAGCAATGAAACCCTCCGAGGAGATCGACCCCGGAGGGCAGCACCACCGGACCATGGAATCCGTCGGCACAGACGAACACGCGCCCGCGCCCGGTGCGCGCGAGCTCGACAGCGCGCTGGAGCGTGCGCACCGGCTTGTCTTTCGTCGTGCCGGGGTTCGCGTCGTCACCGCCTCCGAATTCATGGGTCACGAACACGCCGCAGCCGTCCACCACCTCATCGGCGGCGAGGCGCTCGAGGCACACCGACTCCGGCGGCGCCTCGTCGTCGCACGACGCGGAGCCGTCGCACGGTGCTCCGCCGGCGTCGCTCGCGACCGGCGCGGTGCCGCACCCGGCCACGACGAACAGCAGTGCGAGAAGCGGACAGGTAGCTCGGGTCGTCATCATGGTCCTCTCTCGACGCCGCACCTCGCGCGCCGCCACGGTCACTGGGGGGGCCCTGGATCGGGCGCATCGAACGGCCGGTAGGCCGAGGCGTCGCCGGCCTCGCCACTGCCCCGGTCGTCGTCAGGCGCCGCGTTGCCTGCTGGCCCGCCCTGGGCTGGCTGTCCCGTGTGGACGAATACGCCCGGATCGAGGCTCAAGAAGGCACCGACGAACGCGACGCCGTAGGAAGAGCCCCCGATGCCGCCGCCGGCGTCCCCGCCGCGGCCGCCATCGCCTCCCCGCCCTCCGGGGCACGCGGGCAACATGTTCGTTTCCGTGTGAGTCCCGCCGGCGCCGCCCCCCCAACCGTCGCCCCCCGGTTGGCCCCTTCCACCGGCGCCGCCCTGACCCCCGTTCCCCGTGGTGATCTCGGTCGTCTCGAGCGTGAGCGCGCTGCCCTGCAACGCGACGATGCCGATGCTCGAGCCGCCGTAGCCGCCCCCCTTGCCTCCCCGGCCACCGCAACCGCCGCTCCCGCCCGAGCCGCCGGCCGCGCCGCCCTGCGGTCTGCCCGCGCGGCATGCGTTCGTGCCGTCTCGCCCTTTGCCGCCGCCGCCACCGCCGCCCCCTTGGCCGACGCCGCCCCTCTTGCCGTCCTCGCCCCGGACGCCGACCCAGCCATACGATTCCGAGAGGTAGCCCGCGCCCACCGCGCCGGCAGCGCGCCCGCCGTCGGCGCCCTCGGCGCCGTCTTTCCCCGGTGTGCATGGGCCGCTGCCCGCGCCGGTCCCCGCGAGGCCTTTGCCTCCCGGATTCGCCGCCGGCTCCGGCTGTCCCGGCTCCCCGTCGCCCCCCGCGTCGAGCCCGCCGTCGCCCCCGTAGCCTCCAATGGACTCGGTTCCATCGTCGCACACGGTCACGACCGGCAGGGCGCCCGCGGCGAAGTCCGCCGTGCAGGCGTGCGCGCCGTGGTTCCCCGGCTCCCCATCCTGTGCCCGCTCGCTGAGCGCATCGTCCCCCGGCTCCCCGTCCTTGCCGTTGCCCGCGACGATCGCGCTCTCCCGCACGATCGCCCGGGTCCCCGCGCTCAAGATCATCGCGATCGACGACTTCCCATCGGGCGCCGACGCGTCCGCCGCCACGGCGCGCACGCCGAAGACCATGGACGTCGCGTCGTCCCCCGGGATGGCCCGCAGGTCCTCCCCCTCGACGAGCCGCAGCGGGATCCCCCCGGGCGGCGCGATGACGGTGGGCTCGTCAGGCCCGCCGAACGACCCCGCGTACGACCAGTCGCCGTCCCCACAGCGGCGGCCGCCCCAGAGGTCGACCCCGGAGGGCAGCGTGATCTTCTCCTCGAACGACCCGCCGCACGCGTACACGCGCCGGGTCGGCGGCTTGCCGTCGCCTCGTCCGTGCGCGGCGAGCCCGAGCGCGTGTTGCAGGGTCCTCACCGGCGCGCCCTTCGTGCCAGGGTTCCCGTCGTCGCCTGACGACGCGCTGACGAACACCCCACACTCCTCCTTCGCCGGGCTCGTCGCAGGATCGCCGTCGCACGGCGACGCTGGCAGCACCGGTGGCGTCTCGCCGGGGAGCGGCGGGCACGTGAGCGTCGTCGCGCAGTCGTCGGCGTAGCACCCGGAGATACCCGCGGCGCCCACGGCGCTGAACGCGAGGACCGCGATGGAACGAGCAACCCCGCGGCATCGAGCCTGGAGCCTACGCCGCACGAACTTCCCTCCGCCTCGCCCCTCGCCGCAACGGGGGAGCCTCTGCCTGCTCGGGGACCGCCACCGGCACGGCGCGGACGCCCTCGGCGGACGGTGCCGTCCCGCCGAGCGCCACGCAGACGTCCAGCGATGGCTCGACGACACGCATGCGCGGACGGTACGTACGCGAGTCGCACGGCGTCAACGGGGTCGAAATGGCCACAAACCGGCGCTTCGGATGAGAAAAGACAGTCCGATGCCGCAAGGCGTTTGTCTGTCCCTGGGTTCGGAGGCCGTGCGAGCGCGTCGACGTGAGTCGCGTGGCACGCTCTCCACGGGACACCGCACCGGACCGTGCCCGCGCGCTGGGTCCGAGCGGATTCCTCCAGACGCGCTCGCAGCGGCCCAGGCGCGCTCGCGGGGGCCACCGGTGGCGCCCGGCCGGGCCGGCGCGCTGGCTGGAGAGCCTCGACCCCTCTCGACCAGCCAGAGGCGCCCCCTCATCGACGCGCCCGCCGCAGCGTGGGGCGATTACCGCTCGTCCGCGCCCTCGCCGGTCTCGCCGTCGTCCGTTGCGCCTTCCTCCGACGCGTCGCCGTCCGCTGCGCCCTCCTCGGACGCATCGCCTTCCGGCCCGCCGTCCTCCGCGGCGCCTTCGCCTTCCTCCTCGTCTCCATCTCCGGTGGACGCGGCGCCGCGGGAGACGGGGAAGGGCGCATAGTCCTTCATCTTGTCGGTGCCGGCGTACCAGTACTCCGCGGCGGCGCGCAGCCTCCGCTCGGCGTGCACGACGAGCGTATACGCGGCGTCGCGGAGCCTGCGCGCGCGCTGCGCCTCGGGAGAGAGCGTCTTGTCGGCGAGCGTGCGCGCGAGCTGTGGCGACAGCTCGCGGAGGCGGGCCGCCGCGTCGGCCTCGCCGCGAGGCGCCTTGTGAAGGGCCTCCGCGTGCTCGGAGCACAGCGAGAGGACGTCGGAGACGTCCTGAACCAGATCCGCGTCGCCGCTGCCCGCGCGGATCGCCATGAGCCGGTTTTGCCCCTCGGGGCTCTTCTTGAAGCGGAGATCGAAGAAGCGGAGGAGCGTTTGCCGGTGCAGGGCGGCCTCGGCGGCCGGCCCCTTGAACATCGCGATGGCCCGCTCCTGGCGCTGCTGCGCGGCTTGCCAGCGCGATTGCGTGGCGCGCAGGAGCTCGATCTTGTCGCGGAGCGCGTGGATCTCCTCGCGTGTCAGCGCGGGCTCGTCCTCGGGGAAGGGGGTGCGGACGAGATCGGCCGCGTCGCGCTCGGCGGCGAGCTGGATGCGGCTCGACCAGATGACGCGTCGAGCGAGCTTGCCGGGGAAAATCAGGGTATTGTCGCCAAGCGACTCGGCTTCTCGGAGGAGCTCGGCCTCGCGAGCGGCGCTCAGCGTGTACGCCGCCGCGCTCGTCGAGGAGCGATGCGCGCCCTGTGCCTCGCGTGAAGCGCGCTTCGTTGCGGCCTTGTTGGTCCTGGGCGACGTGGTGATGGATGCCTTTGCCATGATGAAGATACGCCTCCTTGTCGGGGCCAGCGCCCCTCGGTAGGAGGGGCCGGAGGATCGGCGAGGGTATTGGTCAACAAGGCATTGGCCAGAGGAGAGCACGGGTCGGTCACGACGCGAAGGGGGCGCTCGGGCAGAGGGCGGGAGATGCGGTGTGCCGCGCATTGAATCGAGGGGAGCGGCGTGCCCGGCGCCGCGGGCGGCGGGCCCCGGCGCCGGCGGAGGGGCGCACGAGGAAGGAAGTGTTGCGCAGCGTACACGGATGGCGCGCGAGACGACGCCGGGCCTGCGCAGCAGACCCACCGGGGCTGCGCAGGAGCCGGATGACGGTGACGAAGGACACCAACGGGGGTGCGCAGGAGGGGCGCGGGGGCCACGCAGGACGGGGGCTGGTGTGGCGCAGGATACCAACGGGGGTGCGCAGGAGGGCGCCCAGGCTGCACAGGAGGGCCTGCGGGGCCGCGCAGGAGACCCACCGGGGCCGCGCAGGAGGCCGCCGGGGCCTGTCCAGGAGGGGCCAATGAGCTGCGCAGGACGGCCGACGGCGCTGCGCAGGAAGGCGCCGGGGCCTGTACAGGAGGGGCGCCTCCTGGTCGCCACGGACGGCCTCCTGAAGTACGCGTCGCGCGCGACGATCAGCGCGCTCGCGCGCACCGGCGATGTACAGACGGCGGTGGAAGCGCTGATGCAGGCGGTGACCCTCCCGTCCGGCAACCTGCAGGACGATGTCGCGGTGGTCCTCGGCGAGCACGTCGGTGAACCTGCCGCCGCTGCCGACGCCGCTTGCGGCGCGGCAGAGCGGCAGGCCGTCAGCGAGCAACAGAGATGAGCTGGGTTCCTCGCCCGGAGCCTACGTTCCGCGCGCCTGAGCCTACGTTCCGCGCGCCTGGAGGCCAAAGGCCCCGCAGATGAACTGGGGCATTGGGCGCGTAAAGACCGAGGTACGGTCTTTCAGGCGGAGGGGCCGGCACGTCACGCCGGGTCGAGCCGGCGCCTGCCAAACGTGTCCGTCCGGGCCGCGTGCACCGGCCGGCCCACCTCGGGCATCGCGCGTGACGCCGGGGAGCTGAGCCGCGGTGGACGGGTCGGGTGGACGCCCGATCCGCCTTCCGGACGCTCGTCGCTGTCGGGTACCGGTCGTGGGCGCCTGCCGAAGGTGACCGGGGGCGCTCGCGCCGGAGCGGCCCTCAGGAGCGGGCCTGTCGCCGGTACTGCCCGGGAGGCACACCCATGGGGGTCAGGCGGGAGGCGTGACGCCGAGCCGCTCGCGGGCGAGCGCGAGGGCGCGGGCGTTCTCGGGGACGCGCTCCAGGAAGCTCCGGCGCAAGCGTGGATCGCGGATGCGGGCGGCCCGCGCGAGCAGCGATCGAACAGCGACGCCCAGCGCTGCGCGCGCCTCCTCCGCCTCGCCGGCAGCATCGAGCGCGAGCACCAGCACGAGCCGCAGCCGCGATTCGCCCTCGCCCATGCCGCCGCACTCCGCCTGGAGCAAGCGCGCGCCCTCGCGGGCGGCGGCGAGGGCCTCGGCCACACGCCCGGCGCGCAGCAGCACGTCGGCCTGGGCGCCGAGGACCTCCATCCGCAGCGGCTGGAAGTCGCGAAGCAAGTCGAGGGCCGCGCTCAGCTCGCCGAGGGCGCGCTCGAGATCGCCGGCAGCAGCCAGGGTCTCGGCGAGCGACTGCCGGATGCCCCCCTCGCGCGCAGGCGCGCCCCGGCCCCCGAACTCGGCCAGCGCGCGCTCGGCGAGCGCCCGGGCCTCCGCGAGATCGCCGCGCTGGCGGAGGACGCGGCCCAGATTCTGGCGCAAGTAGGCCGGCACGTAGTCCCCGACCAGCTCGATCCCCATCCGATCCGCGAGCGAGAGCGCGCCGCGGAGCAGCGCCTCGGCCTCGACGTCCTCGCCGAGCTCCATCAGCGCGAGCGCCGCGTTCGAGCGCTCCCTGAGGGCTCTGCGCCAGTCGCTGATCGTCTCGTGGTGCCCGGCCGCAGCGGAGAAGGCCTCGTAGGCGTCGGCGAGGTCGCCGTGGTACATGCTCCGCATGCCGCGCGCGTGCTCGAGGTGCGCTGCGAGCAGCGGCGCGACGCCGGCGAGCGGCGCGACGCGCACGCGCGCTTGCTCGAGCGCCGCGTCGGCCACGTCCAGGCGGCCCGCGAGGATCATCGTCGCGGCGCCGCGGACGAGCGCGCGCGCCAGCGCCTCGGCGGCCTCACGGTCCACGGGCGCGTGGCCTCCGAGCCGATCGAGCCAGGCGATGACATCGTCAATGCGGCCAGCATGGCTCCAGGCGTCGATGAGCAACGCGGCAGCATGCAGCCAGGCCGCCGTCCCCTCCGCGAGGAGCTCGACAGCCTCGAGCGCGCGCACCCCGGCCGCGGCGCGCTCGCACCGCGCCTCGTGGACCTCGGCCTGCACGCAGCGCAGCGCCCCGAGGTCCTCGCCGGCAGCGCCGCACGCGGCGCCCCGCTCGGCGCGCGCCAGGGCGGTGGCGAGGTCGCCCGCGCGGAGCGCCTGCTCGGCCGCGAGGCGATAGCTGCGCGCAGCTTCGGCGAGGAGCTCGCCGCGCTCGTAGTGCTCCGCCAGGCCGAGGGCGTCGTGCTCGCCGGCCGAGAGCAGCCACGCAGCTGCCAGGCGGTGGCCGAGCGCCCGATCCGCGGGCGTGAGCGAAGCATAGGCAGCCTCGCGGAAGAGCGCGTGGCCGAAGGCGAAGCGCGCTTCGCTCCGGCCATCGCCCAGGCGGATGACGACCTCGCGCTCGCAGAGCTCGTCGAGAGAGCAGGCGACGTCGTCGACGGGCGCGCGGAGCAGCGCTGCCACCGCCGTGATCCGGAACTCGAGGCCGAAGACGCTCGCGGCGCGCAGGACGCGGCGGGCCTCGTCGCCGAAGGCCGAGAGCCGAGCTTGCACCATGGCGAGTACCGTCTCCGGCAAGGCGTCGCCCCGGTCGCTCACCTCGGCCCGGAGGAGCTCCTCCAGGTAGAGCACGTTGCCCGCTGCCCGCGCCACGATGCGCGCCACGGCGTCGTCCGCGATCCCGCCGCCGGCCACCGCGCGCACCAGCCGCTCGCCGGCCCGCCGCGAAAGCTCCCCGAGGCGCACCTCCACGAGGGCCCGCTCGGACCACAGGCGCGGGAACCGCTCGGCGATCTCGGGCCGGGCGAGCGCGAGGACGACGAGCGGGCGCTCGGAGAGGCTGCGGAGCATGGCGTCGACGAGCGTCACGCTCGGCAGGTCGCCCCAGTGCAGGTCCTCCAGGACGAGCAGCGTGGTCGCCGCTTCGGTCTCGGCCGCGAGCAGATCCCGGAAAGCGCGCGCCACCTGATCGTTCATGAGCTGCGGGTCGCTGCGCGCCGCGACGAGCTCGACGCTCGGCGGGAAGGGCACGCCCGCTACCTCGCCGAGGAACTCCGCCACGCGGCGCGCGTCGCCGGGCGCGACCCTCCGGGCCACGCGGGCGAAGAGCCTTCGCCGGCGCTCCTCGAGCGGCGCCTCGCGCGAGATCTCCGCGCCGCTCCGGAGGGCGTCGGCGATCATCCCGAAAGGCGCGCCGGAGCGCATGGGCTCGCCGCGCCCGAGCCAGATCTCGTGCGGCCCGCCGCGCGTACGGAGCCGCCGCGCGAGCTCGCGGCAGAGGCGCGACTTGCCCACGCCAGGGGGGGCCGTCACGAGCACGGCGCGCACCGCTCCCTCGGAGCGCGCCTCGTCGACGAGGGCCTCGAGCATCGCGAGCTCCCGCTCGCGGCCGACGAAGGGCGTCGCCCGGCCGAGCACCGTGCGCGCGGCGTCGGCGGGCGCGCGCTCGTCGTGGAGCTCGATCCCGAGCGGACCTGCGCGGGCGTCGAAGCGGTGGGCGAGGAGCGCCGCCGTGGGGTCGTCGAGGAGCACCGGGAGGAGCGCGTCGGCCTCCGCCGGCCGGGCGCGGGCGAGCAGGTGCGCTGCCCGGTCGATGGCCTCTCCGGTCGGGGCCCGGTCGCCGACAGCGCACTGGCCAGTGCACAGGGCGATGCGCGACCGCGGCAACGCCGCCCGCAGCGAGAGGGCGAAGCGGGCGGCGCGGGCGGCTTGATCGGTGGCCGCGCCGCTCCCCGCGAGGGTGCTCACCAGCGCGCCGCCGGCGACCGGGTGGAGCCGCGCCCCGTGCGCTTCAGCCAGGGCCCCGAGGGGCGCGGCCTCCTGGTGCTCGTTCTGCATGGGGACCGTCGGCGCGTCGATGTCGACAGTGGCCGCCATGCGCGGCTCGACGAGGAGCACGCAGACCACCCGCTGCTCGCCGTGGGTGAGGGCTGGGCCCGGCGACGCCCGGGCAGGAGCGTCCTCGATGTCGGCCAGCGCGGCGAGCGCCTCGGCCACCTCCCGCCCGTCGCGCGGGCGCTCGGCGGCGTCCTTGGCGAGCATGCGGGCCACGAGATCGTCGAGCGCCGGCGGGATCCCCGGGGCGATGGCCGCGACGCGGGGCGCTTGCTCGACCAGGATGCGCGCCAGGATCGAGAGGCCGAGATCGCCCGGGAACGGCGGGCGCCCGGCGAGGCACTCGAAGAGGACGCAGCCGAGCGCGAAGACGTCGACCCGCGGGGAGAGGGCGCGCTCGCCGCGCACTTGTTCCGGGGCCATGTACCCGAGCGTGCCCAGCGAGGCGCCGGTGCGCGTCACCCGCTGCGGGTCCGTGGTGACGAGCGCGATGCCGAAGTCGATGACCTTCACTTCCTCGGGGCGGCCGCCGACCAGGAAGAGGTTGCCCGGTTTGACATCCCTGTGCACGACGCCGCGGGCGTGCGCGACGTCCAGCGCCTCGGCGGCACGGCGTGCGAGGTGCACGCTCTCGGCCACGCCGAGCGCTCGCCCGCGCCTGAGCCGGGAAGCGAGATCCTCGCCGTCGAGCCATTCCATCGCCAAATACGGCTCCCCGGCGGTCGTCTCGCCGTGGTCGACGTAACGGACGATGCGCGCGTCGAGCAGCTCGGCCAGGAGCGTGGCCTCGCGCCGGAAGCGCGGAGCGTCGACCTGCTCGGGGTCGAGCACCTTCACCGCGACCGGTCTGCCAGTGTGCCTGTCGAGGGCGCGGTAAACCCGCCCCATCCCGCCCTGCGCCGCGACGCGCTCGATGAGGTACCGCTGCGCGAACAGGTCGCCGACGATCATCCGGCGCCGATTATCGTCCAGCGTCCCCGGGTGTCCAGACACCGCGCGCGCCGAGGCCGATAGTGTCCCTGACGCGCAGCGGGTGCGCTTCGCCCCCTTCGCCGAGGCGGCCCCGGTGGGGGCTTTCCGCGCAGGACAGCGCTGCCCCCCCGGCCAAGGCCGCTCATGCGCCTGGAGCATTGGCCGTCGGGCCGACCGCAATCGTGGCAGCGCTTACCCGCAAGGTCAGATGCCGGCCCCGCGCACCAGAAGGACCATTCCCGTCCCCATCACGGCGGCTCCGGCATAGCGCAGCCCCCGTGAAAGGGACTCTCGACCGGCGGCGAGCTCGCCGAGGACGAGACCGCAGAGATGAAGCACGGTCGTGCTCAGCAGAAAGCCGATGGCATACAGCGCCGGGCTGACCGCATGAGGCATCTCCAGGCCGTGGGCATGTCCGTGAAAGACACCGAACATCGCCACGCATCCGGAGAGCAGGAACGGTGAGGAGCCACGGGTCGTGGTGACGATGCCGAGGCCGAGCGCCGCGACCGACGCCGCGATGCAAAGCTCGCCCAGGGGCATGGGCCATCGCGCCATTCCCAGGAGGCCGCCGACCAGCATCGCGGCGACGAACGTGGCGGGGATCCGGAGGAGGTGCTTTCCGCCGAGCTGCGAGCTGACGACACCGACGCTCACCATCGCGAGCAGGTGGTCCGCGCCGAACACCGGATGGAAGAGGCCCTTCAGAAATCCCGCGTCGGCGCCGCCCGGGTGCGCCCAGCTCACGGAGGGCCACGAGATGAGCGTGGCGACGAGCAGGGCGCGCGCGCCGGGACATGAAGCCCATCCCATCGCCTTTTGGATCGTGGATCTCATGAAGCGCCTCTCCTCGTCAGGCGTTCGCCACGCGCGCTGCCGTCGATGCAGGATCGCTGTGGAAGAGCCTGTAGGCGAGCGCCGCGAGCAAGAGCTCGGTACCTGCGATGAGCACGTTCGGGTAGAGCGGGACGCCCGCGACGACCGGGAGCGGCACGTCGGGGCCCGCGAGCAGGCTGGTCCCCGGAATGAGCCACGTGATGTAGAAGAAGGGCGTCCAGACGATGACGACGATCCAGGCCGCCACGTTGAACCCGACCTGCGGCTCCATGGACCGCCGCCACACCATCCATAATCCGACGACCGTCACGCCACACAGCATGAGCAGCATGAGGGCGCCATGAAAGCGCGCATGCTCATGCCATGCAGGGTTGAAGAGGTGGGTTTCATTCCAGTCCACGCCGACGGCGACGATGGCGCTGCTCACCAGAGCGAACGTGAGAACGACTCTCCCCAGGGTGCTTCGGTTCATGGTGACAGGCTCCTTGCTCTCGTTGGTTGAAAATAGCCCGCTTCCCTCGTTGGCGCGGCCAACTCGGGTTGAGATTCATGGTGACGGTGGAGCGTGGTCGCGGCGCTGGCTGGGACAGTATCGATGAATTGCTGCGCCAGGCATCTTCGATGCGGCCGGCATGGGCGCGAGCCCGAGCTTCTCCTCCCGCACATGATTGTCCATGGGCTCTCCGCGGTGAACCACGAAGACCATGGCCGTCCATTCGCCAGAATGATAATATATTGATCCAATCGATCGATTGGATCTTCTGATTGATCCATGGTACGGTCGAGTGTCGTGGACCTACGACACCTTCGCTATTTCCTGGCCGTCGCCGAAGAGCGCCATTTTGGCCGCGCCGCGCGGCGACTGCACATCGTTCAGCCGGCGCTGAGCATGCAGATCCGGGCGCTCGAAGACGAGATCGGCGGCGCGCTGTTCGTGCGGACGAGCCGGCGCGTGGAGCTGACGGAAGCCGGCACATTGCTGGTCGTCGAGGCGCAGCGGGCGGTCGCGCAGGCGGAGCGGGCCAAGGCGATCGTCCAGCAATCGCTGCGCGGCGACGTCGGCAAGGTTCGCATCGGTTACGCGGGCAACGCGATCCTCACGGGCAAGATGACGGACCACCTGCGAGCGTTCCGCAAAGCCCATCCTGCCGCGGAGATCGAGCTGCGCGAGATGCCACCTTCGAGGCAGGTGGAGGCCGTGTTGACCGGCGAGGTTGACGTCGGCTACTGCCCGACGCTCGCTCTCAAGGGGGATCCGCGGTTGAGCGTCCAACCGATCGGCGCGTGGCCGCTGGTTGTCGCGATGGCAGAGGAGCACACGCTCGCGGCGCACAGGCGCGTGACGCCGAAGATGCTCGCCGGAGAGCCGCTCATCATGTTCCCATCGGAAGAGGCCGGTGGCGACGCGCTGAAGAGGTTGATCCTCGTGATAGGAAGCGAGCCGCGCCGGGTCCACCGCGCCGACACCACCTTGAGCATGCTGTCGTTGGCCGGCGCAGGCCTGGGCGTAGCGCTGGCTCCAAGACCGCTGATTCAGCTGAAGGTTCCCCGCATCGTCTATCGTCCGTTCGTCGCGCCGAAGAGCGTCTTCGCCGAGCTGCTCCTGATCGGCCGCGCTGACGAGACCGCCGGCGCTGTACGCGCCTTCGTGAAGCTAGCGTCCGGCTCCTCGGATCGGGCCACCTCACGGTCGTGAGCTCCCTTTCGTCGATGTCGTCGAGCACGCACAGAACGGATTCCAACTCCACCATGGTCGTCGAGCTGCGCGGGGGCGAGCGCGGAGACGTCGCCGTGGCGGTCGGCGTCGCTGACCGCCTGCGTCCGCCATGGCGCCGCCACCCCTGATCTGGCGATCTGCTCGCATTTTCTCGGCGTTTCGTGCCGGCATGGGGCGTGCTCGAGGCCGAGCGTCATGCCGACGCTCGAGCACAACGCCCTCGTCGAGATGTTCCGCGAGCACCCGGAGCTCGCGCCCCGCTTGCTCGCGACGCTCTTGCACGTGGAGGTGCCGCCGCACGCGGCGGTAGCGGTTGTCGAGTCGTCGCTCGACCAGCTCATCCCGGTGGAGTTCCGCGCCGATCTGGTGCTCGAGCTTCGAGACGAGAGCGACGCGCTGGTGCTGGCGATCGTCCTCGAGGTGCAGCGCGACGTGGACCCGGACAAGAAGTACTCGTGGCCGACGTACGTCACGGTCGTGCGCGCCAGGAAGCGTTGCGGCACGGTCGTCCTGGTGGTCGCGCCGGACGCCGGCGTGGCTGCCTGGGCCGCGGAGACCATCGACCTCGGCCTGGGCCGCGGCAATGTCGAGCCGCTGGTGCTCGGTCCGGCGGTCGTTCCCGAGATCACCGACCCGGCCGACGCGGAGAAGGAGACCGAGCTCGCGGTCCTATCGGCGGTGGCGCACGGCAACGGGCCGAGCGGGCTGACCGTGGTGCAGGCGGCGCTCGCCGGCCTCGGCCGGCTCGACCAGGCGCACGCGATGGTCTATTTTCAGCTCATCTGGAACGGGTTGCGTGAGCCGATGAGGCAGGCTCTGGAGGCCATGGTCATGGAACGGCAGATCGAAGGCGAGGCGACGTTTCCCCCGTTCGTGCAGAAGCTCGTCGATCGCGGCAAGCTCGAGGGTATGCGTGAGGGCAGGCTCGAGGGCAAGAGGGACACGCTGCTGCGGCTGCTCGCGCGTGCGGGGATCGGGCTCACCGAGGACGAGAGCGCGCGCATCCAGGCATGCACGGACGTCGCGACCCTCGACCGCTGGATCGAGAACGTCCTCGGGGCGAAGACGGCCACCGAAGTGCTCTCCTGACCATGGACGGATGCGGCCCGACAGGGCGATGAATCAGACGGTCTTCGCCGGCTGACGATCGGCGGGACGTTGCGCGGGCGCGGGCGAGCTCCACGCCAGCGATCTGGCTGGGCGCCGACGGTGCCTCGCGCACCGTAGATGTTGTTCATGATCGTGAGCTTCTGATCGCGATCGACACGCAATCCAAACAAGGAGTTGTGTCTCGGCTGCTCTACGTCGATGGCGCGCGAGATGTCGAGTTCAGCAAAGCCGCGCAGCTGGAGCGCGACCCCTCTGGGCATACGTATCCGGAGCTCCGGCTCGAATGGTCGCCGACCGCGCGGCGTCGCTCGTGACGTCTCCGTGCAGAAAGAGGCCCAGAGTCGGCTTGACTGGCCAGCCCTGCGACAGCGCGACACGGCGCGCCGGAGCGGCCCTCAGGAGCGGGCCTGTCGCCGGTACTGCCCGGGAGGCACACCCATGGCCCGGCGGAACGCCCGATTGAAGGCGAACTCGGAGTCGTACCCGACGCGCGCCGCGATCGACGCGAGCCCGTCGTCGCTCTCGCGGAGCCGCACGGCCGCCTCCTGCATCCGCAGGCGTGTGAGGTACGCGTGCGGCGCCATGCCCACCTCGGCGGCGAACCGACGCGCGAGCGTCGCCCGCGACGTCCCAGAGCGGCGCGCCAGCTCGCTCACGCTCCAGTCCCGCTCGGGCTCGGCGTGCATCCACGCGAGCGCGCTGGCAAGCGTCCTGTCTCCGAGCGCGCCCAGCCACCCCGCCCCACCCGGGGGTTGCGCGTCCGCCCAGGCGCGGAGCACCTGCACCAGCAGGACGTCGAGCAGCCGCGAGACGACCACGGAGGCCCCCCGCTCGCCGCGCTCGTACTCCCGCTCCAGCAGGGACACCGTGGGCGACAGGGCGCGCGCGGCCTCGGAGGCCCCAGGGAGGTGCACGCGCGCTGGCAGCAGACGCAGCACCGGGTGAGCGCCGGGCTCGTCGAACGCGAAGCCTCCACAGAGCACCCGCGTCTCGGCGCCCCTGCCGCCCAGCTCGCGCACGGGCCCGTCACCGCGCTCCGCAAGCCATCGATCGAGCGGCACCTTCGGGCTGCGCGGCGAGTCCGCCATCGCGTGCCCATCCCCGCGAGGCAGCAGCACGACATCGCCGGGCCCCAGGGCGAGCACCTCGCGCCCGTGCACCAGGTGACAGGTGCCCGACGTGACGAGGTGCAGGATCGCCACCGCCGTCGTCGGGAAGCGGAGGCCCCAGGGGGCGCGAGCCACCGTGCGGCAGTAGAGCTGCCCGCGCAGCCCGGTCCGTTCGAGGATCTGCCCGAGGAGATCGGATGCGCCGGAGACGTCCACGCCCACAGGATAGCAGCGATCCATCCGCCGACCCCGGACGGTGAGCGTCTCGGGCAAAGCATTGAGCCGCCCGCGAATGGTCCTCGGCGGCGGCCGTCACCATGATCCTCGTCGTGAAGCGCGGTCGATCGCGCACGGAGGCACCATGGAATCGCACCGAGACGACTTGCCCTGGAAGTTCACCTCTCCCACGGCCCTTCTGACGCTGCTGCTGGGATCCTTCATGCTCTTCCTCAGCATCCACGGCGCGATGGACCCGCTGGGCGCGGCGCAGGGCTTCGGCCTGCCCATCTCCAGCGCCGATGCCGTCCCCTGGCTGCGCATCAAGTCCGGGCGAGATCTCGGCATCGCGCTGGCCCTCTTCGGCCTCGTCGCGACCCGGCAGCGGCGCGCGGCGGGCGTCTTCGTGCTCGCCTGCACCGCGGCGCCCGTCGTCGACGCGCTGACCACGTGGAGCCACGGCGCATCCCCAGCCCTGTTCCTCGGGGTCCACGGCAGCGCCGCGGCCTTCTGCCTTGTGCTCGCCCCGGCGCTGCTGCTGCGGTCCGGGCTGCGACTCCGTCTCCACGCCTCGCCGGGGGCCGGCCGCCTCGTCGCGCCAGATCATGGCGATGGGCTGCACCGGGCCTGAGCCGCGGTGCGCCCTGTCCGACGCCGCCGAGCGCGGTCATGGCGCGGGAGGGCCGGCCCGGGGCGGTGAGCGTCGGCATGCCGGCCCTCCAGGAGGATGTGGTGTCAGCCCGCGGGCTCGTCGAGCAAGGCGCGGACGCGCTCCTCGACGACGGCGAACTCGGGGGTACCTGGCTCGAGCGTGCCCCCGAGGTGCACGTGCCGCACGAGGCCCGCGCGATCGACGAGGAAGCTGACGCTCGTGTATTGCCGCTTCGGATGGCCATCCATCCACCAGCGCTTGAGCGTGCGCCAGTCCGGATCGATCGCGACAGGGAAGCCGTACCCGAAGTGCTTCAGGTAGCCTTTGACCGCCTCGGGATCGAGGGGCTCGGGGTCCTTGTGGTGATACATCCCGACCACGACGAGCCCTCGCTCCCGATAGCGCTCGTCCAGCGCCTTGAGCGCCGGCGCGGTGGCGCTGCAAAACGGGCAGTTCGGCGACATGAACCAGCGGACCAGGACGACCTTGCCGCGCAGATCCCCCGGCGTGAGCGGCGGTGAGTTGTACCAGGGCCCCACGTCCCACGCCGGCGGGGGCGCCCCCACGACGCCGGAGACGTCGTGGTCGAAGCCCGGGGTACCACCCGACGTGAGAGGAGCGCTCCCCGGAGGCGGCGCAGGCGCGGCGGGCCCCCCGGGCGCGGCCGCTGGCGCGGGGTCCGGGGAGGCGCACGCGAGGGCGAGCGCGGCGAGCGATGGCGAAAGCAAGCGAGCGATCATGACGACCCTCCCTCAATGACAGGCCCGCTTGAGCCCGCTGTACGTGATGCGTTGCTGGCAGAGGAGGTTGCAGCTTCCGACCGGGCCTGGCTCACCGCACGCAACCTCCACCAGGTACACGTTGGATGCGTCCTGGCACGGCCCGCCGGTCTCGCAGCGGACCGCGGGGATCTGCGGGTCCTCATGACCGCTGCAGTCATAATCGAAGCCGCCTCCGGGGCGGATGGGCGTGTCATAGAACGTGTTGGGCTGGTCGGGGTGGACCTGCGCATGGTCGTCGTCGCAGTCGGTGCCGCCGTCGCACGCGATCGACGGATAGCCGTCCCCGTCCGCGTCGCAGTCGACGATCCCGCCGCCGCTCCCGCCCGAGCCCGAGGTCGCCTCGCTGCTCGCGCCGCCGCCCGACGTCGAGCTCGCCCCGCCGCTCCCGCCGCCGCCGGAGGCCGCCGCGCCCCCGCCGCCCGCCGCGTCTGACGACGTGGCGCCGCCCGCGCCATCACCACCACCCGAGCCCGTCCGGTCGGTGAAGACGGCGTCGGGGAAGCTGCACCCAGCGCTCAGCACGGCAGTCGCGGCGGGCAGGGCGACGAGCGCGAAACATCGATGAGGCAAGGGCATCCCTGCATGGTCGGCATGGTTCCCCCCCGCGTCAATCGGCCGTCGAGATGTGCAGTGCGGCCGTCCGATCTCGGCCCCTCACGCTCCGTGGGGAAGTGTCGCAGGTGCTCTGCTCGACGCGCCGGGGCCCCACGGTGGATGGTGGACGACCGTTCGACCTCACGATGACGTGTGGCCGCCGGCCAGGCGCGCGGCAGGTCGTGGGAGGCTGTACGCATGGCCCCTGTCGACGCCGAGCGCGTCTCGACGCCAATGGTCCGATGGATTCGCGTACCGGATCAGCGACCTGGCCGATCCAGGGGATGTACGGGTCAGCGCGCGACGCGGAGGCTCCTTTCACGCACGAGGCGCGCGACGGCCGCCCAGTCGACCGGCGCCACGTTCCTCGGCGCGGGGGCAGGCGAAGCCGTGTTCTCCCACATGTCCGTGCCGAAGAGCATCTCGACGACC
The DNA here is from genome assembly GCF_051474675.1 of Sorangium sp. So ce406. Lineage (NCBI taxonomy): Bacteria > Pseudomonadati > Myxococcota > Polyangiales > Polyangiaceae > Sorangium > Sorangium sp. So ce406. Next base: position 10,392,293 of record NZ_CP150340.1, on the reverse strand, counting down.
GCCGGATCCTCGTCCCACGTGACGGGCACGAGGTCGTCGAGGCACGTCGTATCGACAGGGGCCTCGGGATCCGCGATGAAGTTCGCCATCATCTGCGTGCCGCAGGGCGCCGCGTCGGCGGTCTTCACGGGGGACTCGAACGTGACCACGTGCGGGCTCCAGGGCACCGCCACGAACGTCTGGTGGGGCGCGGTCAGCCTGTCGGCCGCCAGCTTTGCCCGGCCGATGGGCGTCTGCGGGTCGAGCAGCCCGTTCATCGCCAGGATGGGCACGGAGGAGCGCGGCCATTCGCTCCAGAGCTGGTCGTGCGGATACCGCGGCCAGGCATCGTAGAGCTGGCCTATCTCCAGCGATGCCCCCGGGCAGAAGTGCTGCGCATCGCAGCGCGCCTGGAGCTCGGCCGAGGTCGGGGCCGGCTCCTCCCAGAGCTCGGAGAGGGCCACGTGCGTCTGCAGGACGACCGAGCCCCGCGGCTCGCCGCCGTCGGCCTGCGAGGACGAGCCGCGCAGCGCCTGCATGTACTGGCCGACCACCTGCACGTCGCCCGCCTCGCAGCGGTCGATGCGGTAAGCGAGGGGGAAGAGGTGCGTCCGCAGGTTGCGTTGCTGCGCGAAGGCCGGGGCGATCGACGCGAACAGCGCGACGTCGGCGCCGAGCTCCGAGCAGTGCCCCTTCGTGAGCTTGCCGAAGAGCGCGTCGAGCTTCGCCCAGGGATCGGGCCCGAGCTTCGCCCCGCAGACCGGATCGGCGGCGCAGATCGCGGACATGTCCTTTATCACGGGATCGAACTGCGTGTCGTACAAGGACAGGTACTGCGCGCCCGGCGATACGATCGAGTCGAGGATCACGGCGTCGACCGCCTCGGGGTACTTCTGCAAGAAACGCATCGCGCGCGCCGTCCCGTACGAGGCACCGTAAAGGATCACCTTCTTGCCGGGCTCGCGCGTCCGTTCGATGAGGCGCGCGAGATCGTCGGCGTCGGCGGACGTCGTGAAGTGCGCGAGATCGTCGCCCCACTGCGCCTTCAACGCCTGGATGCAGGCGGGCCACTCGCTCGCGCTGATCTCCGCGCCGTCCTCCGAGCTCGGGTCCTCCTGGACCGGGCATTCGAGGCGGCTCGACAGCCCGACGCCGCGGTGCTCGAGCACGTACCAGTCCACGTCGGGCATCACGCGCTCCCATAGCTGCTCGATGAAGCCCGTGAACATGTTGCCGGAGTCGCCGGGGCCGCCTTGCAGGAGCCAGACCTGCGCCTTCGCCGCGCCGCCCGGGGCCAGGTGGCGCGACACGAAGACGGGCAGCGTCTCGCCGCCAGGCTTCGATGGATCGAGCGGCAGGGCGACCGTGGCGCACTCGGAGATGAAGTCGTCCGGGCAGCTTCCCCATTCGACCGCCGAGCTGCCGCCCGAGGCTCCATCGCCGTCCGCGCCAGGGCTGGCCTGGTCATCGCCGCCGGAGCAGCCCGCAGCGAACGCCGTGAGCCCGAGCACCACGGGGAGGAGCCTCACCCGAAGGACAGTCTGTGTGATCATCGTCGTTCACCTCGCAATCACCGTAACGATCAAAGGCTGAACGGCGCGAGGCCTGCGGTGGCGTGACCACGGCGCCGGCGGCGTCGACGCGTGTGCGGGTGTCGAGCGCCGTGCTGTGTGTTCCCCCTCGGCCTGGTTCTGTTCAACGCCGGTCTCGATTTCCGTGATGGCAGGTGTGTACAGGGGACCTGAGCTCGTGCGTCCCCGGGGTGACAGTGGTGTCCGTCGCCGCTCGGTGCATCCGAGACGTGGCCGAAAGCCGCTACCCGGCGGCAGGGCGAGCGGGTCGCGGACGCGATGACAAATAACCTGAAGGATCGCTCCCGGTGCCGGCATCAAGTCCGTGAGCTGCCCGGATCCGGGCGGCGAGCGGCGCCTCGCTGGCCTCTTCCGTGGCCGCGCGGGATCGCGTCGCGCCCGCTCGTCCGGGCGAGGCGGCGCCGCGCGCGTCTGCCATTGACGAGATCGTAAAAACCGTTGAATGGAATCAGGTCGAGAGGGAACGCACGGGCATGACACTCAACAAGCTCTCGATTCCGATCTTCTGCATGGCATCTCTCGTCGCGGGCTGCCCGAGCAGCTCTTCCGAGGAGGGCGACGCGACGTACGACGAGCTGCTCCAGGAGGGGGTGGACAGGGTTCAAGCGAGCGGCATTGTCGCCGTGCATGCGGAGATGCTCGAAGGCGACCGACGGATCCGCGCCCGCAGCGGCGTGGCGCAGCTCCGCAGCGAGACGCCGGTCGACTTCGACAGCTACTTCCGGATGGGCAGCAACACCAAGACGTTCGTCGCCGTCGTCGTGCTGCAGCTCGCCGGTGAGGGAGCGCTGTCGCTGGACGACACGGTCGAGCAGTGGCTGCCCGGCGTCGTGTCGGGCAACGGCAATGACGGCTCGATGATCACGATCCGCCAGCTGCTTCAGCACACGAGCGGTATCTACAACTACATCGGTCCGGCCGAGCCGGACGGCCCGGATCCGCAGTCGGCCCTGGCCGTGCTGCGCTCCGCCGACGAGTACATGAAGCATCGGCTCGACCACATGGACGCGGAAGAGCTCGTGGCGCTCGCCATGGCACACGAGCCGGGCTTCGATCCGGGGACGGAGTGGGACTACTCCAACACGAACTACGTGCTCGCCGGCATGATCATCGAGCGTGCCACCGGAAACCACTGGGGCGAGGAGGTCGAGGCGCGCATCCTCGATCCGCTCGGCCTCGACCACACGTTCGATCCCGGCGATGAGCCTGAGCTGCCTGCCCCGCACGCCGTGGCCTACCAGCAGTACGAGGTCGACGGGCCGCTCGTCGACGTCACGATCGCGAACCATACCATGGCCGGCGCCGCCGGCTCCCTCGTCACGACCACCGCGGACCTCGCGACGTTCTGGCGGGCGCTGGCCGAAGGATCGCTGCTCGATCCGGAGCAGATGGCGGAGCTCCACGAGACGGTCCCGGCGCCTGCCTTCGACCCGATCGCGCCCGGCACCGAGTATGGCCTCGGCATCATGTGGATCCCGACCAGCTGCGGTGGAGGGTACTGGAGCCACGCCGGAGGCACGCTCGGGTACTCGACCCGGAACGCCGCGAGCGACGACGGCTCTCGCGTCGTCGTGATGTCGCTGTCGACGTCGACCGACGACCCCGAGGCCTCGTACGCCACGATCATCGATACCTTCAAGATCATCGATCAGCTCATGTGCGCCGATTGAGCGTGGGCCCGGCGCGGGGGGACCGGATCGTTCGCCTTCACGGGCTCGATCGCCTCCAGCTGTGCCGTGCGTTCTGGGCCGAGCGCGGGATCCCGCCGTACACCTACGTGCTGCGGATGCGCGTGGCGCGCGAGTAACGTACGCGTATCCCCTCACGGCCCCCTCACGGCGCGATCCGTGGCCGTGAGGCGAAGACCTCCTTCATGAGGTGGGTGAGGTCGCTCTGGTCGCCGCTCCAGTGGAAGGGAGCTGTCTTGAGCACGCCGCCGGCGACGGTCTGGGTGCGCCGGAGGCCGAGCTCGTCGAAGCGCCACGTGCGTGGCGGAAGCCGGCCTCGCCGCGGCGGTCGACGAGGTGGCCGGCGAGGCGGCGATGCGCTGACGCCGATGCTTTACCCGGTCACGCCGCGTCACGTAGGCTCGGAAGCGGTGGCGCGATCGATGATTCGCGCGGCGGCTGGGCGCGACGATCGACGGGTCACGAGGCACAAAAGCATGGCAGAACAGGGCGCGTACACGTTCACCGCGAAGCTGCACGAGAGCGCGGGCGTGGTGATCCATCGGGCCGTCCGCGCCCGCGACGGCGCCCGCGTGGTCGTCAAGATCGGCAAGGGCGGGCCGCTCGCGCCGGCGATCCACGGCGCGCTGCGGCGGGAGTTCGCGGTGCTGCGATCGCTCGACCTGCCGGGGGTGATCAAGGCGCACGCGCTCGAGACGATCGGCGACGAGCTCGCGCTGGTGCTCGAGGACGGCGACGGCCGCTCGCTCGACGTGCTGTTCCACGCCGGCGCCCTCGACCTCGCGGCGGTGCTGGCGATCGGCGTCGAGGTGGCGGGCACGCTCGACCTGCTGCACCGCTATCCGCTGCTGCACCGCGACGTCAAGCCGCACAACATCGTCTACAACCCGGCGACCGGGCAGGTGAAGCTGATCGACTTCAGCCTGGCGATCGCCGGCGGCGAGGACGGCGCGCCGCGCGTCGATGCGGGCGCGGGGATGGCGGGCACTCTGGCGTACATGTCGCCCGAGCAGACCGGGCGGATGAACCGGCCGGTCGACGCGCGCTCGGACCTGTACTCGCTCGGCGTGACGCTCTACGAGCTGGTGACCGGGGTGCTGCCGTTCGACGCCGGCGACGCGATGGCGCTGGTCCACAGCCAGCTCGCGCGCGTGCCGGTCGCCCCCGCGGTGCTGATGCCGAAGGTGCCGCCGGTGCTGTCGGACATCATCATGAAGCTGCTCGCCAAGGCGGCCGAGGATCGCTACCAGAGCGCGGCGGGGCTGCGGGCCGACCTGCAGCGCTGCGCGGCCGCGTGGGCAGCGACGGGGACGATCGAGCCGTTCGCGCTCGGCAGCGCCGACCGGCCGTCGACTCCGCGGATCCCGCCGCGCCTGTACGGACGGCAGCAGGAGATCGACGTCCTGCTCGCGACCTCCACCGGCGTCGCCGACGGCGCGCGCACGCTGCTGCTCGTGCGCGGGCCCGGCGGCGCCGGCAAGTCAGCGCTGGTCCAGACGCTGGCGGCGCCGGTCTCCCGCGGCGGCGGGTTCTTCGTCGCCGCCAAGTGCGATCAATACGACCGCGGCGCGCCGTACGCCCCGATCGCCGCGGCGCTGCGCGAGCTGTGCCGCACCCTGCTGACGGCCGCGCCAGAGGTCCTCGAGGCGTGGCGGCGCGCCCTCGCGTCCGCCCTCGGCAGCAGCGGCAAGCTCCTCACCGATCTGATCCCCGAGCTCGAGCTCATCGTCGGCCCGCAGCCCGAGGTCCCGCGGCTCGGCCCGGCCGAGTCGCAGAACCGCTTCAACCTGATCTTCACCGCCCTGCTGCGGGTCTTCGCCGCCGCCGACCACCCGCTCGTGCTCGCGTTCGACGATCTGCAGTGGGTCGACCCGGCGTCGCTGCGCCTCTTGCAAGAGATGCTGCTCGACGCCGAATGCAGGCACCTGCTGGTGCTCGGCACCTACCGCGACGACGACGTCGCCCCCGGGCACCCGCTGCCGGCCGCGATCGCCGATCTGCGCGCGGCGGGGGTCGAGGTCGGCGACGTGCCGCTCGGTCCGCTGTCGCTCGCCGACGTCGAGGAGCTGCTGGCGGACACGCTGGTGATGGAGCGGCCGCAGGTCGCCGCGCTGGCGCGGATCGTCGGCGAGAAGACCCACTGCAACCCGTTCTTCGTCGGCCAGTTCCTGCTGCTGCTCGCCGAGGACGGCCTCCTGCGCTGGGACCCCGCCGCGTGCCGGTGGGCGTGGGACGACGCGCAGGTGCAGGCGCGCGACGTAACCGACAACGTCGTCACCCTCGTCACCGGCAAGATCCGCCGCCTGACCCCCGCGGCCCAGCGGCTGCTGCAGCGGGCCGCGTGCGTCGGCTATCGCTTCTCGTGGCGCGTGCTCGCGGCCGTCGGCAGCGACGACGGCGACGACGCGACCGCGGCGCTCGGCGAGCTGGTCCGCGAGGGCCTGGTGGTTCCGCTCGCCGGCGGCGAGGGCGACGATCTCCACCGCTTCCTCCACGACCGCGTGCAGCAGGCCGCCGACTCGCTGCTGGCGAGCGAGGTGCGGGAGGCGACGCACCTGCGCGTCGGCCGGCTGCTGCGCGACGCGTACCCGGCCGGCGTGCCCGACGAGGCGCTGTTCGAGGTCGTCGGCCACCTCGACCTGGCGCTGCCGCGGATCGGCGGCGACGAGCGGCTCGAGCTTTCGCGACTCAACCTACGCGCGGGCCGGCGGGCGCGCGCGGCGACGGCCTATCACGCGGCGCGGCAGTACTTCCAGGCCGGCTGCGAGTGCCTCGGCGCCGACCCGTGGGCGCACGAGTTCGAGCTCGGGTTCGCGCTGCGCGTCGAGCTGGCCGAGTGCGCGTACCTGTGCGGGGCGTTCGCCGAGGCCGACGCGCTGTTCGAGGAGGCGCTCGCGCGGGCGCGCTCGCGCGAGGAGCGGGCGCAGGTCTACGACCTCCGCGTCCTGCTGCACGCGGCGATGGGCGACTTCGCGGCGGTGGTCGCGTCCGGGCGCGCGGCGCTGGCGATGTACGGCATCGGCCTGCCCGATGAGGGCCCGGCGCTGCAGGAGGCCGTCGCGGCCGCGTTCGCGGCGGCCCAAGGGAACCTCGGCGAGCGGCGGATCGGCGCCCTGCTCGACGCCCCGCCGGCGCGCGACCCGGACGTCGAGGTCGTGATGCGGCTCCTGGCGTCGATGTCGGGGCCGGTGTTCGTCGGCAGGCCGGCGCTGTTCCCCCTGATCGTGCTCCACATGGTCAACCTGTCGCTGCGCCACGGCAACGTCGACGGGTCGGACTACAGCTACGCGGTGTACAGCATCCTGCTCGCCGGCGTCACCGGCGAGCTCGGCAAGGCCTACGAGTTCGGCGAGCTCGGGGTCAAGCTCAACGAGCGCACCGGCAACCTGCGCACCCGCTGCATGGTGCACTTCTTGTTCGGCACGTCGGTCGTGTTCTACCGCCAGCCGTACTCGGCCGGCGAGGAGCACCGCGATTCGGCGCGGTGCGTCGCGCTCGAGGTCGGCAACTTCGCGTACGTGTCGTTCTACTGCCTGCAATCGGCCGCGCTGGCGCTGATCGCCGACGCCGACATCCGCGGCGCCGAGGCCCGCATCGACGACGTCACGCCGCTCCTGCGGAAGACCCGCGACGTCGCGTCGACGGCGGTGGTCGAGTTCATGCGCCGCGTGGTCGTCAACTTGATGGGCGAGTCGGCGACGAGCGCCCTCGGCGGTGACGGCTTCGATGAGGACGCGTTCGTCGCCAACATGCCGCCCGGGGGGCTCGTGCCGTGGCTCTACGCGGTCAGCAAGCTGCGCCTCGCCTACCTGTACGGCGAGCACGAGCGCGGGCTCGAGCTCGCCGTCCGCGCCCGCGAGCTGCACGAGCGCGGCGCCGGGGCCGGGCACATGTACTCGCCCGAGCAGTACGCCTATTCGGGCCTGGTCGCCGCGGCCCGCTGGGACGCGGCCGGCGAGGCGGAGCGCGAGGCGCTGGCGCAACAGCTCGATCGCGAGCGCGCGGCCCTGCGGCCGTGGTCGACGAGCAACCCGTCGCAGTTCGTGGCGCTCCAGCACCTGCTCGACGCCGAGGCGGCGCGCCTGGCCGGCCGCGACGCCGAGGCGATCGCGGGCTACGAGCAGGCGATCGCCGAGGCGCAGGCGCGCGGGTTCGTGCTCCACGCGGCGCTGGCGAGCGAGTGCGCGGCGCGGCTGCACCTGCGCCGCAACCGTCGCGCGCTGGCCGGCGCCTACCTGCAGGACGCACACGTCGGCTTCGCCCGCTGGGGCGCGGCAGCCAAGGCGAGCCAGCTGCTGCTCACCCGCGCCGACCTGCTCGCCCCGCCCGCGCTCGCCCGCGCCGGGCACAGCACGGGCCGCTCGACGACCGCCAACCGCATGCTCGGCGGCAGCTCGCTCGACCTCGAGGGCCTGATGCGCGCCGCCCAGGCGCTCGCCGGCGAGCTGGTGCTCGACCGGCTGCTCGACCGCCTGATGCGGATCGTCATGCTCCGCGCCGGCGCCCAGCGCGGCTTCCTGCTCGTGCCGCAGGGCGAGGACCTGTCGATCGCCGCCGAGATGCGCACCGCGCCCGACGAGGTCCGCGTCGGCCTCGACCAGCCGATGCGCGACGACGCCGCCCTGGCGACCTCGGTGGTCCGCTTCGTCGCCCGCAGCCGCGAGGGCGTGCTGCTCGGCGACGCCGGCGCCGAGCCCCGCTTCGCCCGCGACCCCTACGTCGCCAGCCAGCGACCGCGCTCGGTGCTGTGCCTGCCGCTGCTCCACCAGGGCCGACTGTCGGCGATCCTCTACGTCGAGAACAACGCGACCTGCGACGCCTTCGCGCCCGAGCGCGTCGAGCTGCTGCAGTTGCTGTCGGCGCAGGCGGCGGTGGCGATCGAGAATGCCCGGCTGTACGCGAGCGTGCAGCAGGCCCGCGAGCAGCTCGAGCAGCAGGTCGAGGCGCGCACGCACGAGCTGCAGACCGCGCTCGAGCAGCTCCAGGTGGTCAACGCCGACCTGGTGCGCCAGGGCGCGGCGCTGCGCGAGGCCCACGCGCAGACGCGCCGCGAGATCGGCGAGCGCGAGCGGGCCGAGCGCGAGCGGTCGGCGGCGCAGGCGGAGATCGTGCGCGTCCAGGAGGAGCGCCTGGCGGACATGGCGGCGCCGCTGCTGCCGATCACGGAGAGCATCGTGGTGATGCCGCTGATCGGGGTGCTCGACGACGCCCGCGCGTCGCAGGTGCTGGCGACGGCCCTCGAGGGCTCGGTCCGCACGCGCGCGCGGGTGGTGATCCTCGACATCACCGGCGTGCGCCAGCTCGATGCCGCCCCGGCGGCGATCCTCGCCCGGGCCGCGAGCGCGCTGCGCCTGGTCGGCGCCCAGGCGATCCTCACCGGGGTGCGGCCCGAGGCGGCCCAGCTGCTCGTCCGCGACGCCGCCGGGCTCGACGGCCTGCTGACGCTCGGCACGCTGCAGAGCGGCATGGCCTACGCGCTCGCCCATACCCGCCGCTGAGGCGCCGGCGCCGCGGCCGGGGCATTTCGGCCGCTCCGTCGCGCCTCGCCGGCGGCGATCGCGCTCAAGGCCGCGATGGCCAGGTGACAAGCGCCTCGATTCCGTGAGCGAGTAACGTACGCATACCCCCTCACGGCGCGATCCCTGGCCGCGAGCGGCGGAGCGTCTTCCGCGCCGTCAGAGCGACTCGAGGTACGCCACGAGGTCGTCGAGCTGCGCCGGGGCGAGCGCGGAGACGTCGCCGTGGCGGTCGCCGCCGCAGGCCGGGTCGAACCGGTCGCGGAGCGTCTTGGCGCAGCCGTCGTGCATGAACGGCGCTCGCGCGGAGAGGCCGAGCAGCGAGGGCACCTGGAGTGCCTCGCCGAAGCCGACATCCTCGTTGCGGTTGTTCGTGAGCATCGGCCCTTCGTGGCATGTCGCGCAGCCTACCTGCGGGTCATGGAACAGGGCCTCTCCTCGCCGGACGGCGGCCAGGTCGTCGGGGGGCGAGGCGGGGAGCGCCGGCACGCTGTCGAGGAAGCGCTCGAGACGCCCGACATTATAATTTCCGGGCCATGAGCCGCCCATGCGCGAGACGAAGACCTCCTTCATGAGGTGGGTGAGGTCGCTCTGGTCGCCGCTCCAGTGGAAGGGAGCTGTCTTGAGCACGCCGCCGGCGACGGTCTGGGTGCGCCGGAGGCCGAGCTTGTCGAAGCGCCACGTGTGACCGTCCTCGTGCGCTTCCGGATGGCAGGAGGCGCACGCGATGCCGCGGGAGCTGAGCGGCGGCTCGTGGAACAGCGTGTGTCCCGGGTCCCTCACGCTGTCGCCGGGGAGGTCGATGCCCACGCGATCGTGCGTGTCGAGCTCGAGCACCTCGATCCTCGCCGACTCGCGGAACTGGACGACCGCACGGCCCTGCGCCGTGAAGGCGACGGCGATCGGCTGGCTCGAGTGCTCCCACTGCCTGTAGGAACCGCACGTGCCCGCGGCGTCCTCGCTCGTGATGGTGTCGAGGTCGATGAACTCGGTCGTGTAGCTGCCGGCGCCCACGACCGCGGCGCGCTTTCCGTCCGGCGCGATCGCGATGTCGACCGGGAGCGCGATCCGCCAGAGGGCCGGCGTCGGGCGCTTGGCTCCGTTCCCTGGCGCGGCCGAGGCCGGGGGCAGGACGCTGACGGCGCCGTGCAGGATGCCGCCATCGCAGCCGGCAGCCTCGTAGTAGCCCGTGGGGGCGAGCACGACGGGCGAGGTCAACGCGCGCTGGTGGACCATCGCCGCGCCGCCGCCGGGGAGGGCGATCATGCGCCAGGCGACCGAGGGGCGGTAGTCGGAGGCGACGGCGGCGCTCATGGTGAACGACGGGAGCGACCGCCGCGAGAGCACCTCTCCGTCCGGGCCGACGACGAGGGTCTCGGCGGATTTGAACCGGCTGACGAGCAGGCGATCGCCGTCGACGATCACGTCGCGCAGGTCGGCGTCGAGCCGTAGCTTCCGGAGCGCGGCGCCGCCCTGGGCCGGGCGCGTCACGAGCTCGCCGCCGGCGCAGGCCACATGGATCGCGTCGAGCGACGCGTCGTAGGCGAGGCCGCGCGGCGCGGGGCAGACGGCGCGCCGGTCGAGCACCTTCGCCGTCCCGACATCGATCGTCGCGATCTCGCCTGCGCGGCGCAGGGCGACGTGGACGCGGCCGGCCCCGTCCTCGACGACGCGCCCGGGCTCGTCGCCGCGCGCGAGGGGGATCGCGCGGGGCTCGCCGCCGTCGGTGTCGACCACCCAGACGCCGTCGCGATCGGGGTCGGCCGCCACGGCGGTGTGCCCGTCGCGGGCGATCAGCAGCGTGCCGCCGCTGATGGGCGGCGGGGGCCCGTCGATCGCGGGGCCCGACGGCAACCGATTCGCGGCGTCGTCGGGGGGAGAGGAGCAGCCCGCGACGCCGGCGGCGATCGCGCTCAAGGCCGCGAGGGCCAGGTGGGTTGTCGTGCGGGAGAGGTTCCGATGCATGAGGCCTCCGAAGGTGGCGGGCTGCTCGGCGAGCGCGAGCAACAGCAAACCCAGAACGCTGTCGGGGAGTCGACGGCGCGCGGCCGAGCCAGAGCAAGGCGCGTGCGCGGGGCGCGGGGGCGCGGGGGGCGCGCGGGGCGCGCGGGGCGCGCGGGAGGTGCGGTGTTCGGAGGGCGGGGAGCGATGGGCGGCGGCAGGGTGGGTGTGGTCGCCTGGCATCAGTGTGCTGGTATCCGTGTTACGGACAGCCACGCGGGGGCAGCGCGGGCCCAGTGCGCCTCCCAGCCGGCCTCGCTGGCCGTCTCCGTCCGCCATGGCGCCGCCACCCCTGATCTGGAGCTCTGCTCGCGTTTTCCCGGCGTTTCGTGCCGGCATGAAGAGTGCTCGAGGCCGAGCGTCATGCCGACGCTCGAGCACAACGCCCTCGTCGAGATGTTCCGCGAACACCCCGAGCTCGCGCCCCGCTTCCTCGCGACGCTCCTCCACGTCGAGGTGCCGCCGCACGCCGCGGTCGCCGTGGTCGAGTCGTCGCTCGACCAGCTCATCCCGGTGGAGTTCCGCGCTGACCTGGTGCTCGAGCTCCGCGGCGCGACTGGCATGCTCGTGCTGGCGATCGTCGTCGAGGTCCAGCGCGACGTGGACCCGGACAAGAAGTTCTCGTGGCCGACGTACGTCACGGTCGTGCGCGCCAGGAAGCGCTGCGGCACGGTCGTCCTCGTGGTCGCGCCGGACGCGGGCGTGGCGGCCTGGGCGGCGGAGAACATCGACCTCGGCCTGGGCCTCGGCAACGTCGCGCCGCTGGTGCTCGGTCCGGCCGTCGTCCCCGAGATCACCGACCCGGCCGACGCGGAGAAGGAGACCGAGCTCGCGGTGCTCTCGGCGGTGGCGCACGGCAACGGGCCGAACGGGCTCACCGTGGTCCAGGCGGCGCTCGTTGCCCTCGGCCGGCTCGACCAGGAGCACGCCATGGTCTACTTTCAGCTCATCTGGAACGGGTTGCGTGAGCCGATGCGGCAAGCTCTGGAGGCGTTGGTGATGGAACGGCAGATCGAAGGCGAGGCGACTTTTCCCCAGTTCGTGCAGAGGCTCATCGATCGCGGCATGCGTGAGGGCGAGCTCAAGGGCATGCGTGAGGGCAAGAGGGACACGCTGTTGCGGCTGCTTGCGCGCGCAGGGATCGGGCTCACCGAGAACGAGAGCGCGCGCATCCAGGCATGCACGGACGTCGCGACCCTCGACCGCTGGATCGATAACGTCCTCGGGGCGAAGACTGCCACCGAAGTGCTCTCCTGACGATGGACGCAGGCGGCCCAGCAAGGCGATGATTCAGCCGTTGCAGGAACAGGTCTGCGCCGGTCTCCTTGAAAGGTGGGTCGCGAAGCTGTGGCAAGGCGGGCGCAGGCCCATGCACTTCAGGAGAACTCATGTTTGACCACGTCAAATTCGGAGTCAGCGACTACGCAGTGAGCAAAGCGTTCTTCCTCAAGGCGCTCGAACCGCTCGGCGTAGCTGTTGTCTCGGAGGGGCCGCCGACGTACGGCGTCGAGCTGAGCGCAAAGGGTAATGTCTCGATGTGCCTGTACCAGACCGAGGAGAAGCCCGCGCATCTTCACCTGGCGTTCACGGCCGAGGATCGCCGGCAAGTCGAGGCTTTCTATCGCGCAGCTCTGGAGGCGGGCGGCAAAGACAACGGTGCGCCTGGTCTGCGCCCGCGCTATCACGAGAACTACTACGCAGCTTTCGTCATTGGTCCGGACGGGCACAACATCGAAGTGGTTTGCCATGAACCCGAGGCCTGAGCCTTCCTTCGAGGGGACGTCCGCAAGCGGGCGTCGCCCACGCGCGGCCGCCCCTCATGTCGAACGTCACGCGACCCACTCCACCCGAGCACCACGATGAAAAATCGCCTCGCAAGCTGCAGTTGCGGCAAGTTGTCGGTCGAAGTCGAAGGGGAGCCGATCCGCGTGTCCGTCTGTCACTGCCTGGCCTGCCAGCGGAGAACCGGAAGTGTCTTCGGCGCTCAAGCGAGGTTCAGTCGCGAGAGCGTGAAGATCAAGGGGCACGGCAAGGACTTCGTTCGAGTTGGAGACGAAGGAACGAAGAGCTCCTTCACGTTCTGCCCTGAATGTGGCGCCACCGTGTATTACGCGATGGTCGGGCAGGGGGACATGATCGCCATACCAGTGGGAGCCTTTGCGGACCCGGCCTTCCCCGGTCCAACGTTCTCGGTCTATGAAGAGCGAATGCATGGCTGGGTGGTCATGCCGCAAGACATCGAGCACATGCGCTAGGTTGGACCGCATCAGGAGCACATCCTGAGACCGCTTCGAGGCCTGCTCGATGTTCTCGACGGTATCCTAGCGGATGTCGTCGACGCTCACGCCGAGTCGCTCGGCATAGAGGCCAAGGGTGCGCTGCCACGCCGGGCGGGCCTGACAGCGCTCGAAGTAGGCCTTGAGCCTCGGGAAGGGATCCATCAGGTCGGTCTTGCGGATGGTGCGCAGGACGCCGGCCATCATGATGTCGGCCGCCGTGAAATCGGCGCTGGCGATCCACTCGCGGTCCTCGAGGCGGCGCTCGACGTGGCCGAGCCAGCGGCGGGCGAGCTTGGGCACCTCCGCGTGGAGCTTTTGTGCGGCCTTGCCGCTGTCGAATATCCCGATCATGTCGAGACACACGAGGGTCGGCTCGACGGTGCTGACCGCGGCGAAGCACCACTGGACGACGCGGGTGCGGCCCTGGACGTCGCCCGGGATCAGCTTGCCGGCCTTCTCCGCCAGGTAGAGCACCACCGCGGCAGACTCGGCCACCACGAAGCCGTCGTCGTCGATGACCGGCGCCTGGTGGAAGGGGCTGATGCGGCCGTAGGCGTCGCTGTCGAGCTCGCCGGCGGTGTGGTCGAGCGCGTGGACTCGATACGGCAGCCCGGTCTCCTCGAGCGCCCACTGCGCCCGGAGGTCTTTCGTCTCGCCGACCCCCTCGGGGAAGATCTTTCCGAAGCCATAGAGCGTGATCATGTCGTCCTCCGATCGATGCCGGATCCACCGGCCCACGCCGGAGCGTGCCATGCCGCGGATGGCGGCGCCTCCGATGACGTCATGCCCAACTCGGCGGCTCTCCCGGATGCGCTCTCCTCCCCCGCCGAGATCCTGCGTGCACGGCGCGGCCGCCTCGCGTACGCTCGCCAGCCCGCAGGTGAACGCGGGAGGACAGCGCGCGATCGCCAGAAGGCAATCTCCACTCCTCGAAAGGAACATCGCGATGTCGAAGGTCGTCGCAATCATGTCCATGTCGCTCGACGGCTACGTCGCCGACCGCAACGATGGCGTGGCCGAAGTTTTCGACTGGTACTCCACCTCGGGGGACGTCGAGATCCACATGGCAGGGTCGGACCCCATGACGTTCAAGGTGTCCGGGCCGAGCGCCGAGCACCTTCGCGGTCTCACGTCCGAGCTTGGTGCCATGCTCACCGGTCGACGCACGTTCGACTTCGCCCAGGGCTGGGGCGGAAATCACGCCTGGGGACCGGCATTCGTACTTACCCACCACATCCCCGCCGGATGGCCGCGACCCAACTCGACCGTCCACTTCGTGACCGACGGCATCGAGAGCGCCGTGACCCAGGCCAGGACCGCCGCCGGCGGGAAGTCCGTCGGGGTCCACGGCGCGGACACCATCCAGCAATGCCTGAACGCCGGGCTCCTCGACGAGATCCACGTCGACATGGCGGCGGTCCTTCTTGGCTCCGGGGTTCGACTCTTCGACCGCCTCGCCGGCACGCCAATCGTCCTTGGCAACCCGAGGGTGATCCCGGGCGTCGGCGTTACTCACCTGCGCTACCCAGTACGCAAGGCGTAGTCCGCCCCCCCCCCAAGCGGAGGATTGATGACAACGATCAACTACGTGGTTGGCGACGCTGCCAGGCCGGTCGGCGAGGGCTCACGAATCATCGCCCACGTGTGCAACGACGTCGGCGCTGGGGCCGGGGCTTCGTGACCGCGCGATGAACGGGAGCCGAAAAGGCCAGGAGGAACTCTCACCATGCCATCGCAGCTCATCGTCCCCGGCTACACCGGCTCAGGTCCTCGCCACTGGCAGACGCTCTGGGAGCAGAAGCTCGCTCCGGCGCGCCGCGCGGAGATGCCGGACTGGGATCACCCTGACCGGCGCGTGGGGCCGTCCGGGCACATCAACACCGACGCTGGCTTCGGGCCATGGCCCGAGGGCGAGCGCATCCTCGCCGCGCTGATGGGCGAGCCCCTCTCCGCGCCGCCTCGTCCCTGACGCGGCGAACCTCCGCCCGCCAGGCCCCGGCCACTCTGGCGTGCAGCGCGACGATCGATGTCGATTCCACACATCCCCCTCCCTGCGATGGTGGGCCACTCCACTGTGCTCCTCCACAACACCCGGCCTGATCGAGGCCGCCGCGGAGAAATTCAGGGCCTCGCTCGAGATCGACACGCGCACTTCGCGCAGCGGTGTGGTCCTCTGGAAAGAGGCCGCCGCCCGAGCGGCCTTCGCCGCCGCGATCCGCTCCCGCGACGTCGCCGCGGTCGGAGGCGCCGAGAGCCCGGCGGACCTCGCCGTGAAGCTCGCACCGACCAGGTGAGAAGGACGAGGAGGACAAGGATGCCCACCATTGCAATCGTCGGCGCCGGCATGGCCGGCCTGCACCTCGCGCTGCACCTCCAGAAGGAGGGACTCGACGTGAGCCTGTACGAGGAGCGCACGCCGGACGAGATCCGGGCGGGGCGCCTGCCCAGCACCGTCGCGCTCTCCCCGCCGACCCGGGCGCGCCAGCGGGCGCTCGGCGTCGCGCACTGGGAGGGGGACGAGCACGCCACCCGCATCGTCCGGGTGCGCGTGGCGGCCGATCCGCCGCTCGGCTTCGCCGGCGACCTCCCGGATCACATGCTCTTCATCGACATGCGCGTCTATCTGCCCCGGCTGCTCGAGGACTTCGCCGCGCGCGGCGGCCGCGTGGTGAAGGCCTCGCTCGACGCGGCCGGCATCTCCGACCTCGCCGCGGGGCACGACCTCGTGGTCGTCGCCACGGGCCGGGCGGGCCTCTCGGACCTCTTCCCGAAGGTCCCCGAGCGCAGCCCGCACGCCGGGCCCCAGCGGCGGCTCTTCGCGGGCATCGTTCGCGGGCTCCGCATGCCCGAGCGGCGCGAGTTCATGTTCCAGCTCTCCCCGGGGCACGGCGAGATCTTCGAGAACCAGTACCTCACGCTCGGCGGGGTCGCGCCATCGCTGCTCATCGAGGCGATCCCCGGCGGCGCGCTCGAGCCGATCACGCGGATGCGCCACGAGGACGATCCGGCGCGGTTCGACGCGGCGCTGCTCGACGCCGTGCTCGCGCACGCGCCGCTCACGGCCGAGCGCGTCGATCGGGCGAGCTTCGGCGTGGCGAGCTCGCGCGACTACCTCACCGGCGCCGTGACGCCGGTGGTGCGGCGCGCGTACGCGCCCCTCGGCGGCGGCAGGTTCGCGCTCGCGCTGGGCGATCTCCACATCACCCACGATCCGATCACGGGCCAGGGCGCGAACATGGCCACGCTGGCGGCGTGGCTCGCCGCCGAGCGGATCGCGGGGCACGCCGCCGCCGGCGCCGCGTTCGATGAGGCGTTCTGCGCGGACCTGGACGACCGCCTCTGGGAGGCGCTCCGGCCGGCCACGGAGTGGACGAACGCCTTCCTCCAGCCGCCGCCGGACCACGCGGTGGCGCTCCTCGCCGCGGCCTCGCGCAGCCAGCCGCTGGCCGACGCGTTCGCCACGAACTTCTCTTACCCGGATCGCCAGTGGGCGATCCTCTCGTCGCCCGAGGCGACGGCCCGCTTCATCGCGAGCCACGCCTGACGCGGGGGACCCGGCGCTCCACCCCGGCGCGTCGCGCGTCGTGCCGGGGAAGAGCACCTCGACAGCCCGCCGCTCGTCCGGTGTAGAGACCGCACGGTCCTGCGCTGGTCTTCTTGACAAGGTGGGGCAGCCTTCGAATACGCTGTCTTTCCAGGATGCGTGGGGCGGCACGAGGGGGTGGGCTCGGAGCTCAAGGCGCTGCATGCGGAAGTGGCGGTCAGCGGTCGAGGGGGCTGATTCTGGAGCGACACCACATCGTTCTGTTCTCAAGTGGAGGCGCGGATGGTGGTAAGCGGCATCGAGTACCTGGACGAGGGCGCGGAGTTGTTCCCCGACGGCTCAATCCACGACGCGACCCTTGCCCGCGACACCGACATCCAGGGACTTCCGTGCGCCGGCGGCTGGGACGTGGTGTTCTTCCCCAGCGGCCGGCTCCGGCTAGCCTGGCTCTCCCGGCCGGTGGTCATCGGGGGCGTGAGCTGCGCCCCCGGCATCGTATACCTCCACGAGAGCGGCGCTCTTCTGAACGCCACCCTTGCCACCGCCCACGAATTCACGGGCGTACCGGTCCCGGCCGGTGCGCGGGTCACGCTCGACGAGGCCGGGCGGCTGCTTGAGCACTCGCAGCTGCTGGAGGCCGATGAGCTGATCGGTGGGCTCCCGTGCTCCGCCGAGTTTCACGCCTGGGTCTACCCTGATGGCCGTCCGAGCGTCGTGGTGCTCGCCTCGCCGTCGATCCTCGGCGGGCGGGAGTACCCGCGTGGGGCCGAGCTGTTCCTCGATGAGGGCGGGCAGGTTCTCGACTGGCGGCAGGTCGACCTCGATACGGGACGGCGGTACAAGCAGCGCGTATTCGGGGTATACGAGGCTCCGTTCGAGTAGGCCGCCGAACCAGGCGCTGCATCAGACGGCGGTCGCGGTTCTGGCTTCTCGGGCTTCAAAGCCTCCACAAGCGATTCGTATTGACCAACAAGGATTGCTGGCGTCGAGTACCTGTTGGAGAGCTTCCTGCGGGACGCCGCCCAACCAGGCTGTTGAAGCTGACGTGGCCCTCGCTGCGCTGGGGATCACGCAGCTTGACACCAGTCGTTGGGCGGCGAAGGACGTCCAGCTCGTTCCGTGAATCCGACGGCGGGTCGGACGGAAGACGCATCTACTCTGGACCGCAGCAGCTTCACCCTCGCCCGCCGCCCCGCCGTCCTCCGTGATATGGACTTCCCATGCCTGCGCGACCCTACCGTGAGCCCTCTCCGGTCGAGCCCGACCCGGCGCCGCAGCAGTCGGAGGCGGCCCGGCTCGGGAGTCTGCGCTCCGTCCACGCGCCGCCGCCGCTGCGCCGGGCGCTCCTCGGCCCGATCCTGATCGCAGCCTTGATCGTCGCCATCGGCGCCGCGGGCGGTGCGTCACTGGCCATCCTCGTCGCCCTTGCTACGGCCACGCTCGCGATCCTCGCCTGGGAACCGCTGCGCAATCGCGGGTGGTCGGCGGCGCTGCACGCGCAGGGACTGGTCCTGCTGCAATCAGGCATCCGGCGGGTCGTCCCGTTCGACGACGTGAACGAGGTCTGGTACGAGATCCGTCCAATTCACAATCAGGCAGGGGCGTACCTCGGCGCCCTCCGCCTTGTTGAGTACTCCGGTGAGGTGCACCGCTTGCCCCTCGCGGTCAACGACGGCGCCACCCTCGCCATCAGCGTGTTGCGTGGGTGCTCGGGGCCGCTGTTCCTCGAAGCCCGCCGGGCGCTCGAGGAAGGTGAGGTGCTCTCGTTCGGGCAGATCCAGCTCGATCGCGCGGGGATCACCGTCGGCGGTGCGCGGATGACGTGGCGCGAGATCCGGCTGGCCGTCGTGTCGCACGCGCGCGTGCGCCTCTATCGCCGCTTTCCGATCCTGGCCTGGCGCGCCATACGCCTCGATCGCATCCCCAACCCCGCGGTATTCATTGATCTGGTCGCGCTGTGCGCGGCAAAGACGCGAGTCGACGATCCGCTCATCGTGCCGCTCACCTCCGGAGACGAGAAGCTGCGCGCCCAGGCCGCAAAGGGAGACAACGAGTGGGCGCTGCGGGAGATGCTCGTCGGCGGCCTCTTCTGCATCGCGGGCATCACCTTCACCGTGGCGACCTACTCAGCGAGCAGCAACGCGTACATTCTTGCGTGTTGGCCCATCCTCGTCGGAGCGTTCCGCTTCTTCAAGGGCGTCGCGTCGCTGCTGCGCGGCCCGCGCCCGTGACGTTCATGTCAGAGCAGCAGCGGAGATCGATCGGCTGCGCGTCGGTAGGGCCGCGCACCGCCGAGCTTGCTTGCCTCGACGGCTCATCGTAAACTAGGACATGGCCGTTCAAGCCGTCACCGTGAATCTGCCCGAGCCGCTGTATGAGCGCCTGGCTCGCCGCGCGCAGAAGACGCAACGGACCGTCGAGGCCGAGCTCGTCGACGCAGTGGCAACCTCCCTCCCTGAAGAGCCCGACGAGCTGCCGGTCGACATGGCGGAGGCCATCGCCGCGCTGCATTTGCTGGGTGACGAGGAACTATGGCGGGCCGCCAAGCAGAGCCTCGCCCCGGAGAAGGCCGCGGACCTCGAGGAGCTGCACATCAAGCGCCAGAGCGAAGGGCTCTCCGCGTCGGACGTCGAGGCGCTCGCGACGCTCATGAAGGAGTACACGCGGATCATGCTGGTTCGTTCCCGATCTGCGGCCCTGCTCAAACAGCGAGGTCATGACGTCTCGGGGCTTCACCAGGGACATGAGCCGTAGCTACATCGGGAGGACGCTGCGTGAGCAGGTCGCCAGTGAGGCGCGCCATCGCTGTGGCTACTGCCTGACCTCGGCGCGTATCATCGGCACGCCGATGGAGATCGATCACATCATCCCTGAGTCGCTGGGCGGACCTACTGCCAGGGAAAATCTCTGGCTCGCGTGCTCGATGTGCAACGATCACAAGGGCAATCGAATCGCTGCTCCCGACCCGCACACCGGTGAAGTCGTACGGCTCTTGAACCCACGACAGCAGGTCTGGTTGGATCATTTCGGCTGGAGCACGGAGGGGTCTCTTATCATTGGCAAGACGCCAGCTGGCCGAGCTACAATCGCTGCGGTTCGCCTGAACCGCGCCGAGCTCGTGGAAGCCCGGCGAGGCTGGGTCATCGCGGGTTGGCATCCGCCCGAGGATTGAACCATGAGCCCGCCCGACCAGACGCCGATGGTATTCGGGGATCCGCTGGACTTCGCCATAGAAGCGGACGTGGAGCCCGACCTGGAGCCCCCGAGCGCGGTGTGGGGGCGCATGTGCGTCTGGTGTCGCGGGGTGGCCCTCGGAGACCTCGGGGAGTCGCGCTGCGCGCTGTACCCGGCTTACCTCGCGTTGCGCTGGCTGCCCTCCAACCTCGACCGCCTGTGGTCCGAGAAGCTGGCCGGATTGGACGACATCGCTGCCTGGAACTTCCTCGACGGGCTACTGTACAGCCATCATGGAGACGTCGAAGTGACCGATACGCGAACGGCCGAGGAGCTCCGCCGGGACTGGACGTTCTGGAGCGCCCACAATTTCCTGACCAGCTGGGGCGAGCAGTTCAACGGGTGCAAAGCGTTCATCCTCTGCCCCCCCGACGGCTCGGTTCGTATCCTCTCTCGCGATCTACCCGGGCACATGGGCCGCGGTGTGGATGTGTCGCGGGCCGGGCTCGTCGCAGCCGTCGAGGGGTTCACCCGCTGGTTCGAGCAACAGGCGCGGCGCCTGGAAGGCGGTCGGGCCTGATGCGCGCCGATGCGGCCCAGCAAGGGCTCGCTGACCGACGCGCGGGGGCACTGCGCGCACCGTGCGAAGCTGCGGCAGGCAGGGACGGTTCATGACGACCTGGATCAACGGATTCTGCGAAACGAACGGCATCAACATCCACTACCTCCGGACCGGAGGCGGCAGGCCCCCCGTCGTTCTGCTCCATGGACTGATGGGGAGCGGCGCCTGCTGGACTCCCCTGGCGCGGGCGCTCGAAGGTGAGTTCGACGTCGTCATGCCCGACGCCAGAGGGCACGGCGGCTCGAGCGCGCCGCACCACGGATACCGGTACGACGATCACGCGAGCGACGTCGTGGGCCTCATCCGCGGCCTGGAGCTCTCTCGTCCGGTTCTGCTGGGCCACTCGATGGGCGGCATGACCGCCGCGGTGGTGGCGAGCCGAGGGGCGGGGGTGATCCGCGGCCTCATCCTGGTCGACCCGACGTTCTTGAGCCCCGAGCGCCAGCGCGAGGTGCGCGACAGCGACGTCGCCGATCAACACCGCCAGGTCCTCGGCTTGCAGAAGTCCGAGCTCGTCGCGCAGGCCCGAGCCCGGAACCCGGATCGCTCGCCCGAGATCGTCGAGCTGCAAGCCGAGGCGAGGCTGAAGACCCGAATGGGCGCGTTCGACGTCCTCACGCCGCCCAACCCCGAGTTTCGCGGCGTGGTGAGCGCGATCGACGTCCCGACCCTGCTCGTCATCGGTGACAGCAGCCCCGTCGTCACGCTCGAGATGGCAACGGAGCTGCGGAGCCTCAACCCACGCGTGCGGATCGAACAGGTGCAGGACGCCGGCCACGGCCTTCCATTCCAACAACCCGAGCGCCTGGGAGAGGTGGTCCTGTCGTTCTTGCGCGAGCTGGCGTGACGGCTGCGGTCACTCCGGCTCGCCCTCGGCGAGCGCGACGGGCCCGGCGCTCTCGATCAGCGCGCCGCGCCCGTGCCACACCACCAGCACCGCATAGAGCGCCGCGAGCACGCGAAAGCCGCTGAGCAGGCCGAAGCGCTGCCCGAGCGAGCCGCCCGCCACCGCGCCGATCAGGCTCCCGGCCGGCCCCGAGAGCGAGAACAGACCGCCCACCCGGCCGCGGCCGAGCTCCGCGGTGAGCGCCGCGAAGCGATTGACGCTCGTGAGGTGCTGCACGCCCAGCCCGAGCCCGAGCAAGACCGCCCCGATCCACAGCGACGCGACGCCGAGGGGGAAGGCGAGCAGGAGCTCGGTCGCGAGCAGCAGCGAAAAGGCGATCGCGTAGCGGGCAGCGTCGCGCAGCGGCGACAGGGCGCCCCCGGCGAGGAGCAAGGTCAGCACGAACACGGCGCCCTGGATGGTCACGAGGCTCGCGGCTTGCGGCACCGAGAGGTGAAACTCGCGAATCCCGATCAGCACCACGAACACGGCGAAGTAAGACATCGCCATCTGGCCACACAGCTCGATGAGCATGCTCTGGCGCAGCCCGCGGCGAGACAGGATGATCCCGACCTGTCCGCGCAGGCGCTCGACGAGCGGCGTGGCCGAGCGCCCGCGGCCGGGGGGAGCGCCGGAGAGCACGCGATCGCCGACGAAGACCGTCGCGAGCAGCCCGAGTCCGGTCACCACGAACACGCCGGTATAGCCGAGCAGGCCGAGGAGCTGCGCGCCGAGCATCGGGCCCACGAAGAACATGCCGAGCGAGTGGGACGCGCGCTGCCAGCCCGCCTTGCGCGGGCCGAGGCGAGGAAGCAGGTGAAGAAACTCGGTCTGGGTCGCGACCATGCGAAACGGGTTGAGCAGCCCGAAGAGGACCACGCCCGCGATGAGCTGCCAGGGCCGATCCATCTGGGTGAAGCCGAGCAGGTACAGCGCCGCGCCCGCGAGGCCGCCGAAGCGGAACAGCGGCCGGCTGCCGTGGCGGTCGATCAAGCCTCCGACAGGCATCGAGAGCAGCAGCATGCCGGTGAACTGCAGGCCGCCGACAAGGCCGATCTGCCAGGGCGAGGCGTGGAGCGAGGCGGCATACAGCGGCAGGACCACCTTGGCCACGCCGTTGCTCGAGCCCGCGAGCAGACCGAGCACCATGAAGCCGAGAAGATAACGCTGGGGGAGAGGCGGCGAAGAGGTCATCACGCGAACCGAGGCGAGCGGCCGGTCGGTCGGCGCGTTCGTCCGCCGTGCCGAATCGGGTGTCGCTGCCGCGCGGGCGCCCTGCAAATCACGCTCCCGAGCGGAGCAGGCCCACGGCCCTGACGCCCGCCTCGTCGCCCCTGGCGCCACGGCAGGAGGCCGGCGTCAGCCCGCCCGCCGCCTGCTGCTCCAGCAGCACACGCGCAGCACGCGCCCGCTGCTGGCGCAGCAAGGGGGCACCGGGATAGCGGATCCGCGTCCCCTGGGAGCGGAGGTTCGAGGGCGGGCTCGGGCTGGCGGGCATCGGCGAGGGCGGGCGGCGTGGCCGGCGCCACGACGCGCCGCCCGGGCAGTCCGCTGCGATAGGCCGCCCCCAGGGCTGGGCGACCGGGCGTGTTAGCGTGCGCTTATGCGCGCGATCCATCTCCTCTCGTTGGCGGTCGCCGTTGCTGCGTGCGGCAGCAGTGTCACGGAGCAAGAACCCGGTCACGGTGGTAGTCCCGGCAGCGGCGGATCCGGCAGCGGCGGACCTGGCAGCGGCGGAGGCGTGAGCGCGGGCCCGGCATCCAGCGGATCGAGCGGGCTCGGGGGCTCGGGCGGCATGTCGCCCGAACCCCAGGAGATCACCCGCTGCCCAACTCCGGACACGGCCGCGGCCGGCACCAACACCGTGGTCCAGGTCCACTCGGCGGAGCCCATCGACGCAGCCACGGTCGGCGCGGCGAGCTTGCGCGTGATCGTCGGCGACGTGGAGGTGACGGGCGCGATCGAGGTCGCCCTTCAGGCCATCACGTTCTTGCCAGAGGCTCCGCTCCCACCCGATCAGCTCGTGCAGGTCCTCTTGTCGCCGGAAGTCCGCGACGACAAGGGCCGATCGCTCGCGGCCGTCGGCGGCTCCTGGACGTTCTCGACCGCGGATGGGCCCACGCCCCAGGCCGGGTTTGTCTTCTCGCCTGCGGCGGCCGTGGACGGGGGGACGCACGCTCCTCGCCACACGCTCGTCATGGATGGCGAGCATCCCGTCCTCAGCTGGGCCACCGGGAGCAGCCTCCTGGTCTCGGCGTTCGATGGCGTCTCGTTCCCCGCGCCGGCAACCATCATCGACGGGGCCTTCACCGACCAGCTCACCTTGGCCCTCGGGGCGGGCAAAGCTCACTTCGGGTGGACCTACTTCGAGGGCCCCGGCACGATCGTTTATAACCGCGCAGACCTGCCCTTCGGGGGCGCGGTGACCGAGTCGGTCGGCATCAGCCCCGCGTCGTATGCCGCGAAGATCGCGGCCGACCAGGCGGGGAACGTGGCGCTGGTGTGGCACGTCCACCCCGACTACTGGACGGGGTGGGGCTTCCGTTACGCGACCTCGTCAGACGATGGTTCGAGCTTCTCGCCCCCCGTCATGCTGGATCCGCTGTCGACGTGCGCCGATGTCCTCTACGTCGACGGATATCTGGTCATCGTGTGGGGGGCCGGAGACTACGGGAGCCAGGAGGTGCGAATCGCCGCCTCGGCCGACAACGGAGCCACGTTCGGCGTGCCCACGACCCTCGCGACCAGCATGGCGCAGGTGTGGTGCCCACACGCCATCGACAGCGGCGGCAAGGTGCTGGTGGTGTTCGATGACGGGCCCGGGATCGGGCAGAGGTCCACGTACGTCACGAGCTTCGAGCCGGCCACTGGCACCGCCGGCCCCGTCGTGCAGGTCACGCCTCCCGACGAGCTGAACATGTGCGCTACCATCGTGGGCTCGTCTGACGGGAAGGTGGCCGTCGCGCGGACCCGCGGGGAGCCGTTCGGCACGAGCAACGTCACGGAGCTGCTGATCTCCGAGGATTCCGGGAGCACGTTCGGCGAGCCCACGACCGTCGACGTCATGCTCGGCGACGAGGGGTGCCCCGACGTGGGCCATGCTCCGTCGGGCGACGTGTACCTCGCCTGGGCGAGAGACTCGTACGCCCTCATGTGGAGTCGTGGCAGGCCCAGGCGCCCATGCGAATAGGATGCGAACAGGGCCGAGCAGGCAAGCGGCTGCCGAGCTCGATCGCCCGGCAGTGGAGGCACGGATGCTCGATTCAACGCACCCCATCACTTAGCACGTGTGCCGGGCGTCCGGCCTGATGGACCGCGTCATGAGCCGCGGGCAGACGATGTCCGTGTCGGCGAGCGCGGTCCGGGCAGAGCTCCTCGCCGAATGCCTGCCGCTCTTCGCCGAGATGCGGAGCTGGCTCGCGCCCAGTTCGGCAAGCGAGCAGCGTTCATCCTCGTCGCGGTGGATGAGTACGAGGCGGCCCTCCGCGCGCTGGGCGGCGACCCAGGACACACTGCCGCGGATGCTTGCGGCGCGTCGAGCAAGGGAACGCACGCGTGCCGATCTCGGATATACCTCCCCCATGGGCAACCTGTCCGCCATCGGCTTCGCTGTTTCCTCCGAGGATGACCTTCAGCGTATGCTCGGCGCCGCGCTCGAGCGCGCCGCTCCGCCGCCGGAGCTCGGCGCGTCCGCGGCGCACTACCTCTGGTTCCGCGACGCGAGCGGTGCCGCGCTCGCTGCGCGGCTTGATGCCCGAAAGAGGATCGAATGCATCACCCCCTTCTTCGCCGCGCCCGACGGCGGCACGCGTTGGCGAGTGCACACGAGCGCGCCGCACCTCGATCGCGAGTGCCTGCATTGCAGCGGTGCGGACTGCGACGTGCTCGACCCTTCGTCCGGCGAGATGTGCACGCGGACCGCTCTGCAATTCCTGTTCTTCGAGCCCTATCAGGCCTGGCTCGCGGACGAGCGGACGTTCGAGGTCGTGATCGTCGGCTTCGCCTCGTCCCTTTCACTCTGCACCACGCCCGACGACTTCGAGCGCGCGCAGGCGGCGCTCTTCGGCGACGCCGAGCCCGGCGTCCCGCGCGAGCCCGGCAAGCCCATGCGCCTCGCGGCCGAGGCATTCCTGCCGCACGGCATGTTCGGCCCCGAGGGCCAGCTCGGCGCGCGCGCCCGCGCCCTGATCACCGGGCATGTCGAGTCGGTCACCGTTGCACGCAACGAGATCGCTGGGAGCAGCTTCGTACACACGCGCATCCGTACCCTCGGCGGTCCCATCGACATCGTCGCGCCGGCGGACGCCGTGGAGGTCCCGGAGCGCGCGACGCTCGTGATCGCCGACTGCTGGCTGGTCGGGCGACCCGCCGAGGCGCCGCCCCCGAAGACCGGCTTCTTCCGCCGCATCCTCGGCCGGGCCTGAGAACGGGGGCTCCCGGAGCGGTCCGACCACGCTCGCCGTTCCACGCCGTTCGGGAAATGATCTCGCGCTGCTATCCCACGGCGCCCGGAAGGGTCCCCGCGTCGCGGGCGAGCTCGAGGCACTGCGCCACGAGGGACAGCCGCTCGCCGAGCCGCCCGTCGGAGAAGCGGAAGAATAGCCGCTCGACATGGGCGAGGGTCGGCTCGCTCCAGAAGAAGCCGGACAGGGCCGCCTCGGCCGTCGCTGCGCGTCCGTGGACCGCCCCGGCCGCCGGGGCGCCCTGCCGGCAGACCACCGACTCCGCGAGCTCGACGTACACCTCGGCGGCCGCCGCGTCGTCGAGCGCGCGCAGCGCGAGCTCCTCGAGCAGCGGCCGGAGGTCCACGCCGAGCAGCGCGCACGACGCGGCGAGGTCAGTCACCTCGACGCTCGCTTGGCCACCCACGCGGAGCCGGAAGAGCGCGGCGAAGGCGGCGCGCACCGCGTCGCGCTCAGGCTGCGGCCACGCGGCGAAGCCGGCGGACAGGATCTTGTCCGCGACGATCTCGAAACAGAGCGCGCCGACCTGCTCGGTCGCCATGAGCTCGAGGACGCGGGGGAGAAACCAGCGGAAATCGCGCGGCTCGCCCCACGTGGTCATGGCCTTGAACGCAAAACGCCCGATGGCTTCGCCGCGCGCCAACTCGCGCGCCACCTGATGCAGCGCGCGCGCCTCGAGGGGCGAGACGCAGCACGGGCAACCCTCGACGGGGCCCAGCGGGCGGTCGCCGCGCGTCATGTCGTAGAGCGCGGCGATCGACGCCTTCCACGCCTGCACGTCGCCATGCACGCGCCGAAGCGTAGCCCAGAAGCGGCCAGGGACGCCCTGGCCCGAGTCGCGGCAGGGACGGTCCTACATGAGCGCCCGGCCACCGCCATGGGGCCGCTGCATCCGAACCAGCGGACGGGCCGCCCGGCGGCCCCGGCCCGCCGGCCACGGTCTCTGCCGAGCACGGGTCCGCGCCGCACATCCCCTCGGCGCCGTCAGGTGCACGCTCGGCCCGGGCAACTCCGGGCCAACATGACCCCCACTGGCTCGAGACTGGCCGCATCTCCGGCGTAGGCCCTGCGACGCTCAAGGCGATTCGCGATCTCGCCGCGGGTGCCCACTGGGCTCTTGCTGGAGCTCGCGGTGAGTTCGCCTCAGGCTCGGGTGCTGCCATGCGCGCAGCTCCGTTGTCGTTCTTCTTCGACCCGAGCGTCGAGGAGGGCCGTCGAGCGATTCGTGACGTCGCGCGGATCACACACCACAGCGACGAAGCCTACGCCGGCGCGCCCGCCGTCGTCGTCGCGCTACGACATTGCGCGTCCAATGGGGACTGTTCCGCAGGATCTCATCTCCGTGGCCCAGAGCTCAAACCGGTTCTGAACCCGTAGGCAGCCGCCCCCGCGCCCCGCCGCCGAACAGAGCGTTGCATCCGACGGCGGACGTCGGCTACATTGTATCCACAGGCTGCGGCGCACGCCCGCCGCGGCTGAACTTGTCGTTGGCTATCATCAGGTGCATTCGTGTCGAAGGTTGATCTCAAGAGGGAGCTCAAGCATCTCTACCAGGCATCCGCGAAGGAGGTGGTTCAGGTCGAAGTGCCAGCGTTTCAGTTCCTCATGATCGACGGCGAGGGCGACCCCAACACATCACAGCAGTATGTCGAGGCAGTGGAAGCGCTGTTCTCCGTTGCCTACACGGCGAAGTTCATGGTGAAGAAAGGGGCGCAAGGGATCGATTATGCGGTCATGCCCCTCGAAGGTCTCTGGTGGTCGGATGACATGTCCGTCTTCACCTCCAACGACAGGTCGATGTGGAAATGGACGATGATGATCATGCAGCCTCATTTCGTGCAGGAGGCGGTGATTCAGGCGGCCATGGTGGAAGTGAGGCGAAAGAAGGCGCTCCCCGCGGTGGACGCGCTCAGGCTGGAGAGCTTCACCGAAGGATCATGTGCTCAGGTACTCCACGTTGGCCCCTTTGCTGAAGAAGGGCCGACCATCCAGCGAGTCCATGATTTTATCCACGAACGCTCGGCGCTTGCAGGAAAGCACCACGAGGTGTACCTGAGCGACGTACGTCGCGCCGATCCCGCGAAGTGGAAAACCATCATCCGTCAACCCATGGAGAGATAGCTGGCAGATCGTTCGAGCCGACGCCCCTTCGCGGCACGGCTTGCCTCAGGCGTCAGGTCGCAGAAGCACACGTTCGCTCACCGTCACCCGTCCTCGGAGGTTTTATGAAGCGAGTCACTGGCATCGGCGGCATCTTCTTCAAAGCCAAAGACGCACCGGCGCTACAGGCCTGGTACAAGCGGCACCTCGGGATCGATGTCCAGGAGTGGGGTGGCACGGCTTTCACCTGGACCGACGGTGAAGGTAAGCCGGTCGCCGGAACAACCGTCTGGTCCATCGCTTCGGCGCAAGGCGACCAATTTGCGCCCAGTACTGCGAATTTCATGGTCAATTACCGGGTCGAGGATCTCCACGCCCTCGTCAAAGTCTTGCGCGAAGAAGGCTGCAACGTCCTCGAGAAGATCGACGATTCCGAGTACGGGAAGTTTGCCTGGGTCATCGATCCAGAAGGAAACAAGGTAGAGCTCTGGCAACCGCCTGCCGGTCAGTGACCAGGGCAATCGGCCTCAACACGAATCTTCGGCCTGACTCTTCATTGGGCAGGCCGCCCATTCTCACGTGATCAACTTGCGGACCTTGACGTCTGAAGATTGGGCCGTCTGGCGCGACGTCAGGCTGCGCGCACTCGCGGACGCTCCCCATGCTTTCGGCTCGACGCTCGAGGAATGGGAAAACGCATCCGAGGAGCGCTGGCGCGCGCGCCTGGAGCTGCCTGGTTCCCACAACCTCGTGGCCAACGTTGACGGCGAGCCGGTCGGCATGGCTACGGGCGCGCCTTTCGAAGGCACCTACGAGCTGATCAGCATGTGGGTGGCGCCGGAGGTGCGCGGCCGCGGCGTCGGCGACGCACTGGTCGAGGAGATCCTGCGGTGGGCACGCGAGCAGGGCGCAAGTGAGCTCCGCCTCGACGTGAAGGAGCACAATCTCAGCGCCATCTCGTTGTACGTCCGCCACGGATTCATCGACGTGGGGCCGTCCCGCGAATTGGGCGAGCGAGCGATGGTGAAGCGTTTGTGAGTCGACGATCGAGCTGGCGGTCGCTTCCAGCGACGGCTGCACAACTCGCGGGTGCACCCGATGCTCGCCTTCGGCTCGCGCGGGCGAACCGCCGATCCGTTGGGCGGGCGGGGGATCGCGCCAAGACCGGCCGGACCGGAAGGCGTGGGCCTGCGCGGGGTCTGCTCTCGCCGAGCTGGCCAGACGGCCACGGTCGCGATGGCCGCCGCTGCACCTGCGGGATCTGCGAAGGTCGTTGCGCTCGCAATGCGCGGGCGGATACCCTGAGATCCATGTGGACCGCTGGCGCCGGCGCCGAGCCGAGCGCGAGACGCCGGGACCCAACGACGGGATCGAGCGATGGCAGACAAGAAGATCTCCAGGACCGAACCCGAGTGGCTTTTGCTGCTCGGGCCGCACCGCTACCGGATGCTCCGCTACGGCAACACCGAACGTCCGTACACGGGGGAGTACTGGAACCACCACGACACGGGCGTCTACCGATGCGCCGGCTGCGGTACCCAGCTCTTCTCATCGCGGACGAAGTTCGATTCCGGGACCGGCTGGCCCAGCTTCAGCGCAGTCCTCGACGAGAATCGGATCGGGCGTCGGGCCGACCGGAAGCATGGTCTCGATCGGGTGGAGGTCGTATGCGCCCGCTGTGACGGACATCTGGGGCACGTCTTCGACGACGGTCCAGAGCCGACGGGCCAGCGCTTCTGCATCAATTCCGCCTGCCTCGAGTTCGAGAGCGAATGACGCGCGAGGCGGAGAACGTCACGTCGACTGACGGGTTCTGACCGGCGGCGTCCCGCCGGAAAGCCTTGCCGCCCAAAGAGGGATTGCAGCGGGGGGCGCCCTCGCGTGCGCTCGGCAGTCCACCGCTCAATCCAGGCCGTTGGGCGGCGGCCGCAGCCGCGTGCTCTACAGGGGGCGGGGGCGCGCCCGCGGACGCCGCCTCCTTCACGGTCGCATGTGGAGCACGCGAGCGGCGCCCAGCGCGATCAGGATCATCGACATGCCGCCGGTCACAAGGCTGATCCCGACGAGCAAGCCGAGCACCTTCGCGGCGGCGGTGACGCCGCCCGTGACGATAAGAATCCCGAGCGCCAGCGTCAGGATGCCGTCGATCACGAGCCATCCCGCGCCCGGCAGCCCGCGGTGCTGAGAGGCGCGGACGAGCTTGAGCGCGCCCTCGGCGGCGAAGTACGCCGAGGCCATCACCATCAGCGCGAGCTTGCCGGTCAGCGGGAAGACCACAAGGAGAAGCCCGAACGCCACCTGCACCAGGGCGCTCACGAGCTCCCAGCCGGCACCGGCCCAGCCGCGGCTCTGGATGGCGTGCCACCCCTCGGCCACGCCGGCGAGCACGATCAACCAGCCGAGGACGATGGCCGTGACCCGGGAGGCGACGAAGGGCAGGACGATCGCGACCACCCCGAGCACCATCGAGACCACGCCGATCGCGAGGAACCGACCGCGCTTGTCCCGCACGGTGTCGATGTCGACCGGCGTGAAGCGCAGAGGCTTCGGGGACTCTTCGAGCGGATCGACCATGGGCACCCCTCCGGTTCGTGGAGCACGCGTGTCCCGCCCGTCACCCGCCGCGCGCGGACGGGGTGGCCGGGACCACGTCCGCTTTCAGGCATCGTCCGTACCAGCGCGCCGGCGGGAACATCGTGCCTGGCGCTCATGGGAGGCGTCACGGCCGAGGGCGGTCAGCAGCGCACCGCCTGATCAGCGGGCGGTCGCCTTCGCGGCCCTGGTGCTCGGAGCGGTCGCCTGCCGGACCTCGCGTCGCCGGAGCTTCGAGTCCTGCTTCGCGCGATTGGCGCTCTTGCGCGTCGACTTGCGCGACGGGCGGTCGCGCGCCGAGTCCTCCAGCGTCGCCGTGGCCTTCCGTGTCCTCCGCATCGTGTTGCGCCGCGCCGTCGAGCCGCCGCCCGCCTTCCGGTCGGTCGCGCTCCGCCCCGGAGCGGCCGTGTCGACAGGAAAGTCGCGCCGCGACTTCTCGGGCCGCTCCAGCGCGCGCTCGAGGTTCTCCTTGCTGCGCCCCACGCGCCGCCCGATGAGGCTGCCCTCGGGCGACGGATGTTCGAGCCGCGCCGGAGCCGCCGCGCCGCGCTTCACCGCCCGCGCCGTGCGCTTCGGGGCGCGCGCCGGCGCGCGAGATGCGGCGCGCGGCGCGCGCGCGAGGGCGCTCTGCACCGCCCGTACGATCCCCGGGACGGCTCTGTCGATCGCCTCGCGCGGCTCTCGACCTTGCATCTGGTAGACGACGCTGGGGCGCCCGCTCAGGACGACCTTCACGTCGCACGCGACGTCGACGCCGCCGCGTGGCCCGTTCACGTCCGTGAAGCGCACCGTGAGCCGCTCGATGCGCGGCGCGAACCGCCCGAGCTTCGCCGCGAGGGTCGTGCGCACGTGCGCCCTCGTCGCCTCGTCGACCCCGACGCCGAAGGTCCGCACAGCCAGCGGAGTCCGCTCCGTCGGTGTGCGCCCGGCGCGCGCCCGGACCGGTCGTGGCACGGTGGAGGGGAACTGCGGACGTCGCCCGGTGGATGGTCGCCCCATGGGCGCTACATCGAGACCGGCCCCCCATCGTCAAGCGCCGCGGCCCCCGGCCAGGTCGCGCCGCTGTACCCCGCCGAGGTCCTGGGCGAGGCCACCGACCGGCCGCGGCGTCGACGTGGGCGGGCACCGCACGGCGCGTGAGGTCGTCCTCGCCTGCGTATCATCGTACAACGGACGACGCGCCGGCGAGCGCGGGCAGCCCAGCTTCATGGATCCACGAAGGGATAGGAAATTGCTCATGCTTCACGAGAGCAGCCGGTCGTTGCGCCATGTCCCGTCACGCCTCCTGCACGGCGGCGGCGTTTGCTGCCTCTCCTTGGCGCTCGTGTTGGCGCTCGTGGCGGCGTGCGGCACCGAGGGCAGCGACGACAGCCCGGGCGACTCGCTCGCGTCCAGCGTCGGCGGCGGCGGCAGCAACGGTGGCGGCAACAGCAGCACCGGCGGCACCGGCGGCGATGGCAGCGGCGGCAGCACGGGCCTCCCGCCCGGCAGCTGCGGATGGCGCGGCGCCACGGTGGAGCGCTCCTACGCGCCCAGGCTGTTCGCCGCGGGCGACGATCCCTCGGGAGATGTCGAGTGCCGGGGCGTGCTCAACCCCGAGCGCGGCATCTTTCGCTTCACGGATCTCCGGAGCCTCGACCCGGTCTCGGACCTCCGGGACGAGGGATACACGCTGATCTACGGCAAGGTGCTCATCGACGACTACCGGGCGCAGGACATCGATCAGAGCCTCATCGATCAGCTCGACGAGAGCTTCTCCGCCGCGCGCTCGGCCGGGCTGAAGGTGCTCCCCCGGATCTACTACGCGACGGACATCGGCGAGCCGGACGCGCCGCTCAGCCGCGTGCTGGCCCACATCGAGCAGCTCAGGCCCGTGCTCGAGGACAACGCCGACGTCATCGCCGTGCTGAACCCCGGCTTCGTCGGCGCCTGGGGAGAATGGCACTCCTCGACGAACGATCTCACCGAGCCGAGCAACCGCGAGCAGATCCTCGACGCGCTGCTCGAGGCGCTGCCGAGCAGCCGGATGACCCTCGTGCGCCGCCCCTCTCACAAGCAGGAGGCGTACGGCGGCCCGCTCACCGAGGAGACGGCGTTCTCCGGGGCGCCGCTGGCGCGCGTCGGCCACCAGAACGACTGCTTCCTCGCGAGCGACGACGACGCCGGCACCTACCTGCTCCCCGGCGAGAGGGAGTACGCCATCGAGGACTCCGCGTTCGTGCCCGTCGGGGGCGAGACGTGCGCCGTCAACCCGCCACGCAGCCAGTGCGCCTCGGCGCTCGCCGAGCTCTCCCTGCATCACTGGAGCTTCCTCCACACCGACTATCACCCCGACGTGATCGCGGACTGGAAGGCCGAGGGCTGCTTCGAGACCGTCGCCTGCCGCCTCGGCTACCGGTTCGTCGTGATGGGTCACGAGTCCCCCGAGCAGGTCGCCCGCGGGCAGTCGCTGCCCCTCCGGCTACATGTGTTCAACGACGGGTATGCCCGGGCCTACAATCCGCGCCCGGTCCACCTCGTGCTCCAGCAGGGCACCACGCGGCGCGTCCTCGAGGTCGACGCCGATCCGCGCCGCTGGGCGCCGGGCGCCGAGAGCGATCTCTGCCTGCAAGCGCAGATCCCGGCCGATCTCCCCCCGGGCGACTATCAGCTGGGCCTGTGGCTCCCGGACGGGTCCGAGCGCCTGCGCGACGATCCCCGCTACGCGATCCGGCTCTCGAGCGGCGCGACGTGGGACAGCGCGAGCGGCGTCAACCTGCTCGACGCCACGGTCCAGGTGGTCGAGTGACCTCTCTGCCCGCGGGGCGCACGTCTACTTCGGGCTCGCCCGCCCGATCGCGATGACGTTCTGCTGCGCGGCCGGCTTGCCGCCCTCGTGCGGGGCCACGCCGACGCGCGGGTGCGCCTTGAGGAGCGTCACCGTGAGCGTGATCCCCCAGCCGTCGTTCGTCTTGAGCTCCGCGTGGCCATGGCTGTCCTCCACGGCCAGGATCAGCCGGCCGAGCGGCTCGAGCCCGGCCGGGGCCGCGCCGGGCGCTGTCAGCACGCGCTGGAGCGCCGACTCCGGCAGCCCGAGCCCGAAGCCGACGTCCAGGATCGAGAGCTGCACGCCGTGCGTCGCCTCGCGCACCGAGACCACCGGGCCGTGGCCAGGCAGCCCGCGGCCCGCGACGTCGGTCAGGAACGCCTCGAGCACCTGCGCGAGCTCGCCGCGGTGCCCGAGCGCGTGCGTCGCGCCGCGGATCGGCTCGAGCCGCACCGCGCGGCCCGTCGCGCGCGCGGCGCTCGCGACGGCGTCGGCCACGACGTCGCCGAGCTGGAAGGCGCAGAGCGGATCGGTCGCGTCCCGCGCGGCGAGCGGCCGCACGTTGCCGGACACGGGGGCCGGCTGCTTCACCGGGATGAGCGCGGCGACGTAGCCCGCGATCCA
Organism: Sorangium sp. So ce406; assembly: GCF_051474675.1. Lineage (NCBI taxonomy): Bacteria > Pseudomonadati > Myxococcota > Polyangiales > Polyangiaceae > Sorangium > Sorangium sp. So ce406. The sequence goes on along the minus strand of NZ_CP150340.1, from coordinate 10,358,427 downwards.
CGACGAGCCGTCGGACTCGCGGCGCAGCGGGCGCACCGAGAGCACCGCGGGCTCGGGCGCGCTGACGCTGAGCTCGATGCCGTCGTCGCTCGCCATCACGCTGGAGAGCGACACCGCGGCGCTGCCCGCCGACGTGGCGCCGAGCACGTCGCCGAGCGTGAGCGAGCCGGGCGGGAGCGCCGAGCTCGCGCTCTCCGCCGGGACCGTGACGTCGCGCGCGCGCAGCCACCGCGCGAACTCCGGCGCGACGAAGCGGACGTCGCCGAACGCGTCCGCGTAGAGGAGCCCGACCGGCGCGTTGCGCAGCATCGACCCGAAGAGCTGGAGGTCGTCGAGCGCGACGCGCGCGCCCTCGACCAGATCGTCCGTCGGCGCGTGCCCGGCGCGCGACTCGCCGCCGCTCGCCTCCGCGGTGCGCGCGAGGCGCTTCCTGCGCAGGAGCAGCGCGAGCTCGCGGCCGACGTGCTCGGCCCGCTCCGGCTCGCGCGAGTACGTCGCCTCCGCGACAGGGCCGCAGAAGAACACGTAGCCCTCGATCTCGCCGAACGCGATGAGCGGGACGACGACCGCCGGCATGTCCTGCTTCGTGAGGAAGCGGCGCGCCAGGCGGATCGCCGGCACGCCCTGCTCGCTGCTGTACGGCGGGCGGCGGACGTCGTGGCGCCGCTCGGCGACGAGGCCCTCGCCGCCGCGGTGATCGTTCCAGAACCTGAGGTGCCAGCTCCCCGCGGGCAGCTCCGCCACGAGCACGAGATCGGCCGGGTGCGCCTGCTCCGCGAGGCGCGCCACGCGCGGCCAGAACTCCTCGTCCGGCAGCGTGTGCACCCCCTGCATGCGGAACAGCGCGGCGCGCTGGATGAGCTCGGCGGCGCGATCCACGGCGCGCTGGACGCCGATGCCGCGGAGGATCATGACGCCCGCGAACGCGACGGCGAGGCCGAACAGGGTGCTCGGCAGCGGCAGGAGGCTCGCCTCCGCGCGCGCGGCGAGCGCGCTCTGGCCCGCGGCGAGCGCGAACGTGGCGAGGAAGAGCGCGGCGGTGGCGACAAGGCTGCCGTGACGGCGGCGCGCGGCCCACACGAACCCGCCCGCGAGCAGGACGAACAGCGCCGGCACCCAGGCCGGGGCCGAGGCGCGCCGCCCGCCGTCGAGCAGCCCGCCGAGCACCGCGGCGACGCCCTTCGCGGGCGGCAGCGCCGACGTCGCGACGGCCTGCGGCGGGACGCCGCCCGAGCCCACCCCGACGACCGCGACGCGGCCCGCGAGCGCGCTCGCGGGGACCTCTCCCTCGGCGAGGGCGCTCAGGCTGACCGCGGGCACGCTCTGCGGCGCCTTCTTGATGACCCACGGCGCCGCCGAGACGCCGAGCGCGGCGAGCTCCGCCGCGCGCTCCTCGCCGGCCAGCGGCGAGAAGCCGACGACCTCGCCCGCGCTCAGGCGCAGCAGCCCGGGCGGCATGCGGACGCGGGGCGCGGCGCGCTCACCGTCGAGCGCGCGGTCACCGTTGAGCGCGCGCTCGACGGCGACCGCGGGGCCGGCGCAGAACGCGTCCGCGGGCGGGATCAGCAGCGCGCCGCGCGCGCGGCCGCGCTCGAGCAGGCCGGGGAGCGCGCGCTCGCACAGCCCGTCGCGCAGCGCCTCGGGCGAGGCGGTGACGAGCAGCACCTGCGCGGAGGGCGCGGCGTCGGCGAGCGACGACGCGGTGAGGCCGCGCGCGACGTAGTCGAACCGCTCGAGCGGCGCGACGGCGGCGAGCAGCGCGCCCGCGGCGATCGCGAGCGCGTCGGGCCTGAGCCACCCGAAGCGCGCCGCCTCGCCGGGCGAGGTCATCGGTCGCGGGATGCGAAAGGGCTTGGGGATCCGCGGACGGTAAGTCTTCGCCATAATCGCTGAAGAACGCAGCGCACCAGGGGTCGCGAAACGCCCAGGGAGACCGAGCGTCGCATCGAGGTCGCTCCAATACAATTGTCTACCGGGGCGCGCCGCGCCAAAAACATGTGTCTTCGAAGAAGAAGGACGCGCCCTACAGCCGCTCGCTCAGCGCTGCCGCCCGCGCTCATCTCGTCCCGCGCGGAGCCTCCAGCGCGAGGCGAGCGGCTCCGCCGCGGCGCAGCAGCGGATTCTGTTCGAGACAAGGTGCGACGTGGTGCTCCGCACGCCCCGCGGAGGCACGTTGTGTTGCGGGCGGCGTGCGTGTCATGCGACGTCGGCGGGCGGTGACGATTGGGCTGGATCGGCCTGTCGGAAGGGGTTTGAATCGCTCTTGCGTATGCGTCGTACTTCATCGGTTCTTCGGGTCGCTCCGGTCCTCGGGTTGTTCGTTCTGGCGAACAGCGTCGCCTTCTCGGCCTCGAGCTGTGGCTGCGAGTCGGATGTGCAGCTCGCAAATCCGACCGGCAGCGGCGGCGCGGGCGGCGCCGGCGGCGGCGGCGGCGGCGGCGCCACCGCGAGCGGCGGCGCCGGGGGCGCGGCGGAGGGCGGCGGCGGCGCCGGGGGCGCGGCGGAGGGCGGCGGCGGCGCCGGCGGGGAGGCGCCGGAGGCGCTGCCGGACGAGCTGCCCGACTTCACCGAGGAGGAGCTCGAGCCCACCGAGGCGACCGACGGCATCCCGAGCCCGCTGCCGGGCGTGTACACCGACAAGGGCACCGCGGAGGACGACGCGGTGGTCCGCGCGCTGATGGGCTTCCCCATCCGCAACTCGGGGCGCCTCGCGCCGCTCATTGAGGAGATGTACGACCCGGCGAGCCCGCGGTTCCGCCAGTACCTCACCGCGGAGCAGTGGATCGCGCAGTTCGCGCCGCGGGAGCTCGACGTGCACCTCGTGAAGCTCTGGCTCGAGGATCAGGGGTTCCAGGTGAACTTCACGGCCGCGAACCGGCTGCTCGTCCAGTTCACCGGCACGGTCGCCCAGTTCAACGCGGCCTTCCAGACGGAGCTCAGGGTCTTCGAGCGGGAGAACCCGCAGGCGGGGAACCCGCCGTTCGACGTCTTCGGCTCGCTCGAGCAGCTCACCGTGCCGACGTGGGTGGACGATCGGACGACCGGCATCATCACCGCGGATCTCGCGGCGAGCACCAAGCCGCTGCCCGCCGAGGGCGGGGCGATCGACGAGGAGGGGCCGGCCGACGTCAGCGACGGGATCACCCTCGCGCAGATCGCGGGCGCGTACGATCTCGACGAGCTCTACGCGCTCGGGTTCACGGGCCAGGGCGGGAAGCTCGGCGTCACGGTCGGCGCGGCCTTCAAGGTCAAGGACCTCCAGTCGTTCTGGCGGTCGCTCGGCGTGCAGCGGTCGAACCCGCGGGTCATCCAGACCATGGAGCCGCCCGCGACGCGCTACGTGGAGTCGACGCTCGACGTCCAGTGGTCCGGGGGCCTCGCCCCGGGCGCGGAGCTCGTCGTGTACCAGGGGCCCGACGCGCGGAACACGTCGATGGTCTACACCTTCAACGAGGCGATCGGCCGCGGCGAGGTGTCGATCATCACGGACTCGTTCGCGCACCGCGAGGACTCCGAGCCGACGGCCGTGCGGCTCCAGTACCACTACGCGGCGCAGATGGCCGCGGCGCTCGGGATCACGGTGGTCGCGGCGACCGGCGACTCCGCGCAGACCGACACGCCCTCGGCGAGCCCGTACGTCACCGGGGTCGGCGGCACGTCGCTCTGGGTCACCGAGGACGGCGAGGTCGAGAGCGAGACCGCCTGGTCGCGCTCCGGCTCCGGCCCGACGCTCTCGTTCGACATCCCCTCGTGGCAGGTCGGGATCGTGGAGGGATCGGGCGGCAAGCGCGCGGTCGCGGACGTCGCGATGCACGCCTCGACCTCGCCGGTCCCGTACTGGGTCTACTACCTCGGCGAGTGGCAGCGCTACGGCGGGACGTCGTTCTCCGCGCCCGCGTTCGCGGGGATCGTCGCCGCGGTGAACAGCTACCGCGCCGCGCAGGGGCTGCCGCGCGTCGGGTTCCTCAACTCGATCCTCTACACGACCCCGGCCGTGCAGGCGACGTTCCGCGACGTCGTGAGCGGCTCGACGGAGTTCTTTGCCGCCGGGCCGGGCTGGGATTACCCGACGGGCTGGGGCGCGCCGAGCGCGATCGGCCTGGCCACCACGCTGCCGTAGCGGCGCGGGCTCGCCGGGCCGGGCGTCGGCGCGCGCCGCCCCGATCCGGCGGACCCGTGCCGTCCCACCGCCGCCCCGCCGCACCGTCGCATGCTCGAGAACCTGCCGCTCTTCCCACCGAACGGGCTGGATCGCAGCCTCCACACCGCGGTCCTGATCGGGCTCGTCTTCGGGACGCTGTTCACCGAGACGCTCGGCTGGACGTACGCGGGGCTCGTCGTGCCCGGCTACCTCGCGACGGTGTTCTTCGCGGCGCCGGTCACCGCGGTGTTCATCATCGCCGAGTCGGTGGTGACGTACCTGTTCGTCGCGCTGATCGGCCGCTGGATCACCCGGACGGGCGCGTGGTCGACGGCGTTCGGGCGCGAGCGGTTCTACCTGTTCATCGTCGGCGCGGTGATCGTGCGGCTGTTCGTCGAGGGCTTCGTCGTCCCCGAGGTCTCGGCGCGCTACGACTTCGCGCACTCGCGGGAGCTCTACAGCATCGGGCTCGTGCTCGTCCCGCTCATCGCCAACGCGTTCTGGAACAGCGGCTTCTTGCGGGCGGCGCCGCGGCTCGCGGTCGTCACGGCGCTGACGGCGCTCGTGCTCGGCGTGCTGCTCCGCACGACGAACCTCTCGGTCTCGCGCTTCCAGGTCCTCAACGAGAGCCTGTCGCTCGAGTTCCTCGAGCTGCCGAAGGCCCACATCATCCTCGTCATCGGCGCGCTGCTCGGCGCCCGCAACAACGTCCGCTACGGGTGGGACTACAACGGCATCCTCGTGCCCGGCCTGCTCGCGGTGGCCTGGTACGAGCCGACGAAGCTGCTCACGACCACGATCGAGGCGCTGGTCGTCTTCTACCTGTCGCGCTGGATCACCTCGGTCCGCCCGTTCTCGCGGATGCTGCTCGTCGGGCCGCGGCGCATGATCTTCGTGTACGTGCTCGGCTTCATCGTGAAGATGGCGATCGGCTTCGCCATGGTGCGGTTCGCGCCGGGGCTGCAGATGATCGACTACTTCGGCTTCGGGTACCTCTTGCCGAGCCTCCTCGCCGTGAAGATGTGGAACAAGGAGCACGTCGGCATCGTGATCATGCCGACGCTCCAGGTGTCGCTCACGGCGTTCCTCGCGGGCAACGCGGTCGGCTACGCGCTCGTCGCGCTCGGCTGGGGGAGCGCGCCGCCGACGCCGGCGGCCGAGGCGAGGCCGCCGCCGCGGGTCGAGAGCGCGGCGCTGTCGCTCGTGCTCGCGGACACGGTGCCGCGGCCGGGCCCGCGCCCGAGGGCGGCCGCGATCGCCGCCGACATCGAGGCGCGGCGCGTCGCCTACCGGCTCGCGCGGAGCGTGCTGCGCGACGGCCGGCCGGCGGGCGAGCTGCTCGGCGTGGCGGAGCGCGCGCGGCTGTCGGTGGTGCAGGAGGGCGACGGGGACCGGCCCTGGTACGTGATGACCGCGCGGTTCGAGGACCCGGAGGACGCGCCGAGCGCGCCGCGGGCGGCGTTCCGCAAGCGCCTCGGCCGCAGCCCGACGTCCGCGCCCGAGTGGCTGGTGCTGGCGGCGCCCGCGCAGATCGGCTCGGCGCTGCCCGCGGTGGCGCTCCGGGCGGCGGAGATCCTCGACGCGGCGGCCGTCGTGCTGCTGTCGCGCCACGGCGCGATCCGGCGCCACGACGAGGCGTTCGCGGCCGCGATGATCGAGGCGATGGAGGACCCCCACGTGCTGATCGTCGAGCCGGGCGGCGGCGACGGGCCGGAGCTCAGCGTGGTGGGCTCGCCGGCGGGGCTGCCGGTCGTGTCGATCGGCCAGGGGCTCGGCGCCGAGGCGACGATGACGTTCCGCCCGGCGGCCGAGCCGTCGACGCTCCTCGCCGACGCGCCGCGCCTCCGGGTGCCGCTCCACGTCGCGGAGGCGGTGGGCGCGCGCATGCTCGGGGTGCCCGAGATCGTGCGCTGGACCGGGACGCTGGAGGAGGAGCTCTCGAAGCGGATGGTGACGCTGACCGAGGTCCAGCCGGGCCGGTTCCGGCCGCCGTCGATCGAGGAGCTGCGGCTGTTCGACAGCGTCGTTGCGCCGCGGCTGATCGTGGCGGCGACGCGGCCCGGCGGCGCGGCCGGCGCGCCGCCGCCGACCGCGTGGGAGCGGGCGATCCTCGGGCGGCTCGGCTTCCGCGAGGTGCGCATCGGCGGCACCGACGCGGCGCCGGCGGCGTGGGGCATCGCGGAGCCGGGGCCATCCGAGGGCGGCCCGGAGCGCCGCGGGAACCCGGCGTGGCTCGTGCTGTCGCACCCGCCCGCGCCGCCGCCGGCCGCGCCGGCGCAGCGCCGCGCGGGGCCCGCGGCGTCCATCACCGGGATCTTGCCGTCGCCGTCGCCCGAGCCGATGCGGTCGGCGCTCACGGGGGCGATGCTCGTCGAGGTGCCGGCGCCGCGGTGGCAGATCGGGGTGTTCGGCGCGGGGCTCGCGCTCGCCGACGCGCTCTCGGCGCAGTCGCTGCTGCTCGCGGGGGCCGTGCCCACGGCGGAGCCGAGCGGCGCGGCCGACGTGCGGCGCGCCGAGGGGCTGCGCAGCTTCTTCCAGCGGACGCACGAGGTCTGGGTCGGCGACGGCGGGAGCGCGCTGTCGGTGCAGGCGATCGAGGCGGAGCGGAGCCACGAGCGGGACGCGGTGATCTCGTTCGGCTACGAGGTCGTGCGGCCGGAGCACGTGCCCACCTTCGCGGGGCCGCTGCTGGAGACGCTGCGCGATCTCGAGCTGCGCGTCGGGATCTTCGACGGCACGCGGGAGCAGGTGTCGTTCAGCGGGGCGACGGACATGGCGATGGCCTACGCGAAGCGGTTCGCCGAGGGGCGGTTCGCGATCGTCTACCTGGGCAGCGCGATCCGGCGCTTCTTCGAGCTGCGGCGCTTCGCGGCGCCGGGGCAGGGGGAGACGCGCCTGGAGGCGCGGCTCACGCGGCTCGGCGTGGCGCCCGAGCCGATCGACGTGGCCGAGCGCGCGCGGGCGCTCGCGTCGTGCGCGACGGCGGGCGCGGGCGCGAGCGGGGACGTGGCGTGCCCGACCCGGGGCGTGCCGGCGGAGTGCGACCTCGCGGCGGCGATGGAGGTGTTCCGGCGCTACACGACGGAGCGGAACCCGTACTACCTGAAGGCGCATTTCGCGGCGCAGGCGGCTGCGGCGGGGAGCGCGCAGGCGGCGGCGGCGGGGGGCGCGCGGGCGGCGCCAGGCGGCGTCCAGGCGGCAGGGGGAGCGCAGGCGGGCGCGCCGCGCGCCGGGGCCGCGGCGGCGCCGCGGGCCGAGGTGGCGCCGCGGCCCGAGGCGCGGTGCCACGTGGAGCTCGGGCGCGACGTGATCACGGGGCGCCCGTGGGTCATCGCGGCCCGGCCGGGCGAGGCGCAGATCCTGCCGATCGACGGCGCGCTCGTCGCGATCCCGGGCGCGGCCGTGCCCGGCGAGCTGCGGCTGCGGCGCGCGGTCACCGTCGGCACGAGCGCGCTCAGGTTCCAGGCGGCCGCCGCGGGCGCGCCGGGGTCCGCGTCGCCCGGCGCGGCGCCTGTGCCGGGGTCCGCGTCGCCCGGCGCGGCGCCTGCGCCCGGGTCCGCGTCGCCCGGCGCGGCGCCTGCGCCCGGGTCCGCGTCGCCCGGCGCGGCCCCGCAGGAGGCGGCCCCGTGAGCGCCCCGGCGAAGCGCCGCGAGCCGTCGATCCACGAGGCGCCCGCGCCGCAGCGCCCCGCGCGGCCGCGCCAGTCGACGCGGGCGCGCCAGGCGACGGGGGGCTTCGTCGCGCGGCCGAGCGCGCCGCGCAAGGGGCTGAACCCGCGCTGGCTGATCGCGATGTCGCTGCTCGGGCTGACGGCGTTCGCGCTGTCGCTCCTGCCGAGCGCGCCGCCGCTCGGCAGCTCGCTGCCCGCCGAGGACGAGATCCTCGCCTACCACATCGAGCCGCAGCGGGACCTCGTGATCAAGATCCCGGCAGAGATCGACGCCGTCGAGGTGACCACCTGGGGCAGCGTGAAGGCCGAGGCCTGCGACTCGGCGCGGCGCTATCCGTACGGGTTCGTCGCGGCGTTCGTGAACGAGCGGGGCGCGGAGGTCGCGCGGCACGTCTACGACCTGGAGAGCCGCGTGAGCTGCGATCCGGATCGCCCGCTCGGCGAGGGCGAGTACGCGGCGCGGCTCGCCGGCGGCGGGGGCGCGGTGACGGATCCGCGCTCGACGCTGCTCATCACGCACGACGTGCTCCCGCAGGGCGGGCAGGTGCGGCTCCGCGCGAAGCCCGCGGTGGGGGCCGACGGCGTCCCGATCGACCTGACGATCCTGTCGCGCCTGGAAGGGCGCTACGAGCGCAGCGAGACGTCGCGCGCGCTGTTCGAGCAGAGCCTCGACGCGGAGGAGCGGCGGCAGATGGGGCGCCGGGTGTCGGCGCTCGGGTTCGCCGACCTGCCGGAGCCGGCGCGGAAGGAGCTCCTCCAGGGCTGGGCGCGGCGGCTCGAGGCCGGGGGCCGCCAGGGGCTCGACTACGAGATGTCGCGGCTCTTGCTGCGCCGGTTCCGGATGCCGTACCCGCGGGCCGAGGGCCGCGGCGCGTCCGAGTTCGTGGTCGGCGAGCGCCACGCGGCCGCGTTGAACTTCCGCGGCCCGCTGTCGCTCGACATCGAGGGCCCGCCGGGCCGCACGGTGCGGGTCGCGGACGGCGCGGGCGCGGCCGCGGGCGTGGAGCTCGGCCCGCTCGGGCGGGCGACGGTGCGGCTGTCGCGCGAGGACATCCGGACGGTGGTGATCGACGGCGTCGGCCCCGATTTCGGCGTGCGTTTCGGCGCGCCGGAGGCGCAGGCGATGCAGCAGGTCGGCGAGATCGTCCACCCGGCGATGCCGCCGTCCGCGGCCGCGGAGGGCCCCGGCGCGGGGCCGGCGGCGGCCCCCGGCGCCACGGCACCGGCCGCCGACGCCCCCGGCGCAGCCGCGGCGCCGGCCGCGCCGGTGCGGCTCCAGACGCCGCCGGACGTGCGCATCGTGCGCTACCTCGCGCTGGATCCGGCCGACCCGGTGATCGCGCGGATGGCGCCCGGGCAGGAGCTCCTCGGGCTGCTGATCCGCGCCGAGATCGAGGCGACCGGCGGCGCGAACCAGGGCGACGCGACGGTGGTGGCGCGGTGGGGCCCGGGGCCGTCCGATCGGGCGGAGCTCAAGGTGACGCTCCCGCGATCGCGCTTCGAGTGGTGGAACGACGGGTTCGACGCGTCCGAGCCGCGGCTCGCGATCCTCCGTCCGCCGCCGGGGGTGGAGCGGATCGAGATCACGGGCGACGCGAGGACGCGCGTGCGGCTGCGCACGATCGAGCCCGGCGTGAACGAGACGCTGTACCGGCTGCCGTACCGGGTCGAGCTGGCCGAGGACGAGACGTGGCGCTACGCGCCGTTCGACGTGAGCACGTGGACCGACGTGCGCCCGGTCAACCTCGACGATCTCGAGCGCAAGGAGCGCTTCTCGGACCTGCGCGAGCAGGTGCGGATCGAGCGCGCGGGCGAGGGCGCGAGGTCGGACGCGGATCGGCCGGAGCGCATCCTCGTCCCCGAGCACGCGCCGGTGCGCCGGCGGCTCTTGATGCCGGCGTGGCAGTCGGCGGGGGAGCCGTCGCCGGGCGACGCGTGGACGCCGCTGCTCGTGGCGAAGGACGTGCGCGTGGACGCCGAGGGGGCCGGCGCGGGCCGGCTTTCGGTCGTCTACCGGGCCGCGCGCGCGTCGCTCGGCAAGGAGGTCGCGGTGCGCGTGGACGGCGAGGTGGCGCTGCGCGAGCCGATCGTGGCGCTGTCGGGCGCGCTGCGCGTGGCGGCGCCGCCGGGCGTGCGTCGCGTCGAGGTCGAGGGGCTCGGCGAGGCGGGGGTCGCGTACACGGAGGCGCCGCCGGCGAACGGCGGGGCGATCGTGCGCCGGCGCGACGTGTTCGAGCTGACGCGCGGCCGGCCGATGACGTACCGGTTCCGGCAGGAGGCGGGCGAGACGCTGCACCTCGTGCTGTTCGTGGTGACGCCCGGGGAGAACGCAGACTACCGCGTCCGTTACCGGGTCGAGGGGGCGAAGCCCGCGTCGCGCGAGGCGGCGTTCTTCCGGCGGGTGACGATCCCGGACGGCGTGCTGGCGGGCCGGGGCGGCGATCTCACGCGCGCGACGCTGTGGGAAGCGGCGACCGACAGGCGCGGCGCGGACGGGGTAGGGCGCTCGGTGATCCGGCTGGGCGACGACCTCGCGCCGGGCGAGCGCGTGGTGCGGCTGTCGCTGCTCGGGCCGCAGGCGGGCGACGCGGGGGAGACGGCGAAGGAGGTCTGGGTGGGCGCGGTGCTGGTCGGGCAGAAGGCGCCGGGGCGGGACAACGGGCCGAGGCTGTGGGTGGAGGACGATCCGTGAGGGGGGCCGAGCGCATCGAGGCTCGGAACCCCGGCCCCCGCGTCACGGCGCCAGCTCGCTCGTGCGGCTCCTGGTCTCCGCTCCCCTGGTCGGCTCGACCGCCGGTCCCGCGATCGGGATCTCCAGCGTGGCCGTCGCTCCCTTGCCGGGTCCCTCGCTCTTCAGCGTGAGCGAGCCCCCGAGGACCCTGGCGGCCAGCGCGCTCGAGTGCAGGCCGAAGCCGTTTCCGCCCTTGCGCGTGGTGTAGCCGTGCGCGAAGAGCCGGGGCAGCACCTCCTGCGCGATCCCCACGCCGCTGTCGACCACCTGGATGCGCGCCGCCTGCCCCTCGCGCCGGAGCCGCACGACGAGGCGCCGATCGCCCTCGGGCATCCCGGCCACGGCCTCCGCCGCGTTCGCCAGCAGGTTCACCAGGATCTGCAGCACCTTGTGCCTGTCCACCGGCAGCGCCGGCAGCGCGTCGAGCTCACGCGTCACGGCGACGCGGTGGCGGCGGAGCGCTGTCTCCTGGATGCGCAGCGCGTTCTCGACCACCTCGCCGAGGGAGCACTCCTCCACGAAGAGCGCGCTCTTCGCGTAGAGCTGCTGCACCTGGATGATCGTGCGGATGTGCTCGATGTGCTGCTGCATGTAGCTCAGGCTGCCGAGCAGCGCCTCCTGCTGTCCGGCGAGCTCGCCCGCGACGGCGTGCAGGTACTCGGCCAGCCGGCTCCCCCGCGGGTCGCTGGTGAGGAAGCTGGCGAGATCCCCGCGGTGTTCCTGGAGCATCGCCGCGATCTGCTTCACCCGGCCGACGCGCGAGCCGGCCAGCGACTCCTGCATCATCTGCGCGTCCGCGGTGATGCTCGTCAGGACGTTGCCCACGTTGTGCAGCACGTTCGCCGCGACCTCGGCCATGCCCGCCGCGCGCGCCGACTCCGCGATCTGGGACTGCGCCTGCTTGAGCTCCCGCGTCCGCTCCTCCACGCGCTTCTCGAGCTCGTCGTTGGCGTGGCGCAAGGCGACCTCGGCCCGCTGGACCTCCGCGTAGAGCCGCGCGTTCTCGATCGAGATGGCCGCCTGAGAGGCGATGTGCTCGAGCAGCGCGATGCGGTCCGGCGTGAACGCCTGGGAGGCGAGCCCGTTCTCCAGGTACAGCACCCCGTGGAACTCCCCCTTGCGGAGGAGCGGCAAACACAGCACCGATTTCGCCCGGCCGCTCGCGAGGTAGGCGTCCGACGAGAACGGGTGGGGCTCGAGCGCATCGCCGATGAGCACGTGCTCGTGCGTGCGCCTGATATAAGCGACGATGCTCCACGGCAGCTCCTGGCCGGCGTCGCCCGAGGCGACGACCACGTCCCCTTGCCCTCGATGGGCGTCGGCCACGGCCTCGACGACGAGCTTGTCGCCCTTCGGGAGCAGCAGGGCGCCGCGCTGCGCCCCCGCGTTCTCGATGGCGACCTTCATCAGCGTGCTCACCAGCCGCTCGATCACGATCTCACCGGAGACGGCCTGCTGCGCCTTCACCACGGCGAGCGCGTCGATGTGCGTCACGCTCGTGTCGCACGTGGCGTCCGCGGCCAGGGGGACCGCGGGTGAGGCGAGCTGAGGCCACTGGGCCGCGAGGTGCCTCACCTTGCCGTCGGCCCCCCACTGCCGGTACGCGTCCTGCGCCTCGCGCGCATACGCGGCGGAGATGAACGGGAGCTTCCGCTCGCGCCAGAAGCGCGCCGCGAGCTCGTTCGCCAGGCCGACGTACTGGATGAAGCCGTCCTCGCGCGCCGCCTGGATCGCCTCGTCGTACAGGTGCATCGCCTCGTCCGGCCTGCCGCTGACGCGCGCGATCTCCGCGCCCACCATCCGCGCGGCCGCGCGGAAGTTCTCCGGACAGTGGCTCGCCCACTCCTCGAGCTGCCGCTGGCTCTGCCGCATCGCCTCGAGGTGCTCCCGCTGCTCCTCGGGCGCCCTGTCGTGGAAGCACGCCGCGAGGGTCAGGGGACGATAGAGGTGGTAATCCAGGAGCTGGATGTGGCTGAGAGAAGCCCAGATGAGCTCCGTCGCCCTCGCCTCCGCGCGCAGCGCCTCCTCGTGAGCGCCGGCCATGTACCTCGATTGCATCTTGAGGATCCAGTACCAGCACCGCATGGTGCTCATCCGGTCCGGCGTCAGCGCGGCCTCGAACGCCGCCTCATCGAAGCCGTCGCCGTCCAGCGTGTCGCCGTCCAGCGTGTCAAACGCCCGCGTGAGCCCGCGCATCTGCTGCACGAACCGCTGCGCCGGGAGCGTGATGTCCTGCACGTCCCGGAACCCGGCCTTGCGCTGGAAATCGAGGCGCGCCACCGACTCGCGGTACACGTCGGCCAGGTCGTGCCCGAGGCTGATGCGGTCCGTGATGATGTGATTGCAGCAGTAACAGGCGACCTGGAAATCGCCGGACAGGACCGCGTGGTGGAAGGCGCTCCGGGCCAGATCGAGCGAGATAGAGATGGGCCGAGTCCAGTAATTGATGATCTCCATGCTGTAGAGGACCTTGCCCCGGCACGCGGAGAAGTTGTATCGCTCGACGAGATCGCAGGCGAGCTTGCCGAAGGCATAGCCCTGCTGGTAATTCCGGAAGACGGCGCCGGCCATGACGCCGTACCAGACGTATCCCTGCGCGGCTGCGTCGGTGTTCCCGTGGCGGAGGGCGAGAGAGACCATCCGGCAGAGGTGGAGCACGAGCAGGTTGCCGTCCGTGAAGAACGCCGGCGCGAAGAGCGCCGCGAGGAGGTCCATCGCCGCCTTCTCGTCGGTGTCGGCCATGAGCGGCAGATCGACGAGGCTCTCGACGGGGCGGTCGCCGAGGAGCGCCATCACCTCCTCGTTCGCTGCCGCGACGTCGTCCCACGAGGGGCGGGGCGGCATGTGCATGCCAAACAGGTCGAGGCCCGCCAGGATGCTCGCGACGGCCGCCTCGTTCTCGCTGGAGGCCACGTGGATGTCGCTCTTGAGGCGGTACACCGCGGCCTTGTCCACGCGCGTGCGCGCCCGCTCGAGGAGCTCGTCGGCGAGCCGGCGCGCCTCGGCGGCGCGGCCGAGCATGAACTCGCTGCTCGCGCGATCGAGGCGCAGCTTGAAGGCGAGCTCGTGGTCCGTCTCCCAGGGGTCGCCGCTGATGAGCGAGAAGGCCGCGGTGAGGTAGGAGATGGCCGAGCGGTGCGCCGCCGACGCCTTGGCCTTCCAGCCCGCCTCGGCGTTCAGGCGCGCCGCGCGGCGGCGCTCGGCGCCGTCGTCCATCAGCTCGGCCGCTGCGTTGAGCTGATTCACCACGTCGAACAGCCGCTCCCGGACCTCCTCCGGCGTCAGGCTCTCGAGCAGCAGGCGGCCGATGCGCAGGTGCGCGGCCTTGCGCTCGTCCTCCGGGGTGAGGACGTAAGCCGCCTGGTGGATGCGGTCGTGGAGGAACCGGTACTGGTCCGCCGCGCTGCGCACGAGCATCCCTTCCTGGAGCGCGGGATCGAGGTGCCGCTCCACCTCGCCCAGGTCCTGGCCAGAGATGATGGCCAGCGTCTGCAGCGAGAACGTGTTGGCCACGCACGCCGCGAGCCGCAGGAGGTGCAGCGTCTCGACCGGCAGCAGGCGCAACCTCCCCGCCATGAAGTCGACGACGTTGTCGGAGTAGTCCTTTGCCTTCACCCCCTCTGCGTCCCATCGCCAACCCCCGTCGGGCGCGCGGCGGAGGAGCCCATCCCGGTGGAGCGTGGGCAGCATCTGGACGAGGAAGAACGGGTTACCGCCGGTCTTCTCGTGCACGAGCGTCGAGAGCGGGGCGACCACGGCCCGGTCCGCGCCCGGGAGCGCGTCGGCGACGAGCTCCCGGGTCTGCGCGGGGCTCAGCGGGCCGAGCTGCACCTCGCTCACCCGCGCGCCCGCCTTGCGTATCTCGTCGAGCGCCAGCATGAGCGGGTGTGACGGCCCGACCTCGTTGTCGCGGTAGGCGCCGATCAGCAGCACCGGCGGGCTGTCCGGGTGGGTGGTGAGGTGCTGGACGAGCTTGAGGGTGGCCAGGTCGCTCCACTGGAGGTCGTCGAGGAAGATGACGAGCGGGTGCTCGGTGGTGGCGAAGACGCCGAGGAACCGCTGGAACACCAGGTTGAAGCGGTTCTGGGCCTCGGCGGCCGGCAGCTCCTGGACCTTCGGCTGCTCGCCCACGACGAGCGCGAGCTGCGGCACCAGGTCCACCATGACCTGCCCGTTGTCTCCCCACGCCTCGCGCAGGCGCTGGCGAAAGCGGCCGAGCTTCTCGTCGGTCTCCGCCAGGAGGTGCTGCACGAGCTCGCGGATGGCCTGCGCCATCGTGGCGTAGGGGACATCTCGCTGGAACTGGTCGAACTTGCCGCTCAGGAAGAACCCGCGCCGCTCCAGGACCGGCCGGTGCAGCTCGTGGACGACAGAGGACTTCCCGATGCCCGAATAGCCGCTGACCAGGAGGAGCTCCGGCCGTCCGCCGCGCGCCGTGCGGCCCCACGCCTCCAGCAGGGTGGCGACCGTGGACTCGCGCCCGTAGAGCCGCTGCGGCATCTGCAGGCAGGTGGAGACGTCGCGCGCGCCGGGCTGAAAATCCTCGATGGCCCCGCGGCGCAGGCCTTCCCGGCACCGCTCCAGGTCCGCCTTCAGGCCCTCGGCGCTCTGGTAGCGCTCGTCGGCGGTCTTGGAGAGGAGCTTCATCACGATGGCGGAGAGCGCGGGCGCGAGGCCGGGCACGAGCTCGTGCGGGGGCCTCGGGACCTGCGCCATGTGGGCGTGGAACCACTCCAGGGCGTCGCGCCCCTGGTAGGGCAAGGTGCCAGTCAGGAGCTCATAGAGGGTGACGCCCAGCGAGTAGAGGTCCGTGCGGTAGTCGATGACGCGGTTCATGCGCCCGGTCTGCTCGGGGGACATGTACGCCGGCGTGCCCTCGATGATGTGGGTCGGCATCGCGTCCACGTGTTCCACCTTCTGGGAGGCAGCGATGCGGAAATCGATGAGCCAGGGCTCGCCCGACGGCGAGACAACGATGTTGCCCGGCTTGATGTCCTTGTGGATCACGCCGTGGCAATGAATCTCCGCCACGGTCGCGGTCAGAGAGATGGCCAGATCGAGGAACCGACCGACGTCGAGCGGCGCGCCCGCGCGCTCTTGCAGGGGCCGCCCCTCGACGCGCTCCAGGACGAGCGCCGGGCGCTCCTGCGCTAGCTCGCACGCGAGCACGCCGATCACCCCGCGCGCGCCGCGGAGCCGCTGCAACGTGCTGTGCTCCCGGCGGTAGCGCTCGCGCTCGCGCGGCCCGGGGTGCAGCGCCGCCGGCGTCTTGACGAGGACGGGCAGCCCATCCGCGCGGCGCACTGCCCTGTACACCACGTCGGCGTCGGTCGCCTTGATGGCGTCGAGAAGCGTGTATCCATGAATCTCGAGCATGGCGCTGGTCTCGTTCTCTGTTGGCCGGAACACGTGCTGTGGATCGGCGCGTCGCCACCGCATCGGGCGGCCGCGTCAGGGCGAGCGGACGACGCGCGCACCGGCCGGCTCGGCGCTCTGCCGCGGCGTGCCGCATCGAGCTCATTGGAGCCAGTTCGTGGGTGCCTTGCAACAGCAAACCGAGTTGTCAGGGTGCGAGCACGGCGGGCCGGAGGCGCCGCGTCGCTCGTTCACAGTCGCCTACCTGGCGGCGCGCGGACCCATCGAGGAGGCGGGCGCCGGTCGCTCGCGCGCAGTTTCCCCGCTGCGCGCGCGGCATGTTGTAGGGTAGGCTCCCTCCGAGCTGGCGAGCGGGCTGGCGCCAGCCCGACATGGGGTTTCAGGTACTCTCAGGGGCGCGTCGGTGGGAGCCTGCCACGGTGGAAGAACATTGAGCACAGAGGTCGATGATGTGTGGTCGCTCGCAGGGGGCCCTGAGCCGATGAACGGAGCCAGCGCGAAGAACAGGAGAGTCCTCGTCGTCGACGACACCGAGAGCATCCACAGGACATTTCGAGACGTCCTGGCCCCCGCCGGGAGCTCCGCCGGGCTCGACGCGCTGGACGAGCTGCTCTTCGGCGGTCAGGGCGGAGCGCCTCGGGGGCCGAGCTTCGAGCTGACGTCTGCCTACCAGGGCGAGGTGGCGCTGGAGGCGGTGCGCAGGTCCGTGCAGGTCGGCGCCCCGTTCGCCGTGGCGTTCGTGGACGTCCGCATGCCGCCGGGGTGGGACGGCGTGGAGACGCTCTCTCGGCTGTGGGAGGAAGATCCTCTCCTTCAGGGCGTGATCTGCACCGCCTACTCGGATTGCTGCTGGGAAGACGTGATGGCGCGGTTCGGCCAGACCGATCGCCTGCTCATCCTCAAGAAGCCGTTCGATGTCGTCGAGGTCCGGCAGATCGCCTGTGCGCTCACGGAGAAGTGGAACCGTGAGCGCGAGCTCGAGGAGGCGGTCGCCCGGAGCTCGGCTCAGGACGAGAAGCACCGCCGGCTGATTCAGTCGCTGCCGGACATGGTGCTCCGCGTGGACAGGGACGGCAGGTGCCTGGAGGTCAAGCCGCCGCGCGGGCTCGCGCTGGCCCTCCAGCCCGGGTTCTCGCGAGACATGCCTGTCGGCGACGCCTTGCCGGACGACGTCGCACGGCGCCTCCTGGACGACCTCCGCCGGGTCCTCGCCGACGACACGACGCAGGTCCTCGAGTTCGAGCTGCTGGTAGGTGGGGAGCTTCGCCACCACGAGGCCCGGATCGTCGGGCTCGACGCGGCCGAGGCGCTGGTGTTGATCCGCGATATCACCGAGCGCCGGCGGGCCGAGGCGGCGGCTGCCGAGCAGCGGGCGCAGCAGGAGATCATCCGGGAGCAGGCGCGGGCGCTCGAGGCGCTCTCCATGCCGCTCATCCCGATCACCGACGACATCACCGTGATGCCGCTCATCGGGCACATGGATCGGTATCGGATGCAGCAGGTACAGACCACCCTGACCGCGGGTATCTCTGCCCGGAATACCCGTGTCGCGATCGTCGACCTCACGGGCGTTCCGAGCCTGGGTCCGGACGCCGCCGACGAGATCGTCAAGCTGGCGCAGGCCGCGCGGCTGCTCGGTACGGAGGTCGTCCTGACCGGGATCGGTCCCCACATCGCGCAGGAGCTCACGCGCGTTGGACGCGACCTGGGCGGCGTGACGACGCGCCTGACGCTGCAGAGCGGTGTCGCCTTCGCGATGATGAAGCGATGAGCGCCGGGCGGCGCGCGTTCCTGCGCTCAGCACGTCAGACAGGGGAGGGGGCTCTCGCTGTCGAGCGCGGCTCGCGCGATCGTCGACAGGCTGGTCGTCCGGATGTTTTTGTGTAGAGTTCCCCCGCGCGCCCCTCGGGCTCGCCGCAGCGGAACGAGCACCCATGGTGGAATCGACAACGAGCCCGCTCGGGAAACACCTTCCTCGCGCGGCGCCGCGCATTCACCTCGCCCGCGCCCGCCGCGGCGCTGCTTCCATGCCGGGCATGCGCGCCACGCTCGCGCTCGCGGCGGGGGCGGCGATCGCGCTCGGCGGCGCGACGGGGCGCGCGCAGCAGCCCGCGCGCGACCCGGTGGCCGCGGAGGCGCTGTTCAAGGCCGCGCGCGCGCTCGTCGACAAGGGCGACCACGCCGCGGGGTGCCCGAAGTTCGAGGCCAGCCTCGAGCTGAACCCCTCCGCGAGCACCATGATCAACATCGCGCGGTGCCACGAGCACGAGGGCAAGCTCGCGACCGCCTGGCACGATTACCATCGGGCCCTCGTCCTGAACCGCGAGACGGCGGGGGAGCAGCGGCGGCGGGGCCTCGAGGAGCTCGCGCAGAAGGGGATCGCGGCGCTCGAGCCGCGCGTGCCGAAGCTCCGCGTCGTGGTCGAGGCCGCGCCCCCCGGCGTGGAGGTGCAGCGCGACGGCACGCCGCTCCCGGCGGCGGCGCTGGGCGACGCGCTGCCGATCGATCCGGGCCCGCACGAGATCCGCGCGAGCGCCCCCGGGCACCAGGCGGAGACCCGCTCGGTCACGCTCAAGGAGGGCGAGACGGCGACCGTCGAGCTCTCGTTGCGACCCGCGGCCGCCGCGCCTTCCGCGAGCGCGCCCGCGGCGGCGGCGGAGGCGAAGGGAGCGCCGGGCGGGGGCGTCCCGACCTGGGCGTGGATCTCGGGGGCCGCCGGCATCGCCCTCGTCGGCGCGTCGGTCGGGTTCCTGGTCGACGACCTGTCCGCGATCGACGCCCTGAGAGAGAATTGCCGTGATGCCCCGGGCGGGACGTACTGCAACCCCGGATACGACTTCGCGGCGGACAACGCGCGCAAGAACCGCGATCTGCCGCTCTTCATCGGCCTCGGCGGCGCAGGGCTCGTCGCGCTCGGGGTGGCCACCTTCGGGATCGTCCGAGCGGGCAGCGAGGATCGGGCTGCGCCGGCGCAGGCGGCTGTCGTGACGCCCTGGATCGCGCCTTCCCTCGCCGGCGCCAGCATCTCCGGGAGCTTCTGATGCGCACAGGTGATCGCGTGTCCCTGCATTCCCTCGGAGCGCTCGCCGCGCTCGCGCTCTTGCCGGCGTTCGGGAGCGCGTGCATCCCCGACGTCGAGCCCGACGTCTTCTCGCTGCCGCGCTGCGATCAGGTGGCGCCGACCTGCGGCCCGGCGTCCAATGAGAGCTGCTGCGCGGCGGAAGAGGTGGTGGGCGGCACGTTCAATCGCCTCAACAACGCGGCGTATCCGGCGACGGTCGCCGATTTTCACCTCGATCGCTTCGAGGTCACGGTGGGTCGTTTCCGGCAGTTCGTCGCGAGCTATCCGGCGATCAAGCCGGCGGCGGGCGCGGGCGCGCACCCGCTCATCGACGGCAGCGGCTGGGACGCGGCCTGGGACTCCGAGCTGCCCGCGAGCCGGGACGAGCTGATCGATGAGCTGCAGTGCGACGCGAACTTCAGGACGTGGACCGACGAGCCGTCCGGCAATGAAACGGCGCCCATCAACTGCGTGAGCTGGTATGTCGCGTCCGCCTTCTGCGCCTGGGACGGGGGCCGGCTGCCCACCGACGCCGAGTGGAACTACGCGGCTGCCGGCGGGAACGAGCACCGCGCGTACCCGTGGGGCGCAGAGGCCCCGAGCGACGAGCTGGCCGTGTTCGGCTGCGAGACCACGACCACGGTGTGTCCGGTCCCGAGCGTCGGATCGCGATCCCCGGCCGGCGACGGCAAGTGGAAGCAGGCCGACCTGGCCGGCAGCCTGTATGAGTGGGTCTTCGATTATCACAACGAGCCCGTCCCGCCCTGCGACAACTGCGCGTCCCTGATCGAGGGGGAGTTCGGCAGGGCGGCCCACGGCGGAGCGTTCTCCCACGGTGAAGAGACGCTGAGCACGACCGAGCGCATCGGCGAGCAGCCCGAGCTGCGCTATTCGTTCTTCGGGTTCCGCTGCGCGCGCGACGAGTAGAGGGCGCGGGCCGAGACGGCTGCCGGGCCTGGGCGTCGCGCCGCGCCGCCGGCCGTTGTCCCCGGTGATCTGCCTCGCCGGTGGACCGGGCACGACGCCTCCACTATGCTCTCCCTGTGCTCGAGATCGCGCCAGGCATCACCATTGCAGGCCGTTACCGTGTCGAGCGCGAGCTGGCGCGGGGCGCCATGGGCAGCGTGTGGGTGGGCCGGCACCTGCAGCTCGGCGTGGATATCGCGATCAAGTTCATGGCGCCGCAATTCGCCACGTCCGCCGAGCTGCGGGCGCGCTTCGAGCGCGAGGCGAGGGCCGCGGCCGTGCTCAAGAGCGCGCACGCCGTGCAGATCTACGATTACGGCATCGAGGACGAGACGCCCTACATCGTGATGGAGCTGCTCGAGGGCGAGGACCTCGCGGCGCGCCTCGCGCGGGAGCGGCGCCTCGGGCTCCCGGTCACGCTGGCCATTCTCGATCACGTCGGCAGGGCCCTGCGCCGGGCGCACGAGCTCGGCCTGGTCCACCGCGATCTCAAGCCCAGCAACATCTTCCTTTCCCTCCAGGACGGCGAGCTGGTCGCCAAGGTCGTCGATTTCGGCGTCGCGAAGGTGACCGTCGTCGAGAGCGCCGGGGCGACGCGCTCGGGATCGCTGCTCGGCTCGCCGAGCTACATGAGCCCGGAGCAGGTGCGGAGCAGCAGCAAGGTCGATCACCGCTCCGATCTCTGGTCTCTCGGGGTGATCGCGTTCCAGTGCGTCACCGGCCAGCTCCCGTTTCCGGGCCAGGAGCTCGGCGACGTGCTCGTCGAGATCTGCACGGCGCCCATCCCGCTCCCCTCGGAGGTGGCGCCCGGCCTCGGCCCGGAGGTGGACGCCTTCTGCAAGCGCGCGCTCGAGCGCGATCCGGCGCGGCGGTTCCAGAGCGCGACCGAGCTCGTCGAGGCCTTCGCGGCGCTGCCCGGGGCGCGCGATCCCGGGGCGGGCGCGCCGTGGGGCGCTGTGCATGCAGCCGCGGCGCAGCCGGCAGCCGCGGCGGAGACGGCGAGGCTCTCCGCGGCGGAGGCGGCGAGGATCGCCGCAGGGCAGGCGGCGGCGATGTCGTCGACGGAGCCGGTGCCGGCGCGGATCTCCGCGACGGAGCCGGCGAGGATCTCGGCGACGGAGCCGGCGCGGGTCTCCGCGACGGAGCCGGCGATCCCCCCGGCCGGTCTGCTCCAGCCGACAGCCACGTTCTCCCCCTCGTCGCAGACCCAGGCTGATGTGACGCTGCCACAGAGGCGAGGGCGCACAGGGATCGTGATCGGGGCGGCGGTGGGGCTCGCGGTGGTGCTCGGCGGGGTTTTGCTCGTGCGCTCTGTGATCTCCGGTCCCCCGGACGTCGCCGACGCGGCGGCGCCGGCGGCGAGCCCCGTCGACGTGGCGCCGGCGGCGAGCCTTGGTGGATCGGCGCCGGCGGCGAGCACCGGCGGAGCGGCGCCGGACGCGTCGTCGGCCGGAGCGACGCCTGCTGACTCCGCGTCCGACCGCAGCGCGGCGCCACTGCTGGATGCGGGGCCGTCCGCGGATGTGCCGCCGAGCGACTCGGCGGCCCCCACGCCGCCTTCCAGAACGCGCGCTCCAGGGAAGTCCGGCGGCAGAGCACCCTTGAACAAGGGTGATGATCTTCTGAAGGACATGTGACATCCGCCGCCGCTCTGGCCTCTATCCGGGCGTGGGCATGTGTAGGAAGTTATGGCTTCGGGCCCCCTGCGCGTCTGCGGCACGACGCCATCCAACTCTGGAGACCAGAGTTCGCCACGCAGCATTCGCAATATCCCGCTGATGAACGGCTCAGATGGTATTTGCCCACCCAGGAGCGGCCGTGATCCGGTTCGGTGACGATAGCCAGTTCAAGACCCCGTGCGCATCGACGACGCCGCTGGCTACGTCGTTGACCAGCTTCGCTGCGTCATCCTGCTCCGCTACGATTCGGATGCCGTTGGCATCCAAGACACGTAACAAGGCGCTCCAGGCGACACGCTTATTCCCATCGGTAAAACAGTGGTTTTTGGCGAGGTACACGAGCAGATAGGCCACAGCTACGAGTAGATCGGGCTCTCCGTCTTCCGCTACGTACATGGAAGCGGTAACTGCGCTTCCGATGCTTCCTTCAACACATCCAGCCTTGGGGACCAGGGATTGGTCTCCGCCGTACTGGCTGACGGCGGCCGCGTGCAACTGAAGCACGTCTTCGATTTCAACGAAGGCCCAGCTCAAATCCTCGTTCATTGGGCGAGGATCCCCATTGTCTCCGCCCAGTCCGTGCGCAGATAGTCTATGGTGCTCTCGATCGGGACGCGAGGCGGTGGGGTCGCCGCATCGAGGATCCAGACCAGGGACGGCTTCTGCCCGTCGAGCACAGCGGCGACCACTTCCTTGTGACGCAGCGGAAGCGCGCGCTCCACCTGCTCGGATGATGCTGCGCACCGCACAGTTCGGCTGCTCGTCCTGATGGCGACGTAGCTCGACCCAGGGTCGAACCCGGCGCTGACGATCCGGCCACGCAGCCTGACGAGCCGAGCCACTGGGACTGGAGCCGACGGCAGCGCGAGTTCACCGAACTGCACGTCGGCGATCAGGTTGCCGTCAGCATACGCGCTGTAGCGCTGGACGCGCACCCCGGCCGGCAGCGACCGGAGGTACTTCCGCGCGGATCCGTTCACCGGCTTGCCTTGGCGCTCAGCGTCCAGATCTTGGACTAAACGCAATACAGCCTGTTCGCCGAGAACGTCGAAGTCAGGGATGCGCAGTTGCGGTCCAGGTCGCGCCGTGCAGACGAAGGTAGGCGCAGCGGAACCTGTCTCGAGCGAAGCGAGCTCAAGGTCCAGCAGCTTGGCGTCCGAGGCCAGTCTACCCCCTTGGGTGCCGTAATCCGCATCGTCCAGCGCGGAAGCAAGGATACCCGACGCGGTCCGCTGCAGCGCGTCCAGCAGGAGCTTGAGCGGCTCCCCGAACGACGAGAGGCTCAGGCGGTGCTGTGCCAGCCCGGGCTCGTCCCCCTCGAAGGTGACCTTCAGCTCGACGCCCATAGGATGTACGCTGGTCGAGCGTGCACCGGGCGTCAAGCCGGGCGTCCCTTCGGGCTGGGCGTGGCGACGTGCCCTTGCGGCCGAACTTGCGCGGCGAGGTTCCTCGTAGCCACGCAGCGCAGGCCAGATTGAGCACTGCGGTTACAAGTCTAGCATTTATCGGACGGACCGTTCTTCGGGGCCGGTTCGGTGTCTGGAAGCCGGTCGAACCGGGACTACTGACACTGTATCCGGTGCGCAGAAGGTGATCGGGCTGTCCCTCGAGACCGTTTCCGGTGTTTGGAGGCAGGTTGAAGCGGTACCCTTACGCCGTTTCCGGTCTGCTGAGGGCCGCCGGACCGGTAGCTCGGGACGTCGAACCGACCCCTTGGCACCGCATCCGGTGCGCAGAGGGCGGTCGAACCGGCCCTCGGCACCGTTTCCGATGCGCGGAGGGCGGTCGAACCGGTCCCTCGGCACCGTTTCCGATGCGTAGAGGGCGGTCGAACCGGTCGCTCGGCACCGTTTCCGATGCGCAGAGGGCGGTCGAACCGGTCGCTCGGCACCGTTTCCGATGTGCAGAGGGCGGTCGAACCGGTCCCGAGAGGACCGAGCCGCGGCGGGCGAAATCCCTCCACGGCCGCCAGCACGCCGCCGATCCCACCCGACGGCGAATCCGTGACCAGGCTTCCTGCGCGCCCGGAATCCACTGCATGCGACCCAGATACCCCGTGCAGGCTCCAGAGCTCCTCGTCTCTCCAACCGACCCCGCACCGATTCCGGCCCCCGCGCCGGACCATCCCGATCCCGCGCCCGCCACATCGCCTCCGCCTCTCCCGGACGCCACCCCGGCCAGCCACCTCGACCCCGACCAGCGCGGGCCCTTCCGCGCCGATCAGGCCCGGCCAGGCGACCCGTACGAGCTGTCCCACGGGCACCCGATCGTCTGCCTGCCCCTCGGCGGGCGCGCTTCGGCCGCCCTCCTCCTCGGCGGCGCCGTCGTCGCGTGGGATCCCGCCGTCTCCGAGGCCGGCGTCGGCACGGGCTACACCCCCGCGCCGGGGCTGCTGCGCGCGCCGCACGTGGCCGTCGGCAACGCGCCCGACTCCCCGGGCTGGGTGCCGGGCGCCCCGGCGCTGGCCATCGAGTACGCCGACGTCGGCGAGGACGAGGCGCGCCTCTCCCGGAAGATCGACGATCTGCTCGGCGCAGGGACGCGATGGGTCTGGGTCGTGCGCCTCGCAGCGCCGCCGCACGTCGAGGTGCACGCGCCCGGCGAGCCGCGACGG
The DNA here is from genome assembly GCF_051474675.1 of Sorangium sp. So ce406. Lineage (NCBI taxonomy): Bacteria > Pseudomonadati > Myxococcota > Polyangiales > Polyangiaceae > Sorangium > Sorangium sp. So ce406. The sequence goes on along the minus strand of NZ_CP150340.1, from coordinate 10,334,189 downwards.
CTCGCGCTCCCGGGAGAGCTGCTGCGCGCGCCCGGCGTGCTGCAGAACCCGGTGCAGGTCGAGGCGCTCCACGATCGCGCCGCCGCGCAGCGGGCCCTCCTCACCAATCTGCTCCAGCGCGAAGGGCACTCCAGCCTCGAGTCCCTCCGCGACAGAGGGCTCCGCGAGGGACGCAACGAGGGTCTCCAGCAGGCCGTGCGGGACGTGTGCGACGCGCTCGAGCTCGCGCTGTCGCCCGAGGACGATGCGTCGCTCGTCGAGATGGACGGGACGGCGCTCGCCGCGCTGCTCGAGCGGCTGAAGCGCGAGCGGCGCTGGCCGCTCCCGTAAGCGCTGACGATCCGCCCCTACAGCGGCTGCGGCGCGCCCTGTCCTCGCGAGGGACGCGGCGCGCCATCGCCGATCGCGCGCTTGCGCTCGCTACCGGAAATCGGATAGCCCGATAGCTCACGGCGCACGGGGCGCAGGATGGCCATGGGAGAAGGGTAATCGCCGTGGATGTCGACGCCTTCGCCTCGTCCGCTGCCCGCCGCGCGCTGCTCGGCGCGGCGCTCGCGCTCGCCCTCGGCGTGACCCCGGGCCTGCCGGGCGCGCGCGAGGCGAGCGCCGCAGAGCCGCTCGCCTGGGTCGCCCCCGACAGCGCGCGCATCATCGCGTGGAGCCACGGCGCGCAGCAGGGCGCGCCTGCGCCGGGCGGGGCGCCGCGCGCGAGCGCCGCGCCCATCGCAGCCGACCCGACCGGGCCCGTCGCGCTCACCGCGGAGCAGCTCCTCCTCGTGCCGGTGGAGCCCGGCGATCGGCTGGAGGTGCGCGGCGAGGTCGCGGGCGTCGGCCTCGGCTCCGGCGTCGGCGACGCGCCCGACGTGATCACCTGGATCCCGCTGCCGCCGCTCAAGGGGGGCGCGCGCGACGTCGCGGTGCCGGCCTGGTCCAGCGCGCGCTTCGTCGCCGTGCGCGCGGCCGTCCCGCGCGGCGCCGAGAGCTCGCCGGTCGCGGTGCGGGTCGCCGCGCGGGAGAGCGCGCCGCTCGCCTGGTACCGCCTCGACGAGGACGTCGCCGCGTGGCTCGGCGGCCGCGCGCCCGCGCCGGCCACCGCGCCGGCCGAGGCGGGCGCGCTGCTCCGGTGGGTCGACGCCGCGCGCGGCGCGCTGTCTGCGCAAGGCGCCGCCGGCGCTCCCCCCGCGCCGCCCGCCGCGCGCCTCGAGCCCGCCGCGGCCGCTTGGCTCACCGCGCGCTACCTCGAGGAGTCGCTGCTCCTCCGGCCGCTCGTCGAGCCGTATTTCACCCCGCGCGCGGTCGAGGTGCGCGGCGGCCGCGAGGGGCCCGACCTCCCGGCCGTCGAGCGCGCAACGCCCTGGCGATCGCTCGGGGCCGGGGCGCGGCTCGACCTCCGCGCGCCCGGCGCCGACGTGCTGCGCATCGCCCTCCGGCCGCGCGCCTACGGGGCCACGCGCGTCGTGGTCCGCGCCGGCGGCGCCGTCGTCCGGGAGATCGCCTGGCGCACCGGGCCGCGGCTCGCGGACGCCGCGCGCTGGCGCGAGGCGCGCTGGATCCGGGTGCCGCTGCCCGTTGACTCGCGCGCGGCGACCGTCGACGTCGTCGAGGGCGAGATCGCCGTCGCCGCCAGCGGCCACCGGCAGCGCGCCGGCGTCGCCGAGCTCGTCGCGCCGCAGCGCGACCGCGCCGCGCTGCTCGACCGCGCGGCGCAGCGCGAGCCCGCTGGCGACAGCGCGCTCCGCGCGCCCCCCCACGCCGAGGCGCCGCGGCTCCTCGCCGCCGCGGACCGCGCCGCCGCCCCCGCGGCCGCGAAGGCCGCGCTCGACCTCGCCGCGCGGCCGGCCGTGCCGCCGCCGCTCCGGGCGCTCGTCCTCGCCGAGTCGGTGCGCTGGGCGCCGTCCCCCGGCGTCGCGTTCGCGCGCGCGGCGCAGGCCTACGCGGCGGCGCAGGGCGGGGCGCCCGCGAGCGCCGCGCCCCTCCAGCGCGCCGCCCTCACGCGGCTCGCCGCCGCGCACGTGGACCCCGGCGCCGCGGCCGCGCCCTGGTCCGCGCCCGCGGCGGCACCGCCGCGCGAGCCGGCCGCGCCGCCGCGCGCGCCCGCCGCGCCGCCGCGCGCGCCCGCCGCGCCGCCGCGCGAGCCCGCCGCGCCGCCGCGCGGGCCCGCCGGCGGCCGCGCGCACCCGGACGACCTCGCCGCGGTGTCCGCGCTCGGCGCGGCCCTGTCGCCGCCTGTCGACGGCCGCCGGCCGGTCGGGGCGCCTCTCGCCGAGCGGTATGCGCTCGCCCACGGCGATGTAGAGAGCGCGGCGCCCCTCGCGCGGATCGCCTGGGCGCGCGAGGCACCCTGGGACGCGCTCGACATCCCCGACGGCGTGACCGCGTGGAGCTCGGTCTCGCCGCCGCGCGACGAGCCGCCGGCCCCGGCAGGCAGCGCAGCCCAGCGCGGCGCCGCGGGCGCGCTGTGCGACGTGAACGCGGAGTCCGGGCTCCGCTGGACGCTCCTCGACGCCCCGCGCGCGGAGCTCACCGTCGAGGCGCCGCCGGGCGCCCACGCGCGGGTGCTCCTCCGGAGCGCCTCGAGCGAGGTGGTCCCCGAGTCATCGGTGCTCATCGACGGCGCGCCGGCCGCGGTGCACGGCGGCGCCGGGCTCACGTCGGTCGTCGCCGTGGCGCCCGGCCCGCGCACCTTCGAGCGAGCGGCGGGCGCCCCGCCGGTGCTGGCGCGCGTCCCGCGCAGCGGGCGCGCGCCGTGCGCGTCGCTGCGCGAGATCATGCAGTGGGCCTGGGTCGACGGCGCCGTGACCTTCGCGCTCCCCGACCCCGAGCGCGCCACGGTGGCGCGCGTCGTCCTCGCGCCGCCCGCGGTGCTGGGCGAGGCGGCGCGCGCGCCGGAGGCCCCCGGCGGCGCGGCCAGCGCTCCTCGGCCCTCGGGCGCGCCGCCCGCCGCGCGCGTGCTCCGCGTGCGCGCCGGCGCCGCCGTCCACGAGGCCTGGGTGACCGCGGGCGCCACGGGGTCGATCGAGATCCCGGTCCCCGCCGGCGCAGGCGAGCTGCGCGTCGAGACCTCCGCGCCGACGCTGCTCCGCGCCGCCGTGCGGCTCCACCCCGCCGCGCCCGCCGCGCCGCGCGTCGTCACGCCGGCGCGCCCGCCGTCCGGCGCGCCCGTCGACGGCACGCTCGAGCAGATCCGGGGCGCCACGCGCGCCCTCCGCGCCGCGCCCGCCCCGGACCGCGCGGCGCTCCGCGCGCAGCGGGCCGCCGCGCTCGAGGGCCTCGGCTTCCCGGCGCTCGCCTCGCTCGACCGCGCCGCCGCCGACGACGTTGAAGCCGGGCAGCTCCCGGGCGCGTCGGGCGCGGGCGCGCCGCCGTCGACGGTCTTCTCCCTGCCGCCGGGCAGCCCGCCGGCTGTCCCGCTCGGACTGCCCGCGCGCGTGCCGCCGCTGCCGTTGCCCGAGGACCGCGCGCCCCTCGCCGCCGCACGCGACGCCCGCATTGCCGGCGACCCGCGCCGCGGCGTCGCGCTGCTCGCCGGCCCAGCGGGCGACAGCGCGGGCGCGGACGCGCTGCTGCTCGGCCTCCTCGCCGAGCGCGCCGGCGACGCGCGGATCGCCGCCGACGCCTTCACCCGGATCGGGCTCGCCCACCGCTCCGCCGCGGCGCTCGCCCGCGCCGCGAACCTCGCCACCGACGTGGCTGCCGGCGCCCCGGCGTTCGACAGGCTGCTCACCCTGCGCGCCCTCGCGCTCGCCGAGCTCGCCGTGCAGACGGCCGACCGGGAGGCTGCCGGCGGCGGCCATGGCGCCGCGGCGGCATCTCCCTCGGCCGGCGCGCCGGCGTCTCCCTCGGCCAGCGCGCCGGCGTCTCCCGCGGCCGGCGCGCCGGCCGGAGCTGCGTCGCCGGTCCAGCTCCCGCCGGCCGCCCTCGCGCGGCTCGCGCCGGTGACCGGCTGGGCCGTGCCGCCGCGCGCCGACGCCACGGCCGGCTCGGCGACGCTCGAGATCCGGGCCAGGGCCGACCGCGACCTGCCGCTCCGCGTCCGCGTGCGCCGCGCGCTCGTCGACGCGCCGGAGCCGGCGCTGCTCATCACCGACGGCGCGCGCGCCGAGTTCCGGCTCGACCGCGCCGCGCCGGGCGCCATCGTGCTCGACGGCGTCTGCCGGGCGCTCGATCGCGACGAGACCCCCTGCGCGTTCTCCGTCGCGCTCGACGGCGCCCCGGTCGCGTGCTCCGCCGCGGCCGCGCCCATGACCGACCGCTGCGTCGTGCAGGTGCCGCGGGGCAGCCACCGCGTCGAGGTGCGGCCTCCGGCGGACCAGAGCGTCCTCGGCTGGATCCGCGCGACCGCCGCCGGCTCGGCGCAGCCGTTCTCGGGCCGCGTCCTCTCGACCTGGCACGACATCGATCCCGCCCGCCCCCTGGAGCTCGCGTTCGTCGGTCCGACCGTGGTGCGCATCCGCGCCCGCGCCGCCTACGAGTGCGCCGCGTCGCCCAGCGGCCGCGCCGCGCCCGCGAACGGCGGCGATCCCGCCTGCCGCCCCGAGATCACCGCCGCCACGCCGGCCGGCCTGCTGCGCTACGCGGTGTCCCCGCTCGACGGCGCGCCCGCCGCTCCTGGCGCGCCCGCCGCGCCCGCCGCGGGCGCTCCCGGCCCGGGCGCGCCCGCCGCGGTGGACGAGGGGACCATCGCGCTCGACACCGCCGAGGACGCCGCCGCGCGCCGCCTCGGCGTCACGCGCGAGCCGTTCTTCTGGCTCGGCGGCGAGGTCGAGGCCCGCGTCGCCGTCCTCCCGGAGGGCCCTCACGTGCTGCGCGTCGCCTCGCCCGCCGGCAGGGCGCTGCTCCGCGTCGAGCTCGCCGTCGCCACGGGCGCGCCCCGCCCGCGCGTGCCGCCGCCCGTGCCGCCTCCGCCCGCGCCCCTCGCGCCGGCGGAGGAGCCGCTCCGGCCCGCGCCCCCGGTGGGCGAGGACCCGGACGCCGGGCCGCTCTCGGTCGGCGCGTACGCGCGCGCCGTCGACAGCGAGCTCACCGAGGAGGACCTCCGCCTGCCGCTCCGCTTCCTCGAGCTCGGCGTCGACGTGCACCGCGAGCTCGTCGAGCGGCGCGCCTGGATCTCCGCTGCCGGGTTCGGGCGGCTGCGCGACGGGCCGGAGAGCTTCGGCGCCGAGGCGCGCTTCGACCTGAGCTCGCGCGGCTGGGTCCCCGGCGTGGCGCTGAGCGGCCGCGTCGTGTTCCAGCCGGGCGCCAGCGACGCCGTGGGCGGCAGGGCGAGCGCGAGCGCGTTCTGGTCGATCCCGATCGGCGAGCTCACGCTCTCACCGTGGGCGGGCTTCACGTACCTCGCTGTCGACGACTCGCTGCGCGGCTTCCCCGGCGCCGACAAGGACATCTTCACGCCGTACGCCGACGAGCACCGCACCCAGGCCTCCCTCGGCGCGCGCCTGCGGCACCGGCCGTTCGTCGACGCCCTCGTCACGGCGGGCACGGCGCTGCGGCTCAGCCCGGTGCCGTCGACGCTCGACCGCGTCGACGCGACGCTCGACCTCGACCTGCTCCCGGGCCGCGGGCTGTGGCCGTGGATCCAGCTCGGCTGGCTCGCGAGCTACAGGCCCGAGAACGAGACGCGCGACGAGGCCTTCCTGCGCAACGCGTTCACCGCCGGGCTCACGTTCTGGAGCTGGCTCTCGCGCGGACACCGCGTCTCGCTCGGCGCGGAAGGGACGTTCCTTTTCGACATCCCGAGCCCGGCCGAGACCTCTCCGCGCCTCTCGGCGCTGCTCTTCGCCCGCTACGACTTCACCGCCGGCCGCGGCCTCCGCGACTTCCCGCCGCAGGCGACGCCGTTCCGCGACCGGCAGGAGGAGGGGAGCGGGATGATCGAGCGCGAGCGGCCCGCGGTCGAGCCCTCGTGGGAAGATCCCTAGTTCCGCGGCGCAGAAATCCTGCCAGGGATCTGCCACGAGAGAGGAGAGAGATTTCGACGCAAAGGCGCAAAGAGCGCAAAGACGCAAAAATGAGAAATGTGTTATAATTGCTTCTTCTTGCGCCTTTGCGTCTTTGCGTTGAAATCTCCCTCCGGATCCCTGGACGGACTCCTGGCGGGCGGAACTAGAACACCGACGATGGGGCAGCCCCGAGGAAATCAACAGAAGGGCAGAGCAACCGCAAGGGGAAGACAAGAACCATCTCGCCCCTGCTCAAACGCCATACACCGCGCGCGTCACGTCCCTCGTGATCGCCCCCGCCATGCCCTCGAACGCGGTGTTCGTCAGCAGCACGGCGGATATCCGCGCGACCGGATCGATCCACCAGAAGTGACCGTAGGCCCCGCCCCAGCGCACGCTGCCGGGGTTCATCGGCGAGCCCGCGGCGCGCGGATCCCGGAGCACGGCCGCACCGAAGCCGTAGCCCCACCCGTCGCCGAGGATCGGCGACTCGATCGGCGCGATCTGATCGCGGAGCATCTCGTCGATCCAGCGCCTCGGGGCGAAGGCGGCGCGCGTGCGCAGCGCCTCGAGGAAGCGGTGGTAATCCTCGGCGTTGCCGACCATCCCCGCGCCGCCCGACGGGTAGGATCGGGGATCGAACGCCCGCGACGGCGCGAAGAGGGCGCCGGCCCCGGCGAAGGGGACGTAGATCCCGTCCACCATGCGGACCGGCTCCGGCGCGCCGTCGGCGTACGCCGCGGCGAGCGCCGAGGGATCGCGCGGCGTGAAGGACGCGCTCGCCATCTCCAGCGGGCCCGTCACCGCCCGCGCCACCGCCTCGGGCAGCGGCTCGCCCGTGACGCGCGCGACGATCGCGCCGAGCACGTCGTGCGACAGCGAGTAGAGGAACCGCGTCCCCGGCGCGAAGGCGAGCGGCAGGCCGGCGAGGCGGCGCAGGTTCTCCTCGATCGAGAGCCCGGGCTGATCGAGCCCGTCGGAGACGCCTGCCGCGTGGTACGGCCCGTCGCGCGGCTCGAGGAACGCGTACGCGAGGCCGCTCGTGTGCGTGAGGAGCTGGCGCACCGTGATGGGCACGGCCCGCCCCGCGAAGCGCGGCGCGAACTCGGGGAGCCAGCGGGTGACCGGATCCTCCAGCGACAGGAGGCCGCGATCGACGAGCCCGAGCACCACGACGCTCACGATCGGCTTGGTCAGCGACGCGTAGCGGAACGGCGTGTCCTCCCGCATCGGGACGCCGGCTTCCCGATCCGCGAGCCCCACCGCGCGGCGCGCCACGAGCACGCCGTCGCGCGCGACGCGGAGGACGGCGCCGACGATCCGGCGGTCCGCGAGCGCGGCGCGGAGCGCCTCGTCGACCCGCGCAGTGAGCTCTTCATCCTGACGTTCAATCCAGCCCATGTTGACCTCCGCGCCTGAATCTAGGCGCCCCCCGCGCGAGGACCAAGGCGCCGGCGCGCACGGCTCTGTTGCTGCTTCGTCAACAATCGGCGAGCCTGGCCCGCGTGGATGCGTTCACCGAGATCGGCGTCTTCGTGCGGGTCGTCGACGCGCGCAGCTTCACCCGCGCCGGCAGGATGGTCGGGCTCACCGCGTCGGGCGTGAGCCGCGTCGTCACGCGCCTCGAGTCGCGCCTCGGCGTCCGCCTGCTCGAGCGGACCACCCGCAGCGTGGGCCTCACCGCCGAAGGCGCCGCCTACTACGAGCGCTGCGCCCGGATCCTCCGCGATCTCGAGGACGCCGACGGCGCGCTCGCCCGCGGGCGCGGCGCCCCGCGGGGCCGGCTCCGGGTCGACGCGCCGACGGTGCTCGGCCGCTTCGTCCTCGGGCCTTCCATCCCCCGCTTCCTCGACGCCTGCCCGGAGGTCTCGCTCGAGCTGAGCCTCCGCGACCACGTCATCGATCCGATCGCGGAGGGCGTCGACGTCGTCCTCCGGATGGCGCACCTCCGCGAGAGCGAGCTCGTCCACAAGAAGCTCGGGACGGCGCGCTTCCTCGTGGTCGCCTCGCCCGCGTACCTCGCGCGCCGCGGCCGGCCGAGCGCGCCCGCCGATCTCCGGCGGCACGACACCCTCGGCTTCCTCGCGGGCGCCGCGCCGCTGCCCTGGCGCCTCCGCAGCCACGGCCGCGACATCGTCTTCTCGCCGAGCGGCCGCCTCCACACGAACAGCGTCGACGCCATCCGCCACGCCGCGGTCGCCGGTCACGGGCTGGCGCAGCTCCTCGAGCTGCACGTGCGCGAGGAGCTCGACGGCGGGGCGCTCGAGGTCGTCCTCAGCGCCCACGAGCACCGGGAGGTGCCCATCCACGCCCTCTACACGCGCGACAAGGCCTCTCTCCCCAAGGTGCGCGCCTTCCTCGACTTCATCGCCGAGTGCCTGAGCGCGACGCCGGGCGGCGCGAAGGCGGCCCCCTCGAGCGCGAAGGCCGTCGCGCCCGGAGCGAGGTCGCTGCCAGCAACGTCCAGGACCGCGCGCCGGCGGGGCGAGCCGACGTCGCGGGCGGCGCGGTGAGGCGAGAGAGGCGCCTCGAGCTCACGGGCCCGTCGGCACCTCACGAAGCGGACCGCGGCGGTGCTAGGGTGCCCGCGTGCCGACGATCTTCACCAAGGGCGATCTCCTCAACACCCCGGATCTCCACGCGTACGCGCACGGCGTGAGCTGCGTGGGCAACATGGACACGGGGATCTCCGTGGCGTTCAAGAAGCGCTGGCCGGGCCTGCTCCCGGCGTTCGAGCAGCGGAGCGCCGAGCGGAAGCTCCAGCTCGGGGAGGCCTTCATCTGGAGCGAGGGCGGCGACACGGTGTACAGCCTCGCGATCCAGGAGAACGCGACGAAGAGGCCCTCGCTCGCCGCGCTCGAGCGCTCGCTCGCCGCGATGGTGACGCACGCGGTCGGGGCGGGGATCACGCGGATCGGCGTGCCGCGCGTGGGCGCCGGCAAGACCGGCCTCGAATGGCTGCGCGTCAAGAGCATCCTCGTGAAGGTCGGCAACGACAAGCCCGTCACGCTCGTGGTCTACGAGCAGTTCGTGCGCGCCCCGGGCGCCTGACTTGTCCTCACGAAATCGATGAAGGCGCGCAGCGGCGCGGGGACGAGCCGACGTCCCGGATAATAGAGGAACGGCCCCGAGAAGCTCTGCCACCAGGGCTCGAGCACCGGCTCCAGCGCGCCGCTGTCCAGGTGCGGGCGCAGCCAATCCTCGAACAGCTGGATGACGCCGACCCCGGCGATCGCCGCGTCCACCGCCAGGTCGATGGCGGCGCCGGCGCTGACCAGCAGCGGTCCCGCCGGGTCGACCCGCACCACCTCGCCGTCGCGCTCGAACTCCCAGGTGATCATCTGGCCGCTGCTGAAGCGGCCGCGCATGCAGGCGTGCTCCAGCAGATCGCGCGGGTGTTCCGGGCGGCCGCGCCGATCCAGGTAGGCGGGCGCCGCGGCGGTCGCGAAGCGCTGGACGCGCGGGCCGATCGGGACGGCGATCATGTCCTGCTCCAGCCGCTCGTCGTAGCGGATGCCGGCGTCGCAACCGGCCGCCAGCACGTCGATGAAGGCGTCGTCCGCGATCACCTCCAGCTGGACCTCCGGATAGGCGGCGAGGAACGCCGGGATGATGTCCGGCAGCACCAGGCGGGCGGCGCTGATCGGCACGTTCAGCCGCAGCGTGCCCGCCGGCCGGTCACGGAAGCCGTTCACCACGTCCACCGCGGCGGCCACCTCGCCCAGCGCCGGCACCAGGCGGTCGAGCAGCCGCGCCCCGGCTTCCGTCGGCGCGACGCTGCGCGTCGTGCGGTGGAGCAGCCGGACGCCGAGCTGCTCCTCGAGCCGGCGCACCGCCTCGCTGACCGCCGAGGCGCTGCGGCCAGCCGCCCGCGCCGCGTCCCGGAAGCTCCTGGCGCGAGCGACGGCGACGAAGGTGTCGAGGTCGCCGAGGTCCAGGTTCATTGTTCGGTATTCCGCACAGCCCGTGCGGATTGTGCGCCGTTAACGCGCCCCTCGCCAGGGCCTACCTTGGGCGGGCCTGCCAAGGAGACCATGATATGTCCAAGCTCAACGCCGCCGGGACCCTGAAGCTCGGCCACCGCCACGTGAAGCGCCTCGGTTACGGCGCGATGCAGCTCGCCGGGCCGGGCGTGTTCGGCCCCCCGAAGGACCGCGACGGCGCGCTCGCGGTGCTGCGCGAGGCGGTCGCCGCGGGGGTCGACCACATCGACACCAGCGACTTCTACGGCCCGCACGTCACCAACCAGCTCATCCGCGAGGCCCTGGCGCCTTATCCGGACGATCTGGTCATCGTCACCAAGATCGGCGCCCGTCGCGACGAAGCCGGCGCCTGGCTCCCGGCCTCCTCGCCCGAGGCGCTGACCGCAGCGGTGCACGACAACCTGCGCAACCTCGGGCTGGAGGCGCTGGAGGTCGTGAATCTGCGCGTCATGTTCAGCGTGCACGGTCCCGCCGAGGGCTCGATCGAGGCGCCGCTCAGCGCCCTGGCCGAGCTCCAGCGTCGGGGGCTCGTGCGCCACATCGGGCTCAGCAACGTCACGCCCGCCCAGGTCGCGGAGGGGCGGCGGATCTGCGACATCGTCTGCGTGCAGAACCAGTACAACCTGGCGCACCGGGCCGACGACGCTCTGATCGACGACCTCGCCAGGGAGGGCGTCGCCTATGTCCCCTTCTTCCCGCTCGGCGGCTTCACGCCGCTGCAGTCGTCCCGCCTCTCCGACGTGGCCCGCGGCCTGGGCGCCACGCCCATGCAGGTCGCCCTCGCGTGGCTGCTGCGGCGCGCGCCCAACATCCTGCTGATCCCCGGCACCTCGTCGGTGGCTCACCTGCGCGAGAACCTCGCCGCCGCCGAGCTGGAGCTGCCGGACGAGGCGATGGCGGCCCTGGACGGCGTGGGAGCGAGCGCGGACGGGGCCTGAAGCCCGCCGGCGGGCTCAGGCCCACAGCAGCTCGACGTCCTGTCCAGGGTCACGCGGTCTCCGAGGAGCGCCGACGCTCACCACCAGCCGATGTCCTGGATGACGGTGCCGATGTCGCCGTGGCGCACGAACGCCCGGTTCTGCCGGATCTCGTACGATTTCGGCGAGCCGTCGACGATGCCCTGATCGAAATGGTGGCACTCGAGCTTGTGGACGCCCTCGCCGTGCATCAAGGCGCCCTTGAGCTTGATGTAGGTGGCGTTGTGGCGCATCTGGAGCACGCGGATCGCCTCGTTGCTCGCGTCGATGAGCAGCTCGAGGTGGACCGATTTCACCTCCTTCGGGTGGGAGGCGTCGAACGCGAGACTCACGGCGATGCCGGCGTCGAGCAGCGCCTCGATGTCCGATGTTGAGAACGTCTCGTACACGGTGATCTTCGCCATCGCGCGCTCCTTTCGAGGGGTGTGCTCGGGGCCGTGCCACGCACGGAGCGACGAGCAGGGGATCCCCGGCGCAGCGTGGCCGGAGACCCGGTCTGGAGGTATCGACGGCATACCCCCCATGAAGCCTCGCTACTGCAAGGCTCCTCGGGATGCAAGCGACCGGCACGTGTCGTTCGCGCGCGTGTCGTTCGCGCGCGTCCGTGTGTCCGGTCACAGGACGTCACGCGATCAGGCCATCAGGTCATCGGGCCATCAGGCGATCTGGCTATCAGGCGATCTGGCCATCTGGCCATGGATCCGTGAGGCCATCGGTTCGTCGGTTCATCGGGTCGCCGGTTCATCGGTTGACCGCCGGTACCGTCAACGGAGGCGCTCGAGCTCGCCCTTCACGGCCGCGAGGCGCGCCTCGCGCTGCGCTTCGAGCTGCTCGAGGCGGCGGCGGGCGCCGGACAGCTCGTCCTCGAGCGCCAGGATGCGGACGACCAGCGGGTTCGCGCCGGCCGGCGATCCGCTCTTGTCGCCGAGCGCCTCGAGGTGCTCGCGCAGCCGCGCGAGGTCCTTCTCGATGCGGTCGACGCTCGAGCTCTCGGCCGCCTTCTCCCGATCGGTCTTCTCCACCTCCTCGAACAGCCTCGCCGCGGCGCCCAGCGCGGCGCGGTCCGCGGCGGGCAGCGCGGCGACGTCGGCCGCCGACCGCAGCGCGCGCGACGAGAGCGAGCGCACGTCGTGGGAGCGCTGGAGCGCCTCGTCGATCGTCACCTCGCGCTCCAGCTTGCTCCGCGGCCCGATCCGCAGGACGCCGAGAGGCCTCCCGCTCGCCTCGTCGAAGTCCACCGCGTCGAAGCCCCGGGCGCTGGCGTTCTTCACGATGTCGAGCGCCACGTGGACGCGCCGCCCCTCACCGCCGCGGTTCTCGACCGCGTAGGTGCGCCGGTGCTTGCGGACGAAGTGCTCCGTGAGGCGCCCGCCCTCGAAGACGAGCCGCTGCGTCGCGTCCTCCGGGCGCCGCGCGGTGGTCCGCAGCGAGACGTCGAGATCGGCGCCGAACAGGAGGAACGCGCGCTCGCCCGGCTTGAGGCGCGGCAGCCCCGTCTCGCCCGCGAAGCCGCTCGCCTCGTAGACGGCGACGGGCCCCGCGGGCAGCGTCTGCGCGGTGGTGTTCGCGAGGCGCGCGCCGCTGCGGCCCCGCTCCTGCTCGCCCTCGAACCACGTGAGCCGCTGCGCCTCGACGTCCTGCTGCGTGAAGGGGATGAGCGCCGAGCCGTGGGCGCGCAGGCGGAGCCCCCCGGGCAGCCGGTACGTGAACAGCGCGCCGTTCTCGACGCCGGTCGCCTGCGCGACCTCGGCGAGGTTGCCGATGCTGAGCGCCTCGCTCTCCTCGGTGCGCCCGTCGGGGAGGGTCATCCCGCGGCCCGTCCCCGAGAGCCCCATGCCGTGGCTGCCTCCCAGCCGGCCTTCGCCGCTGCCGAAGCCCATGGAGGTGATCGACCCGTCGGCGTTGTCGCCCCAGATCTGGTCGGGGGTCTTGTCGGCGAGCTGCGGGATGGTCGAGAGGCTCTCGTCCGGATGGGCGAGCTCCCTGCGCGCGTAGCGCGGGGCGCTCAGCGGGAACAGGAACGAGTCCGGCCGGCCGTTGACGAGCTCCACGCTGACGCCGGCCCAGGGCTCGTCGGTGTCGTTGTGGACGAGCGCCCAGCCCTGCAGCCGCGCGTGCCCGCCCCCGAGGAGCAGCCGGTACGTGGAACGCCACACCGGCGTCTCGGCGATGTAGCCGAGGCGCACCGGCGCAGCGCTCTCCGCGAGGACGCGCAGGCTGCGGCGGATCTGCGCCGCGCGCCCCGACAGCGCGCCCACGGCGGCGCCGAGCCGGCCCGCGACGATGGGGTCGACGGGGCGCACCTGGTCGACGCGCGAGGCGCGCAGGCGCCGGATCGCGCCGCCCTGCTGGATCAGGGTGAGGTACAGGTCCTCCTGGGTGTCCGGCGCGGCGGCGGCGCGCTCCTCCGGCCCGGCCTTGGCCGAAGCGGCCTTCGCGCCGGCCCCCGCGGCGGCGGCCGAGGCGGCCGGCGGCGAGAGCGGTATCGGCGGGGCGTCCGTCACCTCGGCGAGCTGGCCGATCCACGTCTCCGCGCCGGCCGTGATCTCGACCTCGATGCCGCGCAGGCTCTCCAGCACCTCGCGGTACGTCACCGGCGCGTCCGACTCGAGCGGCAGGGCGGCGAGCGAGCGGCTCAGCCCGCCGCTCAGCACGCTGTCGAACTCGATGCCTGTCACGCGCGCTTCTCCGCTGGAGAGCACGATCAACGTCTTGAGCGCGTCATCGACGTGCGAGGCCGGCACGGGCAATGAATCGCTGCTCGGCGAGATGGTTCCGCTGCGCTCGAAGTATCCGACGCCGGTCTCGTACAGCCGCAGCTTCTTCAGGGGAAGCGCCGACGCGACGGCCGGCGAGGCCGCGGGGGGCGCGTGGCACCCGGCGATCAGGACAAGCGTGCTCAGCGCGACGGCTCGACGGCAGACCCGCGCCAGTGGGGCAAGCATGGGTGTCACGACACCGGGGCTCCCGCGAGGTTCCCGGGCGCCGCGCCGGAGCGTCTCTGCGCCGTCCGTGCTAGGGTCCGCCGGCGTGCCAGAGACCGAGATCGCGCGGATCCGTCGGGCCGCCCGGTCCTGACCTGATGACGTTCATCCCGCTGCAACCGCCCGATCTGCCCTCCATCCGCGCGCGGGGGACGCCGCGGTGCCGCGGCTGCGGCCTGCCGGAGGCGATGTGCCTCTGCGGCGCGCTGCCCCGGCTCCCGGTGCGCACGCGCGTCGTGCTGCTCACGCACCGGATCGAGCGCACCCGGAGCACCAACACGGGTCGGCTCGTCGCGCGCCTGCTCGAGGGCGCGGAGGTGCGCGTGCGGGGCGAGATCGAGCCGCGGCCGCGCCCGCCGTTGCCGGAGGGGCGCCGGCTCATGCTCTTTCCGTCGCCGGGCGCGCGCGCCCTCTCGCCCGACGACGGGGGCGGCGAGCCGGTGGTGCTGCTCGTCCCCGACGGCAACTGGAACCAGGCGCGCCGGGCCTTCCACCGCGATCCCGACGCGCGCGGCGCCGAGCCGGTCACCCTGCCGGAGGGCGCGCCGAGCCGCTATGGCCTGCGGCGCGCGCCGCACGAGGGCGCCCTGTCGACGCTGGAGGCCGTCGCGCGCGCGCTCGGGTTGCTGGAGGGCGCGGCGGTCGAGCGACGGATGATGGAGGCGTTTGACGTGTGGGTGCACCGCGCGACGTGCGTGCGGCTCACCGGAAAGCTCGAGGAGGGGGAGGCGGGTTGCGGCGACGAGGACGGCGACGAGGCCGTCCCGGGCCGGGATCTTCACGGACCCGGGGACCCGTGAACGTCTGACGCGCCTGTCACCGGAAGTTCTGCACCGCCCAGACGCTGCCGTCCGGGAAGGTGTGGAACCCGCAAGCCACCTCGGTGAACTCGGGGTTGCTCATGTTGATGTAATGGCCGTGCTTCTCGAAATCCTCGCCGGGCCCCTCGTCCCACATGACCTGCAGGCACGAGGCGATCATGGATTGCGGGGGACCAGGCCACCCGGGGCATTCGTTCTGCGCCCTCTCCTTGCAAGCGCCGAACGCGCCGTGCGCCGTGCCGGTGTTCCCGTCGGACTCGCACTCTTCATCGGAGCACGACTCGGCCTCGGTCCAGCGCCCGAGGGGCGGCAAGCCGAGCGTGGCGCGGTGCTGGTTGATCGTATCGACGCAGAGCTGCGCCGCGCTCGTCGCGCCGTCGCTGCCGCCGGTTCCGGCGGCGCCGCCGGTCGGGGCGCCGCCGGAGCCGTCGCTGCCGCCCGCGCCGCCGGCAGGTGAGCCGCCGCTGCCGCCGGAGCCGCCGGCCGGTGAGCCGGAGCCGTCGCTGCCGCCGGAGCCGCCGGCCGGTGAGCCGGAGCCGTCGCTGCCGCCGGTGCTGCCGGAGCTCACGGTGGTCGAGCCGTCGTTGCCCCCGGTGGTCACCCCGGTGGTCGGGCCGCCCGAGCCGTCGCTGCCCCCGCTGGCCGCGGTGGTCGTCGCGCCGGCGCCGCCGGTGCTCGCCCCGCTGCCAGGCGCGCCGCTGGAGCTGCCGTCGCCGGCGCCGCTCGACGGCCCGCTGTCCTCGCTCTCGCTCGACGCGCCACCCAGCTCGCCAACGCAGCCCGACAGCACGGAAGCAATGAACGTCGCGGTGAGCACAATGGCTCGTGAGTGAATCCAAGAGTGAAGCATGGGTCGAGTCTATGGCACTTCCGACTCATGCTCAAATTTGACCGATCTCGCTGGAACTTTGCATGAGTGATCGGCTCGCGCGCAATCTGTGGGCTTGCGATGTCTCCTGTGTGAAGGGGCGCGCGTATGTCGTACAGAAAGTCGTTCTGTCGGTTCTTGTTTCAGCTGGGCGAGACAAATATTGAAAGAGGCAATTCGTCAGGAGGAGGGAGGGATGTTGTTTACCTCTCTTGGGACGCTCCTCTCCTCTTTGGTGCATCTATCCAGCTGACGCTGGTTGCCTGCGCCGCCAGCCCTGAACCCCGAGAAAACGAACCACAGAGGGCACAGAGGGCACAGAGTTTTTTTTGTTTGGTGGCTGTTCCTCTGTGTCCTCTGTGCCTCTGTGGTTCAAATCTCTTCATTCCTGGGTGTTTCAAGCTCATCGGCGCTCTATCGGCACGATCGAGGACGGGAACGCGCACGCGCACGCCAGACGAGGACGATAGGTGTGAGACAGGGGACGGGGGCGCGGGACGGGGACGGGGGCGCGAGGCGGAGACGATGGACGACGCGCCTCTCCGCGCCGGGGCTCACAGCGCCCCGCGAGGACCGCTACGACGCCGGAACCGGCGACTTGCGCAGCCTTCCCCCGCGCCCGGCACCGCTGCGCGACCGGATCGACGACGCGAGGATCCGCACCCCGCGCGCTCGACGTGCCGCTGCGCCCCCGCGGACCGAGGCCCCGTGGAGCTTCAAGGCGCGCCGCGGCCTCGCCCCATCCCCCTCCGCCCGCTGCGCGCCGCGCCTCCGCTGGACATAGACGATCACCGCGCCGGCGACCGCGTTCGCCACCATGAGGAGGTTCGTCGCCACGAAGACCCAGTTGTGGACCAGCCAGCTATAGACGACGAACCCGACCGAGGCAGCGAGCTGGCCCAGGAACAGCCACTTCGAGACTCCCTCGCTCGTCTTGCTCTTCCACTGCTTGTAGACCTGCTTGCCGACCGTCAGGACGAGGATGATGGAGCTGACCCAGCCGATTGCTTCTGCCATGGTCGACCGCCGAACCGCCGCGCGCGTGCTCCAGGCTGGCGCGCTCCCGGCGGCGCGTCGCGCGCCATCACGAACAGAAAATGAAAACACGGAGGCGGCGAGGGCACCGAGCGTCCGCTGTCGCCGTGCCCTCGTCGCCTCCGTGGCTCAACCACCGCGATCGTGCTGCTGCGGCGCGCTCGGCGCCGACCCCTCGTCAGGCCGGGTTGGCCCCGTTCGCGTGCTTCGCGTGGCTCGTCTTGTCCGCGGACGTCTTCTTGTAGCCCGCCGGCAGGAGCGCCTCGTAGCCCTCGGCCAGCCGCTGCTCGAACTCCGCCTTCAGCTCCTTGCCGAGCTCGGCGAGGCGCTTCTCGTCGATGGCCTCCTCGACCTTGGGGAAGAGCTCCTCTTCCTCCTCCTCGACGTGGTGCTGGATCAGCTCCTTCAGCGTCGTCACCCGCGCCTTGAACGAGATGTCCTCCGGGTCGGTCGCGAGCAGCCGCTTCAGGGCCAGCTCGGCGATCGCGTGCTCCTCGTAGCTCTCGAGGATCAGGTCCTCCTTGATCTGCCGCACGGCGGGATAGAAGCTCTCCTGCTCGATCGCCATGTGCGCGACGAGCTCGTTCGCGAGCTCCGCGAGCAGCGGCGCCGGCTCCGATTTGCCGCTCTCGAGCTGCTTGAAGAGGGACTCTACCTTGCGGTGCTGCTTCTCGAGCAATGAGGTCGCTTTCATCGTTCTTCCTCCAACGTGCGAGCCGCGCCTCGGCACGGCTGGGGTCCTTCGTGTGTCATCGCCGACCGCGGAGCACCTCACGTGCAGACCCTCCGGCCAGCTCTCCAGGCGCGCCGAGCCTGGGCACGAGCGCCCGGGCTCGCCCCCAGGCTCGGGCAGCCTGAGCGTTTCAGAGCGTCGCGCCGCGCTGCAGGCGCGCCGGCGCCAGCGCGCTCGGCGCTAGTCCGTCTTGTCCTCGACCTTGTCCCCCACGTCCTCGGCTGCGTCGCCCGTCGACTCGGCCGCGTCCTTCGCCTCGTCCTTGACGTCGCGCGCAGCGTCGTCCACGGCCTCGCCAGCCTTCTCGGCCGGACCCTCCGGCTGAGGCTTGCTGCCGCCGCAACCGATGACCATGCCGCCCACGAGCAGCGACAGATACAATGTTCTCACGGTACCCTTCCTCCCATGCGCCCGACGGGTCTGACCCCGGGGCGCGTTCAACGTCACTCGACGACTCTTCGCTTCAGCCCCCCACGTCCAGCAACGCCCGGGCCAAGCGACGCGATGAGCCCGCGCGTCTTCCTCTCCGTCGCTCCTCCGCTCCAGGCCCGCGCGCTCCTGAGACATATCGCCTCGACCGTGGCGTCCTGCGACGCGCAACGTCCGCCTGCCCGCGCCGCGCGGCGCGCGTGCCCGCTGCGCGGACAATCCGCCGGGCGGCGCCGCAATGCCGTCGCATTCGCTTGGCCCCGGTGCTGATCGGCGCAAGAATCCGCCCGGGAACCGCGACATGATTCACGATATTGCCCGGGCGCTCGGCGCCATCTTCACTGGCGAGCGGGCCTGCCTGCTGCACGCCGTCGTCCCGGCGCATGTCCATGGCCACACGCTCGCGCTGCTGCGGGCCCTGGGCGAGGCGGGCCCCTCGCCCCGCCCGGTGTGGGTCCTCGCCGACCCGGTCTACGGGCCCAGCCGCGGCTGGGCGGCCCGCGAGCGCTCGCTGGCGCGTGAGCTCGGCCCCCTGCCGGCGCCTTCACCGGGGACGCTCGAGCCAGGTCCCCCGGTCGAGCCGCTGAGCGCGTTCGCGCGCGCCGTCGCGGCGTACCTCGCCGACCGCGCGCCGGGCGGCCCCGTCGTGGTGCTCGCGCCGCAGCACGTCGACGACCCCCCGGCGTACGCCCGGGACCTCCTCTGGCTCACCCAGCGCGCCGAGCTCGCGCCCGCGCGCTGGGTCCTGGTGGACGCGGTCCACTCGAGCGTGGGCGACCTCCTGGCGCGCGTCGGCGAGGGCGCGTCGCGCGTCCTGTGGCCCGAGGCGGACGGCGCGGCGGTCGTCGAGCTCGAGCGCCTGCTCACCGATCTCTCGGCCCGCGGGCAGCGCCTCCCCGCCGACCTGGAGATGCGCATCGGGCCAGGCTCGCCGCTCCGCGCGCCCGAGCTCCTCCCGCAGCGGCGCCTCCTTCACGAGGCGGACCGATGCTTCCACGCGGGACGGCACGCCGAGGCGGCGCAGCTCCAGAAGCAGGCCGAGGAGATGCTGGCGGGCCGCGGGCTGGGTGAGGAGGCCGTTCACGTGGGCATGCAGCGTGCGCGCTCGCTGATCGCGGCGGGGGTGGTGGACGAGGGGCATCGGGTGTTCGTCGCGGCGCTGAAGGAGGCCGAGCGGCGCGGCCTGCTGGGCATCGTCCCCGAGGCCTACGCCTCGCTCGGCAGCCTCCACAGCAAGCAGCGCCGCTTCCTGGACGCGTCGGAGGCCTACGCCCGTGCCGGAGAGCTCGCCGACCGCCGTGGCAGCCACGAGTTCGCGGCGGACATGCACCGCTGCGCCGGGCACGCGGCGCTCAACGCCGACATGCCCGACGCCGCCGCGAGGGCGTGGCGGCGGGCCTTCGAGCTGCTCGGCTCGGCGGCCCCGACGGTCGGCGCGCTGGAGAAGCCGCAGCAGATCGTCATCCTCGGGCTCGCCCTCGCCGACGTCTTCGAGACGCACGGCAACCTCCCCGCCGCTCGTGGCCTGAGGGGGCACGCGGAGGCGATCGAGACGCGCAATCCGCGGCGCGCGGAGACGTGGAGTTGAGACGCCCGGTTCGATGACGGGAAAGAGGAGGAACCACAGAGCGCACAGAGGGATGCAGAGGCACAGAATTGTTCTCTATCTCTCCCCTCTGTGCCCTCTGTGCCTCTGTGGTTCGTTCTCTCCGGCATGACACCAGGGCGGAGCCCATGCGCGACGCCGTCCCCGCCATGGCGGCGCCACCCGCGCGGCGCACGTCGCACGCCCGAAATCGCTTGATTCAAGCCTCGTAGCCGCCTGGTACGCGATCTGCCGTGGGCGCCGCCCATGGGAGACGCCGACATCACCTTGCGCCACCTCGCCCGGAGACGCCCCGACGACCTGGCGCGCGCCTTTGTCTCCGAGGGCCGCCCCGTCGAGGTCCTCGGCTGGATCGACAGTCAGGTCACGAACATCGAGCGCCGCCTCGACAAGGCCCTGCGCCTGCGGGTCGACGGCGAGCCGCGGGTGCTGCACGTCGAGTTCTGCTTCGCGCTCCGCGACGACGTTCCGGATCGCGTCTTCGAGTATCTCGGCTTCCTGTTCGCCGCGTTGCGCATCGAGGCCCCCGGCGAGCCGGTGCCGCCGATCGAGAGCGTCGCCGTGGTCCTCTCGGGCCGCAGACGGCGCTTGCCGGCGACGGGCCAGCGCCGCACCGCCTGGCCGGGGCGGCCGTTCAGCGGCACGCACTTCCGCGTCGACGCCGTCTACCAGCGCACGGTCGGCGAGCTGCGGGCGCGCGGCAGCGTGCTCTGGCTGGTATTCGCCCCGCTTGCACGTAATGCGACCGCGGACGCGCTGCGGGAGGTCGTCGCGGAGATCCACGCGAGGGCGGCGAGCGCCGAGGAGCGGGCCGAGCTGTACGCGGCGCTCCTGGTGATGGCGACCGTCGATCCCTGGGGCCATAATCTGCGGAAGGAGCTCGTCATGATGGTGGAGGACAAGGAAGAGGGGCTGCTCCGGCGCACGCCGATCATCGGGGAGCTGATCATCGAGGCGGAGCGACGAGGAGAGGAGCGGGGGGAGCAGCGGGGGGAGCAACGGGGAGAGCGGCGCGGGGAGGAGAAGGCGATCGCGGAGCTGCTCGGCCGCCTCTTCGCGCGTCGGATCGGGCGACGGCCGACAGCCGAAGAAGAGCGCTCGATCGTGGAGCGCGCCCGCGCGATCGGTCCGGGCGAGGTCGAGGACGCGTTGCTCGACCTCGAAGGCGAGGCGCTGATCCGGTGGCTCGCGGAGCCGACGCGCCGATCCTGAATCCTCCAGCCGGATGAAGCGCCGGGCCCGCGGTCACCGCTGCGCGGGCGCGGGGCGCGCCGCCCGGATCGGATGCTCTCCCGCCACGCCGCCCGCGCGAGGCGCCCACGCGAGGCGCCCGCGCGCGGCGCTCTCTCACCCGGGGCTCGACGGATCCGCCGGATCCGTGCCGGCGTCGCGCTCATCGCCGTCGCGGAGTCCATCGCTGTCGCGGTCGACGCCGCTCCGCACGCCCGAGCCAGGCGGCATGCAGGTGTACGTCACCGGGCGCCCGGTGAGGAGGGACAGCCAGCGCAGCCCGAGATCGCCGACCGGCGGGGCCGCGCTCCGATCCGTGGTGAACTGACCACCTCCCGCGTAGAGGAGACCGACCTCCTCCAGGAAGAGCGGGAGCTTCGCCACGAGATCGCACTCCCCGGCCTCCGCGCGCGCGACGAGCAGATCGATCCGCGGCCAGGCCGCCCCCGCGTTGTGCGCGCCGAGCGTGACCTGCTGTCCGACGATCGGCGCCAGGTTCGTGTCGAAGGCGAGCATGAACTCCACCGCCTGCTCGCGCAGGATCACCCCGGAGGCGTCGAGCGGGAAGCCGTTCGGCGTGAAGACGCCCTCCTCGAACCCGATCGCCTGGTGAAAGCGGAAGAGCGTGTCCATGACGCCGTCATGCATGAACCCGAAGCCGCGGATCTGGTCGCCCATGAAATCGTTGTCTCCCGGGTGGAAGAGGCTCGGGACAGGGGCCATGCCGAACATGCCAATCTTCTGGTACAGGTTGCGCAGGTGAGGGTTCTTGAAGCTCTGGCCGTTCTCCTGCCCGACGCTCGCGCCGTCCGTCCCGAAGAAGCCGGGGAAAGGCTCGCTCGTGCCGGCGTTCCCGTCCGGGTCCAGGCTGTGGCACGACGCGCAGGAGAAGGTCCCGTCGACGCCCTCGCGGACGAAGTGATCGCGCCCGGCCTGCTGATCGGGCGTGAGGGAGTTGTCGAGGCTCCGGATCGGATTGGGCGGATACGTCACCTGGAGGATGAAGTCGGTGAACGCCTCCATGTCGTCGTCGGGAATGGGCGCGTGCCGGCCGAGCAGGTTCGTGAAGCCGGCCTGGAACCGCCGGAACGCCGCGCGCTCGTCGAACGCCCCGCTGTCCGGCTGCGCGCTGGGCTCGTCGAGGCCGCCCGTGCGGTCGCCGCGCCAGTGCATCGGCCCGTGGTTGGCGAGCCCGCGCAGGCTCTGGGTCGTCATCGGCCCCTTCATCGGCTTCAGCGTGGTATCGGCGGGGAAGGGCGGGTTGATGCTCGTGAACGGCCCAGGGTTCGCCTGGGTGACCTCGTCCGGGTTGCCGAGATCCCACGCCAGGCTGTCGAGATCGCCGAAGACATGGCAGCTCGCGCACGACGAGTCGCCGTGGCTCGACGTGAAGCTCGCGTCATACAGGAACGCCCGCCCGCGGACCACGCTGGGCGGCTCGGGGTTGTGGAGCGGGACGTGCGCGATCTCGACGCCGCCGGCGGTGTCGATGATCGAGATGGAGTTGTCGAAGCGCGTGAGCACGTACAGCCGGCCGCGCGGCTGATCGAGCGCGAGCCCGCTCGGCCCGCCCCCGCTCACCGGGATCTGGCGCGCGAGGCTCGGCACGAAGGTGTCGCCCTCCAGCTCGGCCGTCATGAAGACCCCGACCTTGCTCGAGCTGAACGCGGCGACATAGAGCTTCGCGCCGTCATCGGTCACCGCCATGTCGAGCGGCGTGGCCAGGCTCTTCGCGTTCTCCGGGTTGGGCACGGGAGCGCAGCACGTCGAATAATCGATGTGCTTGTTGAGGTGCCGCGGCGCGGCCGAGCCGCCGCCCAGCACGGTGATCCGGCTCTCGTGCAGGTGTCCCCGGACGCTCGAGCCGGCGAAGGTGCCCGGGCCCTCGAAGCGCTCGAGGTTGAACGCCTCGGTGTTGGAGACATACACCTTTCCGTTCACCGGATTGACGGCCATGTTGTAGAGGATGGTCCCCACGCCGGTGAAGAAGCCGGCGCTGCCGGGGCGCTGCTGCGGGGGGTTGGCCGTCGCGTCGATGACGAAGACGTCCTTGTCGGGCAGCGAGAACCGGACCTCGTCGTCCCAGGTGCGCCCCGCGATGTCGACCCAGCTCGCGCCGTCGTGGCGGACGATGAGCGATGTCTGCGGCTGCGGCTCGCCGAGGAAGTTCGTGTGCGGCGGCGGCAGCCCGCCGCCCTCCTCCACGAGCACGCGGTGCACGGCCGTCGTGCGGTTGCCGGTGTGGAAGCCGGCGGCGTACACCGAGGCCCCGTCCGGGCTGACCGCGAGCGCCCTCGGGGTGTCGGTGAACAGGGTGAGGATCGTGAGCGGCGCACCGCCGAGCGACGCGTCGGCGGCGACGGCGCCCGCGTCGAACACCCAGACGTCCGCGCGGCCGACCCCGGGCGTCGTGAGCTGCGGATCGAACGGCGCGTTCTGGCCGCGGTGGGCGGCCGTGATGAACGCGCGCGAGCGCCCGGGGCCCCCGAAGACGATGTCGCGCGGCTCGTCCCCGACGAGGAGCGTGCGCACGACCCGCGGGCGCGAGGGGGACGAGACGTCGACGACGCTGACGCTGTCGGAGAGGTGATTGACGACCCAGACCTCGCCGCCATTGCGCGCGGCGACGGCGACGGGCTCCAGGCCCACGCTCACGGAGGAGAGGCGCACGAGGCCGCCCGGCGTGACGCGGAAGATCTCGAGACGATTGTCGGGTGTATTGACCGCGAAGAGCAGCGCGCGGCTCGGCGAGAGCGCGATCGGACGCACTTGGCCGCTCTCGAAGAGGGTATACGAAGGCGCCGCCCTCGCCCGGCGCGCTGCCATTAGCAGGCACACGAGGACGGCGGCGGCGACGAACAGCGAGTCGAGGGCGCGTGAATGACGGCGCGCGAGCATCCAGATCTCCTTGCAAGGGGGTAAAATGAAGTATCCCCTCAGCGTAGGACCGCACGGCGGCGCCCTGGAATCAAGTGAATCGTGGATTCGTCGCGTTCGTCGCATTGGTCGCGTTGGTCGCGTCGCGCGGCTCTCGCGGCGCGTATACGGCGCCTGAGGCGCGCGCGCCGCCCGGCCAGCCCTGGTGCCGCCCGGCCGCCTCGCCGCGTGCAGCGCGGCCAGGAACGCGCGCGAGCGCGAGCGGAGAGCGCGCCGGAACGCGAAGTGAGCCGCCGCGCGAGAGTCCCGCTAGGCTCCGCCGCCCCATGACCTCGGAGGCCCTCCTCGCGTTCGCCATCCTCGGGCTCACGATCGTCCTCTTCGTGAGCGATCGCCTGCGGCTCGACGTGGTGGCGATGATGTCGTTGCTCGCCCTGACGATCTCCGGTGTGACCACGGTCCCGGACGCGCTCGCCGGGTTCTCGAACCCGGCAGTGCTCATGATCGCCGGCCTGTTCGTCGTCGGCGCCGCGCTGACCGACACGGGGGTCGCCGACTGGCTGGGCCAGCGCCTCGAGCGCTTCGCCGGCGGCGGGGAGGCCAAGGTGATCGCGGTGGTGATGGGGGCGACCGCGCTCGTGTCCGCCTTCATGAGCTCCACGGGCACCGTGGCGATCCTCCTGCCGGTCGTCGGGACGCTCGCGCTCCGCCGCGGGATCGCGCCGGCGCGGCTCTTCATGCCCGTCGCGTTCGCGGCCCACCTCGGGAGCAACCTCACGCTCATCAGCACGCCGCCCAACCTGCTCGTGAGCGAGGCGCTCCGCGCGGCCGGCCGCGAGCCGTTCCGCTTCTTCAGCTTCACCATCCCCGGCGTCGTCGTGCTCGCGGTCGGCGTGGCGTACATGATCTCGCTCGGCCGCCGCGCGCTGCCCAGCAAGGAAGACGGGGCGGACGCGGGCGCGCCGCGGTCGCTCTCGCTCGACGACCTCTCGATGGAGTACGGGCTCGGCAGCGCCCTGCGCGCCGTGCGCGTCCCGCCCGGCGCGAGGCTCGCCGGCCTCACGCTCGGCCAGGCGAACGTGCGCGCCGACTTCGGCGTGACCGTGGTCGGCATCGCGCGCCCCGGGCCCCGCGGCCTCGAGGCGCAGCGCGTGGTGCCGCAGGCGGTGTTCGCCCCCGGCGACGAGCTGCGCTTGCTCGGGAGCGACGAGAAGATCGCGGCGCTCACCGAGCGCTTCGGGCTCGAGGCGCTCCAGACGCGCCCCATCTTCTCGCTGCCCCCCGAGGAGTCCCTCGCCGAGGTCGTGCTGCCACGGCGCTCCAGCCTGGCCGGGCAGACCCTGAGGGACGCCAGGTTCCGCGACCGCTACCGCGCCAGCGTGCTCTCGATCCGGCGCGGCGAGGGCTGGCTCCCGGTGTTCCACGCCACGCCCGAGCTGCGCGATCTCAAGCTCCGCGCCGGCGACACGCTGCTCGTGAAGGGGCGGCTCAAGCACCTCCGGAACCTGCGGGACGAGCGGCGGGACCTCGTGCTGGTCGCCGAGCCCGACGCGCAGGGCGACGTCCTCGTCGATCGCGAGCGCGCCACCGTCGCCGTGTGCATCACCCTGGGCATGCTCGTCTGCATGGCGCTCGGGTGGCTGCCCAACGTCGTCGCCGTGCTGCTCGCCGCGGTCCTGCTCGTGCTCGCGCGGTGCGTGCGCCCGGCGGACGTCTACCGCGCCGTGAACTGGGAGAGCGTCGTGCTCATCGCCGGCATGGTCCCCCTCGCCACCGCGCTCGAGCGCACCGGCGCGATGGGCGCCGCCGTCTCCGCCGTCGAGGGGCTCCTCGCGGGGGCGCGCCCCGCGGTGGTCCTCGGCCTGCTCGTGCTCGCCACGTCGGCGATCGGCATGGTCCTCTCGAACACCGCGACGGCCGTGCTCATGGCCCCCCTCGCGGTCCGCCTGGCCGGCGCGCTGGGCCTCGCGCCGGAGCCGCTGCTCCTCGGGGTCGCTTTCGCGTCCTCGGCGGCCTTCGCCACGCCGATCGCGTCTCCGGTGAACATCCTCGTCATGGGGCCCGGCGGCTATCATTTCAAAGACTTCACCCGCGTCGGGCTGCCCCTGCAGCTCCTCGTGCTGGCGACCGCGGTGATCGTCATCCCGCTCGTCTGGCCCTTCTGAGCGCGCGCAAACGCGCCTCCGCTCCATGTCGGCTATCGCCGATGTCGAGGACGGGAGAGCGCCGCCGATGTCGTGTCATGTCATCTCGGACGCCGGCTCGCTCGCCGGAACAGGCGTGCTCCCGTCTGACCGGCTCCGGCGCGGGCGTCCCGGCGGCGCCCCGGAGCCACGTCTTGCGAATCGCGGAGCGATCCTGTAGCGGAGGATCTACGGTGATCGCCCTCGTGGACCTCACGCATCCCGCGACGCGCCCGACGCGCGCGCCGACCGCCAGCGTGCCTGTCTCGCCGCCTCCGCCGCGGGGCGACGCATGAGGGAGCGGCTCGAGAGCCTGCTCCTCGTCCTCGCCGTCGGCTCCGTCGTCGCGATCGGCGCCAAGCGCGTCGGGGTCCCTTACAACGCCGCGCTCGTCCTGATCGGGCTCCTCCTTGTCGTCCTCGACGTGCTGCCGAACGCGCCGATGGACCCGGACCTCATCCTCATCGCGTTCCTCCCGGTGCTCGTCTTCGAGGGCGCCCTGGCCGCCGACGCGGACAGCCTGCGCGCCGCGAGCCGGCCCATCCTCGCGCTCGCCGTGCCGGGGGTGCTCATCTCGCTGCTCGGCACCGCCGCGGTGGCGACGCTGGTGCTCGACCTCCCGTTCTCGGCGGCGCTCCTCCTCGGCGCGCTGCTCGCCATCACCGACACGGTGAGCGTGCTGCTCGCCTTCCGGAGCGTCCGCGTACCGCACCGGCTGGCCGCGATCATGGAGGGAGAGAGCCTCTTCAACGACGGAACGGCGCTCGTGCTCGTGATGCTCGCCTCGCGCGTCCTCGCGAGCGGCACGTTCGACGCGGTCGAGACCTTCCGCGCCCTCTCGATGGCGATGCTCGGCGGCGCCGTCCTCGGCGGCGCGTTCGGCTCCCTCGGCGCGGTCCTGCTGCGCCGCACGCCGGATCACCTGACCGCGATCCTCGCCTCGCTGGTGCTCGTGTTCGCCACGGCCCTGCTCACCGAGCGGCTCCACGCTTCGCCGGTCATCGCCGTCGTGGTCGCCGGCGTTGTCGTCGGCAAGGCCGCGCGCCGCCACCTCGAGCCCTCGCGCGTGCTCGCGCTCGAGGGGTTCTGGGAGACGACGGGCTTCTTCCTCAACGTGCTGCTCTTCCTGCTCGTCGGCATGCAGATCCAGGCGGAGATGCTCGTGCGCGAGGCGGCCTCCATCGGCCTCGCGCTCATCGCCCTGCACGCGGGCCGGGCGGTGGCCGTCTACGGCTGCTTCGGCGCGCTCCGGGCCATGACGCGGGAGGTCGTGCCGTTCCGCTGGCAGCACGTGATGCTGGTCGGCAACATCAAGGGCGCGCTCTCGATGGCAGCCGTCCTCAGCCTCCCGAAGGACATGCCGTTCCGCGAGCGGCTGATCACGATCGTCTTCGGCGTCACCTTCGTGACCCTCGTCGCGCAGGCGCTGCCGTTCGCGCGGCTGCTCAAGTTCCTCAATGTCGCGGCCCCGAGCACCGACGCCGCGCTCGACGCCGCCAAGGCGACGCTCATCGCCGCGCGGCGCGGCCACGCCGAGCTCGACGACCTGCTCGCCGCGGGCCTCGTGTCCCGCAAGGAGCACGCGGAGCGCCGGGCCGCGTTCCAGCGCCAGGTGATCGCGGCGGAGGTCGCGCTCCAGTCGCCGCAGGGCGAGGCGGTGCGCGACCACCTCACGGACCTCGCGCTGCTCACGGCGCAGAAGGCGGCGGTGCTCGACGCGGCGAGGCGAGGGCTCATCGCCGACGAGACGGCGAACGCTCACGTGGGCGAGATCGACCGAGAGATGATGAAGCTGCACGAGCATGAAGGAGGCGGCTGAGATGCGCGTGCTCATCGTGGGCGCCGGGCGCGCAGGGCTGAGCGTGGCGGTCCACCTCGCGCAGATGGGCCACGAGGTGACCATCGTCGACCGCGATGATTCGATCGCCACGAGCGCCTTCGAGCGCCACGGCCTCGTCTCGCTCGTGGGCGACGCGACCGACGCCGGGCTCCTCAAGGAGGCCGAGGTGGGGCGCGCCGACGTGGTCGTGGCCATGCTCCGCCGCGACGCGGACAACCTCGCCGTCGCGCTGCTCGCCCAGGCCGCGGGCGCCAAGCGCGTGATGGTGCGCATGCGGGACCCCGACTACCGCAGCGTGTACGTGCGCGCGGGCGTGCACCGGATCCTCTCCGAGATCGACGTCTTCATCGGCGCGATGGCCACCGCGATCGAGCACCCGGGCGTCCGCCACGCGATGGTGCTCGGGACCGGCGAGTCCGTGGCGTTCGAGCTCGACGTCCCCGTCGACTCGATGGTCGCCGGCCGCACCGTGAGCGTCATCGCGGGCAGCGCCGACTTCCCGACGTCGTGCGTCTTCGCCGGCGTCTACCGCCCGGATGGCCGCGTCGAGGCGCCGCGCGGCTCGTCCATCGTCGCGGGGGGCGCCACGGTGCTCCTCGTGGCCGCGCGCGACGAGCTCGCGACCGTCATCGCGTTCTTCCTCCGGCGCGATCCGGCGATGGGGGGACATCATGATCGCCGCTGAGCGCGGCTGAGCGTCATCGAACGTCGCCGGGCGCCGTTGCGCGTCGCCCGCCGGCGCTGGCACAAGGCAGGTGTTTCCATGTCGAGGTGCGCGGGGTTCACGGGATCACGGGCGTGGATGGGCGTCGCGCTGGCCGTCGCCACGGCGGCGTGCGGCGGCGACGATGAGGCCGGGGGCGCGGCGGGCGGCGGGGTCCAGGCCGCCGTGTCGTATTACCGGGACGTGAAGCCGATCTTCGACGCGAGGTGCGCGGGGTGCCACAGCGGCAGCGGCATCGCGCCGTTCTCGCTCGAGAGCCACGAGGTGGCGGCGGCGTGGGCCCCGCACATCAAGCGGGCCGTCGTCGAACGCACGATGCCCCCCTGGCCGGCGGACAGCGGCTGCGCCGATTACGTGGGCAATCGCTCCCTGTCCGAGCCGCAGATCCAGACGATCGCCGCCTGGGTCGACGGCGGCGCGGCCGCGGGCGACCCGGCCGATGAGGGCCCGCCGCTCGATCCGCCGAAGACCAGCGAGCTCGCGCGGGTGGACCTCACCGTCGAGATGCCTGTCGAGTACACCCCGCAGGCGGCGCCCGACGATTACCGCTGCTTCGTGATCGACTGGCCGGAGGAGAGCACGCGCTACGTCACCGGCTTCCAGGTCAGGCCCGGCGAGGAGCGCGTCGTCCACCACGTGATCGCCTTCATGGCCGGGCCGGAGCAGGTCGAGGAGGTCGAGGCGCTCGACGCCGCCGACCCCGGCCCCGGCTATCCCTGCTTCGGAGGCCCGGGGATCAGGCCGCGCTGGCTCGGGGCCTGGGTCCCCGGCGCCGGCAGCGTGAACTTCCCGGAGGGGACGGGGACCCGGATCGAGCCGGGCACCAGGCTGATCGTGCAGGTGCACTACAACACGCTCTCGGCGGGCAAGCTGCCCGATCGCTCCGCGATCGACATGACGCTCGAGAGCTCCGTGGAGCGGGAGGGCTCCACCCAGCCGTGGACCAACCCGGCCTGGCTCAACGGCGACGCCATGTTGATCCCCGCCTTCGAGGCCGACGTCGCCCACCGCTGGGGGATCGATCCCACCCGGCCGCTCTCGGACGGCGCGCCGATCGAGCTCCACATCGCGGGCCTCCACATGCACACGCTCGGCCGTCGCGCGCGCCTCGAGATCGAGCGCGCCGACGGAAGCTCGGAGTGCGTGCTCGATATCCCACGCTGGGATTTCCACTGGCAAGGTAGTTATACGCTCGCCGCGCCCAAGGTGCTCAATCCAGGCGATAAGCTCTCGATCGAGTGTCACTGGGACAATACGCCGGAGAACCAGCCGTTCATCGACGGACAGCCGCGGGTGCCGACGGATGTGGTGTGGGGAGAAGGCACGAACGACGAGATGTGCCTCGCCGCCTTTTATATGACCGGGCTCTGAATCCCCGCCGCGCCGCGTCGCGTCTGGAATCCACCCCACGCGCGCGAATCGACGCCTCGCCACGGCGGCGACACCCCACATCTCAGGACATATGGACATTTGCCGCGCATCGCGCGTTTCATGCGTCCCCGTCGATTTCGACGCGGAACGTCTCCCCGCGAGGCGGGTATAGTCGTCCGGCATTAACGGGCGCGTCACGTCACCGTGAAACACAGCTCAGCCCCCACCCTCACGCAGGCCGCCCTCCGGCCCGGCGGCGCCGACACGCGGCCGCGGGCGGCGGACGCGTCGCCCCCGCCCAGCCTGGGCCCGGAGAGCCTGAGCCCGCCGAGCTTCGTCCCGCCGGCCCGCGTCGAGGAGTACCGGCTCGTCCAGAAGCTCGGCAGCGGCGGTATGGGGGACGTCTACCTCGCGCACGACGCGCTGCTCGACCGGATGGTCGCGGTGAAGTTCATCCGCGCGGCGACGGCGGACGCCGGGGTGCGCGCGCGGCTGCTCGCCGAGGCGCGCGCGGCCGCCCGCATCCAGCACCCCAACGTCGTCGCCGTCTACCGCGTCGGCGAGCTCCGCGGCCAGATGTTCATCGTCTCGGAGTTCGTCCGCGGCCAGAGCCTCGATTGCGTCGACATCCCGATGCCCTGGCACCGCGTGCTCGAGCTCGCCGCGGGGCTCGCGCGCGGCCTCGCCGCCGCCCACCGCCGCGGGGTGCTGCACCTCGACATCAAGCCGGGCAACGCGGTGCTCACCGAGGAAGGCGAGGCGAAGCTCCTCGACTTCGGCCTCGCGAAGCTCCTCGACCCGGTCGCGCGGCCGGAGCCCGCCGAGGCGCTCGACGGCGAGATCGTCCGGGAGGCCGAGATGGCGGCGCGGCTGCTCGACGGGACGAAGCACGTCAGCGGCGGCACGCCCCATTACCTGCCGCCCGAGCTGTGGCGCGGCGATCTGCCGACGCGCCGCTCGGACGTGTACTCGCTCGGCGCGCTGCTCTTCGAGCTCTGCGCCGGCTCGCCGCCGCACGGCGACGTGGCGCCGCAGGATCTCCCGCGCGTCGCCGTGACCTTCAAGCCGATGCCCCTCGCCGCGCTCGCGCCGGGCGTCGACGCGCGGCTCGCGGCCGTCATCGAGCGGTGCCTCGAGATCGACCCCGCCGCCCGCTTCGCCTCGGGCGACGAGCTGCGCGACGCGCTGGAGGAGCTGCTCGCGAGGAGCCGGCACGCCTCGATCGCCCCGGAGGGCAACCCGTACCGCGGGCTGCTCGTCTTCGACCTCGAGCACCGCGCGATGTTCTACGGGCGCAGCTCCGAGACCGGGACGATCCTCGACAGGCTGCGCTCCGAGCCCATGATCGTCGTCGCGGGCGACTCGGGCTCGGGCAAGTCGTCGCTCTGCCGCGCCGGCGTGCTCTCGCGCGTGCTCGAGGGCGCCCTCGGCGGCGGGCGCGACTTCCAGGCGGCCATGATGGTCCCCGGCCGTCACCCGCTCGCCGCCCTGGCCGCCGCGCTGGAGCCCGTGCTCGGCGCCCCCGCCGAGCGCATCGCCGACGGGGTGCGCGCGGCCCCGGGATCGCTCGTCCGCGACCTCCGCGCGCGCCTCGGCGAGCGCGGCGGGCTCGCGCTGTTCGTCGACCAGATGGAGGAGCTCGCGACGCTGAGCAACCCGGGCGAGGCGGCGCTCGTCGGCGAGGTCCTGAGCGCGTTCGCGGCGCGCTCGCCCTCGCTGCGCCTGCTCGCCACGGTGCGCGGCGACTTCCTCGCGCGCGTCGCCGGCATCTCGGGCCTCGGCGACGAGATCGAGCGCGCGCTCTACCTGCTCCGCCCGATGTCGGCGGACAAGCTCCGCGAGGCCATCACCGGGCCGGCGCGGGCCAAGGGCGTCGCGTTCGAGTCGGACGCGGTCATCGACGCGCTCGTCGAGTCGACCGCGCGCGCCGAGGGCGGGCTGCCGCTGCTCCAGTTCGCGCTCGCCGAGCTGTGGGACGCCCGCGCCGCGCCCGACGCGCCGCTCAGCAGCGCCGATCTCGCGCAGATCGGCGGCGTCGAGGGCGCGCTCGCCCGCCACGCCGATCGCGTGCTCGGCCGCATGGCGCCGGCCGTGCACGCGGCCGCGCGGCGGCTGCTCGGCGCGCTCATCACCCCGCAGGGCACGCGGGCGCGGCGCGTCGAGGGCGAGCTCGCGCAGCCGGGCGGCGACGAGGCGGCGCGCGCGGCGCTCGACGCGCTCGTGCAGGGGCGCCTCGTGTTCGCCCGCGAGGGCGAGCAGGGGACGGTCTACGAGATCGCCCACGAGGCGCTGATCCACGGCTGGGGGACGCTGCGCCACTGGCTGGAGGAGCAGCGCGAGCAGCGCGCGACGCGCCAGCGCCTCGAGGCGTCCGCCGCCGAGTGGGAGCGGCTCGGCCGGCGCCGCGACGCGCTCTTCAGCGCGCGCCAGCTCAAGGAGGCGAAGGGCCTCGATCCGGGCGATCTGCCGCCGCGCGAGGCGGCGTTCCTGAGGGCGTCGCGGCGCGCCGTCCTGACGCAGCGGGCGATCCGGTGGGCGCTCGTCGTGGGCGTGCCGCTCGTCGCCGCGCTGCTCTACGGCGCGCTGGAGCTCAGGGCGTCGCGCCAGCTCGCCGCGCGCGCGGACCGGAAGATCCAGGAGGCGTCCGTCACCACGGCCGCCGCGGCGCGCGAGAGCGCCGCGGCCGAGGCGCTCGCCGCGGAGGCGCTCGCGGCGTTCGACGACCGGCGCCGCGAGGAGGGCGAGGCGCTCTGGGACCGCGCGCGCCGGCGCGCCGCCGAGGCCGAGGGGCTCTACCTGCAGGCCAGCCAGAAGCTGGAGGCGGCGCTCACGCTCGACGGCGCGCGCCGCGACGCCCGCGACCGGCTCGGCGACATCCTCTACGAGCGCGCGCTCGCCGCCGACCGGCGGGGCCACACCTCGCTGCGCGACGAGCTGCTCCAGCGCATGAGCACCTACGATCCCGACGGCGCGCGCCAGCAGCGGTGGAACGCGCCCGCCGAGGTCGCCATCGAGACCGATCCTCCCGGCGCGGAGATCACGATCGAGCGGTACGAGGGCGACGCGGACGGGCGCCGGCTGCTGGTCGACCGGCGGCTCCTCGGCGCGACGCCCCTGTCGCGCATCGCGCTCGCGCAGGGCTCTTACCTGCTCACCTGCGAGGCGCGAAACCGCACCATCGTCCGCTATCCGTTCCTGGTCCGCCGCGGGGAGTCGCTGCGGTTCTCCTTCCCGCTGCCGCACGCCGGCGACGTCCCCCCCGGGTTCATCTACGTCCCGCCGGGACGGTTCCTGTTCGGCGCCTCGCTGGACGACATGTACCGGTGGGCGTTCCTCTCCACCGTCCCGCTCCACGAGATCAGCACGGGCGCTTACCTCATCGCGCGTCACGAGACGACGTTCCAGGAGTGGCTCGACTACATCGAGGCGCTCCCGAGAGAGCCCCGCGGGCGCCCCTCGATCCAGGCGGGCAACGGCGCCATGACGGGCGCCCTCGGGCTGCGCCAGCTCCCCAGCGGGGTCTGGCAGCTGACGATCCAGCCCACGGTGCAATCCTACACGGCGCGCGCCGGGGAGCCGCTCGTCTATGCCTCCCGGGAGGCGCGGGCGCAGCAGGACTGGCTCCGTTTTCCGGTCACGGGCATCTCCTTCGCTCAGGCCACCGAGTACGCCGCGTGGCTCCACCGGACAGGCCGCGTCCGCGGGGCCCGCCTCTGCACCGACCACGAGTGGGAGCGCGCGGCGCGCGGCGCCGACAGCCGCATCTTCCCGCACGGGGACAGCCTCTCTCCCGGCGACGCCAACTTCGATGAGACCTACGGCAAGGAGAGCTCCACGATGGGCCCAGATGAGGTGGGCTCGCACCCCGCCTCACGTAGTCCCTTCGGGGTCGACGACATGGCGGGCAACGTCCTCGAGTGGGCGATTTCGTCGATCGAGGTTGATAAAGTACTTTTACGAGGCGGCGCTTACCTCTACGATCAAACATCGGTCCGGAGTGACAATCGGACCGTCGTTGACGGTACCTTCCTCGACCCGGTGATCGGTCTCCGCATCTGCGCCTCGTTCCCTCCGCCGCCGTGAGGGGCGAGGAGGCCCCGCGGCGCCAGGCGCCGCCGCAGCCCTCGTTCCTCACGCGGCCGGGGCCCGACCGCCGGAGGGGAGATCGTCAACGCAGCGACGTCACCGTTTCAGCGCTGGCTTCGGAGGCGATCATGGTGCAGCGAGGGTTCCTGGCAGTGGCGATGGTCGGGCTCTTGTCCCTGGGTGTCGGGTGCGCCGCGGAGAGCGGCGGCGGCGAGGGCGAGGAGGAGCCGGCGGAGAGCGCGCTCGCGCTGAGCGCGCTCAACAACCTCACCCTCAACGGCACGCGCCTGAACGGCACCCAGCTCAACGGGGTCCGCTTCAATGGGGTCCGCTTCAATGGGGTCCGCTTCAACGGGGTCTCGCTGAGCGCGACGACGCTGGTCGGGACGCGCGCGACCGACGGCCGGCGCTTCCAGGGGGCCGATTTCATCGGGGTGGACATCGAGGCGGTCCTGGACGACCTGTCGACCATGACGGTCCGCATCACGGACATCGTCGAGCGCGGCGGGCTCTCCTATTATACGGTGAAGTACGACGTCGGCGGCGGCCTCTGGGCGAACATCTGCGGTGAGGGCCTCGAGGCGATCCCGGTGCGTGGGACGTGGGACGCGGCGACCGGCGACCACTCGGACGACGGGAGCAGCTTCACCTTCGGCTGCCAGGGCGCGGCGATCGGGAAATGCGCCGAGTGGGGTTACAACGGGTGGGCGCCCCGGGCGGAGTGCAACGGGACCGTCTGCGCGAGCCGGGACCTCTCGTATCTTCATCAGGCGTGCGTCCGCCTCGTGCGCGCGGACTACTGCGGCGACGGCGTGCCGCACACGAGGGCCGGGACGGCGATCGACGTATGGGACGCGCTCGGCATCCAGACGGAGACGGTAGGCTCCGGTATGGGCATCGAGGCGGAGTGGACCGTGGACGGCGCCGCGTGCGTCCGGCACACGCGGTGGAAGGGTGTCGGGAGCAGCAACCCGGACCGCGACTACATCATGACGCATTGCCCGGAGCGGTGGGCCGGGAACGACATGATCTGCGGCGGGGGCACATCGACGTTCCACAAGGCGAACGGGTTCGCGACGCCGCTCGGCCAGCGGCGCCTCCTGCGGAACGCGTCGTTCACGACCAACGTGAGCCTGCTGTAGGCCCGCGCCGCGCCGCCGGGCGCGATGACGCCCGCGCCCGGGCGGGAGTGCCGGAGTGTGTCAGCGCCGCGCGCGAGGGACGATGGGAGTGCGCCGCTCGCCGCGCAGAGCCGGTCGGCCTCGACGTGCTGGAGCCCCGGTCCGCGTGGCACATGGCTTGCGATGGGATCTGGCACAAGCCGCCATGTCGCGAGCTGCTCGCTGTGCTCACGAGGCAGCGGGCATGGGGCTGGAGGTGCACGCCATGCTGCTCGACCGATCTTTTCGACGAACGCTCATCGCCCGTCTCTTGCTGAG
This sequence comes from Sorangium sp. So ce406, assembly GCF_051474675.1. Lineage (NCBI taxonomy): Bacteria > Pseudomonadati > Myxococcota > Polyangiales > Polyangiaceae > Sorangium > Sorangium sp. So ce406. The sequence continues at coordinate 10,299,064 of NZ_CP150340.1, read as the reverse complement.
CGCCGGCCCCTCCACGGCGGCCGCGCTGCTGGTCGCGGCCCCGGGCTGCGGGGGGGAGCCCGAGGCCGCCGAGGCGGCCGCCGCGATCCGCTGCTTCGCTTGGTTTGACGAGCTCGGAGCGTGCCTGAACCGCGAGCAGGCGCTCGATGAGTTCAGGACCCTCTACCAACCTTGCGACGGCATGAACAGGGAGCTGGAGAAAGAGACGATCGTGTCGGTGGAGGGCGACGCGACGCAGCGTGACGACGCGTGTTGTTACGAGGTGGTCGTCGAGGAGAACACCCTGGACTGCGCCGCGGTGGGCCGGCCTTTCACGCTCGAGGGGCACCGTCTCACGGCGGCCCCGCGACCGGCCGAGGCGGGGTGGCTCGCGCGCGGGAAGGCGGCCGGTCCCGGCGAGATGAAGCCTTCGCTCGCGGATCTGACGGACGAGGAGCGGGAGACGCTCGCGGAGGGCTGGCTCCGGAGCGCGCTCGGGGAGCACGCGTCGGTGGCCTCTTTTGCGCGCTTCGCGCTGGATCTGATGGCGCTCGGGGCGCCGTCGGCGCTCGTGGAGGCGGCGCACATCGCGGCGCTCGACGAGGTCGGCCACGCCCGGCTCGGCTTCTCGCTCGCGTCCGCGTACCGTGGCGAGCCCGTCGGCCCCGCCGCGCTGCCGATGCCGGGCGGGGTGCCGGTCGCCGCGGACCTCGTGTCGCTGGCGCGCGCCGCCGCCGAGGAGGGCTGTGTGGGCGAGACGGTGGCGGCGCTGGTGGCGGCGGAGCAGCGCGCCCGCGCCGGGGACCCCGCGGTGCGCGCGGCGCTCGAGGCCATCGCGGACGATGAGGCGCGGCACGCGGAGCTCGCGTGGCTGACGGTGGCGTGGGCGATCGGGGCCGGGGGCGAGCCGGTCCGCCGCGCGGTGGAGGAGGTGTTCGAGGCGGCGGCGGTATCGCTCGGGCGGCCGCATCCGGCTGCGGCCGAGCCGCCGCGGGGCCGCGCGGCGGCGCTGGCGGCGCACGGCCACCTCGGCGGGGCCGAGCTGCGCGCGCTGCCCCGCGCGGCGCTCGCCCAGGTGGTGCTGCCGTGCGCGCGCGCGCTCGGGCTCTGGAGGCCCACGGCCGACGGAGGGGCGGTGGCGCCGACGGCGAGCGCCTAGGGCCGACTCGCCTCGATCTGCGCCGTGGCCTCGCGAGGCGAGGTGCAGGAATTCAGGTCGTCGCCGGCTTGTGGGTGGCGAAGAAGAGGCCCGGTAATACCAGCGCCGCGCCGAGCCAGTGGTAGAGGGCAAACGCCTCGCCGAGGAGCAGCCAGGCCATCACGGCGGTATAGACCGGCGACAGGTAGAGCAGCAGCCCGGTGCGGCCGGGGCCGAGATGCTGGGTGATATAGCCGTAGGTCGCGTAGGCGCCGACGCCCGGCACGAGGACCAGCGTCAGCACGGCCGCGATGGTGCGTAGATCGAAATCCGGCGGACCGCGGCTGGCCAGCTCCCAGCCGAGCGCCGGCAGCAGCAGGATCACCCCGGCGAGCGCGATCGCGGTGAGCCGCGCCGTGACCCCCAGCGGATCGGGCCAGCGCTTCAGCAGCACGGTGTACAGCGCCCAGGAGATCGCGGCGGCGAGGATGATCAGGTCTCCGGCGCTGAAGTCGAGCGCCAGCAGCGCCGCCGGGTCGCCGCGCAGCACGATGATCAGCACGCCGGTCAGCGCCAGCGCGGCGCCCAGGCCCTGGCGCCGGCTGAGCCGGTCGCCGAACATGGCCCGTGACAGCAGGATGATGATCACCGGCGAGACGGCGTAAATCAGGCCGATGTTGGTGGCCGTGGTGCTGGCGGCGCCCAGATAGACGCCGGCGCCGCAGATGCCCATGCCGAGCAGCCCGAGCAGGGCATATCGGGCCCAGTCGCGGCGCAGCGCGGCGCGGGCGCGCCACAGCTCGCGACCGCAGAAGGGCAGCAGCACCAGCACGACGCCCAGCCAGCGCAGCGCCGCCAGCGCCACCGGCGGGATGAAATCGGCCGTGGCGCGCGCCAGCACCATGTTGGCTGTGAACAGCGCCGGGGTGACGAACAGCAGGACGTGGGCGATGCGCTGGTCGCGGGGCTCGGCGGACCGGACAGGGGAAGATGCCACTGGCGGCGGAGACTAGGCAAGAACCGCTGCCATGGCCAGCGCTCGATCGTGACGTCACCGGGCCGCGAGCGCACGCCGTGCGCCGCTTCCACGAGGTCAAAGCACGTATCCGGATGTGGCCGAACCAACGGACACGTACCTTGACCCCCACCGGGGTCCGATCTATGCCGAAGGACCATGTCCAAGCGAAAGATCTTGCTCTTCGAGCTGAACGAGGTTCCGCTGCGGATCGTGAAGCAGTTCTGCGGAGCAGCGCCGGGCTCGGCGCTCGCGAAGAACCTGCATCGAATGCGGCAGATCCGGACGCAGGCCCCCGACTCGATCTTGAGCCCGTGGATCACGTGGCCGACGTTGCACCGAGGGGTCGACGACGCGCTCCACGGACTGAGGTTCTTCGGTCAAGATCTCACCGAGGTGGACGCGAAGTATCCGCCGATCTGGCGCATCCTCGCGGCTCACGGAATCAAGACGGGAGTGTTCGGGTCGCTACACAGCTATCCGATGCCGGAGGACGTCCGCTCCTACGCGTTCTACATGCCCGACACCTTCGCGCCCACGCCCGAGGCCCACCCGGACATCCTGGGGGTATTTCAGGATTTCAACCTGACGATGGCGCGCAAGTCGGCGCGGAACGTGTCGCGCGACGTGCCGGGCAAGGGTGCCTTCCAGCTGCTGCGCGCGATGCCTGGCCTCGGCATCCGCGTCTCGACCCTGGCGGACATCTCCAGGCAGCTCGTCTCGGAGCAAGTCCACGACTGGCAGCGCATCAGGCGCCGGACGTACCAGAGCGTCCTGGGCTTCGACGTCTTCATGAAGCAGATGGAGGACGCGCGCCCTGACTTCGCCACATTCTTCACCAACCATGTCGCCTCCGCGATGCACCGGTACTGGGCAGCGGCCTTCCCCGGGGACTTCACGGAGCTCCAGTACGACTGGAGCTGGGTAGGGAGGTATCGTCACGAGATCGAATTTGCGATGTCGAAATTCGATGGCTTCCTCTCGCGCGTGATCGCGTTCGTCGAGGCCAACCCTGACTACGTGCTCTGGATCGCCTCCAGCATGGGTCAGGGCGCGGCTTCGGGTCAGCCGATCAAGACGCAGCTCTACGTCACCGACCTCGCCAGGTTCATGGCCTGCTCCGGGCTCGGCAGCGACGACTGGTCCGAGCGCCCGGCCATGGCGCCCCGCACCTCCGTCTTCGTGCAGGAGGCGAAGCGCGAGGCGTTCCGGGCGACGCTGTCGAGCTTCAAGGTGAACGGCGCGGCGGTCGAGTGGGAAGAGCGGAACAACGGTTTCTTCGCCATCGCCATGGGCCAGGTGAACCTGGACCCCTCAGCGCGTGTCGAGATCAACGGCCAGTCGCGCTCGCTCTCGGAGGCCGGCCTGAGCAACGTGGAAATCGAGGATCAGGCAGGCTCCACGGCGTACCATGTGCCGGAAGGCATGTTGCTCGTCTTCGATCCTCGGGAGGCTCCGCCCCAGGCCGCGCCCGATCTCACCCTGGACACGCGGCAGATCGCCCCCACCTTGCTGCATCACTTCGGGGTCCCCGTGCCGTCGTACATGCGGGATCCGGCTCCTCTGGCCTGAACGCGGCGGCCTCCGCCGGTCGCGCGCCCCGGTCGCCGGGCCCGGCGCTCAGCTCTTCGCCGCGGCGAGGATCGCCGCGGTGTGCTCCTTGGGATCGACCTCGAGCCACACCTGCTTGATCTTGCCGTCCTTGCCGATGAGGAAGGACTGGCGCGTGGCGAAGTCGTTGCGCAGCGGCACGTGGAACGCCCTGGAGACCGCGCCGTCGGCGTCGACGACGAGCGGGAAGGGGAGCTCGTATTTCTCGATGAAGGCCTGGTGGCTCTGCGCGTCCTGGGTCGAGACGCCGTAGACCTCGAGCCCCGCGGCCTGGAGGTCGGCCCAGCCGTCGCGCAGGCCCTTGGCCTGGACGGTGCAGCCCGGCGTGTCGTCCTTGGGGTAGAAATAGACGAGCACCTGCTTGCCTTGCAGGCTCGAGAGCGACACTTCCCTGCCGTCGTGGAGCGTGAGCTTCACGTCGGGCGCGGCGTCGCCGGGCTTGAGCGGAGCGGCCTGGGAAGTCTCGGAGGCGCCTGTCTGGGCGGGCTTGTCGGCGGCAACGTCGGAAGGAGCGCCGGCGGGCTCGTTGCAGCCGGCGAGGAGGCCCAGCGCGGCGAGCGCAGCGCCGAGCGGGGAGGCGAGGTGCGTTCGGCTCTTCATGGCGCGCATGGTCCCACCGGCCTCCGGAGACCGCAAGCGATCCAGGCGAACACCGCACGGCGGACTCTGCCGCTGCCGAGGTGACAGCGCCACGCTGACATCACAGGTCGATCCAGGCGCGCTGCTGCCGTGTTGCCCAGGCTTCTGCCTGGTTCGTTATGAAGAAGAATTTGAACCACAGAGGCACAGAGGGCACAGAGGACAGAGAATTTTCTCTCTCTCTCTCTCTCTCTCTCTCTCTCTCTCTCATGAACCAGGGAGGAGCCTGGGCCGCCCGATGTCAACGGCCACGGAGCACGACAGGTCGATAGCCTCGTTGGTTCAGGACCGTTCGGTCCTACCTGCCGCCTCTCGGACGGTGCAAAACGTCCCGACCGAAAGCTAAGGCGCCACCTGACGCGTGGTCCACGCTATACATGCGGTTGCCATGCGATGGACACCCGGGAAACGCAGTGCGAACCTCCAAGACCTCCGCGGCGTCTCCGGCGGAGCGAAGATGGGCGTCGGCGGGACGGTGATCCTGCTCGTGCTCTCGCTCGTCTTCGGAAAGGATCTCCTCAACTCGGGGCTCGGCCAGGTCGTCAGCCCCCCCGGCGCGCAGACCGAGCGCGCGAGCTCGCCCGAAGAGGAGCGGCTCGTCGACTTCGTGTCCTTCGTCCTCGATGACACCGAGGCGGTGTGGAAGCAGGCGTTCAGCCGCGATGGGCAGACGTACCCGGCCCCCAAGCTCACGGTGTTCACCGACTCCGTGAGGTCGGGCTGCGGCGTCGGCGAGGCGGCGATGGGCCCGTTCTACTGCCCGGCGGACCGGACGGCGTACATCGACCTCGGCTTCTACCGCGAGCTCAAGGCGCGGTTCGGCGCGCCCGGCGACTTCGCCCAGGCGTACGTGCTCGCCCACGAGATCGGCCACCACGTGCAGAACGTGCTCGGGATCGAGCGCCGCGTGCGCCAGCAGCAGAGCGCGCGGCCGGGCGATCGAAACGCCCTCTCCGTGCGGATGGAGCTCCAGGCGGATTGCTTCGCCGGCGTGTGGGCCCACTCCACGGCGAAGCGCGACCTGCTCGAGACCGGCGACGTCGAGGAGGCGCTCCAGGCCGCGTCCGCGATCGGCGACGACCGGCTGCAGAAGAGCGCGACCGGCAGGGTCAACCCGGAGACGTGGACGCACGGCTCGTCCGCGCAGCGGGTCACCTGGTTCAAGCGCGGCATGCAGGGCGGCCGCGTCGAGGACTGCGACACGTTCGCGGAGGGCTCGCCCTGACGGCGACGCGCGCGCCCGAGACGGCCTGATCTGCCCGCGCGCGCATCGCCAGGTCGGCTCCGTCGCGGCGCGTGTGTTCAAGACGACCACGTAGAAGACCCGTCGACGTGCGCGACGCCGCCCTTCCGTCCGCCCCTCGTTCGAGGAGCGCAGCCGCGTGAAGAGCGGCTCGCGACAGCTCCGGCCGACGGTGTACCCTGCTCGCCCGCCGATGCTCTCGCTGTACGGTGTCCTTCGCTCCCCGCCGCAAGGCCGTCCCCTTCGCGATCGTCGTCGCGCGGAGGCGCCGTGAGCGCGCGCCTGCCGACCGACGGCTGGACCGCCGCGCCGCGGTCGATGGCGGAGGTCATCGAGGACAGCCTCCCGCAGATCGAGGTGCGCCTGCGCCCGCGCGCCATCGCCACGGTCGTCGCGCGCGTCACCGCCGATCTCGGCGACGAGGAGCACCCGCCGCCGGCGCTCCTCGCCGCGCTGGCCCGGTGCGCCGACGGCGCGGCCGCCGAGGTCGACAGGCTGCGCAGCGCCGAGTCCGCGCTCGTGGTCGCCTATCAATCGGCCGCGACACCCGCCGAGCGGCGCGAGCTCCTCGCCAGGCAGCTCCGCGTCTGGGCGCGCGAGCGCAAGAAGGGCGGCCTCTCGCTGCTCGGCTGGGCCACCGGGCGCGTCGAGCAGGCCGGCGATCTGTCGGCGCTCGGCCGCAACCTCGACCTCGAGGCCGCCCAGGAGCGCTTCGCCACGGCCATCGCCGATCGCCTCGACGAGATCGAGGTCGCCTACCACGCGCTCACCCACCTCGCGCAGCACCTCGACGACCCGGCCGACGCGCTGCACGTCGTCCGCGACGGCGGCGTCCTCCGGCTCGCGATCGCGCACGCCGAGCCGAGCCGCCCCCCGCCCGTCCGCCGCGCCGCGATGCTCGCCGCCGTCGCCCTCCTGCACCGCATCCCGGCGCGCGAGCGGCTCGGCCACCTCGGGCTCGACGCCGCCCGCTCCGTGCTGGCTTGGTCGCGCGGCGTGGGCGCGTCCCGCTGGGTGCAGATCGCCGCGCTCGAGATCGGCGTCCTGCTCTTCCCGGACGAGGCGTACTCGCTGCTCGCCGAGCGCATCCGCGCGCGCGATCGCGCGGACAAGGACGGCCCCATCCTGCGCCGCAACGCCCTGCGCCTCCTCGGCGCGGCCGCGCGCCCCTCGGCCCCGGTGATCCCGCTCGACGGCGCGCGCGGGGGGCGCCGCGCCGGCGCAGCCGAGGACGCGTCCCGCTGGAACGGCGCGCAGGCTGGCCACGGCGGCAAGCCGGGCGCTGCCGCCGCGGAGGCCCCCGCGCGCGCGGGCAGCAGCAGCGGCGACCACGAGATCCCCGAGGGCGCCGACGTCCCCGAGAGCTCCGACGAGCCCGCGCCCGACTCGGCGCCCCGGCTCAGCGCGGTGCCCGCGGTCAGCGCGCCCCCGGCCCGCGCGCCCGCGAGCGCGGACCCGCTGCAGATCGCGCTCATCGCCCGCGACGACCCGAGCGAGCACGTCCGCCAGGAGCTCGTGCGCCAGCTCGTCGCGCTCGGCAGCGCCGAGGCCCTCACGGCGCTCGTCGAGATCGCCGAGGGCGACGGGTCGCCGCGCGTCCGCGGCTACGCGATGCGGGAGCTCTCCCGCCACGCGACCGAGCACGCGGAGGCCGCCCCGTTCGCCGAGCGCGCCGTCCGCCACGCCCTCGTGAACCCCGGCCCGCCGCTCGCGTCCCGCGCGGCGCTCGAGGGGGTCCGCACGCTCTGCGCCGGGCCGTACGCCCCGCTGCCGCCGACGACGTTCGTCGACCTGCTCGCCGAGTTCGCGAGCCGCCCGGCGATCGCGCCGGATCTCTCCGACGAGGCGGCCGCGGCGCTCCGGCTGCTCGAGGTCGAGAGCCGCCCGGTCGCCGAGCACATCCGCCAGACGCTCGTCGCGGCGGCCTCGGAGCTGCTCGAGGGCGAGAGCGCGCCGGTCGAGATCCCGAAGGACGCCGAGCCGCGGGACATCGAGCGCGCCCTCGCGGTCGCCTCCCGCGGGGACATGACGTACACGCTGCGGCGCCGGGGCCGGGGCCGGTACGTGCTCACGCGCGGCGAGCCGCGCGGCTTCCGCCTCTGGCGGCTCGTGCACGAGCTGCGCACGCCGATGCCGGACAAGCGCAAGGGGTGGATCCACACGAGCGGCCGCCTGTTCGCCGGCGAGCTCGTCGCGCCGCCGGTCGGCATGGCGGAGGTCACGCCCACGCGCGTGCCGGGCGAGCGCCACGTCTACCCGCCGGTCGGCGGCTGGGGGCCGTTCGTGCCCCGCATCGACGACCTGCTCGCCGCCGCGAGCCTGACCCAGCGCGAGATCCGCCTGATCACGGCGCGCGGCACGGTCACGGTGCGCGCGCCGGCGAAGCTCGCGCACCGGCTGCGCGCCCGCGCCCTGCTCACGCTGCGCTACGACCGCTACGCGCAGGCGCGCATGCGCGCGCTCGTGGCGCAGGAGCCGGCCGAGCAGAAGAAATTCACGCTGATGACCGGCGAGCTCGGCTTCACGGTCTCGTTCGGCGACGCCGGCGGCGACGTCGGCGGGCGCCCGTACGCGATCGAGCCGCACCTGCCGAGCAAGTACCTCGCCGTCGCGCTGCCCTCGGCGCTCCAGATCGGCCGCGACTGGCTCGCCGGCCCGTCGGTGCCCGTCTGGATCGACAGCTTCTTCTCGTACCTCGTCTCGCCGGCGGGCAACGTCCCGACGCAGCTCGCGTGGATCGTGTTCCTCGTCCTCTCGTACATGGTGCTGCGCGCCGCGTGGATCATGACGCAGATCGAGCGCGCGCGGCGGGGCATCCCGCTCACGATCGGCGGCTGGGGGACGCGGGGCAAGAGCGGCTCGGAGCGGCTCAAGGCCGCGCTCTTCCACGCGCTCCGCTACGACGTCGTGGTGAAGACGACCGGCTGCGAGGCGATGTTCATCCACGCCATGCGCGACCTGCCGGCGCAGGAGATCTTCATCTACCGCCCGTACGACAAGGCGACGATCTGGGAGCAGCGGAACATCCTCGCCGCCGGGAGGAACCTCCGCGCGCAGGTGTTCCTCTGGGAGTGCATGGCGCTCCAGCCGCTGTTCGTCGACACGCTCTGCTCCGAGTGGATGCGCGACGAGATCACGACGCTGACGAACGCCTACCCGGATCACGAGGACATCCAGGGCCCCGGGGGCGAGGACGTGGCGCGGGTGATCGCGCGGTTCATGCCGACGGACGGGCTGTCCTTCACGACGGAGGAGCAGATGCTCCCGCTGCTGAAGGACCAGGCGCAGCGCAAGGGGACGAACCTCGTGGCGATCCCGCCGATCGACGCGGATCTCTTGCCGGTCGATCTCCTGGACCGGCTCCCCTACCAGGAGCACCCGCGCAACGTGGCGCTGGTGCTGGCGCTCGCGGACCATTTCGGCGTCGATCGCGAGTTCGCGCTGGTCGAGATCGCCGATCACGTGATCCTCGATCTCGGCGTCTTGAAGACGTATCCCACGGTGCAGTACCGGGGGAGGAAGCTGACGTTCTCGAACGGGATGAGCGCGAACGAGCGCGCCGGGTTCATGTCGAACTGGACGCGGCTCGCGTTCGACAAGCACGACATGGACGCGACGCCCGGCAAGGCGACGGTGATGGTGGTGAACAACCGCGCCGACCGGGTCGCGCGGTCGCGCGTGTTCGCGCAGATCGTCGTGGAGGACATCGGGGTCGATCACGTGGTGCTGATCAACTCGAACCTCGGCGGGATGATGCAGTTCATCACGGAGGGGCTCGACGCGCGGCTGCGCGACATGGTGATCACGGGCGACGGGGGCAAGGAGCGCGCGCTGGAGCGCTTCGACGAGCAGATGAAGAAGGTGGGCGTCCCGGCGCGCGCGGGCGCGTTCGAGGACGATCTCACCCGGATGCTGCGCGCGCTGCCGTCGATCGACGAGGCGGCGGCGGCGGCGATCGTGGGCGGCCCCGACGTGGCGGGGAAGAAGGCCGAGCCCGAGGCGATCGAGGCGGCGGTGAAGAAGGCGCTGGAGGCGCACGCGCCGCCGGCGGGGGAGGACGACATCCGCCCGGACATCGTCCACCACGCGGCGCGGCTGTCGCGGCGGCTGGCCCGGCGCGACAAGGCGCGGGCCGAGGTGGAGGCGGCGCTGTCGCGGGGCGCGGACGCCGAGGCGAACCAGGCGTTCCGCGCGGCGTTCCGCGAGCTGTTCCTCGAGCGGATCGCGGTCTTGTGGAACGCGGACGCGAAGGGCGACAAGGTGATCGACTTCATCACGCGCGAGATCCCGCCGGGGTTCGACGCGCGGCTGATGGGGTCGCAGAACATCAAGGGGACGGGGCTCGACTTCGTGTACCGGTGGCTCTCGATGGACCGGGTGCGGACGGCGATCGAGCGGATGCAGAGCAACCCGTCGGCGCGGCGCGAGGTGCTGACGTTCTTCCTGTCGTACTCGGACTTCGGCTTGATCGACCTGCGCGAGGCGCTCGCGGCGGTGCGCGCGGCCAAGGAGCAGGGCGGCGCCGAGTGGGCGGAGCACGCGAACCTGATCGACGGGGCGATCCGCAGGCTGGAGGCGCTCGACAAGGAGAAGACGGCGGCGCTCGTGGTGACGGGCAAGACGGGGTTCGGGACGAAGGTGCTCCTGCGGATCGAGCAGTTCGTGGATCACATGGACTCGGTGCGCCGGACGCGGTGGGCGAAGATCGTGATGGACGACCTGTTCGCGATGCGCATCGGCCACGGGCAGGCGGCGCTGCTGCTGCGGGAGATCGTGGGGCGGCAGAAGGGCGGATGGCTGGCGAAGGATCTCGCCAAGTGGGTCGAGAAGCGCCGCGCGTGGCTGGAGAGCCGGCGAAAGAAGAAGAAGGCCGAGGCGGCCGCGCCGCCGCCGGGGGCGGCGCCGGCGGAGCAGGGGTGAGCGGGCGGCGGGCGAGGGCGGGGCGCGCCGGGGCGCCGAGGCGGGGGCGGAGCCGGTTCGTGCTATCCTCGAGGCCGTGATGGCCGGTGCTGCCGTTGCCCTCGACAGTTCAGTCCGCCTCGGCGAGGACCTGGACGCGCTGTGGGGCGAGCTCGATCGGCTCGGGGAAGAGGAGCCGGCGGAGTAGCGGCCGGCGTGGTGCGGGGCGAAGCGGAGGGCCGCGCCGGAGCGGCGGGCAGGCGCCTCGCGCCCGGCGTGCGGATGCCGTAGGCTGTCCGCGATGGGACAGGCTGCCGCACGCACCGGGCTCTCTCCTGCGGAGTACCTCGCGTACGAGCGGGCCTCCGAGCAGAAGCACGAGTACGCGAACGGCGAGATCTTCGCGATGTCGGGCTGCACCCGGGAGCACAGCCTCCTCGCGGGGAACATCCAGCGTGAGCTCGGCAATGCGCTGCTCGAGCGTGCCTGCGAGGTTCACACCTCCGACATGCGCGTCAAGATCACGTCCACGGGGCGCTATGTGTATCCCGACGCGTCTGTCGTCTGCGGCGATCCCGTGTTCGAGGATGCGGAGGTCGACACGCTCCTCAACCCCAACGTGATTGTCGAGGTGCTCTCGGATTCGTCGGAGGCCTACGATCGCGGCGACAAGTTCGCGCAGTACCGGAGCGTTCCCTCGATCATGGAGTACGTGTTGGTCTCCCCGAAGGAGGTGCGCCTCGAGCACTTCCAGCGGCAGCCGGACGGCCGGTGGCTGCTCTCGATCCTGGGCTCTGGCATGCAGCTTGAACTCGAGTCGATCGGCGTTGTCATCGACGTCGATCGCGTCTACCGCAAGGTGCCGCTCGCGCCCGCTGCGAACGAATGAGCTGAGCGGCTCCGGGCGCGATTCACCAGGCGCCCGTCACGGCGCCGGCCGGCAGTACTCGTCCTGCGAGGTGACGGACTCCACGACGACGATCGTGTCTTTCCTGACCACGAACTCGCTCTCACCGACCTCGTTGCCCTCGGGGCTCCAGTCGTACGTGTAGCCCAGGCGCGTCCACGGGTAGCCATTCTCGCCATAGGACGTCGCTTTCAGAGCGTCGACCCAGTCCACGTGCTCTTGCGGCGTATCGGCCGGGAAATCGAGCTCGGCGACCGAGTCGTCGATCTCCAGATCCGGGCTCGGGCGGAACATCGACTCGGCCGGTACCCAGAGCTGAACGATCCGGTCCTTGCCGTTGTCCGGCGGCAGGCCGAGCCGCTGCTCCAGGCGCAGCGAGAGCGCGGCTCCTTCGAGCCCGCTCGCGCGGCAGAACGCCTGGAGCTCGGGCGCCGGCGTGAGCCAGACCTCGACGCCGAGCGTCGTCTCCTCGCCCACCAGCTCGTCATAGCCCGGGTAGGACGTCCAGGTGACCATCAGCACACGATCGTCGGCGTCACGGAGGAGAGCGCTGTTCTGGTCGTCGATCGCCGCCAGGGTGTCCACGCGTTCGCTCTCCTCGGCGACCTCGGCGTCGGCGACGGCCGCCTGGTACAGCGCGAGCAAGCCTGGCTCTCCGCCTGCGCCGCCGCCCCCGTCTGCGCCGCCGCTGCCGCCTGCGCCGCCACCCCCGTCTGCGCCGCCGCCGCCGCTGCCGCCCGCGCCGCCGCTGCCGCCTGCGTCATCCCCGCCGCAGGCGGCGAGCAACACGCACGCGCAAGCCCCCACCAGCAGAACGTATTGGCTCCTCATTCCTTCGATGCCTCCCGTCTGTCCCGTCGGCTCCGCGAGCGCCGATCGGCGACCAGCCGTCGCAGGCTACAGCAACGAGGTCCCCGTACGTGGCCTCATGGCATGCGCGGCGCGGCGATCGCCTCGGTCGCGCCGCGCGCGCCCTCACGTCGCGTCATGAAAGATGATACCCAGCGTGTGACGGCGCCCCGATCGCACGCGGCTGACCCCATGCCGCATGTTGACCCGGTACACCCCGCGCGCGCCCTGCACCGGCCGGTGACGGACGGCGAACACCGCCGCATCGCCCTGGCGCAGCGGCACCACCATCGGTCGAGACTGCATCCGCGGGCGCTGCTCCGTCATCACGAATTCACCGCCCGTGAAGTCGCGCTCGGGCTCGGACAGGAGGATCGCGACCTGGAGCGGAAACACATGTTCGCCGTAGAGGTCCTGGTGCAGGCAGTTGTAGTCGCCCTCTCCGTACTGCAGCAGCAGCGGTGTCGGCTGGACCTGACCCGCGGCATGGCAGCGCTCGACGAAGCGCGCGTGCTCCTCCGGGTACTGCACCTCGAGACCCATGGCCTCGCTCCACCGGTTGGCGATGGGCACGAGGCGCGGGTAAACGCTGGTGCGCAGGGCCGCGACGAGCCCGGGCAACGGGCGCGCGAAGTACCTGTACTCCCCGCGCCCGAACCCGTGACGGCTCATCACCACCCGGCTGCGAAAGAGCTCGTCGCGCGCGTACAGCGCGGCGATCTCGCCGCACTCGGCCCGGGTGATGAGCCCCTCGACCACCGCGCAGCCCTGCGCGTCCAGCTCCTGCGACACGCGCGCCCAGTCGACCGACGCCACCCGCTCCTCGACGCCTGTCGCGGTGGGGGCGACCTCGCCACGCGCGCTCACGCGCTCGCCTCCCGATCGAGCAGCGCGCGCTTGCGCTCGACCCCCCACCGATAGCCCGACAGGTCGCCGTCGTTCCGCACGACGCGGTGGCAGGGGATCGCCACCGCCAGCGCGTTCGCCGCGCACGCCTTCGCCACGGCCCTGGCCGCCCCCGGCGCGCCGATGGCGCTGGCGATCTCCGCGTAGCTCGCGGTCGCGCCCGCCGGGATGTTCCGCAACGCCTGCCAGACGCGCTGCTGGAACGCCGTGCCGCGGACGTCGAGCGGCAGCTCCACGCCGACGCGGGGGCTCTCCACGAGCCCCACCACCTTCGCGACGAGCTGCTCGAACGCGGCGTCGCCGCCGATCAGGCGCGCCCGCGGGAACCGGCGCTCCAGATCGTGCGCCAGCTCGTCCGGATCGTCGCCCAGCAGGATGGCGCACACGCCCCGCGCGGTGGCGGCGACAAGGATCGACCCCAGCGAGCACTCCCCGATCGCGAACCGGACATCCATGTTCGCGCCGCCGGCGCGGTACCTCGTGGGCGTCATGCCCAGCACCTGGTTCGCCTCCTCGTAGAAGCGCCCGCCCGAGCCGTACCCGGCCGCGTAGATCGCCTCCGTCACGGTGCCGTTCTTGCCGAGCTCGGCCCTCACCCGCCTGGCGCGGTGCGCCGCCGCGTACGCCTTCGGCGTCACCCCGGTCACGGCCTTGAAGAGGCGATGGGTGTGGAAGACGCTCAGTCCAGCGTGGCGCGCCAGCTCCTCGAGGCTCGGCACCTCGGCGCTGCGCTCGATGAGCCGGCACAGCTCGGCCACCTGGGCCGCCTGACGCTCGGCCAGGGGCGGCTGGTCCGGCTTGCAGCGCATGCACGGCCGGAACCCCGCGCGCTCGGCGGCGGCCGCGCTCGGATGGAACCCGACGTTCTCGGGCCTCGCAGGGCGCGCGCCGCAGGAAGGGCGGCAGTAGACGCCCGTCGTCTTGACCGAGTAGAAGAACTTGCCATCGGCGCTCGCGTCGCGCGCCACCACGGCCGCCCAGCGCGGGTCGCTCTCCACCACGGCGGCGCGCGAGGGGGCCTTCTTCGACGTGTCGTCTGCTGGCTGCCGGTGATTCTTGCGGTTCACACGACGACCTTAACCCCCGCTGGGAAGCCCGGCACTCCGGGTCTTGCTCTCGAATTCGTCCATGCGGCCGGTCGCCGGGCCCGGCCGGGCGTCGCTCATGGTCACCTCGGGCTCGGGGCTACCTGGACAAGCGTCGCCTGCGCGCGCCCTGCGAAGGCCCTCGACTACGGGCGACCTGAAACGGGCGGTCGGGACGTCGAGGGCCGTCGCCAGGCTGGACCGGCGCGAGGCGCTTCTCCCGCGCGCTCATCGCGTGTGTCGGCGGGCGCGTCGAGACGGCGCTCGCCGCGGCGCTCGCGGCCGCGGTTCACATGCTCTTGCCGTCGAACTTCATGGTCTTGAGCCCGTCGAGATCGACATCGTCCAGGCAGCGGACGTTGATGGCGCACATCTCTTTCCCGTCGGGCCCCGTCCCCCGCGCGAACGACTGGATGCCGCACGCCGAGCAGAACAGGTGATGAATGGTCTTCTGGTTGAACTGGTAGTCGGTGAGGGAGTCTCCACCCTGCTTGAGCGTGAACTGGTCCACCGGCGCGAAGGCCAGCATCACGCCCAGCTTCGAGCAGCGCGAGCAGTTGCACACGCCGACCGGAGCGCTCAGGTCCACCTTCACCTCGTAACGAACCTTCCCGCAGTGACAGCCACCCGTATACGTCTTGAGCTCGGTCATGCGCGCATGGTGCCACAGGGCGCCGGCCGCGTACCGCAAAAACACGATGCCATGCGCCCCGCGCAGGCCCCGGGGGCGCCCGCTCGGTGCATCGCGGCGGCAGGCCGGTGGGGCCCGGCGCATTGCCTCCCGTCGAGGATTCTTCTCTGTGTCAGGTCTAGCCCGCCGACCCCGCGTTCGTGCAGCGCGATCGGCGGGACCGGCGGCGCGCCACCTGATGCGCCCGCTGTTATTGCTCCTCGTAGTCCCAGGTCAGCCCGCCATCGACGAAGTACGTCGAGCCCGTCACGTAATCGGCGTCTGCCGAGGCGAGGAACGTGGCGAGCCCGGCCACGTCTTCCGGCTTGCCCAGGCGGCCGAGCGGGATCTGCCCGAGCAGCGCGTTCAGCTTGTCGCGGTCCTTGAGCAAGTCGGCGTTGATCTCCGTCTCGATCGCGCCCGGCGCGATCGCATTCACGGTGATCCCGGTGCCGCGCAGCTCCACGGCCAGCGTGCGGGTGAGCATGCGCACGCCGCCCTTGCTGGCGCAGTACGCGGCGAAGTTGGGGAACGGCAGATCCTCGTGCACGGAGCTGATGTTGATGATCTTGCCGGGGCGCCCGGTCTCGCGCAGGTGCCGGACCATCGCCTGGCTCCCGAAGAACACCGCCTTGAGGTTGGTGTTCACCACCTGATCGTAGTCCTCCTCGGTCACCTCCCAGAACGGCGCCCGCTTCTCCATCCCCGCGTTGTTGACCAGCACGTCGAGCCGGCCGAAGTGCGCGACCGCGTCCTTGATCATCGCCTGCACGCTCTGGACGGAGGCGACATCGACGGAGATCAGATGACCTCGCCGGCCGGCGGCCTCGACCTCGGCCAGGGCCTCCTCGGCGCCCTCTTTGCTCTTGTGGTACGTGATCCCCACGTCCGCCCCCTCGCGGGCGAAGCGGACGGCGATGCTGCGGCCGATCCCTCGGCTGCTGCCTGTGACGAGCGCGATCTTGCCTTGCAATCTCATGGTGGCCTCTCGTCTCTGCTCTAGCACACCCGCTCCGATCGCAAGATCGAGGTGGCGGAGCTCGCCGGGAGGGGACAGCGGCTGAGCTCGAGGCTGTCCGTCGCGCAGGTTTCGCGTATCCTCGTCGGCCGCGGGCCCGACGCGAGCCGCACCAAGGAGACACTCTTGGCTCATATCAACTGGCTGCACCTGTCGGATCTGCGGATGGGGGTGAGCGGATCGAGGCTCTTCGATCCGGAGATCCTTGAGGAGCTCGAGCGCGATCTCCGGCGCCTGCACGCCAAGACCGGGCCATGGGACGCGCTGATCCTCACCGGGGACCTGACGCAGCACGGCTTACCGAAGGAGTTCGAGCTCGTCGACGTGTTTCTCGACTCGCTGCTCGCTTACCTGGCGGAGCTCGGGTCGCGACCGGTGGTGCTGGCAGTTCCAGGCGGCCACGATGCCCTCTGGCCGCGATCAGGCGAGCACGTGGCAGCGTGGCGCGATCCGGTCCTCCGCGTATCGCTCCGCGCCGCGCGCGATGGGAAGCCGCACATCCGGCAACCGTTCTGGGATGCTGTTGCGTCTGCTTTTGAGCCGTTTCTTGCGTGGCAAAGGCGGCGCTGCCCGCCGCGCACCGGCGGCCCGGAGCCTACCGTGCCAGGCGATTTCGCCCATGTTCTCGAGAAGGACGGCCTTCGGCTGGGCGTGCTCGGCCTGAACTCGGCCTACCCGCAGCTCGGTCCCGGCGGCTGGGCGGGGCTGCATGACGTGGACACGCGCTTCGCCGGCGACGTGATCGAAACACTCGTCGGTGATGAAGGAAGCGGCCCATGGCTTGTGCTCTCGCATCACCCGCCCCATCAGATGCTCGACGTGACGCGCCTCGAGCTGAGCGCGCTCGCCAAGGGCCGTTTCTTTCTCTACCTCTCGGGGCACGGGCGGACCTCGAGGCCGATCGAGGGCCCGTTCTTTCAAACGCGCTCCCTCTTCGGCATGAGCGACCCCGACGGGCACGAGCCCGGGTACGAGCCCGGGTATGCGGCGGGAGGGGTCGACGTCGCGGGGGAGCGCTTCCACCTCTGGCCGAGGCTCTTCGTCTCCTCGGCGTCGAGGCGCCTGATTGCAGAAGCGGATGTCCATAGGTTCGATCTCACTTCCGAGGGCTCTTTCGCGATCTCCAGGTATCCTGAGTTCGAATCGTTCACGCAGCCCGTGGCCGCGTTGTTCCCCGCGCGCTTCTCGGCTGAGGTACCTCCGCTTCCCGTCGGCGTCACCCTGCGCCGGTCGATCGGCGCAGGGAAGGCGATCGCCCTGCGGCCTGCATGGTCGCCCGACGGAGCGCGCCTCGCATCCGGCCACGCGGATGGCAGGGTGATCGTCTGGGATCTCGTGAGGGGCATATCCGTGTGGTCGGAGCAAGCCCACCAGAGCTACGTGCTCGATGTGGCCTGGTCGCACGACGGGCGGTTCCTCGCCTCCATCTCGGAGGACTGTCTCCTCGTCTGGGACGCGGCGCACGGCGGCACGCCGATGCGCGTGCGCGGTCACCTGTTCACGGGCGGCCGTGCCGTCGCGTGGGAGCCTCGCGAAAACGTCGTCACGTGGCAAGGGCGATTCGACACGGTGGAGCAGTTCCAGGTGGGGGCGGCGTTCGCGTCCACGTTCGGCCATACGACGCATACGCACGCCCACGCCTGGTCACCGGACGGAGCGTGCCTCGCGACCGCGTCGTTCCGCGAGTGGACCATCGACCTGTGGAGTGCCGCGACGCGGACCATCGAGCGAACGATGAAGGGCCCCTCCAACGGCGTGCTCGACCTCGCCTGGGCGCCGACTGGCCGTCTCCTCACCGCCGCATCCTGGGATGGCACCGTGGCCGTCTACGACACCGAACGAGAGAGCCCGCAGCCCGCCGTCACCCTCGTCGCCCACGCCGACGCGGTGACGAGCGTCTCGTTCTCGCACGACGGCCGGCTCCTCGCCACGAAGTCGCACGACGGGACCGTGAAGCTCTGGCGCACGGACACCTGGGACGCTGTCGCCACCATCATCGAGGCCACCTCGCGCCAGTTCCACGGCGGTGTCGCCTTCTCGCCGGTCGCGCCCGCGCTCGCCACGCTCGGCGGCTGGAATCTCCGCGTGTGGGACATCGACATCGATGCATTGCTCAAGAGCGCCTCCAGGGAGCCGCGCACCGCGCACTCCGTGAGCGCCAAGGTCGTCCTCGTGGGCGAGGGGAGCGCCGGCAAATCGTGCCTCGCGCTTCGCCTCGCCGAGGACCGTTACGAGGAGCTCGGCTCGACCCACGGCATGCACTTCTGGTCCCTGCCCGCCGAGCGCCTCGGCGCCGTCCTGCCCGAGGACGCGGCGCATCGCTCGCCGCCGCACGGCGAGAAGCGCGAGATCGTCCTCTGGGACCTCGGCGGCCAGAGCGAGTACCGGCTGGTCCACCAGCTCTTCCTCGGCGATACCTCGGTGGCGCTCATGGCGATCGAGCCCCGCCGCGGGCAGGCGGCGCTCGACGAGATCGAGGCGTGGGACAGACGCCTGGAGCGACATCACCAGGCGCGCTCCATCCGGAAGATCCTTGTCGGCACCAAGCTCGACGACGAGCTCGCCCCGGTCGATCGCGAGGCCATCGAGCACCTCGTCCGCCGCCTGGGGTTCCAGGAATACGTGCCGACGAGCGCGAAGGAGGGCCTGGGGCTCGGCGCCCTGCGGCAGGCCATCGCGCGCGGCATCGACTGGTCCGAGCTCGGCAGGATCAGCCAGCCCGAGCTCTTCCGCCGGATCCGCAGCGCGATCGAGGCCCAGGCCGCCGCGAAGCGCGTCGTCCTGCCGCTCGGTGAGCTCGAGCAGATCCTCCGCGACGAGGACCCGGGGAGCTACGATCCCGAGGCCATCCGCGCCGTGGTCCAGCAGCTCGCGCGCCGGGGCGCCCTCGCCGACAGCCGGCTCGCCGACGGCACGCGGGCGCTCGTCCTCCAGGTCGAGCAGATCGAGCGCTACGCCGGCTCGCTCATCGTCCTCGCGCGGAGCCACCCCCGCGGCATCGCCGCCATCGACCTCGCCACGCTCTTCTCGCCGGCGGTGAAGCTGCCGCGCCTCGCCGACGGCGAGCGTCTCCGCCGCGACCAGGAGCTCGTGGTCCTCGATTGCGTGGTGGAGCTCCTCCTCCAGCACGGCATCTGCATCCGACACGAAGGCTTGCTCGTGTTCCCCTCGCTCTTCCAGCCGAACGAACACAACCCACCTTCCCCTCACCCCGTGGCGCTGTATTACGAGTTCTCCGGCGCCGTCGACAACATCTATGCCTCCGTCGTCACGTCGCTCGCCGTGGGCCGCGCCTTCGGCCCGATGCGCCTCTGGGACGACCGCGCCGAGTTCTCGCGCGCCGGCCAGGGCACCGCGGGCGTGCGCCGCTCGCAGCGCGGCGGGGCCGGCGCGCGGGGAATCGCGCGGCTCGACGTGTATTTCGACGAGGGCGCTTCCGAGACGACGCGACAGCTCTTCGTGGGCTATGTCGAGGACCACCTCCGCGAGCACGGGGTCGACATCGTGGAGCAGCTCACGATGACGTGCGCGTGCGGCTGCGAGATGCCCGAGAAGGCAGTGCGCGCGCGGCTCGAGAAGGGGCTCGGCGACATCGGCTGCCCCGAGTGCGAGGCGCGCTTGCCGCTGACCTTCGGCGCGGCCGAGGCTCGGGCGCGGAGCCACGAGCTCGATCGCCGGATCCAGGCCTTGAAGACGACAGCGTCGGACGAACGAAAGAAGACCGTCACGGAGACGAAGGTGAGCTTGAACCAGATCCAGCGCGCGCAGACCGCGGCCAGCGGCGCGCCCGAGCAGCCCATCCGCATCTTGCACCTGTCCGACCTGCACGTGCGCGCCGACGCCGACCCTGTCGCGCTCCTCCAGCCGCTCGCGGCCGACCTCGAGGACCGAGTCGACGGCCTCGGCCTCGACAAGCTCGATTTCCTCGTCGTCTCGGGCGACGTCACCAACCGCGCCTCACCGTCGGAGTTCGAGAAGGCGCGCGAGCTCATCTCCGGCATCATCGCGCGCTTCGACCTCACGGCCGAGCGCTGCATCCTCGCGCCCGGGAACCACGACCTCGACTGGAACGAGCCCGTCTACCGCACCGTCAAGAGGCGCCTGGTCGACTCGAAGGAGCTCGTCCCGGGCCGGTACAAGGAACAGGGCGATCTCTACGAGGTGCGCGACGAGGCGCTGTATCCGAACCGCTTCCGGAACTTCTCGCAGTATCTCTATCATCCGCTGCTCCAGCAGCCCTATCCGCTCGCGCCCGAGCAGCAGTGCGTCCCGCTCATGTTCCCGGACGCGGGGCTCCAGTTCTTCGCGATGAACTCGGCCTGGGAGATCGACGAGTACTGGCCGGAGCGCTCCGGCATCTCCCCGGGCGCGCTCGCGCGCGGGATCGCGGACGCCGATCTCCAGCAGAAGCGGGCTCGGCAGGAGGGTCGGCTCGCGCCGGACGCCGCGGTGCTGCGCATCGCGGTGTGGCACCACCCCGTCACCGGGAACGAGAAGATCCAGGACGACGCCTTCGTCGGCAGCCTCCAGAAGGCGGGTGTCCGCCTGTGCCTGCACGGCCATGTGCACGAGGACCGCG
This sequence comes from Sorangium sp. So ce406, assembly GCF_051474675.1. NCBI lineage: Bacteria > Pseudomonadati > Myxococcota > Polyangiales > Polyangiaceae > Sorangium > Sorangium sp. So ce406. Next base: position 10,278,526 of record NZ_CP150340.1, on the reverse strand, counting down.
CCGATCACATCGGTTATCTGCACCCGACGCGGAGCGTGTATGTCACGGGCGCCGGCTCGTTCGGCGCCTCGATGCGCGAGCGCCCGGAGTCGATCCCGCGCCTCTACAACGTCGTCGAGCTGTGGCGAGACCACTCGAGGCTCCGGGTGCACACGCGCTGCTTGAAGAAGCAAACGGGCGCCTGGGAGGGCTGGGCCGTGTGGCCGGGCGCGGGCCCCGGCGAGCGGCGCACCTACTATGACGTGCCGCTCGTCGCCTCACCAGCGGACGGGCCGGCCGCGCGGCGCCCGGGGGCCTCGAGGTAGGGGCGCGGGGCGATCTTCCCCGGGTTCTTCCGCAGCATAGAATCCCTGCATGCGCATCGCCTCCCTGCTGCCGTCCGCGACCGAGATCGTCTGCGCGCTGGGCGCGAAAGGCGAGCTCGTCGGCATCTCTCACGAGTGCGACTTCCCCGAGGGGCTCGAGGGCCTCCCGGTGCTCACGCGCCCGCGGCTCAGGCCGGCGCGCTCCAGCCGGGAGATCGACACTGCGGTCCGCGACGTCCTCCGGGACGCGCTCGCGGTCTACGACATCGACGTGGACGCCCTCCGCAAGGCGCGGCCGGACGTGATCGTGACGCAGGACCTCTGCGACGTCTGCGCCGTCTCGCTCGACGACGTGCGCGCCGCGGTCGCCCGGCTGGCGTGGGGCGACGTGCACCTCGTCAACCTGCACCCGACGCGGCTCGACGACATCTGGGCGGACATCCGCCGCGTCGCCGAGGCCATCGGCCGCGCGGCCGAGGGCGAGGCGCTCCTCGAGCGACTGCACGCGCGCGTCGCCGCCGTCGCCGCGCGCGCGGCCGCGGCGCCGGACCGGCCGCGCGTGCTCGCGGTCGAGTGGATCGATCCGGTCATGATCGGCGGCGTGTGGATGCCGGAGCTCATCGCCCTCTCGGGCGGGGAGCCGCTCGTGGCCCGCCCCGGCGACCACGCGCCCACGCTCTCCCCGGACGACCTCGCCGCGCTCGACCCGGACGTCGTGCTGATCAAGCCGTGCGGCTTCCCCCTCGAGCGCACGCTCGAGGAACTCGACCTCCTTCCGCGCGCCCTCCCGTGGGCGAGCTACCGCGCCGTTGCGCAAGGCCGCGTGTACATCGCCGACGGCAACGCCTTCTTCAACCGCCCTGGCCCGCGCATCGTCGAGTCGCTCGAGATCCTCGCGGGCTGCGTGCACCCGGCCCTGTCCGCCGCCGAGCGCCGCGCGCATGCCCGGTCCGTGGTGCGGCTGGACGCGGAGCTCCGGCGGCACGCGTTCGACAAGGATTGATCCTCGCCTTCAACGAACAGCCGATCTGACCGAGCGGCCCACCAGCCCTCCGCCGCGCGGGCGCGCTCCTGCACGGCCAACTGCACCGCTCGCCACATGTCCTGTCGCAAATTGCCACGCGCCCGGCGCCGCTCGCGCGGTTGACGCGCCGCTCTCGGCCTGCGCTGCGTGGCAGACCGTTTGCAGGGCGCGGGAGCACAGGGACCGCCGCTCGGCAGGGCGGCTCGCCACGACCGGGAGGCCTCAATGACGGATCGAGCATACGATAAGGACACTGCATGGACCCACGCAGTGCTCCCGCCCATCGCTCCGCTCGCGACCGAGCACAGGACGACGGTGTGCGTCGTCGGCGCGGGGATCGCCGGGCTCACGACCGCGTACATGCTGGCCAAGGAGGGCAGGGGCGTCATCGTCCTCGACGACGGCGTGATCGGCGGCGGTGAGAGCGGGTTCACGACAGCGCACATCGTGAACGCGCTCGACCGCCGCTGGACCGAGCTCGCGAAGCTCCACGCGCCGGAGCGCCTCCGCCTCGCCGCCGCGAGCCACACGACCGCCATCGACACCATCGAGCGGATCGTGCAGGAAGAGGGGATCGACTGCGACTTCCGCAGGGTGTCGGGGTACCTGTTCGCCGCGCCGGGGCAGCCGTCGAGCACGATCGAGGACGAGATCAAGGCCGCTCACCAGGCCGGCCTCGACCGCGTACACGGGGTCGAGCGCGCGCCGATCGAGGCGTTCAACACCGGCATCGCGGCGGCGTTCCCGGAGCAGGGTCAGTTCCACATCCTCCGCTACCTCGCCGGCCTCGCCCGCGCCGTCGAGCGCCACGGGGGCAAGATCTACACGAGGGCGCACGTCGTCGACGTCGACGAGCAGGCCGAGCCAGAGCACGTGGTCGTCAAGACGGACCGGGGCGTGAACATCATCGCCAACGAGGTCGTGCTCGCCACGAACTCACCCTTCTTGCCCTGGATCTCCGTGCACCTGAAGCAGGCGGGGTACAGGACGTACGTCATCGCCGTGCGCGTGCCGCGCGGCACCATCCCTCCTGGCCTCTACTGGGACACCGAGGATCCGTTCCACTACGTCCGGCTCAGCAACCTCGACGGCGCCGACGGGCCGGACGAGCTCCTCATCGTGGGCGGCGAGGACCACAAGACCGGCCAGGCCGACGACGCGGATCAGCGCCACGCGCGGCTCGAGGCGTGGGCGCGCGAGCGCTTCCCCCAGGCGGGCCCGGTCGTCCACCGCTGGTCCGGAGAGGTCATGGAGACCGCCGACGGCCTCGCGTTCATCGGCCGCCTCAAGAAGGAGTCTCGCATCCTCATCGTGACCGGCGACTGCGGCAACGGCATGACCCACGGGACGATCGCGGGCCTGCTCGTGAACGACCTCGTCCACGGCCGCGAGAACGCGTGGGCCGGGCTCTACGACCCGACCCGCGTGAACCTCACCCTGCACTCCGCGTCGGAGTACCTCAAGGAGAACCTGAACACGGCGGCGCAGTACACCGACTGGCTGACGGGCGGCGATCTCGACGACGTGGAGAAGCTCGCCCCGGGGACAGGCGCGATCATGAGGCGGGGGCTCACGAAGCTCGCCGTCTACCGCGACCCGCAGGGCCATGTCCACGAGCGATCGGCCGTGTGCACCCACCTCGGCTGTATCGTGGCGTGGAACCCGGCCGAGCGGACCTGGGACTGCCCCTGCCACGGCTCGCGCTTCGAGTGCACGGGCCGCGTGATCCGCGGGCCGGCGACGAGCGACCTGAAGCCTGTCGACACCGCCGCCCCGGGCGAGGCCGAGTCGCCCGCGGACAAGGAGCTCGCCCGGACCGGATGAGCACGCCGCCACGACGCCCCACGACCACGAAAGGATGAGACGCGCCTCCTCACGCCCTCTCACGATAGAGCGCGGGCGAGCGGCGGCTCAGCCAGGTCGCGCGGGCGGGCGGGCTGCCCAGACGTTCCCCGGCTCGGCGCGGCGGGGCGCGAAATGTGACAGCGCCGCTGCACCATGTACAGATATACGGGAGAGCCATGCAGGAGAGCCACCACCCCGGGGCCGCGGCCAGGCCCATCGACGCGCCGTTCCTCGCCGGCGACGGCGAGATGGCGCAGCTCATGCGCGATCACGACTGGTCGCGCACCCCTGTCGGACCCGTGGAGACCTGGCCGCAGAGCCTGCGCACCGCCGTCAGCATCTGCCTCGCTTCCCGTCACCCCATCGAGATCTGGTGGGGACCCGAGTACGCCCGCTTCTACAACGACGCGTACCGCCCGATCCTCGGCGCCACGAAGCACCCGCAGTTCCTCGGCCGCCCGGGGCGCGAGTGCTGGAGCGAGATCTGGGACGTCATCGGCCCGATGCTCGACGGGGTGCGCGCCACCGGGCAGGCGACGTGGTCCGAAGACTTCCAGCTGATCCTCTCGCGCAATGACTATCTCGAGGAGACATACTTCACGTTCTCCTATGCTCCTGTCCTGATCGAGGACGGCACCATCGGGGGCATCTTCTGCGCGTGCGCCGAGACGACCGCGCGCGTCCTCAGCGATCGCCGCCTCCGGGCGCTCCGCGCGCTCGGCGCCCAGTCGGCCGCGGCGGCGATGGTCTCCGTGGAAGAGACGTGCGCGCGCTCCGTGAGCACGCTCGTCGAGCGCTCCGCGGACGTGCCGTTCGCGCTGCTCTACCTGATCGAGCCCGGCGGCGCGGAGGCCCGCCTCGCCGCCGCCGAGGGCCTCGCTCCCGGCGGCCGCGCGAGCCCCGAGCGCGTCTCGCTCGCGGACGAGGGCGCCGTGTGGCCGCTCTCGCACGTCGCGCGGACCCGCCAGTGCCTGCGCCTCGACACCCCCGCCGGGCGGTTCGGCGAGCTCCCCGGCGGCCAGTGGCCCGAGCCGGCCCGCGAGGCGGTCGTTCTGCCGCTCGCGCGCGCCGGGCAGCCCGCGCTCCAGGGCTTCCTCGTGGTCGGCGTCAGCCCGCGCCGCGCGCTGGACGCCGCCTACAGCGACTTCTTCGAGCTCGCGGCCAGCCACATCGCGACCACCATCTCCGGCGCCCGGGCCTACCAGGACGAGCGCCTCCGCGCCGAGGAGCGCGCCGAGCTCCTCGCGCGCGAGCAGGCCGCGCTCGCCGAGGCCGAGCGGCACCGGTCGCGCCTCGAGACGCTGTTCATGCAGGCCCCGGCCGGCATCTGCGTCCTGCGCGGGCCCGAGCACGTCTTCGAGCTCGCGAACCCGCGGTATCTCGAGCTCATCGGCAACCGCGATCTCCTCGGCAAGCGCCTCTGTGACGCCTTGCCCGAGACCGCGCCGGCTGTCGTCCCGCTGCTCGACCGGGTGTATGCGACGGGCGAGCCGTTCTTCGGCAACGAGTTCCCCGCGTCGCTCGAGCGCGGCGGCGAGATCGAGGAGTGCTTCTTCAACTTCATCTACCAGCCCATCTACGACGCCGCCGCCCGGGTCGAGGGCATCGCCGTGCTCGCCTTCGAGGTCACCGACCAGGTGCGCGCGCGCCGGCGCGCCGAGCAGCTCGCCCACGCGCTCGCGATCACCAACCAGGATCTCGACCAGTTCGCCTACGTGGCTTCCCACGATCTCAAGGCCCCTCTCCGGGGCATCGCGAGCCTGTCCGAGTGGATCGAGGAGGGGCTCGCCGACAAGATGAACGACGAGGCGCGCCACCAGATGCGCATGCTCCGTGGCCGCGTGCACCGCCTCGAGGCGCTCATCGAGGGCATCCTCAGCTACTCGCGCGCCGGCCGCGTCCGCGACAAGCTCTCTCCCGTGGACGTCGGCGCGGTCGTCGCGGAGTGCCTCGAGCTCCTCGCGCCCCCGCCCGAGGCGACCATCGTCGTCGGCGACGGCATGCCGACGCTCCTCGCCGAGCGCGTCCCGGTGCAGCAGGTGTTCATGCACCTCATCGGCAACGCGCTGAAGCACGCGCGCCGCGCGGACGCCGTGATCGAGATCGCGTGCGTCGACGCGGGCGACTTCCACGACTTCACGGTGAAGGACAACGGCCCCGGGATCCCGCCGCAGTTCCAGGAGCGCATCTGGGGCATCTTCCAGACCCTCGAGGCGCGCGACAAGCTCGAGGGCACCGGGATCGGCCTGTCGGTCGTGAAGAAGATCGTCGAGACGCGCGGCGGCAAGGTGGCGCTCGAGTCCGAGCCTTACGCCGGCGCGACCTTCCACGTGTACTGGCCGAAGCGCCAGAAGACGGCCTCGTGACGTCCCCCGGCGGGCGGCCCCGTTCATGGCGCCATGCCGCGCCATCCGGGAGCTCGGCGCGCGCGAGACTCAGTGTTTGCCGAGGCGCTTGACCTCTTGCCCGGCGAGCAGCGCGTGCGCCTCCACCAGCGCCTCGGCGATGCGGTGCCGCTGCGGCGCCTCGGCGAGGGCCTGCGCGAGGTCGAGCTCCCGCGCGCGCTCGGCGCGGTTGCCGGGGAACCAGTGATCGCCGTTGCCGAGCAGGTTGTACCGCACCTTGCCGTAGGCCGTCATGTCGAACGCCTTGGCGAGGTTGTAGAGCCGCAGGATCTCGCGGATGTTGATCTGCCCCGGGACGGCCTCCCACTCGGGCAGGCCGACGTGCCATGTGTCGACCCACGTGCGGCCGAGCACTCGCGCGAGCTCCTCGTCGAGCCTGCGCAGGATCGGCGCGAGCGCGGCCTGCGCGGCGCCTTCGCCCTCGCCCTCGAGCAGCGGCAGGACCTTCATGTGCTCGTCGAAGTCGGACGGGCGCGCCGCCCCGACGCTGATCGTGTGGATCTCGGGGCGCGCGAGGCAGAACATGTCGTTGAACACGATCGGAGAGAGCGGGTCGCAGAGCCGCACCAGCTTGTCGGTCGGCTCGTAAAGCCGGCCCCCCTTGTCGGTGGGGCTGATGATGAACACCCCCATGTCGCGCTCGGCGGCAGCCTGGATGGCCGGCCATGCGAACTGGTTCACGTAATACCAGTGCAGGTTGACGTAATCGAGGCGACCGTCCTTCACCATCGCCGTGATCACGCGCGGCGACCCGTGCGTCGAGAACCCCACCGCGCGCGCGCGCCCCTGCCGCTTCAGCTCGAGCGCGGCGTCGACGCAGCCCCCTTCGCGCAGCGACCACGCGAGGCGCGTCTCGTCGTTGACGCCATGGATCCCGAGCAGGTCGACGTGATCGAGGCGAAGGAGCTTCATCGATCGCTCGAACGTCTCGAGGAACTTCCGAGGATCCGCGTCCGGGCTGACCTTCGTCTGGACGATGATCCGGTCGCGCGGCAGCTTCGGCAGGATCTGCCCGAGCTGCTCCTCGCTCGTGCCGTATCCCCGCGCGGTCTCGATGTGGTTGATGCCGAGCTCGAGCGCCCGCGCGATGCACGCCTCGACATTGCGCTGGCTCTCGGGCGAGACGCGGTCGCGGTCGTTCCAGGACTGCTGGTACCGCATCCCTCCGCACGAGAGGACGGGCATCTTGATCTCGGTACGACCGAACCGGCGGTAGAGCATGCGTGTGACCTCGAGCCAGGGAGGGGGGATCTACCGCACCCTGCCAGCTCGCCGCAGGCGCCGCAACGCGAGGAACGCGAGCGGCGAGAGGAGGGGGACGAGCCGCCATGGAGACCCTCCCTGGGGGTCGATCGCGCAGCCGCCGGACTGCCCGCCGCCGCCCTCCTCCGCGGGCGCGCCGCTCCCCGAGGAGCCCGGGGTCCCCGCGCCGGAGCTCCCGGACGCGCCGCCGCTGCTCGCGCCGCCGCTGCTCGCGCTGCCGCTCCCGCCCGGCCCGCAGATGCCCGGGTCCTCGTCGACCTGGCCGTCGCAGTCGTCGTCGAGCCCGTTGCAGACCTCTGCCGTCGGCTCGCCGGGCGTGCACGACCCGGCGGTGCACGTGCTCGCCTCCCGCGCGCACATGCCGACGCCGCACACCTCGCGCATGCCCTCGTCGATCCGCTCGTCGCAATCGTCGTCGATCAGATTGCATATCTCGACAGCGTCCGGGTGGACGCTCGGAGACCTGTCGTTGCAGTCGTTCGAGCTCGGCGCGAACCCCTCCGGGGGGCACTTCGCCATGACCGTCGCGCCGAAGAACGACCCGTACCCGTCGCCGTCCGAGTCCTCGTAATGGGTCGTGACCTCGAGGTCCTCGTCGATCTCACCGTTGCAGTTGTCGTCGCGCCCGTTGCAGACCTCGGCCTGGTCCGGATGGATGTTGATGCTGTAGTCGTCGCAGTCGTCGCCGACGGCGGCATGATCCGGAGGCTGGGTGCAATCGACCCTGGGCATGCCGGGGTCACCGTGGCCGTCTCCGTCGCGATCGAGGTAATACGTCTCTCCGGCGCACCCGTACGCGAACGCGGCGCTGGCGGACTGCGCGCCGTCTCCACGCGAGAAGTTATCGCCGTTGGCCGAGACGGCCCACACCTCGAAGACGACGCCGCCCGGCGTCGGCGGCGCCGTCCACCGCGCGTCGAAGCGCACGACGCCGCCGCTCGCCCGCTTCGGCGTGTCGTGGACGAGCTGGTGATCGTCGATGAGCTTCGTGCTCTGACCGTCGATGGCGGCGAACCTTCCTACGCCGGTGCGCACATAGAGCCCGCCGACGTTGATGTTCGCGGCCGAGATCGCGACTTGCAGAGTCACCGCCTCGCCGGCCGCCGGGTTCTTCGGGTTCATGTCGACGGTGATGCTCGGCGTCGCGCCGCCGTTATGGCACCCGTTGCACCCGTCCACCGCCACCCCGTTGCGGCGCGCGTGGGCCTGCGACGCGGCCAGCGTGGTGAGCAGGGCCAGACCCACCGGCAGGACCGGTGAATGGAGCGATGTTCTTCGCATGCGCCTCGGTGCGCAGCCCGGGCTCGCGGGCTCCGCGCGCTCCGCTGCGACGCTCAGGGATAGCCTTACTCGATGGGCGCGACAAGCGCATACGCGCAGAGCGCAACATTGTAGCGCGACCATCCAGCGCGGCAGTCGAGGGCGTGCTTTGCCGTCGCTGACGTTTCCGGAGCAGCGGTGTCGTGAGGTGCCTTGCCGTTCGGCGCGGCGCGTTACCCGAGCCGGACGTGCTGCGGCCGCGTCACGTCGCAGACCACGCCGTGGTACTTGAGGAGCCCCTCATCGAGCGTCACCACGGTCGCCTCCGCGCCGTGCGCGGCCCACAGGTACACGAGGTCGGTCGCGTTCGCGAACGGCCTGCGGCCGCGCATGCGCCGCGTCAGCAGACCGAGGAAGTCCGTGAGCGCGTCCTCACCCGCGGGCGCGACCAGCTCGACCGCGAGGCCCGCCAGCGCGGCCAGAGGGCTCGCGCTCGCCGCCGGGGCGCGCCGGGGCGACGGGCGCGGCGCGGCGAGCCGTTGCTCGGCCACGTACACCTCCAGCCACAGCTCGGGCGGCGCCAGCACGCGTGCCGCGCCCGCCGCGACGGCTGCGCGGGCGCGCTCGAGGAAGGCGAGCGCGTCCGCGTGCCCCGGCTCGGCGGGCTTCATCGAGGCGATGGCGACGGAGCTGTCGAGCACGATCCGCATCGCGGCCTCACCGCTCCTTGACGCTCTCCGCGGCGAGCAGCGCGCATGGCTGCCGCGGAGAACGTGATGGCACATGTTGGCACGTCGGCGCGATCGTGGCGACCGGAAACACGGTTGTTCGCGCGGTACATGCCTTGCTTTGTCGCGGGCCATGAGAGCTTTTCTGGTCCGCATCCTCCTCGCATCCCAGTGGGGCGCGAGCCTCGCTCTGGCGTCTGGCTGTGGCCCGCAGGTCGAGTCCGGCTCCAGCTCCAATCCTCCTGAAGGCGCAACCTCGGAGTCCGGCGGAGGCGGCGAGACCGATCCTCCGGACGCCTCGGCGCCGCTCGATCCCACGCCGGAGCCGACCTGCGTCGGGCCGTTTCATGACGGCGGCTATTACGGGCAGTGCTGTTACGAGGTGCACTGCGCGGCGCCGGTCGACGGCGCCTGTCCTGCGGCCTCCGAGGCTGCCCCGCACCTCGACGGCCTGCCGCCCGGCTCGGGATCGTGCCTGTGCGACGGCGACGGCGAGGGCGGGGCCCGGTCGATCCAGGGCCCGTACGCGAACCGCGCCGCGTCCGACCCGGCGAGCTGCTGCTATCTCGTCGGGCATATCAGCTGCGAGGGGCGCCCGCTCCTGGTCCGGGGCGAGCCGCGCGTCGCCCCGCTCTCCCGCGCTCCGAGCGCCTGGTCCCGGACCGACTGGCGGCGCTTCGAGCGCGCGCTCGCGGACACCGACCTGCGCGCGCTCCCGCCGGTTGCGCGCCGCGAGCTCGCCCGGCGCTGGGCCGAGCGCGGCCAGAGCGAGCACGCCTCGGTCGCCTCCTTCGGCCGCTTCGCGCTCGGGCTGATGGCGCTCGGCGCGCCGCCTGCGCTGCTCGAGGCCGCGCACCGCGCGGCGATCGACGAGGTGCGGCACGCCCGCCTCGCGCTCGCGGTCGCCTCGGCGTACGCCGGCGAGCCGGTGGGCGTCGGCCCGCTGCCCCTGCGCGGCGCGCTCGACGACGTCGGATCGCTCGAGGCCCTCACCCTCGCCACGGTGGTCGAGGGCTGCGTGGGAGAGACCCTGTCCGCCATCGAGGCGGAGGTCGCGGCCCAGACCGCGGAGGCCCCCGCGGTGCGCATGGCGCTCCAGGCGATCGCCCGCGACGAGGCGCGTCACGCCGAGCTCGCCTGGGCGTTCGTCCGCTGGGCCGTCACGGTGGGCGGCGCGGGCTTGCGGGAGCGCGTCGCCGCGACCTTCGCGCGCGCGCTCGACCAGGTGGGCTCCGCGCCGACCCCTGCTGGCGGCGACATCCCGCCCACCCACGGATTCGTGCCCCCGGCCGAGCTCCGCCTGCTGCGCCGGCAGGCGATCGCCGACGTGCTCCGCCCTGCGGCCGCCGCGCTCGTCGCCTCGCACCTCTCGACGACGGACCGCGAGTTCAGCGGCGACCGTGGACATGCCCTCCTGAGCGGCGGCGTGACGTACCTGTCGACGTGAGCCCGCGGCGGCGCCGCGGCCGTCATGCGCCGGTGGAGGCCGACGTGGCGGGCGCGCCGCTGCCCAGGCCGTGCGGCGCGCCGCTGTCGCGCTCCGGCGCGAGCGCCTCGGCTGCGGCCACCGTGATCGGCGCTCCTCTGTCGAATCCGCGCGTCGGCTCGCCGTCGCCCGCCGGCGCGACCGCCCCGGGCGCGGCCGAACCCTCGCGCCGCTCCCGCCAGAGCAGGACCATGCCGAGCGCGTAGATCGCGAGCAGCACATACAGGTTCACCGAGAGCGCGAGGGGCGGCAAAGGCGCCTTGAAGCGCTCGTAGACATACGGAAAGTCGATGGTGGCGAGCGAGATCAGGACCACCAGCGCGCCCGTCTCGAGCCGGCGCTCGTCCTCCACCGCCCGGTCGAGCGCGTAGAGCGCGGCCGGGAAGAGGTAGAGCACGTGGTGCACGTAGGTGAACGGGCTCGCGACCACCATCGCGACGAGCAGCGGCAGGAGCAGCCGGAGCGAGCGTTCGGGCGTGGCGGCGCGGCCGCCCAGCGCGAGCGCCGCGCCGACGAGGAGCAGGACGGTGATCACCGACGCGACCTTGATCGTGGCGGCGTCCTGGCCGAAGAGCCGCGCGTAGAAGCCGGCGAGCGAGAAGTTCGCCGCCGTGCCCGGATCGAAGAGGCCCGGGATCCTGGCGCCGTGCGACATGCGCGGCAGCCGCCTCAGGAACTCGACCCACGCGGGCGCCGCGCCGAACGGCAGGCTGATCACGACGAGGGCGGCGAGCCCGGCGGCGAGCCCGGCGAGCGCGCGGAAACGCCGCTGGATCACCCAGGGAACCGCGAGCAGGATGGGCGTGACCTTGATCCCTGCGGCGACCGCGAGGGCGAGCCCCGCGGGGGTGTCCTTGCCCGAGAGCGAGAGCGCGAGCGCCGCGCAGATGAACGCGAGCACCAGCGGGTTGACCTGCCCCATCGCCAGGCTGTTGCGCAGGTTGAGCGCCCACGCGAGGAAGGCGATGAGCGCGAGCAGGACCGTGGGGATCGCGGGCCCGCGCGCGGCGTCGTCGCGATCCGGCGCGCCCCGCGTCGCGCGCCGGATCGCGACGACGGCGAACGTCGCGGCGAGGCCGTAGCTGACGACGGCCACGGTCGACCAAACCTCCTGGGCGACGTTCGGCCGCAGGCGCGCGAGCCACGAGAAGGTGTGCGCGAAGAACGGCGGATAGAGATAGGGGAACGTCAGCTCGTGCGGGAGCTGCAGCTCCCTGGCGATCGACTCGAGGACGGTGACGTCGTAGACGTCGAGCCCCCGGCTGGCCGCGACGGCGGCCGTATAGAACGACTTGAAGTCGATCGCGACTGGCTGCTTGAGGGCGATATCGAGGACGCAGAGCCAGGCGGCGCCCGCGGAGAACGCGAAGACCGCGAGGTAACCCAGGTGCTTGTCCGAGATACGCGCCCTGACGGCGGCGAGGATCGATGTCACGGCGCGGGCGATCTGGCGTGGAGCGTCATGGGGTCAAGTGTCATGGCAGGGTGATTGTCTCCTCTTCTTCTGTTCCTGTCGCTCACGCCGTGGCGCCTCAGGCGCTCCGGGCCGCCTGCTTCTCGCGCTCGAGCTCGTAGAAGAGCGTCCCGTCGTACATCCGACGGAGCTGCTCGCGCGTCAGCTTCCCTCCTTTGCCGGCGAGCGCGTAGAGCACCGCCCACTCGCCTGCTGACGCCAGGAAGCCGAGCACGTCGAGGAAGTCGCGATCTCCCAGCGTGCGCGCCACGAGCTCGCGCGCGTTCAAGGCGCCGTCGCGGTCCCTGTCCCAGCGCGCGAACAGCTCGTCGAACTTCACCGGGTCGAACCTGCCGTCTTTGTCGTAAACGCCCGTGTCGCTCGCGTGCTTGCCGCGGTGGATGTTCGCGAGGGTGATCGAGAGCGTGGGGACGAACGATCGGGCCGTCGGGGGCCCGAGCACCCCGTTGATGACGAGCGCGAACCACGCGGAGAGCACGCGTCCGATCCCGATCGCGCGGAGCCCTTCGTAGGTCTCGCGGAGCGTGATGATCCCGTCGTTGTTCCTGTCGAAGAAGGCCGAGTGCGCCTCGAGCGCCGTCTTCTCCCCGAGCGCCGCCGGCCGCGCGCCGTACACGTCGCTGGTCGCCGACGCGGACACGAACGTCTCCGGACCGCGCCCCTCGCCCCGGGCCGCGCGGTTCCGCGCCCCACGCTCCGCGCTCGCGCCGTCCGAGCTCCCGGAGATCCCGGATGCGCCCGTGGGCTCGAGGGCCCTCCGCCCATCGTTCAGCTCGCTCATGGTGCTCCTGCGGCTCGCGCGACCTGCCCGCGCGCGTCCTGGCCGGGCGCGAAAGCACGACGCGGGCCGACGCTGTGCAGCACGAAGACGGCGCGGTCCGCAGCGTTCGCGTGCCCGGCGCGCCGAGCAGGACGCGGCAGCGCATGAGACAAACTGCCTCGCAGGGGCCGATGGTCACAGTGGCGCCCGGCTGCCCGGGGCGCGCTGCTCCGGGCGTCTCTCCAGCCCGCTTCTCTATCCTCCTGGTGACATGGCGGCCTCAGCCCGCCTCGCCTCGACGGGCTTTTCGACGGGCTTTCACGCACGCGCCATGCCGGCGCCATCATCGCGCGCGTCCGGCCGAGCCGGCGCGCCTGCGACGACCTGGATCACGGAGCGCGGTCCGGCGCTGGGCACGATCTTGCTTGGGGCGTCGCGACGAGGTGGAACAACATGGCTACACTCTCGACGTCCGCGTGGGTATTGCATGAGCTCGGTCTGGCCGCGGGGTTCGGCGGCCCTCTCTTTGGCCGTCTGGCATTGCATCAGGCGGTCAAGGATATCCATTCCGAGGCCGAGCGCGGCAAGGTGCTCGCCGACGCGTGGCAACGTTACAACCTCGTCAATGCGATCTCGCTCGGCACCGCCGCGGCCACCTGGTTCATCGGGCGGACGATGATCTCGGGCCGGTCGATCGACGAGGAGACGCGCACCCTGGTGCACCTGAAGGACATCCTGCTCGGCGCGACGCTCGCGACGAGCGTCGTCAACATGGTGAGCGGGAGGCAGATGAGCGAGCAGGCGCCCGCCCGCGCCGTGCCCGTCCACGACGGCGACACGCCGTCGCCGCGCACGCCCTCGAAGGCCGCGGCGCTGCAGCAGCTCCTCAACGTGATGGGGCCGCTCAACATCGCCCTCACGGCCGGCGTCATCGGCGTGACGACGGTCCTGGCCATGAAGTCCGGCCGCTCGACGAAGTGGAGCTTCATCTCCCGGCTCCTTCCCTGATCCGGGCCCTCGCCCGCTCGCGCGCCCGGCGCCCCTCTCATGGTACGATGACCCGATGAAGGTCATTGCAAGGATGGGGCTCGCCGCGCTCTCCCTCGTCGCCCTGAGCTGCGACAGCGGCCACGGCGAGGAGGAGGGGTGTCCCGAGCTCTGCGAGCGACAGGTGGAGTGCCCGGGCGACGCCACGACCGAGGAGAGCTGCCTCGACACCTGCAGCGCCGACACCGAGGAGGCGGAGGAGGCTGGCTGTGACGGCGCGTGGGAGTCGTACCTCGAGTGCCGCAACCACGCCGAGGACAACTGTGATCCAGCGAAGTACCTCGAGGAGTGCAGCATCCAGTGGGAGTCGCTGAGGACCTGCCTGGAGCGCCCCTGAGCCGCCCCTGAGGGGAGGGTCGCCGGTGAGCACCGGCTGCCCACGCCGTGGTTACTCGAAGTCGTGGAGCGCGCGGCCGCTCGGGAGCTCCGCCGGGATGAGCGCCTCGAGCCGCTTCGGGGTCGCGCGCGGGTCGAGCAGCGCCTCGCCCACGAAGGCGCAGAGCCAGCCGATCTCTTCCTCGGTCAGATCGATCGGCTCCTGCAGCAGCGGGTCGACGGCGGCGAGGACGGGGGCGAGCGGGCCCATCTTGCCCTGGAGGTCCGGCGCGAGGTGATCGTTCGTGTACTCCGTGGCCGACCTGTACACGTCGAGGTGGTGGCGGATGGCCCCCTCCAGCGATGTGAACGCGCCGTTGTGGAAGAACGTGGGCTGGAGGGCGACGTTGCGCAGCGGCGACGTCCTGAACTTGTACCGGTCGGCCGGGTCGCCCGTGACCTGCTCCAGCCCGAAGTCCTCGTCGGCGTTCTGGCCGTCGAAGACCACGTTGGAGAGCGCCGGATCGTCGGTCGGCGCGATCTGCGGCACGCCGATGGCGTGCTGCTGGAAATCGCTGAACATCTCGTTCGACTCTCCCGACACGGCGTGGCAGCCGACGCACCCCGCCTCGCCGAAGAAGAGCAGCGCGCCGCGCTTCTGGGCCAGGGTCATCGCGTTCCGGCGGCCGCGGGCGAACCTGTCGATCGGCGCGTCGGCGAACGTGAGCGACATCTCGAACTCGGCGATGGCGATCGCGATCATCTCGTAGGTGATCGGCTTCCCCCGCTTCACCGCGTCGAAGCTCCGGCCGAACCGGCGGCGGTACGCCTGCACCCCGTTCACGCGCTCCGCGACCTCCTCGCGCACCACGTCGTGCGACGTCGGCGCCTTGTACCCGGTCATCTCCGGGATCTCGGTCGGCGGGATGAACGCCTGCGCGACGAGCAGGTGCGGCAACGACGAGAGCGACGTCCCCTCCGGGGAGGTGAACGAGAAGCCCTGGCCGTTGTCGAACGGGTCGCCGGACACCGCGAAGAACCGCGAGTTCCACATCAGCGCGGGATAGAACGCCGAGTTGATGACCGTGGGCGCCCGGCGCTGATTGCGCGGCCCCTCGCGGCCCGGCCCGACCACGCCGTTGTTCTCGATGCCGATCGAGATCGACTGCGTGTCGGCGAAGCCCGTCGTGGGCGAGTGGCAACCTGAGCACGAGTTGTCCTCGTTCAGGCCGAGGATGCTGTCGTAGAACAGCTCACGCCCGAGCTTCGCCAGCTGCTTGTCGATCTTCCGCCCCAGCCGCGACTCCAGCGTCGACTCGATCTCTCCGGTGAACCCGTGCCGGGCGAGCGTCTTCGCGAGCTCCTCGTCGATGGGAGAGACCTTGGCGCGCGCCGCGGGCGCGAAGAGGAGCGTGAGAGCCAGGCATGCCGCCAGGGCGACGAGCGTCCGCCCGATCCATCGCAGGGTCATGGTGCCTCGAGGTCCCCCGGCGGGGGATGCGCACATCGCTGTGCGTCCGTGAGATCAACCAGTCCTGCCCAGAACCTGGCCGAGCGGCGGTGAATCGGATGATGGGAATCTAGTGTCGCGCGTTGCCAACCGGCAAGACAAATCTATCGTGATTCAACAGGTTTACCTCGTGTCCGCACGTGTCCTCGCGTCTCCTCACGTGTCCTCGCGTCTCCTCACGTACCATTACGTCTCCGCGCGTGACCCTGCGTAGCCGTTCGTCGCCGCGGTCCGGTCACCGCGCTATCTGCGGTTGTCGCGCCTACATCGAGGCGGCGGCTCGGCCTCCGCGCCGCGCGCGTCTCGCGCGCCGCGTCGCGCCGAAATGGCGTCGTTGTAGGTGCGTGGTCGGCGCTCCGCGTCGCCTGCGGCGCTCGGGCGCAGCGCGCCTCCGAGGTCGCCTGAGACTCATGCTTTGTGGGGCGCGAGGGGCCGTCGTATGCTTGACGTGATGGGGCGGACAGCACATCTCACGGATCCGACCGCGCTCGTGGGGGGCGCGCTCACGGGTGGGTATCGGATCGTCCGCGTCCTCTCCTCGCAGGGGTTCGGTGTCGTGTTCGAGGCCCGGGGCCCCTCCGGCCGCCGCGTCGCGCTGAAGGTGCTGCGGCCCGAGGTCGTCACCGAGGACACGCTCTCGCGGCTCAGCCGCGAGGCGAGCGTCACGTCGAAGCTCGACAACGCCCACGTCGTCCCGATCGTCGACGCCGGTCACGATCTCGAGCGGGATCTCGCCTACCTCGTGATGCCGCTGCTCGACGGCACCGACGTCGCCGCCCTGCTCGCCGAGACCGGGCCGCTCTCGCCCGACGTCGCCGTGCGGATCGCGCTCCAGGCCGCCGCCGGGCTCTCCGCGGTCCACGCCGCGGGCCTCGTCTACCGCGACGTCCGCCCGGCGCGCATCTTCCTCGAGCACCTCTCGACCGGCGAGGTCCTGGTCCGCGTCTTCGGTTTCGGCCTCTCGAAGGGCCACGACACGGCCGCCTCGAGCTCCGGAAAGGCGCGGAGCTCCGGTCACCACCGCGAGGCGTCGGGGCCGCGGGACCGCGCGGCGGACGTCCGGGGCGACGTCTTCGGCCTGGCGGCGACGCTCTACGAGATGCTGTGCGGCGTCTCCCCGTGGGCCGAGCTCGACGTCACCCCCGACACCGCCGATCTCGGCCCCGCCGACACGGCCGCCGACGGGCCGCTGGCGTCGCTCGCGCAGCTCCCCTCGATCCAGGATCGCGCCCCGTGGATCGAGGCGCGCCTCGCGACCGCGCTCTCGCTCGCGCTGCACAGCGACGTGGACCGGCGCTACCCGTCGATCGAGGCGTTCGCCGAGGCGCTGCGCGCCGCCTCGGGCGGCGAGGAGCGGCTCACCGTCGACATGCTGAGGCCGCTCGACCCCGAGCTGCGCGAGGCCATCGCCGAGCGCGCCGGCGCCGACACCGATCCGCTGGTCGGCCGCGAGCTCGGCGGCCGGTACGCGGTGCGCCGCCTGATCGGGCGCGGCGGGATGGGCGCCGTCTACGAGGCGGAGTCGCCCGAGGGGCGGCGGGTCGCGGCCAAGGTCATCTTCAAGAGCGCCGTCGGGCAGGACGATCACGCCGTGCGCCGGTTCATCCGCGAGGCGCGCGCGGTGACCGCGATCCACAGCCCGCACGTCGTGAAGACGTTCGAGCTCGGGACGGATCTCACGCTCGCGACGCCGTTCATCATCATGGAGCTGCTTCACGGCGTCGACCTCGCCAAGCTCCTCCGGATGCGCGGGCCGCTGGAGCCGGCGCCGGTCGTGCGCGTGTTCATCCAGGCGGCGCGCGGGCTCGCCGCCGCGCACGCCGAGGGCATCGTGCACCGCGACATCAAGCCCGCGAACCTCTTCCTGCACGCGCCCTTCGACGCCGCGGCGCACCGCGGATCGAGCTCGATGGCGCCGCCGCCGTCCCGGCGCAGCGCCGGCTCGGTCCGGCCGCCGCCGCCCTCCGGCCAGCGCCGGTCGGGCTCGATGCGCCCGCCGCCGTCCGTCCGCCGCCCGTCCGGCTCGATGCGCCCGCCGTCCTCGAGCGATCGCCGCATCGTCGTCAAGGTCTGCGACTTCGGCATCGCGAAGCGCACCGGCGACGGCGTCTCGCACGAGCTCACGCGCGCCGGCGGCGTGCTCGGGTCGCCGATCTACATGTCGCCCGAGCAGGCGAAGATGGCGCGGGACGTCGACGGCCGCTCCGACGTCTGGAGCCTCTGCGTCTCGCTCTACCAGGCGCTCTGCGGCAGCTGCCCCTGGGATCCGAACGCCTCGCTCGCCGAGCTCCTGGTCTCGATCTGCACCGAGCGCGTGCCGCCGCTCGGCGAGGCCGCGCCGTGGCTCGACCCGGCGCTCGCCGCCGTCGTGCACCGCGGCCTGCACCGGGATCCCGCCGAGCGCTGGCAGAGCATGGACGAGCTGATCGCCGCGCTCGAGCCGCACGCGGACGGCGCGGAGATCGTCACGCTCGATCAGCTCCGCGGCGTCGACGCGGAGCGCCGCGCCCGCGCCACGCCGATCGCCGAGCTGCGCCGCGAGTCCCGGCTCTCCCGCTCCGTCGAGGGCGAGGAGCGCTCGATCGGCGGCAGCTCCTTCACGGCGGCGCAGGCGGCCGGCGGCGCGGCGCGGCGGCGCTTCGTCGGGGCGGCGGTCACGGCGGCCGCCCTCGCCGCGCTCGGCGGCGGCCTCGCCCTGCGCGCCTCGACGGCCGACGACGGGCGCGCCGCGCCGGCCAGCGCGAGCGAGCCCCCGCCGCCCGCCGCGCCCGAGCCCGCGCCTCCGCCGGCGCCGACCGCGGCGTCCTTCACCGCGGTCGTGACGCTCCCGGAGGAGGCGACGGTGCGGGTCAACGGCGCCGCGCGCCCGGTGAGCGAGGGCCGGCTCGACCTGACGGGCAAGGCCGGCGACATGTTCGAGGTCGAGGTGAGCCGCGGCGGCGCCACCGTCAAGCAGACGGTGTTCATGCTGAGCGACGGCAAGCTGCGCCCCGATCGCATCGATCTCCAGCCGCCCGCGCCGGCCTCCGCCTCGGCCGCCGCCGCGCCGCCGCCGCGCCGCGAGAAGCCGCAGCGTACCCCGCGCGGCGCCTCCGACGCGGCCGGCGCGTCGGCGTCCCCCGCCGCGCCGCCGGCCCCGACCGCGGTGATGCCGGTCGACCGGTGGTGACGCAGTCGCCGCGCGCGCCTCGCTCCCCGCGGCTCTCCTGCGCCGCGTGCGCGCTCGCCGCCGCGCTCGCGGCGCCCCCGGCGCGCGCGCAGGCCGAGCCGCCCGCGCCGGCCGCTCCCCCCGAGCCGCCCGCTGCGGCGCCGCCGGCCGAGCCCGCGCCGCCCGCGTCCCCTGCGTCTCCCGCGTCTCCCGACGAGGCGCTCGCCCGGGCCAAGGAGCTCTTCCAGGCGGGCAACGAGCTGCGCAAGATCGGCGACTGCCAGCGCGCGCTCGAGCTCTACCTCCGCTCGCGCCAGGTGGTCGCGTCGGTCCCCAATACCCTCAACGCCGCGTTCTGCCTCGATCAGCTCGGTCGTTACGACGAGGCGCTCCAGCTCTACGAGGCGCTGCTCACCGAGTTCCGCGCGGAGCTCGGCGAGCCGGAGCGCCGTGGCGTCGTGTCCACGATCGCCGTCCTGCGCGGGCGCATCGGCAGCGTGCTCGTCTCGTCGAACGTCGACGGCCTGGTGCTCATCGACGGCAGGCCGCGCGGCCGGCTCCCCCTCGCCGGCCCGATCCGGCTGCTCCCCGGGGGCCACACGCTCCGCGTCGTCAAGGACGGCTGGCGCACGTTCGAGGCGATCCTGACCGTCAAGATCGCCGAGACCGCGACGGTCGACGCGAAGCTCGAGCCGCTCGCCAGCACGGGACGCCTCAAGATCGAGGACGAGCGGCTCGTCGGCGCCGACCTCTTCGTCGACGGCACGCTGATCGGGCAGCTCCCGTGGGAGGGCACGCTCGCGCCTGGCCCGCATTTCTACTCGGTGCGCAAGGGCAACCTCGGCTCCGCGCCGCGCGAGGCCAACGTCGTCGCGGGGCAGCTCGCCGTCGCCACGGTCGAGGCCGGCCCGCTCGGGGAGGAGGTCCGCGTCGTCGCCCAGCCGCTGAGCGCGGCGCTGACCATCAACGGCGTCCCGGTCGGCCACGGGCAGTGGCGCGGGGCGCTCCCGCTCGGGCGCCACACCTTCGAGGCGCACGAGCCCGGCTACTTCGCGCGCACGCTCCGCACGACGATCGACAGGAAGACCACGGGCGATATCGTCCTGCCGCTCGCCATCGACGAGGGCCACCCGCGCTGGGGTCGCAGGGTCGGGTTCTTCCGGCTGGCGGCGGTCGCCGGCTACGCCTTCGCCTCGTCGCTCGAGAGCGACGCCGAGCGGAGCTGCAGCAGCTACCGCTGCTCCGGCGTCTCGCGCCCGTCCGGCGTCCTGGCCGGCCTGCGCGGCAGCTATCAGTTCCCGAGCGGCGCCGCCATCGAGCTCACGGCCGGGTACCTGCACCTCCGCACCGAGCTCGTGCGCTCGGTGGACACGACGTACGTCGACCCGCGCGGGGGCGAGGAGAGGCTCCCGATCCGGTACACCTTCCACGACGACCTCCGGATGGCGGGCGTGACCGTGATGGTCGGCGGCAGCTACCACCACGAGCTCTCGTCGTGGTTCGACGTCGGCGGCGCGCTCGGGCTCGGCGTCGTGCTCGCCGAGTCCAGCGACGAGGTGACCGGCTCGGCGTCCGACGATCGCAGGACCATCGGCGTGGCCGTGACCAACGGGGGCAACGCGGTCCGCCACGCCGCCCCGTTCGCGATGCCCGAGCTCCGGCTGCGCCTCAAGCTCGGGCGGCTCAGCGCCACGGCGGCCATGGGCGTCGGCTTCTTCCTCGTCGACGGCCCCCCGTTCGAGACGGGCAACACCTACGTGGTCGGCGCCGATTGCGACCCGCAGGACCCGACCGTCGAGTGCGCGCCGGGCAAGAAGGTCGTGTTCGAGGAGCGCGCCCACGGCACGTTCACGATGTTCTTCCCGAGCGTCGCCGTGGGATACCGGTTCTGATCGCCGCCGCCCGCGCGGCGATCAGCGGTTCGCCTGGTCCCTCGCGACGCGCGCCTGCTCGCGCACCATGTCGAAGAGGCGCGCCGCGTCGAGCAGCGAGGTCGTGAGCCGGCCGAACTGGATCACGTCGCCCACCGCGACCGCGTGCGGCTCGCTCTCGGTGAGCAGCTTGCCGTTCACGCGGGTGCCGTTCTGTGAGCCGTTGTCGATGATCACGAGCTGCCCCTGCGCGTCCAGCCGGAAGTGCGCGTGCAGCTTCGACACCGACGGGTTGCGCAGCACCACATCGCAGTTGCGCGTGCGGCCCACCGAGATCTGATCGGGATAAGGGTTGCCCTTCGCCTTGACGATCTCGAACACCTCGCTCGCCGGACCGGGCGGGGGCGGCGGCTTCCGGTGCGCCGCCGGCGAGGCCGCGACGGTCCGGAAGGCGATCTGCTGGCCGTCGGCGCCGACCTCCGACACCACGAGGAGCAGGTTCGTCACCCTGCGGACGAAGCGGTCCCGAGGCATCACACGCGCCAGCTCGATGATGTCCCCTGAGTCTTCCACGATGGGCCGAGTATAAGCCGATCCGGAGCGGCGGATCCGTGGGAGGGAGCACCTTTGCTGCCTCGCGGCGCGCCCGCGAGGTGGGTCTCACAGTGTCTGTTGTGTGTCGGCGTCTCGCGCACATCGCGTCTGCGCGAGCGTCGCGCGAGGCGCCTTGAAGCGCGTTGTTCCCGCGGTCGATCGCGCCGTGCTGCGGTGTCGCGCCACCTCCGAACTTTGCCGCTTCACGGTAATCTCCTCGGTGGCGCCGTGGCCGTCCGCCGGACGATGGCGCTCGAAAATGCCAGGACCTGGCGTACCTTCGGCGCCCATGAACGGACAGGTTCGTGGACGCATCTCGGTCAACCCGCGCGGCTTCGGGTTTCTGAACATCGAGGCCTCGCCGGAGCCGGGCAAGCCCGGCGGGGCTGCCGCGGGCCCGGTGACCGCCTTCGTGACGCCGCCCGATCTCAACCCGTTCCTCGACGGCGACGTCGTCGACGCGACGGTCGTGGAGGCGGAGCCGGGCCGCTACAGCGCGTCGCAGCTCGTCCTGGTCCAGCGCGACCGCTCCGAGCTCTTCGGGACGGTCGTCTCGCACGCGAAGCGGCCGCACCTCCGGGTCGATCGCCTGGTGTCCAACACCGACTGGCCGTTCAAGCCGGGCAGCGCCGACGACCTCGCCGAGGGCACGGCGGTGGTCGCGACCCTCGAGGGCGCGGCGGTCGTCCCGGCGCGCGTCGTCGCGCCGGGCGCCGATCTCGGCATCGAGCGCTGCCTCGCCCGCAACGGCGTGCGCGCCGTGTTCCCGGCCGACGTCGTCGAGGCGTCGCGCGCCGCGGCGGCGGCGGTGTCGATCGAGCGCGAGCTCGCGCGCGGCCGCCGCGACCTGCGCGAGCTCACCACGATCACGATCGACGCGCCGGTCACCACGGACATCGACGACGCCGTCTCCGTGCTGCCGGCCGGCCCGGACGGCGCGCTCCGCGTCTTCGTCTCCATCGCCGACGTGGACGCGCTCGTCCCGGAGGGCTCGCCGCTCGATCAGGAGGCCCGCGCCCGCGGCACGAGCGTCTACCTGGCGGGCCGCGTCATCCCGATGATCCCGGACGCGATCTCGAGCGAGGCGGCGAGCCTGCTCCCGGGCGTCGATCGGCTCGCCGTCACGGCCGAGCTGCGCATCGACCCCGAGGGCGGCGTCACCTCGATCGACCTCCACGAGAGCGTGATCCGCTCGCACGCGCGCCTCTCGTACGACGCCGTCGAGGAGTTCCTGAGCACCGGCCGCTCCGCCGACGTGCCCGCGTCGGTCGCGCCGGTCGTGCGCTGGCTCCGCACCGCGGCCGCGCGGCTGTCGACGGTCCGCGCGGCGCGCGGCGGCGTCGAGCTCGACCGCGAGGAGGCGTACGTGACGCTGGACTCCGAGACGCGCGAGCCGACCGGCGTCGCGCCGCGCTCCGACACGGGCGCGCACCGCCTCATCGAGCGGCTGATGGTCGCGGCGAACGAGGCCGTGGCCACCTGGCTGGTGGCGCGCGGCCTCCCGTGCGTCTTCCGCGTCCACGACGAGCCCACGGAGGAGCGCGTCCGGACGCTCGAGCACTTCGCGCACAACTTCGGCGTCGAGGCCGGCTTCGGCCCGCACCTGAGCCCCCGCGGCCTCGCGGCGTTCGAGGCGCAGTTCCGGGGCTCCGGGCTCGCGCCGGCGATCCGCACCGTGCTCGGCAAGGCGCTCGGCCCTGCCCGCTACACGGCCGCGGCGGGCCTGCATTTCGGCCTGGGCGCCCCGCTGTACCTGCACTTCACCTCGCCCATCCGCCGCTACGCCGACCTCGCGGCGCACCGCGTCGTCAAGCGCTACCTCCAGGGCCACCGCGATCAGCTCGAGGACGTCGAGGCGCTCGCGTCGCTCTCGCATCACCTGAACGCGCGCGCGCGCAGCGCCGCCAAGGCCGAGACGGAGCGGCACCGCATGCTCGTCGCGCGGCTGTTCGCCTCGCGCATCGGCGAGGAGATCGAGGGCAACATCGTCGCCATCAAGCCGTTCGGCCTCGTCGTCCAGATGCTCCAGTCCGGCGCGACGGGCACGATCGCGCTGGAGGCGCTGCCGGGCGGCCCGTACCGCATCGACGTCGCCGCCCAGGCGCTGGTCGGCGCGGACCGCCGCTATGGAGTCGGCGAGCCGATCCGCGCTGCCATCGCGTCGACCAACGAGGAGCTCGGCCGCGTCGACCTGATCCCCGCCGGCGCCCGCGGCGCCGCCGCCTGAGCGGAGACGGACCGCGTCGGCGTGATCCCCGCGGGCGCCCGCGGCGCGCCCTGGCGGAGCGCCGCGGCGTCCTCAGGCAGCGCCTACGGCGACAGGATCACGGCGAACATGTCGGTCCCGTTCGCCGCGTGCGCGCCGAGGCCGAAATCGATCGACCCTTCGGCCGCGCCGCAGAGCAGGATGACCCCTGTGTCCGCCGCGATCGCCGCGGCGTTCGACTTCTGGTTGCCGGCGGCGCCGAGCACCTTGCCCCAGAGGTGCTCGCCCTCGGCGTCGAGCTTCGCGACGAAGGCGTCGAAGCCGCCGCCGCCCGGGAGCGGCCCGCCGCCGAGGTCGACCACGCCCTGCACCGAGCCGGTCACCACGACGTTGTTCTTCGCGTCCACGGCGACCGACGCGCTCTCCTGCGGTCCATCGCCGGCGAACCAGCGCGCCCACACGGGCGTGCCGTCGGGGGCGAGCGACGCCACGAACGCTGACTGCACGTCGTTGGTGGGGAGCGCGCCTGCCGGGCCGAAGTCGAGCGAGCCCGTGTACGTGCCCGTCACGAGCACCGCGCCCGACGGGGCGGCGTCGATCCCGGTGCCGGCCTGCGACAGCGTGTCGCCGTAGTCCGAGAGCCAGACGCCGTTGCCGTTGCTGTCGAGCTTCGCGACGAACAGGTTCGTCCCGAGCCCGCTGTTCCTCACCTGGCGGGGCCCGATGGTCAGGGTGCCGAAGTACCTGCCGGTGAGGAATACGCTGCCCTCGGCGTCGACGGCGACGCTCATCGCGAACTGGTTCGAGTTGTCTCCGTAGATCCTGGTCCACAGGACAGCGCCGGACGGATCGTATTTGCGCACGAAGATGTCGGTGCCGCCTGAGCTGGTGGCGCAGGCCGAGACCGGCGGCGCGGAGCAGACCAGCGAGCCGCTGAAATAACCGGCGATCACGATGTTTCCCGCCGTGTCGACCGCGATGGATTTCAGCGTCTGGTCCGCGGCGTCCCCGATCTGGCGCGCCCAGCCGGGGTGGCCGTCCTTGTCCAGCGTGACGACGAAGCTGTCGAGCGCGTTGGTGCTGCGCAGCGTCGCGTCCCCGAACATGAACGAGCCGTAGAACGTCCCGCCGAGCACGACGTCATCGGTGGGCGTCAGGGCGAGCCCGTTGAGCGTCTCGGCGCCGCTGCCGCCGAGCCTCGCGCTCCAGCGGTGGGCTCCGGAAGGGTCGAAGCTCGCGATGTACACGTCGGCGGTGCCGATGCTCACCAGGGTCTCACCGCCGAGGTTGATGCTCCCCGAGAAGGTGCCGCCGACGTAGAGGTTGCCCTGCGTGTCGATGCCGGCGCCGGTCGCGCTCTGGATGTTCGGGTCGCCGAAGAGATCGGCCCAGAGCGGGGCGCTGCAGGCGAAGCCGTCGCAGTCCTCGTCGATGTCGTCCGTGCAGGTCTCCCGCGCGGGGGTGACCTGGCCGCTGCATGGCCGCCACGACGTCCCCGAGATGTCGCACACGCGCAGCCCCGCGGCGCAGAGCCCGACGCCGTCGGTCCCCTCGGGCCCGCTGTAGCAGGCCTCGATCTGCCCCGGCGTGCACACGCACCCGGCGTCGGGCTCGTTCGTCTCCCCGTCGCAGTCGTCGTCCACGGTGCTGCCGCAGTCTTCGGGCCGGGGGACCACGGCGCCCTCGCACTCGCCGAAGCTCTGGCCATCAGGCTGGCACCTCCGCACGCCCGACTTGCACACGCCGACGCCCTCCGTGTCCGCCGCGCCGGGGTAGCAAGGCTGCTCCTCGCCGAGGCTGCAGAGCGGCGCGCCGCCGCTGCCGCCGCTGCCGCCGCTGCCGCCGCTGCCGCCGCTGCCGCCGGCGCTGCTGCTCGCGTCAGGTCCCGGTTCGAACGGCGGCACCGGGTCCGAGCACGCTCCCGACAGCGCGAGCACGAGCGCAGACCCGACGAGCATCGATCGAGCGCGCAGGCATGTCCTCGTGACCATGAGGGGGCGGAGCTCCATGTTCGGCGATTCTGCCTTCAGTCGTCGCGTGATTTTCTCGTCCGCTGCCTGTTCTCTGGGAACTTGATGATGAACGTGGCGGGGGGCGCAGGGCTCGCCGCGGGGCTCGGCTGGTCCGGGCGTATCGCCTCCGGCTCCTCTCCATCGTCGCGCCGCAGCTCATGGGTGCTCTCCGAGGGAGCGAGCGGGGTCGGCCTGGCGCTCGCGCTCTGCGCGGGCAAGAGGTCGCGCTGCATCGCATCGTCCTGCGACCCGTTGCCGAGCGCCATCCACACCGCGATCGCGCTCGCGATCACGAGCGCCGCGCTGCTGACCGCGACAAGGATCACGAGCTTCGACGGCTGCTTCGGCGGAGCGGGGCGCGGAGCCCAGCCGGCCGCCGCCTGCTCGCCGTACGGCGCGCTGGCGCTGTGCGCGGCCGGCGCGCCGTAGGACGCGCCGGTGTTGTGGAGCGACGCGGGCGCGCCGTAGGACACGCCGCTGTTGTGCAGGGGCGCGCCGGTGTTGTGCAGCGAGGCGCCGGTGTTGTGCAGCGAGGCGGGCGCGCCGTAGGGCACGCCGCTGTTGTGCAGGGGCGCGCCGGTGTTGTGCAGCGATGCGCCGGTGTTGTGCAGCGAGGCGGGCGCGCCGTAGGGCACGCCGCTGTTGTGCAGGGGCGCGCCGGTGTTGTGGAGCGACGCAGGCGCGCTGTGGGGCATGCTGGCGCCGTGCGGCGGGGCGGGCGCGCCGTAGGACACGCCGCTGTTGTGCAGCGCCGCGGGCGCGCTGTGGGGCATGCTGGCGCCGTGCCGCGAGGCGGGCGCGCCGAGCGCTCCCGCCTGACCTGCTCCCGTGTTGTACAGGGCCGACGGCGGTCCATTCGGCGCCCCGGCGATGCCCTGCGGCATGCCGGGGTGGCCTCCGTGCGCCTGGGCGGCATCCATCGCGCCGCCGGGGCCGGGCGCGGCCATCGTGGGCGCGTCCCACGACGCCGTCGCGCCGCGGCTGCCCGGGTTCGGCTCCGACCCGATCGCGGGCGCCGAGCCCCCCTCGTTCCAGCGCGGGCCCGACGCGGCCGCCGGCCGCGGCTCGGCCGGCGTTTCCTGCGCGGCGGCGGCGGCCGCGAGCATCGGGGAGAGCTGCGGCGCGCCCGTCGACGGCGCGTCGCCCGCCGCGAGGCGCGCCGTCGCGTAGGGCGGCGCCTCCCCGCGCAGGAGCGCCCGGATGTCCGCCTGCATCGTGCGGGCGTCCGGGTAGCGCCGCTCGCGATCGAACGCGAGCGCCCTGTCCACGAGGGCGCACAGCCCCTGCGGCGCCTCCGGCGCGACGCTCGCGAGCGCCGGCGCCGCCATGGTCGCCATCTTCACGAGCAGCTCGGACTCCGTGCGCGCCTCGTGGATGCGCCGCTTCGCGATCACCCGGAACATCGTCGCGCCCACCGCGAAGAGGTCTGCCCTGTGATCGACCGAGATGCCGCGCACCTGCTCCGGGGCCATGTACGACACGGTCCCGAGCGTCGCGCCGGTGCGGGTCCGCATCGCGGTCTTCACGCCGTCCCGCATGCGCGCGATGCCGAAATCGAGCACCTTGAGGCGCCCTGTCGTCTCGGCGAAGAGGTTGTCGAGCTTGATGTCGCGGTGGATGATCCCCCGCTCGTGCGCCGCGCCGAGCACGTCGAGGAGCTCGTCCATGAACCGCAGCATCTCGCCTGTCTCGATGTTGCCGAGCCGCTGGAGCCGGTCGGCGAGCGACTCGCCTTCGAGCAGCTCCATCACGAGGAACGGCGCGCCGTCCTCGGTCATGTCGATGTCGCGGATCTCGACCACGCCGGGGTGCTGGAACTGGTTGACCGCCTGCGCCTCGCGCTCGAACCGGGCGCGCAGGTCCTTCGAGCGCGCCACCTCGGGGTGGAGGATCTTGATCGCCTCGCGCCGCCCGATCTTGTGGGTCGCGGCATAGACGGCGGCCATCCCGCCGATCCCGAGGAGGCGATCGATCGTCCATTTGCCCCGCAGGGTGGTCCCCACGCGCCTTTCGCAGGCCGCCCTCTCGTCGTCCATGCCCCGATCGAATGTCACAGCGCGCGGGATCGAGGTCAAGTTGAGAGCCACGGCGGAGGCGACATCGCCGGCTCGCCCGTGCCGACGAGGCTGCCTGCGGCCCGGCTCAATCGGGGACCGGGTACAGGCCGTCGCGCACCCACGGATCGACGGTCCGCCGGAACGCGGCCTGGGTGCGGAGCCCTGCCAGCACGGAGGCGAGCCCCCACTGCAGCCGATTCACGAACGTGAAGTCCTGCGGCATCTTCGGCACGTGGGGGATGGTGGGCATATTCGCTCCCTGCTTGAAGGCGAGCCCCCGGATGCCGCGCGTCAGGTACGCCACCGTCTCGCGCGCCTTCTCCGGGGAGCACGTCCAGGTCCCCTGCGTGCAGAACGGGACCATGAGCTCCATCGTGTAGCTCCGGTAGAGGTCCCAGCTCTCGTCGTTCGGGTCGTAGCCGAGCACCTCCACGCAGGCCCGGTCGAACTCCTTCCAATCCGCGTCCATGGCGGCGCGCATGTAGCGCTTCATGCCGTCCACGAGGTCGGGCGGGAGCTCCTTCACGCACCCGAAATCGAGGATCGTGACCCGTCCATCCTCGTGGAAGCGGTAGTTGCCCGGGTGCGGATCGGCGTAGAGCCAGCCGTACCGGAGCATGGAGCGGAAGGTGAAGCGCCAGATGGCGAGCCCCGCGCGGTTCCTGGCCTCCTGGCTCCCGCGCTCGCAGAACTCCGCGTAGCTCATGCCGTCGACGAGCTCGAGCGTGAGGACGCGCCGCGTGGTGAGGCTGTGGTGGATCCGGGGGATGGAGATGTCCTCGTCCCCCGCGTTCATGCGGCGGAACAGGTCGGCCATCTCGGCCTCGCGCGCGTAGTCGAGCTCGGACAGGAACACCTTGCGGAGCTCGTCGACGGTCTGCCGCGCGTTCAGCTTCTTCGCGATCGGCGCCATCATCGTCTCGAGCATCGAGATGCTCTTCAGGTCGTTCTCGATCGCCCTGTCCATGCCGGGGTACTGCACCTTGACGGCGACCCGCTCCCGCGACCTCGTCGTGGCCCGGTGCACCTGCCCGATGCTCGCCGCGGCGAACGGCTCGCGCTCCCACGCCGCGAACACCTCGTGGGGCGGGGCGCCGAGCTCCTGGACGACCATCTGCTCCGCGGCCTCGGGCGACAGGGGCGGCGCCCTGTCGAGCAGCTTCTTCAGCGTGGCCTGGAACTTCTCCTCGTACCCAGGCGGCGCGAGCCCGTCGATGTAGCTCGCCATCTGGCCGAACTTGAGCGGCAGGCCCTTCATCTCGCCGAGCGTCTTCAGCATCGCCTCGGCGGTCTTCTTCACCTCCTGGGTCATCCTCCGCCGCGCCTCGGCTTCTTCCTCCTCGGTCCGCGGCGCGCCGAGGGCGCGCTTCGCGCCCTCGATCGCGAACGGGATCGTGCGGGGCGCGAGGCCGGCGAGGCGCGCGAGGCGCCCGAGCTTCGATGTCGGGGGTTTGTCTCTGGGTTGGTCGTCGGCCATGCGGGACTGACTCGTGAGGATAGCGGTGTCGGGCGCGGAGGGGTCACCCGCCCGTGCGGCGCTTCGGGGCCGCGCGGATCTTCGGAACCGGCCAGAGCGACACGGTGTTCCTGAGCTGCTGAGCTTGCTCCGGGGAGATGTCCCCCTCGACGTGGACCCGGGGCCGCCGGTCCTCGACCACGACCCGGACCGCGCCGCGCCCGACCGGCGCGGCGCGGAGCACGTCGACGATGTCGTCGAGCAGCCGTTGCGGCAGCCGGCCCCGGAGCAGCCGGACGTTCTGCCCCTCGACGCGCACGTAAAATAGCTCGTTGGCCCGGAGGAGGGCCACGATGAGCGGCACGGCCACGGCGAGCAGGGCGAGGGGGATCAAGAGAGACATGCGTGGCCGCCCACGGCGAGCGCGCCTTTGCCGGGCCCGCCGCGGGCCTGGATCGTGGACCGGTGCGGGCCGTTGTCAACGCTGGGCGCGGCGGGCTCCGGGGAGCCGCGGCGGACGCCGCGCTGGCCGTGAGCCCTGGTCATCGCGGCGCGCGGTGCCTACCTTATCGTTCATGACGAGCGCCGCGCCCCAGCCTGCCGCCATCGACCCGCGCCTGGATCTGCACGATGAGATCAGCCGCCTGAAGCGGGAGAGGAACGCCGTCCTCCTGGCCCACTATTACCAGGACGGCGAGATCCAGGATCTTGCAGACTTCCTCGGCGACTCGTTGCAGCTCGCCCAGCAGGCCAAGAAGACGACCGCGGATGTCATCCTGTTCGCCGGTGTGCACTTCATGGCCGAGACGGCGAAGATCCTGAACCCCGACCGCATCGTCGTCGTCCCCGACATGCAGGCCGGCTGCTCGCTCGCCGACGGCTGCCCCGTCGACCGTTACCGCGCCTGGCGCGCGCGCCACCCCGGCGCGGTCGCGATCTCCTACATCAACTGCTCCGCCGACGTGAAGGCGGAGAGCGACTACATCTGCACCTCGTCGAACGCGGAGAAGATCGTCCGCGCGATCCCCGAGGGGCAGGAGATCCTCTTCGCGCCCGACCGGAACCTCGGGCGCTGGCTCATCGAGCGGACGGGTCGCCCGATGCGCCTGTGGCAGGGGAGCTGCGTCGTGCACGAGACGTTCAGCCTGCGCAAGATCGTCGCGCTGCGCGAGCGCCACCCGGACGCGAAGCTCATCGCGCACCCGGAGTGCGAGGAGCCGATCCTGCGGATGGCCGAGTACATCGGATCGACGACCGCGCTGCTCAAGTACACGATCGCGGACGACGCGACGAAGTACATCGTCGCGACGGAGAGCGGCATCGTGCACCAGATGCGGAAGGCGTCTCCGCAGAAGGAGTTCATCGAGGGGCCGCCCGAGGGCAACTGCGCCTGCAACGAGTGCCCCTTCATGCGGCTGAACACGCTCGAGAAGGTCTATCTCGCGCTGCGCGATCTCACCCCGCGCCTCGAGATGGAGCCCGAGCTGCGCGAGCGCGCGCGCGTGCCGATCGATCGCATGCTGGCCCTGAGCTGAGCTCGCCCCGCGGCGCCGCTCACCGCGCCGGGCACGCGTGGCGGCGCAGGGTGCAGATGTTCGTCCGCTCGCACGTCGTCGACAGCGTGAGGTCGCGGCAGGGTCGCCCCTTCTCGTGGGGGCGCTCGCGGGTCGCGCGGACGGGGTGCGGGCGCGGCTCGTGGGCCACGGCGCAGTCGTGGTCCCCCTCGCACGGCACCGGCAGCACGCGGAGCATCGCGCACGCGCCGGCGTCGCAGTAGCAGACGATCCCCTGGTCCGTGACGGGCGGCTGCCGGTTCAGCCGGGGGTCGCCCCCACAGCGCTCGCTCGCGGGGTCGTACCCGCAACCCGCGTCGTTCGCGCAGGCGGTCGGGAGCGCCTGCATCGCGGTTCCCTGTGCTGCGGTCGCGTCCGGCCCGGCGCGGCTCGGGCCCTCGTCGTCTGCGTCGGCGCCGCCGGTGGGGTCCGCGCCGCGCGGCGTTCCGCGACCGCCGTGCCCCTCGACCGCCGCCTGCTCCGCGGGCGCGAGCGATCGCGGCGGCGCCGGCGAGCGTCGCGTCGCGGCCGCCTCACCGCACGCCGGCGAGGCTGCGGCGAGCGCGGCGGTGAGCGCCCACCGCCGGCCGCGCGCGCTCAGGGGGGCGATCACAGCACGAGGGACAGGCCGAGGGTCTGGATGAACGAGCCCCGCGCCTGCGGCAGCGGGCCGACGGCGCGCCGTCGCCCCTGGGCATCGATGGCCT